>NZ_JAIUJR010000009.1 GCF_020166335.1 Winogradskyella alexanderae | reverse complement strand
AGAGAGTATAAGGAAGACCTATTCTCTAATTATTGCTAAGGAATTTATTATCTTTTCATTCTCAAAGCAGAACTACGTTTAACCCTTGAGTTGGCAATAATTAAAACTAAATTGTAATGACAAATAAAACCTTGCTTCTAATTTTAGGAATAACTCTTTTTTGTTCTTGTGAAAAAACTGAGAAATACAATATTTCAACAGTTTATTATAATGGTGATATTATTACTATGGTTGGTGATTCACCAAACTATGTTGAGGCAATAGTTGAAAAAGATGGAAAAATAGTCTTTACTGGTTCTAGTAAAGAAGCAATGACAATAGCTGGAAAAGGTCATAAAATGATTAATTTGGAAGGAAGAACACTCGTTCCAGGATTAATTGATGGTCATGCCCATTTTGCCAATTTTGGTGCGCAAGCTATTGGTGCACAATTATTAGCTTCACCAGACGCAAATGTTGATGACATGAAAACTTTAATTTCAGTTCTAAAAGAATGGAATACGCCTGAAAATAGAGCATTGACTGGCTGGATTTTTGGAACTGGGTTTGATGATTCAATCTTGAAAGAAAAAAGATTTCCTACTAAACACGACTTGGATGAAGTAAGTACAGAATTTCCAATTATGATAACTCATATTTCAGGTCATTTTGCTGTAGTAAACTCAAAGGGATTAGAGAAATTGGGAATTGATGAAAACAGTAAAAATCCTGAAGGTGGCATAATAAGACGTGAAAACAACTCTACAGAACCCAATGGGGTATTAGAAGAACTAGCTGCAATTCCTTATATGCTGCAAGCTATTGCACCTAAATCTGAGGAAGCGGTGATGAGATTTTTCGAAGCCGGACAAGAAATGGCGTTATCATATGGATATACTACTGCTCAGGAAGGGAGAGCCATGCAAAATCATGAAATGCTAGTTGCAATGGCTGAAAAAGAAAAATACAAAATTGATGTGGTAAGCTACATAGACTATGCATTTGTAGATAAATACATGGATAGTAAATGGAACAGTAAAACCTATACTAATAAATATAGAATTGGTGGAATGAAAGTTACTTTAGATGGTTCACCACAGGGTAGAACTGCATGGAGAACTGAACCTTATCTTATTCCACCACAAGGAATGCCACACGATTATAGTGGTTATCCAGCTATACCTAACGATAGTATAGTGACTTCCATATTCGAAAAAGGATTTAAAAATAATTGGCAAATTTTAGCACATACAAATGGTGATGCGGCAATTGACCAATTTATTAGAACAATGAAACCACTTCAAGAAAAATACGGAAAGGAAAACAGACGCGATGTTATCATTCATGGTCAATACATTAGGGAAGATCAATTAAATGATGCCAAAGAAATGAAAATGATAGCTTCATTATTTCCATTGCACACATTTTATTGGGGAGATTGGCATACTCAACTTATTGGAGATTCTTTAGTCCAAAGTATTAGCCCGGTAAAAACGGCACTAAAAAAGGGAATGGACATCACTATTCACACAGATGCACCAGTAGCATTACCTAATTTAATGCGTGTTTTATGGACCGCTGTAGAGCGTACTTCCCGTTCTGGGAAAGTCATTGGTGAGGACGAACGCTTAACACCATATGAAGCATTACAAGCAATCACCATTTGGTCTGCGTACCAACATTTTGAGGAAGACAGAAAAGGAAGTCTTGAAAAAGGTAAGCTCGCTGATTTTGTGATTTTAGATAAAAACCCTTTAAAAATAAATCCAGAAAACATAAAAGATATCCAAGTTTTAAAAACTATGAAGGAGGGAAAAATCGTATATGAGAAATAACTATTGCCAACAATGCCTATAAGTAATTGCTTGTTCTCGCCTACTTCTGAAAATCCTCGCGGATTTTCAGTTTGGTGTGTACTTGCAAATTTAAGTGCTAAACCACGCAACTACTCCTAGCAGAGACCGTTATGCTTCATTATGACAAACCAATAACCAATGATAAAATTCTTTAGATTATCGAAACAAAATTTTGCAAAGCAAAATCAAAAGTTTGGTAGACCTTTGGTGGAGATAGCCGCTTGCGGAAAAAATAGGAACTTTAAATATGATTAAGTTCTTTAGACATATCCGTAAACGCCTACTCTCTGAAAATAAATTCAGCAAGTATCTGCTTTATGCAATTGGAGAAATTGTGCTTGTGGTTATTGGAATTTTGATTGCGCTTCAGATTAATAATTGGAACCAAAACAGGCTAAATTCTAAAGAGGAAGCGCAACTTTTAGAGGCTATACAAATCAAAATGAAGTACAATAGGTTTCAATATGAAACTGGTTATACTAGATATAATGATGTAATAAATGCCGCAACCCAGTTGATTAAAATAAACACAAACCAGACAAACACATACAACCAAGATGAGCTAGATTATTGTTTGCATGTCTTATCAAAAAGATTTTTAGTCGGTAATTCTAATAAAACGTCTATTTACGACGAGATGATAGGGTCAGGACAGTTAAACCTATTAAAATCTAAAGAACTAAGAAGTGAGCTAACCTCTTTAAAAGCAAATCTGGAAATACTTGCCTCATATGAAGATTTACAAAACAGTTTTGTGGATAATCATCTAAATCCTTATTTAAATGCGCACACAGACCGCCTATCAATAATGGTATACGGATTTGAAAAAGACACTACCGTTTATGACAAAATAATAGGTGAGCCCTATTCCAAAATAGAAATAATGAAACGTACAAAAACAGATTTAAGTTTATTAAGAGATAGTGTCTTTATTAATTTACTTACAGAGTTGATATATCATACTAAAGCCCTTTTACCAGTCTATGGTAGAATTGATGAAAATATTTCGGCAATTGATTCTTTAACTGTAGTTTCAGACCGAGAAAAAATCTAAATGATTTAACAAAAAAGAAATAACGAAAGCACAACAACGTGTATAGCTCATTGCGGCCGAATTCCTAATCAGAATTCATTGCAATTTGCTATCTTTCGTTTACGGCGTAAAATCATAGCTTATTTTCCGCAACGAAATCAAATCCAAAACCAATGGTAACATATAAAAAATCTTTATGAAAATTAAATTCTTATACATTATGGCATTGCTAATGTTAAGCATATCGTGTAATGAGAAATCTGTTCAGCTTAATGACATATTTTTAGAATGTTATGACTCAAAATATCAAAAAGAAGGTGTTGAGATAAAAACTATAATTAACGATTATGAAAAGTTATTAGTCAAAGATGGAATTTTAAAAGACAATTCTGGTAAAAGCTACTTGGAGGTATATCAAAAAATAGCATCCAACAAGAACTTCCGCATTCAGTCTCGGCGTTTTATGGAGTTTGACCCATTATTTAAAGTGGATAATGAAACCAAAATGGCTATTTTTAAATGTGAGGTTGATATGACCGAATTAGCGCAACAACAGGATTCCAAATGGCATAAGGTGTTCGGAAAAACTAAATCACAGGAAATAAAGGAAAACCCAGAATTGATGTATCAGACCATGGTGGAATCCTTATCCAAAGATGATTTAAACTCGTATTATTTTAAACTTAAAATGTTTAACCTTTTTGATATGGTAAATGTGCAAGCATTTGTTGAATAAGAAATAAATACGTTACCTTACAATGGCTATAATTAATTGCTAATACGTTGGTTAAGACTACAATTATTAGCGACAAATTAATATCTTTAACTTAGGTGAAAAAGACCAAAATCAGCCTTGATCCTTTTCCAAAGCACTTTTTGCATTCCTGATGCTGTCTTGGCAAAATCCCCAACCATCTCTTACAAGGCTTAACCGAAACAATTTATATACGAACGCGCTGTGGGTCTTATGAAAAACGCAAATCAATTTAATAATGGAAAAATCGAAAACCGACTAAACAATCATTAAATAATCAGAATTATGAAAAAAACAACCAACCGACTGACTTTTCTCACTGCACTTTTTGTATTGGCTTTTACGTTACAAAGTTGTGAACAAAAGCAAAAGGAAGAAACGAAAGAAGTTGAAAAAGAAATAATAGTTGAATCCGAAAAACCAGAATATTTCCTCCTTAGGCCAGAAGTGGAAAAAGCATACGGATATTCACACGCTGTGAAAATTGGAAATAGCATAAAAATTTCTGGAGCAGTAAGTATGGACGATGAAGGAAATCCAACTGCTGTTGGCGATATAGAACAGCAGATGAAAAACTGTTATGCCGATTTGGAGAAAATATTAAAACATTTTGGTTGCACTTTTGACCATGTGGTAAAAGAAGATATTTTCACAACTAATATGGCACAAATGCTAGAAAAATCAGCATATCGAGCTGAAATTTATAAAAACGGATTTCCAACTGGGACTTGGCTTGAAGTAAAGGGTTTGGCACTTCCTGAATTTATGGTTGAAATCGAACTTGAAGTTCATAAATCGGAATAAAGCGAACGAATGTACAATAGTGGGTATAGTTGATTGCGGTGTAATTTCCTCTCGTAAATTCCTGCATATTTGCTAACTTTGGTTTACGGCACGAGATACTGCAAGTCTTGAACTGGCAAAGCAAACCATAGCCAAAACCGTTGTGCACCATTATGACTAACCACTAATCAATGATAAAATTCTTTCGGAAAATTCGCCAAAATCTGCTTATAGAAAATAAAACAGGTAAATACTTCAAATATGCCATTGGAGAGATTGTACTCGTTGTTATCGGAATTTTGATTGCATTGCAGATAAATAATTGGAATGAACAACGTAAAGAAAATATAAAAGAACAAGCTATATTAAAAAGGCTTCAAAAGGAATTTATATCTAATAGAGATCAACTTCAGGACAAAATAGATTTTAGAAATAATGTTATTAAAAATTGTGAGCTACTATTAAATAATTTTAATGAACCAAAAAATGGTATGCGTAATGACATTTTAAACAATATCGCCAGTCTTCTTCCATCAACTTATGACCCTATTCAAAATGACTTGGTCAGTTCTGGTAATGTTGAAATTTTAAAAAATGAAGAGTTAAAGCAATTACTGGTTAATTGGAGTACCGATGTTATTCAGCTTAAAGAAGTCGAACAGATGTACTTGAGGTATTTTGAGCATAATATTTCTTCTTATTTAAATGAAGCAGGTCTGCAGCGCGATATGGCATATGCTTTTTGGAACCAAGGGCCTTCTAATTTATTAGAGAAAAAACAAATTAATAATCCAATACCTGGAGTATCAAGGCTTATCACAAAAACAAAAGATGAGTTATTAGCTGACCCAAAATTAGAAGGTATCGTGGCTTGGTCACTAAACCTTAATATGTTTAATAATGAAGAATCTGAAACTTTAATGAATAGAATAGATTTTATTCTTGAAGTTTTGAACTCAGAAATTGAATAATAACGAAAGTGCAACCACTCGTATGATTAAGTTCTTTAGAAAAATACGTCAGCGTCTACTCACTGAAAATAAATTCAGCAAGTATGTGCTTTATGCAATAGGAGAAATTGTACTTGTAGTTATCGGAATTTTGATTGCTTTACAAGTAAACAACTGGAATGATACCAAGAAAAGAAAAACGCGATATGAAGCGGTCCTGCAACAAATTTATACTGTCATTGATCAAGATATTGAAAAGCTGATTCTTAGGGCTTATGGCGTAAATAAGCAAATCGAAATTATAGATAGTCTTATCCAGAATCCAGAAAGTATAAATCCTAAACTCATTCCACATCTATTTTTTTATATAGACAGAAGTCCTTCGAGTATTGAATCTGAAATTTCTTATCAGCTTAATTACCTGGATTTTAATCCCGAAAATTTAAAAGAGGCCAACCTAAATAAAAGCTTAGCTTCTTATGGTAATGCAATTAATGAAAGTTCTAATAAAATAACAGCGTTTGTTACGCCGAGTTTAGTGAAATTGAAATTACCGACGCCTAGCATCACTTTTGGATACTCTGTACTTAATGAATACGAAAATATTGATACTACTTTTTTTAGCAAGAGCGAAATTGATAAAACTTTAAAATTACTCGAAGACCCATTATTCCTGAATGCTTTGAAATCAGCACGTAGCAGAAAATCCCAACATTTAATCTTTGAGAATGATTTGCTGAACTTAGCAAAAACAAACAAAGCTTTAATTCGTGAATATTATCCATCTGTAAAATTGCTTTATTATGATATTGGTTTGGTAGGAGATGCAACAAAATATAAGAATTGGGATAACAACGTTCGCTTGACATTAACAAATGATTTAGAGGCAATTTGGGAAGGAGATGTCATACTAGAAAATGGATTTGTCAAATTTCGAGAAGGTGAAAATTGGAAATTTAATTGGGGAGGAAGCGAGTTCCCATTAGGCAATATTATTTCTTACGGAGACAACATAAAAGTAAAATCTGGAGCATACCATGTAATTCTTGATATGACAAAGAAAACCTATAAGTTTGTCCAACTGGAGGATTAAATCCATAACGAAATCACAACCACTAACCAATGATAAAATTCTTTAGATTATCGAAACTCAATTTTGCAAAGCAAAATCAAATGTCCTTTGGGCATTTGGTTGAGATAGCCACTTGCGGAAAAAATGGAAACCTGAACAATGATTAAGTTCTTTAGACATATAAGACAACGCCTGCTTTCCGAAGGCAAAACCGGAAAGTACTTTAAATATGCTATTGGAGAAATCGTTCTTGTGGTTATTGGAATTTTGATTGCACTACAGATCAATACTTGGAATGAAAATAGAAAAGCAAATACGCTTTTAAACTTATACCAAGAAAACATAATTTTTGAGTTAAGAGATAATCTAGTCCATTTAAAAGAATTGGACAGTATTAACAGAACAAGGAAAAGAAGTATAGAAACTTATATAGATTATTACAATTCGGAAAATTTAAACCCAATAATTTTAAAGGAAAAAGCGGATAGTGCTCAATTACAAATCGCTCTATTCAATACTAACACATATTCACTAGAGGATTTAATGACCACAGGAAATATAAAATTATTCCCATTAGATAAAAAAAATGCCCTTTTAAAATATAAAAAGTATGAGGACCAATTTGTTTTTCTACAATCAAAGACTATTGATTTCTTAACTACAAAGTTTGATGATTTTGAAAGAGATATCGATATAATATTCACAAATGGTTATTCTAACAAAGAACATATGGAAGTTAAGAATTGGGCATATGACTTAAATTCTTCACAGTTTAGAAAGCGAAATAATTATATCATTTCATTTTTAGAATTGTATGGATATCAAATAAATGCATTAACCAATCTAAGCAAAGAAACAGTAGAGCTCAAAAATACTTTAGAGAATAAATAACGAAAGCACAACGCCGTGTATAGCTCATTGCAGCTGAATTCCTACTCGGAATTTCCTCGCTGCTGAACTATGGTTTGTTTCTTTTACCTAAATTAGTACCAAGTAACGAAACCATAAACCAACCGTTGGCTATAATGAGATTTAACACAAATATGCTATCTAATTTTAACATACTTCTAGTTGGTATTCTTATGTCTTTATCAAGTTGTAGTAAAACTAATACGGTTGTTGAATCTTCTGTAAGTAGAAATTTTAAGATGGGATTTACTTCTTGGAGTTTTGGACCTAACATTCAGGATATCAATGACACCTATTTATTTATCGAAAATAATGCTGATATATATAACGAACATATTGATAACAAAATCCCCTGGAACGCCTGGATAAATGATTTAAACTTACCTACAGAATTTACAAATGAAATTGGCGGTAGAGTTAACAGAAAAATAAATGACAAGCAATTAGTACTTTCCGTTAGCTTATTAAATTCAAATAGAGACGATCTTGCCGAAGACTACGATGGCACAATTCCCCAATATTTAAATCTAAATGATGTTGATATTGAAGATGCTTACTTTAAACATATTAACTATTTAGTAAGTCAATTAATTCCAGATTATTTAGTTATTGCCATCGAGGTTAATGAATTACGAATAAGAGACGAAGCTAAATGGGCTTCTTACAAACTACTAATTCAGAATGTGAAATCAAGGATTAAGCAAGTATATCCAAACTTACCGATTTCAGAATCCATAACGCTACATAACTTGTATGAACCTGATGATTCTCATCAAACTGAATATACAAACTATATGACTAACTACATGAATCAAATGGATTTTGTAGCCATTAGCTTTTATCCTTTTTTTAAAAACCTAAAATCAAAAGACGAATTTCAGCAGGCTTTTGATTTTTTACATAACAATATTAACAGACCTATTGCTTTTGTTGAGACGAGTCATATCGCAGAAAATTTAATAGTGCCAAATCTAAATATATCTATTGATGGAAACGAAACTGAGCAAAATCTTTATTTAGAAGCCTTATTAGAAAATGCCCAAGAACAGGATTATGAATTTGTAATATGGTGGGCGCACAGGGATTATGATGCGCTTTGGGAAACATTTCCGGTTGAGCTAAAAGACATTGGTCAATTATGGAGAGACTCAGGGTTACTTGATGAAAATGGCAACGCAAGATTATCAAAAACTACTTGGGATAGCTCTTTAGATAAATAACTATTGCCAATATCTTTTATAGTTCATAATGGCTGAAATTGCTTGCGCATTTTCTCACTTCGCACGTGTCGGTGGCATGATACTCGCATCACAAAAGGGTCACCTCGACCACTACTTACGCTGTGTCTTGTAACCAAACCAAAATAATAAAGAAATTGAAAATAAAAGGTGATTGAGAAAAACAATTTACTATGTGGTTTGTAATAACTTTTAATAGTGTTTCTGTACAAGAAAACTATCAGCTTAATGATGCTTTCCTAAGTGCATACTGACCCGTTGCACTTAGTTTTGAAATCAACACATTAAAGTCTTTAATCTAATTATTTTGTAAAATAAGTCGATTACTAAGAATAAAAGACGTATGTTTGTCCCGTTCAAGATAGAACACCTTTTAATTTTAAGGTATTATTTAGTAATTAGTATAAGAGTTTACTCTTCTTTCCTTTTTTATTTCATCATCACTTTATTTTTTAAGAGTTAACAGCGTCCAGATCGTTGAGGTTTTTTGATAAATCCAAACGTCACGCTACTTAATCAATCTAATTGAACATAATTTATTAATAACTTAAAATTAAGTATGATGCAAGAAGGCATAGTAAAATTTTTTAACAACTCAAAAGGTTTTGGGTTTATCAAATCAAATGAAACAGGAGAAGACATCTTTGTACATTCAACTGGTTTAATCGACAATATCAGAGAAGATGACAAAGTCCAATTTAGAACTGAAGAAGGAAAAAAAGGATTGAATGCAATTAATGTTGAAGTTATGTATTAACCTTTAACAAATTTACATTTGAAAACTGAATTAAGATTGTCTGAAAAGACAATCTTTTTTTTTACTCATTGTAAATAGTACTATGGACAACCACATCAGTCATTATGCTACTTCTCTACTCCAATTATAATTATTAAATTTAAACTACTTATTTGCACAGTCTTCAAATCCTTAGGATGGTTGACTTTTAATTACACGCTTATATGCTTTAGCCAATAAGAAAAATAGAAGATTACTCTATAGAAACTAATTATTATGAAGAAATCAATCCTTTTAGTTCTACTCACAGCAATAGCAATTACATCATGTAATCAAAAAGAGACTCAAGGTGTATCTGAGCCATTTGCAACTCTGGTAGTAGAAGACGAAGAAATGCCAATGATGCGACAGCCCCAAGCTACTGCATCATCTCTAAAAGCACCGCAACTTATTACTAAAGAAGTGGTTAAAAAGAAAATAATTAAAGACGGGAGAATGGGTATAGAGGTTAACAACTTGGAATTGGCAAAAGCAAGAATTGACTCTTTAATTAAGGCGTATGATGCATATTATTCCAACGAAAGTATGAATAATACGGATTGGAAATCGTCCTATAATTTAACAATAAGAATACCTTCTCTAAATTTTGAGACTTTTATCAGCGCAGTTGAAATGGGTAAAGGAGATGTGCAATATAAAGAAATTGATGCACGCGATGTAACTGATGAATTTATTGACATAGAAACGAGACTTCAAAACAAACGAGCTTATTTAAAAAGGTATAAAGACTTATTAAGTATGGCTAAAAACGTGAAGGAGATTCTTGAAATAGAAGAAAAAATACGACGATTAGAAGAAGAAATAGAAAGCACTACAGGAAGGCTAAAGTATTTGAGCGATTTAGTAGATTATAGTACACTTAGACTAACTGTTGAAAAACTAAATGACTTTAAATACAATCCCGAAAAAAGAGATAAATTTTCTGAAAGGATAAAGCAATCATTATCTAAAGGTTGGTATGGGTTCATAGATTTTATTTTACTACTGACAAAAAGTTGGCCATTTTTAATCGTGATCATACCACTAATTTATTTTGTTAGAAAGATTAGAAAAAAGAAAAAACAAGACAAGTGACAGAAAATGACAATAAGAATGAATATTCTTGAGGGTGGCTGCCTTTTGTAAACAAATTGTTTAACGCATTGAACATTTAGGATATGGACAAAGCATTACAAACTATGATTGATAATATGCCTGAAAAAACTGGCAAGTCACTCGATGAATGGAAAAAAATTTTAAAAGAAAATTCCTTTACAAAACATTCTGAAGGTGTAAACTACTTAAAATCTAAACATGGTGTAACTCATGGATTTGCTAACACCATAATATCATTGTCAAAAGAAGATAATGCTTCAAAAGATGATTTGGTAAAATCGCAATACAATGGCAAAGAAGTTTTAATTCCTATATATTATAAACTAATTGAGTATGTACAAACTTTAGGGTCTGATGTTAAGATATCACCAAAAAAAGGAAGTGTTAGTATTATACGCAAGAGACAGTTTCTTCTTATAAAACCAGCGACCAAAACTAGGATAGATCTCGGTTTTAAATTAAAAGACCAACCGATAACCGAAAGACTTGAAAATTCAGGGCCTTTTGGAACTATGTGTACGCACAGAGTAAGATTGTCTGATAAATTGGAAATTGATAATCAATTAAAACAATGGATTTCCGAAGCTTATGAACAATCAATTTAAAACTGACCGAAAATGCTATATTATCATCCCAAAAAATTGCTTTAAGATGTTAATGGCTACTTGGATAGGCATTAGTATAAATAATAATGATAGTTTAATGGTTTAAAAAAGCATTAGGCCTATTGTGAACGTTTCAACTAGTACATATAATAAATCCATTTGGACAAAACGAATTGTAGTTCTTGCCATTGGTTTAATAATATGGCACGTTCCCATTCCTTGGAATCTTTCCTTAGATGCTTGGCATCTATTTACCATCTTTATAACTGCTATTTTAGCCGTTTTACTTGAGGCTCTATCAATTTTTACTGCTTCCATTATTGCATTGGTAGCTGTTGTCATGATGCGAGTCTTACCTCCAGAAAAGGCTTTTTCTGGTTTTTCCGAGAGCTTTATTCTACTCATATTGGCGGCTTTTTTAGTTGCAAAAGGCGTAATTAAATCGGGCTTAGGAAGACGAATTGCATTTATGTTAATTCGCCGATTTGGCACCTCTACTCTAAACCTTGGTTATTGCCTTGTTATAACGGATACTATTTTGGGGCCTACAATTCCTAGCAATACGGCCCGTTCTGGCATTATGTATCCTATTACACATTCGTTGGCGCTAGATACCGGATCGCTACCGACTCCTGAAGGACGAAGGCGTACCGGAACCTACCTCATGATGACCTATATAGCTGGCCAAACCATTAGTTCAGCATTATGGTTAACTGGTATGGCTGCAAATCCTGTAGGCGTTGGATTAGCGTCTAAATTTGGTGTAAATATGAATTTTGGGAATTGGTTTTTTGTAGCTTCACTTCCTTGTATTGTTGCCTTAATAGCCATTCCATATGTGCTATATAAACTGTTTCCGCCTGAAAACAAACATACACCTAAAGCACCTGAAATTGCCACAATCGGACTAGAGGAAATGGGCCCAATGAGCACAAAAGAATGGATTATGGGTGTCACATTTTTTGGCATGATACTGCTTTGGGCATTTTCAGGACTGTTGAATATAAATCTGGCTATTGTGGCTTTTATGGGATTATCCATTCTAATATTGGCTAATGTATACACGTTAGACGATATACGTCAAGGTGGTGGTGATGCTCTGGAAACTTATATTTGGTTTGCCATTTTGTATATGATAAGCACAGCTTTAGATGACATGGGTTTTATGAAGACACTTGGCGAACAGTTGGCCGTCCATATTGGCAATTTTAACTGGATCACCGTTTATATCCTGCTGATTATCTTGTATATATACATACATTATTTATTTGTAAGTCAAACAGCTCATTTGTTGGCACTATATGCTGTATTTTTACAAGTGGCAGTCAGTGCTGGTGTACCTGCACCCCTAATGGCTTTTATGCTTTCATTCGCCACCAACTTATTTGCTGCAATTTCGCCTCAGGCTTCAAGCTCTAACATACTTTTTGTTGGTAGTGGTTTTTTGCCATCAAAAGATGTTTACACTCAAGGTATTGTAGTTACTGTTCTTAATACAATTATTTTCCTACTCGCTACGCCTTGGATACTTTGGGCATCATCGTTGTAATTTGATTTAGACTCCTGAATTTTAAATAGTTTCAAAAGATCTACTAACAGTGATTAAAAGGCGGTTACCAAAGGAGCAGAAATGCTTATCGAAATTAGGGATTAGTAATATGGTAGCAACTATTCATATAAGGTTATTCAAGGCCATATTTGGAATTTTGGATGAAATAATTCTAGAAATTAGGATAGACAGTGGGCCAAAATAGTACATACTTTATAGTTAATAGCTTAACGGATCAAATAGAGAAAATCATGGATTTATGCTCTGTTTCGTATTCTTTTGCTAACTTAGTTTTCCTTAATGCAACTAAAAATGTAGGGACATTATTTTTCCCAGTAAACGAATCATTAGTGAAATATTAAATGCCAAATAACAAACAAACAAGCTCTTATTTACAGGGTCTTACACGTTTAATAGTAGATACTACAATAGGGCTTACAAATTTGGTAGAAACCATGCACAAACGCATTGTTCACCCTCCTTTATTACCATCAACACCAATACAACACCTTATTACTCATATTGCTGGCATATCCTATAAAAATATTAGATGGAGTACCGAACTTATTGGCAAAAATTTAGATAAAGCCTTAGGTCAATTAGACAGTGTTTTGGGAGAAATAAAAACCACTAGCGAAAAAAAAGCCATACGATCTGCTTTAAACGGTGTAGTCGGTGACTATTTGGAGGAGAATAAAAATCCTTTAAAAATTACAATGCAATTTAGGTATTTATCAAAGCCTATAACGCTTAATCATCAAAATCTAGGTGTTATTTATCCAAGGATAAATGGGAAAATTCTTTTAATGGTGCATGGTGCCTGTATGAATGATCTTCAATGGAGGCGTAAAGGACACAACCATGGTGAAGCACTGGCAGAAGAGTTAAATAAAACACCTATTTACTTGCATTACAATAGTGGTCGCCATATTTCTACAAATGGCAAGGACTTAAGCGAACTCTTAGAAAATTTAATTCTGACATGGCCAGTGGCTATTGAAGAATTAGTCATCGTTTCCCATAGTATGGGTGGTTTAGTGTCTCGTAGCGCTATACATTATGGTATGCAAAAACACAAAACATGGACAACATACCTTAAAAAGATTGTGTTTTTAGGAACACCTCACCATGGTGCTCCCTTGGAACGTACGGGAAATTACTTAGATGTTATTCTTGAATCAATACCTTATGCAAAACCATTTGCTCGTTTAGGGAAAGTGAGAAGTGCTGGAATAACAGATTTAAGGTATGGGAATTTAATAGATGAAGACTGGAGCGATAAGGACAGATTTCAATTACAAAAAGATCCTAGGCAACCTATCCCTTTGCCTGAACATGTAGATTGTTACAGTATAGCAGCCGTCATCGGAAAAGAAAACAAATCCCTGTCACACAGAATAGTTGGTGATAGCTTGGTTGATCTAAAAAGTGCCCTAGGCCAACATAGTAACCCGTCTAAAAACTTAGCATTCAAAAAGAATAGCACATGGATTGCATTTGAAAATAATCATCTAGACCTATTAAATAACCCCAAAGTTTATTGTCAAATAAAAGCATGGTTAATTTCATAAAACTTTGCCAACTAACTACATTGGTAGTAGACTTATCTTTAGGACATTAGAAGGACAACTATATACTAAAGTAGATGAATAGAGAATATATATTAGAATCAATAATTAATGGCTATCGAAATTCTATCCATCAAAGATATCAATACCAAAAAATAAAGGAGAGTTATGAGATACCTGAATCGATAGATGAGGGAACAGTGAATACGCTAAGAAACTATTGGTTAAAAAATATTTATCCTGAATACAAGAGACGTAAAGAACTAAACGAAGCATTTCAAAGTCTAGATAATTATATAAAACATCCCAAAAAACTGTTTAGACTACTACTGGATGCTACGAAACTCATTTTTAATTACGGAAGGCATCTACCCAAAATACTGAACAGTGGACTTAAAGCCATGAAGACTTTTAGAGCTGCGGAACGATTTGAAACTAATCTGGTGGAAGAAGCCATTAAAAATAAAATTGAAGCTCCTTTTAACGAATCTAAAATCAATGCACTGATTAAATTATTGCCTCGTGATGAAATTGAACGATTTATTGATACTTCCCAATCTCTGTTTGAAATTCTGCATGATAGAATTCAAATGGCCAAAATCAAAGAGATAATTTCGTATTTGATATTTGCAATGAAAAAAAGTCCAGACTCGTATTCTCTTAGCCAAATTAGAGGGCTTGAAATAGGACTTGAAATGCTAACAGAAGGCGATAAACTTTTTACGCAGTTGGCAGAAGAAGATCAGAGAAAATTAGTTTATCTTATAACTGATATAGAAAAGGATATTCTGGGATATAATGACTAAGATTTTTTATTTATTTGGTTGTGCTCCAAATGTATTCACATACTTAATGTCGAGACCAAATTCATGCTTTATCCTGGTTCTTTTTCGGAACCACTTTCAATCTTCAACAAGCCGTTAAACGCATCATATACGGTATTACCTTCATATAATACTTTGTACACTTCGTAAGAGATTGGCATATCTACATTGTAATCTCTCGCTAATTCCATAACAACTTTTGCCGTTTTTACACCTTCTGCCACCTCATTCATTTCTTCGATAATATGCTCTAAACGTTTTCCTTTGCCTAATTGAAAACCTACTTGATAATTTCTACTTTTTGAACTTGAACAGGTGGCTACTAAATCTCCCATGCCTGCTAATCCTGAGAATGTACTACCTTTTCCTCCCATAGCTTTACCCAAACGTGTTAACTCGGATAAACCTCTAGTTATTAATGCCGCCCTTGTATTATCTCCTGCATTAGCGCCATCTCCCATACCAGAAGCAATAGCTAAAATATTTTTTAAGGCACCTCCTAATTCGCAACCTATGACATCATCATTAGTATATACTCTAAATAGTCCTGTGCTAAATGAACCTTGTAATTGCTTCGCAATAGTATCATCTACCATAGCAATAACTGCTGCCGCGGCTTGACCTGCATGTATTTCTTTTGCCAAATTTGGACCTGTTAAAACGCCTGCTGGATGACCAGGAAGTTCTTCTTCAATTATTTGTGTCATCCGTTTTTTAGTATCTAACTCTAAGCCTTTAGCCAAACTTACAATTGGAACCCACGGTCTTATATATGGTTTCGCAATTTTTAAGGCGTCTCTAAAATGCTGAGAAGGGATTCCAACAACAATAACATCAGCGTTTTTAACGGTATCTTCAATGGAGTTAGAGGCTACTAAATTCTTATTTAATTCTCCACCAGGTAAATATTTTGAATTCATATGCCTAGTGTTAATTTCGTTAACTGTGTCTTCATTTCTAGCCCATAAAATGGTATTGTTATTTTTTGCTAGCAATGATGCCACGGTCGTTCCCCAAGAACCACCTCCTAGTATCCCAAAATTAAGTTTCATGTCGCTACTAATTTTCTAATTCATTAAGGTATAAATTTCGAACATCTTCAATATGCTTATTGAGGTTTTTTCGTTTCCAAAGTGATGTGTCTACAGGATCAAGAACAACGACTTCTATATGTGTAGGCCTAAACATACTTGAACCTTTAGGCATTGCCATATAAGCATTTTTAATTACAATAGGAATTATTGGAACACCAGCTTGCATGGCTAAATGAAAAGCGCCTTTTTTGAATGGTCCTAGTGCTTTACTACCACTTCGTGTTCCTTCCGGTGCGATAGCCACAGATATTCCATTTTTTAAGGCCTCCACAGCCGGTTTCATGGCTTCAATGGCCTTTTCCCTATTGGCTCTATCCACATAAATAGCACCTAATGCCTTAAAGATTGGTCCGATTGGTGTACGCTCTAATTCTTTCTTAGCAACTCCCGTAAAATCATGTCTAATTAATTTCATGACTATGAAGAAATCTGCTGCGCTTTGATGGTTAAAACAAAATACCGCAGGTCTTATCTCTTCCAAATTATGCTTACCTCTTACAGCGATGTCCATACCAGCCATTCTAGAACCTAAATCGCCAATAGTCGCAAATGTTGTATTTGCAGCTTCTTGTCTTGACATTGTCATTAAGCCTCTAATAACTCCTTTTACTGCAGAAGGATAAATAGTAGCTGCAGCTAATGCTGTTCTAAACCCATTAATTACTGGTTTTTCTGTAGGTTCTTCAAATCTTAAAATTGGCCAATTCCTTTCAAAAGCCAGTTGCGATAACTTCTGATCTGGATTAGTGGCCACTGGGTTTCCCACTAGTTTCAATAACCGTAAATCGTCAATACTATCAGAATAAAAATAGCTCTTGGATAAGTCTGTATTATATTTCTTGGCAGACTTACGTGCTGCCCTTGCTTTACCTTCTCCCCAACACATTTCGGCAACACGTCCTGTAAACTTACCGTTGCGCAATTCCATTTCTGTAGCATACACGTCACTAATACCAAGAGCTTTTGCCACGGGATTAATTTGATAGGTTGTTGCCGCTGAAATAATTATGACCCTATGCCCCTTTTCAATATGCTTTTGAATTAATTCTCGAGATTCTGGATAGATAGTTTCTTCTAAATGGTCTTCGAAAACATGTTGTCCTAATTCTACAAATTCAGATTCTGGTATGCCTTTTACACCCAAAGCTGCGATTTTAGTTAGTATTTCAAAATCTCTGCTTCCTGATGCGAAAACTAATGCTGTTGCAAATTGTGTTAAGTATTCTTTGATGGTTGTTTCTCCACTAAACAATCGCGTAGTCATGAATTTCTTGGCAGAAAAATCATTAATCAAGGTTCTATCCATATCAAAAAATGCTGTGATATGGGATCCCTCTTCCATTTCTTCGAGATGATGTGCATGATCATCAACATGTTCAGCAACAACTGGATGATGCAGTGGTTGTATATTTAAACCTTCTTTATCCTTAGCATTATCAATTTGTTTTAAGAAAAACAAACGTTCTGATAAATCGTCTAAATACTTGCTCCAAGACTCTAGTCCTTCATAATCAAGTTGACGTTCAACAGGGACTAAATTGGCATTCTTAGCAAAACGAAGTGCGTTTAATAGAAATGGTTTGGATACACTATCCAAACGTGTAATTTTAGATTGCCAATGAAGCTCCTTGCCTTTAAATATTGCTAAATCTAGAAAATCATTCTCGATAAAATCATCGTCGGTATCCCAACTATTTAAAGTATGGCAGACAACCTTATCTGCCTCTAAATATGATAAAAGGATAGCTCTAGAAACAAACAAATCTTGCCGTTTCAGCAGTGCGGAAATATCTCCTTTTGGATCAGCAATAATGGCTCTCCAGTTTTTATCGAATCGTAATAACTCAGCTTCTATTTCACTACTAAACTTTGGTTTATTTGTATAGAAAAATTCGAACTTAAATAAGTTACGAAGCCTCATAATTTCCTCCCAGAAATGTTTAATTCTATGAGAGGATGTATCCTCTTTAATTTTCACCAAGGCCATTTCAATAAATGCTTGATGATATAAATGACCAGAAGCCATGTTTGCATAATAATTTGCAGGTAGGTATTCTGTAGGTACTAAACTGTATTGTGCACGTTGACCTGCTCTTGATTTTTGAATAATATGGGCGCCTTGTAATAGGTTTAATGCTTTCTGGACAATAACTCCAATCTTGTTTCCACGATCGATAATTACATCTTCTTTCTTGAGGCCTATTATGGTCATTAGTCGTTTTACTTTAAACTCGATTTCTTTTTTGGTTAAAGCAAAATCATTTAATAACACATGACAAACTAAAGAAACCGTCGTAACCGGTGTAATGGTATTTGTTTTATGAATAAGCTCAAATGCAAAACGCGGCAAGGTGTTTTTATCGGCATAACTATCTTCTTCCATATCTGGAATGATAGCTTGTTGATCTTCATCAACCTCTACTGGATCGCCAAATCGTATTGAAGCACGGCCATAATCGTTGCCTAATTTTCTAATATAATTGATGGCTTCTTTTACATTTTCCGATTTTTTAACCTTCCCTTTGCCTTCTTCAGTCATTTCCTTAACATCAGGAATTAAATCATAAACTATCGAAACGGGTACATATTTTATGGGTCTAGTACTCTGGGCTTCTGCTTCTTTTATGTACTTTAAAATCCCCATTTTTGGGTATATTATCTTACCTGTTCTAGAACGTGTTCCTTCAATATTCCAGGTTAAATGATCCCCTGCATCTATTATTGTAGAAATATAGTGACGTAGAGCCGCCTTGTAAACTAAATCGTCCTTAAAACTGCGACGGATAAAAATAAGGCCAGCATTATTTCCTAATTGCTTTAGTCCAGGAAATGCTAAATTACTACCACCAAAAGCATAGGGAATTGGCATGCCATAGCGCGCCAATGTAGACATTAAGACTAGAGTGTCTAAATAGGTTTTATGGGTCATAATAAAAGCTACAGAATTTTTCTGCATCAATTTCATGAGCCTTTTTATGCCTTTTGGATCTACATCTATTTTGTCGTTGTATGCCCTTGAAAGTATGTATTCAAAAGTTTTTACAGATATCAATTTAGCCATAGGATGTTGCTCTGCATACAACTCTTTAATGCAACGTGCACCTTGTTTTTTAACATCTTCAATATCTTGCTTTTGCTCAATAGCAATTTGCCTTAGCGCTTTCTGAAATTTATGATGCTCAATAATATGATCCATTGCTTATTGTTTTGCCGCTTGAGCTAACGCTCTTTTTGCTTTAAACACCCTACGTGCTTTTTTCCAAAAATTAGGATATAAATAGCGTTCTATATTTGAGCCTACATCTCTTATTTTTTTTCCTTGAATGTTGGCGCTTAACATGTTTGCAGTAACTAATAGTACACTTACATTTGCACCCAAACCAGAGTGACTACCAAAAACTTCAATATTTTTTATGTCCTTTCTAAGTGTTGCAGCTTCCATGCAATGCTTCCATGGTATTAAGCCATCGGTTTTGGTATAAATACAGGTTACAGGTAATTGTGGAACTGGTTCTAGCTCAGCTAAAAAGCGTTCATTGCGTTCTTTTAGAGATTTTCCTCTAAAAAATTCTAATACGCCATATACAGGTGTCTTCATATCCATAACGCCCCAAACTGGAGAACCGATTGTGATAATTTGTTCTATTTGGTCTGGATGTCTATTCGCCATTATTTTAGCGAAAATGCCTCCACCACTCCAACCAACGATGCTAACTTTTTGTTGATGTTCCTCGTAAATATCAGCCAATTTTTCTTCTAGCCTTGGGATGTAATGGGATTTTACCATATTAAAGCCCAATTGCCACTTATAGGTAGTGAAACCAAGAGACTTTAAATACTTTCTAACAAAGGACGTAGAGAAATCATCCCCTAAATACGGTGGTACTAATAATACAGGTCTTCCATCGCCCTTAATTCGTTTTGGAATAAAAGGATACAATGCATAAATAGAAGACCATTCTATCAATGAACGACTTTCCATGACCATATTAAACAGTGGTGGCAATGGAATTTTCTTGTTAATTATATGGATGTCCTTTTTGAATCGTTCAACTATTGAGTTTGTGTATTTATATTCCTCAGGATCATGACCTTCGGAAATTGCTTTGGCAACACGTTCTATGACTTTGACCAAGGTTAGGTAATCTCTACTAGCACCTAATTCATCACAGATTAAAATCGTTTCGTCAAATAATTCCTCAATATCTTCATGTTCATCTGTATCTATGCTATTTATTAGTGCTTTAATATCCTCTTCATAAAGGTGCCCTTTAAAGTGTTTGATGGTTAATTCTTTCGCTTTATTTAATGACAAACCATTTAAAACACCTAAAGCTGTTACCAAACGGGTAAAAATTCTGTATAAAACTTGGGTCTGTTCCATAGTTGTTATAAACTTATATGCGCTGATTTAGCCAACTTATTATTTCTTGCTCTACAGCTTCAGCATTAATTTCATTAAGCATTTCATGCCGTCCTCCTTTGTACAATTTGAACGTAAAATCACTAATTCCGTATTTCTCATATTGCTTGGCTACACGTGTTACCCCTTTGCCCATTTCTCCGACAGGATCTTTATCGCCAGAAAACATTAAAATTGGCAACTCTTTTGGAGTAGCCTTAAAAGCCTCGGGTGAATTTACTTTCTTAGAATTTTTGATAATATCCAAAAATACACCTAAAGAAAAATCCTCTGTCCGGTAAGGATCTTTTTCAAACAGATCTACCTGCGCTTCATCTGTACTAATCCAATCCAATTTTGTTCTATTGGGCTTGAACTTTTTATTGAATTCACCGAAGAAAAAATCCTTCAAAAAAGCATTACCTCGCTCTCGTCCTTTAAATGTTTTTACGGTTGACGCCGTTACCAACCCAATGGTACCCAAAACTTTAATAAAGCTGGCTGTACCAGATAATATCAAAGCATCTAGTTCTTTACCATATTTTATGACATATTTTCTACTTAATAATGAACCCATACTATGACCGAACAAGATGAACTTAGAATTAGGGTTCTCCGCCCTCATAAGATTGGTTAAGGCATACATATCTGCAATACAATCATCAAAATACTCTTTACCATCATAGTAGCCGAAAAGACGCTTTATTTCGGCGGTCTTCCCATGAGCACGATGATCATTGGCATAAACAGAATAGCCTTCTTCTTGCAATAGATGTGCAATATGATTATACCTTCCTGCATGTTCGCCCAGCCCATGAGCAATTTGAACTATTCCCTTAAACGGCACATCTGGATTAGCTTGCCATCTGTAATAACAAATAGATTCGCCATCAGTAGATTTTAAAATATTTGTATTGTAATACATTGACTAACGATCTAAAAATGCGTTAAGTAATTTCAAGAACTTCGTTTTATTTGTCTCACTTCCTGTTAGTTTAATTCGACCTTGAATTTTCAATTCATCTAAAAGCAACTTGCCTTTGTACAGGGCATAGAGACTCTCATCTTCTACTTCAACCAATAACTTAGGGTTGACGTCTTTCTTTTTCTTAATTACTGCAGGAATCTTTCGTAAATCTACTTCCCAACCTTCTGAGGTATCACCTAAACCAACCTCTATATAATATATGCCCTTATGCGCCCTTACCTGTTTTGGATTTGCTTTCAAATACTTCCTCAAGGTTGCAAACATAAGCGAACTCTTACTTTTCACCTGTTTATTGAAAGATTTTGCCTTAGAACTGCCCTTTTGTAAATTTTGAATTAATTCTTCTAATTCGTTTGCAGATTCTCTAATATATCTTGAAAACAAATCGGCATCTGGCATTGTTTTAGAATCTGATGTGGTTGTAATACTTACCTGTCCATTATAGCTAAAGGCTGCAATAATTAAACCAAAACCATCTACCACAGGTGTTAAACCAAAAATAGAAACAACTTTATGACCATTTAAATATAGTGGGTTACTCGGACCAGGTACATTTGTTATGGTAACATTAAAAGGAGGCCTATGTAAATCCTTTATGTTGTATTTACTGTAAATACCTGCGATTAAATTTGCAAGACCAAAGGGCACGACATCTGCCATCTTAGATAGTGTTTTAGCGCCCAAAGTATTATGTCTGGACTTTCCTAACATGGTTTGTTCTTGTATATATTCCAACCGTTCCAATGGATCTTCGATATGCGTGGCAATCTGAATCATCATATTGGCAATCTGATTATTCATTTTAGTACTTTCGTTTTCTGATCTAATTGAAATTGGTACATTGGCCACAACAGGATGAACGGGTAACTTTTCTTTCTCCAATAAATAGCGACGAATTGCTCCAGAGCAAATGGCTAATATGATATCATTAAAGCTTCCGCCCATGGTCTTTCTGAGTGCATTAACACGGTCAAAAGATAAAAGCGCAGTTCCCCAAGTTCGTTTAGCAGATATATTGCCATTAAAGATAGTTATGGGAACAGGGAATTTAGCCGAGCTAAATTCTTTTTGTATACTTAATTTTTTTGTGGCTTGACTTTTTATAAAACTATAGGCAGTTTCAGCTACAGTTTTGGGAATTCTAAATGGGTTCTTTAAGAATCCTATACCACTTTTTAGTAATAAGCTAAGTTCATCTGGTAAAGGTTCTGGATTAAAGGATTTTGGTTTATTACGTTTTTTTTCTTTACCATTTCCATCTTTGTCATATAATACACTCATAATACCCACTCCAGAGCTACCATCTATCATCACATGGTGTACTTTGGTAAAAATAGCTACAGAGCCTTTTGGCACTTGTGCGATTTCGTCCAATCCCTCAATAAAATGTACCGACCATAAAGGACGCCTTAGATCGAGAGGCGCGCTAAATAATTTGGATGTAAGGTATCTTAAAGTTCGCCAATTAGCTGGATCTGGAAGCCTCATGCGGTTTAAATGTAAATCGATATCAAAATTAGGATCATCTACCCAGTACGGATAATCCAAATTTAAAGGCACACTTAACAAGCGTTGTCTAAACTTAGGGATTAAATGCAGTTTAGAGATTATTATTTCTTTAAAGTCAGCGTATTCCAAGGAACCTTCTACAATGTTCAAAGTTGCAACATGCATCGGGCTGGTTGGTGATTCTGCATATAAAAACGCTGCATCATAACCTGAAACCTGTTGTATGGAAGCCCCAAATGCGTCTTGTACAATTTCCTTTAAATCAATTTTTTTTGCCATTAATTCTAGTTGTGTTTATACTATAATCAAAACGATCTGCCAATCTAAAAAAATTGTGAATAAAAACCGTTTTTTCGCGTATTTAAAGATACGAAATTTAACCTTAATACTATGCGTGCATAGTAAATTAATTCGATATGAATAAGCTGATTATTTTTAAGCTATAAATTTTTGTAATTACTTATTTCTATGTTTTCAGCTTTTAAATCGAACATGAGATTGAAAAGACCAAAAAAAGTTCTATTCATATAAATGAAATGTCGAGATCCTCTATTGGAATTCATATTATTGCTTCGTGTATCTTTAAAATAGCGCTCTCCAATCGCTGCTGTTTTTTCAAAGAATACAGGATCTGAAAAGTTAAAGGTTTTTTCCCTGAATGGTTGTGTAAAAAAGCTAAGAACGTCGTGAAACATTGTTGTGAAAAATGCTGTTTCTTCTTCGCCATCCTCTTCTCTTAAGATCTCCAGCTCCAACAATTTCTCGTGAAATAAGTCTGGATTTTCTAAAACATCAATATCAAACAAATCAAAATAAGGCGCATAAAACGCTTCAGGAATTGTTTTCATACAACCAAAATCAAGCACGATAAGTTGTCCTGATGCTGATACTAAGAAATTTCCAGGATGTGGATCTGCATGAACTTTTTTCAACTTATGTATCTGGAATAAATAGAAATCCCATAATGCTTGACCTAGGGTGTTCGCCACATCTTGATGAACATTAACCTTAGTAAATTCTGAAAGGTGAATACCTTCCATCCAATCCATAGTAATGATTTGCTCAGACGACAAGTCTGAATAATAGTTTGGAAATTTAATATTTGGTATATGATTACATGCCGAAAGGACTTCCTGGCTTTGCTTAATTTCTAATAAATAATTGGTTTCTTCTAAAAGTTTAGCTTCCACCTCCTTAAAATACACATCAGAATGTTCGCCTTTAATATTAAACATTTTCATAGCTATTGGTTTAATCATAGCTAAATCTGATAATATACTATCTGCGACACCAGGATATTGAATTTTTACAGCAAGTTGCATTCCATCTTTATATGCTTTATGAACTTGACCAATACTCGCAGCATTTATTGCCTTAGAATTGAACTCGTCAAATATCTCATACGGGTATTTCCCGAAGGATTTTTTAAAGGTTTTCATTACCATTGGCGCTGATAAAGGTGGCACAGAAAATTGCGACAAGGAGAACTTCTCTACATAAGCTTGAGGTAGAAAGTTTTTCTCCATACTGAGCATTTGTGCTAATTTTAGTGCACTTCCTTTTAAGTTTGATAGGCTATTATAAATATCAGAAGCATTGGATTCGTTAAGACGTTCTTTAGCCTCTAATTCAGAATTAACAATTTTGTCGCCATAATATTTGAGATAATTTACGCCAACTTTAGCTCCAGTTTGTACAAGTTTTGATGCACGATGAATCTTTGAAACAGGTATTTTCTTCAACGTTTTCATAGTATTCCTATTGTACTTTTTCTTTATATAAAAACTTTGCCAAGTCAATAATATTATAGAACGACTTAGTATCGATTAATTCAATACCTGTGTTTATAGATTTTTCAATAAGAATATCCGTTTTTTCATGCGATTCAGAGGTGTCATCTAACCAAAATTTCAATATAAATAGAAATTGAATCCAAGCTGATTCTTTAATCGCTTTTTGTTGAATGTTCTCAATAAGATCGACATTTAAGCTTATGGTTTCCAAATTGAGTTCATCAATAAATGTTGTAAAACTCGTCTTAAGTAATGAAAATGTTGAAAGTGCTTTAAGTTGATTTTCTAGACCCTTTAAATTATGTTTCACAAAGTCTTCATTTAGTCCCAAATTTTCAAAAAATGTAAAATACAAACTCAATAACTTTTCTTTTTTACTGTAACTTATGTATTCCGGATTTTGCTTTTGTAAGGCTAGGGAATTTTCAAAAAGGAGATTGTAAATGGTTTTTTCCAAATCACTAAATGAGGTAAAATATTCGTAAAAAACCACATCATCAAATTTGTAATTTTTCGCAAAATCTTCGATTGATTCTGGTTTACAGTGATGCTTCACCACGTAATCCATGTAAAAATCAATAATATCTGAATCTGTGATTTTAGTCTTCTTAGCCATTAATTCTAATTTAAGTTAAAAATACGAAATGAGTTGGGTTAAAATATGAAGTAAAAAGCAAAAAGCCAAGCTACCTAATCTGGTAACTTGGCTCAAAAATTTATAAGTTAATTTAAATAAACCGCTTTAGCTTATGAAGTAAGTTTATTAAATCTCTTTTTACTTAAGATCATATGTTTTTTAACTCCTGTTAAGGCATCAAAAACAATATCTTGGTTCTTTGCTGCTATGGATAAACCGCCTTTTAGCGCTTTGTTAGCAACTTTTTGCCACTGCTCTACAAATTGTATTCCTTCAGTTACAACCTCTTCCGTTGTATTAAGTGCATAACCGTTTGCAGATTTTAAAGTGCTTTTTGTTCTGTCTAGTGCTTTAACTACCATTTTCCTTGGTGTGTCAAGCATGGTTTTTCTCTTGCTCATTTTATATTATTTTAATGGCCTTCTTATAAATACTTAAGAGGTTTTATAATTTTCGATCCATTTTGTTAATCCTTCAATACCTTCTTTTACGGCAACTTGTGCCTGCTTTTGCCAAATTTCAACTTGTGTGTTGGTAAATCTCACGCCTTCTTTTTCAAGTATTTCTATAATTTCTGGCGTTTTAAGCTTCGATAGTTTTTCAAAAGAATCAACTCCATTTTTATTGAAAACAGCTACTGTTTTAGGCCCAATTCCGTTGATTAATTTTAAATCATCAGTTATAGCTGTTTTTGTAGTAACTTTTCTTTTAGGTGCAGGCTTACTCTTAGCTTTTGTTTCAGTTTTAGTTACCTTCTTTGCAACTTTGGCTTTTGTAACCTTAGCTTTTTTCTTAGGTGTTGCTTTTTTTGCTTCTTTTTTAAGCTCCTCTATAGCATCGTCAATTTTATGCTCTGCCATATCTACAATTTTTGAAGCTTGTTCTAAAACATCCTCTTTAATTTCTCTGTATTTGGTCACACCCATATTTTTTAAATCCTCAGTAGCTTTTTCCGCTTTCTGAACCATTGGATTTTCAGATACAGTTTCCGTAATATCTTCAACAATAGTGATAACTTTCTTGCTTACCGGATTCTTCATAGCGAAGTCCTTAGCTTTTTCAACTAATTCCGCATCGTAACCAACTAGTTCTTTCACTCTTTCAGTTCCAGTAATAAATTGCCCTTTTACAGCTTCTGCAGTATCAAAAATCATATTGATCTGTTGTGCTCTAATTTTTTCTGATCTTTTAATTAATTTAGAAGCAAGTTTTTGCCATTTTTCACCATTATCAATAGTTGTATTAATAGCAGCCATTGATGCACTGATTAAACTTTCATTTACTTTTTTAGCAACATTTGGTTTATTAACCTTTTTTATTGCTTTTTTTACTGTTTTTCTTGTTGTAGTTGCCATGATTTATTCTTTTTATGTCTTTTTATAGTTTTAATTTCGATACAAATTTGCTATACGAGAGTTACAAATGAGTTGCACGAAAAGTACGCGCTACCTAATTATTTAAATTTTGGTAAATATTTAGAAGCTTTAGCTTTCACTGTATCTAAAGTGTCAAACACCATATCTTGATTCTTAGCAGATACTTTTAAACCTTTTTTTACAATTTTTGAAGAAAGCCCTATACCTTTTTCTGTTAGTTCAAATGACTTGTTAAATACTTTTTCAGTTGTGCTTAGAGCTAAATCGTTAGCTTTAGTTGTAATGCCCAATACTTTTTTTGCAGTATTGTCAATAATTGTTATTTGTTTCTTAGTTGCCATGATTGGGAAAATTAAATACGTTATTTTTTATTTTACAATACAAACGTACAACCATGTAGTTACAAATGAGTTGCAAATACTGTCAAGAGATTAAAATTTTAAGTAATAATTAAGGTCTGGTATAAACTTTTATTAGAAAAACTGAGGATTAATGGTTTCACAAGATTTTAACCAAAGATCAAATAGCCGCATCAATTACATACTCTCAATTTCTTGTAAGACTTTTTTTGTAGAAGGAAGCGGATCTATACCATATTCTTGATCTAAAACATCAGCACATTTTTGATAAGCTTTTATAGCTTGCGGTCTATTCCCTTTAATTAGATATGCCTGCATCTGCAAACGGTATGCATCTTCCCAGGTTTTGTCTATGGCAATAGCACATTGTGCTAATCGAATGCTTTCTAAGGGATTTTCATGAAGTAATATTTCTGCAAGAATTACATAGGCGCCTAGAACCAAGATTTGGATTTTTTCGCGCTCCTCAGACGACCAATCTTCAAAAATACGATTTGGTAAATATACACCCTGATATAAGGCTAGAGCAGATTTATAGGCTTCTTTTGAGGTCTTCATATCATTTCCAAAGGCTTCATTGCCAATAATAATGTACTTTTCTAATGCTTCGACATCAATCCATATCTTATCCAAATCCAATTGATAGGTTACACCTTGTCTAATTATATAACTTGGATCTGTACGCGATGGTCTATTAGGCTCTAAAACCTTGTTGACACCATGCAACGCAACTTTAAAATCACGATCATCACCCTCTTCCCAGAGATGTTCCATGATGCTTTCCTTATGAAGCGCATGCCGATGCCTATTTGAAATGAGATATTGTAAAAGTTGTACCGTTTTATCTCTTCCCCATTGCTTTGAGTCAACCTTATCATTATCACGCCACAAATTGAACTGTCCCAAGGTCTGAATACGGATAATCGCATTCTCTTGAAATTTTTTAAGCTCAAGCAAATTGTTTTGGAGATTGCTCATCAAAGATTATTTCTTTTTGGTTGCAGTGGTTGTTTTTGGTTTTGAAGTGCGACTTGTTTTAGTAGTTTTATTAATCGCATCTACCTTTGTGTTTAGTTTTTTTACTTCCGTTAGTAATTCGGCGATTGAGTCTTTAATTGTTTTAAAATCAGTTCTTGAGACATTTCTCCAATCGTCAATCGGAACTTTCTCCAAGAGATCTTCACCAAATTCACTTATTTGATCTTGTAAATGAGCAACTTGTTTTCTCGGGTCTTTTATCGTTTCCATGATTACTTTAGGCCCTTCTGTTGTTACCGTTTTCCATAGTGATAAACTCTTAGTGAATAACGATTCTTGTTGCTCTTGTGATTTATGTTTAGTCGCTTCTAGGGTTAACTCTGCCAACTGTTCTTGTATAAACTTTACAGCATCACTAAAGTCTGAAAAGCTTTGATCTTTGCCTCCTTGCACATGAGACACCCTTCCTCTCCACTGCACTTTAGATTCACCTTTTTCCTCGTAGAAAATTTGATTAAATCGAATCATAAATGAAGCTGTTTGACCTGCTTTTTTTTCCATATCACTAATATTTATTTGAACTACAAATTACGATTCTTTTTTTATAAACTAGACAAAAGTCTAGGTATAGAAATACTAAAACAAAAGTTCACCATTAGATTTTACAATTGTTCATCTATTCTGAAAATTATGTAACTTTAAACTGCTGAATTTTTTAGTGGCCTTAACTCGCAAATGTTCAACTTTGTAGATTAGTAGTTAAGATTTTGCCTGTAACTGTATCTAATTTTAACAAATGGTATCCCTTTTTTTTCAAGTATCATTAGTCATATTTATCCTCGTAACCTTGTTATGGGTCTGGAGTGTGCTTATAAAAAATGTAAGTATCGTCGATATTTTTTGGGGTTTGGGGTTTGTAATTGTTAATGCGTTTTATGTGTTTATGTCGGGAGAACTAAATCCTAGGAAAATAGTAATTCTAACATTAGTTAGTATTTGGGGACTTAGGCTTGCCATTTATCTAGCCCATAGAAATATTGGTAAAGGTGAAGATTTCAGGTATCAGGAATTCCGAAAGAATTTTGGCTCAAAACGGTATTGGTGGATTAGTTATTTCCAAACTTTCTTATTACAGGGTGCCTTAATAATGATTATTTCTTTACCCCTTTGGGGCGTCAGTTTTAGCACAAGCACAGGAACACTAAATCTATTGGATTATGTTGGGATTGTAGTATGGGCTATTGGATTTGCCTTTGAAGTTGGTGGTGATTATCAGTTGGCACGATTTAAAAGTAACCCCAACAATAAAGGAAAGGTCTTAAATTTAGGATTTTGGAAATACACCCGACATCCGAACTATTTTGGTGACGCCACAGTTTGGTGGGCTTATGCCGTTTTTAGTATTGCTGCCGGAGGTTATTGGCACATCATAGGTTCTATTGTAATGACCTTCTTGATCATAAAAATATCTGGTGTAAGCTTACTTGAAAAAACCCTAAAAGAAACAAAACCACAATACCGAGAATACATTCAGAAAACAAGTGCCTTTTTTCCATGGTTTCCAAAAAAATAAATGATAATGGATTTTATAACTAAGAATATTTGGTTCATACTTTTTGTGGTTTGGGGATTACCATTGGGGTATTACAGAAGTAAATTTCGCAAAATCGTATATCAAACCGATAGTTGGCTCATAAACATAAAACCTCTTTTTTTAAAAGAAATCAAAGGTCTTTTCGGTAATATTTATCCTGAAAATCGCAAGTACATTAAGTTTAGAAACTTCTATCTTTTCTATCTCACTATTTATTTCTTATTATTCATTGCTTATCTAGTTTTTGATAAAAACCAATAACCATAAGCCTAACAAACTATATTATTAGTGCTTAGATATTGCTTAAGTAGAATAAATAATCTTACATTTAATAGTGATTTTCAACGGAATTATCTTTTAGTATTTATCTTATGTTTAAAAACTTAAAAGTAGTAGAACTGGCAAGCGTTTTAGCTGGACCTTTAACAGGAACTTTCTTCGCGGAGCTAGGTGCTCAAGTTATTAAAATAGAAAATAAACTCACCAATGGAGATGTTACAAGAACATGGAAACTCCCAACTGAATCCAAAGAAAGAGCTATCTCTGCTTATTACTGTGCTGCAAATTTCAACAAAGAAAGCCTATTACTTAATATTACGGATAGCTCAGACTATGAGATTTTAATCAGTCATATAAAGGATGCCGACATTGTCATAACCAATTATAAACCAAGTACTGCTAGAAAACTTAAATTGACTTATGATGATTTGAAACAACACAAGCCATCTCTCATTTTTGCGGAACTTACTGGATTTGGTGACGGCGATTCAAGGCCTGCTTTTGACGTTGTATTACAGGCTGAAACTGGGTTTATGTTTATGAATGGTGAACCCAATAGGAACCCTGTAAAAATGCCAGTAGCTTTAATTGATGTACTCGCAGCCCATCACTTAAAAGAAGCGATTCTCTGTGCAATTATTAACAAGTTAAACACTGGCAAAGGAAAACATATTAAAATTTCGCTTTACCAAAGTGCTTTGGCTTCTTTGGCAAATCAAGCTACCAACTGGTTAATGGAAAATCATATTCCACAACCCATGGGCACACAGCATCCCAACATTGCACCCTATGGAGATATGTATAAAACAAAAGATGGCAAATTGCTTGTCTTAGCCATTGGTTCAGATAAGCAATTTGAAAATTTGTGCATTCTTCTAAAAATAGAATTGGATGAGTTTAGAACGAATGACCAAAGGGTAGCTAAAAGGGAAGCCTTAAACAGGAAAATAAGTGAATACATGATCCAAAAGACATCAAATTATTGGGTTTCTCATCTTGATAAAAGAAACATTCCTTATGGCATTGTAAAAAATATGCAAGAAGTTTTTGAAGATCGCAAAGCACAGAAAATGTTACTTCATGAAGATATTGAAGGCATTGAAACGGTTAGAGTTAAAACCTCGCTTGTTTAGCAATTGATGGATATTTTTAAAACCCCAGCAAAAACTTAAAAGCTAATATCTTCAAATGCTATTAATAAATTATGTGCGAACCGTTTTGTGTTCATTGGATAAGAAGAAATATAAAATGAAAAAAATAATTAAAAGAAGTCTGGTATCATTCCTAGAAAAAAAAGGATTTCTGATGGCCAGGGTTACCGAGAGGAAAAAAATTATTGAATTAATTGAGAGTCTTCGCCCTATTAATGTTCAAAATGAATTGATTAGGCTTGGACCAAAGGGTGATGGTGGTTATTTGGTACCAGACGATCTGGAAAATATTGAAGCATGCTTCTCGCCTGGTGTTGATAAAATAAGCGAGTTTGAGTTAGAATGTCTAAAACGAGGCATGAAGATTTTTTTGGCGGATAAATCTGTAGAAAAACCTAATTTCAATTTACCTGAAGACAAGTTTGACTTCATAAAGATGTTTGTTGGATGTACAACTAATGATGACTTTATAACTATGGATGATTGGGTAAGCATCAAATGCCAATCGGATAATTCAGACTTATTATTACAAATGGACATAGAAGGTAGTGAATACAATTCACTAATAAATATGTCTAATCACTTAATGAATAGGTTTAGAATTATGGTTATTGAATTTCATTCATTGCAAGACCTTTGGAATCCACATTTCTTTAATTTGAACCAAACTGTATTTGATAAAATATTGCAAACGCACATTTGCGTCCATATACATCCCAATAACTGCTGTGGTATTTACTCAAGATACGGCATTGAGATTCCGCGAGTGGCAGAATTTACATTTTTAAGAAAAGATCGGGTTACATCTAAAACTTATGCTAATAGGTTCCCTCATCATTTAGATTATGACAATACAGACAATGAACCCATTTCACTTCCTAAAATATGGTATAGAAATATCTAAAGTGATTGATAATACTGTGCGATTCTGAGAAAGAAGATAATATTACCGCTCTTTAAACATTATATCTATAAAAAATAAAAACAGCACCAAATTGGTGCTGTTTTATCTTAATTGGACTAATTTATTATACCAATTCACCCATTTCTTTATGCATTCCTTTTTTAATCAAAAATTCCTCTATAACACTTTCAAAACTTGGCTCTCCGATGGATTGTAGGTCATAAAAAACTCTTGTACTAGGCTTATTGATATTTATAACGCGACTAAGATCTATAGGCGTACCTATAATTACTGCATCACAATCACATGCATTTATAGTTAATTCTAGATCTCTCAATTGCTCATCACCATATCCCATTGCTGGTAAAATGGTTCCGATTTCTGGATATATTTCAAAGGTTTCCTTTAATTTGCCAACGAGATATGGACGAGGATCGATAATTTCGGATACGCCAAATTTTTGAGCAGCAACGGTTCCCGCTCCTATCTTCATACCACCATGGGTTAAGGTTGGCCCATCTTCTACAACTAATACCTTTTTGTTTCTAATCACCTTAGGATCTTCAACTCTTACTGGTGAAGCCGCATCAACTACAGTGGTATTCGGAATTACTTCAGCTAAGATATTTCTAACCTTAGTAACATCCTTAGGTCTTGCTGTATCTATTTTGTTGATAATTACAGCATCAGACATTCTAAGATTTACCTCACCAGGATAATACTTCATACCATGACCAGGGCGATGTGGATCTGTTATGGTTATATGGAAATCGGACTCATAAAATGGGAAATCATTATTCCCTCCGTCCCAAACAATAACATCGCAGCCATCAGGATCATTTTCTGCTGCGCGTAAAATAGCTTCGTAATCAACACCTGCATAAATCACATTACCTCTAACAACATGAGGCTCATACTCCTCCATTTCCTCAATTGTACAGTCATGTTTCTTAAGGTCTTCTAATGTTGCAAAGCGTTGTACTTTTTGTTTTTCTAAATCACCATATGGCATAGGATGTCTAATAGCAACAACCTTTAGATCATGTTCCATCAATAGTTCTATTAACCTTCTGGCTGTCTGACTTTTTCCACAGCCAGTTCGTGTTGCACAAACACTAATTAGAGGTTTGAAACTTTTTATAGACGTATCCTTTGTGCCTAATAGAACAAAATTGGCACCAGCTGCATTAACAATGGCGCTTTTATGCATAATGAAATCATAAGAAACATCAGAATAAGAAAATGCAACATCATCAATTTGTAATTCCTTTATGAGTTCAACAAGATCTTTTTCATCATAAATCGGAATGCCATCAGGATATAATTTACCAGCTAATGCAGCAGGATACTTTCTGTCCGAAATATCAGGAATTTGAGCTGCAGTAAAAGCCATAACCTTGTAAGCTTCATTATCACGATAAAAGGTATTGAAATTGTGAAAATCGCGACCCGCTGCTCCCATAATTAGAACTCGTTTCTTCATAGTATTCAATTATTTAATTTATTATATAAATCAGTGAACTAAAACATTTAAAGGTACGCCATACTTGGTAGGGAAACTATGATTTTTGTCACCTTGAAAAGTCAAAAAAGTAAATCTTTCTATTCCTTTAAATATTTTTTCCTATTGGGCATGTCTAATATTTTTTTGGCATATAGTAATTAGAACCATACTTCCGTTTTTAAACTGACACATATCATTGCTACAGGTAAAAAATCTAAATAGCTTTAATAAGGTATTAATCAATGTGAACTGCTTTGCAGTTCTACAGTCTAAATTATAGAATCATGAAACCTTATGTTTATTTTCTTTTAGTGTTATTTATCCCCTTTGTAATAGCATGTAGTTCAGATGATGAAGATGAAAACCTCACTAAAAATGGACCATTTCCTTTAAGTGAACTTGCGGGAAACTGGGAGGCCTCAAAAGCTCAATTCAGTGTAAGCACAACTTCTGTTGATATCGTTGAGGATGGCGGGACAACTCTGATGTCCGTACAATCCAATGGCCGTTTTACCATTACGCTCAACCCTGTAGACCGCAATTCCTATACGGTGAGTGGTGAAATGTTCTGGGAAGAATGGCAACAAACATTTTACTTTGCAATTATTTGGGATGATTATCCAAATGATTGGGATACGTATGGTCATACTTATGATGGTACTAATTTTACCCTAAATGGTGGTCCTGACACGGGAGAATATGATTTTGACAATGATGGAGATTTGGAGAGTTGTACGGTTCATTTTATTTTTAATCGTATATGACAGGCTTTCAAACCAAAGTTTAAACCATAGATGGTCTCGTAAATAAGTGTGCCTTTAAAAGCTATAATATGAAAAGAAATATAATTGTATGTATTCTGATAATATTAACGATATTTAGAATAAACGCGCAAGATCATAAAAATCATGGAGAAATTGAACCGTTAGGAAAAGGGTTTAGAGTAGTTGGAATCATTGGACATACGCTGGTAAACAATGAAGGTTTAGATAACGTTTTTGTTCCATCTTGGGGTCTCGATTTTGAATATTGGTTTAATCATAATTGGGGAATTGGGCTACATAATGATGTTGAAATTGAAACCTTCGTGATTAAAAAATCAGAAAATGAAGAGATAGAACGAGTTAATCCTCTTGTTCTTACTCTAGATGCACTTTATCAATTCGCCAATGGATTTGTAATTACACTAGGTCCGGGCATTGAGCTAGAAAAAAAAGAATCTTTTTATTTATTTAGAGTTGGTATTGAATATGAAAAAGATATTAGTCAATCGTTCTACATATTACCCAATCTATTTCTAGACCAGAGATTTGATGGCTATAACACTTGGAATATAGGATTGGGAATTGGGATGCGATTATAATATTTGTTAATTCTAACCAAACTTTACACTTCAATATTTTAATTGTAGTTCTGAAAATACAAATCAACGTTAGTCGTGAATGCTTTTAGAACTGATTGATATCATTTCTATTCTTAAAAATTCAAAATAATTTAACCTGTTGTAATTGACGTATAATTTGATACAAGCGTTATGAGACAAACTTAGAATTAAATAAAATTCTAAGGTCCATCATTATATATTGAAAATGACAAAAAAGATGAAGCGCCCTTAACTATCATGAGTTTTGACGTCCCATAATCGTTCCTGCAATAATGGTTTTTATTGATTAAAATGAAACTAAATATTAAAATAATCCACTGGTTGCCTAGAATAATTTGTATTCTAGCAATTTTGTTCATTAGCTTATTTGCTCTTGATGCCTTTGATCCAAAATTAACAGTCTGGCAACAAATTATTGGTTTTCTTATGCATCTTATCCCATCTTTTATCCTTATACTATTCTTAATAATAGCATGGAAAAAAGAATACATCGGAGGTATACTTTTTATACTGATTGGGCTTGGCCTCAGTCCTTTTGTTTTTATTCATAACTACAACATGAACCAGTCGGTTTGGTTAAGTCTATTGATTATTCTTATGATAACTATTCCGTTTGCTATAGTTGGAGTCCTTTTCATTATAAGTAATAGAATAAAGAGAAGGAGACAAGCATTTAATGAAAACAATAAACAAAACTAAGGTTATTAATGATTTAGTGTTAAGACAATACACTTTCTTGACTTTGTTTTTAAATATTAGTTTTATTCAATATTTTTAGCATTGGGAAGAACCTGTAGGTGCAGGTTCTGTATTTAATTAATTAAACAATTCCACCTTAAAATATGAATTTAAAAACAAGAGTAAGGATTATAAGTTATTTAGCTTTCTTTATAATTTTCCTTATTATTTGGTCCATTTTGCATTTTACATTTAATGATTTAGAAAACCCTTACAAAGGAATGATTAGTGCCGTAATAACAGCTATTGTTGCGCCTAGAATTAATATCTACCAAGCACAATCTGGAAAAAAAATACAACTGAAATGGCTATTTCTAAAAAAACCAATTAATATGCGTAATTAATCATGAAACAACTTTTCTTGATAATTCTACTATTTTTTGTAGGTTCCAGTTTGTACTCACAGGAAAACAGAATTGAATACAATCCGGACAAAGATGACAATGACCTCGCAGCATTTATGAATATGATGGGTTTTGATTATCATAAATTTGAAATGAAATCCAAGCAACCGGCCTTCATAAATGTCTATGTAGATGAATATTTAAATGATAAGCTCATTAATCACTTTGATCATATTGCTGCAAATAAAGACAGTATACCAAAAGACTACTTTAATCTGGTATTTACAAAACTGAATGCAAAGCTTTTTACACTTAAAGTTTATACTTTATCTAAAAATGATAGTATTGAACAAGTTCAGTTCAGAATAGGTGAACTCGGTCTTTTTAGAAAGCTCCGTGTGAATAGGAAAACATTTGATTACAGCTGGAAATTGACGGAATTTACGAATAACATAGGGCCAAAAATTGAACTGAATAAAAAAATACCAATCTTATACTATGCCACAGCCCTACAACAGAATATAGATGAGTCAACGGTTAATGCATTTTGCAGTATTCCTAATATCCTGAACAACAGAAATTTGATTGAAAATCAAGGAAAAATTAAACACTTTTTTGAGATTGGGATTGAGCTGGTAGAAAAAATCGAATAAAATTTACATTATAAAAAAGCATATGACCACGACTCCAGAACACGATGCCCGAATCGCAAACATAAAATTTTCTTCCGTATATCCGCATTATGTCAGTAAGGTGGAGAAAAAAGGCAGAACAAAAGCCGAATTGCATCAGGTCATAGAATGGTTGACCGGATTTAACGAGGAAACAATCCAAGACCTCATTGAAGAACAGTTAACTTTTAAGACCTTTTTTGAGCGTGCAACTATTAACCCTAATGCGCATCTCATATCAGGTGTAATATGTGGCTATCGCATTGAAAATATTAAGACACTATTAACCAAACAGGTACGCTATTTAGACAAGTTAGTTGATGAACTTGCTAAAGGACGAAAAATGGAGAAAATATTGAGGCAACCCTAATATGCCTTAAACCATAAATAAATAAAGTAGAACAACCAAATTCAAAATTGAATCGTACTTATAGTAAATATCTTGTCTCATGAAAAATTACACAAACGCCTTAATTTTCGCAATTGCTATTGTAATATCATCAATATTTCTTGGTAAGGCCTATAAAGATAGAGCTAAGACTGACGGTGAAATCAGTGTAACAGGATTGGGTAAGGCAGATTTTTCATCAGATCTTATTGTTTGGGAAGGAAGTTTTGGTGCTCAGAACAAAGACTTAAAACAAGCCTTTGAACTTTTAGAAAATTACAAGGCCATCATAACAAAATATCTCGTTAACAAAGGAATTAATGCTGAAGATTTGATCTATAGTGCTGTAAAAACAAATCAACGAAATAAACAGCTCTATTCTTCAAATGGTAATTACATCGGCGAAGAATTTGTTGGATATGAACTGAGGCAATCCGTTCAAATTGAATCTAAAGATGTTGACAAGATCGAAAAGATATCTCGAGAAATAACTGAACTGCTTAACCAAGGTGTCCAGTTTTATTCAGAGTCACCGAGATATTATTACACAAAATTGGCAGATCTAAAAATTGAAATGATATCAAAAGCCACTGAAGATGCTAGGCTTAGAGCAGAAAAAATTTCACAGTTTTCAGGTGGTGATTTAGGTAAGCTTGTCTCCGCAAAAATGGGAATATTCCAAATAACAGGTCAAAATTCAAAGGAAGATTATTCTTGGGGTGGAACATTTAATACAAGTTCAAGAGAAAAAACGGCATCTATTACAATGCGTTTAGTGTATGAAGTCGATTAGATCATATTTGGAAACGCAACCATTAATCTGTTTAATGTTTCCTCATAAATTGCCTCATATTTTGGCACTACTTTGTGTATGTCAAACTTTTTAGACTGCACTTTAGCATTGGCTTTAAACGTGCTTAATGTGGCTGAATTCCTCAGAATTTGTAGCGCATTACGGGTCATATCCTCAACGGCATTGACATCACTTAAATAACCTGAAAACCCATCTTCATTTACTTCTGGCAAACCACCTGTATTTGTTGATATTACCGGTACACCACTTGCCATAGCTTCCAATGCTGCCAAACCAAAACTTTCAGTTTGCGATGGCAACAAGAAAAGGTCACTAAAACATAATATTCGGTCTATTTCATTACTATTTCCGAAGAATATTACCTTGTCTGAAATACCCAGTTCTTCAACCATAATTTCAGCGCCTTCTTTTTCAGGGCCCTCACCTACCATCATAAGTTTTGCTGGTATTTCCTTTTGAATGTTATAGAAAATCTTAATAACATCAGGAATTTGTTTCACTTCCCGAAAATTACTGATATGTGTAATAATCCGTTCGTGATCTTCTGCCATCATAGCGCGTTGGCAATCGGTAAAGTTGTTAACGTGACGATCTAAATCTATAAAGTTAGGAACAACGTTTATATCTTTCTTAATATTAAACAATCTCAAGGTATCCTCCTTTAAACTTTCAGAAACCGAAGTCACAGCGTCAGATTTATTAATGCTAAATGCTACGGCAGGCTTGTAGAATGGATGACTGCCTACCAAAGTAATATCTGTTCCGTGCAGCGTAGTTACAATTGGAACTAGTATACCTTCATCCAATAGCATTTGTTGGGCCATATATGCGGCATAGGCATGAGGTATGGCATAATGTACATGTAAAAGTTGAATACCATGCAGTTTAACCATATCAACCAACTTACTAGATAGGGCCAATTCATAAGGCTGGTAATGAAACAAGGGGTATTCTGGTACATGAACTTCATGAAAGTGCACATTGTTGCTCAATAATTCTAAACGAACAGGCTGGCTATAAGTTATAAAATGAATCTCATGACCTCTGCGCGAAAGTTCAAGTCCTAATTCTGTAGCCACGACTCCACTACCGCCAAAAGTAGGATAACAAACAATACCAATTTTCATGTAAATTTTATTACGATGGTTGACCTTTAAAAGGTCGAAGTTATTTAAAATACTTACAATCTGTAGTATTTTTAACTAATAATTAAAAGGATCAATCAATAATAGCTTCGTAAATAAGACGTTGTATTTCTGTTCTAACGTTTTCCCTAAGTAAAAGATTTTTCCCAGCCTCAGGATAGGTTCTGTTTGCCAAGAACACGTAAATAATTTCTTCTTCTGGATCTGCCCAGGCATAGGTGCCTGTAAAACCGGAATGTCCAAAACTGGTCATAGATATACATCCGCAAGTAGGACCTTCTTCCCCAAGTTGTGGTTTATCAAAGCCCACGCCTCTTCTGTTATCGGCTTCACAAAAATAACAAGTATTAAATTTATCTATGGTTTCGCGTTTTAAATAGCGTTTGCCACCATAAAATCCCTTCTGTAAAAACATTTGCATTATTTTGGCAACATCATTGGCATTACTAAAAACACCTGCGTGTCCTCCTATGCCACCTTGCATGGCTGCGCCCATATCATGTACATAACCATGAACTTTTTTATATCTAAAATAATCGTCTACTTCTGTAGGCACAATGTCTTTTAAACTAAACTTATCTCTTGGATTGTATGTAGTGTAATTAGCTCCCAAAGATTTATAGAAACGATCTTCTGTTATTTCGTTCATAGGCTTGTCATAAAACCCTTCAAGATATTCCTTCAAAATGTAATATGGCAAATCGCTGTATCTGTAGCGCAAACTAGATAGCAAATCGCTGTCTCGTATAATTCCTTGAATAGAATCCTTATAGTCATTTCGTAAAAACAGTGTATTTGTAACTTCAATATCAAAGCCCCTACTTCTACTTTTTCTGTAATACTTGGCGTCTGGTTTATTTGTAACAGAATCTAATGTTGCGTAGTAAAAGGGTATCCAAGGTTTTAGCTGTGCATAATGTGAAAGCATTTTCTTCAGTGTAATATCCTCCTTGTTGGTACCACGGTACTCAAGCATTAAATCACTTAATTTCGAATCTAAAGAAACAGCACCTTTTTCTTCAATTTCCATTAAAACTGGCAATGTTGCCAATATTTTGGTTAATGAGGCAACATCATAGATATCATCAAAATCAACCTTGTTTTTTTTTGCGTAAGTATGGTAACCAAAATTCTTGTTATAAATGACCTTGCCTCTTCGTGCTACCAATAATTGAATTCCTGGTGTCATTTTATTATTAATGGCATAATTAGAGACCGAATCCAATTTCTTAAGTAATTCTGAATCCATTCCTACATGCTCTGGCAAACCATAGCTTAAATTTGATATTGAGTTAAACCCAATGCCTGTTTCAACCGGGAAAAATTGCCCTGCACTTACTGGCAATTTTCCTTTTGCAGCAATTGCACCAAATATGAGTTGGGCCGATTTCTGCTGCGCAATTTCACTGTTTTGATAACTCATTATTATACCTTCGATATTATCTATTGATAAAAGATCATTCAAGGCATAGGGTCTGGCAAAAATATCAAGGATTACCGTATTGTTGCGCGCAATCTCGTATAACCAAGCGAGTTCTTTTTGTTTAAATCTAAAATCTTTCCATGGATTATCGTTAGACTTATGGAAACCAACAATTACGGTATTATAATTTTGTAGTTTAGCCATAAGGCCATCCAATTTATCATCTTCGATTTTGTGGACTCTTGTATATTTTTTTAGTTCGTTATAAAACGGCGTACCATCGTTATCACCGAGGGCTACATATGCTATATTCCGTGTTTCTAAATCACGGAGAGGTAGTATAGATTTATTACTTTTTACAACAGTTAAGGCATTTTCCATCAAGGATTCATACAATACATCATCTTTTAATCTGACTAAATCCTTTTTTAAATTGATTAGTTCAACAGGCTTGTAGTTGTTTAGACCAACCTTATATTTGGCCATTAATATTTTTTTGACCGAATGTGCTAATCGGTCTTCAGTAATTATACCTTCTTCGTAAGCGTCATGAAATTTTTCAATACCATACACGGGATTTTCAGACATTAACATAACATCATTACCCGCTAAAAAAGCCATTAAATCTATTTTACCACCAGTATTTGTGGAACTCATATTAATGCCATCAATGTCTTTGGCAATATAGTCTGCCGCACCTTTCATTGTTAGCGCATCAGTAAAAATTAGCCCTTTAAAACCTAATTTATCTTTAAGGATATCCGTAACAATGTATTTGGATAATGAAGAAGGGAACCCTTTTCTTTTTTCCAAACTAGGTACATTTAAATGTGCAACCATAACACTAGACAAACCTTCATTTATAAGTTTCCTATATGGATAAAGCTCAACAGAATCAATTCGCTGTTCACTAAATGAAACAGTAGGTAATGTTTTATGGCTATCGTCTTCGGTGTCACCATGCCCAGGGAAATGCTTTGCATTTGCTAATACACCGGCACTTTGCATACCTTTCATAAAGGCCAATCCCTTCTTTGTAACATTATCCCGATCTTCTCCAAACGATCGGTTTCCAATAATGGGGTTTTTAGGATTTGTATTAATATCTACCACAGGAGCAAAATTAAAGTGAACTCCTAAACGCCTACAATGTTCCCCTACCTGTCTACCAGTTTGCTCGATTAGTTTATTATCTGAAATCGCTCCTAGGGTCATATTCCAAGGAAAAGCATATGTAGAATCTAAGCGCATGCTTAGACCCCACTCTGCGTCCATACCAATTAGTAATGGAATCTTTGAAACCGCTTGAAGCTTATTATTCAATTTTGCCTGACGCATTGGACCGCCTTTAGAATAGATAATGCCACCTATTCCGTATTCGTTAACAAGCCTAAAGTTCTTTATATTATCAGATGCATTTGCAGAAGACATTACTTGAATCATAAATAATTGACCTATCTTTTCTTTTGTTGTAAGCGAAGCATAAACACTATCTACCCACCTATTTTGTTCAACAATATCAGAGGCTAAAAGGGGGTCTACAGGATTATTTTGAGCAACTAAAAATTGTAAAAACAAACAAAAGAATATAAGGGCAAATTTTCGCATGTGATAAAATTCTATTCGGATTAATTTATAACGAATACTATGCCAAAATAATATAATTAGAACTAAGAATAAAGTGTTTAAGATTCTTTTATAAACTGTATAGTTAACAGTCGTTAGAAAGGTAAATTAGCCTATCAAGTCTATATGCCTATCATGATATCCTAATAGATAAAGTATACCATCTAGGCCGATGCTCGAAATGGAATTCTGTGCATTATCCTTAACCTTTGGTTTGGCATGAAATGCAATTCCCAATCCAGCTAGATCTAACATTGGTAAATCATTGGCTCCGTCTCCAACAGCAATAGTTTGGCTAATATCAATTCCCATCTTATTTGCTAAAAGTTGAAGGTATTCTGCTTTCTTTTGCCCATTTACAATATCGCCGATATAGCCACCAGTTAATTTGCCATCCTTAATTTCAAGCTCATTGGCATAAACATAATCTATATCGAGTTTTTTCTGAAGATAATGACCAAAATAGGTAAAGCCTCCAGAAAGTATAGCCGTTTTAAAACCATAGCTATGCAATGTGTCTACCAATCTTCGAGCGCCTTTAGTTATTGGTAAACGCTCAGCAACCTCCTTTAAAACATCCTCGCTTAAACCTTCAAGTAATTTCATTCGTCGTTTAAAGCTTTCGTTAAAATCAATTTCGCCTTGCATAGCAGATTCCGTAATGGCCTTTACCTGTTCACCAACACCCGCTAGCTCTGCAAGTTCGTCAATAACTTCTGTCTGGATTAATGTTGAATCCATATCAAAGCAGACCAACCGACGATTTCGTCTAAAGATGTTATCTTCTTGAAAGGCGATGTCTACATCCAGTTCATGAGAAATATCCATGAATTTCTGCGTGAATTCACTTTTATTATCAATTTTTCCTCTTACAGAAAGTTGTATTGAAGCTCTTGGATACTCCTCTTCTCTTACTAAGGAGATGCGACCCGTTAAACGCTTTATCGCATCTATGTTGAGGTTTTTTTCAGAAATAACTTTCGTTACTTCCGATATTTGCTCTGCTGCAAGTTTTTCGCCTAATATAGTTATGATGTAACGGTCTTTTCCCTGTAAATTTACCCAGCTTTCATAATCTTCTTGCGTTATGGGCGTAAATTTTGCTTGAATCCCAAGCTCATACGCTTTAAATAACAAGTCCTTAAGTACAGCGGCAGATTTTTTTCCAGAACTAATTTCAAACAAAATTCCTAGTGAGAGTGTATCATGAATATTGGCCTGACCAATATCTAAAATCTTTGCACCATAATTTGCTAATACACCCGTAAGTCCAGATGTTAACCCAGGTTTATCCTGACCAGAAATATTAATTAAGAAAATGTCTGTAGCCACTATTAAATATTATTGATTTGGTCGTCTGTAAAAATGGCCATTCTAATTGAAAAATAAAAATAATATGGCTTTAGAAAATGAAAAGATTTCTGAGTATCAATAAATAGTGTCAATTCAAAAATCGACTGTGCCAGCTCTCGCTTGCAGGTACCTCCCAATTTTCCTTAAATTCAGCAATATTTGTTACCAGGTTGTTAAATACAATGGTTTTTTTACCAATTGCTCGCTCCTTAGCCATCTTTTTAAAATCCACGAGTGATTTATATGCCACAAACTCCCCTTGCTTGTAGGAAACGTTCATTTTGTCCATTAAATCAACATTATATTTGTTTTCTAAATCCTGTATAAACCGAACTGAGGCATCGATTGAACATCCTGTTGCTATATTCAAGCTTTGGTTTAAAGCTATTACTATAAAACGCTTATAAACAATTTTATAGCCTGATTCCAAATCCTTTCCGTGCGCAGTCCAGTTTTTAATAAAAGTGTCGAGACGTGATTTAATTTCCTCTATCTCGTCTTCAGTAAAACTTCTGTTTGATTGGTATATCCAAACACGAGATTCGTCTGGTAATGTATCGAAATCTACAAGCATTTTAAATTTTTATGTGGCATCAAATAAACGTGTAGTCAACTCTTAAAGTTGCTCTATTTTAGTGATCACCTTTTTAATAATATACTGACGTTCACTTAAATCAAAGTATTCTTCTTCTTTAAATGTGACCTTATAGGATTTTCCAAAGTTAGATTTCTTAAGCAGCTCATAGCCTTCAAACTCTTGAGTAATTAGGAATATGTGATTTTTATCAAAATCATCCTTGGTTTCAATATAAGAGATAGCGTCGTTGCGCATTGAAATGAGTTCTACTTCAATGGACAAATTGCTTTCAACATCGCGACTGCCTTCCATATCATCCTCATCATCTATAAACCCTACGAGCTCCTCCGAAGAAAAAATAGACATAAAATCATCAACACAAATAGTTGCCATGACCATACCAACTTCTTCACCTATTTTCTCAAAATCTGTGGTTTTCTGTTTGCTGAAATATTTTGATTTTGATTTGTGTTCGTTATAGCTTGTTATCAAGCAAAGGCCAAGAGCCATCTGCTTTTGTTCCATTGAATCCGATGGATCTATTTTCTTCTTTTGAATACATTCGCATGTATCATTGGCCATAAGTTCAAGAACTTCTTCTTTAGACTTATTTTGGGCAAAAATTAGGTTAAAGCCAACTAAAGCAATTAAGGTAAAAGTGATTTTTTTCATTTATGCAATCTATGAATTTGCAATTACTTCGGCAATATCCAATACTGATATTTCGCCTTCTTTTTCTTTAAATTTCACACCATCCATCATCATCGTTTTACAATAAGGACAACCAGTTGCGATAATTTCAGGCTTAGTTTCTAACGCATCTTCTGTTCTCAAAATATTAATATCCATATTGCCTTTTTCTGGTTCTTTGAACATTTGCGCACCACCTGCACCACAGCACAGTGCAGTAGATTTATGTCGCTTCATCTCAACCAATGTGGCATTCGTCTTTTTAAGCACATCTCTAGGTGCTTCGTATTCACTGTTAGCTCTGCCCAAATAGCACGGGTCATGAAACGTAATGCGTTTTCCTTTATAGGTATTGCCTTCCAGTGTTAATCGTCCTTTGGACATTAATTCTTTTATATATTGAGTATGGTGAATAACATCATAGATGCCACCAAGACCTGGATACTCATTTTTGAGGCAGTTAAACGAATGTGGATCACAGGTTACGATACGCTTTATACCATAGCCGTTTAAGACTTCTATATTCATCATGGCCTGCATTTGAAATAAAAATTCATTTCCTGCACGTTTGGCAACATCACCTGTATTGCTCTCTTCACTACCTAAAACCGCAAAATCTACATTGGCTTTATTTAGAATTTTCACAAAAGCCTTTGTTATTTTCTTAGCTCTATCGTCATAGCTACCTGCAGAACCAACCCAGAACAATATTTCTGGTTCTTTGCCTTCGGCCATAAATTCTGCCATAGTTGGTACTCTCAGTTTCTCACTCATTACATTAATCTAATTTGTCTTATTATTTTTTGGTGCCGAAATAACCGCTAGAAAACCACCTCCAGCACCAATTATTGCACCACTTATTAAAAATCTATTGTCGTTGCCCTTCAACAATATCATTGCTACAATTCCGATTGCAACAAGAATTAGACCGAGAATAAATAGATTTTTCCTATTCATAGAATTTATTTGATTTAAACCTATAAAAATTTCTAAACTTCATTTGCCCAATTTAAACGGTCTTGTTGATTATATGGCCAAGGTGCGCCGTTGTTTTCAATATTTGACATCATATTGTTCAGTTCCATTGGTGCAGCACTTTGTTCCATTACCAAATAACGTCTCATATCCAATATTATTGATAATGGGTTAATACTTACCGGACACTCTTCTACACAAGCATTGCAAGTTGTACAGGCCCACAACTCTTCGTTGGTGATATAATCGCCAAGTAATTGCTTGCCATCGTCTTTGAATTCTCCACCGTTAGCATCAATATTCTTTCCAACCTCCTCAAGTCGGTCACGCGTATCCATCATTATTTTACGTGGTGATAGTTTTTTTCCTGTAAGATTTGCGGGACATGCAGACGTACAACGACCACACTCCGTACATGTATAGGCGTTTAATAGTTGAATCTGGTTTAAATCCATCACATCACTCGCACCAAACTTTGCTGGCTCCTCTTCTACATCTCCTTCAGCAGGTGCAGCAAATGGATCTGCATTAGGATCCATCATTAGCTTAACTTCATTTGTTACTGTCTCTAGATTATTGAATTTCCCTTTAACTTCTACACTGCCATAGTAGGTATTAGGAAAAGCCAAAAGGATATGCAAATGCTTAGAGAAGTAGAGGTAATTTAAAAACACTAGTATTCCTAAAATGTGCAACCACCAAGCAGTACGCTCGATCGTATAAAGCGCCGATGGCGATAATCCCTCAAACCACGGTGCAATAAATTGCGATACAACATTACCAGACCCTAATTCTTGAAATTGTGTATCTGTTGCGTTCATAACTAAAAACAAACACATTAAAACAACTTCGAAGTAAAGAATTATATTACCGTCGTTCTTGGGCCATCCTTTCATCTCAGCACTTAAAAACCGCTTTACGTTGATAATATTTCTTCTGAGCCAAAATACTGCTACTGCAACTAAAACAAGTACTGCTAGAATTTCAAAAGATCCAATTAAAAATCCATAAACAGAAGGTGGTAGGACCTCTAATCCTATACGATGCGTTCCAAATAGTCCATCGATGATTATTTCTAGAACTTCAATATTAATTATAACAAATCCAATATAAACTACAACATGCATTATACCAGCAATGGGACGTTTAACCATTTTGCTCTGCCCAAGGGCAATCATGGCCATATTCTTCCAACGTTGTGCTTTACTATCACTAGCATCTACTTCTCGTCCAAGTTTAATATTTCGGATTAGTTTTTTAACGTTTCGTGTAAAATAACCTACTCCTAACATTAAGGCGATTGCAAAAATTATATTTGGGATATATTCCATAACGTATTTTAAGGTCTAATTTTTTTGTTCTTTTGCTGGTGCTTGATAGGGTATTTCCTTTTTTGATAATATGCGTCTATATCTTGCAGGATGTAATTTAATGTCCAATAGTAGAAGTTCCATTTCTTTAGAAGCCGCCTCTAGATTATTGTAGAGTGAATCATCGTTAAGTAACTTTCCAATTGTACCTTCATTGTTGTCTATTGCAGATAGCATTTCTTGTGCATTAACAAGTGTCTTGTTCAGATTATCAATCGTTTCGGTCAATCCAGCTTCCTTAATTTCCTTGGAAAGCTCGCTTAGATCCTTGCTGGTTTTATCAAAATTATCTAAAACAGAAGCAATTTTTTCATCATTCGTTGCAATCACTTCCTGAATGCTATTGGATAAATTCTTGAAAGACTTTAAAGTTTCATTGAGTTCCGCAATAGTCTTTTTTAAACTCCCTGCACTTTCATCGACAACCATTGCGTTTATGCTCGTCATTAAAGTATCTGCAGATCTTATGGCGCTATCTAAATCTGTACTTATTCCTGAAAAATTATTCTTTAATGTTGTTACTAATCCTGGTTGCACTTCTGAAGGTATATAATCACCTGGTTTGGCTATGTCCTTATCATTAGCCCTTATAATAGCGAGCGCATTTCCTCCCATTAGTCCAGTCTCATATAATCTAATTGTACTATTTTTTGAAAATTCCAGTTGTGGGTTTACAGAGAAAGAGACTCTAGTCTTTCCTGTTTCAAAGTCATAACGTATATCTTCAATTTTGCCTACTTTATTTCCACGTATGGTCACAGGAGAAGACATACTCAGCGCATTATAATCAAACTCCGTATAATAAGTTTGTTTATCGGTAAATAAGTCTTCGCCTTTTAAATATGAAAATAGATATATAAAGAGTGCTATTCCGGAAAGTACTAGAACAGCCGTTTTGATTTCTCTTGAGATTTTCAATGGCCTTGAATTTGATTGAAAACAAAATTAAAAATATTTTTATTAATAATGTTTCTATTTAGTGGCTATTTAAGGACCTCTGAAAGTGGTATTTGCTTCCCATTTTTAAAAGCAACAATAAAGCTAGAAGCGTAACCTTTTGTTCTGGCTTCTTGTAATAAGGTTTCTGCCTCCGTAAAGTTGGAAGTACTCCCGTAGTAATATTTGTATAGATTACCTACTTTGTTCTTGGAAATACTAGACAAACCATTAAAATTATAGGATCTCGTAGCCAAATTTTTTGAACTAGCAGCAATTTGTATTTTAAATGTTACGCCTTCGTAAATATTATCAAAGTCATTCAAAGATTCTGTTCCTATGGGATCTAATCCTGTAATTCTTGATCCAATATTTTGATCCAATTCTTTTTTATAAGATAGAATTGCATCTTTAATTGCTTTTGCCATTGCGGACTGACCACTTCTTGAATTTAAATAGGCACCTTCATTTTTATTAGTTAAAAAACCAACCTCAACAAGAACACTTGGCATATAAGTGTTTCTAATTACAAGTAAACTCGCCTGTTTTAAACCCCTGCTTTTTCGTTTTGCTTTACCCATGAAATTGTCTTCTATCTTGCGAGCCAAAACTATACTTTGTTCTACATATACCTCTTGCTCTATACCGATAGCGATTGTTGATTCTGGTGAACTCGGATCAAAACCAGCATAGTTCTCTTCGTAATTATCCTCAAGAAAAATAACTTCGTTTTCTCGCTTTGCTACTTCGAAATTACGGCCAGTATTTTTCTCCCCTAAAACAAAAGTTTCTGTACCGTAAGCCTGCGAGCTGTGTGCATTACAATGAATTGAAACAAATAAATCAGCATCTGCTTTGTTGGCGATATTAGCGCGTTCATAAAGCTCAACAAACACATCCTTTTTGCGTGTGTATATAACCTCAATAGCTTCATTTGCTTCCAGTGCCTTACCAACTTCTAGTGCAATTTTTAATGCTATATCCTTTTCCTTATGACCATTGCCTAAATTACCTGGATCTCCTCCTCCATGACCAGCATCAATAACTACAACAAATTTATCTGTTTGTGACACTAAAGTATTTGTCGCTGTTAAATATGTGATAAATGTAAGTAGTAGTGATAATAAGATGTATCTACCTTTCGTTTGCATATGAGATTTAACGATTTTGTGTCTTAGTTATTACACGTTTTATCAGAGTATGTAAAGATTTATAAACTTTATAACTTTAATAAATAATCACAAAAAAATATCTGTACTTTTGGCGATTCAAAAACCGAGCCATACTTTTACAAAAATACATTTAAAAGGATTGCGTACAAACAGCCTACACATACTTTTTACCTTGAGTTTTACAGTGTTTATCAACACTTTAGGATTTGCGCAAGAATTACCAAAAAAAAATACATCCATTCCTCCTAAACAGCTAAAAGATACAGTTATTGTCGGAGTGGATTCAATGTTAAGTAAACCAATAAATACAAAAGAAATTGATTCTACCCAACAAGACTCAGTTAAAAAAGATGAGTTCTTAAAAGATGTAGTCACTTATAAAGCGACGGATTACGTAGCTGTTAATCAGAAGAAACAAAAAATATACCTGTTCAACGAAGCCGTTGTTCAGTATGAGGACATGGAGATTAAGGCTGGAATAATCGAAATAGATTACAGCAAAAATTTGGTATATGCCGGAAGGTTAAAAGATTCGACAGGTTATTCCCAAAAACCAGTATTTACTCAAGGTGCAAATGTAATTGAGCCCGATTCCATCATTTTCAATACCGATACAAGAAGAGCTTTAATTTTTAATTCTGTCACAGAGCAAAGTGGTGGAACCGTTATTGCAGAGCGAACAAAACGTGAAAACGATTCGGTATACTTCATAGGTCGAGGCAAGTTTACAACCTCCGAGAATATAGATGATCCTGAATACTACATCTTAATGAACAGGGCTAAGATAGTTCCTAACAAAAAGATTGTCACTGGCATGAGTCAAATGTACATTTATGATGTACCAACTCCTATTGCTATCCCGTTTGCTTATTTTCCTATGTCTAAAAAACAGACCTCAGGTATCATTTTTCCTTCTTTTGGAGAAGATACAGGTAATGATAGAGGTTATTTCTTACAAAATGGTGGATACTATTTCGCAATTAGTGATTATGTAGATCTAGCAGTATTAGGCGATTATTATACTAATGGAAGTTATGGCCTTAGAATTGAGAACAACTATGCTGTTCGTTATAAATTCAGAGGAAACCTAAGCTTTAGATATGAAAACCTACTCAACAGTGAACGTGGTTTTCCTGATTTTGCTCAAAACACAATTTATAACCTTAGATGGTCTCACAGTCAAGACGCAAAGGCAAACCCAAATTCAAGATTTTCTGCATCTGTTAACCTAGGAAGTAGCCAATATTACCAGCGCTCTATAAATCAATTAAACCAAGCTAACTTTTTAAATAACACACTGGCCTCTTCTGTTTCTTATTCAAAAACATTTCAAGGCGAACCACAAGTAAATTTAAATGTAACTGCCACGCATTCGCAAAACACAAACACTGAGTCTATAAATCTGACTTTACCGACCGTTCAAGCCTCGATGAGCAGAGTTTTTCCATTTGCTCCAAAAACTGGTGCAAAAAAAGGTGCTATCCAAAATATAAACTTTCAAGTTAATACTAGAGGTGAATATAGAATTAACACAACAGATTCACTGTTTGGTAAGAGCGAAATGTTTGATGATGCCATTGCAGGAATGCGCCACAGTATTCCGCTAACCACCAACTTCAAAGTGTTTAATCACTTCAGCGTAAGTGCAAGTGCAAATTTAGAGGAAACTTGGACCTTAAAAACAATCCGTAGGTTCTACGATCCAGTCTTAGAACAAGTTGTTACCCAAGATGTTAATGGATTTGATCGATTTTTAACTTACAATTTTAGTTCTAGTATAGGAACAACCTTGTACGGTATGTATAATTTTCAGAAAGAAGGAAAAGACCCAAAGATTCAGGCGATAAGACATGTTATGAGGCCTTCCATTTCTTATAATGTCACACCTGCTTTTGATCAATATTTTGATACTTATGAAGTTCCGTCTGAGGTAATTGATGCAGATGGTACGACACTAGAGGAATATACCAGGTTTGAGAATTCAATCTTTGGAAGACCTAGCAATAATTTTTCAAGTAGTTTAGGGATCACTGTTGGCAACAATTTCGAAGCTAAAGTGAGAGACAGGGATTCAACCAAAACTGAACCCAAGAAAATTTTTCTGCTTAATAACCTAAATTTTGGTACTGCTTACAATTTGGCGGCAGATTCCTTAAACTGGAGTCCTGTTAGAGTTACAGGTGGAACACAGATTTTGGACAAAAAAATGAATATCAATTTTGGTATGACTTTAGATCCCTACGCCTTAGACAGCAACAATAATAAAATTAGCACCTTTAATATTGACAATGGTGGCAGCTTATTTAGACTGACATCTGCTAATTTGAACATAAGCTATGCCCTTTCAAATGACAGTTTTGGAGGTGGCGAGGACGAAGAAGACAGCGCTTCTTCAAGGGAGGCTGCACGTTCTGGTGGACGAACCGATGGCCTATTTGGTAAAACTCAGGATTTTGCCGATAAACGCCTATCCGATGATGACAAGAACTCAGATGAGGAGAATGAAAACAATGAGTTTTACAATTACAAAATGCCATGGTCATTGAGACTTGCCTATGCAGTAAACTATAGCAATACGAGACGACAAAATCAAATCTCATCACATTCACTCATGTTTTCTGGTGATATTGAATTATCGCCAAGATGGTCTGTTGGCGCTTCATCTGGGTATGACTTTTTGAACAAAGGATTTACTTTTACACAGTTGCGTTTTGAAAGGGACTTGTTAAGCTGGCGAATGAACTTTACTTGGGTACCTTTTAGTAATCGATCTTCATGGAATTTCTTTATTGGTATAAAGTCTAACCTACTCAAAGATTTAAAGTACGACCAAAGACGCCAACCAGATCAACAGCTTTAAAAGTTTAAGTTTAAAACATTCCTATTTTCTTAAATTGGGAGTGATTACGATTAAAAACATACACTATGAAAAAAATTATAAATACTTCAAAGGCTCCTGCACCAATTGGACCATACAACCAAGCAATACTAACTGGAAATACCCTATATACATCAGGTCAGATAGCTATAGACCCAAAAACAAATGAATTGATAAAGGGTTCCATAGAAGACGAAACGACTCAGGTTATGGAAAATTTGAAAGCTGTTTTGGCAGAGGCTGGAATGACGTTTGAAAATGTTGTTAAAACCTCGATATTCATAAGTGATATGAACAACTTCTCAAAAATTAATGCCGTTTACAGTACCTATTTTGATGAATCCTATGCACCAGCACGCGAGACGGTAGAGGTTTCTAGCTTACCAAAGTTTGTAAATGTTGAGATAAGTATGATTGCCATAGTTTAAATACTTAAAGACACCATTGTTTTGAAATTTAAACGAGAGGAACTACGAGATTTTCTGGACGCTAAAGTAGAATTATACAATAATCCTAAATTCATAGAATCTGACCCTATTCAGGTACCACATATATTTTCAAAAAAAGAAGATATTGAAATAATTGGATACTTAACAGCTACAATAGCTTGGGGCAACCGCAAAAGCATTATTACCAATGCTAATAAAATGGCTGAGTTGCTTGACTATTCGCCTTTTGAATTTGTGATGAAACACCAAAACTCTGATTTGCAGAAACTAGAAGGTTTTGTGCATCGTACTTTTAATGATCAAGACTTTAAACAATTTATAAAAAGCTTATATCATATCTATAAAAATCATGGTGGTTTGGAGTCAGTTTTTGAAAAGTATGCTACAAAAGATTCGTTACAGTTAAGTATACACAAATTCAAAGCGCATTTCTTTGAAATAAATCACTTAGCACGAACACAAAAGCATGTCAGTGACCCTTTGAAGAATTCAGCTGCAAAGCGAATAAATATGTTCTTGAGATGGATGATACGCAATGATAATAATGGTGTTGACTTTGGCTTATGGTCACGTATTAAGCCATCACAACTAAGCTGCCCCTTAGACGTACATTCCGGCAATGTTGCCCGTAAGCTTGGCTTACTTAAAAGAAAACAAAATGATGCTAAGGCACTTGCTGAACTAGATAAAAATCTCAGAAAACTAGACCCGATAGATCCTGTAAAATACGACTTCGCTCTTTTTGGATTAGGTGTATTTGAAGCGTTTTAACTTCATATTTTTATTACCCCTAAAAACAAAAGCTTGACCCATTAAATGATGTCACTATTTTTATAGTTTTTAAGTATGGAAAGCCTAATTACTCAATTCTATAAATATGTTTTATTGAAATCCCATGACCATCTTTAGTATCTTTACCTTCTAATAAAATTGCGATAATGAAAAAACTCCTTCTTTTATTCATCCTAGCTATCTCATTGTGCCAGGCTCAAAACTTACAAATTCCAATTGATACAAGCTACATTACAACCAACTCTATTAAAATTAAGGGGAAAACTATAGATTATAAGGCCGAGACCGGTTTTCAACCTGTTTGGGATAATAGCGGAATAGTAATTGCATCACTAAATTACACCTATTATAAGCGCACCAATGACTCTAAAGCAAATAAGAGACCACTATTGTTTTCATTTAATGGTGGACCAGGATCTGCTTCAGTTTGGATGCATCTTGCTTACACTGGTCCTAAAATTTTAAATATTGATGATGAAGGCTACCCTATACAACCCTATGGTGTTAAAGATAATTCAAACTCCATTCTTGATATTGCTGATATAGTTTACGTAAATCCTGTTAATACAGGATACTCAAGAAAAATTGCCAATAAAGAGGGTAAATTACCAGAAGACGAACTTTTTTTCGGAATCAACGCGGATATTGAGTATCTCGCGGGTTGGATGAATACTTTTGTAACCCGTCATAACCGCTGGGAATCGCCGAAATTCATAATTGGTGAGAGTTACGGGGGAACTCGAGTTATGGGATTAGCTTTAGAATTACAAAACCGACAGTGGATGTATCTTAACGGTGTTATCATGGTGTCTCCAGCAGACTATAAAGTCCTGCGCGTGGGTGGTCCCCTATCCTCGAGTTTAAATCTTCCTTATTATACTGCTGCAGCTTGGTATCATAAAATGTTATCTCCAGAATTACAATCTAAAGATTTATTGGATATCTTACCGGAAGCTGAATCTTTTGCTATAAATAAACTAATGCCCGCATTGGCAAAAGGTGGCTTCATATCTAATCCTAAACGACAAGAAATTGCAGAAGAGATGAGCTTTTATTCAGGCCTTTCTTCAAAAGTGATTCTTCAGCAAAATTTGGATGTCCCCAACCGCTTTTTCTGGAAAGAACTTTTGCGCAATAAATCTGGAATGACCATTGGTCGTTTGGACTCTAGATATTTAGGAATAGATAAAGTTGAAACAGGCTCAAGTCCAGAATACAACTCAGAAATTAGCTCATGGCTGCATTCATTTACACCTGCAATTAACTATTATATGGCCAATGAACTAGGGCTCAAAACAGATATAAAGTATAACGTGTTTGGTAATGTTGGAGATTGGGATAGAAGTTATGATAATGTAAGAGATAACTTGAGACAAGCTATGGCACAAAACCCTTATCTTAAAGTCTTAACACAATCTGGTTATTATGATGGTGCCACCACCTATTTTTCGGCCAAATACTCGCAATGGCAAATTGATCCTAGCGGAAAATTTAAAGATCGTTTTTCGTTTAAAGGTTATCGCAGTGGCCACATGATGTATCTTCGAAATGAGGATTTGATAAAAGCCAATGACGATTTGCGTGAATTTATTGAAAGTGCTTTACCCAAAGGAAAATCAGCAAAATACTAACAAAAAAGGCTTTCCAAATGAAAGCCTTTTTTGTTATGACAATATAAGTTTCTAACCTTTTAACCAGGCTTTGCGTAAAGCTATTTGGTCTGCCGAAGCATTCTCATCTTCAATTAAGCCTTCTGCCTCTGCAGTTGCCTCAGTCAACACTGTTTTTATTGAAATCGTTTCTCCGTTTCTATTCAATTCTACGTCTATCTCCTCTCCTTCTTGCCAACTGAACATGCCTGTAATAATCTCCTGGGCATTCATTAAAGTTAAATCTTTGCCATTGACCTTCTTAATAACATCTCCAGTTTTTATACCTTGGGAAGCCCAAAAAGAATTTTTCAAAGCCATTTCCGAAAAGAATATTTCACCTTTCTGAGGGTCTGCATCAAAAATGATATTTTGGCCTCCTGCAAAAATATAATTTGTAGGAGCTTCAGATGTGCCGTAAGTTAAGCCAACCATTTCAAAAAACTCATCATAATTGATTGGTACATCACCCTCAACATGAGTTTTAAAAAACTCACCAATACTTGGGTAGGTCATTGAAGTTATCTCATCAATAATTTTATCGTCTTCAAAAGGTTTATTCTTACCATATTTGTTTGACAATTCTTTCATAAGCGAAAGCATACTGCGTTGACCCTTGCTTTCCTTACGCATTAGAATGTCAATGCACATCCCAATTAAGGCACCCTTCATGTAAACATTGTAATAGTTTGATGCGTATGGTTCTTCCAAAACATTTTCACTCATAATGGTAAAGCTCATTGCATCGTCCAAATTCTTGGAAATGTTAATTTTTTGAATGATCGAGTTGTAAAACTGATTATTGTCAATTAGGCCTTCGTAAACCTGAAAATGTTGTGCAAAGTATTCAGTTACGCCTTCGTACATCCATAAATGCTTTGAAAATGTTGGCTTATTGTAATCAAAATAGTGCACATCCTCAGAATGTACTGATAATGGTGTTACGATATGGAAAAATTCGTGGGCAACAACATCTACCATTTGAGCTTTTAAGCCTTCTAAGGAGCTATCCTCTGGAAAAACTACAACCGTTGAGGTGTGGTGCTCTAGAGCACCAAACCCTTTTGGAGAGGTTTCATCTCCTCGTGAAAGGTAGACATAGATATCGTATCTAGGTGTAGAGTTAATATCTCCTAAGTAGGCCTTTTGAGCCTCCATCATTTCATATACCGTTTCTTTTAGACTTGATGCTGTGTGTTGCTTTGTTGGAGAGTACAAGCTCAACACTATTTTAATATCACCAACCATAAATTCCTCAACATCTAGTTTACCATACATCATAGGGTTATCAGTAATCTCAAAATATCTTGGTGCATAATAGCTACTTGTAATCGAAGCCCCGTCCTCCGATGTTCTTGTGCCTTTAGTTTCTAAGGCAGATGTTCTTATGAAATCTGCAGGAGCGGTAATATCTAAAGTATAAGTACTATTCTTCAAAGAATCGAAATAACCGACAAATCCGTGAAGATTTAAAACGTAGTTTTCAGGTTCTATATTAGTTCCTGCTGGTGAAAAGGGCTGTTCACCCTGTATACCACCCGAGGTTTCAATATCAAAGGTATCATTTACAAAATATTCTATCCTATCGAGCTTGGTAGCATCAGTAATAGTCCATGAATTAGTATCTATTTTAGTCACCTGTAAAGTATTGCCCTCGTAATCTATCGCCTTAAAATCATCAACATATTTTCCAAAATCACTTACAGAATACGTGCCTTGGACTACTCTTGGGAGTCTATACGTTACTGTTTCTTTTGTAAATCTTCCTGGATTAATTGTCACGGGTACTTTATCGTCTGTTACTTCAGAAAGATTAAGACTTGTTACGATTGGGTTACTAACGGCCAAATCATCAATTGTTTGTTTTGCAGAACCACAACCTACTAAAACAATGCTGAGACTAAATAGGGCTAAAAACTTCTTCATTTTTTTAAATTATTTTTCTAAATGTCGCACAAAACTACGACCTGTTACGCCTTATAATCTAAAGGTTTTGTTAAATTCGTTTCGTGTCAAGTCCTGTTATTAGCATATTAATCCCTTTTAAAAATACGTCACATTACATAAGAGAATGTATAGAATCAATTCGTAATCAGAATTATACAGATTGGGAAGCCATTTTTATTAATGATCACTCAAATGATAGCTCACAAGATATTGTAAGGAGTTATAGCGAATACGATACCAGAATTAGGCTTTTTCCAAATGAAGGATCAGGTATAATTAATGCCTTAAGAACAGCATATCTTTTTTCTTCGGGTGATTATATCACAAGAATGGACAGCGATGATATAATGATGACCGATAGACTTTTACATATGTTAAACGATTTAAAAGCTTATGGCAAAAGGCACTTGTCCGTAGGGATGGTCAAATATTTTAGAGAGGATGGCGTAAGTGACGGTTATGCTAGATATGAAAAATGGATCAATGGTCTAACAAAAACAGGCAAAAATTACTCAGAAATTTATAAGGAATGTGTTATTCCATCACCATGTTGGATGCTTCACAGAGATGATTTTGATTTATGTGGCGGTTTTAAACCAAATATTTACCCCGAAGATTACGACCTAACGTTTAGGTTTTATAAAGCAGGTTTTAAGTGTATTCCATGCAATAAGGTATTACTGCACTGGAGGGATTACAGCAACCGAACTTCAAGAACACACGAACATTATGCTCAAAACTATTTTTTAGATATTAAAGTGCGTTATTTCTTAGAATTAGATTACGACAGCACAAGACCATTGACAGTTTGGGGAGCTGGAACTAAGGGTAAGACAATAGCCAAATTATTATTAAAGAATAATATCCCCTTTTTTTGGATATGTGATAATCCAAAAAAAATTACCAAAAAAATTTACGAACAAAAGTTATTAAGTTTTGAGTATTTAAAAGAACTACATAATCCGCAAAGCATTGTAACAGTGGCCAATGAAGATGCGCAATCCGAAATTAAAGACTATTTTAAAAAGCGTCAAATGATATCAATGCAAGATTATTTTTTTTTCTGTTAAATTTCTCCAAAGTGCATTATTGTTATCACCATTCATTTTCTATATTTGAAACGCTTTACACGTCAAGAAGGAATGCAGTTTAAACATCCAGAATTACTTTACGCTCTCTTTATACTAATAATTCCTATTCTTATTCACCTATTCCAGTTAAGGCGTTTCCAGAAAGTTGAATTCACGAATGTAAAGTTTTTGAAATCGGTAAATCTGCAAACCCGAAAAAGTTCTCAAATTAAAAAATGGCTTACACTTATAACCCGGCTGCTATTAACAGCTTCTATTGTTTTAGCCTTTTCACAACCATTTATTCCAAAAACTAACAATTTTAACGAAAAGCAAGAAACTGTTATTTATTTAGATAATTCCTTTAGCATGCAAGCAAAAGGACAAAACGGTTCCTTACTTAACGAAACTATACAAGATGTCATTAATACTATTCCTGAAGACGAAACCTTAAGCTTATTTACTAACGACAAAACATTTGCAAATACGAGTATTAAGGCTATTAAAAACGAGCTAATTAATCTTAATTTCACTCCTATTCAATTAAACTATGATGCCGCACTCCTGAAGGGCAAACAGTTATTCTCAAATGAAACAAATACAGAAAAAAATTTGGTTTTGGTTTCAGATTTTCAAGTTAAAAATGGGCTAACTAATATTGAAACTGATAGTGCTTATAATCTTAGTTTTGTTCAGCCGAAGTCTAATTTAAAAGCCAATGTCAGTATTGACAGTGTTTACGTTGAAAACACAAATGCTGAAACCATAGACTTAACAGTTAATCTTAAAAATTATGGAGAGCCATTAGAAAACGTAAGTGTTTCTTTGTTTAACAATGACGAATTGCTCGCAAAAACTGCTGTTCGTATAAACGATGAAGCAAAAACAACCTTTACAGTGTCTAACAATACAAAAATAAACGGAAGGCTAGAGCTGGAAGATATTGGGCTTCAATATGATAATAGTTTTTATTTTAATATTGAACAAAAACCTAAGATTAAAGTATTAGTAATTAATGAAAATTCTAATAGCGCGTTCTTAAATCGAGTTTATACCGAAGACGAATTTGAATATAGTGCCTACCAGCTTGATGCACTAAATTATAATATAATAAAAGAGCAAAATTTAATAATAGTTAATGAGTTGAAATCATTGTCTAATGCACTTATAACGGCCTTAGTCGATTTTAAAAAAGACGGAGGCAGTATTTTAATTATACCTTCAAATAATATAATATTAAATACTTATAATCAGTTATTTGATAATATAAGTATATCTAGTTATGATATCAATATGCAATCAAATAAACGGTTAACCACAATAAACTATGACCATCCACTTTTAGCTAATTCATTTTATGCTAGAGTAAATAATTTTCAATATCCTCGAATAGACAATACCTACAAGTTTAACAACAATGTAAATGGCATTTTGTTTTTCGAGGATGGTAGTGTGTTTTTACAAGGGATAAAAAATGGTTTTGCTTTCTCATCCTCATTAAATAATGATAATACTAATTTTAAAAACTCACCTCTCATTGTTCCCGTACTTTATAATATCGGACTGCAAAGTTTAAAACTTCCAAAACTCTATTACAAATTAGGACAACCAAATGCAGTAGCAATTGAAACTGCAATTGGGCAAGATGATATATTGAGCCTTCACAAAAACGAATTAGTTATTATTCCGCCACAAAAATCCTACAGTAGAACTGTAACCTTAGAAATCGGTGAATATCCTGATAGCGCTGGCATTTTTCAGGTGAAAAATGGTGATGCAGTACTTCAAAACATAAGTTTTAACTATAGTAGAGATGAAAGCAATACGAATTATTTAAACTTAGAATCTTTTGGAAATATTAATACCCATACAAGTCTTGCAAATACCATAAAAAGCATAAAAAGTAATGCAAATGTTAATGCCCTATGGAAATGGTTTGTTATTTTTGCGCTGATATTTCTAATTATAGAATTGCTCATTTTAAAATATCTTAAATGAACGCACTCCTAAAATCTGCAACAGTGGTTGATTCAAAAAGTGATTTTCACAACCAGACTGTTGATATTTTAATTGAAAAAAGTCGTATCACTAAGATTTCAAAAAGAATTTCCAATCCTAATAACTACAAAGAAGTTAAGCTAGCAAACCTCCATGTGTCATCTGGATGGTTTGATAGTAGTGTCTCATTTGGTGAACCTGGTTTTGAAGAAAGAGAAACAATTTCAAATGGTTTAAAAACCGCAGCAAATTCGGGTTTTACTGCAATTGCGCTAAATCCAAATACACAGCCGGTTTTGGACAGTTATGCTGATATCACTTTTGTGAAATCAAAAGCTGATGGCGCAGCGACCTCCTTGTTACCAATTGGAGCTTTAACAAAAAATAGTGAAGGTACCGATTTAGCAGAACTTTATGACATGGGTAATGCCGGTGCAGTAGCATTTTACGATTATCAAAAACCAATAGCAAATCCAAATTTGGCTAAAATTGCTTTACAGTACGCAAGCAATTTTAACGGTCTAATCTGTTCGTTTCCACAAGAAACTAAAATTTCAAGTTTAGGTGTCGTGAATGAACATGTTAACAGCACAAAGTTGGGCCTGAAAGGCAATCCTAATTTAGCGGAAGAATTGCAAATTATAAGGGATTTGTTTTTATTAGAATACACAGAGGGAAAATTGCATATCCCAACTATATCCACTGCTAAATCTGTTGAACTGATACGAGAGGCAAAAGCGAAAAAGCTTGATGTAACGTGTAGTGTAGCAATCCACAACCTTATTTTAACTGATGACACTCTTAAGGATTTTGATACTAATTTTAAAGTATTGCCACCATTACGGACTCAAAAGGATTGTGATGCCTTAATTGAAGGCTTAAAAGATGGCACAATAGATATGGTAACTTCAGATCACAATCCAATTGATATTGAGAATAAGAAAGTTGAATTTGACTATGCCAAATACGGTACAATTGGTTTAGAATCTGCCTTTGGCGCACTTCAAACAATTTTCACAACAAAACAAACCATAGCGTTATTAACCAAAGGAAAATCTAGGTTTGGAGTTTCAGAAAACTCTATTAATGTTGGTGAAACAGCAAATTTGAGCCTATTTAATCCCGATGAAACATACACTTTTTCGATATCTAACATCTCGTCTAAATCAAAAAACAGTGCCTTCATAAATAAAGAACTAAAAGGTCTAGTCTACGGGATAATTTCTAATAGCAAAATTATCTTATAAAATGAATGCAAATGCCCCAGAAAATGGCAAAACGTTAGCTGTAGTTGCCTATATTACAATTATTGGTGTTTTAATTGCCTTTTTTATGAATCAAGAAAAGCAAAATAAACTAACCGCATTTCACGTTAGGCAAAGTCTTGGGCTATGGCTGCTATACTTTATTTTAGGTTATGTAATTAGCGGTTTTGATAGTTGGATGCTCACCTACAGTTTCTGGATTTTCTTCGCTGTTTTATTCGTTTACGGTATTTTAGGTGCTGTCTCTGGCAAATTAAATAGTATTCCTATTTTAGGCGATGTCTTTCAAAAAATATTCAAGTCTTTGGGCAACTAACTGATTATGACAGATTTATTTTACGTTAAAAAACCTTCAAGCTTAACAACCAATGCGCCCTTATTGATTATGTGCCACGGCTACGGAAGTGATGAAAATGATTTATTCTCATTTGCTCAAGAACTCCCAAAAGAATTTTTCATAATTTCATTACGTGCACCATACAGGATGCAACCTTTTGGCAATGCATGGTATGCTATTAATTTTGATGCCGAAAAAGGCAAATGGAGCAATAATGAGCAAGCGCACAATTCTGTAGAATTGATTTCAGACTTTATAGACTATGCCTGCACCAAATATCCTGTAAATCCCAATAATGTTACACTTTTAGGTTTTAGTCAAGGTACGATTTTAAGCTATTCTGTTGCTCTAAATCACCCTGATAAAGTAAAAAACATTGTTGCGCTTAGTGGCTATATAAATGAAGATTTATTACCTGAAAGTTTAAATAAAGATCATTACAAACACTTAAATTTCTTTTGTTCGCACGGATTTGCAGATCAGGTTATTCCTGTTGAATGGGCAAGAAAAGCACCAGAATTTCTTCATAGATTAGATATTAATCATACTTATAAAGAATATCCGGTTGGGCACGGTGTTGCTCCTCAAAATTTTCATGATTTTAAAAATTGGCTAGAGCAATATATTTAGTACTGTACAGGATACATGAGATACTCAACCAATTTATATTTTAAGTCGTTGTTCTCATCAATTTCATAAGTAACAAATATCTCGCCCCAGTTTTGTGAATCTGTGAAATCTGCAATAAGCCATTTATGATTTAATATCCTTACTTTATTTATAACCATTTTAGATTCTGTCATAGAAACATAAGGTACAATTGGGTGGTCTTCACCTTTATAATTATTCATACTATATAGTCCGTCAATAATGGCAGGAATTAATTCTTCTGTTTTGTAACCCATATCTTCAAAATAGGTCAACGCAGCTTCATTACCTTCAATATTAAAATGAGCAAGCTCATAATTGTTCTCCTCTAATGTAGCAAGCCTCTGTTCTTGTTCTAATATATTTGTTTTATATGCCTGAATATCATTTTCATACTTATCAATGATATTTTTTGAGTTTACATATTGAAAAACAATTAGTAAAACAGAAAACAAAAACAGATACATAAAAATCCTATTCTTCATTATTTATTTGTATTTGTAAGTTATCGTAAGCTAAATAGACGTTTTCAGGAAGTTTTGGTTGTACCTCGTCATGAAAACCCATATGATGACTAATATGTGTTAAATAAGCACGTTTTGGGTTTGCTTTTTCAATAAAATCTAAAGCCTCTTCGAGATTAAAATGGGACATATGAGGTTCTTGACGCAAAGCATTCACGACTAAAACATCTAAATTTTTTAGTTTTAAAATCTCCTCATCCGGAACGGTCTTCATATCGGTGAGATAGGCAAAGTCTTTAAATCTAAACCCAAATACTTGGAGTTTATAATGAAAGCCTTCAATGGGTATGACGTAAAGATTACCAGCCATAAATGGTTTGTTACTTATTTCATTCTTAATTACGCTTGGGACTCCGGGATATTTTGCCTCAGACGTAAAAATATAGTCAAATCGCTTTTCTAAAGCCTTAAAAACGCGCTTATGAGCATACAAGGGTATATCACCTTGCCTAAAAAAGAAAGGCCTAATGTCATCTAGACCCATAGTGTGGTCTGCATGTTCATGAGTAAAAATGATACCATCGATTCTTGAAACCTGAGCATTTAGCATTTGCTGTCTAAAATCAGGGCCACAGTCAACTACAAAAACATGGTCTTCCCATTCAACAAGAACAGAAACTCTTAATCTTTTATCTTTTGGGTTTGTACTTAAGCAAACAGGATGTGTACTGCCAATAATTGGTATTCCTTGGGACGTACCAGTTCCTAAAAATGTTACTGTCAAGACTGTTAAGTTTAAGACAAAAATAATGCAATTTTTTTGTTTAATACCTTAAAATAGTACCTTTACAACATAAAGAAGAACCCAAATTCTATGGAAGACATAAGGTACAAAGGTGACTTTGATTTAGAAAATATACCTTCATTAAATGACAAGGCTCTAAGGATAAATCTGAACAAAGATATTTACGGCACTTTCGCTGAAATTGGAGCAGGACAAGAAACTGTACGTCAATTCTTTAGAGCTGGCGGTGCATCAGGTACTATTGCAAAAACCATGTCTGCCTATGATAAAGACTTCAGTGATGCCATTTATGGTATTGAAGATGATAAAAGATATGTCACTGAAGCACGATTAAGGAAAATGCTTAATCATGAGGTTAATCTTATAGAACAACGGATTACAAGAGTAAAACATCCTAATAAAATATTTTTCTCTTATGCCAATACAGTTGCAACTATAGATTTTGCAAAAAAATATAAAGGGCATGGATGGGTTGGTATTAAATATCAGGTAGCACCAGACCAGGAATACAACGACATCGTTTTACATTTAAGATTTAAGGAAAATGATGCCAGACTTCAACAAGAAACTTTGGGTAAATTGGGTGTTAACCTAATTTATGGTGCGTTTTACAAATACAATCAACCACGTAAATTATTACGTTACCTCTATGATCATCTAGATAAAGACCAATTAGAAATTGACACAATTAATTTCTCAGGCCCAATATTTAAAGATGTAGACAATAGATTAATGAGTTTACAATTGGTTAAAAATGGGATGACTGATGCCGTGATGTTTGCTCCAGATGGGAATAATGTATTGCCTGCTCGAGTTCTTTACAAGAAAAACATCCTTGCATTAAGAGGAAGTTTTAGACCCGTCACAAAGGTAAATATGGATATGCTTGAAAAGTCATATGAAATGTTTATCAAAGAAAATAAGGTCGAAAAGGAAAGAACGCAAGTAATTTTTGAAATTACCCTATCAAATCTTAGAGCAGAAGGTGAAATAGACGAACAAGATTTTATGGATAGAGCACGTCTACTCTGTTCTCTAGGTCAAACGGTACTTATATCTAATTTCCAGGAATACTATAAACTAGTAGAATATTTCTCTCAATATACCAAGGCTAGAATGGGATTGGCAATAGGTGTTAACAACCTTGTCGATATTTTTGATGAAAAATATTACCGCCATTTAAGCGGTGGTATTCTCGAAGCTTTTGGTAAGTTATTCTACAAAGACTTACGTGTTTATCTGTATCCACTAGAAAATAAAGATGGTAGTCTTACTACGAGCGAAAATTTAAAAGTCCATCCTCGTATGAAAGAACTGTACAAATTCTTTAAGTACAATGGTAAAGTTGTAGACATTATTGATTTCGACCCATCGATATTGGGAATTTTTTCAAGAGATGTACTTCAGAAAATAGCAAATGGCGAATCTGGCTGGGAAGAGATGTTACCTGAAGGAGTTTCAAAGCTAATTAAAGAACAAGCCTTGTTCGGTTGCGAAACAGAAGAAGTACTGCGATAGGCTGCTTACTGCATAATTACATTTTACTTTCTTTCTTTCTTTGTTTTTATTAATAATTCTTGATTTTAAACTAAAAAATCAAGAACTAATTACTAATTTCATGCGGAACATTTTAGAATTTAATAATGAAAAACGCATCATACGCCCTTGTAATTTCAATAGCTTCTTTAGTACTCTCCTGTGCAGACGGAAGTAAAGCCAGCTTTAAATCTAGTGGCAATTTTATTTCTCAAGTTACCGATACTGATCAATGGAAACTGGTCTGGTCAGACGAATTTGTAATTGACTCTATAAATACTAAAAATTGGAATTACCAGGTGTTGCCTGCTGGACAATTTAATGGAGAATGGCAAAGTTATACTAGCAGTAGTAGTAACGCATACATTGAAAACGAATGTTTAGTTATTGAAGCAGTGCACGAGAGTGAAACACATGGGTTTAATCAATATACTTCTGCACGTTTAAATACTGCCAATAAGCAAAGTTGGCAATATGGTAAAATTGAAGCACGAATAAAGTTGCCAAAGGGAAAAGGCATTTGGCCAGCATTTTGGATGTTAGGAGCGAATATTAATGAAAATGGTGGTGATACACCATGGCCTTTTTGCGGAGAAATTGATATTTTAGAATTGTATGGTACCAAAAATGACGCTGTTGTTGAAGCCAACCTGCATTATGCAGATCAAAATGATTCACACACTATGATGGGTGCTGTTCCTTACAAATTGAAAGAAGGTATTTTTGCAGACAATTTTCATGTCTTTGGACTAGAATGGGACAAAAACAATATAAGTTGGTTTGTTGATGGCAAGAAATATACATCAACTTCAATTACTAGTGAGGAAAGATCTGAGTTTCATAATGAGTTTTTTATTTTACTTAATCTTGCTGTTGGCGGAAATTATGCCGGTCGTCCTGACGAAACAACATCATTTCCGCAAAAAATGTTAGTTGATTGGGTAAGAGTTTATCAAAAAAATATCGACAACTAAGAAATACCATATTTATAATTAGCCATAAATGACCTATATACTCAAGAATAAGAACCTAGAGCTTCATATTGACGATCCATTAAAACACTACGATTTCCCTCGTTTTGATTGGACAGGAAAACTAACGTTACTCAAATATAAAGGGGTTTTGGTTTCAGGTAATGAGAAAATAAAAGCAAATGAAATTGAACAATTTGGTCGAGGTTTTTATAATGAATTTGGAATTAATACACCAATTGGTTTTGATGAAATTGCGATTGACGATTGGTTTCACAAAATTGGTGTAGGGCTCTTAAGAAAAGACAAGCCTCACTACTTTTTCTTGAACAACTATGATACTGATCCTGCGATTTTTAACGTTAAGGCCAAAGACAACTCCATTGTTATGTCGTGCAAAGGGCAATTTAAGAATGGCTATGCTTACCTACTTGAAAAAAAGATAAATCTGTTAGAAAATGGTTTTATAGTACACTATACTTTAAAAAATAGTGGAGATAAACCAATTGTTACTAAAGAATATAATCATAATTTCCTTGCGATAAACAATAATTTAATAGGTAAGGATTATCGCTTATCCTTTGATTTTGAAATTAATCCAAGTACGTTTAATGATTTGGTTAATCCTAACAATGTAATGACCTTAAATGGACAGCATATAATGTTTAAACATAAGCCAGAAAGCGATTTTTTTATAAGTAATATCTCAGGCGGCAAATTGGTTAAAGCAAAATGGTGTTTGGAAGATACCAAAAACAAAATAGGTATTACTGAAGAAGCTAACTTCAAAACAAACTCTATAAATCTTTGGGGATGCGGACATGTAATAAGCCCTGAACTTTTTATTGATATAAACATAGCTCCAAGTACCAGTAAATCTTGGACACGACAATACTCCATCTATCAACTGGATTAAAATTAAAAAAATTCATTTTAGATTATTACCTTTCCAGCTTCGAGCAAACACTAAACGGTTGAAAAACAACTTGGGCAGTGTTATTTAACTAACTGATCAAAATGAGTAAGAAATCGTTATTTACAATTCGTATTGCACTGATTGTTGCACTTGGTGGCTTCCTGATGGGATTTGACGCATCCGTTATTTCCGGAGTAAATAAATTTATACAGATAGACTTTAATTTAACAGATTTAGAGCTCGGATTTTCAGTGAGTTCACTAACCATAATTGCCGCTTTGTCCATGATGGTTTCTGGTCCTTTAAGCGATAAGTTTGGAAGACGTATTATGCTGAAAATATGTGCCATTGTTTTTACCATTTCAGCTGTTGGTTCCGCCCTAGCACCAAACTTTCTCTTATTTCTAATCTTCAGAATGCTTGGTGGCTTTGGTGTTGGTGCTTCATTGATCCTAGCACCGATGTACATTGCCGAGATTTCCCCACCAGGTCAGCGAGGTAAGCTCGTTTCCTTTAACCAATTAAATATTGTACTTGGAATTACCGTAGCCTTTTTTAGTAATTATTACATTCTTTCTTTAGGGAATTCTAATGCAGAATGGGTTCAGTCTCTAGGAATTGGTGAAAATAATTGGAGATGGATGTTAGGAGTTGAGGCCATACCAGCAGTATTTTACTTTTTTGGATTACTTTCTGTACCTCGAAGTCCACGCTGGTTAGTAATGAAAAACCATTTAGATGAGGCAAAAACTGTACTACAACGTTTCTACGATGCAGATCGTGCAGAAAAAGACATGATAGCGATACGTACTTCTCTAGAGTCTGACAAAAACAAAGAAAAAGTTTCAATAATGGAAATTTTTAAACCAGCTATGCGTTTGGTTATAACCATAGGTTTGGTAGTTGGTGTCCTCCAACAGATTACAGGTATTAACTCAGTCTTTTTTTATGCTCCAATGATATTTGAGCAATCTGGTATTGGCACTGATGCTTCATTTATACAAGCAATTTTAGTTGGTGTAACAAACCTGGTTTTTACTGTTTTAGCCATGTTACTCATTGATAAGCTTGGTCGTAAACCATTACTAATCTTTGGAGTCACAGGAATAGGTGTTTTTATGTGTTTGCTTGCCTACGGGTTCAATACTGCTACATATAGCCTTTCGCCAGAAAAGGTAAATCAAATATCCAATACAGAAATAAGAGAAAAAGTAGCCGTTTTGGAAGGTCAATCATTTAAAAACGATGTTGTGTATAAAAACGAAATCAAAACATTATTAGGCAATGAAAAAGCAAAGCAATACGAATCTGAATTGATAACGGCCGCAATCAGCATGAACCCTAATTTAATACTTATTGGAATTTTGGGCTTTGTTGCTTGTTTTGCAATTTCTCTAGGTCCAGTTATGTGGGTTTTGTTTTCGGAGTTATTTCCACTTAGGATACGAGGTGTCGCTATTTCCTTTGTTGGCTTTGTAAACTCAGCTGTGTCAGCAGGTGTGCAGTTTTTATTCCCCTGGGAATTATCTACAATTGGAAGTGCAATGACCTTCTTAATTTATGGTCTTTTTGCATTTGCTAGTCTCATATTTATTATAAAAGTAATACCGGAAACAAAAGGAAAATCCTTAGAAGAACTCGAAGCGCAATTGGTGAAATAAGTTCTTTTAAGGATTTAAGTACTAAAAAAATCTTCTTAAATTCCTAAGATTTGCTCAGCGTGAGCTTTGGTTTTTACTTTGGTAATTACATCCTCCAATACCCCTTCTTCATTTATTACAAATGTAGTTCTGTGAATACCATCATATTCCTTTCCCATAAATTTCTTTGGGCCCCAAACTCCAAATGCTTCAATTACTGCCTTGTCCTCATCTGCGATTAGTGGATATTGAAATCCATATTTGTTTTTGAAATTGGCCTGGCGCTTTGCACTATCTGCACTTACGCCAAGGATTTCATAACCTTGTGATTGGAATTTATCAAAGTTGTCGTTAAGATTGCATGCCTCAGCAGTGCACCCAGGAGTACTTGCTTTTGGGTAAAAAAATACAACTAACTTTTTGCCTTTATAGTCAGATAATTCCACTTTATTTCCTTGTTCATCTTTGGCCGAAAAATTCGGTGCCTTGTCTCCTACTTTTAAATGTGTCATTGTCATATTTTTTTCAACTATCGTAAAATTACAATGTATCTTAAAGGAACCAAGGACAGATTATGTTATAAATTAGTTAAATCAATTATTCCTGAACCAAAGATTCAAAAAGTAATTTCCATTTTTGCATAATTTTATCTGGTGAATAACGTTGAATATTTTCCTGAGCTCTTTCCCCCATTTGCTTTCTTAAGTTTTTGTTCTCAATAAGTGTCATCAGTGCTTCTGCTAGCTTTTCAGTGTCATTTGGTTTAACTAACAATCCATCCACACCGTGTTTAATAATCGCACGAGGTCCATAAGGGCAATCGAAAGAAACCGCAGGCAAACCAAGGGACATGGCCTCTGCAATAACTAACGAAAAAGCTTCAATTCTCGACGAACATACTAAAATGGAGGACTCAAGGTATGCGCTTTTTATGTCTGTAGTATGTTGATGAAATTCAACGGTGTTATTTATGTTTAGTTGTTGAGCTATTTTTTCAAGATTTAATCTTTTACTGAACTTTCCATATATTTTCAATTTCCAATCTGGATTATTGAATATCACTTTCTGCCAGGAATGTAAAAGCAGATCAAAACCCTTAACAACGTCGTGTCGGCCAACAGCAATTACCGTCTTCTTTTCTAATTTCGCTTTATCATTGGCATCTATGGTAATTGGATTACTTATTGTATAAAGGTTTTTTAAATGGGGCCAATCTCTTTTATGTTCTTCCGTCAATACAACAAATTTGTCATATCCTAACCCTCCTTTATTATTTAAAAATGTTTTAATAGACCTTACTAGTTTTCTTCCATAAAGTACGTTTGTATTTTTGGTAACGTGCCTCTGATAAATTATAGGACAATTTGTAGTAATAAAACGATTTAAATGTAATCCAAAAATATCATCAAAGACAACCATCACAATATCGGGTTTTATATCTTTTAGTGATTTATTAATACGTTTTATTTTATTGAAATAACCTAATAAACCCTTATTGTAAATATCTAAATGATGTAGTTTAACCCTATTATTAATGAAATATCGAATTTTGGTATTATCACTTTTCTGGTCTAGTAAAATAATATCTATTTCATAATGGTAATTTTCAATAAAATAATTAGCTTGTATAGCTATTATTCTTGAAAGCCCACCAACACCACTGACTTCTGGCGTTATATATACTAATCTCATAACTTACTTCTTTTATATCAAACGGAAACAACTAATTTTATAAATAAAATCATATTTTTATTTTTATTTTTTGCTAAAATGCGACAAAAATCGTCTAATCTCTAATAAATTTAAATTTAAATTTAAGTGACCAAAAATGAAAAGGTGGGCTTTGTTATAAATAAGTTAAATGAACTTTATCCTGAAATCCCAATTCCCTTAGATCATAAAGACCCCTACACCTTATTAATTGCCGTGTTAATGTCCGCACAAAGTACAGATGTGCGTGTTAATCAAATTACTCCACTATTATTTAAACAAGCAGATAATCCATATGATATGGTTAAGCTAAGTGTTGATGAAATCAGGGAAATAATTAAACCTGTAGGCTTGTCGCCAATGAAAAGTAAGGGCATCCACGGACTTTCTCATATTTTGATTGACAAGTATGATGGTAAAGTTCCTCAAACTTATGAAGCATTAGAGGCACTGCCAGCGGTTGGTCACAAAACTGCCGCAGTAGTGATGTCACAAGCTTTTGGCATCCCGGCATTTCCAGTAGATACACATATTCATAGACTAATGTACCGTTGGAATCTTACTACTGGCAAAAATGTAATGCAAACAGAAAAAGATGCGAAACGACTATTCCCAAAAGATCTTTGGAACGATCTTCATCTTCAAATAATTTGGTATGGAAGGGAATACTCACCTGCTAGAGGCTGGGATTTAGATAAAGATGTTATCACTAAACGAATTGGAAGAAAATCAGTTATAAAAGACTATTACAAAAACAGAAAATAGGATCTATTGGTATAATTCTTGATAAAACAGTATCAAACAACCATACCTTGAAAAGACTTTTACTTATAATATTAGCAACCTATTTGACCTCTTGTGTACCTACACGAATCGCACCAAGGTTTAAAAGTGAGGATTATAGAATAATGCAGGCTAAAAAGTTTAAACGAAAACTTCCGCGAGAGACATCATTTATATTCAAAGACCCAAAGAAAGCAGATGAGTTCTATCACTACATAAATACAAAGTATCGGTTAAATCATAATAATGTTGGCTATAATGTCCCAATTACAATAGAAGGTAAAACGTGTTATTTAACCTATAACGAGGCTTCAATTGACGATAAAAAAATGAATTTACTAGGTTTGGTAGTCGATGCCAAACTAGAAGATGAAGGCTTCACGCCTTTGTTTGATAATTATATAGAAAGGAAAGGGCATTGGTACATTATATTAACAGTGTACGATGAAAACGTTAAAAACTGTCTGTTAAAAGACCATCCTTTGCAGGAGAGTACGATTGAGTATCTCAGAAATTTAAAAAAGGTGTATCTGAACACACATAATTACCAAGAGCTATTATTCATAAAAAAATCCTGATTTTACAATCAGGATTCTTTTCCAACTTAATTTAGAAGTGCTTCAAACTTCAATTTATTATAATTTATAACACTTAAAGCCTTAGAATAATTCAAAAGGAAACTAATCGTTTCATCTTTTGGTTTTAGGTTTAAATTTTTTGGGGTTCTAGTAGAGTAAATTTTTGCCATATTAATAGTTTAGGATTTATTATATGACTAAAACGCAATTTATTCTACTTTATTATATCAATTTGTTAAAACTATATTATTCTGCTTAATAACCTTGCGCATATTAATTAGCGCGTAACGCATTCTACCCAATGCCGTATTAATGCTAACTCCTGTGCGCTCAGATATTTCCTTAAAGCTCATGTCTTGATACATGCGCATTATCAACACCTGTTTTTGATCCTCAGGAAGCTCTTCAATAATTCGTCGCACATCTTCTTCTACTTGTTCTTTGATAATGGATTTTTCTGCGTTTAAACTCGAATCACTCAAAACAGAGAAAATGCTAAACTCACCGGCATTATCAAACTTTGGCATCCTACTATTACGCCTAAAGTGATCTATTACCAAATTGTGAGCAATACGCATTACCCAAGGTAAAAATTTACCTTCTTCATTGTACTTGCCTAATTTCAAGGTTTTAATAACCTTTATAAAGGTGTCTTGAAAAATATCTTCTGTTATGTCCTTGTCGTAAACTTTCGAGTATATAAAACTGTAAATGCGCTGTTTATGCCTATCAATCAAAGTTGCTAATGCATTTTCATCGCCTCGTATATAACTGGATATCAACGCAGCGTCTTGGATAAGTTCTTTCTTCATAATAATTACTTTAATGCCTAATAACTAGGTTATTAGACTTGGGGTTTCTAGCTTTTAATTAAAGTAATATTATGTTATACGCTGTGTTTTTTTAAAATGATTATGCATCAAATATAACAACAATCATTCCGAAAAAACAAAATTTAGATAGAAATTTTAACATTTTATCGGATAAAATGTTCCTTTAATAGATAAATTAGATGTAGTATCTTTGCAAAATTATATCCTAAAAATTTCTATGAACACTACTATTCTAGACGTAAATCCTAAAGATAACATCATCATTAAAGGTGCGCAATTGCACAATCTTAAGAATATTGATGTTGTTATCCCTAGGAACGAATTAGTAGTAATTACTGGCTTATCTGGTTCAGGCAAATCTAGTTTAGCCTTCGACACATTGTATGCAGAAGGCCAAAGACGTTATGTAGAAAGCCTTTCTAGTTATGCCCGACAATTCTTAGGTAGGTTAAATAAGCCAAAGGTAGATTATATTAAAGGAATTGCACCAGCTATAGCTATTGAGCAAAAAGTGAATTCTACTAATCCGCGTTCTACGGTAGGTACCACTACAGAAATATATGACTATCTAAAACTGTTGTTTGCCAGAATTGGTAAGACCTACTCTCCCATTTCGGGCAAGCTTGTCAAAAAACATACGGTTACAGATGTTATTGACTACATCTCTAGTTTTGAAGAAAATACTAAATTATTACTCTTATCTCCTATTATTTTAGAAGAAGGCCGAACGATAGAAAATAAGTTACAAACGCTCCAAAAACAAGGTTATGCTAGAGTTAAGGTAAATTCCAACGTTTTAAGAATAGAAGATGCTTTAAAGACCAATATTACATCTGAGACAGAGCTCTTTTTAGTAGTTGATAGAATTGTCTTTAAAAATGATGAAGATTTTCTAAATAGATTGGCCGATGCCATTGAAACTGCATTTTTCGAAGGTATAGGCACCTGCATCATTGAAACTATACATGATAGTAAGCAAATCATTTTCAATAATAAATTTGAATTAGACGGCATGACCTTTTTGGAGCCAAATGCCCATTTATTTAGCTTTAATAATCCTTATGGTGCATGTCCAAAATGCGAAGGCTATGGAGATGTAATTGGCATCGACGAAGATTTGGTTGTACCAAACACGGCCCTTTCGGTTTATGAAAATGCTATATTCCCCTGGAGAGGGGAAAGCATGAGCTGGTATAGAAACCAACTAGTGAATAATTCGCATAAATTCGATTTTCCCATCCACAAACCTTTTTTTGAACTGACTGATTCGCAAAAGGCACTTATCTGGTCTGGTAACGACTACTTTGAAGGCTTAGATAGTTTCTTTGCTGAGTTAGAATCTAAGGCTTATAAAATTCAAAATAGAGTGATGTTATCACGCTATCGTGGTAAAACAAAATGTAACGTCTGTAAGGGGAAACGTTTACGAAAAGAGGCAAATTATGTTAAGATAAACGGATGTACTATTACAGACCTAGTCGACCTTCCGATTAAAGAATTAATATCATTTTTCAAGGATTTAGAGCTCAATGATTATGATACCAAGGTTGCTAAGCGTCTACTTGTTGAAATAAATACAAGGCTTGAATTCCTGTCAAGTGTTGGATTAGATTATTTAACCTTAAATAGAAAATCTAACACACTTTCAGGTGGAGAAAGCCAACGTATCAATTTAGCTACCTCACTTGGAAGTAGCTTGGTAGGTTCCATGTATATTTTAGATGAACCAAGTATTGGTCTTCATCCAAAAGATACTGAGCGTTTAATTAGTGTTTTAAAGTCACTTAGAGATTTAGGAAATACCGTTATTGTTGTAGAGCATGATGAAGATATAATGAAGGCGGCAGATACCATTATTGATATTGGTCCAGAAGCAGGAACTTTTGGCGGTAAAGTAGTCGCTTCCGGCAGTTACAAAGACATAATTGTATCCGACACACTTACAGCAAAATATCTAAACGGTCAGTTAGAAATAGAAGTACCTAATAAACGAAGAACCTCAAAATATGAAATTAAAATAAAAGGTGCCCGAGAAAACAATCTGAAAAATATAGATGTTACATTTCCATTAGGTATGTTAACCGTGGTTACAGGTGTTTCTGGAAGTGGTAAGAGTACCTTAGTTAAAAAGATTCTATACCCTTCAATTCAAAAAAAGCTTACAGGATTCAGTGATAAAGTTGGCCAATTCACTGAAATGACTGGTAATCACAGTAATATTCAAAATGTTGAATTTGTAGATCAAAACCCAATAGGAAGGTCATCACGTTCAAATCCCGTGACCTATGTTAAAGCATATGATGATATAAGAGCACTTTTTGCATCTCAAAAGTTAAGTAAAATCCGAAATTACCAGGCCAAACACTTTAGTTTCAATGTAGATGGTGGACGTTGCGAAACTTGCAAGGGCGAAGGTGAAGTTACCATTGAAATGCAATTTATGGCGGATGTACATTTAACATGCGAAAGTTGTGGTGGAAAGCGATTTAAAAAAGAGATATTAGAAGTTCAGTTTGAAGATAGATCAATACATGATGTTCTAAGTATGACTATAGATGACGCTATTGATTTTTTTGAAACCCATAAACAAACTAAGATCAAAAACAAACTTCAACCGTTGCAGGATGTGGGTTTAGGCTATGTTACCTTGGGACAGTCATCTTCAACCTTATCAGGTGGCGAAGCACAACGTATTAAATTAGCCACGTTTCTTGGAAAAGGTAGCAAAAGTGAAAACTCACTTTTTATTTTTGATGAACCTACAACCGGTTTACATTTTCACGATATTCAAAAACTTTTAAAATCATTTCAGGCCTTAATTAAAAAAGGGCACTCTATCATTGTGATAGAACATAATATAGATTTAATAAAATGCGCTGACTATATAATTGATCTGGGTCCACAGGGAGGAAAACAAGGTGGTAATCTTGTTGCCTTTGGCACACCTGAGGAAATCGCTTCAAACAAAGACTCTTTAACAGGCAAATATCTGAAAGAAAAACTTGGTTAATAAAACAAAAATGAAAACGCTAGTAATAGCGCAAATGAAGTAGGTATAATAAAAATGGTAAAAATAAAGGTAATTACACCACTTTTAATCCACGTCAAAAACCAGTGTTGTCCATAGAATTTCATCAAAGCAAATAAGAAATAGAAATAGGTTGAAAGCGCAACTAGCCAGTCTATTCCATCTGGTATTGGGAATACAAATCTGTTTAGCGCAAACAAAATTGCAAAAACGGTAAACAAAAAAGAGAAAAAATAAAAGCTAAATACTAGGTGGTGCGCATATGTCCCCTTATTGAAATAAAAAATCTTAAGAATAAATGCGAAAAGCGGTAAGAGAAAAAACATCGCTATTGGAATACTATCAAAAAAGGCCTGTACCATTCCTCCTGCTCCACTACCTTCAATAAGATTAAGCAGATTGGCAAATAGACGACGTTCAAGAAATCCCGCATTATCGCTCATACCCATTTCTTTATAAATGGATTCTTTACCTGAGCCAGATGCTATCATGGAATCTATGCGCTTTTTGTCAAAACCCCATTCAGATTTAACCATGTTGCGTTCGTTATTGGCATTTTTAATAATAGAATCTGCAATTTGGAAATCTTCATCTTTTAACCCTAACTTTTCCTGATTCTCTTTTAGCGGTTTGAAAACCTTTTCTAATTGGACCGAATCCAAAACGACTTTAGAATTTTCTTTAATTAATTCTTCCTCCGATTGTGCACTAACTACTTGCTCATTGAATTTGTTAGCTTGAGATACCAATTCCCTGGTGCTAAATGAAATAACAAAAAAGAAAATCACAGAGATAAATAAATACATCTGGGCTGGATGTAAATAAAGTAAGCGTTTACCTTTTATAAACTCCATGGCCAAGTGGCCAGGTTTAAACACTAATGGCAAAAAGCTCTTTAAAAACCTTGCATCAAAAGAGAAGTAATTACTTATGGTATTGTAAAATAATACTCCAATTGTTAACTCATCATTTGCCTTTTGCCCACAATGCGGACAAAACTTGAAGTCTTGATCATAGAACTGATCACAATTTTGACATTTCTTCTGGTTGGTACTCATAGTTTGTCAAAGCTTGAACTAAAAATAATGATTTTTATAAGATATACAATATAAAATAAGACGATTAAAGGTAAAGTCATTTATATAGCAAAATGGCAATCGAAACTTCACATTTTACCACAATATTCTAAATATCAGTACTTTATATTTTTTGGCACGCTGTTTGTACCATAGCTAATAGAATAATTTAAAACCCTATAATTATGAAACGATTACTATACTTAATTGCAGTTTTAGTGACGGCTAGCACTACTGCTTTTGCTACGAACTCAAATACAAACGAAGCTGATTTTTCAACTTACAATTATATGAGAGGTTATGGTAATTCTTTCATATTTATGGAAGCGGGAATTGAATTCTCTGTATTTCCAGATGGTCAATTCGATTTCTTCATCCCTCAGTATGGGCCAAATGTAAATGTTGGAATAAACAGACCTGGATTTGCACTTAGTTTTAATACTGGATTCAACTATAATCCATACGTTCAGTATGATAGTTTTGGTGCCATTATTCAAATTGAAAACACACCAATATTCTATGACTTTTATGGTAGGGTAAATCAGATAGGAAACATATTTATAAACTATAATGGGTTTGGACGTATTAATAGAATTGGAGGCTTAAATATTTTTTATAGAAATAATGTCTTTTGGAGATACGACGGGTTCATAAATATCTATAACAGAGCCTACGTTTGGAGACCTTGGCATAGATTTTACGCCATTCCTCCTGTTAACCTATGCATTGTAAATGCATTTCCTTATAGACAGTTTTATAGACCAGTTAGACATATTTGGTACAGACCTTACAGAAACAATGTTAGACATTTTAATATTAACGGTAGGCGCGGTAACACACAATTTGGAAGACGTAATGCAACGCATTCTAATAGATACGCGCAAACACCAAGAAACAGGACTGAACGCAATATCCAAAGATCGGTTCAGCGTAGAAATGCTGAAATTAACAGAACAAGGTCTACACGTTTAGCTGATAACTCTAGTAGTATGCGCTCTAGAACAAACAGAAGTGAATCTTTAACAGGTCGTTCTTCAAGTAGAACTATTGAACGTGGTGCTAATACAAGATCACTAAATAGGGAAAGTACTTTGAACAGAAACAGAACAAACAGAAATAATAATGTGAGTTCTCGATCTAATGCGAGAGTGACTTCTCAAAACAGAACAAGTAGATTAAATAATACACGTTCAAGAAATATAAAAGAAAATGTGACCAGAAGTAGGTCTTCGGTGTCCAATAAGCGATTAGGTACTAAAAGTACTTCGGTTAGAAAACCAAAAGCGACTAAATCTCGTACATATAGCAGAACAACGTCGCCTAATAAAAGAAGTAATAGTATAAGTATAAGTCAAAGTAAAAGTAAAAGAAAGTCGTCGTCTGTATCGACAAGATCTAAAAACAGTAGAAGAAATAACCAGAGTTCTACGAGATCTAATTCAAGACGAACACGAGCTTAATAAAATGATTTTTTTGGTTGGTTAGTAGAAGTCCCGTATGTTGTATGCCTCAGAGCACCTTACGGGATTTCTCGTTTTAAAAAGTATCTAAATATTTAGGTACTTTTTTATTTGCTGAGAAATATCGTTAGAAACTCTTAACCTTAATACCATTGTGAAATATAAGATCATGACAAATAAGGATTTTAATGCAATGTTAACAATTGGATGGAAATTAAAATCCCAGAAATAAAACAACAAGAACAAAATAGCTAATACAATACAAATTTTGATAGATTCTACTGAGTAGGGTTGAATATTAAATTCACTTTTAACAAATAGTACTTTAATTGTGTTATAAATAGCAATCGATAAAAAGGTAGCGATTGCAGACCCGTTTATACCATAAACAGGAATGAAGATAGCGTTTAAGATAATTGCTAAAAGCGCGAGAATAACGCCAAAAACCAATACCATTTTATAATAATCACTATTAAACAAAATTGCATTATTACTCCCTAAACTGTTATCATAGAGTTTGGCGATACTGATAATAAATACAACAAATAGTCCACCAGTGAACTTTGGTGGAAGAATTAAATACAACTGATTGATGTTTAATACAATTAACAGAAAAATAAAACCACTAATCACTAAAAGATTTATAGAGCTACGCTTATATAAGTCCTCTAATGCTTTACTATCACCTTCATTTAAGTATTTAGCCGTTAATGGCATCATTATTTGATGCATAGCACGCTGTGGTACGGCAATTACCGTTGCAATAAATATAGCCACACTATAATAAGCGACCTGTTCAATATCCTCTACCATTAGCCCAATCATAAACTTATCAATATCTAATATCATCATTGCAACAGAGCCCGCAATAATCATAAGCAAGGCATATTTAAGAATGGCGTTAAAATTTTCAGGTATCTGGAAATTAAGTTTCGGGAAGCGTATTGAAAACGCATAAAGTTTCATCAATGCTGTTCTTAAAACATAAACTATAACTAATCCAATAATAAACTCTTCAACATTCAAATATTTAAAATGTACGGCCAACAATAAGAGCATAATAGCGAACCTATGAAAAACCTCTTTCATTAAATTTCCAAATACGGTTTGCAGTTGCACCTTAGTCCAAGCAAAGAATATTTCAAAATATGCCATAGCGATAGCTAAAATGAATATGTGCCAAGTGTAGTTGGCAACAATAGAATTCTCACGCGATAAGATAGCGCCAATTGCATCATAGGAGAAATATCCAATTAATGTCACCGGTATAATTAATACTAAAGGCAAAAAAAGCATAATGGTTAAAAATCCATTAGTACTATTCTTTGAAACAAATGCTGAATAGTATTTAATAATTGCATTATGCGCACCAAAAGCCATAAAAGGCATCATAATATTTGCTGTTGACAAAAGAAAAGCCACTAATCCATAATATTCATCTGTAAGAAAGTTCGTATATAGAAACAGCGTGTTTATGGCCCCCAAACCAAAGCCTAAATATGTGGTTACAGTGTTTTTGAATGATTGGTTTAAAATGATGCCCATTGCAAAGCAATTTACAACATTATTTAATCTTGTAACACCTACTAAACACTATATATTACGTAGTATAATGCTAAGCGATTTTGTCAATGCCTTTCGACTGTAAGACTGCAATCCTATTGCGTTTACTTCTAAGGTGCTGTTTTTAAAATCTTCATAAAAGACCAATATCTGTTTTTTTAGAGCTATCTCATTTTGGTAGTTATAATAAACACCTGTATTTGTAGATTTTAAAATGGTTTCGACATCAGAGCCAACTGGGCCTAGTGCTAAAATCGGTGTTTCTGAAATCATATACTCAAATAACTTCCCTGGAATAATTGCTTTGGTTTCCTCAGAATCTATTTCAATGAGTAAAAGTACTCTAGATTTCATTTGATAGGCAATTGCCTTTTCATGTTCTACATACCCAACAACATTAAGAAACGGCTCTAATTTATGAGCTTTAATAGATTGGATTACGTCATCACTAACAACTCCAATTAAGTTTAACTGAAGACTTTTTGCAAAACTTAAATTTTCAGTCACTAATTCAGATAAGACCTTCCATAAAATTATTGGGTTTCTTTCAGAAAGTAGTGAGCCAATATGTGATAGTGTGAAGTTTATATATTTTGTCTGCTTAGGTATATTATGATGGTCATATCCATTTGTTATAACAGAAATTGGCGTAGTCGTTTTTAATAAAAATTCGTTTTTAGTATTATTACTGGTTACAATTAATTTATCGGCTTTATTTAGTACTTCTTTCTCTAATTTTTGATGTTTTGCTTTGGCTTTCTGAGTTAATTTTAAGGCTTTGTGATAACCAATATTAGTCCAAGGATCACGGAAATCTGCTAGCCATTTTAAATCAAGTCTTTCTTTCAATCCTAAACCAATTAAATGAAGACTATGCGGCGGACCTGTGGTGACGACACAGTCAATTTTATTTTCTGAAATATATTTATCCAAAAACTCAATGGAAGGCTTTACCCAATTTTTTCGGGCATCAGGAATAAAAAAATTACCCCTTATGTAGAGTAGTAACCTTTCGATAATTGACTGTTTCTTCGCTTTAGGAATTACACCTGAACTTATCTTGTTCGTGCTTTTTTTCGAAAACAAACGCGCTAATCTATAAGGCTCTTTTATAGGTTGTTTCAGAACCTTTATCTTTTTTGATACCGTGTCCAATAAACTATTATCAATTATGGGATAGTTTGGATTTTCAGGACAATAAACAATTGGTTCAATATCAAATTCTGGTAAATACTTTACAAATTTCAACCACCGTTGAACTCCCGGACCTCCAGCAGGTGGCCAATAGTATGTAATAATTAAAACTTTTTTAGATGACATTGATGTAGATTAGTCAACATTCTGATTTTGTCGTATCTTATAAAATATGCCTAGACAAAGTAATATTGCCAAAATAGCGGAACTTGCCAAAGCTATTTGACTTCCGGTTTTAACCACTTGCGGTTCAAATTTAAATTCTATTGTATTTGTCCCACTAGGAATTTCCATGCCTCTTAAAACATAGTTTACTCGTTGATGAGGTACTTCCGCGCCATTAATAAGAGACACCCAGCCAGGTTGGTAATAGATCTCAGAGAAAACAGCAAATCCTTTATAGGTGCTATTTGATTCATACTTTAGATAATTTGGTCTGAATTCTTTCAACTCAATTGTAGCAGTAGAATCAACAGAATAATCTCTATTTAAGTTATTTTCTGAAAAAATACTATTCTGAATAATCGCCTTAAATTTAGTATCCAGACTATCTAACAATCTTATTTCTTCATTGGCGCTATCTACAATTTCAAAACCACTAACAAACCATGCGTTTCCATTTGCCTCTTTGTTTGTATACGGCAAAATATTCCCCTCTTCTTCAATAATAATATACTTGGTATTGAGCATGTTTAGAACATTCATGTTATTTCTATAAACATGAAACTCCATAAGTTCGTTATAGCGCCCTAGCTTGGCCGCATGGTAACCAAATAGTGAATTATGGAAATATGCCGCTCTACCCGGTTGACTCTGACCCTGAGAGGACATGTCTAGTACCCTGAAATGGCCTTTATCCTTTAGAATTTCCTTATCGGCTTGTGTTGGCTGATAAGGGTTGTCTACAAGTCTCGCTGGTTTAAAATTATCTTCATTTACATAATTTCTGTTGATGGTTACTAGATCAAACAAAATCAAAATTGCAAAAAGCACAACTACCAGCTTTTCAGATAATTTATCCTTCAAATAAAGATAAACTACTCCAGCTGCAAGTAACACCAAAACTAACGTTCTTATTGTATCTGAAGTGAAAAGGGCTTTTCTATCTTCAATTAAGGCATCTACAAAGGGCTGGCCATAAGCTTGAAGGTAACGATCATCTCTCAATCCTTCAAAATCAAAAAGGGATGTTTTAAACAATAAGAGAGCAATGCAAAATCCTGCCGTTATAAAAACGGAATATTTGAGATACTTTAGTTTTTCTTCATTCTTTTGAAAATCAGTGAATAATCTCACCAAAGCAAAAACACCAAGAACAGGTACGCAAAGCTCTAATATGACCTGAATGGAGCTAACGGCTCTAAACTTATTATAAAGCGGTACAACATCAATAAAAAAGTTAGTTAGTAGCTCAAAATTCTTACCATAAGAGAGCAACAAAGACAAGATTGTACCTCCAAGCAACCACCATTTTAATCTACCTTTCACCAAGAATAGGGCCAAAACAAAAAGAAAAATAATGACAGCACCAACATAAGCTGGAGCTTCAACAATAGGTTGGTTGCCCCAATACATAGGCGCCTCTCTTGATGCTTCTAACGCTTCAATAGGTGATGCTCCAAGATTTATATAAGCTTTGTAAGTTTCAGATTCCTTACCTACATCCTCTCTATTTCCGCCACCCATAAATCTGGGAATATAGAGATTGAACGTTTCCAATATACCATAACTGTATTCAGTGATATAATCATCGGTTAATCCGGTTGAAGGCTCCTTAGACGATCCATCGGGATTAATGGTCAATTCGCTTTTACCCCGTGTACTTGATTTTACATACTCTTGGGTTGCCATAAAATTAGTGGCATTAAGGCCTACAGCTAGAATCGCCGCAATAGCTAATAAACCAATAGATTTAAAAAATTGTAATAATTGGTTTTTCTTGTAAGCATCTACAAAATAGGATATTCCCAAAACTAGCACCAATAGTAGAAGATAATAGGTCATTTGAAAATGATTGGCAACAAGCTCAAGTCCTAAGGCTAATGAAGTTAATAAAAAACCGAATATGTATTTTTTTCTAAAGGTTAGGATTATACCGGCCAATACTAATGGCATATAGGCTATAGCATGAGCTTTTGCATTATGGCCTACACCAAGAATTATAATTAAATAGGTTGAAAAACCAAAAGCTAGGGCACCTAAAGCACTCAATTTAAAATCTACCTTAAGCGATAATAAAAGGATATAAAACCCTAAAAAATATAAGAATAAATAATCTGCCGGTCTTGGGAGAAATCTTAGCGTTAAATCTAGTTTCTTAATGTAGTTATTGGGATACTTAGCGCCTAGTTGATAGGTGGGCATGCCACCAAATGCACTATTGGTCCAGTAAGTCTCCTCACCTGTTTCTTTAGCAAATTCCTTTTGCTGTTGGGCCATACCAATGTAGTGCATAATATCACTCTGATATATCTTTTTGCCTTGTAAAACTGGGCTAAAATAAGCTAAGGAAAGTAAGATAAAACCAATTAAGACTAAGATATGAGGCAATAACTTTTTCAGAAAAAATTGCATGAAATAGATATAATTTGAATGGTTCCGAAAAGTAATTATTTTTTTAAAAAGAATCCGTAGTTCCTTTTAGTATATACTATTCAATTTCTTCATAATCGATATATTCTCCCACCTTATCGTTAGAACTTTTATTCTTATTGGGCATTTTATCGATTACGGTTTCTCCTTCTCTGCCTCTTCTTGTATTGGTCTCATTTTGATTTTGAAAACCTCCAAAACGGTCTTCAAATCTTCTCTCTGCCTTTTTTGCTACAAAACGAAGTAAAAAAGGCGTAACAATGCGCGCCACTATTTTTAATCCAAAATAGACTAACAAAATAATAAGTATAGTACGCAACAATCCCATAACTGACGCTATATAAGTCATTTAATTAAAATCTAATCAAAAATACAATTATCATAATTTATAATACGTTATTATTCCCTAAAAAAACTATAAAATATCTATATTTGATTTTAATCTAACGTAAATGAGAGTACTCAGATCACTTATTACAGGACTAACATTACTATGTTTTTTAAATGCATTTGGTCAATATACCGAGGTTATTAATTCTAATAGGCCGGGAGTTTCTGAAAGTGCTTTTTCAGTTGGTACAAATGTTGTACAGTTTGAAGTCGGAGCTTACACAGTTAAAGAGGAGCATACACCATTAAACTATGAGGTGAGTGGTTTTGGTCTCGATTTTTCTGTTAGGTATGGTCTTTTATTTGAACAACTTGAGTTATCACTCGATGGTGTTTATCAAAATGACAACATAACATTTAACAACGCTGCAATTCCAGTAGAAAATAATCGTTCCAACTTTAAAAATTTTACAATTGGAGCAAAGTATCTTTTATACGATCCGTACAAAAATGCTGAAGAAGACAAACCAAATTTATACAGTTACCATGCGAATAGAAAATTTAAATGGAAATCATTAATTCCAGCAGTTTCCGTTTATGGTGGGGCAAATTTTGATAGTGATATTAATCCTTACACGGCACCAGGAATTGAAGGTGTAAGTCCAAAGGTTATGATAGCAACCCAAAACAACTTTAATGGCGGGTGGGTATTTGTCATGAATTTTATACAGGATAGAATTGGAACAGATGACCCAATATTTCAATATATCCTAACCTTAACACATTCATTTTCCCCTCAATGGGTTGTTTTTGGAGAGGCCCAAGGAATTAATAGTGACTTTTATGCAGATAATATTTTTAGGGTTGGTGGTGCATATTTGTGGACAAAAGATTTTCAGTTAGATGCCAATATCGCATTCAATACTAAAGACACACCTTCAGTTTTTAATATTGCATTTGGTGCATCTTATCGCTTAGATTTCCATAAAGACAAGCAAGTCAATAATGGTTATTAACCGAAAAATCCTTTAACTAACTAAAATGGTTACAATCAAAGAAGTTACGTCTAAGTCTGGGCTCAGGAAGTTTGTAAAATTTCCATTTAAACTTTACAAAGATTCAAAATATTGGGTTCCTCCGATTATTTCCGAAGAGGTCAAAACCCTTAATAAAGATGTAAATCCTGTTTTTAAAGATGCCGAGGCAAGATTTTTTTTGGCATACAGAGAAAAGGAAATCGTAGGTCGTGTCGCAGCAATTATTAATTGGTTGGAAGTGAAAGGTCAAAAACAGAGGAAAATGAGATTTGGCTGGTTTGATTTTATTGATGATTTTGAAGTCAGTAAAGCACTTCTTGATACTGTTGAACACATAGGACGAGAAAATAATCTTGAATATTCCGAAGGACCAGTGGGCTTTTCAAATTTAGATAAGGTTGGTGTCATAACTGAAGGATTTGATAGCGTTGCACCAATGGTTACATGGTATAATCATCCTTATTATATAGAACATTATATTAAACATGGCTATACAATTGAAAAGGGATATGTAGAAAGTAAATTTGCCTTTAGTAATGTAAATCCTGAAACTTTTGTGAAAGCACAAGAATTAATAAAACGCAGGTACAATCTTAAAGCTTTGTCCTTTACAAAAACAACTGAGGTTATGCCCTACGCAGATAAAATGTTTGATTTATTTAATGAAAGCTATGCTGGACTATCATCTTTTGTAGAAATAACTGATATCCAAAAAGCTTATTTCAAAAAGAAATTTATTGGTTTTATTAATCCTGAATACATAAAATTTATTGTTGATGGTAGAGATAATTTAGTTGGTTTTGCTATCGTAATGCCTCGCTTTGCTGAAGCACTGCAAAAAGCTAAAGGAAGATTGTTTCCATTTGGATTTAGACATATATTAAGAGCGAAAAAGAATAGCAAGGACGCTATTTTCTATCTTATTGGTATCCATCCAGAATACCAAAATAAAGGTGTACATGCGGTTATTTTCAATGAATATTACAACACATTTGTTGAGAAAGGAATTGAAAAATGTTACAGAACACCTGAGCTAGAAGATAATGAGGCTATACAAAAAATATGGAAGCATTTTGATCCTGTAATTTATAGAAGACGTAAAACTCTAAAGAAAGTACTATAAAAAATGGCTTTGTTAAAACAAAGCCATTTTTTAATTACATATGTTATGGTATCTATTCTCCCATAGTCTCAATGAGGGCTGCAGACATTCTTTTGTAAGTACCGTTATTAAGTCTATCTCTAATAGCATCAAACGCATCCAAGGTTTGTCTAACATCATCTAAAGTATGTGTTGCCGTAGGAATCATTCTCAACAGAATTAAGCCCTTTGGAATTACCGGATAAACCACTATGGAACAGAAAATACCATGATTCTCTCTCAAATCCCTTACTAAGGCCATTGCCTCAGGAATACTTCCTTTTAAATAAACTGGTGTAACACAACTTTGTGTGGTTCCTATATCAAAACCGCGCTCTTTTAATCCAGATTGCAGTGCTTCTACAATAGTCCAGAGATTTTTCTTCAATTCTGGCATTGTTCTAAGCATTTCCAAACGCTTTAATGCACCTACTACAAGTTGCATTTGAAGCGATTTTGCAAACATCTGAGAACGCAAATTATATTTTAAGTAATCAATAATTTCTTGGTCTCCTGCAATAAATGCACCAGTACTAGCCATTGATTTTGCAAAGGTTGCAAAGTAAACATCTATTTCATCCTGAACACCTTGCTCCTCACCTGCACCCGCACCTGTGGCACCCAATGTACCAAATCCATGAGCATCATCAACCAAAAATCTGAAATTGAATTTTTTCTTAAGCGCTACAATTTCTTTCAGCCTACCTTGTTCTCCGCGCATTCCGAATACACCCTCTGAAATAACAAGTATACCACCTCCAGTTTGTTCAGCCATTTTAGTTGCACGCTCAAGATTTTTTTCAAGGCTTTCAACGTCATTATGCTTGTAGGTAAATCTTTTACCCATATGCAACCGAACACCGTCGATTATACACGCATGAGCATCAACATCATAAACTATAATGTCGTCTTTACCAACTAATGCATCAATCGTAGACATTATGCCTTGGTATCCAAAATTTAAGAGGTAGGCCGCCTCTTTATTGACAAATTGTGCTAACTCGTTTTGCAACTTCTCGTGCAGGTCCGTGTGACCTGACATCATTCTAGCGCCCATTGGATAGGCCGAACCATATTGTTTTGCCGCCTCTTCATCTACTTTTCTCACTTCAGGGTGATTAGCCAGTCCTAGGTAATCGTTAATACTCCATGTAATAACATCTTTACCCTGAAATTTCATTCTATTAGAAATCTGACCTTCTAGTTTTGGAAACACAAAATAACCTTCAGCCTGAGAAGCCCATTTACCTAAAGGACCTTTATCTCTATAAATCTTTTCAAATAAATCTTTCATTAGTTTCGTTTGCCATTAATAATTTTGACAGTGCTCAATGAGCAAATCAATGCTTAAAGTTTAGTTAGTTTAAGTTTTTTAATTCGTGCAAAATTACTTAAATAAATTATGCTGTCATAATTTATTTTAAGGACTATTCACACAGTAATTAACATAAAAAAAGCCTATCATAGTTAAACCATGACAGGCCTTTTTCTTTTCAATTTATATTTTTATTTTATGTATTCAATGGTAGTGTGAACTTCATTTTTACTGTCAAAAAAGCCTTGATCCTGCATCCATTTGTCACTATACACTTTGCTCATATAACGCGAACCATGGTCTGGGAAAACAACAACCACTTTATCAGTTTCTTTAAATTCACCTTCTTCATTCAGTTGCTTAACAGCTTGCATTGCGGCACCACTTGTGTATCCAACGAATATTCCTTCTGTGTTGGAGATTTCCCGAGCAGTATGTGCACTTTCTTCATCAGTAACTTTTACAAACTTATCTATACTATCAAAATCTGTAGCGGTTGGTATTAAATTTTTACCTAATCCCTCAATTCTGTAAGGATAAATCTCCTTATCATCAAATTCTCTAGTTTCGTGGTATTTTTTAAGAACAGAACCGTATGCATCAACACCTATGATTTTTACATCTGGGTTTTGTTCTTTTAAATATTTAGCAATTCCGGAAATTGTGCCTCCAGTTCCACTACATGCAACTAAATGTGTAATCTGGCCTTCTGTCTGCTCCCAGATTTCAGGACCAGTGGTATTGTAGTGTGCATCAATATTTAATTGATTAAAATATTGATTGATATAAATTGAACCTTTGATTTCGTCATGTAGTCTTTTTGCAACCTGATAATACGATCTTGGGTCATCAGCATTAACATGCGCAGGACAAACATAGACCTTAGCTCCCATTGACTTGAGCATATCTATTTTATCAGCTGATGATTTTGAGCTAACCGCTAAGATACACTCATAACCCTTAATAATACTAACCATTGCTATACTGAACCCAGTATTTCCAGATGTCGTTTCAATAATGGTATCTCCAGGAGATAAAATACCCTGTCTTTCAGCTTCTTCTATGATGTGTAATGCGATTCTGTCTTTTGAAGAATGACCTGGATTAAATGCCTCAACTTTAGCAAAATATTCGCCTTTGAAGTCGGCAGTCATTCTGTTTAATTTGATCAATGGCGTACTACCTATTAACTGCAATACGTTATCAAATACATTTTTGTTGTTACTCATAAATGCTATTTATCAATCACCAATTTAACAAATTGATAACTTAAACCTCGCAAAAGTAACATTTTTTTTTAAATCAACTATTTATCCCTTCTAAATCGAGTAAAAATGCGAATTCCTCTGCATCTTCTTTTAAGCTTTCAAACCTACCCGAGGCCCCACCATGACCCGCATCCATGTTTGTTCTTAAATAAAGTGCCTTATCATTCGTTTTCAGTTCTCTTAATTTTGCAACCCACTTTGTTGGTTCCCAATACTGTACCTGTGAATCATGAAGACCAGAAGTAACCAATATATTCGGGTATGCCTTCTCTTCAACATTATCATATGGCGAATAAGATTTCATATAGTTGTAGTATAACTTATCGTTTGGGTTGCCCCATTCGTCATATTCGCCAGTAGTTAATGGAATAGAATCGTCTAACATTGTGGTCACAACATCTACAAACGGCACTGCTGCAATTACACCATTATATAGTTCTGGGGCCTCATTAATCACGGCACCAATTAGCAGGCCACCTGCACTACCGCCCATTGCGTATAGGTGCTTAGAGGAAGTATATCCATCTTTGATTAGCTGGATTGAACACGCAATAAAATCAGAAAAGGAATTTTTCTTCTTTAAAAGTTTACCATCTTCATACCACTTGCGCCCCAAATATTCGCCTCCTCTAACATGAGCAATTGCATATATAAAACCTCTGTCCAATAAACTCAATCTAATTGTTGAAAAGTATGGGTCTACAGTACTCCCATAACTTCCATATGCATATTGAAGCAATGGATTTTTGCCATGTTTAACGAGCCCTTTTCTATAAACTATTGAAATTGGAATTTTTGTACCGTCCTCTGCTACAGCCCAAATCCGCTCTGACACATAATTCTCTTTTTTGAATGTACCACCCAATACCTCTTGTTCTTTGAGTATGGTTTTGGATTTTGTTTGCATATTAAATTCAATAATAGAAGATGGTGTAGTCAAAGCATTATAACCATAGCGTAATGTATCTGTATCAAAATCAATATTTGTTGTAGTATAGCATGTATACGTTTCATTATCAAATGGTAAATAATAATCCTCTTTGTTGTCCCAACGTTTGATTCTTATTTGATTTAATCCGTTTCTCCGTTCACTGATAACCAAATAATCTTTGAATATATCTACATTCTCAATCAATGTGTCCTCCCTGTGGGAAATAAGCTCCTCCCAACCATCAATGCCAGTACTTAATACTGGAGTTTTCATTATCTTAAAATTTGTTGCCCTATCCTTATTTGTTAGTATGTAAAAATGATTGTTGTAATGCGAAATACTATACTCCAATCCTCTAATGCGTTCTTGAAATAGCTTAAATTTACCTTTTGGACTATCCGCTTCTAAAATGTGATATTCATTAGTAAGTGTAGAATAACAAGCAATAACTATATACTTACGTGATTTGGTTTTATAAACAGTCACACCAAATGTTTCGTCACCTTCTTCGAATATTAGTTTGTCTTCTAATTGACCCAATGTATGCCTGTAAATTTGATGCGCTCGCAACGTAACTGAATCCTTTTTGGTGTAGAAAATGGTCTTGTTGTCATTGGCCCAGCTTGATGAACCCGTTGTGTTTTCTATTTTATCACTAAATACTTCACCTGTCTTTAAGTTTTTGATTTGTATAGTATATTGACGCCTCCCTGTTTCATCCACACCGTACGAAACCAATTCATTGTCTGGACTTATACTTATACCTGCTAACTTAAAATAAGGCTTTCCTATAGCCATTTCATTACAATCAAAAAGCAGTTCTTCTGGGTTATCAAGTATCTCTTTTTTTCTTGTATATATAGGGTAATCCTTGCCTTTTTCAAATCTTGTAATGTACCAATAGCCATTATATTTATAAGGTACCGATGAATCGTCTTCTTTAATTCTAGACTTCATTTCTTCAAACAATTCTGTTTGAACTTTTTTTGTATGCGCCATTTTACTATCACAATACTCATTTTCTGCGATAAGGTATTCTCTCACTTTGGGATTTTCTCGGTCCTTCATCCAGAAATAATTATCTATCCGAATGTCGTCGTGCTTTTTAAGTTCAAATGGAATTTTATCGGCTACTGGATAATCGCTATTCATTTTCTTTAACAATGCTTTATTATAATTGAGGTCAAAAAAGTGGCGCAATTTACTAATTTTGTGCGGTACAATTAAAAAATCGCATTTATGTTTGGAGATATGATGGGCATGATGAATAAATTAAAAGAAGCCCAAAAAAAAGTTGAAGAAACAAAGGAACGTCTAAATACGGTCTTACTAAAGGAATCTAGTAATGATGAAAAGCTATCTGTAACTATTACGGCAAATAGATCTATTAAATCTATCTCTGTTGACGATGAACTATTAGGGGACAAAGAAATGCTTGAAGATTACTTAATCCTGACCATTAATAAAGCAATTGAAAAAGCCACAAAAATAAATGAGGCTGAATTAGCGGCTGTTGCTAAAGAAGGAATGCCAAATATTCCTGGCATGGACATGCTCAAATAAATTTAAACAGCCCTAATTTAAAGTTATCAAGTTTAGAATTGTTTTAAATTTTCTAATAAGAAGTTGTGCATACTATCAGTATAATCTAGGTGTGTGACCATTCGTAATTTGTTATTACCCATACCTATAATATGGATGTTTTTAGCTTTTAACCAGTTAAAAAAATCACCTTCAGTTATTGATTCATCGAGTTCAAATATGATGATATTTGTTTCGATTGGTTCCACCTTTTTAATTATGGCTAAGGATTTTAAGACTTCACCAATTTCTTTGGCTTTTTTATGGTCTTCTTTCAGACGATCAATATTGTTATCTAGTGCAAATAGTCCTGCAGAGGCCATGTAACCAACTTGCCGCATTCCGCCGCCAAGAATTTTACGAATTCTTATTGCATTTTGCATTAATTCCTTTTTACCAATCAAAACAGATCCCATAGGACACCCCAAACCTTTGCTTAAACATACTGAAATTGTATCGAATAGTTCTCCATAATGTTTTGGAGTTTCATTGGTTTCAACAAGAGCATTCCATAGTCGTGCACCATCGAGATGGTATCCTAAATTGTGTTTTTTAGCAACTTTCCTCAATTTCTTAAGTTCATTAAAATCCCAACAAGCACCACCGCCCTTATTTGTAGTGTTTTCAACGGCAATAAGTGAGGTTAATGGACTATGGTAAAAATCAGGAGGATTAATTGAGGCTTCTGCATGTTCTGCTGTAAACATTCCCCTATGTCCATCAACAAGCTTACAAGAAATGCCACTATTAAATGAGGCACCACCACCTTCATAATTATAAATGTGGGCGTATTTATCACAAATAACCTGTTCCCCTGGATTGGTATGTAACTTCAAAGCAGCCTGGTTAGCCATACTTCCCGTTGGAAAGAAAAGTGCTTGGTCCATACCAAACATAGCGGCTAACCTGCTTTCTAAAGCATTAACGCAAGGGTCCTCTTTATAGACATCATCGCCCACTTCGGCATTGGTAATTGCTTCAAGCATTTTTGAGGTTGGCCTTGTTACTGTATCACTCCTTAAATCAATAATCATAATGTGAAAAAATTTTCATAAAAATACTGCATATTTTGATTTAAATAAATAGTTGAAGCCTGTGAAATGTAGGGTTAAAATTTGAGCTTTATCCATACAACTGATTAATGAGTCATTTATCAAATATTTTAACTGTTAAAATTTTTAACAAGTATCTTTATAAGGCTATTAATCCAATTTTTCAATTAATTAATCATGAAACATTTAACTAAACTTGCGTTACTAGCTCTGCTAGTAGTATTTGCTTCTTGTCAAAATGAATCTGTTCAACAAAATGGGCCAGAACAGGCGCCATTAAGATTTATTGACGGAGAGGTCGTATCCGATGGACTGATGGATAAAGAATTAGTCTTTGATGAAAACAGTGAAATTCTAAGAAGCCCAAATGAATTATTTGACGCTAAAACAAACAATTGCGAACCAGATATAGATGGTTTAGAAGCAAGTCTTCCCAGCCAAGTTACAGTTACAACTACCTCAAAACCTGGAGATGACGCTTACTTTAATTTAACCATTTCAGATGATTCAGGATTTTTATCTGGAACTGAAATACCAGCGTGGTGCGCTGATCAAGATTTAAGCCTTGAAAATAACGAAACTGCAACTTTTGATGTGTATTCATCTTATGGTGAATTACCTGCAGACAAGTTCGAGGTACCTGAAAATTTTGATAAAGTTAATTGGTTATTGAACCAATCTATTATTGGTACTGCAAGTCCTAATGGATTAGGTGAATATACGTTCGGCCACATACAATACGCAATTTGGTTGTTAATCGATGATTCAACATGTCAATTGTGTACTTTTTTAACAAACCCTACAGGTGATTGGAATATAGATGGGAACGATGTGGCAAAAGCACAAGAACTGAGCGATCTTGCAATGGCACAAGGAGGAGGTTTTGTTCCTGGATGTGGACAACTCATGGCAATTGTACTTGTTCCTGAGGGTAAACAATCGGTAATTATCACCAAAGAAGTTCCTGCCGAGGAAGATTGTGAATATACAACTGTAACGGATGGAGAATGTAATGGATGCGATGCGAGCATGTCAGTAAGTTTTTCTTGTGACTGTCAATGTGTAGAAGTTAGTGCCTGTAAAGATTTATCAAATATTGTATTGTTAACCGCCGATGGGTCTGAAGTAAAATATGAGGACTTAGATGGTCAAACGGCCACTTTATGCTCACCTGACGGATCACCAATAGTGTCAGTATGGGTTAAAGCTGGATGTTTCCGCAGTGGAGATGGGCCAGGTTATGGAAGACGATTTGACAATCCAAATTCCGAATGTGCTCCTACAAATGCATGTCAGGATTGTACAGGTAAAGTTACCGACTTAACTCTAAATTGGGATTGGCATAACGACTACAGAGTAAGAGCTTATCAGCGAAATGAAAACACTTGGCATGCAACTAAGATATTTGACCAAGTTGTTGGGCCAAATGAAGATTTCTCATTGAGTGGAGTTAACCAAGACGGAACTTTTGGTAAATGGGTTTATATATTTGTTGGTCGTAGTTACTACACGAAAATCAAAACCAATTGCCAAATTAATATAGGTCCAGGTTACAGACGTGGTGTGATTGAGGTAGTAAGTGGGCAAAGTTCTTTAGGTGGTGAACTGTGTGAATATGAGCCCCCGCACAATTGGTGCTGGTGGTGGTAATTTAAGAATTATTAAAAGAAACAAAAAAGAGGTGCCGAAAAGCACCTCTTTTTTTTTATTAGTACTGTTCAGAAGCTAAAATTAACATTTGACCTTAATTTCGTTTGAATTTTGATACAATGATATTTTTAGATCTCCATATAAATTTATAGATCATTGGTAAGGGATCTCTTAAAGCAAAAAATAATGTTGAATTGTTTCTTAAGTAAGTTATATTAAATACTAGCATTGGGTTTTTTAATAATTTCTTAACCAAACCTTTTAGGTCAACAAAATCAATCTGTTTAGCAGTTTGAAGGTCAAATTTTTGATTTAAAGTTGCAAGAATACATAGATATGGAAAATTAACACCGGTAACTTCAGATGCATCAACATTTCTCCAAAATCTAGGGTTTAATTCAATAACCTTAAAAATCTGTTGATCTTCATCATATCTAAAATCAATATTAGCCACACCAGACCAGTTAAGACTTTTCATTAATTTCTTTAAAACTTCTAATAATTCTTGATCTTCCACAAAGTTAAAAACCGAAAGAGGTTCTAAACCATTATTATTGAAAATACCTGCTTTCTGAATGGTATATGCCATTATTTCTCCCCTTTCACAAAGCACATTACAGCAAATATCATAACCATTAATATATTCTTGTAAAATGGTATCACAAGAAAATTTTTTGTCATGATAATAAATCTGAATATCTTTTTGATTGTATAAAACTCTTATTCCCATTCCACCACCAAATCCTTTCACAGGTTTTGCTATAATTGGAAATTTTAAATCAATATTCTCGGGGTAAGAATTTGGTTTTATAACTTCACTCTGAGGACAAGGTAGATTATTTTGTTTTAGATGATTATACAATATTCCTTTATCAATGGCTTTCTGGAAATTAGCTAGACTCGGCAAGGGACATAGCTTCCCAACTTCTTTCAGACTTGCCTTATGTTCTAAAATTTTTTCAATACCTATTTCAAATACTGGTAAAATAATATCTATGCTGAATTTTTTTACTGTTTTGTCAATGTTCTGAAACCATTCTAAATCACTTTCATGGGGTAAGTATATAAAACGGTGTACAGAAAAAGAATACCTAAGAAAACTATTTCTTTCTGAGGACAAGATGAAAATCTTAACATTCTTTAAATTAGAAAAACAATTTATGACTTGTAAACTCAGTAGTTTGTGATCATCACTGTCAGGAATAAGAACAGAAAAATTTAGGCCAGGTTGATGCATCCGTAATTATTAATATTGCTAACGTTCTTTATTTATTTAAGCTAAACTAAAGTTATTACACCTATTATCATCTAATAGCAGTTTATTGGCTTGAATTTTCGTTTAACTATTGGTGAATAGAAGATACATATTATATAGTATTATCAATGATGCTCAACTAAGATAATTTTTAATCGATTTTAAAAAATCATTAAAATTTATGGTATCTTATTATCTGAAATTATATTTGTAAAAACGTATAATTAAAATGATTACATCAGATCAAATTAAGAATCTAAATACACGCCTAGCTAAGCTAAGGCAGTATCTTTGACTTAGATGCAAAACTTATTGAAATTACCAACGAAGAAGAGCAAACTTTTGACCCAAATTTCTGGAATGACTCAAAAAAAGCAGAGAAAGTAATGCGCTCCATTAGGGAGAAGAAGAGTTGGGTAAATGACTTTGAAAACGCCAAAACCCTTTATGAAGACCTTGAAGTAATTTATGAATTCTACAAGGAAGATGAGGCCACAATGGATAACGTTGAGGCCAGATTCGAAAAAGCAAAAAATGCCATAGAAAAACTAGAATTTAAAAATATGCTTTCTGAAGAAGGTGACAGTCTTAGTGCTGTTTTACAGATAACCGCTGGCGCAGGTGGTACCGAAAGCTGTGACTGGGCGAGCATGCTAATGCGAATGTACCTAATGTATGCGGAAAAAAACGGCTTTAAAATCAAAGAACTAAACCATCAGGAAGGTGATGTTGCAGGCATCAAAACCGTAACACTCGAAATAGATGGCGACTATGCCTTTGGCTGGCTTAAAGGTGAGAATGGTGTTCATCGATTAGTAAGAATTTCTCCGTTTGACAGTAACGCCAAACGCCATACCAGCTTTGCCTCAGTCTATGTATATCCATTGGTTGACGATTCCATAGAAATTGAAATAAATCCAGCAGATATTGAAATTACTACTGCGAGATCTAGCGGTGCTGGTGGCCAAAACGTTAATAAGGTCGAAACAAAGGTGCAACTGTTACATAAACCAACAGGAATTCAGATTCAATGTTCTGAGACGAGGTCGCAACATGATAACCGTGCAAGAGCGCTTCAAATGCTTAAGTCTCAGTTGTATGAGATAGAGTTACAAAAACAGATGGCACAACGCGATGATATTGAGGCTAGCAAAATGAAAATTGAATGGGGAAGCCAAATACGAAATTACGTAATGCATCCTTATAAATTGGTAAAAGACGTCAGATCTGGACATGAAACAGGAAACGTTGATGCTGTGATGGATGGTGATATAGAACCATTCCTCAAATCGTATTTGATGATGATGGGCCAAAAAGAAGAAAACACAAACAGTTTGTAAATGATTTCTATCGACGCGGTAATATTTGACCTTGGTGGTGTTTTAATAGACTGGAACCCTGAATATGTCTATTTGGATGTATTCAATGGAAACCGTAAGAAAATGCAGTGGTTTTTTGATAACATTTGCACAAACGATTGGAATGAAAATCAAGATGCTGGTTATCCTTTAGAATTAGCTACTGAAGAACGTGTTGCTCTTTTTCCAGAACATGAAGAATTAATTAGAATGTATTATGGAAGATGGGTAGACATGCTTGGTGATTCTATTCCAGGAACAGTAGCTATCTTAAAATCACTAATTAAAAACAATACTCTGAAAGTTGTAGCGCTTACAAATTGGAGCCATGAAACATTTCCAATTGCTTTAAATCGATTTGATTTTCTCCATTGGTTTGAAGGGATTGTAGTTTCAGGTGAAGAAAAAACCAGAAAACCATTTAAAGAAATTTATGAAATTACCTTAAACAGATTTAATATCGAGGCAGAAAATTCAGTTTTTATAGATGACAATTTAAGAAATATTGAAGCCGCAAGACAATTAGGCATTAATGGCATACATTTTGAAAATCCAGAAATGTTAATCAATGATTTAAACAAGTATAATATAAAAGTTTAATATGATCACAATTTATCATAACCCTAGATGCAGAAAATCAAGAGAAGGACTTCAGCTATTAGAAAATTCGGGCCAACCGTTTGAGGTTGTTAAATACCTAGAAAATCAATTATCCTTTTCAGAATTGAAAAACCTAATTAAGAAGCTAGGTGTAAAACCAGAAGATTTAGTCAGAAAGAATGAAGCAATCTGGAAATCTGAATATAAAGGTAAAATAATGACAGATGATGAAATAATTGAGGCCATGGTCACCAATCCAAAATTAATAGAGAGGCCAATTATTGTTAATGGTAAAAAAGCTAGAATTGGCAGACCTGCTGATAAAATTTTAGAAATTATTTAAAAAATGATCATGAAAAAGCTACTATTTATTGTACTTACCCTCGTGCTGAGCACAAATGTGTACAGTCAAGTGCGCAGAGACAGAATGGGTAATCCACAGGTTAGAAGAGAGCCAACAGAACAAGAAATTGAGAAGCGTCAGCGCATGATTGAAGAGCGTAAACAAGAATATATCACAAACTTCCTCACTACACTAGAAGCAGATGAGTTTCAAAAAGAAATCATTAGGCAAAATCTAAACTCCTTCTATGATGCAAAGGTTGCCTTGCTTAAAACACCTTTCGAACATAGTTTTGATAGAGAAAATGCAATTAAACAGCTTGAAAAGTCTCATTTCAAAGAATTAAAGTCCTTAATTTCTGAAAGTGATATGCTTAAAATTGAAGATATGATTTCAGGTGAGTTTGACGAAAAGGCAGTTGTAAAAGAGAAGAAAAAGAAGAAAAAACGAAAGCGTAAAGGTCAATAAAACTTCGTAATCATGACGTTAGCGGAAACGGAAATGGTTACGGTTATGACTTTTAAGGTTAGGTAAACGTTCTCATAAAATAATTCATTAGCTATATTAATTTAGCAACAAAGATGACAATTCTCATGTTAGTCAAATAGATTTTTGTCTAAATTGCTAGTATGAATACTATTGCAGAGCGTATATTCGATTTTCTAAAAAACTTTCCTCCTTTCAATATGCTCTCCCGAGAACAGTTGCTCTCCATTTGCAAAGCTGTCGACGTTATTTACCTTGAAAAGGACGCAACTATTTTTGATATCGGACAACCTGTAAAAGACTACTTTTTTGTTATAAAGGATGGCGCTGTTGGTCTATTTAATCCTGACAATGCTTTTGTAGACGAATGCGATGAAGGTGATATTTTTGGTTTACGAGCTTTATTAAGGAAAGGTGACTATTTGCTTAAGGCAAAAACACTCGAGGAAACAATTTTGTATAGTATCTCATCCAATTTACTTGAAGAATACATTACTACTAATTCTGACGCCAGCCAATTCTTAATGCACTCATTTGTGTCTAACATAGCAATCAATTCTGAAACCTCTAGAGATATTACAGATAATGAAGATTTTGAATATTCAGAATTACAAACGGCGGACTATTCAAAAAATCCAATAACTTGTAGTGATCGCACGACCATAAAGGATGCAGCAATAATTATGTCTGAGGCGCATGTAGGATCGATAGTAATTATAAGCAATAATAAACCCGTTGGAATAATTACCGATAAAGACTTAAGAACTAAAATTGCAACAGGGCTTTTTAAAATTTCAGAACCGGTATTAAAAATAATGTCTACACCCGTAAAGTGCTTTCCTAAAAATATATCAATTGCAGAAGCTCAAATTGCCATGCTAAGGCATCGGATTTCCCACTTGTGCATTACAGAAGATGGTACAGAAGACACAGAATTAGTTGGCATACTCTCCGAACACGACATTATAGTGGTTAGAGAAAATAATGCTTCTTCGCTGGTTAAGGAAATTAAACGTTGTAATACTGTAGACCAACTAAAAAACATCAGATTAAGAGCAAATGAACTCTTATCGCGCTATCTAGAGCAGCAAATCCCTATAAATTTTGTGTCAAAATTAATTTCGGCAATTAATGATACAATTACCCAAAGAGTTATCAACTTAGAAATGAAAAAAATCGGAGCCAAACCTCCTTGCAAGTTTGCTTGGTTGGCAATTGGTAGTCAGGGAAGGCAAGAGCAGTTACTATATACAGATCAAGATAATGCCCTCATATTTGAAGATGTAGCACCAAAAGCATATTCAAAAACGAAGGAATATTACTTAAAGCTCTCAGAAAAAATCAATAACTCATTAGAAATAATTGGATTTGAGCTTTGTCCAGCACAAATGATGGCCAGTAACCCTAATTGGTGCCTATCACTATCAGAATGGTCCAATCAATTTAGAAGTTGGATTAAAACACCCGACCAAGACAATCTTATGTTGTGTACAATTTTCTTTGACTATGAACGCGTGTATGGTGATTCTGAACTCGTGAACTCGTTATCCGAGAAAATATTCGATGCAATTGAAGAACGCGACATATTTCTAAATTATTTAGGGAGAAATACGCTACAAAACCCACCTCCATTAAGTTTTTTTAGACAATTTCTAGTCGAAGATGATGGCAAGCACAAAGATCAGTTTGATATTAAAGCACGCGCTATGATGCCACTTGTTGATGCGGCCAGGCTTTTAATCTTATCACATAATATAAAATCAGTAAATAACACAATAGAACGCTATTTCAAATTAGCCGAATTAGAGCCGCAGAATAAAGACACATATCTATTGTGCATTGATGCTTTTAAAGACCTACTCCGTTTTAGAACCGAGCAAGGTATAGCAAATAACGATTCTGGCAGATTCATAGACTTAGGATCGCTAAGTAAAGGAAACAGATTGAAATTAAAGCGGAGCTTTAAAGCTGTGAAGACAATTCAAGAATTAATTAAAACACGATTTAAACTAACGCAATTTATGTAATATGAAATGGTTTAAATCTAAATCATATCCTACATATTGGGAAAACTACTTAGCTCAATTCAAACAAACCCAATCTGAAAACTTACATGATTTAAGATTTGTTGTTTTTGACACCGAAACTACAGGATTAAACACCAAAAAAGATAGGATTTTATCCATAGGATGTATAGCTATACAAAATTTGAAAATAAAAGTTGCCGACCAATTAGAGTGCTATTTAATTCAAGAAAATTTTAATCCAGATACTGTGAAAATTCATGGTTTACTAAAAGAAGGCTCATTAAAAAAGCTCAACGAAGAAGAAGCAATTCTTGAATTTATTAACTACATCGGAAACTCAATTATTGTTGCTCACCATGCTTCATTTGACATCGCTATGATAAATAGTTCCTTAAAGCGAATGGATCTACCAAAACTTCGAAATAAAGTTTTAGATACTAATCATCTTTTTCGAAAAATGAAGATAAACCAAAACAAAGAACACTTTAGCTTAGATGAAATAGCTAACTATTTTAGTATTCCGCTTCACGATAGACATACAGCCTCTGGTGACGCGTATATTACTGCATTAATTCTTCTTAAAATTATTGCTTATTTAAACAAAGAGAAACAATACAATTTAAATGACTTATTAAGATCAGACCAGAGAATAGGCTTGATTTAAAACAAAACACACCCAAATTTGAGTGTGTTTTCAATCTAACTAAATTAAATAAACATATCTGATTACTACATAACCGCTTTTAAGCTACAATACTTAACTTCTGTTTCTTCTTTTCTATCACATCAGATTCTTCAAATTGATTTGAGGTATTCTTTTCCCCTCCTGCCTTTAGTGCTTTATCACCTGCAAAAAATGTTTTATGATCATCACCTAGATCAGAACCAGCCATTCTCTGATGTTTAACACATGACACTTTTTTTCGGATTTCTTGACGCTGCACGCCTTGCACATAAGCCAGCATGCCTTCGGCACCGAAATAACCTTTTGTCAAATCATCCATATGCAAAGCAGTTGTATGATATGTTGGCAGTGTAATCAAGTGATGGAAAATACCTGCTTCTGTTGCACCGTCTTTTTGGAATGATTTAATTTTTTGATCTGCACGTTTACTTAATTCAGAGTCATCATACTTTTCGTGCATCAGGTTATTTTTATCATAAGCACCCATATTTTGGCCCTCTAATAGCATTTCCTCATAAACCTGATTTCTAAAATTCAATGTCCAGTTGAAAGATGGCGAATTATTATATACTAATTTTGCTTTCGGCTCTACTTCCTTAATTCGATTTACCATATGGGCAATTTGCTTAATATTAGGTGTTGGCGTTTCAATCCACAATAAATCTGCACCATTTTGAAGACTTGTAATACAATCTAGTACTACTCTGTCAATATTTGAACCTTCCTTGAATTTATATAGACCATTTGGTAAACGCTTTGGTCTAACAAGTTTACCATCACGCTTTAATAAAACATCATCTTGCTTAGCATCTTTTATTGAAATTTCTTCTGCATCTATAAATGCCAAATATTTAGAGGCTAAATCTCCAGGTTCGTTGCTTACCGGCAACTTTTGTGTCAATCCTGCTCCTTCAGAATCCGTCCTTGCTACAATAATACCATCGTCTACTCCTAATTCTAAGAATGCATATCTCACGGCATTGAGCTTAGCGATAAAGTCTTCATGTGGCACGGTTACTTTACCATCCTGATGACCACATTGTTTCGCATCCGATACTTGGTTTTCGATCTGAATTGCACAGGCGCCAGCTTGAATCATTTTCTTTGCTAACAAATAAGTCGCTTCCTCATTGCCAAATCCAGCATCAATATCTGCAATAATTGGTACAATATGTGTTTGAAAATTGTCAATTTCATTTTGTACATCCTCGCCATTTTCAAGTCTCCTAAACAAATCGTTTAATTCTATTGCATCCGCCTGGCGCAAAAAATCATAGATTTCTTCGATTAATGAAGGAACAGCTGTTTTCTCGTGCATAGATTGGTCTGGTAATGGTCCAAATTCTGAGCGCAGAGCGGCAACCATCCAACCTGAAAGATACAAATAGCGCTTATTTGTTGTTTTATGGTGCTTTTTAACAGCAATCATTTTTTGCTGTGCTACAAAACCATGCCAACAACCCAAAGATTGTGTATAGTTGGTATTGTCAAGATCGTAGTCTGCCATATCCTTACGCATAATTGATGCGGTGTATTTTGCAATATCCAAACCCGTTTTAAAACGGTTCTGTAGGTTCATTCTCGCAACATGTTCTGGTTTAATTGTCTTCCATGATTCACCGTATTTGCTTTTGAGGTCCTTTACGGCTTCTAGTACTGAGCAATAGTTGCTTTGTGGTAAATTTTTCATAATTTTGATGGGTATTAATTATTAATATCGATCCCGTGTAATGTTGCCGCATTAGCGGGATTTGTTTTTTTTTATAGTTGTTTGTATGCTGACAGCGTTAAAAATTCTTCGAATTCGTCTTGAGTGACCAATCTCTTAAATAGTTCTATAGCTTCACAAAATTTTGTACTTTCAATACGTTCTTCCGTAACCTCAGTTACAATTTTTTCAACTTCATCATCAAAGAAAAAATCGAACAATTCTTTATTAAACGTTCTTCCGTCGTCAAGATTAACTTCATTTTTAAGCCATTGCCAAAGTTGAGTTCTTGAAATTTCCGCGGTAGCGGCGTCCTCCATTAAATGATATAATGCCACAGCACCGTTACCTCTTAACCAGGCTTCCATGTAAAGTATACCAACATTGATATTCTTTCTTATCCCACTTTCTGTAATTGTCCCTTCAGGAATTTCTAACAAATCAGATTCAGTAACGGACAAATCTTCTCTTTTCCTAAAAATTTGGTTTGGAGTGGGCATGTACTTATCAAATTCTTGCATAGCCACTTCAACAAGGGCAGGATGTGCTACCCAAGTACCGTCATGACCATTCTTTGCTTCGCGTTCTTTGTCTATTCGTACCTTTTCGAGTGCTTCTTCGTTTGCCTTAGGGTTGTTTTTAATTGGAATTTGGGCCGCCATGCCACCCATTGCGTGAATGCCTCTTCTATGACAAACCTGTATCACCAAATTAGAATAAGCTGCCATAAATGGTGTTGTCATAGTTACCTGATCTCTATTAGGCACTATGAAACCTTCGTGGTTTCTAAATTTTTTGATGTAGGAGAAAATATAGTCCCATCGGCCACAGTTGAGGCCTACAATATGATCTTTGAGTTCATAGATTAATTCATTTAGTTGAAAACTCGCTGTAATTGTTTCAACTAAAAGCGTTGCTTTAAACGTACCCTTTGGGACGCCTAAATAATCCTGTGCAAATTCAAATACCGCATTCCACCAGCGTGCCTCCAAGTAGTGTTCAAGCTTTGGAATGTAGAAATATGGCGCGGTGTTTTGCGACAATAGAATTTGAGTATTGTGAAATACATAAAGACCAAAATCAAACAAACTACCGGATACCTCTTCTCCATCTACTAGCAAGTGACATTCGTTAAGGTGTAAACCTCTGGGTCTTACCAATAAAACTGCTGTTTCTTTATTAAGTTTGTAATGCTTTCCACGTGTTTCGTCTATAAGTTCAATTTCCTTTTTGTTTGCATCTAGTAGATTTTGTTGCCCTTCCAAATTATTTGTCCAGCTAGGCGCATTACTGTCTTCAAAATCTGCCATGAATGTTTTTGCACCAGAATTAAGGGCGTTTATGACCATTTTTCTATCCACTGGCCCTGTAATTTCAACTCTTCGATCTAGCAAATCATTTGGTATATCGTCTACCGTCCAATTACCCTCTCTAACATCTAAGGTTTCGGTTGGGAAGGTTGGAAAATTACCTTTGTCAAAATAATCCTGTTGTTTTTCTCGGCTTTGAAGTAATTGAATACGTTGTGTGTTAAATTTTTTATGCAGTTCACGAATAAACGTCAATGCTTCTTCAGTTAATATGTTTGGATAATACTGATCAACATCTTTAGAGAAGCTTACATGATCTGGGATTGCAACTAGATATTCCATATTGATTTGATTTAATGAAACAATGTTACAACAAGTTTTTGAAAAAAACAAGCGAACGTTCGCTAAACTATATTTTTCGCTTTTTATCGATGTTCGCAAATAGTTTTATATTTGTTTTATGGAACAAGATTATATCAAGCTAATATTCGGGTTAAAATTAAAGCAAGTTCGCACAGAACGTGGACTTTCGCTTTTTGGGCTATCAAAATTATCTGGTCTTTCAAAATCCTATCTTAACGAAATTGAAAAAGGTAAAAAATATCCAAAACCCGATAAAATTGCGCTACTATCGCAACATCTTGATATGCCTTATGATGATTTGGTATCGCTTAAACTTGATAAAAATCTAGCTCCAATTGGAGATATACTTCAATCTAAAATTCTTAAGGAAATACCACTTGAATTGTTCGGAATTCAAGAAAGCACTTTAATAGATATTATTTCCAACGCTCCAGTCAAAGTTACAGCCTTTATCAGTACAATTATTGAAATTGCGCGCAACTACAATTTTAGTAAAGAAAGCTTCTATCTAGCCTCTGTAAGATCTTTTCAGGAAGCAAACAATAATTATTTTGACGACTTAGAACAGGCAGTCATAAAGTTTGCAAAGACCTATCAAATAAATCTTGAGGAAAAAATTTCATCAAAAGAACTTGAAGACATTTTAATTGAAGAATTTGGATATACCATTAATAATGATGAGCTAGGCGCCCATGTAGAACTTGAGAACCTGAGATCTATCTACGTACCGAAGACAAATACACTTTTAATTACCAAAAGTATTGATGATGCGCAGCGAGCTTTTATTTATGCTAAAGAACTAGCTTACAATTATCTAAAAATTAAGGAACGTTTGTATACATTTTCATGGATAAAATTTGAAAATTTTGATGAAGTTCTAAATAATTTTTATGCTTCATACTTTGCTGGTGCACTTACCATCCCAAGGGGAAGTTTTGTGAATGATATCAATAATTTATTTAGTCAAAAACGTTTTAACATAAAGGATTTTAAGGCTTTACTATCTAAATATAACGGTTCACCAGAAAGCATCTACCAGAGATTAACCAATATCTTACCAGAAGATTTTAATCTCAAAAATTTGTTTTTTCTGCGCTTTTCGCATCGAAAAGGCTCTAACAGATTTGATCTAAACAAGGAACTGCATTTAGCCAAGCAACAGACTCCCAGATCAAATGAAAATAATGAACATTATTGCAGAAGGTGGATGTCATTAAAGGTTTTAAATGAAATTAGTGATAGAAATACTGAACATGAATTTGATATCCAAATATCCAACTACCCTGAAGAAAATACACAATATTTAGTTTTGGCCTCGGCTACAAAAGATCCATTTAGATCCGACCGTTTTAGAAGCATTGCGATAGGAATAAAGATTAATAGTCAGCTCCAAAGGAAAGTTAACTTTTTAGAACATAAGTCGCTAAAGAAAATTGATGTTGGTGTTACCTGTGAGCGCTGCAGCATTAGTAATTGTGAAGATCGGCAGGTTCCAGCAAAATTTCTCGAGTCAAAAGCAAAAGAAGAAAAAACCGCCTCTATAGTTGAGGAAATTACGAGGAGATATAGCTAAAGAAAACAGTACTATAGTAATAAACACATAGTACTGCTTTCCTAGCATTGACCAATTAATTTATAACACGTTATCCATTATCTCTTGAACAATTTCAGGATTTAACAATGTACTAGTATCGCCCAAATTACTTGTATCTTTTGATGCGATTTTGCGTAAAATACGCCTCATTATTTTACCAGAGCGTGTCTTTGGTAATCCTGTCGTAAATTGAATTTTGTCCAACTTGGCTATTGGTCCTATCCTGTCCGTAATCAACTGATTTATTTCTTTACGCACATTATCGTGGTCTCTGCTTTCGCCTGTATCCTTTAATGTAATATAACCATAAAGCGCATTCCCCTTTACATCGTGAGGGAATCCAACTATTGCTGATTCTGCCACAGCGTTGTGCTCGTTGATTGCATCTTCAATTGGCGCAGTACCTAAATTATGGCCAGACACAATAATTACATCATCCACTCTACCGGTAATTCTGTAATAACCTACTTCATCTCGTAAAGCTCCATCTCCAGTAAAATACATATTCTCAAAAGCAGAAAAATAAGTGTCTTTATAACGTTGGTGGTTACCCCAAATGGTTCGCGCCATTGATGGCCACGGGAATTTAATACACAGCCTTCCATCTACCTGATTACCCAAAATTTCGTTTCCATTTTCATCCATAAGAGCAGGTTGTATCCCAATAAAAGGCAAAGTTGCATATGTTGGTTTAGTTGGTGTAGAAAATGGTATTGGCGTAATCATAATCCCTCCTGTCTCGGTTTGCCACCATGTATCTACAATTGGACATTTCTTCTTCCCTACATTATCATTATACCAGTGCCAAGCTTCTTCATTGATAGGTTCTCCAACTGAACCAAGTACTTTCAATGATGAAAGATCGTACTTTTCGACAAGTTCAGATCCATGTTTTGCAAGTGCTCTAATTGCGGTTGGTGCCGTGTAAAACTGATTTACTTTATGCTTTTGTACTATCTCCCAAAAACGCCCAAAATCTGGATAACTCGGAACGCCTTCAAACATTACAGTCGTAGCGCCATTTGCCAAAGGACCATAAATAATATAACTATGCCCTGTGATCCATCCGATATCTGCCGTACACCAGTAAACGTCCTCTTCTTTGTATTGAAAAACATTCTTAAATGTGTAAGCAGAATAAACCATATATCCAGCAGTGGTGTGCAACATGCCTTTTGGCATACCTGTAGAACCAGACGTGTATAAAATAAACAATGGATCTTCTGCCTCCATTACTATAGCAGTGAAATCATGATAGGCTTCATCTAACAATGGTTGCAACCAATAGTCCCGGCCATCTTTCATTTTAATATCTGAATTAATCCGCTTTGCCACAAGCACAGTCTCTACACCAGCACAATCGTCTAAAGCTTCGTCAACTATCCCTTTAAGATCAATGGACTTTGATCCACGATACGATCCATCTGACGTAATGACCATTTTAGCGTCACAATCGTTAATTCGTGTCGATAAAGCCGTTGAAGAAAAGCCGGCAAACACAACAGAATGGATTGCCCCAATACGTGCACATGCTAATACAGCAACTGCAAGCTCAGGAATCATTGGTAAATAAATACAAACCCTATCTCCTTTTTTAATTCCTTTATCATGAAGAACGTTTGCAAATTTACATACCCTCTGATGTAAATCTCTATAGGTAATATGTTCTGCTGGATCATTTGGGTCATTAGGCTCAAATAAAATTGCCGTTTTATCACCTCTTGTATGCAAATGCCTATCGATACAATTTTCAGTAATATTGAGCTTTGCACCTTCAAACCACTTGATTTCGGGTTTTAAAAAATCCCAACTTAATACCTTACTCCATTTTTTTCGCCAGACGAAATGTTCCTCTGCTATTTCTTCCCAGAACGATTCGGGTTTAGAAACTGACTTTCTGTATACCTGAAAATATTCTTCAAAATGTTTTATGTGATAATTACTCATGGTTGATTGTATTTTTATGAATTCCTATTTGATTTGTTTTATAGACCGACTTTATTTCGTCAATAATTGCAACATCATCTATAGTTGACGGGATATTATACTCTATTTCATCTGAAATATTACGAAGTAATTTACGTAAAATTTTTCCAGAACGTGTCTTTGGTAGTCGTTTTACAACTAGCACATCCTTAAATGCGGCAACTGCCCCAATTTCATGTCGAACGTCATTAATAATTTCTTTTGCAATTACTTTATCTTTTAACTCTTCGCCAGATTTTAAAACTACTAACCCAAGTGGTTTTTGTCCTTTTAAATCGCAGTGAATGCCAAAAACGGCACATTCTGCTACTGCTTTGTGACTGGATACAATTTCTTCCATTTCGGCAGTAGAAAGCCTATGGCCAGCAACATTAATAATATCGTCTACCCTTCCCGTTATAAACACATAGCCATCTTCATCTTTGTAACCGCCATCACCCGAAAAATAGAATCCAGGAAACCTATTTAGATAACCAGCCTTAAAACGTTCTGGATTACCCCAAAGATTAAGCAATGTTCCTGGTGGTAATGGTAACTTGACTGCAACATATCCTTCTACTCCAGCTTCTACTTCCTCACTTTGTTCATTCAAGATTTTAATATCATAACCTGAAACTGGCACAGATGCTGAACCCGGTTTTACTGGCAATAGTTCAACACCACACATATTAGCAAGCATTGGCCAACCACTTTCAGTTTGCCACCAATGATCTATCACGGGAACATTAAGGTGTTTCTCTGTCCAATTTAGAGTTGCAACGTCGCAACGTTCTCCTGCCAAGAACTGATATCTTAGACTACTAAGACCATATTTTTTAATGTATTCACCATTTGGGTCTTCTTTTTTAATAGCTCTAATAGCTGTGGGAGCGGTAAACATAACACTAACGTTATGCTCGCTTATAACGCGCCAAAATGTTGAAGCATTTGGTGTCTTAATGGGTTTACCTTCAAACAAAACCGTGGTATTTCTATTAATTAAGGGTCCGTAAACTATGTAACTGTGACCAACAACCCACCCAACATCACTTGCAGCCCAATACACCTCTCCTTCGTTTACACCATATACATGTTTCATTGAAAACTTTAGTGCCGTTGCATAACCTCCAGTATCTCTAATAATTCCTTTGGGTTTTCCTGTTGTGCCTGAGGTATATAATATATATAACGGATGTGTAGATTCTACAGAGACTGATTCAACAGGAACCGATTTAGCAATTAATTCTGAATAATCTATATCACGCAGTTTATATGGAATTTCTACACCTAATTTCCTATCATATACTACTACAAATTCTGGCTTGTGATTTGACATCTCAATAGCCTCATCAACAAAAGGTTTATATGGTATTATGCGTTCTATCTCAATACCATTTGATGCTGTAATTATTGCTTTTGGATTACAATCATCAATTCGTATCGCCAGCTCATGTGGCGCAAATCCACCAAACACGACCGAGTGGATCAGACCCAATCTTGCACAGGCTAACATTGCATATATGGCTTGCGGAATCATTGGCATATAGATTATTACAGTATCACCCTTTGATATTCCTAAAGCCTCTAGACCACCCGCAAGTCGAGCAACCTCACTGTGCAACTTATTATATGTAATGAACTCTTTAGAATGAGTTACTGGTGAATCATAAATAATAGCATTTTCATTTCCGTAGCCGTCTTCTATATGCTTATCAATGCAGAGATAGCTAATATTCAATTGGCCATCTTGAAACCATTGTGGATAACCGTATTGATCTTTGCTCAAAATGGATTTAGGCTGGTTAAACCAACTAATTTGTACAGCTTGCTCTTTCCAGAATTCACAAGGATTGTCAATACTTCTATTATAAAACTCTTGATATTTCATGATTTGACTTTTTTAGTATTAAACAAACCAAACCAATTAGGGTTCAAGACTTTGAGCTTTACAAGGGCCCAAATAATAACAACGAAGCATAAACCTACAACAACAGATTCTATTGTACCTGTGGCGGTTTCGCTTTCTAGTTTAAAACGGAAAAATAAGGTAACAATAACGTATAAACTGATAATAATATCAGACGCTAGTGCGTTTAATCGAAGTCGTTTCATTGTATTTTACTTTAATTACACATTGTTTGTTTGCACACAAAACCAACGGGAATTAAAGATGAAACTAAGTTGCTACAAGCTCCTTAATTTCTGAAACTATTTTTTTTACTGAAAACGGCTTTGTTAAATATTTGTCTGCTCCCAGTTTTAAGCCTTTTTCAATATCAGAAGCTTTATTTTTTGCAGTTAAAAATACGACTTTAGTATTATTTAACTTATTGTTTTCTTTAATGATTTTAAGTGTTTGATAACCATCTACTTTAGGCATCATAACATCTAAAATAATAACGTCTGGAATTACATCTTTTAAAATCTGTAGCGCTTCACTTCCGTCTCTTGCGATATACACTTCAAAATCATGTTTTTTGAACGTATATTCCAACGTCATTACAATGTTTGGTTCGTCGTCGACGATTACTATTTTCTTCATTATCTCAACACCTTTACAATTTACTTAAAAGGTAACGTAAAACCAAAGGTTGCGCCACTTTTTTGATTGTTTTTTGCCCAAATCTTTCCATTATGGTTTTCGATGATCTGTTTGCAAATAGATAAGCCCAAACCACTACCCTCAGGCTTCTGTATGTTTTGATTTTTTGATTGATAAAATTTGTCAAAAACAAAAGGTAAATCCTCTTCAGGTATTCCTTTGCCGTTGTCTTTAATTGTAATTTGCAACAAGCCTTTGTCGTATTTATAATCTGCAACAATTACTCCCTTTTTTGCCTCACAGAATTTAATTGCATTTGAAATCAAATTTGTCAGAACTTGCATTATACGATCTTCATCATAATCTGCATGAAAATCGCTTTTATTGGAATGCACCAAAGTAATCTCTCTTTTGTTGGCTATATTACTCAAGTTGTCAATCGTTTTTTGAATGGTATCTCTAATGTTATATCTTTTAATTTTAAAGTTCGTCCTCCCTTTTGACAATTTTTCAAAATCAAGTATATTGTGTATTAATCGCGATAAACGATCACTGTCTTGAAGCATATTATTTAAGAACTGACTTCTTAATTCGCTAGGCATTTCCTCGAGATCATCCATTAAAAGTTCTGTCGTAGCTCTAATTCCAGTTATTGGTGTTTTTAATTCATGAGCAACAGTATCTAAGAACTCGTCTTTTTGTTTGTCTTTTTCGACCAACTCATTGTTAGCATCTTGTAATTGATCTGCGAGCTTTTTAAGTTCTTGGGATTTTTCTTTTAGTAATTTATTTCTTGAAATCGTCTCCTTAGATTCTTCAAGTATTTTCAACACCTCAACCAAACTAACCTCTTCTTCCTTTACTACACTCGATATTAAAATTTTTGCTGATGCACCACCTATACTTCCCGTTAATAACTTTTCAGAAAAATTAATAAGTCTAGCATCAGCCATTTGGGTATCCTGAGGCAAATCGTACTTTCTGAAAAATAGACTTATAGCGCGTTCGGTTCGGGATTCACCAAGAAACTTAGTGAGTACATTTCTAATTTCTGCCACATAGGCTTCTCCTTTCCAAACCAAGGCACCGTCTTGCAAATCTGTATAGTTTTTGCTGTCTACAAACATTTCAGCGTAGTTGCGCTCACGATAGTTCCCCTTCAGAGAAACAGAAAGAATTACATAACATAATATATTGAAAAGCATAGACCAGAAAAAAGCATGTGCAGGAGGACTGAGAAAGTCAATGCCGAATAAAGCATGAGGTTTTAGTACCTCAAGACCGTAAAGTCCATTTTGCACAAATTCATCAGATCCTGTAAGCGCCTGGATTGAAAATGGTAAAATCAATGTGTAAAACGTTACAAAAAACCCAGCGATAATTCCAACGATACTCGCCTTGGACGATCCTCTATTCCAAAATAAGCCGATAAAAAATGAGGGAGCTAGTTGCGCTATAATTACAAACGCTATCAATCCAATTGAGTAGAGTGACAATTCATATGAAAAGTTAACATAGAATGCATACGCCACGATAATAATTGTGAAAATTGAAATTCTTCTAATATTCTTTATGTACTTAGCATTGCGCTCAGGATGACTTTTTATAAACCGGTCTAAAAATCCATAAGGAATAACCAGGTTATTACTCACCATCGTTGATAATGCTAACGTTGCTACGACAACCATAGATATTACAGCTGAAAACCCTCCGAGAAAAACTAATAAAGCTAGAAAAGTATTATCATTTTGAAGTGGTAACAGCAATGCATAATACTCGGCAGATTCAGAATTCCCAATTGTTAGATTTCCTGCCCAAGCAATAAAGATCACAAAAATATTGAATAGCAGTAGGTAAAGCGGAAACATCCAAATGGCATTCTTAAGATGCTTTTCTCTCACATTCTCTAGCACCGAAACTTGAAATTGCCTTGGTAAAAGAAAGATTGCCATAAAAGAAAGTATGATAGTATACAGCCAATTGAAACCACTTTCAATTCCGTTAAATTGAATGAGTGATTCAAAATTTTCTGATTTTGACATATTCTCATAGATAGAATCTGTTCCATCAAACAAAAAATAAGTTACATAAATTCCAACCGCTAAAAAGAACACCAATTTCAAAATAGATTCAATTGCAACCGAAACAACTATTCCCTTGTGCTTCTCTGAGGCGTCGGTTACCTGTGTGCCAAAAAAAGTTGCAAATACCGCCAATAATAATGCAATGTAAAAGGTGGAGTCATCATATACAGATGTTGAAACATAGCTTGTTTTATCTGATAAAATCTGAAAGGTCTCTGATACTGCTTTAAGCTGAAGTGAAATATAGGGTACTATTCCGAAGAGGCAAATTACTGTAACTAATGCACCCAAAAATCTATTGTTGCCATATCTGAGAGAAATAAAATCTGCAATTGAACTTATCTTATGTTGTTTTGATAGTCTTATGATTTTTCGAAGTAAAACAATCCATAATGGCGCCGCTATTACAGGACCCAGATAAATAGCCAAGAAATCAATTCCAATAGTTGCAGCAATTCCAATACTACCGTAATAGGTCCAGGCAGTGCAATACACTGCTAATGACAACGTATAGACAACCGAATTATTAACCCATTTGCTTTTTGCATTTTTCTCTGCAAAAAAAGCAATGGCGAACAAAGTCACCAAATAAAGAACAATTATGGAAAAAAGAACATAATTACTCATAGTGCTTCTTTAAAACGATAAATGAAATTATAATTGACAGAAACCAAATACTAAATATTGAAAAATAAAGAACTGGTACTCCAAAAACAGCGCCATCAGTATTAAAGATTAACAGCAAAGGCACGTTTAGCAATAGAAAAAGCCCTAGGGAGAGAATAATTAATTTTTGCTCGTGTCTTTTCTTCACGTTTATTTTTATTTAGAATATGAAATTTAGTAAAAGTTCATTAAACCTATTAATTAAAACAAAACAGTGTTGACAACGCAACACTGTTTCACCCTAACTAATAAATCGCCACTAGTGGCTGTGAGCTTCACCTGCTCCTGAAGGTATCCTAATATTTTCAACAATTTCTTGTACATGTTCTGGCGGTGCCGAAGTCAGTCTTGAAACAACAACTGAAATAACCACATTTACCAGCATGGCAATTGTGCCAAAACCTTCTGGTGAAGTGCCAAACCACCAATCTTCCTGTGTGCCTCCGCCAAAGAAATCGAGCTTAAATTTCATCATATAAAATAACATTAATGAAATACCAACAACCATTCCCGCAATAGCACCTTCTTTGTTCATTCGCTTATCAAAAATTCCAAGGATAATTGCTGGGAAAAATGATGCTGCTGCCAATCCAAATGCCAAAGCAACTACTGCAGCAACAAACCCAGGTGGATTTATACCAAAGTAACCAGCAATCATCACAGCACCTACAATGGCAATACGCGCCCACATTAATTCGCCCTTATCAGAAATATCTGGTTTAATTTGTTTTTTAATCAAATCGTGTGAAATTGAAGTAGATATTACCAATAATAGTCCAGCAGCTGTTGATAATGCGGCTGCTAAACCACCAGCAGCAACTAAAGCAATTACCCAGTTTGGTAATTTTGCTATCTCAGGATTAGCCAATACCATTATATCGCGATCTACATAGAGCTCATTATTACCATCTGCAGAATTGGTTATTGTGCGCTCTCCATAATTACCGCGTTCTTCATTAAAAACAGGCTTCTTACCTACAATTGATGGACCTGCAACATATTGTATCTTGCCATCATTATTCTTATCCGTCCAAGCGATTAAACCTGTATCTTCCCAATTTTTAAACCAAGCTGGCACATCTGCATATTTTGTATCGCTTACTGTTTCAATTAAGTTAGTCCTTGCAAAAACAGCAATAGCAGGAGCGGTAGTATAAAGTATTGCAATTAGCAATAAGGCATACCCTGCAGACTTACGAGCATCCTTTACTTTAGGTACGGTAAAGAAACGAACTATTACGTGTGGTAATCCTGCTGTACCAACCATTAAGGCCAAGGTAATTGCAAAGACATCCCAAGTGGATTTGCTACCATCAGTATACTCTTTAAACCCAAGCTGGGTATGAAGTTCGTCTAACTTATCAAGCAAGTAAGTACCATCTTCTACTGTGCCACCCATTCCTAACTGCGGTATTACATTCCCTGTCATTTGTATTGAAATAAAAAATGCGGGTACCATAAATGCAAATATCAACACACAATATTGTGCCACCTGTGTGTATGTTATTCCTTTCATTCCTCCTAAAAAGGCAAAAACCAAAACTACGGCCATACCAATAACCACACCAAGCGTAATATCTACTTGTAGAAATTGTGAAAACACCACTCCTACACCACGCATTTGTCCTGCAACGTAAGTAAATGAAACAATTAATGCACATATTACCGCAACAGTTCTTGCGACATTTGAGTAGTAACGATCACCTATAAAGTCTGGTACCGTAAACTTTCCAAATTTCCTAAGATAAGGTGCTAACAACAAGGCTAAAAGCACGTAACCACCTGTCCAGCCCATCAAATAAACTGAGCCATCATAGCCAGTAAAAGAAATAATCCCAGCCATAGAAATAAAGGATGCGGCACTCATCCAATCGGCCGCTGTAGCCATACCATTAGCTAATGGTGATACACCTCCACCAGCTACATAAAAGTCTTTTGTTGAGCCTGCTCTAGCCCAAATTGCAATTCCGAAGTATAGTGCGAATGTCACACCTACTAAGATCCATGTCCATACTTGTACACTCATAATATTTTTGATTTTAGAGGTTGACTATTCGTCGAAACCGTATTTTTTATCCAATTTGTTCATAATCCTCACGTAAACGAAAATCAGTATTACGAATACGTATATAGAGCCTTGTTGTGCAAACCAAAAGCCAAGCTTAAAGCCACCAAGTCTAATTTCATTTAAAGCATCCTTAAAAAGAATACCACAGCCATAGGATACTATAAACCAAATGGCAAGAAGTATTGAGAGGTATTTTACGTTCTCCTTCCAATATGCGGTTGCATGTTTTTGTTTATCTGACATTATTGAGAAAGTTTTGTTATAAGAAAATATGTGTTTGTAATCTAAAAATGTTCGAAGATTCAGCACCAGTTGCTCCTCTTGATCCTGTGGTGAATTCGGCAGTAATTTTCGCAAAATGACTGTTTAAGAAATAGTTAAGTCCTATTCCGAACTCATTACTTGTGTTTGGCGTAAAGTCTAAATCTGCAGTGTTATAAGTTAGATATGGCATAAGTTTTAGATCTCTGAATAACAGACCTACTTGACCATGAACAACAGAACCAGATGATGGGACGAGACCACCAGAGGCAAAACCATCTGTACTGCCATAATTGAAATTATAATATGCACCTAGGGCACTAATAGCGAGCTTTTCGTTTAGAGGTGCGTCATAAAATGCATCTACGGCAAAATGTGTTACGGATTCCCGGTCTTCTAAATTATTAACTGCCAACGCGTTTGGATGATGAAAAAAACCAGCACCGATGCTGAAAACTTTCTTCTTACCTAGATAGGAACCTACGAAATAAGGCAACTTATCTGATTCTTTGTCCAAAAGGTCATATTTAAAATATCCTGCATAATTCCAGACACCTTCACCAGTTGCATTATCAACCTGATAGGAAGGTGTCGAACCAAGTAATCCAATATTATTTCTTGCATTATTTGCAGATATTCTATACTGAAAATTACCAAGTGAACCTTTAGCATAAATACCTAAATGACGTGCAAATTGATCACTCGTAGTGATATTATTCCAAGGAAACAATCTTACATCCGAATTACCAGCACCTGGATTGTCTAAGGTCATCATGTTTAGTGTGCTTTGGTTGGTTAATCTTGAAATACCATTCCAATAGTGTAAACCGGAACCAACATGTAGTTTTTCAGGTACTACTGCAAACTCTGCCCATGCATCATGAAGAAACAGCAAACTGCTTTGATTATCGGATTGTGTGTTAGGATTTGCGGTAAGGTTCCCAGCATTCAGATTGTTTAAGCCAAAATGGGTTAATATTAAAAATCTTGGCGAAATCTGTGCATAAGCTAAAAAACGAGATCTTCTAATGGAATATCTCAGACTCTTTTGGTTTGAGTTACCCTCGAGCCAAAGTTGATGCCACATAATAAACCTAACATACTTACTCCCGTCTTCATTCAATTTTATCTGTAACGGTTTGTAAGTATGATCGGCTTCAGCATCTTCTTGTTGTCCCCAAGTAGCAATTGGTATTAAACCGATTACGAAAAGGAATACAATTAGACGTGCTTTCTTCATAAAAGTTTTAGATTTAGTTAGTTAAACATTGGTTTTGTGTGCACTACTAAACTCTAAAAAAGAAAAGCTGGAAAAAAAATTGCTATATATATTTGTTAACTTATTATAGTTATTCTCTAAAACGCTCCCATTTAATAAGCATAAACTTGTCACCAAGCTCTGTAACAAGTGTACCAGCACCTGAAAGATTTGATGCATCTGAAAAGAATTTGGACAACTCTTCTGAATTGAGGATTTTATAAGTGGGATGGTAGGTGGAATTGTAAGGGCGTTTTATATTGTATTTCTTCACCCAGTTCATTATGCTAACATGAGAAATGCCCAAAATACGTTCTATCTCACGATAGGTCAATCCTTCTAAATATAACTGTAAGGCTTTGTTGACATAGTAATCATCAATCTTTTTTCCAAGCTTATTAACAGTGAAAAAATAATTACATGCTTTGCATTTATAGCGTTGTCTATTATTAACAATACCGCTCTTTACATAATTGTCTGAACTGCAATTGGGACAGAGGTTAATTTTCATATATATTAATTTAGCATAAATATATCAATTTAGCATAATATATACAACTTACTAAATTTTGTTTTACCATTATTTGGAAAGCAATAAACAAAATCAATTGTTTTTTGAGGTCTTTAGTCGACTGAAATACGATTTAGAAGCTTCTAAAACCTTAGGTGCTAATAAAATTGTAGACAACATTGTCGGAATAGCCATTAGAGCAAAGACGCCATCAATAAAATTAATCATCGCCTCAAATTCCGTAATCGAGGCTAATACAATACTTGCAATATACAAGTAGTTGTAATAGTGTTTATTTTCTGCGCCAAAAAGAAATGACAAACATTTACCACCATAATACGCATACGAAAACAGGGAAGACACACTAAAAAAGAAGACGCAAAGCATTAACAAATATTGGCCATATCCAGGCATTGCATTCTGAAATGCATTTGCCGTCAAACTTACACCATTATCACTTGTGGTTTCCCAAACACCTGTTACTAATATTGCTAGTGCCGTGAGGGTACATACTACCAATGTATCTATGGCTGGTCCGAGCATTGCAACCAAACCTTCCCTTACAGGCTCATCTGTTTTAGCTGCGCCATGTGCTAACGGTGCAGTTCCCAAACCGGCTTCATTAGAAAACGCGCCACGTTTTATACCATGTAAAATCAAAGCGCCTAACACACCTCCTAAAAACGACTCATCTTTTGGGTAATAATCTGCATTAAAAGCGTCTGTAACAATCAATGCCAAAAATTTAGGTACTTCAGTGTAGTTAATAGCCAGAATTATCATTACCAAAATAAAATATAATAGCACCATTGAAGGTACCAGGCGTGATGCCATTGTACTAATCCGTTTAAGACCTCCTAAAATCACCAAGCTTGTAAACACAACAAGAACAAAGGCAATGACCAAATTAGACTGCAACGACACCTCTACACCATTTGGAATTAAAATTATGTCGTTAATAGCCTGCTTTAACTGATTTACATTAACCACTGGCAAAGCACCCAACATGCCAAAAAAACTAAACATAACAGCCAGAGGTTTCCAATGTTTCCCCAAACCCTCCATGATAAAGTACATGGGGCCGCCTTGTACAACACCTTCGCTATCCTTGCCACGATACAAAATAGCCAAAGTTGAGGTGAAATATTTAGTAGACATCCCAACAATGGCACTTACCCACATCCAAAACATGGCACCAGGGCCTCCAACGGAAATGGCCAAAGCTACACCAGCAATATTACCCATTCCAATGGTTGAGGATAATGCGGTGGTTAAGGCCTGGAAATGGGAAATCTGACCAGGATCATTAGGGTCATCGTACTTGCCTTGTAAAACACTTACGGCATGACCTACATATCTGAAGGGTAAAAATTTAGACCGAACTAACAAGTATAGCCCACCTCCAACGAGAAGAATTAATAATGGCAAACCCCAAGCCAAGGATGAGAATTGCTCGAAAATATAATTGAGTGTCTTCACAGAGGTTAAAAATAAGGAATCTCAGCAACTGTTGATAATTTGAAAACTCTAACTTCGCTTACTTGTGCTGAATTCGTTTAAGTACCAACCAATAAAACAAATTGAAACTGAATTTATCTTATCAATATGCGCAATACGAAAAAATAACCCATTTTATCCTCTAAGAAAGTTATGGCGTGAATCTGATTAAATGAAGATTAAACTACTTTTATGTAATTATCAATAATGGTATTTCGGAATGGAATGCGACTTTCTTCACAATGGGTTCTTTTAATAATTGCTCAAAAAATCCGTGTTCGTGATAATTAAGCACAACCAGGTTGTCATTATTTCTTTTACTGTAAGCTACAATAGATTTTGATACACTGGTATAGCCTTCAATGGTAATAAAGTCTAATTTAGGCTTGGTTAATAGTTCAGCTAATTTTGCTTTGTGTGCTAGAGCATCCTCATTTAATGGCGCTTTTGAACCTTCAACATAGAGTACCTCAACAGTACAATTCCATAAGTCACAAACATAATTTACTACATCCAGGTTTGCTTCTGTAAAAGGATACTTGTACGCTGTTGGGTATAATATTTTGTTTAGGGGCACAAAGTGAAAATCTTCTGGAACGACGAGTACCGCAATATCCTTTAACCGCTTAACAACCCTTACAGTATTGCTGCCAAGAAAGATTTCACGTGCACCAGTGGCTCCTTGTGTTCCTAAGACCACAAAATCAAATGTTGTTTCTTTGACTAAAGCCTCTACAGCATCTTCTAGATCGCCACCAACAGCAATAGTTTCGAATTTAAAATCCGCACGTCCTCTCTGAGCAATTGCTTTTTTCTTCAAAACCTGGAGTTCTTCTACCGTTTCTTGTGAGTGGTCTTCAAATATATTTGTCTCATGATCGGAAATTGCCACGTCTGCGAGATTAGCTTTCACTCTAAAGGCATGCAATAAATGAAACGTTACTTTTTCATCTTTGAAAAGTCCAAACGCATAAGTTAATGCATTAAAAGCATTCTCAGAAAAATCTGTTGGTACTAGGATTGATTTCATCTAAAAATATCAAAATAATTAATACCTTAATTTAATCAATATTTACCTATTAAAAAAGTAAGGATCACATTAAAATTAAGCATCATATTGTACCAGCAAACCCAAATAGCATCCTGACGATTGTTCTTATTATTAATTTCTAAACTATACATTTGTAAAACAACCCATTAAACTTGGATACTAATAGGCTTTACTTTATTGATGCAGTGCGTGCATTTGCCATTTTAATGATGTTGCAAGGCCACTTCATAGACACATTGATGGACGTGAGCTATAGAGATGAGGCTAATACTGCCTTTCAAATATGGACGTATTTTAGAGGTATTACAGCACCCACGTTTTTTACCATATCTGGTCTTATTTTTTCATACCTCCTTATAAAGGCAAAACGAAAAGGTAACATAAAGCAACGCATAAGGAAAGGGTTGGTCCGTGGTCTAATGCTTATTGGCCTTGGTTATCTATTACGTATTCCTGTTTTTCAATGGTTAATCGGCGAGTTTAACAGTTATTTCTTGGTTGTTGATGTATTACAGTGTATTGGTTTGTCCTTGATTGGCGTTGTGCTTTTGTATCAAATTACGTTAAGAAAAACACTCATATTTTCCATTTTAATGTTGCTTGTTGGTCTTGTAATTTTTACGACTGAGCCTCTATACCGTAACCTTGAGCTTGCCAATACTCCAGAAATTATAGCCAATTATATGACCAAGGTGCACGGATCGATTTTTACCATCTTACCTTGGTTTGGGTATATGACATTTGGAGCATTCATTTCTACCTTATTTTACAGGTACCTTGAACGTCCAAAGTTTAAACTGGGGATAATTATCGGATTTATTGTTGTTGGTTTATTTTTAATACAGAAATCCTCCTTTGTCTTGATGAAGCTTTATTTCTGGAGTGATATTGTGTTGTTTAAAGATGTGGCCTACTTTAATTATCTGTATACTAGATTGGGTAATGTACTTATCCTCTTTGCATTATTTTACCTATTTGAATCTTTTATTAAACAACCTCTAATCCTAAAAATTGGTCAAAAAACCCTGTCGATATATGTGATTCATTTCATAATAATTTGGGGAAGTTTTACAGGTTATGGACTAAACCAAATCATTGGAAAGACACTTGTGCCATGGCAAGCTATTATTGGTGCACTTATATTTTTAACAACCGTATGTTTAATATCCTTCTACTACGCCAAGACCAATGCGTTTTTGTATGCTAAAATTCGACTATTGATAGATAAATTGAAAAAAACTTAGTATTGGTCGTACCATGCAAAATTTTCTTCAATGATACGGGCTTTTTCCGCTTTAATAAAATCTAGATAGGCCAATGCTGTTGGCGAGAGGTTTTTCGATTTTTGCCAAACCAAATTCCAAGTGGTTACGATTGGTAAGTCTTTGTAAGGTATAATTTGTAGATCGCCATTTTTAAGTTCGTTTTTAATACCAATTATTGGCATAATTGAGTAACCTAAACCTGCAATAACAGCTTGTTTTAGTGCTTCATTCGATGTTAATTCCATACGTTTTGGGGTGTCAATATGGTGACTGGCTATAAAACTTTCCATGGCGTTTCTTGTTGCAGAACCATTTTCACGATACAACATTGGATAGTTTTCAAAAATCTTCTTCTTGCTTACATTTCGATTAAACTTCCCTTTTGTGCCACCAACTAGATATAATTTGTTAGCCATTAACTCAACACGTTCAAGACTTAGTTGATCGGGAACTACAGATACCAGGGAGAAATCCACTTCATTTTTCTCAAGACTTTTCACAACACTTTGCTTGTTTGTTACATCCATATTTAGATCTACACCTCTGTGCTTATTGGTAAAATCCGATAAAAAGTAAGGCATAACATACTTTCCTGTAGATACTACAGAAATTTTTAACCTTCCTGCAACTTGGCCTTTATACGAAAGCGTTTTATAGTTGATTGCTTGTACTTCATTTAATATTTTCTCTGCAGCTTCAGCAATTTCCTGCCCAAAATCTGTCACGTAAAGCTGTCTTCCAACCACTTCTGTTAATGGAATTGAAAATTGATCTTGAAATTTCTTTAACTGAATTGATACTGCTGGTTGACTTAAAAACAGTGCCTCTGAGGCCTTAGTGATACTCTTTAATTCTGTAATCTTCAAAAATATTTGAAGTTGATGCAAAGTGTAATTCATTAGTTTTCGTTATGTATATCATTAAAAATATATATAAAAATAAATAAAATAATTGTTTCAATTTTGTGGCGTAAATAATTTTAGTAAATATTTAATAATCACTGAACATGTCAAGATTAGAAACTAACGCTTCCATTAAAAACATTAGAAAAAGCGAATCAAAAAAATCTACATTAAAGCCAAAGGCTTTAGCAGCACTTACAATTTTAGGACTATCAGGATTACTGGCATTGTCGTATATGAATGGTAATATTTTTATGGAGCAAATTGCCATCTGCGCGTTTATAATTACATGTGTTGCCGTGATGAAGCTCATGGAAACAAATTAAATTACACCGATTTTACACTTAAACCCATAAAACAACTATTAAAACAGATACCATGTCAAATACCAAAATAAAAGAAGTAGAAAAAGCACAACAAAAAGTACAACTGGTCGAGGGCCTTTTTAAACCTTCTGAAGCTACCCATGTTGTAAATGCCTTAATAGATCAAAAAATCAACTTTCATAAAATTCAAAAACTAAGATTGTGGGAAGGTTCTGAAGAGGCAGACACAACTTATGAAAACAATCGCATTAAAGAATTAAATGATGCAAAACAAACCGCTAAGGATTACATCGCAATAGCCAGAAAAGAAGGTTACAACGTTGTTATCAATAGTACTTTAAACATCTCTTTTGTTAAATAGTCAATGCTAAATAATTGCAGATTGCAATTTATTTGAAATGGACTTACATCTTTTATTCGATAATTTAACGAATCCTGCGCTTCTTTTCTTTTTCTTAGGGATTATTGCGGTGCAACTTAAGAGTGATTTGGAGATACCGCCAAATTCATCAAAGTTTATTTCGTTATATCTATTACTATCCATAGGATTTAAGGGTGGCCAAGAGCTCTCTCATAGCGACTTGAATATGGAAATTATTTGGTCGCTATTATTTGGAATCTTTTTGGCTGTAATCGTTCCGATTTATACTTACTTTATATTAAGGCGTAAATTCAGCGTAGCAAACGCTGGTGCTATTGCGGCAGCTTATGGCTCTGTGAGCGCCGTGACCTTTGTCACTGCAATATCATTTCTGGAAATAGAGCAAATTTCTTTTGGAGGTCACATGGTTGCAGTTATGGCTCTAATGGAGGCACCTTCGATTATTGTAGGATTATTGCTAATTTCAATGTTCGACAAGGAAAATGCTCTAAAAATACCCATGGGTAAAGTTGTAAAACATGCCTTAACTAATGGTAGTGTCTTGTTAATCCTCGGAAGTTTGATTGTTGGTTTCCTTGCCAGTGAGCAACAAGCTGAAGGCATAAAACCGTTTACAACAGACATTTTTAAGGGTTTTTTAGCCGTATTCTTATTAGATATGGGGATAACCAGTGGCAAAAAACTGTCGGCCTTTTTGAACAAAGGTTGGTTTGCATTAATCTTTGCAATCGTAATACCTATAATTAACGGATGTGCGGTTGCAATAATCAGTTCACTATTTACACAGAGTGAAGGTAATAGACTTTTATTTGCAATTCTTGGGGCAAGCGCATCTTACATTGCTGTACCCGCAGCAATGCGAATTGCAGTTCCAAAAGCAAATCCAAGTTTGTATTTGCCAATGGCCTTGGCAATTACATTCCCATTTAATATTACACTAGGATTCCCATTATACTTGTGTATTATCCAATCGTGCCAAATAATTTAAATAGTTGTTTTTTAGTATTTTAATTGGGCATTTTATCAAATGCCCTTTTTATTCAATCTACAGTATAAATTCTGTTTTAGATTTAACTACCTTTAGATAATCGATTAATTTATTCTATGGATAAACAAACTATAGAAAAGTTTTATAACGCCTTTAGTAATCTTGATGCAGTGAAAATGACAGATAGCTATCACGATGATATCACATTTACAGATCCCGCTTTTGGTGTTTTAAAAGGTCAAAGAGCTAAAGCAATGTGGCATATGCTATGTGATTCTCAAAAGGAAAAGGATTTTAGAATTATTTACTCTGATGTATCTGCTAAAAATAATTTGGGCAATGCATATTGGGAGGCATTTTACACCTTTAGTAAAACAGGAAGGAAGGTACACAATAAAATAGAAGCCTCATTTGAGTTTAAAGACGGTTTAATTATTAATCATACTGATGTATTTAGCCTGCACAAATGGGCAAAACAGGCATTAGGATTTAAAGGTTTCGTTTTAGGTAGAACAAAATATTTTCAGAATAAACTAAAAGCACAAACCAACTCGCTTCTTGATAGGTACATGAATGAAAAAAAGCTACCTCGTTAGGACTTAGATAGCTTTTTTTAATAGCAATGTTTCTTTTTAGGGACTTTTAAAGTTTACTTTATGTTTCATTGCGTATTAGTATGTTCAAAACGTATGCCAAATTTTAAACACTTGAAGTTACCTAATGCCTCGTAAAACATTAAACTTTTAGGAATAAACGGTGATATTTTAGACGAAATTAAACTTTTGGTAATATTCCTCGATTAACTGTAGCCCTTAACCTTACCTTCTACCCCCTCGAAAAACGAAGCCAAAAGTTTGAAATCTGCTTCGACATTATCGGTAGGATAAAATGGTTCAGAAATTTTATTCTGTTTGTTTTTAAAATCTAAGGTGAACATTATGATAGGGACTTTAGCCGCCTTAGCAATGTAGTAAAATCCGGTTCTCCACTGCTCTACCTTTTTCCGTGTACCCTCTGGAGCAAGAGCTAACCTGAATTCATCCTCGTTCTCAAAAAGTTTTGCTATAGCTTCAACTTTATTTTGACCTGAGGTTCTATCTATTGGTCTTCCTCCAATGGCTTTAAAATAGTAACTCAGCGGCCACTTGAACAATTCTTTTTTACCTATGAAATTTACTTTGATATTTACAATTTTCCTTAATAATAACCCAATGTAGAAATCGTGCCAGCTTGTATGTGGCACTGCAATAATCACAGCTTTTTTAATTGAATCCTTAGAAAAGTTTGTATTACCAACAATTTTCCATCCCAAAATTTTAAAATAAATGAATTTCGCAAGCCAACGCATTCTACATCTTTTTGTAAAGTGCCATTAACTTTTCTCTGGTAATCTTAGTCTTCCAGTTTTTACCAATGGCATTTTCCCATAGCGGATCTAAACTCAAAGCCACATTAATCATAATATCAATTTGATCCTCGTCTAAATCGGAACAAATACCTAGAGGTAGTTTAATGTTATGCTTGGTTTTCATTTCTTTGAACATGGCTACGCCTTCGGGATAATAGTCTTCTAAATGGTCAAAAACAATACAATTTCCAATACCGTGTTTTACACCTAACAAATAACTTAAGCCATAACTAAGGGCATGGGCTACACCTACTTGGGAGTAAGCAATACTCATACCACCGTGCCATGATGCCATCATGAGTTTATCTTGAGATTCTTCTTTTGTCAAATGACCTCCCAAAAAAATCTCTTTACATAAGTCAAATGCTTTTTCGCCATAACTTTGGCTAAACGCATTTAAAAACGTACCATCGAGGGATTCCACACAATGCACAAAACAGTCCATTCCAGTATAAAACCACTGGTCTTTTGGTACATCTTTAGTAAGTTCAGGATCTAGAATCACCTGGTCAAAAGGCGTATAATCACTGTTTATTCCGAGTTTTCTATCTGGGCCAGTTAAAATTGTTGTTCGCGAAACCTCTGCTCCTGTACCTGAAATTGTAGGTACTCCAACATGGTAAATCGCAGGGTTTTTAATTAAATCCCATCCTTGATAATCTTTAGATTCTCCCTTATTGGTAAGCATTAACGAAACGGCTTTTGCAATATCCATAACAATGCCACCACCAATTCCAATAATTCCAGAAGGCAATTCGCTGTACTCAAGAATAATCTCTTCGACATACTTGTCTATCTGCGATGTTTTCGGCTCTTCTTTTGTTGGGACGTAAATGATCTTATCCTTGTAGGAGAGTGTAATTCTAGAAGTTAACCAATGATTGCCTTTAAAAACATCATCAACATAAAAAATGAAAGGCGCATTGCGTCCATTGCGTTTTGGAGCTAAAATTTCATCTAATTGATTAAAACTTCCGCGTCCAAAGACCACTCTAGACACCATTGGATAATTTTTATATATCATTTACAATAATTCTTGAACAAAAATATAACTTAGTTTAATTTTTTAGTTTGAAATAACTTAAAATTTCAGTTAAACTTTCTGCTGTTTTATATGTGATTCCGTTGGTCTCTTTTTTACTTACTTTTTCATGTTGCCAAGTCGTATGAAATGGTACATGAATGGCTTGAGCACCAATATTAACCAGCGGTAAAATATCTGATTTTAAAGAGTTGCCAACCATCAAAAACTCAGATGGACTGATGTCTAAGTGCTTCAATAATTTTGAATAATTGGCTTCTTGCTTTTCGCTCAATACCTCAATATGATGGAAATAATCCAATAATCCAGATTTTTCGAGTTTGCGTTCTTGGTCTAGTAAATCCCCCTTTGTTGCTAAAATAAGCCTGTATTGTCTAGACAAGGTTTGTAGCGTTTCCTCAACACCATCAAGCAGTTCTATAGGCTTATTAATCATTTCTTTTCCAATATCGAGTATTTTACCAATTATTTCATTAGAGACGGTTCCATTGGATAATTCAATCGCCAGTTCTACCATTGATAAAATAAAACCTTTAACACCATAACCATAAATCGGTAGGTTTTTTATTTCCATTCTAAACAGTTCCTGATCTATTTTATTAGGCGTCTCATAATGCGACAACAAGATACCCACCTGTTCTTCGGCTTGACGAAAATAAGTTTCGTTTACCCATAGGGTATCGTCTGCATCAAAGCCAATTACTTTTATATTCTTAAAATCTATTTCCACAACTTTTTTGCTTTCTCTAAATCTTCAGGTGTATCTATTTCTACACCTTGAATTTCGGTTTCTACCATTTTAATTTTTTTACCGTATTCGAGGTATCTTATACATTCAATTTTTTCGGTAGCTTCGATAAATCGCATTGGTAAAATCGTAAAATCCAATAGAGCTTTTTTTCTAAACGCATAAATACCCTTATGTTTAAAATATCTAGCACCAGCATTCTTGTCTCTTGGGAAAGGTATTGGACTACGGGAAAAATATAATGCAAAATTATTCTGGTCTACAATCACCTTAACTGTATTAGGATTATTAATTTCTTCCCAATCAGTAATTTCAACCATTAAGGAGGCAAGGTCAATTTCTTTATTAGTATCATTATTAAACACTTCAAGAACCTTGCTTAAACTTTCACGCTCCGTAAAAGGTTCGTCTCCCTGAACATTGACCACGATATCACAATCTACAGAAGCAACTGCCTCCGCAATTCTGTCACTTCCTGACTCATGCTCTTTTAAGCTCATTATTGCTTTACCTCCATTATTTACAATTTCGTCATAAATAATTGAACTATCTGTAACCACGTAAACCTCAGTAAATAAACCGGTTGCCACAGTAGCCTCATAGGTCCTTAAAATCACGGATTTCCCAGACAGATTTTGCATTAGTTTTCCTGGAAATCGAGACGCACTATAACGTGCTGGTATCATTGAAATAATTTTCATCTGTTTCAAATAGCAAATCAAAAATAAGGGTTTAGCCTGAGTTTTTTCGTTTGGGTTTTATCTTTTTGTACACTTTAAAGAATAAATAAAGTATAATAATTACCAACACCATTCCCAAAATTGGCAGAAAAATTGAGATAATGGACATAATAATCGAAACAATAGTCTCAATAGTTGAAAAAACTGGATTTGCAATACCTGCGGTCGACAGGGTTGACCCAAGTCGGGTTGTACTCGTTGTACTTTTTATTGCAGTTGCAGTACCTCCACCTGCAATAATAGCAAGTGCCCATGTAATAACGGGACTTAAATCTGAAATGGTAGATACCATTACGGCAGTACCAGCAATTGTTGCCAATGGCAGTGCAATTGTATCTAGTGCATTATCGATTACAGGGATATAATAAGCAATAACTTCAACTAGAGTTGCAACGCCTAGGGTGATTAAAGCCAGAGTACTTCCAATCCATTGCCACGAATCATTAAGTTCCCATAACTCAAAATATGAAGCTAAGCTGAGCACGAAAAGTGGCAAAAAGACCCTAAAGCCAACTGAAGCTGCGAGACCAATTCCAAGAAATATACTCAAGACTGTTTCTGAAGTCATATTCTTAATTTAGTTGATTTTCAGCAAACATTTCATTTTTAAAGCCAATGAGATATAACTTTTCTTTAGCTCTAGTAACTGCTGTATACAACCACCTTATATAATCTTTATCCATACCATTGGGTAAGTAAGGTTGCTCAATAAAAATGGTATTCCACTGACCGCCTTGTGACTTATGGCATGTTATGGCATAAGAAAATTTAACCTGTAGTGCGTTAAAGTACTTATTGTTTTTTACTCCAAGGAATCGCTTGTAATTGGATGCTTCGTTAGCATAGTCCTTTGCTACCTCTTGATAAAGCCTATTAGACTCTTCATAAGTTAGAGAGGCACTTTCCGCATTTATGGTGTCCAGCAACAAAACCGTTTCAAAAGGCCTCATTCTAGGATAATCGACCATTTTAATTTTCACCTCGGCAAATTTAAAACCGTATAACTCTTTAATATTGAAAATCTCTAATACTTCAATAATGTCGCCATTTGCTATAAAACCTGCTTCCGTGGTAGGCTTAATCCAGAAATAGTTATTTTTTACTACCATGAGATAATCACCAGCAGATAATTCAGTTTCATTAAATAAAATTCGTTCTCTGATTTGTTTGTTATAAAGGTTGGCACGCTTGTTACTTCTTACAATAATAGCTGTTTCTTCATACCCTTCATTACTGTAGGCATCATTTATAGCATCCATAATTTCGTAACCATCCGTCAATCTTACGATATCCTTATAAGGCGATACATTAAACTTAAAGCTGTCATAAAAATTCGATTCCAATACGGCTCTTAATTCTGTTGCATTTTCCAAGATACCAGAATCTTGTTCTTGTCGTACCACTTCATCTAATTCTATGCTTAATACTTCTTTATTATAGTTTAAACTTAGTTTGCCTTCGTCCAAGGCAGGGCTTAAATCGGACTTTACTGGAGGTAACTGAGCCATATCGCCAATTAGGAGAAGTTTACAGTGGTGGCCAGAATATACGTATTGCATCAAGTCATCTAGAAGTGAACCATTTTCAAATAATTTTGAGTCTGAAGGCACATCTGGTATCATTGACGCTTCATCAACAATGAAAATGGTATTCCTGTGTTTATTAGGTTGCATAACAAACTTTACACCACCACCCTTTTCCTTTTTAGGAAAATATATCTTTTTATGAATCGTAAAAGCCTCCTTTTTCGAATAATTAGAAATCACCTTTGCTGCTCTACCAGTTGGTGCTAATAATACTGCACTTGTCTTAGCCTGCCACAAATTGGCAACAAGTGTACCAACAATACTTGTTTTACCAGTACCAGCATAGCCTTTTAGTAAATATAGGGTATTGGATGATTTGTCAAATACAAATTGTGACAACTGCATAAGGACCTTATCTTGCTTGGCTGTAGGTACAAAAGGAAACTTAGATTTAATAAGCGAATAAAATGCAGAAGCATTGGTAATCATATATAGAAAAATAGATAAGCAAGATAGCATTATTCTACCTTAAAAATGTCATTTAGATGTCTGTTCTCTATTTTAAGCGTTTTTTATTTAGATAGTTTTTACGAATAAAAAAAAATTGTAGATTTGCGATAGACCTAATTAATTAATAAAAATATGTTAAACGTAATCATCGCTGTCGTCGTAATTATATTGTTAACCATTGGTATCGTTTGGTTAATAGACAAGTTTGTGCCAAGTAAACTTAAACCTATAATCAACATTCTTCTTTGGGGTTTGATCATATACTTGGGTTACATTACGTTTATGTCTGTATATAAAGAAATTCAATTTAACCAACTTAAAGTTAAGCGCTATGCTGTAGTTATCGAACGCTTAATAGATATTAGAGATTCGCAATTAGCTTATAAAGAGGTAAAAGGTGAGTATGCAGATACTTTTGATAAATTGATAAATTTTATAGAAGTTGATAGTGTACCTATTACGCAGAGAAGAGATACCCTTGTATTGGATGAAGAACGCACGCGAGCTTTTGGCGGTGTTGAGACCATGAAGACCATCACCCTTATAGATACCTTAGACCACTGGTTTGTTAAAGACTCTATTTTTAAAGGAAGTGATCGTTACAAAACAATGGCCAATGTAGGTGTGGGTGAAGATGGTGCTAAATTTAAATTAGAAGCAGGTAAACTTGAGGACATCCCTGTTTTCCAAGCAAGTGTAGAAAAGGCCGTAATACTGAACGATCAAGAAAAGTACTTGGTCGAAAAAGAGAAGCAAGTTGTTTCTGTAGATGGTGTAAATGGACCTAAACTAACAGTAGGTTCTATGGAAGAGGTTAACACGACAGGAAACTGGCCAAAAAACTATTCTAAAAAACAGTAGTTTTGACTAAAAATAATATTAAGGAATTGTCCATTCAAGTAGATTTGAATGGACTTTCTTTTTGCATATTAAATAGAACACTAAATGAGATTGAATTCTTAAAAAGCGTAGAGTTTGAATCGCGCTTAAGTCCTTTTGATATTTTATCTAGACTAAAAACAGAGCTAAGTTCAAATCCCATTTTTTCTCAGGATTTCAAGGAAGTTTTGGTTATACATCAAAACGAAATTGCTTCTTTGGTTCCGGAATCACTTTATGATAAACACTATAAAGTTGATTACTTAAAGTTTAATTCAAAAATTTTAAAGACCGATTTTATAGCAACAGACCAACTAGAGGTAAATAAAAGTATTAATGTCTACGTCCCTTATGTAAATATCAACAACTTTATCTTTGACACTTTTGGATCATTCACTTATAAACACGCTTCCAGTATATTGATTGATGCGATACTTCAAAATGCAGATTCAACATATGACAAACCAAAACTATTGGTAAATGTGAACCGTTCTACTATTGAAGTTTTGGTATATAAGGCAAATGAACTCCAATTATTTAATGTATTTGATTACAGTAGCAAAGAAGATTTCATTTATTATATTCTTTTTGTCTTTGAACAATTGCAATTGGATGTAGAGGTCACAATTGTAGAATTATCTGGTAATATTGAAAAGGATGATGAATTATTCCACGTTTTATACACATATGTGCGTCATGTTAATATAATTGAAACGAAATATTCATTTGATTTTAGTGAGGCACTAAAAAAAGTGCCATATCACAAAAACTTCATAATATTGAACTCATTTTAGTGCGAATTATCTCAGGCTTACATAAAGGAAGGAAACTATTAGCACCAAAGAAATTACCTGTTAGACCAACAACAGATATGGCAAAAGAGGCATTATTCAACATCTTGAATAACCGCTATTATTTTGACGAAATAACCGTTCTCGATTTATTTTCAGGAACAGGAAATATAGCCTATGAATTTGCTTCACGCGGCACTGAAAATATTTTAGCAGTAGATGATAATTTTGGCTGTATAAAATTCATAAGGCAAACATCAGAATCACTGGACATGCCTATTGAAGCTGTTCGTTCCGACGTGTTTAGATTTTTGGAAAACAACACAAAACAATTCACAATTATCTTTGCTGATCCCCCTTATGATTTCGACCAAAATTTATTTGAACAAATACCAGAATTAGTTTTCAAAAACAATTTGCTTGAAGAAAGCGGTCTTTTAATAATAGAGCATTCCAAACATACCGATTTGAGCAATATTAATAATTTTTCATTTACAAAGTCGTACGGTGGTAATGCTTTTAGTTTTTTCGAATAATCTATTAGTCAAAAATGTAGGCTCTTTCTTAATCAATCTTTTTCACTACCTTTAAAAGCCTTTCAAAGATTTATTCTTTATTTCTGCTTTGTTTTTCACTTCTTTTGGTATGAATAATTAGTTATTAACCAAAACCAAACAATAATGAAAATTGTAAAAACAACATTAGTATTATTATGCTTTATTTTATTTAATCAGTTATCTTTTTCTCAAGACGACACCCCAAGCTATAAAGAAATGGTAGTAGACAACCCAACTGCGGAAGCAGATATGAAAGTTGTTGGGGACTATGTAAACGCTTTGATCAACAACAAAATGTCAGTTGCAGAAAGTCTTCTCCATGAAAAATATATGAGCTATGGCCCAGCTGCTAACGACTCAGTTGCAAAGCAAGAATCTATGAAAAATTGGATGGAAGCACATAAAGTTCGAACCAATCAAAGTATAGGTTTTGTGTCTCAAACATTTAAAGTAACTCAAGGGGAATTAGCAGGTCATTGGGTATCACAGTGGGGAACGTACAGTTTTACACAAGACGGTAAGGATATAGAAATACCTTATCAACTTACGGCGCGTGTAGCCGACGGAAAAATAATCAGCAGCACCACTTATTTTGATAATATGGCAGTTGTTGAGAAATTAGGCTATACAATTACACCACCTAAAGAAGATTAACTAAATTAAATTAAACTATATGAAAAATTTATTATTACTAGGGGTTCTAATCATTTGTTTTACTTCGTGTGAGAAGCAAAAACAACGTTATTTTGCAGAATCAGCTGAAACCAAAACCTTAGAAGCGGGTATCGTGGCTTACGAAAGTGGCGATTGGGAAAAGTGGAGAAGTCACTTTGCCGATACAGCCAAAATTTATGTAAACTCAAAAGACCCGATTACCTTAGCAGAACGAAGAACTGAACTTTCAGCTATGACTGAAGCTTTCTCATCCTATGGATTTGACAAGGATAATGACTATATTGAAATGGTGCTTGACAAAGATGATGAAATATGGGTTTATTATTGGGCACAGCATAGTGGTACAATGGTAAATGGTACAGAGCTATCCATGCCTGTTCATCTAGCAGTTCAATTTACAGAAGGCAAAATAACTGAGGAACACATTTACTTTGATGCTACAGCAATGAATGCTGCATTAACTGCAATGCAAAATGAATTAGAAGCTGAGGCTTCAGAAGAGCAATAATAATTAGCTTTAATAAAAAACCCTTCTGTATTCCAGAAGGGTTTTTAATATAAGTAAATCTGTAAGCCGAATTCTGTACTCCAATTGAGCCCTTATCATTTATCTAAGAGTATTGTTACCAATACACTCTAGCTGTCTACCCTCCAACATCGGGCGTGCAACCCTTAAACGTTGGTTTACATGACATTGCACCACATAGAGTTTACCGGATTTCACTACAGCTTAACCTGTACATACTTTCTGTTGCACTTTTCCTAGCCTCTCGACTGGTGGCTGTTAACCACTATGTTGCACTACGGTGTTCGGACTTTCCTCCATTCTGCTTATACAGAACAGCGATAAGGCGATTAACTTGGTCATAAATGTACAATAATTATACCATCAAAGTCATGTCACTAATTGTTAATAACTCCTATCATTTTAGAGGAGCATAATTCTTTAATTTAGCCGATCTTTTTAACTTTGTTATTCAATCAAATTGCATGGAACATTTTGTAGTATCCGCTAGAAAATACAGACCGCAAACATTCAAAGATGTTGTGGGTCAGCAGGCTATTACAAATACCTTACTAAACGCTATTGAGAATAATCATTTAGCACAGGCATTGTTATTTACAGGTCCACGTGGTGTGGGTAAAACTACTTGCGCAAGGATCTTAGCCAAAATGATTAATAGCGATGGAAATACTAATGAAAACGAAGATTTTGCCTTTAACATTTTTGAACTTGACGCAGCTTCAAATAATTCGGTAGATGATATTAGAAATCTAACAGATCAAGTCAGAATTCCACCTCAAATTGGTAAATACAAGGTGTATATTATAGATGAGGTACACATGTTGTCTCAAGCAGCATTTAATGCGTTTCTTAAAACGCTCGAAGAACCACCAAAACATTGTATTTTCATTTTAGCAACAACGGAAAAGCATAAAATTATACCGACCATTCTTTCCCGTTGCCAAATTTTCGATTTTAAGCGAATAACTGTAAGCGATGTAAAAAACTATCTTAAATATATCGCAGAAGAACAAGGCGTTACAGCGGAAGATGACGCGCTTCATATTATAGCACAAAAAGCAGATGGTGCAATGAGAGACGCTTTGTCTATTTTTGATCGTGTAGTAAGTTTTTCAGGCAACAACTTGACCAGACAAGCCGTTACCGAAAACCTAAATGTGCTGGATTATGAGACCTATTTCAAAAGTACTGATCTGATATTGGAAAATAAGATTCCTGATTTATTGTTGCAGTTTAACTCCGTTTTAGCAAAAGGCTTTGACGGACATCATTACATTGCAGGACTTGCATCTCATTTCAGAGATTTAATGGTATGTAAAAACCAAGAGACTATTGAGCTCCTAGAGGTTGGTGAAGACACTAAGCAAAAATATATTGACCAAAGCAAAAGAACAACCCACAATTTTTTATTGGAAGGAATTAATCTTGCGAATGAGTGTGATTTGAAGTACAAGAGTAGTAAAAACCAGCGTTTACTTGTTGAATTAACATTAATGCAATTGGCCTCTATCACTTTTGATGGAGAAAAAAAAAACAGTAAACACTTTATAATACCACCGTCCTATTTTAAATCCAAGGGAATTGAATCTATTCCTGTTCAGATCCTGATAGAAAAAGCCGATAAAGCACCTAAACTACAATTACAAGAAGAGCTAATAACAGTTGAAGAGCCAGTTGCAAAAGCAGTAGCAGAGCCGAGCGTACCCAATATTTCGATTAATAAACCTACCAAAATTATATCTGGACTTTCATTAAAAAGTATAAAAGAAAAAAAGGAGCACAAAATTAAACAACTGGATGTTGTTGTTGATGAGGAAGAATTACCACGCCAACCTGTGAAACAGGACGATTTAATAAAGGCATGGAATGACTATACACAGTCATTACAACGTAAGGGTGAGAAAATTTTGGCCTCTATTTTTGAGATGGAAACTCCAAAAATTAATGAAACAGCTATCTGCCTTACCTATTCTAACAATACAAACAAACTAGAACTAGAAAAAGCGCAATTTCCATTACTTACTTATTTAAAAAAGACCCTAAATAATTACGACTTGCATCTCGATATTACAGTAAATGAAGAAATTGCCAAAAAATATGCTTTTACACCTCAAGAAAAATATGAGAAATTAAAAGAAAAGAACCCAAATATTGATGTTCTGCGAAAAACGTTTGGTCTAGATATTTAAAATTAATGCTATGCTAGGATTAAAATTACCAACTGACCCACGATGGGTAAATATTGTAGAAAAAAACATTGAAGAAGTACTTACCGATCATGCCTATTGTGAACAAAAGGCCGCTAGTACTGCAATTTCACTAATTGTGAGTTTTCCGGAATATACAGAACTTGTTCAGGCAATGACAGATCTTGTCAATGAGGAAATGAGCCATTTTAAGATGGTCCATGATAAAATAATAGAAAGAGGTTGGATTTTAGGCCGAGATCGTAAAGATGCTTATGTTGTAGAATTAATGAAGTTCTTTCCAAAAGGTGGAAGCAGAACTACACAGTTGGTACACCGATTATTATACGCGGCATTAATTGAAGCACGGAGTTGTGAGCGATTTAGGCTTTTATCAGAAGAGCTAGAAGATAAAAAATTAGCAAAATTCTATAGAAAACTCATGATAAGCGAGGCAGGACATTATACTATGTTTTTGAAGTTTGCGAGAAAATATGGTAACCGGGAAGAAGTTGATAAAAAGTGGCAGGAACTTTTAAATTATGAAGCCGTAATAATGAAAAATCTCGGCACTAAAGAGACTATACATGGATAAAAAAAGCTTCGGTTTCCCGAAGCTTTTTCTTGTTCTATACTGATAACCTGTTATATTTTCATACCAAAACCAAATTGTATCACATTGTTTTTGGCTTCACTATTTGTAAAATCTTCATCTAGAATATTTGATAATCCAAATGAAAATCTTGCATCAATAAATAAATCTGATGTAATCATATATTCTGCACCAACAACACCAGAAAAGGCAAAAGTTGCGAAAGCATCTTCGTTTTTCCATGTTTTAAGTGCAACTTGAGGCCCTACACCTAATGAAAAACGATCTGAAGTAGATAATCTAAGTTGTATTGGTAACTGAATGTAATCTGCTCTTAAATCTTCGTCTTTTCCTCCTTCTGCAGACCACTGTAATTCTGTAAGAAGGGAGACATTATCAGAAAGACCAAACTCAGCAAACCCACCAAACGCAAATCCGTTGCGGTGTTTATTTTCAAAATTTGCATCAGGATCAAAATCGAGATTAGAAATATTTAAAGCACCTCGAATACCATAACTAACATCTTGAGCCATAGATACACTTGTAAAACAAACAACAATAATGGCTAATACATATTTTTTCATAATAATAAATTTGAGATGGCCAATATAAATTAAAAAATCAAAAATATTGCCTTTACTGGATTTATTGGTTAATTCTACGGACAAAATACAATTAAAAGTAATAAGAACTAGACAACTTCACTTGAAACTGTCTCGTAATAAACACTTTTAATAATACCATCTGAGAGTCCTATTTTTGGAACATAAATGTGCTTTGCTCCACTCCATTTCATAGCAGACAAGTATATTCGTGTAGCGGGAATTATTACATCTGCTCTATCCTGGTTTAAATCAAGCTCTGTTATTCGCTCCTCGTAAGAGTAACTTTGCAATGTCTTATAATAAGTTGTGAGATAAAAATACGTAAGTGGTTTACCAAGATCCTTACCTGAGATTTTAAAAATCTTGTTAATATTTCCACCGGAACCTATGAGATCAATCTTATAGTAATCTTTGGTGCTTTCTTTAATCCACTTTTCAAGCTCCACCCATGTTTCGTTTTTAACGATATCGTTCAATAACCTTACGGTTCCAATTTTAAACGATTTAGATTTCACTTTTTCACCATTATGAATAATTGAAAACTCTGTACTACCACCACCCACATCTACATAAAGGTAAGTTTTATTGGGATCTATATAGGTATTTAAATCAGTCGCCGCAATAATCGCTGCTTCTTCTTCTCCATCAATAATATCTATACTTATACCACACGAATCGAGTATTTTTTTACTTAATTGGCCACTGTTGTTAGCCTCGCGCATAGCAGAGGTTGCACAAGCTTTATACCTTACAACACCATGAGATTTAATAAGTAAACTAAAAGCCATCATGGTATCTAGCATGCGCTGTTGATTGTATTCTGAGATTTCACCATTCATAAAAACATCAGCACCTAGTCTAATAGGTACCCTTACCAATGAATTTTTCTTAAACACAACTGGTTTACCAGGTTGCTCAATTATATTTGAAATTAATAACCTAACCGCGTTAGAACCAATATCTATTGCAGCATATTTTTCAATCTTCAGCATATTATCCCTCTAATTTTTTTAAATAGTAATTATACGTCTCAAATTGAGCTCTTACCTTTTCTTTAATGTTACGTTTATACGTATTATCCTGATACTCATTAATGATTCTGGCTTTTACATTATCCCTCCAGCAAATCTCAAATAATTCTTGCAGTTCGTTTTTTATGTCCTCATCATAGATAGGACAGGTTACTTCTACTCTTGTGTGGATATTTCGTGTCATCCAATCTGCAGAAGAAATAAAAATCTTCGGGTCGTCATTATTTGAAAAAATAAACAAACGCGTGTGTTCCAAAAATTTATCGACGATACTGATTATCTCAATATTTTCGCTCATACCTTCTACACCAGGCACCAAACAACATAAGCCTCTAACTATCATTTGAATCTTTACCCCAGCTCTACTAGCCTCATAAAGTTTATCAATGATTTCATAATTAGAAATACTGTTCATTTTCAGTTTGATGTAAGCAGGTTTACCTTGTTGTGCATTTTCAATTTCTTGGTTGATTAATGCATTCAACTTTGAGTTGGTATAGTGTGGTGAAGTTATGATGTGCTTGTATCGATAGATTTTATAATTCACTTCGAAAAAACCAAAGACCTTATTTATATCCTTAAGAATTTTTGAGTTGGATGTAAGCAATGTAAAATCTGTGTAAATCTTGGCTGTAGATTCATTAAAATTACCAGTACTAATAAATCCATAGCGTTTAAGCTTGCTATTTTCCTCGCGCTCAACAACACACATTTTGCAGTGTACCTTTAATCCAGTAACACCAAAAAGCATTTTCACGCCTGCATCCTGCATTTGTTCTGCATAATTTATATTGGCCTCTTCATCAAACCTAGCACGCAATTCTATGGAAACAATAACTTCCTTTCCGTTTTTAGCAGCGTTTATAAGTGAACTTGCAACATGGGAAACTTGTGCAAGTCTGTAAATTGTGATTTTTATGGTTTTAACACTTGGGTCTAAAGCTGCTTCCCGCAAAAACTTAACGATATAAGAAAAGGTGTGGTAAGGTGTGTAAACAAGAAAATCCTTATCTGCAATTGTTTTAAAAATACTGGTTTGTAAACTTAAACCCTTTACTTGGAGCGGATTAATTTTTTGGTAAAGCAAATTTTGTCTTCCCAAACTTGGGAAACCCATGTAATCCCTTCTATTATGATATCTACCACCTGGTATTATACTATCCTTAGAATCAATATCCATTATGTGAAGTAGGTACTCCAATGTGTCCTTATCTATTTGCTTATCGAAAACAAAGCGGACTGGCTCACCACTCTTGCGATCCTTGACGCTGGAAGACAATTTTTCAACAAAACTTTTACTTAAATCACTATCAAAGTCCAATTCACCATCTCTAGTGATTTTTATCATATGAGCTGAAATTTCGTCGTAGGTAAAGATGTTAAAGATATCATCAAGACAATACCTCAAAATATCATCTACCATAATAATATAATCCGAACCATTTTTTTGAGGTAGCACGATAAAGCGATCCATACTTTTAGATATCTCAATCAACGCAAACCTATCTTTTCCTTTACTATTTGACATTTTAACGGTGAGATATGCTGCACTGTCCTTTAACTCAGGTAAGTCAAGATCCTCATTTAAAATTATGACAACTAATGCTGGACTTAACTCTTGATAGTAGTAATTCTTTATAAAGTCATGATGATTGGCATCGATCCCTTTTTCGTCAATTATATAAATGTTGTGAGATTCTAATTGTTTGTAGATATCAGCTAAAATGTCAAGACTTTCAGACTGTTGATTAATTACAACATCCGTAATTTGGTTTAAGAGTTCCTCAGCCTTAATGCCACCAAGTTCGCTTTTCCCTCCCTTGCCAGCTTCATAGATACGCTTTACTGTTGCATATCTTACTTTAAAGAACTCGTCTAGGTTATTTGAAAAGATACCTAAAAACCTAAGCCGCTCTATAAGTGGTACAGTCTCATCAGCTGCTTCCTGCAAAACCCTTGCATTAAACTGTAACCAGCTTAATTCTCTATTAATATATCGATTTTTATGTTTTGTCATTAACGCAATTCCTTTGGAATGATAATTAATTCTGTCTTGCCTTTCTCTATGGCTCTCCAACTATTTGTATCAAATATAATTTTAACCAAACCACTCGTTGGTAGATTATCAATATAATTATCGCCAAATATATTAGAAATAGACGTGAATGCATGGTTGTGCCCAAATATCATTACAGAATTAATAGAATCCTTTAGATTTCTTAAAAAATTAATAACATTTGAACCGTTAAAGTCATATAAATCCTCGATAATCGTCACTTCATTTTCGCTTTTTTCTGACATTTTTAAGAAAATTTTACAGGTTTCGTGCGCTCTTTTGGCTGGACTTGAGAAAATTTTTTCAGGAATAGTATTGTTTATTAGGAAGTGTTTTGACACGAGTGAAGCGTCATTTAAACCTCTGGTTTTCAATGGTCTTTCCTTGTCATTAACGTTAAATTCCCAGGATGATTTACCATGTCGCATAAGTATAAGTGTCTTCATAAGATTCGTTTAAATGCAATTTTTATCGATAAAATGTTGCGTATTTCCGTTTTATCGATTATTTTGCCGCTTTAACACTAATGTTTGTTTATAAAATTGTTTATAACTTCATTTGTTTGTAAAATTAATGTAAATGACCCCAAATCAAAAACATATTAATCCATTCTTAAGCGACTTTGCATTAATAGAACTTCCCTCAGTATATCAAGTTGAACAAAAACAAATGATGTTGAAAGCGTAATTGCTGTCTGCTCATTATGCGGTAATGGCATGCCTTTTAGCGACATGTGACATTAGAAGTTATTATGTGTAATATGAAAAACAAGTACAATTGTATTTCTGTACCTGGTAGATTGAGAAAGCATTTTATATTAATGCTACTTTTCCTTATCCCCTTATATGGACTAGCCCAGGTCGTAGGACAGCAAGAACCCTCAATTAGAACTGGTGTTACATTTCAGTGGTCAGACATACAAGACACCAATGGTAATGGTGACATTAATGATACTGAGAACAATAGAGCCGCTACTATTCAATCCATTACGGTAAACGGTGGCGTATATAATACATTTGCTGTACCATCAGGGTATCAGTTAACACGTTTAGGCCCTGGCGGTCATAATCCTAACGCAATAATACTAAACAGCCAGAATGCAGTACCACCTTTTACGGCTGGCGCATTTAGTGGTGAATTGATAGGTACCAGTGCTACCGCAACCCCAAACATAAACGACAGCACCCCATGGGATGACAGAGCCCTAGCTGCCTTCCAATCACGTAATCTTAATTTTTTCTTTGGCTCTAACGGAAATGGCCGTAATATCTGTTTAGATTTTGATGCCGTAAATGGCACCAATGGCGTACCTGAAACCGATGCACAGAAACAAACTTTATTTTATGACCCTGCAATTCCTTCAAATGCTGGTGGAATAATCGCTATAACAGAGCGTGGTGGTAACAACTGTTTTTATGTGCGATTACATGGTACCTTACCAGGTCAAACTACAGAAACTGTATTAGGTGATACGTTTGTAAGGACTGATGGAAATTTAACGGGAGGTGATGGACCGAATCCGCCTTCGGCCGGTTCCGATTATTGGGAATCGGATCGAGAAATTAGCAATGGCCAATCCATAGCAATTGCCTTATACGAGCTCAATAGGATTGCGCCCACAGGATCAATGATTACTAAAATTGAGTTTATTTCCGCAACCAATGATGATGGTGACGGAAAATTTTTCATTTTACAGAAATACGCTTCTGACCAACAAGAATTTAATTGTATTGATGGAACCTTTAATGGCGACTTAAACGAAAAAAATAATGTACCACCAGGTTCAACGTATTCTATCGTTTCTGGGCCAACTCCAGCGGGTCAGTCATTTACATTTAATCCTGATGGTACTTACACTTATGAACCTTCTCCTGGTTTTGCAGGTGATGTAACTTTTGAGTTTCAAGTATGCCTACCAGCTCCAAATAACTCTGTATGTGATACAGCTGAAGTAACTCTTAGTTATGTAGAATTACCAGACGACCCAACATTTACCATAAGTTGTAGTGGTTCACCTAACGAGTTTAATATCACCGTTACAGGGCCTCTAGGAGCTGAATATGAATACACAATTGATGGTGGTACCAATTATCAAGATTCACCTATATTCTCTGGCCTTCCTCCAGGAAGTTACGTATTGATTGTGAGAAATAAATTAGTTGGTTGTGAAACACCTTATACTAGTAATCCAATAATTGTTGAAACACTTAATTTTGAATCTGTTGTCACAGATGTTTTATGTAGAACTGAAGCTACAGGAGATATAGATATAACTGTTATTGGAGGCCAAGCGCCATTCAACTTTTCATGGAATAATGGTGCAACAACTGAAGATTTAACAGATGTTATAGCTGGAAATTATAGCCTCACAATTACTGATGCAAATGGCTGTTCAATTACAGGTAATTTTACAATTGCTCAACCTTCTCAACAGTTATCATCTTCAAGAAATATTGTTAATGTAGCGTGTAATGGCGAAAATACAGGCTCTATAGATTTAAGCGTTACTGGAGGAACAGCTCCTTATACATTTGCCTGGAGTAATGGTGAAACCACTGAAGATATTTCTAATTTAATTGCAGGTACTTATAATGTTACTGTGACCGACGCTAATGGTTGTACAACAACAAATTCTGCCGAAGTTACTGAACCTGATGCAGTTCCATGTCAAATTATAGTAGAAAATTGTCCACCAACCATAGATATTGCATGTAGTAATGACGATTTAGGTACGCCAGTATTTTGGCAACCACCAACTTTCAAATATCAATGTTGTACTTCGGTACCGGGAGATGACTATTCATTTAATATGGAATTTGATCTTCCTGAGAGTAGTTTTGGAACCAATTGTTGGGAATTTAATTTTGCCCAAAGAGTCGGTAGCGATAATCTTAGGTTATTCCAATCTACAGGAGTTGGTTCTAGATATGATGATTCTTACTTAATTGCACCAACTCAATATTTTGTATTTGAAAATGGTGATACCGATATTAATATTGAATTAATCGATGTTACAGCAACTGTTAATTGGACAATAGAGTTACTAGATCCAGACACAAATGCTGTAATCTATACAGATTCGGTTAATGGAATCACCACAGATGGTAATCAAACTATTATTATTCCTGATACGGTGCCAAATGGTGCGTACAAGCTTAAACTCAATTTTGATAGTCCGGACGCAAATGGTGGTGATACGATTGAAATTGACAGTATTTATTATGATGCATCTCTTATAGATGCTAGTTGTATTGGTGGAATTAACTTTACTGTAACCTCTAATTACAATCCTGGTGATCTTTTCCCTGATGGAAGTACTGCTGTAATTTACACTGCAACATATACTTACCCAGATGGAAGTACAGAACAATTGACTTGTGATTTTGTGGCCGAAGTATTCGATATAACACTTACTGAATCAACTTCAAGTAAAGAAGACGTTTCTTGTAATGGTGAATCTGATGGTTCATTAACTATCTCTGCAACAGGCGGAACTGAGCCTTATACCTATAGCCTAGATAATATCGATTTTAGTAATACGACTGGTACATTTAATAACTTAAGCGCAGGTAATTACACCGTTTATGTGCGAGATGATAACAGTTGTACTGATACCATTGAAGTCACTGTTTCAGAACCAGACGTATTAACTTCTTCTATTAATAGTACAACAGAAGTATTGTGTTTTGGTGAAGCTACAGGAGCTATTGACTTAGAAGTACAAGGCGGTACAGCTCCATATACCTATAGTTGGAGTAACGGGTCTACAGACCAAGATTTAAGTGGATTAACTGCCGGAACTTATGATGTCACAATTACCGATGCTAATGATTGTACAACTACAAATCAAGTTATTATTACTGAACCTTCTGTTGCTCTTACAGCATATTCTTCTGGAATAACTAATGCTGATTGTATAGGTAACAATTCAGGTAGTTTTACAATTAATGCAAGTGGTGGTACTAGTCCTTATCAGTATTCAATAGACAATGGAACTACAAATCAATCTAGTGGTCTATTTGAAAATTTAAGCGCTAACAATTATGATATTCTAGTTACAGATGCTAATGATTGTACTTTTAATCTAAGTGTAACTGTTGAGAATGATGATACAGAAACACCACAAATCTCAGTTCCAGGGAATATAACTTTTGAAGGTTGTGATACAAGTGATATCACCTCCTCTAATTCAGTATTTAACTTTAATGATTCTGGATCTGGTGATGTACAATCTGAATTTTCTTCTAACCCAAGTTATAATGCTTCTGATGATTTTAATATTCAAAGCATAACTTATATTGATGTTGTTACATCTACTGACAATTGTCCAATTACTGTTTTAAGAACATTTACAATTACAGACAATTGTAGCAACACTGCAACAGCAACGCAAACTATAACAGTTCAAGATACTACCGACCCAACTATTGATACTGTTGCTAGCGATAGCACTGTAGAATGCGATGGTGCTGGTAATACTGCCGACCTTAACACATGGTTGGCTAATAACGGTGGCGCTGTGGCTTCTGATG
>NZ_JAIUJR010000008.1 GCF_020166335.1 Winogradskyella alexanderae | reverse complement strand
CCGAGCAGCGACTACTGGTTCACCGTGGAGTACGACGAGCCGGGAACGGACCGCAGAAAGGAACTTAGGGCCCATTTTACCTTGAAACGTTAAAATAATGAATTTGAAAAAATATAGTTTTATTGCATTTTTAGCCTTTATTATAAACTTTGGTTTTTCCCAAGAAGGCGTTCCCATTTATTCAGATTACTTAACTGATAATTATTATTTAATTCACCCGTCGATGGCTGGAGTTGCTAATTGTTCTAAAGTGAGGATGACAGCAAGACAACAGTGGTTTGGAATTGATGACGCGCCAAGCTTGCAAACGATAAGTGCTAATGGTAGGGTTGGTGATTCTCCAGTGGGTATTGGAGGAATCTTCTTTAATGATTCAAATGGATATCATTCAACAGTTGGTGGCTATGCAACTTTTGCATATCACTTAATGTTTTCAAGAAATGAAATTGACTTAAACATGCTTTCTTTTGGGTTGAGTGCAGGTTTTCTTCAATATAAGCTTGATGAAACAGATTTTTTGGCACCGGGTGAATTTGATCAACTAATAGCTGGTATTGAGCAAAGTGCTACAAACTTTAATATTGATTTTGGATTTTCATATCACTTCTTAGATTTTTATGCACATTTTACTGCTAAAAATATTTTGAAAAATGAAGGTATCAACTTTAATGAACAAGGTTTTGAGTTTGATAATCTAAGAACGTATTTATTTTCTACTGGATATGTTTTTAGTAAATATGGGAGTGAATGGAGTTATGAGCCTTCTGTTATGTTAATGTACAGGGATGCTACTGAAGAAACAACAATAGACATTAATGCTAAAGTTTATCGTGAAATGGATTTTGGTAAAGTTTGGGGTGGCTTATCTTATAGACGAAGTTTGGATGGTGCCGAATTTGTTGATGGTGGAGGTATAAGCAGTCAAAAATTACAATATATTACACCTTTTATTGGTGTTGACTACAAACAATTTGTATTTGCATACACATATTCGTATCAAGCCAATACAATTAATTTCAACACTGGTGGGTTTCATCAAATAACCTTAGGCTATAACTTTAATTGCAGGCGAGAGAAATACGAATGTAATTGTCCTGCAGTTAATTAAAATATAAGAGGCTCAATTTAATAAATTGAGCCTCTTATATTTTTACCATGTGTAATTTTTGCGCTTTCCTTGAGATTTGATTGCTTCTATCATGGCGTTTTCAAGACCGTTATTACTTTTATCCGAGTTTTCTAGAATGTAGTTACGTCTTTTTATATTTAGTTTGGAGATTTTACTTTGTAGTAATTCTCGCTCAGTTCGTTTTTCTTTTAAATATGATTTTATTTCAGTTTCAGACTTATTTTTTAGTTCTTTGGGTAACTCCTCACTTTTTAATTTCTTATAGTCAAAATTTTCATCTAATTCAGCATCAACCAAGTCCCACGAGCTGTTTTTGTACAATCTTGAACTTTTGCTAACCGTTCTGCTCACTGCATTTGCTTTATTATAGCTTTGTGCATTAGAATCTTGCTCAGCTTGAAGCTCCATTTTGTACCTACCCATACTACCATATACGACATAAGTTTTATTTAATTTTTCGTTTAGTTCTAGTATTTCATCATCATAAGGTGTCGCAATGTGAACTGTAGCCTTATTATGGTTAATGGCCATATAATTTCCATGAGTTAAGTCTGCTCCATCTTTCCAGAAAGTGGAAATGCCTTGGTCGTAATCCCCACAGAAAATGGTATTTACAGTAATGTCTTTTTGGTGTGCGAGTCTTGAAGCATCTTTATAGTTCACATTGCCTTGCGTATACGGTTCATTACCAGCGATAAATATAAACTTTAGATCATTTTCATTATTTCCCCAGTCCAATTGTTTTATTGCAGATTGAATTACCTTACCGCAAAATTCGTTGCCACCATTTGTAGTAAGTGAAAAAAGACTTTTTGAGATTTCATCTAGATCATCACTAAATGCAATTACTTGCCTTACATAACCTTCTTTTGCATTAAGATTGTCATTTCCATATTCATATAGAGCAATTTTTAGATTAGGGTTTTGTTTATTGCACTTTGCATAAGATAGTTCATTGACAATTTGCCAAAGTTGTGCCTTGGCCTGATCAATTAGCCCATCCATGCTGTTACTAGTGTCTAATAATAGTGCAACTTTAATTTCAGGTTTGTTCTCCTTTTCTATAGTTTCTATTATGGTTTCTGAAACTGCAAGGTTTTGTTTGTGATTATTGGTATTTGCATTACAGCCTGTGCTTGACAGGAAGCATATAGCTAAAATTTTAATGTTTAATAATATTTTCATGATAATTATTTTTTAGTGTTTAATTCTTTTACATCGATTGTTCCGTTTGGAGAGATTACGTAGTACTTATGTTCAATCTCTGTTTCGATGATTGGTTCTTGTTTCTCCTCTTTAGGTTTAGGAGTGAATAGGAGTTTAATATTCATACCAATCTGAACTACGGGTTCTAGAATTGATGGATTTACTACGATATCGTAATTTTCATACGTTAATGGTTGGTAATAATATGAGGTTTGTTTTTTTGCCGATGTAACGCCTCTTTCTTTATCAAAGGCCTCAAAAGAGACACTATTAAAAGCTTGATAGCTTTGGTAAAAGTCTTTTGGGAAGTAGCAATATTTGTCATCTGCAACAGCAACATTATACTTTGCTAAATCAAAGCCAAGCATTTTGTAATAGGTCTTTTTATCTTCAATAAACTCTAAAAGTTGGTCCTGTAAATTTTTATATACAGCTTGAATATCTTCAATGAAATAATCAACCTTGACAAGGTTGTAAACTTCACTTTTAGCACATGCTTCAAGTATGTTTTCAAATTGATTAGTCTTTGAAAACTGAATGTGAATGTTTTGCTGAAGTTCAAAACCTTTAGGTACTTCTGTGTATGTTTTACTGAATAATTTTTTGGTAATCTCCACCTCATAAATTGGAATGAAAGAAATAACGTCGATTGCTACATTATCATTGGAAATTCCTATGGTTTTAAGCCTTGCTTTGATACTGTCTATTTTTTTCTTCATCAGGGCATTTGTTTCCTCTGCTGTAGTGCCAATTTGAGTAACATTAAAAATGGCAGTATAGGTTGTTGCACTGACATTTTGTAAGGCCTTTACATCGATAGTAATTGAGGTACTAGGGTGAAGCGTTTTATGAATTTGTTGCTGTACCGTTGGGTTGTAAAGTGCAGCGTTACTTGAGTTTAGAATATTTTGCCTTGAAATATCCGGTGTAATTTGATTATAATTTCCTTTATGCTGTGCTCTCAACAATATTGAGCAACAGAGAACAAGCCAAAAGGACAAGTGATGTGTTTTCATAATAATTCGTTTTTTGATTATATGGTAAAGCTCTTTCAAAAAAGGAAAAAAGAAAAGCTACGATGAGTGATGGCTGTATTTGGGTGAGTAAATTGTTTTTGGCGTTTAGTATACACGGGTGTTTTAACCCTAAATCAACAGAAATTGGAATTTGTGAATTTTTTCAAACGGAATAAAGTATGTATGTTTAGTACGATAATCAATTTCAATTAAATGAAAATTAAATTCACATTATTTTACATTTTCATATTCACACTGAGCTTTAGTTTATTTGGTCAGAATAAAAAGGAGGCTGAAGCTGAGAAGGAGGTTGGGTATTTTGATATAAGAGGCTCTGTTTATATTCAAAACTCAAGAGAGCCATTAGAACAAGTGTCTATTGAAGTGAATAATGGGTTTTACACAACTACTAATAAAGATGGGAATTTTAACATTAGAGCTAAGATTGGCGATGAACTTACTATAAGGCATAGAGACTTTGAAACAATATTTTACACCATTGAAAGTGGTGATAGAATCAATATAGAGGTTTCAGATGGCAATAACAGTTATAGAAAGAGGTTCGGAAAAGAAACATTGAGCTTAAGATTTAATCGGCTAATTGATTCCGCAGATATTTATTTAAAGAAGGATGCAGAAAAAAGCATCCAGTTTATCGGTGATGCTTTAGATAAAGACATTAGCTCTAATCAGAGTGCACAAGCACATGAACTATTGGGAGATGTTTATATGTACTGGAAACAATATGATTTGGCAATTTCAGCTTACAAAATTAGTATCCAAAATACCGAATCCTCATCAGTAGTGCTCAAATTGGCTAAAGCATATCATGGAAATGAAGAATACGATATAAGTATTAAGACTTATCAAAATATAAATGCAGAGGATCTTTCAAATTATCAAAGGGCAGAGTTTTATGAAGGCCTAGGCGATTCGTTTTTAAAGATAAAGAATTACAGTGACGCTATTTCTTCTTACCAAGACGGACTAAAAGTTGCGAATAAGCACCTAATTTCACCAAAGATTACAGATTTAAATTCAAAGATAGCAGAAGTATACAAAGCACAAGGCCAACTGACACAAGCAAGAAATTATTTTAGTAATTCATTAAATCTAGCTGAAAAAGAAAACCGGTCTAGGGCAGTCGAGGAGCAGGTTAAGGTTGCAGAATTCAGTGCCGATGTGGAGGATTATGACAGTGAAATAGAATTACGAAAAAAGGCAATTGAAGGAATCATTGACTTAGAAAAAGATACTGTCCTAGCAAACGAAAGCCCAATAACACTTCAGAAACAAAACTATAAAATAGGTAATGCTTACTACTTAAAAAATGACTTGAAGAATGCTATTCCGTACCTAGAACGAAGTTTTGAAGAGGCAGATAAGAAAGAAGATCTAGTAGTTAAGAAAGACGCGGCGCGTAAACTTTCTGAGGTTAATATTAAGGCTGGTAATAACGAAAAGGGACTCGAATATTTGGACACCTACAAGGCTGTAGTAGATGAACTTTATGATGAACTCTACGCGCAAAAAGAAATAGAAATATCTCAGGTTAATCGCTTCAGAAAAAATATTTTGGAAAAACAGAACAGAATAACATCCTTAGAAAGTGATAGAGCTCTATCCGAGAGCAAATACGAGTTGACCCAAGAAAGAAACAAGAGGCAACAGCTCATTATTTATTCGCTTGTTGGTGGATTGATCCTTCTTTTGGTAACTGGCTATTTTATGTTTAAATATATAAAGCAACAAAAACTTGCAAACAACTTATTGGCATTAAAATCACTCAGAAGTCAAATGAATCCCCATTTTATTTTCAACGCATTGAACTCGGTTAACAGTTTCATTGCCACAAATGACGAACGGACAGCAAATAAGTATTTGACTGATTTTTCATTTTTAATGCGAGCTGTTTTAGAGAATAGTGAAGAAGATTTTATTCCGTTGCAAAAAGAGATTGAATTGATTGAGCTATATACAAAATTAGAACATTTTAGATTTCAGGATAAGTTTGATTATACAATTCATATAGATGAGAAAATAAATATTGACGAATTTAAAATTCCGCCAATGCTTTTACAGCCTTATATAGAAAATGCAGTTTGGCATGGATTGCGATATAAAGAGGGAAAGGGGAAGCTTGATATAAAGTTAGAATCTAAATCAAACGAAGAAATAACTATTACTGTGACAGATGATGGTATTGGGAGGGATCGCTCTAAAGGACTGAAAACGGCAAACCAAAAGAAGAAAAACTCAACAGGGATGAGTAATATCAGAAAGCGGGTTAAAATTCTCAACGAAATGTACAAGGACAGAGTAGATGTTGCCGTAGCTGATTATCAAGCCTCTGAAGATAAAGGTACTAAGGTCGTTGTAACACTTAAAAAGAATTAAAATGAAATTAAATGCCATAATTGTAGAAGACGAGGCAAAAAGTAGAGAAATATTAAGGAATTATCTTTCAAAATATTGTCCTAATATTGCGGTTTTGGGCGAAGCACAAAATATTGAAGAGGCCTTAGTGCTCATTAGAAATAATGAATTAGACGTCGTGTTTCTTGATGTTGAAATGCCATATGGAAATGCATTTGACCTATTGGATAAAGTTGGCGATATTGATTTTGAAACCATTTTTGTTACTGCCTACAACCATTATGCAATTGACGCCCTAAATGCACACGCATCTTATTATTTAATGAAGCCAATATCAATTGACGAATTAATAAAGGCAGTAGATTATGTTACGGATATCAAAACAAAAGAAGAAGCACTTCACAATCAGGTTTTGACGCCCAAGACCAAGGCTGTAAATGGCAAATTAACTTTACCACAGCAAGATGGATTCGAAATTATTGAAACAGCAGATATAATGTATTGCAAGGCAGACGATAATTACACTGAAATTTATCTTAACAGCAACAAAAAGAAGCTGGTAAGTAAAACTTTAAAGTACATTGAGGAACGCTTGAAAGATAGTAACTTTGTAAGAGTACATAAAAGCTACTTGGTTAATGTTAACGAAGTGGTTAAGTATGTAAAGGGAAAAGGAGGAAGTGTGGTTTTAAGCAATGGAAAGGAAGTAATGGTGTCTGCTTCAAGGAAATCAGAACTACTATCATATTTTAAATAATTATGCCTGTAATTAAACTTGTACGAGGAATTAAACCTCAAATACCAAAAGACTGTTTTATAGCGGAAAATGCCACAATTGTGGGCGAAGTTACTATGGGAAATGAATGTAGTATTTGGTTTAATGCCGTGGTTAGAGGAGACGTTCATTTCATTAAAATGGGTAACAAAGTAAATGTACAAGACGGAGCCGTGATACACGCTACATACAAAAAATCTCCAACTACAATAGGAAATAATGTTTCGATTGGACACAATGCTATTGTTCACGGATGTACAATTCATGACAATGTATTAGTTGGTATGGGTAGTATTATTATGGATGATTGTGTTGTAGAAAGTAATTCCATAATTGCTGCCGGAGCGGTAGTAACTCAAAATACGATTGTAGAAACCGGTAGCATATATGCTGGTGTACCAGCTAAAAAAGTTAAAGATATAAGCGAAGAATTAATTTCTGGTGAAATAGATCGAATAGCAAACAACTATGTTAAGTATTCAGGATGGTTTAAAGAAGACTAGTCAGTTTTTTAATTAGTTCATTTTCATCTTTAATCTTGTCGAGATCTTTTTTGCTTAATAATGTAAAAAACTCAGTGCCATTTTTCATTAGGACTAATGGATAGGTGAAATTTTCATTTGGGTACGCAATTTCAAATTCATCCTTATGGTAAAATCTCATATCAATTTTATTACGTTTTTTGAATGATTTCCAAGCTGCCTTTTCTGAAAAAGTGTCATAGGTAAGTTTACATAGACTGCAAGGGTAGGTTTTGGGGTTAATGAGTTTGTGGCCCACATCAATCAGTGCGTTCAATGGTCCAGAATTGGAATTATAGATAAAAAACAATATCATATAAATGGAAATAAGACTTAGAGATGCTTTTTAGAAATCTAGGAATTCAATGACGAACTTAGCCTTTAAAATTGATTTTATAACGGATAAATCGCCATTTGAGTAAAACTTTATGGAAGGCGAATTTAAATTGTCATTTAACAGACCATTTGAATCTAATACTGCTGCTGTTTGTTTTGCAACTGCTAATCCAGAATCTATAATCGTTACATTTTTAGGAAGCATTCGTTTTAGCGTAGGTATTAAATAAGGATAATGCGTACAACCCAAGACAAGATAATCGATATTAGCTTCTACCATTGGTTCTATATAGGTCCTAAGGAGTGCTTCCATGTTTTCAGACTCCAATTGACCATTTTCAATTAAAGGTACAATACCTTCACCAACTTGTTCAACTACTTTAATGCCACTTGCATAGAGATCAGCGGTTTTATGAAATAATTTACTGCTCAAAGTGCCTTTTGTTGCCAGTATACCAACTACATTGTTCTTAGTATTTAATGCAGCGGGTTTAATTGCTGGTTCTATGCCTATAAAAGGAATATCGTAATTACCTCTTAAATAGGAGATAGCATTTGTTGTAGCAGTATTACAGGCTACAACAACAAGTTTACAATTATGCTTAAGCAGTAATTCAGTATTTTTTATACTAAGCTGAAGTATTTCATCTTTTGATTTATTGCCATAAGGTGCATTTTTACTATCAGCAAGATATATACAATTTTCGTTTGGGAGTAGACTATGAATTTCCTTAAAAATTGAAGTACCGCCAATACCAGAATCGAATATGCCAATTGGATTGTTGCTCATTGAAACAAAAATAAAAAGTCGCTTACTAATTAAGCGACTTTTTAAAATATATTTGATAGTATTATTATAAGCCTAATTCCGCTTTAACATCTGCCATAAGATCTTTTCCTTGTGCCACAATTAAACCTCCAGCTTCTAATACATAATCGATATTTTGTGCTGCAGCAACCTTTTCAATAGCAGCTTTAGCTTTTTCCGTAATAGGTTTTAAAAGGTCAAATTCTTTTTTCTGTAAGTCTTCTTGCGCTTTTTGTTGGTATTGATTTAAGCTTTGCTTCATACCTTCAACCTCCTGCATACGCTTTTGATTTTCTTCTTGAGTTTGGCTTGGTGCTTCAGCATCATATTGCTTCAATTTTGTTTCTAATTCTTTTATTGAGCCTTGAATTGTTTGCTGGTACGTTTTTCCAAGCTTCTCAATTTCCGCTTGAGCAGCCTTGTATTCTGGCATTGCTTTTATTAGCTCTTGCGTATCAATATGTGCAATGTTACTCTGTGCAGCTGTAAAACTAGTAGCTCCAATAAAAAGTGCTGTTGCAATAAATAAAGTTTTTAAATGTTTCATTTTTTCTAAAGTTGTATTTGTGTGTTATAATTAATTTTTTCCTTCTCCTTTCTTAGCGTTTGCTACAGAATCTCTCTTTTTTAGTTGTTTTTCACGCTCTTCACGTGCTTTTTTTCGTTGTTCAATTATTTGTTTTTTTCTTTCCTCTAATGCTTTTTTTCTTTCTTCTCTTTCCTTTAACTTTTGCTGACGTTTCTCTTCTAGAATTTCGGCTTGAGTTTTTGGTTTAGTATTACTAGTACTATCTTTTTTAACTTCTTTTGCTGGGTTCTTTGCTTCCGCTTTTTCAGAACTATTTTCTTTTGTTTTAGACGTTACATCAGAGGTTTTCTTTTCAGTTTCAGTTTCAGATTTTGCTTCAGTAGTTGCTTCTGCCTCCTCTTCTACTTCTTTTTCTGTTTCCGTTTCTTTGTTTTCTGTAGTGTTTCTTGCCTCAAGTACTTTTTGGCGTCTCTCTTCAGCTTCGCGTCTTTTTGCTTCCCTTGCTTCCTGCTGTTGTTTTCTTCTTTCTTCTAGAGCTTTTTCACGCTCAGCACGCTTTGCGGCTAATTCTGCCTCACGAGTAGCCTTTCGTTCTTCCAAGGCTTTTTGGCGTTCATCCTTATCTGAATCAACAACAGGAACAACTTCCTCTTCCTCTAATTCTTTACGTTCCTTATTATTCTTAGCTTGTGTTCGCTTTGAAGCTCTAGTTATGGTTCTTAAGACTTGTTCACTTATATCGTAACGTTCCGCCGAATAAAGCATGACCACATCGGCAGATTTATCAAAAACAAAATCATACTTTTTAGAAGTTGCTATTTCTTGAACTGCTGCGAATATTTGATCCTGTATAGGTGCTATTAATTGACGTTTTTGAATCATTAAATCCCCATTGGGACCAAAACGTTTTTGTTGATAATCTAAGATTTCGGCTTCCTCAAAAGAAATGTCTTCCATGCGCTCTTCATAAAGCTCTTTAGTTAAAAGAACACTTTCGTTTTCAAGTTCTTTTTTCTTTTGCTCAATAACGCTCAGTTTCTTTTCAATTTCAGACTTCCATTGCAATACTTTTTTATCTAGTTGTGTAGAGGCTTCTTGATATTCAGGAACATTTTGTAAAATATATTCCGTATCAATATAACCTATTCTTACACCACGCTGTGCCAAAGCAGAAAAGCTCATTAACCCTGTAAATGCCAGTAAAAAAAGAACTTTAAATTTCATCATTAAATTATTTTTGTTTTGGGACATCTTTGGCAAAACCAATTGTTTCCTTTTTTTCAGTGTTACTTTACTTCAAATTAACGAAATATATTCTTAAAAATTTTAACACCATGATGAAATCCTTATTAAGCCTTTAGAAAATATCGTGCCAAACTTAAAATTGTTGTCCAATAATGAAATGTGTTTCCCATCCATTCTTTTGTGTTTGACCTGGTATTGGGTCAAATCCGTGTCCAAAATCAATACCAAGAAGACCAAACGCTGGCATAAAAATTCTAACCCCAACTCCAGCTGATCTTTGAAGTTCAAACGGGTTAAATTCCTGAAAACTATTTACCGAAGCTCCGCCTTCTACAAAAGACAAGGCATAGATTTTTGCCTGTGCTCCTAATGTAATTGGATAACGCAATTCGAGAGAAAACTTGTTGTAGATTGAACCACCATCTTGGGCAGATAAGGATTGGTTTGGATATCCACGTAATTGAATTATCTCTCTACCGTCAAGGGCAAAGTTACCTAGTCCGTCACCTCCTAAGAAAAAACGCTCAAAAGGAATTACTCCTCTATCATTGTTATAGGCCCCAAGGAACCCAAACTCCAAACTTGGCCTTAAGACTAATTTTTTAACGATTTCGGTATACCAATCTACTCTGAATTTAATTTTGTAAAACTCTAACCATTGGAAACGTTCCTGATCTATTTCCCCAATTCGAGCAAAATCGTCTGGATCACTTGGATCTAGTGCATCCCTTTCATCTTTAAGTGCCTTGTAATCTACGTCATTAAATAATGAATATGGGAACGAAAACTTTGCTGAAACTGAGAAATTGGAACCTCCCGTTGGGAAAATAGGGTCAACATAAAGGTTGTTCCGTGTTAGACCAATGGTATAGGATAAGTTATTGGACGTACCATCACCGAAGGTAAATAAACCAGTGTTATAATTGTTTAGAGCGTAATGCTGATAACTTAGCGCTTGCGATAGTAAAAAGTAGTTGTCTGGTTTTGTTAATCTTGTTGATAAACCAAGCGTTAAACCAGTAATGTTAAAACTTCTGCTTCGGTCTGGTCTTCTGTTGTTAGGATTAAATAAAAATTGTCTTGAATAAGACAGTGATGTCGATAACTGAAACGGCTTTTTACCACCTAGCCAAGGCTCTGCAAATGAAAAGCTATAGGTTTGAAAAAACTGGCTGGCTTGCAAACGCAATGCTAGACTTTGTCCATCACCTCTTGGTACTGGTTTATAGGCTTCTTTCTTAAAGATATCTTTAATTGCGAAATTATTGAATGATAGACCTAATGTGCCAATAAATCCACCACCACCGTAACCACCTTGTAATTGAATTTGGCTAGAACCCTGCTCAACAACGGAGTACTCAACATCTAAGGTGCCATCAACTGGGTTTGGATTTTTAATGTTTGGCGCAATTTGCTGTGCATCAAAAAAGCCTAACTGTCCTAGCTCACGTATAGTTCTGATAATATCTGCTTTTCTGTAAAGCTGACCAGGCCTGGTTCGTATTTCTCTGTAGATTACGTGATCATTCGTAACATCGTTTCCAACAACGGTAACATTATTAAAATAAGCAGGTTTACCTTCGGAAATCCTTATTTCCATGTCAATTACATTGCCTTCAGCGCTAACTTCTACTGGGTTAATCGTAGAGAACATATACCCAAAGTTTTGATAGGCATTAGTTAAATCATTTGCATCAGGATTTTTTGGGTCTGCAATACGCTCCCGAAGTTCAACACCATTATAGGTGTCACCAGGTTTTATTTTTAAAATACTCGATAAGTAGTTGTCACTGTATACTGTATTCCCAACAAAATCAATTTTGCCAAAAACGTATTTTTCTCCTTCTTCTACATCAATGTTTAAACTAATGGTCTGATCGTTGTTGAAAATAATGGAGTCGGAAACAACTCTCGCATCACGATAACCATTTTCTTTGTAGTAGTCTACAACACGTGTTAAATCTTCTTTATAGTCTTCTTCTATATACTTGGATCGTTTAAGAATTCTTATAGGGTTTCTTTTCTTCGTATTCTTCATTGCTTTACGAAGCTTTTTATCCTTAATTTTTTCATTGCCAGAAAAGGTGATGTTTTTTATTTTCACCTTTTCTCCTCTGTCAATTTTGATGAGCATGTTTACACGCTCTTTTTTAACAGAGTCAATTACCTCCGTGGTAACAATATTTACCTTTGTATTTAGAAATCCTTTCTTCTTATACTTATTTGTGAGATAATTTCTTGTATTTGCAATTAAATTTTCAGTAACCTTTACGCCAGTTTGAAGATTATTTTCTTGTTTGATTTCATCAATCTTACCTTTCTTTACCCCTGAAACAGTTAAGTCTAATAGTTCAGGTAAATCCATAAGATTAATTTCAAGGTCCGCAGTATTGCCGTCTATGTTGGTTATGTAAATATCTATGCTACTAAAGAGATTGGATTTCCATAGCGTCTTTATAGCATTAGCAATTTTTTCGCCATTTAGCTGTATTTCTTCGTCTTTTCGAAGTTTAGAATAGGCAATAATTGTTTGCGGACTAAAATTTGTATTCCCGGTAACGGTAATGTTTTTAATTAAATATTTAGCGCCTTCAACCTGAGCGTTAACCATAGCCGATGTTGAGAGAAACAGTATGGTAATTAGTAATATGGTAAAGGAGAGTACTTTATTAAGGCGTAAGTTGTTCGCTAGTTTTTCCAAATCTTCGTTCTCTGTTTTGATAGTTTATGAGTGCTTCGTACAGATTTTCTTTTTTGAAATCTGGCCATAAAATATCTGTAAAATATAATTCTGCATAGGCAATTTGCCATAGCAAAAAATTACTAATACGTTGTTCACCACTAGTGCGAATTAGTAGGTCAACATCTGGTAAATTTTGCGTGTAAAGATGCTTATTTATAATTGATTCATCAATACTTTCAGAAGAAATTATATTATTTTTAACTTTAACTGATAATTCTTTAATAACATTAACAATTTCTTCTCTAGAACCATAGCTTAGCGCTAAAGTTAATGTCATATTCGTATTATTTTTTGTCTTTTCGATAACATCTTGTAGTTCAGCATATGCATTTTTTGGTAAATCTTGTAAACATCCGATTGCAGAAAGCTTTATATTGTTGTCTTGAAGGGTTTTTATTTCCTTTTTTAATGATTTAACAAGGAGCTTCATCAAAGTCTGCACTTCTAATTTTGGTCTATTCCAGTTTTCTGTCGAAAACGCATAAAGTGTCAGATTTTTGATGCCCAGTTCTGCACTTGCTTCAACAGTTTCTCTAACCGCTTTGGTGCCATTTTCATGGCCTATTACTCTTAGTAAGCCTTTTTGTTTGGCCCAGCGCCCATTGCCATCCATTATTATGGCAACATGGTTTGGTAAATTGTCTCTATTTATCTTTTCTATCAGGCTCATTTAAAAATTACAATAGCAAGGTCTTCTTCCAAAGGTGTAAGTTAGTGTAAATCCTGTAAACATATACCAATCATTGCTGTTTGTATTGCCAAAACTAAATCCTTCCCTAAATTCTGCGTCTGGAACACTTCCATCAATCTCATCAGTAAATGTATATCTGGCTCCTATTTCAGCGGCAAGCACCAAATGAGTAGAAATATTGGTCTTATACCCTAAAACCATAGGAATTCCGTAGGCCCAACTTGTTGTATTCTCAGAAGTTATTACTCCGTTTTGATCAAAATAAAAATTATCGTGATTCGCGAGAGATATACCAGTATACAAATAGGGTGTTCCTTGTATTCCTACTTTATGTAGGTCAAAATCCCAAAATGTAAATTCCATTCCTGCAGAAATTTCTAAAATGCTATTATTAAAACTGTAATCGCGTTGTACCCGTCTTGGATCACTAGATTTACTATCTATACCCTCCAAATCACTAAAAATTAAGGATAATCTAAAGGCGTGTCTAGGACTTCTATTCCATTTAAAAATTCCTCCTATAGCAGGTTGATTAGGGGATATATAATTTGTTGAACCGACATCACCAATAAAATTGCTTCCACCAGCAAAAATACCTACTTCGTAAATCTGTGCCGACACCAAATTTCCGAATGAAGTGAACAATATAAGCAGGGTTAAATACCGCATAAAATCCTCAAAGTTTGCAAATATAATAATTATGGCGACCCATAGGCAATTTGTGATAAATTGTCTTAGAAATAAACAGATTAAATGTTTATTTATTGTTTAATTGCGGCGATCTTCTCCCCAGAGTAATTTTTTTCGTAGTGTGTCTAAAAAAGACTCATCCAATAACTCGACCATTTTAATTGCAAAATTTGCTTTTTTAATTATAACGTTTGTGGTATTGGGTAGGGTAATAATACGAGAATCTAAGGACATTAAAAATTGGTCTTCCCTGCCATCTACTTTAAATTTTACCGTTGTAGTATCTGGAATTATTAATGGTCTTGCACTTAAATTGTGTGGAGCAATTGGTGTAAGAGCAAAATTTGTAGCATCTGGAGTTATTACTGGCCCACCACAACTTAAGGAATAACCTGTAGAGCCAGTAGGTGTAGATAAAATAAGCCCATCTGCCCAATAAGAAGTCAAATACTCGTCATTAAGGTGAGTTTCTACAGTAATCATTGAGGTTGTATTTTTTCTGCTTATTGCAATTTCGTTAAGAGCAAAATTCGTCTCTTCTATCGTTTTGTTTGGTGGATCGGTTTTAACAGATAAAAGGGATCGTTCTGAAATTTTGTAGTCACCATTAAATAGTTGCTCGAAAGCTGCAGCTATTTCATCGGTTTGAATCGTTGCTAAAAACCCAAGCCTTCCGGTATTAATCCCAACAATTGGGATTCCAAAATCCCTTACGAAAGTAATTGCCCTCAAAATAGTACCATCACCGCCAATGCTAATTAATAGATCATAAGACCTATCAAGTTTTTTAAATTCGCCGATAGCGTTGGTTGCTTTAATCTCAGAATTTAGAGTACTTAAAAAATCCGATTCTACAAAAACTTTAGTATTATGGCCCAATAAAACTGGGAGAAGTAATTCAAAGGCTTCCTGTGAGGTTTCCTTAGAGTAATTTTGACCATAAACAGCAATTTTCATACAACTACATGTTTAGGTATTTATCAAGATATTTAGATCGCTCTTTTAAACTTTCTAGATAGGTATCGTCTTCATGTCCAGATACGATATTATAACTATATCTTCTAAAGGTTTGAATCACCTCGTTTAAACTAGCGTTTGCTATTTTTATAGTAATCCTTACCAGATCGCCGTCCATTTTTGAGATAAAAGCACCTAATATCTTGGCATCATTAGATTCAACAATTTGACTAATTTCACTAAATGAATAATCGTTAATTCCTTTCTCGACAATAATTATACCGCCTGGTTCAGAGAAGAAAGGGGTTTCATTAAACAGATGGATTATGTCATTTAGTTCATAGTATCCCAAATAACTATTATCCGCTCCAAGGACAGGCATAATATTAGAATCGTTTTGAGCAAAAGCCTCTAATACATCGAGCCAATTTGTTGAGTCTCTCACAAAAAATCCTTCAATAGCATAATTGCAATCCATGATTGAAATTGCACTATCAAAACAATGCGCATCGGTTTCTGAAATACAACCCATATAAACGCCTTCTTTTTGAATTGGTATATGAGAATACGTTAGCTGATTAAACAAGAGTTGTAAATCACTTATTTTATCCGTTAACTCCAAGGGTTGTATGTCATTTATAATATATTCTTTCAATTGCATATAGGGACTTTCTTGTATCGCAAATTAATTAAAAATAACCACAATAAGCGTGTTATACTTCGTATTTTTGCACTCAAAAATTGAGCTAAAATGACAAAGCTAAGTGTAAACATTAATAAGATTGCTACACTGAGGAATAGTAGAGGAGGAGACGTGCCTAATGTAGTGGAGTTTGCGAAGGATGTACAACGTTTTGGAGCGCAAGGTATCACGATACATCCAAGACCAGATGAGCGTCACATTAAATACCAGGATGCTTATGATCTGAAATCTGTAGTTAATACAGAATATAATATAGAAGGTAATCCAATACCTAAATTTATTGATTTGGTTCTGGACATTAGGCCAACCCAAGTAACATTGGTGCCAGACGCAGAAGATGCCATAACCTCAAATGCAGGTTGGGATACAATTAAGCACAAGGATTTTTTAATCGATGTGATTAAAGAATTTAAAAGTAATGGCATAAGAACTTCAATATTTGTGGACCCCAATTTGCATCAAATTGAAGGCGCTAAGGAAACTGGGACAGATCGTGTAGAGCTTTACACCGAGGCATACGCACATCACTATAAATTAGGAAACAAAGAAGGAATAAATCCTTATATGGAATGTGCTGGTTTAGCAAATGCCTTGCAATTGGGAGTCAATGCTGGCCATGATCTTTCACTTGATAATATACGGTATTTTAAAGAAAACATACCTGGATTGTTGGAAGTCTCTATAGGTCATGCCTTAGTTGCAGAAAGCTTGTATTTAGGGGTAGAAAATGTAATTCAAATGTATTTACATCGTCTAAAATGATATTGCATTCAAACATTATTGGTCATGGAAGACCTTTTGTAATTTTGCATGGATTTTTAGGTATGGGTGATAATTGGAAAACTCTTGCCAGACAATTTTCAGAATTAGATTTTCAGGTGCATTTGGTAGACCAAAGAAATCATGGTCGGAGTTTCCATTCTGATGAGTTTAACTATGAATTAATGTCTAAAGACCTAAAAAACTACTGCGATGAAAAAAATTTGAAAGACATCGTCCTGCTCGGCCATTCTATGGGCGGAAAAACAGCTATGTTTTTTGCGTGCGAGTATCCAGAATACGTAAATCGTTTGATTGTTGCGGATATATCACCGAGATATTATCCTGTGCATCACGACACCATTCTAAATGGACTAAGTCAGTTGGATTTTTCATTCGTAAAAACACGGCTAGAAGCAGACCAAGTACTTGAAGAGTATATTTCTGATCTTGGCATTAGACAATTTTTATTAAAAAACTTATACTGGGTACATAAAGGAGAGTTAGGGTTAAGAATAAATTTAGACGTATTAAGGGAGAATGTTTCTGAAGTAGGTGAAGCCCTGCCGTCTCATGCTGTTTTCAACAAGGACACCTTGTTTCTTAGAGGAGACCGTTCTGAATATATTGGAGAACGAGATGAGATCATAATTAAACGGCATTTTCCAAATTCTAACATCATTAGTATTACAAACGCAGGACATTGGTTACATGCAGAAAATCCATCTGAATTCTATAACGCTGTAATAAAATTTGTAAATTAGGGATAAAGACCTTTTATATGAATCTGTTACTTCGACTTTTAGTAAATGCCCTTGCCGTTTTTATCCTTGCCTATATTTTAAATGGCGTCACTGTAAATAGTTATTTGGACGCCGTAATTGTGGCTGTTGTTTTAGCGGTACTGAATCTCTTGGTAAAACCTTTTTTAATACTCTTAACATTACCTGTAACCATTATGACCTTAGGGCTTTTTCTGTTAGTTATTAATGCGGTAATTATACTCTTGGCAGATAAACTAATAGATGGTTTTGCAGTTTCAAATTTTTTAACGGCAGTTTTATTTAGTATTCTGTTATCTATATTGCAATCTATTTTGTATTCAATATTCAACGAGCAAAAGAAGGTACAATAATCCAAAGAATTAAAGTATTGTTGGGTTGCGAAAAAAGTTGTATTTTTGCAGCCCAATTTTAGTTGCAATAAAAATGAATATTACAAGAGAAAACATCGACGAACTCAATGCAGTAGTTAAGGTAGATATCGCAAAAGAAGATTACAGCGATAAGGTAGAAAAGATATTATCGGATTATCGTAAATCTGCTAACATTCCAGGGTTTAGAAAAGGCCATGTACCAATGAGCTTAGTGAAGAAGCAATACGGCAAAGCAGTGCTTGTAGATGAAGTTAATAAATTATTACAAGATGCCATTGGGAAATATCTTGTTGAAGAAAAACTAGATGTTTTAGGTAATCCGTTGCCAAAACCACAGGATGATCTAGATTGGGATTCTGATGCATTCTCTTTTGAATTTGAACTAGGTCTAGCACCTGAGTTTGATGTTAAACTTAAAAGTAAAAAAGCGATAACACATTATAACATTATTGCAGACGATAAAATGATAAATAACCAAGTTGATCATATCAGAAAGCAATATGGTAAATTAATTTCTCAAGAAGAAGTTTCAAAAGAGTCTGAAATTACTGGTAAATTTTCTAATGAAGCCGAAGGGATAGAAAATGTTGCCACTTTTACTTTAGATAGACTTAAAGGAAAATCAAATCCCAAAATGGTAATAGGAACTAAAGTAGGAGATGTAGTAACTTTTAAAACTAAGGGGTTGTTTAATGATGACCACGATCTAATGACCTTTCTAAAAGTTTCACACGACGATGTTCATGGTCTAGACGTTGAGGTTACATTTGAAGTTAGTGAAATTAACAAAAGAGAGTTAGCAGATTTAGATCAGGAGCTTTTTGATAAACTATTTGGAAAAGGAATAGTTACGACTGTAACTGAACTGAAGGAAAAAATAAAAGCAGATTCTGAAAAACAGTTTACGCAACAAGGTGATCAAAAGCTATTAAATGATGTTACTGAATATTTAGTTGAAAACACAAAATTTGATTTACCAGCGACATTCCTGCAAAAATGGATGCAAACAGCAGGTGAAGAACCAATGACCGAAGAGCAGGCAAAAGAAGAATATGAAAAATCTGAAAAAAGCATGCGTTACCAGCTTATTGAAGGCAAGCTAATACAAGAGCATAATTTACAGGTGCAGTTTGAAGATTTAAAAGCTTATGCTATGGAAATGATAAAAGGGCAAATGGCACAATTTGGCCAAATGAATCCTACTGAAAAAGAATTAGAGGATATTGCCGCGAGAATATTATCAAATCAAGATGAGGTAAAACGTTTGTCTGAGCAATTAATGAGTCAAAAGTTACTAGACCTTTACAAGAGAGAAGCAAACCTCAAAACAAAAGAAATCACTTACGATGATTTCGTGAAAGAATTTTACAGTTAATCAGTCTGTAAAAATATTAGTATCTTTAAGGCGTAAAACTGATGAGGTTTTACGCTTTTTTTTTAATCAAAAATCAAATTAAAAAACATGAATTACGGTAAAGAATTCGAAAAATTCGCCATAAAAGATCAAGGTATAAGCAGTACATATTACGATAAAATTATAACAAGTATGTACCCAACCAATTTAACACCAAATATAATTGAGGAAAGACAGATGAATGCTGTAGCCATGGATGTTTTTTCAAGACTGATGATGGACAGAATAATTTTCCTTGGCACGGGTGTAAACGACCAGGTTGCAAATATTATCCAGGCACAGCTATTATTCTTACAAAGTGTAGATGCTTCAAAGGATGTTCAAATTTATATTAATTCTCCGGGTGGTAGTGTCTATGCAGGATTAGGAATTTACGATACAATGCAATTTATAAAACCAGACGTTGCAACGATTTGTACAGGAATTGCAGCTTCCATGGCAGCTGTGTTATTATGTGCTGGTGAAAAAGGAAAACGTTCTGCTTTAAAGCACTCTCGGGTAATGATACATCAACCAATGAGTGGTACTCAGGGACAAGTGTCTGATATGGAAATTGCGGTAAGGGAAACTATTAAAGTAAAAGAAGAATTATATACTATTATATCAAATCATTCTGGTAAGCCTTATGATCAAGTTGAAAAAGATTCAGACAGAGATTATTGGATGAAGTCTAGTGAGGCATTGGATTATGGTATGATAGATGAAGTCTTAGAGCGCAAGTAGTTGTGATAATTTACGACTATATCTATTAATTAGAACTAATATTATGGCAAAGGAAGAATTAGAATGCTCGTTTTGTGGTAGGAAAAAGTCAGAAACAAATTTACTAATTGCAGGCTTAGATGCTCACATATGCGACCGATGTATAGAGCAAGCACATGGTATTGTCCTTGAAGAGTATAAACAAAGCGGTACCTCAGAGCTTAGTTCTGAGTTAATGCTAAGAAAACCTAAAGAAATAAAGGCCTTCTTGGATGAATATATCATTGGTCAAGAATACACTAAACGTGTCATGTCAGTTGCTGTTTACAACCACTATAAGCGCTTACTTCAAACACCATCTGAAGATGATATTGAGATACAAAAAAGTAATATCATTATGGTGGGTCAAACAGGGACAGGTAAGACGTTAATGGCAAAAACCATTGCCAGAATGCTTAATGTACCTTTGGCTATTGTAGATGCTACAGTTCTAACAGAAGCCGGATATGTAGGTGAAGATGTAGAAAGTATATTAACACGATTGCTACAAGCAGCCGATTATAACCTTGAAAAAGCGCAACGTGGCATCGTTTTCATTGATGAGATTGATAAAATTGCCCGCAAAAGTGATAATCCATCAATCACAAGGGACGTTTCAGGAGAAGGTGTCCAACAGGCTTTGCTTAAGTTGCTTGAAGGAACAGTAGTAAACGTACCGCCAAAAGGAGGACGTAAACATCCTGACCAAAAGTTCATCGAAGTAAACACAGAGCATATATTGTTTATTGCAGGTGGTGCTTTTGATGGTATTGAGCGCCTAATAACCAAGCGTCTAAATATGCAAGCTATAGGTTATAGTTCAATCAATGCAGATACTGTAGATAACGATAATATTCTTCAGTATATCATACCTAAAGATCTTAAAGATTTTGGTCTAATTCCTGAGATTATAGGACGCTTACCTGTTTTAACTCATATGGATCCACTAGATGCGAATACCTTGCGAGCAATATTAACGGAACCTAAAAATGCAATTATAAAACAGTATAAAAAACTGTTTGCCATGGACGATGTTGAGTTTAGCATCACCGAAGGTGCATTAAATTATATTGTTGAAAAAGCTATTGAATATAAACTAGGAGCACGTGGTCTGCGTTCGCTTTGTGAAGAAATTTTAACCGAAGCCATGTTTGATTTGCCTGGTTCTGGCGAGACTAAACTTAATGTAACAAAAGCCTATGCAGAGGATAGGCTGTCAAAATCAACATTGAAAAAACTAAAGGCAGTGTCTTAATTAAGATTAAACACATGAAAAGAAACCACAATATCCATTGAAGATGTTGTGGTTTTTTATGTTAGTTAGGATTGATTAATAAATATTGCTTGCAATATTTTATCTGTTGACGAGATATGTGTTTCTTTCTCTTCGTTACGAATATAGAACCTTTAGCCGATTTGGATATTTTAGGAACAATTTTTTGGCTAAAGTAGAAGCATTTATCGATGTAAGAATTATAAGAACAATTTTTAACGATAAATGGTTTGGTGTATTAGACTTCTGTATTAAGCTTAAGAAGTTCTTCTATATATTCTCGAGAATTAGATAAGCGAGGTACTTTGTGCTGACCCCCTAATTTATTGTTTTGTTTTAACCAATCGTAGAACAAGCTGGGTCTTGCACAATGAATTTTGGGTTTATTAAGGGTCATATTATTATAGCGCTTCGCTTCATAATCTGAGTTTAACGCTTTCAAAGCATTATCAAAGAGCTCCTCAAAATAAGACATGTTTTGAGGCGGTGTTTTAAATTCTATGATCCACTCGTGGGCACCTTTTTCCTTACCTTGCATAAAAATAGGTGCTGCGGTGTATTCTACAATTTCTGATTTGGTCCGTTTGCACACTTTCTTAAGCGCGTCTTCAGCGTTCTCAATTATTAATTCCTCACCAAATGCATTAATATGATGCTTTGTTCTTCCAGAAACCTTTATTCTATGTGGATTTAGACTCACAAATCGTATCGTGTCTCCAATTCTATAGCGCCAAAGACCAGCATTGGTCGTAATTATTAAGGCGTAGTTTGTGTTTAGTTTAACCTCGCTTAATGGTATTACCCTTTGGTTGCTAGTGCCAAAAGTATCCATTGGTATAAACTCATAGAAAATACCATAATCTAGCATTAGAAGTAAATCACCGGTATAATTTTGGTCTTGAATTGCGAAAAATCCTTCCGAGGCGTTATAAATTTCATAATACTTAAAGTTGGAGGAAGGCAAAATAGCTCTGTATTGTTCTATATAAGGATTAAAACTTACTCCACCATGAAAGTAAACTTCTAAATTTGGCCAAATCTCAAATAAATTGTCCTTGCCTGTTTTATCGAGGACATTATTTAACAAAACCAACATCCATGAGGGAACACCAGCCAAACTCGTAACATTTTCATGAATAGTTTCCTCTACAATGGCATCCATTTTTGTTTCCCATTCGCTCATTAATGAAACTTTGCTACTAGGCGTACTGCTAAACTCGGCCCAAAAAGGCATATTGTCTATGAGGATTGCACTTAAATCCCCAAAAACAGTACCATTTTCTTTATATAATTCTTTACTACCTCCCAAACGTAAACTTTTACCGGTAAATAATTGGGAGTCTCCGTTATTATTTAGATACATGCAGAGCAAATCCTTACTAGCCGCATAGTGGCAATCTTCCAAAGATTCGTTACTTACAGGTATAAATTTGCTTTTAGCATTGGTGGTACCGCTAGATTTGGCGAACCATTTTATAGGTCTAGGCCAAAATATATTTTGTTCGCCATGGCGTGAGCGTTCTATTAAAGGTTGTATTTCTTCATAACTTACTATTGGTAATCTGTCTCTAAATTCATCATAGGTTTTTATAGACGCGAAGTCGTACTGTTTACCAATCTCGGTGTCTTTTGCAAACTTTAAAAGGCTAAAGAGCAATTCGTTCTGTACCTCGTTAGGGTATTTTAAAAACAATTCAATTTGATGAAATCGTTTTTTTAAGAACCATGAAGCAATAGAATTTACAATGGGAATTGGCATGGATTGGTTATCTTTACTCGCTCAGCGAGATTTAATTAATTGTAATTTTTGTTATAAACTTAAACCGTCATTCTTCGGAGCTCTAAATGGTAAATTTTATTGAGACTTGGATGCTAAAAATAATAAATTTCTTTAATGATTTATAAAGGCGTACTTACTAAAATGCAGACGGAGTTTTTAGACCCAATACAATATTATTTGGTGTTTGAAAACGACTTTATCCACATGAATCAGCTAATTAATAAAACTATTTCTATCAAATTAGTTGGCCATCAATGTTTGAGTTGTGGTTTAGATCGACCCATTTTTAGACAAGGTTTTTGCCGTTCTTGCTTTTTTGAGCAACCAACTGCTGGTGATTGGATAATGCGACCAGAATTGAGCACAGCTCATTTAGGTAGGGAAGATCGTGATTTAGAGTATGAAAAAAAGATTCAATTACAGCCTCATATTGTTTACTTGGCAAATTCTAGTAACGTCAAAGTAGGTGTAACACGAAAAAGTCAGATACCAACAAGATGGATAGATCAGGGAGCCCATGAAGCCATTGAAATAGTTGAGGTGCCCAACCGTTATTTGGCAGGTATAACTGAAGTGGCTCTGAAGGATTATGTCTCTGATAAAACCAATTGGAGAAATATGCTTAAAAATGATTTAAAAGATGAAGATCTTGTTTCTTGGCGCGAAAGACTTAAAACGCATATTCCTGAAGAAGCTAAGGCCTACTTTATTGAGAACAATCAGGAAACAAACTTAGTATTTCCAGTTGAACAATATCCTACTAAGCCTAGAAGTTTAAACTTGAGTAAAGTACAGCAATATCAAGGAGTTTTAAAGGGGCTTAAAGGGCAATATCTCATTTTTGAAGACGACACAGTTTTTAATATCAGAGCTAATGAGGGATTGGTCGTTGAGTTGGACTTATAGGGCTTTATTTGTCTGATATTAAGGTGTTAGTATTCCGTTAAAAATTATTTTGTTTAACAAATAATAAGTAATTTTAAACAAAAATATTAAAAATGAAAACCTCACCCTTTTTGTACATCGCCATAACAACCTTATTATTGATTACCATTACCATTATGTCTGCAATGGACTTTCCTTTTGGTTGGGTATTTTATTTAACAGTATTAGGCCAGATTTTTCTTGTTATAATGGTATACAAAGTTTTAACGGATGACTACACGACTAACAAAACTTTTGAACATTTTTATGAGGATAGACCAATAGAGCCGATAGAGGTTAAGGCGGAAAATGAATTTGAAAAGATTAAGTTGCGATAAGCGTTAACGTGATTAAATATACTTAAAACATAGCTTCAACATTGCTATGATTAAGACGTCAATAAATGTTCGGGTATGAGCAAATATTGACAAAAAAAAGAGCAACAATTGTTGCTCTTTTCATTTTTATGTAGAATGATCTTAAATATTCTCTTGATCTCTTAAATTCTGAATATACTGAGCTTTTTGGATTTCTCTTCTTCTTTTTACAGAAGGCTTTGTAAAATAGCGCGACTCCTTTAAGTTCTGCATAATTTGAACATTTCTGTGCTTGCGTTTATAACGTTTTAACGCTCTTTCAATGTTTTCGCCTTCTTTTATTTCAATCTTTATCATCTAATGATAGTTTTTAATAATCAATTTCTCAAACGGACGGCAAATATAATCTAACTATTTGAAAATAAAAAATTAATTACCCCAAATAGGTTTTTAAAATTTTACTTTTACTTGCATGCCTTAATCTTCTGATACCTTTCTCGCGAATTTGTCTTACACGTTCACGTGTTAAGTCATATATACTTCCAATCTCTTCTAGTGTCATTGCAGGTTGGTCACCAATTCCAAAATTTAACCTAATTATATCACTTTCTTTTTGAGTTAAAGTATCGAGGGCACGCTCGATTTCTATGTTGAGTGAATCCTTCATCAAGGACTTATCCGGTTTAGGCGATTCACTTGCACTTACAACATCGTATAAACTGAAATCCTCGCCTTGTTTTAAAGGAGCATCCATAGATAAATGGCGTCCAGAGTTTTTCATGGACTGCTTTACTTCTCTTACACTTATTTCTAATTCTCTTGCAATTTCCTCAGCATTTGGTGGCCTTTGATGTATCTGTTCTAAGTGAGAAAACGTTTTATTGATCTTGTTTATAGTGCCAATTTTATTTAAAGGTAACCTAACAATACGTGATTGTTCTGCCAGCGCTTGAAGAATGGCTTGTCTAATCCACCATACTGCATAAGAGATAAATTTAAATCCTCTGGTCTCATCAAAACGCTTTGCAGCTTTAACTAATCCAGCATTTCCTTCATTTATTAAATCTGGCAACTTCAACCCTTGGTTTTGATACTGCTTAGCTACTGATACGACAAACCTTAAATTGGCGGTTGTTAACTTTTCTAATGCTTCTTGATCACCTTTTTTAATTCGTTGTGCTAATTCTACTTCCTCGTCTGCAGTTATTAGGGGAATTTTACTGATGTCTTGTAAGTATTTATCTAGCGATTTGTCTTCCCTGTTGGTAACCTGCTTGGTGATTTTTAATTGCCTCATATAGTTGTTTTAAATTTAGATAACTTATAATCTAATTGAATAATTAAGATTTCCAAAAAAAATTACTTTTATTAACAAATTTTGGCAAAAAAAAGGGTGTTTTAGTCCAAAAATCAATTGTTTTTGGTAGAATCTTGCTTTTTATTATCCTTTTTAGATTTCTTTTTACCTAAAATATCACCTAGTACATTCTTTACGCCCTCTTTAACCTTGTCTTCTGTTGTGTTGGTTTTGATACTATCTCCCTTAGCTACTGCAGAATCAGTTTTTTTGGCGTTCTTGTTTCCTCCTAGAGCATTTCCTATTAGATCATTTAACTTATCCTTTCCTTTCCCGATAAGTTTTTGTTTTTGAATTTCAACAAGTTGTTTTGAAAGATTCGTTACAGCACTTGCCAAGTCTGTTGAAACGTCTGGCTTTGAAAATGTACCACTTATATTGGTGGTAACAGGAATTGCCATTTTATTCACTTCAGGGTCATTGATCTGACCTATTAATCGATTTACTTCACTCCCGAGATATTTTGCTGGTACGCTTAGTATTGCCTTGTAATTCATATTTTTATTGAAGCCATGTGATCCTGAGACCTCGATAGGTATGTCTTTGTAATTAATGGTAAACGGATCAACAGAAACCTGTCCATCATTAAAGACTAATTTTGTTTTAATATTCTTTTGTAGTGCATTAAAATCAATAAAATTCAACTCTGCATCTAGATTTGCAAGTAATGGGCTATTAGAAACATCTATATTAGACGTGATAATTTCAGCAAGAGCATTTCCAGATACTGTACTTAAATCTGGGGCAAAATCTTTATCTAGTAAACCACTAATATTAATTGTGGAGTTTAGTTTTCCCTGTATGACTTTGGCTATTGGCGCAAGTGCCTTTAAGAGCTCTAAATCGTTGAAGGATTGGGAAATGTCAAATTGTTGCATGGCCAATTGCATATCAAAACTTGGTTTTGAATTATTGGTTGTTACATTACCGTTAATTCCTAATTTCCCACCAAATAATGTTGAGGTCATTTCACTTAAATTAGCGCTTTGATCTTTAATGCGGAGCTTTCCACTAACATTCTTTAGATTAATATTATCATAGAACACATTTTGAGCATTGGCATAGATTGAACAGTCTAAAAAATCAGGAATTTTTAAAGACTCTGTATCTTGAGTGGTTTTATTGGAGTTTTCAGTTGCCAATTCGTCTTCAACCATGAAATCTTCAATACTAAAATTATTGGAAGTGACCTTGAAATCACCCTGCAATTTTTTATCACTTAATAAGAATCCTAACAGGTTATAAATTTGACCAGTTGCATAAAAATCGCTTTTACCAGTTTGGGCGTTAAGATTGTTTAAGGTAACAACACCTGGTTTAAAGGTCATGGTTGCTTTATTAATTTGTATTGGATTTACAATATCTTCAGATGAAAAAATAAAGTCCGTCAAGGAAACACTACCATTATTTTTAATGCGTTGATAAGCGTTGGACTCAATAGCGTTCATGTCAAAAACTGTATTTAGCTTTCCTTTTAGAATACCGCTTAGCTGGTTTTCTATAGTAACAGGATAGGCTTTAGTAACATTAGCAAGATTAAGAACGCCATCTAAATTTGCACTGACTAACATATTTTGAGTTATATTTTTTAGATGTGCCTCAGATTTAAAGCTATCGTCATCTATTTTAAAATTCAATTCATTAATATCTATATAGGTATCGTCAACATTACCTGTCGTGTTTTTTATAGATGCATCAATTTTTATGTTGTCAACACTTTTTGGTAAATCTGGATATTTAAAAGACGCGTTGTTAGAACTTAGACTAATATCTATTGTTGGAATTGTTTCATCCGAAATTAATCCTTTTATTCTTCCATTGACTGTGAAATTACCAGTTGTATTAACGTTTTCAATATTCTTTGAATATGCCTTGGGGATTACAGCTAGAAAGTCTTTAAAAGACGATTCAGGATTTTTAAAACTTAGATCAATTTGTTGACCAGATTCTACCAACTGCACAAAACCTTCAAACTCTAACGGTAAGGCATTAATGAACCCTTTATTTTCTCTAAATGTGTATTTGTTGTCTTCTAAACTAAGATCGATTAGAGCCTCTAGTTTTATTTTGGTATTATCGAGGTAGTTAGTGCTGTCGACACTTAAACTAACTTTTGTTTCGGTCTTCGTTTCTAATTCGGATTTTTCGCCCGAAAAAATACCATTGCCATAATGGTTAATTTCTGTAGCATGAAACTGAGTATTCGATTCTTCGTCCAAATATGTAAACGCACTATTAGTTACTTCATAGTGTTCAACATCAAAACGAAATCCGCTTGATGAAGCATCACCATCGGTTTTAGGACCTTCTTGCTCTTTTAAAATATCATAATTTACAGATCCATTCTGGTTTGTCTTAATCGTTAAGAGCAGTTCATTTGCAATAATTTCATTTACGGCTAATGGTTTGCTAGCATCCTTAAATAATTGCCCTATTGGCATCTCAAAAGCTATGGATTTGGCTGTGGCTAAAGTTTCGTCCATAAAGGGTGCTCTATTAGTGATTTTAAGATTTTCTACACTTACTTCCGCTTTTGGAAAACTGCTGATTAGGCTTAGATTAACATCGTCAAAACTTAAATCTGCGTTAAGGTTTTTGTGCGCATAATTTTGCACAATAGTATCTATTTTAGATTCTAAAATAAACGGAATAGCAATCAGAACAGCTAAGAAAAGGAACAATAGGATTCCAATAACTTTTAGTAATTTTTTCATAATGATAGATTCTCTATAAAAGTATACGAATTACGACTTAAAAAGGTTGTGTGTTAAGTAAACTTTAGCAAGATTTAAATGCTTTATAACGACTCAGAGAAGGTCAATTTCTTCGTTTACTTTAAGTTTAAATCGTTTTCGGAATACATAGACGCCTAAATAAAGAAAGGGCGTATCAATCATTGCAATCATAACCTTGAATATAAATCCTGCAATGAGTAGACCTGTGAATTTATCCCATTCAATTTTTCCAAAACTACAAAGCAACAGCAGTACTGTTGCTGTATCAACAAATTGTGATGAAAACGTTGAAAAATTATTACGAAGCCATAGATGTTTACCTTTGGTAAGATTTTTCCAAAAGTGGTAAATCTGTATGTCTACAAATTGCGCTAATAAATAAGCCATCATACTCGCAAAAACAGCTATTGCAGTACTGCCAAAAACATTCGTGAATGTACTGTCCTGAACTGGAGACCAAGGTGTGGCTGGGACAGCATTTGAAGTGTAAATAATAAGCATGGAAAAAAACGAAGCAAAAATACCAGCGACAACAACATCATTAGCTCTTTTTTTACCATAGATTTCACTGATTAAGTCAGTAATAAGAAAAGTGATGGGATACGGCAAAATACCTACTGAAATCTCAAATAGCTTTGTGCCAAAAATTTCAACATCAAATGGATACCAATAAAAGAACTTTTGAAAAATTAAATTGGAAACTACCAAAGAGGTTATAAAAAGCGCACCTAGCAGAAGATAAATACGTTGGGCCAATAACTTGTCTTTTAGGTGCATCAAAATTTGTCGATAAAATGTTGGTGCAAAGATAATCTAATAATATATCTTTTATTTATTTTGCCTTTTCCATGGGATTTACAAATACCGTTTATATAGCGCTAGGAAGTAACAAAGGCATTAAACTCCAAAATTTGCAGATGGCGGTAGATGCCATATTCAACACAATAGGAACTATTAAAAAGCTTTCTAAGGTCTATGAGACACCTGCAATGGGTTTTGAGGGAGATGTTTTTAACAATGCATGTCTTTGTGTAGAAACAGAATTGAAACCCACGAAACTTTTAAAAGAACTGCAGAGAATTGAAAAAAAGCTGGGCCGAAAAAACTCAAGAACCGAGGGTTATGAGTCGCGCGAAATTGATTTGGACATCCTGTTGTTTAAAGATGAAATCCATAAGCAAAAAGGATTGACGATTCCACATCCGGAAATGCATAAGCGTCGATTTGTTTTGCAACCCTTGTTTGATATTGCTAAAGACGTAGAACATCCAGAACTGGAAAAATCAATTTCGCAATTGTTAGAGGAATGTGAAGATAAATCGACTATCAAACCCATTAACAAATGGCTTAAAAATCCATTAAAGCAGTTTGGTTTTAAGGATTTTAACTTTATTGCAATAGAAGGAAATATTGGTGCTGGTAAAACCAGCTTGGCTACCAAAATTTCACAAGATTTTAATGCCAAATTAATATTAGAGCGTTTTGCAGATAACCCATTTTTGCCAAAATTCTACAAGGAACCAGAGCGTTATGCGTTCACCTTAGAAATGTCTTTTTTAGCAGATCGTTATCAGCAAATTAGTGACGATTTATCGCAGTTAGATTTGTTCAAGGATTTTATGGTAAGCGATTATGATGTGCATAAATCGCTTATTTTTTCAAAAGTGACCTTGCCAGATGATGAATTTAGATTGTACAGAAAGCTGTTTTACCAGGTGTATAAGGATATTGCCAGACCAGATTTGTACGTTTACCTTTATCAAAATACGCAACGACTTCAGGAAAACATAAAAAAAAGAGGGCGTAAGTACGAAAAGGAAATTCAAGATGAGTATTTGGATAAAATCAATTCGGGTTATCTGAGCTTTTTACGCAACCAGACTGAACTAAACGTAAAAATCATTGATATTTCTGAGCGTGATTTTGTAAAAAAGCGCGAGGACTACTTGTGGTTACTAAATGAAATTAATAGCTAAAATAGCTCATATAACCAGCTAACAATTTTGCCTTTTTTATGTTCTAAAATGACCTCACTTAGAATTTTTGTTGACTTTACTTTTAAATTAAACGGTTGGACCAAAAGGTCTATTCCACTATTGTGTTTTAATCGTATGCCTTGGCCAGAAATAATATCAGTATTTCTTGTGAATTTACTACTAGGAAGATTTTCAGTTAGAATGATAAATCTGTAATTTATTAGTTTTTTGACAATACGCTTTACTTCTTTATTTGATAAATGTTGAAGTACTTGACGCAAAATCACACAATCTGCCTCTGGTAACTTGTCTTGCGAAATATCCAAGCAATGAAACTCGAGATTCGATGCTTTGAACAGTTTTTTATTGCGCTCAATAAGTGATGGCACAATATCAATAGCAATGTATTTTGATGTGTGCTGTACTAATCGTTTTCCAATATTAAAATCGCCACAGCCAAAGTCACAAACCGTCAGGTTTTGATTATGCGATTCAAAAAACGCCCTAACAGTGTCAACATAAGGTTGAACAATTTGTAAATCGTGCGAGCCATAACCAGAATAAAAATCGTATTCCTCCCCACCCCAGAGGTGTTTTTCATAAATCTGCATCATTGCATCTTTTGTGGGCCAGGGATTTTTAGAAGAAGACATTATTTAGTCTCTTTAAGGCGTTCAAAATATCTTAGTAGTGAATAGGCTATCATTAAGACAATTGGTGCCACAATTAATGCATATATAATATTCCAGTAAAGAATGGATGCTTCTGGACTACCGAGATATCCGGTAGCACTAGAACTAAAATCAAAATTCAAATTTCCAGATAGTAAATACGCAATACCAAACCATAAAATTGAAATACCAATCAACAAGCGCATCAAATTCCGAATCAATTTACCTAATATTGAATTGCTTGCCTTAAAGCCTTTTTGAAAGCTATAAACTGCGAGTTGAAGGGATATGAAACCAAACCAAATAATGAGGTTACCTGCTGGGATTCCAAATAAGTCATAGGTCAGGATTGATGATCCCGTAGAAAACAGAATTACAACTATGCCTATTACGGCTAACGAAATTGGAAATATTTTTTTGTTTGTCATATTCAAGTGTTTAAACTTTTAATTTTCGAAAACACATCCCAAATCACAACACCTGCACTTACCGCAATATTTAAAGAATGTTTTGTACCGTATTGTGGGATTTCGAGCACAATATCACTAGCATTAACTACCTCTTGTGAAACCCCTTTCACCTCATTACCAAAAACAAAAGCATATTTCACATTAGGCTGAGGTTCAAAATCATTCAGCATGGTAGCATTATCAGCTTGTTCTATGGAGCAAATTTTTACATTTTCTGCTTTTAGATTTTCAACTATGTCTATGGTATTTTCAACATACTCCCAATCTACGGATTCCGTGCTTCCCAATGCGGTTTTTCTTATTTCATTGTGTGGTGGTTTGGCGGTTATACCGCAGAGGTAAATCTTTTCAATAAGAAAGGCGTCGCTGGTTCTAAATACAGAGCCAATGTTGTTTAGGCTTCTAATATTATCGAGAATTATAATGATTGGTGATTTTTCAGCAAGTTTAAATTCTGAAATCCCAAGACGGTCTAATTCATCGTTTTTTAACTTTCGCATGTTGAAATCTCTTTCTTTTTGTAGATAACTTATGGCCTTTTCACTTTAAATAACTTAGCTATTTGGCTAAATTAGCACACTTACATTATCAACAAAAATACATAAAACTCTTGGCTAAGAAGGCAAAAAAAGAAACACCATTAATGAAGCAATACAACGCCATTAAGGCAAAGTATCCTGATGCGTTGTTGTTGTTTAGAGTAGGTGACTTTTATGAAACCTTTGGAAGTGATGCCGTTAAAGCCTCTAAGATTTTAGACATTATTTTAACGAAGCGCGGAGCCGGCAGTGAGAGCGAAACTGAATTAGCTGGTTTTCCGCATCATTCGTTGAATACGTATTTACCAAAACTTGTAAGGGCAGGAGAACGTGTTGCCATTTGCGACCAACTAGAAGACCCAAAATTAACCAAGAAAATTGTGAAGCGTGGTGTTACTGAGCTTGTTACACCTGGTGTGGCATTGAATGATGATATCTTACATTCTAAGTCCAATAACTTTTTATGTGCTGTGCATTTTGACAAAAAGTACATAGGTGTTTCATTTTTGGATATTTCTACAGGTGAGTTTTTAACGTCTCAAGGTGATCCTGAATATATAGATAAACTGCTTCAGAATTTCAGTCCCAGTGAAGTTTTAATTTCCAAGGAGTGCAGAAAGGATTTCACTGAAACTTTCGGAAATGACTTTCATACCTTTTATCTTGAAGATTGGGTATTTCAAGCAGATTATGCTAATGAGACCTTAACCAAACACTTCAACACCAAAACATTAAAAGGTTTTGGAATAGAAGATTTATACGAAGGTATCATAGCATCTGGTGTAATATTGCATTATTTAAGTGAAACACGGCATAATAAACTAGAGCACATCGCTACCATTTCAAGGATAGCAACTAATGATTATGTATGGATGGATAAATTCACCATCAGGAATCTAGAGCTATACCATTCCACAAATGCCAATGCAGTTACCTTAATAAATGTCATTGATAAAACCATCTCAGCTATGGGTGGTCGCACTTTGAAGCGATGGTTGGCGTTGCCGTTAAAGCATGCAGATAAGATAAAACAACGCCACGAAGTGGTTCAGTATTTGTTGGATAATGATGCTGTACTTCAAAAAATTCGAGGGCAAATAAAACATATTGGTGACATTGAGCGCCTCATTTCAAAAATAGCTACCACTAAGGTAAACCCTAGAGAAGTCATTCAGCTTAAAAACTCTTTAGAAGCTATTGTACCGATTAAGTCCATGGCAAAATCGTCTGATAGTGAATCCTTAAAAGTTATTGGCGATAATCTTAATAATTGTGATCTGCTTCGTGAAAAGATAAGGCAAACCTTAAACGAAGAAGCACCTGTAAATGTCTTAAAAGGTAATACGGTTGCTACAGGCTTTTCTCAAGAATTGGATGAATTGAGAGGATTGTCAAAGTCTGGCAAGGACTATTTAGATGCTATGCTACAGCGTGAGAGTGAACGCACGGGAATTCCATCTCTTAAAATAGCGTCTAATAATGTATTTGGGTATTATATCGAAGTTAGAAACACACATAAAGATAAAGTACCAGAAGAATGGATTAGAAAGCAAACCTTAGTCAATGCTGAGCGCTATATTACAGAAGAATTAAAAGAATACGAGGCAAAAATCCTTGGAGCTGAAGAACGCATTTTAGCGATTGAGCAGCAGCTATTTTCTGAGCTTGTACTTTGGATGCACCAATTTATTATACAGGTGCAACAAAATGCGCAGTTGATAGGGCAATTGGATTGTCTTTGTGGGTTTGCAAGTTTGGCCAAAACCAATAAATACAATTACCCTCAAATAGATGATAGCTTTGATTTGGAAATTAAAAACGGTCGTCATCCGGTAATCGAAAAGCAATTACCATTAGGCGAACCTTATATCGCAAATGACGTTTATCTCGATCGAGAAACCCAACAAATCATCATGATTACTGGACCAAACATGTCTGGTAAATCCGCTATATTAAGACAAACTGCATTAATTGTTCTCTTGGCACAGATTGGAAGTTTTGTGCCGGCAAAAGAAGCTCGGATTGGCCTAGTAGATAAAATATTTACACGTGTGGGTGCGAGTGATAATATCTCAATGGGTGAGTCTACATTTATGGTAGAAATGAATGAAACCGCATCCATTCTTAATAATATTTCAGAACGTAGCCTGGTGCTTCTGGATGAGATCGGTCGTGGTACCAGTACTTATGACGGTATATCCATTGCTTGGGCCATTAGTGAGTATTTACATGAACATCCGGCAAGGCCAAAGACCTTATTTGCGACGCACTACCATGAGCTCAATGAAATGACCGAAACCTTTACACGTATAAAAAACTTTAATGTTTCGGTAAAAGAGTTGCAGGATAATGTACTTTTTGTTAGAAAACTAGTTGAAGGTGGCAGTGAGCATAGTTTTGGAATCCATGTCGCTAAAATGGCAGGTATGCCACAACAGGTCATAAGACGCGCTAATAAAATATTATCTAAACTTGAAAAGTCGCATTCTAGCGAAGAGCTAACAGACAAAGTAAAGTCTTTAAAAGATGATATGCAGTTAAGCTTTTTTAATTTAGATGACCCATTGTTGGAGGAAATAAAAGATGAGATTTTACATACAGATATTAATACGCTCACACCAGTTGAAGCACTCATGAAGCTCAATGAGATAAAGCGCATGTTGGTTAAGAAAAAACAAGCTTAAAGGTGTTCAATTAATTTAAAAAAAGTCTTTGCTTTTCTAAGAAATAGTTTAAATTTGCATCCGCTTTTAAAGCGAAATGTTCTTTAAAAAACTACGCGAAAGTAGCTCAGGGGTAGAGCATCACCTTGCCAAGGTGAGGGTCGCGGGTTCAAATCCCGTCTTTCGCTCTATACGATATATACCAATTAAGTTGCAGTCTGCAACTTGGATGCTGAAGTGGTGGAATTGGTAGACACGTTGGACTTAAAATCCAATGGCCATTATGGCCGTGCGGGTTCAAGTCCCGCCTTCAGTACAGATAAAATCCGTAACTATCTTATATTAAAGATGTTGCGGATTTCTTGTTTTTATATTTGCACGATTTATGTACGATTAAAAAGTTTTTAAGCCTTTTCTATAAAATAAAAACCTTATTGATAGTTATCAGAAATTTTGTTTTCTTCTTTTACAGACAAGAGCCTATGGTCGCCTGCTTAGAAGGCAGATGATCTATCCAGCTGAGCTAAGATGTTTTCTAGCCTTTTTAAATCCAATGAAGCCATGTGCTTGTAATGTGCACAGCTATGACCTGATTTATAATTTATTTTTATTCATCATTCGCGTGTAGTTTTATCTGATCGATTAGCTGGCTTAAATTCAGGGTGATCAGTTTGCCACAACATAAAAGAAAACATACTTGATAACCCATCCATCATTTTTGAAAAAGAAGCTCCTCGACCATGTCCTCCACTAAAATCTGTCACGAATAATATAGGTTCTTCATCTTGGTCAGCAGCTTGGATTCGTGCCGCGAATTTTGCAGGTTGCCACGCGATAACTCTAGGATCATTCATTCCGGCAGTAATCCATAGTGCAGGATAGTCTTCACCCTTTTCTACATGATGATAACTATCCATTTCTAATAAGCCTGTAAACTCTTCTGGATCCTCTACCGTACCAAATTCTGGAATATTTACAGGGCCATTGGGTGAATTTTCTCCTCTTACAGTATTCATACATCCAACCATAGGTGCAGCTACTTGAAATAGATCTGGGCGTTCAGTTATGGCTCTACCAACAAAAATACCGCCTGCACTTCCTCCTACTATTCCAATTTTACCTTTACTAGTATAGCCTTGTTCTATTAAATATTCTGCAGTTGCAATACCATCCTTCCAAGTATTGGGCTTAGTTAGTTTTTTACCAGCATTATGCCAATCCACACCTAATTCTCCTCCTCCTCTAACGTGAGGCACAACGAATACTACACCATAGGAGGTTAATACTAAATTAATTGGTGAAAAAAATGGTTCTTGAGAATTACCATAAGCTCCATAGCCATAAATGAAGGCAGGATTACTACCATCCATTTTCAAATTTTTATCATATATAATTGAAACTGGAACTTGTTCGCCATCATGAGAAGTAACCATAACTTCTTTAGCTATTACATTTTCTAATTCTGGAAATTCTATTGGCGCCTCTAATGGCTCGTAAGTAAACACATTTGTTTCTGGATTATAACGGTAACGTTTATTAGGCGAGGTCCAACCTGTTATAGTAAACCAAACTTCGGAAGAACGTGCATTTTTAATACTTATGTTAGCATTACCTGCTGTAAAAGGAAATGCTAATTTACGTTCTTTACCATTTTTTGGTAAAAAATAGCCATTAGCTTCAATTCCATTTTTAACAGTTACATAGTATATGCCGTCTATTGTAGGCTTCATTTGGATTATGGTTTCATCTATTTTTTCAGGAACAACTTCAACTGCTGAACTCATATCCATTTTATCGACTGGTAATTTCAAAATTCTTTTATTAGGTGCATTTTTATAGCTTAACATGTAAATATCATCGGTACCCACAGAAACGCTAACAATGTTGTCCTCATGCACCGTTATTGGTTCCCAATCAATAGAATTATCTTTTTTAAGCATTCCCAGATATGTCTTTAATCTGTTGTCAACACTACTAGCAAAGCCAAAAAACTTCTTGGCGTCAGCATCATAATAAGCCCAAGGAATTTCATTCGGCTCAATATCTAAATTAGGATTATTTTTTCGAGATAAAATCACTTTATCCTCACTTGAACTCGTGCCCAACATATGTATGTAAGTATTTAAATCTATTTTTCGGTCCATAGTTGTAACATCTGCAGATGAGAGCTTTGTGTATATAACACCGTCATCGTTTGGAAGCCAAGAATACACTCTTGCTAGGTCTAAATACCCCGCTTTAAAATCTCCTTCATTATCAATAAATTTAGTTTCTGGATTTTCAGATCCGTTTACTGCAAATTCAATCGCTATCAAATCTCCCTCATGACTAGGTATGTATTTCTGTATAGCATACTCTTGATCACTTTCTTGTTTATAAATCTTTGGGTCAAGAACTAAAACTTCATCACATTCATAGCATTCTCTTTTATATAGTTTACCAAATTCTTCACCTACTTTCTGATTTATATAGTAGTAAGTGCCATCATTGGTGATTTTTAGATTTGATATATAATCTCCTTCTCTAGCTACTAAACTCAACATAAGATCTTTTAATCCTTGTCTTCCGGGGACTGTAGCCATCATATCTTCTGCATATTTGTTGTTGGCTTTCATCCAATTAAGTACCTCTTCATTTTTTAAATCTTCCATATAGCGATATGGGTCTTCTACTTTTTGACCATGGTATTCATCGAAGACAATACGCTGTGGCAATAGATTTGGCTTCTCTTGTGCAAATATCAAAATAGTAGATATGCAGGCTAAGGTTAGATTTAATAATTTCATGATTCGTCTTTTTAGTTTCTAGTGCTTCTGAACGCTCTAGTATTTGTTGATTAGAATTTTGTTTTTCTGTAATTGTTGTTATGTTGGAAATGAGTGGATTAAAATTAAGAAAAATTATAGACATGATTGAAAAACTGCTATTTTACATAGTGACGTTTTAGAACAGCTTATCTGTACTACAATTAAGCGTTATGTTAGGATAGCTTTCTCTATGGTATAATAATCTTTAAGTAGTTTTAAGTTTAGAAGTTTTGAGTTAGGGTGCTGTGTTGTGATTTTAGAATGCTCGCTATCCCAGTGGTATTTAAAGATTGAAATCCCTGAATTAATAGTGTAGACTTTCTTGTGATTCGTAATACGATAGATGATATTGTAAGTACCGTCAGATTTTGCTCTTCGTCTATCGAGCTTGGTTTTCACATTTGCCATAATTAAAGTGGATTATGGTCAAGTTGTGCAAGCTATGTGCAAAAAAGGAAATTGCATCATATGCGTGAAAATACTATTTTTAAAGGGCTTAAACTCGATTTTCAGGGGGATTAGATAGATTGAATTTTTGGATTATAGTACTTCCGCCTTCAGTACAGATGAGAAGCCGAAACGAAAGTTTCGGTTTTTTTTTTTAAGGAGTTTGAGTAAAGTTTGCTTTAAATCAAATTTTAAAATAAAGGACTAACATTATAAATCAATCTTTTTCTCTATAATTAAAATGTAATCCACTTTTGCTGTAGCACCCATAAACTGAAATGTTGGCCTTACATTTGGCACTACAGAAACAACTTCGCCTTTTAGTCTATTTAAAAACTCCTCTAACTTCTCCTGCATATTGGTCTTATTGACATCAATTCTGTGTACGCGATATCTCATTATTTAAGTCTTAAAATCAGATTAGTAAAGTAGTTATTCCCAGCATGTCCTGAAATGATATTGGTCAATTGATAGCAGTACTAATTTTTCTATATTTCCAGTGTAAAAATGTGTCTATAGAGACTGAATACGGAAATGTTTAAATATCTTTATAGGACTTTTAATTGGTATTAAAATTCTTTAATCAAGAATTTACAAATCGATACTACTAAAACTAAATCAATGCTCAAAAAACTAATCCTATCATCAGTAGTTGCAGTAGCTATTACTAGCTTGTCCTGCAATGATTCAAAAAAAACAGATAATACAATGGATGAAGACGTAACATCCGTAAGCTATAAGGGTAAAGACATTACACATGACTTTGACGCAAAAATTGATTCTTTAATCAGTCAAATGACTTTAGAAGAAAAAACGGGGATGTTACATGGTACAAGCATGTTTTCAACCGCTGGTATTGAACGATTGGGCATACCAGAATTAAAAATGGCAGACGGTCCTTTAGGCGTGCGTGAAGAAATATCAAGAGATTCTTGGGCTCCGGCTGGTTTAGATAATGATTTTGCTACGTATTATCCTGCAGGAGGAGGGCTCTCCGCGACTTGGAATACTGAATTAGCTTATAAATTTGGGTTTAGTGTAGGTGAGGAAACTCGCGCAAGAGATAAGGATGTGCTGTTATCGCCTGCCATTAATATTATTCGCACACCTCTTGGAGGAAGAACCTACGAGTACTTTACAGAAGATCCGTTTTTAAATAAAAAACTTACGGTTCCTTTTGTAGTTGGTATGCAAGACAATGATGTGGCGGTTTGTGTAAAACATTATGCGGCAAATAACCAGGAAACTAATAGGGATTTTGTTGATGTTCAAATAGATGAACGGACACTGCGAGAAATTTATCTTCCAGCATTCAAGGATGCGGTGGTTGAAGCTAAGGCTTATAGTATGATGGGCGCCTATAACAAGTTTCGTGGGGACTATCTCTGTGAAAACAGCTATATGTTAAACGATGTTTTAAGAGATGAATGGGGATTTGAAGGTATTGTGATATCAGATTGGAATGCGGTTCACACATCGGTGAAATCCCTCAGAAGCGGCTTGGATATTGAAATGGGAACGCCAAAGCCGTTTAATGAATTTTATTTGGCCGATCCATTGATGGATTCAATAAAAGCTGGTAAAATGTCTGAAGCAAAACTGGACATACATTTAAAGCGAATTTTACGATTGATGCATGCGGTTAAAAGGATGGGTAGTGACGATCGTAAAACAGGAAGCATAAATACAGAGGCTCACTTTAAGGATGCTTATGACATAGCAAAAGAGTCGGTTGTACTCTTAAAAAATAGTAATGACCTTTTACCAATAAACACATCTGAAATAACATCTATTGCAGTAATTGGTAATAATGCGATGAAGAAGAATGCACTAGGTGGCTTTGGAGCCGGTGTAAAAACCAAGCGTGAGGTGACGCCATTAGAAGGTCTGCAAAATAGACTACCAGAATCCGTAAAAATAAACTACGCAGAAGGCTATCTAGAACGCTATGCTCCAAAAAAGAAGGGTGCTCTTGGTGAAGTGGCAGAGGTTGGAGAAGTAACGCAGGAACAGCTTACTACAATTGACGAATTGGATCCTAAACTGCTAGATAAAGCGCTTAATGCAGCCAAAAATTCTGATGTAACTATAATCTTTGCAGGTTCTAACCGCGATTATGAAACCGAGGCCTCTGATAGAGCAGATTTAGAACTTCCTTTTGGCCAAGTTAAATTAATTGAGGAAGTTCTAAAAGTAGACCCAAATGCAATTGTGGTTATGATTGGCGGTGCACCTTTTGATATAAGCGCTATAAAAGAAAAGTCACAAGCATTGGTTTGGAGTTGGTTCAATGGTTCTGAAGGTGGGAATGCCTTAGCAGATGTGTTGCTAGGAAATGTGAACCCTTCAGGTAAGTTACCGTGGACCATGCCTGTAGCGTTAGAAGATTCACCGGCTCATGCCACAAATAGTTTTCCAGGTGACACATCAGTAATATATGAGGAAGGGATTTTGGTTGGATACCGTTGGTTCGATACCAAGAATGTAGAACCATTATATCCTTTTGGATATGGATTGTCCTATTCGTCTTTTGATTTAAAAAATATTCAGTCAGATAAAAAGAACTATTCGACCGATGAGAAAATTTCTATTTCTTTAGAAGTTGCAAATACTGGAGATATGGATGGTAAAGAAGTTGTACAAGTATATGTTAGTAAATCCGAATCGGAGGTAGAACGCGCTGCACAAGAATTAAAAGGGTTTAAGAAAGTTTTTGTTCAGAAAGGGCAAAAAAAAAGAGTCACAATAGAATTACCTGTTAAAGAATTGGCTTATTATAATGTTGGTAATAAGGCTTGGGAGGTTGAATCTGGAAACTATACATTGAAAATTGGCAATTCGTCACGGAATATTCTTTCAGAAGTTACCATCAATGTGAAATAAACGTGGCAGATTTTTTTGGTGGAGATTAACTTATAATTCTACCATCACCCATTGTGATGATTCTATCTGTTTGTTTTGCAAAATCTTCATCATGAGTAACAACAAGTAAGGATAGGTTTTCTTCATCGCTGAGTTGCCTGAAGATATTAAAAACATTATCTGCATTATAACTATCAAGGTTGCCCGTAGGTTCATCGCCCATAATAATTGCTGGGTTATTGATAAGTGCTCTGGCTATGGCTACACGTTGTTTTTCACCGCCAGAAATCTGAGAGGCACGTTTTTTTGCTAGGTGATCAATATTTAAAATTTTCAGCTTGTCATGACCGTCTGAGATTATTTCTTCGGCAGATTTTTCTCCAAGTTTTTTTGCTGGCAGAATCACATTTTCCAATACTGAAAATTCAGGTAGCAGATAGTGAAATTGAAACACAAAACCTATGTATTTGTTCCTTATATGAGATAGTTCTTTCCTTTCTGCACCTGTGATGAGCTGTTGATTTAAAGATAGCTCACCTTCATAGTCCGTATCCATGGTTGATAGTATGTACAACAAGGTTGATTTACCACAACCGGACTTTCCCATAATAGAGGTGAACTCACCTTTGTTAATTGTAAAATTTATGTCTTTAAGGACATGAAATAGAACGGGTTTTCTAAAAAATTTATTGATATGTCTAGCTTCTAAAATAGGTTTCATTATTGTCCACGTATTATTTTGACCGGATCTATTTTTTCAGCTCTCTTAGATGGTAAATAACCAGCAAGGAAGGTAGATATCATGGCAAAACTAAAACCAATTACAAAGAATAAGGGATTTAGATTAATGGGGTAGGTTTCAATTGTCGGAAGCGCTTCTGTATTAAAAGGTAACGTGCCAATAAAACTTGTTAAACCCAATCCTATTAATAAACCCAAAACTCCACCTAAGAATCCAATGATCATAGCTTGGCTCATAAAGATGAGTTTAACATCTCTTCCAGAAAAACCTGTTGCTTTCAATATGGCAATATCATTCATTTTTTCATAAATAAGCATGTTTAAAATATTATAGATTCCAAATCCAGCTACAATTAAAAGCGTTATGGAAACGGCATATGTAATTAAATTTCTAATTGTTGTTCCTGTTTCAAACTGAGCGTTAGCTGTCTGTATGTCTATTGCTCGCAAATCAAATTGTTTTTCAATTTGCTTTGCCATTTCAGGAGCGTTTTTAATATCTGTTAACTTTACATTGATGTCTGTAATATAATTTTTGGGCTTACCCAGAATTTGTTGAATGGTTTTTATGTTGGTAAAGCTCTGAATGGCATCAATATCGGCAATTCCGCTTTGAAAAATACCAACAATCTTTAATGGAAACAAGCCACCGTCAAGTGGACTCAGCTGTACGCGATCACCAACTTTCAACGACATTCTATCTGCAATGCCAACGCCTAGAATAATACTATTATCCGTAACGTTAAGATCTTCTGCAGAACCTTCTATAATATTATTGTTTAAGTTAAAATGGGTCGCCTCCGCAATAGGATCAATACCTGTTATATTTCCACCTATTTCAATGGAACCAGCGATGTAGAAAATCTGAGTCTCAATTTGTGGTAAAACGGCCATAACATTTTCATTATTAGTCAAATAGTCCATAATAGGAAGCGCGTTATGAATTTTCTTTTGAGTTATTTTAGGTTTAACAGAATGTACTATGTTTAAACTGTTTTGGAGTTCATCATATAAATCTATTGGTTGAGTTTTAGAAGGTTTAATTTCGTTGTAAATATGAATGTGCGGTGTCTGATTTAAGATGAGGTTATCAAGCATTGTATTTAAACCAGTCATAAAGCAAACAAGAGTGATATAAGCCCCAATACCGAAGGTTACTCCAAGAGCGGCAATACTTGTTTGTTTTACTTTGGTTAGTAAATGAGTTTTCGCAATGCTTAAAATAAGTTTCCAATTAACCATTAGTTTGGTTTGTAGATTTTTGTGTCTTCCGAAATACCCGAAATCACCTCTATGAATTCTATATTTTGCAAGCCTATCTCAATGGCAATAAGTCCATTATCGGTGGATACTTTATTGTCTTCAACTAAATAAGACTTTGGTATGGTAAGTACATCTTCATGTTTGGCGATTATTACATTTGCTTCACCAGACAGACCTGGATAGAGTTTCTTTGGAGGATCTTTAAAAATAGCCTCAACTAAAAAGGTTTGATTCCTGATATCTTTTTTTGGGTATATCTTGGTAATTAAAGCTTCAAAAACATTGTTCTCGTAAGCATCTAATGTTACTAATACCTCTTGTTTTGGATTTATATTAACAATATCGACCTCATCTATTAGCATTTCAATTACAAAATTATCTGAACTACCAATGGAAGCTAAAGGCTCAACGGTTGTAACAATTTCTCCAGGTTCTTTATACAAGGCATAAACTTTTCCATTGATTTTACTGCCGATGGTAAAATCTTCTGAAGTAATTAGAGACGTTTTATAATTGTTTTCCGCTTGTTGTAATTGTACCCTTAATTCATGTTCTGTTCGCTTGTATTTGTCTTTAAGTAGATGGAGCGTATTAAGAGACAATTGATAATTTAATTTCTTCGAATCGTATTGTGCTTTTGATCCAATATTCTGTTTCCAAAGATTTAACTGTCTAAAATAGTTGATAGAGTCATCCTTGTATTTAAGTTCAGCTGCAATAATTTCATTATTGATGTCATTTAGAATAGTAGCTTCACCCTTATAGTTTTCATAGGCTAAGTCTGCTGCCAACTTATTGTTTTCGGTATTAAGCTTGGGCGAGTTATTTATGATTTGCAAAATGGGTTGCTCCTTATTAACAAGATTGCCCTCTTCCACGAGGTTTTGTTGTAAAATCCCAGAAACAATAGAATGCACTTGATACAAGCTGTCCGGTTGAACAGTGATAGAGGCGTATACAGATTCTGTAATGGAACGTTTTGTTGGTGTTATATGTTCCTTACTATTTGAGCAACTACATATTAGAATTGCAATAACCAATAAATAGAATAGTCTCATAAGAGCTATAATTTGTACTTCTTAATAGACCAAGTTTTATCCTTGTTCATAGTGGCAATTAAATTTTCCGCGATAAACTTGGTTTTAATTAAAGGTGGTTTCCTCAAAAAGTCTCGAGATAAGGTTATATGAACTGGTTTTTCAGTAAAATAATGAACTATATCACCATTCATATCGATTGCTACTTCCATATAATTGTAATCGATCATTTTTTTATCGAGCACATCATTTGTGCCTAAAACGTCTTTATAGAGTTTTAGAACTATGGCCAAGCCATTTGTAAATGGTGTTGCATTTAGGAATTCAGGTTCTATAACTTCATTACCCTTTTTATCAATGTATCCATAATATAAGATGCCATCTTTCTTTTTATGAATTAAACATCTATCAGAATTAAAAATCGGATACTCTTTTTTATTGATATTAGATAATACAAAATCATTTCTAAAATCTACGACTAATTCACCTTGATTATTTACAAATGCCCAACGCTCTCCCTTTTTTATGGCTGCAACACCATCATGAAATGGAGATATGAACTCTAGGTTAGATAAATTTTGACTAAATAGTGCAAAGGGCACAATAAAAAATAAAACGGCCAAACAAACTAACTTTCTCATGATGATTTCCTTTAATGTTGAACCATGAAAGGTATAATTAGATGCGCTGCTAAACAATGACCAAAGTCAATGTTTTAAGGCTTAGTTTATAGGTAATTTTCTATAACTGATAGTATATCGGCTTTTTGAAGAACACCAGATTGTCTCCAAACTTGTTTGCCGTCTTTAAATAGCAACATAGTTGGGACACCTCTCACCTGATAGGTACTTGAAAGGTTTTGGTTTTTATCTACATCAATTTTCACAATTTTGATTTTATCACCAAGATATTCTTTAACCTCTTTTAAAATTGGTGCCAACATTTTGCATGGTCCACACCAATCTGCATAGAAGTCTACTAGTACCGGAATTTCCGAATTTATTATTTTACTAAAACTAGATTTCATTTTTTCAAGTCTTTTTAAATTCTATGTTCAATTTTGCCACATAAGTAAGTTCGGATTTGTTAATTTTTGAAAAGGCATATGCAATATCATTTGCGGTTTTAAGAATTAATGACTTTAATTCACTATCAAAAAGCTCAGGGTTTTGATGCAGAAAATCTACAAATGAATCAAAACAATCACTTGCTAATTTGTCCTGACTCTGCAAGTGGTTAAACTGTTCTTTAATTATCTCAACAGTACTGGTTTCAAATAGATTCCAATCGCGCTCTAAACAATCTGTAAGCTTAGTGTACTCCTCAAATGCAAGGTTGTCATCTGCCTTTGCGATTGCATAGAATAAGGTGCCAATATTTTTATAGAATTCTATATTCATATCACAATTTAAAGGTACTAAAAAGCTTATAAAATAAAGATGATATGACCAATAATATGAGCTATTTTATGTGATAATTGTCATGCTTTTCCATAGTCAAAATTCATACTTTTATTAGATGTACCAATAGTACAAAAAGAAATGATAAGACAGGACCAAGAGATATTCAATATACTTTTAGAAACGGTTTCTGAAGCTGTGGTGATTGTAAACCAGAAGCAACAGATAATGGAGGTAAACAGAGCTGCAGAATCCATTTTTGGTTATGATAATGCTGAAATTAATGGTAAACCTTTGGATATTTTAATGCCGTCCAATTATCACGAGGCACACAAAGAACACTTTAGAAATTACATTGAAGAAGTAGGGCAAAAAAGAATGGCGTTGTCATTAGATGTTTATGGGCTTAGTAAGAGTGGCAACATAATTCCAATTGAGGTACTGCTCAATCCATTTAAAATTTATGACAATACCTATGTCATGGCATTAATCAGGGATGTTTCTAAACAAAAAGAAACAGAGTATGATTATATGTTACGTAGTAAGGCCTTAGAATCTGCGAGTAATGGCATTATTATAACAGATGCTTTGAGACAAGACAATCCTATTATTTATTGCAACAAAGCATTTACAGACCTCACAGGTTATTCTAATAAAGAAGTCTTAGGTATAAACTGTAGGTTTTTACAAGGGACAGATAGGTCACAGAAGCCACTAGACAAATTGCGTAAAGCCATAAGGACAGGAAAAAGTTGCTTAGTAACTTTAAGGAACTATAGAAAAGATGGAACCCTTTTTTGGAATGACTTATACGTAACGCCAATTACGAATGAAAAAGGCATAATCACCAACTTCATTGGCATTCAAAATGATGTAACTGAGCGTGTAAAGGCTGAGGAAGAACGCAATCATTTAGCTGCGATTTTTAACGAATCTTTAAACGAGATTTATGTGTTTGATGCTAATACCTTATTGTTTATTTCGGCAAACACAGGAGCGTTAAATAATTTGGGTTATACCCAGGACGAACTTAAAAAAATGACGCCTTTTGATCTAAAAAATGAAGTCGATGAGGAAAGTTATCGGAAGGCATACTTTGACCCATTAATTACTAAAGCAAAAGAGAAAGTTGAATATGAAACTATACACGTAAGAAAAGATGGCTCTGTATATCCGGTTAATGTTCATTTGCAGTTGTCTTATCTAAACGAAAAACCTGTTTTAGTAGCAATAGTTCTTGACATAACAGATCAAAAAAATTACTTGCAGAAGCTTGAGAAAACAGTTGAAGAGCGAACCAAGCAATTACAAGTTGCATTAAGCAAGGAAAAAGAATTGAATGAGCTCAAAACCAAGTTTTTATCGCTTGTATCACATGAGTTTAAAACACCATTAAGCGGTATATCTACTTCTGTAATGTTATTGGAGAAGTACCAGAAATCTACCGAGCAAAAAAAGCGTGAAAAGCATTTAAATACTATTAAAGAGAAGGTACAGTATCTAAACGCAATTTTAAATGATTTTCTGTCTATTGAACGGTTAGAGTCTGGCAAGGTAGATTATAAAATTAGCGAGTTTAAATTAAGTAAGGTTATAAACGAAGTGGTATATAATGCAAATATGCTTCTTAAAACAGGCCAACATATTAATTATCCAAATAACATCGATGGTATAACCATGCATCAAGACGAAAGAGTTCTTGAATTAATTTTATCAAACGTTGTACTTAATGCAATAAAATATTCAGATGAAAATACAGATATTGACATAGAGATTGAACAACTTAATGGAATCACAAAAATTGAGGTTAAGGATGAAGGTCTAGGAATACCAAAAGATGATTTAGAAAATGTATTTACAAGATATTATAGAGCTCAAAATGTAGTAAATATTAAAGGTACAGGAATTGGATTAAATATAGCAAAAACCCATGCCCAGAACTTAGGAGGAAATATTTCGTTGAAAAGCGAAGAAAAAAAAGGAACAACAGTAACAATAATAATTCCAAACAAGTATGTTAGCTAAGCTATTACTCATAGAAGACGATATAGTATTAAGAGATAATACGGCAGAGTTATTGGAACTAGCTGATTATAGTGTTGTTAAAGTATCAAATGGTAAAGAAGGGATAAAACTTGCTCTGACAAATCCTCCAGATCTTATTATCTGCGATATAATGATGCCAAAAATGGATGGATATGAGGTTTTGGAAAAACTATCCAAAAACAAAAAACTAAAGTATATTCCATTTATATTTTTATCTGCAAAAACAGAACATTCAGATATAAGAAAAGGAATGAATTTGGGTGCAGATGACTACATAACCAAACCATTTACTGAGGATGAATTATTGAGTGCAATAAAAAGTAGGTTGGCAAAAGCGTCTATCTTGGAAGACCGCAGAAGTACCAATACTTACTTAGATGAAGAAGATGAGGAATTAAGATCCTTAAACGATCTAAAGAATTTCTTTGATGACTATGGTGAGGAATTTTGCTTTAATAAAAATGAAATTATCTACCATGAAGGTGACCATTCAAATTATATCTATTTGATTACAAAGGGCGCCGTAAAATGCCATAAATTAGATGACCAAGGAAAAGAATTGGCGATTGCGCTTTATAAAGAAGATGATCTATTCGGTTATACATCTTTTACCCATAATTTACCGCACAAAGAAACAGCCACAGCAATAAAAACTACCCATTTAATGGGAATTTCAATTATTCAATTGTCAGCTATTTTAAATGATAACCATAAAGTAGCCATTGCTTTAATAGATCTTCTAACAGACGATTTATGCAATACAAAAGAACAACTTTTGCAAATGGCATACAGCTCAGTTAACAAGAAAACTGCGAATACCATTTTGCAATTCGCAGAACATATAAATCGTAAGCCAGAAGATCCAATTAAAATTTCGCGTAGTGATCTTGCCAGTGTCGCAGGTGTGGCAACAGAGACCTTTATTAGGACACTTACAAATTTTAAAAATGAAGGAATAATAAAGTCTGAAGGTAGAAATATTGTGGTACTGGATTTAGAACGACTTAAAGAAATTGAATAGAAAATGCTTTTTAATGATGCAGGTCATTTTAGGGCTTTGTAAAAGCAATTACATTAGTTCTTTTAAAATACAGGATTATGAAGAGTGTACTATTACCAACTGATTTTTCTGAAAATTCTTGGAACGCAATTGAGTATGCACTTGAATTTTTAAAACAAGAGCCCTGCGTGTTTTACCTATTACACGTAAATACAATGAGCCAAGCTATTCTAAACGATCCTACCTACATAAGCACAGAGGATGTAATTGAAGAGGTTTACGTTAAACCTGTAAAAGCTAAATTACACAGATTACTAAAAAAAATATCAAAAATTTCAAACAGGAATCATCATCGCTTTTATAGCGTTGTAGAGTACGGGTTTTTTATAGATGCTGTGCGTAGACAGGTTGAAGAAAAGAATATTGACCTAATCATTATGGGCACTAAAGGCGCTTCTGGATTAAAGCGTATTGTAATAGGCAGCAATGCAGGCGACGTTGTGGTAAAAGTAAAATGCACCACTTTGGTTGTCCCAGAAAACGCCATTTATGACGGTATCACGGAAATTGCATTCCCGACGGATTTTTCAACGTACAATAACTTTAAAACATTGCGGCCACTGGTAGAGCTAATTGAAGAAAAGGACTCTGAGCTTTCAGTACTACATGTTAATAAATTAGGTACAGAACTCAGTCAAGAGCAGGAAAATGGCAGAGATTTTCTTCAAAATTTATTCGGTGATTACAAGCATAAATTTTTCTTTTTAACTAACAATAAATTAGAGGATGCCGTACAATGCTTTACAGAAAGCAGGGAGGTAGATATGATAGCTATGGTAGCAAAAAATCTTAACTATTTTCAACAGATATTATTTCATTCAAGGGTAGAAAATATTACATACCATACTAATATTCCATTCCTTGTTTTACACGAAACCAATAATTAATAACTATGGATATTTCAATAACTTTTGCGAAATTTTGGGGATGGTATTTAATCATATTTTTCCTTATTCTTAGTCTAAATCCCAAACGGATAAAGCAGATTTTTGAAGATTTAAAGGACCAAAAGTTCTTAATCCTTTTTTCATTTTTGGCAATTATTGTTGGTTTGATAAATATTATTTTTCATAATATTTGGGAATCTAATTATAAAATCATAATCACCTTGATAGGTTGGTTTGCATTAATCATAGGGTTAGGCTTATTTATATTTCCTGTTAAGACAGTAACTTGGCTTCAGGTAACCAATATTAAATTCGTGCAGGTGATTTATACCTTATTATTTTTAATTGGTTTATTCCTTCTAAATCAGGTATATAGCTTGATACCTTTTTAAAAATGATAATTATCATTTTTAATAGATAATTTATATGTTAAGTTTAGCCAAATATTAAGGTGAGTAAGTGTCCTTAATATAATATGCTATTAATCATGAGGAAAACCAGAGTTTGCTAAAACTCTGGTTTTCTTTTTTTGTCGTTAAACTGAGCAATATCATTTTATGAAACATAGGTATTATATATCTTGTGCGTTGTTAAAAGGGGGCTTTTAATAACATAAGTATTGAGCATTTTAGAGTTATGGTGTAGTTCTAAGTACTTTCAGTTTTCTTAAGACCAAAAGATATCTTTAAACTGCTACGAAAGCAATATCATAAATCTATAATGTTCTACGAAACAGGGAGTGACTGCTCCCTGTTTCTGTTTTTTGCCACTTCTTTTTAAGCGTTCTAGATGATATTTATCATTGTAGTTGTGCATATTAGAATTTAGTTTTATGGTTCTAACAAAAATTTGCCTGTAATGAAAAAAGTGCTGTTACCAACTGATTTTTCCGATAATGCAATGAACTCCATAGTGTTTGCATTAGAGTTTTTTAAATACGATAATTGTGAGTTTTACTTTTTGCATGTCTACGAAGATGAAGTGTATAATACACATAAATTATCCGAGAGTAAATCGTTTGATGAACTTAAATTAATGTCAAGTAAAAAATCATCAAAAAATTTAGAATCCTTGTTGGAAAAGGTTAGCACTATCGCACCTCACAAAAGATTTAGCTATAATATAATATCTGCCTATAATTCACTATTGGATGAAGCAAATAAAGTTGTTATAGAGAAAAACATAGATTTAATAGTTATGGGTACTAAAGGTGAGGGAGCAAATCATGCGTATGCTTTTGGTAGCAACACACTGCAAGTTTTAAAATATGTCTCTTGCCCTGTATTGGTAATCCCGGAAGCTTATGAATACACCCAGCCCAAAAAGGTGCTTTTTCCCACCAACTTTTTGATTCCTTACAAAAGAAGAGAATTGAAATTGTTATATACCATGCTAAAACCTTTTAGGTCCATTATCGATGTGATTTACATAGCAAAATATAGTAACCTCTCGAGAAGGCAAGTAGATAACAAAGAGTTTTTAAAAGGTGAATTTGAAGATTTGCAAATCAATTTTGTCAATGCAGATGATAAAGATATCTCTGGCGCAATATCAAATTACATAGAAGCACATAATATAGATTTGCTTGTTATGGTAAATACGAGCCATTCCTATTTGGAAGATATGTTGTTTAGATCAAAAGTAGATGATATTTCATTACATACTAATATTCCATTTTTGGCACTTCAAAATATTAGACGAACCAGTTAACACTAATCAAAATGAAAAAAATACTATTGCCAACGGATTTCTCAGACAATTCTTGGAGCGCTATTGTTTATGCTCTTAAGTTGTTTCAAGACGAATATTGCACCTTTTATATTTTAAACTCTACAGCATTTAAAGCGTCTGCAATGTCCAACCTTTCAAATACTTTATTGAGAAAGATGAAAGATAACGCATTGGTGGAGCTGTTAGAAATACGAGATCAGATTATTTCTTCAGATGCAAATGCTAATCACGAATTCCACACAGTTTTAAGTACACACCCATTAACAGAGGCTATTGATACCGAGGTTAGGCAAAGCGAAATAGACTTGGTTGTAATGGGTACCAAAGGAGCTACAGGAGCAAAGGAGATTTTTATGGGAAGCAATACTGTAAAGGTCATCAAGAAAATGAAACACTGTCCAGTTTTATTAGTTCCAGATGAGTATGATTTTGTAATTCCGCGTCAAATAGCTTTCCCCACGGATTTTAAAGTTGAATATAGTGACAAACAACTAAAACCATTGGTAGACATGGCGGATCTACATGATTCAAAGATTAGAATTTTACATATTAATGAAGAGGAGGCTTTAAGCCAGGAACAAGATTATAATTACACAAATTTGAAGGATAAGTTATCCAATTTCAGCTCAACATTCCACTGGATGCCAGACTACAGTAGCAAGGAAGTAGAAATTAAAGAGTTTGTAAAAGATCTGGAAATTGACATGTTAGCAATGGTAAATAACAAGCATAATTGTCTTGAGAGAATAATTAGAGAACCAGTTATTAAAAAAATAGGATTTAGACCTTTGATTCCATTTTTAGTAATGCCAGAACAAATTGACTAAGGTCATTGTTGAGTTTGAATAAGTGTTTTAAATTGAATACAGTAAAATTATAAGAATTAAGTGTTATGATTAATAAAGGTATCTGGATAGATAAGGAAAAAGCACATATAGTCACTATATCTGAAGAAAAAACAGATATGATTACTTTACTTGCGGAAGAACTATTAGAGCAACCATCAGTGTTGGAAAAACCAGGTGGCGCACAGGAGATTATTAAAGATAGACGCGTTCTTGAAAGAGAAAAACACAGGGTAAATAGTTTCATAAAATCTATCATTCCAAAAATAGAAAATGCGAACAACATTCTGGTTTTGGGACCATCAATGATGGGTCAACAATTTTCTAAAGCATTGGAGAAAGATTATCCGATATTAGGTAAGCGCATTAAAGAAGTTGTAAAAGCAGAAAAAATGACTGACAACCAACTTAAAGCGTTAGTAAAAAATTACAATTGGCCGGTAGGTTAAGGCGGCTATTTGGTTAGTTTGGGGAGTTGCCAGGGTAAGAAATTGCCCTGGCAACATTAGTACAATACATTATGAAAAATAAGGATTTTGAGGTTATTAAATCAAGTGGTAAACGGGTAAAATTTTCTTTAAGTAAACTGAGATCTTCCTTAAAACGAAGTGGTGCCAACAAAGAAACAGTCGATAGTATAATTGATAAGGTCAGGGACGAGCTCTATCAAGGTATATCTACAAAAGAGATTTACAACAGAGCTTTTGCACTACTAAAAAGAAAGAAGAGTTATTTAGCATCAAAATACAAATTAAAAAAGGCAATTTATGAGCTCGGACCAACCGGATTTCCGTTTGAAAGGTTCATTCAGGAAATATTACGTTACTCAGGATATGATACCTCTGTAGGTGAGGTTGTAGAAGGGAAATGTGTATCTCATGAAATTGATGTTGTTGCTAATAAGAACAACGACACTATTATTATAGAGTGTAAATTTCATGGAGATCAAGGTTTAAATTGTAATGTAAAAATTCCGCTTTACATAAATTCTAGATTTGATGATATTAAAGCCAATTGGAAAGTTAATGGCAACCAAACTGCATTAAGCAATTGTTGGGTAGTAACGAATACTCGGTTTTCAGAAGACGCAGTGCAATACGGTCGTTGTTGTGGTCTGTATTTGTTAAGTTGGGATTATCCCAATAATGAAAGTTTAAGGGATAGAATAGATGCCTTGGGGCTTTATCCAATAACGGTTTCAACCTTACTTACCAACAGGGAAAAACAATTTCTATTAAGCCGAAATGTCGTGTTATGTAGGCAGCTTATTGGAGATGCTTTTTACCTAGACCATCTTGGAATATCAGACGCAAGGAAAGCTAAAATCCTAGACGAAATAGAGGCCTTATGTAAAACTTCAAAATATTATAATGAGGTCAGTAGTTAAAGTTAATTTTTTGGGTGGTGCAGGCACAGTTACGGGCTCAAAGTTCTTAATTGAAACATCAGAATGCCAGATAATGGTAGATTGTGGCATGTTTCAAGGCTTAAAGGAATTAAGGGAATTAAATTGGGAAGACCTGCCAATAGATGTAAATGCAATTGATGTTGTTTTGCTAACCCATGGTCACTTGGATCACGTAGGGTATTTACCAAGATTGATTAAACAAGGATTTAAAGGTCGGATTCTTGGTACGTCTCCAACCTTAGCAATTGCAGAAATTATATTGAGGGATAGTGGTAAAATTCATGAAGAAGAAGCCAGCAGGGCTAATAAAGAAAAATACACCAAACACAATCCGGCATTACCATTTTATACGGTAAAAGAGGCAGAACAAACCATAAAATTTTTTAATTCGGTTCCATTAGACGAATGGAAAAATATCTCTGAAAACATAAAGGTAAGGTTTCAGTATAATGGGCATATAATTGGAGCAACTTTTATAGAAATTGATATCAATGGAAAACGCTTTGTGTTCTCTGGAGATGTTGGCCGAAAAAATGATTACTTACTTAGCGATCCCAAGAAACCACAATGGGCAGATTATTTGTTTATAGAGAGTACTTACGGAAACAAATTGCATCCTAAGCAAAATGTTGAAGATATATTAACAGATTTGGTTAATCGATCCATAAATGTTGGAGGAAATCTTATTATTCCAAGTTTTGCAGTCGAAAGACTTCAGACTTTAATGTATATTTTCTGGAAATTGTATAAACAACGCCGTATTCCAGACATTCCAGTTTTTATTGATAGTCCAATGGGCAACAATGTCCTACATGTATTTAAAAATTATCCCAAATGGCATAAGTTACCACTATCGGACTATCATGCAATGTGCAACCATGTAAATATTGTGAGCTCGTATAAGGAAACATGGGACACCATTGACGACAGACGTTGTAAAGTTGTCATAGCAGGCAGTGGAATGGTTACGGGAGGCCGTGTACTCACATATTTACAACAGCTAATAGATGATCCAACTACAAGCGTTTTATTAGTTGGATACCAAGCCGAAGGAACAAGGGGAAGACAATTATTAGAAGGTGCTCATGAAATTAAGTTTTTCGGAAAGTACTACCCAGTAAAAGCACAGATAGAACACATTGAAAGTCTCTCTGCACATGCGGATCAAGGCGAACTCTTGGATTGGTTAGGCCAAATAAAAAATATCCCAGAACAGGTGTATTTAATTCATGGTGAACCAAATGCTCTAAATGCATTTAGGGTTAAGCTCCAAACCGTTTTTAAATGGGCAGTTAAGACTCCAAAATTAACAGATGTAGAACAGCTCATTATTTAGTTCTAAACTGATCTAAATCATTTTAGGAACGAGGGTAGATTTCTAATTTTAGTTGAAATCAAGTTTAACCATAAAATAAAAGCTATGTCATTAATTAAGTTTAACAACCGAAACCGATTATTCCCATGGAATAATACAAATCTAAAAGATTTTTTTAGCTCTGACGATTTCTTTTTTAACGATAACTTTTTTGAAGATGATTCTTTAATGCCAGCTATGAATGTTAAAGAATTAGAAGGTGAATTCGAAGTAGAATTTGCTGCGCCTGGATTTAAGAAATCAGATTTTGAAGTTACATTAGAAGATCATATGCTTAACGTATCTGCTAAAAAGGAAATGAAAAAAGAAGAAGAGAAGGATGATTACATGCGCAGAGAGTTTAGCTACAATGCATTTAAAAGATCTTTAAGATTACCAGAAACTGTAGATAATATGGCGGACATTAAAGCTACATACAAAGATGGTATTTTAAAGCTCAATCTTCTTAAAAAAGAGATTACAGAAGAAACACCTAAAAAAGTAATAGAGGTTATTTAAAAATTCACGTTTTAAGCAGAGTACATTTTAGGTGTTTTGTACTCTGCTTTTTTAATACCACACTATCATGAAAACAATACATACCAAAGCAAAACACACCGAGTGGTTAAGTGCAGAGGATATGCACGATGCTTCCAAGTTATGGCTATCAGAATTACAGTTTTTCAAAGAGGAACAACTTTTTTTGGAAGACTTAATTAAATCTTATACCCTAAATTTAATTGACAACAATCATTTTGAAGAAAGTAAAAAAATAATAGACAAACTTTCAATTGAAGTTAAGAATACCCAAGTTCTACTTAAAGCAGTAATTGCTCATGAGAAAGGATTGTCAATTATGGTTGATGGTATCGATCAGCTTGATGAAGAGGCTGCTTATAGGAGTAAGCACAGAAATTTAATTGAGCTAATAGGTGAGTTTAAAAAGCGATATCAAACTATAAAAAAGAGTCTATTCAGTTTAATTAAGCTGGTAATGAAGGAGGGCAAACAAAAACGTTTACTAACATAAACTTTAAATAGCTTCAATTAGTTTTTATTAACTATTGCCTCTAAAATATCACCAACATAGTATGCAACTACAGCTGCTATTGTACCCAGTGCGAGGGTTTCTATTACACCCTTTAGTTTGCTTGTGCCTGTAACATGCGTTTTTAAAAACCCGATTAGCGCAAAAGCTAAAGAGGTAAGTATGCTTGTCCAAAGAAATAAGTGGCCAGGAAATGACCAAATGATATCCCAAACGTAGATCAAAAGTGGGATTAGACCAACACATATAAAAGCAAAATAGGTCGATAATCCAATTTTAAAAGGTGATCTATTATTATAAGCAAGAGGATCATTTTCTTTTCTCAAATCGTTGTGCCAATCATGGGTTTCTTCTAAGATCTTATCAGCAGAAAGGTCCAAGTCCTTATTAGCTACGCCGTGATGTTTAAGAATTACTTTTGTGTGATCCAAAAGTGTTTTCCTTTTTTTAGTATATGCTACTATGTTTGTTATTTGGGATCTGTTTTTACTGTCATTAACAGATTTAGCAGATAAATACGCACCAATAGACATCGCAAACCCATCTGCTAATAAATTGGCAAAACCAAGAATAATTATTACCGAGTTACTCAAGCCTGCTCCTACTGCACCAGATACTACAGCAAAAGTGGTGACAGCACCATCAATACCACCATAGACTATTTCACCAAGATATTTTTGGATTGTTCGCATATCTTGCATATTTCCTTAATCAGTAAAAATATCTAACCAATTTCATTTATAGTATGATATTGGTCATAAGTTAGGTGATATCCATTATACCCAATTTTAGATTACCAAGCGATGAATTATTGATATTACCTTAGATTGTTTTCGGTTTATCAAACTGTTTTTGTAACACTACAAAAAGTGTTATAACCTTTAATTTTTCTATATTAGTAACTTTACAACAATAGATTTTATTTGTTGTGGTTAATTTCAACTAATAACATGGCAAACCATTTTAAACAACTGTCTTCACTTTTTTTTCTTTTATATTTTTTAGGTTTATCGGCACAAGAAATCCCACCAATAAAAGTTTTTACACCCCAAGATTACAATGCCGAGGACCAGAATTGGTCTATAACTCAGAACGATAATGGATTTTTATATGTGGCCAACAATGTTGGATTGCTAGAATACACAGGTGCTAACTGGAATGTATATAAATCACCAAACAATGTCATTTTAAGATCAGTCAAAAGTGTTAATGATGTTGTGTACACAGGAGGCTATATGGAATTTGGTTATTGGCGTCGTAATGGCTTTGGAAAATTATTCTATACATCTTTGGTTGCTGAAAATGAGGATATACTTATCAAAGAGGATGAAGAAATTTGGGGAATTATCAATATTGAGGAGTTTATACTATTCCAGTCATTCGAAAGTATTTACATATACAATGAACTTGAAAAAACATTTAGAACTATTAATTCCAACGATCGAATCAATAAAATTTTTGAGGTAGATGGCGTAGTTTATTTTCAAAAAAGTGGAATTGGCTTATTCAAATTTGAAAATGGACAAGAATCTTTACTAATCAACTCCAAAGAGTTAAAAGACATAGAAGTAATTAATGTCTTTAACTATAACAATGAAGTTTTGCTCCTTTCAAAAGAAAATGGTTTTTATCTGTTTTCAAATGGCAAGTTATCTAATTGGATTACATCTGCTGATCCGTTAATTTTAAATGAAAGTATTTACAGTGGTTTGCGTTTACAAGATGGTAGTTTCGTTTTAGGAACGATCTCTAATGGAATTTTAATTATTGACTCAAAAGGAAATCTGCTTCAAAGTATAAACCAATCTACAGGATTGAGTAATAATACCATTCTATCATTAGAAGAAGACAGTTTTGGGAATATTTGGTTGGGACTGGATAACGGGATTAATGTTATTAATTATCAATCGCCTTACATGGTGTATAAAGATAAACTGGGCGTTTTAGGAACAGTATATGTAACAGAGAAATTTAATGAGGTATTATATTTAGGTACAAATCAAGGGTTATTTAACAAATCTTTAGATTCAGATGAGGGTTTTTCATTTGTAGAAGGTACAAACGGTCAGGTTTGGACATTAAAAGTTGTTAACGGTAAATTATTCTGTGGCCATGATAAAGGAACATTTCAAATAGAGAATAATCGCGCAAGGCTTATTTCTGACGAACTTGGCACGTGGAATATTAAATCTATCGAAGATAGACCAGACTTGCTATTAACGGGTAATTATAAAGGGCTTTTTGTTCTTCATAACGTTAATGGTCAATGGAGGAAAAGAAATAAAATAGAAGGATTTAATATTTCCAGTCGCTACGCAGAGTTTATATCTAAAAATGAGATTTTAATAGGTCATGAATATAAAGGTGTTTATAAAATTATTGTTGACACAGATTTTAGAAGCGCCATAGAAATAAAGCAGGTTTCAGATAAGACAGGATCAAAATCAAGTATAGTTAGTTATAACAATTCCATTCTGTACTGTAATCAGGAGGGTGTCTTTACCTTTAATAATCAAACGTCGTTATTTGAAATAGATTCTTTGTTGTCAAGTTATTTCAGTGAAGATAAATATGCTTCTGGCAAGCTAATTTATGATCAGGGGGATAATCGCCTTTGGGGATTTCCAAAGCATGAAATCGTATATGTGGAGCCCGGAAAGTTAACCGATGAGCCATTGGTGACAACTATCCCAATACCAAGTAAAATTCGGAAGGGTAAATCAGGTTATGATAATATATTGTATTTAAAGGATCAGAAGTATCTTATTGGAACAACCGAAGGGTATCTAATAATGGACCTTAATAAATTTAAAGAGCAACCAAAAGAGATAACTTTAAATAGTGTAGCCTACAGCTCAGCGCAAGGCGAGTTCAAACCACTGACGGTAGGGAAGCCCGCCCAATTGAAGACAAAAGAAAATAGTCTAAGACTGAAGTACAGTGTTCCAAATTATAATGCTTTGTCTTCTACAACATATCAATACAGACTTCTAGGTAACTTTGATAATTGGAGCAGTTGGACTGATAGATCAGAAATTCTGTTTGAGAATTTACCTCATGGTAATTATACCTTTGAGGCAAGGGCAAAAACAGATGATTTAATTTCAAAAAATGTTGCTTCGTTTGAGTTTAATATAACTAAACCATGGTATTTGTCTACAATTGCTATTCTTACATATAGTTTAGCTGGCATATTAATATTATATGCTATACATTATTTAAACAGGCGTTACTATAAAAAACAAAGAGACAAATTACTCGAAAACAAGGCCAGAGAGTTAGAGTTAGAGCAGTTAGAAAATCAACGCCAACTAATTCAGTTTAAAAACAAGAATTTACAACTAGATATAGATAATAAGAATAGGGAATTGGGAATTGCCACAATGAATCTTGTGAAGCGCAATGAATTGCTAAATAATATCAAAGACCAACTTTCTAAATCTAAATCTTTGGAAGATGTTAAGGTGGTTATAAGACATATTAATGCCAGTTTAAAAAGCACAGGCGACTGGAAGCTATTTGAAGAAGCCTTTAATAATGTAGATAAGGATTTCATAAAAAAGATTAAATCGCTTCACCCATCAATTACACCAAATGATTTAAGATTATGTACTTATTTGAGACTTAATTTGTCATCAAAGGAGATTGCACCTCTTTTAAATATTTCGCATAAAAGTGTTGAGGTTAAACGATATCGTTTGCGCAAAAAAATGGGACTTGACCACAATCAAAGCCTATCAAATTATATCATCGAGTTGTAGCTCCTATACAAATAGGTTTTATAACCATACATTAGCTATACATTGTTGTTAAAATAAAAGTTTTTGTCAAAAATTGTTAAGAAATGATTAAATTCACAAGTCCTTATTTTATCAGTTAAATTTTGTGATATTGATAAAATAGGTAAGTAAAAGTTGCTATGTATATTTTTTGTATAGCATCTAGTTAATGATTTGATAACAGTTAATGTTAAGTTGCAGAAGTTTTAACCAATCTAATGCTGTCTCTACAAATTTATAAGACAGCAATACAAAAACCTCCAAAAATGAGATAATTATGAGAAAACATCTTTTTAGACTTTTCGTTTTTCTATTTGCTGCCCAATTAATTTCGGCCCAATCACAAAAGGTGTCGGTTGTAAAAGATCCAAACGGGATGAAATTGGTAGTAGATGGGAAGGACTTTATGATTAATGGTATGAATTGGGATTATATTCCCATAGGCACTAATACTGTTGATGCAAGATTTTGGGAAAAATCAGATGATGTCATTAAGGCCGGCCTAGATACGGAAATGTCTTTGCTCAAAAATATGGGCATTAATGTTATAAGACAGTATACTGGTGTTCCTGCAAGATGGATTCAATATATCTACGAAAATTATGGTATATATACCATGTTAAATCATTCGTTTGGTAGATATGGTCTTACCATAGATGGTGTGTGGACACCCGTTACAATTTATGATGATCCCAAGACTTCGTCGCTTTTGATGTCAGAGGTAACAACGCTCGTTGAAGAATATAAGGATACACCAGGATTGCTATTGTATTTATTAGGAAACGAGAACAATTACGGTCTTTTCTGGCAAGGTGCAGAAACCGAGGACTTTCCGGATGACGATCAACAAAAGCAATATATTGGTGAACAGCGAGGACGTCCTATGTATAAGTTAATGAATGATGCCGCAGTTGCGATGAAGGCAATAGATCCTTCCCGACCAGTTGCACTATGTAATGGAGACGTTTTATTTATTGATATTATTGCAGAGGAGTGTCCAGATATCGATATATACGGTACTAATACGTACCGTGGTGTTTCTTTCACAGATATGTTCGACGTGGTCAAAGAAAAGCTTAATATGGCATTGATGTTTACCGAATTTGGATCTGATGCCTACAATGCAAAGGAAAACAAAGAAGATCAAAAAATGCAAGCGTACTATAATTTGGGCAACTGGAAAGAGATTTATCAGAATGCTTATGGATTAGGCAAAGCTGGAAACTCAATTGGTGGCTTTACGTTTCAATTTAGTGATGGTTGGTGGAAATATGGATTTGATGATAGAGAAAATGCAGACAGACACGATAATAATGCGTCATGGACAAATGGTGGATATGATTGGGATTTAGCGCCTGGTCAAAACAATATGAATGAGGAGTGGTTTGGGATTTGTGCTAAGGGTCCAACAAATGAGAGAGGACTTTATGATCTTTATCCTAGAGCATCGTATTACGCTTTAAAAGAAGCACATCAGCTTAACCCGTATGATGAAGGTATGTCAACCGAATTTATTGATAATTATTTTAAGAGTATTAATATAATGGACGCTGTGCTGAGGGCAAGAGGAGATAAAGCGGCATTGGGAGGTGAAGCTGGTGGCGATAAATTAAGAATAAGTCAACTTCAAGCAAAATTCACATCCTTTAATACTGGTGGTACATTAATTTCAACACCAGAAAATCCGGACGCAACGCAACCGGATGCGGTACCAAATCAACTTGGTTTTGACCACATGCAGTCCTTTTTTGTTGGTGTTGAGGCTAACGCAGCAGCTAATGTCAGAGCCGAAGTTGTTATGAACGTTGTCGGTAATGTAGCTCAGAATCCGATAGATGAAATTTTTTATGAGACCATTACGAGACGCGTAGTAGTTGATGAAGATACCGACGCAGTTGTTAATCGAGGCGATAGGGTAAATCTTTACCAAGCCGAGTTTGAATGGAATGCAAAAGATTTTGATGTAAGAGGATTCTATCGTACAGGGCATTACCATTGGCAATACGAAGGAGACTTTTTCGGATTTTATCCAGAGGCTAACTACGGACCAAACCTCGATATTTACGGAGGTGAAATTCTAGGTGCAGAGATTGATGGTAAAGGTGATCTTGATGGTTTAAAAGCCGCGATTGGCCCACAATTATGGTGGGGAGCAAATCCAACTATGTTGTTTAAATATCAAAAAAAGTTTGGGCATTACGATGTAGCTGCAATTTACCACAGAGATTTTGAAACTGATTTACAATTCGATCAATCAGGGCGACGAGTACTTGATGCAAACCAGTTGGTATCTGGTATTATACCTGCTTGGCCTACAGAACGTGCTTCATTCGCAGTAAATCGTGAATTTGGCAAGTTCGATCTAACGCTTGGTGGTATTTGGGCAGGTAGTCCATTGAACGGAAGTTCGTTCCAGGACGTTAAAGACGGCGAAGTATTTGTTGATAAGGTTGAGGCTAAGGACAATTGGGGAGGTAAATTTAAGCTTACCTATGAAGGTGGTAAATTTAATTGGTACGGGCAAGGTTCCATAATGGGCTTGGTGGCAAATGGTGGTTTTGATGCCACACAGACTTTTACAGGTTGGAAATTGAAAGATTCAGGTAGTGGAAATATGACAAATTTCTTAACAGGATTTACATATTCGTTTGATAATTTTCAGATCGCACCTAATTTCATGTGGCAACAACCTATTGTTGATCCAATGCCAAATAACGGTGATGCGCCAGGTCGTCTCAGAAATGTAATTGATGACCCCTTTGCTGTTAGAGATTGGAACAGAGAGACCACAGCAGCTGAAATCCTATTTACGTATGACCCTACACCAGGAACCTGGATGTACCAGTGGGATAATGACAGATCAGAGGATGCCAAGTTTGCAATGAATTTAGGCTTTGTATACAGACATCTGCCAACTACGATGGATGCACATATTGGTTTCTTGGCAACCCGTGAATTTTTTGCCTTTCCTACTTCTGTACCTGCCCAAGACCTTTGGGAGGTGCATTCTAGAATGGTATCAAAATTATCTCCTGATCTAGGTATTATAGGTAATTTCTATTATGGTAATGGCCAAGGGCGTGGCGATAGCGATAGAACCATAACACGCTTCGGTGCGGACATTAGGGCTATTTATAAAAAAATGAAGCTAGAAACCCATGTTAAGGTTAATGACTGGGGACCTTTTGATTATCACAGGGATTTCAACTTAACGTTCCCAATGCAATTAATGTTGGATGTTTCAACCTCTTTTGGAAAACCAGATTGGTTTATTCTTCCAAATACAACTATTGGATTAAGAGGAACCTGGCGCTCTTTAGATCAGTTTTCTAATCGCTTCGCTCCATTGGATGTCCCTCCAAATACCTTCCCGCCAGAACCAATATTGAGCCCTGTGGGATTCCCTGATGGTTCGGAGTGGGAAATACGAACTTATATTCACGTTAACATTGGAAGATAAAAAAATGCACATGATGAAAAGTATAAATTACAAAACAGGTAGATCTGCAATCATATTAGGATTAATATTAATCTTCAATTTAGGTTGTGAAAGAGATTTAACAGACGAAGCCGTACCAGCAACCTTCCCAAATACAGCTGAAATTTTCACGGATACACCTGTCGGTCTTACAGACGATTTCTTCATATCGTTTGATCCAGCTGATGGGGCTAACCCTCAAGCCTTTAACACAGATGACGACGTCGCTTATCAAGGTACAACTTCAATTCGTTTTGATGTTCCAACACCTAGTGATCCTAATGGAAGTTTTATAGGAGGAATATTTAAAGATAGAGGCGAAGGCAGGGATTTAACAGGCTATGATGCATTGACATTTTGGGCGAAGGCAACTGTAACAGCAGATATAGAAAGAGTTGGCTTTGGAGCAGATTTTGAAGAAGGTAATTTTGTCGTCAGACAAAAAGTTCCGGTATTCACAAACTGGAGAAAGGTCATAGTACCAATACCAGATCCCTCAAAGCTTACTCAAGAGAAGGGTATGTTTCTTATTTCGACGAACTCAACCAGTAATAACAACCAGGGGTTTACGATATGGATTGACGAAGTTAAATTTGAAAAATTAGGAACAACGCGTCTTACGGGTGCTCAAATATTTGGAGGTCAAGATCTTACTCAAGAAGGTTTTGTAGGTATTCCTACTCAATTGGATTGGCAGACCTTCACAACAAATTTAGCTGATGGTCAAAACCTATCTACAGAGCTTAGACCAAACTACTTTGAATTCTCATCTTCAAACCCACAAGTTGCAACAGTTAGTGAAGATGGTTTAATTGAGGTTGTTGGTTTAGGAGAAACGTTAATAACGGCTTCTTTAAATGGCGTTATGGCGCAAGGATCATTAAACCTAAATGTTGCAAGTGTGTTTAGCTTTGCACCTGTACCAACGAGACCAGCAGAAAATGTAGTTTCTTTGTTTAGTGACGCTTACAATGACATCCCTGTGTCTCGATACAACTCATTTTTTGAGCCATTCCAAACAACTCTTGGTGGAGTAGTAAATGCAGGAACAGAAACCATAATTAGTTACACGGATCTTAATTTTGTGGGTATTGTATTTAACGATGTTATATTCCCTGCTGAAGCGGTTACACCGGTAGACGCCACAAATTTGACGCACTTACACATTGATATTCTTGTCCCAGAAGCCTTGCAGGCAGAAGATAGATTTTTAGTACAGTTAACCAATTACGGCGCTACGGAATCTGTTGGCTCATTTTTAATTAATGGATCTGATTTAGTACAGGATGGTTGGGCAAGTTTTGATATTCCATTGTCTAGCTTCGCTGGTCTTACTGATTTGTCAAGAATAGGATTGTTATTGTTTAATACCAGTAATGCTTCTAATGTTCCGACAATTTCAAGTGTAATTTTAGACAACATCTATTTCTACGCGGAATAAAATTCAAAATAAGTTAACTATGGAAATAAAAAAAAATATGAAAATCTTGAAGTTTATTAAAAAATCATATTCGATAGTATTACTATTGTTTTTAGGGGTTCTGGTTTTTAGTTGTAACACGGACGAAACACAGACCGTCGCTACATTTAAAAAATTGGTCGCAGAGGACAATTTTGATGTCGAGGGTGCGCCAGATTCTAACTTTTGGAACATTGAAATTGGCGATGGTTCCGATCAGGGTATCCCAGGATGGGGAAATAATGAATTACAGGTATACACGGACAGAGAGGAAAATGTTAAGGTAGAAAATGGTTTTTTACTAATAACAGCGCGCCAAGAAGATTTTAATGACGCACAATACACCTCAGCACGGATTCAGACTAAAGGTAAGGTTCAACAATTATATGGCCGTTTTGAGGCACGCATCAGGTTGCCTTATGGTAAAGGCATGTGGCCAGCATTCTGGTTATTGGGGGACGATAATAATGGAACAGAAGTATGGCCTAATATCGGGGAAATAGATATTATGGAGAATACAGGAGACAGTCCAACCGAAATATTTGGTACTATTCATGGACCTGGTTATTCAGGAGGAAATTCTATTTCTAAGACATTTACTTTAGAACAAGATAGGGTAGATACGGATTTTCATGTTTATGGCATTGAATGGGGACCTAACTACATTAATTTTTATATAGACGATAAACTCTATAACCAACTAACACCAGAAGATGTAGATGATGAAACAGACGGAGAAGGCGAATGGGTCTTCAATAATAGACCCTTCTACATTATTTTGAATCTTGCGGTTGGAGGTAACTTGCCAGGGCAACCTAACGAAGAAACCATCTTTCCACAGACGATGTTAGTAGATTATGTTCGGGTATATGAACAATAAAAAAGAAGTATTAAAAAAAAAGGATGCCTAAAAATGGATAAAGCCAGGAATTTTAAATAGGGCTCTAACGATAAAAATTATTAAAAATGAAAAAACCAATTCAAGGACTGAGAATTATGACACTTCTCCTTTTCGTTTTAACCTATTGGGGATGCGAGGATGATGACATGGTAAAACCTGTGCTCGAAGCAAAATTTACGCATACAATTAATCAGGATACAGGAACCGTTTCTTTTATTAATGTTTCTAGTAATGCAAGCTCTTTTACGTGGGATTTTGGGGACGGCACCTCATCAACTATAATTAATCCCGAAAAAACATATGTAACAGGAACGTATACCATTACATTAACAGCCAAAAATTCAGACGGCGATACAGATACTTTTGATGATACAATCACGATCCAGATTCCTGAAGAAGTTGAAGTTCCGATAACTTTTGATAATCCTTTAGTAGACTACAATGTCGGTACCTTTAACGGTGCATCATTTGCCATAGTTGAAAATCCGGATCCTTCTGGGGCCAACCCTGATGTGTCCAACGTTGGTGCCCTAACAAATATCGGCGCTGCCTTCGAAGGCTTCTTTTTTGATTTAGGAATGCCATTAGATCTAACAACAGACAAGTCCATAAAAATGAAATTTTGGGCAACTGCACCAATAGATATACTTCTTAAACTTGAGGAAGGAACACTACCAGCTATAGAGACTGTGGCAAGCCATAGTGGAACAGGATGGGAAGAAATCTACTTCTCTTTTGATTCAGCAGCAAGTTATAGCAGGCTTACACTATTTGTGGATGGTCCAGGGACTACATCTGGAACATTTTATTTAGATGATATTGAGCAAATTAATACAGCAGATGTTCCCTGCCAATTGGTCAATTTGGAACTTCCTATTGATTTTGATTGTGATAGTATAGATTATGCCAACAAAATTGTAGGTAATGTATCATTTACAATCATTGAAAATCCAGAGCAATCCGGTATAAATCCTGATGCTACAATGGTAGGTCAAATAACTAACGCTGGTTTGGAATTTGAAAATGCTTTCTTCAATTTCGATGTTCCTGTAGATTTTTCAACTTTACAAGGTGTAAGGCTAAAGTTATTTTCTAATCAGGCCTTACCTATTCTATTAAAGTTTGAAGATGGCACAGCTGCAGATACTGAAGATATACAAATGCATGGTGGTACCGGTTGGGAGGAATTAACTTTCACCTTCAACTCCTCAGGTAGTTACAATGATATGGTACTTTTTGTTGATGGCCCAGGGACTGCTTCAGGTGTATTCTATGTAGATGATTTTGAGCAGGTACAGGGTGCAACACCACCGCCACCTTTTGATGATGGATTGTTAACTAACGGCGATTTTCAGACTTTGGATATGAATGGCAATACTGTTGCTTGGATACAGGGCATCAATGATTTAGAGCCTGCACCTATTGTTACGGTAAGCGGTAATACTTATTACTCAATTCCCATTGAATTCCCTGACCCTAATGGTAATGCTTTTACAATTAATGTAAGCCAAAAGCTACCACTTACTGGAGCTGAAACTTATGAACTGACTTTTGACGCATGGACAGACGCTACAACAGGGTCTAGAAGTATAGTTGCCGGAATTGGTCTTAGTGGAGGGACCTTTGCGAGCAACACTCAGGCTGTTAATATTTCTAGTACACCAACCACTTATCAATTGACTTTAGTAGCCACAGATCCAAATTCTGGTGAAGATATCAATGCACCAGACGCTCGAGTTTTATTTGACTTAGCAGCTGAAGCCGGAGAAGTTAATATTGATAATGTATCTTTATTTGTTCAAGGCTCTGGCGGCGGTGGCGGAGGAGGTTGTTCTGGTGACGTTGTTGCTGCTACAACTTTTCCAGTTGATTTTGAGGGTTGTGAGTCTTTTATAGAGTCGTTCTCAAGTATAGGACCTGATGGTGTTATACCAAGTTTGGTTGCAAATCCAAATCCATCCGGTATAAATACATCAGACAATGTCTTGCAAGTTGTAAAACAAGCCAACATTAACCGATGGGGAGGTATTCAGAATCCATTTCCAGCAGGGGTAATTGATATAACAACCAATACATTTAAAATAAAGGTATATTCAAGTGTACCTGACGTTACTTACCGCTTTGAGCTTGCTTTAGTACCTCAAACAACTCCAGTAACTGGTAATCCAGCGCCTCAGTTTAGGCAGGTATCTGGTGGTGCCAATGAATGGGTAGAGTTAGAATTTACATTTGAGAATTTACCAGCGTCGCCTACAACTTACAATCAACTTGTAATAAAACCTGATAATCCTAATGGAAGTGATGGAGACCTCACGACCGAAGAGCGTGTTTTTTACTTTGACGATTTAAGATTGGACTAAATTAATTTTTATCATAATAAAAAGGTCAAGAATTAAACTCTTGACCTTTTTGTACCCGAAGAAAAATTATAACATAAATTAACTTTATTGTGAAAAATACTATCACACAAGGTAGAGATGTTCGATTAGAGCCTGTAGAATTGAACAACAAGGCTTATTTCAAAATATCAAATAGCAGTCAAATGCGCCCCTTTTTTATGAGCATAGTGAGTGATTCCAATCACTGGATGTTCATTTCTAGTAATGGTGGTTTAACCGCTGGGCGTAAAAATGCAGAATATTCACTTTTTCCATATTATTCTGACGATAAAGTTACCGAATCCTCTGAGATAACAGGTGCAAAATCTATCTTTCAGGTTACTAAAAATGGCGAAAGATATATCTGGGAACCCTTTTCTATTCGTTTTCAAGATAATTACAACACACGTTGTAACCTATACAAAAGTGTATACGGAAACGCTATTGTTTTTGAAGAAGAGAATCTCGATCTAGAACTAACCTTTAGATACGAATGGTGTTCTAGTAATATGTACGGTTTTGTGAAAAAATCTACATTAATCAATAATTCGCATTCCGATCTTGAAGTAAATATTCTGGATGGAATTCAAAATGTTTTGCCCTACGGTGTTAGCAGTGCGTTACAAAATGCAAGTAGTAACCTGGTAGATGCCTACAAGCGCACCGAATTAGTTGAGGAAACTGGCATTGGCATTTTTGCCCTAAGTGCTATTATTGTAGATAAAGCAGAACCAAGTGAAGCACTTAAAGCAAATATTGCCTGGTCTTTGGGTATTGATGAACCTAAGTATTTACTGTCGTCTTTGCAGCTTGATAAATTCAGAAATTTTGGTAGTATTGAACAAGAGACCGATGTTAAGGCAGAAAAAGGCGCTTACTTTGTTACTACAAAAATGCAATTAGCATCTCAAGCGACAAGAGAATGGGTTATTGTTACCAATGTAAATCAAGACACATCAGATATAGTTAGTGTTTCGAGTAAAATTAAGAGCCCAAATAAATTAAGAGCCGAACTCGACGAAAACATTGAGCTTGGAACAACTAAACTTATTAAGCTGAATGCATCATCTGATGCATTACAACTTACCTCTGATAATTATAGAGATACACGCCATTTTTCCAATACCCTCTTTAATATCATGCGAGGCGGTATTTTTGATGACGGTTATACTATTGAAAAATGGGATCTTGAAAGGTATCTAGCAAATGCCAATAATAAGGTTGCTGAAGAATGTAAACATTCCCTGAAGACATTGCCAGAAAAGTTTACACTAACTGAGCTAAAAAATGTTGCTGATAAAAGTTCAGATAAGGATTTTAAGCGTCTTTGTTTAGAGTATTTGCCATTAAAATTTAGTAGGCGCCATGGTGATCCGAGTAGACCTTGGAACAAATTTTCCATAAATACAAGAAGTGAAGTAGACGGTTCAAAAATATTAGATTACGAAGGTAATTGGCGTGATATTTTTCAGAATTGGGAAGCATTAGCCTGCTCGTTTCCAGAGTTTATTGAGAATATGATTCATAAATTCTTAAATGCTACAACTTTTGATGGTTATAATCCTTACAGAGTTACTAAAGGCGGATTTGACTGGGAAACTATTGAGCCGGACGATCCTTGGTCTTATATAGGCTATTGGGGAGATCATCAGATTATATATCTGCTTAAGTTTTTAGAATTTATGGAAGATTATAACCCTGGGAAATTAGAGAGTTTCTTCAATCAAGATATTTTTGTTTATGCTAATGTACCCTATAGGATTAAAGAATATCAGGACCTACTAAATAATCCAAAGGACACTATAGTATTTGATGACGATTCAGATCATGAAATTAGGGAAAAGAGAGAAAAAATAGGAGCAGATGGCGCTCTTTTACAGCATAACGACGGTTCGGTAGTAAGAGCTAATTTCATGGAAAAAATCCTTGCTACAACTTTAGCAAAGCTTTCAAATTTTATTCCAGAAGGTGGTATCTGGATGAATACACAGCGACCAGAATGGAATGATGCCAATAATGCCTTGGTGGGTAATGGCGTTTCTATGGTAACTTTATACTACTTGAGGCGATTCTTAAAGTTCTTTGAAGGTGTATTTGAAAATACTAAAACAACTAATATTCAGGTTTCTTTGGAGTTGGCAGAATTTTTCCAAGCGATAAAAGTTACGTTGCAAAAAAATGAAAATTTACTCTCTAATTCAATCAACGACAAGGACAGAAAAGCCATTCTTGATAGTTTAGGAATAGCTGGTAGTGCTTATAGGGAAGCCATCTACAAACATTCTTTTTCAGGTAAAAAGATGACCTTATCTTCAGAAGATTTAAAGGCTTTTATAAGAACCTCACTAAAACATTTAGAACACGCAATCGAAGCCAATATAAGAAAGGATAATTTATACCACGCCTATAATATAATGACCGTTAAAGGCGATAATGGCATTTCAATCTCTTATCTAGACGAGATGCTTGAAGGGCAAGTTGCTGTGTTGAGTGCTGGTTACCTAAGCTCCAAAGAGAATTTATCAGTTTTAGATGGTCTTAAAAACAGCAAGTTATTTAGAGCAGACCAATACAGTTATGTATTATATCCATATAAGAACTTAAAAGGGTTTATGGATAGAAACACTATTCCTTCCAAGGCGGTTAATAGTTCAATATTACTTAGTTCTTTAATAAAAGAAGGTAATAGCCATATTCTGAATAAGGACATAGAAGGAAATTTCCATTTTAATGGCAATTTTAAAAACGCTAACGATTTAGAACAGGCATTAGATAGCTTAGAGGGAACAGCTTATGAGGAACTAGCAAAAAAAGATAAATCTAATGTGCTTCAAATATTTGAGGAGCTATTTAATCATAAGGCATTTACCGGTCGGTCAGGAACCTTCTATGGATATGAAGGTCTAGGGTCTATCTATTGGCATATGGTTTCAAAACTTCAATTAGCGGTTATGGAATGTTGCCATAAGGCAATTTCAGAAAACGAATCTGCCGAAGTTGTGGGTAGATTATTGGAGCATTATTATGAAATTAACGAGGGTATAGGTGTACATAAATCACCAGAACTTTATGGTGCATTCCCAACGGATCCCTATTCGCACACACCAGCTGGAAAGGGAGCACAACAACCAGGAATGACAGGACAGGTTAAGGAAGATATTTTAAGTCGTTTTGGAGAGCTGGGAGCTTTTGTTAGAGACGGATTGTTAGTATTCAATCCTTGTATGCTCAGAAAGGATGAATTCCTCAGTACTTCACAAACATTTAATTACGTTGATGCAAATGGTAATGAAACATCAATACAAGTAAATAAAGATCAACTTGTATTCACCTATTGTCAGGTGCCAGTAATTTATGAAATCGCAAAAGAATACAAAACTGTGGTTGCTTTTAACGATGGTAAATCAGAAACCTATAAACAAATGGGCTTGGATAAGACAACGAGTCAATTGGTTTTTAATCGTTCAGGTAATGTAAAAGCGATTACGGTTCATATTAAAGCGGACTATTTAAAATAAATTTAGTATCATGAAAATCAATAAAATAATAGCTTGTGTTATATCTTTAATTTTCGTGGTGTCTTGTAATGATGAAAATAAAAAGGATCAAGCTCCTTTAACCCAAATTAAGAAAGAAGTGACAGCAAAAGATATTTTAGGAAATCCGGATTATTTGGCAATTTCATATGGCGGTTATCGCGAGAAGACACGAGATAGCCAGCCAACACTATCCGAACTTAAGGAAGATTTAAAAATATTATCTGCCATGGGTGTAAAGGTATTGAGGACCTATAACGTCCAGCCTAAACTACCACATGCCTCCAATGTTTTAAAAGCAATTTCCGAATTAAAATCAGAAGATGAGAATTTTGAAATGTATGTCATGCTCGGTGCATGGATTGATTGTTTAAATGCTTGGACGGATAAAGAGCCTAATCATGATGTTGAAAGTCCAAACAATGCTGGAGAAATTAAAAGAGCGGTAGCTTTAGCCAACAAATACCCAGATATTGTTAAAGTTATTGCAGTTGGGAATGAAGCGATGGTAAAATGGGCAACCTCATACTACGTACAACCAGATGTGATTTTAAAATGGGTAACACATCTACAAAATCTCAAAAAAGACGGGAAGTTGCCAAAGGATTTATGGATAACCAGTTCCGATGATTTTTCGTCTTGGGGAGGAGGAGACTCAAAATACCATGTCGAAGATTTAAACAAATTGATTGAGGCTGTGGATTTCATATCAATGCATACCTATCCTTATCATAATACACATTATAACCCAGAATTTTGGGGTGTACCAGCGGCACATTCCAATATGCCCGACACTACTAAAATTGAAATGGCAATGGAGCGGGCTATAAAGTTCGCCCAAATGCAATACGACAGTGTTACAAATTATATGAAAAGTTTAGGGGTGAACAAACCTGTACATATTGGTGAAACAGGATGGGCAACGACCTCGACAGGATATTATGGCCCAAATGGATCTCGAGCAACAGACGAATACAAGCAAGGGCTGTATTATAAACAAATGAGACGATGGACAAATAGAGCAGGTATTTCGTGCTTTTATTTTGAGGCTTTTAACGAGCAATGGAAAGACTCGCATAACCCAAAAGGTTCTGAAAATCATTTTGGTTTATTTACTATAGAGGGTCAGGCAAAATTTCCAATTTGGGATTTGGTGGACAAAGGGATTTTTGAAGGATTAACCAGAAATGGTAATGAAATTACTAAAACGTATAATGGCGATAAAAAAGAACTCCTAAAGGATGTTTTAGTACCACCATTAGAAGAAGAAATTATGGCAAATCGATAAACTATGAAATTACTCAAATTTGGATTTTTTTGTTTGTTAGTGGTAGCTATGAGTTGTAAGGAAGAGAAAATAGAACTTAATGCAGATGTTTACGAAACGTCTGAAAGTGGAAATAAATTAACACTTTTAAACGAGTTCGCTTCCTTAGATTATGTATCAACAATAACGATAAACCCGAATAAAAAATTTCAAACCATTACCGGTTTTGGAGGTGCCTTTACAGAGTCTTCAGCTTATCTTTTAAATCAACTCAGCAAGAAAAATCGAGATACCATTTTGCAGGCGTATTTTGGTAAGGATGGTGCACATTATTCATTATGTAGAACACATATGAATTCTTGTGACTTTTCATTAGGACAATACTCTTACACGCCAAAGGAAGATAAAGAATTAAAAGACTTTTCGGTTAAGGAAGATTTGGACGATTTAATACCTATGATTAAGGAAGCCAGTGCAATTTCCAGTGATGGATTTAAACTATTTGCTTCACCTTGGACTGCACCACCGTGGATGAAAGATAATAAGGATTGGGTTGGTGGTAAGTTATTGCCAGAATATTATCCAACATGGGCTTTGTTCTTCTCAAAATATGTCGATGCGTACAAAGAACAAGGTATTGATATTTGGGGATTCACCGTCGAAAACGAGCCGCTAGGTAATGGCAATAACTGGGAAAGTATGCATTATACGCCTGATGAAATGACAGATTTTGTTGTAAATCATTTAGGCCCTAGATTAAATGAAGATGGAAAGGGAGCGCTTAAGATTTTGGGATACGATCAAAATAGAGAACATCTAAGGGAATGGGTAGATTCTCAATTTAAAAATGAGGAAACGTCAAAATATTTTGATGGGACAGCGATTCATTGGTATGCAAGTACATTTCACGTGTTTCCAGAAGAACTACAATATGCTCATAATAAGGCACCAGATAAATTGCTTATTCAGTCCGAAGCCTGTGTAGATGCAGAGGTCCCTGTTTGGAAGGATGATTCTTGGTACTGGAAAAAAGAAGCTACAGATTGGGGTTTTACCTGGGCACCAGAAGAAGACAAGCATTTACATCCAAAATACGCTCCGGTTAATCGTTATGCAAGAGATATAATAGGATGCTTGAACAATTGGGTAGATGGTTGGGTAGATTGGAATATGGTTTTAGATATCAAAGGAGGGCCAAATTGGTTTGAAAATTGGTGTATAGCACCGGTGATTGTAGATCCCGATAAAGATGAAATTTACTTTACGCCGCTTTATTATACAATGGCTCATTTTAGTAAATATATTCGACCAGGAGCAGAAGTTGTTGGTGTTGATAAAACGGATGATTCCTTAATGGTTGCTGCAGCAAAAAACCCGGATGGTTCGGTAGCAGTGGTTGTTTTTAATGAAGGAAATGAGACAAAAGCATTCGATCTAAAACTCGGCGAGGAAACAAGGCAAATTTCAATTAATGCGCACGCCATTCAAACAATAATAATTCCAGCGAAAGCATAAAAGAAACTAACTAACTAAATATATTAACATATGTCACAATACAAGACTTCGGCGAAGGATAAAGTACCTGTAGGACAGAAAGCGGCATTCGGTGCAGGACACTTTATTTTAAATATTCTACCTGGTACTTTAGGTGTATTTATACAGTTCTTCTTACTCACAGCTTGGGGTGTGGACCCACTTTGGGCTGGACTTCTAGGGGGTTTACCAAGAATATTTGATAGTGTTACAGACCCTATTATGGGCTTCATTTCAGATAACACAAAATCCAAATGGGGAAGACGAAGACCATACATATTTGTGGGTGCTATAATTAGCGGTCTTCTCTTCTTTTTAATGTGGCAGTTAGATGATAATGCATCTCAAACCTATATTATTTGGCATGTAATGGTGCTTCAGTTACTCTTTTTAATTGGTAATACCATGTTTGCAACGCCACTAGTGGGCTTGGGATATGAAATGACTTCGGATTATAATGAGCGTACCAGATTAATGGCATTTTCAAATACTATGGGTCAAATAGCTTGGATGATTGTACCATGGTTATATGTTATTATTCCAGATTCTGAAACATTTAATACCCAAACGGAGGGTGTCCGAACTATGGCGCTTATTGTTGGTATAATGTGTGTTGTTTTTGGGATTTTACCTGCATTATTTTGTAAGGGAATAGATTCCTCTCATATGGAAAATCGTAAGGAAATCAATTTTAAATCACTTGCTTCAAACATGAAGGATTTGTTAAAGGGAATTGTACAGGTTTCAAAAAACAGACCATTTATGAAGCTTTGTGGTGCAACATTTCTTGTTTTTAATGGCTTTCAACTAGTTGCGGCATTTGGTGTTTTTATAATCGTATTCTATATGTATAATGGTAGCTACGAAACAGCTGGGACCTGGCCCGCATGGTTTAACACCATAAACGCTATGATTACTGCCTTTATAGTAATACCGATTATTTCAAAAATGGCAAATAAATGGGGTAAAAAGAATGCATTTATAATATCAACAGTGTTGTCAATTATTGGATATATCCTCAAATGGTGGGGATTTGATAAAGAATTAAATGCTGAGTTTTCCCAGACAGGCCTAGCGAAAAGTCTGAATTCTGGCGTGGGTTCAATTTTTGAATCTATTAATCCTACATTAGACAGTATCGGAATGTCATGGTTTAGCATAGATCCAGGCACTGAAATTCCTTGGCTAATCTTTGTCCCAATTCCTTTGTTTGCCTTTGGTATGGGCGGATTATTTACACTCATGATGTCTATGACGGCAGATGTCTGTGATTTGGATGAATTAGAAAATGGAATGCCGAGAAAAGAAGGAACATTTGGTGCAATTTATTGGTTAATGGTAAAAATAGGACAGTCCATAGCATTAGTTCTAGGTGGTGTAATCCTAAGTGTTGTTGGATTTGATCCAAATGTCACGGAACAATCTTTAGAAACAATGAATAACTTGAGGATTGCAGATATAATTGTACCATCATTGACCGCTGGATTAGCTGTTCTGGTGATGTGGAAGTACAGTTTAACTGAAGATAGAGCGCGAGAAATAAAATCAGAACTAATAGAACGACGAGGAGAATTATAAAAACAAAATATAGTAATTAATGGGTTATAGAAGAGAAGGTTATTACAAGTATAAAGGCTACAGCCAAAAAGCGACACAAGGTATAGATATATCTGGTTTATCGCTTGAAGAATTGAAGAGCCTTTGGTTAAAAACGTTAAATAGTGGGTTTCATGGTATTTGTTTTAGTATGTATGAAGATGGGCAAGAACCAGGAGACCATATAAGCTTTGAGCAAGTAGAGCGACGAATAAATATTTTAAAGCCATATGTCACGGCCATACGCTCTTTTTCTTGTATAGAGGGAAATGAGCATGTTCCTGTGGCCGCAAAGAAACACGGTTTAAAGACATTGGTTGGAGCTTGGTTAAGTGATGATAAAGATGATAATGAGAAAGAAATAGAAGGGCTAATAGCACTTGCAAGAGCGGGTCATGTAGATGTGGCGGCTGTAGGGAACGAAGTATTATACCGTAATGATTTAACCAAGGAAGAGTTGTTAGATTATATTAGAAGGGTAAGAGAGGCGTTGAAGGGCTTGGATATACCTGTTGGTTATGTCGATGCCTACTATGAGTTTTCACGCCATCCAGAAATAGTGGAACAAACAGACATACTTTTAGCCAACTTATATCCATTTTGGGAAGGATGTCCAATTGAGTATGCACTTGGACATATGCAAGCCATGTACGGTCAGGTTGTAGATGCTGCACAAGGTAAGCCAATTATTATTACCGAAACAGGTTGGCCTAGTGAAGGTGGTGGCTATAACGGTGCAATAGCAAGTCAAACAGCCTTTATGAAGTATTTTATTGATGCTGTTAATTGGACTAAAGAAAATGATATTCCTATTTTCTATTTTTCATCCTTTGATGAATCCTGGAAAACAGGAGATGAAGGCGATGTCGGTGCCTATTGGGGCCTTTGGGACAAAAACGAAAATTTAAAATTTTAAAAGACATATAAGATTGCCTTCAAGAACACAACATTACCCATACATTGTAAATTGGTTTAACATTTAGAAATGTAGAATTTGTTCAGTTTGCTCTGAAAAAAGGCGTAATATCGAATCTAAGGCGATGAAATTAGTTGTATGTCTATTGTTAAGGTATAATTAAGAGAAAATTGAATTTTAATATTTAAATTTACGGATATAGCAAATTGTAACGATGGAATTTGCGAATTACTAATTAATAACAACAAATAAATAACGATTATGAAAAAAATTACTTTGGTATTTCTGTTGCTAACAGGATTTATTTGGGGACAGACCGTTAGTGTCGATGTCACCGAATTAACTAACGTGCAAAACGTCCAATTGGTTGCCAATTTTGGCGGAGCATTTAATGTTTATCAAGCGACTGATGACGGTGGGGGTGTATGGTCCTTTGACATGAGTGGTTCAGGCGATGTGCAGAACGAGTATGTTTGGTTAGTTACTTTTACAGACACCAATACATTGCAGGAGGATTTAATTCCGACAGTTGTAGGCCAAGCTATTGAAAATGACTTGGCTGTAGATTTTGATTTTAACACTAATTTCTTCAGTTTCTGTAACAGACGTGTTACCATTGGTGGTGCTGATGTGCCAACAACCTATTTTAATTCATGGAGACAACCTGGAGTTGTCTACACAGAGTTGACTTTGACTGCTTCTGCACCTGGTCCAGGCGAGAATTACTACATCTTATATGATGTAAATGGATTTAGTGAATTTGGTGGTCCCGGAGCTGTAGATAATGGTGATGGAACATATACTGCTATTGTTAGACCTACTGCTAGTTTTGAATACAAATGGATTTTAAACGATGATGCTGGTACGGCTGCAGCCGACACGAATGAAGACTTACTTTCTTGTACCAATGATGGAGTGACTATTAATACAGATAATAGTTCATTCGCAAACAGAATACATGCGGCAGGTGAAGATAAGATGGATGAATTTGGCGTTTGTCCCGATACTGGAGGTGGAACGCCGCCACAATCAGCATTTTGTGATACAGAAGTAACCCATTTTGGTGGTAATGCAGATTCAGTTATAAATTTAACTATTGAAAATACAGGTGCTGATAGTATAACGCTAACAGCTACCAATCCTGGTGGTCTTGGTGGAGAACCAAACTTTTTAGGAATTGCAGGAACACCACCTTCGGGTGCAACAATAGGCTCTCCTGTACCGATTACTGGAGGTGTAAGTTTAACATTAACATGGGCAGGAGCGCCACCAACAGATGTGGTGTTTGAGTTTATTCAGTGGCGTAAGACTGGAACAGGTCCTGCTACTTGGCAATTAGGAGACACAGTACCTAACGCTACAGTTCCGTTTGATGCAATATGTGGTAATCCAGCACAGGATGTATCATTATCTGATTTACAAATCGATGGAGTGACCATAGATGGGTTTGGGCCATCTACAACAACCTATGATATTGGTTTGGCTTCTGCTACACCAGTTCCGCAAATTACATCTGTGGTAACAAATAATCCAAACGCTGTTGTAGGAACTATTACGCAAGCTTCAGGCGTTCCAGGTGCTGCTACATTTGATGTTACATCTGAAGATAGTAGTGTTACTGAAACTTATACTGTCAACTTCACGATACAAGTTCCAGGCACAGAATTAATTGAAAATGGTAGTTTTGAAACAGGCGACTTTACGGGATGGACACAAGCAGAAAGTTCACCAGGCCAACAGACAGTAGTTGGTACAAATCCATCAGAAGGATCATTCGCAGCGAACATAAATAATACAAATGCGCCATCAGCAAGTACTATCAAAAGTGCGAATCGTGGAATAGGTATTGTTAATCCAGGTGATGAGGTAACCATAAAATTTGATTTACGAGGAAGTGGCCCAGCAGGAGGTGTATTTTTTGCGGAGTTATTTTCAGAACTTTCTGGAGGTGGTACTTCAGCTTCAGAACTTTTGGGAGGTGGACCAGTCTTTCCAAATGCTGATCCTGATGTGTGGACCACCTTTGAATTTACTACTAATGTAGGGCCAGATGTTAGTGGTGGTATATCATTGCAGTTTAATGCTGCAACAGGTGGAGCTCCAGGTTCTCAAGCTAATTTCTTTATTGACAATGTATCTATGGTAAATAACGATGAGGTGTTGAGTGTTAACGATGCTACAGCTAACTTGGAGTTAAGAATATTCCCTAATCCATCTAAAGATAATTGGAATATTACATCTTCAAATAATCAAAATCTTACCTCAGTTAGAATTTATGACTTATTGGGTAAGGAAGTGATGGTTTTAAACCCGAATTCAACAGAAGTCACTATCAATGCATCTAGCTTAAAAAGCGGAATTTATTTGGCTAAGCTTTCAACAGTAAATGGTAGTAAAACAATCAAGTTAGTTAAAAACTAGATTGAAGAATAGCAAATAATCAATAAAAGGGTGTATGTTTAATACGCCCTTTTTTATTCAATTTATTGAGATATGACAACACTTAAGGAATTAGCGAAGCTTCTTAATATTTCTGTATCTACAGTTTCTAAGGCTCTAAACGATAGTCACGAAATAAGCGAACAGACGAAAATTAGGGTTCAAGAGTTGGCTGAAAAACTTAACTATAAGCCAAATAGAATTGCACAGCAATTAAAAACCAATAAAACTAAAACCATTGGTGTTATACTACCAACGGTTATTAATCCTTTTTTTGCGGAGGTTTTGCATGGTGCGGAGACTGCAGCTTCACAAAATAATTATGATATAATAGTTTGTTTGTCCGAAGAGACCTGTTCTAAAGAAGCAAGAAGTATGGAACTTTTGTCTAACGGTAGTGTTGATGGTTTTATCATTGCGGTAGCTAGAGAAACCCAGGTTAAACAACGATGGGACCATATAGATGCCGTTATAAATAGAAAAATACCCGTGTTAATGTTCGATAGAGTGGTTAGACAAATTGATTGTGACAAGGTAATTGTTGATGATTTTAAATCGGTTTACGAGGCTACCAAATACCTCATAGAGAAAGAAAACAGGAATAGTATTTTGCTTATAAGCAATATAGAAGAGTTGAGTGTTGGCAAGTTGAGAATTAAAGGATATCAAAAGGCACTTGAGGAACACAATCTTAAGGCTGATGTGTTAAAATTAGACAATGTTGAAAATGTTGAAAAAGCCTTATTTAATTATTTGAAGAAGAATAAATCTATTGATGCTATAATTTCAAATGATCACATTACTGGTATAGTCGCGCTCAATATGGCGCGAAAACTAGGACGAAAAATACCGGATGATATTTCTGTAATTGGTTTTGGTTATGAAAATACCCAAATTGTTTCTAGCCCTAAGATTTCAATAATCCATCAAAAAGCCTTTGAAATAGGAGAGATGGCCATAAAGCTCTTGATAGAGAATTTAAACAACGACGAGCACGAACGCCAAACGATAATCGTTCCGAGTGAACTTAAATTGAGCGAATCTACAAAAAAAGCCTAATCATTTGATCAGGCTTTCTTAATTCAGTTTTATAGATAAATTAGTTACCAATAGTACCTTTGGCTTTATCAACTGCATCATTACCAGCTTTTTGGGCTTTATCTAATGCGTCATTACCAGCCTTTTTAGCTTTATCCATCGCATCACTTGCTGCATCTTTGGCATCGTTAGCCATGTCTTCAGCACCTTCTTTAACAGCATCTACTGCATCAGTAGCAGCATCTTTAGCGCTGTCCATTGCATCCTTAGCTGCATCAGTCGCTTCGTCAACGGCATCACTTGCCATATCTTTAGCTTCGTCAACGGCATCTGTTGCAGAATCTGCTGCATCCTCAGCTGCATCTGTTGCATTTTCAACAGCGTCTTCAGCTTTTTCTTTTGTCTCTCTACAAGAGTTTAATGATAATCCAAGAGCAGCAACTAGTGCAAGGCTCATTACAATTCTTTTCATGTTAATAGTTTTAGTGTTAATTGTTACTTGACCAAAATACTAATTTTAATGAAATTTTAACATAATTTCCATTTTATATTAGCTTCTCAGAGCTCTATATACGTATTACATCAAGTATTTGGTTTACAGCACCTTTATTTTCTTTGATATAATTACCATTTATTGTACCGATTTTAAGTCTCAAGGATTCATCTTTCAATAAGGCGTTTAAATGATTTTCAAACTCTTGATTTGTTGCTACAGCCTTAACACCACCCAGTTGAATTAATCTTTTAGCTTCCGGGAATTTTTGATAATTTTTTCCTATTAATATAGGAATGCCAAATACAGCGGGTTCAAGTATATTATGCAACCCTGTAGTTCCTGCGCCTCCTCCAACATAAGCAATGGAAGCATAACTATATGCTTTTGAGAGATAACCTATAGTGTCCAGGATAAATACTCCATACTCGGAAAGGTTTTTGGTTTTCTTTTCAGAATAACAGACAGTTTTTACCTTGAGTTGATTTTTTAGGGCTTCAATATAATTGGCTTTAACATTGTGAGGAGCAATGATAAATTTTGTCCCGTTATTAGAATGTGAATTTATATAGTCTATATACAATTCATCATCTGCAGGCCAAGTGCTTCCAAAAACAATACAAACATTGTTAGATACAAATTCTTCCAAAAATGGAATATCGTTATTAATTGCTAGCTGATCAGAAACTCTGTCAAACCTTGTATCTCCTGCAACAGTTATATTGTTAAAACCAAAACTTTCTAGAAGAAACTTTGATTTTTCATCTTGAGTAAAAATATACTGAAAGGCTTTCAATGCGTTACGCATAAATTTACCGTACCATTTAAAAAAACTTTGAGTTTCTCTAAAAAGCGCAGAAATAAGAATGGCCTTAGCTTTTCGTCTTTTAATTTCACTGAGGAGATTTGGCCAAATTTCATATTTTACGAATATGATATAATCTGGATTAACCAAATCCAAAAACCTCTTGGCATTTCGTTTTGTATCTAGTGGCAGATAAACAACAACATCTGCCACATCTGTATTTTTACGCACTTCATAACCTGAAGGCGAAAAGAAACTTAAAACAACTTTATGATCAGGGTAAGTTTTACGTAAAGCCTTAAATACGGGCAAACCTTGTTCATATTCACCTAATGAAGCACAATGAAACCAAAATGTTTTATGCTCCTTGGCGATACCATTTTTTAATAATCTGAATGTGTTTTTTCTTCCAATTACACCAAGTTTTAATTTTTGGTTAAAAACAGCAAGAATCCTTAGCATAAAAGCTATTAAATAGACACCTATGTTATATAAAACACTCAACAATTTAGATTTGTGCTAAAATACGTTTCTTTCAATTAATTGCATTGGAGTAGCAATTACATTTTCGTATTTTCGCTAAAGTCTTAAGACTTATAACTATTTAAAGTATTTCAGTAGAATGAAAAAAATCCAAATGGTTGATCTTCAAGGTCAGTATGCCAAAATAAAGGATGTTGTAGATCCATCAATTCAAGAAGTAATGGATAGCGCATCCTTTATAAATGGACCTAAGGTGCATCAATTTCAAAAGAATTTAGAGGATTATTTAGGTGTCAAGCATGTTATCCCTTGTGCGAATGGTACAGATGCCCTGCAAATTGCTATGATGGGTTTAGGGCTAGAGCCTGGCGATGAAGTTATCACAGCAGATTTCACATTTGCCGCAACAGTTGAGGTCATTGCGCTTTTGCAATTAACACCTGTTTTAGTGGATGTTGATCCTGTTACTTTTAATATCGATGTCGAAGCAGTACGAAAAGCCATAACATCAAAGACCAAGGCAATAGTACCAGTGCATTTATTTGGATTGGCTGCCAATATGGATGAACTATTGGAACTGGCAAAAGAGCATAATCTGTATGTTATTGAAGACAACGCTCAAGGAATTGGTGCTAACTACACCCGAAGAAATGGCTCAAAAATAAAAACAGGTGTTATTGGTGATGTGGCATCAACATCTTTTTTTCCCTCTAAAAACCTAGGTTGTTATGGTGATGGTGGTGCAATTTTCACAAATGATGATAACTTGGCACATACAATTAGAGGAATTGTAAATCATGGTATGTACAAACGTTACCATCATGATGTGGTGGGTGTAAACTCAAGATTAGACTCTATTCAGGCTGCTGTTTTAGATGCTAAATTGCCACATCTAGATGAATACAACAATACGCGTCGCAATGCCGCTAGAAAATATAATGAAGCTTTTAATGGCCATCCTCAGATTACAATTCCATCTGGTAGAACTGAATGTGACGGTATTTGTAGTACTTGTGACTGCCATGTATTTCATCAGTATACACTAAACCTAAGAGACGTAGATAGAGATGCACTTGTTGTCCATTTAAATGAAAACGGGATTCCATGCGGTGTGTATTATCCTATTCCACTTCATAGACAAAAGGCCTACTTGGATGAACGCTACAATGAAGATGATTTTAAAGTGACTAATACGCTTATTAATAGCGTAATTTCATTACCAATGCATACGGAATTAGATGATGATCAAATAAACTTTATAACTCAAACCGTTTTAGATTTTATAAATAACTCCAAATAAATAATAATGAAAGTATTAGTTACAGGAGGTTTGGGTTTTATAGGATCCCATACCGTTGTAGAATTGCAGAATAAAGGATACGATGTTGTAATTATTGATAATCTAAGCAATTCTTCTATTGATGTACTTGATGGTATAGCAAAAATAACAGGTAAGAAACCAGTTTTTGAGAATTTAGATTTAAGAGATAAAGAAAAGGTTATTATGTTTTTTAAAAAGCATAATGACATTGCTGGAGTTATTCATTTTGCCGCAAGTAAGGCGGTAGGAGAGAGTGTGAAAAATCCACTTTTGTATTATGAGAATAACCTAACTACTCTTGTTTACATGCTTCAGCAAATTTGTGAACTAGATCAAAAAAATTTCATTTTTAGCTCGTCATGTACTGTTTACGGTCAAGCTGATAAACTACCAATAACAGAAGACGCACCTGTCAAACCTGCAGAGTCGCCATATGGTAACACCAAGCAAATAGGTGAGGAGATAATAAGAGATGCTTGTAAGGTCAATAATGATTTAAATGCCATTGCATTGCGTTATTTTAATCCAATTGGTGCGCATCCGTCAGCAGAAATAGGAGAATTACCAATCGGAGTACCACAAAATCTGGTCCCGTACATCACACAAACAGCTATTGGTATGAGGGAACAACTCTCTGTTTTTGGCGACGATTATCCAACACCAGACGGAACTTGTATAAGAGATTACATTCATGTGGTAGATTTGGCCAAGGCACATGTTGTGGCTTTAGAACGTCTTTTTCAAAACAAGACTGCTTCAAACTATGAAGTATTTAATTTGGGAACTGGCAAAGGAAGCTCAGTACTTGAAGTTATCCAATCTTTTGAAAGAGTATCTGGAACAAAGCTCAATTATAAAATTGTTGAGCGAAGGGAAGGCGATATTACAGCTGCTTATGCCAACACAAAACACGCCAATGAGGTTCTGGGTTGGAAAACAGAATCTAGTTTAGATGACGCTATGCGCTCTGCTTGGAATTGGGAGAAAAAAATACGAGGCTAGAAATTTCTATTTCATAACAGTTTATCCCTTTGGATGCCTATTAGGTTAAATCAAAAATTGCACTATTTCGACTTGCGATTGTTTATATAGATGTGATGAAAACTATTAGAAAACATCTTTTAGCATAGCGTTTAAATAGCTTAACACTAATTTAACGAGATATACTTGGGTTTGCATCTTAGTCTTTGTTGTTTTGCATCTAATGATAATTGATTACTAATGAAATTGATAAGCGTTAAACGAGAAACAAAGGTAGAAACAAGATTCACCAGAAAAATGGGACGTTTAAAAACAAACGTTACCTACATCAAGAAGCAAATTCTTAATATTCCCTACAAAACCATCCATAAATACCGTGAGACTTACTATGGCGAGGTAAAGGATTGTAAAAATTGTGTGCTAGAACGCTAAGCAACTGTCGTCTTTTTTTTCTTTGTAAAGACACCGCTAAATAATAGCATAATCATTCCCGTTGTAACTGACAAATCAGCTACATTAAAGATTCCTGTTTTAATCGAATCGGTAATTCTAATGAAGAAGAAATCTGTAACCTGTCCATAGACAATTCGGTCAAAAACATTTGCAATACCGCCACCTACAATGCAACAAAAGGCAATTAAACTTGTACGGTCCAGTTCCTTGGTTTTAATAATGTAGTATATAACATAACCAAGAACTACAGTTGGTAAAATTAAGAGAAAGATCAGTTTTAAAGTAGGGTTCATATCACTTCCCATGCCGAGGAAAGCACCTTTATTTTCAACCCATATGAGTTGAAAATAACCTTTAATTACATCAATTTCTCCAGCCGCTCCTTCGATCATGTTGGACCTGACTATGGCTTTCGAAATCTGATCTATTGCTATATTGAAAACAATTAAAAGGGTGATAAATAGGTTTCTGTTCAAAACAAATAAAATTAGGCGTTAGTGTCTAAACTTGCAGATACAGTTTCGGCTTCTCGATGGATTTTCTTAACCAAGCCTTGAAGTACCTTTCCAGGCCCAACTTCAGTGAAATGCATTGCTCCGTCTGCGACCATTTGTTGAACAGTTTGAGTCCATTTTACCGGTGCAGTTAGTTGAGAAATCAGATTAACTTTGATTTCCTTTTGGTCTGTCACAGCAGAGGCGGTAACATTTTGATAAATAGGACAATTAGGTTTGCTAAAAACGGTATTCTCAATAGCAGATGCTAATTCTTCTCTTGCAGGTTCCATTAGGGGTGAATGAAATGCACCACCAACGGGTAAAACTAGCGCACGTCTCGCACCTTCTTCTTTCAAGGTTTCACAGGCTCTATTTACTGCGTCTATCTCTCCTGAAATAACAAGTTGGCCAGGGCAATTGTAATTGGCAGCAACTACAACACCTTCTGTCATACCACAAACCTTTTCTACAATATCATCGTCTAAACCAAGAACCGCAGCCATGGTACTAGGTTGTATTTCGCATGCTTTTTGCATCGCTTGGGCACGTTGTGAAACCAGTTTAAGGCCATCCTCAAATGTAAGCGCACCGTTAGCTACAAGCGCAGAAAATTCACCTAATGAATGACCAGCAACCATGTCTGGATTAAAATGGTTGCCTAATGTTTTAGCCAATATTACCGAATGAAGAAATATTGCAGGCTGTGTAACTTTGGTTTGCTTTAAATCTTCGTCTGAGCCTTCAAACATTATGTCAGTTATATGAAACCCTAATATTTCATTTGCGGTTTCGAACAACTCTTGTGCTAAAGGTGATTTTTCGTAAAGATCCAGGCCCATTCCAGAAAATTGGGCGCCTTGTCCTGGGAATATATATGCTTTCATATCATGTTCAATTTAGTGGTGCAAAAATAGAAATATTTATTTTCTCATATAGGTAATAAATGAGAAGGCATGGGCATGTTTTTCGTCAGCATCGTTAGTTTCGCGGTTTACTTCTTTCCAAATAGTCTTGTCAATTTCTGGAAAAAAGGTATCAGCATCTTTAAAGCTAGCATGCACTCTTGTGATTTCTAGTTTGTCTGCCAACGCCATAGATTGTTTATAAATTTCACCTCCACCAATTATAAACGGCTGCTCATCAGATTGAGCTGCGTCTATCGCATCGTTCAGATTATTCACTACTATTACACCATCTGGTACAGAATAGTTGTCTTGTCGTGTAATTACAATATGTTTTCTATTGGGTAACGGTTTAGGAAAACTTTCAAACGTTTTACGCCCCATTATGATATGATGCCCATTAGTTAATTTTTTAAACCGTTTGAGGTCGTTGCTTAGGTGCCAAATTAAATCATTGTCCTTACCAATGGCATTATTTTCACCAACCGCAACTATTATGGTTAATTCACTATTCTTTTTTTTTACGACCGTTTCACCTTTTAAAAGAGATTCATTGTAAGCCTGAGACTGTGCAATCTTAGATTCTTCTTTGAGAATGTCACGCTTTAATGCATCTATTCGTTGTTGTTGTTGGTTAACAAGTTTATCGAGCTGAAGTTTTTCCCAATCCTTACCCATAAACTTATTCGTAATAAACACATTTATAAAGTGATATATAAATAAGAATAGCCATATGAGGATGCCGTAAACAAACCAATTTATGCCAGCAATGGTAAAGTCTTTACCAATTCCCAACACTGTATTAGCTATGATTAGGAAAACGGCCCCAATTAAAAACACCACAAAATGTAAGTAAAGACGCTTTTTTTGACGGATTCTTTTTTGAGCGTATTCTATGAGCTCTAACTGGTCTTTGTCTATCGTAGAAACTTGCTTTTTCTTTCCAAACATAATCTAAATTTGACGGGTTAAAGATACCCTTTTTTAACTAAAACGTTTTAGTATTAACTGAAGTTTGATAATTAGTAATTATCGAAAACGATATAGTTGATTATCAATACTTAAGCCATAAAAATAGTCTTATCAATATACTAATTTTTACGCCCTATTATTATGAACTTTACGAAAAAGTAAAGTCTATTTTACCAAAATAATAATTCTTTAGTTATAAGTTAATTAAACTACAATATGTGGATTTTTCTTTTATACTTTTGACCCGAAATTAAATCTATCTATTATGGCAATTAAAAAGCAGTATTTAAAAAGCAAGCCAGTTTGTAAAGTAACATTTTCTGTGCCTGCAGAAGAAGCAAAAAAAGTAGCAGTTGTTGGAACATTTAACGAATGGAACGAAAAGAAGGCTGTTAAGCTTAAAAAGTTAAAAAACGGAACCTTTAAAGGGACTGTAGATTTAGAAAAAGATAATTCTTATGAGTTTAGATATGTTGTTGATGGTGCCTATATCAATGACGACCAAGCAGATGCATATGCATGGAGCGATTACGCTGGAGCAGAGAATGGTGTTTTAAACCTGTAAGCAATTAAAAAAGTAAAATGAAAAGCGTCTCAATTGAGACGCTTTTTTTATGAAGTTTTTTTATACCGCAACAACCCCTTTTATATGCGGATGCGGATTGTAATCCACTAGTGTGAAATCTTCAAACTTGAAGTCAAAGATATCTGTTATTTCAGGATTTAAAATCATTTTTGGTAAAGGCCTTATGTCTCTTGAAAGTTGCAATTCTAATTGCTCTAAATGATTATTATAAATATGTGCATCGCCAAACGTATGAATAAATTCTCCTGGCTGAAAGCCGCAAACTTGTGCTACCATCAAGGTAAGCAATGCATAAGAAGCAATATTAAAAGGAACGCCTAAGAAAATATCTGCGCTTCTTTGGTACAATTGGCAAGACAATTTCCCATCTGCAACATAGAACTGAAAAAATGCGTGACAAGGAGGTAAAGCCGCTTTGCCGTTAGCAACATTCTCGGAGAACGATTTGGAGGTATCAGGTAAGACTGAGGGATTCCAAGCAGAAACTAACATTCTTCGACTGTCTGGATTCTTTTTTAATCCATTAATGACCGCTTTAATTTGATCGATTTCTTCACTGGCCCAATTACGCCATTGGTGCCCGTAAACTGGCCCAAGGTCACCATTTTCGTCCGCCCATTCATTCCAAATTCTAACACCATTTTCTGTGAGATATTTTATATTAGTGTCACCTTTTAAAAACCAAAGAAGTTCGTAAATTATGGATTTAAGGTGCAATTTTTTTGTAGTAACCATTGGAAAGCCTTCGCTCAAATCAAAACGCATTTGATAGCCAAAAACACTCTTTGTGCCAGTGCCAGTTCTATCCATTTTTTCGTTACCATTTTCTAAAACATGTTCTACTAGGTCGTGATATTGTTTCATAGGCCCATCTACTGTCTTCCCAAAGGGAAGAAACTTTTATATATAGTTAAAATAATTTAAGACGAAATTAATTAAAATGAATATTAAAGACGTCAGATTTCTGTCCGCAGATATAAAAAGTTATTAACGAGAATGTGTTTTCCCCTTTGGGGAATTAAATGGGCTTTTATCCAATAATCATTCCAGCGATAGTCGCAGATAAAAGAGACGCCAAAGTACCACCTATCAATGCTTTAATGCCAAATTCAGATAGGGTTTTACGTTGCCCTGGAGCAAGTGACCCTATGCCTCCAATTTGAATGCCGATAGATGCAAAATTGGCAAATCCACATAGCATGTAGGTAGCCATGATTATGGATTTCTGATATTTTAAATGAAGAAGTTGAGCTGGATTTTTTAATTCTGCTAGTTGTATGTAGCCCACAAACTCGCTAGCAGCCAGTTTAATACCCAATAATTGCCCCATTAATGCAATATCTTCTTTAGCAACACCTATTAACCACATGAGAGGCGCAAAAGTGTAACCAAGTATAAATTCTAGTGAGAAGGTTTTATAGGTTGTGTTATTGGCAATCCATGAGTTAAGATTGGTAATATCCCCTGCCCAAGATAAAATACCATTTATCATTGCAATAAAGGCTAAGAATACCAACAGCATGGCACCAACATTTACAGCAAGTTTTAATCCTTCTGTTGTTCCATTTGCAATCGCATCGAGAATATTAGAGCCTATCTTGTCTTGGGTTATTTTTATTTCTGAATTAATTTCTTCTTGTTGTGGATACAGAATTTTAGACACTACAATTGCACCGGGAGCAGCCATCACAGATGCAGTTAGTAGGTGTTTCGCATAAAATAAACGAAGTGCTTCGTCCGTTCCTCCAAGAAACCCTATATAAGCAGCTAATACACCTCCAGCAACGGTCGCCATACCTCCAATCATTACCAAGAGAATTTCTGATTTGGTCATTTTTTCGAGATAAGCCTTTATCATTAAAGGCGATTCTGTTTGTCCTAAGAAAATATTACCTGCAACACTTAGGCTTTCTGCACCAGATATTTGTAATAATTTGGTGAGCAACCAAGCCATACCTTTTACTACTTTCTGGATAATACCCAAATAGAAAAGCACCGATGTCAATGCAGAAAAGAAAATGATTGTTGGTAGTATTGAAACAGCAAAGGTTAACAAGGAATCTGCAATTTCATTTGTACTAAAAGCAGCAAATAAAAATTTAGTACCTGCCATTGTAAAATCTAAAACGCTTATAAAAAGACTGCCAACCCATTCAAAAGCAGCCTGAACAAAAGGGACTTTAAGAACACCAACTGCTAAAATAAGTTGTGCTAATAGGCCAAATCCAACAGTTCGCCAATTAATGGCTTTTCTATTTTTACTTAATAAAAAGGCAATAAGAAGTAAAACAAGCATTCCCAATGCACCACGCAGTAAACTATTTAATGTAAATCCTTGACTGGGAATAATGTCATTGGCAATTGTTCGTTCTTTAACAAATGGTTTGTAACTGTAGGTTATTTTGTTTTCTGTAAATACCAATGAAGAGTCGGTCAAAGCCTCAATTCTAAAATGACGAATTGTGTCTTTTGGTGTGGTGTAGTATAACACCAAGATATTGTTTTGGTAAAGATAATCCCCTTGTGCTTTTAAATTGTTTTTGGCTTTAAGGGTGTAATTAAACTTACCATCTTTAAAGTTTAAAGTGTCTGACTCAGTAATATCAAAAAGGGCATTGCTAGTACTGTCTTTAATAGATTCAAATTGCCAGCTTTTTTCAAGATCTTGCGCGGTAATTGACCAAATTGAGACAAATATAGCTAAGATGGCCTTGAAAAATTTTGACATTGAAATGATAGTTAGTTAGCGTTTGGAAATTTCATCGCGAATTTTGGCTGCTTTTTCGTAATCTTCATTCTTTACAGCCTCCTCCAGTAGTTTTTCAAGTTCGTCTAAGGACTTGTCTTTAAAGCCTTCTTGTTCAATGACTGCATTTTCAATTTCTTCGGCGACAAGGTCATCGACTAAAATGCTATCTTGATCCTCATCGTCTTTTTTAGGATTTACCTTAAGATATATTCCCGCTTTATCCAAAATGTTTTTGTAGGTAAAAATTGGTGCTTGAAACCGTAGTGCTAAAGCAATAGCATCACTGGTTCTAGCATCAATTATTTCTTCAATTTTGTCGCGTTCACAAATAAGGCTGGAATAGAATACACCATCTACCAATTTGTGAATAATAACTTGTTTTACAACAATATCAAAACGGTCTGCAAAGTTCTTAAACAAATCATGTGTAAGCGGTCGTGGAGGCCTTATTTCTTTTTCTAATGCGATTGCAATGGATTGTGCTTCAAAAGCACCTATAACGATAGGAAGTTTTCTGTCGCCATCAACCTCATTGAGTATAAGGGCATAAGCACCATTTTGGGTCTGGCTATAGGAAATACCCTTTATATTTAAACGAACTAAACTCATAAAATCTAAAACACAAAGAACCGTTTAAATTTGGACTTTACCAACTGAAAAATACAGTTTTGGTTGTTTTTCCTGTTCAATCGATAAAACGATAATACAACAGTAAAAAATCCTAATTTAAACAGTCCTAAGGAATATACAAGTTAATAAAATTATGCGTTTTGTGCCTTAAAAGCTTTTAATTTTTCTGTCAGAACAGGAACCACTTCAAAAGCATCGCCAACGATGCCGTAATCTGCAGCTTTAAAAAATGGCGCTTCTGGATCTGTGTTGATAACCACCTTTACCTTTGAAGAATTAATACCTGCTAAATGCTGAATTGCTCCAGATATTCCAATTGCTATGTATAAGTTGGATGCCACAGGTTTACCGGTTTGGCCAACATGTTCGCTATGAGGTCTCCAACCAAGGTCCGAAACTGGCTTAGAACAAGCAGTTGCCGCATTTAGAACTTCAGCTAAATCTTCAATTAATGCCCAATTTTCCGGTCCTTTTAAACCTCTGCCGCCAGAAACGACTACTTCAGCATCAGCGATGCTAACTTTGTCTGTTGCCTTATCTACGGACTCTACAGTAACGCCTGAGTCAGGAATATTTGGAGTAAAAGTCTCAACGGATGCACTACCTCCTGATTCTACTAAACCAAATGAATTATTGGACAAACCAATTAATTTAACTTCTGTGTTTATTTCTGTATGGGCAAATGCTTTGTTTGTAAACGCTGTTCTTTTAACTGTAAATGGCGCAGTGTTTGAAGGTACTTCAACCACATTTGATACATAACCTGCCTCTAAACCAACGGCTAAGATTGGTGCTAAGTATTTACTGTCTGCACTAGAGCTCAACACAACTACATTTGCATTTTCTTGTTTAGTAGCTTGCTCTATGGCCGAAGCATATTTTTTTGCATTAAAAACATTTAAACTGTCGTCATTAACCGCTAATACTTTTGAAGCGCCATAATTGCCTAAGCTTTCAGGATTTTCAGCGTTAACAGCTATTGCTGTTACAGACGTACCCATTTTGTCTGCAATTGCCTTGGCATAAGAAACAACCTCAAATGCAACTTTTTTAAATTTTCCTTTTTCTGATTCTGTATATACTATTACTGACATATTCCTTAGTTTTGTCACCCTGAACTTGTTTCAGGATCTCATTAATTATTTCTTTAATTTCAAAAGATTCCGAAACACGTTCGGAATGATTTAGTTCAATTAAATCACTTTTGCCTCGTTATGAAGCAAATTCACCAATTCATCTATATTTTCAGCATCAACAAGCTTAACGGCTCCTTTAGGTGCAGGTTTTTCAAAACCTGTTGATTTAGTTTCAACATTTGCGTCTACCGGCTCAACAATGGTTAACGGTTTCTTTCTTGCCATCATTATTCCTCTCATGTTTGGTATTCTAAGATCACTTTCCTCAACTAAACCTTTTTGACCACCTATAACCAAAGGTAAAGAAGTAGAAACTGTTTCTTTTCCACCATCAATCTCCCTTACAGCTTTAGCATTTGTTCCATCTATTTCTAGGCTAATACAGTTGGTAACAAAGTTTGCGCCTGTCATAGCAGCTAACATGCCAGGGACCATTCCACCGTTGTAGTCAATAGACTCACGTCCAGCAATTACTAAATCATAACCGCCATCTGTAACAACTTTAGCTAATTGCTTAGCAACTGTTGCACCGTCTACAGCTTCTGTATTTACTCTTATTGCGGCATCAGCTCCAATGGCCAAGGCTTTTCTTAAAGTGGGTTCAGTTTCTGGCCCGCCAACATTTACGACATCTACACTAGCACCTTGTTTTTCTTTGAACCACATGGCACGCGTTAAACCAAATTCATCATTAGGGTTAATTACAAATTGCACTCCATTGGTGTCAAACTTTGTATCGCCTTCTGTAAAATTGATCTTTGATGTTGTATCTGGCACATGACTAATACAGACTAAAATCTTCATTTTCAAATCTTATTTAAGTTTATGTTTGTTTATTGCATCAATACGATAACGTTATCGTAATGAAGAAAAAAAAAATCTTTTTTGGGCAATTTTATTGTACTTAAATGTTTAAGTAATTGCGACTGCGAAGTTAATTATTTTATTTCGAATTTTTACTATGCACGCATAATAAATTTAAAGGAAATTTGATTTATTTAGTTTTTCATTTATTCCTATTTTTGCTATTCGATTAAAAGAAAGATAATGAAGACAATTCAATTTAGAGAAGCTGTATGCGAGGCCATGAGCGAGGAAATGCGCCGTGATGAGAGTGTTTATCTAATGGGTGAGGAGGTTGCAGAGTATAATGGAGCCTATAAGGCATCAAAGGGCATGCTCGATGAGTTCGGGCCTAAACGTGTCATTGATACACCCATTGCAGAATTAGGATTTGCTGGTGTTGCCATAGGATCTACGATGACTGGCAACAGACCAATTGTTGAGTATATGACATTTAACTTCTCACTAGTAGGAATTGATCAAATAATAAACAACGCTGCAAAAATTAGGCAGATGTCTGGAGGTCAATTTAAGTGTCCTATTGTATTTAGAGGCCCTACTGCTTCTGCAGGTCAATTGGCAGCAACACACTCACAAGCATTTGAAAATTGGTTTGCGAACACACCAGGCTTAAAGGTAATTGTACCTTCAAATCCTTACGATGCAAAAGGATTATTGAAATCTGCTATTAGAGACGATGATCCTGTGATTTTTATGGAGAGTGAACAAATGTATGGTGATAAAGGAGAGGTTCCTGAAGGCGAATACACAATTCCAATAGGTGTTGCGGATATAAAGCGCGAGGGTACTGACGTGACAATTGTTTCTTTTGGTAAAATCATTAAGGAAGCGTATAAAGCGGCAGATGCTTTAGCGGAAGAAGGAATTAGCTGTGAGATTATCGATTTGCGCACGGTAAGACCTATGGACCGAAAAGCAATCCTAGACTCAGTTAAGAAAACCAATCGCTTAGTAGTACTAGAAGAGGCATGGCCATTTGGAAATGTGGCGACAGAAATTACATATTTGGTACAATCTGAAGCATTTGACTATTTGGATGCCCCAGTTATTAAACTTAATACAGCAGACACACCTGCACCGTATTCACCAGTTTTATTAGAAGAATGGCTTCCAAACAGTAACGATGTCATCAAAGCGGTCAAAAAAGTAATGTATAAATAAATAATTCGCATTTTTTTGCGTTTAATGAACTTCATTAATAACTAGAAAAAATCAAAAGATTTGGTTATTGATGAAGTTTGTTTTTAGTATGAGGTTAAAACTACTTACAAGTCTATTTGCCCTATTTTCTATTTGTGCATTTGCCCAAACAAAGGTAAGTGGTCACGTTTATGATGAAAACAATGAACCTATTGCCTATGCAAATATCCTCTTTAAAGGTTCTACAGAAGGGACTACTTCGAATGAGAATGGTCGGTTTTATCTTGAGTCAAGCGAAAATTGGGATACCCTAGTGGTTTCGTTTATAGGTTATGAGCGTTTGGAAATCCCAATTGTTAAACGCGTTAATTTTGATCTAAAGTTTATTCTAAAAGAGGAAGTCTCATCACTTGATGAAGTTGTAATCGTTACAGGTAAACAGTCGAAGAAAGCATCAGAAAACCCTGCCATTAGGCTTCTTAAGAAAATATGGGAACGCAAACGTCAAAATGGATTAAATCAGTTTAATCAATACGAATACGATCAATACGAAAAAGTAGAATTTGATCTCAATACAATTGATAGCACCTTGATAAAGAGTAAACTCTTTAAGGGGATGGAATTTGTTTTTGAGGAAGTAGATACCTCAAGTGTAACAGGAAAAACGTACCTGCCCGTTTTTCTAAACGAATCGGTAAAACATATTTCAGGTGATAATGTCATAGGTAAAGAGCGTCAGGATTTAGTTGGAAATAAGAATAGTGGTTTTAGCAACAACCAAGTCATAATAGATTTTATTGACGATCTCTATTCAGAATATAATGTTTACAGCAACTACATTAAATTTTTTGACAAAAGTTTTGTGAGCCCAATAGGTAGATCAGGTATCCAGACTTATAACTATGTTCTGTCGGACAGTGCATTTATAGACAACAAATGGTGTTATAATATTGTGTATTACCCAAGGCGTAGAAATGAACTCACTTTTAAAGGAGATTTTTGGGTTAATGATTCGACCTATGCCATAAAAGAAATTAATATGCAAGCCTCAAAGAGTGCTAATATTAATTGGGTCAAGGAAATTTACATAGAACAAGAATTTGAAGTTCTAAATGATTCGGTCTTTTTGATTAAGCGGGATTATTTTCTGTCTGATTTTGCTTTAAATAAGAAAGAAAAATCTCGCGGCATTTACGGGAAACGGACCACCCTCTATGATAATTATAAATTTAATGAACCAAAGGATCCAAAGTATTATGACAAAGTGGTTTATAATTATGACGAGGATGTATATAACCGAAATGACGAGTTTTGGGAAAGAAATAGATTAGAAGCGCTAAACAAGGATGAAAAGGGCGTCTACACTATGCTTGATACACTTAAAACAGTCAAAAAGTTTAAGCGACTTTATAACCTTGGAAGTATTTTGGCATCTGGTTACATTGAATTCCCCAGCATCAACTTTGATTACGGGCCAATATTTTCAACTTTAGGGTTTAACGATGTTGAAGGTTTACGAATTCGAACAGGTGGTCGTACTTATTTTGGTCCAAATGATTTGTGGCGATTAGAAGGGTTTTTGGCATATGGTTTTAGGGATAATAAATTCAAACATGGTATTTCCGGAAAATGGTTACTAGACAAAAAAAGTAGGTTTACCATTTTTGGGGGTCACAGGAGGGATATAGAACAAATCGGAGCCAGCTTAACCAGTTCTACGGATGTACTGGGTCGTAGCTTAGCCTCAAATGCTGTATTTACAGCGGGAGCAAATGATAAGTTATCTAATATTAACCTAACTAATTTTGGTATTGCATTAGAACCTTTTCGAAATTTAGAAGTACGTTGGGATGGTAGCTTTAGACGCATAAGCAGTGCGTCACCAACTTTTAGCTTGGATTTTAATGACCCAGATTCTGCCACAGGAGTTTCATCTGAAGTTTACCAATTTGAAAGTAGGTTTTCACTTGGTTACTTTCCTAAACGTCAAATGACAGGATTTGGGGTAGAACGAAAAGAGAAAAATGACAGTTTCGCAAGATTATTTGCTCAAGTAACTCGAGGCGATAGCGATTGGTTTAATAGTGATTTTAATTATACTAAACTTCAGTTTTCATATATTCAACCATGGCAGATAGGAGGTTTTGGAAGATTGGTGAGTTCTGTGGAGATGGGTAAAACATTTGGCGAGGTCCCTTTGGCATTGTTGAGTGTTGTTCCAGGTAACCAAACTTATTTTTCAATTTACAATACATTCCCACAGTTAGATTTTTATGAGTTTGTTACGGATACTTATACGTCACTCCATTTAGAACACAATTTTAATGGTAGACTATTTTCGAGAATACCATTTTTAAAGAAATACAATCTTAGGGCGATTCTAGCATTACGTGGTGTTTGGGGTGAATTATCAGACGAAAATATTGCTTTGAGCACAACAGGAAATCCGCTTGAATTCCCATTAATAGCACCTAATTCTAAAGTGTATTATGAATACAGTTTTGGCATTGCAAACATTTTTAAAATTCTAAGAATAGATTTCAACTTTAGAGGGAATTATCTTGATTTACCAGATGCCAGACGCTTTGGTGTGACAGGGAGTTTTGGATTTTATTTTTAATGGATTAATGCCGCCAATGTCAAAAATTACAATGCCTAATTTCTTAGGTAAAACAGACTTGATGTTATATATTTGCAGCCCAAAAATTTGAACCAAATGCTCCAATATTGGCGTAACCTAAATATGAATTAAATGAAAGATAGTAAGAAAATTACCTTTGATGTTCTAATTGAAATTCCAAAAGGAAGTAGAAATAAATACGAGTACGATTTTGCATTGAACAAAATAAGATTCGATAGAACCTTGTTCTCTTCCATGATGTATCCTGGTGATTACGGCTTTGTGCCAGAAACGCTTGCGTTAGATCAAGATCCCCTGGATGTATTGGTCCTTTCTACAGAACCATCGTACCCTATGGTAGTTATGGAGGTAAGACCAATTGGTGTTTTCCATATGACTGACGAAAAAGGACCTGATGAAAAAATTATTTGTGTACCGGTTTCAGATCCAGTGTGGAATAAGCGTTCAGATATTGATGATTTAAATCCACATCGACTTCGTGAAATTGAACATTTTTTTCAGGTTTATAAAGATTTAGAGGAGAAAAAAGTAGATGTAGGTGGTTGGGGAAATGCCGAAGAAGCCCGGAAAATTTATTTGAAATGTGTAGAGCGCTATGAGGAGAGTGAACACAAAAAGAAAAGAACATTTACAATTTAACAAGAGCCTTGAACACAATAAAATCGAATGCTATCTTTAATTAAAGGTAGCTTTTTTTATCAGGTATATTTTTCTATTTTTGGCAGCGTTAAAAATTAGTAACTAACTAACACATATTAATATGGATATTTTAATTAAAGCTCTTCCAGCTTTTGGTGTTTTAGGATTATTGTTTGTATTCATTAAGAGTGCATGGGTAAGTAAACAAGACCAAGGAACGGATAAAATGAAACGAATTGCAAAGAACATTGCAGATGGTGCAATGTCTTTTTTGAAAGCGGAATACAAAATTCTAGCGATTTTTGTGGCTGCTGTGGCAATATTACTTTTCTTTAAAGGTAGTAATGAAGAAGGATCAAACGGGGTTGTAGCAATATCATTCATTATTGGAGCAATTTGTTCTGGACTTGCAGGATTTATAGGAATGAAGGTTGCAACCAAAGCAAATGTTAGAACGACAAGTGCGGCTAGAACTTCATTAGGTAAAGCCTTAGAGGTAGCTTTTGCAGGAGGTGCTGTAATGGGTCTTGGAGTTGTTGGTCTTGGTGTTTTAGGTCTAAGTGGATTATTTATGATCTACAGTGAAATGGGCTGGGGAATCAATGAAGTATTAAATGTACTTTCTGGATTTTCATTAGGTGCATCTTCTATTGCATTATTTGCTCGTGTTGGTGGAGGTATCTACACTAAAGCGGCTGACGTTGGAGCTGACCTTGTAGGTAAGGTGGAAGCTGGTATTCCGGAAGATCACCCCTTAAACCCAGCAACCATTGCTGATAACGTAGGTGATAATGTAGGGGATGTAGCAGGTATGGGAGCTGATTTATTCGAATCTTATGTAGGTTCTATAATCGGTACAATGGTATTAGGTGCTTATATAGTCACTCCAGATTTTAACGGTTTAGGAGCTGTTTATTTACCATTGGTATTGGCGGCAGTTGGTATTGTTATGTCAATCATCGGTACCTTCTTTGTAAGAGTAAAGGATGGCGGAAATCCACAAACGGCATTGAATATTGGTGAATTTGGATCTGCAGGTTTAATGCTTGTTGCATCATACTTTTTAATCAATGCTTTAATACCTGAAACGGTTGAAGGCTTACCAAGCGGTGCTTTCGGTGTTTTTATTGCAGTAATTGCTGGTTTAATTGCTGGGTTGGCTGTTGGTAAGGTAACAGAATATTATACAGGTACTGGCACAAAGCCAGTTAAATCTATTGTTAGACAATCTGAAACGGGTAGTGCGACAAATATAATCGCAGGTTTAGGTGTTGGAATGATGTCTACAATGATTCCAATACTTCTCATTGCCGCAGCGATATTAGTATCTCACCATTATGCAGGGCTTTACGGTATTGCAATTGCAGCTGTAGGTATGCTTGCAAATACAGGAATTCAATTAGCAGTTGATGCTTATGGACCAATTTCGGATAATGCGGGAGGAATTGCAGAAATGGCAGAGCTACCTAGCGAGGTACGTGAGCGTACAGACAAATTAGATGCAGTGGGTAATACAACTGCAGCGATAGGTAAAGGATTCGCAATTGCTTCTGCTGCATTAACAGCATTGGCTTTGTTTGCAGCCTTTATGAAAACAGCAAATGTTACAGCAATAGATGTTTCAAAGCCAACAGTTATGGCTGGACTCTTAGTAGGTGGTATGTTGCCATTTGTCTTTTCAGCACTGTCAATGAATGCTGTAGGACGTGCTGCAATGGCAATGATTGAAGAAGTAAGACGTCAGTTTAGAGATATACCTAAGTTAAAAGCGGCATTAGAGGTTATGAGAGCTGTAGATTCTGATATGTCAAAAGCAACAGAAGCTCAAAGAGCAACGTTTGATGAAGCAGATGGTGTTGCTGAATATGAAAAATGTGTTGAAATTTCTACTACTGCTTCGATTAAGGAAATGGTATTACCAGGTTTGTTAGCAATTGCAGTTCCTGTGGCAGTAGGATTTATAGGTGGAGCCGAAATGTTAGGCGGACTGTTGGCAGGTGTTACAACATGCGGAGTTTTAATGGCTATCTTCCAATCTAACGCAGGTGGTGCTTGGGATAATGCTAAAAAGATGATCGAAGAGCAGGGACGTAAAGGAACAGATGCTCATAAAGCGGCTGTTGTTGGTGATACTGTTGGTGATCCTTTCAAGGACACTTCAGGACCTTCATTAAATATATTATTGAAATTAATGTCTGTAGTTGCTTTGGTTATTGCACCGAGTATTGCTATTTCTGCTACTGGGCTGGCATCTTATGAGACAGAGGAAGTTAAAAAAGAGATCATAGTCTCTGATAGTAATGAAGCTGAGGCTACTGTTGAATACACTATGGTAGTGAATGGTGAAGAGGTGACAGAAAGCAAAACTTTTAAAGGAACGGAAGCTGAGGTTGAAGCACAACTTAAAGCTTTTGAAGAGAATTTAAAATCTGCAGAGAAAGATGCTGAAGTTGAAACTATTATTGAGAAAATTGATGTTTCAAAAAGTTAAATAAAAGCTTATAATAAAAGCCACGCTTTTAAGCGTGGCTTTTTTTGTTTATTTCTTTTTTGGAATATCCCTGTTCATTTCGGTAATGTCAATATCAGTCATCTCGTGTCCTAGTAGATATTTACTGAAGTGATCTGCTCTTAACCAAAACGAATATTCAGTCATATTACCAAAACCGTGACGTTGTCCAGGCATTAACATAAATTCGAAGCGCTTATGAGCTTTTATCAGGGCATTCGCCATTCTTATTGTGCCTCCTGGGTGGACATTGTTATCTACATCTCCCGTGATCAACATTAAATGTCCTTTTAGATTATCGGCAAGTTCCTGATTGGTGTCAATCATATATTTATATTTGGTATTCCCTTTTTCATCCATTTCCTCTTGTACACCATGATGTGTTTCACTCCACCAACTGTTGTAAATGGTATTGTCATGATTTCCTGCAGATGAAACAGCAGCTTTAAAGAAATCTGGATAGACAAGCATAGCTGCGGTAGACATAAAACCACCTCCAGAATGCCCATAGATACCTACTTTTTCAATATCGATAAAGTCGTGCTTGTCGGCAAGTTGCTCAGCTACATATTTTTTATCAGCTAGGCCATAATCTCTGAGATTTCCATAACCATAGTTATGGTACCATTTAGATCTGTCTGGATGACCACCTCTATTGCCCATTGTTACAACTATAAAACCAAGTTGTGCCATTCGGTCAAGTCGATCCATTCGCACTGAAAAGGATTTATTTACAGCTTCAGTTTGAGGTCCGGGATAGACATATTCTAATAATGGATATTTTTTTGTTTCGTCAAAATCAAACGGTTTGTACATCACACCATAAATGTCGGTAATGCCATCATCAGCTTTCATTTTAAAAGGTTCTGGGAACTTATAACCAGAGGCTATTAATTGTGAAAGATCGGCTTCTTCTAGTTGCATAACAACTTTTCCGTTGCTATCTCTCAATTCTGATTTGGGAACAGTATTAACCCTTGAATAATTACTAACAAAGTACTTATTGGAATCAGCCATGTCGATATTGGTATTAAAGTCGCCCGAATTCAAAGCCCCTAATCCAGTTCCGTTAAGGTTAATTCTATACATATGCTCATAATATGGATCTTGATCTTTCGGAATGCCATGGGCAGTAAAATAAAGTGTTCGAGTTTTTTCATCTACACCAATTGCCCGCTCTACATGATAGGACCCATTTGTTACTTGATTCTTGAGATTGCCCTCTGCATCATATAAATAATAATGCGCCCAGCCAGATCGTTCCGCCCAGTGTAGCATTTCAGTCTCGTTATTAAAGAGTACTAATGGTCGCGTTTCAATGTAAGTATTGAATCGTTCTTCTATTAAGACTTTAACCTCACCTGTATTTAAATCGGCTACACAAATGTCTAGTTTCTTTCGGTCTCGACTTATAGTATTGAAGTAGATTTTACCTTTTTTAGATAGTAAAAGTGAAGGCTGAAAGTCATCTCTGTAAATGGATTTCTTTCTTGGTGCTCTATAGATTTGGATACTTTGTTGTTTTACCGTATCTAATTTAACTTGAATATTGGTTTTTGTTTCAGTATCAAATACATGGATTTCTGTTTTATAGAATTCGTCCTCACCTGGCATATGGTATTTGTAAGTTTCAAGTGTTGGTCTCTTACTAGAGGTTGTATTTATAACCCATAAATCCTTAATATGTCTGGCATCTCGTCTTTGGAAAACGAATTTTTTGGAATCATGAGACCAAATTCCTCCTACGAATTTACGCTTATCTTTATTTTTAAGTTTAGTTTCGTTGTTTTCTCCACGAGTTCTTCCGCCATAACTATAGTTTTCTTCACCATCTGTTGTCCATTGATTTTCTACAATGGTGGAGTCTTTTGCATTTTTAACAGCTTTGAGAAAGTTCGCTTTATCCATCCAATAAAGATTAAAATTTTTAGAAAAAAGAACGATTGAACTATCAGGTGCTATATTAGCCCATTGTTTCCATTCCTCTTTTCCTTTTTTCTCGTTACTCAAAACAGTTAAAGAATTACCACCAAGGCGATACTCAAGGTGGTAGACCTTATTGACCATCTTTGGCTTGTTTTTTTTCTTTTTGGTAGATGTAGTATCTGTTTTTTGTTCGCCTTCTTCTTCATCTTGGTTATCCTCTACTTGTTCTGTAGCAGTAACATAGAATTGAATAGCGGTTTCATTTTTTACAAACTTAAAATCAAACTTGGGTAGATGCTTCGCATCGTAAGGATCCTTAGTAATCTCGGTAAGCCATCTTGCCATTTTTTCATTGTCAAATAATTCTTTTTTAGTTCTGTTATCAGCATCTACGATATAGTATTTGGAGCCTTCGGTTGTTTTGTACTGATACCAAAAACGATTTCCATTTTTTAGCCAATTAGGGCGTACTGATGTAGAGTGTACCATTTTAGCAATATTGGTTGGTGAATATTTTGAAGCCGCCCGATAATTTGGTGTTGGAGTATTATTTTCAATTACATTCTGGGAATTAATAAATCCAAAAGAAACGGATAACAGTATGAGTATAAGTATTCTCTTCATATTTAGTTGGTTTTTTGTATACAATGGTAATCCCACTAAAATACTTGTTAATTGCTGAAGTTTTTCCCACTTTAACATTTCCCTTAGTTTTTCGAATGGCGATTAATTGATGAATGATAGATTTAGTATATTCAAGTTTTTAAAATTGCATTTAATTGAGTTGGTTTAAGAAAGATCCTTTGCAAATTATTCCTTTTGACACTTATGGAACGAAGGAACATCTGTATTTAAAGGGTCGCGCTTTAGAGGACGAGGATATTGATTTGGATAAAAAGGATTGGTTCAGTTTGCTACTTAATTCATGGAAACGATTCGAGACAGACGAGATTAGAAAAACGCCTTTATTAGTATATCTTCCAAATGATAAAGTTTTAAACTGTACAACAGATGCCGAAGGTTATTATCTTATTGATCAAACTTCAGATTGTTTAGACCAGTATATCGATTCAGAAGGTTGGTTAGAGTATAGCGTGTCTTATGAAACTAAAAGCAAGAAAAGACAAATACAGCTAGATAATAGATTCAATGGTCAAATGCTTATACCAAGTGACAATACAAGTTTTGGTGTAATAAGCGATATTGATGATACCATACTCCATACAGGTGTTACGTCTAGATTAAAATGGCGAGTGGTGGTAAATACCTTATTTAAGACGCCGCATAAAAGGAAAGCCCTAGAGGGAGCTTCCGAGTTTTACCATTTACTACATAGAGGTAAATCCAATACCGATGCCAATCCTATTTTTTATGTTAGCAATAGTCCATGGAACCTCTATCGCTATCTTGCATTTTTCCTGAAGCGAAATAATTTTCCAAAAGGACCTATTTTACTAAGAGATTTTAGAACACCATTTGACAGAACACCGAAAATGGAGTTAGCTCATAAATATCATGAGATTTTTAATATTTTAAAAACTTACCCTAAACTAGATTTTATTTTGATTGGAGACTGTGGTGAAAAGGATGCCTACATCTATTTAGATGTGGTTAAGGAGTTTCCAAATAGAATTGCAGCCATTTACTTAAGAGCAGTTGAACATACGAAACGCATGAAACGAGTAAGTAATCTATTTAAAGATTATAACGAAGTGCCTGTTTTGATTGTTGAAGACGGAGATGAGGCGCTAACGCACGCTAGAACTTATGGTTTTATTCATTAGAATAAACCATGAATCTGTGCATCGATTTTATTTATTATTCCACCTAGATCTTCTGGATTGTCTACGAAATCCAAATCATCGACATTTATAATCAATAGGTTGCCTTTGTCATAGCCGTGAATCCAGGCTTCGTAGCGCTCATTTAATCTACTGAGATAATCTATACTAATTGAGTTTTCGTAGTCACGACCACGTTTATGAATTTGTGCAACAAGATTTGGAATTGAGCTTCTTAAGTAAATCAGTAAATCGGGTCCTTTAACAAAGGATTCCATCAAATTAAATAAGGACGAATAGTTTTCAAAATCACGATTGGTCATTAATCCCATTGCATGAAGATTAGGAGCAAAAATATGAGCGTCTTCATAAATGGTTCGGTCTTGAATAATGTCTTTACCGCTACTGTGAATCTGATTTACTTGTCTAAATCTACTGTTTAGAAAATACACCTGCAAATTAAAACTCCAACGCTCCATTTGATTATAAAAATCATCCAGATATGGATTGTCCACAACATCCTCTAGTTGGGCTTCCCATTTGTAGTGTTTAGAAAGTAATTTGGTGAGCGTAGTCTTACCAGCTCCTATGTTTCCAGCAACAGCAACATGCATAATCTATTCTAGTTTAAGTCGATATTGACGTAGAATTCCGTCGTTGTAAATATACAAGGTTTCATTGGTTACCAAAAACTGACTTATTAACAAATTTGGATGCTGAATGCGTTTAATTTCAGTGTTGTTTTTAGTTAAAATATGAAGTTGATTTTTTTCTTTTAGTATAAGATGGGCCTTGCTAAATGCTAAACTATCATAGCCGATATTTTCGAATTTATTAACGAGGCTACCAAAATAATTATAGATGTACAGATAGTTTTCGGTTAAGAGATAGCAATAATTATAATCGCTCTTTAAATCTAGGGCTTCAGACTGCAAAGGCACGGTTTTTAACCTAATCTTATTCGTTTTGTAATCATAAAGTTCAAGTTGTTGTAAATCCTGGTTGTAGATCCAAATGGTATTATCAAAACCTGTAGAAATGTAGGTAACATTTTTATATGGTACTACAGTATTGAAATCCACTTTATACACTTCGGCCAATCTATTGTCTAAAATGATGACTGTATTAAAATCACTATAAAACAGATTAATCTTTAATGGATTAAAAGCATTTGCTGATGTGATTTCAGCAAGTTGATAATTGGTATAGGTGATTGTAGTATCCTTGGTGCGCTTATTAAATGTGTTGTCGTCTGTGCTGTAGTACATGGTTCCAAAGGTATCTACTCCAAAAATCTTTTGGACATCTATTACCATAGAATCTATGAAATTGGCCTTAATTGTATTTTGAGAAAAACACAAGCCACAAAACAAGAAAAGAAAATAAAGTATTTTATTCATTCCGATTTGAAAAATACAAAAATTGAACCACACTTTTGTAAAACGAAAATGATATGAATTTATGCTTTAGACGGTGAGTTTATACCCAAATCCCCTAACATTTATTATTTGTATGTTTTCGTCCCTGTTAAGCTTTTTTCTCAGTTTTGTTATGAAAACATCCATACTACGAGCCGAAAAGAAATCGTCAGTACCCCAAAGTTTATTTAATATCAGTGACCTGTCCAGTACCTTGTTTTGATTCTTAATAAGGTGGAACAGTAAATGTGCCTCACGATGCGTGAGCTGCGTTGGTTCCTCTTCTTTGAAGTGTAATAATTGCTTTGGAAAATTAAAGGAATAGTTTCCAACAGTTAAAATATCAGCAGTCTTTTGGAGTTTGGTTCGTTTTAGAAGGTTATGAATTCTTACAATTAACTCTTCCATGCTAAATGGCTTTTTAAGATAGTCATTACCGCCAATTGAAAAGCCTTCTACGACGTCTGCAGTTTGGGATTTGGCCGTAAGGAAAATAATTGGGATGGTATCGTCTATAGCTCTAATTTCCTTTGCTAATGTAAAGCCATCTTTTTTTGGCATCATAACGTCAAGTACCAAGATTTCAGGGTTTTCAGATTTGTATTTTTCAAAAGCTTTCTCACCATTATCACAAAGTATAACTTCAAAGTCTCGTGTCTCTAAACTTTCCTTAATGATTTGACCTAATGCCACTTCGTCTTCTGCTAAAATGAGTTTTATTTTACTTGCCATTTGGTAACCAAATTTTAAAGGTAGTAAGCTTATTTGAAAGGTCTAATTGAATGGAGCCATTGTGCTTTTCAATGATTGATTTTGTATAATACAAACCAATACCAAATCCTTTTACATCGTGCGTGTTACCTTTTGGTACACGATAGAATTTTTCAAAAATTTGATCCTTATTCGCCTTGAAGAGTCCATTTCCATTGTCTGAAATACGTATCTCAACACCTTTATCGGTTTTAGTAAGTGTTGCGCCTATAATAGCACCACCATACTTAACGGCATTGTCAAGAATATTATTTATCGCATTTTCAAAATGAAATGCATCTACATTCACCATTAACGCTTTTACCATTATGTTGGTGTTAAAAGTTTTGTCAGGGAATTGAATTCTATATCTATCTATAAGCATTTTAAGTAGCTCTGCAATATTTGTTTCTTCCTTATTTAATTCCAAACTATCGCTGTCTAAAGTCGCAGTTTCAAGAAGTTTCTCAACCATTACGTTGAGTTTGTTTAATTGATTCGAAGACATATCTACATACCTTTTGGTCTTCTCTTTATCATCGATACCGTTAAAATCTCTTATGCTTTCAAGTGCTACACCAATTGTTGCTATTGGTGTTTTAAATTCATGTGTTATGTTGCTTATAAGGTCATTTTTAACCTCTGCGAGTTGCTTTTGATGCTTAATTATTTTTAACAGGTAAAACAAGCAACTAATTACTGCGAGCACTAGAATCATAGATATTAAAATACCAGTAAAACTTCGCTTTAATATGGTTAGGGTTTCGTTGCTATACTTTAATTCTAGTACACTTCCTTTTGGTAAGAAGCTAGATCTGGATATTGCGTTTAGATTAAAGTTTTGTTTGGATTTATCTTTGTTAAAAATGGAATCCTTTATCATTGCGACCTGCCGCTTGACATCAGATTGATAAAAGGAAAGTTTACTTTTTATCCCTATTTGTTTTCTATTGAATTCTTCATTCAAAAGACTATCTACTTCCTTTATGTCAAGAGAATCTTTACCGATTGAGATCACGATTTTAGACGTAAGTAACTCAATATTTTCGATATCAAAATTAGTATCATTTTCGTTTAAACTGTCAATACGTTTTTTAAAATCAGCCTTAGAGATGGTGGGATTGAGATCATCATGAACTTGAGCCATGGAGTCTGCTTGGCGACCACGTAATACCGTGATACCCTCAGATGTATTTATGTTCAAATGATCTAGGTTTTTAAATTCATTTCGTATGGTATCAATACTTTTTATCAACTTGTCTATATCGCCTCCATCGGCAAAAGGATCCTTCTGCTGGTCACCTTCAAGAAAAATTCCTAAGGTGGTACGTTCTGCCAAATTGGTATAATAGTCGTCTACGGCTTTATCTAAACTCGCTTGTACGTCACTAATGAGTTGTTGTTTGTTATTGAGGTAATTTTTGTAATTCCAATACACTTGTATAGTAATAGTTCCTATAATTACTATAACTATTACATATAAAATATATCGGTATCGTTTATCATTCATATATCAAATGTATGTGTTATCATACATTAAAACCAATCGGTTAACACACGTTAACACTCGTTAACGCAATAACTAAAAATGTGTCGTGATATTTGTAACATCATAAACATAAAAAAACAATTAAAATCATGAGAAAATTTATTTTACCTTTCGTAATGTTAGTAGGTTTATTAGCAACGGCACAGTCAAAATCTGTCGAGGAGATTGAAATTAGAAAAGAAGTAAAAGTAAACTGTGTGGAGGTTACTGTTACTGTAGATTCCTTAGAGGAATTACAGGAGACATTTTCAATTAACGATCTTGAAGAAGTTTTTGGTATGACCGGTGAGGATGAATCTGTTACGTTCAAGCTGGTATGCAATGGCGATAAAATGTCCAATGGAAAAAAATCAAGTATGTCCTATAAGATTGAAGGCTCAACGAGTGATAAAGAAACGTTTATTAAACAGGCAGAAGCTATAAGAAAGGCAGCTATAAAATTTTACAAGAATAAAGCGTAAAACTTAAATCAATCAAAAAATGACAACAATTATTAGAGTAATCGTTGTAGCACTAGCAGTAGTTTTTACTACTGCTGTTAGTGCTCAAGAATTTCAGGGTGTTGCTACTTACAAAACACAACGCAAAATCGATATTAAATTAGACAGTACCCAAGTGAATACAGAAATGCATGAGAGAATGATGGAAATGATGAAAAAGCAATTTCAAAAAACGTTTCTTCTCACTTTTAACAAGGAAGCTTCCATTTATAAACAAGAAGAAGAATTAGATAAGCCAAATGTTGGAATGGGTGATGGTATCCAAATTGTTTCAATTGGAGGTGGTGGAGGATCTGATGTGCTTTACAAGAACACAAAAGAAAATCGCTATGCTGAACAGGTTGATACTTATGGAAAAATTTTCTTGGTAAAGGATGATATCGAAAAGTTAGAGTGGAAACTAGAATCCGAAAATAAATATATTGGCGAATATCAATGTTTTAAAGCAACATATACAAAAATGGTAGAAAAGCCTAGAGTGTCTTTTGGTGATGAAGATGATGAAACGTTAGATAAAGCGCCTGAAATGGAAGAACGAACAGTTACGGCATGGTATACTCCACAAATACCGGTAAATAACGGACCAGATAATTATCAAGGCCTGCCAGGTTTAATTTTGGAAGTTCATGATGGTAACCTCACAATTATATGTAGTAAGATTGTATTAAATCCAGAGGACAAAATTGAAATTGCAGAGCCAACAAAGGGCAAAGAAGTCAACCAAGAGACTTATGAAGATATAATGGATAAAAAGGCTAAGGAAATGATGGAGCGGTATAGACCGGCAAAAGGTGATAGGAATGGTGAGAACATTAGCATTAGAATTGGAGGATAAATTATGGATTGTCTTTTTTCTAAAGGATTCTGAATTATTTAAAACAGAGATTGGGCATACTGTTAATTTTTTGATAAACAGACAAGTAATGTTTAATGTATTTATAAATTTGTTAGACAAAATTACTTAAATATCCATCTCATTATGAAATCAATCCTTTTAAAAATCAGTGTTTTTGTATTACTATTCGTGTTTGCAGAAAACCCAAAACCAGAGGTAAAGCAGGAGTTTCAAGGAAAAGCCTATTACTTTTCAAAATCTAAAATGGAACTTGGAAGATGGGGTGCACGGTTAAGTGAAGCGCAAAAAAAACAAATTGCTGCGCGAATGAAAAATAGATTAGAGAAGACCTATGTGTTAACCTTTAATAAAGAAGAGTCATTTTTTGAAGAGGAAGATAAGCTTGATGCAATGTCAGGAGCTACAGATTCATGGGGTAAAAACTTTGCTCCGGGAGATCAGTATAAAAACGTAAAGACCAATACTCAAATCCAAACACAAGAATTCTATGGTAAGAAGTTTTTGGTTAAGGATAACCTGCAACCAATAGAATGGGTTATGGGATCTGAGACTAAACAGATTGGTAATTACATGTGTTTTAAAGCAACCGCTTCCGTGCCTACAAATGATTTAACTTGGTACAATTTTTCTTGGGATAGATTAAGAAATCAAGAACAAGCACAGACAGATTCTACAGGAGTAGCAGTAGAACCAGAAGTTAAAATGACAGAAATTGAAGCATGGTATACTGTTCAAATCCCTGTGCGTCATGGACCATTAGAATATTGGGGATTGCCAGGGTTAATTCTAGAAGTAAGTGCGGATAATACTACTATGTTATGTTCTAAGATTGTATTGAATCCGGAAGAAAAAATTGAAATTGTTGCGCCAAACAAGGGTAAGGAGATTACTAAAACAGACTACCAACAAACCATAACTGCTAAAATGAAGGAATTCAGGGATAATAGAGGCAGAAGACGAAGTTAATTTATTTAACAGCAATTTAACTTAAGACCATTAAACTAAACTTGCAAAGTTAAGTCCAAGTGCTGTCGGTAATGATATGGCCGTGTTAATATTTTGATAAACCAAACATTGACAGGTTACCATTGCGTTACATTTGTTGCACAATCAATTAGCACTCTACAATGAAAACACTAGCACTTAAACTAAACTTAGTACTACTAACATTTTGCTTTAGCTTTACAGCCATAGCTCAAGACTTTCAAGGAAAAGCATACTACATGTCTAAAACCACTATGGATTTAGACCAATGGGGAGGAGAACAAATGTCTCCAGATCAAAAAAAGCGTATGCAAGAACGCATGAAAAGCTTTCTAGAAAAAGAGTACGTTTTAACCTTCAATAAAACAGAATCCATTTATAAAGAGGATGAACGATTAGAAACACCTGGTACAGGAAGAGGATGGGGAGGTTTTGGTAGTAGTTTTACTGGAGGCCCCAAGTACAAAAATGTAAAGGAAAAGGAATTGCTTCAAGATCAGGAATTTTTTGGTAAGCAGTTTTTAATTAAGGATGAGTTGAAAGCACTCGAATGGAAAATGGGTACTGAAACCAAACAGATTGGTCAGTACACATGTTTTAAAGCAACAGCGACAAAAGTAGTAGATCAGTTTGACTGGAGAAGTATGCGTAGAAGACAACCACCTCCACCAAAAAAGAAAGATTCTGCGAAGAGTGATGACAGTGCAAAAGCAGATTCGGACGATCCAATGAGTGAGATAGAAGTACCAAAAACTGTTGAAGTAGTTGCATGGTACACACCTCAAATTCCTGTAAATCAAGGTCCAGACGATTATTGGGGACTGCCAGGACTCATATTAGAGGTAAATGCGGATAGAACCACTATTCTCTGTACAAAAATCATAATGAATCCTGAGGAGAAGGAAGAGATAAAAAAACCCTATAAAGGAGACGAAGTCACCCAATCAGAATATACCGAGATAATTACGCAGAAAATGCAGGAGATGCGAGATATGTATGGTGGTCGTAGAGGAGGCAGAGGTCGCAATTGAGAACTAATTATATAAGCACATTAACATTAAGTCCTACTTAAGAATTTTTACAACTAACCAGACTTAAACAACCGGACATGAAAAAATTAATATTACTTCTATTAATCGTAGTGGTAAGTAGTTCCTATGCACAAATAAAAATGCAAGGAATAGTAAAAGATAGCATTGGCAGTCCTTTAGAATTGGCCAATGTTATCGCAATTAATCAAGAATCTAATGCACTTGAATCCTATGCTGTTACAAACGATAAAGGCAAGTATATACTCTCTTTAGGAAAAAATGGCACCTACAAAATTCAAGTGAGTTACATTGGCTTAAAATCGATAAATGAAGTTATTACAACCAAAGAAACCGATATCACTAGAGATTTTACCTTAATGCCAGATAACGCCCTAGATGCGGTAGAATTAACATACGAAATGCCGGTCACAATTAAGGGCGATACGCTTATTTACAATGCAGACTCTTTTAAAAATGGTTCGGAACGTAAACTTGAAGATGTACTCGAAAAACTTCCTGGAGTAGAAATTAATGAAAATGGACAAATTGAGGTAGAAGGCAATACCGTTCAAAAGTTAATGGTTAATGGAAAAGATTTTTTTGATGGCGATACCAAGCTAGCTACCAAGAATATTCCTTCTAATGCCGTAGATAAGATTCAAGTTTTGCGAAACTATGCTGAGGTAGGTCAACTCAGTGGTGTGCAGAATAATCAGAATAATGTTGCAATAAATATTAAACTGAAAGAAGGCAAAGAGAATTTTTGGTTCGGTGATGTTACTGCAGGCGCTGGTCAGGCACCATCCCCAAATGATGAGTTATATCTCGTGCAACCTAAACTCTTTTATTACAGTCCAAAATACAGTATCAATTTTATTAGCGATTTAAACAATATTGGAGAGGTGGCCCTGACCAATAGGGATATTCGTGGTTTTGGCGGTGGTTTTAGATTGCCCAGTAGAACGAGTGGTACTAATATTAATCTGGGCAATAACGGTTTGGGTGGACTTACCAATATAGCAGATGCTCAAGAGGTAACTACAAAATTGGCAACGGCAAACTTTAGCTATTCACCCAACAAGGCTTTGGATTTAAGTGGTTTCGTAATCTTGAATAGTAGTCGATTAAGAACACGGGAAGAAAATTTTATTGACTATATAGAAATTGAGGACGACCCTACCACGCCTATAGACGAATCGGCTCAATTGCCACCAGATGAAGCTACTGTGCAGCAAGGTAGAGAGGCTACCAATCAGATTGTTGCAAAACTAAGTGCAGTTTACAAACCTAATTTTAATAATCAATTGGATTACGATGTACTGGCCAGAGTTTCAGATGATGAAGAACGTCAAAATTTGGTTTCGTCCATAGTTGGGAATACAGATCAGATTAATGCGGTTAAACCTTACAGTATTAACCAGAATTTAAACTATTATTTTACCCTTAATGAGGATAATATCTTTGCGTTAGAAGTACAGCACTTATTGAGCGATGAGGATCCATTTTATAACGCATTATTGGTAAATGACCCTACAAATAACAATGAACCTGATCCTAACGATAGAGATGCATTTGATACTACAGCTTCAGGTTTAGGACTGGACTTAGACCAATTTGGTTATGATATTAATCAATCAAGACGTGTAAAGAGCAATAAGTTAGATGCCAAATTAGATTACTATAACATCTTAAACGCAAAAAGCAATATTAATTTAACCTTGGGTACCATCTTTAGCAACCAAAAGTTTGATTCTAATATTTTTCAATTCTTAGATGATGGAACGCGTTTAGACCCTACTCCTAATATTACAGGTTTAGATGGTAATTTGCTTTCGGCATCGAATAACAATGTAGACTATACCTTTAGTGATGTCTACCTTGGTGTGCACTACAGATTTAAAACGGGTAAGTTCACCTTCACACCAGGTGTGTCGTTCCACGCTTACAGCAACCAAAATACACAATTAGGAAACAACTTTAAGGATAATTTCTTTGATGTATTACCAGATTTTGAGGCACTGATTCAATTTAAGAAAAGTGAATCTTTAACGTTTAACTATAGAATGCTTAACACGTTTACGGACGTGACTAACATCGCTGAGGGTTTGGTGTTAAACAACTTCAATAGTATTCAGTATGGTAACTCAGAATTACAAAATGCACTATCGCATAATTTGAGCTTGTTCTACAGAAGTTTTAATTTATTCAATTATACGAACGTTTTCGCTAGGATCAGTTATAATAAAAATATTGATCAAATACGCTCTTTAACGAATTTTGAAAGCGTCATTAGAACCAACTCCTTTTTTAATTCGCAATTTGCAGATGAAACGTTTACCGCTAGTGGTCGAGTACAAAGAACTTTTGGAAAGATAAGAGCAAGTTTATTTGCAAACTTTAATTACAGCAAACTAAACCAGTTTATACAAGGGAGTCAATCTTTGAATGAGAATTATATTCAAACCTATTCGCCTGAAATTCGTACCAATTTTAGGGAAGCACCAAATGTTAGATTAAGGTATTCGCTAACGGTAAGAGATAACGATCAAGGCACTAACTCAACACGCTTTATTACAAGAACGCCTTCTATTCGTTTTGATGCTTACATCTGGAATTCGGTGACGTTTATTACAGATTTTAGATACTCAGAACAAGATAATGGCCAGCAAATTGAGTCTTTTAAGACTTGGGATGCGTCCTTGCGATACAGAAAAGATAGAGATGCCAAATGGGAGTATTCGTTACGTGCGTCAAATATCCTGGATATTGATTCTAACATTAGTAATAATGCTTCTAATATCTCGGTATTTAGCTCAGAAACATTTATACAACCACGGTTTATAACTTTAAGGTTGACTTATACCTTGTAAAATTAAAAAAAGCCTTCCATTTTATGGATACTTGCAAAAGAAAACCCTCAAAATGAATTACATAATGAGGGTTTGAATTTATTGTTTAGACTTATAAATCAAATGCCTCTTTTATCTTGTCGACATAATCTAGTTTTTCCCAAGTAAATAATTCTACATCCATAGTGCGTTTTTCACCATTCGGTTGTTCAAAGGTTTTTTGAACGGTTTTGTTTTCACGTCCCATATGTCCGTATGACGCGGTTTCACTATACATAGGTTGTCGCAGTTTTAGTCGTTTTTCAATTGCTGCAGGTCGCATATCAAAAATCTGAGAAACTTTTTGGGCAATTTCACCATCGGTTATATTAAAAGGACAGGTACCATAGGTATCAATAAAAATACCCATTGGTTCTACCACACCAATGGCATAAGATACTTGTACTAAGACTTCATCACATAAACCGGCTGCAACTAGATTTTTGGCTATATGTCTCGTTGCATAAGCTGCACTTCGATCTACTTTGCTTGGGTCTTTACCAGAAAATGCTCCACCACCATGAGCGCCTTTGCCACCATACGTATCAACTATAATCTTTCTTCCTGTTAAACCAGTATCGCCATGCGGGCCACCAATTACAAACTTTCCTGTTGGATTAATGTGATATTTAATCTTATCAGTAAATAAGGCTCTTATGTCATCTGGAACTTTTGCTAATACTCTTGGTATTAATATGCCAATGATGTCTTCCTTAATTTTTTTAAGCATCTTTTCTTCATCGTCAAAGTTGTCATGTTGCGTAGATATAACTATAGCTTCTATTCTTTGTGGGACATTGTCATCGCTATATTCTATGGTAACCTGACTTTTAGAATCCGGTCTCAAATAAGGAATTTCATTACTTTCGTGGCGCAATGTTGCTAGCTCCTTTAATATTAAGTGGGAAAGGTGAAGTGCCAATGGCATGTAATTATAGGTTTCATTCGTAGCGTAACCAAACATCATTCCTTGATCTCCAGCACCTTGCTCTTCTTTGGTAGCTCTATCAACACCTCGATTAATGTCCTCTGATTGTTCATGAATGGCCGATAAGACACCACACGAATTTCCATCGAACATATATTCGCCCTTAGTATATCCAATCTTATTTATGGTGTCTCTAGCAATTTTCTGTACGTCTAAATAAGTGTTAGACTTTACTTCTCCTGCGAGTACAACCTGACCTGTTGTTACCAAAGTTTCGCAAGCAACTTTAGATTCTGGATCAAAGGCTAAAAAATTGTCGATTAAAGCATCGCTAATTTGGTCTGCTACTTTATCAGGATGTCCTTCAGACACACTTTCTGAGGTAAATAAATACGCCATATAATTAATTTTATCTATGGATTTGACGTAATTGTTGGGAAAGTTAACACTGTCTTTAGCATTTTTTCCAGAGGTTGCAATCAGTCAAATCATTCCTCTAATTTTCGAGGCAAAAATACATATTAAAATGATAACAGAAAACCTTAATTGCTTAAGATACTCTTAAATAAAAACATTTATTTTTACGACTTATTAGTTATCTATGAGGCAAAGGCTTAGTTTCCTTTTTTTTCTGTTGAGTTGTATGGTTTTTTCTCAAAGTCAAAAGGCTTCAGAGACTTATTTGGACCTCAATTATTTCACTGGTAATATTGCACTTCACAATACAGATATTTTGCACTTAATTAGTGGCAGACCTCAGGGATTTATTTTCAGCTGGAACAAAAAGACTTTTGGGGATGAGGCTTGGGAACAACGTTATAATTTTCCCGATTACGGAGCCTCGTTCATTTTTCAAGACTTAGTAGACGAGCGACTTGGTGATAATTTTGGATTGTATGCTCATTATAATTTCTACTTTTTTAAAAGACACCTATCGCTTCGCGTGGCACAAGGGATTGCTTATAACACTAATCCCTATGACAAGACCAAAAACCCAAAGAATATCGCTTTTGGATCTCGGTTTTTGAGTTCAACTTATCTTATGATAAATTATAAGAAAGACAACGTTTTTAGGCGTATTGGTGTGCAAGGTGGATTGTCCTTAATTCATTATTCTAATGCTAATGTTAAAGCACCAAATACAAGTATTAATACCATAGCTTTAAACGTTGGTCTAACCTATGATTTGTCTCAAAGTGAAAGGGAGTTGATTTATAATGAAAACGAACAAGGGAAAACATATACAGAACCGATCCGCTATAATCTTGCCTTTAGAACTGGCATAAATGAGAGTGATGTGATTAATAGTGGCCAATTTCCATTTTATGTACTATCCGCATATGCAGATAAACGATTAAGTCATGTAAGTGCAGTTCAGATTGGTGTGGATGCTTTTTTTGCCAACTTTTTAAAAGAGTTGATTTATTATCAGTCTGTTTCATTTCCAGAGGAAAATGTAACTGGAGATGAAGATTATAGACGTGTTGGGCTATTTGCAGGGCACGAGTTGTTCATCAATAAAATGTCCGTTGAAACACAATTGGGGTATTACATTTACTACCCATTTGATTTTGAGGGTAGAACCTACATACGTATTGGATTAAAACGCTATTTTGGTGATAAACTATTTGGAGCAATTACCTTAAAATCACATGGTGCAAAAGCTGAAGCAGTAGAATTTGGTATAGGTGTTAGATTATGAAAAGAATTATTTACATAGCCATAGTGTTATTATTTGCCTGTGATAGCGAAAGTGCAAACGATTGTTTCCAGACCTCAGGAGACATTATACAAGTTGAGGTTGAGGTGACAGATTTTGACGAGATTTTGGTCAATAGAGATATTGAATTGATAATTAAGCAAGCACAGGATTATAAAGTAACGGTTGAAACAGGAGAAAACTTACTAAATGATGTTGAAGTTGAAGTAATAGGTAATCGTTTAATTTTAACAGATAACAATACCTGCAATTTTGTGAGAGATTTTGGTATCACAAAGGTTTATGTGGAGGCTCCGGATTTGTCGGAAATTAGAACATCCTCACAGTATGATGTGTCGTCTGATGGTATTCTTAATTTTACAGATCTAACCTTACAGTCTGAGGATTTTAATGGTGGTAGTGAGTTTACTGTTGGCGATTTCAGAATGCAAATTGATGCACAACAACTATCCATAATATCAAACAATATCTCCTTCTTCTACATAGAAGGGGAAGTCGATGAATTGTTCATAGGATTTTTTTCAGGCTCAGGTAGGTTTGAAGGCCAGAATCTCATTGCTCAAGACGTTGATATAAATCATCGTGGTAGCAACGATATGATTATAAATCCACAGCAGTCTCTGACTGGTGTAATACGAGGGACAGGAGATGTAATTTCATTAAATGAGCCACCTATGGTAGATGTTAGTATTCTTTATACTGGTACTCTGCTGTTTAATTAGTCAAATCCCTAAACAAACTCTCTAAGCTTGCATTCTTTTGATTGAGCTGTAAAATTTTAAGTGCGTTATCATGGGCAAAATCAAAGACATACGATCTCATGTCTTCCTTTGTGGTAAATGTAATTTCATAAACAAACCCAGTAGTGTTTTTTACAGATTTAACTTTTGGTAGTTTTAGCAGAAACGCATCTTCAACGCGGTAATCAAATTCTACGACAACAATTTGCTCCTGGCCATCTCTTAAATCTTTCAGGTATTTGTCTGCAACAACTTCACCTTTGTTAATTATAATCACACGATCGCACATGGCTTCCACCTCTTGCATGATATGAGTAGATAGAAATACCGTTTTCTCTTTCCCTATGGATTTAATCAAGTTTCTAATTTCAACAAGCTGGTTTGGATCTAGACCTGTCGTTGGTTCATCGAGAATTAAGACATCAGGATTATGTAGCAATGCATTTGCCAATCCTACGCGCTGCCTGTAGCCCTTGGATAATTGACTTATTTTTTTGTGTGCTTCAGGCGTTAATCCAGTAAGTTCAATAACCTCATTAATCCTAGATTTGGGTACACCGTAGACATCAGCATTAAAATTAAGGTATTCCTTTACATATAATTCGATATAAAGAGGATTGTGCTCTGGTAAATAGCCAACACTTTGCTGTACATTTTTTTTATTATTAATAACATCATACCCATTTACTTTTGCTTTACCCTCATTTGCATTTATATAGGTTGTTAAGATTTTCATCATTGTAGACTTACCCGCGCCATTAGGACCTAGAAATCCAACAATTTCAGCATCATTTACCTTAAATGAAACGTTATGTAAAGCTTTTTGATTTTTATAGCGCTTTGTAATATTTGTGACCTCAATAGACATTTTATCAGTGTTTATTCAAAAGTAAGTAATCTAAAATTTAGACCTATAGTTATTTATAAATGTTTAAAAATTTCAATTATTATTCAAAAAAAATGCTTTCAATTTTTAATTGTAAAAATATTATTTACTTTAGCGACAGAATAATGACAATGAATAATACGCAAACATATTACAGCTGGTTTTATTTCTTTTTTAGCAAAAGGAGCGAGGCTTAGTATGTTTAATTGAAAAATATAATTATAAAAGTCTCGATTTAATCGGGACTTTTTTATTATGAGCAAGCCAATAGCAATACAAGGAATAAGAGGTTCTTTCCATCATGAAGTGGTGCGGCACTACTTTAATGGAAGTGATAATGTAATTGAATGCATGTCTTTTGACAGTGCTGTAGATAATTTATTAAATGGTAAAACGGATGATATCGTTATGGCACTGGAAAACTCTATTGCAGGATCTATTTTGCCAAACTATGCCTTGTTGGATAAGAACAATTTAAAGATTGTAGGTGAGTACTTTCTAGATATTCAACATAATCTTATGGCATTAAATGGTCATTCTATTAACGATATTAAGGAGGTTCATTCTCATCCCATGGCATTATTGCAGTGCAAGGAATTCCTAAAAAATTATCCACATATCAAACTTGTAGAAGCCAAGGATACGGCAGATGTTGCGCGGCTAATTTCTGAGGAAAATACGCATGGTGTTGCAGCAATCGCAAGTAAAAATGCGGCATTGATGTTTGGTCTTAATATCCTAGCAGAAAGTATTCAAACAATTAAACACAACGAAACGCGCTTTGTAATTGTAAAACGAGAGAGTCCGTTTATAAATCCTCAATTACTTAATAAGGCATCCTTAAAGTTTATTTTAGATCACAAGCGAGGGAGCTTGGCAACCCTCCTCAATGTTATGAGTGATTGCAAGCTTAATTTAACCAAAATACAATCCTTGCCAAAAATTGATACACCTTGGAAGTATGCTTTTTTTGTCGATGTGACTTTTGATACGTATGATGATTACGCCAAGGCAAAATCTATTATAACCCTTATGGCCGAAGACTTTAAAATATTAGGAGAATATAAAAATGCGAGATTATGATTGAAGTTGCAAATCGATTAAAAAATGTAGAAGAATACTATTTCTCCAAAAAATTAAGAGAAGTTGCGTTTTTAAAGTCTCAGGGAAAACCTATTATCAATTTAGGAATTGGTAGTCCTGATCTAGAACCACCAATTAAAGCGACATCAGTACTGCAGGATAGTCTTGCAGATGAAGGAGCACACAAATACCAAAGCTATCAAGGTTTACCGGAATTAAGAGATGAGATTGCGAACTTTTATAAGAAGAGGTATAAAGTAAACCTAAGTTCACAAACAGAAATACTACCTCTTTTAGGAAGTAAAGAAGGGATAATGCATATCTCCATGGCATTTCTAAACCCAGGAGATGAGGTGTTGGTTCCAAATCCTGGTTACCCTACTTATGCTGCAGTAACTAAGCTCATAGAGGCAAGCCCCGTTTATTATGATTTAACAGAGGACACAAATTGGTTGCCAGATTTTATAGCCTTAGAACGTCTGGATCTAAGTAAGGTTAAGATAATGTGGATTAGTTATCCGCACATGCCAACAGGTGCAAAGGCAACAAATAAATTTTATGACGAAGTAATTGCATTTGGCAAACGCCATAATATTTTAATTGTAAATGATAATCCATACAGTTTTATTTTAAATGACAAACCAATAAGTATAATGCGATATCGAAATGCTAAAGATGTGTGTATAGAGTTAAATTCGCTCAGCAAAACATTCAATATGGCAGGTTGGCGTGTTGGTATGCTGGTTGGGAATTACGATTTTGTTAAGGCCGTTTTACAAGTAAAGAGTAATATGGATTCTGGCATGTTTTATGGCGTACAAAAAGGAGCAATCGAAGCTTTAAAATGTTCTGATTTATGGTTTGTAAGTTTAAACAGTGTTTACCAACAAAGAAGAGAGCTTATTTGGAAATTAGCAACAGATTTAAACTGTACTTATGACAAAGATACATCTGGTATGTTCGTTTGGGCTAAATTGCCGCCGCATTTAAAGTCTGAAGAATTTACAGATTTGGTACTAAAAGAACATTCCATATTTATTACACCAGGTACGGTTTTTGGAAGTAATGGGGAGGGTTACATAAGGTTTTCCTTATGTGCTTCAGAAGAATTAATTGAGGAGGCTATTGCTAGAGTATAGATGCTATGAATAGTGTATTTGTAATAGGAGTTGGTTTAATTGGAGGGAGCTTTGCTTTAGACATCAAAGGAATTTACCCTAATTGTAAGATTTTTGGTATAGATACAAATAAAAGTCACTTACAAGAAGCTAAAGAAGTCGGTATAATTGATGCAGAAGCATCATTACAAGATTTAAAATCTGCAGATTTAGTTGTTATTGCTATACCTGTAGATGCAACATTAAACGTATTACCAGAAGTACTTGATAACATTTCTGAAGAAACCATAGTTTTTGATGCTGGCTCTACAAAGGAAGACATTTGCCTTCAGGTTAAAAATCATCCTAGGCGAAGGAATTATTTGGCTGCACATCCAATAGCAGGAACTGAATTCTCTGGACCAAAAGCCGCAATTAAGGGGCTTTATAAAAACAAAACTAATATAATTTGTGAAGTTGAAGACACAGCCTTTAAGCTACAGGAACGCGCATTAAAATTGTTTTCAGATTTGGGAATGCGAATAAGATATATGAATCCCAAGGCACATGACAAGCACATTGCCTATGTTTCGCATTTATCTCATATCAGTTCATTTATGTTAGGAAAAACAGTTATTGAAAAAGAGAAAAACGAAAGGGATATTTTCGATATGGCAGGCAGTGGTTTTGAAAGTACAGTGAGGCTTGCCAAAAGCTCTCCAGCTATGTGGACACCAATTTTTCAACAAAACAAAACAAATGTTATTGAGACTTTGGATGAATACATTTCTAACCTAAAGCACTTTAAAAAACTAATGGAAAATGAAGATTTTGAGGCAGTTTTTAAAGAAATGGAAGATGCCAACCACATTAAACATATTTTAAACGGAATAAAATAAAAATTAGAAAAAGAGAAAAATAGCAAAATGGAAAATAAAAAGGAATTGAGAAACTGGTTAGATGCCTTTAACTTAGAGCATCCGCTTGTAATTGCAGGACCATGCAGTGCAGAAACAGAGGAACAGGTTTTAAATATAGCCCATCAACTAAAAGATAGTGATGCTACTATTTTTAGAGCAGGTATTTGGAAACCTAGAACACGTCCTGGCAATTTTGAAGGTGTAGGAGCTTTAGGTTTAAAATGGTTGCAAAAGGCAAAGCAAGAGACTGGAATGATGATTACCACTGAAGTGGCCAACCCAAACCATGTAGAGCTGGCTTTAAATCACGATGTAGATGTGCTTTGGATAGGAGCAAGAACAACGGTAAGTCCTTTTATTGTGCAGGAGATTGCTGAAGCTTTAAGAGGTACTGATAAACCTGTTTTAATTAAAAATCCTGTCAATCCAGATTTATCACTTTGGTTAGGGGCTGTAGAGCGATTTTACACAGCAGATGTGAAGAATTTAGGCGTGATACACCGAGGGTTTTCAACCTATGAAAAAACACGTTACAGAAATAATCCAGAATGGCAGATTGCAATAGATTTACAAAACCGTTTTCCGGATTTACCTCTAATTTTAGACCCTTCCCATATTGCAGGAAAGCGTGATATAATTTTTGATCTGAGTCAAACTGCATTAGACCTTAATTACGACGGCCTGATGATAGAAACCCATCACGATCCTGATAATGCATGGAGTGATGCGGCACAGCAAATTACACCAGAAGCACTAATTAAGTACACTGAGGATTTAAGAATAAGAAAAGAAACAGGAGATGATGCTGCGTTTAACAATAAAATAAACACCCTCAGAACAAAAATTGATGTAATTGATCATCAATTAATTGAGATTTTGGGAAAACGTATGAAAGTAGCAGACGATATTGGCCAATTAAAGAAAGATTACAACGTTGCTGTTTTACAATCTAAACGTTGGAACGAAATCCTTGGTAAAATGATTTTAGAAGGAGAGGAAAAGAATTTAAGTGAAGAATTTATTCTCCGCATGTTTAAGGCAATTCACCAGGAGTCCATTAATCACCAAGAAGAGATAATAAATCACTAGAATCGGATTTAAAAAGGCTCGCAAACGCGAGCCTTTTTAGTTTAAGTTTCTTTTAAAAATATAACGCGTAATAAAAATCCCTTGTCCGTCATCCTTTCCAGCATCACTTTCAACAGCACTAGATACAAAGACAAGTTCCCAGCCGTCCTCTGCCATTGAGGTAAGTTTAGAGCTTATTACCGCATCATTAGCAACAATATTTTGAAAACGGATACCGCCTAGATTAAAAAAATTAAGCAACTTTGTCTCTTCAAAGTCTTTTATTCTAATATCGCTTCGTTTTGATTTATTTCTGCTATTTTCTTTTTCATCACTTGAGCGCTCGGATGTAAACTCGCCGTAATCGCGTTCAACATTAGATGATATTAGTCTAGACCGCCCTAATCCACTTGGTACTATAGATTCAACGCTAGTTATAACTTTGTATTCCAATTGTGCACTGGCAGTTAGAAAAGAACAAAACAAAATACTAATAAATAGTGCTAATTTTTTCATGATATTCTTGGCTTTGATGCTAAATATTTAGTTGAGGCAGATTAAAAAGATGGATAGCTTTCTAGGATTTTACCTATTCCTTCATTGATAGCGTCCTTATTTAAGTTCTTGGTCTTTACAATATCTGTTCCAGACCCTTTCCAGACGAGATGATTCTTCGCCTTATCTATAAGATTAATAATCAAGGTGCCCTCTTTGTAGTTAATTTCTTTACTGTAAGATTTGCCTATGCCGGTTCTAAATCGCCAACGCTTGCCCCAAACACTGCTAATATTGACGTTTGTATTCGCATAGTCTTTTTTGTTTTTTGTTTTTACAGCGAGATCAACTATAATATCTGGTGTATCGGATTCACTTAAACCTTTATTTTTAAGATTTGAGATAATACTGTTTAGGATTCTGGTTTTAACCAAGTCGTCAACTGGAATTTGTTTAGCTTCTTTTGAGAAAGCAAAGGTTTTGTAGCTTTTAAAATTTGCGGTATCATCAAAGTCAGAAATAACTTTAGTTGATGAACAAGAAAAAAATAACATACCTATAAAAAAGTAAATTGCTGGTAAATAAGTTTTCATGATTTTATATGTTTAATAAATGGCCTATAATTTAAAAAAAATTTGTGTTCATTTAACTTCAAACAATACTGCAAAGCTTGGTTGTGTTTTTCAAATTAAATAAAGTTGTAATTAATGCGATCAAGAATAAATTTGATAAAAGTTCAATTAAAGATTATCATAATCAAATTTGCCTTTTGACGTTAAGTAAGGCAAGTAGCAGTCTAAAACACCTTTGAGGTAAATAGGTTTCATTTTTTTATACCCTAAGTTTTTATCATATAAACGATAGCTAATAACCCAAGTAGTTAGCAAGTTTGTGTGCTGAAAAGTGAACGAGGAGAAGTTGTCATCTTTTAATAGCGCTTTGTTTATAATGCCAAATTTCACAAGATTTTTTATTCTATCAAGAAGTCTAATCTTATTGTTTTCATAAGTGCTATCCAAATGACTTCTCAAAGCTTCATCATTCATAGGATTAACCAAAACGTAAGAAATCGAAAAACGATACTCAAACAACAAATCCATAACACCAGAATAATATACTTTGAGATGCTGTAAACTAGTGGCTTCAGAATTTTGGTTATGATTCTTAAGAAATAGCTTAAGCGTATGTTCAAACTCATAATATATTGCCAGAATCAAAAGTTCCTTCCTTGGAAAATAATTGGTGATTATACTTCTACTTAAATTAAGTTCAGCGGCCATTTCATCCCAAGTTAAGAGCATTTCTTTTTTGTTAAAAAGTTTATTGACTCTTTTAACAATAGTTTTTTTGGTCTTTTCACCCTTACTAAATTTGGTCATATCTATGATTATTAATAACAATATAAGATATTTATTTGTAAGCTCTTATTATCCAAAAAATAACTTTATCAAAAAAATATAAAAAAAAATTTTATTTTTTTTATATTGTAAACAACTGTTTCTGTGCTAATGGTACATGAAATAGTGATTTCCTAAATCGAAACAAAATAACTCTAACACCATCAGCCATGTTTCGCAGAAGCACTCTTTCTCTTGCTATTTTACTTTGGATGTTTTGTTTTGTCTGCTTGGGGCAACAGGCTCAAGACTCTACGAAACTTGAGACATTGAGAACGCAGTCGGGTGTCGATCCTACTCGAGTGGTAACTAAACTGGTCTATTCCATATGGTATTATGACAAATCAGATAACAGAGCCCAAATAAATAACCGATTGAATTTTACAATTGGTGTTAATCGATGGAGTTTTGCTTTAAAGCCAGAAATTATAACCCTCAATAATGGGTTGCCCAGCGGAACTTTCGAAACCAAAGCTGGTGATTTACGTTTTTCTATTTTAAATGCCTTTTATGTAAAAGGGAAACATGCACTTGCAGGCGCCGCTGAGTTTACTTTGCCAACAGGACCTTTAGGTTTTGGAAGTCAATATTTTTCAGTTAATCCATCTTTAACCTATTCTTACACGATTAATTCCAGTTTGTTTTTTGCAATACAGCCTCAATATCTTTTTCATTTATCAAGAAATATTGATTTCCCAGCCTTAAGTGTTTTTACAATCAGGACTTTTTTGGCAAAATTTATGAGCTCTGGCTGGTTCTTTGTATTCGAACCCAGAATTATCAACGATTTCGAAAATAACAACTTCGACCTAGTTTTTTCGCCTATAATAGGTAAATCACTTGGAGGAGGCTTTAACATCACTTCTGTTGCGGAATTTCCAATAAAAAGGGAGACTTTAGACAACAGAGGGCTTTTAATTTCATTTGGTATCACGAAAAACTTTTGACACATGCGAAAATTACGCTTTTCTTTTCTAGTTTTAATGGCAAGTATCCAAGCCAATATATTTGGGCAAAACTACTTGGATTTTAATGAATCAGACCCAGTAAAAATGGGTTGGATGCAGGGTTTTCCTCCATCAGATGATAAAATAGTTTCTGCTATTGATGGAAGTTTCTTTCGGTTTCCAGCATTACGCTATAGTGTTTGTCATATGCGACAGTTTATGCCAACTACTGTAGTTAAGGCTTCTAATGGTAAACGCTATAAATTTAAAGTAAGGCTCGATAATGCTATAGATAACATTGCATTTATGCCAACAAATGATCCTAAACCGATGTTATGGAGAGAATCACTTTCTAAGAACTATACCGATGGGATGCTTATTCTGCACAAGGGCAAAATAGTCTATGAAAAGTATTTTGGTGAATTAAAACCCGATGGTCTTCACGCGGCTATGTCTGTAAGTAAGACATTTACAGGTACTTTAGGTGGCCTTTTAGTTGAAGAGGGTTTGCTAGATGAAAATAAGAGAGGAGCTTACTATATTCCAGAACTTAAAGGTTCTGCATTTGGTGATGCAACGATAAGGGAGATTTTGGATATGACCACCGGACTGAAGTATAGTGAAGACTATTCAAATCCAAAGGCCGAGATATGGGCATTTTCGGCTGCAGGAAATCCATTTTCTAAAATAGAGAATGGTCCTTCCAATTATTATGAGTATTTAAAAACTGTACAAAAGGAAGGTGAGCATGGTGAAATATTTGGGTACAAGACTGTCAATACGGATGTAATGGGATGGATTGTCTCGAGAGTCACTGGTAAAAGTATTCCTGAGTTATTGTCAGAACGTATCTGGCAGCCGCTTGGGACCCATTATGATGGTTACTTTCAGATTGATGGGGCTGGAATCGCCTTTGCAGGTGGTGGTTTTAGTGCCAATATGAGAGATATGGCAATGTTTGGTGAAATGATACGAAAAAAGGGTAAGTTTAATAGAAAACAGATTTTACCTCAGGAACTTATTGAAGATATTATGAATGGTGGTGACAAAGAGGCCTTCAGTAAATCTGCTTATTCCTCTTTAAAAGGATGGAGTTATCGCAATATGTGGTGGCACACTCATAATGAACATGGAGCTTTTGCCGCAAGAGGCGTGCATGGGCAAACTATTTATATTGATCCAAAAGCCGAGATGGTTTTGGTGCGATTTTCTTCTCATCCGGAAGCGAAGAATTCTAAGATAGATCCTACATCGCTACCAGCCTATCATGCAGTTGCTAAATACTTATTATCTAAATGATTCAAATTAATTTCTATGATTAAACTTCGACATAACTTCATATTTTTAATTGGTTTAAGCCTGTTTTTTAATACCCATGGACAAGATCAAGATTTGTCTGAAACCGAATATGGGATTACTAAAGGCAGATATTACACATCTTTAACGTTTTCACTGAATAGCAGAAATGCAGAGAATGAAGACCAATTATTGCGGCAGGTAATAGATCAGGAGCGATATACCTTCAGGATAGTTGGTAATGGTGGATATGCCATTAAAGATAACTTTACTCTTGGTTTGTCATTAGGCTATGGTGAATCGAAAGAAGATATTCTTTACACAGATGAGAATGATGCCGAATTGAATTCGAAAAGATTGCAACGCGGTTTGTCAATAACGCCAAATATGAGGAATTATATTCCTTTAGGTAAAGGCAAATTGCAAATTTTGGTTCAGACTGAACTTGGATTCACATTTGGTGAGTCTCTGCAGAGAATCTACCGTAGTGATAATGTCGATAAGATTGAAAGCGATTTCTTTGAATTTGATGTAGGTGTTAGCCCTGGAGTAGCCTTGTTCTTTACAAAGAATTGGGCATTTGAAACACGTGTAAATGTTGCGGGGTTTTCAACTCGAGTTGAGGAATTAGTAACTAATAATGATGAAGCCAACCGACAGCGTATTTCTGAAACCAAAATAGATCTTAAGTTGAATTTACTAGAATTGAATTTGGGAGTAGCCTATTATTTCTAGACGAAATACCAATGATAACTTTTAGAATATAAAAATGAAACAATATATATCTTCCTTTCTATTACTGATCTTTTTAGTATCCACTTTTACTAATTGTATAAGTGACGATGCGTTTGATAAGTCACCTTTCAATGATATTAAGGCCTTTCAATTGCCTGGTCAGGCAGGTTTGACCACTATAAATATTGCAGATAAAACGATCATTATTCCAATGAGTGAAGAAGCAGGTCTTACTGGGGTAGTACCATCTTTGATTGAGATCTCCAATCTCGCTGAGATATCACCATCTAAGGATAGTCCACAGGATTTTACTCAACCTGTAAATTATACGGTTACAGCAGAGAATAATTCAACCGCGATATGGACTGTGACAGCTATTCCTGCTTTACCCAATCCACAATTACCAAATAGTGATTTTGACCTATGGTATGCAGTCGGAAGTTATCAACAACCAGGAGAAAGTGCAGATAATACGGTTTGGGGAACCGCTAATCGTGCATTAGCCATAGCAGGAGATGCAAATACAAATCCAGAAGATCTTGGTAATGGTGATTTTGCAGTAAAACTTACCAGTGTAGCCGCTCCTTTACTGGTACGAATGGCAGCGGCCACATTATTTACAGGCAGATTTACAGAGGGCTTTCCAAATCCTACAGACCCTAGATCAAACATAGATTTTGGCACACCATTTAATGGTCGCCCAGATGCCTTTAGGGTAGAATATAGATATCTACCAGGGGACTCCTATGAAGATGCTGACGGGAATTCTTTATCAGGGGGCGATCAATGTGATATCTACGTTTTGTTAGAAAAAAGAGAAGGAGATACTGTGGAGCGTATAGGTACTGGTTGGTTCCGTAGTGCTAATACCGTTCAAGATTGGACTACCATTGAGATCCCAGTGAAATATGGAGAACTCACTTCAGCAGATCCTGAGTTCGAATATGCAAACATTCGTGAAGGGGAATTCTGGGGAAATCCCTCAGATACACCTACGCATATCACGGTTGTATTTTCTTCAAGTGCTCTTGGAGACTTCTTCACTGGAGCAATAGGAAGCGAATTATGGATCAATAACTTGGAACTTATATACTAATTAATTAGTGATGTATCTATGAGTATAATTGAAAAACTGATTAAGGGATTTTATTGGGTAATTATAGTCGCTCTATTTATTATTCTAATCTTTTCAACGGTTGAACTTATCGTGTTAATCTGGCGAACACTAACGAATAGTCTGGTGGTGTTTGATTTTTCGACAGATCGGGTAGATACCTCCGGTTTATTTGTTAATCATGTCCAAAGATTTATCGCAGGTATTCTAATGTTAACCATTATCATTGAATTGATCCAGTCCTTCTTTGTTTTTGTTAAGTCTGAAGCACATTCTAAATATCTGGTGATAATTTATGAGATTGCAATGATTGCCATTGTTAGACATCTCTTTACCTTGGATTTAGAACATATACATGGGAATGAACTAATAGGTATTTCGATATTAGTGCTTGTACTTGGTGCTCTAAATTATTTTAATAAACCATCTATCATCAAAAAGCTAACCAATTTAAAGAAACAAAATCAGAATGACGATTCTGGTCATTAAACCATTTCATTACTATGCTGAGCTTTCAATTCAAACATCAAATACAAAAAAAACGTGCTTTCAAAATACTAAGAGTTATGACGATCATGTTGTTGGTTACGTCATGTTCTCTGGTTAAAATTGAAAGTGAACAAAAGCCTTTGGGAGTTAGAGAGCTTAACACCAGGTTACTTACACAAAATTTTGCGAGAACAGCTATGGATCGCGTTGAATTAGCTGCAGACAGTATCTCCAGTCTGTACCCGGACAAAAAGAATATTCAAATAAATACGTTACACTGGAAAATTCAAACCTCTGAAGAATTGGGAAAAGTAAGTTTTCAAACCGAACCTAAGGTTGCTCTGATGGATACATGGGCCTATTTCCTTGAAGCAAAACAGTCTTTGGAATTACCTGAATTAGATGGCATTTTTGGAACGCATAAAGGACTCGCCTTAGAGGCCATTGATAAAAATATTAAAGAGATTGATAATATTGCCTTAAATGTACTTCCAAAGGAGGAATATAGTCAAATAAAAAACTTTGTAAAAGAACATGCTGAGAATACACCTTTGTTCATGCAAAAAGAGTTTAAGCATCAATCAGTACGTGAATCCTATCTAAAATTTAAGAATATTCCGGATAGTACTGCAGTTCAAACTGTAGGAACTTTGTCTGAGGTTGTAGCCGATGCAACCAATAGATTTGGCTATTACTCTGATGCATCGGGAAAACGATTTAATTGGAAAGCTGAAATGATTCTAAAAGATAAAGGATTAGATTCAATTGCCTTTGAGGCAAAACTCGCAGAAATCGAAGCTCAATTCAATCGATTAATTGTTGTTGCAGAAAATTCCCCAGAGACCATTGAAGAGGCAATCAAGGAATTCAGAAGTAATATTAGTCCGTTATTCAGAAATTTGAATTATGAGATTGGTTCGGCTATGAAAAGTTTGTCTTCCGATGTCCAAGATATTGATATGATGTTGGCGCGTGAACGCGTCGCGCTTGATTCGATTATTCAACGTGAACGGATTGCATTGTTGACTAAAGCAGATGCCTTGGTTGAAAGTGGTATCGAAAATGCTTTTGATAGTATAGGCAAAACACTACGCAATTTAATCTTGTACTTTATTTTACTCTTTATGGTAGTATTGGGATTACCCTTCTATCTAGGATATTTGACAGGTAAACGTAAATTTAAATCAGACTAAACCATGAAAAAAAACGGGATTGTTTTCAGTATTTTAATTCTTATCACCTCATGTAACTCAAAAGAATCTAAGACAGTTATGAATACGTTATTGCAGTCCGATTGGCAATTGGAAAAAATCAATGGTGAACTTCTTAGTGATAGTATGCAAATACCCATGTTGCAGATTGATCTTGCTAAAATGCAGTTAAGTGGAAACACAGGTTGCAATAGTTACACAGGTAGTATTTCTGAATTAGGAGAAAAAGACATAGTTCTTGAAAATATTGCCACAACACTAAAAATGTGTGTAGAAGGAAATTATGAGGACCAATATGTGAATCTTATGAATCAAGTAAAAATATATGAAGTAAATGATTCTAGCCTAACATTTAAAAATAGTGCAGAAAAAGTGATTTTAGAATTTAAAAAATATTCAGGTACCAAGAAAAATATGAGAATACATGATATATGGAGTGCTGTAAGGGTTGAAGGAAACCCTATTAATAGAATGGTTACAGTACCGAGGATAGAATTTAACACAACAGACATGAAATTTTACGGTAACGATGGTTGTAATGAGTATTTTGGAACGATTTCAAAACTTTCAGAAGAAAAAATTACACTCGGAAATGTAGGCAGCACTCGCAAAATGTGTCCTGAAATGGAGTTCCCTCAACGTTATATAAACGCTTTAAAGAATATTGATAACTATAAATTTACAGATGACAACATCTTAGTATTTTTTAACAAAGATGAAGAGGAAGTATTGGCTTTTATGAAAGTCGACTAACCTAAAAATATTACCAACTATAATATACCAACCTTATGAAATTAAAACCATTACTATTTTTAAATTTCCTAATATGTAGTACTCTACTATGTGCTCAGGAAACAAACTTTCTGACCTTACATGATTCTGAAAAATTCAAAGTACAGGGCTACTTGCAATTTGGAAGTAATTTGGTTGCAGAGAATAATCTGTTTTGGAATTTAGCAGACGTTCCAGAACTGGATTACGACTCGGACACCCAATGGTTTGAAAATTATGCAAAGCCAGGTCTTGGCTTTTCGTTTATTCCAGGAGACTCTAAAACTTCCAATTTATATGGAAAGATATCTTTGGTTTGGTCATCAACTTTAGGTACCGACGCTTTTGACGAAGGCAATACTGGTCGTACCACAATTGAACAAGCACATATTGGTTATAAATTCGCTCTAAACGAAACCAGTAGTTTAGACTTTTCAGTTGGGGCTCAGGAATTAAAACTTGGCACTGGGATGCTCATCGCCAATGGAGGCGTTAGTGGATTTGAACGAGGAGCCTTAAAATTTGGCCCACGTAAGGCTTGGGAAATGGGAGCTGTTGGAAAATTAAAAGTAAAAGATCTTAATGTTACAGGATTTTATATTGATCCTAATGAACTGCCGTCTAATGATACCGAAAATGAGATTGTTGGTTTTGACGTTAATTTATACAAATCTGCAAATAAATATATAGGACTAAGTTATGTGAATGTTGTTAGTTCTAATGCACCATATCCAAAGGCTGCTCCCAATGGGGATGGACCTCCAGAAATTACATTTGGTGCTAGGGAGGATTTAAACGCCATTAACTTTTATGGTAAGTCTTACCCTTTTAAAAATGAACTAGAAAACTTCTTTACAGCCATTGATTTTGCCTACCAATGGAATAGTAGGATTGATCTAAATGCTTGGGGAGGTCGCGCCCAAATAGGCTATGATCTTACTAATGTTAAGTGGCGACCTACATTGATGCTGGCTTATCAGATCTTCTCAGGAGATGATCCAAATACGGAAGGTCTTGAACGATTTGATCCTCTATACTATGAAGGTTCTCCTAGTGCCTGGTCCACGGGCTCAAAATCATCAATGGTATTTATTAATTCAAACGTTAAGGCTTTTACATTTAGTTTTAGAATGGTACCCTCACCACGAGATATTATTACTTTGCGTTATACAAATATTGCAGTTCATCAACTTAGAAGTCCAATTCAGTTCGGTCAAGCGGCTAGGGTAGACTTTTCAGATGGTGGTTCTACCGTTGTATCAGGTGTAACTGAACGAGGTTTGGGAGATGATTTCTTTATAGAGTACAACCGAGTAATCAATAAGAACATATTTTTTAATGCAGGATTTAGTGTTGGGTTGGCAGGAGATGGAATTACTGCGCTAACGGATACCACAGATACCTGGACGGGTGCTTTTGTTAACATTGTTTTTAACTATTAATTCAATTTGAGAGGAATATATCATGGAAGAGATCATCAAATTCTTTAAAACACCTTTAGGCATTAATATCATAACGGTTGTTATATCAATTATAGCAATTATCATTATTTCTAAATTGATTAAGCGAATTATTCCGCGTCATATAGAAGACACAAGTTCTAAATATCGTGCTCGAAAATTTGTGAACGTCATTGGTTATGTTTCTGCTCTTGTGGTTACTCTTGTTGTTTTCAGTAGTCAATTGTCTGCCCTAAATGTATTACTTGGTGTTGCAGGGGCAGGAGTGGCGTTTGCCTTTCAAGAAGTCATTGCAAGTTTTGCTGGGTATCTTGTCTTACACTCTTCAAGCTTTTTTAAAGTTGGAGATCGTGTCATGTTAGGTGGGATTAAAGGTGATGTAATTGATGTAGGACTTCTAAGAACATCATTAATGGAAACTGGCGATTGGATTAATGGTGACCGCTATAATGGTAGAATTACTAAAGTAGCAAATAGCTTTATATTTAAAGCACCAGTACATAATTATTCTGGAGATTTCCCATTTCTTTGGGATGAAATCCAAATACCTATTAAAACACATTGTGATTTCATATATGCAAAAGAGAAATTCCTTGAGATATTAATAGAAGCTCAAGGCGATTTCGTGCAAGTTGCTGAAGAACATTGGCATAATATGACAACAAAATATTTGGTTGAACATGCACGCGTTGATCCTTTTGTCTTTATGAGATTTGACGAAAACTGGATTACATTGACTTTAAGATATGTGGTCCATTATAACAAGAGAGGTGGCACTAAAGATTGGATCTATGAGCGTGTGCTTTCAACAATTAGGGATTCTAATGGAAAGTTAGAAGTGGCATCGGCCGCTATGGAAATTACAGCGTTTCCAAAATAATTTAATATATACAAGTTTCAATTAGATAAAATGTAAAACTATGAATAAGAATATTTTTCTCTTAGGGATCATAGCATTTCTAAATATAGGATGTGCAGATTCAAAAAAAACAGAACAAACGGAGACGAATGCAAACCTCTATTACAATGGCGATATTATAACTATGGCCTCAGTTACGCCTGAATATGCAGAAGTTGTGGTGGAGCAGGATGGTAAAATAGTTTTCGTTGGCAGTATGAAAGATGCCGAAGATAATTATGTTGGAGCAAAAAAAATCAATCTAAATGGAAATACCATGCTTCCTGGATTTATTGATCCGCATAGTCACTTTGAAAAAGTCTCTAATACAATGGGTCAGCTTAATATTAGTCCGCCACCAGTTGGCGAGGTTACTAATATCCCTCAGATACTAGAGATGTTAAAACGTTATAAGATCGAAAAGAAGATTCCTGACGGCGAATGGATTTTTGCATGGGGTTATGACGAGAATTTATTAGAAGAAGGGCGACATCCAACCAATAAAGAAATAGATGAGGTTCTGCCAAACAATCCTGTTTATTTGGACCACACCAGTGGTCATATGGGTGTTGCAAACGGTATGGCGCTCAAGATGATGAATGTGACTTCTGAAAGTGTTAATCCACCAGGCGGGAATATTGGAAGATATCCAGATTCAAATGAGCCAAATGGGTTAGTTCAAGAAACGGCTATGTATCCTTTTGTAGGTAATATGCTTCAAATTCTTGAAACCAAAGCCGAAGGCTTTTTCATTGCTACCCAAAATTATTATGCTGAAAATGGCATTACTACTGCACAGGATGGACTGATCAACAGACGAAAGATTAAATTTTATCAGAAACAAGCCGATGCCGGCAATATGATAATAGACCTTATTGCCTTAGCCGGTTATTCAGAATTAGAACAAAATTTAAAGGATAGCACTATTACATTCAACACGTATGGTAATCGTTTCAAAGTACAAGGTACTAAGCTAATAGGTGATGGTTCGCCACAAGGAAAAACAGCATTTTTCACAAAGCCATATTTAACGCCAGTCGATGGTTGTGAAGAAAACTGCACGGGTTTACCAAGCCTAACTCAGGAAGCCATGAACAAATTATTTATTACTGGGTATAAAAACAACAATCAATTATTTATTCACTGCAACGGCGATGCTTCTATTGATATGGCTATAGCAGCACATGAAAATGCTTGTAAAGTGTTAGAACAATCTTTAGACAAAGATCGCAGAACGGTGATTATTCATTCTCAGTTCGTAAGACCCGATCAGCTTCAGAAATATGTAGATTATAATATATTACCATCTTTTTTTACCAATCATGCTTATTTTTGGGGAGATGTTCACATAGAGAATTTGGGCAAAGAACGAGCAGGCTTTCTTAGTCCTATAGCCTCAGCTGATAAATTGGGCATTAAGTACACTAATCACTCCGATGCAACCGTAACACCATTAAATCCAATGATGACCGTCTGGTCTGCAGTAAACCGCGAATCCCGCAATGGTGTGATTGTTGGTGATGCCGAAAGAGCAACACCTTATCAGGCGCTTAAGGCAATTACTATCCATGCCGCATATGAGCATTTTGATGAGAATTTGAAAGGGTCTCTGGAACCTGGTAAAGTTGCAGATTTTGTAATCTTAGAAAAGAATCCGCTAAAGGTAAATCCCGAAGATTTAAAAGGTGTTAAAGTTTTGAAAACCATAAAGGACGGTAAAGTAATATTTGGTAAATGAATACATTATTAAAGCACTTATATTCAATTCTTTCGGTGCTATTACCTTTGGTTTGCACGTTGAAAGGTATGGCTCAATCTGATACGCTAGTTTTTAGCTCGGGGACCAAAATTATTGGTGAGATTAAGAAAATGGAAAGAGGGATGCTTGAAATTGATGCTTTAGATGGGGATGAGAATTTTAAGATTAAATGGTTACAAATCAAAAGAATTCAGACTAGCTCTGTTTTTCTAGTTAGTATAAGAACAGAGATTTATGAAGGTCAAATTGAATCGGTGTCAGATGACGAGGTACGAGTCTTTGACGCAGACACCACTTACATTGTTTGTCCTAAAAAGGATATTGTCTATTTAAAGCAATTTAAGGAAGGCTTTTCCAATCGTTTTAGTGCAGCGGCAGAGCTTGGATTTAATTTGACTAAAGCTCAGGATGTCCGTCAATTTTCACTGCGAAGTTCCATGGGTTATAAAACCAGTAAATCTACTGTTGAAGCATCCTACAATATCCTTCGGGCGTCGCAAACTAATACCGAACCTGTAAAGCGAACCGATGGTTTGCTCAAATACAGTCGATTATTAATTAAAAAATGGTACGGTATTGCCAGTATCTATACACTTTCTAATACAGAGCAAAAGATTGATTTACGGGCTAACACCCAACTAGGTGTTGGAAACTACCTATATGCAACCAATAGGGCCTATTGGGGCTTAAAAGCCGGAGTTAATAATAATCTGGAACGCTTTACTAATACTGGCAGTAATCGCAATACCTGGGAGGCTTTTTATGGAACGGAATTGAATTTGTATGATATTCAAGATTTTAATTTAGCCTTTGTTTTTATGGGATACAGTGGGATGACTGAAAAAGGGCGTTTTCGAGCTGACACCAATATAGATATTAAATATGATCTACCTTGGGATCTGTTTATTCGTATAGGATTTTCATTGAATTATGATAACCGACCAGCATTAAATGCAAGCGATACCGATTATATCCTAAGAACAGGAATTGGTTGGGAGTGGTAATGCTTTTATTCTTTATAACTTCTGTTCGTTTTCTGAATTATTATTTGATTTTCTAATAGGATATTGAATTGTATTTTCAATTTTGACTATTGTATTTTCATCAAACTCAGGCATTTGGAGTTCGTCATCATCAATCCATTTTTGAACTTTCTCTTCGGCAGCTTTCTTTTTAGATTCTGAAAGTCCTTGATCCTTAGAAAGGTAAACTGTTTGTGATGGAAATGCAAAACCACTACCGCTAGACTCTACAACTTCTGCAATTCTTAAATTAATGTCTTCTTGTACCGCTAAAAACTCATTCCAATCGGCAGCTAGAATATATGCATACAACTCTACATTAAGTGCATCACTGCCATAACCAATGAATCTTGCTCTGGCTGGATTTCGATCTACTTTTGGATGTGCATACAATAAATTTCTTAATTCAATAAGGATGTATCGCATTTGATTGGTCGATGTTTCATATCTCAATCCAATAGTGGTTTGAAATAGAAACATATCACGTTTAGCAAAGTTTTCAATTATTTGTGATGAAAAATCAGCATTAGGTATTGTAACCACAGTCCTTGCTGTGGTTCTAATTCTAGTGGAGCGCATGCCTATTTTTTCGACGGTCCCTAAGGTATTTCCAAATTTACAGAAGTCACCAACACTTACAGGCTGGTCAAAGACAACAGACAATCCACCAACGATATTTTCTACAGTTTTCTGAGCACCAAGGGCTAAAGCAATACCGCCAACACCTAAGGCCGCAATCCCAGCTGTGATATTGAATCCTAAGGTTTCAAAAATGATCAATATGGCAATAATGATCAAGGAAAATTTTGCACTGTTTTTAAGGAATGATATGGCAGAAAGACCACTAAAAATCTGTCGTTCTCGCAAACGATCATCGGCAAAAGAAGAAAGGGCGTCAATTAGTAACCAGATAAAAATGAACAATGCAGTCCACATTAGTATGAGGTTTATAACACCAAATGCTTGCCTCACCACAATTGACAGTCCTAGAATTCTTGAAATATTCAAGACAATTAAGACTGTAAAAACTAAACGAAGCGGAATTAGTAAAGCTCTGAGAAACCTACTATACTTACTTTGCTTAAAATTTTTCCAAAATGACCTTACAAAAAACGAGATTATAACAGTAATTAACCAAGCTAAAACATAGGAAGCTAAGGCCAGAATGATCATAGCTAACCAGTCAAGGGCAGGGGCACCTAACCATTTAGAATACTTATTGTTGGTGGATGTGTAATTGTTGTAGTAGTTAATATTATTATTGAGGTAGTTAATAATATTACCTGAAGTTTCACTAGAAATCAACCATATTTTAAGATTGTTATCTAATTTGACTTTTTCGAGTAAAAAGGGTGCCGTATTTTGGTCTAATTCTAGGGTGCCAACATTCTCAAAATTGAGGCCCAAACCATCATTATTATTACCTTCGGTTGAATTATTTAATATTCTTACAGGATCGATTTTGCCATGCTTATTTAAAACTACTTCAAACTTTTTAACAAGCGCTATCATTATGCTATCATTATCCGTTTCTATATTCACGGGATAATTAATGTATTTTGAAGCTTTTAAGTAGTTGTTATTAGCTATGGATTTAAAAAAACCATCAATACAACTTCGAGGAGTTAAACGACCTAGAGGATCAGTTTTATTAACTTTAATTTCCGTAGAATCAATACTTTGATTTGTTATAATATTTTGCCCAAATAAACTATTACAAGACAGAAGACCGAAAATTACTAACGCTGTGATAAGAGCTGATATATTGCATTTCATTTTGAATTTAGTTTTTAGCACCTTAAAGAAAGTTAACTTTGGATGGGTATTATGTACATTACAAATTTGGTTTGTCTAAATTACATTAATGAGGAAAAAAGATGAAGAATTTTCTCTATTAATAATCGGAAGAAAGGTCTTTTTTTCCAATTGTTAAGATAAACTTCTTTTGAATCTTTCAAATCCTTTTCAAATTGTATTTTCAGTGATTTTGCTGTTTTTTCATTAAATACTATAGCATTAATCTCAAAATTCAATTCAAAACTACGATTGTCTAAGTTTGCAGTACCAACGTGTGATACCAATTCATCACATACCATAGTTTTGGCGTGTACAAATCCTTTATTATAGCGATATATCTTAATACCAACTTCGAGTAGCTCCTCAAAAAATGAGGTAGTCGTGACTCCAACAATAATTGAATCTGAAACCTTAGGAACTATAATTTTTATACTTACATTACTTAATGCGGCTATTTTTAGCGCATTCAAGAAAGAATTGTTAGGAATTAAATATGGTGTGGTGATCAAGATTTCTTTTTTAGCCAAAAGAATTGATTGTATTAATGAATACATAATGTTCGGATGGTCCGTATCAGGTCCGCTTGATACAATTTGAACCAATTCTTCACCTTTTTTGAGTTTCATCTCATCTATTGGGAAAAAATCACTCGAAAACCCAAGATTTTGCTTAGAGCAAAAATTCCAGTCTGTTAAAAATGTGTATTGGAGATTAAAAACCGCATTGCCTTGAATCTTTAAATGCGTGTCTCTCCAATAGACATTTGTTTTGGTTGGATTTATATATTTGTCAGAGATGTTAATACCACCAACATAGCCAATTACGCCATCAATAACGATTATCTTTCTATGGTTTCTGTAGTTGAGCCTATTTGCTAGTTGAACAAAATTAATTTTGTTGAATGCATAAGCCTCAACACCATTTTTTTGAAGCTTTTTTACAATATTTGATCGGATATTTTTACTCCCAAAGTCATCGTATATAAACCGAACTTCAACACCTTCCCTTGCTTTAGAAATGAGAATTTGAGCAATTTCATTTCCTATAATATCATTCTCATAGATATAGTATTCAAAATGAATATGATGCTTTGCTAACTTTAAACTTTTTAATATTTCCGGAAAAGTCTTTTCCCCATTGAACAGAAGTTTAACATCATTATTGTCTGATATGATATGCTTATTACTAAGAAATTGAGCAAGAGGGTAGAAAATGGCAAGTTTAGCCTTATGTCTACGTAATAAACTCTCAGTGTAGTAAAGGCTTTTTTCCTTTAATTGGGGCAATGCTTTACTATCAATATCTATTTTTTTTTGATACAGTTTGCGCTTTCTGTAGTTTAATCCAACGCTTAAATAAAATATAATTCCAACAATAGGCAATGAAAATATTAATAGTAAATAAGCTAAACCCTTACTTGGTGTTGTGGTATTAAGAATTATTCTTAAGCAAATGATTATCAGTATAATAACATAGATAATAAGGATAACATTACTAAATTCCATTTTGTAATAATTTTAGGCAATAAAACAAAAAATACTACTTTTTTTCGAATAGAGATAAAAATCAGATCATTTCAATATTTAGAAATTTTTGGTCAAATATTTTTCCTGAATTTTAAAATTGAATTTCATAAGTTCATTTAAATTGTTCAAGCTTATCGTCTTTGATTGATATTGTATATGTAAAGGAAGGTATTTCTATACTATTTTGTATCTGCAAAAATGAAACAAGATTACAAAAGGTTTGTCCTGATGCAGGAAATAGTAATTCAAATTGAATTATTATTATTGGTTTATTCTTAATTATTGTTTCTTTGTTATGATTAATGTTAACAATGGTCGGAACGGTTTATAAATCTACAGGGAGCTGGTACTCAGTTAAAACCATGAATGGTAAGTTTTACCAATGTAGAATTAAAGGTCGTTTTAGAATTGACGACATTAAGAGTACCAATCCTATAGCCGTTGGTGATATTGTACAATTCGAGTTGGAGACCAAAAATAATGAGGAGACAGGTGTAATTAATCGCATTGAGGAACGCAAGAACTACATCGTCCGTAAATCCGTTAAGCTATCTAAGCAAACACATATTATTGCTTCAAATATAGACCAGGTCTTTCTTTTAATTACTATTAATAATCCCCAGACCTTTACAAGTTTTATTGATCGGTTTTTAGTAACAGCAGAAGCTTACTCAATCAAAACCATACTGCTTTTCAATAAAATAGACACCTATAATGAGGATGAATTACTTGAGGTAAAATATTTGGCCAGTCTGTATCGAAAAATTGGTTATGAGTGTATTGAAATTTCTGCAGTAACAGGTGAAAATGTGGATAAGGTGAAAGCATTGATGGAGAATAAAGTAAGTATGTTTAGTGGGCATTCGGGTGTCGGTAAATCTACTTTGGTAAATGCAATAGAACCTTCTCTTGATTTAAAGACCAAAGAAATTTCAGAACAGCATATGCAAGGTCAACATACCACAACATTTGCTGAAATGTTTGATCTTAGTTTTGATGCAAAGATTATTGATACTCCAGGTATAAAAGGTTTTGGCGTTGTGGATATGGAACAGGAGGAAGTAGGCGATTATTTTCCGGAATTTTTTGCTTTAAAACAAGACTGTAAATTCAATAATTGCTTGCATTTAAAAGAACCTAAATGTGCTGTGAAGGAGGCATTGGAAAACGATGACATTTCCTATTCAAGATACAGAAGTTATCTGCAAATATTAGAAGGTGAGGAAGAAAGTTATAGAACTGATAATTGGGATAACTTATGAGGGTTGTGATTCAAAGAGTTTCAGAAGCTTCGGTAATAATTGGTGATAAGGAAGTGGCGTCAATAGGCAATGGTCTTTTAGTGCTTTTGGGAGTTGTTAATGAGGATAATCATGAAGATATTAATTGGTTGTGCAATAAAATTGTAAATCTTAGGATTTTCCCTGATGAGAACAATGTAATGAATAAATCGATATTAGACTTAGGTGGAGAGATTATCGCAGTAAGCCAGTTTACATTGCATGCAAGTACCAAAAAAGGTAATAGGCCTAGTTATATCAAAGCTGCCAAACCAGATGTTGCTATACCGTTGTATGAGAAGTTTGTTGAAGAACTTCAATACACATTGGGTAAGCCTATACAAACCGGTGAGTTTGGTGCCGATATGAAAGTGAACTTGGTAAACGATGGGCCGGTTACCATAATTATAGATTCAAAAAACAGAGAATAAATCATGGAGATCAAAAACGCACAAGAAGTAGTAGACCATTGGATAAAAGAGCACGGTGTGCGCTATTTTAATGAGCTAACCAATATGGCTCAACTAACAGAAGAGGTAGGTGAGGTAGCGCGAATTATTGCTAGGCGCTATGGCGAACAGAGCGAGAAAGAAAGTGATAAGGACAAAGACCTTGGAGAAGAATTAGCAGATGTTGTTTTTGTTGTGCTCTGCCTTGCCAATCAAACAGGGATTGACCTGCAAGAGGCTTTTGACAGAAAAATGGATAAAAAAACAAAACGCGACCACAATAGGCATCATAATAATGAGAAATTAAAGTAATTTTATTCCCGCAAAATGCGGGAATTTTTTTATGGATATACAACTACTCAAAACATCTAAAATTCATCCAAAATCAAAGATTGAAATAACGGGTTCTAAGAGCGAGTCTAACCGCTTACTCTTACTTCAGGCACTTTATCCAGAAATTCAAGTTTTCAACCTTTCAAATTCTGATGACTCTGTGTTGATGCAAAAGGCATTAAAATCTACTGATACCGTCATTGATATTCATCACGCAGGTACAGCAATGCGTTTTTTAACCGCTTATTTTTCGACCCAAGTAGAAAGAGAAATTGTGCTTACAGGATCAAAACGTATGAAAGAACGACCAATAAAAATTCTTGTTGATGCGTTGAGGGAATTAGGGGCGGAAATCTTCTACTTGGAAAAGGAAGGTTATCCACCTCTTAAGATTGTTGGTAAACCATTATCAAAAGATAAAGTGTCACTTCAAGCAAACGTGAGCAGTCAGTATATTTCCGCGTTATTGTTAATAGCATCAACACTAAAAAATGGTATTACTCTAAAATTAGACGGTGAAATTACATCGGTTCCTTATATCAAAATGACCCTTTCTTTATTAAATGAAATAGGAATTGAAACTCAGTTTATAGGAAATACAATTAGTGTAAATCCACTTTATGGTAAACCAAAGAGGAAAAAATTAGTTGTTGAGTCCGACTGGTCTTCGGCATCCTATTTCTATAGTGTGGTTGCGTTGAGTAATATAAATACTGAAATAGAGCTTTCATCATACAAGAAAAATTCCTTACAAGGTGACGCTGTCTTAGCCGAGATTTACAAGATGTTTGGTGTACAAACAACCTATAATAATGATTCGATTATACTAAAGAAAACGAATCAATATGATTCCGAAAATCCAATAGAATTGGATTTAAGTGATGCTCCAGACATAGCGCAGACTATTGTGGTCACGGCTTTTGGAAGTGGAAGGACTTGTAGTTTAACAGGATTACATACTTTAAAAATTAAAGAAACAGATAGGCTTGTTGCACTTAAAACTGAACTTGAAAAATTTGGCGCTGAGGTTAGTATTACAGAAAATTCATTACATCTCAAGGCATCCAATGAAATAGGGGAAAATGTTAACGTTGCAACTTATAATGACCATCGTATGGCAATGGCATTTGCACCTTTGGGACTTAAAACTACCTTGACAATTAAAGATGCTCATGTAGTTAGCAAGTCGTATCCAGGGTTTTGGGAGGATTTAGGCCATATAGGCTTCGAATTAAAATAAACCTTCAATTACTTGACAACGCCTATGTGGAGGTTGTATATTTGCAACTTCAAAAAAATTCGAATTCGCTTATGAAACTATCACACTTTAACTTTAACCTTCCAGAAGAATTATTAGCTGAACATCCTGCAGAGCACAGAGACGAATCGCGCTTAATGGTTTTAGACAGGCAAAATCAAACCATTGAGCATAAACACTTTAAGGATGTGATTGATTATTTTGATGAAGGTGATGTTATGATCCTAAACAACACGAAAGTTTTTCCAGCGCGTTTATACGGTAATAAGGAAAAAACCGGTGCTCGCATTGAAGTATTCTTGTTACGTGAGTTAAATCAAGATCAAAGGTTATGGGATGTATTGGTAGATCCAGCACGTAAAATTAGAATAGGTAATAAGCTTTATTTTGGTGAAGACGAAAGTTTAGTGGCTGAGGTTATTGACAATACAACCTCAAGGGGAAGAACACTTCGTTTTCTATATGATGGTTCCTACAGGGATTTTAGAAGTAAATTACGCGAACTAGGGGAAACACCGCTTCCAAAGTATATTAAAAGAGATGTAGAGCCAGAAGATGAAGAGCGCTACCAAACCATTTTTGCAAAAAATGAAGGTGCTGTTGCGGCACCAACTGCTGGACTGCACTTTTCTAAGCATTTATTGAAGCGACTAGAAATTAAAGGTGTAGAAATGGCTGAAGTAACCCTGCATGTTGGCTTAGGTACTTTTAACCCAGTTGAAGTAGAAGATTTGTCTAAGCATAAAATGGACAGTGAAGAAATCTTCATTGACGAAAGAGCAGCAGCCATTGTAAACCGTGGCATTGAAAAAAAGAAACGTGTTTGTGCAGTAGGTACAACTTCAATGCGAACAATTGAGAGTTCTGTATCATCCAGTGGCAGATTGAATCCATACGAAGGTTGGACCAATAAGTTTATTTTTCCACCATATGAGTTCAGCATCGCCAATAGTATGATTACAAACTTCCATACACCTAAATCAACCTTATTAATGATGATTTCGGCGTTTGCAGGTCACGACTTCGTAAAACATGCATACGAAGAAGCTGTGAAAGAAAAATACAGATTCTATTCATATGGTGATGCAATGCTTATTATTTAAGATAGAAATAACCAAAGATAAGCCTCGTTAAGAGGCTTTTTTTATGTAGTACCATTACCATACAATTAAGTACTTTTGCAATGATGGAGGTCAAGAAAAAAGATATACGTGCTTTAACTAAAGCGCAATTAAGAAATTTCTTTATAAAACAAGGGGACAAGGCCTTTCGTGGTAATCAAGTATATGAATGGTTGTGGCAAAAGTCTGCGCATAGTTTTGAAGACATGACCAACATCTCTCTAGATACAAGGGAAATGTTGAAGGCGCATTTTGTTATTAACCACATAAAGGTAGATCAAATGCAGCGCAGTGCAGATGGCACAATAAAAAACGCGGTTAGACTACATGACGATTTAATTGTTGAATCGGTGTTAATTCCAACACCAAACCGCACAACAGCTTGTGTTTCTTCACAAGTAGGATGTAGTTTAGATTGCAGGTTTTGTGCCACAGCGCGCTTAAAGCGCATGCGTAATCTCAATCCCGATGAGATCTATGATCAGGTCGTAGCAATAGATAATGAAAGCAGATTGTATTTTAACAGGCCTTTGAGCAATATTGTTTTTATGGGAATGGGAGAACCGCTAATGAATTATAATAATGTTTTAAAGGCCATAGATAAAATTACATCGCCAGAAGGTTTAGGCATGTCTCCAAAAAGGATTGTAGTATCAACCTCTGGTGTTCCAAAAATGATTAAGAAATTGGCAGATGACGAGGTTAAGTTTAAGCTTGCCGTATCCTTGCATTCTGCATTAGATGAAGTGCGTACATCGATTATGCCTTTCAACGCGACTTTTCCATTGAAAGATTTAAGGGAGGCACTTCAATATTGGTATGCCAAAACTAAGAATAGAATAACATATGAATATGTAGTTTGGGAAGGAATAAATGATAAAAGAAAAGATGTAGATGCACTAGTAGCGTTTTGCAAGTTTGCCCCAAGCAAGGTAAACTTAATTGAGTATAATCCTATTGATGATGGTGAGTTTCAACAAGCAGACAACAAAGCCTTAGACATGTATATAAATATTTTAGAGGCCAATAATATTACGGTAACGGTAAGGCGAAGTAGAGGTAAGGATATTGACGCAGCATGTGGTCAATTGGCCAATAAAACATAAAAAAAGCGACCGGTCACTGAGGTTCTCGAAGTGCGGTCGCTTTTTTTTGATTAAATAATAATTATTTAGTTTTTATTCACCTTAAAAGTTTGGCGCTTATTTCCAGCAATGACCTCAACCATATATAACCCATCTTCAAGATTTGATAAGTTAATTGACTTATTAGCCAAACTATTACCACTGAATTGAGCCACAGATTGACCAAGTAAATTATATACTTGTACACTATCCAAATCTAAATTAGTTCTAATGTTGAGAATGTCTTTTGTAGGATTAGGAGAAACACTAACTACATTTAAATCGACTTCATCAATAGATAAGGCAGGATCTTGTTCCGTTGTAAAACTCCAAACGGCAGATGTAGAAGAACCTGCACAATTAATACTTTCAACTGACCAAAAATATGTAGTATCGTAGGCTAAATTGAAAATAAAATCGCCATTAGGGAATCCGGTAAAAGTATTATCTGTTGGTGGATTCTGCACGCCTAAATTTAGTGTGTAGGAATTTCCGGGATCACCAGGTCCATCTACCCATGAGAAAAATACTCTGTTTGGGAAGTTAGTAGCGTCAGTCTGATCTAAGGCTACATTTGTTGCCGCGTCCATTGGCATAGGTGAAACTACAGGAGCAGGAGCACTCACAGTACACTGGAATACTTCAACATTGTCAAAGGCCCAGTAATAAGACCAGTTTCCTACCCATCTAAACCTTACCTGCGCATTTGTCACGCCTGCTAATTCAGCAGATACATCTAATTCAACCAAACCAAATTCAGGTGTACCAGATGCTATAGGAGGTTCCATATAATCTATTACGGTTTGCCAGGTAGTACCATCAAAAACTTCAACATAACCTTCACCGCCGAAGCCACTTAAAAATAAATGATTAAATCGTAATGTAACATTTGTTAAAGACCCACAGTCAAAAATAGGGCTTTCTAGTGCTGATTCTTCCGCAGTTCCATTGTTGCCGTATGCATCACTATTGAATATTGCATAATTTCCGGCCATACCAGCTGGATCATAAAAAACTGTATTGCCAGCTCCAAAAAATGGTGCTTCGCCACCAGTTTCAAAAGTCCAGATTTCTCCATTACCTGGTGTGTCCGTATTGGCCCAACCAGCTGGTAAACTTAGACCGCCTTCAAAATCTTCAGTCAATACGACTTGCGAGAAAATGATACTAGTTGAAAATAATAATGTAAAGAGTAAAGTAATTTTTTTCATATTTAATAAGGATTAATTAATTGATTCTAAGTTACAAATAATTAACTGTTAGAAATGTTAAATCCTTAATATTGATAATTTTAACGTTAAAGCGCATTGTAATTCGTAATTTTACATTTTTCAGTAATGGTTTGCCCACTTGATTCATAAAATCACAAGTTTTCAGAAGTATAAATGAAAATTACAGAACAGATTAAACAACCTATTGCCTATGAAATGGAGCTTTTTGAGCAGAAATTTCAACTTTCCATGGCTAGTAAGGTTGCTCTTTTAAATAGAATTACGCACTACATAGTTAATAGAAAAGGAAAACAAATGCGACCGATGTTTGTTTTTCTTGTGGCTAAAATGCTTAATAATGGCGAGGTTAGTGAGCGTACTTACAGAGGTGCATCAGTAATAGAGCTTATTCATACAGCCACTTTAGTTCACGATGATGTTGTAGACGATAGTAATCGAAGACGTGGGTTTTTCTCAATAAATGCATTGTGGAAAAATAAAATTGCCGTTCTAATAGGTGATTATCTGTTATCAAAAGGGTTGCTGCTCTCAATAGATAACAATGATTTTGATCTTCTAAAAATAATATCCATTGCGGTTAAGGAAATGAGTGAGGGCGAACTACTTCAAATTGAAAAAGCACGTCAACTGGATATTACAGAAGCGGTGTACTATGATATCATAAGACAAAAAACTGCCACACTAATTGCGGCATGTTGCAGTTTGGGAGCGGCATCCGTAAAGCCAAACACACCTCAAATTGATACCATGCGAAAATTTGGTGAACTCATTGGCATGGCCTTTCAAATAAAAGATGACCTTTTTGATTACGGAGAAGAAAAAATTGGCAAACCCACAGGTATTGATATAAAGGAACAAAAAATGACCTTGCCCTTAATTTATGTTCTTAACAATAGCTCAAGGAAGGAGAAAGCTTGGCTCATCAATTCGGTAAAGAACTACAACAAGGATAAAAAAAGGGTTAAGGAAGTTATTGCCTTCGTTAAGGAAAAGGGTGGACTGGACTATGCGATTAAAAAAATGAAAAGTTTTCAGGAAGAGGCCATCCAACTACTTCAAGATTATCCTGATTCACCATACAAGGCTTCACTTGAGCTTATGGTTGAGTATGTTATTGATAGAAAAAAGTGATTTTATAATGCTGATAATCAAGGTATAAGAAATATATTTCAACTTTTTTTTAATTTTCAGGCAACCATTTACACGATATTTGCGTCTTTAATAGTAGAAGAGCAATCGTAAACCAACATGAAAGTTATACAACTTCATAAAAACGAAACAAAACTCATACAGAAGGCTTCAAAGAATAATCGAGAAGCACAGCATATACTTTATGAGTTGCATGCACCAAAAATGCTCAGTGTCTGCAGATACTACATAAAGGATGTACACCAAGCAGAAGAGGTTATGCTTAATGGTTTTTTTAAGGTTTTTAAGCACCTTAAGTCATTTAAAAATAATGGCAGTTTTGAAGGTTGGATAAGACGAATTATGGTCAGGGAAGCTATTTCGTTTTTGCGCAATCAAAAGAATATAGAGTTTGTTGCAGAAGATGGTTACTTGGAAAAAGATTACTCAAATAATATTAATACAACTATTGAGGTTGCTGAAATACAGCAGGTGATTGATAGTTTACCAGAGGGCTATAAGATGGTATTTGTTATGTATGCTATTGAAGGTTATAAACATTATGAAATAGCAGAGTTGCTTAACATTTCGGAAGGGACATCAAAATCGCAATTGTTCAAAGCAAGACAAATACTACAACAGAAAATTAAAGAATTAAATAACAACAGTTATGGCACCAATTAAATTTGAAGAACAACTAAAGGAAAAGCTAGAGAAGCGCACTTTGTCGCCATCTGCAGAGGGATGGGCCAAACTGTCTGACAGATTGGATGCTGAAGACAAAAAGACTAAAAGACCAATCTACTGGTGGTTGAGTATTGCCGCTATGTTAGTAGTAATGATTGCAATTTCAGTGCAGTTTTTTAATAAAGAAGAAAGTACATCGGTTGCTCCACAAGTAGTTAACGAACAACCAAATGAAGTTAAAACCAATAAAAATGCTGTTGTAATTGAGTCCGATAATACACAGTTAGCAAACGAAAGCAACATTATTGAAGAGATGCAAGAGGTTAAAGCGTCACAGACTAAACGACCTTCAGTAAACAATATCAAAAGATTACCTGTAACTAAAGCTGAACCAGAATCCCAATTGGTATCCAATACAAATGGACTTGTGGAGAAATTGGAAGAAAACAATCCAATAAAGCTTAAAGAAGAGATCATAAAGCAACCTGAAATTAATAAGACAGCAATTGCTGAGGCACTTGAAACTATAGATAATAAAAATGAGGCGGAACTTAATAGAGAAGTAGATTCATTGCTAAAACTTGCGAGTAAAGAACTTACGAAAAGTAAACTCATGAAAGATACCAGTAAAATGGTAGGCGCAAACGCCTTGCTAGAGCAGGTACAGGACGAAATGGGCCAGTCCTTTAGAAGTAAAGTATATGAAATGCTTAAGGACAGCTACAAAACCGTTAAAACTGCTGTAGCCCAGAGAAATGATTAAAAGAGAATCAATTTTAAATTAAATAATAATCATCAAAAAACGAACAGTTATGAACACATTTACAAGAATCGTAGTCCCATTATTAGTATCATTTTTATGTACCTTATCTTATGGTCAAACCAAAAAGATGGATAGCGTTAACATAGATTCGCTACAACTAAAATCAACGCAAGAGATTTATAAAAATGAGCAAATTGAAAAACTTAAAAAACAGAAAGAAAATGTTGAAAAACAAGAACGTGAATACTTAAAGGAAGACATTGAGAGAATTAATGTTCAATTAGACAATGGTGAGATAACAGCAGAGAAAGCAGAGCAATTAAAGAAAGAAGCAGCCGAAAAAAGAGCGGCGAACATTGCAGATAAATTGGCAATAATTGATAAGCAAATTGCACTTTATGAAAGAACCGACAAAGCATATCAAGTAGGTATGCCACGTTCTGATGACGATCAGACAATTATTAGAATTGGAGGAGATGAAGATACTAGCGAAAGTTTCATCTATATTGGAAAAAGAGAATACGACAAACCAAGACGCTATGATAAAAGAACTGTTGAAGATTTTGTTTTTGCCATAGGCTTTAATAATGCGCTTATTGATGGGCAAGGTTTAGATGATTCACCATATAAACTTGGAGGTTCTGGTTTTGTAGAATTGGGTTATGCCTGGAAGACGAGGTTATTTGATAATACGAATTTCTGGAGATTAAAGTATGGATTCTCCTTTCAATGGAACAAATTTGATATTAAAGACAACATGTTCCTGGTAAACAATAACGATCAAATTGAACTTCAAGAGTTTGCCTTAGATTTAGATAAGGCAAAATTTAGAACCACCAATTTAGTTTTCCCCGTACACTTAGAATTTGGACCATCAAAAAAGATAGAACGTGATGATTATTTCAGATATTCAACGCGAAATAAATTAAAAATTGGTCTTGGTGGTTATGCTGGTTTCAATATCGGAAGTATGCAGAAGCTTAAATATAAAGATAATGGTGAGCGCGTTAAAGACAAGCAAAGAAGTGGCTTTGAAGTAAGCGAATTCGTTTATGGGCTAAGCGGTTATTTAGCTTGGGGAGGTGCCGCATTATATGTTAAGTACGATCTTAATCCATTATTTAAAGATCAGGCAATAGATCAAAAATCGATTTCTGTTGGTCTTCGATTTGATATGGACTAAATCAATCAAAAAAATCGTTAATAAGCCTTAATCTAATTTTCGATTGAGGCTTTTTACTTTAGTAGTGCAATTATTCGCAAAGGAGCTCCACTGCCACCTTTAATTTTCATTGGCAAAGCAACTATTTCAAACCCACTATTAGGGAGTTGGTCTAAATTGGTAAGATTTTCGAATGCCGGGATATTTTCTGATAATAAAATAACATGACTTTGGAAATATTCTGATTGGCCATAATCAATACTAGGAGTGTCAATTCCTATGGCATTAATATTCCGTTGTTCAACAAGCCATTTGGCTGCTTCTGGAGATAGTCCTGGAAAATGAAGCTTTTTAACTGCGGCTTCTCCTTTTTCGTCAGTTCCCAAATATTTGACTCTATTTGGATAGAATTTTGAAAATCCTGTTTGTAATAAAACAATACTACCATCCGAAATTTTAGTTTTTTCCTGTTTTTCCCAGGCTATTATATCATCAATAGTTATTAAATAATCGGGATTATTTAAGGCATTTGATGACACATCTATTTTTATGGCATGTCCTATCAGTTTTTCGAGAGGTATTTCATCAACGGTTTGGCCTTTTTTTGCGAAATGAATTGGTGCATCTAAATGAGTGCCACCATGTTCTGCGGTACTAAAATTAAAGGCAGAATAATAATACCCTTTATCGGTCTCGCCTTCAAATACGGTATCTAATTCAAACTCTTTAGCGGTAACCCAATAGACAGTTTCACGCGAATAAGAATGCGAAAGGTCAACTATTCTTCTGTCAGATATTTTTTTCAAATTATATGATTCCTTCGAATCATTAGATCCAGCCTTTTCTTGGTTGCATGTAAACGACAACAATAGCAGAATAAAAACTATTCTTGTTTTCATTATTTTGATATATTAATGCCTGAGATAAACTAAGTTCGTTGTTTTTCCTGTATTAGGCAAATTACTTTTTAACATTAAATCGGATAACCATATAGTTTTTTAACTTTACAGACTTACTAATTGTTGAAGCTTTGATTTCTCAGAATACCATATCTCAAGTTTTTGAAACTGCTCGTGTCGAGGAGGTAATTGGCGATTTTGTACAGTTAAAAAAAGCTGGAAGTAATTTTAAAGGCCTCAGTCCGTTTAGCGATGAGCGTACACCAAGTTTTATGGTCTCTCCTGTAAAACAGATTTGGAAAGATTTTTCAACTGGAAAAGGCGGTAATGCAGTAACCTTTTTAATGGAACACGAGCATTTTACATATCCTGAGGCTATAAAATACCTTGCTAAGAAATATAATATTGAGGTAGAGGAGACCCAGCGAACAGACGAGGAAAAAGCAAGAGCGGACGAAAGAGAAAGTCTTTATTTAGTTAGTGAATTTGCCAATACCTATTTTCAGAATGTACTACACAAAACCGATCAAGGAAAGGCTATTGGATTAAGTTATTTTAAGGAGCGTGGCTTCACTGAAGATACTATTAAAAAGTTTCAGTTAGGTTATGCTTTAGATGAGTGGCAAGCTTTTACAGATGAAGCCTTGAAAAAGGGTTACAATATTGAGTTCTTAGAAAAAACAGGGCTTACTATTGTTAAGGAAAATAAACGCTTCGATAGGTTTAAAGGAAGAGTGATGTTTCCTATTCACAGTATGAGCGGTCGTATCCTTGGTTTCGGTGGGCGTATTCTGGGTAACGACAAAAAAGCAGCCAAGTATTTAAACTCGCCAGAAAGCGATATTTACCATAAGAGCAAAGTACTATACGGGCTCTACTTTGCAAAGCAAACTATTGCAAAACAAGACAACTGTTATTTGGTGGAAGGTTACACTGATGTAATACAATTTTATCAAACAGGAATTAAAAACGTAGTATCGTCATCAGGAACCGCTTTAACACCAGAGCAAATACGATTAATCAATAGACTAACAAATAACATTACAGTATTATTTGATGGTGATGAAGCCGGCATCAGAGCGTCCTTACGAGGTATTGACTTAATCTTGGAGCAGGGTATGAACGTCAAGGTTTGTATGTTTCCTGATGGTGAAGATCCTGATAGTTTTGCCAAGTCTAATACATTGACGGATCTTTCAGATTACCTTACTGAGCATGCAAAGGATTTTATTCAATTTAAAGCCTCTTTATTAGCAAGGGAATCCAAGAACGATCCTATTAAAAAAGCCGAAACTATCAGGGATATTGTAAATAGTATTTCTAAAATTCCAGATCAGATTAAACGCGAAGTTTATATCCAGGAATGCTCTAAAATTATGGATATTAGTGAGGAGGTACTTTTTAGCACCTTGGCGCAAATACATAAAAAGGATTATCAAGACGCAAATAAAAAATACAGGCAAGAACAAAAAGCCTTTGAGGTTGTAAAGAATGAAGAATATGCAAAACCTAAAGTAGATGTTCAGTATGAATTGGAGCGCAAAATAATTGAGATACTAATGCTTTATGGAGACCGAACTGAACAGTTCGAGGATTTGGTGTTGAAAGAAGATGAGGTTTCGGGCGATTTAATCATGGAGCCAACCATACAAAAGGCTCGTGTTTTTGAAAAGATTTATTTAGACCTTCAAGAAGATGAGATGATGTTTTCCAATGAAAAATTTAGAGAACTGTATTATTCAATCATTGATAAATTGAATCAAGAGGAAGAATTTTCGACAAGAGATTTTATTAATCAACTTGATCAGGATGCTGCATCCACTATTACTGGAATTTTAATGGAGGACGAGAAGTATGGAATTGATGATTGGGAACGTTATCAAATATTACCTAAAAAAAAGACCGATACTTTAGACCAGTTAGTGTCACAAACTGTTTTAAGTTTAAGATGTTTTTTAATTGAGAATAAGGTTGAAGAATTGAAAAATAATATACTAAAAGATAATGTTGACACAAAAACCATAATGGAAGATGTTAAAGACTATAATGACTTAAAGTCTTTACTTTCCAAAAAATTAGGTAAAGTAATTGGTAGTTACGTTACGAAGTAAGATTGTGGTGTTTTGCCTGATGTACTAAATCTACAATGTTGTTAACGTTTAGCTTTTTGAACAAACGCGCCTTGTAGGTACTTACAGTTTTTTCATTAATATCCAACTCTTCTGCAATCTCTTTATTTTTTCGACCTATGGAAAGAAGTTTTAAGACCTCCACCTCGCGTGTAGAGAGTTTTTTAAACAAACGGGTTCTACTTTTACGCGTATCTTCATAGCGTAAATGCTTATCCATTTTCTCACTTAATGAAATTTCGCCTCCCTTCACTTTTCGAATAGCCATTTCTATTTCTTCTACACTTGCAGATTTACTTAAATAGCCTGAAGCACCTGCCTTTACAGTGCTTACAGCATATATTTCTTCTGGCTGATGGCTAAAAATAAGAACGTTTATATCCTTATTTTCTTTTTTAATGGCTCTTAATGCCGTTATTCCATTAAGTTCGGGTAAGTCAATTTCAGAAATGATTACATCAACGTCGTTGCGTCTTAGAAATTCAAAAATCTCGATGCCGCTGTTTAATTTCCCAACGACATTCAAATCGGGTTTACTACTTAGATATAAGTCTAGACCTGCTCTTACAATAGGATGACTGTCTACTATCAATATGTTTATCATGACACTTGATTTTAGGATTGGTTAGGGATTATAATGTCAATACAATAAGCTAATTAAGGCCTAATCTGCAGTCCGTTTGGTTAAACAAAAGATACGAAAAATATAGCAGTTATAGGAATTTAATCGTTAAAACGCAAAAATTATCTTAAATCACTAGGGATTTCACAAATTGGTATTGGAATCATCTTGTGTTTGTTCATTGTGTTGAACCTTTTAAAGATTTTAAAAACTTCCTTTTGCCTACCTTCAAAATCACCTGCAGTTTTACCAGCATCGTCCATAGCCATAGCCCATTCTAATTCTGGGTACGATGCGCCAATTTGATCTTCATCTGTTCTGTCATCACCCCAAAGACCGTCTGTTGGAGGTGCATCAATGATTTCTTGATTTATTCCTAAATGTTTTGCGAGACGATAAACGTCAGATTTTAGTAGATCTGCAATTGGACTTAAATCTACGCCACCATCACCATACTTGGTATAAAACCCAACCCCAAAATCTTCGACTTTATTTCCTGTGCCAGCAACAAGTAGTTTATCAAGAGCGGCAAAATAATACAGAGAGGTCATTCTTAATCTAGCTCTTGTATTTGCTAATGACATGAAACGACTTTCTTCATTTTCAACATCAGGAAGTGCATCGACCAGACCGTCAAATACAGGTGTAAGATTTACTTGCGTCATCTTGACATTAGGAAATTTATCCTGCAACCATTTAATGTGATTCATTGCTCTCGATACTTGATTTTCTGATTGATGAATTGGCATTTCCAAACAAAGAACATCCAAGCCAGTCATTGCGCACAATGTTGAAGTGAGCGCAGAGTCAATACCTCCAGAAACACCGATTACAAAACCATTTACGTTTGCATCGTTAGCATAATCTGTAAGCCAATTTACAATGTGTTTAACAACCTTATCTGTCTGCATAATTTTTAGAGTTTTATAATATAAAAGTAATGTACCTTTGCACAACAAAAATAGCGGAAACGTGTTAGATTAAAAATGTTTTATACAAGAGAAATACGAATTTATTCTTCTTCAATTTTGATGCTTTTTATTCTGTCCTGTGCTAAGGATAGTTCATTTGAAAAAGAGATTTCAAAAATTGACATAGATTTTACAATTGAACGCTTTGATAAGGCTGTGCGTAATGCCTCAGCAAAAGACTTGCCAAAACTCAAGGAGGCATTTCCGTTTTTATTTTCAAACCAAATACCTGACTCAATTTGGAGTAGAAGACTAGAAGATACACTTCAATTGCAACTTGCTGAGGAAGTAAGTAAAACATTTCAAGATCTTAAGAATATTAAGGGAGAATTGACAAACCTATTTCAACATTTAAAATATTATGATAAAACATTTAGTACCCCTCGTGTAATTACATTAACAAATGATGTAGCTTATAGGGATAAAACCATTGTAACAGATTCTATAGTTTTAATTGCTTTAGATAATTTTTTGGGTGAGGAACATGAGTTTTACCAGAATATTCCAAGGTACATAGCTTCAAATTTAAATAAATCTCAAATAAGTGTTGACGTTGCAAGAGGATACGGAAAAAATTATGTTTACCAGTCTGCAAGAAAAACGTTTTTAGATGAAATGATTTATCATGGTAAATTGCTACACTTCAAAGACAAAATGATTCCGTTTAAAACTGATGCGGAAAAAATTGGTTACACTGAGGAGCAGATAAGTTGGGCAGAAGCTAACGAAAGCCAAATTTGGAGCTATTTTGTTGAAAAAGAGTTGTTGTATAGTACGGATAGCAAATTGCCTTCTAGATTTATAATGGATGCCCCTTTTTCAAAATTTTATCTTGAATTAGATCGAGAGTCACCAGGACGATTGGGACAATATATAGGTTGGCAAATTGTAAGAGCTTATGCAGAGCGAACTAACGAACCTATACTTAGTATAATGCAACAGGATCCTGAAGAAATATTTAGGGAATCAAAATTTAAACCGAAGAAATAATGTCAAAAACCATAACAAGTAAAATAGAGCTCAATGTTGAACTAGATGAGAATCGCATACCAGAAAAGTTAAATTGGTCTGCCGAAGATGGTGGTATAAGTAATGAAGAGGCAAAGGCTATAATGCTTTCTGTTTGGGACAGTAAAGCGCAAGAAACTTTGAAGATAGATTTATGGACCAAGGACATGCCTGTAGACGAAATGAAGTTATTTTTTCACCAAACACTGGTTACCATGAGTGATACCTTTATGAGGGCAACACAAGACGAAAAGATGACGGCAACAATGAAAGATTTTTGCGACTATTTTGCGGAAAAACTTGAGCTAAAGAAAAACTAAGGATTATAATTTAAATCCCTTGCCGTTTTATAATAAGGGTTGACATTGAATGAACTAGAATGTGTTACACTGGCGTAATCAGGGTTAATACGCTTAAGTTTCATAAATTCGCTTTTGTCGTAAATTTCCCAAACAGTTAGTTCGTTAAATTTACCTATTCGTGTCTGTGTGTCTAGCTTATTTTGTTCGATTAGTTCTTTAACAACATTAATATCTCCTGCACGCCGTATTAGTCTGGAGCTATTGCCATTCTGTATTTTGCTTACAATCCAATAGCTAACAATATTTTTATTAGTAGGCTTATCCAGAGTTTTTCCAGCAGCTCTATTTAATCCTTCAGAAGATTCAAAAGATTCACTTTGGTTTACATTAGATGATGCGTAACTTCTTTTTGTAAGTATTGGTTGATCTCTAAGAAGTGTGATTATAATAAGTTTGCCATTTAATTTAACTTCCGTCGTATATCTACCCACTGGTATTTCTTGTAAAGGAATAGATATTGCGTTTTTATTTACAGAAAATTGTCTTTCAAAATTAGAGTTGAATATTGTGACCGAATGTATTTTACGATTTGCAGCAAGTTTTAAACTGTCACCACTTTCATTAAGAGTATGATGCAATTCTTGCGCTCTGTAATTTACATTTTGGATTAAAGTTGACTTCTGACCATAAGTTGAAACTGTCAAAGCCAAAAAAACAAGGGTAAGCCAAGTAGTTTTCATAAGCAGGTATGTTGAGGGCACATCAATCGCCTTTAAAGCGAGGGATTTTGATATAGCGTAAAGCTATTTATAAAATCAATTTTTGAATTAATACTCAGATGTTTGACCTATTTAAATAGTTTAAGTGAAAATAGTGGTCAATTTATTAGATGAAAAGCATTTAAGGATTGGCTAAGAAAACACAATTATTATCACTAATGAACTATAAAATATTTATAGTGAAATGCATGAACACCAAATTTTAATAACCCTATTTCATAATAGGAAATTTATAAATAGTGAGCGCATAATTAATCCTTTGTATGGTAACACTTTCTTAACTATTAGGTAATAACAAAGTTTAGACGGCCCCTTATTTTTGTAACGCTATTAATCATTCAGTAAAAACATTAATTAGAACTTCATCAAGAAGGGAAACTAGTGTTTTTTATTTTTTTGATTCATATACTACCTTTCCATCAAAAATGGTCATCACTACTTCTGTATCTAAAATTTTATTTTCCTCAACAGTCATCAAATCTTGGTCGTAAATGGTGAAATCTGCTAATTTCCCTACGGTAATAGATCCTTTTATATCTTCTTCAAATGCACCATAAGCAGCATCCAGGGTATAGGATTTTAAAGCTTGTTCTCGTGTCATTTTTTGGTCCGGCTCATAGCCGCCTTCAGGCGTACCTTTAAGCGTTTTTCTGCTCACACTGGCATAAAAACTCGCAATAGGATTTATGGGTTCTACAGGGACATCTGTTCCATTGACGATCGGAACACCGCTCTGCAACAAGGTTTGCCACATATAAGCACCTTCTTTAATGCGTTTTTCACCTAAACGATCGATTGCCCATGGTCTATCGGAAGACATATGAACAGCCTGCATGGCAGGTATTACTTTTAATTCTGCAAATCTTGGAATGTCATCTGGGTGCAAATGTTGAGCATGTTCTATTCTAAATCTGTGATCTGTTGTGGCGTCAGGAATATCGTTAAGTGCTAGCTCATATCTATCTAGTATTTCCCTGTTAGCTCTATCACCAATGGCATGCGAGCAAACCTGAAAACCATATTTCAGTCCATTAAGTGCTGTTTCTTTGACAAATTCCATAGGAAGTGTTTCATGGCCAAAATGGCCTGGCCGGTCGGTGTAAGGTTCTAGTAACCAAGCACCTCTTGATCCTAGCGCACCATCACAGTTTAGTTTTACCGATCGTATTGTAAAAAGATTGTCATCATCAACCATTATACCTTTTTCAAACCATTCGTTCAGTAGGTCTTCATCCCATCCTGTTAACATGGCATATATTCTGGTCGTCATTTTTCCTTCGGCCTTCATATTGTTATACAATTCAATGGTTTCCCTTGGTATTCCAGCATCATGAAAACTTGTTATTCCATTTTCATGACAAGCCTTTACGGCAAGTTCAAAAGCTTTTATATCTGTCTCTTGTGTTCGCTCAGGTATATGTTGCGTGATTAGAGTTTGGGCACGCTCATTAAAAACTCCAGTTGGTTTTCCAGAAGCATCGACCAAAACCTCACCGCCTTCAACTTTATAATCTTTAACACCATCAATAGATAAATTAATTAATCCAGCAATTTCCATTGCTTTTTCATTTGCAAAACCTGCGTGACCACTTGCATGTCTTAAATAAACGGGATTGTCTGGTGAAACCGCACTCAATAGATGGTGTGTTTGAAATCCGAGAACTGTTTCTGCTGGCATACTATCCCATTTGCTTTGATGCCAACCTCGGCCTGTTATCCACTCTCCTGGTTTTGCGGTTTTAACACGTTCTGCAACCGCATCAATAATAGCTTGGTAGCTGGTAGTGTTTATTAAGTCTAGATTGAGCTCATTGTAGCCTAAACCCATAAAGTGGCCATGACCTTCTATTAAACCTGGAGTCATGGTTTTACCCTGTAAATCGACTAATTCAGTTTCATTTGTCTTGAATGCTTGGGCATCTTCCAAACTGCCGGCAAATACTATTTTATTGTCTTTTGTTGCAACAGCCTCAACTGTTTTAAGTGAATCGACCGTGTAAATGGTACCACCATATATAAGCATTGTAGCCGATTCATTTTTTGGATTTGAACACGACCATGCAATTAGACATAAAATAAACGTTTGGAAAAGAATTTTTTTAATAGACATACTTAAATTTTAGGTTTCAATTTACAACATTAGCAGGCATTAATTAAATCAAATACAGAGATATCATCACATATTAACTACATATTTACCAAATTAGAAACGTATTAATTGAATTTGGCTACGCTAAATAGTTGTAATAGTTTAACTTCAAATTTGCTTACAACACAAACAAAAGACTTTAATTCATTTTGTAGAACACCACATTACCTCGAAGCACTAGATGCACGTGTTGCATAATAAGGAATAGGATTAAAACAATCTGATGTCTTAACACTTGTTACAAAATTTCTGTTTTGCCTTTGTTGTATCATAAACGCCTTTGTATCGAAGACTTCCCAAATCGTTAGCTTGTTATTCCTTCCTTTGGCTGTCTTTATTTCGGTCTTGTTGTGTAAAATTAGACCAGCAATTAAATCCGCATGAACGAGTTTTTTTGTTTTTGAAGAGCTATTGCCGTTGTTTACCTCCAACTCCACCCAAAAATATTTGTTGGAACGTTCAGAAGGTTTTTTTAATCTAGTATTTAAGAGGTCGGCAGGACTGTAATTTCTATAGTTTACTTTTTCAGTCTTCTCAGGGGCAATAGTCTCTGGCGCCTCTTCGGCCAATGCTATCGTTGTAAGTTGCAGTTGTTCGTCAATCTTTACTGTTTCTTCTTCGATAATTTGTTCTGATTCTTCAATGCCTATGACCGGCATTGTCATCGAAGCAGCTTTTGACATTTCCTGAGTTTCTATTGCTGTTAATCTTAAATCTTCGAGTTTTGCATCAGAAAGTGCTAGGGCCTCTTTGGCTGTTTCATTACGTATTAAGGTCATAATTATGTGCCTGTCACTTAACTTGGCCTCTACAACATATCTCCCTTCTGGTAGATCATTTATCGGAATATTACTTTTATATCTATTAACAGCAAGTTTTTTTTCATAAAAACTATTATAAATATCAACTTGATAAATAGTTTTATCGCTTTCTAACTTTAAAGTGTCACCATTATGATTTAATTCGTGTATTAAATCTTTAGCACGAAAGTTTACATTTTTAATAAGGCTTGACCGCTGGCAATTCCCAATTTGTGAAGTGGCCAAAAAAAGTATCACAATAAATACTCTAAGCATGGATTAATTACTTAATTGATTTAGTTATAGCTATTGTGAGACTTGAGGAAAGTATAGCATGAATTAAATATAGTACATCAAAAGAGTATCACAAATGAAATTTAATTTCTTATTTGATTAAATAGGTAAAATGTTAAAAATGAAAGATAAAATGCATGATTGACGAAAGGATGCTCATTAACTCGATACTAAAATGCGCTTAATTTTTTAAATTCGCTTATGCGTAAAATCTTATTTGGAGTAGTAATTACCTTGTTAGTCTTGTTTGCTTTCAAGTATTGTGGAGATGAACAAGAACAAAATATTACTATCAAAGAAAATACAGTATTAATCCAGGAACAGATTAAGAATGTAGGTAAACTTGTTGTTACTGAAGGCCATTTCAGCGAGGTATTCACTTATGAAAATTCACAAACCTATTTTGGGGATTTGCTCGAAGCAAAAAAACAAGCTATAGTTATTGTAAATGCGGAGGTCTCTGTTAGTTATGATTTGAGCGAAATTGAATTTAATGTAGATGGGGAAAATAAAACACTAAAGATTACCAATATTCCAGAAGAAGAGATAAATATTAACCCAAATTTAGAGTATTACGATATTCAAGCAGACTTTCTCAACGAATTTGAGGCGAGCGATTATAATAAAATAAAGGAAATCGTTAATAATTCATTATTAAAAAAGGTCAATGCTTCAGACTTGAAATCTAATGCCAAGAATAGGCTGATAAGTGAACTTTCAAAATTTTATATTCTAACAAATTCTTTAGGTTGGATACTTAAATATGAGGAAAAACCCATTAAATCTATAGAAGCTTTTAATTCGATTGATTTTAAATTTTAAATTGAGAGCAATTACTTAAATAGTGATTTTCTTACCGTAGAAATACCACCACCATTAATTGCATCTATACCATTTTGTTTCAGGAATCTGGTGGCATTAGCAGAGCGCATTCCACTTGCACAATAAACAATAATAGGTTTATTCGATTTTTTTATTTCATCAACTCTGTATTCTAATTCATTAATTGGAATATGTACAGCAGATTGTATATGGTCTAAAAAGTATTCGCGGTCTGATCTTACGTCAAGTAAAACAGCTCCTTTTTCGATATATTCCATTAGCTCTTCGGCCGACTTACCACTTAAAATATTAAAAAACCCCATAGTAAAACTTTTTACAAATTTGTGAAAAGTTTGAAACCTTAAAAGTATCAAATGTTACATAGTGATGATGCTTAAGAGGTCTGCTCCTTAATTATTTTAATTCCGTCAGTTATTAAATGTGCTATTTTTGGATTATTTTCCATGTAAGACTGTAAGATTTCATTTGTTATATCCCTCACTTCTTCTAGATTATTTTTTATTGAAATTTCGTGCAGTTCCAATGGGAGTAGCCATTCCTGTGGAAACTTAGTTTTCAATAGACTTATTATTTCTAGAAGTTTGGATTCGTCCAGGTTATTTTTAGAATGTCTTAGATCCCGAACTGATTCATAAAGTTGCTCAAGTTTTATAGTATCGGAATCTTTTTTTGGAGATTGTGTGATGTAATTGGATACGTTGTACAGATTCTCAAAAGATCTGAAGTCTGCACTACCTGCATAAGCTGAAATAATCGAGGACCCTATAGCTAAATCAAAAGCACCATCTTGTGGTGAAAATAAAACTTCATCATTATACTTAACCGTACAATCTTCAAACTGAATGAGAATTAATTTTCCATTAATATTACGTAATCCAGTTATATTCATTCCGTCAACGGTTATTCCACTTTCATATTCAAAAGCGATGCGCTTTCCATCATAAAAATTGTAAGCCTTGAGATCTCTTGGCCCCATATCTTCTATAGCTAGGTTTATCCCTTTAAGCTTGCCAATGGGTGAGCTAAAACCATTAGGGTAATTAGCCACGCCGTGACCAATAAGTTCTTTTTCACGATTGGCCAAAGCTGTTGGCCCATCTGTTTTAAAGAAAACGACATTGTTGTCCTCATCTCGTATCATTTCAGTAAATTTTCCTGAAATCTGAAGCCCAGTATTTAATTCTATGGTCCCGATTTTTTGCGAATCGATTAATTTTTGAAGACCTCTCCAACCTCCTTTTCTTAGTGCCATATTATTTGCAAATTCCTCTAAGACCTGCATTAAATAAGAAAAGTCTGGTGTTACAAATAGTTGAGGTTGTGGTTTTGTAATATCAAATTCAGTTTCAGCAGCTGTAATAGAATAAGGAATTTTTTTAACAGCTTCTGAGAGGCACCATTTACTTTCGCCAATCGAAGACAGAAGTCCGGCACCATAAAGCTTTGGATTTTCAGGTGTGCCAATTAGTCCATATTCTACAGTCCACCAGTGTAAATTACGTATTTGAGCCATTTCAGAAAGTTCTACTTTCTTGGACTGGAGGAGATTCACAGCGTCTTCCGCTTCAAGGATTTCTTCTTCAGTACTAGAAGACGCCTCTTTTAAAATTGATAATTTCCTCACTGCTTCGTACATGTCATTATCGTGAGCAGATAAGATGGCCTTTGAACCTATTTCACCAAAACGTCTCAGGTATTCAGCATAATCCGGATTAGCGATTATGGGTGCGTGCCCAGCTGCCTCATGGATAATATCTGGCGCAGGTGTATATTCTATATTCTCGAGTTGTCTAATATCTGAGGCTATTACAAGGATTTTGTATGCTTGAAATTCCATGAACGCATTAGGAGGAATAAAACCATCTACTGCTACCGCGGCCCAACCAATTTCTTTTAAAATCCGATTCATACCATACATACTTGGAATACTATCGACAGAAATACCAGTCATATCAAGGCCTTTTAAATAAGATTCATGAGCTACTTTTGAGAGATATGATATATTTTTGCGCATCACATATCGCCAAACCGCTTGATTTATTGGCGAATAGGACTCGTAGTTTTGAGGCTTAATAAACTGCTTTAAATGAGGTGGTAGCCTATCGATTAAAGGATTAGACTCATAGGTTAGTGCCATGCAATTTTTGTCGCTAAATTATTAAATGTTCAATACATTAGAGAAATATTAGAATATTTTTAGGCTTTAAAATGTAAGTGTCTCAATGAAAACAGAAACACGAAAAGAAGAGATCATTAGAGTGGCCGCAAAACTTTTCAAGGAGAAAGGTTACAGCGCAGTTACTATGAGAGATATTGCCAAGTCAATGGATATAAAGGCGGCAAGTCTCTATAATCATATCAATTCCAAACAAGACATTCTTGAAGCCATTATAATATCGCTCGCAGAACAATTTACCACCGAAATGCTAGAAATTAAGAAATCAGAAATTGGTGCTATTGATAAGTTGAAGCAAATAATTACATTACATGTTAGGCTCTCAAGCCAAAATATATATGGTATGGCATCCTTAAATAATGATTGGATGCACTTGGAAGAACAGATGTCTTATTACATAAAGTTACGTTCAGACTACGAAAATGATTTTAAACACATATTAGAAGAAGGAATACGCAGTGGCGAACTTATTGCGGTAAAACCAGATGTGATGATGTTTTCAATTCTTACAACATTGCGCTCGTTATATTTATGGATACCGAAAAAAGAAGATATAAATCTAGGAGAACTTTCCGAAAATCTGAGCCTGATTTTGCTCAACGGAATTAACAAATAGTTTAGATATATTTTTTTAACTTTGCTTACTAACTAACAGTTGTTAGTTAAATAATTAAAAGCATGGCTCAGTTTTATAAACTTAAGGTAAAAGACATTTATAAAGAAACAGATGACTGTTCGGTAGTAACATTCGATGTTCCTTCGGAATTAAAGCCTGAATTTGCTTATTGTCAAGGCCAACATTTAACCCTCAGAGCTATGATTGATGGTGAAGATGTTCGTCGTTCTTATTCCTTGTGTTCAAGCCCAGTGGAAAATAAATGGCAAGTTGCAGTGAAGCAAATACCTGGCGGTAAGTTTTCTACTTTTATTAATGAAGCATTAGAGGCTGGACAAGAGATTGATGTAATGGCGCCAAGTGGCACTTTTGGTGTTGAAGTTAACAAAGAGGCCACTAAAAACTATCTTTTTTTCGCTGCCGGTAGTGGAATTACACCAGTAATTTCCATGATTAAAACACATCTCAAAAATGAAATTAACTCAACCTGTAAACTTTTTTATGTAAATAAAACCGCAAAATCCATTATCTTTAAAGAAGAACTTGAGCAGCTAAGAAACACGTACTTTGGAAGACTTGAAATCTATTATTTCCTAACACAAGAAAAACGTGATATAGATCTGTTTAATGGTAGGTTTGACGATGAAAAAATGGCTGTGTTGACCAAGGTTTTTATTGATATACCTGACACGAGCGAGGTTTTTCTATGTGGCCCGGAAAAAATGGTGAATTATGTAAGTGAGTATTTAATAAAAGCCGGTTTACCTAAAGATCTCGTCCATTTTGAATTGTTCGTGACTGGTCTTACGGAAGAAGATATTAAACGTCAGGAACGATTAGCAAAACAAAATGTCGAAGGTATAGAAGTAACTATTATAGATGGTGGAAAGGAGTTTCTTTTCACTATGACAAAGGACTTTGATAATATTCTAGACGCAGCACTAAATGCAGGAGCGGATTTACCATTTGCATGTAAAGGAGGTGTTTGCAGTACATGCAAGTGTCAAGTAAAAGAGGGTGATGTAGAGATGAAAATCAATTATGCTTTGGAGGAAGATGAGATAGCGCAGAACCTTGTTCTAAGTTGCCAGGCAGTGCCAACAACTCAGAAAGTAGTTGTTGATTTTGATGTTTAAGATTGAAAAAGGAAAATAGATTAAAAACCATTTTAAAATGAGTGAAGATCAAATTAAGAATTTAGAAGCACAATTTGAAGCGCGTATTGCTCGTGACGAAAAGATTGAGCCCAAGGATTGGATGCCAGAGAAATATCGTCAAACACACATCAGACAGATTTCTCAGCATGCACATTCTGAAATAGTAGGGATGCTACCCGAAGGAAACTGGATAACAAGAGCACCTTCGTTAAGACGCAAAGTTGCTTTACTTGCAAAAGTCCAGGACGAAGCAGGTCATGGTTTATACCTTTACAGCGCCTGCGAAACATTAGGGGTTTCAAGAGAAGAACTCTATGATCAATTACATACTGGTAAGGCCAAATACTCAAGTATTTTTAACTACCCTACAATAACCTGGGCAGATATAGGTGCTATCGGCTGGTTGGTTGATGGCGCAGCAATAATAAATCAAGTACCATTATGTAATACGTCTTTTGGACCTTACGCAAGAGCTATGATACGTGTTTGCAAGGAAGAAAGTTTTCACCAAAGACAAGGTTACGAAATTATGATGACCTTAGCCAACGGAACGCCTGAACAAAAAGAAATGGCCCAAGACGCTTTAAATCGTTGGTGGTGGCCCTCACTTATGATGTTCGGGCCAACTGATGCTGAGTCTGTGCATACAGCGCAATCAATGAAATGGAAATTGAAGCGCAAAACAAATGACGAATTACGTCAACAGTTTGTTGACCAGACAGTGCCTCAAGCAGAATTAATTGGTTTGACTATTCCTGATGATGACTTAAAATGGAACGACAAACGAAAATCATATGACTTTGGTCCTATTGATTGGGATGAGTTTTGGCAGGTGGTTAAAGGTCATGGCCCTATGAACAAAGAACGTATGAACGCCAGAGTATCAGCTTGGGAAAATGGTGAATGGGTAAGAGATGCTGCCGTAGCCTACGCAGATAAGCAAAAAGAATATAAATCAAAACAAGCAGTCTGATGAGTAAAGATTGGCCACTTTGGGAAGTCTTCGTTAGAAGCAAAAATGGATTAGAACATCGTCACTTCGGTAGTTTACATGCTGCCGACGCTGAGATGGCATTAGAAAACGCTCGAGACGTATACACCAGACGCAATGAAGGTGTTAGTATTTGGGTTGTAGAGTCAAAGCATATAACTGCATCTAATCCAGAGCACAATGCTGAGTTGTTTGAGCCTGCTCAAGATAAGGTGTACAGGCATCCAACTTTCTATGACATACCTGATGAAATAAAGCATATGTAATGGAGAAAAAGGATTTATATAATTACATACTGGGTATTGCAGATAACCCCCTTATTCTAGGGCAAAGATTGGGTGAATTATGTGGCCATGGCCCAAGTTTAGAAACGGATATTGCGTGTACCAACATCGCTCTCGATCTTTTTGGCCAAACACGAAGTTATTTTCAATATGCTGCCAAAATAAAAGGTGAAAATGCCACTGAAGATTCAATAGCATTTTTAAGAACCGAAAGGGAATACACTAATGTTCTATTAGTAGAGCAACCAAATACTGATTTTGCATTTACCATTACAAGGCAGTTTTTATTTGATGTATACCATTACTTGTTTTTAGAACAACTTCAAAAAAGTAAGGACGTAAACCTGTCAGCGATCGCGCATAAAGCCATTAAAGAAGTCAGTTATCATCAGCGTTTTTCATCAGATTGGATTAAACGCTTAGGCGATGGAACAGATGAAAGTAAAAAGCGTATGCAGAACGCAGTTAATGATTTGTGGCGTTATACGGATGAACTATTTCATACGACAGAATCCGATGAAGCCATGATTGCAGAGGGAATTGGTGTAGATGTTAAAAAACTAAAGAATATTTATTATTCAAGAATTAATAAAATTTTAGAGGATGCCAGACTTGAAATTCCTGAGTCAAAGTGGTTTCAAAAAGGTGGCAAACACGGGTTGCATACTGAGTACATGGGTTATATCCTGAGCGAAATGCAATACATGCAAAGAACATATCCAAACATGACCTGGTAATATGACAGTTGTGCAAGGTGTACATATTGATGAAGAATTATTTTCCATACTCGAAAAGGTTTCCGATCCAGAGATACCTGTGCTTTCAATATTAGAGATGGGTGTTGTACGCTATGCCGTTTTGGAAGATAAACATGTTAAGGTTAAAATTACGCCAACGTACAGTGGTTGCCCGGCAATGGATGTTATTGGTGATGATATAAAAAGAGCACTATCCAAACACGGATTTACGTCTGAAGTTGAACTCGTATTAGCTCCAGCATGGACAACAGATTGGATAACTCCAAAAGGAAGGAAAGCATTGGAAGACTATGGAATAGCTGCGCCTTTAGAACCGGAAGCAGATAAGGATGTATTGCTACACGGAAAGCGTATAGTTAAATGCCCGCAATGTAAATCTACAAACACAAGGATGGTAAGTCAATTTGGCTCCACAGCTTGTAAGGCCCAATTTCAATGTGATGACTGCCAAGAACCATTCGATTATTTTAAATGCCTTAAATAATGTTAGGTTTAAGAACGACAATATATAAAGTAGATAATTTAGACAAGGCAAAAGCATGGTACACAAAGGCGTTCAAAGTGAAACCTTATTTTGATGAGCCTTACTATGTGGGTTTTAATGTTGAAGGTTATGAATTGGGGCTGCAAGAGGAACCGTCAATTAAAGGTGATAGTGTATATGTATATTGGGGAGTCGAAGATATTCATGAGGAGTATAAACGTTTTTTAAGTTTGGGAGCCGTAAGCCATGAAGAGCCTATGAATGTGGGAGGTGAATTAATGGTGTGTTCGGTCAAAGATCCTTGGAATAATATTATTGGTTTGATTTATAATCCTTACTTTCAATTACCTAAATAATGAATTTTATTGAATTAGAAATAGTAGATAAAGTAGCGACCATTGCTCTTAATCGACCTGAAGTATTTAATAGTTTCAATCGTGAAATGGCACTAAATCTGCAAAAAGTTTTAGATGATTGTGCTTCTAATCCAGGCGTGAGGGCCATGGTTTTAACAGGTAAGGGTAAAGCGTTTTGTGCTGGACAAGATTTGAAAGAGGTTACAGACCCTGATTTAAATCCTGGATTTAAAAAAATATTAGAGGAACACTACAATCCAATTATTCTTAAAATCAGGAATATAAAAAAGCCAGTTTTAGGAGCTATAAATGGTGTGGCTGCTGGTGCTGGTGCTAATATTGCTTTAGCTTGTGATATTGTCGTAGCCCATGAAAAAGTTAGTTTTATTCAAGCATTTAGTTTAATTGGTCTAGTACCGGATAGTGCAGGTACTTTTTTCTTGCCACGATTAATTGGATTTCAAAAAGCATCGGCTTTAGCAATGTTAGGAGATAAGGTTAGTGCAATTGAGGCTGAGAAAATAGGAATGATATATAAATGTGTGCCTGCAGAATCTTTTGAGGATACAGTAACCCAGTTATCTGTAAAACTTGCAAATATGCCAACTAAAGCCTTGGGAATGATCAAAGGACTTCTCAATGCATCCATGGGTAATTCCCTAGAAGACCAATTGGCAATGGAATCAAAATATCAAATTGAAGCGGCTCAAAGTGAAGACTATGCTGAAGGTGTGGCTGCGTTTATAGAAAAACGTAATCCTAACTTTAAAGGCGGCTAATTGAATAAAGAAACACTTATAGCAGTTAAGGAGCGTATTCAGCCCTATATTCATCGCACACCTGTGTTAACATCACAATTGTTAGATGACTTAAGTGGGGCGAAATTATTTTTTAAGTGTGAAAACTTCCAGAAAATGGGAGCGTTCAAGATGAGAGGAGCAGCAAATGCGATTTTGTCTTTATCTGATGAGGAGCGACAAAAAGGAGTAGTAACACATTCTTCTGGTAATTTTGCACAGGCAGTGTCCTTGGCGGCTCAAAAATTGGGTGTAAAAGCTTATATTGTTATGCCTAAAAATGCACCTCAGGTTAAAAAGGATGGTGTAAAAACCTATGAAGGTGAAATTATTGAGTGTGAGTCAACACCACAGGCTCGTGAGGCAACTGCAGAAAAAATACAAAATGAGAAAGGAGCTTCTTTTTTACATCCTTCAAACCAAGATGAGGTGATTTATGGGAATAGTACTGTTGCGATGGAATTACTGGAGGATCATCCAGATTTAGATGTGGTTTTAGCTCCTATTGGCGGAGGTGGTTTAATTGCAGGAACGGCATTGGCGGTTCATAATTTTGCTACAAATTGCAAGGTTATTGGTGGAGAACCTATGGAGGTTGATGACGCTTACAGATCTATGATTTCAGGAAAGATTGAAACGAACAAAACCTTTAATACTGTTGCAGATGGCCTCAGGACTCACTTAGGAGATAGAAATTTTCCGATTATACAAAAATATGTTGATAAGATAATTAGAGTCGAGGAGGACGAGATTATCCAGGCAATGCAACTAATATGGGAACGGATGAAAATTATAATTGAGCCCTCATGTGCAGTGCCTTTTGCGGCACTATTGAAGAACAAAGAAGAGTTTAAAAATAAGAAGGTAGGAATTATATTGTCTGGTGGCAATGTGGATGTTAAAAACTTACCATTTTAAGTTAAGTTATGAATGTAGGAATAATTGGTTCTGGAACAATGGGAAGTGGTATCGCTCAGGTTGCCGCTACTGCTGGATGTGCTGTTAAACTTTACGATACTAATAATGAAGCTTTAGAAAAAGCTAAAAATTCATTAGAAAAAATTCTTTCCCGTCTTATCGAGAAAGGCCGAATCGATGATACTGAAAAGACTAGAATACAAGCCAATATTGACTACACTAATAATTTGGGCGACTTGGCAGATTCCGATCTTACAATTGAAGCCATTGTAGAAAATTTAGAAATTAAAAGAACTGTTTTTGAACATCTTGAAACCTATGTTTCAGAGGATTGTATTATCGCATCAAATACCTCTAGCTTATCAATCGCGTCCATTGCTTCTGCATTAGATAAACCTGAACGTTGCATTGGGATTCATTTCTTTAATCCAGCACCATTGATGAAGTTGGTTGAGGTGATTCCTGCTGTACAAACCTCTAATGAAATATTGACCAAAACAACAGATATTATAACAAATTGGGGCAAAACTATTGCAGTAGCGAAAGATACACCTGGTTTTATTGTAAACAGAGTAGCTCGACCCTTTTATGGTGAGGCACTTCGTATCTATGAAGAAGGTATAGCTGATTTTATAACAATAGATTATAGTTTGAAGTCCGTTGGTGGATTCAGAATGGGACCTTTTGAACTTATGGATTTTATTGGTAATGATATTAATTATACGGTGACAGAATCTGTATTTGAGGCATTCTATTATGATCCGAGATACAAACCTTCTTTTACTCAAAAAAGATTTTCTGAGGCGGGTTATTTAGGTAGAAAATCGGGTAAAGGTTACTTTGATTATAGTGATGGAGCTAGTAAGCCAGAACCAATCAAAAATGTAGAATTAGCCACTATAATATTCAACCGTATTTTGGTCATGCTGATTAATGAAGCAGCAGATGCTTTGTTCTTGAATATCGCATCAGCAGAAGATATTGATAATGCCATGACTAAAGGAGTCAATTATCCCAAAGGACTGTTAGCTTGGGCAGACGAAAAAGGAATAGAATGGTGTGTAGAAATGTTGGATAATCTCTATAATGAGTATCACGAGGATAGATATCGATGTAGCCCAATATTACGCAAAATGCTTAGAGAAAATAAAACATTCTTTTAATGCAAGGCGAAAAAATACCATACAAAATGCTTAGTCAAGATCCGTTCAGTACATGGATGGGAGTGGAAATTTTGGAGTGTGAAATTGGACGATGTAAGGTAGGGATGACTGTGAGAGAAGACATGCTCAATAGTATGGGTAAAGCTCACGGAGGTGTGAGTTATGCATTAGCTGATATTGCATGTGGATATGCAGCTAATACCCACGGTAAATATGCAGTTAGTATAGAATCTAGTATTAACCATATTGAAGCCTTGAAGAAAGGAGATTACCTTGTAGCAGAGTCTGTGATTGAAAAGGTAAAAAATAAGTTGGGTTTCAATGTTATTGAAGTAAAACGTGAGGACGAATTGGTCGCTTTGTTTAAAGGGATAGTATATAGAACTCAAAAAGATTGGGAAGAATAAATAATGAAAGAAGCATATATAATTGACGGGATTAGAACCCCAATAGCTAATTATAAGGGTACCTTATCTTCGGTTAGAACAGATGATTTAGCTGCGATAGTAATTTCTGAAGTGGTAAAGCGAAATCCAAATATTCCTAAAGAAGCTTATGACGATGTTATAATGGGTTGTGCTAATCAGGCTGGAGAAGATAACCGCAATGTAGCTAGAATGGCTTCATTGTTAGCAGGATTGCCATTTACGGTTCCTGGCGAAACTGTAAATCGCTTATGTAGTTCAGGATTATCTGCAATAATCCATGCGAATCGTGCTATTAAGGCTGGAGATGGTGATCTGTTCATTTCCGGAGGAGTAGAAAATATGACTCGCGGACCATATGTGATAGCAAAACCGTCAAGCGCATTTGGTGGCGATTCAAAAATGTATGATTCTACATTCGGATGGCGTTTTGTTAATCCAAAAATGCATCAAATGTATGGTACAGATGGTATGGGAGTTACGGCTGAGAATCTGGTAGAAAAATATAAAATTTCAAGGGAAGATCAGGATAATTTTGCCTATTGGAGCCAAATGAAAGCTTCTAAAGCACAAGAAAATGGGAGATTGGCAAAAGAAATTGTGAATGTTGAAATTCCACAACGTAAAAAAGATCCTATAATATTTTCTAAGGACGAATTTGTAAAACCAAATACTACAAAAGAAGTCTTGGGAAAACTCAGACCAGCATTCAAAAAGGAAGGTGGAAGTGTAACGGCTGGGAATTCATCAGGATTAAATGATGGAGCAGTCGCTACAATAATTGCTTCAGATGATGCTGTTGAAAAATATAACTTAAAACCCATTGCCAAAATTGTGAGTTCCGCAGTTGTAGGTGTTGAACCTAGAATCATGGGTATTGGTCCTGTACAGGCATCGAATAAAGCACTCGACAAGGCTGGTTTAACAATGGATGATATGGATATAATAGAACTTAATGAAGCTTTTGCAGCTCAAGCATTAGCGTGCACAAGAGTTTGGGGATTAGCTGACAATGATTCAAGGTTAAACCCAAATGGAGGGTCAATAGCCATTGGCCATCCATTAGGAGTGACTGGTGCAAGGATAGCATACTCTGCGGCTTTAGAGTTACATGAGCAAGAAAAGAAATATGCCTTGGTTACCATGTGTATTGGAGTGGGTCAAGGTTATGCGACAATTTTAGAACGTGTTTAAAATGAAGAAAATTCAACATTATGTCCAAGGCCAATGGACAACAGGTACTGAAGAAGGCTTACCAGTCTTAGATGCAGTTACTGGAGAGGCTTTTGCTTCAGTTGCTATTGAAGGCTTAGATATACCTGATATTCTTCAATATGGAAGGATTAAAGGAGGTGAAAAACTTCGCAAAATGACCTTTCAGGAGCGCGGTAATATGCTCAAAAAATTGGCTTTATATCTTTCCAAACGTAAAGATTCTTTCTACGAACTAAGTTATAGGACAGGTGCGACAAAAGTTGATAGTTGGATTGATATAGAAGGCGGTTTTGGTAATTTATTTGCCAATGCGTCATTACGTAAGTTATTCCCCAATCAACCATTTCATGTAGAAGGAGATCCAATAGATTTGTCACGAGGTGGGCGTTTTATGGCGCATCATATTATGGTTCCTAAGAAAGGAGTGGCTGTTCATATTAATGCCTTTAACTTCCCAGTTTGGGGAATGTTGGAAAAATGCGCGGTGAATTGGATGGCTGGTGTTCCGGCTGTTGTTCTTCCTGCACCATCATCTTCGTATTTGGCTGAAGCAGTGGCAAGGACAATAATAGAATCGGATATTTTACCGGAGGGTGCTTTGCAGATTATCAATGGAACAATTCGAAATATATTAGATACTGTAGAATCTCAAGATGTGGTCACATTTACTGGTTCTGCATCAACAGGAAGATTGTTAAAGGCACATCCTCGATTAATTGAAGAGTCTGTCCCGTTTACGACAGAAGCAGACTCATTAAATGCTTCTATTTTGGGAGAGGATGCTGTGCCGGGAACGCCCGAGTTTGATCTTTTTGTTAAGGAAGTCCGTAAGGAAATGACTGTAAAAGCAGGACAAAAATGTACTGCTATTCGCAGAATTATAGTGCCAGAGAATTTGGTTGAAGACGTTCAAATAGCATTAGGAAAAGCCCTTGATAGAGTTACTATTGGAGACCCAAGATTAAAAGAAGTACGGATGGGCTCTTTAATTAGTCATCAACAAGTAAAGGCAGTTAAGGATTCGGTTTCCGATTTAGCCAAAGAAGCGCAAATAGTGTACGGTAATTTGGATAAAATAGAAACGATTGGTGCCGATGCCGAAAAAGGTGCATTTATAAGTCCAATTCTTTTAAGGGCAGATCATCCGTTTGAAAATACCGTAATTCATGAACGCGAAGCATTTGGTCCAGTCAGTACCATAATGCCTTATAAATCTCTAGATGAAGCTGTAATTTTGGCTCAAATGGGCAAAGGATCTTTGGTGTCATCTATCGTTACTTATGATGACAAAATTGCTAAAGATTATGTAGTTAATGCGGCAAGTCATCATGGAAGGATTTTAGTTTTAAATAGAGAAAGTGCTAAAGAGAGCACAGGACATGGTTCACCATTACCTTATTTGGTGCATGGTGGTCCTGGTCGTGCAGGTGGAGGCGAAGAAATGGGAGGCATGCGCGGTATAAAGCATTATTTGCAACGCACAGCAATTCAAGGTACACCTACAACAATTACTGAAATTACGGGAATATATCAGCAGAATGCTAAGTATAAAGAGGCAGAACAACACCCATTTAAATATCATTGGGAAGACATTCAGCCAGGAATGTCCTTAAAAACCCATAAACGAACCATTACAGATTCAGACATAATTAATTTTGCAAATCTCACTTGGGATCATTTCTATGCACATACGGATACAACCTCATTAGATGGGAGTATTTTTGAAAAGCGCACGGCTCATGGATATTTTATAATTTCTGCGGCAGCAGGCTTATTTGTCTATCCAAATAAAGGTCCAGTAGCAGCAAATTATGGATTGGACAGCATTAGATTTTTACGTCCATTGTATCACAATGACACTATTTATGTGCGCCTCACTTGTAAGGAAAAAGTAGATCGTGATGTCGTCTCAGCTGAACATCCAAGTGGAATAGTAAAATGGCATGTAGAGGTATTTGATGCAAATTTTGAAAGCAGACCTGAAAGTCAAAAATCGGATAAGGATACGCCTTTAGTCGCTGTTGCTACCATTCTAACAATGGTTCAAAAAAAGCAGGAAACATTTGTTGAGATTAATAAAGAATCAATAACAAAATATTTAAGCAAGCTTACTGCGGAATCAAAGCCACTTTGGGGCAAAATGACAGCACAGCAGATGCTGGAACATCTGGAGTATTCAGTGAGAATCTCATCTGGAGAAATTCAAAATTTCGAAATACAAACACCAGAGAAAATTCTAGAAAAAGTTCATAATACCTTATACAATTATGAACCGATGCCAAAGAATTTTGCGGCACCATTACGTTTGGAAGACGAAATAAAATCTTCAAAGCATGAGAATCTGGAAGCTGCAAAAATAAAATTAATTGAGGCATATGATAATTTTGTAGAATACTACAAGGAGCATCCAGAGGCTAAATTAAAGAATCTAGTATTTGGAGAGCTTAACCGTTACGAATGGAATTTATTCCATAGAAAACACTTTAATCATCATTTTGAACAATTTGGATTAATATAGTTATGTCAGATAATAAGCCATACGTTAAACTAACAATTGAAAACGAAGTAGGATATATTGAGTTTTATCATCCTGCACATAATTCATTACCAGGAGATATTTTAGCAGAATTAGCAAAAACAATCACTGATGCTGGTAAAAATGAATCTGTAAAAGTCATAGTACTCAAAAGTGGTGGTGATAGGACGTTTTGTGCAGGAGCTAGTTTTAATGAACTCATAAATATTAATGATGAAGCAACAGGAAAGGTGTTCTTTTCTGGTTTTGCTAATGTAATTAACGCAATGCGTAAATGTCCCAAATTTATTATTGGCCGTATACAAGGTAAAACTGTTGGTGGCGGTGTTGGTCTAGCCTCAGCAACAGATTATTGTATGGCAACAAAATATGCGGCAATTAAGTTAAGCGAATTGAATGTTGGGATTGGCCCTTTTGTAGTTGGCCCAGCTGTAGAACGAAAATTAGGATTAAGTGGAATGTCCCAAATTGCTATTGATGCCAATACTTTTTATCCTGCTGACTGGGCTAAAGAGAAAGGTTTGTTTACGCAGGTGTATCAATCTACTGAAGAGTTGGACGAAGCTGTAAAAATATTTGCTGAGAATTTGTGCAATTACAACACGGAAGCCATGAAAGAAATGAAATCCATGTTCTGGAAAGGAACTGAAAACTGGGATAGTTTACTAGCCGAACGTGCATCTATTAGTGGACGATTGGTTTTAAGTGATTTTACTAAAGAAACACTTAAACGATTTAAATAATGATTTACAGCTTTCAAGGTTATATCCCAGTAGTGCACGAAAGTAGTTTTGTTCATCCTTTAGCGGCTGTTACGGGCAATGTAATTATTGGAAAGAACTGTTATATAGGTCCTGGAGCAGCCATTCGAGGGGATTGGGGGCAAATAATTGTTGAAGATGGGGTAAATGTTCAGGAAAATTGTACCATACATATGTTTCCAGGAAAATCAATAACCCTACATGAAAATGCTCATGTTGGACATGGAGCCATTATCCATGGTGCTAATCTCGGGAGGAACTGTTTAATAGGAATGAATTCGGTGATAATGGATGATGCTGTAATTGGAGAGGAATCAATAGTTGGTGCCATGGCATTAGTAAAAGCGGAGACCGTAATTCCAAAGCGCAGTTTAGTGATAGGTAATCCGGCAAAAATTGTACGTGAGGTCAATGATGAAATGATTGAATGGAAAACTAAAGGAACTGAATTGTATCAGCAATTACCCAAAGAATGTCACGAAACATTAAGAGAAGTTGTGCCACTAAAAGAAGTACCTGAGCAAATGAAAGTTCAGGACGATGTGTATAAGACCCTTCGTGAAACCTTCAATAAAAAGTAATTAGATTATACTTAAATCAATCTCATTTGTTTCTTTGCCTGTTGAGAGTGTAATTAAGCTTTGTACATTCCCTAGGTATGGCAAAAGCGTCAATTTTGAAATAATAAAATGCTCATAAGCTTCAATATCCTCAACAACAAGCTTTAGTAGGTAATCAAAATTTCCACTTACGCGATGGCATTCAATGACTTCGGGGAAATTATTTATTTCAGTTACGAATTTCTCGAGATAGCTTCGCGTGTGTCCTTGAAGTGTAATTCCAATGAATACGGTAAGTTTTAGGCCTATTTTTTTATTATCCAGTATGGCTACATACTTCTTGATATAACCTTCTTTTTCCAACTTTTTAATACGTTCAAAAACAGGTGAAGTTGTCATACCTAACTCATCTGCAATGCTTTTAGTGGTGCGGTTACTGTTCTTTTGAAGAATGCTAAGTATTTGAGTATCTATTTTGTCTAAGCTGTATCCCATAAGAAATATATTTTGTGTTTGCATCAAAACATAAAAATATGAAGAATAAAACACCTGTAAAATTATTATTCTAAGAATATTATTCTGTTTATAATCAAATTAAAAGTTTTTAACACAAGGAAATACTGTTATTACGTATCTTTGATACTGGCTTAAAATGTGTTCAAATTGGCTAAGATTGAATTTAAAATGCCCAAGTTGGGTGAAAGTATAACCGAGGCAGCTATAATCACTTGGTTTAAGAATGTAGGCGATACTATTGAAGAGGATGAAATGCTACTTGAGGTTGCGACAGATAAAGTTGACTCTGAAGTGCCTTCTAATGTTTCAGGTATTGTAGAAGATATTTTGTTTGAGGCTAACGAGGTTATCAAAATAGGCGAAACTATCGCTATTATTGAAAGTAACGGTGAAGTTGTTAAAACCAAATCTAAGTCCCAGCGTCAAACACTTAAAACGGAGTCTGAAAAGCCTAAACAAAAAAACGCTGGTAACAAACCAAAAATTGATATACCACAGTCTACCGAGAAATTCAGTGTTTCAAATTCTAATACATTCTTTTCGCCTCTAATAATTTCAATAGCCAAAAAGCATCATATTAGTTACGAGGAATTGGCTAGAATCCCGGCAACGGGAAAAGAGGGGAGATTGCGCAAAAGCGATGTATTCCGATATATTGATAATGGTAGACCTTATAAATTTGCGCAACCTATTACCCAAGACCCCACAGCATATAGAATCCCACAACTCTCTTTTGATAAAGGCGCGGGTAAAATAATCGAAATGGACAGAATGCGCCAGATGATTGCAGATCATATGGTGTATTCAAAACATACATCGCCTCATGTCACGGCTTATGTAGAGGCAGATCTTACCAACATGGTAAATTGGCGAAATAAAAACAAAAAAGCATTTCAGGATAAATACGATGAAAAGCTAACGTTTACACCATTATTTGTGGAGGCTGTTGCAAAAGCTGTTAAAGATTTTCCAAATATTAACGCTTCAGTAGATGGTAATAATATTATTGTTAAAGAGGCTATAAATATTGGTATGGCAACAGCCTTACCTAGTGGTAACCTAATTGTACCTGTTGTAAAAAATGCTGACACCAAGAACTTACTTGAGCTCGCAAAGGATGTTAATGCTCTTGCTAATAAAGCACGTGAAAATAGTTTACAGGCCGATGATATTAAAGGAAGTACGTTTACCATTTCCAATGTTGGAACCTTTGGTAGTGTAATGGGAACACCAATAATTAATCAGCCAGAAGTTGCTATTCTTGCTTTGGGCATAATAAAAAAGCGACCTGAGGTAATAGAAACAGATAAAGGCGATGAAATTACAATTAGAAGTATGATGTACTTATCACTTTCGTTTGACCATCGTGTTGTAGACGGTTTCTTGGGTGGAAGTTTTGTGCGCCGCGTTGCAGATTACTTCGAACAATTTGATATCAATAGGACAATATAAAAATAATTTTATCCTGACCTTGTTTCAGGATGTTGAAAAGCCAGAACTATGAGTTATAACATTCCAATCACTAAAGTTGAAAAATCTAAGGTAGATGCTTTAGATTTCGACAATATTCCGTTAGGTACAACATTTACAGATTACATGTTTGTCTGCGATTACGAAAATGGAAATTGGGTAAATCCTAGGATTGAACCACTTAGGCCTATACCTACACACCCAGCGGCTATGGCATTGCACTATGGACAAGCAATTTTTGAAGGAATGAAGGCATACAAAGATCCTAAAGGCACACCAATGCTGTTTAGACCAATACAAAATGCTTCTAGGATGAACAAAAGTGCAGATAGAATGGGTATGCCAATGTTTCCAGAAGAATTATTTGTAGAAGGACTAAGAGAATTGGTAAGTTTAGAAAGAAATTGGATACCGCCACAACAAGGGAGCGCATTATATTTGAGGCCGTTCATGTATGCTGACGAACCATTTATTGGAATGCGTGCGGCAACACATTATAAATTTATAATTATGGCTTCGCCCGCAGGTCCGTTTTTCAGTAAGCATATAAAATTATGGGCTGAGAATTACTTTATAAGAGCAGCACAAGGCGGTACAGGAGAAGCAAAGGCCGCTGGTAATTATGCCGCAGCAATTAGACCAACTGAATTAGCAAAAGCAAAGGGCTATGATCAGGTTTTATGGCTAGATGCAGAAGAGCATCAATATATACAAGAAGTTGGTACGATGAATATCTTTTTTAAAATCAATGGTGAATTTATAACTCCCGAGTTAGATGGTTCAGTGTTACATGGTATTACACGGGCAAGTGTTATTGATTTATTAAGAGATATGGGCTTTAAGGTTACCGAAAGAAAAATAACTATTCAAGAAATAAAAGAAGCTTCGGAAAATGGAACTCTAGAAGAAGCTTTTGGCACAGGTACTGCTGTTGGAATAGCCTATATTGAAGAAATTGGTATGGAAGGTAATACTATTCGAGTTTCAACCGAAAGCCCAGTAGCTGTTAAGGTTAACGATACTTTAAATGCAATAAAAACAGGTCTAGTAGAAGATACTTTCGGATGGATGAAAAAAGTTGAAAACGAACTCGCTTAGATGAAAAAGGATATTCTAAAAAAAGGATTTACAAAACTCTGCACAGCCAAAGCAATGGCTGAATTATATGAAGCAAATTTTAAACAAGTCTCAAAATATGTACATGCAACTTCGAGAGGACACGAAGCAGTCCAAATAGCACTTGGATTGCAATTGTTACCACAAGACTATGCATTTCCATATTATAGAGATGACGCTATGTTGCTTGCTTTCGGCTGTACACCATATGATTTAATGTTGCAACTTTTAGCAAAAAAAGACGATCCTTTTTCTGGTGGTCGCACGTATTACTCACATCCTAGTTTACGAGATGACGATAAACCAAAAATACCACATCAGTCCTCAGCAACAGGTATGCAAGCTATTCCGGCAACAGGTGTAGCTATGGGAATGCAGTATAAGGAACAACAAGGATTAAATGATAAGTCTATCGAAAATCCAATTGTAGTTTGTTCTTTAGGTGATGCTTCAGTAACAGAAGGAGAAATTGCAGAAGCATTTCAAATGGCAGCCTTGAAGCAAATGCCAATTCTATACCTGGTACAAGATAATGGTTGGGATATCTCTGCAAATGCGCAGGAAACTAGAGCCCAAGATGCTTTTGAATATGCACAGGGTTTTTATGGATTAGATGCTATCAGTATTGACGGTGCTAATTTTATTGAGAGTTATAAGACTATTGAAAAAGTTATTTCGACCATTAGAAGAGAAAGACGGCCTATTTTAGTACATGCAAAAGTACCGTTGTTAAATCATCATACCTCTGGAGTCAGAATGGAATGGTATCGTGATGATTTAGAAGAAGCAAAATCTAGGGATCCCTATCCTGTGATTAAACAGCAGATGTTGGACGCAGGCTTTACTATAGAAGAAATTGAGCATATTGAAAACCAGGCATATGATAAAGTAAAAGCCGATTTTGAGCGTGCTCTTGAAGCGGAAGATCCTAAACGGGAAGATTTATTTACGTATGACTTTGTACCAACACCCATAACTGATGAGGTAGGAACTAGAGAACCTGAGGGAGCAGAACGAGTAGTAATGGTTGATTGTGCTTTGTTTGCTGTAGAAGAACTGATGAAGGCCCACAAGGAGTGTCTTTTGTATGGCCAAGATGTTGGCGGTAGATTAGGAGGGGTTTTTAGAGAAGCAGCAACCTTAGCACAAAAATTTGGAGACGATAGAGTTTTTAATACACCTATACAAGAGGCATTTATTGTAGGTTCAACTGTTGGGATGAGTGCCGTAGGCTTAAAACCAATTGTTGAAGTTCAGTTTGCGGATTATATTTGGCCAGGCCTAAACCAATTATTTACAGAAGTAAGTCGAAGCTGTTATTTGTCTAATGGCAAATGGCCAGTAAGTATGATTCTACGAGTACCTATTGGAGCATATGGTAGCGGAGGACCATATCATTCATCTTCAGTTGAAAGTGTATTAAGCAATATTAGAGGAATTAAGATAGTTTATCCAAGTAATGGAGCTGATTTAAAAGGCTTAATGAAAGCCGCTTATTACGATCCCAATCCAGTGGTAATTTTAGAGCATAAAGGCTTATACTGGTCAAAAGTGCCAGGAACACAAACTGCAACATCGATTGAACCTTCTGAAGATTACATACTACCGTTAGGACAAGCTTGGGTGTTACAAGAAATTTGGAAGCAAGAAGATGCAGAGACACTGACGATTATTGCTTACGGCATGGGTGTGCACTGGGCTTACAATGCTTCTGGTGAATTAGATATGAGAGATCAAATTGAAATAATTGATTTAAGAACCTTGTTTCCTTTGGATGAAGGAACAATTATGAAGTCCGTCAAGAAAACAGGTAAATGCTTAGTGGTAACCGAGGAGCCGTCAAATAATAGCTTTGCCAGAGCCTTGGCAGGAAAGATACAAGAAGAATGTTTTAAGTTTTTAGATGCTCCAGTAATGGTAATAGGAAGTGAGAATATGCCGGCAATTCCGTTAAATTCTACGTTAGAGCAAACTATGATTCCTTCAACTGGAAAAGTGAAGGCAAAAATTGAAGAATTACTAAATTATTAATCGCCCTTAATATTATAAGAGGATAGAGGTTCTGTAAATTTTTCAGGATCCTCTGCCAAATAGTAACGTGGATCGTCAATAGCCTCTACAATCACTTCTTCGAATATCGGACTTCCCTTACGTAAAAGTACCTTGCAATCCTGACTGAGGTGTTTTAGTTTAATGTTCTTTCCTGCTGCTTTATATTTGTTAACAAGATTGAAAATGGCCTCTAATGCTGAATGATCGCTTATACGAGATTCAACAAAATCGATTTCAACATTATCAGGATCATTTTTCACATCAAACTTTGCGTTAAAATTTTGAATTGAGCCAAAAAATAAAGGTCCCCAAATTTCATAAGTTTTAGTGCCATTAGACTGTATACGTTTGCGCGCTCTGATCATAGTAGCGTTTTTCCATGCAAATACCAATGCCGAAATTATAACACCTGCAATTACCGCAATGGCTAGATCCTTCCAAACAGTAATAGCAGATACTGCAATTAAGACTATTGCATCAGAAATTGGTATTTTTCTCAGAATTCTAAAACTACTCCATGCAAATGTTCCTATAACAACCATAAACATAACTCCTACCAAGGCAGCAATTGGAATTTGTTCAATTAATGGTGCGCCAAAAAGCACAAAGCACAGTAAAGCAATTGCAGCTACAGCACCCGATAATCTACCACGTCCTCCAGAATCTACATTTATAATAGATTGACCAATCATAGCACAACCACCCATACCACCGAATAAACCATTTAGGATATTGGCACTACCTTGAGCAATACATTCTCTATTACCGTTCCCTCTGGTTTCCGTTATTTCATCAACAAGATTTAATGTCATAAGAGACTCAATTAATCCTACAGATGCCAAAATAAATGCAGTTGATACTATCAAATCCCAGTGGCCTGATAAGGTACCGAAAAGTCCAAAAATCTGATCTTGAAATGTTGGTAAACTACCTTGCAGTCCATCGCCACCACCTTCTCTTATGAAGCTACCAACAGTGCTCATTTCTATATTTCCAAAAATGGTTATGCACGCCACGACAATAATAGCAATTAAGGCTGCAGGAATTTTTTTAGTGAGTTTAGGCAGACCGTACATTATAGCCATTGTTAGACCTATGAAGCCCATCATTTTCCAGAATGGTATATTTGAGAAGAGTGCTCCGAACCACTCAGAGGTACTATTTAAAAACGATATATCTTTGGGTACGGCATTGGGAAAAAGACCCAGTTGAGATAAAAATATTACTATGGCCAATCCGTTTACAAAACCCATCATTACAGGATGAGGAATTAGCCTAACAAACTTACCCAATTTAAAGATTCCTGCTAGTATTTGAATACCGCCTACAAATAATAGGGTTATAAATAACCATTGTAATCCCAAATTTTCAATTGGTGTTTCTAGATTTACCCCAACCTCATTACCTTTTTGAATTAAGTGCACCATTACAACAGCCATGGCACCTGTTGCACCAGATATCATACCTGGTCTGCCGCCAAATAAAGCCGTTACAATTCCCATCATAAAAGCCCCATATAAACCCACTAATGGATCGACACCTGCAACAAAGGCAAAAGCAACCGCTTCAGGTACTAATGCTAGTGCCACTGTTAATCCAGACAGTATATCATTTTTTGGATTTTGGGTAAAATTCTTTCTTGTGGTTTGACCGAGTATCATAGTTGATGTGCTTAAAAGTCGGCAAAGATATATTATTTAATGAAATACCCTAAAGAACAAATACTGCAAAAAAAAAGCACCAAATAATGGTGCCTTATTTATAAATCATTTTCCCTAAAGTTCAGGAGGAAATTGTTCTAAGGTTTTTTGAACAAATTCCTTAATTCTTGCTTCTTTCTTTTCTATGTTTCTGGTTTCCAAAAATCCGGTACCTGAGCCCTGCCAAATCAGTTCTTTCTGTGCATTATCAATGATGTCAATGTACAGCATCCCTTCAGTTCTTGTGGAAACTTGGTTGCCTCCCCAGCCCCAACCAGGTCCCCAACCCCAACCAGGACCCCAGCCCCAGCCCCAGGCGCCGAAGCCACCCCAGCCCCAGCCACCCCAGGCGTTATTAAATACGTCTACTCTTTTGTTGGATTTTGTAAACATACTTATAAGCACATCTGGATTTTCGGATTTGGTGTATCCTTTGGCCATCATTTCGCTTTCAATGGCTCTTAAAATTCTTCGTTTGTCAATATCGCTTATTTCTGCTTTATCAATACCTGGCTTAAAAAAGGCGAAGGTTTTGTATTGATCAAAATTAGCCTCTCGGTCATAGTCTGCAGCAACTCTTACTGTGCTACAAGAGGATAAAACTAATGCAAAAACTAGAATTGGGATAAATCTTGCTAGTCTTTTACTCACGACATTTCGTAATGGAGAGTGTTCGTGAAATTTTTTTAAATTTTTCATATCGCTTTTTTTACATGTTTTCAAATAATCCATCATCAACAATATTTGGTAGTGTAATTTTGAGATTGGGTTCTGCTTCCATAGCACGTTTTATAGCAAAAATGGCGCCTTCATTTCGTGCCCAACTTCTTCTGGAAATACCATTGTTAACATCCCAAAATAACATTTGTTTTAAACGTTGTGATGCTTCTTTAGTACCATCAAGAATCATACCAAATCCACCATTAATTACCTCGCCCCAACCAACGCCGCCGCCATTGTGAATACTTACCCAAGTTGCGCCCCTAAAGCTATCACCAATGACATTTTGAATAGCCATATCTGAGGTAAAACGCGAGCCGTCATATATATTACTTGTTTCGCGGTATGGTGAATCTGTTCCTGAAACATCATGATGGTCACGCCCCAATATTACTTCGCCAATTTCACCGATTTCGATGGCCTTATTAAATGCCTCTGCAATTTTTATCCTGCCCTCTGCATCGGCATAAAGGATTCGTGCTTGCGAACCGACTACAAGTTTGTTTTCTTGAGCACCTTTAATCCATTTGATATTATCTGCCATCTGTTGCTGAATTTCCTTTGGAGAATTCTTCATAATTTCCTCCAATACATTACGGGCTATTTCATCTGTTTTTGCTAAATCCTCTGGCTTGCCACTAGCACAAACCCAACGAAATGGTCCAAAGCCATAATCAAAGCACATAGGTCCCATTATATCTTGAACATAGCTAGGGTATTTAAATTCCTTTCCTATTTCTTTGCTGTCCGATAAAACATCAGCTCCTGCTCTAGCGGCTTCTAACAAAAAGGCATTGCCATAATCGAAAAAATAAGTACCTCTTGATGTATGTCGGTTTATTGCTTCTGCATGCCTTCTAAGTGCTTCTTGGACTTTTTCTTTAAATACATTTGGTTCACTCGCCATCATCTGGTTAGCTTTCTCGAAACTTAGCCCTACAGGATAATAACCACCTGCCCATGGGTTATGTAATGAGGTTTGGTCACTGCCTAAATCAATATGAATGTCTTCTTCATAAAATTTTTCCCAAACATCAACAACGTTGCCAAGATAGGCTAAAGACACAGTTTCTTTTTCAAGTTTCGCCTTCTTCACACGAGCCACAAGTACATCTAAGTTGGTTATTTTTTCATCTACCCAACCTTGATCAAGGCGTACTTGTGTAATTTTAGGATTAACTTCAGCGCATACCGTGATGCATCCAGCTATGTTTCCCGCTTTAGGTTGTGCTCCAGACATACCTCCAAGGCCTGAAGTCACGAACAAATGTCCTTTTGGAGCTTTCCCGATTTTTCTAAAACCATTTAAAACCGTAATGGTAGTGCCATGCACGATACCTTGTGGTCCAATATACATATAGCTCCCAGCAGTCATTTGGCCATATTGGGTTACACCAAGTGCATTATATTTCTCCCAATCATCTGGTTTGGAATAATTAGGTATCATCATCCCGTTGGTGACCACAACGCGAGGTGCATTTTTATGAGAAGGAAAAAGTCCCATTGGATGGCCTGAGTATATAACCAGTGTTTGCTCATCATTCATCTCGGCCAAATATTTCATGGTTAATCTATATTGCGCCCAATTTTGAAAAACAGCACCATTGCCACCATAAGTAATAAGTTCGTGAGGGTGTTGTGCTACAGCATAATCTAAATTATTCTGAATCATTAGCATAATTCCTGCTGCCTGTTTTGATTTAGCCGGATATACTTCGATTGGTCGTGCATACATTTCATAGTCAGGTCTAAACCTGTACATGTATATGCGACCATATGTTTCAAGCTCAGCTTTAAATTCAGGGAGTAGTGCTGAATGATGTTTTTTATCAAAATAGCGCAAAGCATTCTTCAATGCTAGTTTTTTTTCAACCTCAGACAAGATAGCCTTTCGTTTTGGAGCATGGTTTATATTTAAATCATAAGGTTTTGGAGTAGGAAGTGCATCCGGAATACCTTCCAAAATTTGATCCTTAAATGACAATTTTGTTGCTTGCATCACTTGGTTTTTAGAGCGTCTTTATTAAAGCCATATGGGCAGTGGCGACAACCACTTTCGCAACAATATCCTCTTTTTAAAAGGTATTGTTCAGTAAAACAGCGGTAGCCTTCCGGTGTATAATAAAAATCACCTTCTTCAATTGGGACATATTTCTTCATCATATACAAAGATAACGTAATTTGGTGTGATTTTTGAAGCCTATAAATCGTGATTCTAATTTCAAAATATATAGTCCCTAAAGGTTATACAGGTATTGCTCTATTTCCTTTTTTAATATTAAAGTCGAAAAAACTTATTACAGATGATGTTTTGCTTAACCATGAAAAAATACATTTAAGACAGCAGTTAGAGCTTCTTGTAATTCCGTTTTACGCAATATATGTTTTAGAATTTGTAATTCGATTTTATAAAACAAAAAATTGGCATGGTGCGTATAGGGCCATTTCATTTGAAAAGGAAGCATATACGAATGAGGCAAATTTATACTATTTAAAAAAACGAAGAATTTGGGGTTTTATAAATTACTTTTGATTTATAATGAAAGAAATTGAAATTTCAAGAATTCAGGAGTTACCAATAATTACAGGGGGAAAAGTTGGCCTTTTTATTAAACGCGAAGACGAGTTGCACCCATTTGTATCGGGCAATAAATTTAGAAAACTTAAGTATAATTTAGAAGAGGCTAGATATCAAGGCAAAGAAATACTTTTAACCTTTGGTGGTGCTTATTCTAATCATATTGCGGCCGTAGCCTATGCTGCAAAGAACAAAGGATTTAAATCTATTGGTGTAATTCGAGGAGAGGAACTTTACAACAAAGTAAATTCAAATCCTACTTTAAAATTTGCCAAATCATGTGGTATGGAGTTTATGTTTACCACTAGAAAAGACTATAGAAACAAGTACAATATGTCTTTTCTTTCCAATCTAAAAGCTAAATTTGGAGACTTTTATTTGATTCCTGAAGGAGGCACCAATCAATTAGCGGTAAAAGGATGCCAGGAAATTTTAAATTATTCAGACTCGCAATTCGATTTTATTTGTGTTTGCGTAGGTACCGGAGGAACAATTTCGGGATTGATTAACGCCTCTAAACCACATCAAAAAATATTGGGATTTCCAGCCTTAAAAGGTGATTTTTTAAAAAGAGATATTCGTAAATTTGCAAAACAAAAAAATTGGAATTTAATAACGGATTATCATTTTGGCGGTTATGGAAAAATAAAGCCAGAATTAGTGACGTTTATAAATAAATTTAAAAATGATTTTGGAATTCCTTTAGACCCAATTTACACTGGAAAAATGATGTTTGGGATAATTGATTTAATCCAAAAAAATTACTTTACAAAGGATTCTAAAATTCTTGCAATTCATACCGGTGGATTGCAAGGCATAGAAGGAATGAACCTAAAGCTAAAGGATAAGAATTTGCCCTTAATAGAACTATGAAAATTTCAAATAACTTAATTGTTTGCATAGTTATAGCGATGATGTTTAGTTGCGGACCAAAAAAGGGTATTGTGACAAAAAAGAAGCATGATAAAGACAAAACTGTTGAAGTTACAGTGTCAAAAGATGAATCTGAAAAAGAAGTAAGAACTGTTTCGGAGCCTATTAGTTCTGTTGATGCTTACATTTCCAGATATGCGAGCATTGCGAAAAGTCAAATGGTTACTTCAAAGATACCTGCGAGTATTACTCTTGCTCAGGGAATATTAGAATCTGGTTCGGGTAGGGGCAGATTGGCTGTTGAAGCCAATAACCATTTTGGGATTAAATGCCATGGTTGGAAAGGCGCAAAGATATATCATGATGATGACAGGTCTCAAGAATGTTTTCGAAAATATGACCAACCAGAATTGTCATACAGAGATCACTCTCAGTTTTTAACAGGCAGAAAACGCTATGCTAAACTATTTGAACTAAGGCCAGACGATTACAAAGGATGGGCAAAAGGACTAAGGGCGGCAGGTTATGCAACAGATAAGCGTTATCCTCAAAAATTAATAAGCCTTATTGAACGCTATGAATTGTATAAATATGATGATGAAATACTTAATGGTAAAGAGCCAAATAGAGTAAGAGTTAATAGTGGTATATCCTTTCATATTGTAGAAAAGGGTGACACCCTTTATTCGCTTTCTAAACGTTATAATACAACTGTGGAGGCGATTAAAGAAATGAATAATTTAAATTCAAATGACTTGGCAATTGGCCAAGAGCTAAAGATTCCAAATTAATATATGTTATATCAAAGAAGTAGTGCCTTATTTAAAGAGGCAAAGACAGTTATTCCTGGTGGTGTAAACTCTCCCGTGCGAGCATTTAATGCTGTAGGAGGTACACCAATATTTGCAAAATCGGCAAAGGGAGCGTACGTTTACGATGAGGATGGTAATCGCTTTATTGACTATATAAATTCTTGGGGACCAATGTTGTTGGGGCATGCTTACCCTCCTGTGGTTGAAGCAGTTATAGATAAAACGAAGGAAGGTACATCATTTGGAATGCCTACGGAGTTAGAAACAAAAATTGCTAAGTTGGCAGTTTCAATGGTGCCTAATATAGATAAAATCAGGTTTGTAAATTCTGGTACTGAAGCATGTATGAGTGCCATAAGATTAGCACGTGGTTTCACCAAAAAAGATAAGATCATAAAGTTTGCTGGTTGCTATCATGGACACAGTGATTCCTTTTTAATTGCAGCAGGTAGTGGTGCAGTTACTTTCGGTACACCAAATAGTCCAGGTGTAACCCAGGGTACTGCAAAGGATACCTTACTGGCAAATTATAACGACCTATCTAGTGTACAAGAAATTGTTGATGCCAACCCGAATCAAATTGCCGCAATAATAGTTGAGCCGGTAGCAGGAAATATGGGTTGTATACCTCCTGTGAAAGGATTCTTGGAAGGATTAAGAAGTATATGTGATAGCGATGGTATTCTCCTGATTTTTGATGAAGTTATGACTGGTTTTAGATTAGCCAAAGGAGGTGTTCAGGAATTAAAAGATGTTTATGCAGATATTGTATGTTTTGGTAAAGTTGTTGGAGGTGGATTACCTGTTGGAGCCTTTGCCTCAAGAAATGAAATTATGGATGTATTGGCACCAAACGGACCTGTTTATCAAGCCGGAACATTAAGTGGTAATCCATTGGCTATGGCAGCGGGTTATGCTATGCTCAAAGCTATAAATGAAGATAAAGGCTTAATGAGTCGTTTAGAGGAAAAAACCAAATACCTACATACCGGTATCACAGAAGCATTAAATAAGAATAATGTAACACATACTGTTAATCGAATAGGCAGTATGATATCGGTTCATTTTTCTGAAGAAAGAGTTATTGACTTTAATACAGCCGCAAAAGGTAACAATGACACATTTAAGGCGTTTTTTCATGGTATGTTAGATAGAGGTATCTATATAGCACCAAGTGCATTTGAAAGCTGGTTTATAACGGATGCGCTGACCTATCAGGATTTAAATGAAACTATTGCTGCGGTTGAAGAGATCGCAAAGACTTTATAAAAAAAGCCTCGCTAATGCGAAGCTTTTTTCTTTAATACAATTGATTAATCTTTTGTGAATTCTTTAAAACGAACATACTGTTCTTCAGTAAGAATAGTTCTGATTTTATCGTCTAGCAGTTTGTTTATTTTTTCTTTTACACCCTCTTCAACAACAGAAACCTGTTTTAAGTCTAGGGTAGCTTGCATATACTCTTGATATGCGGCATAGACTTGATTCCTTTGATTATCATCAAATTTTATAAACTTTCTAAGTTCTTCTGTTCTTTCAGAGGCTTTTTTATTCACTTCAATAATACTGGTTTGTGCTGATATTGTCTGTGAACCTAAAAATAGAGCTAAAGCAAAAAAGCAAAGCGCAATTACTTTTTTCATATTGGATTATTTAATTATTGAAGCCTAAAATAACAATTTTATTTAATTAATTAAAAAAGTATCGCCTAAGCGATACTTTTTAAAGCAAAATCGAATTTTGATTTATTTTTTAGTTGCTCGTTTACCCTTTCTATGTTGCTTTCTGGGTTTCATTTTTTCAAACTTAGCATATTGCTCTTCTGTTAGAATATCCTTCATCTTTCTCTTCATTTCAATCTGATTATCTAACCTTTCATTTTGCATTTTAAGAAATTCCTCTTTAGATGGTTTTTCTTTCTCCTCTTTATTTTGATGCGCCTCTCTTTTCTTTTGTCTATCAACCGCCTGCTCTAAAAGAATTGATTCAACTTGTCTTTGTTGTTTATCTGTTAAATCTAATTTTAATGTAAGTTTTTTGGTTTTAAGATTGGCCACTTCTTGTGGCGTCATATCTTTCACTATTTCATTTCTATGCTGTTGGCCTTTACGATCTTGTTTGCGGTCCTGAGCAGTGGCACTCATTGTTAGAATAGCCAGTGCAATTACTACTAAATTTCTCATTATCTTATTGTTTTAAGTTATATCGCTTTGACTAAGTGAAAGAGAATAGGTTTAAACTTCAAATGGGTTTTAACAAATAATTATTACAAAAAAATTATTAAGAGTTTGGTTTTTTTGAATGGAAGGATTTAGTTACAGTAATCTTATTCAGTTTGATAATTGTAATAATGCCGTGGAGGTGGTACTTTAATAAAAAAAGGCTTCAAATTTATTGAAGCCTTTTTTTAAATTCTTATGTTATTATTATTTCGGGTCTAAAATATTATTGACGCGTTCCAACGCATCAGCAATATGAATTCTACTCATAGCATCGCCACCGCGCGCATTTCGCAATTGTGAACGCAAGGATTTAAGTTCAGCTCTTACAACGGCCCTAATATCCGATTGGCTCACATTTACTTGTGTTCCTCCAAATAGACGTCTAAACTCTGGTGGAAGATTAGACGTTTGCTCATTGGTCATAATGAATTCCATACGCTCTATGTATGCACGTTGTAAATTACGTCTATATATATCTATTTTTTTTCCAGTGCGTAGTTCACTAAACAAGCCACGACGTAAATCTTTCATCATGTCATAAAGTCCGTAAGCTTGACTTCCATTAATCGATTCATTTTCTAAAAGACGCTGCATTCTGCCAAAATCCATCATATTGTTTAAAGTGCGTGTTTGAATACCTCTTACGCGTTCGATATGTCCTGCACTTTCAATCTTATTAAAGATGTTATTATCTAACATCCAGTCTGGTGTTGTAAACAATTGATCTTGTAAAAATTTCATGGCTTTTTTCTGATGATCGCTATCTACATGTGTATAAACTGCACCGTCTTGATCATAGGTTTTGTAGTATTCATAAACACCACCTATATTGGAAGCTACATGTCCCATGTATCTATTAAATTGGCCTAAAACTTGCCCATACATTGTTTCCAAATCATCATAGTTTTTACCATCCTCAGCAGTCCAATCAATTAAATTTGGAACAATACGCTTTAAGTTTTTGATACCATATTCACTTGCCAATACAGCGTCATCACCAAGATCTTCAGTTTGTGAACTTGGATCTATAACACCAAATTGCTGTCTTCCAAAACGGTATATTGGGTCATCAGCACGCTCCAATATCCAACCATCAAGCGTTTTCTTTTCATCCTCAGGTGTTTCAGCATCCAAAATAGGTTTGTAGCCCCACATAATGGAATATTTATCATAAGGTCCAATATTAGGCATTAGAGCAACACCCTCGTCGCCAGGTTGCGCCACATAATTAAAACGCGCATAGTCCATTATAGAAGGCGCAGTACCATATTTTTTGGTAAACTCAGCATCACGAAGTTTCTCAACAGGGTATGCAACGCTGCTTCCCATGTTATGCGGTAAGCCAAGTGTATGTCCTACTTCATGAGAAGATACAAAACGTATTAACCTACCCATTACTTCTTCCTTGAATTCTACACCCCTAGCATCAGGATTGATTGCTGCGGTTTGGACGAAGAACCAGTTGCGTAATAACGTCATTACGTTGTGGTACCAGTTAATATCACTTTCTAAAATCTCTCCAGATCTTGGATCACTAACGTGAGGTCCATTGGCATTTGGAATAGGAGATGCTAAATATCTTACAACAGAATAACGTACGTCTTCTGGAGACCATTCCGGATCTTCTTCTGGTGTCGGAGGATCCTTGGCTATAATGGCATTTTTGAAGCCTGCAGCCTCAAAAGCTACTTGCCAATCCTCAATACCTTGTTTTATGTATTTACGCCATTGTTTTGGTGTAGCCCTATCAATGTAATAAACTATTGGTTTTTTGGGTTCTACCAATTCACCACGCTTAAATTTTTCGATATCCTCGTCTTTTACTTCTAGTCTCCAACGATCTAAATAGCGCACTGTTTTACTTTCTTGAGCATCAAGACCATAATCTACTTGGCCCCTAGCGAACCAACCTACACGTTGGTCAAACATTCTACGCTTCATTGGTACTTCAGGCAATAGAATCATGGAGTTATTAATTTCTAATGATATACTTCCTGTACTTGCATTGGAAGGCGGGCGCCCTGCCGCATATGTTTTTACGTGTCTTGCCTCAATATTTTGAGGGTAACTTTTAACCGATTCGATAAACGACTTATCGGATTCTAATCTTGTTATTCTATATTGCTGTCGTCTAGACTGAGGGAAGCCTAACGCTTTAACATCTTTTTCAAAAAGAGGTGTAACATCTATGACGGTGCTGGTAGAGTCTTTGCCAATAGCCTTAATTGGGAAGGTTGCTAAGACGGGTTCAAAATTTGAGTTTACAACCGCTTCGCTTACAGGCAAGGAGTCTGCCGCAACAACTTGGTGAGACACGACTCTTAGAACAACTTTTTTATCTTTTTTCTGCCAGCGTAGTACTTGTGTGTTTTGTTTTCCACCACCAAAACCAATGCCGCTCGCTGTTTTGGCAATACGTGTCACCATAAGCATTTCTCTTTCGAATAATGAATCTGGTATTTCGTAGAAAAATTTATCATCTAAACTGTGAATGGTAAAAAGACCTTCGTCACTTTTGGCATCTTTTGTAATTACTTTATCGTAGGGTTGAGGATCGTTTTTTCCAGGCTTTTTTCCTGGTGGTTTTGCCATGGCTGCGGCATCTGGAGATTTGGATTTTTTACTTGCTTTTTCTGCGGTTTTACATGAAAAAGCCATAAAAGCTAGTGCTACGAAAAGTAGTCTAATGTTAATATGCTTCACGTTAGTCGGTTTTAAAAATTCGCATGAAAATACGCATTACCGAAGCAATGTTTATGTTAAAGAAATGACTTTAATATTTATTTAACGCTCCTTTTTATAGGGAATCCAAGTATTCTTGAATTAGAGAGATGCCTTCATCATGTAAAATGGTTGTTCCAATAAACGGCATACTAAAGCCATCATTAAATTCCGATATACGAAAATTAATACTTTGCTTGCGGTTTATGATATTTGACTCGCTTAATGGTGTGGAGAAATCTAGATTCAAGGTGGACTGATCTTCACAAAAACCACCGGGTATGTGACAATGTGCACAATTGATATCCATGTAAGCACGCGCTCTTTCTTCTAAACTAACTGAGGCATCTTCCCAATTAGGGAGACTTGTTATGGTATCAGAATTAGAAAGTCCATCTAAAAGATTTAAATCGATGATTTCCTGCAATTGGTTAACGCCATTTCTTTCAAAGTTTAAAGACCTAAGTTTAGGACCAATAGGTGTCATGTTGTTGTAAGAACTGTGACAGGTAAAGCAATCGGTGTTAGAGGGTACCTCATAATTAATGGTCTGCTCTGTTCCATTTTCGTCAATCCAGGATATAGGAACTATTCTGCCATCTGGATCTAAAGTAGCTTCGCTTAAGTCTTCATTCCAAACATAGTCTCCAGACTCCCAATTTCCATTAATTTTTATGAGGACACGAGTTTCAATAATCTGTTGCCCTAAAGAAGGGTCACGCTCATCAAGATTGTAATAAAAGGTTTTTGCTATCACTGTGTTATCCGGGAAAATTGGTAAACCATCTCCATTGAACTCCATCTTAGTGTTTTCAGGTAGAGCAATTAGGCGTTGTTTGTGGGCATAATCTGTGAATAAAGGTGTATTGAGGTTATAAGGTAGCACTTTTGGATTTGTTTGGAGATCACTCAAATTATCGACATATAGATTTAGTTCAGAAAGGTTTGTCCGAAATTCTGCTACTACAGACGGCGCTTCAATGCTAGTGATGGGTTCGTCATTCTCGCATGAAGTAATAAGAGACATGACAAGGAACAATAAGGAAAATCTTTTCATTTTGGTTATATAGCTCTAAAAGTCTGGACAATTTACTAAAATTGAACATATTAGCAAGTTTTATATAACTGCACTGGATGATAGAAATGAAAAAAGGGACTATCTGCAGATAACCCCTTGTTATATTTAACGCTGTATTTAATCTTAAACCAGCTCCACAAAAAGGCCTTCTTCGGTTTTTTCAACTTTAGTTAAACCTAATTTACCAAGGCCTTTAATACCCTTGTCCCAACCTTTATTGCTTAAACCCGATTGTGACTTTAATTCTGATAAATCCATTCGTTTTTCAGCTTTCAGAATATTGAAAATGGCTTTCTCATTGTCGCTGAGCTCAACTTTTTTCTTTTCAGGTTTCATTTGTGGGAAAAACAAAACTTCTTGAATACTCTGTTTGTTGGTTAAAAACATAACTAATCTGTCCATGCCAATTCCCATTCCAGAGGTTGGTGGCATCCCATATTCTAGTGCTCTTAAAAAATCAAAATCTATGAATTCTGTGGCTTCATCATCACCCTTTTGAGCAAGCTTTAATTGATGCTCAAATCGCTCACGCTGATCGATAGGATCATTTAATTCAGAATACGCATTGGCAATTTCCTTTCCACAAACCATGAGCTCAAAACGTTCTGTCAGTTCAGGATTTTCCCTGTGCGCTTTGCAAAGAGGACTCATTTCTTTGGGATAGTCTATGATGAATGTCGGTTGAATGTAGTTGCCTTCGCATTTCTCACCAAAAATTTCGTCGATGAGCTTTCCTTTGCCCATTGTATTATCGACCTCAATTTCCATTTCTTTGCAGGCTTGACGGATTTCATCCTCGGTTTTACCAGCAATATCAAAACCTGTGTATTCTAAAATAGAATCGCGCATGGTAATGCGTTTGTATGGTGCTTTGAAACTAATTTGATGTTTTCCAAAAGTAGCATCGGTAGTACCATTAACGGCGATAGCGCAATGTTCTAAGAGTTTCTCGCAGAAATCCATCATCCAGTTGTAGTCCTTATAGGCAACGTAGATCTCCATGGCTGTGAACTCAGGATTATGGGTTCTGTCCATGCCTTCGTTTCTGAAGTTTTTTGAAAATTCATAAACACCTTCAAAACCGCCTACAATCAATCTTTTAAGATAGAGCTCATTGGCTATTCTCATGTAGAGTGGTATATCTAAGGTATTGTGATGTGTTACGAATGGTCTTGCTGCTGCGCCACCTGGAATAGGTTGTAAAATAGGAGTTTCTACCTCAAAATAGCCTGCATCGTTAAAAAACTGTCGCATGGCATTAAAAAGTTTTGTACGCTTCACAAATACTTCTTTTACATGAGGATTAACAGCCAAATCTGCATAACGTTGGCGATAACGCAATTCAGGATCATTAAACTCGTCATAAACATTACCTTCTGAATCTTGTTTAGGCAAAGGTAGTGGCTTCAAAGCTTTACTTAATATTTTAAACGCTTTAACCATAACTGTTTTTTCACCAACCTTAGTCGTAAACAGTTCACCTTCAATACCTATAAAATCACCTATGTCTAAAAGCTTTTTGTAGACCTCATTATAGTGAGTCTTGTCTTCGCCGGGACAAATTTCATCCCTATTAAAATAAACCTGTATGCGACCTTCGCTATCTTGCAATTCTGCAAAAGAAGCTTTACCTTGAATTCTACGAGACATTAGGCGACCAGCAATTACAACCTTCTTGCCTTCTACATACTCCGATTTTATCTGTTTAGAAGTGTGATCTACAGGATATAAATCTGCCGGGTAAGGATTAATGCCCATCGCTCTCAATTTGCCTAACTTTTCTCGTCTTACTAATTCTTGTTCTGAAAGTTGCATCCTCTAATTTTTTGAATTGCAAAATTACATTTTTTCAAAAGTTGAATGAAATCTTTTGGTATAATTTACTGATACCAGATTATTTAAGTTGAGATAAACAAATGAGAAGTCATTTTAACATGAGTTTGTAGTGATAAATATCATGTTTTTTATCACACGGATGATGTTTCTTTATATTTCCTTTTATAAAAAGAAAAATTTTTGTTTGAAAAAGGCAAGCTTTTACTTAATATCTAACATATAGTACAATGAAAAAACAAATTTTGGGACTACTTATCTTTTTAGTTTTTGGATCAGTCACTTTTGGACAGGACATATCTCCTTATATTAAGGTGGGTAAATCTGCCGAGTCTATTGAAAGTGTTGCTAACAAGGTCGAGATGGCTTTAAAAGCGAATGGATTTGAGCTCTTGGGATCTTATAATCCTTCAGGTAAATCAGCATTAAAAGTTATTGCTTTTACCAATGATGCCTTGAAATTCACTGTAGTTCAGGTAAAAGATAGAGGCGCTCTAGCAGCAATTTTTAAGGTAGGTTTAGAACAAAAAGATGGTAATGTTAATATTTCTTACACCAATCCAGATTATATTCTAAGAGCATATCTTATGGAGAATTATGAAGCGAATAAAACGACGTATATGAAATTCTCTAAAGATTTAAAAACTGCTCTCTCCAGCTTGGGAAATGATTTTACGCCTTTTGGCGGTTCTGTAAGAGCAGATAAACTTAAAAAGTATCACTATAAAATAATGATGCCTTACTTTACAGATCCTGTAGTATTACAAGAATTTGATTCTTTTGAAACAGGAATTATTAAAATTCAAAATAATTTGACAGCTAGAAAAGCCAAAACTAAGCTGGTTTACAAACTTATATATCCAGAGAAGAAAGTTGCTGTATTTGGCGTGGGCCTTGAAAGTAAAGAGGAAGGGGAATCATACTTTCTGCCTAAAATAGGAGAGGCTCATGTGGCTGCACTTCCTTACGAAATAATTTTACAAGGTAAAAAAGCTACAATGCTTCATGGTAAATATAGAATCGCTTTACATTGGCCAGATTTAACTATGGGTACCTTTATGAAAATAATGAGTACACCAGGTGATATTGAAGATGCCTTAGAAGCTATTTGCGAGTGACGAAACTATTGTGCCTGTGGGGTTTGTAGCCGATAGGCACTTGTTTAAATTAATTATTATTGAGCATTTTCAGTTTTTGCTTTAAATCTTCATCATTCGGATGTGTTTTAAGGCCAGATTCAAGTACTATAATAGCTTCGTCATTTTTTTCTAAATCGCTCAGAATATCGGCTAAATCTAGAAAGGTATACGAATCTTCAGGAAGTAACAATGTATTAAATTGAAGAACCGCAATACCTTCTTCGATTTTCTTATTATCAAGTAATAATTTACCATATGCATTTAATTCGGACGCATCATAAACTTGACCTTTATATTTTTTGAGTAGTTGATCCGTTTTCTCTTTTAGTCCTATTGTACCTTCTTTTTTAAGGATTTGGTTTAACTCCGTTACTATATAATAGTTTGATTCGTAATCATTTCCGGATATAATCTCTAAAATATCCTCTTCTAGGGTTTTTACAGGATATTCTACAATACGGTTAATTTCCTTCCCGTTTTTATAGAATATAATCGTGGGAACTCGATGAATATTTAAACCAACTTCTTCCTGTTGTGGACTTTTTTTGTACATATGATCCTCATTACTTAAAGCCACAGTGAGCAAGTTTTTCATTGGAAAATTACAAGCCTCTAAAATTCTATATAAGTTCGGCACATCCCTTCTGCTATCACCGCACCAAGTACCCATAAATATTTTAATTTCTATCTCTTTTAGTGCAGGAGCAATGAGATTAATCAATGAATCATTTGGTTTGTAGTTATTATAATTTTCAGTAAACCATGAGCGATAGTTTTTTCCTAATAATCCGGATTTATCGACTTGACCGACTAAATAAGGCTCTTGACCCTCAATTATTATTTCGGTATTTAAGCGTTGTGCATTTAAACAGATTGTGATAGCAATGGCAACTGCAACTGAAATTAATTTTATGTTCATGACATTATAAATTTGACACTGAGGTTATTACAAAGCTACAACTTTGCCTTTTACTTTTAAGATTTTGTTGCCCCCTTTGGCATTAGAAATTACCGTAATAGTTTTTGTAAATGCACCCAATCGTTTTGTGCTATACTTAATTAAGATTTCACCTGATTCTCCTGGCAGAATAGGTGTTTTTGAATAACTTGGTACAGTACAACCACAACTAGTTTTTATGCGTGTTATTAGTAATGGTGCGCTACCAGTATTGATAAAATTGAAAGTACGCAGTCCATTAGAGTTCTGTTTTATTGTACCATAATCAATTGTTTCGGTTTCAAAATTAAGAACAGCAACTTTTTCATTTACAGTTGGAGTCTCACCTGTTGAAGCATTAAAAAAAACAACACTTAAAACAACCAGAATAAAGGTCTTTAATGTTCGTTTCATAATCAAAGTATTTAGAAGTTATTATGGAACAAACATCTATTTTATATCAATTTAAATAAAAGAATGATGGTTTGAAAATGGTACTAGTACCTAGTTTGAATTTTATAACTATTTGTTAAACAAAGATTTAGCCTCATCTCTTGACTGCACATTTAATTTCTTATAAATATTGTTTGTGTGTGTTTTTACTGTACTAACACTCAAAAATAGTGACGAAGCAATGTCTTTATTAGATTTATTTTTAAGCAAATGATCTAATACTACCTGTTCTTGTTTAGATAGTTTTTCACGCAGAGTTTTTGTTTTTGTTTTTCTTGTTTTAATGGCAATCGAAACGAGATAAAAATTTATAAGAATCGAGGTAAAAAGCAATCCATAGATTAGATAATTATGAGTATAACTGTCTTGGTTAGAAAAAGCAGCTAACATATATTTATCTGCTTCAATTTCGCTGATATACTGTTTTGTATAGGGTGCTTTAGGATAAGTATTTTGAAGTCTTATTTTTAATTTGTCATAATATGGATTGTTTTTAAGATCTTCAACATAATAATTATGAAGGTCACTACTTCTGTCAGAAATATAACTGTATATATATAATTCTGCCAATGGCTCATTCAACTTCTTACCGTAATCTTGAAGTGTTTTAAACCACTTTTTATTGTTAAGTTTTCTATTGGCTTGGCTTCTGTATTCTCCATAAGCGAAACGCATATCCTCTTTAAGCGAATCTATTTTTACAAAGGCATTTGCCTTAGGATTGCTAGATTCTATGTCACAAAAAACTTGGTTTCCAAAGGATAAGGGAAGATTTAGAATATCATGATTATTAGCAATGAAGAGTAGTTCTAAACTGTTATCACAGCGACCATTAAAATGGTTAATATCTCGTTGTGTTTCTGAGCATTTATCAATATGAATCCGATAGATTCTATTTTCGGCATCTAGCATATCTCCTTTAAACTCAAAAAACCCTGTCGCGTCTGCATAAGCTCTCCCAATGATTTGTTCAGAAAATACTCCAGAGATTTTGCGGTAATCTTCTACTATGGATAAGTATACCGTATTTTGCCATTCTTCAGTATCTATGTATCCGGAAAAGGAATATTGTGCATTGATAATGCCACACCAAAACAGAAGAATTAATAAGCAAGACCTGTACATGTAACGAAACTACGGAAAAATTAAGGACTTTAAAATAGAAGAAATTACAAAGTGTAACATCTTAAGTTACTTTGCGTCATATATGTACAGAATAAAGATATTCTGTGTTTCATAAAATAATAGTTAGTTAGGTGTTCTATTGAGTTTGCCTATTTGAATTTTGTTTTTTTTCATATTGCTTTTAAAATGTTAATGTTATAAAGGCAAACTCAATAGAATTTTAATAGCTGTTTATTGAATTTTTCAACATCAAATCTTCTAACGAAATTATGAGTATCTGGCGTGTTTTACTCTCCATTATTTGTCCACCACTAGCTGTTTTTGATAAAGGTTGTGGCTCTATTTTTATTGTCTTTTTACTTTGGCTCTGCGGTTGGGTTCCAGGTGTCATTGCAGCACTGGTTATACTTAATAATCCAGAAAGATAATTCCGTATCTTTGCACTTCATTTTTACGCGTTATACCTCGAAGTAAGGAAAATTCAGAAAAAAATTAATGAATAAAGTTGTTAAGCTAGAGGATTTAGGATTGAAGGATTTTAAGGAGACATGGGATTACCAAGAGCGTCTCTTTAAATCAATTTTGGATACTAAAATTAAAAATAGAAGAGAAGACGCAGGCTTAGAAACGGATAATCATTTTTTGTTTGTAGAGCATCCTCATGTTTATACCCTTGGGAAAAGTGGTGATTTAACAAATTTGTTGTTGACGAAAGAACAATTAAAAGCTAAAAATGCAACTTTTTATAAAATTAATAGAGGAGGTGATATTACCTATCACGGACCTGGCCAAATTGTGGGTTATCCAATTTTAGACCTTGACAATTTCTTTACAGATATTCATAAATACTTACGATTTCTCGAAGAAGTTATTATTCTCACCTTGGGTGAGTATGGATTGCAAACGGAGCGCAGTCCAGGGGAGACAGGTGTTTGGCTAGATGTTGGAACACCCTTTGCCCGAAAAATATGCGCTATGGGCGTAAGAGCGAGTCGGTGGGTGACCATGCATGGTTTTGCCTTAAATGTTAATGCAGATTTAGGTTATTTTGACAATATCATTCCTTGTGGTATCAAAGGAAAGGCAGTGACCTCATTAAATGTTGAATTGGGTGAAGATTTTGTCAATGAAGAATTGGTAAAAGAAAAAATCCTGAAACATTTTTCTGATTTATTTGAGGCACACTTTGCCTAACACAAAAAAATTAATATTTACTGTGTGAAATAAGGTTGCCGAACCACAATCAATTATACCTCAAAGTCTTTTGTTGGTATAGCATGGAAGCCTGTTTTTTTTACAGAATTTTCTAATTCTTCAACACTAAGAAGTTTAGAAACAAATACCGTCAATTCTCTTGGAAAAACATCCGTGTTTATTGTTACGGCTTTAACACCATCTAGACGAAGGATTCTTTCCTTTATTGACTCTAAATCACTCTTATGTACTGCATCTGTACCAAAAACTCTGCCTCGTGGACCAGGAATAATATTGTCTGATATAAGACTCATAATGAAATGGTTATGCGTTAAACACAATTTTGCCAGGGCAAATTTCCCTCGCTTGTTAATTTACAAAACCTAAAGGGGACATAAATTGATATTGGTCAGTCTTGGATAATTTTTTTGGTTATATGGGTATCTTGAGTTAATTAAGACTCAGCATTAAAGAAAACCTTATAATAATGCATTTTTTTATCGCTATCATAACCTCTTTCTAAGTATTCCGTTGAAGCACTGGGTGAATCAATGTCAAGTTTTATTTGAATATTGGTATCTAACCTAATTTCGGTTTTGATCTTTTGTTTTTGTTTTTTCAAAACGCGTTCTGAAACATCAAACTGATTTCGGATTAATATTTTATTTTCAGATTCATAGGCTTTCTTGTAATTTTCAAAAAGCTGTATCTGATCTTCTTCCCCAAAGACTTCTTCTTTAAAAGATTCGATATGTATTATTTCATTTTCCTTAAAGAAATCAACGGTTTTAGACAAAAAATTACTTTGTTCCTGACCGCCAAAATTTGGATGGAGTACTTCTTTTGAAAACGCTCTGCAAAGCTCAATACAGTTTTTAGTGTGCTGGTGACTATCGTCCGGATATTTTATGTTTAGAAAGTGTTTTGTCCAGTATTGCGTGTCATAAGTATTATTATCTACGCTAAGTACTATTTTACCTTCTGTATCAGAGCTGTTTAATACCAAACACCCTTTATCTACTTTTTTTGCTTGAATTCCTTTTTGCACAAGAATATCATAATTCCCTGATTCTAAATAGGTTTGAAAAAATTCAGCCTTATTCTCAATTTTATAAATTCCAATAGCATCGGTGAAATAGTCTTCGTATTGTATGTTTTCAAAATGACAAATCAAGACATCTCCAGTTTTTATTTGTGCGGAGTTACTTTGCTCATAGAGATGGGTTACGATGTGTTTTGACACTTCTACAAATTCTCCTTCATTTTTAAAAAGTTGGTCGCTGTATGTATTAATTTCGTTTAAACCTATGTCGCTGTGGTGGTGAAACCGATAACTTTCAGAAACACTTGCAAAGGGTTTTAAAAGGTAAGGTAATATTAAATTGTAGGTGGGTTCATCAAATGTTACTGTGCTATCCGAAAAGGCGTTTTTGGTGTCATTAAACTTGTTGCCAACCTTATGAATTATGAACTTTTTGATTGATGCTTTCTGGCGTTTTATCATTTTTTTTTGAAATAATTTAAGGGCTACAATAGTACAAAACGAAAGGTTGATAACTAAAAAAACGCCAAAATAAATTTGGCGTTTAACAGACTCAGGGACTTTGAGATTTGGTTGTCTTTGATATTTTATAAAATCTTTATGTAGTTGATTAATAACAGGTTAAATATAGCTAAAACTACCAATATTTAAAAATGATATACATTTAAGGCCTAATTCAGTTTGTAAGTTAGGACCGAATTAGCGTCACTAAGCGTAATTAATTCTAATTTTTTGTCACTATCTAGTTTGGCTAAAATAGCGCTAGATATTCCGTATACCGGAAAATTAGGAATTGGTGCCGCTTGACTATCAAATAGGTAAACCTTTTTAGATTGCAGGTCTGTGGTTGTGATGTACAGCTTATCATTTAGATATAAAATCTTTGGAGGTGTGTAGTCTCCAAAATCTAAATTTACCGTTTTAGATCTGATGGTTAATTTATTGTCATCCAATGAAACAAGCGTTCTTGATGTTGCATCTATCTTATGGTTTTCTGTAAGATTTAGATTTGTTCTAGTAATCTGTCCTTTAGTATTTACCTGTATGAGTTCTCCAAGGGTATTGGTTGTTGTAAATTTGTTTTTGTACACGAAAATAGCGTTATCAGAAAATCTAAACTTCTGTGTAATTGGAATTCGAAGTGAGCCACGTCTACTCAGAATCTTTAATTCTTCTCCCGAAGCAAAAACAATGTAATCTTTGCTATTAATTCTAAAATGTTTAGGCTGTGTTGTAATAGTACCGCCTTTAGCCTTGTATTTAAAACCAACAACGCTTTTGCCTTTTGTATTATACATAAGCAAATTATCTGATTGTGTTACCAACAATCTATAGTTTTTTTTATTGTCGTAGTCAAAAACAGATAAAGGCTGTGTTATTTTGTCATTGAATTTTAATGGAAACGGACCAACGTCATTACCGTTTCTATCGAGAACATAAACACGTTTTGATGTTGCAAATGCAAGTTGAAGCCTGCCGTTTTTGTAAATATCAATTTGCTCAATATTACCGATTATCTTGTCCTGTAATTTTTTCTTCCACAGGATACCTCCTGAATTAGAAATGAGATAAAGATTATTGTTTACATCTTGTACAGCAATGTCACGGGTTTTATTTAAATGATTTACTAATGTTTGCGGTCCTGCAATAATTTGATTTTCTAAAACAGTAGAAAATAATTCGGAAATAGTATTAGAAGGGTTTTGTTTTTCAAATTTCTGTATCACGCCATTTACATGGGCAAAGCCATTCTCGTAAACATATTGAACAGCATTGGCTTGGTAATCCTTTACATCAGTTGCAAAAATTTTAGATAAACTTGTTTCATTTTTATAGACAAATAAAGAGGATTCATCACTCAATTGTTTTTCAATATTTTGAAATGCGTCATACTTGGCCAAGGTTTTACCATTTAGATAGTCCGAAATTATTTCTTTTAAAGTTTCAATAGAGTTGGAAAAAACCACAAAATTGTCCTTAGAGAATAGATACGAAGCATTGCTATAAGAAAGTAATGGCTTAAGTTTACTAGAAAAATAGTCTGGGTTTTTAAAGTTGTAAATAGCAATTTCCCTGAAAGATTCTTCAAAAGATTTACCGTCAATGGATTCCATTAATAAATTAGGATCTAGACTGTGCAATATAATGGCATTATCTACGCTGGCGATTTCATCACAATAATTAAGAAATGTTTCAGTAGTATTTAAAACTTGGCTAGAATCATTATTTGTATTTAAATCAAGAAGGGGAAAATCGTTAAAAGCAACACTTGTCAACTCACTAGTCTGCATTGGCGCTATTTGTGGCGAGCTGATTCTTTGGGGAATTGTATTCCTAAAATTATTGAGCACATTTGGAATCGAGTCTTTATTAATCAGAATACCATTATGAGTTATTCCTTTGCTATTAATATTTAGGTCTACAGTCAGATAACCTTCTTGAGGTCTGTCGATAAAAAGTAATTTGGAATAATCAGGATTTGATACGTCAATTACCATTGAGGCAGTTGCAGTAGTGTTTGTCGTCTGTAACAAGTCACTTATTGGGCTTATTTCTTTTTTAATACGAAGACTGCTTAATAACGAAGAATCGTTTGAGGCTAGAATTAAATTGTTTTCATTCCTAAAATAAAACTGAAGTGTATCTACACTAGTTTTTTGAATTAATCCTTCTTCAATAATAAATCGACTATCATTCAGGCTATCTGAGGTTAAGCTAGAATCACTTCGCTCACTTATTATAACAAAACGGTTTTTATTCAATTCATTTTCTAAAATTGATACATATATAGGTGAGGTGGAAACAAGTGTATCTGTAATTTTTAAGATCGGTTTTATGTCCTTATTATATATAGCACTTATAATAGCATTCGTTTCAACAGCATTTTTAAACTCGCTGTACGAATTTATCTTAAGGACAAGACTTGATTCCTCTGGGATAAAATGAAAGGCTTTGATGTTTTTATTATACTTGTTTTGGCAGGAAAAGAGGAGCAGACAGACCAAAACCGAAAAACAAAAGTGTTTCATTAAATAATGGATAATTAAATTGATACAAATATAATAAGTTAGAATTCCAATTGATATTGCTCTGGTAACAATCTGAAAGATTTTCTGTGGTATTTAGTTATTCCATATTTTTTAATTGCTGCTCTGTGCTCTTTTGTGGGATAGCCTTTATTCTTTTTCCAATTATACATAGGGAACTCGTCATGGATTTTTTCCATGTATAGATCTCTATAGGTTTTGGCAAGTACAGATGCGGCAGCAATACTTAAATACTTGCTATCTCCTTTTATAATAGTATTATAAGGTATGTTTTTGTAGGGTTTAAATTTGTTACCGTCTACAATTATATATTGAGGTTCCATTTCAAGATGAGAAATGGAAAGGTGCATTGCTTTAATTGACGCATTTAGAATATTTACCTTATCAATTTCAGATTCGTAAACATGTTTTACAGCATAACATGTAGCCTCCGATTGGATCACTGATTTTAAAAGTGTTCGATTCGCTTTGGAAACCTGTTTGGAATCATTTAATAAATGGTTTTTAAAGGTATGCGGAAGAATAACGGCTGCTGCCGTGACAGGGCCCGCTAAACACCCTCTGCCTGCTTCGTCGGTACCACATTCTAAATCAAACTTTGAAAATTGAATTTTTAAGGACAAAATGTTAAAGTTTCAACAAAGTTAAAATTTTAACGCAACCCTTTTACAAATCCTGTATCTATTGAATGAGTAATATCTCGAAAAAGCCTTAAAAACTTTTAGAAACCAACATTGAAAGAATCACAATTGAGTTAACATTTTTTTGGCAAAAACACTTGTTTATTTAATATTTAATTAAGATGTTTGCAACTAGACTAACTCAAATAATTGTTTTATGAAATTAAAGTTAACATGGTTATTAACGCTATTTATGGCGTTCGTGATGCAATTTTCTTTTGCACAAGAGAAAACTGTCACAGGTACAGTTACTACAGCTTCAGATGGTTTACCCCTTCCTGGTGCTACAGTAGTTGTAAAGGGTACGGCGAGAGGTACTCAAACAGATTTTGATGGTAAATATACTATTCAAGCTAAAGTAGGAGACGTATTAGTAATCTCCTATGTTGCTATGGACGCAACTGAAGTTACAGTTGGTGCAAGCAACGTATATGACGTAGCTCTTTCAGAGAATGCGTTAGAAGAAGTTGTAGTAGTAGGTTATGGTACTACAACCAAAAAAGCATTCGCGGGTACTGTGACCACAGTAGATGCCGAGAACATTGAAGATAAAAACTTTGCCAACGTAACACAGTCGTTAGCTGGTGAGGCATCTGGTGTTCAGGTAATCAATACAACGGGTCAACCAGGTACAGTGTCAGCTGTACGTATTCGTGGTTTTGGTTCTATTAGTGGTAACCGTTCTCCATTATATGTAGTAGATGGTGTGCCAATTACAGCAACTGAAACGTTGAATGCTATTAACCCAACCGATATTAAAAGTACAGTAATCCTGAAGGATGCAACAGCAACTGCGATTTATGGTTCTAGGGGTTCTAATGGGGTTGTATTGATTACAACTAAGTCAGGATCTTCTGCTGAGAGCTATATCGAGGTGGATGTTAAAACTGGTGTTAACGCACAGCTAATTCCGCGTTACGAATTAATTAGAAATCAAGAGGAGAATATTGAGTTGATTTGGGAAGGTGCAAGAAACCAGCAAATGCTTCTTAATGGTCTTAGTATGGATGAGGCAAATGCTTTTGCATCTGCTAATTTATTCTCTGATGCGCCTACGGGAATTATTCCTGTACGTTATAATATGTGGAATGCACCTGGTGATCAATTAATTGATCCGGCAACTGGTCAATTCACTGGCGTTTCAAGAAAGTTTACACCAACAAACTTCCAGGATTTATTAATTAGAGAAGGTGAGCGTTACGAAGCTAATGTGAGATTTGGTGGCGGTAACGATAAGACAAGATACTTCGTTTCTGGTGGTTTCCTTGATGACAATGGTATCATCCGGAATTCATCTTATAAAAGATATACTGTAAGAACTAATATATCTTCACAAGTGAAAGATTGGTTAAAAGTTGGTGCGAATGTATCTTACTTATATGCTGAGTCAAGAAACAGTACAACGCTTGGTGGTGCATCTGCGGTATTTGAATTTATAGATAAAACACCGACATTATTTGGTGTTTACGCAAGAGACAATGATGGTAACTTAATTCCAGACGAAAGATTAGGAGGCTTTGTTCCTGATTATGGTGCAATCACTTTTGGTGGTGCAGTGCCTGGTAGACCAGCTTCTGATGGTGTTAGTCCATTTGGCAATATGCTTTATGATTTTAATGGTTCTGATAGAAATGAATTTTTGGGTAACTTCAATTTAGATTTTACTATAGCTGAAGGACTTACATTCGAAAATGCATTTAGTTACCAGTACAGAGGGAACATTGGTAAAACAATGTCAAACCAGTTCTATGGACCTGGTTTATCTGCAGGTGGTACTTTAGGTCAAACAAACAGTACATTTGAAACATTAAACTTACTGCAGCTTGTGCGTTATAGAAAAGATTTTGGTAAGCACTCTATCGAGGCTCTAGCAGCACACGAAATTAACGACCAAAGTTTCCAGTTTATCTTTGCTAACAAAGAAAAAGCCGTTGTGCCATTTGCATTAGAGCTTTCACAATACATTATAAATCAGTCATTACCGGGTGGTTATGAAGAAGGTAGATCTTTAGAGTCTTACTTCGCACAGGTAAATTATGACTTTGATGATAAATACTACTTAACAGGTTCTATTCGTCGTGATGGATCTTCAGTATTTTCTGATCCAGACAACAAGTGGGATACATTCTGGTCTGTAGGTGGTGCTTGGATTATGTCTAATGAGGATTTCTTAGCTGATAATGACTTTATTAGATACTTAAAGCTAAAAGGATCTGTTGGTCTAGCTGGTGATGAGGCTGGTGTAGTTGCTGCTCAAGGTTACTATAGTGGTGTAGATCAGTTCTCAGTTGATAACTTGGATGGTGCATTTTCAGTCTCTTTATTAGGAGACAGACAGAATCCGGATTTAACTTGGGAAAGAAAGAAACAATTACAGTTTGGTACAGAATTTACACTAGGTGATTTCTTAGATGGTAGTATCGACTGGTATAGAAACGATACTGAGAATTTATTCTTTAATATTCCGGTATCGCCTTCAACAGGTTCTGCCAATTTGTTAGTAAATGACGGTGAATTAAGAAATACAGGTTTAGAATTCGATTTAAACTTCCACATTTTCAACAAAGAGAACTTTAAATTAGATGTAGCTGTAAATGGTGCACACTACCAAAACGAATTATTAGAGCTGTTTGATGGTGCTCCAAATGATTTCGTAAACTTCGGAACTCGTGGTTTAGAAGTTGGAAGATCAATTTTCGATTTCTACATGAGAGAATATGCTGGTGTAGATCCAGCAGATGGTTTCCCAATGTGGTACCAGTACTATGATGATTTAAATGATAATGGTGCATTAGATCCAGGAGAAGAACTTGTAAATAACTCTTTCCTTGATGGAGAAGGTAATGAGCAGGGTATTCCTGATCACACACTTACACCGTATTTAAATGCAAACGGTAGTACAGCAAATATTCGTAAGCAAGTAACTAAGAACTTTAATGAAGCAACGCAACGCTATACAGGTAAGTCTGTAATTCCTGATTTACAAGGTGCGTTTAGACTACAAGGTAGCATTCATAACTTTACGTATGCAGCGCAGTTTACCTATCAGTTTGGTGGTTACGCATACGACAACAACTACAGAGAATTCTTCGAAAGAGGATTTAATACTGCTAGTGGTTCGTTACACGCAGACATTAGAGACAGATGGCAACAGCCTGGAGATATAACCAATGTACCATTATTAGGTAACGGTTCTGTACCTCAGGATGTTGGTGAGAGTGATAGATTTATTATTAGTTCAGATTACTTTGCTTTAAACTCTTTAAATATTGGTTACAATTTACCAAGCAAGTTTTTAGACAAGACAGGAATTGATAATGTTAACTTATTCTTGTCAGGGGATAACTTATTCTTATTCTCTTCAAGACAAGGATATGATCCACGTGTTAGAGAAGGTGGTTTTACAGCTAGAAATATCTATGCACCATTATCTTCTTTCACAGTTGGTTTAAGAATGAAATTTTAATTTAAAAAAAAGCGATATGAAAAAAAATGTTTTAAAATTTATTGGCTTAGGAATGTTGGTTTTAGGATTCCAGAGCTGTAACGATGATTTCTTAGAAAGAGAGCCGAGTCAGTTCATAACTGCAGATCAGATTGCAGATGTGGCGGAGCTAAATCCAGACTTAGTAGCTGGTTCTATTGACGGTATCTATACCGTAATGTTTACCAGTGGTTCTGGTGGTACTGGTGGCCATGATGATTTTGGTCAGAAGGCTTATGACATATTTAGTGATATGTTATGTAGTGACATGGCATTGTCTAATAGTGTTTATGGCTGGTATAGAGCATCAATAACTGAAATGCAAGGTACACAGGATTTTACCTTTGGAGATAACTTCCAGGTATGGTCGTACTATTACAGACAGGTACTAAATGCTAACTTAGCAATTAACACCTTAGGTGGTGAAGGTGCAGATCCAGAAGGAGCTAATGTAAGAGGTTTATTAGGACAAACATTAGCATCTAGAGCACACTCATACTTTATGTTAGTGCAGTTATTTGGAGATGATTATACACCAGATGCACCATGTGTACCTATTTATTTAGCAGACACTGCAGGTTCGCAACCAAAATCTACTCAAGCTGAGGTTTATGCTCAAATCGAGGCAGATTTAAATAGAGCAATCGAGTTATTAGACGGTTACAACAGATCTTCTAAATCTCAAATCAACCAATCTGTTGCAAAAGGTATATTAGCGTATGCTATTGCTGCACAGAGAAGTCGTTGGGATGAAGTAGCTACTTTAGCACAACAAGCAAGAGTTGAGTCAGGTACTGTATTAATGCCACCAACATCTGATACTTTCGGTATCTTAGGTGGTTTTAATGAGGTAAGCAACCCATCTTGGATGTGGGGTGTAGACATCAACGAAAACTCTGGAGTTGGTTTAGTATCTTGGTGGGGACAAGTTGACTTCTTCTCATATAGTTATGCTGCAGTAGGTGACACAAAAGTAATGGATGAAGATCTTTATTTAAGTATGAGAGCAGATGACGTTAGAAGAGATCAGTTCTTCTCTACACCTGGTAGTAACTACTTACAGCCATTATTTAAGCAGTACGATGCAGACCGTGTGCCATTTGGTACATCAACACTTGTAAAAGCAGATTACGTTTACATGCGTCATGCTGAAATGATTTTGTTACAAGCTGAAGCTGAAGCTAAGCAAGGTTTAGATGCTCAAGCAAGAACTACATTGAAGTTGTTAGCTGATAACAGAATTTCTGATACTTCTTACATCGATGCATTAAGTGGCGCTGCGTTACAAGACGAGATCTACATGCAAACGAGATGGGAGTTGTGGGGTGAAGGTAAGTCTTACTTCGCAATGAAGAGAAATCAGGCAACTATCGTGAGAGGTGCTAACCACTTATCATTTGTTGGTCAGCCAATTCCTTGGAACGATAACAGATTAACTTTTGAGATTCCTGCAAGGGAAATCCAAGATAATCCTAATATCAACACGCAAAACTAAAATTAATCAAAGACTTATCTCAAATGAAGAAAATTTTTAAATTATTAATAATCGGGTTACTGGTTCTTTCTTACGGTTGTGAGGAAGAAGCAGAACTCCGAACACCAAATTACATTACTTTCGGTGTTAACGAAATCACTGAGACTGTTGATGTAGGTGAAGGTAGTAAGACCATAGAAGTAAATGTTTTTACTGGAAACAAAGTAGGTACGGACAGAACATTTAGCTTAACTACAGCGAATTCTACTGCAGATCCGGCTGCTTACTCAGCGCCGAGCTCTGTTACGATAGAAGCTGGTACTAACGCAGCTACTGTTCAGGTTACAGTTAATGAAGCTGGTTTAACCTTTGATTTCCAAGAGATTCGTTTAGAATTCTCTCCAACTACTGATATTGACACTATAGCAGAAACTGCGGTAGTATCAATCAACGCTGCATTGTTATGTCCTCCTGCAACTGCTGGAAACGTAACAATTGAAATAGATACTGATAACTGGCCAGACGAAACGTCATGGGCGGTAACAGATTCTTCAGGCGCTGTGGTTGCTTCTGGTGGACCTTACAACAATCCGGCTGATGACTTTACTACAATCGTGGTAAATGTAACCTTAGGAGCAGGATCTTACACCATGACTCTTAATGATTCATATGGTGACGGTGGAAGTGCCTTCCGCGTAATCAATGGATGTAATCAAGTTTTAGCATCTGATGGTGGCTTTAACTTTGGAGGTAGTGTATCAGGAGGATTTAGTATTTAGTATACATAATACTTTACATATTAAAAGACCGTTATTTTTATAGCGGTCTTTTTTTTGTGCTTTATTTAAGACCACGAGTAGGTGTCTCTTTAATTAAATAATTAAATTTACAGCACGTTAAAGAATTGTAGTTCATTAGTATAATGATTCGGAAATACCTGGTTTTACTTCTCATTGGTTTCTTCTTTGTTACTAATAGTATAGCACAGACAAAACTTAGTACTGGTAACTCACAAAGACCAGATAATCCTTTTGGAGAGGATACTTCTGCAGTAAGACGTGCAAAGGGCTTTAAAAATGTCGCAACTATAGATATGTATCTTCAATACAATAAGGAATTAGATACCTCATTAGTAGATACCACTTTAATAATTGATAAATACTATAAGTTCAATTATTTGCAAAAAGATAATTTTGGCTTAATGCCTTTTGCTAACATCGGTCAGGCATATAACACCCTAACTTTCAATCAAAGAAGTACTAGTGCGCTCCCTTTGTTTGGTGCGCGAGCTAGACACTTTAATTATTTTGAAGTTAAGGACATAAAGTATTTTGAAGTGCCAACACCATGGACGCGGTTAACTTATAAAACTGCATTTCAGCAAGGCCAGTTATTAGATGCCTTTCTAACCGTTAATTTATCAAAACAGTTTAACTTTTCTATTGCATATAAAGGATTGAGATCTTTAGGTAATTATCAAAACGCACTTACTAGTACTGGTAATTTTAGGTTTACATCTAACTATAAGTCAAAAAATGATAGATATAGATCCTATGGTCATATTGTAATGCAAGATTTATTAAATCAAGAAAATGGCGGACTTAGGGATGAGGACCTTGTAAATTTTGAATCGGGCAACGAAGAGTTTATCGATAGATCTGTATTTGATCCAAACTTTGAAAATGCCGAAAATATTTTAGTTGGGAAACGGTTTCACCTAGAACATGCTTATGATTTAATAAGAAAGAAAGATTCCTTAGACTCGAATGTATTAAGCCTTACTAACACAATTTCATTTGAAGATAAATTTTATGACTATACACAGCAAACGGCTGTAGCCGGATATTTCGGGGATTCATTTTCAAATCAAATAAAAGATAAGGTTACAATCGAACATTTTTACACAGAACTAGGATTTGTTTATCAAAATGATTTACTAGGGCAGTTAGATTTTAATCTAGGTTTTACAGATATTAATTATGGTTATGATAGTGTGGTTTTAACCGCTTCTGAATTGATACCAAATAGAATCAAGGCAAATTTTCTTAGTGCAAACACAGGCTATTCCAAACAAATTGGTCAGTTTTTGCTTAAGGGAAGTGCAGGTATAAATTTATCAGAAGAGTTTAGTGGAAATTTTATAGATGCAAACTTATCCATTAATATTAATGAGGATATTAATCTCGGAGGTGGTTTAAATATTAGTTCAAGGTTACCTAATTATAATTTTCTTTTGTATCAATCTGATTATATCAATTATAATTGGTACAATTTGGAGAAGTTCAATAATGTCAATTCTCAACAATTCTCATTTAGGCTAAAATCAGAGAAATATCTGAATGCGTCACTAGATTTAACTAATATCGATAACTATACATACTTTAATTTAGAAAATGTAGTGGATAAGGTTAGAGTTGTAAAACCTGTACAGTTTAGCGGATCTCTTCAATACCTGAGATTAAAGTTGCGAAGAGAGATTAAGTTCGGAAAATTTGCTCTAGATAATACAATTATGTATCAAAATGTGGTTAGCGATGAGGATGTGTTAAATGTACCCAATTTAATTACAAGAAACACACTCTACTACTCAAACGAAATATTCAATAGGGCTATGAAATTACAAACAGGTGTTTCGTTTAATTATTTTACCAAATATAACATGAATGGTTATGACCCCTTGCTTGCAGAATTTTATACGCAAAACCAGACTGAATATGGAGGCTTTCCACGTTTAGATTTCTTTGTTAATGCAAAAGTAAGGCAAACAAGAATCTTCTTTATTGCCGAACATTTCAATTCCTCCTTTACTGGTTTTAATTTTTATTCTGCACCAAATCATCCGTTCAGAGATTTTACAATACGTTTTGGTTTAGTTTGGGATTTCTTTCTTTAGTGAGTTTTGGACCGAGTAAACTGACTTTCTTTTTGTTTTTTTGGTATAAATCTTCAAATGATATACTTCAATTTTCGTACCCGTTCAATTAATGGCGCTTGAAATAATTACATTCGTAGCATTATAAGTCCTTGTTATGTAGCACCTTACTACATAAAGGAAAATTATATGAAAAATATTGAATTATTTTTCTCCAAATAGTCTAATAAGTTTATATCTTTGCGCCCCGGAAAAGTTGTCCGGTGGTTGTTTTGGAAAATATTTTCAAAATAAATTTGGA
>NZ_JAIUJR010000007.1 GCF_020166335.1 Winogradskyella alexanderae | reverse complement strand
GAGCCAAAACGTGCGACATCGTCGGTTAAAAGTAATTTAGTTCATGAAACTTCTAATGTGATAAATAGGTATTCATGAATGCTTCGCATTTGGCTCTGCTCCTCGAATTCCCAATCTAATAAATTCCACAATTAACACTTCGCTACGCGAAGCTAATTGACGATCAATAATCTGAGTTTATAAGAAAGTTACCTTCTCAAATTATTGATTAGGAATTTATTATCTTTTCATTCTCAAATCAGAACTACGTTTAACCCTTGAGTTGTGAGTAATTAAAACCAACATCGAGAATGACAATAAAACGCCTTATTTTTATATTTTGCCTGCTCATTTACACCAATACATTTGGACAATCTAAATCTGACTTCCAACCCAAATTTAAAGAATCGAAAAAGACGACTCATAAAATAAAAAAAGGTCAGAAATACACCTTTGGTTATCTTGAAGTTCAAGAAAATAGACAAGACCCAAAAAGCAGAACTATTGAAATTCCAGTTTACATATTTAAAAGTCGTAGCGAAAACCCAGAGAAAGACCCAATTATTTACACAGTTGGTGGTCCTGGTTCTACAACTATGCCAACGGCACAGTACATGAACTATTACAAATACCTTGATGATAGGGATTTCATATTAGTAGAGCAACGTGGAAACTATTATGCAAAACCACATTTAGATTGTCCGGAATGGTCAAAAGCAATCTATGAATCCAATCAGCCATATTTTGATTTAGCCAATTATGATGAACTATTCGAACAATCGGCAAAATCTTGTAAAGAACGACTTGAACATAAAGGAATTGACCTAAACGGTTACAATACTAACGAAATAGCTTCAGACATTAATGACTTAGTTAATGTTTTAGGAATTAAGCAATATAATCTACTAACCATATCGTACAGCACAAAAATCGCACAAGTACTAATGCGAGATTATCCTGATAAAATAAGAAGTGTGGTTATGGATTCTGCACTACCTTTGGAAGTCAACTATGATGAAGAAAGCGTACAGAATCTTTTAGAATCAATTACAAAGTTACTTTCAGATTGTGAAAACGATGAAAAGTGTAATTCTACTTATCCCAATTTAAAAAATCGGTTTTTTGAATATTTGAAAGAAAAAACAGAAAATCCGCTAATGGTTGAAGTGGAAAATCCGAAAACTGGAAACGAAGAAGCCTTTTATTTAAAAGGTGAAGATTTGATAGCTGTTTTTACATCTGCATCTACTGGAAGTGTCCCAAATATACCTTTTGAGATAAACAAAATACTAAATGGCGACTTGACCTCAGTTAAAGAACAACTTTCATATCTTTTCCAAGAACCAAGCATTGGAGCTGGAATTGGAATGCGTCTTTCAGTATGGTGTTCAGAAGAAAATCCGTTCAATTCGATAACCAAAATAGAAAACGAAACAAAAAAATATCCCGAAGTGAAAGGATTGTCACCTGCAGTTTTTGATAATGAAGTATGCGAAATTTGGGGTGTAAAAAAAGTGTCGGAAAATGAAAATAAAGCAGTAAAAAGCGATATTCCTGTTTTATTTATTAGTGGAGAATACGATAACGAAACACCTGCGAAGTGGGCAAAATCAATGACTGTTAATTTTACAAACAGTTATCATCTCATTTTTAAAGGCTGGAAACATACACCAACCACCAATTGGGGAAATCAATGTGCAATGGAACTAGCAAACAAGTTTTTCAACAAACCAAAAGAAAAACCAAATGCTAATTGCTTTGGAGAAATTGGAAGTCCTCAATTTAAGACGGAATAAATAACTGCTCACAACAATGTGAATAATTCAAGGTTTTTAAAGATGGTTCGCTGATTTCTATCGAAACCCAATGTCACATTCCTACCTTTTTGCTAACTTGGTTCTCAAACACCACAAACCATGTACGAACATGTTGTGCTTCATAATAACCAACCGCTGACCCATGTTAAAATTCTTTCGTAAAATCCGTTATAATGTTATGAGTGAAAACAAAACTGGAAAATATTTAAAATATGCCATAGGCGAAATAATACTTGTAGTTATTGGGATTTTGATTGCCTTACAAATTAACAATTGGAACATTAAAACAATAGATGCCAAAAAAGAAAAAACGTACTTAATTGAAATAAAAGAAAACTTAAAGACAGACCTTATTGCAATAGATTCTACTTTAATTTTTAACAAAACTAAAAAAGAAGCTATTTTAAATGTTTTGGAGAATTTCTCTAATTCCACCTCAGAAAATGATGTAATGATCGTAAGAAATAAAGTTTTTAAGCTTGGTGTGTATGAACACTTTTTTCCAAACGACTTAGGTTTTAAAAATCTTATTTCTGCTGAGAATATTACATTAATAAGTGATAATGAATTAAGGAAGCTTCTGCTTAAATTTTACAATTTCGATTTTAAGGGCGGAATCCAAGAACGTATGCGCCTGGTTACACGCGATTTTGTTGACTATACCGCTCCAGTGATATCTACTAAAGAGCACTTCGAAAACATGTACAAAATAACTTTAGACATTCCTTCAAATAGAAATGTAGAATTATCTAAGGACCAACAACTGCTATCCTTATTATGGATTATGGATACGGTTATCGATTTTCAGAATAATCTCCTTATAGAAACAAAAAAAGACATCCAAAAACTAATAGGCACTATTGAAAATCAATGATAAAATTTTTTAGAAAAATTCGCCAGAAACTACTCTCTGAAAATAAGTTCAATAAGTATCTGATTTATGCAATAGGAGAAATTGTGCTTGTTGTTCTAGGTATTTTAATTGCGCTACAGGTAAACAACTTGAACAATGAAAGACAAAACAATAAAAAGGTAAGCGGTTATATAAATGAGATCAAAAACAACCTGGCCGTAGATGCAGAATTAATCGATTCCATTGTCTCACACAACAATACCAAGATTCAGCAACTTATTAAGACCATAGATTTCTATTACCGCATGGAAGGCGATATGCGTTATCGCGATTCAATTTTCTTTATCGCTTCAAAGGGAAAAATAGCCTCTTTTATACCTTTTAAAACTAATATAACTGGGCTCAATGCACTGATCAGTTCTGGAGAACTGAGTCTGATTCCCAACCGCATTAGAATTGAATTGAATAATTATTACGATCGTTCTGCAGAACAGAATGAAAACAGCGAGCGCTCTAAAGAACTAACCAGAACTTCTGTTCAAGATAAATTTCTGAAGATCATTGTTACCAGGGAATATATAGAATTGTTTACCGGGCTAAAGATTGCACCGAGTAAAGTCAAAAACGAAAAATTTATTGCCTCAGAGGCCCTAACTATGGATCTGCTATTCTTAAGTGAGATAGAAAATACCAGAAACAAGGAATTAAAAGAATTGAAAATAATTGGCGAGGAGCTAGTAAAACTCATTAATTCTGAATTAAACGGAAAATAACGAAAGCACAACAGCAGGTATAATTTATGCTCCATTCGTAGCATATTTTAATTTTCCTAACTTTAAAGACAAGTAAATTAAGTGAACAATCCTTTGGATCATCCCGCACAAATCACACACATTAACGTTGGCATTATTAGAAGAAAATGAAAAACCTAATCTTAATATCAGTTATTGTATTGAATTTATTATCCTGTCAAAAATCTAAAAAGATAGAGGATATTGTCGTAATCGGTGGAGGACTTATGGGAAGTTCTACCGCCTGGGAGCTTTCTAAATATGGACAAAATGTTTTACTTCTTGAGCAACAAGACTCAATATACACCTTTGGTTCTAGTCTAGGTGAAGCGAGAATTTCTAGAAGTCTAGGACCAAAAAATGATATTTTTTCATACTTGCAACAAACATCTGTTAAAGAAACGAATAACTTAATTGATTATTTAAATGAAGGAGAAACAAGAACCCTTCATAGTATGGAAGATATCTATACAACTACACCAGTAACCTACATGTATTCTACATCTCAATTAAATGAAGTCGAAACATTGTTAGATGGTCAAAAAGACAAATACGAATATGCCTCGAACAAAGAAAAAGCAGAAGAAAAATTTGGAATGAAAATTCCAGATACTACTATAGTTATCAGAGAATTTAAACAATACTCAGGAACACTTAATCCTAAAATTTTAATTCAAAAATTACATCAGGGAATTAGAAAATCCGGAAATCGAGTAAACTACAATCAACAAGTTACCAGTTTAAAAAAAGAGGATGGAGTTTACGAAATCAAAATTACAGATACTAAAACTGGGACAATCAATACAATATTGAGTAAAAAGGTAGTAGCCGCTGCCGGACCTTATAATGGTACTTTAGTAAAAGACGTAGCACCTTATTTTAGCGACTTGATAAGTCCAAAGCGTTTATTTCTTTCATTTTTAAAAATTAAATCAGATAAGTACGATATGTTGACAAGTGACCAGAAAGACAGGCTTGTTTCCTCCTATCCAGTTGCATATCTAAATTCGGAGATATTCTATTCCATGATTGAAAAATATGATAAAAAACAAAGACCCATATTTAAAGTTGGCGGACATTTTTTACGGACAGAAATTGAAGATTTAGATAAAGTTTGGGAAAAGGAATTAACTGCGCAAGAAATATTATGGAGTAAAAAAAATACATCAGATTACTTAAACAAACTGGATTTATCTATAGAATTATCTGATTTGGAATATGATAGAGGTTATTCTTGTGTTTATTCGCTAACTGAATCTGAAATACCCTATGTCAGTCAGGCAATAAATCCTAGCAAAGAAGTTGATTCTAGTTTTGTGCTTATTGGTGGAATGTCTGGAGTTGGTGCAAAAGGTTCATTGGCTTATGGACTTTTAGCTACCGACCTAATCTTAGGTAATGATAATAATTCATTAATGTATCAAAAAGCTAAATCCGCATTAGGTACACAAAGATTAATGAATGATATAGACAATATTGATAAATAAAATAATAATGCCTACAATGGCTATAGTTCATTAGGGCTGAAATTCCAACTCGGATTTTCAAGCCTTTTTACTAAATGAGCTTTTTAAATTTAGTAGTATGGAAATGAAAATCTCTAAATTATTATTGGTTATTTCACTTTTGTTTATAGGCCTGCAGTCTCGAGCTCAACTCAACATTAAAGTGAGTAAATCCGATTCTATAAAAAGTTTGTCTTATAAAGTCTTCAAGGTAAAAACAAAGAAAGATAATTTAATTAAAAGTAAGCTCACAATGGCTTATAATTATTATCCAATACAATACCCTTTAACAACACTTTACTATAATGAAAATGGGTGCTTAATAAAGAAAGAAAACTCTAACCAAAAAGATACGACGTTCTACAATTCTATAAAGCAAATAATTAAAAAGGTTCTATATCCCAATCCCACAAAATCAAAGGATAGTATTACCATTAATTACTCCTATGATATCCAAGGTAATATCACAACCGAAAAAATGAAAGCTACCGGATCAAATTTAAACTATGTGTTAGATGGAAATTATTATTCTAATGAATCTCTAATCGACAAGTTTTACCACAATTATTATTTATTAGAAAATGATTCTTCCGGACGAAGCCAAATTAAAAATATAAAACCAGAATTGAATAATTATTACAGATTGTACAATCAGAAAAATAAATTAATCGAAGAAAAATATTTAACAACCACTATAAATCCATTTCCTTACAAACCAGACTCTACAATACATTCAATTAAATATCAATACAATAAAGAAAATAGGATTAGTAAGGTAGCAAATATCAACTATAGCATTAATTCCCTCGGGAAAAATTATACATCGACAAACACAGAACAACATAGATATTCAAATGATGGGTTGATCCATGATATAGAATACTTTGATGAAGGCAAATTAACTCGAAAAGAGCGAATCATAAAAAACAATGAAGGTGAATTAACGGAATATACTAACAATTGGATTTCTCTAAACCGAAAAACCACCTATGTATACGATTCGAAGGGAGATATAAAAAGCTACACCTATAGCAAAAAGAATAAAATTATTAGAAATATCAGGCTCGAATATAATTATAACGATAATGGAGATTGGATAAAATGTATCCATTTTGACAAAAAAAACAAACCAAAATATTTAATTGAACGAACAATTGAATATTATTAATTTTAAAGCAACTTACAACAATGGCTATAAGTAATTGCTTGTTCTCTCCTACTTCTTAAAATCCTTGCGGATTTTCAGTTTGGTGTGTACTTGCAAAGTTAAGTGCTAAACCACGCAACTACTCGCACCCAAGACCGATGTACATATCAATACTTATATGTAAACCAGTCATCTTTCTTGTATTTATTTTTTATATGTACCTTCGGTATGCAACTAAATAAATCCAATTGTAGGACTTTACATAGCCCTGCGTTAGCCATATTTCAGGACAAGACATTAAAAACAAGGACTCTAATGAATCTAAATGACAAAAAATTTATGACTACTGAAAATAAAAGTGGATTATCATCAGATGAAACGATTTTTCACTATTCCCAGAGCGGAACTACGATTACTGGAAAATATAAAGGAGGTTCAATAATTGAGGGGCTTATAATTGGAAAACAAACACAAGATTCAAAAATTGAACTTTTGTATCAATGTCTAACAATCGAAGGGGAATTGAAAGCTGGAGAATCAAAAGGTAAGATTTCAGAAACACAAAATGGAAAACTGAAACTAGAATTTGACTGGAATTGGTTGAATGGAGATTTATCTGGTGGAAAATCAGAATATATAGAGATTTAATAAACTGGCTACAAAATTGGCTACAATTAAACGCTACTTCCTAACTTTAAAACAAAATACCAACTTAGTTCTGGCTGATTTCACTTTGGACAAATCCTGCAGATTTATCCACGCCGAAATCATATCCAAACCGTTGGCGTTAATTTTGCAAAATCGAATACAATGAGAATTTGCGTTGCACAAACAAAATCAGAAAAAGGGAATATAAAAACCAATATCGAAAACCATTTGAGATGGATTGAGCATGCAGTTTCAGCAAAAGCAGACATAATTGTTTTTCCCGAATTATCACTAACAGGATATGAACCAGAACTTGCTGAGGAATTGGCGACCGACCAAAATGATTTGAGAATGGACGTGTTTCAAGAATTTAGCAATACAAACGAAATTGTAATTGGAGTTGGATTGCCTACGAAATCGGAATTTGGGATTTTAATAAGTATGGTCCTTTTTCAACCGAACCAACCGAGAGAAACTTATTCAAAACAAAAACTGCATTTGGACGAGAAACCATATTTCATCGAAGGGACAGAGCAGATTATTTTTAAAATAAAGGACAAGAAAATTGCCCCAGCGATTTGTTATGAATCATTGCAACCCGAACATGGGGAAAAGGTAAATGAAATGGGAGCAGATTTATATTTGGCGAGTGTAGCCAAATCGCAAAGTGGAATTGAAAAAGCGTATACACATTTTCCAAAAATAGCGGTCAAATACTCAATGCCTGTTTTAATGGCTAACTGTATCGGATTTTGCGATAATTTTCAAGGAGCGGGACAGACATCGGTTTGGGACGAAAATGGAATATTAATTGGTCAGCTAAATAGCCAAAGCGAGGGAATAATAATCTATGATACGGTTACTAAATCCACCATTCGGGCAAAAAACACTAACCCCAACAATGCAAAAAAAAATAACGTGAAAGGTTCTGAATCCATTGACTTGGGGGTATTTGCGAAGTCGCCAAACCGAAAGAACATTGCTTAGCACCTGCCCTACTTTTCTTATACCAACCGTTGCGGTAATTTAGATAAAAAAATATATAGATTAAAATGTACCTAATTGACAAGCCATATATTTCAGATTTTCTTATTGATACGATAAAAGAAAATAACTTTCACGTTGTTGCAACTAAAGAGGCTAAAGAATTAGTAGCTGAAGCTTCTTTAAATTGGATTAGCGAAGAAGAGGCTATAGAAACTATAAAAAGCAACCCTTCTCAGCGGATATATTCCAATTCAGAAAATGTTCTCAGTTGGATAGATAATCACTTTGAGGAAAGTGAATTATCAAAACAAATTAATACCCTTAAAGACAAGGCGAAATTCAGAGAGCAGATTAAAGCCATCTTTCCTGAATTTAAATTCCAAAAAATTAAGTTAGAAAACATTCAGAATATTACTACCGAAGAATTGTCATTTCCGTTTGTCATAAAACCATCCATTGGGTTTTTAAGTGTCGGTGTCTATATTATTAAAAATGAAAACGACTGGATTAAGGCAAAAGAGAAAATAACGCCACAAAATATTAAAAGTATCTTCCCCAAAAATGTGCTCGATACTTCCCACTTTATTATTGAGGATTTTATTCAAGGTGAAGAATACGCAATAGATTATTATCATAATGATAAAGGTGAAGTGGTTATATTAAATATTTTACACCACGTCTTTTCTACGGGAACAGATACAAGTGATAGAGTTTATTCTACTTCTAAAGCAATTATCAATCAACATAGAGCTGAATTGGAGCAGTTTTTAAGTACAATAGGTGGCGCGCTTAATTTAAAGAACTTTCCAGCTCATGCAGAAGTAAGAATAGATAAAAATGGCAAAATAACTCCTATTGAAATCAACCCGCTTCGTTTTGGAGGTTGGTGTACAACAGGCGATTTATCGGGAATTACAATAGGACTTAATTCCTATAAATACTATTTTGAAAACACTTGTCCAAATTGGGATGACTTATATCAAGGTAAAGAAAACAAAATATTTAGCATTATCGTTTTAGATAATAATTCAGGGATTAAGCCTGCTAATATTGCTAAGTTTGATTATAAAGCACTTGCTAATGATTTTGAAACCCCTATTTTGATAAGAGCCTTAGATATTAATAAATATCCTCTATTTGGTTTTGTTTTTGTAGAAACTGACAAAAAAAATAAAGAGGAACTATACGATATTCTCAGTTCAGATTTGAGAAAATATATCATTGTTAAAGAATAAAAACTACAGCCAACAATAAATATATGTAATGCGGGCAATTTAGTAAATTTGAACAAGAAAGCATATAACAAACAACGTGGTGTTTTGATAGCCAAGTGACTTGAAATCCCACACTGTTCGTAGCCGAGACCGTTGTGGTACATTAAAAAAACATTACGAATCCAAATAAATATTGGCAAATGATTATAATTACGGTCTTTTTGATAATACTCAGAATCGGAATGTAATCAAGTATGGAAAAATGTACTTTCTGAAATTCAGATAAATTCAAAATACAATGAATATTGAAAATCCCTTATTTCTTATTCCGTTAAGTAGCGGACTAATTTTTTGTGTTGTCGGTGTTATTATGTACAAATTCCCACCTAAAAAAATTAATGGGATTTATGGCTACAGAACAATAAATTCAATGAAAAGCCAGGAAAGATGGGATTTTGCTCAAATTTATTCCTCTAAACAAATGATAAAATCTGGATTTTTACTATCTATATCTGGATTAATGGGATTGCTATTCCAACCAAATGAAAATACCTCTACAGCCTTGGGATTAGGACTAATGATTTTAACGGTAGTTTTACTTTTTATAAAAGTTGAGAAAAAACTGAAAAATAAATTTAAAAATAGCAAATAACAGACTACCACAATACGACTTATGGTTGATTGCTTTGTCGTTACTTATTTGGAAAATTCCTTCGGAATTTTCATTGGCTCGTGATAGTTCACTAAATTAGTTGCTTAACCACGCGTCTAAACATACACAACACCGTTAGCCTTTATTATGACCAACCATTAACCAATGATAAAATTCTTTCGAAAAATCCGCCAAAACTTACTAATGGAAAACAAAACTGGAAAGTATTTGAAATATGCTATTGGAGAGATTATTCTCGTAGTTATTGGTATTCTTATCGCTTTACAGATTAATAACTGGAATGAGCAACGCAAAGCCAACAAGCAAGAGTTGCTTCTTCTTAAGCAGTTACAAATAGACATCAACAGTAACTTAAATGAAGTAGTTGAATTAAACGAACGACTTAATATTAACAAAGTAGGTATAGATAGCCTTTCAGCAAGATTGAATAAAAAGCATTATGATATAATGGTACCAGTTTTTCTATCTCAAGCCTTAAGAAAAAGTGATTTCAATTATGCTAGTTCTGGTTATAATTTGATGCAAAATGGTAAAGCATCTCTTATTTCGGATGAAGCTATTCTAAAGAGTGTACTTTCTCTTTATGAAAATGATTTTCCAGATATCATAACAAGACAAAACGAAATGAAAAATGGCATCGACATTATTCAAAGAAATTTCATAAACAAACTATTTGTTAAATCAGAAAATGACCTAAATATAAAATTTAATGAATTCGATGAAGTCGCTACTGATCTTTTTGCGCCAATAGATTATTATTCTTTAACTGAAAATATCGAATTTAAAAATATACTCATCCAACTAGGGAAGTTGGTTGAGGTCAGACTAGCATATCTTAATAAAACTGAAGGTAATCTAAACAAAACGACAACACTTTTAAATTCAAAGTTCTATTTGGAGTGATTAAATTAAAAACATTGAAAATAACGAAAGCACAACAATGGCTACAATTAAACGCTACTTCCTAACTTTAAAACAAAATACCAAATTAGTTCTGGCTGATTTCACTTTGGACAAATCCTGCGGATTTATCCACGCCGAAATCATAGCCGAAACGTCGTGCTTCATTATTAGACCAACCTTTACCCAATGCTAAAATTCTTTAGAAAAATTAGATTCAACCTTATGGAAAAAGGGAAAACAGCCAAATACTTTAAATATGCCATCGGGGAAATTGTCCTGGTGGTTATTGGCATTTTGATCGCGCTGCAGATCAATAACTGGAACGAAGATAGAAAGCTCAGAAAACAAGAAATCAATTACTATTGTCAATTAGTTGATAATCTTAACTCAGATTTATCAAACATAAGGTTATCTCAAAATTCCTTAGATGTTAGACTTGAGGCAGCACAAAGGTTTTTAATAAACTTGCTCAAAAAACATCATAAAAAAGATCTATTGATTCAAGATTGGCTTGGAGTTTTACGCTCAAGATCCTTTGTCCCTACCAGAGCAGCTATTGAAGACATTACCTCATCCGGAAAATTAGAAATTATTGGTAACGAAAATCATAAAAATGCTATTCTCGATTACTATGTCCAACAAGACCAAGCATTGGATATTATGAAGACAAACAAGAATCAGCTTTTTGATCTAGTTTTTGAAATCAAAGGGTTTACCGCTTTTGGTATCCATGAAGTTCCTGAGTATAGTGAAATTTATAGCAATGAACTACAAAAGTTATTGAAATCTAGTGATTGGCAAAAGAATCCAAATGACCCTATTTATCAAGGTGCCCTTGACCTTGCGAACATGTCAATTATATTATGTGCGAGAGAAAAAGAAGTTTTAAATGACATTCAAAATCAAGCTGAAGAACTCATAGGCTTACTTGAAGGAAAATGTCAGAATCATAAAAATTGACCACTCTATTATAACGAGAGCACAATAATGTATAACCGCAATTTACTCACTAATGTTCAGTTTTTAAGGCGTTTGTCAGTGGCTACACCCTGGTCCAGCACATTCAATTACATCCGAACCCACTCTGAATTGTTAACGCCTGTGATATACCTAAAAACAGTAACTTTAATCCCGTAACTAACGGTTATACGAACGATAGTGCTTCTAACTTAATCGGATTGAAATAATTATCCTAACTTACAAGAAATAACCATCCAATGATAGAATTCTTCAGAAAAATTCGTCAAAAAATGTATATGGTCGATTCAGTATTTATTCATAATATTTTAATAAAATGAAAAAAAACACCCTTTTGATTTCGTTGGTAATCGCTTATTTTTTTCTAAGTGATTTTACCCTGCATGGACAAGAAAACATCCTTAAAGAACTTGAAGAAATAGCCATTATAGACCAAAAGGTAATGATGCCAATGCGAGATGGTATTCGCTTGGCAACAGACATTTACCGTCCTAAAACAGATAAGAAAGTACCAATTATCTTTTCAAGAACACCTTATAATTTTAATTCTTGGGGTGACGGAAAACAAAGAACGAGAACAGCACAAAGGGCATTAAAGGCTGTAAAACGAGGCTATGCCTATGTGGTACAAAATGAACGTGGGCGTTATTTTTCAGAGGGTGAATGGGATATTTTAGGTGTACCATTAACTGACGGGTATGATGCATTTACTTGGATGAAAAATCAGTCTTGGTCTAATGGCAAAATTGGGACTCTAGGCTGTTCTTCTACTGCAGAGTGGCAAATGGCCGTCGCCGCCTTAGATCATCCTTCTCATGCGGCAATGGTTCCTCAAGGTTTTGGAGCAGGTGTTGGTAGAGTTGGTAATATTAATGAGCAAGGTAATTGGTATCGCGGCGGTGCTGAGCAGATGCTATTCTTTGCCTGGCTATATGGCGTGGAGCACGATAAATTTAAGCCTCGAATCCCTGCTGGTGCGAGTCAAGAAGATTTAATTAGAATTTCTAGGTTCTATGATTTGGCTCCTGAAAATCCTCCTGTAGATATGGCTGAAGCACTGAAGCATTTACCTATTCAGGACATACTTAAAAATATAAATGGCAAACATGAAATTTTTGATAAAATGATACGCCGTAAACCAAATGACGAAGATTGGTTTAATGGAGGAATATATCATGACAATATGGAAATCGGTGTTCCAAGTTTTTGGTTTGCATCTTGGTACGATGTGTCAATAACACCTAATCTAGCTCTATTTAATCATGTGAGAAATAATTCTAAAGATGCTACCATCAGAGACAATCAATATCTGGTAATTGCACCAACCTTACATTGTGGTTATACCCGAGCAACTGAAAACACTATTGTTGGTGAGCGTAGCGTTGGTGATGCTAGACTTAACTATGATGAGCAAATTTATGCTTGGTTTGATATGTGGTTAAAAGGCGAACAAAACGATTTTAAGGAAAAAACACCGAGAGTTCAATATTATACTATGGGAATTAACAAATGGCAAGCCGCAGAAAATTGGCCACCAGAAAATGCGAAATTAGCGACCTACTATTTAAACAGTAATGGCGAAGCCAATAGCATTTTTGGTGATGGTGTGTTATCAACAACCAAAGCAAAATCTGATAATCCTGATAGCTTTACCTATGATCCCATGAATCCGGTACCATCTTATGGAGGTAATGTATGTTGTACGGGAAATGCTATAAAAGCGGGTGCATTTGATCAACGCCAAATGGAAACAAGACATGACATTTTGGTATATACCTCCGATGTTCTTCAAGAAGGTGTCGAAGTTTCAGGTTTTATTGAATCTACTTTATATGTTTCCTCAGACGTTAAGGATACTGACTTTACTATTAAACTTATTGATGTACATCCAGACGGAAAAGCTTATAATTTGGATGAGACCATACAACGTGTGAGATATCGTGAAGGCTATGACAAAGAAGTATTTATGAGGAAAGATAATGTTTACAAAGTAGACTTAACACCTATGGCAACCAGTAATTATTTTAAAAAAGGACATCGTATTCGTATAGAAGTATCCAGCAGTAATTTTCCACGCTTTGCCCGTAATTTGAATACTGGAGGCAATAACTATGATGAAAAAGAAGGTGTAATCGCTCATAATAAGATACATCATTCTTCAGAGTATCCATCACAGATAAGAATACCGATGATCTCTAATTAAGGCACAAACGCAGTAAACCTATTTTGTCTGCTATTATGAAACTATACCTACCCCTAGTCAACCAATTATTAACAAGTAAAATCTATGCTAATAAAACAACTGGACAATTTACATCAGCTTCTCAAATAACTCGCTCCATTAACATCAATGATAGCGCCAGAAGAATAGCTTGCGGCGTCAGAGGCTAAAAAGAGGACGGCGTGGGCCACTTCGGCTGGCTGTGCCATGCGTTTAAAGGGAGATTCACGAAGTAAATTTTCACGCTCAGTTGCAGTAAGCGTTTTGGCACCCATATCTGTTTCCGTAAATCCGGGAGCAATGGCTCCTACATATATACCATGTGGCGCTAGGCGCTTGGCCAAAGACTGGCTCAAGGCATTTAAGGCTGCTTTGCTCGCCCCATAGGCAGGTTTAGTGGGCTCACCTCTAAATGCCCCACGTGAAGAAATATTGACTATATGTCCTCCACCACTCTGCATCATTGCTTTTGCTGCCAGAAAACTAAGGTTTGCGGCCGCGAATACATTCGTATTCATGGTTTGTTCCCAAGCAATCGTCCATTCCTCAAACCCGACCTCATCAATGTCATGAGGAATTGAAATTCCTGCATTATTCACAAGAATATCTATATGGCCATAGGTTTTTAAAAAGTCTTTTATTAGTTCTTGCTGCTGGTCTTTATTTGCAATATCATATTGAAATAACTGATGGCCACTGCCATCCAATGACTGAAGGGTTTCCTCAGCCTTAGTCATATTTGTTTTATAATTAATGCCCACTTTAGCGCCAGCTTTGGCAAATGCCAAAGCAGTGGCCTTTCCGATACCTCTAGAGCCACCGGTGATAAGAACAGTTTTGTTATTAAAATTCATAAAATTATTAACTTAATTTATGTCTAATTGAAATACAACGCTTTTAAATGTTAAATCAACTAACAATTTACTTATTTATATTTAGAAATATTTTAATTTTAATTTTCGAATTGACGAAGTATGATTTCACCATCGCTTCACCAAGAAACCCAGGGAAGCTCCAAAGTAGGATGAATAAAGAAATTGCGAAGTAGGTTTAACTCCTGTAGCGATCACATAAAGCTATTTCAACTTCGAGATATCTTTTTTTTCAAAACTAATCGGGATGTGGCGTAGTCCGGTTAGCGCACTCGGCTGGGGGCCGAGAGGTCGCTGGTTCAAATCCAGTCATCCCGACAAGTTAAAGCGCGAAGCCTGCTCAGAAAGTTTACTTTCTAAAGTAGGCTTTGATGTTTTAACTTAAATATAAGCTAAGCTTTAATTTGCAACATTAGCGATAAATAGGATTATTAAAATCCAGTCATCCCGACTTTTTTTGAATTACTACTCAGGATATTCTATCCTTAAATGGTAAATATTTGCCAGTTTGTGCTTTAGAACTTTTTTAATGGCTTGTATTTCCTTAAATGTGATATTCGCATTTAAAAACTGTCCTGTTTCCATCTGCTTATTAACGATATTCTCTACAAAGTCGTTTATTTTAGTGCTTGTTGGCTCCTTCAAACTTTTAGAGGCCGCCTCTACACTATCACACATCATTAGTATGGCTGTTTCTTTACTAAAAGGTTTTGGCCCTGGATAAGAAAACTCCTTACTGTCGATTTCCTCTTCACTCAAAGACTTTTCTTTCATATAGAAATAGTATACCAAACTTGTTCCGTGATGTGTTCTTATAAAATCAATTACTCTATCAGGTAGATTGTTTTTCTTTGCAATCTCTACACCATTTATAACATGGTCTATAATTACTTTTGCACTTTCTGAGTTGGACAATTCGTCATGCGGATTAACACCATTACTTTGATTTTCTGTAAAATATGTTGGATTTAACATTTTACCGATATCATGGTATAAGGCACCTACCCTAACTAACATGGCATTAGCCCCTATTTCATTTGCGGATGCTTCAGCCAAGTTCGCTACATTTAGCGAGTGATGAAATGTACCAGGAGCCCTATTTGATAGTTCTTTTAAAAGTTTAGTGTTTGTATCAGATAACTCTAAAAGTGAAACATCAGAAACAAGACCGAATATTTTCTCATAAATATATATTAGAGGTTGCACAAACAATGTTGCGAGTCCACATAGAATAAATAAACCAAAGGTTTCCCACTTTATATTTGAAACTTGACCCTCATGAATTACAAAGAAAGCAAAATAGGCAATAATGTATATAAAAGTGATTTGACCAACAGATATAAACAAATTAGCTCGTTTATAAAGTTCTGAAACGGTTAAGATAGTTACAATACCAGCTATTATTTGAAGGAACATATATTCATAGCTATTCGGTACAATAAATCCAAGTAACAAAACCGTTAGCACATGCGCAAAAAGTCCAAGTCTTGCATCAAAAAAGGCTTTTAATACTAATGGCAAAACACAGAGTGGTACTATATAAATATATTGGGAATTGTAATTAATCACCAGAGTCGTCAATACAACCATCAAAGCGATATTGAAGAAAATAAACGTAACTTTTGTATTGTTTAAAAATACCTCAATCCGGTACTTTCTCAGAAATAATAATAACATCAACAGAGCTAATGCAACAAGAAGTGTATACGCTACCAATACCCAATTGTAATTTGCCGTATTCCACACTTGGGATTCATACTCTGATTTTAAAGAATTTAAAATTGCAAACTGCTCATCTTCTACAACTTGCCCCTTAGATATTATTAATTGGTCTTTTTCAATACTTCCCCGAGTTGGGGATATTTTTTGTAACTCTTCCTGTAATGCTTTTTCTGTTAAGTTATCATTTAAACTGAGGTTTGGTTTGATAACATCAAAGAAAAGTGAGATAATTTTATTTTTGACATTCGCACTAACCTCCGAACCAAAATGCATCTCTATTGTTGGCCTCAATGAACTAATTTCAAACAAATCATTAAACAACAGGCTTCTTTGAATCTTGTTATCCGTAACTAAAACAACAGGTCTTTCTTTATTATAAGGATATTGAGAATCTAACACGCCCTCATCATACAGTCTGTCTATCAGAGAGATTCCACGTTGATATAATTTTATGGTATTATTATTCGCAATTAAAGAATCTGCAAATTTTTCATTAAAACTTGTGCTATAATTGTTTTGAACATTTTCCTTAACATCTTGATCTAATTCAAAAAAAACTGGACTTACTTTTTTAATTGCTTCTTCTTCAATACTAATTTCATCGGATCCTTTTTTAATAGCAAAATTAAAAGGCGCATAAAGGTTTTCAGACTGCCAAGGCTTTCCTTTTTCAAAAGAATATCTAAACTTCCCGGTCTTTGGAAAGAGGTAGACAATAAAAAGTGTTGTTACCAAAAACAACAATATTTTATAAACAAGAGCGTGGTTTTTATACCATTTGTTTAGAAGTGCGTTCATATACAATCAAATGTACTAAATAATAAAATTTTTGGTAGTCATAATCTGCAATAGGTTCCAAAATCTCTCAAAAAATCACTAATTTCGCATCCATTAAAAGAAAATGACAAACATAATGAATAAGGACGTTGTAATAGTTGCTGCAGCTAGAACACCCATTGGAAGTTTTTTAGGAAGTTTATCATCAATTCCGGCTCCCAAATTAGGTGCAATTGCCATTAAGGGCGCATTGGATAAAATAAATTTAAGGCCAGAATTAGTTGAAGAAGTTTTAATGGGCAATGTAGTACAAGCTGGTACTGGTCAAGCTCCAGCAAGACAAGCAGCGATCTATGCAGGTATCCCGAATACAGTTCCTTGTACAACAGTAAATAAGGTATGTTCGTCTGGAATGAAAGCTGTTATGCAAGCAGCGCAGGCCATTCAAATTGGCGATGCGGATATAGTTGTGGCTGGAGGCATGGAAAATATGAGTGCGATTCCACATTACTATCATGCCAGAAGCGCAACAAAATTTGGACCAGCTACCCTAGAAGACGGTATGCAAAAGGATGGCCTAGTAGATGCGTATGATAATAATGCCATGGGTGTGTGTGCTGATGCTTGCGCTGTGGAATACAATTTTAGCAGAGAAGATCAGGATGCTTTCGCTATTCAGTCTTACCAAAGATCGGCGGAAGCATGGAACTCCGGTAAATTTGACAACGAAGTTGTGCCAGTAGAGGTACCTCAACGTCGTGGTGAGCCAATTATAGTTAGTAAGGACGAAGAGTATACTAATGTGAAAATGGAAAAAATTCCAGCTCTACGCCCAGCTTTTACTAAAGATGGTACTGTTACAGCAGCTAATGCTTCAACTATAAACGACGGTGCTGCTGCATTAGTTTTAATGAGCTCAGAAAGGGCGGAAGCATTAGGTCTTAAGCCAGTAGCAAGGATTAGGAGTTATGCAGATGCTGCGCAAGAACCAAATTGGTTTACAACAGCTCCTGCTAAGGCATTACCTAAAGCCTTGGCAAAAGCTGATGTGAATATAGATGATGTGGATTATTTTGAATTCAATGAGGCTTTCTCTATCGTTGGGTTAGCAAATATGAAAATACTAGGATTATCTGACAAAAAAGTCAATGTAAATGGCGGTGCTGTTTCGTTAGGACATCCTCTTGGATGTTCTGGAGCAAGAATTTTGATAACCCTTATCAATGTTTTACATCAAAACAATGGAAAAATTGGTGCCGCAGCTATTTGTAATGGCGGTGGTGGTGCCTCTGCGATGGTGTTAGAACGCATTTAAGTATACCTTTATGCAATACGGTATTTGCAATCTTGGAATTGTCCCTATACGATTTGAGCCATCAGATAAAAGCGAGATGGTTTCTCAAGCTCTATATGGTGACTATTTTAAGGTATTGGAATTGCGCAAGAAATGGAGCCGTATACGATTTGCCTTTGACAAATATGAAGGTTGGATTGATAATAAACAATACAAGGAAATAAATGAATCGGAATATCAATTACTTGCAGATTCTATTCCCTTACTATCAAATGACCTGATCGAATTCGTTACAGATCAAAGCAACAAATTATACCCAATTCCTTTAGGATCTGATGTAACAGGAATAAAATTGCTTAATCACAAATTTGACGGCAATTTATCCAAAGACCTTAATAAAAAATCAAACCTTATAAAAACTGCATTTATGTACCTTAACACTCCTTATTTATGGGGAGGTAAATCGCCATTTGGGATAGATTGTTCGGGCTTTACACAAATGGTTTATAAGCTTAACGGATATAAACTTTTAAGGGATGCCTCGCAACAAGCTATGCAAGGTGAGGCATTAAGTTTTATTGAAGAAAGCGAACCAGGTGATCTGGCATTTTTTGATAATTCTGAGGGCGAAATTATTCATGTCGGCATTATTATGGAGAACAATCACATTATACATGCTCATGGCAAAGTACGAATTGACAGATTAGACCATAGTGGCATTTATAATGTAGAAAAAAACAACCATACTCATAAATTGAGAGTGATAAAAAAAATCATATAAAAAAAGCAACTTTTTCAAGTTGCTTTTTTTGTTTTTCAAAATAAGTTTAGTTTCCTCCTAAAGTTGCTTCCAGTTCTTCAACAGCTGCTTTCATTTCTTTAAACTTGTCCATTTCGCCTAGCGCACTATAAATATTCATTAACGTCCTAGCCGCATCAATATTTGAACTTCTCAATTCAAGTGCTTTTTGTAAAAATGGAATTGCCTCTTGATATAATTGAGACCTTTGTTCTTTAAGTTCATCATACCTTCTGTTATCTGCAGCGCTGGTACCTAAACTATTCATTTCCTCAACAATCTTAGCTTCACCACCTAAAATAACTACAGCTAGATTGTTATATGCATCTGTATAATTTGGATTTATTTCAATAGCTCTCTGGTAGTAAGTCTTGGCAGCATCAATATTACCACCTTCTGCAGCAAGTACTCCTAAGTTATACTGTAATTCTGCATTATTAGGATCCTTTTCAGTCGCTTCCTCCATTAAAGCCTTGAATTTATCTCTGTTACCCATTTTAAGGTGAACATTAGCCTCTGATAATAGTAAACCTATATCATCAGAATTCTCAGCTCTGGCATCTGCCATTGCACCAAGTGCCTTCTCGTTTTCACCTTGGTTTACATAGATTAGAGCTATGTTTTTTACAATCTCTGCCGTTTTAGAGGTGCTTTTTTCATCCTTTGGATTGTTATGCGTTTTGGACATTTTTACGGAAAGATCACGCATTTCTTTACTAGGAAAACGCTCTTCTTCTCCAGTTTCTTTGTTAACTGCATAGTAATACATTTGTACTCCTGTATAGCCCATATTTTTAAGTTCGATATAGTGCTTTAGAGCCGTAGCGTAATCTTGACCGGTTACTGCAGCAGATGCAGCATAATATAGATAGAGCGTGTCTGCAGGTGACATTCTATATACTTTTTCAAATCCCACGGATGCCGTAGCATAATCCTTGCTTTGAAAAGCATCATTAGCATTATTCAAAAAAGTGGTCATCATATTAGTCTTCATCTGATTCGCATCCTCTGTATATCTTAACTTGCCCATAGCAGACTCCAAATCTTTTAAATCGCTTAAACTCTGGATTGCTTTATCTATATCATCATTCGATCCTTTGCCATTTGCATATAAAGCTTGGGCTTTTAGAAAATAGAATTTTGCTTTAGACTTATCGTCCATATTACCAATAAGTGCTTCGGCAGATTTTAATGCACTCTTTGCACTTGCAAAATTTGAATTTTTAATTGCCTTCTCCATTGCTTTTAATTCACTCTTTTGGGCAAAATTCACAGAAGTAAAAGCAATTAGAAATACTAATGTTAGTAATTTTTTCATTTTTTAATTATTGATTTTTGTTATTAATTTTTAGTTATCCGTATCATTTGTATCAATAGCCGTGCCATCATTACTAATATCTTGATTATCAGAAGCGTCTTCTATTTCTTCCGCTTCATCTTCATCCTTCATTACCTTAGCAACTGCCGCAATAGAGTCATTGCCTTTTAAATTTATGAGTTTAACACCTTGTGTGGCTCTACCCATTACTCGCAAATCCGCTACTTCCATACGTATTGCTATGCCTGATTTATTGATTATCATTAAATCATCATCATCCGTCACGTTTTTAATAGACACTAAGTTACCAGTTTTTTCTGTAATAGATATGGTTTTGACGCCTTTTCCTCCTCTATTGGTTATTCTGTAGTCATCTAAACTAGATCGTTTTCCGTAACCGTTTTCAGAGACTACAAGAATATTACTATCCATATCGTTTACAGCGACCATACCTATTACCTCATCCTGATTATTGGCTAAAGTTATACCTCTAACACCAGACGCATTTCTACCCATTGGTCTTGTTTTCGCCTCTTCGAAACGAATTGCTTTACCTGATTTTAAGGCTAGCATTACTTGACTTTCGCCAGTGGTTAATTTAGCTTCTAGTAATTCATCATCTTCTTTGATGGTAATTGCATTTATACCATTAGTTCTTGGTCGTGAATATTGCTCTAATGCAGTTTTTTTAACTTGGCCTTTTTTGGTCGCCATGATTACGTAATGACTGTTGATGTATTCTTCATCCTTTAAATCTTGTGTACAGATAAAGGCCATTACCTTATCGTCTTGTTCAATATTGATAAGGTTTTGAATAGCTCTACCTTTAGATGTCTTTGCACCTTCAGGGATTTCATATACACGCATCCAGAAACACTTTCCTTTTTGGGTGAAGAACAGCATGTACTGATGATTGGTACCAACAAACAGATGTTCTAGAAAATCCTCATTTCTGGTAGTCGATGCTTTCTGGCCTACTCCACCTCTATTTTGTGTTTTGTATTCTGTTAAAGACGTCCTTTTAATATAACCCGCATGAGAAATTGTGATAACAACTTTTTCATCAGGAATCATGTCCTCAATACTTAAATCACCGCCAGCATATTCTATTAAAGATCTGCGGTCGTCACCATATTTTTCCTTGACTACCATTAACTCCTCCTTAATGATATCCATTCGACGGTCTTTTTTATCAAGAATATCTTTGAGGTCTTCTATTGTTTTTAAAAGCTCATCGTATTCAGCACGTAATTTGTCTTGTTCTAAGCCCGTTAATTGTCTCAATCGCATTTCAACAATTGCCTTAGCTTGGATTTCAGACAACTTAAATCGTTCTATCAACTTTTCACGAGCTTCATCTGCATTTGCAGAAGCTCTTATTAATGCAATAACTTCGTCTATATTATCCGATGCGATAATTAGTCCCTCTAAAATATGAGCTCTCTCTTCAGCCTTTCTTAATTCATATTTTGTGCGTCTTACAACCACCTCGTGTCTGTGTTCAACGAAATAATGAATAAGATCTTTTAAGTTTAAAAGCTGTGGCCTACCGTTTACGAGTGCAATATTATTCACGCTAAACGAAGATTGTAATGCAGTATATTTATAGAGTTTATTTAAAACAATATTTGGAATAGCGTCACGCTTTAAAACATAAACAATGCGCATTCCGTTTCTATCAGACTCATCTCTGATAGTAGATATACCTTCAAGCTTCTTATCGTTGACCAAATCGGCTGTCTTTTTTATCATGTCAGCCTTATTAACTTGGTACGGAATCTCATTGACAATGATGCATTCACGTCCGTTAACCTCTTCAATATTAGCCTTACCACGCATAACTATGCGGCCACGTCCTGTATGAAATGCTTCTTTAACACCATCATATCCATAGATAATTCCACCAGTTGGAAAATCAGGAGCCTTGACAAATTGCATTAACTCATCTATCTCAATCTCATTATTGTCAATGTAGGCAATTGTACCATCAACAACCTCTGTAAGATTGTGAGGTGGCATATTGGTTGCCATACCTACTGCAATACCAGAGGCACCATTAACTAATAATCCAGGAATTCTAGTCGGTAAAACTGTAGGTTCTTCTAAAGTATCATCAAAATTAAGCTTATGGTCAACGGTCTCCTTGTCTATATCTGCCAACATGTCTTCCGATATCTTTCGCATGCGCGCTTCCGTGTAACGCATTGCCGCAGGACTATCTCCATCTACGGAGCCAAAATTACCTTGACCGTCAATTAACATGTAGCGCAAACTCCACTCCTGCGCCATTCTTACCATTGTATCATAAACTGATGTATCACCATGCGGGTGATACTTCCCCAATACTTCACCAACAATTCTTGCAGATTTCTTATGGGCCGTATTAGATCTAACTCCTAGTTCATGCATGCCATATAGCACCCTTCTATGCACAGGTTTTAGGCCGTCTCTCACGTCTGGTAATGCACGTGACACAATGACCGACATTGAATAATCAATGTAGGCTGATTTCATTTCATCCTCAATGTTAATTGGAATAAGTTTTTCTCCTTCTGCCATATATTTAATCAATTAGTTTTTTGTAGGTTTTCAAAACGTGCTAATATAAGTAAATTAGGAGTGTTTAGAGGTCTTGAACTGTCTAATTTTGGTACTTTTTATTAACAATATTTAATATCTTTTTTTTGATAAGTATCTCCAGATTTTCTTTGATTTAAATTGCTTTTTTGTTCTCTTCGTTTGTAAGTATTAATTAAGGTATAGTTTTTGCCATTTAATTGATATGTTTTATTATTTTTAATGCAGAAAGGAAATTACTATGGATGATAATTTTTCACCAAGAGTTAAGGATGTAATAGCATATAGTAAGGAGGAAGCCCTGAGACTTGGTCATGATTTTATTGGCACGGAACATTTAATGTTAGGGCTTTTGAGAGACGGCAATGGTAAGGCTATTGATATTTTAAATTCATTAGATGTAGATTTGAATCATTTAAGACGTAAAGTCGAAATATTAAGCCCGGCAAACCCTAATATAATTACAACCTCGAACGAAAAGAAAAACCTACATTTAACGAGGCAGGCAGAGCGCGCCTTGAAAACAACATTTTTAGAAGCCAAACTTTTTCAAAGTACTTCTATAAATACTGCACATTTATTACTGTGCATTTTGAGAAATGAAAATGATCCAACCACTAAGTTGTTAAACAAGCTTAAGGTAGATTATGATAACGTAAAAGAAGAATTTAAATCAATGATAACAAGCGAAGACGATTACATAGATGGCCCAAAAGCTGAATCTTACTCTGATGATGACATAAACGAAGAAGAAGAAGCAAAACAAAATCCGTTTGGCGGAGGCCAATCAGGCAAAACAAATAAGAAATCAAAAACACCTGTTTTAGATAACTTTGGTAGGGATCTTACCATTTTGGCCGAAGAAGGAAAATTAGACCCTGTAGTGGGTCGTGAGAAAGAAATTCAACGTGTTTCTCAGATACTAAGTCGAAGAAAAAAGAACAATCCGCTATTGATAGGTGAACCAGGAGTTGGTAAATCTGCAATTGCAGAAGGATTGGCCTTGCGAATTGTAAAGCGTAAGGTTTCGAGAACACTTTTCAACAAACGTGTTGTTACTTTAGATTTGGCGAGTCTTGTTGCTGGCACAAAATATCGTGGTCAGTTTGAAGAGCGTATGAAAGCGGTAATGAATGAGCTCGAAAAAAATGACGACATCATTTTGTTTATCGACGAAATCCATACAATTGTTGGTGCAGGCGGTGCCACAGGTAGCTTAGATGCATCGAATATGTTCAAACCAGCATTGGCAAGAGGCGAAATTCAATGCATAGGCGCAACAACATTAGATGAGTACAGACAATACATTGAAAAAGACGGTGCTCTAGAAAGACGTTTTCAAAAGGTTATTGTAGAACCAACTACGGTTGAGGAAACAATCGAAATCCTGAACAATATAAAAAGTAAGTATGAAGATCACCATAATGTAGATTATACAGATGGCGCAATTGCCGCATGTGTTAAGCTTACCAATAGGTATATGACCGAGCGATTCTTACCAGACAAAGCAATTGACGCACTCGATGAAGCCGGATCACGTGTACATATAACTAATATTGATGTTCCTAAGCAAATCCTTGAATTAGAAAAAAAATTAGAGGAAGTTAGAGAAACTAAAAATAGTGTCGTGAAGAAGCAGAAATACGAGGAGGCTGCAAAGCTAAGGGACGACGAAAAACGACTAGAGAAAGATTTAGCTTCTGCTCAAGAAAAATGGGAAGAAGAAACGAAGCAACATAGAGAAATTGTTACGGAAGATAATGTTGCAGACGTTATTTCGATGATGACCGGAATACCTGTTAACAAAATAGCTCAAACTGAACTCAACAAGTTAGCACAACTTCCAGAGTTGATTAAAGGAAAAGTTATTGGTCAAGATCAAGCTGTAGCTAAAGTTGTTAAGGCTATTCAAAGAAATAGAGCAGGATTAAAAGATCCAAATAAACCAATTGGTTCGTTCATTTTCCTTGGACAGACTGGTGTTGGTAAAACACAATTAGCAAAAGTACTTGCTCGAGAATTATTTGACAGTGATGATGCCCTTGTAAGAATAGACATGAGTGAATACATGGAGAAGTTTGCCATTTCTAGATTAATTGGTGCGCCTCCAGGTTATGTTGGATATGAAGAAGGTGGCCAATTAACTGAAAAGATAAGACGCAAGCCTTATGCAGTTGTCCTCTTGGATGAAATTGAAAAGGCACATCCAGATGTGTTTAACATGTTGTTACAGGTTTTGGATGATGGGTATTTAACTGACAGTCTTGGAAGAAAAATTGATTTCCGAAATACTATTATTATAATGACATCAAATATAGGCGCAAGAAAGCTTAAGGATTTTGGCACAGGAGTTGGTTTTGGAACCGCAGCGCAACAAGCGCAGGAGCCTGATCATGCCAAGGCTGTAATAGAGAATGCATTGAAAAAAGCATTTGCTCCAGAATTTTTAAACAGAATTGACGATGTCATTGTGTTTAATACATTAGAGAAAGAAGATATCAATAAAATTATTGATATTGAACTTATTAAGCTAATAGAGCGTATCAAAGATTTAGGATATAACCTGAAGCTTACAGAAGCTGCTATAGGATATATTGCTGAGAAAGGATTTGACAAGCAGTATGGCGCAAGGCCTTTAAATCGAGCTATTCAAAAGTATGTCGAGGATGCGTTGGCGGAGGAAATAATTAGTGCAAAAATCCAAGAAGGTGACACCATTACTATGGATTTAGATGCCAAAAGCAATGAGCTTAAAATCAAAATAAAAAGCTCTAGTAAAACGACAGAATCTTAGATTTTATTACATTTAAAATTCAAAACTCCTTTCTTTTAAAGGAGTTTTTTCTATCTTTTTATAAATTTTTCGAAATGAGAGAATCCCTAACACTCGATTTTTGCAACGTTAGTATATATGACAACTACATGGTAGTCGTTATTAACGAGGGGGTTACCGTACTTTTAAAACACAACAATATCTTAGCAGAATTAGCTAAAGATTATTTTGAGAATAAGCCATTTGTCTATATTACGCACCGATTAAATTCATATTCTGTTGATCCAAACATTTATATCGAAACATCTAAAATTGATAATCTTAGAGGATTTGCAGTCGTTTCAAAGGATTATAAGGCAAGGAGCAACGCTGAAGTTGAAAAAATGTTTTTAAGCAAACCTTTTGGTATCTTCTCGGAATTAGAAGAAGCTTATGAGTGGGCCAACAAAATGGTTAAGATATAATTTACACCTTATTTTTAAGACCATAATGATTCAAGAACAATTCCTCCACCTCGATATCCACATCCTTTAAAAATTGAACGGAGGCCTCAATATAGTCATGCAGGACTTCGTCTACCTTAATGAATGGCACAACTTTTCTATAGTGTTCTAAAAAAGACTCTAATAATGGCGAAGTTTTTAATGGTCTTCTAAACTCCAAAGCTTGTGAGGCATTCATTAATTCAATTGCTATAACCTTTTCAACATTTCGAATCAAAGTATAAGCTTGTGTGGCAGCATTTGCACCCATACTCACATGATCTTCCTGACCGTTACTTGAAACTATACTGTCAATACTTGCTGGTGTGGCTAATTGTTTATTTGCACTAACAATACTTGCTGCTGTATATTGAGGGATCATAAAACCGGAATTTAATCCTGGGTTGTCCACTAAAAAAGCAGGCAAACCTCTTAAACCAGAAACTAATTGAAAAATTCGCCTCTCAGAAATATTGCCAATCTCTGCCATTGCTATTTTCAGATAGTCTAATGCTAGAGCTAATGGCTGTCCATGAAAATTACCTCCAGAAATAATCATATCCTCATCTGGAAAAATATTAGGATTATCTGTGACAGAATTAATTTCTGTTAGCACAACTTTCTCAACAAAATCTAGAGTATCCTTTGTGGCGCCATGGACTTGAGGAATACATCTAAAGGAATAAGGATCTTGTACATGTTCTTTATCTCGTACAATCAATTCGCTTCCATCAAGTAATTCATTAAAACGTCTAGCAACTTTCCATTGCCCTGGATGTGGCCTGACAGAATGTACCAAATCATGAAAAGGATCTAACCTTCCATCAAATGCGTCAAGTGAAATACTTGCTATAATATCTGCCAAATAGGATGTTTTATGAGACATTAAAAGTAAATACACACCATAAGCACTCATAAATTGCGTCCCGTTAAGTAATGCCAATCCTTCTTTTGCTTCTAATTTGATGGCCTCCCAATTGTACTTGCTTAAAATGTCTTGTGCTTCATATTCGTCCTTATTGTGAACCACCTTGCCTTTTCCAATTAATGGTAATGCAAGATGGGCTAATGGTGCTAAATCGCCCGATGCACCCAGAGATCCTTGTGTGTAAACAAAAGGAAATATATCATTATTAAAGAAGTCTATAAGCCGTTCAATGGTTTTAAGTTGCACACCACTATGACCGTGACTTAATGATTGAATTTTTAATAACAACATCACCTTGACAATTGATTCCGGAACTCGATCACCTGTACCACAGGCGTGAGACATTACCAAATTTTCCTGCAATTTAGACAGATCTTCATCTGATATTTTTACGTTGTAAAGTGAGCCAAAGCCTGTATTGATTCCATACATTGGTTTTTTATTTTTGGCCAACTTATTATCTAAATATGTCTTACTTTTAACAATTCTTTCTTTTAACTCATGGGACAGTTTCAACTTTTTGTTATCCTTAAACAAGTTATAGATTGTTACAATATCTAGTGGTTGGGATGAAATTATATGATAAGCATTCATTTTAGTGATTTAATTCAAGTTCAAAATATGGAATAATTTCAGAGAACTGGACAAATTGTTAATAATTCATAAGATTGGTTAATCCTTTTTTAAATCTTTATATTTGGCCGAATTTAAACCCAAAATATGAAACGATTAATAGTACTTAGCCTTGTGTTAATGATAATTGCGTGTAAGGAAAAGCGAAAGGACTACGCAACCATTTCAGGTAAAATTGAAAACTTTGACCAAAGCAAAACCATTACAATTTTTCAAGGTAGAAATTACAACAAATCCATTAGTTTAAATGATGACGGTACGTTCGTTGACACCTTAAAGATTAAATCTGGTGATTATAATTTTAAACACGGTAATAAATATGGCCAGATTTATTTAGAAAACGGTTTTGAATCTTCCTTTACTACCGACTTTGATGCTTTTGCTGAATCCATCATTTATAAAGGAGATGGCTCAGATATTAATAACTTTACCGTTAAATCATTCTTAATATCCACAGAACATTTTCAGCCTAAGTTATTTTCAATGGGTACGAAGGAAGATTTAGAAACAGCAGTTAATAGTTATAATCAAGCTTATAAAGACTTAAAACAGAGGTATCCAAGTGTAGACTCAACGCATTTAGCCATTGTAGACGAGAATGTAAAACGTACTGAGCAACAGATTATCAATTACATGAATTCAAGGCTAGCGAAACGTACTCAATTCCCTAAAGGAAGTACATCTCCGGTTTTTACCAATTATGAAAACTATAATGGTAATAACACATCTTTGGAGGATTTAAAAGGTAAGTATTTGTATATAGATATTTGGGCCACTTGGTGTGGGCCATGCAAGGTCGAAATACCTTCATTAAAAAAACTGGAAGCGCGATTTAAAGATAAAAACATACAATTTGTTAGTATCTCAATAGACGATGGTAGAGGGTATAAAGGTGATGTCCGTGCAGCATATAAAGGTTGGAAGAAAATGATTAAGGATAAAAACCTTGGTGGAGTTCAGCTTTTAGCAGATAACGGATTTAATTCTCAATTCATGAAAGATTACAGAGTAAATAGCATCCCGAGATTTATAATTTTAGACCCTCAAGGGAAAATTGTAAACGCAGATGCTCCTAGACCTTCAAATCCAGAACTTGTAGAACTATTAAATTCTTTAAATATTTAAGTATAAACCAGTATTTATCAAGAATCTATTGTTGTTCTTCCTGTTCTTGCGCTGGTTCTGTCGTTTGTTCGGGTGGCTTAAATAGATCTATGTAAGCTTCTCCAATAGTTTCAATTATATGACTGGCGATTAAACTTTGGTAGCCGTAATCTTCAACTGCTATATCTGCAGATCTACCATGTATATAAACCGCAAATAGTGTGGCGGGAAGAGGCTCGTAACCTTGAGCTATTAAACCTGTAATAATACCTGTGAGTACATCTCCAGTTCCTGCCGTTGCCATACCTGGATTACCAGTTGTATTAATATAAATCTTTTCCTTGTATACAATTACCGTATTAGCACCTTTTACAACAATTATCAAATTGTACATGGATGATAATGACTTCACCTTATCCAACTTATCAAAGTCATCAGACCATTTACCAATTAACCTTTCTAATTCTTTGGGATGAGGTGTTAGTATAGTTTGTGGAGGTAATAGTTTTAACAACGATTTTTTTCTTGCAATAATATTTATACCATCAGCGTCTACGACCAGATTATTCTTATTTATTTCCAAAAACGACTCCAGCGCTTTCATGGTTTCTTCTCGTGTGTCAAGCCCTATTCCAATGCCAATCGCATTTGGTTCAATATTAAATTTAATATCAGAAATATAACGTTCTTCCTTATCGGTTAAAACCATGACCTCTGGTATAGATGCTTGTAAACTATGATATCCGCATTCTGGCACAAATGCTGTTACCAAACCAGCACCAGAACTAAGGCATGACCTACTTGCCAGATTTACTGCACCAATTTTACCGTGACTTCCTCCTATTATAAGTGCGTGTCCAAAATTACCCTTATGAGCAAACTTTTCCCTAGGTTTATAAAGAGGTAAAATCTCAAATTTGGATATTAATTCGGCCTCGGTTTCAGTGTTAACCAAGTAATCGCGGTCTATACCAATATCTAAAACCTCCCATTGTACGGTAAATTTTGCTGTTTCGGGCAAAAAGAATACCAGTTTTGGCGACTGAAAACTTAGAGTATAGTTTGCGTGAACAACCGCATTTTCGTTTGCTATTGCTTTGTCCGTATATAATCCTGATGGGATATCTATAGATAAGGTAAACGCGCTAGACGCTCTAAATTTTTGGAATATCTCCGCAACCCATTCCGCAGGCGGTCTATTTAATCCTATTCCAAATACGGCGTCAACTATAATATCATCTTTGTGAATCTTTGGAAAATTGGCAGAATTTGTCATCATTTTTGGCCAATCTTTCGATACATTTTTTATCCGATCATAGTTAATTAAAAAGTCTTTTGATCTGGTTTCGCTATAATTAACAACGTAAGTTATAACATTATAACCATGGGTGGTTAAATGACGTGCCAATACTAACCCATCACCTCCATTGTTTCCTATACCACAAAAAACATGAACAGGCACTTGAGCCCCTTGCATGCGCATATGCATCCAATTGAATATTTGTGTACCTGCACGCTCCATTAAATCGGTTGAAGATATGTTTTGACGTTCCGTAGTAAGCCTGTCCCCCTCGTAAATTTGTTCTTTTGAAAATAATTTCATCTATGAAAACTAGTTAAATAAAATACTGTTTCACCTTTCTATAGTTCCATTTATTTGGTCTAATTAATTTAAACTTCGTTGTATAAAACACCTTATTTTCTGGAACATCAAAAAATTCGAAATTGTTTTTTTATTGTCGTAAAAATAATACATTTGAGAGGTAATGAAGAAAAAAAAGCATATAACAAAAAACAGTTTAGCTATATCTAACTGTACTTCGTTTTCCTTTTATTTTTATCTACAACAATTACCCTTTGGGGTTTTTCTGATTAGCTCATTATCTCAATTATAATTTCGATTAAGACAATTGTGTCCTGTATAAAAAATAAATTATGAAAGTTTTAAAATTCGGCGGAACTTCAGTAGGATCCGTTGAAAATATAAAGAAAGTCATCGCGATTTTGCAACAGCAATCAGAAACATCCAAAATCGCTGTAGTAGTTTCTGCAGTTGGAGGTATTACTGATAAGCTGATTGAAGCAGGTGAATTGGCATGTAATAAAAATCCAGATTATGTAGTGAAGTACAACAAAATCTGGTCTATTCATAATGAGATTATTGAGGAATTATTTAAAAACATTGAAGATGATGAAACGGTTCTAGAATTGCAAACGGAGTTGGTTGAAAATATAGGAACCAAACTAAATGAGCTAAGAAGTCTTTTAAATGGTATTTATCTTATCAATGAATTATCACCCAAAACCAAGGATAAATTACTAAGTTATGGCGAATACTGCTCTTCAACGATTATAAGTTATATATTAAAAGCGTTACGCATTGATGCTGCACTTAAAAACACACAAGAATTGATAATAACAGATTCTGTTTTTAATAATGCAAGGGTAATTTTTGAGCAGACTAATAAAAACATTAAATCCTATTTTAAAAATCAAAAACAAACTATAACACTATTGCCAGGCTTTGTTTCCAAATCCACAAATGGTGAAACTACAACATTAGGAAGAGGAGGCTCTGATTACACCGCTTCAATAATAGCGGCAGCTATTAACGCCAAGGAAGTTCAAATTTGGACTGATGTGAGTGGCATGTTCACAACCAACCCAAAATTGGTAAAACAAGCATCTCCTATAAGTGAACTCTCTTATCAAGAAGCTATAGAGTTGTCCCATTTTGGAGCAAAAGTATTGTATCCTCCAACTGTAATGCCAGTATTACGCAAAAACATTCCAATTGTCATAAAGAATACAATGAAGCCAGAGGCGATTGGAACAAAGATTACATCGACTAAAAAATCTAATGGCATTTCTCCTGTTACAGGAATTAGCAATATTGATGGGATTGCTTTGCTAACCTTACAAGGAAATGGTATGGTAGGTATTCCAGGTTTTAGCAAACGTCTATTTGAGACATTGGCGCAAGAAAAAATAAATATTATACTTATAACTCAAGCCTCTTCAGAACATTCAATTTGTTTTGGTATTTCAGAAAGTGACGCTATTCGGGCAAAAGAAGCCATTGACACTGTTTTTGAATTTGAAATTGCACTTCAGAGATTAGAGCCCATTCTTTCAGAAACGGACCTTTCAATAATTGCTGTTGTTGGTGATAATATGAAAAGCCATCAAGGTATTAGTGGTAAAATGTTTAGCACATTAGGTAAAAACAACGTCAATATTAGAGCTATTGCACAGGGCGCTTCAGAACGCAACATTTCTGCAGTAATTCATAAAAACGATGTCAAAAAAGCATTAAACAGTTTGCACGAACAGTTTTTCGAAATAAAAACAAAGCAACTGAATCTATTTATAACGGGTGTGGGCAATGTTGGTGAACGTTTAATTCAACAAATAAATCAGCAAAACGCTTACTTAAAGAAAAATTTCAAGATTAATCTTCGAGTTGTGGGATTGTCTAATTCCAGAAAAATGGTAGTTGATGAAGACGGTATTGATTTAAAAAACTGGAAATCGCACTTAAATAATGGAGAAACGGCAAGCCTAAATGAATTCTTTAACCATGCTAAAAACCTTAATTTAAGAAATTCAGTATTTATTGATATTACCGCTAACACAGAGGTGGCATATATCTACCCAAAATATTTAAAGGAAAGTATATCTGTGGTTGCGTGTAATAAAATTGCCTGCTCTGGTGATATACACTATTATAATCAGCTAAAAGAATTATCAAGACGCTATAACGCATCCTTCCTTTTTGAAACTAATGTAGGTGCAGGTTTGCCAATAATTGATACCTTAAACCATCTGGTTACATCCGGTGATGAGATTAATTCCATTCAAGCAGTTTTATCTGGTAGTCTAAATTTCATTTTCAATAATTTTAATAATAATACGTCATTCTTTGAGATTGTGAAACAAGCACAAGCTGAAGGTTACACTGAGCCAGATCCAAGAATTGATTTAAGTGGTATTGATGTAGCCCGAAAAATTCTAATTTTGGCCAGAGAAAGCGGATATCAAATGGAATTAGATGACATTGAAAGCAATTATTTCTTAACAGAAGAAGCAATGAAATCAAACACTGTAGAAGCCTTTTTTGAGACGCTAAAACAAGACGAAGGATATTACCAAAAGTTATATGAAGATGCAAAATCAAAAGAATATCAGTTAAAATTTGTCGCAGAATTTGCAAATGGTAAAGCTAATGTTGGTTTGAGACAAATTCCCGAAGGACATCCCTTCTATAATTTAGAAGGAAAGGATAATATAGTAATGTTCTATACAAAACGTTATCCCGAACAACCATTGATTGTAAAAGGTGCAGGCGCTGGAGCAGATGTTACCGCTTCAGGTCTATTTGCAGATATCATTAGAATAGCTAATAATTAATGAACTCAGAAATTAAAATATTTTCTCCTGCGACAGTAGCCAATGTAGCCTGTGGCTTTGACGTATTAGGTTTTTGTCTAGACACTATTGGTGATTACATGACAGTAAGAAAAGTGGATGATAAGGGCATACGTATCACAAATATTAAAGGATTTGACCTACCCTTTGCGCCTGAGAAAAATGTTGCAGGCGTTGCCGCCTTATCAATTTATAGACAGTTAGCTCCTAATTGTGGTTTTGATATTGAAATTGATAAACGTATAAAACCCGGAAGTGGTATTGGCAGTAGTGGCGCGAGTGCTTCTGGTGCTGTTTATGCAATTAATAAGCTACTTGGAGAACCTCTAGATAAAACACAATTAATACATCATGCAATGCAAGGTGAGGCACTTGCAAGTAAAAGTTTGCATGCTGATAATCTAGCACCAGCAATTTATGGCGGGTTCACTTTGGTTAAATCAATAAACCCATTGCAAATTTTATCCTTACCAACTCCAAAAGATTTATTTGCAACAATAATTCATCCACAAATTGAAATTAAAACAGCAGATTCGAGGGCAGTATTACCTAAAAATATACCCTTAAGCGACGCTATTATCCAATGGGCAAATGTTGGCAGTTTAGTTCATGCACTGCACAGTTCAGATTATAATTTACTTCAAAGCTCTCTAAATGATGTGATTATTGAACCTCATAGAAAACAATTAATTCCGCATTTTGATGCCCTTAAAAGTAATGTCCTTAAAACTGGTGCGTTAACTTGCGCCATTTCAGGCTCAGGTCCATCTGTCTTTGCCTTGAGCAAAGGAGAAAACACGGCAAAATTAGCACAGGAAGCCATGCAAACAACTTATGCTAACTCAGGTATTGACTTCGAAACCTACGTGTCTAAAATTAATGTTGAAGGAATAAAAATCGTAGAATGATATACTATTCTTTAAATAGAAAAGCACCCACAACAACATTTCAGGAGGCTGTTGTTAGAGGTCTAGCACCTGATAAAGGCTTATATTTCCCTGAAAACATTACCCCCTTACCAAAATCGTTTTTTGAACATATTGAAAAGACTTCAAATACGGATATTGCATTCGAAGCTATTAAACAATTTATACTTCCTGAAATTCCAGAAGAAGTCCTAAAAACTATTGTAGAAGAAACTCTGAGTTTTGATTTTCCAATCGTTGAATTTAATAACAAGATTTCAGCATTAGAGCTATTCCATGGACCTACCATGGCTTTTAAGGACGTTGGAGCACGATTTATGGCACGTTGTTTAGGGTATTTTAATAAATCTAATACCAATGACGTTACTGTTCTAGTAGCTACTTCTGGTGATACAGGCGGAGCGGTTGCTCATGGTTTTTTAGGAGTTAAAGGTGTTAAGGTGGTTATCCTCTACCCTTCTGGTAAAGTAAGCGAGATTCAAGAAAAGCAATTAACAACACTTGGCCAAAATATTACTGCCTTAGAAGTTGATGGTGTTTTTGACGACTGCCAGGACATGGTCAAACAAGCATTCATAGATGAAGACTTGATTAGCCAAATGCAACTAACTTCGGCTAATTCCATAAATATTGCACGATGGCTTCCCCAATTATTCTATTATTTGTTCGCTTACAAGCAATTAAAGTCAAAATATAAAGACATAACATTTTCTGTACCTAGTGGTAATTTTGGAAATATTTGTGCAGGTATGGTTGCACAAAAATTGGGAATGCCAGTAAAACACTTCATTGCAGCTACAAATGCTAATGATACCATTGTTAATTATCTTAAAACAAACTCATACGATCCTAAACCTTCAATACCGACGATAAGCAATGCTATGGATGTAGGTAATCCAAGTAATTTTGTAAGGATTCAAGAATTACACGATTTTGATTTTAATTCATTAAAAAATAACCTTTCCTCGTTTAGCTATAATGACAGGCAAACAAAGGATGCCTTATTGGAAATTTATAAGAATTTCAATTATGTTGCAGATCCACACGGAGCCGTAGGCTATCTAGGTGCAAAAGATTTTATTGCCAAGAACCAAAACGTTCATGTAGTCTTTCTTGAAACCGCACACCCGACAAAATTTTTGGATGTGGTTGAAACAGTCATAAACAAAAAAGTTCTATTGCCTCCTCAAATTCAGTCTGTTATGGGTAGGAAAAAGAATTCACTTCGTATTAAGTCTTACAGTGAACTAAAGAAATTTCTGTTAAAAGAAAATAGATAGTTTGTATTAAAGCAAAACCTAGACGAATTAAAAAAAATATTTCGTCAAAAAAATGTAAATAATAATCACTTTAAAAATTGATTACCCTTGAGTTGATAGATTTATTACATTTATCAATAATTCAATCTAAGATGAGAACTATCTTCAAAAATTTGATTTTTCTACTACCTATGTATTTAGTCGCTCAAGACTATATTTTGGTAACGCCTTTAGACAGCAACTTATCGGAGACATCGGGCTTATTACATCTAAGCAATACCTTGATTACACACAATGATTCAGGTAACACAAATCAATTATTTGAAATAAATGATGGTGATGGAACAATTAACCGAACAGTTACCATTGCTAATGCAACCAATGTAGATTGGGAAGATATTGCCTATGATTCTAACTATATTTATGTTGCTGATATTGGAAACAATCAGGGTAATCGTACAGATTTGAAGATTTACAGAATCTCTCGTAATGACTATTTTAATAATACAACGGTAGTAGCAGAATTGATTAATTTTAATTATGGTGATCAAACTGATTTTACACCTTCTGCGTTTTCAACGAATTTTGATGCCGAAGCACTGATACATTTCAACAATAAACTTTATATCTTCACAAAAAACTGGATTGATGCCACCACAAATATCTATGAACTGCCGGATAGTCCAGGAAATCATACCGCTACTTTAATAGATTCATTTAACTCAGAAGGATTAATTACCGGTGCTGCTTATAACTCATCAAACGGCGAAGTAGTTTTGGTTGGCTATGATGGCATAGGTTCTTTTTTAATTCAACTTAATGGATATAGCAATGGTATATTTTCAAACGGTTCAATATTAAAAACATCCTTAAACACACCTTTAAATTATTCGAGTCAAACCGAGGGTATAGCATTCATTAATTCTACAACTTATCTGATTAGTGCGGAGGAATTATCCGGAGATTCCCAAGGTTTATACAGCTTTAATACCTCTACCCTTTCTGATTCTGAAACTATTAAGGATATATTATGCTTCTATCCCAACCCAGCAAATACCGAAATAGTACTCAATAGAGAATATTGCTCAACCCAAATTTTTTCTATGAAAGGAGAACTAGTGCTTAGTTCTACAAATTCTAAAATTGATATTTCAAAATTATCAAATGGTATTTACATGGTGAACATAAGGGATGCCGAAGGTAATTTTCTAATTAAACGGTTATTAATTGATTAATTGAATATCTTAACCAATAGTTCTTTTAATAGATCACCCTGAGGTACTGCATTAGCTCCTACACCTTTACCCTTCACATCAAATTCGCGCAATAAGGCTATCACTGCACTTACCTTTTTCATTGGGTAATTTCTTGAAGCTATCAAATACTCATTAACAAAATAGGGATTTATTCGTAAAGCAGAAGCTACACTGCGTGGAGATTTATCTCGTAAGCCGTGCAACAGCAATAGTTGGGAAAAAAAACTAAAAAGTAATGCTATGGTTACAACCAAAGGATTATCCTTAGGATTATCAGCAAAATATTTAGCTATTCGTTGGGCTTTACTAATATCTTTATCACCAACTGCTTTTCGCAATTCAAAATTATTGAAGTCCTTACTAATACCAATATTTTCTTCGATATGCTCTGGTGTAATTTGCGTTCCTTCGGGAAGTACTATTTTTAGTTTATTAAGCTCGTTATCTATCTTGCTAAGATCGTTGCCTAGAAATTCAACCAACATTTGCGATGCCTTCGGAGAAATTTTATAATTCTGTCTTGCTAAAACACCTCTTATCCAGTCAGAAACCTGATTTTCATATAGTTTTTTACTTTCGAAAACTACACCTGTTTTATTTAAAGCCTTGTAAAGAGCCTTTCGCTTATCTAATTTTTTATACTTGTAGTTTAAGACTAAAACGGTAGTGGGTTGCGGATTTTCTGCATAATTGGCGAGCTTTTCAATCGTTCTACTTAAATCCTGAGCCTCTTTTACAATAACAACCTGATAGTCGGCCATCATTGGAAATCGCTTTGCGTTACTCACTATGTCTTCTATCGAAATATCACGACCATAGAGTACCATTTGATTAAAGCCTTTTTCTGCTTCATCCAAAATGTTATCTTCAATATAGTCGGAAATCTTGTCAATGTAATAGGGTTCCTCTCCCATTAAAAAATAAATGGGCTTGAGGTTACGCTTATTTATATCTGACACGATTTTCTTTACGTCCTCCAATTGAAAACAAATTTAATTTTTAGGGTAAAATTTTCGCTTAAAATGTAAAACGAAATACTTATAAAGTGATAATTTTGCTCTGTGCAAGAGCTGAACTTTCCACCGTTTAAATACCGTCTCAAAAGTAAAGAAAATAAAGTTTCTATTTTTGATGTGATTAGGAAAAAATTCGTCATACTTCAGCCTGAAGAATGGGTCAGACAGCATTGTGTTCATTATCTTATTAACGTGAAAAAATTTCCCAAATCTTTAATAAATGTTGAAAAAGAGCTGGTAATAAATGATCTTAAAAAACGATATGACATTGTGGTTTTTAATTCCGACGGAAGCATTTATTTGATTGTTGAATGTAAAGCTCCCAATATTGCTATCAACCAGACAACGTTTGATCAAATTGCACGTTATAACATGAAGTTAAACGCTACATACCTTATGGTTACAAATGGTTTTAATCATTATTATTGTCTAATAAATTATAAGGCGAACCGATATGCATTTTTAAAGGATATCCCAAATTATAAGTCGTTTTGAAGTATAACACAACGGACATAGCAATTGTAATTCTTAACTGGAATGGCAAACTATTATTAGAAAAATTTTTACCCTCAATAATTAATTTTTCAGAAGATGCAAATATCTATGTTGCAGACAACGCGTCAACAGATAATTCTGTTGCTTTTCTTCAAACTGTTTATCCCAACATTCAGATTATTCAAAATCCAATTAATGGAGGTTACGCAAAAGGTTATAATGAAGCCTTAAAGGACGTGTCTGAACCACTACTATGCTTGTTAAATAGCGATGTTGAAGTAACCGATAATTGGCTAGAAGCCATTTTATTTGAATTTAACAAAGACAAAACTCTTGCTATTGTACAACCAAAACTTTTAGACTTTAACAACAGGCAGTATTTTGAATATGCTGGCGCAGCCGGTGGATTTATAGATAAATACGGTTATCCCTATTGCCGAGGACGATTATTTAAGCATATAGAAAAAGATATTGGTCAATATGATGATAATACAGATATTTTCTGGGCGTCAGGCGCATGCTTTTTTATAAAAAATAAAATATTTAAATCTCTTGGAGGGTTTGATGAAGCCTACTTTGCCCATATGGAAGAAATTGATCTTTGCTGGCGTGCTTTTAATTTGGGTTATACCACGAGATTTACTGGCAATTCGGTAGTTTATCATGTTGGTGGTGCGACACTTAAAAATACTAATCCAAAAAAAACATACCTCAACTTTAGAAATAGTCTTTTTACACTTGCGAAAAATACTGACAAAAATTTAGTTGGTAGAATTCTGACAAGAATGCTATTAGATGGCCTTGCAGGCCTTAGGTTTTTATTTATTTTGAAACCTTTATTTTTCCTTTCAGTATTGAAGGCACATGCGTCATTTTACGCAAATTTAAGTTACATACTCAAACAGAGACAGCTATTAAAAAAGCGTTCAAATTATTTTCAGATAAAATCCATTGTTTGGTCTTATTTTTTCTTAGGTAAGAAGACTTTTTAATTGTTTATAAAACTGTTAAAAAAATTGTTAATCTATTCTTTTTCAACACTACTTTTCTATAATTTTGAGCTGATTTAATTATAAATTAAAATAGTAAACTGATTATGAAAAAATTAATGATATTAAGTATTTGCTCAATGATGGTTTTAACATCCTGTGTGTCCAAAAAAGAATATCTGGCACTAGAGGAAAAGCAAAAAGAAACACAAGATTTACTTAATTCTGCCACGGTAAAATTAAACAAATGTCTTTCTGATGCTGCCGCAGCAAATGCGAGAGTCGAAACAATGAAAGATCAGTTAGCCGATTTACGAAAAGCGAATCAAGATTTAATTGATACAAAAGGCAACTTAACAACCTTGACACAAAAAGGTGCCGAAAATTTAGAGCGCTCCTTAGAGAGTTTAAAAGAAAAAGATCTGAAAATTTCTCGACTACAAGATGCACTTACTAAAAAGGACAGTGTAACTCTTGCAATTGTAACTAGTTTAAAGAAGGAAGTTGGTATTGACGACCCTGATATTGAAATTAATGTAGAAAAAGGTGTTGTATTCATCTCCATTGCAGATAAACTTTTGTTTAAGAGTGGAAGTTATAATGTAACTGACCGAGCAAAAGAAATATTAGGTAAGGTTGCTAAAGTAATTAACAGTAAACCAAACTTCGAAGCTATGGTAGAATCTCACACAGATAACGTGCCTTACAGTAAACCACCATTATTAGATAACTGGGATTTAAGTGTAAAACGTGCCACTTCAGTTGTTAGAGTCTTAGAGGAACTAAAAGTAAATCCACAACAACTTATCGCCGCAGGCCGTAGTTACCACGTGCCTCTTGTAGAAAATGACACTGCGACTAACCGAGCAAAAAATAGAAGAACCAGAATTATTGTATTACCAAAAATTGATGAATTCTATGAAATGATAGAAGAGGAAATGAAGAATCTATCTGCAGGTAACTAATTTTAAATGCATAAGAAGTATAAACCCAATGCCTTTTAGCATTGGGTTTTTAATTATAGCTTAGTCTTTTATAACTTTTATGAGTTCTGGAAGTAATGCTATTGCAGTAAGTAAAACTGTATTTTTATTTCTCCGGTTCAAATTTTGAGATTCTGAGACGTTCTTCCTTTTACTATCGTTTACAGAGAATTCATTATTTGGAATTCTAATCATCACTACGGAATTTTCGGTATTTTTGGAAAAGTTTTTCTTAGCCATATTATAGGCTAAACCTATCCCGTCCTTTTCTAAAAAGCTAATACTTGAAATTGGGTTTTCTACAGCATATAAAAGTTTCTTTACATTTTTGGTATCAGTTCTTTCGAGTATAATCCCGTTATATTTTGAATAGGCCACTATGCTTACTGAGTCATTTTGAGTAAGGCGTTCAGACAGCAATTTAAAAGCTTGTCTTAAAATTACTCTATCTTGCGTGTTAAAACTAGGTGCGTAAGTCTCTAGTAAAAATGTAATATTACGCTGTGGTATAGTATCTGAATTTACAGAAAATTGCTCTACCATAAAGCTAATTAAATGCTCTATCGCTATAGATTCGGTTTCAATATTCTTTTCCTGAGAATAACTAGAACAATACAGCCCTAGTACGATTACAAATTGAAATAGTGTTTTCATAAGGTTGGTATTTAGCGTTTACATAAAACTAAATACCAAATCGTTGGTATGAAAGAGCTATTGAGTAAAATGGCAGTTTAAATGAGCTAACTAGCCTATGGCCTTAGCAATTGTCTTGCTTCTTTGGACTTTTCCGTTTACCGTTTCAACAAATCTATCTACAACATATATTTCCTTCGGTACCTCGTATTTTGTTAAGCCCTTAAGTTGCTTAATTCTATTAAAAATGGACTCCTTGGTATCCCTCGGACTCTCTATAATTAAGATAAGCTTTTCTCCTAGTGTACCGTCTTCCTCACCTGCTAAAATGAAACGCTCATCAATAACAGGTTGCAATTTATTTTCAATTTGTTCAGGAAATAATTTAATCCCTCCAGAATTAATAACATTATCATACCTCCCTAATAGCCTAAAACTGGTATCTGATTTTAAGTCAACAATATCATTGGTTACTAAGGCTTCTTCAACTAAATTTGAAGCATTAATTATAAGGCAGTTTCGTTCATCTTTATCAAATGAAATATTTGGCAAGGCTTTAAAGAACTGTTCCCCTTTGCCATTTTTGGATTTAAGTTGCCTCACAGCCACGTGAGTGACTGTCTCGGTCATACCATACGTTTCATAAAACTTTGAGGTGCTGTGTGAGATTTGTTCTAATAAAGGCTTGGTAATAATTGAACCTCCAACTATGATGGTTTTGATATTGTGCGTATAGTTAATAGTATGCTTCAATTGCAAAGGAATCATAGCACAAAAATCATAGTTCTTTTCATAATCAAAAATTGGATGTGCACTAGGTTCTACATGATCAATTTCCAAACCAAGTATCATTGCCCTTACCAACATCATTTTACCTGCTATATAATGACTTGGTAAGCAATCTAATGCAGTGTCTCCAGGTTCAAGACCAAAATAGTCACCCGTTGCAATCGCAGAGTTTACCATGGTCTGTTTTAGTAGTTTTATTGCTTTTGGTTTACCGGTTGAGCCAGATGTATTTACATATAGGTAGTCATTATCATTGAGCCAATCAATTAAGAAGTTTCCGGAAGCCTTCTCATAGTCTTCACCTTCCTTTATAAAACTGTAGGCTACTTCCTTAAGTTCTTCACGATTAAAATGAAGACCGTTTAGCTTAAACCTATTATGTATTTTTGTGTAACTAGGAGTCATTTTACTCAATTATTTTATAGTCGTCTTTAGGCGGTTCTGTAACTCTTCCAAGTAATCGCTCTTTCCAATTACTCCATCCATACATCTTAGAAAGAATTATTAAAAGTATTGGAAAAATTACAAAAACTGGCACTATAATATCAGTTAATGTTGCTTCTGTAGGATCTGACATGTCTTTTAAAATAGAATAGGTTTTAAAAGCGGTCCAATCTGCTGTAACCAAGAGTGCTGTGAACAGATTATTAGCCGCATGAAATCCTAAGGCCAGTTCCAAACCCTCATCCATTAATGTTATAATACCTAAAAACAAACCTGTGCCTATGTAATAAACCATAATAATATAACCTAATTTTTCAACCTCTGGGTTGGCTATATGCAATAAGCCAAAAACAATGGAAGTAAACAAAAGTGGAAACCATCTGTTTTTAGTAATAACCCCAAGTCCCTGCATGAGATATCCTCTAAACAAGTACTCTTCACAACTTGTCTGCAAGGGTACCATTACAATTGCAATAACACATAGTATTAAAAACTTATTAAAATCAAAGTTTAAAACATAATCCTCTGGAGCTAAAAAATAATCCAATAGTACAAACCCAGAAGATAAAATTCCCCATCCAAAGAAAACAGTCCAAAACCGTTTCCAATCGATTCTTTGCCTTGCAGTTGTCAATTGAGTTAAAGTCATTTTATGCAAAAACTTGTTAACCAAAAGTATTCCTAATAGACCTACGGCAAAGGATAATAACATCAAGAATAGGTTTAGGTTTGGCTCTAAAATGGTCATTAATTTATTTTCATCTAACTCAAACAGACTTAAGCCTTGATTGGAAGCTTCAATAAAAGTTGCAACTGTGAAAGGAATTTGACCTAATATTACAAAGGCAATTACCACGACAGTACCAACGAAATATCGCCAACCATCGCTTAACCCTTTAAATGCTTGTTGTATATAAACCATACTCATAAATTAAAATCCCACTTGTGTGTTTTATCGTATTGCAAAGTACCATTTTTTACAATTAATGGCGAAACAAAATTATTAGTGAATAAACTTCCCGTACCCAATCCTTGTGGCATAGGATTATCCAAGGTGTAGGTCCATTGGGCAATTGCGTTTAATCCAACGTTACTTTCTAAAGCACTCGTAATCCACCATTTAATGTTATTTTCTTCAGCAAAATTTATCCATTGCTCACTACCCTTGTAACCACCAACTAAACTTGGTTTGAGTATTATGTATTGTGGCTTAATAGTTGTTAGAAGTTCGTTTCTTGATATTGAATCAAAAACGCCAATTAACTCTTCATCAAGTGCTATAGGAAGTGGTGTAACATCGCATAATTCGGCCATTTCCTCCAATTGGCCTTGTTTTATGGGTTGTTCAATTGAGTGAAGGCTAAACTCAGATAATCGCTTTAATTTTTCAAGTGCTTCATTTGAAGAAAATGCGCCGTTTGCATCCACGCGTAACTCTATATCGGAAACTGAAAATTCCTTGCGTATTGACTTTAATATATTTAACTCAGTATCAAAATCTATAGCTCCAATTTTCATTTTTATACAGGTGAAACCTAATGCAATTTTTTCTTCAATCTGTTCTCGCATAAAGTCCTCTGTACCCATCCATACCAAACCGTTTATAGGTATGCTATCTTCGCCATTAGTAAAAGGGGATTCAAACAATTCAAAAGGTGACACCGCATTTAAAGATTTAAATGCTTGTTCTAGCCCAAACTGAATGCTAGGAAACTCAATCAACGCGTTTAACAGCTTATCTAATCCGATATCAATATTTTTACAGGCCCAGTTTAATTTTTCTTCATAATCTGGACGATCGTCAATAGACAATCCACGCAAAATACCACACTCGCCAATACCTGTTTTACCACTATCATTTATTTGGATAAACCAAGTTTCTTTAGTAGTTAAAACGCCTCTCGATGTACCACTAGGTCTTTTAAAATCTAATATATATTTCTGATATTTTGCGTTCATAAATTAATACCTTGTTGCAAGCCCAAAGATTTTGGTAGTTACCTCCATTTACAATTTTCACTTTTGGCCATCTTATGATTTTTACATCAGAGGTTGATGACAAATTGAACAAGAGTAATTTTTACTTCGTGTAAAATCCATTATTTTTGAATTGCAAAAATACGCAACTCACATTTTTAAATGAAGTAATGCCAGATTTTCCAAATATTATTTTATATGCTATTCCATTCTTCATATTTGCTATGTTGTTGGAACTTTATGTTACCGTGAAAATGGGATTAAAAACCTATGAACCGAAGGATGCCTTTTCCTCTATTGCCATGGGTCTCGGAAATGTGTTTTTAGGGTTTGCAAGCAAGGCATTAGTGCTTTTTGCCTTTTTCTTGATTTACGACAGCTTCAAATTTTTTGAAATACCAATAGCTTGGTGGTCTTTCGTTCTATTATTTTTTGCAGATGATTTTTCCTATTATTGGTTTCATAGAATCTCGCACGAGTGTCGTCTATTTTGGGCCTCTCACGTGGTGCATCACTCCTCACAACACTATAACCTAAGTACAGCTTTGCGACAAACATGGAGCGGTGGTTTTTACACCTTTATTTTCTGGCTGTGGCTTCCACTTTTAGGATTTCATCCGGCTATGATTATGTTGCAAATGTCTATAAGCTTATTGTATCAATTTTGGATACATACCGAGATAATACATAAAATGCCAAAATGGTTTGAAGCAATTTTCAACACTCCTTCCCATCACCGTGTTCACCATGGTAGTAATCCAATATATTTAGACCGTAATCATGCAGGTATTTTAATCATTTGGGATAAATTATTCGGTACTTTCCAACCTGAACTTGAAAATGAAAAAGTAACCTATGGTTTGGTAAAGAACATAAACACCTTTAATCCAATAAAAATTGCATTTATTGAATGGTTTTATATGTTTAGAGATGCCTTCAGCGGTAAAAAATCATTAAAGAATAGATGGTTATATCTTATAAAACCACCCGGTTGGAAACATGATGGAACCGGTAAAATAAGTACCGACCTGCGTAAAGAGTGGCTTAAATCAAATAAGAATATTTAATGTTTAGAGGTAAGGTTATTTGGATTACCGGCGCATCAAGTGGTATAGGTGAAGCACTTTCAAAGGCTTTGTCTAAAGAGCATTGCAATCTCATTTTATCAGCCCGACGCGAGAACGAATTGAAAAGAGTAAAAGACGAATGTGATAATAGTGGAAATATCCGCGTTTTACCTTTTGATCTTGCAAATTACCAATCAATGGACGAAATAGTTAGCAAAGCTATATCCTTTTTTGGTAAAATTGATATGTTAATTAATAATGGAGGTATTAGCCAACGCTCGCTAATTATAGAAACTGCTATTTCTGTAGATAAAAAACTAATGGAAATTGATTATTTAGGCACTGTAGCCCTGAGTAAAGCATTATTACCTCATTTTATTGAAAATAAATCTGGGCATTTTGTTACCGTAACCAGCTTAATGGGTAAGTTTAGCTCTCCATATAGGTCTTCTTATTGTGGTGCTAAACATGCCCTACATGGCTTTTTTGATGCGCTACGATTAGAACATGTCCAAGACAACATCAAAGTTACAATGATTTGTCCAGGATTTGTAAATACAAATATTTCAAGAAATGCTCTAATTGGAGATGGCACCAAACTTAACAAACAAGATAATGCAACCCAAAATGGCCTTGAACCGGAAATTTTTGTAGAACGAATGCTAAAAGCTATAAAGAAGCAAAAGTTTGAAGCTTACATTGGTAAGGGTGAAACTAAAGGTATTTATCTAAAGCGATTTTTCCCTAAACTACTGCATAGAGTAATTTTGAAAAGTGCTGTAAGATAGATTTTATAAATCCATACTTTGCCCAATATCCAATAAAACTAGGCGCTTTAATTTAGAATCAAATTTTGCCTTTGCTCTAGGTTTATCAATTTCAATATACCCAAAGGTATCATAGTGATAACCTAAAACCAGGTCGCAGTCAACATACCGCGCAGCCTGAATAGCGTCATCCACTCCCATTGTAAAATTATCACCAATAGGCAGTACTGCAAGATCAAGGTCAAATCCTTTTCCTATTAATCGCATATCATAAGTTAAAGCGGTATCACCAGCTATATAGATTGTTTTATCTGATTGAATAACAAAGCCTCCCGGTTGACCGCCATATTTACCATCTGGAAATGACGATGTATGTATCGCATTAACATACTTTACTTTTCCGAAATCAAATTGCCAAGAACCACCATGGTTCATTGGATGACCTTTAAAACCCAAATTTTGATAATGAACAACAATTTCATAGTTAGAAACAATTGTTGCTCCAGTGCGACTAGCAATGGACTCCACATCCAAAGTATGATCTTGATGCGCATGTGTTAATAATATGTAATCTGCTTTTATTGCATCAATATCAATATGAGAAGCTTTTTCGTTTCCTGTAATAAAAGGATCTACAAGAATGTTAATTCCTTTTATTTCAATACCTAAACAGGCATGACCATAAAATGTTACTTTCATTTTAAATTATTTAATCTTCAATTATATGATTAAAATTAATATAAAATATATCCAATCCCTAATAATATTGAAAAGAGAAATGTTGACAGTGCCAAAACTTTTAATTGACTGTCAAAATCATTGGGCTTAACAGCATTTTTAATTTTAACCAAATGAATTATGAAAGGAAAGAAGGACAAGAGATATAAAAAATTATATATCTGAACATAATATAATAAAGAAAACACTATAGTGATGAGCATTGCCCCGACTATAAGACAGTAATGATAAAGTTTAGCTTTTTTTAATCCAAGTTTTACAGCAAGCGTAATTTTCCCTGATTTTATATCGGATTCAATATCCCTCATATTATTTAGGTTTAAAACCCCAACACTAAACAAACCGAGTGAAATTGCTGGCAATAATGCCACATGGTCTATAGTTTTAGTGTACAATAAATAACTTCCTAAAGTACTAATTAACCCAAAAAAAATAAATACAAAGACATCTCCTAACGCTCTATAACCATACGGTGAGTCTCCCATTGTATAGTTCAATGCAGCGTAAACAGAAAGTCCTCCCAATACAACAAATAACAATAGCAATAAGAATTCATTTGGTCCGTAGGCCGCCCAGATTAAAGCGAAAGTAAGTATGATAACAACAATGATATTGAATTTTATTGCATCGAGCATTTGATCCGGTGTTATTGCCCCACTTTGAATGGCTCTTTCTGGACCAACCCTATCTTTATTGTCCGTTCCTTTAATACCGTCTCCATAATCGTTTGCCAAATTGGATAGAATTTGTAAGCTAATCGTTGTAAGAATAGCAAGAACCAAAACCCACCAACTAAAAAATCCATTATAAATAGCAAAACACGTTCCTAAAATAATACCCGATACAGACAAGGGCAACGTTCTTAAGCGCATGGCAGAAAGCCACGGTTTAATGTTCTTCATTTAAATATTGTTAGAATTACGGAATCCATTTTTTAGGAAAGTTAGGTTTCCTTTTTTCTAAAAATGCATCTCTCCCCTCTTTTGCCTCATCGGTCATGTAGGCTAGACGCGTTGCCTCTCCCGCAAAAACTTGTTGACCTACCATGCCATCATCGGTTAAATTCATAGCAAATTTTAGCATCTTAATCGACGTTGGTGACTTTGCCAATATTTCTTGTGCCCACTCATAAGCAGTTTTCTCAAGCTTTTCATGAGGAACTACAGCATTGACCATACCCATCTCAAATGCTTCTTGAGCAGAATAGTTTCTGCCTAAGAAAAAGATTTCTCGAGCTTTCTTTTGCCCCACCATTTTGGCTAAATACGCAGAACCATAACCTCCATCAAAACTTGTTACATCTGCATCTGTTTGCTTAAAAATAGCGTGTTCCTTGCTAGCCAAAGTTAAGTCACATACGACATGTAAACTATGTCCTCCACCAACTGCCCAACCTGGTACCACTGCAATTACAGCTTTTGGCATAAATCTTATTAACCGTTGTACTTCTAGAATATTTAATCTGTGGTACCCGTCTTCACCCACATAACCTTGGTGTCCACGCGCTTTTTGGTCTCCACCAGAACAAAAACTCCAAACACCGTCTTTTGTAGAAGGCCCTTCAGCACTTAATAGGACGGCTCCAATGCTGGTATCTTCGTTAGCATCGTAAAATGCATCATATAATTCAGATGTTGTTTTTGGTCTGAAGGCATTTCTAACATTGGGTCTGTTAAAGGCAATTCTAGCTACACCATTAAACTTTTTATAGGTAATATCCTCATACTCTTTTGCAATCTTCCAATTGATATGGCTCATCTTTTCTCACAATTTGTTTGCAAAAATAATGAATAAATCACAATGCTGTAGCAACATCTGTTTAAGGATTCAATGTCTTGGAGTCTGAGTTTTTAAATAGACTACTTTAAATAAATACCGTCTGATTTAATGTCTATTTTTCGCTCTTTGTACAAACTCCCAATGGCCTTTTTAAAACTTTTTTTACTCATTTGAAGCTGTGCTTTAATAGCGTTAGGACTGGATTTATCATGCAGAGGTAAAAAGCCACTATTATCATTAAGTTCATTTAGAATCAACTGAGCATTTGGCTCTATATTTCTATAACCTATTTGACTCAGTGAAATATCAATTTTATTGTCTGTTCGTATTTTTTTTACAATTCCCTTGAGTTTATCTCCAACACTAATATCCTTAAAAATATCATCCTTAAATACAAGCCCCAAGTGTTTTTTATTGACAATTACATTCATACCTATTTCAGAAGGATGAGATACAATTAAATTTACCTCATCAAATCTGGATACTGTGAGTTCTTTATTGTCTAAAAATCTGTTTGTTTTGCTAGAGGCCACAAGGCGCCCCGTTTCTTCATCCAAATAACAATGAACTAAGTACCAGCCTCCTACTTTCATCTTGAAGGCTTGTTCTTTAAATGGACAAAATAATTCCTTGACCAAACCCCAATCTAAAAATGCACCGAATTTAGTCACCTGATTACATCTTAACAAAGCAAAATCGCCTTTAGTTATATATGGTTTATCTGTTGTAGCAACGGGCCTTTCTTCATTATCTAAATAAACAAATACTTTAATCTTTTCTCCAATTTCAAATTCTTTTGGAACATATCTATTAGGCAACAATACCTCATTGCCTTCCTCATCTCCTAAAAACAGACCAGGATTGGTGTCTCTAAGTATTTCTAAGGTATTATATTGGCCAAGTACAATCATTCCACAAAGGTATATATTAAAAGACAACAAAAAGCGCCACAATGGTAATTATGACGCTTTTAGTTTTATTTAATTTCTGAATTATTTATATACAGATTCTTTCTTAAAATGCTTAGTTAATAAATAATAAATAACAGCTCTGTATTTATTTCTATTTGAACGACCATATGTTTCAATTACAGAATCTATAGCTTTATCCAGATCAGCACTATCTTTTAAACCTAATTTCTTAACTAAAAAATTATTTTTTACAGTTGCTAATTCCTTTTCATCAGAACCAGAAACTGTAGCCGCATCTGCATTATAAATTGATGGTCCTAAACCCACAGTCACCTTAGTTAATAAGTCCATATCAGGATTTACTCCACACTTGTCTTTGAGGTCCGCCGCATATTTTGCGATTAAGTCATCTCTTTTACTCATTTTTGTTGTTTTAGATTAAAATTTTTACTCTTTAAAGTTAACTATTTTTTAGACACCTAAAAAACCTAAAAGTCACTTTAATTATAAAGTTTAATTTATCTTATTTAATAAACTTAAAATAGTTGAGTAGTATCCGGTCGTTTAATCTAGCAGGAGTGAATATCTCTAGCAATTTTGGTTTATTTGATTTGTTATAAAATGTATCTAGTACATTGTCTAATGAAGCATTATCGTTTGCCGTAGAATATTCAAAACCATACATTTCGCATAAGTGCTGAGCTTTTAAATTGTGCTTGGTTTCAAAGTAAGTGTCAAAATTTTCGCTATCCTTGTGGCCCGGAAGAATCCTGAAGATACCTCCACCCTCATTGTTTATAATCACAATTCTAAACGAAGATGGTATATAACCGTTCCAAAGTGCATTACTATCATAGAAAAAGCTTAAATCGCCAGTTATAAAGGTCGTTCGGTTCTTAGATACAATTGATGCTCCTATAGCAGTACTAGTACTTCCATCAATTCCACTTGTGCCACGATTACAAAAAACAGATATGTCTTTTCTTAATTGAAACAATTGTGTATATCTAATAGCAGAACTATTTCCAACCTGCAATTGGCTCTGCTTTGGCAGGGTACTTAGCAATTTTTCAAAAACCAGAAAGTCCGAAAATTCAATTTCATTAATATATGCCTTATGCAACTTTCGTCTTCTTTGCCTTATCTCTAACCAAAACTGTTTATAATCACTCTTAGGATGGTGCGTTATCTTTGGCAAAAAGGCTTCAAAAAATGTATTTGGAGAAAGTTGAATATGCCTACTAAGACAAAAGAATGTATCATTGGCTTTGTTCAAACCTACATGCCAATGATGTTCAGGTTTATACTTTCGTAAAAACGCCTTGATTTTCTTTGAAACAATTAATCCACCAAATGTCAATAGTAAATCGGGTTGAAGTTTTTTGAAATCTTCATCATCCAATGGTGCAATAATCTTATCTATACCTGGAAAAAAATCTGGGTGATTTAGATTTGATGTTGTTTCTGTAAATACAATAACACTGTCTTCATCTGCAATTTCGTTGAGTAATTTCTCCTCCACCGTATTTGGTAACAATACACCAACTAAAATCATTTTACGCTTACAACTTTGCCAGATATCCAAACAACTCTTAATTTCAAAATCATCAACTTTTTCTTTCCTTTGTTTGAGTACTACTGGGTTTACAGTTATGGTTGGGCTATCAAGGGTATCATATAAGGGCTCATCGAAAGGAACGTTTATGTGAACTGGACCAGATTTTAACCTTGCAATTGATAAGGCTGTTGCAATTTCAGTTTCATTATAAGTTTGAATATCTTTTTGAATTCCGAGGAAACGCTCTAATTTATTTTCAATGTTTTTAATAATTGGCAACTCTCCATCCTTTGGCGTATTGAGTTCATCTTTTGTATCTAATTTTAAATTAGTACTGTAATGCACATGTACACCGTAAATATTTTGCTGATTTATCGTTTGTCCATCACCAATATCAATTAAGTGCTTTGGTCTGTCTGCTGAAAGTACTATTAATGGAATATTGCTATAAAATGCTTCTGAAACAGCGGGGAAGTAGTTAAGTAAAGCACTGCCAGAGGTACAAACTAGGGCAACGGGATTTTTAGTTTGTTGTGCAATTCCTAATGCAAAAAATGCAGCACAACGCTCATCAACTACACTATAGCACTTAAAATTATTATTATAAGAAAAACCTATGGTTAATGGTGCGTTTCTACTTCCTGGCGAAATTACAACGTGCTCAATTTTATACATTTGGCACAATGCAACAACGGTCTGAGATAAAGGAATCTTGGAATATTTCATCAGCGTGCAAAGATAAGGATTATAGCTGTTTTACCTTAATACGTTAACGATAGTTTTAGTTTTATTTACAGTTTCTTGCCACTCATTTTCAGGTACTGAATCTTTAGTTATGCCTCCTCCGACATAAATCTTTGCAACACCTCCTTTTATCTGCATGCATCTTAAATTGACATAGAAATTTGAAATGGTCTTCACACTCGAATATGCGCTGTTCTCTACATTTTGCTTGTTTGTGTTCCTATTGAGCGTATCTTTTAAATTTAGCTCGCCTAAAAATCCTGTGTAGTATTCTCTATTATAGTTCTCATTTGCCAAAATAAACGCTTTTGAAGCCTCTTTTGGATTGCCACATACCGCTGGTGTGGGATGCAAATTTTGTATAATATTTTTTAGGCTTGATGAACTATTAATTCTACTTTTAATTCGTGTCTTTATATGAATTAGATTTCCAGCCCTCACGGTTTCGGTATCTAATATATTGATATGTGATGTATAGTCTTTAATCTGTTCAACTATGAAATCCGTTACGATTTTTTGTTCTTCAATTTCCTTTGCTTTCCATTTGGGCACTTCATCTTTAATATAAGGTTGGGTACCAGCTAAGGAAATAGTTGTTAAGTGATTACCGACAACTTTAAAAAGTAATTCAGGTGTTGCACCGAGCCATAATCCTACTTTTGGATGATACCAGCAATACACCATTGCATTTTTATAGGTATTATAAAGCTGTTTAAATAACTCTAATGGTCTTACTGTTTCGATATTACGTTTTTCAAATCTTGATAGAACTACTTTATTTAAATTACCTTTTTTAATTTCAGATATACCTTTGGCTAATAGATTAATATGGATTTCTTTTTCTACGTTTAATGGTTCACTCCTTTTTGTAGAAAATCGAACTTGTAGTTGTTCGTTAGGTTTGATATTTAGAATTGAGTGAGCAGATTTTTCAACTGGAATTAGGATGCTATCCATACTAGAATCAAAAGGTGCGAAGACAAACCCAGATTCTTCATAAGAATCTGTCGTATACAATTCATCATTTTGTTGCAGCCAACATTTTATGATAGTATTTATTGGCCTGCTATAAACTACAAAGGGTAATTTTTTGTGATAATGATCCTCTAATACAGAAAAAAATGAATTTCTATTCATTCTAGCTTGTTTTGGGTAGCGATATAGTAGATAATCTACAGACGGAAATTAAATTGTCTTTTTCATCTGTTATCCTTATATCTAACAATTGGGTAGTCCTCCCTTTATGAATAAAAGTTGCCTTTGCATAAACAAATCCAGATTTGACACTTTTTAAATGATTAGCAGTTATTTCTAATCCTCTTACAAAATATTTCTCTACATCAATAAATACATGAGAAGCAAAGCTACCAACACTTTCAGCAAGTGCAGCGGTTGCGCCACCATGTAATACGCCATCTGGTTGATGTACCTTCGGTGTAACAGGCATTCTAGCAACAAGGTAATCTCTTCCATAGTCAATCATCTCGATTTCTAAGGTTTCCATCAAGGTGTTTTTGCAAATTGTGTTAGCTTTTTTCAGAAAGTCTTCTTTAGAAAGTTGCATAGAAAATGGTTATTTTTAAAGTCGATTGCAAAGATACTTAGAATAATGAATTCTTACGAAAAAGAAATAAGCTACCAAGCCAATAATTCTTATTCCACATTAAACACCTTGAGCGAAACGACAAAAAATATCTGGTTTGTTTGTCATGGTATGGGTTATTTGAGCAGATATTTTTTAAAGTATTTTAAAGATCTCAATCCAGAAGAAAATTACATTATAGCACCACAGGCTCCGAGCAAGTATTATCAACAACCAAAAATGCATGTAGGAGCCAATTGGTTAACTCGAGACAATACCAAATCCGGTATGAAAAACATCATAAATTATTTCGATGCAATTCTTGACAATGAAAAACTGCCTTCAAATCATAAATTGATCGTTTTAGGATATTCCCAGGGAGTCAGTGTTGCTTTACGCTATCTCGCAAAACGAAAGATACAATGTGACACATTGATTATACACTCAGGTGGCATACCTAAAGAATTGAATCCTGAAGACTATAGTTATTTAAATAAAAACACGAATGTATTGTTGGTTTATGGTACAATGGATGAGTATTTAAATGACGATAGGATAAAAGAAGAAACAGCAAAGGCAAAGAAATTATTCCATGACAAATTGCATGTAAAACCTTTTAAGGGCAAACACATTGTAAATATTGACCTTATAAATGCAATAGGATGAGTATGCCTTTATTAGAAAATGAACGTGTTAAACTGAGTTTATTAGATTTGAGCAACTACTTAAATTTAAAAAACATAGCGAAGGAAAAGAAGCTAATATATTATTCGCCATCAGACATATTAACTACAGAAAAATTAAGATCTTATGTTGAACTTGCGGTTAACGGTTATTACCATAAAACGATTATTCCGTTCATTATCTATGATAAAAAAATGAAATCTTATGCTGGTTCCACTAGATTCGGAAATATTGATCACAAGAACAGGGTTTTACATATAGGATGGACCTGGATTGGCAAAAAATTTCAAGGTACTGGTTTAAACACAAATATGAAGTTTCTGATGCTTCAACACGCTTTTGAAACTATGGGTTTTGAAAAAGTTGAGTTTAGAATTGACGAACGAAATTCAAAATCGAGACGCGCCGTTGAAAAAATCGGTGCAAAACTTGAAGGAACTTTACGCAAAAACATCCTCATGGTTGATGGATATAGACGTAATACCTGTTGCTATGGAATACTAAAAAGTGAATGGCCAACAATAAAAAAGAGGCTTGTTCAAAGTCTTTAAATTGGGTTTTGATAACTTTTATTTTTTTCCTTTAATAAGGCCAACTGCTTTTCTAAATAGGTAATAGCTTCTTCTGTTTTATAACTAGCTTTAGACGCAAAGTCTCTAACATCTTCTTTAAACTTATTTTTACCAGATTTTGTTGCTTTAGACAAATCGTCCTTAACCTCATTGAAGTCGACTACCAGTTTATCTTTAATTTCCTTACCCTCTTTTTTAAGATAATCTCTCGTAACACTTCCCTTATCCGGTGCTAATAAAACACCAGCAACTGCGCCAATTATTGTGCCTAATACTAATGCTCCTTTTACCTGAATCATAATTTCTCTCGTTAAATTAAACCTTATTTTACTTATTGGTAGAACATTACTTAAAATTGTTACAATTTTAATTCCACCGATATATCCTGCGAATTAGCGATAAAACTCTTGAAACAATCATATTTCTTATACATTGAAAACCTAACATTCAATCAATGAAAATCTTTGTCTCAATTATTTCTCTTGCTTTTATTAATACAATACATGCGCAATTTATTTCATCGGATGATATGGCCCATTTTGGAGTTGGTGCAGTTATTTCAGGAGCTACTTATACAATCGTATATAACAAAACTCAAAATAAGAAAAAAGCATTTTGGTTTAGCTTGGCAACAGCTGGTTTTGTTGGTTTGGCCAAAGAAGTATATGATGGTTATATTATAGATGGAAGGTTTGACACTGGTGAGGCTGTAGCAACTTTTTCTGGTGGCCTAGTGGCAAGCTATACGATTAATATTTTTACAGGTAAAAGAAAAAAGAAAAAACGAGCTCTTGCAAAATCAATTGGTGATTAAGCGCTCAATTATTTTCTTAGTGGGTAGAATAGCATTAGTGTGCTCTATACTTGGACCTGCAACCCAAACTGTTTTGTAGGTAGCCTTCTTGGCGGCTTTTTCTGTTGCCTTCATTCCTATTGAAAAGCGAATCATCTTAACCCATTTTTTAAGCTTTCTGTTTTTATTAAATAAATTCTCTATCCAGGTGGCCTTTGTTCCTATTTTTTGAACATAAGGTGTGTTAATTACCGTACAAGGCGTACCAGATATACGTTCTGTCACAACAATATCATTAGCGCCATAATTAACACAGGCTTGTTTATATTCTTCTGTTACATTGGCTTCTACAGATGCAATGAAAGGACTTCCAACAGATACACCTTCTGCTCCATAACTTATCATTTCGTCAATATCTGCTTTGCAGCCTACTCCCCCTGCAGAAATAACGGGTATACTACAATTATCTTTTAATTGCCTTATTAATTCTTCTGGTGATAAATTGCCTCTATGCCCTCCAGCTTCATTATTCACGGCAATAAGTGCATCGGCTCCCAAATCCTCAACTTTTCTTGCAAACTTCAAGTCTGTAACATCACAAAAGACTTTTATACCTGCTTTATGAGCTTGTCTAATTGTTTCTTCAGGACTTCCAAGTGAAGTAATAATAAAATCACACCCTTCTTCACATAGTACTTCCAGTTGTCCTTTATACTTTACATTGGACTTGTTCACAATTAAATTAAAACCATAGGACCCTCCTTCTACCTTATTATCTTTTAATGATCTTATGGCATTTCGCAATTCATCAAGTGTTCTATAATTTAATGCCGGAATACAACCTGCGATTCCCGAGCTCATCGCTTCTGAAACCATTGCAACATTAGACACTAAAAACATTGGAGCCTGAATGATTGGATATTTTATGTTAAGTAATTCGGTGAGCTTGGTTTTCATAAAAAAATAGCTTTGTCAAATATAGAAAATTTTATTATGCATGCATAATAATTACTAACTTTTGAATATTTATCAAATACTGACCTACATCATTTTGAGATTTAATTAACCATCTTATATTTAGGCTATTAACCATAAAAAGCACAAACATGAAAAAGCTATCTATTTATTTACTTCTACTAGCATTTAGTGGTCAAGTATTTGCACAGGTTATTGAATTACCTGAAATTGAAATTACGGCCGTGAACTACAAATATTTGAGTTCTGTCGATTCTGATGACACGCCGATTTCAGTAAAAATGTTGCAAGAAAAAGTTGCAATGTTTGATCTTAAGAGTTCAGAGTTTTACAACGATGAGTATGCCACATATAATATTTCTTTCTACATTCCAGATGGTAAAATATTGGCGGCTTACGATAAAAATGGAAAGCTCATTAGAACTATTGAAAAGTATAAAGACATTAAACTACCAATTGCTGTTAGAGAAGCAATTGCTGAGCGATTCCCAAATTGGATCGCTGTAGGTGATGTTTACAGAGTTAATTTTCACTACATGAACGAAATCACTGATAAATTTTACAAGGTAAGACTTGAAAATGGCAACAAAAAAATGAAAGTTAAGATAACTGAAAAAGGTGATTTTATGTAGTATGTAAAACTTCAAAGGCCCAGTTAAAATAGTGGGCCTTTTTTATGTGTCGAATTTGTAGTAGCCACATTTTAAATAAGCACCCTCAGGGAATGTAACTGGATGGTCTATATCATGTAAGGTTTTATCAATACGTTTAAACTTTCGATTAATAGACTTTAAAGCTTGATGGTTAATATCGAAAAACGCTTGGGCCGTAATTCTTGATGAACACGAAGCCAAAACTAATATACCATTCTTATCCGTAAGCCTCTCACCTAGTAGCGCTAGTTGCAGATACTTTTTCTTAGCTAGTTCTATTTCAGACTTTTGCTTCGCAAAACTCGGAGGGTCAATAACAACAAGGTCATAACTTTTTCCTTGTTCTAGCAAATTCTCTAACACTTTAAATGCATCGCCCGAAATGGTCTTGTGAACTCCTGTAAAGTCATTGAGCCTGGCATTTTCTCTAGCGAGATTCAGAGCTTGTTTACTAATATCTACACTTGTTACTTCCCTAGCCTCATTTGCGAGTGCATGTACAGAAAAACCACCAGCATAGGAGAATACATCTAATACCACTTTCCCTTTGCTTAACTTGCCTACCCTCCTTCTATTTTCTCGGTGATCTAAAAAGTATCCCGTTTTATGACCTTTTATAACATTTGCCGAAAAATTTACACCATGCTCTATGAAATATACAACTTCATTTTCTAGATCGCCGTAAATCACTTCGCCATCCACGAGCTTTAAATTATCATTATCCTGAAGACTTCTGCTTAATCTTAAAACAATAGTTTTCGCTTTTGAAGTTTCTAAAAGACTCCTAAAAATATTGTTTAAATAAGGTAACCATATCCTAGAATAAAGTTTAACAACAATGACCTTATTGTAAACATCTACAATTAAACCAGGGAATCCATCATTTTCACCAAATAGCAGACGGTAGCTATTGGTTGGTGTTTGAAGTAGTCTATTTCTTTGCTTAAAAGCACTTTTAATCTTATCATCAAAGAATTCTGCATTGATTTCTGCTTTAATATTTGAGCTATGTATAAGTTTAATACGAATTGGAGAATCTGCATCATAAAGTCCTATCCCTATAACTTTATTCTTGTTCTTACTAAAAATTATAGCTAAATCACCTGTTTTTGGATTGTCTGATATTTTTACGATACTGTTTGAAAAAACCCAAGGATGCCCCTTGACTACAGATTGTTCGCCTTTCGCATTTAGTTTAACCGCCAGATTTTTTGGTGCTTCAGATATGTACCGTCTTTCTATCGTCATATAATTTTCTAAGATAAACAGAAAGGTCCCTTTACAACAAAAAAACCCAGCACTTTAGCTGGGTTTTTTAAAATTTTTAATTATGAAGTTTTACTTCACTTCTTCAAAGTCTACATCTTCAACATCGTTAGTCTCACCTGCGTCACTTTGACTTGCATCAGGACCTGGTTGAGCACCACCTTGTTGCGCTTCAGCTTGTGCCTTATACATTTCCTCACTAGCTACTTTCCAGGCTTCATTGATTTTCTCTAAAGCCGGTTCTATAACAGCGATATCCTTTGTCTCATAAGCTTTCTTCAGCTCTTCTAAAGCATCTTCAATTGGCTTTTTCTTATCATCTGACAGCTTATCTCCAAATTCAGATAACTGGCTTTCTGTTTGGAAAATCATAGCATCTGCCTGATTTAATTTTTCGGCAGTTTCCTTAGCCTTTGCGTCTGCTTCAGCATTAGCTTCTGCTTCAGCCTTCATTTTTGCTATTTCTTCCTCAGTTAAACCAGAAGAAGCTTCAATTCTTATATCTTGAGATTTTCCTGTTGCCTTATCTGTTGCCGATACTTTAATAATACCGTTGGCATCAATATCAAAAGTAACTTCAATTTGAGGTACACCTCTTTTTGCTGGCGGAATTCCATCTAAATGGAAACGACCAATTGTTTTGTTATCTGCAGCCATTGGACGCTCACCTTGCAGTACATGAATTTCTACTGAAGGCTGGTTGTCTGCTGCCGTTGAGAACACTTGGGATTTTTTAGTCGGAATTGTAGTGTTTGCCTCAATCAACTTAGTCATTACATTACCCATAGTTTCGATTCCTAGTGACAATGGTGTAACATCTAATAAGAGAACGTCTTTTACATCACCCGTTAATACACCACCTTGGATACCTGCTCCTAAAGAAACAACCTCATCTGGATTTACACCTTTACTTGGCGTTTTTCCAAAGAATTTTTCCACTGCAGCCTGTACTGCTGGGATACGTGTAGAACCACCAACTAAAATAATTTCGTCAATATCACTCTTAGATAAACCTGCCGCTTTTAGAGCAGAAGCACATGGCTCTATAGTACGTTTTACTAAATCGTCAATTAATTGTTCAAATTTGCTACGAGATAATGTACGTACCAAATGCTTAGGTCCGCTCGCAGTTGCAGTGACGTATGGTAAATTAATCTCAGTTTGAGATGAAGATGATAATTCTATCTTCGCCTTTTCGGCAGCTTCTTTAAGACGTTGTAACGCCATAGGATCTTTACGCAAATCCATGTCTTCGTCTTTAATAAACTCTTCAGCCAACCAATCGATAATTCTTTCGTCTACATCATCACCACCTAAATGTGTGTCACCATCTGTGGATAGTACTTCAAATACACCGTCTCCTAATTCAAGGATAGATACATCATGTGTGCCACCACCAAAGTCAAATACAACTATTTTTTGATCCTGACCTTTCTTATCCAAACCATAGGCTAGTGCAGCTGCAGTAGGCTCATTGATAATTCGTTCTACTTTTAAACCAGCAATTTCACCTGCTTCTTTTGTAGCTTGACGTTGTGCATCGTTAAAATAAGCTGGTACTGTAATTACCGCTCTTGTAACATCTGCACCTAAATAATCCTCGGCTGTTTTCTTCATTTTCTGAAGAATCATTGCAGATAATTCTTGTGGTGTGTATAAACGACCATCAATATCTACTCGAGGTGTATCGTTATCTCCTTTTACTACTTTATATGGTACGCGTTCTGCTTCGTTTTTAGATTCCGAATATTTATTACCCATAAAACGTTTTATCGAATAAACCGTTTTTTGGGGATTGGTAACAGCTTGTCTTTTTGCCGGATCACCAACTTTAATTTCACCACCTTCAACGAAAGCGATTACTGAAGGTGTGGTGCGTTTACCCTCTGCATTAGGTATTACCACAGGCTCATTACCCTCCATTACTGAAACGCAAGAGTTGGTTGTTCCTAAATCTATTCCAATAATCTTACTCATAATATTTATTTGTGTTTTGTTGATTTTATATTTTAAACTCGCTTTCAATAAGTCAAGGATTATGCCATGTCAAAAAATATGACATGATGTCATACCAAAGTTTAAAAAATAAAATCAATAATGCTTTACTTTGGTACAGGCTTTGTTATACAACTTAAAAACATTAGTTATTATGAGAAAATTAGTATCCTTTTTTACAGTATTTACATTATTATTTTTGGCTTGTGAAGGGCCACAAGGTCCTCCAGGATTTGATGGAAGGGACGGATTAAATGGTTTGGATGGTGAAGTAATAGCATCATCTGCTTTTGAAATTGTTTTGGATTTTACGCCAGCAAATAATTATGAGTTCATTGAGCCTTATGGGTTTAACGTATTACCTACCGATGTAACTTTAGTTTACATTTCATGGGAAGTTGACAATGGTCAAGATGTATGGCGCCTTTTACCGCAGACAGAATATTTTAATGATGGCGTTCTGGTTTATAATTATGATTTTACACAAACTGATGTTCGCTTTTTTCTTGACGGAACAACGGACTTTTCACTGTTAGATCCTTCCTACACTGACGCTCAGGTTTTTAGAGTGGTTGTCGTACCAGCAGATAATGTTGGTAGGATAGACATATCTAATTTAGAAGCTGTACAGGAAGCATTTGGTATTACCGAGTTTTCAAGACGCTAACACGAAGACATATTTTCTATTAACAGTTTTGAATTGAAATAATTCAAAACTGTTTTTTATTCACTACATCCCTCTCTGCGTCTTGTGTCTACTAGGTAAATAATTTTCCAGTTGTCTTCCTCCTTAATAAGCTGAAATGAATTTACGCCGCAGTGACTTAATTTTTCCATATACCAAAACTCATAAGGCGTCCAAGCATTTGCCATTTTACCGTCTATTTGTATAGAATAATCAAGAATTTTTTCTTCAAAAGACCTGTCCTCAGGGATGCTAGCAATATTTCTAAGAAAATCGTTATAACTATTCTCGTTAAGGACGGTCTTACCTTCCTTATTTACGGAAACGGATTGCATCAAAATATCACCTTTGGCCATTGCTCTCATTGCAGTTGTATCTTGTTTATGAAAGGCATCAAAAAATGTATCGATTGTAGATTTTACATTTTCTATTTCAACGTCTTGTGCATTTATGCTCATGCCAAAACAAATAGTAATGACCAGGATTAGCTTTTTCATTTTTAATGATTTTTTTGTTAGAAGGAAATAAGGTTAATTAACTTACTATTACCAATAAGTTTATCAAAACCCTTATTTTTACAACTGCTAATTTAAACATTATGTCCATAGCTAAAAAAGAATATAAACGAGTTACAGTTAAGACCTTGGTAGACATGAAATCTAAGGGTGAAAAAATATCAATGCTAACTGCATATGATTACACAATGGCGAAGATAGTTGATGGCGCCGGAGTTGATGTGATTTTAGTGGGTGATTCTGCAAGTAATGTTATGGCTGGTCACGAGACAACTTTACCAATTACTCTAGACCAAATGATCTACCATGCCTCTTCAGTCATAAGAGCTATTGACAGAGCACTAGTGGTGGTAGATTTACCTTTTGGAACCTACCAAAGTGACCCAAAGGAAGCTTTGAGATCTGCTATTCGTATTATGAAGGAAAGTGGTGGACACGCTGTTAAACTCGAAGGTGGTAAAGAGATTAAAGAATCTATCAAACGAATTTTAAATGCTGGCATTCCTGTAATGGGACACCTTGGGCTTACACCACAATCTATTTATAAGTTTGGAACTTATACGGTAAGGGCCAAGGAAGAACAAGAAGCACAAAAACTCAAGGAAGATGCATTAATGCTCGAAAAAGCAGGCTGTTTCGCTATAGTTCTAGAAAAAATTCCAGCAAAACTTGCTAGAGCAGTAGCAGAGAGCATTTCCATTCCAGTTATTGGTATTGGAGCTGGTGATGGTGTTGATGGTCAGGTCTTAGTATTACACGACATGTTAGGTATGACGCATGAGTTCAACCCAAGGTTCCTAAGACGATATATGAATTTATATGAGGAGATGACGAGCGCCATTGGGCAATACGTCTCTGATGTTAAATCTCAAGACTTCCCTAACGAAAAGGAACAGTATTAGAGATAGTTGAATACAAAGGTACTTTCTAATAAAGATAATCTTCAGGTTTTATATGAAGACAATCACGTCGTTGTTGTAAACAAAAGACCGGGAGACATAGTACAAGGTGACAGAACTGGTGATAAACCGCTTTCTGAAGTTGTAAAAGAATACTTAAAGGAAAAATACAACAAACCTGGTAATGTTTATCTTGGTGTTGTACACCGCTTAGATAGACCAACTACAGGTATTGTTCTATTTGCCAGGACCAGTAAAGCTCTTCCAAGACTCAACAAGCTATTTGCCGAGAAAAAGGCTAAAAAAACCTATTGGGCCCTTGTAAAAAATAAACCACCAAAATCAGAGGGAACTCTTATTCATTGGTTACGAAAAAATCCTAAAAACAATAAGTCAACGGCCTTTAAGAAAGAAGTTAGGGATAGTAAAAAGGCGATTCTACATTACAAAGTGATCAAGACATTGGATAATTTTTTCTTGCTTGAAATAGATCTTGAAACAGGACGACATCACCAAATAAGAACGCAATTAGGAACAATTGGTTGTCCGATAAAAGGTGATTTAAAATATGGTTATGACAGAAGCAACAAAGATGCTAGTATCAGCTTACATGCAAGAAGATTGCAATTTATCCATCCAGTAAAAAAGGAGCATATAAATATTGTTGCTCCAACACCAGATGATAATCTTTGGAATGCCTCTGATTCTAATTAATTCTATAAGGGTATTTTAACATTAGTCTTGTGAAATTATCAAGCTCTGAAGTTAATTCAAGTTCAGCGTTAATCAATTCTGCACGCTTCTTCATATTAATCAGCCCTGACCCATTATGTCCATTGTTTAATTCAAATCCATCACCATCATCAACAGCGCTAATCACAAGAACGTTATCTAAATAGTTAATTTCAACGTCAAGCCTTTCCGCACTGGCATATTTTAGTGTATTTGAAAAGAACTCTTGTAAGATCCTAAACAGCATTATTTCATCCTGGTTGTTTTCAAAATCCACCTTCTTACCTGTTATTTTTATAGATGCTTCAATTAAACCTGAATTGTTAAGCCTATTAATCTCATTACTTACAGCAGTGTCAAAACCAGAATTAAGGATTACATCATTATTTAAAGACTTCGATAGTGCTCTAACCTCTGTTAACGATGATGCCAAAGCCTCTTGAGCATTTGATACTTTAGGCAGAATAGTTTGATCTGAAACCTTTTCTACAGCATTTAACTGCATGGTCGCAAAGGCCAGTAGTTGCCCAACATTGTCATGCAACTCTCTACCAACATGTTTTAAGGTTTCTTCCTGGATTTCTTGTTGAGTTTTAGCCAATTCTTCGTCAAAGGCCTTTTGCTGATTAATCTTATCCATCAAAAGTTGGTTTTTACGACGCTGAAAGGTCACGAAAAAGATTATAAATACTACGGAAATAGTAAAAATTATGAAGATTGCATAGGAAACTAATGCTATTTCTTCATTCGAAATTGTTTTCTGAATTGTAAAGTATATAAGAAACCAAATGTATAGCATGAATACAGTATAATATTTGTAAATAATAGGTAATTCATTCTGAAGCCAATAAACCGTTTATTGATTAAGTTAAAATAACCATCAAAAATTACCAATGGCGTAATAATTAAATGCCATAATAAGAGGCTGGTACTCACATAGAATAATGGTTCTCTATAAAAGTACAAAACATTCTCGCCAATCAACAATTGCCTATAATATAATATTACTGCAACAAATATGAAAAGTGTTTCTAAAAATGCATCATAGGGAATCTGTTTCACAAAAAACCCATCAGTTACAATAAAAAATCCTAAAGTAAAAACCACATACAGGATACCTAAAACGTCCAATAACCCTTTTGATTTCTTATCTGAAATAATGCTGTTATAAAAAAACCAGTAAAATAATAGAGATACAAAAGCAAAAGTATTATACAGCCATCTGTTTTCACAAAATGCACTATTTTTTAATTTGATGAAAAGTTCATTATCAAAATTCCATTGCATGATATAACCATACATGCCTACAGTCTCAACAAAAACTACGAACCATAGATACCAAACAAATGGCTTTAATATCTTATCCTTTGTTTTTAGATAATAAATCGACCCTGCAATTGCAGCGATTAATTCAATTATGTGAATAATTACTAACTGAGTAGGCACTTTAAATTATTATTGCGGGTAGTTTGCTCCTGGTGGTTGACCGCTTTGTCCAATATTCAAAGGATCACCACCTGGTATATCACCACTCATTGGTTGTAGTGCAAATACAGCACCTTGTGAGGTGTTCTTTTTACCAGTTGGTACAATGAACATGGTTGTTAAGCCTGCCATTTCTCCTGGGGTTGCGGGATAAGACCCTAAATAAACTCTTAGGCCATCCATGGTATATCCCAGTTCACCAGCCTGTTTATCAGCATATTTGATGTAATCTTTAATATCTTCTATAGACCACCAAGACGAACGATTGTCACCACCATCAGCAGACTTTTTAAATAATGAATCGTTTATTATACTATGCTTTAAATTATAAGCCTGATCTAACGTTTTTGCTTCTTTAGGCGTAATAACCCCTTTAGGTTTTACGATGTCTTGAGCTTTAGCCATTTCAGATTGAGTCTGATTGCAATAAAAGTACATTGCTAATGCACCAATGATAACTCCTAGAACAAGAGGTCCAATTTTTTTCATAATGAGAATTTTAATTAATAGTTATTACCAAATTATCGAAATAATTCAACAGAAAAAAATAAAGCATCAAATTTTTCTTACACAATTAATCCTTAATTCTTAGGATAATCTCCTCCCCTTGACGCTTCTGACATAGTATATTTATTGATCTTTCCGTTAATTGTAAGATTCTAGGATAACCACCTGTAGTCTGACAATCACGCATTAATACAATGAGATGACCTGATGGTGTTAGTTGCACCGTTCCTGGTAAAATAGGTGTCGTAATGATTGGGTTTAAATCGTTAGGCAGTATTGGTAATAACTGGTAAGCCATACGATTATTGAATTTGGAAACCTCAAAACGTTGTTTTTCCAATCTCTTTACTTGTACTTCATTTAATCTCTCGAATTCTGGACCTTTAGAGACTTCTAATACCTTTGAAGAAAGTATTGTTGAATCATATTTAATATGTGCATTTGTCGTTTGTGATGCTTTAGCGAATTCTGTGTACTCTATGATTTCACCAGCTTGGATACGTTCTGAATCCGTGATAGCCCTATACATACTTTTACTTTCTAAAACTGTTTTAGTAATAAATCCTCCTTTAACAGCCAAATAGGTACGTAAACCTGAATTTAGGCCAGAAAATGTCAAAACATCTTCTTCCGTAACCATAATAGCTCTATTGTTCTGTACCGCTCTTCCATTTAATCTAGGTTGCAGATCTGCACCAGCAATTGCGATTTGTGTAGGTTTTAAAAATTGCAATTGAGGACCAGACATGGTAATCTCTAAAACGGCATCATCAATTGAATTGCCTAAAATTGTATTGGCATAAGTACTTGAATAAGCATCCATTGCACCAGAAACAGGTACACCTAAAGATCTATAACCGAATCGACCAGTATCCTGAATTGAAGTGTAAAGACCAGATTTAAGGACCTTAAGCATAAATTGGCTTTGATTTTAGGTTATATTGATCAACTTCAATCAATTTTAGTATTTCAGAATGCTCTGACTTACTAACTGGAACAAATCGTACTTTATCTCCGGGAGATATAATACAAGGTAGACTTTCATTTGGATTAAATATTTCAACTGGAGAATTACCAATAATGTGCCAGCCACCTGGACTATCTTGAGGGTAAATTCCGGTTTGATTTCCGCCAATACCAACTGCACCCTTTTTAACAGTTAAAGATGGTGTTCTTTTTCGAGCTAATTTAAGTTTCGGATCGAGTCCTCCTAAGTATAAAAAACCAGGTAGAAATCCAATGAAGTAAACCGTATAAATTTTGTTGGTATGAAGCTCAATAATTTCTGAAATTGATAACTCTTTTGTTCGTGAAAATTGAACTAAATCTTCGCCAAAATAAGGATCATAACAAACAGGAATTTCCCATAGTTGTTTATTGACTTCAGATTGTGAATTTTTTTTGGAATATAGGTTTTTTAATACAGATAATTCATCATTGAATTTATCTATAGTAAAACTATATATTATTAATATTGAGGTATATGCATTGATTACTTCAACTTTTTGTTTAGAATAGTAATTTTCAATCTTACTTTTAAATATAATGATGTCATCCAATATTAATTCATCAATTTTCTGTGGCCATTCCACCAAAATTGAAGCATTATTATACTGAGAATATTTAAGATTAAATGCCATATTCTAATTACTCTATTTCAACTCGCCTTTTGGGTAATTCTTCATTCAAATATTTTAGGATTTCGACTGCATTTTTTGTATCGCCATGAACACAAAAAGTAGATGCTTTTATGTCTAATTTACGACCATTTACTGAGGTGACTTTTTGCTTCTTAACCATCTCCAAAATATGACTCAAAACTTCCTCTTCTTTATGAATTATAGCATTGTCTTTTTTCCGAGAAACTAGAGTCAAATCATCATTATAATTTCTATCGGCAAAAGCTTCAAAAACTACTTCAATATTGTTTTCTGTGGCTAATCGAGCGATAACCGAATTATAAGGTGCATAAAGTTTGGTCTTAAAATCGAGTTTTTCAATAGCTTGGATTACGGTTATGGCTGCGTTTTTATCAACAGCAATGAGATTATACAGTGCGCCATGTGGTTTAATGTGGTTTATTTGTAAATCCAATTCGTCCGCAATATCCTTCAAGGCTAAAATTTGATCTGTAAGTGAGTTAATCAAAGCTTCTGCTTCCATCTCCATGACTTTTCTGCCAAAATTTTCAGGATCTGGGAAAGAAGGGTGTGCTCCTATATTAACTTTGTGCTTCTTTGCTAATCCTAGCACCATGCGCATACTGATTTCATTCCCAGCATGTCCTCCACAGGCTATATTGCAAGAGGATAGTAATGGCATTAATAATTCATCATTGCCAATCCCCTCGCCTAAATCTGCATTAATATCTATTTTGAAAGCACTCACTTCACATTAGATTAAATTGAAAACCGATAAAATCCCCTTAATTCCTAGAAAGGTAGCAATTAGAACAACTATAATACCCAAACCATTTTGTAATTTGGAATTCACATAGCTATCTAAAACACTGGATTTGTTCATAATCCAAATTAAAAAAATTGCAATGACTGGCAACAACAAACCATTCGCTACTTGAGCAAACTTTATAACTTCTATGGATTTAAACCCTATGGATGAGAACAAAACTCCTAGAATCAGAATAAAAATCCATACTAATCTGAACTTCAGCGATTTTAAATTACTTTCCCAACCTAAACATCCACTTGTTACAAAAGCAGCAGCAAGTGGTGCTGTGATGGCACTGGTAATACCCGCAGCAAAAAGCCCAATGGATAAAAAATATTTTGCAAAGCTTCCAAATAGTGGTTCTAAGCCTTTAGCCAAATCGATCGCATTTGTTATACTTTGATCTTGAATCGCACTTGCAGAAATTATAATACACATAGACACAATACCACCTAATACAATTGCTATAAAGGTGTCTTTTCGAGCATAAGTGAGATCTGATTTTGATTTCCATTTGGATTTAACCAAAGAGGTATGGAGAAATAAATTATAGGGTACTACTGTAGTACCAATTAGGGCAATTATAGTTAGAATGCTTCCACTAGGTGTTCTAGGCGTGAAAACACCCTTAGCTACTTCAATTAGGTCTGGCTTGGTAATTATCGCTGTTGCCAAAAAAGCCAAACTCATTAGAATAACCAATGTAATAAGGACTCTTTCCAAGACCTTATAACTACCAATATAGAGCAGTATAAAGGCGCAAATCCCTATTACAACAGCAATGAAATTGATGCTTAGTCCTCCAAATGTAACTATATGCTCACCTAATATGGTTTGCAAGCCTAACATACCTCCACTAATGTTTCCCGCTTCGTAAGCAGCATTACCAATTACAATTGCCGAAAGAATCAATAAAATGGCCATTCGTTCAAAAAATGGATTTTTAATTTCCTCTCTTATTACCTGCGACAATCCTTTTTGCGAGATAATACCCAATCTTGCCGCCATTTCCTGAAGTACTACCGTTGCAATAATGGATAAAACCATGGCCCACAATAGTGCAAAACCAAAATTCGCACCTGCTAAGGTGCAAACCGTTACTGTTCCTGGACCAATAAATGCCGCTGCAACCAAGGGTCCTGGACCAATGTTTTTAAAGAATTTTTTTATCATTATTCGATAGAATTCAATGCATAAATAGCAAAGCTTCCCAACCAATGCCCACCTTCATAACTGTCACCAACAATACTTGGCAAGGAATAATTGATATGCGCATTGGCGATGTTTTTTAAATGCTGAAACTCTGGTAGGCCTTTGGCTATATAGTTTAAACTCCAAGCCCGAGAAAAGTTGACGCCATCTAAATGCACAAGCTTGCCATCGTTTCGGTCTGACACCTTTCCCGTATCAATATTGAATGATTTGTCCATCAATTGTGGTAAGAAATCATTAATCCAAGCTTTAAATTCGTCTTGAGTCAACACGCGTTTCATAAGGGCCGCTTCTTCCAAACAAGGTGATAAAAAATCGAAACCACTTGGTTCCCATGTTAAAGGACAGTTCTTATCATCACTATAAAAATCCCTAGCTCTCGATTCTATCACTGTCTTTAATTCATCATGCTTTAGTGAAATAGCATAATCATAAGCAAAACTTAATCCAAATGCGGTATTTGGGTGCTCACCCACTCTAATCGGATAGTTAAGTTTAGGAAGAAACTCTATATAACGCGAAACAATTAAATCCGTTAGAGGTTCTAAATTAGATTCGAGCTCTCTTGCTAAAGGATCTTCCCAAATATGAAGTTCTTCAACCAGTTTAAGAAGCCAAGCCCAACCATAAGTACGTTCGTAGGATTTGTTGTGTATTCCATGAAAATAGGCTACCTCTTGCCCTACATTTTCATTGGTAATGCTTGTTTGAAGCCATGATTTTATTTCATCCTTTTTTTCCAAATCCGGAAATTGCCGTAACAAACTCACCATACTCCAATGTCCATGTACAGCTGAGTGCCAATCAAAGCAACCATAAAATGTTGGATGTAATTCATTTGGCGACTTTAAGTCCTCAGAACCACCAAGGGTCTGACCTAGTTTGTTGGGATATTCAACAGATACGCATGCTAAAGGCAATTCTGCCAAGGTATTGGCTTGTTCTAGGTTTAAAGTTGGTGTGTCAGCAATTTCAATGGAAGTAGTTGCGAGAGATGTATCCTTTTTTTCTTCTACCGTATTACAACTTAATATAGTTAAGAGCAAAATAATACTTAGATGATATTTGGTCATAATGGAAGTTTACAAGTCTAGTAAAAATACAATTTAATTGTGCTATGATGTAACTTTTGTAAATAATACAAAGACATATCAAATAGCCAATTTAAAAAAAGCTAAACGATAATTTGTTGTAAAAAGATTATAAGTATATTTATTCCTGACGCCAAAAGACAATTAACACAACCAGCTCTTACATCTAACTATAAAACATCGGTGTTTTGTTTTTTATCGGGATATATAATGCTTCCAATGACCATAGAAAAACAACTTACTATGGTTCCGTAAATTGTGGCGTCAATTCTGGTTTCAAAAATAAAACAACAAAACCACGTTAAACCTCCAAAAATTATAGCTGCCCACGCCCCTTTTACCGATGCTTTGCTCCAGAATAAACCTAAAGTAAATGGTGCAAATAGACACACTAAAATTAAACTTAAAGATGCTTCTACTAAACCAACGATATCAGAATTGTCAAAAGCAAAATAACAAGAAACAATCGCTACCAAAACAACACTTAATCTTGTAAATAGTAGTAATTTTTTATCGGAAAGCGTCTTCACATTTGGTTTAATCAAATTCTCTGCAATGACTGTGGCAGGTGCCAACATGGCGCCACTTGATGTGCTTAGTATTGCTGAAATCATAGCACCATAAAATAGTATCTGAACTGGTATAGTAGTCATAGTTTTAACTAGTGTTGGGATAATATCTTGACTATTGCCATTCTCTAGAAGTTCCGGATATAATTGTACACCTCCCAATCCAATAATTAAGGGAATACTAGGTATTAAAACCATTAAAAAAGCACCTAAGAAAAGACCATGTCGGGCCGTTTTTTCATCCTTCGCAGAAAATACTCTTTGATAAATTTCCTGAACAGGAATTGCACCCGCTGTAAATGCCAATAGCAGTGCGATATAATCAGACCACTCATCCAAACCACCATCTGGCGTTAAATGGTAAAATTTACTGGGTTGTTTCTCAAAAATTGCAGCAATTCCACCAGTTTCATCAAGAACCTGAAATAACAATATAAATAAACCCAAGAGAATCATGACACTCTGCACCATATCCGTGTAAGCTACAGCCCACATACCACCAATATAGGTATAGAAAACTACAATAGAAGCACCTAATATAATCCCATATTGAAAGGGAATATCCATAACCGTATTAAACAAGTACGCTAAAGCAACATATTGAGCCGCTATCCAATGCGGATAAGACAATACCATTAAGAGTGAAGAAACTGTTTCGAGGGTTTTGTTATAACGTACCCTAAAGAAATCGTTTATGGTAACGATATTCATTCGATACAACTTTCTAGCATAGAATTGACCAACAATAATTAAACAGAAACCTCCTGATACTACAAGTGTTATATAAGATGAGAAACCGTCAGTAATAAAATATCCAGGATTTCCCATAATTTGAGTGCTCCCAAACCATGTAGCAAACAGCGTAACTGCGACTAAAAGGGTAGACAAACTTTTACCAGCAAGTGCGAAATCACCCGCGGATTTTATTTTTTTGGAAGCCCAAAATCCAATGGCGAGGGTAATGGACAAATAAAATATTATAAAGAAGTTTACCATTTTAGATATATTAATATTTATTGTATTAGGTAATTCATTTTACCCCAACCAGCCTTCTCTGTCCAAACTACGGTATTGTATAGCCTCGCTTATATAAGTTCCTGCAACATTTTCAGAATTTTCTAGATCCGCAATAGTTCTGGCAACTTTAAGAATTCTATCATAAGCTCTCGCAGAGAGATTTAAACGCTCCATGGCAGATTTAAGTAATTGTAAGGATGCATCATCTAACTTACAATAGGTTCTTATTTGCTTGGTATTCATTTGTGCATTGTAATGAATATTCTCCAGTTCTTTAAAGCGTTTGGTTTGAATATCTCTAGCCTTGGTAACACGTTCTCTTATCTGCACGGACGATTCACCTTTTCTGTCATCTGATAGTTTCTCAAACGGTACTGGAGTCACTTCTATATGAATATCTATCCGATCTAAAAGCGGACCAGAAATCTTGCTCAAGTAACGTTGCATTTCAGCTGGGCTAGACGTCACAGGAGCATCAGGATCGTTAAAATAGCCTCCTGGACTTGGATTCATACTTGCTACTAGCATAAATGATGAGGGATATGTAACGGTGAACTTAGCTCTTGATATAGTGACTTCCCTATCTTCTAAAGGTTGCCGCATCACTTCTAATACGCTTCGTTTAAACTCAGGCAATTCATCCAGAAATAAAACGCCGTTATGGGACAAGGATATTTCTCCCGGTTGCGGATAGGCTCCACCTCCAACTAAGGCGACATCACTTATGGTATGATGTGGACTCCGAAATGGTCGTTGCGACATAAGCCCAGTGTTTGCGCTTAATCCACCAACAACAGAATGAATTTTAGTTGTTTCTAGAGCTTCATGCAAAGTCATTGGTGGCAAAATACTTGGTAAACGTTTGGCCAACATTGTTTTACCAGAACCTGGTGGTCCAATAAGGATAATATTATGACCTCCTGCTGCCGCAATTTCCATACAACGCTTTATGCTTTCCTGTCCCTTGACATCGGCAAAATCAAATTCTGGAAAATCTAGATTCTTATAAAACTCTTCTCTTGTGTTAACAACAACCTCTTCAATCAATTCACCTTTATCAAAGTGATTTATCACCTCAGTGATATTGTCAACACCATAGACTTTTAAGTCATTCACTATGGCTGCCTCTTTAGCATTTTGATTAGGTAGTATAAATCCCTTGAAACCCTCTTCCCTAGCCTTAACTGCAATTGGCAAAGCCCCTTTAATGGGTTGCAAACTACCATCTAAGGACAATTCGCCCATAATTAAGTAATCCTCAAGGTTATCTGCTTTTATTTGGTCTGAAGCAGCCAGAATGCCAACGGCTAATGTTAAGTCGTAAGCCGATCCTTCTTTGCGTAAATCAGCTGGTGCCATATTAATGGTAATCTTCTTTCCTGGAATTCTATAACCATTATTTTGAAGAGCCGCAGCGATTCTATAATTACTCTCTTTTATCGCATTATCTGGAAGCCCTACTAGATGATACCCGATTCCTTTGTCAACATTGACCTCAACGGTTATCGTTGTTGCCTCAACGCCAAAGACAGCACTTCCAAAAACCTTTTTAAGCATATATTATACGAATTATTTCAAAAAATATTCAACATTTCTAAATCAGCTGTACCCTATCCAAATAGATATAATCATGGTTATTATAGCTAAAACCATTAAAATGAGAAATATAGGAAAAGCAAATTTTATCCATTTATTAAAAGGCACATTTCCAACACCGAGCATAGCCAATAGAATGCCATTGGTAGGTATTATTAAGTTTGAAAATCCATCTCCAAAAACATAAGCTAAAACTGCCGTTTGCCTTGAAACGCCTATCAAATCCGAAAGTGGTGTCATTAAGGGCATAGACACCAAAGCCTGTCCAGAAGCAGAAGGGATAAAGAAATTTAAAAATGTTTGAAAAATAAGCATCCCAATCGCCGCCAGAGAGGTGGGTAATGCACCTAAGGTTGATGCAAAAGAATGTAAAATGGTATCCATTATTTGGCTTTCTTGCATCACTATGCTAATGCCTCTTGCTACACCAACTATCAGTGCAGGGATAATCATAGATTCTAACCCTTTTACGAAAATCCCCATTGCTCTATCACCTGAATAGCCGCTTATAAATATGGTTGCAATCCCTATGGCTAAAAAACCAGCACTCATTTCTATAAGTCCCCAACCCATAAATTGAACTGCAGATAGTATTCCCGCATAACCAAAAATGAGCACAACCAATATGCGTAAATGTATCTTAGTTAAAGGAACATGTTCAATTTGTTCTGTTGCGTCTCCATTTATTGATTGTGTTAATGATATTCGTTTTCCACTTTTTACTTTTCTCCCATAGTTAAGCAAATAGGCGAATCCAATGATAATAGCCGCTAAAAAAACAATAAGGCGTAATCCGATACCACTCCCAATGGGCAATTCTGCAATTTGCTGGGCAATTTGAACCGTAAAGGGATTGGTTGTTGCTGTGGACCAACCGACATATACAGGCAAAACGCCTAAAGCAAAGCCAAACATATGATCATATCCGTTTTGTTTTGCCAGAAGAATTATAATGGGAATCAATGGGATTAATTCAATATATATACCCATAAAAGCACTACCTGTAGAAATTAAAACATAAATAAGGAAAAACAAAACAATAGGTTTTCGCTTAAATCGACTTATTAGTGCAGATAAAAAAGCATGTATGGTTTTAGTCTCTACGATGATATTGAAAACCGCACCAATCATAAAAATGAAAAAAATAAGTGAGGCCGACTGCTGAAGTCCTTTGGGGACTGAAGTTAATAGGCTAAGTAAGGACGTGGGAGATGCATGACTATCTACTTTCTCTTCTAACAAAACACCTTTTATTGAAATGTGTTTTGGAATTTGTTTATAACTACCGGAAACAACAATACTCTGCTCTACCTTATTAATCACCTTCTTTTGACGTTCATAAGAACCAGATGGAATAAGATAACTCAATACAGAACAGGCAACAATAATTAAAAAAAGAAAAATAAATACGTGGGGTAACTTAAACCTAAGTTTCATAAAGTGTTGATTAGATAGCTTCAACAAGATAGAAAATAAATTGTTTTTTCAGCATTGACCTTAAAAGTAATTGAGGAAGCCCTAACGCCAAATACAGCGCTTCCAAATATTTTTTTAGAATGAATGATAAGTTTGTTTCCTAATACTAGAACAATTGAAGTGAATAAAAAGAATCTATTAAAAGATAATACCACTATTTATATAAGACTAACAGAAGAGGATCATTCAAAAAATTTCTTATTAGACTCTCCTAATGAATATAGAAAAATTCGTTATGTTTGTTAGTATACAACGTAAATGATTTCCATACACCAAGCCATATCAGCTATAAAAACTACTTGCAAACCTTTAATGAAGGAAGCTGTTTTAAAAGTCGAGAAATCCAGTGGTTTTATATTGTCTCAAGATATTCACTCGCCTATTAATATGCCACCATTTAGGCAATCTGCTATGGATGGTTATGCTTTAAACGTGCATGAAAAGCTCGAATATTATCTTCAAGGAGAAATGAAGGCAGGTGATAATCATAAATTGTATTTGAAAGAAGGAGAGGCTGTGAGAATATTCACGGGAGCACCTGTTCCTGATAGTGCAAATGCAGTGGTAATGCAAGAGAAAGTTAAAGTCAGCGGTAACAAAATTGTCATTGAGTCTAATATTCCTTCTGAACACAATATTAGACCTCTAGGAGAACAAGTTAAAAAAGGTGAGATTGCATTAAAACAAGGGACAAAACTCACACCTGCAGCTATTGGCTATTTAACATCCTTAGGTATTACAGACGTTTTAGTTTATAAACAGCCCTCTATTGCAATTGTAACCACTGGCAACGAGTTGATAAAAGCAGGTAAACCATTGCCTTTCGGAAAGATATATGAAAGTAATTCTGTAATGCTTCAAAGCGCTTTAGGTAATTTAGATTTTTACGATGTGACTCTGCATACCATTGATGATAATTTTGAGAATACAACTTCTAAACTTCAAAGCGTTATAAACCTCAACGACTTAGTTATCATAACTGGAGGGATTTCAGTTGGAGATTATGATTTTGTTGGAAAATCGCTCGAAGAACTTAAGACAGAAGTAATCTTTTATAAGGTTAAACAAAAGCCAGGAAAACCATTATTCTTTGGAAAGAAAGACGATACCATCATTTTTGCATTACCAGGAAATCCTGCAGCTACGCTTAGTTGTTTCTATTGCTATGTATACATCGCCTTACAGAAAATGATGAATCGGAATGCATTAGAATTACCAAAGATATTCGCAAAGTCGCAATCAAACTTTAAAAAAAGTGGTGACCGCCCTCAGTTCTTGAAAGCAATATATAAGGATAATGAAGTACAAATTTTAGAAGGTCAGAATTCATCAATGCTTCAAACATTTGCGCTTTCAAATGCATTAGTTTTTTTACCAGAAACCGTTTCCAATATTTCTGTCAATGATATGGTAGAAGTTATTTTATTGCCGTCCTAAACTATTGATTATGAGCTACAAAATTAAAAGTAGAATTTGGATAGAATCCGATAAAAGTGTTTTTTTAGGAGAGGGTCGCGTTAAGCTATTAAAGGCTATTGGCGAAACAGGTTCTCTATCAAAAGCGGCTAAATCCTTAAATCTTTCCTACAAAAAAGCTTGGTCACTGTTAGATGCCGTAAACAAATCTGCTAAAAGACCTGTTACAACTAATCATATAGGAGGTAAAGGAGGTGGCGGTACAGAACTTACCGATTATGGCAAATCTCTGATTTTTACTTTTGATGAAATTAATAAAAATTGTTGGGCGTTTTTAGACCAACAAATTGAAAAATTTAAGCTGTTATAGTATGTTACAAAACGAAAACATACTTATTTTTTTGTGCTTACTACCTATAGTATCATTCTTATACTCTAGTGTTGGTCATGGTGGTGCGAGTGGTTATTTAGCACTAATGGCATTATTTTCCTTTGCTCCAGAAACTATGAAACCTACTGCCCTACTGCTTAACTTATTCGTAGCAGGAATTTCATTCTACTACTACTTTAAAGCTGGTTACTTTAATAAAAAACTATTTTTTGTATTTGCCATTACCTCTATCCCATTTTCAATGCTTGGAGGCAGAATTGAACTTGACGCATCACTTTACAAAAAAACACTAGCGATTTTGCTCGTATTTGCCATTTTGAAAATTTTAAATCTTCTTGGAAAAGAAAGTGACACTATAAAACGTGTAAAAATATGGCAAGGATTTATTATTGGTGCTATTATCGGATTTTTCTCAGGACTTATAGGTATTGGTGGCGGCATAATATTAACGCCTGTTATTTTGTTGTTTCATTGGGGCAAGATGAAAGAAGCCGCTGCAGTTTCTGCCCTATTTATTTGGGTAAATTCAGCCTCAGGTTTAATCGGCCAACTCAGTGTGGGTGTAACACTTGAAAAAGAATCCTTTTTATTAGTTGCTATTGCACTATTTGGAGGTGTTTTAGGCGGTTTCTACGGAAGTAGAAAAATAAACAACCGAAGACTTCGGTACATTTTAGCTTTTGTATTGACTATTGCTTCTTTTAAATTATTTTTCACATAAATGATAAACAAAACGACCATAACAGGTATTATTTTAGCAGGTGGTAAAAGTTCGCGTGTGGGAGAAGACAAAGGCCTTCTCTTACTAAATGGAAAACCAATGATACAATATAGTATTGATGCTCTAAAACCTTTTGTCTCTGAAATAATTATTGTTTCAGACAATCCAAATTATGATGTATTTAGCTTAAGGCGCATCAATGACATTACAAAAAATTCTGGCCCAGTAGCTGGTATATGTTCAGGATTAGAAGCTTCATCCAATGACAATAATTTGGTTTTAAGTTGTGATATACCTTTAATTACTCCCGAGATATTAGAAATGCTAATTTATGCCATTGATGATACTTCAGAAATTATTCAAGTTGAAAGCAAGGGTAAGTCTATGCCCCTAATCGCATTTTACAAAAGACAAGTAAAAGATTGTTTCAACAAACTCTTAATCGCAAACGAAAGACGCCTTCGCGTTGCTATTGAAAGCTGTAATTATAAAAATATAGAATTAAAAAAAGAGCAGGAACTCTGCACAACTAATGTAAATACAATAAAGGACCTTAAAGCCATAGAAAATGCGTATAACAGTTAGATATTTTGGCCAAATAGCTGAAATCACCAACAAGGAAAAAGAGGTGTTAGAGTTTTCAGGTCATACGATTTCGGAACTAATGGAATCGCTATATTCAAAATATACTTTGCTAAAAACTAAAGATTTTCAAGTAGCTCAAAATCAAGAGTTGGTAGCACTTAAAACAGAATTAACAGGACAAGAAATCGCACTATTGCCACCTTTTGCAGGTGGTTAAATAATATGAGCAGATACAGTAGACATATCGTACTTTCAGAAATTGGACAAGTAGGTCAAAATAAGCTTGCTAAAGCTAAGGTTTTAGTTGTTGGAGCTGGTGGATTAGGTTGCCCTGTTCTACAATATTTAGCAGCTGCAGGAGTCGGAACGATTGGTATTATTGATTTTGATACTGTAGATATTTCTAATCTTCAGCGTCAAGTGTTATATGGAACAACTTCGTTAGGAGTTAATAAAGCCATGGCTGCGAAACAACGTCTGCAAGATTTAAACGATGAAATCACAATCAATGCCTACCCTCAAAAATTAACGTACAAGAATGCGCTGAACTTGTTTAGCACTTACGACATCATTATTGATGGTACAGATAATTTTGAAACACGATATTTAGTCAATGACGCCTGTGTCATTTTAAATAAACCTCTTGTTTTTGGTGGTATTTATAAATTTGAAGGTCAGGTGTCTGTTTTCAATTATAAAAACGGACCTAGTTACCGGTGTTTATTTCCTAAAGCACCAAAAAAAGGTGCGTATCCTAACTGCTCAGAAATAGGTGTTTTAGGTGTCCTTCCAGGCATTATTGGCAGCATACAAGCAAATGAAGTCCTAAAGATTATTCTAAATATCGGAAATGTTCTTTCAGGAATCCTGTTATGCTATAACGCATTAACATCTAAAACCGTTACTCTAAAAATAAACAGAAATGAAGCCAATATTGAGTCGGTTTTAAATAACGTAGCGGATTTTGAAAATGAATCGTCTAAGTCTAATTTTGGCGTAGAACCCGTAGAAATTTCTATCAAAGACCTTATTGATGATGAAAACATACAATATATTGATGTTAGGGAACTAAATGAAAAACCAAGAGTAAAACGTTTGGAAGTTACCAATATACCATTAAGTGACATTAAGAATAACTTGGATAAAATCGAAGATTCAAAAATAAAAGCACTGTTTTGCCAATCTGGAATAAGAAGTAAAATTGCTTTCAAACTTTTACTTGATTATAATATTACTAATTGCTTTAGTATAACGGAAGGTGCTGTAGAAATCAATAATTACATACAAAAAACTTCATTAAATGAAAGATAAAAAGCCTAAAAGCGTTTTTAAAGAAGGTGCTATATCCTCAGAATTCATTGGGAATTCTATTTACAAACATCAAACTAAAACAAGTATTGGTGCTCACAATATTTTCTTAGGTCAAGTACGTGCTGACGTTATTGACAACAAAACAGTTTCTGCTATTGAGTATACTGCATATGAAGAAATGTCTAATGCTAAATTTCACGAAATCAGGGAAGCCGCTTTCGAAAAATTTGAACTCACTTGCATGCATATATACCATAGTTTAGGGAAAGTAAACGTTGGTGAAATCTGTTTATTTGTATTTGTATCTTCACCGCGACGGAAAGTGGTTTTTGAAGCTTTAGAATTCATTGTTGAAGCTATTAAAGCCGATGTTCCCATTTTTGGTAAGGAAATTTTTGAGGACAGCACACACCAATGGAAACAAAACAATTAAAAAATGATTGAACTTATAATGATTGAACTTATATGGTAGATATCACCGAAAAAAGCACAACATTACGAATTGCAGTAGCTCAAGCTATTGTTAAAGTTAGCAAGCTAGAAACCATTACTGCCATTCAAAACGATACGGTTCCCAAGGGAAATGTATTTGCTATGAGCAAGGCAGCAGGACTATTGGGCGTAAAACGTACGCCAGATATTTTACCAGATTGCCATCCTTTACCTATTGAGTTTACAAGTGTAGAATACGATATCAATGGATTAGAAATAACCATCATTTTCACAGTAAAAACCATTTATAAAACTGGTGTTGAAGTCGAAGCCATGCATGGCGCTAGTGTAGTCGCATTGAACATGTATGATATGCTTAAGCCTATTGATAAAGGTGTTGAAATACTGGCTATAAAACTTTTAAACAAAAAAGGTGGGAAATCCGACTTCAGAGACCGCTTTAGGAAAGATCTAACAGCAACAGTTATTGTGTGTTCAGATACTATTTCTGCAGGTCACAAAGACGATAAAGCAGGTAAGGCAATAATGAATAAACTAGAATTTTACCAAGTAAAAATTGCAGATTATATCGTAATACCTGATGAAATTAATATTATTCAGGAAAAAGTAACAACCTACCAAGAACAAGGTGTAGATATGATTATTTATACGGGAGGCACGGGACTTTCTGGTCGTGATGTAACTCCAGAAGCATTACTACCCTTGCTTGATAGAAGAATCCCAGGCATTGAAGAAGCTATTAGAAATTATGGTCAAGAACGCACACCATTTTCAATGCTGTCCCGAAGTGTAGCTGGGACCATAAAAGATACTCTAGTCTTAGCTTTACCAGGCTCTACAAACGGAGCAAAAGAATCTATGGATGCCATATTTCCTGCTGTATTACATAGTTTTAGAATTTTAAAAGGTGCAAGACACGATTAATGCAAGACAATAAAAATATATTACAAGATTCACACGGTAGACAACATACCTACCTGCGCATTTCATTAATTGAACGTTGTAATCTGCGCTGTTCTTATTGTATGCCAGAAGAAGGTGTTCAGTTGTCACCAAAAAGTCATTTAATGAGTTATGAGGAAATTTATGACATTGCAAAAACTTTTGTAAAACACGGTGTTACTAAAATTAGATTAACAGGAGGAGAACCCTTAATAAGAAAGGATATTCCTATTATTTTAGAAAAGTTAGCAACGCTTCCTGTAGAATTGTCAATTACCTCGAATGCTGTAATTATTGATAAATTTATTCAGATACTGAAATTAAACGGAGTTCAAAAAATTAATGTGAGTTTAGATTCTCTAGACCGTGAAAAATTTAAACAGATTACACGTCGTGATGAATTTCAAAAAGTCCATGATAATATTTTACTATTGGTTAAAGAAGGCTTTACTGTAAAAGTAAATGCTGTTTTAATGAAGGGTTTCAATGATAATGAAATTATTGACTTCATAAATTTCACGAAAGACCTGCCCATTTCAGTTCGTTTTATTGAGTTTATGCCTTTTGATGGTAACAAATGGGATATTAGCAAAATGGTTTCTTACAAAGAAATAATGGATAAGGTTAATGAAGTCTTCACAGATGATAATGTCGAACGTCTGCAAGACGCCCCAAATGACACTTCAAAAAACTATAAAATAAAAGGCCATAAAGGATCTTTTGCCATTATTAGCACGGTTACAAATCCCTTCTGTGATTCGTGCAATAGATTGCGCCTAACAGCTAATGGTCAATTAAAAAATTGTTTGTTTTCCTCCAAAGAAAGTGATTTATTATCGGTATTGCGTTCTGGAAAATCGATTGAATCCGTAATTCAGAAAGCTGTTGAAGCAAAACTTAAAGTCCGTGGTGGCATGGATACGCTTGAAAAGCTAAAAGAACCTAAATTGCATTCCAATAACAGAAGTATGATTACTATTGGAGGCTAATGTGGTTAAAAATTTTCAGGCAATATACATGCTTTATTAATAATTGGCAGTATAGAATCTATTCCAATATTTAAAGTCTTCTGCATAACCTCAGAATTTCCTTTATGACATTGCAAACAAGCACCAACTAATAGAAGTCTCTTTTGTTCATTAACTGAAAATGGTCTAAAGTCATGCCGTGTAGATCTTACAGTTGCTTTATCTACTTCTTTTAGAAATGGAATCCATGCATCCTCTGGTAAGCTATCGTTTTCGTTTAATGCGTATTCAGGAGTGAAAATCCAAGTCCCTTTTTTATTCTTTATTTTGTATTCCAAGATACCATTACCATAGCCTAAACTAGCTGAGTTAGAGTGACAAGATTTACAATCGCGTACTGCTGTTGTTGTGGTATGAGGTGAATTTGGAGCGTATAATCTGTGAAATAACAAACTCTCGTTCTCGTCATTATGAGAATAACTATTTAAATCAATGGTCATTATCATTCCGGGAATTGCAGGCTCTATATGTTTTCCTTCTTCAGTTTCACGAACTCCCATGGCTGGCAAAGACGATGAAAACTCAGCAACATATTCCTTCCATTGTCCTCGAATATATTTTTTATCAAGTAAATCAAATCCCCTCGGTTCTTCTTTGTCATATTCATTATGGCAACCAATACATCTTGGCGTCCAAGACGAATGGCAAGTTGCACAACTCACATCCTGATGCGCATTATCTCGAGAACAAAATTCAGATTGCGGTTTTAAACTATATAGAGTATCATCTTTTTTGCCAATTAAAAAGGCATTACCAAGAGAATCCACAAAAGTATTTACTAATGGATGACCATCTTTTTCTGCGACTATAATTTGTTTGTCATGATGCTTGTAATCTCTATGCAAAAAGACTAGCAAACTCTCTCGATCTAAAGAATCGTATGGAATCGTATTAGGCTTTTCCTTGAAGTGACAATCAGAGCATTGCAATTTCACGGCTTGTTCTGCGTGTGCATACGTGTTACCATCACCCATCACTTCATGAGACGAATGGCAATCAATACACAACATCCCTTTGGTATGGTGTATGTCTTGTTCAAGGATTTTATAAACTCTTTTATCTTGTAAAACTTTATAATCAGTTTTATTAATAATGTCGCTTTCTTCTAACAAGGTCTCTTGCAAGCCCATATAATTAGTAGAAATTCTGCTTGAACGACTATGGCATCCAAAACAATGGGTGTCATTCACAAAAATATCAGTTGAAGGATGATATTGAGGTAATTCCTTTTTATTGGAAGCTAAATAACTTTCTAAATCGTATTTAGCTTCGTTAGAATAATTTAAGTGACAAGCATTACAACCACCTCCGCGACTTAATTGCGTAATCTGACCATATTCCATTTTTTCTGCACCTAAATGACAGTTAGCGCATAAATCTCTTAAATGCTTATCTGAAGCCGAATACCCCAAATCTTTAATATGATAATGATAATCTAAACTATCCGCTTCACCAAAAACAAATTTGTCAACTGCGACAATTCCACTATTTGTTGTCATTAAAGACTGTTCTATTTTGTACAATTCACTAGGATGACATTTACCACAAGTCTCTTTTGCGTCGGACAAGTTTCCGGGAATCAAAACCATTCCTTTATGAGCCTCATTTTTGTCATTAGAAGCTATATTTCCTAAGTGACAACCTGCGCAACCTATAAATTCTGGATTATGATATTTTGAATAACCCTTGGTATCCTGATGACATTGAAAGCATGATTCCTTTTCTGCTATTTGACTGAATTCAGTAGTACTTTGATATGCAGGTTCAGAAAAAAAATAAGCCCCATTTCTTGCAAAAAAAAGCGCTGCAAATACGAAAAAAATCAAGATAAAAAAGGCTATAGAATATTCTTTTTTTTTCATTAAAAATGCGAGTTGATCAAATGTACAATAATTTGGAAATTATCTCCAAAGTAAAGAATCCGAAAAAAACATTCTAATTTATGTAACCTAGGTTGCATTAAAAATCTGTCTATTATGACATATGTCACAATTTCAATGCCTAATAGTTGATAGATTTGTTTCCGAAGAAATTATTGGACATGGTCACATCTAGAAGAAAATTTATTAAAATATCTGCCCTTGGTTTTTGCGGTGCTGTTGCATCATCTTCTGTAATTAGTGCATTTGGCGGCAATTCAATTTTAAATGAATTAGTTGCTGAAAACATCGCGAAAAAATTAAAAAAGACGGCTACATACTGTGAAGTATGTTTTTGGAAATGTGCAGCTTGGGCGCATTCAGACGAACAAGGAAATATCAAAAAAATCATTGGTAATGATATCGATCCGCATTGTAACGGAAGACTATGTCCAAGAGGCACAGGCGGAATTGGTATGTATTCCGATGAAGACCGATTAAAAACACCTTTAATTAGAACAACTATTGATGGAGAGCAAACCTTTAGGGAAGCATCTTGGGATGAAGCGTTAGATTTAATTGCATCCAAGTTTAAGCAAGTTAAAGATACTCATGGTGCCGAGTCTATTGCTTTATTAAAACATGGTTCACCTGGCAAGCATTTAGAGCATCTCTTTAAAGCTTATGGATCGGATACCATTGCAGAACCAGCTTACGCACAATGTCGTGGACCAAGGGAGACAGGTTTTGCATTAACCTATGGTTCTTGGGTTGGTTCTCCTGAACCTACGGATATAAGAGACACAAAATGTTTGGTGTTAATTGGTTCTCATATTGGCGAGAACATGCATAATACACAAGTACAGGAAATGTCTGACGCTATAGATAATGGTGCAACAATCATTACAGTTGACCCGAGATTCTCAACAGCAGCAAGTAAATCACAGCATTGGTTAGCAATTAAGCCAGCTACAGATATAGCCTTAATGTTGGCTTGGATGAATGTGTTGATTGAAGAGGAGTTATATGATAAAGAATATGTAGATAAATATTGTACTGGATTTAACCAGCTTAGAGACCATGTATTGAACTTCACGCCAGAATGGGCTTATGGTATTACAACCATCAAACCCGCAGAAATTAGAAAAACTGCAAGAGCAATGGCAAATGCTGCTCCATCTGTCATTATACACCCTGGTCGCCATGTAACTTGGTATGGAGACGACTCACAACGTGCTAGAGCAATGGCAATATTGAACGCTTTATTAGGTTCCTGGGGACGACGAGGCGGATTCTACTTTAAGGAGAGTTTGAAAGTGCCAAAATTCCCTCATCCTAAATATCCAGAACCAAAATGGGGTTGGCAAGATATTGGTAAAAAATTTCCATTGGCTCAAATGGGAATCACTACAGAAGTAATGAAATGTGCAATTCCAACTGAAGAAAACCACGAAAAATATCCAGTAAAGGCGATGATGATTGCTGGAACTAACATCACGAAATCTATTCCTAATAAAAAATTACTAGAGGATGCCATTGAAAATCTCGAATTCATAGTTGTATTAGATACGATGCCAATGGACGTTACTGGTTACGCTGATATTGTGCTTCCGGAATGTACATATTTAGAACGTTACGATGACATTCGCTCTTCACCTAACAGAGAACCATCCATTGCAGTCAGAATTCCAGCAGTGAAACCAAAATATGATTCCAAACCAGGTTGGTGGGTTGCAAAACAAATAGGTGAACGTCTTGGTTTAAGTGAATATTTCAAATTTGATGATTATGAAGAAGTCATTGAATGGCAATTGAATAAACTAGGCACATCTCTGGAAGAAATGAAAAAGATTGGCGTAAAACAATTCCCTCGTAAATCTGGTTCGTTATATCTTGAAGAAGGTAAAACCCATGAGTTTGCTACCGAAAGCGGAAAAATTGAATTGTATTCCAATCAATTGAAATCACTTGGATTCGACCCAATCCCTGTCTTCACCAAACATCCGGAACCACCTCAAGGATTCTATAGATTAAATTATGGAAGAGCACCTATGCATACATTTAGCAGAACTGCCAATAATCCTAATCTAAATGATCTAATGAATGAGAACAAACTTTGGGTTAACCCTAAAGTTGCCAGAATTCTTGATTTAAAAACAGGTCAGAAAGTTTGGTTGCGTAATCAGGATAAGGTGACTTCAACATTTCCTATAAAAGTTCGAATTACCGAAAGAATTCGTTGGGATTCTGTGTATATGGTTCATGGTTTTGGTCATGACAATAAAAAACTGACCAAAGCCTTTGGTAAAGGAATCAACGACACACAAATGATAACAAAAGTTGCTGTAGACCCAATTATGGGAGGAACAGGAATGCGAGGCAACTTTGTTGAAATTTTAACTGAAAACCCACATAAAACTGTAACGATATGAGATATGCAATGGTTATAGACACCTTAAAATGTGTTGGTTGTAGCGACTGTGTCGTGGCTTGCCAAACAGAAAACGATGTGCCTGTTGGATATTGTAGAGATTGGATAACAGAAACTGTTGATGGTTCGTATCCAAACGTAGTATTGGAACTAAAATCAGAACGCTGTAACCATTGCGAAAATGCACCTTGTGTACGATGTTGTCCAACTGGCGCAAGTCATATAATTGATGGTGGAATCGTATTGGTTACGCCAAATGAATGTATTGGCTGTGGTGCATGTATCGAGTCTTGTCCTTACGATGCACGTTATTCTCATCCTGAAGGTGGCTATGTAGATAAATGTACGTTCTGTAATCATAGATTGGAAAAAGGACAGTTACCTGCATGTGTATCTGTCTGTCCAACCAACTGCATGTATTTTGGCGATCTGGATAATCCAAACAGTAAAGTTTCCAGATTATTGAAGAATAGAAAATATAAAACTTTGGCTCCCGAAGCTGGAACCAAACCACAAGTATATTATTTAATATAAGATTAAAGTTATGCAAGAAGAAATTTTCGTAAGCGGAAGAGACATTCCGAATATAGACCCTTCATTGGAAATTTGGCATTGGCCAATTGGATTGTATTTGTTTTTAGGTGGTTTGGCAGCAGGTATTATATTGTTTGCTTCGATAGTCGTTATTCTCAACAAAGAAGATGAGTATCCTACAACTGTAAAATATGCATCCATAATTCCACCTATTGCTCTGGTAATTGGATTGATAGCCCTGATTTATGATTTAAAGAATCCCCTTTATTCATGGCAATTATATACTACTATTAGAATAGAATCGCCTATGTCTTGGGGAGCATGGGTATTACTTATCGTAACACCGTTATCTTTCTTATGGGTGTTCAGCTATTTCTCAGAATTGTTCCCCACTTGGGATTTAAAGTTTGAATGGTTGAAAAAATTCGAACAATTCGTTAAAAAGAATCGAAAGAATATGGCGTACCTATTGGTTCCATTATCGATAATTTTAGGGGTGTATACCGGAATTCTGTTATCAGCATTCAATGCCAGACCTCTCTGGAATAATGCTATTTTGGGACCTTTATTCTTGACTTCTGGATTATCAACAGGAGCAGCGGCCATCATTCTACTTGCCAAGACTGCCCAGGAACGTCATTTGTTTGGAAAAGTAGACTTAGCCTTGATTATCATTGAACTTGGATTGATCATTCACATGCTTATGGGAATGTATGCTGGGTCTGAAGTACAACTGGAAGCCATGCGCCTGTTGGTTGGTGGTGAGTTCACAGTATTATTCTTTGGGTTTGTGGTTATTCTAGGTTTGATAATTCCTGGAATTCTGGAAGCTCTTGAAATAAAAGGCTATAAAGTTCCCGTAGCAATTCCTGCATTACTGGTATTAATTGGTGGATTGATTTTTAGATTTGTCATGGTTGAAGCAGGTCAAATAACACGTTATCTCTATTAAAGATTAAGCAATGGATAAAGAACAAAACAGACACGTTTATTGGAACCCCTATTTTGGAGGTTTCCTGCTGGGATTGTTAATCATATTAACATTCTATATAACCGGTAGAGGCCTTGGTGCAAGTGGAGCTATGAAAAGTAGCGTTGTTACCATGGTTGATGCAACATCACATGAATACGCCAAAAAAAGTGCCTTTTACAGCAAATTTGTCGAAGGTGACAAAAATCCAATGAATAACTGGATTGTTTTTGAAACTATTGGTATTTTAATCGGCGCCTTCATTTCGGGTGGATTAGCCGGACGAATTGGTTGGCGTACGCAACATTCACCAAAAATTACTAAAAGAAGACGTTTAATATTTGCCCTTTTGGGAGGTGTTTTATTTGGTGTGGGTTCACAAATAGCCAGAGGATGTACAAGTGGAGCTGCTTTAAGCGGTATTGCTGTGCTGTCTACAGGAGGATTTATAACAATGTTGGCTATATTCGGAACAGGGTTCCTGGTGGCTTACTTTTTTAGAAAAAATTGGATTTAAAAACAGAATAAGATTATGGGACCACTAATTCCAAACGACATCATACCTTTTGAGTGGAATAGTATCATCGCGATAGTAATTGGTATTTTCTTCGGGTTTATATTAGAAGCCTCAGGATTCTCATCGTCCAGAAAATTGGCTGGTGTATTTTATGGTTATGACTTTGCAGTATTGAAAGTGTTCTTTACAGCAGCTTTGGTATCTGCAATAGGCATTCTATACTTAGATTATCTGGGATACTTAGATATGAGTATGCTATATATACATCCTACCTACCTATGGGGCGCTATAATAGGTGGAGCTATTATGGGTATAGGATTTGTAGCCGCTGGATTTTGTCCTGGCACAAGTTTATGTGCTGTAGCAATAGGTAAAATTGACGCCATAGTATATGTTTTTGGTATTATGATTGGAATTTTTATTTTTTCACAGCTCTATGGCCTTTTAGATCCTATTCACAATGGATATTTTCAAGGATACGTTACCTTAATGGATTCGTTAGATTTTGATCCTTATTGGTTTATTTTCTTATTTACTATTGCCGCAGTTATTATTTTTGCCTTTTCTGATTTGATTCGCAAACGGGTTAAAAAAGTGTTTTACTAAATTATTTAAATATTGGATAATGTTAAATCGAAAATTAGTTAAGGTTTTATCCTTCAGATACGTCATTCTGGCGGTTGTATTTGTGATTCTTGCCGGAGGTTTGTTATTGCTTCCTAAACATGAAAAACAAGAAGGCATCAGTCCTGAGAATTTATTAGCCAATGCCTTTAGTCCAGAGCGATATATTACAACGGATGAGCTTGCAGATAGAATCATAAACCAGGATCCTTCTTTATTATTGCTTGATGTTCGTGACGAAAGTAGCTTTAAGACATACACCTTACCAAATGCCATCAACATCCCATTAAGTAAGGTACTAGAAGAAGACTCACAACCTTATCTTAATCAAAATGCCTTTGATGTGATTCTTTTCTCCAATGACAACTTTCATTCAGACCAGGCCTGGATTTTATGCAACCGATTGGGATATAAGAATTTGCATGTTCTAAAAGGCGGTTTGAATGAATGGTACAACACGATTATAAATCCAAAAAAACCAACAGAGAATATGGCTTCTATCGAGTTTGAAAAATACAATTTTCGTAAAGCGGCCAGCATGTATTTTGGTGTGGCTTATCCAGAAAAGGTGGTTCAAAAAGCTGAAGTTAAAAAGTATGTTCCTAAACAACCTGAGGCTCCAAAAAAAGTAGTACCAAAGAAGAAAAAGAAAAAAATGCCTTTAGAAGGAGGTTGTTAACCAGCTAAAAATATATTTCTTATGAAAGAATTAGAAAAAACCAAACGAATTTCCATAGCAGCTGTAATGACAATTTTAGTAGTCATAATTGCGTTATTGTCATATAAACGTCCCAAGCATTTATATACAACACAGCCAACTGATGCATTGGCTCAAATATTGAACACAGATTATCTATTATCGCAAAAGGACATTAATTTGACAAACCAAGCTTTGATTGATCTAAGAAGCCAGTTTGATTTTGATAAAGGGCATCTTGAAAATGCAATTAATATGTATGCTCCTGAAATTTTGAATGATGAGAATTCAGATGTATTAACAGATTTAAAAGAACAAGGTAAAACCTTGGTCTTGTATAGTAACAACCCAAATGAAGCCATTGCACCCTATATGGTTTTGTATCAATTAGGTTTTGATAATATAAAAATACTATCAGTTGTAAACAGCTATTATCAGAACAAGTTGATTACAAAAGACGTAACGGTCGAAAATGCGCTAGCAGATGTGAATGCTTTTATTCAAGAATCAATAAAAAAGAAAGAAGAAGCCATGAAAAAGGCAAAAGATGCAGCTGCCAAAACTAAATATGTTGCTTCAAAACCAATTATAGCCCCTAAGATAGTAGTCCCAAAAAAGAAGAAAAAAATGCCTGTAGAAGGAGGTTGTTAGTCTTAAAATTTAGTTTTTTTACTAACCTTTAAAACCAACAAAATGGCAACTAATAAAAGTCTCAACAAATCAAGATTTGTTAGGCAATTCCATAAAATTTTTGAGCCAAAACTGATTCAGGAAATTGTTGAAAAAGGTGTGCTTAAGAGATACGGAAAAGGAGAGATCTTATTGGATATTGGAGACAATATGACACATATTCCTTTAATTATTAAAGGACTGGTTAAAGTATTAAGAGAAGATCAAAACGAAGATGAAATGTTGTTGTATTTCTTAGAAAAAGGTGATACTTGCGCTATTTCATTTATTAACTGTATCAACTTGAGCAAAAGTATTTTTAGAGCTTCAGTAGAAGAAGAAACAGAATGCCTAATGCTTCCTGTGAATTTAATTGAAGATTGGCTGATTAAATATAAATCATGGCGCATATTTATCATAGATAGTTACCACAATAGACTGCTTGAGCTTGGCGAAGCAATACGGAGTTTAGCCTTCTTAAATTTAGATGATCGACTCATAGATTATCTTAAAAAACAAGTGGAACTGAAGCATTCAGAAAAGCTATCCATCACACACCAAGAAATAGCTAACGACCTACATACATCCAGAGTAGTTATATCGAGACTTCTAAAAACTTTAGAGCATGATGGTAAGATTAAATTAGGCAGAAATAAGATTGATGTATTGATTTAACTTTCAAGCATCAATACTAAAAATATTCTTCTTTATAAGGTGAGTTTATGTAACTCAAGTCACATAAAAAGGTCTTCAATCCCATTCAATAGAATGGGATTTAAAATTTAGTGCCAAATAGCTATTCTTGCAAATATTCACAATTTTATTTTTTTATTATAAAATATTGTAAATCAATTATTTACGATACAACATTGAAACCATTCCTAATTGAATTGCTTTGTAACATTAGTCACTAAAGAATGTAACAAATGATACTGTATTTACCCAATATACATTATCTATTTCTGATAAAAGTCATAAAAAACACAGGTCTTCAGCAATAAATTTATACTCGAGTTTAAACAATTAATTTTTTTGAATTTTAAATAATTATGACATGAAAAAATCAGTTTTAATTTTAATTGCATTATCCATTTCTTTTGCTGCTTTTAATAGTTATGCTCAAGAAAAAGTTAATGCCGCAAACACGGTAGATGAATTTACAACTCTGGTAAATTATCTAGAACCAAATACAAGCTTTCTTAAAGGCGAATTGCCAATAATTATGGCAGATGAGGTTAAGAAAAACTTTAAGAATCCTAAATATCACATTGTTGATTTAAGAACAGATAGCTGGTATGAATATGGTCATATTAAAAATGCAGCCAATGTTCCCGCTACAGAATTGCCAACTTATTTTAAAGAGACCATTAACCCAGAAGATTTCGAAAAGATAGTTCTTATTTGTTATTCTGGTCAATCCGCTGCTTACTACTCGAGCTTACTCAATTTAGCTGGATACGATAATGTATATAGCATGAAATGGGGAATGAGTGCCTGGAGAGAAGACTTTGCCGCCAATGCTTGGACTAAAAATGCAAAAAATGACTTTGCTGACAAGCTTGAGGCAACTGCAAACACAAAACCAGAATTAGGTGAAAGCCCAGTTATAAAAACAGGAAAGACAGAAGCAAAAGATATTCTTAATGCAAGACTTGAGGAACTATTTGCGACACCTTACAGTGACTTTATAGTAAAATCAGCAGAGGTTTTTGAAGCGCCTGGAGACTACTTTGTTGTTAATTTTGACAACTCTGAAACCTATACCAAGGGTCATATTCCTGGAGCTGTTCAATATCAACCCGGTACGTCAATATTATTAGAATCTGATCTATTATCACTTCCAATTGACAAAAAAATAGCGCTTTATTCTGCTACAGGGCAAGAAGCCGCTTACATAGTTGCTTACCTAAATGTGTTGGGATACAACACGGGTAACATTGCCTACGGCGAAAACGGATTTATGAATGGAGTAATGAAAGATAACGACTGGAACGCATTCACTAAAAAGGAAATTAACATGTTCCCAGTAATAGAATAAAAACAAATTAATCAAATAACATAAACAAATAAATCATGAAAAAATTATCGTTATTTCTAATAGGATTATTATTAGTCCCTGCACTTTTCACCTCCTGTGATAGAGGTGAAGAACCAACTGATGGTGATTTTGTTGCAACACCTGCTTTTACTCTTATGAAAGAGTATATGGTAGACAACAATCTGGATATAAATAATATAAAAGGCACTAAAGGTCAACCTACTTTCTTTGTTAAACCTGCTCCTGCAGAAGCAGATCTAGCGACTTTTCTTGACACATATTATTTAATGGATATAAGAAGCAGTGCTGACTTTGCTGCAGCTCGCATTGATGGTGCAAACAATGTCCCTTTTTCTGATATTTTAACAACGGCTGCGACTACTACTAAACCAATATTAGTAGTATGCTATACAGGACAAACCGCTTGTTACGCAACTGCTTTATTAAGATTATATGGCTATCCTGATACCTATGCTCTAAAATGGGGTATGTCTGGATGGAATGCTGCAACTTCTGGCAAATGGGATAACAACATAGGAACCATTGCAAATGGCCACCCAAATTGGTCGGATACTGATACAGCACCTACAAATTTAACATTTGACGACCCAACAATTACAACCAGTTTAACAAATGGACAAGCAATCCTTCAACAACGTGTTGAAGCTGTTGTAGCAGCTGGATTTGGTCCTGCTACTGTAAGTGGTTCAGATGTATTAAATAGCCCTGGAAATTACTTTATCAATAACTATTTTAGTGAAGGAGATTATGCTGCATTTGGCCATATTGAGGGTGCTTATCGTATTTTACCATTTGGCCTTGGTGATGACTCTTATAAAGCATTAAATTCTGGAAGTAATGCACAATTAGTTACTTACTGTTACACAGGTCAGACATCTGCTATATTGACAGCTTGTTTAAGAGTTCTTGGTTATGACGCCTATTCAATGACATTTGGAATGAATGGTATATACAATGATAATCCTGCCTGGACCTCAAATCAATGGGGTGGTGATTCAGGACCAAAAAATCTACCAATAGTGCCATAAATTTTTATTGAATAAAAAACACATATAATGAAACTCATATATAAATTGATCTTTTTAGTACTGCTATTTAGTACCAGTACAATATTATCCCAAGGTTGTGATGTTGATGACCCTTCTAGTAGCAGTGATACTACAGGGACAAAGAAGATTAAATTATTCGGATATTTACAACCTCAGTTTGACTATAATTTTACAGATGGGGACCAGAATAACACCTTTAAATTTAGACGAGCGCGTATTGGAGTAAGAGGGGACATTTATGAAGATTTCTCTTACTACTTCATGCTCGAAGCTAGTCCATTTATTGGTAACCAAAGCGATGTCTACCTCATGGATGTATTTATTACGTATCATGCAGACAATTGGGCTAGAATTTCACTTGGTTCTTACAAACAACCATTTAGCTTAGATCTAGCAACACCTTGTTTTGCCTTAACAACCATTGAAAGGGCAATCGTTGTAGATCAGTTAGTTACGCCACAACGTGATTTTGGTATCGGTATATTTGGAGGCAACAAATACAATAGACTCAACTATGCTGTTGCCATAATGAATGGTTCGGGTATTGGAGGCTTCAAACCTTTAGACAATAATACTAAAAAAGATATTGTCGGAAGAGCGACCTATAGATTGACGGACTTCCTAACAGTAGGAGGTAGTTTTCGCTATGGATTCCCGTTGTTAAACGACAATGAATCTGACCGAACAACTTATGGTTTTGAATTCTTAGCCGAATTGAATAAACTTAAAATTCAAGGTGAATACATTCACGATACTGGAGCATATTTAACTGCCGCTGGAGGTGGATGTGGTGGTTTAGATCCAGTATCACTAGATGGACTTACCTCTGATGGTGCTTATATTATGGCTGCTTACAGTGTCAATGAGAAGTTCCAACCTGTCTTCAAGTGGGAATATTTTGATCAAAATGTTGATGTAAGCGATATCCCTGGTATTTATCAGGAAAGAATGACATTTGGCTTTAATTATTTCTTTAATAAAATGTATCGATTACAAATAAACTATTTTGCAAACATAGAAACTGTAACAAATGTTGACAATGACCAAATTGCAGCACAGATACAAGTAAAGTTCTAATTTTTTAATTGTTTTCACTGTATAAATTAAACTAAATTTTGAACTTAGAACCCTCTAGCAAAAGTTAGAGGGTTTTTCTTTGTCAATTTATTACCTTTACCTAAATAAATTTCATTTTTGTACAGTGACAAACCAAGAACTTGTTTTACGTGAGAAATTAGCCGTATGCTACTCTGATATCTTTGAAGAGAAATTAATTGATGAAATTGTAAAAGTTGGCCGCTATGATAAAATAAAGAGCGGTGAACTTTTAATAGATATAGGCTCAGAGCTAACTCACATCCCACTTATTTTAGATGGTGTCGTAAAAATCATTCGTAAGGAAAAAGAAGGGGAAGAAATTCTTTTGTATTTTCTTGAGCGAGGAGATACTTGCGCCATATCATTTGTAAACTGCATCAATAAAAAAAAGAGTATATTCAAAGGTGTGGTCCAAAACGACATAGAAGCCATCTTCATACCAGTTGAAAATATTGATAGCTGGTTAGCTAATTTTAAATCATGGAGACATTTTATCATAGACAGTTATCATTTCCGATTGATCGAAATGGTAGAATCTATAGACTGTTTAGCTTTCATGCAAATGAGTGAACGATTGCTAAAATATCTAACCGATAAAGTGAAAATAAACAATGATGTGGATCTGGAAATAACGCATCAGGAAATAGCGCAAGACCTGAATTCTTCGAGAGTTGTGATAACAAGAGTCATTAAGCAGTTGCATGATGAAGGCAAGATATTTTCTACAAGAAACAAGATAAAAGTTTTAGAATTTCACGAATAAATTGATTCATATATCAGAACACCTAAACACAATAAATAGGTTTTAAGTTTAGTATCCATAACACTCCAGACAAGATAGACTCATAAAACCAGTAGTCCAAAAAAATAGTTTTGATGAGATTTTAGATTTATAATTGATTCACAAACTCCAAAGCTCTTTTCTCATTGTAGTAGATATTGTTACTATCTATAAATCCAACATGGCCACCATACTTCGGCATTTCTAAATATAGACTTGGATTGTTTTTTGATTCCTTAACAGGATAGCATTCTGGCGAAAGGAATGAATCATTAAGTGCATTTATAATTAATGAAGGCACTTTAATATTTGGTAAAAATTGAAGACAACTTGCTTTATCATAATAGTCATAGGCATCTCTAAACCCATGTGCTTTAGATGTATAAACATGATCAAAATCAATTAAACTTTTTATTGAATTAAAATCTGCAATCGTCAATTTGTCAGGGAATTGATTAAGTTTTGGTTTTAGCTTCTTCTTTAAATGGTCCAGAAACCGAATGGCGTAATGTTTGTTTTTTAAACTGAGTAGTTCATCACAAGAGCCTTTTAAACTACATGGTGTAGAAACCGCTACAACGGCCTTAATTTCCTTTGGTATATTATCACGTTCTCCAACATATTTCAATGCCAAATTAGCACCGAGACTTATCCCTTTTATATAGATCTTATTATATGTATCTTTGGTTAAAATATGATTAACAACCGCTTCCAAATCTTCAGTTGCTCCCGAATGATAACTACGGTATAGTCGATTTGGTTCTCCACTACAACCCCTAAAATTAACAGCACAAGCATCAATACAATTTTCATTGAAGAGTTTAGCAGGACCTGTCACATAAGGCCTTTGCGCATGACCTTCTAGTCCATGTAATAGAATAATGACTTTATCTGTTGCTTTAGAGGCACAACTCCAATCTACATCAATAAAGTCACCATCTGCCAACTCAATGCGTTCCCTAGATTGCGATAAACCTTTTACCTGCCTAGCAAGGCCCGAAAAAACGGTAGATACAAAGCTTTTTTTAGCCCAGAAAGGCGGTTTATAATCCGAATCGATTACAGGCATGTCATAAGTTTATTTTAGAACTGTAAACTCTACTGTTGAATCATTAAACACTTTATGTGTTTGAGCTTCAAAATCCTCTTCTTTTGCTTGGAAAATATTCTCAACATAAGTCTGAGGGTTGGCATCTATATAAGGGAAAAATGTACTTTGAACCTGTATTTGTATTTTATGTCCTTTTTTAAACGTATGAAACACATCCTGTAATTTTAAATTTACTTTGGTCTTTTGGTTAGGCACAAAAGGCTCAGGTGTTGTCATGCTATTTCTAAATCGGCCTCTAATGGTTTCACTTCTAACCATCATGTGATAGTTACTTAACTTTAAGTGATCTTGTACATCATTTGTGTTTTTTGTATCGGCTGGAAACACATCTATTACCTTTACAATCCAGTCTGCAGCGGTACCTGTAGTTGAGACATTGAGTTTTGCTATTATCTCGCCGGCTAAGGTGACGTCTTCCTCTAATGCATTTGTTTCAAAGGTTAATACATCTGGTCTTCGTGCTGCAAAACGCTGATCGTCAGTCATAAATTTTCTTGGGGTGAAAACCACTTTAATATCTTCAGAATATGGAACTGGTTTTTTTGGGTCACTTATAAAATCTGAAGAAACGTCTTCTTTAGGCACTTGCTTTGTTAATTGTTCTCCTGCCTGTAAATAATAAATTTCTTTTTCAGTTTTAGCAGGTGGCCAAGACTCAAATGAATGCCATGTGTTTTTACCCGTATCGAACATGTGTGCTTCAGGCAATCCTGTTTTACCATTGGCCTCTCCCTTTAAAAAGTGATTAAAGAATTTAGTTTCAACATTTTTTTGAAAATAGTCTGATATGCCGTCACCAAAATAAATATTTCCGATAACCTGTCTTTCTCGTGTTCTTGCCCAATCGCCGTGACTCCATGGACCAAAAACTAAGGTATTATAGTTATTACTGTTTACCTCTATGCTTTGGTATGTATTGTAAGGTCCATAAAGATCTTCAGCATCAAATTGCCCTCCAATAATCATTGTTGCTGGCTTAATATCCTTTAGATGCTGAATTATTCCTCTACTCTGCCAAAACTCGTCGTATGCAACATGTGTTTTGAGTTGCTCCATAAAAACGTTGTCCTCATCATAAAACTTTTCTAATTTGCTCAGAGGCATATGATCTAAGAAAAATTGATACTGGTCTTCTGTACCAATGTCGGGAAATGTATACCAAGACTCGGTGGTAGGCTTATCTTTCATGTAACCGAAGACTGTAGTCGCCCTCCAATAGCTTAATAAATAAGCGCCATTATGAATAAAATCATCAAAGAAGAAATCACCAATACATGCCTGAGGCGAAACTGCTTTTAAGGCTGGGTGCGCGTCTAACAGTGAATAAGTTGCATAGAAACCTGGATAAGAGATACCGTAAACTCCAACGTTACCATTATTGTTTTCGACATTATTTATGAGCCATTCTATAGTGTCATAGGTGTCACTGGCCTCATCCGTCTCATCACCAGTCTTATTGGGAATGTAAGCTCTCATATTATCGTATACCCCTTCACTATTCCAGCGACCTCGAACATCTTGATAGACCATAATATTACCTTCTTCCATGAGGTATTTATTTGGGCCTATTCTTGATCTATAATTTTCCTCTCCATAGGGTCTGCAACTGTAAGGTGTACGCATCATTAAAATAGGATAGGTTTTTGAAATATCTTTTGGGGAATAAATAGTAGTGTGCAAGTTTATACCATCACGCATTTCTATCATTACCTCTTTTTTTGTGTAATTATTTTCTACAAAATTATCTTCAACTACTGCTAAAGGTTGTACGGTGGCAATGGAATCTATGACATTTTTGGAATGCGCAAAATAAATTGTAAGTAAGGTTACAAGAGCAATTCTAATAAACATAATTCAGTTGGATTTTAAATTCCTAAAGATAATTGATTGAAAACATAAAAGTTTGAAGGAAATGTTAATTGACTTCTAAACTGGTAAACTGAAATATTTGACCATTAAACAAGCCTTTATCTGAGATTTTAAGTGACGGAATAACCAACAAAGCCATGAAAGACAAACTCATATAAGGCGCTTTTAGAGTGCACCCCATTTGTTTTGCCATTTTATCTAAATTAGCGTAGGCTTTACCAACTTCCTCTATATGTTTATCGCTCATTATACCAGCTACTGGGAGCGGCAAAACACCTTCCGCGGCGTTTGTAACGGCGCAAATACCTCCTTTGTTTTTGATAATGAGATTTACTGCTTTACATATGGCTTCATCACATACGCCCACAACAATAATATTGTGCGAATCATGGGCCACAGAAGATGCAATTGCACCTTCTTTGAGGCCAAAATTTTTAATGAAGGCTACTGCTGGTTTCTCATTTTTATAACGATTAACTACAGCAATTTTTAAAACATCTTCTTTGGTATTTGATTCTAGATAACCATTTTCAACAGTCGCATTTTCTATACGCTCATTCGTAATTAACTCACCATCCAAGCAATCGATGACGCGTATTTGTTTTGCAATAGACTTAATCTTAAAATCTGCAATCTGTTTGGGTTTAACGCGGAAATTATTGAGAATCTCGAAATCTACTGATTTTATATTTGATCTACCATTATCATAGACCAATTTTCCATTGATGTAGGTTTGAAGTGTTCTAAAAGATTCTAAATCTTCAACAATAATGAAGTCTGCACTATCGCCAACATTTAGCAATCCCACATCCAAATTGTAATGCTTTATAGGGTTTATACAAGCCATCTGCAATACCTTAAAAACATCTTTTCGATCCGAAACAGCACGAGCACAAAGTTGATTGATATGGCCGCACAACAAATCATCAGGGTGCTTATCATCACTACAAAACATCATTTCGTCGTAATACTTATCGATCAGATTTTTTAGCGCTTCGTAATTTTTAGCTGCACTCCCTTCTCTGATGAGCACTTTCATGCCTTTTTGAAGTTTTTCCAAACCTTCTTCATAAGCAAAACACTCATGATCTGTACTTATACCTGCTTTTATATACTTGCTTAAATCATCTCCCCGTAATCCGGGAGCATGACCATCAACGGGCTTATTATAATACTTGGCATACTCTATTTTTTTTGTGACCTCATCATCCTCATGGATTACTCCAGGGTAATTCATGAGTTCTGAAAGATATTTTATATCTGGATTAGCCATAAGTTGTTTAACACCATCTGCATCAATAACAGCTCCGGCAGACTCAAAATGTGTTGCCGGCACACAAGAAGGTGCACCAAAATTGAATTTGAACGGCGTTTTATTGCCATTTTCAATCATAAATTCAACACCTTTCAGGCCAAGTACATTAGCAATTTCATGAGGATCTGATACCGTTGCCACAGTGCCGTGCTTTACAGCAATTTTCGCGAATTCTGAAGGAACAAGCATGGAGCTTTCTATATGAATGTGAGCATCTATAAAACCTGGTAAGATGTAATGGCTTTCTTGACAATTCTTTTCAAGGATTTCAACGATTTTATCATTTTCAATCGTGATTTCACCTTTGAAAATTCTTCTATTTAGAATATCTATTATGTTTCCTCGAACCTTCAAAGAATTTCAATTTTAAGGATTTTATCGGTATGTTTAGTTACTTTAAATCGATCATCCGCTCGTCGCCCAACAACCCAGATGATATCTCCATTAGACTCTAACACCCAGGTTGTATCCTTTTGAAAAGGTGTAAGTTTTTCGTCTTTTAAGAATTTGCTCAATTTCTTTTTTCCTTGCATTCCGAGCGGATATATGTATTCTCCTTTTTGCCAAAGTCTTAATTTAAGTGGAAACTTTAATTTAGCTCTATCTACATAAATCGTAGTACTAGTATTGTCTTGTGCGTTTTTGGTATCCTCAAGTGTTAATGTCCCTATTGGTGTTTCACTAGACATATTGGTCTCGTCAATTAAGGTACACTCATTATTTGGCAATTCCTTATCCAAATCTGTTAGAATTAGATGTTGTCGATGCTTAGTAAGTTTATGTGAGTTTGACTTCACGTATTTACCTGTTTCTGCATCCAATAATCCAACTATATCATTCCACTCGGTAAACCCGTAAGCCTTAAACATTTCAAATAGGTAGGCTTTAGAATTATTAACCTTTTTAAATTCTAAAATCTTATACGTAACACCATCCTCGTCAATACTAACAATAGCTCTTTTGGCCACTGCATTAAGGCTTTCTTCAACAATGTCGGCTGTATCATTTAAATTTTCTAACGTGTTTTTAAAACCCTCCAATAATTGTGGATTTATTTTTTTAAGTACTGGTACAACCTCGTGTCTTAGCTTATTTCGCAAATATTTCCTGGTCGAATTGCTCTCATCTTCACGCCATTTAATATGCTTCTGGTGTGCACAATTCGCAATCTCCTTTCTTGAAAAAGACAATAAAGGCCTTACAATGTTACCATTAATTTCAGGAATACCAGTGAGCCCATTAAGACCTGTGCCTCTTAAGAAGTTTATAAGAAATGTTTCGAGATTATCATCTGCATGGTGTGCCGTAAGGATATAATCAAATTGCAATTGCTCAGCAAGTTCGTTTAACCAATTATAGCGCAATTCGCGAGCAGCCATTTGAATGGAAAGCTTATTATCCTTAGCATATGAGATGGTCTCAAAATTTTGAACAAAGACCTCAGTCTCTAATTTATCTCCAAGGTCCATAACAAATTCTTCATCTGCATCACTTTTAGTACCCCTTAAATTAAAATTACAATGGGCCAGTGCAAAGTTTAAACCTAAATCTGCACATAAATGGGATAATACCACACTATCAATTCCACCAGATACCGCAATAATTATCCTAGAATTTAACAGAAATTCAAGGTGCTTTTTTGTATTTTCATTAAATGCCTCTTGCATCTTGTAAAGATACAATTTTGAGCAGGTCCTACAATCTTATAATATCGCAAAATGACAATTGTCATAGTATTTAAAAGACAATATTAATAGCTTTAAAAAACATTAAAAAATAGGTCATGAGTACATTTAAAGAATTATCATCAAAATCTGCCCAAACTGCTTTTGACAAAAAGGTTTTATCGGCAGTGCCACATTTACATCCCTATGTGAAGCATAGAATTTATATAGCAGAAAGTACAGGGATATTACCAAAAAACATGTACTCATCTAATGGAATTATTGATGAGTGTATCATTGAACTTTATACTAAGGGTTTTAATATTGAGGCAGACCGAATGGCAGTAAAATTGGAACTTTTTAAACTTGTAGACAACTACATGAATGAGCTGTTTAAAAAAGAGGCTTATCATAAAAATACCATAAGTACTAACTCTATTTTGGATGATGAAATCTCTAGATTAGGTGAAGACTTCACTGTAGATGCCGATCTTGATTTAATTTTGAATACAGAACTTAGTGATATTTCCTATAAACAAGACCACAATAACCACCTTTACTTATACGAAGATAAAGAGGCCTCTATGTTGCGTGCTTTTGAATTGGAGGATTTATCACCAAGCGAATCTCCTAAAGTATTCGGAAGATTTTATAGCTGGTTGCCTATTAACATCTCTAATATTGTAGATTTATACATCTTTGGAAATCTAGAATTCGAGGACATTGCCAAAATAAAACATATAACTAAAGAGCGTGTAGAGTTGATTTTCGATCGTGTTAAAAAAAGCTTTAGAAGCCATTTAGAATAAAACTTCTGAATTTTAATTGAGTATTAGAACCATAAGAGCTTATATCAGTTCTCCAGTACTTCTCGCATGGCCTTTGCCTTTATTAAACATTCTTCGTACTCATGCGTTGGATTGCTTTTAGCTGTGATTGCACTGCCTACCGAATAGGATACATATCTATTGGTTTGGTTATATAGTATGCTTCTGATAATAACATTAAAGTCGAAGTCGCCATTTGGACTGAAGTAACCAACAGAACCAGAGTATAAACCACGTTTTGTTTCTTCTAGATTCTCAATAATTTTCATGGCAGAAATTTTAGGAGCACCCGTCATGCTACCCATTGGGAAAGTAGTTTTTAAAAGCTCAATCGGAGAAACTTCCGGATTAACTTCGGATGAAATAGTAGAAATCATCTGATGTACCTGCAAGAAAGAATAAACCTTGCAGAGTTCTTCAACTTTCACACTTCCTTTATTTGCGGTATGCGACAAGTCATTTCTAACCAAATCTACAATCATTATGTTTTCGCTTCGCTCCTTTTCATTTATTGATAACTCAAAGGCTAATTTCTGATCTTCTTCAACGTTTAAGGAACGTTTGGCCGTTCCCTTTATTGGCTGGGAAATTACTTTGCTGCCAGTCTTTTTTATATAGCGCTCTGGCGAAGCAGATATTAAATATTTATCGTCTTCCCTTAGAAAGGTAGCAAAGGGCGGTTTTGAAATGTTATTTAGTTTAATAAAAGTGTCGAGCGGATTTATCTGACAATCTTCCGAGTAAAATTCTTGGCAAAAATTAGCTTCGTAGATATCGCCATGCTGAATGTGTTTCAGCATTTGTTCTGCTTTTTCAAAATACTCGTCTTTATGAATCCTTAATTTAATTTTTATCTGGTCATCAGAATGGAATACTTCTAAAGGTTCAAAACGCTCAATACTTCTATAATCTGATTCTATTTCATCGTCAACTAGTTTTAGATAAGACACTTCAACTTTATTCCCTTTAATTAAAAAAAGTTTTTTTGGTTGAAAGAAAAACAAATCAGAGAATCCCAGACCGTCATAATTTTGGGATTTAAGGTCTTCAATATTGTTTTTTAAATCGTATGTGAGATAGCCAAATATCCAATCTTTAACGCTAGATTGATAATCTTGGAGGGCATTAAAGGCATTTGTAAAGTCAGTCTTTAAACTTGTAAAGGCATCAACAGCTAATATGGCATCGTAATTACCATATTTATCACTATAGTTATTAGAATCTAACCAAATGATTTCGCTGTATTTCTGGCACCACTGTAAAAGGTTGTACTTAAATTTTAGTGGGTCAGATAGTTTATAGGAAACCGTTGTTCTCAATACACTTTTTATTGAGCTCAAAAATACTAGAAAAGATTTAATGCCTTTTAAATAGTTTCGATGATTTAGTGCTACAATTTATTTGATGTAGATTTGTGAAAACTTTTCATTTTGACTTTCAGAGATTTAAACCTTAATACACCAATATATAATGCTCTAGATGACCTTGGTTTTGAAACACCAACCCCGATTCAAAAAGAAGCATTTAATGTAGTGGCTTCCGGAAGAGACATGGTTGGAATAGCGCAAACCGGAACAGGAAAAACATTTGCCTACATGCTACCCATTTTACGGCATCTTAAGTATTCTAGACAAGATAACCCTAGAGTACTTGTTATAGTTCCTACAAGAGAATTAGTTGTACAAGTAGCTGAAGAGATTGAAAAGCTTTCAAGGTATATTAATAATCGTGTTTTAGGGGTTTATGGAGGTACAAATATTAACACTCAAAAGCAAGCTGTAGCGCAGGGATTAGATATTATTGTTGCCACCCCAGGCAGACTTTATGATCTAGCAATGAGTAGGGTTTTGCAACTCAAATCTATACAGAAGCTGGTAATTGACGAGGTTGATGTAATGTTGGACTTAGGGTTTAAACATCAACTGATGAATATTTTTGACATTCTGCCAGAACGCAGGCAAAATATTATGTTTTCAGCAACTATGACAAAAGATGTGGACAGTCTTATCCAAGGCTTTTTCATAACCCCTCAAAAAATTCAAATTGCTGTTTCAGGCACACCATTAGAAAATATAAATCAACAACGGTATAATGTACCAAACTTCTACACCAAGGTAAATCTTCTTCAAGACCTCCTTAAAATCAGAGACTTACATAGTAAAGTATTAATTTTTGTTGGGTACAAGAGCATGGCAGATTTGCTTTACGAAAAACTGGAAGAATTTTTTCCTGGAGAATGTTGTGTTATACATTCTAATAAAACTCAAAATTACAGACTAAAAAGTATTGAACAATTCAGTGTTGGAGCGCACCGCATGCTAGTAGCAACAGATGTTATGGCTCGCGGTTTGGATATCGATGATATCTCTCATGTAATCAATTTTGACACTCCAGAATACCCAGAGAACTATATGCACAGAATTGGAAGGACTGGTAGAGCAGAAAAAGAAGGTCATGCTATATTACTTTCTACAGAAAAAGAACAAGAGGCCAGAAAACGTATTGAGTCCCTAATGCAATTTAAAATTCCTTTAGCTGAGATACCGGAATATATTGAAATATCAACTGAATTAATTGACGAAGAACGTCCTAAACAAAAAGAAAGGCATAACCCAATTAAGCGCACTAGTAATGGTAAAGAGGGGCAATCAATCCATGAAAAGAAAGCAAAAAACAAAAAGGTAAATCTTGGTGGTTCTTATAAACGTGAAATTGCCAAAAAGTATAAAAAACCAAAAACACGAGGTGACAAAAGCTCAAATAAGCGAAAAAATAGACGCAAATAAAAAAAATCTCTTCCAAAAAATGGAAGAGATTCTCAATATCTCAAGTGCTACAGGACCGCATTTTATATAATATAAAATCTATAACCCTAACCTTATAGTTAGTCCTGCATTTGCACTTGATTCTCTACAATATCATTTATAGGAACTACTAAAAGACCATCCTTATTTTTAAGCTTTACAGAAATGCCTTCTACCGCTTCAATTGTATATTTCTTATTGTTGAATTCAATTTTTTGCCCAATTTCGTACGTCTTACGCGCATAAAATGATTTTAGCAATTTTCCAACAACTTCTTTGGCACCTAGACCAAAAGCTATGGCAAAGGCCAATAGGAAAGCTGCAATAATCATGTTTATGTTATCGGTAATAATTTCAGTATCTATTCCAGCCTGATTTAGTGCAGTAATTGAAATAAAAGTAAGTAGCAAGAAGAAAACAACTTGGCTAATCAATTTACCACCGGAAAGATCCATTGATTCGAATAGTGATCTCAAGCCGTTTTTCACAAAATTTGCAAATAATAATCCTAGCGTAAATATTAAAAGTGCAGCGAATAGCTTTGGCAGGTAGCTCAACAGTTCACTAATCTGAGTAGAGATTATCTCAAGGCCCAAAATATCTGAAGCTGTTATTAATAAAACAATATACATTAACCATTTCACAAAATTTGAAATGATTTTAACTGTATCAAAATTAAGCTCCTTACCCTCTATAATTTCAATTTCATTCAGCTTATCGTCTAACTTATCAACTTTAGCAAGCTTCAACACTTTTTTGATAATTCGTACAATTATTTTGGTGATAATCCAACCAAATATAAATACAACTAAGGCTCCAATAATGTTTGGAAATACATTGGTAATTTCCATCCACATGGAGGTCAAGGATTTTAGCATTACCTCTTTGAATTCTGTCATTTTTTCCATACTAATAAGATTTAAGTTAGGGTTTATTAAGTAATATCTTTTCTGTTTTTACTAACGCTATCAATGATATAACCTAGATTATAGGAAAACAATTCTGCCAATTCCATTAATAGTTTTGCCATGGCAATGTCATGCATAACCTTGCTCTTCAATTCTGCAGGAACCTCCTTTAACGGTTGATTAATATGTTTAAATGGATTATCCATTCTTTGTATAATTATCGTACTTCTGTACTAATTTTTCTTTCGCTCTTTTTAATCGCATTTTTACTGCGCTTTCGCCAATATCTAAAGCTTCAGACAACTCCTTAATGGTTAAGTTGTCTTGGTACTTTAGTAATAGTATCATTTTTTCGTCTGGTGAAATTAGATCCATTACCTTTTTCAACTTTTCCACACGCATACTTTGAAACTCTCGAGTTGAGTCTACATCTTCACCAATGTTTTCAATACTATCAGAACTTACGGATTTCTTCTCAATCTTCTTCGCCGTATTTCGGGTAACATAGTTCACGCAATGGTTGTAAGTGAATGCATATAACCATGTTGAGAATTTTGATTTTCCTTTGAAACTTCCGAGTTTAACAAATACTCTTAAAAACACATCTTGTGTTAAATCTTTTGCTTCATCGACGCCATTTGCAAACCCGTAACATTTATTATACACCATGGTGGCATATCTATCGTACAGTACCTCAAACAACAATGTGTCGTTGGTTTTTACGATTGCCTCTACGAGTGCTTCATCGGTTAGGCTATGAACATCCGTTGGTGTCAATTTTTTACTATTGGTTTTCAGTTGGTTGTAATTAAGACACGCTTTGCTTTATGATGTCACATTTAATTTCAAAAAATTACAATTTAAATTGATCTTCAATATCTCTAAGGTGATGCTTAAGTGCATTCGTTGAGATCTGTATCTCCCAAATTAAAAATGCTAAAGACATAATAAGCAGCAATAAAGCCACTCCAAAAATCCATACAGCAATCACATGTTGATCTATATAAACTAAGAACATGGTAAGAACGCAGAGTAGCAAACTCGCTATTCCAAAAATTTGCATCCAGCGCGTTAGCTGTAAGCGTAATTTCAAATTATTGATTTGTCTAATAAGTGACTCTTCCCTTCGCTCCAAAAACCTTTCACTCAAGTTTCTTATAATTGCTGCATAAGCCAAAAATCTGTTAGTGTATGCAAGCATAATTAGGGAAATTGCAGAAAATAAAAGTGCAGGTGTAGTTAGCGTGAGTTCTTCCATTAATGAATTGCAATTAAGCATTGCAATATTAAGGATAGCAACCCTGAAAAATTAACATATGTTAAAATTGTTATCAACGATGAATGTTAATATTCTAAGATTAACATCAAGTACCTAGACAATTAACAGAAAAGATTTTGTCGTTTATCGAAGATTAAAACTCAAAATTTTCTGTTTGGCAGATTATTATTAACTTGAAATTCGTAGTCCAAAATCTAACCTGTGCTGTTGCATTAAATTTAACCTAATTAATGGAAGATTACTTACATAAGTCGATACCTAATCTTAAACCATTTGATTTTGATCTTCATCATGATTCCCATTTTATAAATCAGCAATGGGTTTTGGTAAATGGTATATCAAAAAAGAAATCCGTTTATACATTTAGAAAAGACAATATCTTAGAAATTAAGCGCAGAAACCAGATTATAAATACATCTTGGTATATAAACGCAAGAAATGTCTTTTCTATAGAAACTGAAGATGGATTAATTAGAGTAAAAGCCTATTTTAAGGATAACGATATTTTGGTATTAAATCGACAGGACAAAAAGGATTTTGCTGTTTATATTAATACAACTAACTATGAAAGCGAGTTGAACTCGGTTGACGATATTAAGGACTATTTAAAGGAAAAATATAAACAGAAAGCCAGTAATGTTATTTATGAGCATAAATTCTATTATATAGAAAAATCTAAAGAGTTTGGACCATTTAAAGTTGAAGAATTGTCTCATAAAGTAAAGAACGAAGAGATTTCTGCCTATTGTTTTGTCAGAGATATAAACGAAGCCGATTATAGTAAACGTTTACGGATTAATGATCTCATTGCTGAGTTGCAGACATAAAAAAGGGAACTAATAAGTTCGCTTTTTTATGTCTTTAAACAATGTATTTATACATGCAAAGCCCTATCCTCTGTTGCGGCTAATGCTGCTTCTTTTACGGCTTCTGCAAATGTTGGATGTGCATGTGAATATCTTGAAATATCTTCTGCAGAAGCTCTAAATTCCATCGCAGTTACTGCCTCAGCAATTAAATCTGCACAACGTGCACCAATCATATGTACGCCTAGTACTTCATCGGTGATTTTGTCTGCCAATATCTTTACAAAACCATCTATATCACCACTTGCTCTCGCCCTACCCAAAGCTCTAAATGGAAATTGGCCAACTTTGTATTCAACGTTATCAGCTTTCAATTCTTCTTCTGTTTTACCCACAGCTGCAACTTCTGGCCAAGTATAGACAACACCTGGTATTAAATTGTAATCTATGTGTGGCTTCTGGCCGGCTAGAGTTTCTGCCACAAAAACACCTTCCTCCTCGGCCTTATGCGCTAACATCGCCCCTCTTACTACATCTCCAATCGCATAAATATTAGGTGCTGAGGTTTGTAAATGTTCATTTACTTCTACTTGTCCCCTATCATTAATTTTTACGCCTGCTGCTTCTGCATTTAATCCATCAGTATAAGGTCTGCGACCAACTGATACCAAACAATAATCGCCTTTAAACTTAACGGTCTCTCCTTTCTTATTTTCTGCAGTAATAATAACTTCTTCCCCTTTACGTTGTACTGACTTTACTTTGTGGGACATCATCATATTACATTTTGCCTTCTTAAAAACTTTATTAAGTTCTTTTGAAAGTCCAGCATCCATAGTTGGCAGTATGCGATCCATATACTCCACAACCGTTACTTCTGCACCCAATCTATAGTATACCTGACCTAATTCTAGACCAATTACACCACCTCCTATGATAATTAGATGTTTGGGTACCTCTTTTAACTTGAGCGCTTCAGTAGAGGTTATAATTCGCTCTTTATCTATTGTTATAAATGGTAAATTACTCGGTTTGCTTCCTGTAGCTATAATTATTTTCTTTGCTTCAATTTCACTTGCATCCTTCCCGTCAATTTTAATATGTGTTGCGTCGATGAACGAACCAAGACCTTCGTAAACATCAATTTTGTTTTTCTTCATTAAAAAATCAATCCCAGCTGTTGTTTGGTCTACAACAGCTTGTTTTCGGGCAATCATTTTTTCTAAGTTCACTTTAATTTCGCCTGGAATTTCGATCCCATGTTCTTCAAAATGCTTTGTAGCCTCTTCATAATGGTGAGAGGAGCTTAGTAAGGCCTTACTCGGTATACAACCAACGTTCAAACACGTTCCGCCTAATGTTGAATATTTTTCTATTAGGGCAGTTTTCATACCCAATTGGGCACATCTTATCGCTGCTACATAACCACCGGGGCCAGAACCTATTATTGCTACATCGTATGATTTCATATAAAAGTATTTCGGTTTTTAAAACGACTACAAAAGTACGATATAGATTAAAATTGAGGTAAGAAGTAGCTTGTTTTTTGGCGAAATACCTTTTAAGATACCTGCATCAAAAAAGTGTCTAATGATTAAAACCAATGACACTTTTTTTAATTCCCCTAAGAATAAACTAATAGCTTTGTAAATTTCTTACAATTTTCCTTACCCTACAATACTCAATTTGAGTAAATTCATCACTAAATAATGTTCTGATTGAGCTTCAATATACCAATAAGCTCACCCGTAGATGAAATGTTTAATTTTTTCAGAATATTCCTTCTATGGGTATCTACCGTATGAGATGAGATATTTAGACGTTCAGATATTTCCTTACTACTAAAATTTTGAATTAAGAGCCTTATAATATCGCGTTCTCGATTACTGATACCACCGTTTAACAACTTTTGTGAATAGGAATTAAAAAAAATAGTTTCGTATTCATTTTTATCGTTCAACAGTTTTGCTGAAGCTGATATGTCTAGTTTAAGATTAGAATCCAATACTGTATAATGCGCAAGACCAATGATAGGTTTATTGTTACTATCAAAAGCAAGTGGCGTGGTATTTTGAACGATATTTACATATACATCATTCGCATTTTTAAATCTATAATTCCAGGTGTAATTTGCTTTTTGCCTATCTGTCTCAGTAATATTACCCATTGTAAACTCCATCAACTCATTTAACGCTTTAAGCCAATTTTCCAAATCATCTGGATGAATCCTAGACCAAAAATAACGCATGCCCTTTTCCTTTAAATCTTCAGAATTTAATCCAACACAGGACTTATAGTTCTTACTAACGTATTCAAAGCTCAAGGTTTGTGTATTAGTAACACAAAAAAAAGTTGAGCTATACGGTAAATAACTATCCAACTCAATGATTTTCTTGATGTGTGTCTCTAACGAAGGTTTATCGTAGGAGCTAAATATGGACGTGTAGAGGTCCAAGATTTTGTTATAATTCATCTAAGTCGTAGCGTTTTACCAAATTTATGAAAAAATAAATAGCAATAGCAAGCCACAAAATGACCTCAGGTTCTTGCTATTCAGAATCAGACTGCTTGTAACGTATCTCTTCCTATATAGTTGGTAATACATAATTAATATTAAAAAGTTATTAAGGCACTGACTAAAGTTCAATAGCCGTTGTATGTTTTACTTCATTAATCATAAACATGCTATGTGTGCTCCCTATGTGGTTGATTCTAGTTAGTTTCTTTACCATAAATTCCCTAAAAGCTTCCATATCCTCTACCAACACTTTCAGCAAATAATCATAGTCACCACTTATATGATAGCATTCTAATACCTCCTCGAGTTGTGCCACCTCTCTCTCAAAACTTACAACAAAATCTTGAGAATGCTGTATCAGTTTAACATGGCAAAATGCAACGAAACCTTTGTTAACTCTTTTTTTGTCAACTAAGGCTACGTATTTTTTTATTATACCATTGGCGTCAAGCTTTTTTATCCTTTCAAAAACAGCAGTAACCGACAAGCCAAGCTCTATGGACAATGCTTTATTTGTTTGCTTAGAATCGTCTTGGAGTAATTTCAAGAGTTTTTTATCAGTTTTATCTAGTATCATGACCTATGATTTTTCGGCAAACCTATTGCAACTAATTTAAATAATGAAAAATATACTATATTATTTAATATTAATACCTTTTTTTTCTAATAAAATGCAAACCAATTGATATTTATTCAAAAAAAAGTGAAATTTGATTTAATTAAATATTACAACAATGGATTTTAAACCTGCAAACAATATTCAAGACCTACAGTACTTTGGCGAATTTGGTGGTGTTAACCCTTCAATTTCTGATTCATCTACTTATACGTTTCTATCGGCAAAAACTATGTTTGATACATTTGAAGGAAATGCCGAAGGATGTTATTTATATTCCAGGCATTCATCGCCTTCAAACCTATATTTAGGAGAAGCCTTGGCGGCTATGGAAGGAACAGAAACTGCAACAGTTACAGCATCTGGTATGGGTGCTATAACCCCTGTTTTATTACAATTATGCGATGCTGGCGATCACATTGTAAGCAGTCGAACTATATATGGAGGCACTTACGCTTTCTTAAAGAACTTTGCTCCAAGATTAGGTATTAAAACATCTTTCATAGACATAACTAATTTGGATGCTATTGAAGATGCAATTACTGGCCAAACCAAAGTGTTATATTGTGAGGCGGTAAGCAATCCTCTGTTAGAAGTTGCAGATATAAGAGCACTATCAAAACTGGCTAAAAAGTATAATTTAGAATTTGTTGTAGATAATACCTTTTCACCGCTATCAATATCACCATTTAAACTCGGTGCTGACGTCGTGATTCACAGTTTAACAAAGTTTATCAATGGTTCTTCAGATACCGTAGCTGGTGTTGTTTGTGGCAGTCAGGAGTTTATTAATCAGCTGAGAGATGTTAATAGTGGCGCAGCCATGCTTCTAGGTTCTACAATGGACAGTCTCAGGTCTGCTTCTGTTCTTAAAAATTTAAGAACGTTACACATTAGGATGCTTCAGCACAGCAAAAATGCTTTGTACTTAGCCCAAAAATTTGAAGATATTGGCCTAAAAACAGTATACCCTGGTTTGAAATCACATCCATCCCATAACCTATTTAAATCAATGATGAACGAAACCTATGGTTTTGGTGGAATGCTCACAATTGATGTGGGTAATATAGAAAAAGCAAATAGTCTGATGGAATTGATGCAAAAAGAGAATCTTGGTTATCTGGCAGTCAGTTTAGGATTTTACAAAACACTTTTTAGTGCTCCAGGGACTTCTACATCCTCCGAAATCCCAGAAGACGAACAAGCAAAAATGGGGCTAAGTGATGGATTAATTAGGTTCTCAATTGGTTTAGATGCCGATATAGAACGTACATTCATGAAAATGAAAGAATGCATGATTAAATTGAACATTCTAGAAAATGAATTAGCATAAACAAAAAGAGCAAATTATAAACTTAGTTTGCTCTTTTTTTTCTTCAGATTATTACTAGTCTTTAAAAATTTCTGCTTTAAACGACTATAGACTCATAATGTTTTACAAGTTTTGTGTTTCGTATTACTTCTCTATGCAATTTTTGTCTAATGCTTGTAATGTCCTTCATTGAGCTTAATTCTTGCATATTAGACTTGCTCGACTCAATCTTTGCCAAATAATTGAGCGTCATTATGTGGCGTCTAAGCTGCCTTCTGTTACGTTTTAGTTCTTCTTCCATGTTAAGCATTGAACAATATGAACCTTCATTTTGAATTAACTTTTTATTTTCGTGTTTGGTTGATGATAATTCTCTCGAAGTCTTTTTATTTACGGGATATGCAGTTTTAATGCGCTCTCTAGTAACTATGAAATAAGTTACCAATACTATTTGTAGTATGGCAAATACTAAAAAATAATCATTAAATTCCATTGCTAAGGGGTTTAATTACTCTTCAGACACATGCTTAGATAGTTATAGTCACAAATTTTCGATGAAATGCATAATTTCCTCATGTTCTCTAATTAGAAACTTGATTATTTGTTATAAAATATAGATTATCGTAACATTACGCTGGTAAACAAAAATTGCATGCAGGACGAAAAAAATATCACCGAGGTCAAAATAGAAAATCAGAAAGTAATTCAAAATAAAGAATTAAATATTTGGGAAGCATTAATTCCTGTGATTGCTTTAATTGGAATGCTTGCATATAATATCTATGTGTTTGGTGATGATGCTTTGAGCGGTAGTAATCAATTTATACTCCTAATGGGAGCATCTGTTGCTGCAGTTGTAGGTTTTTTTAATAAAGTGTCTTACCATCGGATGTTAGAGGAAGTTGCTGAAAACGTAAAATCGACAACTGGAGCCTTGCTCATATTACTAATGGTTGGTGCATTAGCAGGCACATGGCTGGTAAGTGGTATAATTCCAACAATGATTTATTACGGCTTACAAATCTTAAATCCAACAATTTTCCTGGCAGCATGTGTAATTATTTGTGCTATTATTTCCATCGCAACAGGTAGTAGTTGGACAACTTCTGCCACGGTTGGTATTGCACTTGTGGGAATTGGTGAAACACTTGGAATATCTCTGGGTATGACAGCTGGCGCAGTTTTATCAGGTGCTTATTTTGGCGATAAAATGTCTCCATTAAGTGACACAACAAATTTAGCACCTGCGATGGCAGGTGGTGAGTTATTTAGTCATATTAAATATATGGCATATACAACCATACCAACCATTGTTATAACCCTAATCATATTTGTAATTATTGGATTAAATCTCGATACCACAGGATCGCCACAAATAAGTGATAAACTAAACGCAATAGACAATGCTTTCAATATTAGTCCATGGCTTTTTGTTGTACCCGTTATTGTGATAGTCATGATAATAAAGAAAACACCGCCTTTAATCGCTCTTCTTATTGGTGCACTTTTGGGCGGTATCATGGCCATAATCGCACAACCCGATTTAATCGTAGAAATTGCCGGTGCCGAATCGTTGACATTTCAATCTGCATATCAAGGCATTATGAATGCATTAACTGTTGACACTGCGATTACTACATCTAGTGCTGAATTGAATGACCTGTTCACAGCTGGTGGCATGAAAGGTATGTTAGGAACAATTTGGCTTATTGTTTGCGCCATGGTATTTGGAGGTGTAATGGATGCAATTGGTGCCTTATCAAAAATAACAGACTCACTACTTAAAATGGCCACATCTGTTTTTGGTTTATTCGCAAGTACTGTCGCTAGTTGTTTAGCACTAAACCTTACCGCTTCAGATCAGTATCTAGCATTAGTCGTTCCAGGAAAAATGTTTAAAAAAGCTTATGAGGATAGAGGCTTAGCTCCTGAAAACCTTAGCAGAACGCTAGAAGATTCTGGTACGGTTACCTCGGTGTTAATCCCTTGGAACACTTGTGGTGCTTACCATTCTAAAGTTTTATTTGGTTATGCTGGTGCTACCGCATACATTCCTTTTGCATTCTTTAGTATTATAAGTCCTTTTATGACACTGTTATTTGCCGCCTTTAGAATAAAAATTAAGTATTTACTAAAAAAGTAATTCACATAATTTTTAAAAAGACCAAACATTTCTTAGAAACTATGCAGCAGTCGGCCTTTACAATTGCTGTTTTGCCAAATTATTTAATGACATTTTGAAGCTATAAGAAGAAGCAATTTGCCAATTGTATTTTATAATTAAAGACTATCATAGAACTACAACTTATGTCCTTAATTTTGATAAAAATTTAATACGTAACTTAAAATTATTGATATGGCATTTGTAGGAAAAAAATTTCCAAATATCACCGTTAACGCAATGAATGAAATGGGTGATACATTTAAAATTAATGTTTTAGAGGAAGCTCAGAAAAACAATAAAAAAGTAGTATTGTTCTGGTATCCAAAAGACTTCACATTTGTTTGTCCAACAGAATTACATGCGTTTCAGGCTGCACTTTCAGAATTTGAAAAGAGAAACACTATCGTTATCGGTGCATCATGTGATACTCCAGAAGTACATTTTGCATGGTTAAGTACTTCTAAAGACAATGGTGGAATCGAAGGTGTAACATATCCGATCATAGCGGACAGTAACCGAAACCTTTCTAGCGTTTTAGGAATCCTAGATATTACTAACGAGGTATACGATGAAAATACAGACACTGTTCAAGTAGAAGGGGATAATGTTACCTATAGAGCAACATATATAATTGATGAAGAAGGTACAGTAGTTCATGAAGGAATTAACCATATGCCTTTAGGACGAAGCATCAATGAATACTTAAGATTAATTGACGCTTATACTCACGTACAAGAGAAAGGTGAAGTTTGTCCTGCAAACTGGGAAGATGGTAAAGAAGCAATGCAAGCTAATGCAGCTGGTACGAGAGAATACCTTAAAGCACATTTAAACTAAAAAAACGCTAAAAATTCTAGGAGATGATACACGAATTAAATGAAGATAATTTGCAACAATTATTAGCAGACAATGATACTGTCATAGTACAATATTCTGCTACTTGGTGTGGCAATTGTAGAATCATGAAGCCGAAATTCAAGAAATTAGCATCTGAAAATGAAAATGCAACATTTGTCATTGCTGATGCCGAAAAATTTCCTGAAAGCAGAAAGTTGGCCACGGTAGATAACCTACCAACTTTTGCGACCTTTAAAAGCGGTGAGTTTAAAAACCAAGTACAAACTAATAAGTTTGAAGTTTTAAAGGAATTGGTAGAAGAAGTTATTTAATTATGAAATTACCAGTTATAAAACAACTCACGCAATTTATTGAAGACAACGATGAGGACTTCGTAATTGAAACCATAGAGACGCTTGAAAATTTAACCGAAGTTCCTTCACTTAAAGATGAAGAACTGGATGTTATTGGAGAATTAATCTCAAATATGTATGGTGCCATCGAAGTCAACAAACTCATGAAGGAGGGCAAGCCAAAAAAAGAGGCTCTAAATACATTTATGCAACGGGTCTTAGGATCTATTGACAACTAAAAAAAGCCACTTCTTTTGAAGTGGCTTTTAAATTTTTAGTTATGATAAAATGTCTACTAGTTCGCTAAAATTCTTTTCCCTAGCATAATCCAGAGCCGTTTTTCCAATGTTGTCTTTTAAATTCTTATTAGCCTTGTGATTTAATAACAAGCTGACAACATCTTTTTTATCGTATTGTGTCGCAAAAATTAAAGCTGTACTTCCCTGATTATTTTGAGCATTAATATCTGCACCATTTTTAATTAATAAATTGACGATATCGATATTCCCCTTAAAGCTAACACCTATTAATGCTGTATTTCCCGAAGCATCCTTAGCATTAACCTCTGCTCCATTATTTATAAGTGTTTTGGCAATATCTTGTTGGTTAAAATAAGTTGAAAATATTAAAGGTGTGAAACCTCTAGCATCACTCATATTTACAAGTTCTGGATTGGTTTGAATTTGCAGTTTTATATTTTCATGATTACCAGTTTGAATCGTACTGAAAAATAATTCTATTGCATTCATCTTTTAAAAATTAAGGTTTAAAAAAGGGATACGAACCAATGTTACGTACCCCTTCTTTTTCATTTGCTATTAATCGTGTATTATTTTAAATCAAATCGATCCAAATTCATAACCTTTGTCCATGCTGCAATAAAATCATTTACAAATTTAGATTCAGCATCATTTGCCGCATAGACTTCACATACGGCTCTAAGCTCAGTGTTAGAACCAAATATTAAATCTGCCCTTGTTCCTTTGAACTTTACAACTCCTGTTCTTCTATCGCGCCCTTCAAAATGTGTTTCGTCTTCAGAAGTCTCACTCCAAGTATAAGTCATGTCAAGTATATTCTTAAAGAAATCATTTGAAAGACTTCCAACATTATCCGTAAATACACCATAATCTGAATTGTCAAAATTAGTACCTAATACACGCATACCTCCAACAAGCACAGTCATTTCAGGTATTGTTAATGTTAAAAGGTTTGCCTTATCTACCAATAGGTCCTCAGCTTTAACATCGGCATTTGAATTTTGGTAGTTTCTAAATCCATCACCAACAGGTTTAAGATAATTAAACTGTTCAATGTCCGTCATTTCCTGTGTAGCATCTCCTCTACCTTGAGCAAATGGAACCGTGATATTGTGACCCGCATTTCTTGCAGCTTCTTCTATACCAGCATTACCCGCTAATACAATTAAATCTGCAAGAGAAACGTCTCCACTAAATTCTTTTTGAATACCGCGATAAACATTCAATACTTTATCCAATTCAGCTGGATTATTCACTTTCCAGCTACGCTGAGGCTCAAGTGCAATACGCGCACCATTTGCACCACCACGCTTATCAGAGTCCCTATAAGTTGAAGCAGATGCCCAAGCGGTTTTAACCAATTCCGAAATTGTTAACCCTGAAGCTAAAATCATTTTCTTCAAAGATGAGATATCTGAATCACTTAATTTATAATTTACTTGTGGAATCGGGTCTTGCCAAATTAAATCCTCGGCTGGTACTTCAGGGCCAACATATCTAACCTTAGGTCCCATATCTCGGTGTGTTAACTTAAACCATGCTCTTGCAAAAGCATCTTCGAAGGCTTTATGGTCTTTATGGAAACGCTTTGATATCTCGAGATATGCAGGATCTGTTTTTAGTGCTATATCAGCTGTGGTCATCATTAAAGCCTGTTGGCCTTCTCCTCCTGCTCGTGGTGCCATACGTGCTTTAGATTCTGCAGTTGGTGTCCATTGATGAGCACCCGCTGGACTTTTAGTTAATTCCCAATCGTAATTTAATAAAACATCAAAATAATCGGCATCCCATTGTGTTGGATTTGGTGTCCAAGCACCTTCAATACCAGAAGTGATTGCGTCTTCTAAAACACCACTTTTGTAGGTGTTTTTCCAACCCGTACTCATTTCAGCCATTTTAGCACCATGTGGTTCAGTGCCTACGTATTTTCCCGGGTCTGCGGCTCCATGCGCCTTACCAAATGTGTGGCCACCAGCAACAAGAGCTACAGTTTCTTCATCGTTCATAGCCATACGGCCAAATGTGACTCGTACATCATGAGCAGACGCCAATGGATCAGGATTTCCGTCTGGTCCTTCAGGATTAACATAAATCCATCCCATCATAACAGCTGCCAATGGATCTTCTAAATCTCTTTTAGTTGGATCTTTTTCACCATCATATCTTGAAGCATTTTCACCCCATTCTGTCTCACTACCCCAATACACATCTTGTTCTGGTTCATAAATATCTTCACGACCACCCGCAAAACCAAAAGTTGGAAATCCCATTGACTCTAAAGCCACGTTACCGGCTAGAATCATTAAATCTGCCCAAGACAATTTACTTCCATATTTTTGCTTTATTGGCCATAATAACAAACGTGCTTTGTCAAGATTACCATTATCAGGCCAGCTATTAATTGGAGCAAATCTTTGATTTCCAGTTCCTGCACCACCACGACCGTCACCAACTCTGTAGGTACCAGCACTATGCCAAGCCATACGTATCATTAATCCTCCATAATGACCATAATCTGCAGGCCACCAATCTTGAGAATCTGTCATTAAATTTGTTAAATCCTTTTTTAGTTCATCATAATCGATACTCTTAAACGCTTCTGCATAATCAAAATCTTTACCGTAAGGGTTATTTCTTTCTGCGTGCTGTCTTAATATATTTAGCTTAAGTTCATTAGGCCACCAATCCCTGTTTTTGGTTCCATGCCCTGCACTTGCTTGTTGATTACCGGATAAGAAAGGGCAATTACTTGGATCTCCTTGTTCGTGATTCATTGTGATTCAGTTTTAGTTTATATTCAATTTTATTCCCTATAAAGTTAACCAAACATTGCGTTGTAATTTTATAAGAATATTCTAAATTTTTATTTTACAATAGGTCTTATCTATTGATTGATTATTTAGAATTGTTTTAAACAATAATGACTTTATATGTTTTGTTTAAACATTTTAAAATTAATACGACATTTACGATAAAAAATCTAAACACATTTGTTAAAGACTTGCTCTGTGTTGATTTGCATATTATTTTTATAAAAAAAATTCGCTCATGTTATTGAAAAAGACAAATATTGAAGAAAGATTGCATTCACTGAAAGTTAAGCAAACTAATGAAGAGGAAATTCTAAAGGCTGTTCAGAATATCTTAGACAATGATGATCAGAAAGATGCTGACATTTTAGATGCCTTATCTTCTAGGAATACTTCTTCCTCAAACGATTTTGATTTTGATCTTTTAGAAACGAGTAAGATATACCACATAGATCAAATTAGAGAAATTTGTATTGATTACAGATTACGTTTTCTAGACTCAAAATATTTTAAAGGAGAGTTACCCTATGACGCAATTTCAAAAATAAAAGCTTTAGAAAAAAACCATGATACTGCTTTAAATGGTTTCAAAATAATAGCGCCATCGAAAATGTTTAAACTAGAAAACGCAGACGATCCATTGTTGTTTGCGCCAATTGGAAATGGATATTACTACTTAATTCACAAATGGGGAAATGATTTAAGTCCATTTAGAAAACTGCTTATGTGGCCATACAAAAGTTTTGGCAATTTGATAATAACGACTATTCTTGTTAGCTTACTTGCAACTGGACTTTTTCCAGAAGGCGTTTTTTCAAATGAACCAAACGCTACCCAAGCTGGAATGATATTCTTTTTTATCTTTAAATCTATCGCTGCAATTGTAATTTATTATGGTTTTGCTGCCGGAAAGAACTTCAATACGGCGATTTGGGATAGTAAGTATTTTAATGCTTAGAAATAAAAGATTCGTGCATAAAAAAACCTCAATTAAGATTATTGAGGTTTTTTATTTTTTGTGTTCAAATTCTAGTCTTCTAAACCTGTTTTCTCTACCGAGTTAATTAAATAAGGCGTTTTACCGTCAGTAATAATTACCTTACTATTAGCAGATTTAGCTAATTCCTTAAATGCTTCAATACTCCTAATTTTAATTATAGCTGGTGTTAAACCTTCAGAAAGAATTTTTTGTGCATCACGCGTCCCTTCGGCTTCAATGATTTTACGCTGTGCTTCCAAGCGTTCTTGTTGTAGAATAAATTCCATACGCATTGCATCTTGTTCTGCTTGAAGTTTTTGCTCAATACTGTTAGAAAGTCCTCTTGGAAGTTGTATGCTTTTCATTAGCACAGCTTCAATAAGAATACCTTGTTTATTCAAATTTTCTGCCATTTTATCCTGAATTGCCAGTTCTATATCAGCACGTCTTCCTGAATGCATGTCCTTAGCAAAAAATTGAGAACAAACATCTGCAGAAGCCGACCTGAAAACACTAGTAATGACTCCGGTATAATTTGGCCCAATCTCTTCAAGAATTTCCGGTACGCGCTCTACCTCTAGTCTATAAAGAATAGAAATCTCTGATGTTACACTAAGACCTTCTTTTGTTGGTAGATTAAGGGATAGCTCCAAATTATTTGTTTGAATGGATTCCTTTACTACCTTAGTTGTAAATGGATTATACCAAATTGTTCCTTGGGTAGTAACTTTGTTTTCTAATTCACCCAATTTTTGTTTCATACCGGCCTCACCTGGTCTAATTACAGCACAACTACTTAGTAAAATTAGACCGAGTGGAACTAAAAATAATTTTGATCTCATAGCACTTGATTTTTAAACGTTTAACCTATTATAAAGATACGAATCAGAGTCTGAATTTTCTTATGCTGAATAGTTAACACTCTGCTAAAACATTGCCAAAATCAGTTAAAATTAGCGATTAAAAAGCACTTAATCGAGGTATAAAAAGATTGTATATATATGATTTTTTTTGTATCTTATAATATAAAAAATATATATTAGTTATGTCAGATTCAGAATACACAAAAATATATTATGGCAATTTCATCCTAGTTACAAGAATAAAAGACGCACTCGAGAATTCGGATATTATCCCAATAATAAAGGATGAGGGTGAATCTCAAAGACTAGCTGGTTATGCGTCCTTGAATCAAGGCTACCAAGAAGTCTTTGTTCATAATGACGAACTCGAAAAAGCTACAACAATTGTAGAAAGAATAAAGGCAGAAATGGAATCAACTAGTTCTTAAGAAGGGTTGTAAGACTTTCTAAACTGGTTGTGCGTATATCTTTTCCCGTTGCTCCTTAATCTTTTTGTCACCCATATACTCATCAAAGGTCATATATCGATCAATGACGCCATTTGGAGTAAGTTCAATTATTCTGTTACCTACCGTTTGTGCAAATTCATGATCATGGGTAGTTAGAAGTACCGTTCCTTTAAAGTTTTTTAAAGAATTATTAAAGGCGGTAATACTTTCTAAATCCAAGTGATTTGTGGGTTCATCTAACATTAGCACATTTGCTCTGATCATCATCATTCTGCTAAGCATACAACGCACTTTTTCCCCTCCTGATAACACGTCTGCTGTTTTAAGTGCTTCTTCTCCACTAAAGATCATTTTACCAAGAAAACCTCTAATATAAACTTCTTCTCGTTCCTCCTCCGTGGTAGCCCACTGGCGCAACCAATCCACTAAAGTTAGCTTAGTATTAAAGTATTCACTATTATCCAATGGTAAATAGGATTGGGTAGTAGTAACTCCCCAACTAAATTTGCCTAAATCAGCTTTTTCTTTACCGTTTATTATTTGATAAAATGCTGTGGTAGCTCTTGAATCTTTAGAATATAAAACAACCTTATCCCCTTTTGCTAGATTAATGTGAACATCCTTAAACAAAACTTCGCCATCAAGACTTGCAGTTAGTCCTTCAACATTCAATATCTGGTCTCCTGCCTCGCGCTCGCGTTCAAATATAATGGCTGGATAACGTCTACTAGATGGTTTAATATCAGCTATATTTAATTTATCTATCATTTTTTTTCTACTCGTAGCTTGTTTCGATTTTGCCACGTTAGCCGAAAACCTTCTAATAAATTCCTCTAATTCCTTCTTTTTCTCCTCGGCTTTTTTATTCTGCTGTGCACGTTGTTTCGCAGCCAATTGTGATGACTCATACCAAAACGTATAATTCCCTGAGTAATGATTAATTTTCCCAAAATCAATGTCCGAAATATGTGTGCAAACCGCATCCAAAAAGTGCCTGTCGTGAGATACAACTATAACACAGTTGTCATAATTTGCCAGAAAATTTTCTAACCAAGAAATGGTTTCGTAGTCAAGATCGTTTGTAGGCTCATCCATTATAAGTACATCAGGGTTGCCAAAAAGAGCTTGCGCTAAAAGTACCCGTACTTTTTGTTTGCCGTCCAGGTCACCCATTAACGAATAGTGTAAATCTTCCTTAATACCCAAATTTGAGAGCAAAGCGGCGGCATCACTATCCGCATTCCAACCATTCATTTCTTCAAACTGCACTTGTAATTCTCCAATTTTTTCCGCATTCTCATCAGTGTAATCTGCGTATAATGCGTCAATCTGGGTTTTAAGGTCATACAGTGGTTTATTGCCTTTTAAAACTGTTTCTAATACAGTATCGTCGTCATGTTTGTTGTGATTTTGCTCTAAAACAGACATGCGCTTCCCTGGTTCTAAGTGCACATGCCCAGAAGTTGGATCCATTTTTCCTGATAAAATCTTCAAAAATGTAGATTTTCCCGCTCCGTTAGCTCCAATTATACCATAGCAATTACCACTATTGAATGTAGTGTTTACCTCGTCGAATAATACTCGTTTACCAAATTGAACTGATAGGTTAGAAACTGATAGCATTTTATTCCTTTTAAATTCGCGACAAAAGTAGAAAATAAAAGCAATTAGACGAAATATTCACACACTATAACAAGATTTAACGAGCCATTAACAACAGGTGATAATAACTACCCATATTTTTGTTTCACTAACAATGGCTAAAACACTTATCATTATTCGGTCCTTATTTATTTTATCAGGATTTTTCGCGATCATGCTCGGCTGTAATACAGGTAATCGCGACGAAGGCGATATTGCTTATTTAGGAGGCGAAATTGTAAATCCGAAAAATCAAGACGTTGTTCTTTTTAATACTGAAGGAGAAGTTTTAGATTCTTTGAAATTAGATGCTAATAATAGATTTATATATAAAATTAATAATCTCGCGCCTGGACTATATTCTATTACACACGGTGGGGAATACCAAATGGTCCTATTAGAGCCAAATGATAGTATCCTATTTAGACTAAACACCTATGACTTTGATGAATCGCTGGTATTTACAGGTAATGGTGCTAGAAAAAACAACTATTTAATTAAAACTTACTTGTCTAACGAACGTGAAGCCGATAGGTTGGTCGAATATTCTAAGATGGAACCAGAAGCATTTCATAAGTTTGTTGAAGACAGAAGGCTTAAGCACTTAACGCATCTTAACGAGTTTATTGAGAAAAATAACCAATCGGAATTTTTTAAATCAATTGTAGAGGCCAATATTAATTACAATAATTTTGCAGATAAAGAAATATATCCGTTTGCTTACTTTGGTAATAATAAGCTTGTTCATGTTAATGATTTACCCGAAAGCTTTTATGCTCACAGAGCGGAAATTGATTATAACGCTAAACATTTAAGTCGTTTTTTTGCCTATAATAGATTTTTGTTTTCACACATAGACAACTTGGCCATAAATTCATTTTATGAAAAGAATGATTATCATAGCAAATTTGATAGGCACTCAATGGCATATAACAAATCAAAACTAGATCTGATTGACAGTATAATTACAGATGAAACCATAAAAAATAATCTTCTAAAATATAAGGCAAGAGATTACATCAGCCATAATCACACCGAAGCTGAAGCAGACGAAATTTTAAATTACTACTTGCAAAAAAGTACAAATGAAAAGGATAAAGCTTATATGACGGAATTGGTATCTTCATTGAAGTTACTAAGACAAGGAAACCCTTTACCAAATTTAGACATAGTAGGTTTTGACGATAAGGATTATGATTTAGTTTCCATTATTAATAAGCCAACTATAATATATTTTTGGTCTTCCAATTCAAAAGCGCAATACCGTAATAGTCATTATAAAGTCAGAGCATTAAAAAACCAATTTGATTACATGGATTTTGTATCCATAAATGTAAATGACAATGATGACAAATTCTGGAAAAAAATTATAGGCAATTATAATTTTGCGACATCTAATGAATACAGATTCAAAGACTCTGAAAAGGCAAGAAAAACATTGGCCGTCAACTATTTAAACAAAGCAATAATAGTAGATTCAAATGGTATTATCATTCATCCTAACGTTAATATCTTCAGTTCTGATTTTGCCGCAGCTCTAGAAGATTTAATCAAAAAAAAGCAATTTATTAAATAGGATGTTTCCTACACCTTATTATCTTTCTTAATTCCCTTTTTTATAGTCTGCAAGGAATTTCTCCAATCCAATATCAGTTAAGGGATGTTTAAGCAATCCAACAATTGAACTTAACGGTCCAGTCATTACATCGGCACCAAGCTTTGCACAATCTATAACATGCATAGTATGCCTTACAGATGCCGCTAATATTTGTGTATCAAAAGCATAATTATCAAAAATATGGCGTATTTCGGCAATTAAATTTAAACCATCGGTAGAAATATCATCCAGCCTACCAATAAACGGAGACACGTAGGTTGCCCCAGCTTTTGCTGCCAAAAGTGCCTGTCCTGGTGAAAAAACAAGTGTAACATTAGTTTTTATTCCTCTATCTGAAAAATACTTACAAGCTTTGACACCATCTTTAATCATCGGCAACTTTATCACAATTTGATCATGAAGTTCAGCAAGTGCTTCGCCTTCTCTCACCATACCTTCGAAATCGGTAGAAATTACCTCGGCAGAGACATCGCCATCAACAATGTTACAGATATCAACATAGTGTTTTAAAATATTATCCGTACCTGTAATGCCCTCTTTTGCCATTAATGATGGATTGGTTGTTACTCCATCTAATATACCCATATCTTGAGCCTCTTTTATTTGGTCAAGATTTGCAGTATCAATAAAAAACTTCATGTTGCTGTAATTAAAATTTAAAGATGTGCGAATTTACAATTTAAAGACAGTTTATTCTTTGTTTGGTCATTAAAATATATTAACAATTTACTAAGAGCTCTGCACCTTATTCTTCAATAATTAAAGTATAAGTTTTGGAGGTTGAGTAATCACAAAGTACTTCGCTAGCATCAGCTCTAAACGGACCGTCAACATCAACAAATATAGTAACCTCAAAAGCTCCTGTTTCTTGAGGTCTTCCCTCTAAACTAATAGTCCTAAAATTTACAAAATAATCCATACCCAAAGGCAACCCTCTAACCTCAAAATAATAATCGTAGTCTTGGTCTCTTGGTTCATTATTAATCTCTGCCCTAACTTCTGTGTAGTAATAACTTTCAGTATTGCCAATTGGGAAGGTAGCATTTTGAAGTTCTGGCTCTCTTGGTATAATACACTCTAAGAAGTTCTCGCAATTGAGAAATAGAAATGATAATAAAACTATGGAAAGTGTTTTGATATTTTTCATGATAGCCGTTTTAATAACTACATCAAACAGCGTACCAATTTTACTTATAATTTGTAATGATTCATTAATAACTTCTCGTAAATGTTATCCGGTAGTATGCGTTTTAAAACAATCGAAAACTTTTGCATAAACGCACCTACTTTATAATGGATTTTAGGTTTTGAAGTATTGATTATTCTTAAAATCGCTTGTGCCATTTGCTTAGGATCACTCCCATCATCAACATGATCATCCATCATTTTTAAAACATTAGCATAATTCGGATGATACGGTGAATCTTCTTTAGCAGGTGCATGATACCTACCAGATGCAATGTTAGTGGCAAAATCACCTGGTGCCACGTTAACCATATCTATATTAAATGGCTTCAATTCCATCCTGTAAGCTTCTGTAATTAACTCCAATGCTCCTTTGCTTGCACTATAGATACCACGATATGGCAATCCCATATATCCGGCAATTGAGGTTATATTTATAATTATCCCTGAGCCTTGTTTCCTCATCTCAGGTAAAATAGCCTTTATAACATTAAGAGGGCCAAAAAAATTAGTTTCAAAATTTCGCTTTATTTCTTCCTCAGGTATTTCTTCAATGGGTCCTGTAATTCCAGCACCAGCATTATTAATAAGCACATCTATTCTCGAAGTTCTAATCAAGACTTCTTCTACGCATTGGGTTATTGAATTTGACTTTGTAACGTCTAGGGCAACTAGAGGAAACTTACTATTCTTATAATTGGATGGATTTCTACTGGTACCATACACCACAAAGCCTTTGTTTTGGAGAAATTCGCCTATGGCTTTACCAATTCCCGAAGAGCCTCCAGTTACCAATACTACTTTAGACATACTTTTTTAGATTATACTTCGAAAATACAAATTTAAAGATGACTTTATTGTACAAAAAAAGGGCAAGCTACCTACATCACACCGCTACGACCGCGTACCTTTGCTGCGTTCCCGCCCTGGAGGATTAAGCAGGAGCTGGTTGTGCAGGACTTGCCCGGGCGCAAAGATACAACCTTTTAATACTTTCACAATGATTTTTAAACTGAATTTTATTTAATAACTTGCCCAAAAATTTTGGATAAACAATGCGATTGGTTAATCATTTTATAGCTATAACAATAGGCCTTTTAGTATTATGCTGTGGCGATACAAATACAACAAAAAAGAGTGGCTTATCCATAAATACAAACTCAAAAATAATTCAACTTGGAGATCAACTTAATCTATCCATAAACAATCCTAAAAAACTGAATATTGAATCTGTAAGTTACAGTTTAAATGGTCAGCCAATTGAGGAAAACTACTTATTGGAGGATGTGCCGTTGGGCAAAAATATGATAGAGGCCAACATAAGTTATAATGACGAAATTGAAACAATTTCTAAGGATATTGAAATTTATAACAATCAGCGCCCAGACATTTACACCTATGAGATTGTAAATAGCTACCCACACGATATAACTTCCTACACTCAAGGCTTAGAATTTTATAACGGTCAATTATTTGAGAGTACGGGACAACGTGGTGAATCAAAACTTCGTAAATTGGAATTTGAGACTGGAAAAGTTCTAAAGAATGTAGATTTGGCGTCTTCATTTTTTGGAGAAGGCTTGACCATTTTAAACGATAGCATTTATCAATTAACATGGCAAAGTAAACGAGGTTTTATCTATAATGTAGATAGTTTTGAAAGAATTGGTTCTTTCAATTATGGTAATAGCAAAGAAGGCTGGGGACTTTGTAATGATGGGAAACAACTCTACAAATCTGATGGTACGGAAAAAATTTGGCTTATCGATAAAAGCAATCTTACTGAAACACACCATATCGAAGTTTACACCGATAAAGGTAAAATTCCCAGTCTTAATGAACTAGAGTGGATTAATGGTAAAATTTACGCTAACATTTATCAACGTAACGGCGTCGTTATAATAAATCCAAAAAATGGTGCCGTTGAAGGTGTAATTGATTTTAAACCTTTGCGAAGCCTTGTTACCCAGCACGACGATCTGGATGTTTTAAATGGCATTGCTTACAATCCAGAACGTAATACTATTTTTGTTACAGGTAAAAATTGGGATAAGATTTTTGAAGTTACAATTAGCAAAAAGTAGCAATTAGTCAAGTTCTCGATTTAACATTATATAATGATTAGCATACTGAAAAGAAATAAGAGATTGAACAAACTTATTAGTATTCTTTCTCCAAAAAGTTTAGAAACACGATTACAAATAAGGGCTGCAGAAGACACTTGTGCTTATATTGAAGCGCACATGCTAAATGTGCATTCAAAAACCTCGAGAAATACTGTTATTAAAATGGCATTAGAAAATGTCTCTATAGATGGGCAATATTTAGAATTTGGTGTTTTTTCAGGTCAAACAATTAACTTAATAGCAAACGAAAAGCCCAACGAGAATATTTATGGTTTTGATTCTTTTGAAGGACTACCAGAAGCATGGAGAGACGGTTATTTACCGGGTCATTTTCATAAGAAAAATAAACTACCTAAGGTTTCAAAAAATGTTACGCTAATAAAAGGTTGGTTCTCTGATACACTACCAAAATTTGCCCAGGAACATAAAATGCCAATTGCATTTTTGCATGTAGACTGCGATCTGTATTCATCAACTAAGACCATTTTTGAAAATTTACAGCCTCTTATTACAAAAGGTACCGTAATTGTGTTTGATGAATACTTTAATTATCCTGGTTGGCGCGATGGCGAATACAAAGCATTTATGGAATTTGTCAAGGAGTATAATGTAAATTTTAAGTATCTCACATACAATAGATTTAATGAACAAGTTGCAATAGAAATAACATCAATTTAATTTTTATGCAAGTATTTGAAAAGACCATAACCGTTAGTAAAAACGATTTAGATCAGCTTAATCATGTAAACAATGTTCGCTATGTACAATGGGTGCAGGACATTGCAGAGGCGCATTGGAATAAAAATGCAGGCAAGGAAATACTTCAGAATTATTATTGGGTTTTGGTAAAACATATAATTAATTATAAAAACCAAGCTGTACTTGGAGATGTTTTAAAGCTAAAAACTTATGTCATAAGCTCAGAAGGTGTTACTTCCATAAGAATTGTTGAAATTCATAATGCAACCACAAACAAATTACTTGTTAATTCCGAAACCAAATGGTGTTTAATGGACAAAGCATCAAACCGTCCTAGGCGTATACCATCAGTAATTGCTGGTTTATTTGATTAACAATACTTTAGGTTAAAATTTCATTAAGGCCCACACGATTTTTAAGATAAACCTTTTTCTTTAAGGCATCAATCAATAATGATGCATCGTTTTTTCTTTACAAGTCTGTTATTATTTACTTATCAATTTACAAATGCACAAATTTTAAAAGCAAAAGTTTATGATGCCACAACCACTGTTAAGGGTATTAAGGTTTACAATAAAACTCAAAATAGATTAACAGCAACAGATGAAGAAGGAAATTTTGCTCTACGTGCAAAAATAGGTGATAGTATTTTTTTTGAATCTCTCTTTCATCAACCTAAAACCATTGCTATTGCCGAGCATCATTTTGGAGAGACCACTGTTTTTGAACTCAAAAAAATTGTAACTACTTTACAGGAGGTAGAAATTCTAGCAGAAGCGGAGCAACCTGTTTTTGAAAAAGAATCTTACAATTCAGAGCTTCAAGAACTCATATTATCAGATATTAAAAACAATCCACATTTATATATGCCGGAAGAAGCATATAATGGTGGAGCAAATATCCTAGGAATCTTGAACTTAGTTGTAAAACTATTCAAAAAGAAGAATAAATTTAAAGCACCTGTTTACAAACCCTTAAAGTACCATCAGATAGATTCACTGTTTGCCAACAGTTCTTTGTTTAATGAAAATCTATTGATGCAAAATTTAAAAATCCCACCCAGCAAGTTAAAAATGTTCTTTGAGTTTTGCGCTGCAAAAGGTATTAGTTCAAAACTTCTTAAAGAATCAAAGCAAATGGAACTTCTGGATATATTTGTTGAAAATAGTAGTCTTTTCCTTGAAATATTAGATGCTTATAAAAAAAGTATAAATCGAAAAAATTAGGATTGAAAAAGTTCTAATTGATAATAATTCATTAATCCAAAAGTTATATTTTTAACCCAAGGTTATTTATTTACTACTTATGAAGCGTCTGCTTTTATTCTTACTTTTTTTTGGATTAATTGTTTTTTGGAGTTCATGCCGAAATGACTTTGAATTTTCTCCAAGCAAGGGAAATCTTGAATTTGCAAAGGATACGGTTTATCTTGATACCATCTTTACCAATATTGGTTCAAGTACATACAATTTAAAGGTATACAATAGAAGTAACGAGGATATTGTAATTCCTACCATTCAATTGGAAAATGGAGTTAATTCATTTTACAGAATGAATGTTGACGGTACAACTGGACTTGAAGGAAATCAAGAAGGTAAGTTTTTTGAAAATGTAGAATTACTCGCTAATGATAGTCTATTCATTTTCATAGAAACAACAATAGATATTGAAACGCTTACCAATTCAGATACACAGTTTTTATATACCGATCGCATCCTTTTTGACTCAGGAAATAATCAGCAGGATGTAGATTTGGTAACGCTTGTAAAAGATGCTGTATTTATTTACCCAAATAGAGACGAAAACACAGGTATAATTGAAACATTAACTTTTGATGTTGATGGTGATGGCAATTTAGATGAGACAACATTACAAGGACGATTTTTAGAAGATGATGAGTTGACGTTCACTAATGAAAAACCCTATGTTATATATGGCTATGCTGGAGTTGGAGAAGGAAAAATACTTACAATGGAACCTGGTACACGTGTACATTTTCATGCAGATTCAGGTATAATTGTTACAAATGGCGGTACGCTTAATATTAATGGATCTATAAGTGCAGATCATGAATCACCAGAAAATGAGGTGATTTTAGAAGGAGATCGATTAGAACCCTTATTTTCTGAAGTACCTGGTCAATGGGGAACCATTTGGTTGTTTAACGGAAGCATAAATAATACCATTAATTACGCAACTATCAAAAACGCCACAATTGGTATTTTGTCGGAAGGCAACCAAGACGAACCGAATGACAAATTAACCATCACAAATTCTCAAGTCTTCAACTCAAGTGCTTTTGGTATTTTAGGCAGGGCAACATCAATCTCTGGTGAAAATCTTGTCATTAACAATTCAGGTCAGTCCTCATTTGCAGGAACGTTAGGAGGAAAATATAACTTTACGCATTCTACCATTGCCAATTATTGGAATACGAGTTTTAGACAATTTCCTGCACTTTTGTTAAATGATTATGTAGAAGATGAAAATGGAGTCACCATTACCAACGACCTAATTGAAGCAAATTTTAATAATTGTATTGTTTACGGAAATGATAATCCAGAGTTTTTCCTAGATAGTAGAGGAAGCGTATTTAATTTTAAATTTAATAACTGTTTATTGCGTTTTGACAATGCAAACCTCGCCAATACTGGCAATTATATATTCAGCGATACTAACGTCTATGAAGGTAATATTTTTAATATTGATCCTGATTTTGAAAATGCATTTGATAATTTGATGGCCATTGGTGAAAATTCTGGTGCAAACGGCATTGGATCTATGATTTTTTCTGCCTTGGTTCCAAACGATATTTTGGGTATAGTCCGTAGTTCTTTCCCAGACGCCGGTGCTTATGAGAGCATCCCTTTAGAAGATTAAAAAAACAAAAAAAGCCTTTCAAACCACAGCTTAAAGACTTTCTAAGAATTCTGTGTATCTATGCTATGCGTTAAATAACGGTCTTCCGCTCATTAATTCATTTACCTTAGTAGCGACACCTTCTAAAACTGTTTCATCAGTATGGTTGGTAATGACCTCATCAATCAAATCAACAACGTAAGCCATATCATTTTCTTTCAGGCCTCTTGTTGTTATTGCTGGTGTACCAACTCTAATGCCTGATGTTACAAAAGGTGATTCGGTATCAAATGGTACCATATTTTTATTTACAGTTATGTCTGCTTTAACTAATGCATTCTCCGCATCCTTCCCAGTTATGTTTTTATTTCTAAGATCTATTAACATCATATGGTTGTCAGTTCCACCTGAAATTAAATTATAATCCTTAGCAACAAATGCTTTTGCCATAGCATCTGCATTTTTCTTTACTTGGAGCATATAGTGCAAAAACGCATCACTTAAGGCTTCCCCAAACGCAATGGCTTTTGCTGCAATAACGTGCTCTAATGGACCTCCTTGATTGCCTGGGAAAACGCCCGAGTCGAGTAAACCAGACATTTTTCTGAGCTTACCGCTTTTTAAAGTAATACCAAATGGATTATCTATATTTTCCCCCATCATAATCATACCTCCTCTCGGACCTCTCAATGTTTTATGTGTTGTAGTAGTAACAACATGGCAATGTGGCATAGGATCATTTAATATACCCTTTGCGATTAGACCAGAAGGATGCGATATATCAGCTAATAAAATGGCACCAACGTTGTCTGCAATTTCTCTGAATTTTGCAAAATCTATATCTCTGGAATATGCAGAAGCACCAGCAATAATCAATTGAGGTTGCTCTTTCTCAGCCATATCAGATAACATATCATAGTCTATATATCCTGTATCCTTTTTAACACCATAAAAAGTAGGTCTGTACAATCTTCCGGAAAAATTAACTGGCGAGCCATGTGTTAAATGTCCGCCATGGGCTAAATCAAAACCTAAAATAGTATCACCTGGTTTTAAGCAAGCATGAAATACAGCGGTATTAGCCTGACTACCAGAATGCGGCTGAACATTTGCATAAGCCGCACCGAACAACGTCTTGGCACGTTCTATGGCAATTAATTCAACCTCATCAACTATTTCACATCCACCATAATAACGCTTACCAGGATAACCTTCAGCATACTTATTCGTTAAAACAGAACCCGTAGCTTCCATAACCTGATCACTCACAAAATTCTCAGAAGCTATCAGCTCAATTCCATCTGTTTGTCGTTCCTTCTCTGCTTGAATAAGTTCAAAAATCTGTTCGTCTCGTTGCATAAATTTTGTCTATCTTTAAATGAAAATCAAAAATAGTAAAACATTAGTTTTAATATTAAAAATTATGTAGGTTTGAATAGAAAATAATGAACATTTAATCAACAAATACATCATGCCGTTATCAGCAAATGACCCAAATAGAAAATCTTGGCTCTACGTCAATAAGTACTCTGATTTTCCTATACAGAACATACCTTTTGGAGTTTTCTTAACAAGAGAGGATATCATAACAATAGGAACAAGAATTGGAGATACTGCAATTGATTTAGGTGCCATGCATCAACTAGGTTATTTTGATGGAATACCATTGACAGATGATATCTTTCTACAAGACTCACTGAACGACTTTATCGCTGACGGAAGAAAAACTTGGCGTGCAGTAAGAAAACGTGTAGCAGAAGTTTTTGATGCGAATAATGAGACACTGAAAAACAACACTAAGCACAAGGAAATAATCTGTTTCAGATTAGATGAAATTGAAATGCAAATGCCAATTCACGTTGGTGATTACACGGATTTCTATGCTAGTAAGGAACATGCCACAAATGTAGGTTCTATGTTTAGAGATCCTGAAAATGCACTAATGCCTAATTGGTTGCACATGCCTGTTGGCTATCATGGTAGAAGCTCTTCAATAGTTACAACACATATACCAATTAATAGACCTCAAGGACAAACTTTACCAGAAGGTGCCGACAAACCAGTATTTGGCCCGAGCAAATTAGTTGATTTTGAGGTTGAAATGGCCTTTATTACTACGGATGCTAACGATTTAGGCGAACCTATTCCTGTTGAGGAAGCTGAAGAATATATATTTGGGCTGGTACTACTTAATGATTGGTCGGCAAGGGATATTCAAAAATGGGAGTATGTGCCATTAGGACCATTCTTAGGAAAGAATTTTGCATCATCAATGTCTCCATGGATCGTTACTCTTGATGCCTTGGAGCCTTTCAGAGTTGAGAGCCCAAAGCAAAATCCAAAACCGCTACCCTACCTTCAAACTAAAGGCAAACATAGTTTTGATATTCATTTAGAAGCAGGAATAATCCCTAAAGGTGGAAAAGAAACCACAGTGTGCAAAACCAATTTTAAACATATGTATTGGAATATGGCACAGCAATTGGCACATCACACAGTGAATGGCTGTCCTGTCAATGCTGGTGACATGATGGGAAGTGGAACAATTTCTGGTCCAACAGAAGATTCTTTTGGCTCTATGTTGGAGTTAACTTGGAAAGGAACGAAACCAATAAAATTAAAAGATGGTAGTGAACGCAAATTCATTAACGATTATGATACTGTTGTTATGAGGGCACATAGCGAAAATGAGGATGTCCGTATAGGATTTGGTCAGGTAAAAACACAGTTACTACCAGTTTTTAACCCAAAAAAGAAAAAATAAATTACTCAAATATTTTACTTAGAAGGAAGGCTCACTTGTAAAAGTGAGTCTTTCTTTTGTTACCGGATGTTCAAAAGTCAATTGTTCGGCATGTAAGTACAATCGTTCTGCTTTTTTTCCATAAAGGTCATCTCCAACAATGGGCATGTCAAGACCTTTATGATGCGCCGCATGCACTCTTAATTGATGCGTTCTTCCTGTAATTGGGTAGAAGTGAACTCTTGTTCGATTTTTTTCTAAAGCAAGGACTCTGTACTTGGTCTTCCCTGGTTTACCGTGCGCATAACAAACCAATTGCCTGGGCCTATTATTTAAATCAACACGTAAAGGTAATTCGATATACCCTTCAGATTTATCAATTACACCGTCAAGTAAGGCTATGTAACGCTTTTTTACCGAACGTTCAATAAACTGTTTTTGAAGATTTTTATGGGTTTTTTCGTTTTTTGCTACCAAAAGTAATCCAGAAGTGGACATGTCTAATCGATGAACTAGAAGAGGCCCTTTAGCTTCTGGTAAATAGGTCTTCATCCTTGTTTGGACAGAATCCTTAATGGTTTTTCCTGGAACAGATAAAAATTCATGAGGTTTATTGACTAATAACAAAAAATCATCTTCATATATAATTTCGAGTTTCGTATGTTCATTGGGTACCTTTTCCATTGGGTTCGGCTCAACCTCAAGGCCCTTCATCATATGCCCAAGAATGGGTTCGCATTTTCCGCGACACGATGGGTAGAACTGTTTATGTCTTCTTACTTCAGATTTCGGTGACGCACCCCACCAAAATTCTGCCATGGCTATTGGTTTTAATTTATTTTGATAAGCAAATTGAAATAATTTAGGAGCAACACATTCGCCTGCTCCTGCTGGTGGTTGACCTAGTTGTGTACTTTCAAATATTGAATTTAAGTCCCTGTTCTCTCCTCTAAAATTCAAAAATTGATACTGATCATGTATGGCCTTTTGAAGTTTAGCTGATTTGACCCTGCGCTTCTTTCTAAGTTGATTAATTTCTTCTTCAAATCCAGATAAAACTTTTTTTTGCCAATCTATTTTTTTTTGCCAATCTGATTTTAGATCTCTTAATCTAAAATGATAGTATATGCTCTGTTTTTTTAATTCTTCTAAAAGTTGTTTGTATTGAGTTGAGTTTAAATGTAATTGGCCTTCAAAACGTGCTTTATCACGTGCCACCTTTTCTCTCTTTTGCAAGGCTTTAAATTCAAGTAGCGCTTCTTCAAATTGAAACTTTAAATCCTCATACTTTGCTTTTGCATTAATATACTGCGGCGAATGTTCTAAAGCGTCAATTTCAGCATTAATCCTATTTAATTCAGCCTCTCCCTTTTTATAAAAACCAGAAGGATTTAATGTGTCGTAAATAGGTGGTACAAAACCCGTGATAAAGTTGCTTTCGGCAAGCTTACCTGAAAACCCTGCTAAATAAAATATGTTGCTATGTCTATCCTCAACCACCATTACACCAAACATCTTACCAATAGGCAAGCCCGATTTTATATCATCTAGTCCAAAATTATGTTCAAACTCTTTTTGAGAAACTAAATAGTCTTGTATTTCCAACGATGCCTTAATGCATAAAGGATGAGGTTCGTAATAAAAAGGATAGGTAAATAAATCAGGCAGTGCCTCAGTTTCATCGACTTCTAAAATATGCAGATATGAACCGTCTGTTTTAAACATTTTGCAAATTTAAAAGGTTTACAGCATATCGAAAACAGGATTAAACAAATTAGTTTGGCATGGTGATTGGACTTCCACCCTATATAACCCATAAAATACAAGATTATGAAACGATTTTTACTTTACACAGCACTTGTTTCGGTACTCATGTCTTGTAGTGCCAAAAAACAAATTGAACAGGCCATAAGTCATGGTAATTATGACCTTGCCATTACTGAGGCTTTAAGAAAACTAGAAAACAATAAGGATAAAAAGCGTAAGCATGCTTTTGTTTTAATGTTAAAAGACGCCTACGCCAAAGTCTTGGAAGAAGATTTGGCACGTATTGGGCATTTAAAAAAAGATGGAAATCCAGAATTATATAAAACTATTTATGAAACATATGCAGATTTAGAAGCTAGGCAAAATGCAGTAAAGCGCATAATGCCAATAAACATAAATGGCAGGTTGATTAGTTTTGAATTCAACGATTATAGTGATGCACTTATTGAATATAGATATAAAACTTCGGATCATTTAATGAATAAAGGATTGGATCTTTTGGATACAGAACTAAAACAAAATGCTAGAACTGCATATGATTTATTTGAATACGTACACCGAATAAATCCTAATTTTGAAAATGTGACTAGTTTAATGGAAGAAGCCCATGCAACAGGCATGAATTATGTGCATGTATTTATTCAAAACGAAACGCAACAGATTATTCCGCAAAGACTTGAAGCAGAACTAAAGAATCTTAATGCCTATGATTTAAATCAGTTTTGGACAACCTATCATACAGAAGCAAACGATTCTTTAAATTATGATTTTTCAATGGAATTAAAACTGAAACAAATATATGTTTCACCTGAGCGTCTTAATGAAAGGCTGTTTTTAAGAGAAAGAGCCGTTGTTGACGGCTGGGAGTATCTGTTAGATGACAACGGAAATGTAGCCAAAGACAGCTTAGGAAATGACATTAAAATAGACAGAATAGTTACTGCCAGAGCCAGATTCTATGAGGTATTGCAAACCAAGTCTGCACAAGTTACCGCAGATATAGTTTATAAAGATTTAAGACAAAATCAAATTGTTGATTCATTTACACTTAATAGTGGTTTTGTCTTTGAAAATATTTTTGGCCGTTATCGAGGTGACAGAAGAGCGCTTAATAGAGATGACAGAAACCTACTAAGACAAAGTCAAATGCCTTTCCCATCAGATGAACAAATGGTATATGACTCTGGTGAAGATTTAAAAGTTCAATTAAAACGATTTATTAATACAAGAAGAATAGCAAGTTTGTAAACAAAAACCTCCCTAAAAGGGAGGTTTTTTATTTCAGAATTACTTTAACAAAGCTTAGCAAAAATTAGACCTTATTTTTCTTGTACGTCATACTTTCTTTGTAAATCTATCCAATGATCTTTTTGTATTTCTTTCATTAAGCCAACATTGATTTTGTCAAAATACTTATGGTTTTTAGGTAGCATAAAACTTTGGTAGTTTTCCTTTAAAGTGAAAGGTAATAATTTTACTTTTTCATTAAGCGAAAGCCTATTAATGTAATATTGCAATACAGATTTATCATATAATAAGACATCATTATCCTTCTTTGCTATTGCCCTCAGAGCTAGTATTGGAGAAGCATACGTTTGATTAATTGAAATTCCTTCTTGATTAAGATAGACCTCACCATTAGATGCACCAACAGTACTGATTTTTTCAACCAGCCTAATATCCTCGGCATTATGAATATCTGTTTGTAAACCTGAAATGGTTAACGTCGAAGCAATACCTGCAGTAAAACTAGAAATAATGATTACGGCAGTAAACATCCAAACTATTGCTATTGCTTTTCCTTGATTGGTTTTTGGTGCTTTATCACCATATCCTACCGTTGTCATAGTAACTGCCGACCACCATAATCCATCAAAAAGACCCAGTAGACCCGGTCGGAATTGAAACTTATTATGCTTGCGTTCTACCAACCACAAAAAGAAACCAAAAACAAAAATTATGAATATAAGCAAAAGTATAATTTCAAAGAATTCGATGGAAAAGATATTACTTACAAAAACAGAGAAGGTAGATCTGTTTAAGTAAGGTATTGCTACGCCGATACTAGATATTGAGTATGGTTGGGTCATATCAAATTTCTCTACCCTAAGGTCATTCACATCCATTGGATTTATAGTGATATCTATTTCTTTATATTCCAACTTTTTTAGAATACTAATGAAATCCGAATGAAGTTCATATTTGAAGTTAAGTTTAGACGATTTTGCTATATTTTCCCATAACTCTATACTCAATCCTTCAAAATTATTACCTTCAGACTTAATCACAAACGGAGGATTTTGATAAATACCTACGGTAAGAGTATCAGTTTGTGCAAAGACTTGAAGGCTATTCAAAACTAACAATGATAAAGTCAATATATAAGCAAGCATTTTTCTCATAGCTGTTTGGTTAATTCGTCATGAATAGAGAAATGTATGAATTGAGCTAATATTCTGAACATGATAAGATCATTAGAATCAAAATGATTCTGCTTTGTACTATATGCACACAGGACAACAGGCTGGTCATTGTCTAAGCTAAAAGGAATAAAAAGAAGTGACCTAAATCTGTAGACATCTTTTTCCTGAATGTACATTGTATGTTCCTTTTCAAAATCGTTTATTAATACCTCCTGATTGTTCTCCATTGCCCAACAAGTTAAACTTGTCTTGGCATTAAAAGGTTTTGCACGAAACGTATAACCACTGCGCTCTTGATTTGAATAGCCTTTATGCACAATTTCTTCATTCTCTTTAAAGGCAATCTCAAAAGCATTAACATCTACAGACTCAGCAACGGCCTTGCCCATAGCTGTGATAATGTCGTTCCAACTTGCTTTTTTTGGAATTTCTTTAATGAATAATTCTAATGTATGAATATTGGAGGTCGCGCTCACGAGTTGGTCTCCCTTCTCCTCTAATTCCTTTATTTTCTCATTGAGCTGTTCTTCTTTTTTGGCTAATTTCTCGTTAGAGTACTTCAAAATATCCTGAAATCTTTTAAATCGTCTTCTGACATAAACCCTAAAATAGAACCCTACAAGAACAATCCCCAATAAAACCAATCCATATATAAACCACATTTTAGAATACCAAGGTGTAAAAACATACAACTCAATTTCTAACGGTTCACTCCACTGGTAACCGCCAGGCTGCCTTGCTCTAACCTCCAATGAATAATCTCCAAGTTCAATGTCATCTAGCTTAATACTATTACCATTAGCATTAGACTCCCATAATTGTTCTACTAGTAAGATATCTCTGTCTTCCTTGGGCAGTAGTCTATATTGGTACTGCACATTTTTTGATGGAAACGATAAATTTGTAAACTGCAATTCAAATGGTTTACGTTGATCTACTTCAAAAACAGAATTAAAATCAATAGTCTCTTCGGTTCTATCAACAAATACTTTCCTTATTCTAGGAGTATGAGAATTGGGTAATGTAGACGCCGAAATTCTTGAATAAACCAATCCTTCTGCAGTTCCTACCCAAAGCCTGCCTTCATTATCTGTTGCAATACATCGGTACGCACTAATGACTGCAGGTAAACCTTCAGATTCACCCAAATGGGTTGATGTATTCTCTTTATGAAACACCAATCCTTTAGTAGCGGTAGCTACCCAGATATTATTGTTGGAATAATGTGTAACTCCTCTTACTTCCTCCTGTCCCAAAATATCGTTCTGAACCAATGTGATTTTCTCACCATCGTAACGTAGTAAGCCATCTGTTGAAGCCAACCAAACAATACCTCTGTCATCGATTGTAAGATCATGAACTTCGAAATTTAAAATTGCATTAAATGGAAGTTTAGGACTCAGATTAATGAATCGATCTTGTACAGCATCAAATTTATATAAATAGCTTTTTTCGCCTATTCCTACTGCATAAACTTCACCTCTACTACTTTCTTTCAAGGCCAAAACACGACTGGAAAATCCTTTAGTCTCATCATAAAATTTAACGTTTCCATTAGTGTCTATTTTTGCAATACCTATAATTGGTTTATCAATTGGTGCTTGATTAAACCAAACGTTGCCCTCACTATCAGGATATAAATAAAAAATGGATTCTCCTCTATCATGAAAGTCATAACGTTTTACAATTTTATCATTTTCAAATTTTAAGAGTTCAACTCGCGGCGTTGTTGTCGTGACCCATAGTGCACCTTGAACATCGATCGCTACTGCATTAGCCTGGACATCCTTATGTATAATCTTCGAATCAAAACCAGTTTCTGTGGAGAATATCTCAAAAATATAATTAATAGGAACCCAAGCCTTACCCTCTTTGCTTATGGAAATACCAATCGGATTATTCATCGGCAAGTTGTCAACCGTCTTAAAAAAACGTTGTTCAAGTAACCAAAGTCCAGTGTCAGAACTAACCCAAAGCTGATCCTTATTACTAATATTATCTGTTGTTATATAAATTTCATTGATTGGTCCAAAATCCAATTTTTCGACCCGGTGTGCTTCATTAGCACCATAGATTGTTTGTGGTGAACTATTTAAATCTTTCAACTTAAATAGGTTACCTTTTTCCGTGCCTACGTAATACTGATTGTTATGGTCAATATTTAATGCCGTAATTAAATCATCCTGAAGTACTAATGTTTTTATCTCTTTAAGGGAATTTGAGGTAATTGAGAATATATGCAAATTTTCATTCCCTACAAGAAGTTGATTATTGTGTTCAATTAGAGCCTGACCATTTTTAATATCTAATTTTTTATCAAATTTATTTGTACTTGGATTATACAAATACAAACCATCAAGAGGACTCAAGGCCCAAATACCGCCTTGGGAATCTTCTTGCAACACAATATTTTGAGCATTTTCCGAGTCAGTAAAACAATATGTTTCGAAGCTATTGTCATGCCATTTACCAATACTGTGATTGGATTGGCTAATCCAAATAGACTCATCCTTAGAGAAGATAAAATCATTAGGGTAAAATGGTGACTCTTCCGTCTCGTTAATAGTTCCCTCTAGTATTTTCGAAAATTTTGGCTCGCCAACAATAGTTTCTATTTGGTATAAGCCTTTGTCATTTACAAATACAATACTATTTTTATTGGAATGTAGCTGATGGATTGATTGACTCTCCGTATGTATACTGTAGATATCAAAATTAGAACCATCAAACCTATATAATCCATTTTGACTTCCAATCCATACAAATCCTTCACGATCTTGAAGTACAGTGGCAACCTTATCAAAGGGTGCTCCAGATTCAGAATTGTATTGCATATAGCCATATTGTTGTGCATTTAGTGAAAATCCAATAACACACAATAAAAGCTTGAGAAAAAGTCTATTTATATTGATTAGCATTAACTACTAAGATAGCAAAAAATCACCTTAAATACTATGTGATTTGTCAGTGTCATAGGGGATAATAAAACCCTGATATATTTGTGTAAGTGGCAATAAAAAAATATTCAGATTATTAACAGTTATCCATGACAATTTAAAATTGCTATACGTTTATAGATGTTAAAAGCCATCTTTATCTAAATCTAAATATATTTAACAAGGTCCAATTCATTAATTGCTCCATGGGAATCATGTGCCACAACTACTCCATTATTTAATATTAATAATTGTGGTGACTGGTGAATAACTTGAAATTTAGATGCAACTTCATTTGATACGTCCCTATTATTTAGTAAGTCTAAATAGTACAAGTCTGCGTTATTTTCTAACTGATATTGGTCTGCAAACTGGTTTAAAACCATTCTGCTGATACCGCATCGTGTCGAATGCTTAAAAATTAATTGTGTTTTAGTTTTAGATTTTTCTGCTATTTCATCTAATTGGATCATACTTGTCAGATGAATCCATGGCAATATTTTTTCCTCTTTAGGCTCAGACGAGCCAAACAATTTCTTAAACATAGTGACATTTTTTATAATAGTCGTTTTAATACATGTTGCTTACATTTTGACAAAACGTCATCTATTTGCTAAAAACAACAGACATTTTGTCATTTTTTTCTTACAGTTTTTAGTTGGTAAGATTATTGTCTAAATATACGTAAACACAAAAATTGATTAATACATAAAAAAGATGAATTTTAATAATTATACAATTAAATCACAAGAAGCTATTCAGCAGGCACAGCAACTTGCTCAAAGCTTTGGACATCAACAAATTGAAAATGAGCACATTTTCAAAGCGCTATTCAACGTCGATGAAAACGTTCTGCCTTTTTTATTAAAAAAGCTGAATGTAAATGTCAATATACTGCAGCAGATTCTCGATAAAGAGCTTCAAAGTTTTTCTAAGGTCACTGGTGGTGAAATTATGCTTTCCCGTGAGGCTGGTAAAGCTCTAAATGAAGCTTCAATCATTGCTAAAAAAATGAATGACGACTTTGTATCTATTGAGCACCTAGTCCTTGCAATATTCAAATCTAACAGCAAAGTTGCACAAATTTTGAAAGATCAAGGTGTGACGGAAAAGAATTTAAATGCAGCTATAGATGAGCTTAGAAAAGGTGACCGAGTAACTTCACAAAGTCAGGAAGAAACCTATAATGCTTTGAACAAATATGCAAAAAATCTAAATCAACTAGCCCGTGATGGCAAGTTGGATCCTGTTATTGGTCGTGATGAAGAAATAAGGAGAATTCTTCAAATCCTATCGCGCAGAACTAAAAACAACCCCATTTTAGTTGGTGAGCCAGGAACAGGTAAAACGGCTATTGCTGAGGGCTTAGCCCATCGAATTATAGATGGTGATATTCCAGAAAACCTTAAAGACAAACAAATCTTCGCTTTAGATATGGGTGCACTTATTGCTGGTGCAAAATTTAAAGGTGAATTTGAAGAACGTTTAAAGGCCGTAATCAAAGAAGTAACGACAAGTGATGGCGACATTGTTCTTTTTATAGACGAGATTCACACTTTAGTTGGTGCTGGTGGTGGTCAAGGTGCAATGGATGCTGCGAACATACTTAAACCAGCCTTAGCTCGTGGCGAATTGCGTGCTATTGGTGCCACTACTCTAGATGAATATCAAAAATACTTTGAACAAGACAAAGCATTAGAACGTCGTTTCCAAAAGGTAACTGTAGACGAGCCTGATACAGAAAGTGCAATTTCGATTCTGCGCGGTATAAAGGAAAAATACGAAACACATCATAAAGTCCGCATTAAGGATGAGGCTATAATTGGTGCAGTGGAGCTCTCAAATAGATACATAACCAATAGATTTTTGCCTGATAAGGCTATTGACCTAATGGATGAGGCGGCTTCAAAATTGCGTATGGAGATTAACTCAAAACCTGAGGAATTAGATGTATTGGATAGAAAAATAATGCAGTTAGAAATTGAACATGAAGCGATTAAGCGCGAGAAAGATGATGCGAAGTTAAAATCTTTAAAATCAGACTTAGCTAATCTTAAGGAGGAGCGTAATGAACTCAATGCTAAATGGAAGAGTGAAAAAGAGACGGTAGAAAACGTTCAAAATATCAAACAAGAAATTGAAAACTACAAACTTGAAGCAGAACGTGCAGAGCGCGAAGGTGATTATGGCAAAGTAGCAGAAATTCGATATGGTAAAATAAAAGAAGCCACTGAAAAACTGGAATCGTTTCAGAAGCAACTTGCCGAACAGCAAGAAACAGCACTCATTAAGGAAGAAGTAACTTATGAGGATATTGCAGATGTAGTAGCAAAATGGACCGGAATCCCAGTAACAAAGATGATTCAAAGCGAACGCGAAAAGTTACTTAAACTTGAAGATGAACTGCACAAACGTGTTGTTGGACAAGAGGAGGCTATTGAAGCAGTCAGTGATGCCGTAAGACGTTCCCGAGCTGGGCTTCAAAATCCTCAGAAACCAATAGGAACATTTCTGTTTTTAGGTACAACTGGGGTAGGTAAAACTGAGCTTGCTAAAGCCCTAGCAGAATATTTGTTTGATGATGAAAATGCCATGACACGTATTGATATGAGCGAATATCAAGAACGTCACGCTGTTAGTAGATTAGTGGGTGCACCTCCAGGATACGTAGGCTACGATGAAGGAGGTCAATTAACTGAAGCTGTAAGACGTAAACCTTATTCAGTTGTTCTATTGGACGAAATTGAAAAGGCACATCCTGATACCTTCAATGTTCTTTTACAAGTTTTGGATGAAGGTAGGTTGACAGATAACAAAGGTCGTGTAGCAGATTTTAAAAACACGATCATTATTATGACATCCAACATGGGAAGCCAAATTATCCAAGAACGATTTGAAGCTACTAAAGACATTCAATCTGCAATAGAAAGTGCAAAAGTTGATGTTCTTGCATTGCTGAAACAAAGTGTTAGACCAGAATTTCTTAACCGAATTGATGACACTATAATGTTTACGCCTCTGTCAAAAGAAAATATAGTAGACATCGTAGATCTTCAGTTAAAGAATGTGACTAAAATGATTGCATCTCAAGGTATTACCTTCGATGCTACTCCAGAAGCTAAAGCGTATTTAGCAGAGAAAGGCTATAATCCAGAGTATGGCGCAAGACCTGTAAAACGTGTTATTCAAAAGGAAGTTTTAAATCAACTTAGCAAGGAGATTTTATCAGGTCGAGTTACAACGGAAAGCATTATTTTACTTGATGCCTTTGATGATAAATTAGTCTTCAGAAATCAAGGTGACCTTGTAATCGAAGAATTCTAAAACTCAATGTAACAATATGGGTTTTAAATAGTCTTTATAATGATTGGTTGGTTAAAAGCAACGTCAAATTCAAGCTGATAAAAAGGCCGAACACGACGTTGCTTTCCTGTTTTGTAACAAAACTTAATTTTTTACTACTTATTTACCAAAATTAAAAAACATGAAAAAACACGCTTCACTAATAGTAATTGCATTTTTGTCAATTCTTAGTCTTAATGCACAAAAATTAGAAAATTCAACACTTTGGAAAATTGAGGGTAACGGTTTGGATAAACCGTCCTATTTATTTGGAACCATCCATATAACTTGCGATGCAACATTAGAAAATGATGTCTTAAATGCATTAGATAGAACAACGCAAATTGTATTAGAATTGGATATGGATGACCCAGAATTACAGGTTGGGATGATGAAAGGTATGTATATGAAAGATGGTAAAACCCTAAAAGATCTTGTCAGCGAAGAAGAATATCAATCCATAGATTCCCTCTTCATTAAAAATTTAGGAAGTTCCGTGAAGATGATGCAGAATGTTAAACCTTTCTTTCTGATGTCCATGCTTTATCCAAAATACCTTGATTGTCCAATGCAATCCTTTGAATTGCAATTGATGAAAATAGCAGAAGAGCAAAATGAAGAAATATTTGGTTTAGAGACAATTGAAGACCAAATTCAGGTATTTGAAGAGATACCATATGAAGCTCAAGTGAAGGATCTGGTGAGAACCGCAAAGGATAATCTAGTTTATGATAAAGCAAACTTTGCCAAATTACTCGAGGTTTATAAAAACGAAGATATCACTGCAATGCAGGACATGATGAATGATGAAAATTACACAGGTGTTGCAGAATATCAAAACATACTATTAGACAATAGAAATAGTAATTGGATACCAAAAATTAAGGCTTTTGCAGAAGATCAGGCCACGTTTTTTGGGGTTGGTGCCGGACATCTTGCCGGAGAAAAAGGAGTAATTAGTTTGCTAAAAGAAGAAGGATATATAGTTACTCCGGTTAGAGAAGAGGATTGAAATCACCTAATCTATATAAAAAAGGAGCCTACCAGAGGGCTCTTTTTTTTATACCATACCTTTATTAAACAACTCATTTTCAATAACTGACCACAAAGAAAAAAAAGTTTTCGACGAATTGCATGGCAATTTTTTTGATTTATTATTCGTTTTAACGGATAAATTACTACTTTTATCGAGCTATTTAATTCCACAGTACTTAAGACACCCTCAATTTTGTCATGTAATCCCTCTAAAATAAGAGTGAATTACCATAGCATTTTTTGATAAAACCCTACAAATAAATTAAATGGAATTAAACAGATTTATAGACCATACCCTATTAAGTGCCTCTGCTACCGAGTCTGATATTTTAAACCTATGTGAGGAAGCACTTAAATATAAGTTTTACTCGGTTTGTGTTAATAGCAGTTATGTAACCTTTGCTAGGCAGGCGTTAGGTAGCTCAGATGTAAAGGTCTGCACAGTTGTAGGATTTCCACTTGGTGCAATGTCTACAGAAGCGAAGGTATTCGAAGCAAAAAAAGCCATTGAACATGGCGCATCAGAAATAGATATGGTTATTAACATTGGCAGATTAAAAAGCAATAACCATGTAGAAGTTCTTAAAGATATAAGTGCCGTAAAACGCGCTATTGGTCTTATTCCATTAAAAGTTATCTTAGAAATTAGCGAACTTTCAAAAAATGAAATTGTAAAGGCTTGCGAAATATGTATTGACGCAAAAGCAGATTTTGTAAAAACCTCTACAGGATTTTCCAAAAGTGGTGCTACACTTACTGCGGTTAAAATAATGCGAAAGACCGTTAAAGATCAATTAAGAATTAAGGCTTCTGGTGGAATTAGGGATGCAGAAACGGCACTCAGATATATTGAGGCAGGTGTGGACAGGATTGGTGCGTCTGCTGGTGTTGCCATGATGAACAATCTAAGAATTGCTACTGACTATTAATATTCTCTTACTTTGATTACCTTTACCGCATGAGCGTACACATTGGCGCCAAGAAAGGCGATATTGCAGAAACTATTTTATTACCAGGAGATCCATTAAGAGCAAAATGGATTGCGGAAACATTTTTTGAAAACCCAGTTTGTTTTAACGAAATAAGAGGCATGTTAGGCTACACTGGCACCTACAAAGGCAAACAAATCTCGACAATGGGAAGTGGCATGGGAATCCCAAGCATTTCAATATATGCCAACGAACTTATAAAGGATTTTGGTGTAAAAAATCTTATAAGAGTTGGTAGTGCGGGTTCATATCAGAAAGATGTAAAAATCAGAGATGTTGTACTGGCAATGGCTGCGTCCTCGACCTCAGGTGTAAATGAGTTACGATTTGGAGGTGCAGACTACGCTCCCACTGCTGATTTTGGACTATTTAATAAAGCAGTCGAGGTAGCAAAAGAAAAAAATATTCCAATAAAGGCTGGTAATGTGTTATCATCAGACGAATTCTACGAGGATGACATCAAATCCTATAAAAAGTGGTCTAAGTTTGGTGTTTTATGTGTAGAAATGGAAGCTGCTGGTTTATATACTGTCGCTGCTAAGCACAATGTTAATGCACTAGCAATTCTAACCATATCAGACTCTTTAGTAACTGGCGAACGTACAACAAGCAAAGAGCGCGAAACTACTTTTAAAAGTATGATCGAAATCGCTCTTGAACTGGCCTAGATATTTAACATACTTTTTCGACATTACCTCTAATTCTAAATTATCTTTGAGTTAATCAACCCAGCTTACTCAAAATGAAATGTCTTTTTTCCCTTTTTGTCTTTTTTATTTTAACTAACGGCATTGCACAAAATACCGAGGAAGAACAAATTAAAATTACCTTAAACAACTACATAGACGGCTTCTACCAAGGTGATACAACCAAATTAAAAGCGGCATTAAAGCCTAGGTTATATAAATTCGGTTATTTAAAAAATCAGGATACCGGAAAATATAATTATTATGAACACTTAAGCTACACTAATGCCTTAAAGTTAGCACAACGTCTCAAGGACCAAGGTAAATTAAGAGATGAAACCGAAATGCGAAGTGTAGATGTCTTGGAAATTGCAAATCATATTGCCGCTGCGAAAGTAACTGCAACTTGGGGCATAGATTATGTATTACTCTCAAAAGATGACGGGAAATGGATGATAGAAGAAGTTCTCTGGGAAGGTCCTTTTATGGAAGAATACAAAACTGCTCAGACAACTACTTACTATTTAATCAGGCATGCTGAGAAAGACCGCACTGACAAGTCAAATAGTGACCCTCATTTAACGACAGCAGGCTTAAATCGTGCAAAAAACTGGACAAAAATTCTTAGTGACGTAAATTTTGATAAAGTCTATTCTACTAACTACAATAGAACAAAAGAAACCGCATTACCAACTGCAAATGCCAATAATCTTCACGTAGAAATTTACGACCCTAGAAACTTTGACATAAATACCTTTAAAATGAAAACTAAAGGGAAAACCGTTTTAATTGTTGGTCATAGCAATACTACCCCAATGATAGCAAATCAACTTATTGGAGAAAAAAAATATGAGATGATTGAAGATAATACCAACGGCAACCTCTATATCATAAATATTTCAAACGGCATAAAAACCTCTTCCTTAATAAAAATTGATTAGCCTGAGTCTCAGGATAAAATTCAATAAAAACTGTTAAAGTGAAAGAAATTCATCTTTTCAATAGTTTTACCGAATATCAAATCCTTATGTGGAAAAAAAGCAAGATTTAAATATTTAATATTTAGATTTGAACTTGTAATACTATGTGTTTGTTTTTTATAAGTATATGAAGACAGTAATGATATTAGGAGGAACAAAAGGTGTTGGAAATGAAATCCTTAAATCCTGTCTTGCAAAAGGTTATAATGTTTCATTTTGCGGAAGAGATGAAAGGAAAGGAAAGGAGATTATTCAAAATTCAGAAGATAAAAAGAAGCTTTACTTCCACAAAATTGATTTAACTACTATTGACGGTATAGAAGCATATTATGACAAAACCGTAAATCGGTTTGGAAAAATAGATGCTTTAATTATATATTCTGGTATAACACCAGTTGCCTCTATTACAGAAACCAACGAAGAAACATTTGACACTGTTTTCAATGTTAACCTAAAAGCGCCATATTTCTTGTTAAAGCATGTTTTAAAATCCATGAAAAAAAACCAATCGGGCTCTATTGTCTTCTTTGGTTCAGCTCATATGGATTATGGTCAAGAAGATCGTACAGCTTATGCACTTACAAAAAGTAGCCTTTACACACTATCAAATCATATTGCACATCATTACGCGAAATATGGAATTAGATCTAACTATTTGGTCATGGGCTGGACAAACACTGAAGGTGAAATAAATCTAAGAGAGGAAGAAGGAGAAAGTGAAAATGAACTCAAAAATAGAGCAAAGGATATTATTCCAATGGGTAGGATGTTAAATCCAAAAGATCCTGTGCCAGCAGTAATGTACTTTATATCAGATAGTTCCGCAATGACAACTGGCTCTTTAATACGAATAACAGGGGGAGAATATATATAAAAACTATGGACACATCCTTGATTTTTTATTCAAATGAAGCCGAATTATTCGAGGGACCAATATTCGATACAAATTATAACCTGCTTTATTTTGTGTCAATCTTGGATTGTCTAGTATATTGCTATTCTCCAAAAACCAAGGAAATTTTAAGTGTCAAATTAGATTCGCCAACAAGTAATGTGTATTTAACAAGCACCGAAAAAACTGTTTTAGTTGCCTCGAAAAATGGTTTTTACGAATTGGATTTTAATACCCTAGAAACAAGTTTTAAATTTCAATTGAATATACCTGAAAATGTTAGATATAACGACGGTATAAGTGATCCTATCGGTCGTTTTATTATTGGTACTATGGGTTATCCCGAAGTCATAAATGGCATTGGCAATGTATATTCGTTCCATAAAGGAAAATCTAATATACTAATCAATAACACCACTATTTCAAACGGACTAGCGTTCTCGAACGAAGGGAAGTATTTATATTTTATTGATACGCCTACGAAAAAAGTAGCAAAATATAGATATGATATAGAAAGAGGGAGTGTTGATTTTAGTTCTTTTGTTATAGAATTTACAGGCGAAGGAAGTCCGGACGGTATGTGCATCGACGAAAATGGGATGCTTTGGATTGCAGAATGGGGTGGCTCATGTGTTTCGCAATGGGATCCCGAATCTGGAGACAAATTAAATGTAATTAAACTACCTCATAAAAATGTAACATCCTGTTGTTTTGATAATGACAAGAATCTTTTCATAACAACAGCAAAAGACACTACAGATCCTAAAAGCGGTAGTGGCTTATATTTCGTAAAACAAACCAAAATCTAACCTATGAATCCTACTAAAATAAGTGTTATTGTTCCAATCTATGGCATTGAAAAATATTTGCCAAAATGTATAGAAAGCATAATTGAGCAGTCATTCCAAGAATTTGAATTAATCTTAGTTGATGATGGTAGTCCTGATAATTGTCCTAAAATTTGCGATGATTATGCTAAAAAAGACTCAAGAATAAAGGTTTTACATAAAGAGAATGGAGGTCTGCTTTCGGCAAGAAAAGCAGGGCTCAAAGTAGCTTCTGCTAATTATATTGCCTATGTAGATGGTGACGATTGGGTAGACAATTATTATTTAGATACGCTCTACAAACTTGCCGTAACAAATGATGCAGATTTAACAGTTACAGGTCATTTTAGAGAATTCAATGGAAAGATTGAAACAATGAAACCCAACAACCCAGGGTTTTATAATGAAGCTGAGATTAAATCTTCAATATTACCCAACGCAATATTCAATGGGGAATTCTGTGAACACGGTATGACCACTTATGTATGGAATAAGCTTTTTAAAAAGGAGCTTCTTGAGGATATTCTTTTTGATGTTAATAACGATATTCTAATGGGTGAAGACGCCGCAATAACCTATTCTTATCTAGCTAAGTCGAAGAGACTTGTTATTAGTAAAATTCCACTTTATTATTACAGACAAAGACATGACTCAATTGTAAAGTCTATTGAAAATCCAGAAATGGAATATTACCGACTAGGTTTGTTAATGAATCATTTAAAACAGAAACTGGCAAATATCCTTGATGAAGATACCTTAACAACCCAATTAAATTATTATTTGTATTCGCAACTTTTGGTCAGGTCTGGTGGTTTAATTCATATTAATAATGAGCAACCTCGCTTTAACCCCTTCACCAATGTTTCAAAGGGTTCTAAGATTGTAGTATACAGTTCAGGTTCGTTTGGTCAGCACATTTTATCAACTAATCTAAAAACCAACTATTTTAAAATCGTAAAATGGGTAGATGTAGATTTTCACGATTTAAAAATTGGAAATGCAATGGTTCAACCTATTAGTTCTGTAAACGAAGATGATTTCGATTATTTAATTATTGCCACTATTAATCCTTCAACTCATAGACTTATAAAAAGTGAATTATTACTCATGGGAATTCATGATGATCACATCGCTGAATTTAAAACTGATGAAAAAGAGATTAGCCAATTGATTAAAAAAATGGGATTTGATGAGAATTTCCTATACAAGCAAAATATTGAACACGTAAACTAAAATCATAAATTAAAATGTCCAAAAAAATAATAATTCTTGGGGGCAACCCAGAAACAGGTGTTCTTGTAGAGGTTGCAAATAGCATGGGATTACATACCATAGTAATTGATCCTAACCCAAATGCACCAGCTAAAAAATTCGCAAAAGAGACCTATGACATTGATGGTTTTGATATTGATGGAATAGTCAAAGTTGCAAAAGAAAATAAGGTTGATGGGGTGCTTGTTGGTGTTGCAGATATTTTAGTAAAACCATATAAAGAAATCTGTAATAGATTAAATCTTCCATGTTATGCTACTGATGGTACGATAGAAGCTTTTTGTAGTAAAAGCGGCTATAAAAAATATTGCGCAGAACATGGCGTACAAGATATACCAGGTATCTATCTTCACAAAGATGAGGAAATAAGAAAACCCGATAATGTAGATCTACCATTAATGGTTAAACCAGTTGACAGCGGTGGTGGTGTAGGCATGAAAATTTGTAGGAATGAAGAAGATTATAGGGAAACCGTGATTAATGCCCTTAAATTTTCTAAGAAAGGAATTGTTATGGTAGAAAAGTATATGGACGCCAGTTGTGATGACATGGCTGTCTACTATACTTTTAAAGATGGTGTGCCTTATCTTTCTGCTACTTACGATAGGATATTAACCAGAATTCAAGGCGATTCTAGCCCAATAGCGTTATCAACAATTTATCCTTCTAAATATACCAAATCTTTTGTTGAAAAGGTTCATCCAAAATTATCTGAATTATTTAAAGCCACTAAAGTTCAAAACGGTGTAATAAATGTTCAATTCTTTGTAGAAAATGGTGTATTCTATAGTTACGATCCTGGATTCCGTTTACAAGGTGAAGCGCCACATATACATTTAGCACATATTAATGGTTTTGATCATAGAAAAATGCTATTGAATTTTGCATTAACCGGAAAATTTGGAGAAGATAACTTCGCCGAGCAAAACGATTATATGTTCCGTGGTAAAAGTGCTTGTTCAGTTTGGATACTTCTGAAAGATGGTAAAATCAATTCTATTAAAGGACTAGATGAAATCAAGAATCACAAAAATGTTCATTTTGTAGTAGAACGATTCAAAGAAGGAGATACTGTAATGCGAGAATGGGTCGGTACGGAAAGACAGATATTGTACAGAATTTATACGGCTAGTAATTCTGTAGAAGAGACAAACCAAACCATTCTAGACATAAAAGAAATTTTAGATGTCAAGGGAGAAGATGGTAAAGATATGATCATAGAATGGACTCCATTATGGAATCCCGAAAATTATAAAAATCTCTAGAATTTAAATAATAAAACCTAACCTTAAAAAAATCCAATACTTCATAATATAGGTGGGATAAGTGAATTATTGGTTAGAAAAAAGAATGAGTAATAACGTATTAGATTCCTTTAGTTTAAAGGGTAAAAAAGCTATAGTCGTAGGCGGTGCAGGCGATTTAGGGATCGCTATGGTAGAGGCGCTTGCGCAGGCAGGAGCGCAAACAATAATTATTGATTATGACAAACGCGCATTCGATCTTAGTAAAAATTTAAAAAAAGACGGACTAAGTGTAGAAGCCATTCAAGCAGATGTAAGTATTAAATCAGAAATCGATAATTCCTATAAAAAAGCGCTGGAAGTATTAGGAGGAAAATTGGATATACTCGTAAATTCTGCTGGTATTCAAAGAAGATACTCGAGTGAAAATTTTCCGGATGATGAGTGGTCAAAAGTCATTGCGGTGAATCTAGATGCCACATTTCACTATTGTAAACTTGCCGGAAATACGATGTTAGAACAAGGAGGTGGAAAAATCATCAATATAGCTTCATTAATGAGTTTCCTTGGAGGTATAACAATCCCGGCATATGCAGCCTCAAAAGGCGGTGTTGGACAATTAACCAAAGCCTTGTCCAACGATTGGGCTTCCAGAGGTATTTGTGTAAATGCCATTGCACCAGGTTACATGGATACGCAATTAAATACAGCCTTAATTAATGACAAGAAGAGAACAGAAGAAGTATTTATGCGTGTTCCAATGAAAAGATGGGGAACCGGAGACGACTTAAAAGGCTTAATTGTTTTCCTGGCTTCTGCCGCCAGCGATTACATTACAGGCACTATAATACCTGTTGACGGTGGTTATCTTGGCAGGTAGAGCAATATTAGAACAAATCAACTTCGATATTTTTAAGCTCAATTTTCGATAAGAAATTGAGCTTATTTTTTTCAAAATTTTTGCCCAAATCTATAAGCTTAATAGTACTATCTTTTGGTCTGTAGTTATTATAATCCAAAAATCGTATTCCCTTTATATATCTTTCATTATATGCTTCTCTGAATCGCATTCCTTTGCCATCATCCTCATTGTAAGAATATGCTAAATATTCTGTTTTCCAATTCTTCTTATTGATCCAATAAAAAAAGACATCATCAAAATCCTCTCCACCACCTACCTCATTAAATGTTACTCGAATCTTAAAATAGGTTTCACCCTTAATCGTCTCCTCTCCAATCAATACTTTATTCACACTTGGATCATTTAATCCGTGAGGCAATTTCGCAAAATAGTGAACGGAGTTGATTGAAGTTTTGTATTTCGATATCAAACTATCTGCAACTTCCACACTTCGGTTATCTACCAACCGTTGAAATTCAGAGTTAGTAAAATAATCTGTTATACTATTTGAGTCTTGTACAAAAGATCTGCCTAATAAAAATTTACCCTTATCCCGTTTTGCGAAATAGGACTTATCACGGAAATCAAAACGTATATTAGATTTATTGAAATTTGAGCCTCCAGATTCTTCTATAGCTTTATCAATAATTTCTTGAGCAGTGAACACTTCGTTTTTAACATTAGAGCTACAAGAAAAACAACAAAAGAATAATAATAATAATAATAATAGATATATAGTATGTTTCATGAGGGTCTTATTAACAGTATTACAAAGCTAACCGAATAATAATAGAACCGCTTTTCTTTTTTGGTAAAACTTTTTACTTCTAACTTTAAGAATTAACTTTGTCTTTAATGCAAAAAAAAGTAAACATCCTTAATAAAAAAGCCAAATTTCAGTATGAAATACTTGACAAGTATACAGCTGGAATTGTATTAACTGGTACCGAAATAAAATCAATTAGAGCCAGTAAGGCATCAATTGCAGAAAGTTTTTGCGAATTTAACGATAGAGGTGAACTTTTTGTTGTTAACATGACGGTTGAAGAATATGCCTTTGGAAACTATTACAACCATAAACCAAAAGCAGAACGCAAACTTCTTTTAAATAAAAGAGAATTAAAAAAACTTGAAAAAGAGGTAAATATTAAAGGTAATGCCATTATTCCGCTTCGCCTTTTTATAAATGAAAAAGGTCTCGCAAAACTAGAAATTGCATTAGCAAAAGGTAAAAAACTCTATGACAAACGCGAGACAATAAAAGACCGTGACAACAAAAGAAGCCTAGATCGCATTAAGAAAAGTTTTCGATAATTTTAAGAAGGCTATAACCTCAACACATTTAAATTTAATTTAAGTTTGATAGATATTCAGAGAATCCTTACACGCTTCTGACTATTTTTAACCATCAATCTAAATTAATGAACAGATTATTACTAACCTTTTTCTCAATACTAATATGCTTTAGTGTTTCAGCTCAAGTTACCGGAACAGTCACAGACAATAACAACGAACCTTTACCTTTTGTAAATGTTATAATAAAAAATACTTATAGAGGAACGACTACAAACAATGACGGCTATTACGAACTTAATATTTCCAAACCAGGAACTTATACCGTTGTATTTAGTTATTTAGGATATAAAACAGAATCAATGAAAGTTGAGATTGAAGAATTCCCCTATAACTTAGATGTGGTTTTAGAGGAGGGCTCGTTGTCTTTAGGTGAAGTAGTGGTTAATGCCGAAGAAAATCCAGCAAATGCCATAATGCGAAATGCCATTGCTAAACGAAAAGGAAATTTAGAAAAAATAAAATCGTACAAAGCAGATTTTTACTCTCGTGGTTTAATACGTATTAAGGATGCCCCAGAAAAAATACTAGGTCAAGAGATTGGTGATTTAGGCGGTGGACTAGACTCAACAAGAAGTGGTATCATTTACTTATCTGAAACCATTTCTAAAATTCAGTTTTTAAGACCAGATAAACTCAAAGAAAAAATAACAGCTTCTAAAGTCAGTGGCGATGACAGCGGTTTTAGTTTTAATAATGCAATAGACGTAGATTATAATTTTTATAATAACACCGTAGAATTTGGAAATGAAATTATCTCACCTATTGCCAACAATGCATTTGGTTACTATAACTACAAGTTAGAAGGTGTTTTTTACGATGAGAGAGGCAATCTTATCAATAAAATAAATGTAATTCCAAAACGTAAAAACGATCCTATTTTTTCAGGTACTATTTATATAGTTGAAGATCAATGGACCATATACGCACTTGAGTTGGATATTACCGGTGTACAAGCACGAATCCCAGCAGTAGATATAATTTCACTTAAACAAAGTTTTTCATACTCAGAAAATGAGGATGCATGGGTTGTTTTTTCACAAAGTATAGATTTCAAATATAAATTTTTTGGTATTAAAGGAGATGGCAGGTTTACAGCTGTATACAGTAATTATGAGCTCAATCCTAGTCTTACTAAAGACGATTTCGGACCAGAGCTAGTTTCTTTCGAAAATGAAGCAAATAAAAAAGATTCAACTTATTGGAAACAAGTTCGCCCTGTACCGCTTACCACCGAAGAACGTACTGACTATGTTATAAAGGATAGTATTCAAGATGTAAGAGAATCTAGACCATACCTTGATTCGTTAGATAGAGAAAATAACAAGTTTAGAATAAATAATATATTAGGATATACCTATCAAAATTCGTTTAAAGATTATAGCCTTGGTTTTAATATGCCTCTGGGTGGGGTTCAGTTTAATACTGTACAAGGTTTTACTGCAAACGCAAATCTATTCTACACCAAAAATTTTGATGAATTTAGACGCTATTTTCGAGCAAATGCTAGTTTACAGTATGGCTTTTCAGATGATAGATTAAGAGCAACAGGTTCTCTAACCTTTAAATTTAATGACATATCAAGATCATTCCTAACGCTCTCTGGCGGTATACAGGTTGCCCAATTTAACCCATCAAATCCTATCACTGCATTTGGCAACACCCTTGCTACACTGTTTTTTGAAGAGAACTACATGAAGTTATATGAAAGACGATTTATTCAACTAAATTACTCCGAGGAATTTTTTAATGGCTTTAGATTTTACAGTAGCTTATCTTATGAAAATAGATCAGCTCTATTTAATACAACAGATCAAACGTTCTATCCTCAAGACGATAAAGTATATTTGAGCAATAATCCTATTGATCCAAATAATTTTTCCACTGCCCCATTTGATAATCACAATATCGTAAAATTGAATCTTACTGGTCAATTTAATTTTGGTCAAAAATACCTCAATTATCCTGATAGCAAATTCAATATATCAACTGATAAATATCCTATTTTAGTTTTGAGTTATGAAAAGGGTCTTGGTGCGACTAACAACGATTATAATTTTGATCAAATCAAGGCGCGATTATATCAATCCTTTAATGTTGGAGATAAAGGACGCTTTAGTTACAATCTTAGAACAGGTAAATTCTTTAATGCTGAAAATATTGCTTTTATGGACTTTCAACATTTTAATGGTAACCAAATTAATGTAAGTCGCAGAGGCAATTACACAGATGTCTTTAACAATCTTGGATATTACGATTTAAGCACCAATGACAGCTATTTTGAGATGCATGCAGAACATGATTTTAATGGCTATATTTTGGGGAAGATCCCGCTATTAAACAAGCTCAACTTCAATTTAATAATTGGAGCACATAATCTCGCAACTCCAGATAATACACCTTATCAAGAGTATACAATTGGAATTGATAATATTGGTTGGGGCAAATTTAGATTTCTAAGATTTGATTATGTGCGCTCCTACCAAGGCGGTTTTCAAAGCGATGCACTTTTATTTGGTCTAAAATTCTTTTAAATTTAAGCATGAAATATTTTAGTATCATTTTTGCTGTGTTCACATTAAATATGAGTGCACAAGAGATTGAAGAAAAGGACTATGCCAAAAATGTTGCATCATTAGATAGCACTATAGAAACATTATATTCAGTTATTTCTGGTGATGCAGGTATTGAGCGCGATTGGGATTTATTTAAATTTCTGTTTCATAAAAAAGCCAAATTGATTCCTACTGGGAAAAATAGTGAAGGTAAACCAATAGCTAGATATTTAACGCCAGAAGATTATATCAACTCGTCAGGAAAATGGCTGTTAGAAAACGGATTTCATGAAGTTGAAATAAACAGGAGTACGGAAAGTTTTGGTAATATCTCTCATGTTTTTAGCACTTATGAGTCCTACAAGAAGAAAAGTGATGAGACGCCTTTTATGCGTGGTATAAATAGCATTCAACTAATGTACGATGGTGAGCGTTGGTGGATAGTAAATATCTACTGGATGCAAGAATCAGAAGACAATCCAATACCCCAAGAATATCTACCTAAACAATAATAGTTGTGGTTATCATACTAATTAACTGTTTTTACCTATGCAATACGCCCAGAGCACATTATCTTTAACTAAAACTAAACTTAAATAAATGAATCTTTCTATTAAGTCAACGGTACTTCTATCGGTCGCACTGGCTACATCAATTATAAGTTGTGCACAAAAAGACAATTCACAAGCCAAACCCGTATTTGAAAATGGCGAAGCCCAAATTGTCGAAGCATTTAGTAATCCTGATAATTGGTTGCGACACGATCTCTGGGTAGAAACTGATTTTGATACTGATGGCGATGGAGATCCTGATAGAATGCATGTGTCGGTGACGCGGCCAGAACAAACCGAAACAGAAGGATTAAAATTACCAATTATTTATGTGACTAGTCCTTATTTTGCAGGTGTGGCAGCAGATGCTCCGGGTACAATGTGGAATGTAAAACATGAGCTTGGGGAAATAGGCGAAGAGAGATTCCACCCTGATGTAAAACGCAGAGGGAAAAGACCAATAATTTCAAATTCACACATCAAAAAATGGGTGCCTCGAGGTTACATTGTTGTTCACTCAAGTTCACCTGGAACTGGACTTTCTGATGGAGCTCCGACAATTGGTGGACCTAACGAATCACTTGCCCCAAAGGCCGTTATCGATTGGTTGTGTGGACGAGTTAAAGGCTATGCAGAAAGAGAAGGAAATGAAGAGGTTAAGGCCTATTGGTCTACTGGTAAAGTTGGTATGACAGGAACATCATACAATGGAACCTTACCACTGGCTGCAGCCACTACAGGAGTGGAAGGATTAGAGGTAATTATTCCAATTGCACCAAATACTTCTTATTATCATTATTACCGGTCAAACGGTCTTGTAAGATCACCTGGCGGATATCTGGGAGAGGATATTGATGTCCTTTATGACTTTGTACATAGTGGCAATGAAGAAAACAGACCTTTCAATAATAAAACGGTAAGAGATACCGAAATGCGAAAAGGAATGGACCGACAAACAGGAGATTTAAATGAGTTCTGGTCTAGTAGAGACTACCTAAATCAAATTGGTAATATGAAGGCGGCTTTGTTAATGTCACATGGTTTTAACGATTGGAATGTTATGCCAGAACATAGCTATCGGATATATCAAGCAGTCAAAGAAAAAGGTTTACCACATCAAATCTATTATCATCAAAATGGACATGGTGGACCACCTCCTATTTCAATGATGAACAAGTGGTTTACTAAATATCTTCATGGTATTGATAACGGTGTAGATAAAGCCAAAAACAAAGCCTATATCGTAAGGGAATATGACGACAGACTACAACCAACCGCATATCTAGATTATCCAAATCCTGAAGCTAAAGACGTTACTTTTAGTCTTACGGCAAGTAAAAATGGTATTGGCAGTCTGTCTCTTGATAAGAAATCAATGACAAGCGAAACACTAATTGACGATGTCTCTATTTCAGGAAAGGAATTAGCTAAATTGGCAAACTCAAAAAACAGATTGATTTATGCAACGCCACAATTAAAGAGTGATATTCATATCTCCGGTGTTCCTAAAGTAAGTATTACGCTGTCTTGTAATCAACAAGCAGCTAATTTGTCAATATGGCTGGTATCATTACCTTGGGAAGATAATGCTAAAAAAATAACGGAGAATATTATTACTCGTGGTTGGGCTGACCCAAAAAATTACAGGTCATTAACTGATGAAGAAGATTTGGTTCCAGGGCGTTCTTATACGTTGAATTTTGAATTACAACCTGACGACCAAATTATAAAAGCTGGACAACAAATTGGTTTAATGATATTTTCAAGTGACCAAGATTTTACCCTTCATCCAAAGCCTGGAACTGAATTGACTATTGCATTAGGCAAGACTAGTTTAACGCTTCCAATTGTTGGTGGTAAAGAAGCATATTTTAGTGCAACAAACTAGTTTTTGTCCTCTAATAGTGGCACAAACCTAAATTCTCCGAATTCATGTTTCTCAAATTCTTTTTCACCTTTTCTAATAAAAAGTGTCATTACTTGAACATTATCTCCAACAGGTATAACAAGCCTACCTCCTATGGCTAACTGACTTAACAGCGGTTTAGGAACAAATGGTGCACCAGCCGTTACTATTATCCCTTGAAATGGCGCAACCTCAGGAAGACCCTTATATCCATCTCCAAAAATCAATTTTTTTGCTCTATACCCTATTTTAGGTAAAAACTTTGATGCTTTTTTAAACAATTCCTGCTGACGCTCTATACTATATACCTTCGCACCTAATTCGAGTAACACAGCACATTGGTAACCACTTCCTGTTCCAACTTCTAATATTTTATCACCTGCTTTTACATTTAATAATTCAGTCTGAAATGCAACGGTGTAAGGTTGAGAGATTGTTTGGTCTGCAGCTATAGGAAATGCTTTATCGACATAGGCATGATCAATAAACCCTGAATCCATGAAAAGATGCCTCGGTACACGACCAATAGCGTCTAACACTTTTACATCCTTAATTCCTTTTTTGCGTAAGGTGTTAACCAATTGTTGGCGCATTCCTTTGTGCTTAAATGTGTCCTTCAAAGTAATTCAATTTTACCTCAAAATTACTCTAAACCTAAACAAGTTCAAAGTAAGAAGCCTAAGTTTATTTTGTTGCTATTATCTCAGCATTTTAGGCTTTCTTTTTTAAATTTATCAGTGAAATCAATTATTTTTGTTAAAAACTAAAGATATGCTAAAAGCTGGTGTTTTGGGTGCTGGTCACCTTGGTAAAATTCATCTGAGACTCCTTAATCAATCCCAAAAATATGAGCTTGTAGGATTCTATGATGCTGATCCCGAAAATGCAAAGCTGGTCGTAGAGGAATTTGGCTATAAATATTTTAACACCATTGACGCTTTGATAGATGCAGTTGATGTTATTGACATCGTTACACCAACACTTTCTCATTATGATTGCGCCAAGGAAGCGATAAAAAAGGGTAAACATATTTTCATTGAAAAACCAATTACCAAAACCGTTGAAGAAGCCGAAGCCATTAGAACTTTGGTAGCAGAGCATGGAGTTAAGGGTCAAGTTGGCCATGTAGAGCGTTTTAATCCTGCATTCATTGCGGTAAGAGACCAAATTGAAAATCCGATGTTTATTGAAACACATCGGCTGGCAGAATTTAATCCACGCGGCACTGATGTTCCCGTGGTGTTAGATTTAATGATACATGATATTGATATTATTCTAAGTGTGGTAAAGTCGCCTGTTAAACATATATCAGCTAGTGGTGTTTCTGTTGTAAGCGAAACGCCAGACATAGCCAATGCACGTATTGAATTTAAAAATGGTTGTGTTGCAAATCTTACAGCGAGCCGTATTTCTTTAAAAAATATGCGTAAGTCACGTTTCTTTCAAAAAGATGCCTACATATCAGTGGATTTTCTAGAAAAGAAATGTGAAGTTGTTAAAATGAAGGATGCTCCTGAAAATCCTGGAGATTTTGATATGATTCTTCAAAATGCTGAAGGGGTCAAAAAGCAAATCTATTTTGATAATCCAAACATCGAAAACAACAATGCAATTTTAGATGAGCTTGAAACTTTTGCTGATGCTATAAATAACAACACTAAACCAATTGTTACGTTGCACGATGGTACAGAGGCATTGCGCGTAGCGACTATGATAATCAATCAGTTTTAGACTGATAATTTTATAATATTAAAATACAATTAATTATAATGAAGAATGTAGCAGTTATTGGTGCAGGAACAATGGGTAATGGAATAGCCCACACCTTTGCACAATCAGGATTTAAAGTTCAACTTGTAGATATTAATGAAGCTTCGTTAAAAAGAGGCATTGAAACCATTTCACGCAATTTGGACAGAATGGTTGCAAAAGAAAAAATTACAGAAGCTGAGAAAACGGAAACACTCGGTAATATTACTACCTATACTGATATTACTTCAGGCGTTGAGTATGCCAGTTTAGTAGTTGAAGCGGCAACGGAAAATGTGGATTTAAAACTTAAAATATTTAAGCAATTAGATGAAGCTTGCCCTGAGGATACAATACTTGCTACAAATACTTCATCAATTTCCATTACTCAAATAGCATCAGTTACCAGCCGGCCAGAAATGGTAATTGGCATGCATTTTATGAATCCTGTACCAATCATGAAATTGGTAGAAATCATAAGAGGCTATAATACGAGTGACGAAGTAACAAACATTATTATGGAGCTCTCAAAAACACTAGGTAAAACACCTACTGAAGTTAATGATTATCCTGGGTTTGTTGCAAACCGCATATTAATGCCTATGATCAACGAGTCTATTGAAACACTATATAACGGAGTTGCTGGAGTCCAAGAAATTGATACTGTGATGAAATTAGGAATGGCTCATCCTATGGGTCCGCTTCAATTAGCAGACTTTATTGGATTAGATGTTTGCCTTTCAATACTTAATGTAATGTACGAAGGATTCAAAAATCCGAAATATGCGCCATGTCCTCTTCTTGTTAATATGGTAAGAGCTGGTAAATTAGGCGTAAAATCTGGAGAAGGGTTTTATGATTATTCAGAAAGTCGAAAAGCAGAAAAAGTTGCAAATCAATTTGCATAGTATAAATGGCAAAAGTAGTACCATTTAAGGCTGTAAAGCCCACTCGAGCTATTGTTGGACTCGTAGCCTCCCGTCCTTATCAGAGCTATACTATAGACGAACGTGAGTCTCGGATGGATTACAATCCTTATAGCTTTCTTCATATTGTAAATCCTGGCTACAAATACGATCAAGTAATTACAGGTACAGAACGCTATAAACTTGTTAAAAACAGATACTTAGAGTTTAAAGAAGATGGTGTTTTTAATACTGATAAATCGCCTGCTTACTACGCTTATAAAATTGTAAATAGACACAAGCAAGAGTTTAATGGTATAATTGCAGCAACGAGTGCAGAAGACTACGAGCAAGATATTATTAAAAAACACGAAGACACGATTGAAAAACGTGAACAGACATTTAAAACCTATCTAAAAACAGTGGGTTTTAACGCAGAACCTGTACTTCTTACTTATCCAGATAATGATGTTATTTCTGCCATTATAAAGGAAACTCAAAAAAATCACGCTGAATTTGAGTTCACAATGACCTACAGGGACACCCATTATCTGTGGAAAATTGATAAGCAGGAACATATCGAAAAAATACGCGCGGAGTTTGAAAAAATAGATACGATTTATATTGCAGATGGGCATCACCGATCAGCCTCGTCCTATTTGTTATACAAAGACGAAAAAGCAAAAAATCCAAATCATACAGGGCAAGAATCATACAATTTTTTTATGTCGTATCTCATTCCAGAATCCGAGCTGGTAATACAAGAATTCAATCGCTTAATTAAAGACCTCAACGGTCTATCTAAAGAAGAATTTTTAATTAAGCTCGATGCGATGTTTAGGATAGAAAACCGAGGAGCTGTACCTTACGCTCCTTCTAAACCACATCACTTTAGTATGTACCTTGATGGGGAATTTTATTCGCTATACTTACGTAAGGCCAACTATAAATTTAAAACGGCTTTAGATAAACTTGATGCACACCTACTCTATCAAACAATTTTAAAACCAATATTAGGTATTGAAGATTTAAGAAACGATAGTAGGATTGAGTATGTTCATGGCAGACACGAGATGATTACAATAAAATCGAGCGTAGATAACGGTGAGTTTAGAGTTGGGTTTGGTATGTGCCCTGCAACGGTAAAACAAATGAAAGAAATAGCAGATGAAGGACTCACCATGCCACCAAAAAGCACATATATTCTGCCTAAATTAAGAAGTGGAATAACCATTTATGAGTATTGACACATCAAGTTGTTCTGAAGTTATTTCAGAATCTTGATAAATAATGAAAAAGATAAATGAGCATAAAACAAAATCTACTTAAGATAAGATCTACACTTCCAAACGAAGTAGCATTGGTCGCAGTATCCAAAACAAAACCTATTAGTGACCTGATGGAAGCTTATGACGCAGGTCAAAGGATTTTTGGGGAAAACAAAATTCAAGAAATGGTGGACAAATATGAAGATATGCCTAAAGATATTGAGTGGCATATGATAGGACATGTACAACGAAACAAAGTGAAGTACATGGCTAAGTTTGTAAAACTAATACATGGTGTGGACAGCTTAAAACTTCTGAGGGAAATAAATAAACAAGCTGAAAAAAACGACAGGGTAATTGACTGCTTGTTACAAATTAAAATAGCTAAAGAGGATAGTAAATTTGGTATGGATGCGCAACTCGCACATGATATTATCCATTCAAATGATTTAGACAATTTAAGAAGTATCAACATCGTTGGTCTTATGGGAATGGCGACCTTTACGGAAAATATGCAGCAAATTGAAAGCGAGTTTAAGTACTTAAAATCTGTTTTTGATGATCTTAAAAAAAATGAGAAAGATAATTTCCATTTAAAAGTACTTTCAATGGGTATGAGTGGCGACTACCTACTCGCAATTCAATGCGGTAGTACAATGATTAGGGTTGGAAGTAGTATATTTGGAGCAAGAAACTACAGTTAAGTATAATTTCATCTCATTAATTTTTTCAGATTTACGCAATACTAGACATAGAAACCACTGGTGGAAAGTACAATGAAGAAGGTATTACAGAAATTGCCATTTACAAATATGATGGTCATGAAATTGTAGACCAATTTATTTCTCTTGTAAATCCAGAACGCGAAATCCAACCTTTTGTAGTCAACCTGACAGGAATTAATTCAAATATGCTTCGAAATGCACCAAAGTTTTATGAGGTCGCAAAACGCATCGTTGAAATAACCGAGGAATGTATTTTGGTTGCTCACAATTCAGAATTCGACTATCGGATTTTAAAAACAGAATTCCATAGGCTCGGTTTTACATATAAAAGGAAATCCCTATGTACCGTAGAACTTTCAAAACAGCTGATTCCAGATATGGAATCCTACAGTCTAGGGAAATTAGTAAGATCTTTGGGTATTCCAATGAGCGAAAGACACAGAGCAAACGGAGATGCTTTGGCTACTTTAAAATTATTTAAGATGTTGCTGAACAAAGATTCTAGCAAACGAATAATAAAAGAAACAATTAAAGTAGAAAAAAAGTCAAAGCTTGCTCCTAACCTTAGAGAAATAATTGAAGAGTTACCAAGTGAAACAGGTGTCTATTATATCCATAACGCAGAAGGAAATATCATTTACATTGGTAAAAGTAATAATATTAAAAAGCGAGTAACACAACACTTCACAAATGGGAATTCTAAATCACGAAAGATACAGCTTCAGGTTGCATCGGTCTCCTACGAAAGAACAGGAAGTGAACTCGTTGCATTACTAAAAGAAAGCGAAGAGATAAAAACCAATAAACCTATTCTTAACAGAGCATTAAAACGCAGTAAGTTTTCACAAGGGCTCTACAGTTTTATCGATGATTTTGGATATATTAATCTTAGAATAACTCAGATTAAAAAAAATGAAAAACCTATTACCACTTTCACAAATAGACAGAGCGGTATTGCGTTCATGAACAGAATGGTTGAAAAATTTGAGTTATGTGAAAAGCTTACTGGGTTAGAAAAGTCCGATTCTAGCTGTTTTAGGCATGGGATAAAGGATTGCTATGGCGCATGTGTCAATGAAGAAGATGTGGAAACTTATAACAAACGTGCACATGCCGTTATAGAATTAAACAGCTACGATAATAAGGATATGATCCTTGTTGATCGCGGGAGATATATAGATGAAAAGAGCGTAATATTAATTGAAGAAGGAACGTTTAAAGGAATCGGGTTTTTTGATTTAAATTATCAAATAAACAATAGAGAAATTCTTGCATCACTTATTACACCTATGCAAAATAATAGGGATACTCAACATATTATACAAAGCTATATTCGTCGAAACAAACGATTAAAGGTGATTGAATTAAACAACTAATTTGGTTTTTGTAGATTTGATACATGGAACCTACCACTAAACATACCTGGCGAACCAAACTTCATGAAATAATTTATGAAGCAGATACTCCTGCAGGTAAGTTATTTGATGTAATTCTACTTATCGCAATTTTAGCAAGTATTGTTTTAGTGATGCTCGAAAGTATTAAGAGCTTTGATGATAAGTTTCATGCATTTTTAGATATAGCAGAATGGGTAATTACAATTTTGTTTACAATTGAATACATTCTAAGAATTATAACTGTAAATAAGCCATATAAATATATAACCAGCTTCTATGGTGTTATAGACTTACTAGCAACTATACCAAAATACTTATCTTTAATTTTTGTTGGCACACATGCCCTAGTGGCACTTCGTGCTCTGAGACTCTTAAGGGTTTTTAGAATACTTAAACTGGCGAGATATCTTGGTGCGTCTAATCAGTTAGCAACGGCAATAAAAGCCAGTAGAGCAAAAATTGCTGTTTTCTTATTTGCCGTTTTAATAGCTGCTGTAATTTTTGGAACAATCATGTATTTGGTGGAAGGGGAAGAAAATGGTTTTACCAATATCCCAAAGAGCGTTTATTGGTGCATCGTTACGTTAACCACTGTTGGATTTGGTGATATTGCTCCTGTGACACCTTTGGGACAATTTATAGCAACTATTATTATGATATTGGGTTACGGAATAATTGCTGTACCAACAGGAATTGTTTCTGCTGAATATACAAAGGCTTCTGGCAAGGATAGAGGAAAGTATTCAGATGAGGAATTGGAACACCTGTCTAAAGTTAATTTAAACACGCAATGCTGTTCTAATTGTTTAACAGAGCAACACCACGACGATGCCAAGTTTTGTTTTAAATGTGGTTGTGAATTAAATCGTGAGTAATCCTACTCTTATATCCATTGTAGGCCCAACGGCAATTGGCAAAACGTCTCTGAGCGTGTTTCTAGCTAATTATTTCAAGACAGAAATCATTTCGTCAGATTCTAGGCAGTTTTATAAAGAAATGTACATTGGTACCGCTGTACCATCTTCTGATGAATTAAATGCTGTTAAGCATCATTTTATTCAACACAGGTCGATTAATGATCATTACACTGTTGGTGATTTTGAAAAAGATGCTCTGTCTGCTTTAAAGAAAATTTTTAGAGAAAAAAAGATTGCCGTAATGGTTGGAGGTTCCGGCTTGTATATTAATGCTGTTACAACAGGTTTGGATTATTTTCCTGACGTTGACCCCAAAATCCGAGAATCACTGAACCAAAGATTAAAATCAGAAGGGCTACTCAACTTACAAAATCAACTGAAAGAATTTGATTATGAAGCATATAATACAATAGCTATTGAAAATCCTCACCGTGTCATCAGAGCGCTTGAAATTTGCATAGGAACCGCTAAGCCATATAGTTCATATTTAAACAAAAAGAAAGAAAAACGCTTTTTTAAAACCATTTCAATTGGTTTAAATTCAGATAGAGAAACATTGTATGACAGAATAAATAAGCGCGTTGATTTAATGGTTGAGAAGGGGCTCATCCAAGAAGCAAAATCTCTTTATGGTTTTAAAAATTTAAATGCTTTGAATACCGTAGGATATAAAGAATTATTCCACTTTTTCGATGGTGAAATCAGTCTGGACTTTGCCATTTCTGAAATTAAGAAACACTCAAGACGATTTGCCAAGCGTCAGTTAACATGGTTCAGAAAAGACAAGCGCATCAAATGGTTTGACTACAAAACCAATTATGATGTGATAGCGGAATTTATTAGTAACGAAATAAAAAAAACCAGCTAAAAAGCTGGTTTATTAATTTTTTAATCGTTGTTGTTGATTACAAGCCTGAATCCTTCACCGTGTATATTTAGAATTTCTACGTTAGGGTCTGGTTTTAGATACTTGCGTAATTTTGCAATGTAAACATCCATACTACGAGATGTAAAATAATTGTCATCTCTCCAAATTTTTGTTAATGCCAGTTCTCTCGGCATTAAGTCATTTTCATGCAATGCTAATAGGCGCAACAACTCGTTCTCCTTTGGTGATAGTTTTGTTGGTTCGCCACCATCAAATTTCAAAAATCTCAATTTTGAATTAAGATCAAATCGGCCAATTTTAAATTCAAACTGTTTACTATCCGCTACAGTATCCGTAGCCTTACGTTGCATGATAGCCTTTATTTTCATTAAGAGTACCTCACTATCAAACGGTTTGTTCAAATAATCATCTGCACCTACTTTATAACCTTTAAGCACATCTTCTTTCATCGCTTTTGCCGTAAGGAAAATAATGGGCACATCTGTGTTCTTTTCTCTTATCTCCTTGGCCAGTGTAAAACCGTCCTTATATGGCATCATTACGTCTAATATACAAAGATCGTAATCGTCTTTTTTGAACTTCTCAAAACCTTCCATTCCATTTTTGGCATGGACTACGTCGTAATCGTTCATCATTAAATAATCTTTTAAAACAGTCCCAAAATTTGGGTCGTCTTCTACCAAAAGAATTTTCTTGTTTTGTTCTTCCATGATTCGTTTTTATGATATTAGCGGTAACCTTATTATAAAGGTGCTACCTTTTCCTTTTTCACTCTCTACTGATATGTGGCCTTGATGGTCTTCTACTATTCGCTTTACATAAGCTAATCCCAATCCATGGCCTTTTACATTGTGCACATTACCCGTGTGTTCTCGATAGAACTTTTCAAAAACACGTTTGGCTACTTGCTTAGACATTCCATTTCCTTGATCTGCAATTTTAAGTATAATATTATTACCAATATTCTCTGTGTAAACATCAATTTTTGGTGCATCGTCAGAATACTTAATTGCATTATCCAATATATTGACAATCACATTTGTAAAATGCGATTCATTAGCCAATACTGATGACTTAACAGCTTCAAAATGCGTTTTCACGTAGCCTTGGCGGTTCTCAACAATTAGTTCTACATGAGTAATTGCATCCTCAACAAGATCATGCAGTTTTAATCGCTCCTTACTTATATTTAACTCATTCTTTTCTAGCTTAGAAATACGCAAAACATTTTCTACTTGGGCATGCATTCGCTTGTTTTCATCTCTTATCATCTTAAGATAACGTTTTACTTTGTCTTGATCGTTAATTATCTTAGGATTTTTTATAGAATCTAAAGCTAAATTTATCGTTGCAATCGGCGTTTTAAACTCGTGCGTCATATTATTGATAAAATCCGTCTTAATCTGTGATATTTGTCTTTGTCTTATTAATTGGTATATAGCACTCGAATAGGCAATTATTATAACACCTGTAAAAATTACAGATAACACTATCATCGAAAGTATAGAAGATAATAAATATTTCTTTCTATCTGGAAAATTTACCCACAACTTATAACTGCTTTCCTTATTATTATCCAAAAAGATATAAACACCATAAGCATTATCCTTTTCAAAATTTTCACTTTGAACTTTCGTTGCTAAGTCCTCATCATAAATTGCAAATTCAAAATCCAGGTTTACACCTTCGTCTTTTAACTCCCTATTTAGCAAAGATTCAACTTGTAAAGCGGTTACTCTTTTGTAGATAGGTATATCTTGCAATAAATCCTTAAATGATGTTGAATAGACTTGTCTATCTAACTCGGACATTGAGGAGTACTGTATTAAGCGCTCTGTTGGTGCAATTTGACCATTTCCATCTAGTTGTGCATTATCGTAAACCTCTTTAACTCGCTCGTTAGATCGCTTGCTTATCGAAAAGCTGTCAGCATCAATTTCAAAGAACAAAGAAGGTACCTTAAAACGCTCTTCTAAGACTGTATTGCGATGAACGATAGTTTTGTCGTTAATATCATCTTCGGCCGCAATAATCAATCTTTTTATTAGTGTAGAATCAGGTTTGTTAGATTCGTTTAAGTAAGGTTGCAACTTTATTAAAAAGTTCCGAAACTCAGTTTCTTCTATATCCCTGGAAACAAAACTCAATGCCCGCTTTACACTTAGCGTAAAGTTCTTATCTTCATTTTGTAAACTATTATTTATAAAATAAGATTGGACAAAAATAATTCCAATGAGGGATAAGCTCATTAACACCACTAATAAGACGAATAGCTTTTTACCCATCGCTCAAATTTAACATTTTAACATTTAGCTTAAATTATGTTTAACCTTACATTAACAAAAGGCTAGGCAACTATTTTGAAGTTATTTTAAGAAGTTGCTTGTGAATCTTAATTGCCTCTTCCTTGGCTTTTTCTAAATCGTTGTTCGTTATAACAAAATCAGACAGCTGAATTTTTTTGGCATCAACCCACTGATTTTTTATGATTGCATCAATCTTTTCCTTGTTGGTGTTATCCCGACTCATAATGCGTTTTCGCCTTAGCTCTTCGTCTGCAATAACAGTGATAATATAGTCGTAATTATCCTGAAGGTTGTTCTCAAAAATAATAGCTGCTTCTTTTAAAACGTAAGGCGCATTCTGTTTTTTAAGCCAGCGTTTAAAATGCGATGCCACCTTAGGATGTACAATAGCATTCATCTGAGATAATAAAGATTTATCAGTAAATATTTTTTTTGCCAAATAAGGCCTATTCAGCTCTTCATTTTTATAGGCCTCTTCTCCAAATAGCTGAATAAGTTTACGCTTTATTACTTTAGACCTATTCATTAAGGCCTTAGCTTCTTCGTCTGCAATGTATAATGGTATGCCAAACGTACTCATGTACTTTGCAATAGTAGTTTTACCACTACCAATGCCACCTGTTATCCCAACAATTACCATATTACAATTTAATAAAATCGATACGATTTTGTTTTACAATTGCTCTTTTAACGAAATTTGGTTTATCAATTACTTTGGGCACTAAATACTGCTTATTTTGAGTAATATCCATAAAATCACATTCTACCTTAAAATCAGACGGTTTTACCTGATTAAAGTTATTGAGATTTACATAAAACACTACCGAAACGGTTTTAGGAAAATAATTGATATTTAGGTCACTAGGTACATTTTTGATAATTACAGGTACTTCCACATTTCCTTCAGTAAAACGCTCAACAACGCCATTTACACTTATCATTTCAGGAGATACTTGTATACTTCCAAAATTTGACACATCTAGATTCAAATTTTCTTTAATATTTGTATTTACCTCACTAAGATTTAAAACCTCGGTGTGAACAATATGGATAGTATCAAGTTTTGATTCTGCTCCTACAATCTTAACACTATCAACATTTTTATTGAGTTCACCCACTAAATCGTAACCAAGTCCATATTTAATCTCCTGTCTAATTTCAACGGGAACATACTTGAATGCCAATTTTGAAAACTTTATACGTAAGGTATCGGGTTTCACGGTTAATAAATTGTATGCCTTTCCAAGTTGATCTTCAATTAAATAGCGCTGTCTCTGTACATCAAAAATAAATTCATTCCGTTTTATGATAAAATGTTTTTTAGCATCTAATCTAATTTCTTTAGAATCTTTAAATAAAAATGGAACCAAAGTAAATCCTTTAGCTTTTACATAAACTAAGAGTTTGTTTAAAGAGTCATTCTCAATTACAATCTCTTCATCTAAATCATCAAGTTTAATGCTTACGACAATATTTTGTTTGTAGTCATTGGAAAGCTTAGAAAAAATCAAAAAAACAAATGCCAACACAAAAAAAATACTGAATCTTTTTGCATTTCGTCGCTTTAAGAAATCTGAAATTTTCGCTTTCATCTAGACTTATTTAGTATCAAAAAATAACTGAGGAAATTGATGCTCCGGTTTTTTTCTTAATAAGGAAATGTAAAAACTAGACTTTAAAAAACCATAGCCATAGCCAAAAAATTGCACAACAATAGCTATTATTGCCTGCATAGCTACCCCCAAGCTCCTACTTTCTATCAAAGCAACTGCAAATGCAAGGCTAAAGTAAATTGCATAGATATAGAAAAATAACATTGTAATATTCAATAAAGCTAAAAGTATTGCAACGACAAGTCCTAAAATAAACATTGTAGGAAACCAATATACTAAGCTAGCTGAATTTGGATGCCACGTATTGAGTATTGGACGTACTAGTCCGAATTTGTTTACTTGAGTATAAAATTTAGACCAACTTATTCGTCTTTTGTGAAAAACAATTGCATTAGGTATTAAGGCCGTTGCAAATCCCAGTTTAACTAATCTTAAAGATAAATCAGGATCTTCACCAGGGTGAATACTCCCAAATCCTTCGGAAGCTAAAAATGCTTTCTTGGAAATACCCATATTAAAACTTCGAGGTTGAAATTTGTTTACTTGTTTCTTTTGGCCTCTAATACCTCCCGTTGTTATAAATGAGGTCATGGCAAAACTTATTGCTTTCTGCAGATTAGTGAATGAGGGATGCGATGCATCTGGACCACCATAACAGTCAACATAATTGTGGGTTAAAAATGTTTTAACCTCCTCTAAGTAATTTGTAGGTAATAGCACGTCTGAGTCAAGAATTATAAAGTAATTTCCTTGTGCCTTTCTCATTCCATAATTTCTGGAATCACCAGGACCAGTATTTGGTTTGAAATAGTACGCTATATTTAAACGCTCCTCATATGCTCTAACGACATGCTCTGATGTTTTAACTGAACCATCTTCAACGATAACTATTTCGTAAGCACCTGGAATTTTAGTGAAACATTCAAGTAACTCTTCAACTTCATGAGGCCTGTTAAAAACGGGTATAATAAAAGAAAAAGATAGCTTTTCCATACCGTACAAAGGTAGTTAAACCTGTATGTTTATTTTTTAATAAACCTTAATATTTGTGTGGAATCCTCAGATACTAATTTTAAAATATAGAGTCCCTTAGTTAGCTCAGAAACGTCTATTGACTCGTGATTGATATTTGGTTTGAGTTTCAATATCACTTCACCTAAAGGATTAAAAATCTGTATTTCAGATGGTAATAATTCTGAATTAATAATTAAATAATCACTAACAGGATTTGGAAATATTTTAAATAAATCGTCATCAAACTCAGTTAATGATAGTGACGAACCTTCAACAATTTTTAAATTTTGATTTGGTACAACATTATAAATTATATCCTCCGTACCACTTAGCCAAGTAACCTTAACGTAATCGATTTCAGTTGTATTTCCAATACCAAAGAATTCAGTAGCGGAGTTCTGTCCTAAGTAGCCTTCCCCAATGCACGTATATCTAAATTGTTTATTGCCATTTACAGATATTTCAATCAAAGACCCAACACCATTACGGTTACTTAAAGTACCTTCTAGTTTAACCTTTAACCATTTGTTTACCGCAGTAGAATTATTTTTCCAAAGAAAAATATTGTTATTGTTTATATTATTTACCAATATTTCTGGTAAACCATCATTATCTGTATCTCCAATAGCATTAGAGTAACTTATGGCAAAATCGTCCGGTATAGCACTATTTACAATAGAGAAAAAGTTACCTGTATTGTTAAACAGTGCTGAAGATAAATAGCCCGATACTGTTCCGTCATGTTCTGCGCTGACATAAAGATCTAAATCTCCATCATTTTCAACATCTAAAAAAACTGCACCCCAGGCAACACTATTCATTGTTGTATTGGTTGATTGAGCAACATCGCTAAAGGTACCGTTTCCATTATTTTGTAACAATACATTTCCAACGACATCATTGGTTACATAAATATCTGGCCAACCATCTGAGTTATAATCCTCTACTGTAACAGACATAGCGTCTATCGTAATATCGGTTCCTGTCTCAAATCCAACTTCAGTAAATGTACTATCACCATTATTTTTATACATGGTATTAGCATTTGCAACTTTATCGTTAGCTACATATATGTCCTGATAACCGTCCTTATTATAATCTATAAATGCTGCACAAAATGATAATGTCCCCGTAGATAGCAAACCAGCCTCTGTATTAGCTAAAGTAAAAGTGTTATTTCCATTATTCTTATATAGGACATTTGGTATTGTAGTATCCCTATTGGATAAAAAAACATCTAAATACCCATCATTGTTATAATCGCCCCAAGAAGCACCATACGTTACCAGCACTTCGTTTAACATTCCTGAAGAAGCAGTAATGTCCTGGAATATCATGTTTCCAGTATTCTCAAACAATCTATTTACCTCGGTATCGCTCGTAACAAAGAGGTCATTGTCGCCATCGTTATCTATATCAACCCAATTTATCTGTTTATTTCTCCAATTATTATCAGGTATATTAAGTGTTTGTTCAACAAAGTTACCATTGATATTCTTAAAGAATCGTATTGGATCGCCATCTGCTGTTGCTACCGTTATATCATCCCATCCATCGTTATCGTAATCAAAAAAAGAGACACCATTACCAAACAAGGTGTTTCCGCAAACTACTTCAATGCCTAGCTCTTCTGCTTCATTATTAAAAATAACCTGAGCAGCACATAAATTAAGACTGAAAAGCCAGAATATGTATTGAAAAAGCTTCATACAGGGTACTTTATTTATAGTTTGTGATTATTCTTTAATAACTCTTAAAGTTCTCATGGCATCTTGACTTGAAACCTTAACTATGTAAGTGCCTTTATCTAGGTTAGCAAAGTTAATATCACATTCGATAGACTTAGGACTGGCTACCATAATCTTTTGACCCAACAGATTATAAATTTCAATCGCTTCTATCTGATTCAAGGATTTGAGGTATAATTGATCTCGAACAGGATTTGGATAATGGCTTAAAGCTAAATTATCTTCAAATTCAGAAACCGAAAGTGTAGAACCCTCAACAATATTCAGTGTTTGATTTGCAGTTACATTATATAAAACATCTTCAATACCACTTAACCATTTTACCTTAACGTAATCTATAGTGGTATTACTTCCCAAACCGAAGTGTTCCGTGGCAGAATTCTGGGAAAGGTAACCCTCACCAAGACATGTGTATCGGTATTGTTTATTACCATTTATTGATATTTCAATGAATGACCCTACCCCATTTCTATTACTAGTTGTGCCTTCTAATTTTATCCTGATAAAATTATTGGTTGCATTAGTTGTATTCTTCCAGAGAAAAATATTATTATGATCAATATTATTGACTACTATTTCTGGTAGGCCGTCATTGTCTGTATCACCAATAGCATTACCATAACTAAAGGCAAAATCATTTGGTACAGCACCGTTGTTAAGTTGAAAAAAAGAAGGATTTACATTCTCATAAAACCCCGATGACATAAATGGTGATTCAGTGCCATTTCCCTCACCACTAACATATAAATCCAAGTCTGTGTCGTTGTCTGCATCCAAAAACACTGCTCCCCAGCTTGAACTATTGAAAGTCACATGGTAAGATTGTGCCATATCTGTAAATGTACCATCACCATTATTAACATAAAGCACATTATTTGTTGGATCGTTTGTAATATAAATATCTAACCATCCATCATGATTAAAGTCTTCTACTGTAACGGACATAGCATCTATGCTAACATTGGTTCCTGTCTCTGCACCAACCTCCGTAAATGTGCCATCACCATTATTTTTATACATTAAATTTGGATTGGGATATTTATCGTTTGATACATAAATGTCTTGATCGCCATCATTGTCATAATCCAAAAACGCAGAGCAAAACGACATATAACCCGTCGTTTCCAATCCAGCTTCTACATTAGCTAGTGTAAAGGTTTTATCACCATTGTTTTTATAAAGAATATTTGGAATAAGAGGGTCACGTACAGCAATAAACACATCTAAAAAACCATCATTGTCATAGTCGCCCCATGAAGCGCCATAATAAGGGAAGTTGTCAGTCAGCATCCCTGAAGTTGATGTAATCTCTGACATGATCATATTACCAAGATTTTCAAATAATCGATTTCCTGAATTATCGCTAGTTATAAATAGGTCATTGTCGCCGTCATTATCAATATCTACCCAGTTTACCTGTTTGTTTCTAGCATTATTATCAGAAATATTTAAGGTCTGGGATACATAATTACCGTTGATATTTTTATAAAAGTAAACAGGATTGTTTTGGGCGGTTGCCACTGTTATGTCATCCCAACCATCATTATCGTAATCAAAAAAGGTAATACCATTGCCAAGAAACGTGTATTCACAAATGATATTTACGCCCAATTGTTGTGCACTTTCTTGAAAGGATACTTGTGCTAATGAAATGTTTATAGATAAGATTATAAAAACTAAAGACCTCATCTTTATACTACAATTTTTAACAAGATACTGTATTTCATTAAAATAAAAAAAGCCGTTTTTTCAAACGGCTTTATTTATGATATAATAAATAGTTATTGCTTCACTACTCTTACGGTTTTAGTAACATTAGCTATTGTTACTTGAACAAAGTATGTACCTGTTTCTAAACCAGACATATCTAATTCACTGTCTACAGTCTGTGGCTGTACTCGCATAACTTCTTGTCCAAGCATATTATACATTCTTACATTCTCAATATTGTTTTGAGCGTTTAACGTTAATGTATTTTTCACTGGGTTTGGATAGTAAGTAAATGAATCAAGATAGTCAAATTCATTTACGCTAAGTACATTACACGTAACATCCGCTTCCCAACCCGTTTCTGTTACAGAGGCGTCTGAGTTGAACTCTATTGTCAACGCACCAGAGGCATCCGTTGATGTAAATGAATCTCCAACATTTAATTCACTTGAAGCAACTGAAGGTACACCACCGTCACCACTTTCTTCTCCACATAAGGTCTGAGCTAAAACAGGAGAGGCTGTTGTTGGTCCGTCATATATCGTTAGATAATCCCAACACCCATCTTGGTTACCCCCTCCAGTAGACGATTCGATATCAACTGAAGTAAATGTAATAGTCACAACTTCCCCTGGGTTATCTGGTGAAATTGTAACAGAATAGGATTCTCCTGATGAATAATTACCGGATGGACCACCAGTATCATAAAAATTTTCTCCACAGGCAGGAGGAGGTGGTGGTCCAGTACAAGTTACTGCTAAAGAATAATCTCCAGAAGCTGTACCAAAACCCTCGACTCTTATAATGTAAGTTGTAACGCCATCTGCAACAAAGGATACCTCGGATTGAAGACCACACGAATCATCATTAGATTCTAATACCGTTCCTCCACAAGCATCAAAAACTTCCAATCTAGTATCGTAGGTTGAACCACATAAACTGACTGTTACTGCATCACCTGAGGTTGCACCCGCCAAAGAATAAAAAACATCAGGTGAAGCTGTACCACCACTATCGGTAGCATTAACTGTTGAGCCAGATGCTGTTCCACCGCAAGCTATTGGCGTCGCGTTAGCACAATCGTCATTAGGGGGTGCCTGTGCATAGCTCTGGTATACAAAAGCTATTGTAGCAAAAAGCAAAAAAGTAATTTTTTTCATAAAATTTAGTATTTAAGTTAGTAATACCTTAAAAATATGTTAAAAACCAAAAGATTTTTCATTGAGGGTATCCTAATCGATGAAAAACCCATAATACCGATAAAAAACAATTAGTTAAATCATAATCAACATGTTATCAACAAAAAAGCCACTGAAATCAGTGGCTTTAATACAATTTTATCTAATTAAACTATTCTTTATCCATAAACACGTCCATAACGGCATCACTCACACCCATATTGCTAAAACCACCGTCATTGTATAAATTTTGCAACGTAACGCGCCGTGTAAGATCACTGAATAGCGTTACTGTGTAATTTGCACAGTCTAATGCTGTAGCATTGCCCAAAGGTGACATTTTTTCTGCATAGGCAATAAAGCCATCAAAGCCTTTTACACCACTACCTGCCGTAGTTGGTGTTGGCGACTGGGAAATGGTATTTACTCTAACGTTTTTATCCCTCCCGAAGAAATAGCCAAAGCTACGTGCTATACTCTCCAAATACGCTTTGTTATCTGCCATATCATTATAGTCCGGAAAAACACGTTGTGCTGCCATATAGGTCAATGCAACTATACTTCCCCATTCATTCATAGCATCTGCTTTGTATAATGTTTGCATTACTTTATGAAAAGACATCGCAGAAACGTCTGTTCCCTTTTGTGTCCAATCGTATTTTTGATCTGTATAGGCCCTACCCTTTCTTACGTTAATGGACATGCCTATAGAGTGTAGAACAAAGTCTAACTTTCCACCAAGAATTTCCATTGATTTTTCTACAAGATTTTGCAAATCTTCTTCTGAGGTAGCATCAGCAGGTATTATTTGAGAACCCGTCTTTTCAGCTAGGGCATTTATTTGCCCCATGCGCATTGCAACAGGAGCATTTGTTAAAACAAATTTACCGCCTTCTTCATGCACGCGTTCTGCCGTTTTCCAGGCGATTGAATTTTCGTCTAGTGCTCCAAAAATAATTCCTTTTTTTCCTTTGAGTAAGTTATACATATGTAAACAGGTTTATTTAGTTAGTTATGGTTTTTATGGTTATAAATATAGTATTAATTCAATAATTGTTTTGCATGTGCTATTGCAGAATCACTTAAATCAAGGCCTCCAAGCATTTGGGCAATTTCAACGATTCTTTCATCTTCATTTAAGCGTTTTAGATTCGTTAGGGTTACATTGTTTCGGTCCTCTTTAAACACTTTAAAATGTGCATCGCCTTTGGCAGCTATTTGTGGTAAATGCGTTATGGCAAATACTTGCATTTTAGCACTCATCTGTTTCATAATTTCGCCCATCTTATGCGAGATTTCTCCCGATACGCCAGTATCAATTTCATCAAACATAATTGACGGTAGTTGAATGTATTCTGCAAGGATTGATTTAATGGCCAACATTATGCGTGACATTTCACCTCCTGATGCAGCCTTCTTGAGTGTGTTGAAATTTGAACCCTTGTTCGCTGTAAACAAAAACTGTAATGAATCTTTACCATTTTGGAAATAATTTTCGCTTTGGGATACCTCAACACTAAACCTTGCATTGGGCATACCTAAATCATTGAGTATATGTTCTAGCTTTTTTACCAAAAGTGGTATGGCCTTGTTTCGTCCTTGATTAATCTGCAAAGCCAATTGATCTAAACGTTTCGTGATATCAGTTATTTCAGTTTCTTTTTGATTTATAAGCTCATCTAAATTTTCAGTATTGTCTACCTTTTGCTTTAATAGGTCCTTGATTTCAATAAGTTCTGCAATAGTTGAAACCGAATGTTTCTGAAAAAGATTATTTACTATTTGTAATTGTGAATTTAATTTTTCGAGCTCGTGTGGGTCCGTTAAAAGGTTTTCGTGGAGGTTGTCTAACTCCACTAAGATATCTTCAATCTCAATGTCAACGCTAACTATACGCTCCACTAATAATTTGTAATCCTTACCAAAATCTGAAATTTTGTTTAGTTCTTGTCTCACCGACTTGAGTTGATCGGCAATACCGACATCTTCAGTATTAATGATTGCTTTTGAATTACCTAGACGCTCTCCAATCTCCTCAACATTATTTAGAGCCTCATATTGTGTCTCTAACGCTTCCAGGTCAATTGATTCTAGATTTAATTCAGATAATTCTTTTAGCAGAAAAAGATTGTAGTCGTACTCTTTAACCATATCTGCTTTAGAGTCCTTCAGCTCTTCAAGTTCTTTTTGGAACTTTTTATATGTCTTCAATTGTACTTGATAATCTTCAAGGTTTTTTTTGTTACCAGCCAAAGCATCAATAACCTGAAACTGATAGTCGTCCTGAGTGATTTGTTGGGTTTGATATTGGGAATGAATATCTATAAGATACTCGCTAAGATTAACAAGGCTATCCAACGTAACAGGCGTATCGTTAATAAATGCCCTCGATTTGCCCGATGGCAAAATTTCCCTTCTGATTATGGTTTGAACATCATAATCCAAATCCAAGGTACTGAACAAGCCTTTTAGATTATACTTGGCAATGTCAAAAGTGGCTTCAATAACGCATTTTTTGTCTTTACTTTTAATTTGGGTTAAATCAGCTCTCTTGCCTAACACCAAAGCTAAACCACCAAGCAATATAGACTTTCCAGCACCTGTTTCGCCAGTTATTATAGTTAGTCCATTATTGAAATCTACATTCAATTGATCAATAAGGGCGTAATTTCTTATGTGGAGTGATGTTAGCAAAGCCTAATAATTGAAACACAAAATTAAAATATTCCGAAGTTATATTCAGAAGGATGGGTTAAAAGTTATGCAATATTTTGTTGTATAATAGATGACTGGAAATTGCATCTAGAACTTTATATTACGCCATTTCTGGGAATAAGTAGGCGCAATTCTATTCAAAATATCCATCGCGTCTGTAATATTCAGGCTCGGCCCACCTGAGAAAATATCCATTATTTCATCTGATTTAGCGTCAAAAAATACACGCATCAAAAATGAATTTGGGCGTCTACGATGTATTTTTTGAAGTTCGTCTAGTACAGAAATAACTTGAGCCTTTCCTTTTTTGGCGTCTTGATGCATCACGTCTAAACCATTTATATGGTATTCGTAAAGTGTAGTTCTAAATTCCTTAAACGTTGGAGACAGTAAATTGTCTATTAATGCAAATCTAGACTGGAGGCCATCTTCTAACTTCCAACCTTGACCGTTTAATTGCTGTGAATAGTTAGCAATTGTTTGTGCTTGCTTAAAATACGCATCACCGCCGTTTAATGCAAAGGTGTCTGCATCCATACCAAGGATCATATACACATGGAATGAAAGCACCGAAATTAGATTAGATTCAAACTGAATAGGATTGTATACCAGGTTTTGAAACTCTAAATATTGAAAATTAAAATTTCTATCATTGTAATTATATACAGGTGTATTATAGGTTGAATTATAAACAGGGCGTGATGAGGTTACTTGTAATGTGGCAGAAAAAAGGTCATTGTCGTACTGCTGCACATTGATTACCATATTACAATCAATTCGTTCTTGCTGATCGTAATTTTTATCTGTCCATTTAGTATTACTAATAAATTCATTTAGTTGTTGCTCAAGCGTTCTAAACACAACATTGTTGTCATTACCTGTTTGTTGGGCAATTACTGTAACTGTGCAATTTAGCTCTTGGGCGTCTGCACCAAAAGTGATAAAAAGAAGAATTAAAACAAATAGTTTACGCATCTAACTGATTTAAAATTTGTTGTATTAAATCTTCAGCAACTTCTGCTTTAGATTTTAGCTCATGTTCTATTACATTATTTTTGGATGTAATGAATGTAACCTTATTTGTGGATACGCCAAATCCAGCGCCTTTATCTTGCAATGAATTTAGAACAATAAGATCAAGATTTTTTGATTTTAGTTTTGCCTTAGCATTTTCAATTTCATTATTGGTTTCAAGTGCAAAGCCAACCAAAAACTTGTTATCCTTAATATCGCCTATAGACTTCAATATATCTTTGGTCTTCTCCAGCTCTATAGTAAACGTTGCATCCTTCTTTTTTATTTTTTGGTTTGCGACTTTTTTAGGTTTGTAGTCCGCCACCGCAGCCGCAAGTATTGCAATATCTACATCATAAAAAACATTGTGTACTTCGTTGTACATTTCTTCTGCACTTACTACAGGGATAAGGGTAACTAGGCTATGATCTGTTTTTTGATGTGTAGGACCACTAATTAAAGTTACATTGGCACCTAAATTGGCGGCTGCATTTGCTATCTCAAATCCCATTTTACCACTTGAATGATTTCCAATAAAACGCACTGGATCTATGGCTTCATAAGTTGGTCCTGCAGTAATTAATATATGTTTTCCATTTAGTGGTAATTGGCTAAGAATATCATTGGAAATGAATTCAACAATTTCCTCTGGCTCAGCCATTCTTCCTTCGCCTATTAGCCCACTAGCTAATTCTCCTGTACCAGCAGGTATCATCTTATTTCCGTAAGACTGTAATGTCCTGAAGGATGTTTTTGAAGAAGCATGTTTATACATATCTAAGTCCATAGCTGGCGCAAAATAAACGGGACATTTTGCCGAGAGATATGTTGCCAAAAGGATATTGTCGCAAACACCATTGCACATTTTGGCCAAGGTATTGGCCGTGGCTGGAGCAATGACAAATAAATCTCCCCAGAGACCGAGTTCTACATGATTGTTCCAGACTTGATTGTCGTCTTCCTCATCCACAAAAGAGGAATAAACGGGGTTTTTAGATAAAGTAGATAATGTAAGTGGTGTTATAAAATCTTTAGAAGCAGGTGTCATAACAACTTTTACGTTAGCACCTGCTTTAATAAATAGTCTGACTAAGTTAGCCGATTTGTACGCAGCGATACCAGCGGTAATGCCTAATAAAATATTTTTGTCTTTTAGAACAGACATGGGATGATCCTCGGAAACCGAGATTTAAAATGCTTAAGAGTTTATCTCAATAAATAAAAATACTATTCAATCTATTACAAGTTTGTAAAATAGTACTTATTCTTGAGTATCTTCAGTATTTCTATGATAAATCTTGTCGTCTAACCACTCCTTTATTGCCAATGTGTGTGGTTTTGGTAGTTTTTCATAAAATTTGGACACTTCTATTTGCTCTTTGTTCTCAAAGATTTCTTCAAGGCTGTCATTATACGTGGCAAACTCTTCGAGTTTATCAATTAACTCACGTCTTATATCCGTATTTATTTGTTCTGCGCGCTTGGCAATTACAGAAATTGCCTCATAGATATTGTCAGTAGGTGCATCTACTATGTTTCTGTCGTAAGTAACTGTAGTTACTGGTGCGTCGGTTTTTTTTAAATCCATTGTTATAAAGATTAACTTTTTGCTATTGTGGTATCGCCTCCATTCTCCAATATCTCTTTCATACTATCCGCTTCTTCAATGTACTTGGAAGTTGGAAAGGCCTTTTTAAAACTATTATAATATGATAGCGCATCAGCTATACGCTCTTCTTTTAATTGATCTATACTAAGTACAGCAAGTCTATATGCTGAATCAAACCTGTAAAACATAGCATCCTCTCGCAAAGCTGTGCCCGGGAATTCCAACAAAAAATTATTGAACGACTTAATTGAAGCCTTATAATCTGTTATTAAATTATATTGCTTTGCAATTTCAAACGCCTTTTTTTCCAGTTTGTAATCCAATTCATTAACCAATTTGTTAGCTTCAGCAACATAACTAGAATTTGGATATGTGTTTATGAATATTTGCAGTTTTTCAATAGCTTCTACCGTATCCTTTTGCTCCTTGGTATGTACAGGGGAATTATAATAATACCCTTTGGATGCTAAAAACGCCGCTTGCTCAGTCTTCTCACTACTTGGGTAGATGTCTACAAACTTATCAAAATGATAACTTGCTATATAATAATCACCTATTTCGTATGAGCACATCGCATGCATAAAGGTCAGTTTCTCAGCTTGTGGCTTACCTCTATAGTTTGGGAGTATTTGCTCAAATAAACGATGGGCCTTGGTAAACTTACCCTGTTCGTATAATTCAGTTCCCATTTTAAACTTTGCCGCTGTATCCTCAGATTTCAATGCTTTCTGAAAATCACTGCAACTAGACAGAAAAATGGTTAAGATTAATAAATAAAATAGGTTTCTCATATAAGCAAAACAGTTGGCAAAAGTACATATAATTAATGGATTTTGAAAACAAAAATTATAGACTAAAATAGGCCTTACTACAATCAATGGCTTGTATTTAATCTAAGTTTAACTTTTACCTAAAACCATCAGTTCTTGTTTGATCTTGTTTTTCAGGGAAATTGTTGCCTCTACTAAAGGTAATCTGACATAAGTTGAGGATATACCCAATTCATTTAATACCGCTTTGATTCCTGCTGGATTGTTCTCTGCAAAAATCAAGGAAGTAATAGGCATGAGCCTAAAATGAATAGCATAAGCTTCCTTTGCCTTACCCGCAATTCCGAGACGAATCATTTCTGAAAATTCTTTAGGTAGGCCTTGTCCAATAACTGATATAACACCTGATCCACCTGCTAAGGCTACACCAAGCGCTAAATCGTCATCTCCTGAAATTACCATAAAATCCTCAGGCTTGGTTCTTAATAGTTCTAGATACTGATGCACATTGTTTCCTGCTTCCTTAACACCAATAATATTGTCAAAATCATTAGCAAGTCTTATAGTTGTTTCTGGCTCCATGTTTTTTGAAGTTCTTCCTGGGACATTATATAAAATCACTGGAATTGGAGAGGCTTCTGCAATAGCTTTAAAATGCTGATATAATCCTTCTTGAGTGGGCTTACTGTAATATGGAGAGACCGATAACAAAGCATCAATACCAGACAAATCGGTTGTGTTTATTTCGTCAATAACGGAAGAGGTGTTATTCCCTCCTATACCCAATACTAATGGTAATCTGCCATTATTTACTTTTGAAATAAAACTTACAAGCGCTTTTTTTTCTTCAACAGTAATGGTTACACTTTCACCAGTAGTACCGCTTATTACGAGATATTCAACTCCATTTTCAATGTTGTATTCAATTAAGCGCTCAAGTGCATCGTAATCAATGCTTAGATCATTTTTAAATGGTGTAATTAAAGCAACACCTGTTCCTATAAATTGGGTCATTATATTTTTTTTAGAATTTTTAAATACTTTCTGAATTCAACTTTAAAAGTCTTAAAGTCTTTGGGTTCAATATCGATTATTAAGTCGAATAATCGTTCGTCAAGTCTATTAAGCCCAACCTTAAGATTAGCTTTTGAGGCAGCCGTAATTAAGTTTAGAAAGACATTATTCGTTTTGTAATAACTAATTAGAACGTCATAATTTTCGTTAATAAAAGATTGTAAGTCAATATTGTTAATCTTTCCTTTCCAACCAAAATCCTTTGGGCTAAAATAGCTTTCCCATTGGCTAGACTCAAATTTATCATCTAATGTAAAGGCAATTATTTTATGTTTTGGAGACGTAAGATTTAATTCTTCAAAATAGGCTCTGAAGACTTCAAATTCTGAAAATTCATTATCATGCAACAAAACTCCAATGGTTCTTACTTTATTGCCGTTCACCATCGCCTTACGATTTTGCAATAATGAATTAACATATTTTTGGTTTGATTTTGTCTTGAATGCCTTTAAAATCATTTATTTTTGACTTTGTGCAAATTTAGCAAAAGCACTCACAAAAATTCATAAACAATTTATAAGAAATAAATGTTTCTAAAACGGATAACGACCATCTTTCTCGCATTTGCGGTACTAGCTTGCAATAAGGAATACCACTTAAGTAAAATAGAGGGTAAAAGAATTGAAATAAATGACAGCTTAAACGAGGATCAGAAAATTGAAGCATACATAAAACCTTTCAGACAAAACGTAAATAAGAATTTAGATAGTGTCATATCATACGCACCTAAAACATACTCTAAAACAGATGGTGAACTTAATACAGCTATAGGAAATTTAATGGCTGACGCTGTATATGAAGAATCTAATCCTGTATTTAACAGTAGAACCGGAAAGAATATTGATTTTGTGATTTTAAATCATGGTGGAATAAGGTCTATTATACCTAAAGGAGATATTACCACCAGAACGGCGTACTCAGTAATGCCTTTCGAGAATTCAGTCGTTGTTGTGCAACTAAAGGGAACCCAAATAAAAGAAATGCTAATCTATTTAGCATTGGCAAAACGAGCCCACCCTTTGTCAAAGCATATACAAATTAGTTTGGACTCAGATTTTCAGTTAAAAACGGCAACAATAAATAATGCCGAAATAGAGAGCGACAAGACCTATTATGTAGCAACAAACGATTATTTATATAACGGTGGTGATAGAATGACCTTCTTTAAACCTAACGATAGTCTTTTTGTTTTAGACTATAAAATTAGAAATGTATTGATAGATTATTTTAAAAAGAGGGATACTATAAACCCGGTTATTGATGAGCGTTTTATTCAAATAAAATAACATGAAACGAAGGAAATTCATAAAGCAAGCCTCTGCAACAGTAGCATTAGCTGGCATAGGCGGATTAGGTTTGCAATCTTTTCAAAGTAGTTCACGCAAGCGTATTACTATACTTCACACTAATGATGTACATAGTCACATTGACCCTTTTGGTCCAAATGACGGTAGAAATGCCAATAAAGGTGGTGTAGCAAGAAGAGCTTCTCTGGTAGAGGCAATAAGAAACGAGAATCCAAACACCCTACTTCTAGACGCGGGCGATATATTTCAAGGCACACCCTATTTTAATTATTATGGCGGAGAATTGGAGTTTAAGCTTATGAGTATGCTTAAATATGATTTGGCAACCATTGGTAATCATGATTTTGACAACGGCATAGAAGGGCTTTATGCGCAATTACCGAATGCTGATTTTGAGTTTGTATCTGCCAATTATGACTTTTCCAATACGATAATGGATACACATGTAAAGCCCTATAAAATATTTTTAAAAGATGGAATAAAGATCGGTGTTTTCGGTCTTGGTATTCAATTAGAGGGATTAGTTGACAAACGCATGTACAAAGAAACTGTTTATAATGATCCTGTAGAAATTGCCCAAGATATGTCTCGTATTTTAAAAACGGATGAAAAATGTGATTTGGTAATCTGCCTCTCGCACATTGGTTATTTTTACAAAAAATTCCCTGAAAGAGTATCCGACATAAACTTAGCAAGAGCAACCAAAGATATTGACCTTATTATTGGAGGACATACTCATACATTTTTACCCAAACCAACAATTGAAAAAAATAGTATTGGGAAAAATGTTTTGGTAAATCAAGTGGGTGCTTATGGCCTTTACCTTGGACAGATTGACTTCTATTTTGAACCTGGTAAAAACGTGGAAGCCAAAGGCACCTCAATAATAGTGTAGCCCTTCTTTCGGTTATAAAGTTTTAGGCTCCAAGCTGTTCTTCAGTATATTCAGGCTCAGGCCCCGTAAACTGAATTTGAGATTGTTTGTACAAGAAAATAAATGCAATAACCAATAAAAAGGAATATACAAAAACCAGTATATTATTCTGTAGTACATAGTAGTAAGTCAATTGAATAATCTCCGAAAATACTACAGAAATGGATCCAATTAATAACATCATAGACTTAGTGTCGTTCCTGTACATGTAGTTAATCAATGTCACGGATAAAAACACCATTATAATACCATTATAGACATATTCTAAAGTATACTCATAGATGTTTAAAGTACTTACAGCCGTGGCAGTCACTAAGGAAACACAGAAAATATCTAGAACAATTAAAATAAATATTGGTCCGGACAATTGAGAGAAGACGGATTTAAAATCTAGTTGCCTTAAAAACTTCAGTGTAATTACGAAATACGACAATATAAATAGGCTATTACTGGTATAATAAAAATAATCTGTATCTCCTACATACAAATCTGGTCCATACCACGAAAAATAGCCAACGATAAGGCCAGCAGTATGTAATATTAAGAACCATAAGAAATAAATATTCTTTCTTGGTGTCCAAATACCGTAAAGTAGGGTTAAAAGCAACATTGCTAAAGCACTTGTGGCATCGCCTTCTATTTCAAAAGCTATACCTTTAAACACAATGTAAACACCGGCTAATAAAAGCAAAAGCACCTTAAGTATTTTACCAATAATCATTAATTAATCCCTTATTAATGGGCTAAATATAAAATTATTTTACAATTAAACGGTAAAAAAATACATTTTATCGATAAAATACCTATTTTTTTGTAAGAATTTATTTCAAGAGGTTTAAAAACGCTTGTTCTGTTAGTATAGGGATATTGAGATTTTCTGCTTTTGTTCGTTTACTTGGCCCCATTTTATCACCTGCTACCAAATAATTTGTTTTGGAAGATATAGATGAAGACACCTTACCACCATTATCTTCAATTAATTTTTTAAGCTCTGTTCTGGACACTGATTCAAAAACACCAGAAACAACAAACGTCTCCCCTTTTAACTTATTAGTCTGGTTAGCCAATTGATCAGCGTCTATCTCCAATTTTACACCAAAACTCCTTAAGCGCTCAACAGTGTGGTTATTTTGTGTGTTATTAAAAAATTCGATCACGCTTTCGGCTATTCGATTGCCAATTTCATCAACACTGACTAATTCTATCATTGTTGCTCGACTTAGAGCATCTATAGATTTAAAATGTTTAGCCAATTTTTTAGCTACAGTTTCTCCAACATATCTTATACCTAGCGCAAATAATACCCGCTCAAAAGGAATTTTCTTTGAGGCGGCAATTCCATTTATTAAATTTTCTGCACTTTTCTCAGCCATTCGCTCTAATGGTATCACCTGCTCCTCAGTAAGTTCATATAAATCTGAATAATTATTTATCAATCCTTCATTTACTAACAAAGCAACAGTTTCTCCCCCTAAACCTTCAATATCCATAGCCTTTCTAGAAATATAATGCTGTATGCGCCCAACTATTTGTGGTGGACATCCGTTATAATTTGGACAGTAGTGCTTTGCCTCACCTTCTAACCTTATAAGTTGGGTTTTGCACTCTGGACATTGTTCGATATATTTTGTTGGCTTAGTATGTTCTGGTCGTTTCGAGAAATCTACGGCAATTATCTTAGGTATAATTTCACCACCTTTTTCCACAAAGACCGTATCGCCTTCTCTAATGTCCAATTTTTCAATTTGATCCGCATTATGTAAGGAGGCACGCTTAACAATTGTACCGGCTAGATGTACCGGTTCCAAATTTGCTACGGGTGTTATAGCCCCTGTTCGGCCTACCTGGTATGTAATTTCATTTAAGCGTGTAGAGACTTGTTCTGCTTTAAACTTATAGGCCATGGCCCAACGCGGTGCTTTGGATGTATAACCCAACTCCTCTTGTTGAAAAAGACTGTTAACCTTTATAACTACACCATCAATCTCATAAGGTAAATTATGCCTGTGTTCCTCCCAATATGAAACGTAATCTAGAATTTCATCGATAGAATTCACAAGCTTTGCTTCTTCTGGAACTTTAAATCCCCATTCACGGGCTTTTTTCAGGCCCTCAAATTGAGTAGAAATACTAAGATCATTTCCCTTAATACTATACAACAAACACTCTAAAGGTCTTTTTGCTACCTCTGAACTATCTTGTAGTTTTAAACTTCCAGATGCGGTATTTCGTGGATTTCTGTAGGGTTCTTCTTCGTTTGCGATTCGTTCCTCATTCATTTTGAGAAAACCCGCTATTGGCAAAACAATTTCCCCTCTAATGTCAAATCGTTCAGGGAAATCGCCTTTAAGTTGAAGTGGTACAGTGTTTATTGTTTTAACATTTGTAGTAACCTCATCACCTTGTACGCCATCACCTCTGGTTACTGCTCGTAAAAGTTTGCCTTTTTCATAAGTCAAACTCATGGAAGCACCATCGTATTTGAGCTCGCATGTATACCGAATACTACCATCAACAAGTTTTTTAATTCGTTTTTCCCAGTCTAATAAGTCTTCTTTGGAATATGAATTATCAAGGGAATACATCCTAAAATCATGAACTACAGTTTCAAAGTTTTTAGTTATTGCCCCACCCACACGTTGTGAAGGTGAGTTAGGATCAAAAAACTCAGGATTTGCCTTTTCCAAAGCCTGAAGTTCCTCCAACTTCATATCAAACTCATAATCACTTATTGTTGGGTTATCCAATATGTAATAATTATAATTATGCAGACGCAGTTCTTCTCTAAGCTTAACTATTTTTGACTTTATATCCATTCTATAATCCTTCTTTTTTCAACCATTTCGGTGTTGGTAGTGGTTGGTAATTTTTCATTTTGGAGAGTAGCCCATCAATTGTATGGTCAATTACAACAGCGTTATAATTTTCTTCTTTTAAAAAGCCCTTGTTTACCATGACCTTGCATTGTGCTATTAGAGCATCATAATATCCACTGATGTTTAAAATACCTATTGGTTTGGTATGTAAACCCAATTGACCCCATGTGGTGATTTCAAAGAATTCATCCATTGTACCAAATCCTCCAGGAATAATCATAAAACCTTCACTTTTTTCATACATTTTCACCTTACGATCATGCATGTTCTGAGTTACAATTAACTCGGTTAGTTGATTGTTTACAATTTCCTTTGTTCTTAAAAAATTTGGTATAACACCAATAGTTTTACCATTATTATCAATAGTGCCTTGTGCAACCCTACCCATTATGCCAATCTTTGCAGCGCCATAAACCAAAGTAATATTGCTCTTTGCTAAAATGGCTCCTAATTTGTACGCGGTATCAATAATAAATTGATCATTGCCTTCACTGCTTCCACAAAACACAGAAATACTATTCATCTTATTTTTTTGTTCCTTTTAACATGCGCTGGTTTGAATTCAGATCTTCAAATAATTCAATAGCAGTAAAATCTGCATCAATAAGAAGTTGCTTGGTTTCCTTACCAAGATACTGGTTAATTTCAAAATATAATTGTCCCTTTGGCTTTAATTTCTTTTTAGCAAAATCAGTAATTGCTCTATAAAAGATTAATGGATCTTTGTCTCTAACAAACAGTGCTAAATGAGGTTCGTGCTCAAGAACATTTGGCATTATTTCACTTTTCTCTGACAGTCTTACATACGGTGGATTAGACACAATAATGTCAAATTCCAATCCTTCAAAACGTGAATAACGGTTGTTTTCATCCAAAATATCGGCACAGACAAATTGTATTTCTACTTCATTTATTTTAGCGTTTTCTTTGGCCACGTCTAAAGCTTGTTTGGATATATCAAGAGCAAAAACGGTTGCAGACGGTATGTGTTTTGCAAGGCTTATTGCTATGCATCCACTACCTGTGCCTATATCCAAAACTCTCAGCGCTTGCTTTCTTTTAATTTCACTACTTTTAATAATTAAATCAACCAACTCCTCTGTTTCTTGTCTTGGAATAAGTACATTTTTATTTACCTTAAAAGTAAGTCCATAAAATTCTGTTTCACCCAAGATGTATTGTATTGGTTCTTGAAGTTTTAAAGCTTCTAAAGCTTTTAAGAAAAAATCAGTTTCTTGCTTTGATAATGTTAATTCAGGTTGTATTGCTAATTGAAATCGCTGGATATTTAAGTAATGTGTTAAACATAGGTAAAAGAAACTTGTCACCTCATTGGCACCATAAATAGCATCAAGTTCTTTATGAAAAATGGCTTTTATATCTACTGCCTTCAATTTATAAGTCTTTTAACATCCAAACCGAGCAAGAATAATGACCTGTGTCTCCCATGGGGTGATCAATGTAATTGAAACCTACCTTTTTGTATAGTTTACGAGCATCATCCATATAAGGCATTGTTTCTAAGTAGCATTGGGCAAAGCCAGATTCTTTTGCAAAGGTTAAACACTTTTTCATCATCAGGCTTCCCAATCCTTTACCTCGTGCCTCGGGCATAAAATACATTTTCTGCAATTCACACACATTACCATCGTAATTTTCTAAGGGCGAAATTCCTGCCCCACCGATGATGACGTCGCCTTTAGCAACTACAAAATATTTTTTCCTAGGCGCATCATAGCTTTCTGCCATGCAGTCAAGAGATTTATCTTCGTAAGCTGTACCTACTTTAGGAACTCCCATTTCAATGAGTACTGTACGTATTGCTTCAGCAATCTTTGGATTATCCTTTTGCTCAATTTCTCGGATAACAATAGTATCTTTACGCACTTAATTATTTGAATTAAAATTGGGTATGAAGATAGCCATAATTCTGTTTTTTTACATGAAAAGATTTGGACTCATCGTAATAAGCTGTATACTATTTTTTGGTTGCAAAATCAAGGAAAAACCTGAGTTCCTGGGACTCAATAAAATAAAAGTCGTTAATGTTGATTCACAAAACATAACTTTAAGTGCAGACGCTCTGTTTAAAAACCCAAATGATGTAGGTGGCATTTTAAAAACCAAAGGATTAAAGGTATTTGTAAATGAAAAAAAGGTAGCAAATATCGTTTCTGAAGAATTTGATGTGCCCTCAAAAAACGAATTCACAATCCCATTGGTGGTTTCAATTGCAACAGATAGTTTAGTAGATAAAAATAATTTAGGCAGCTTGTTGGGCAGTTTAATCTCACAGCGCCTCAAAGTAAGATATCAGGGTGAGATAAATTATAAAGTGCTTGGTTTTTCTTCAGCTTATAATATTGACGAAGAACGAATTATTAAAGTAAAGTTGTAATTGAAAGTACACGAGATCTACATAAAACGATGTTTGCAAATTGCCAAAAACGGATTGGGCACAACACAACCAAATCCAATGGTAGGTGCAGTTATTGTTTTTAATGACCAAATAATTGGAGAAGGATATACCAGTGCCTATGGTGGTCCCCATGCAGAGGTTAATGCCATAGACTCCGTTACTGACCAAGCATTACTTAGCAAAAGCACACTCTATGTGACATTAGAACCGTGTAGCCATTATGGAAAAACACCGCCATGTAGTGATTTAATAATAAGACATAAAATTCCAAAAGTTGTCATTGGTTGCGTAGATGATAATCCAGAAGTAGCCGGAAAGGGAATCGTAAAACTTAGAGCCTCTGGCTGTGAAGTTTTGTTGGGAGTTTTAGAAAACGAGTGTAAGAAACACCACAAACGGTTCTTTACCTATCATAACAACAAGCGTCCATATATTATTTTAAAATGGGCACAAACTACTGACGGATATATTGCTCCATTAATCAAAGACACTAAAGAACCTGTTTGGATTACAAATCAGTACTCCAGACAACTTGTACATAAATGGCGCGCACAAGAACAAGCTATTTTAGTTGGAACCAACACAGTTGTCGAAGATAATCCAACCTTAACGGTAAGGGACTGGTTCGGCAAAAATCCTGTGAGAATAATATTGGACCAAAAATCAAGTATTGGATTAGAATATAAATGCCTAAATAAGGAGGCAGACACTCTAGTAATAAGTGGAAATGAGACTACCTCTAACAAAACAGATGAAAACCAAAATGGTTGGACCATTTATCCACCAAAAGACAATGGTCTTAATGCCACCTTTATAAATATTGATTGGAATAAAAAACATCAAGTTGCATTGCAAGTTTGCGATGTTCTTTATAGATCTCAGATAAACTCAGTAATAATTGAGGGTGGTGCAAAAACGCTTCAAGCATTTATTGATGAAAATCTCTGGGATGAAGCACGTATTTTTTCAGGTAGACAACTATTTGGAGAAGGCATAAAAGCTCCGAAATTTAATGGCTTCAAAACTTCCGAAACTAAGATCTTGGATGACTCCTTAAAAATCTACATCAATGATTGATACTCTAATTTTTGATTTTGGGGATGTTTTCATCAATTTGGATAAACAAGGTGCAATGCAAAATGCTCTTGATCTATTCAAATTAAATGCGTTTGAAGAGGACATGCTCTTAGCTAACAAGAATTTTGAATTGGGTAAAATAGCAACAAACGATTTTATTGGGTTCTACATTTCTAAATTTCCATATCTAGAGACAACGGACATTGTAAACGCATGGAATTATATTTTAAAGGACTTTCCATTTTACCGATTTGAATTCATTCAATCTCTTTCAAGAACAAAACGATTCAAGCTTATTTTACTTAGTAACACTAATGAATTGCACATCGACTGGATTAAAAATAAGGTTGATTTTTTCGAAGAATTCAAAACATGCTTTGATCAGTTTTACTTGTCTCACGAAATAAGAATGAGAAAACCTGACACTGAAATTTTTGATTTTGTTTTGAGAGATAATCAGTTAACCCCAAATAACTGTCTTTTTATTGACGATACTGCCGAAAACACAAAGACTGCTTCAAAATTAGGTATTCATACTTGGAATATAGATGAAACAAGAGAAGACATTGTTGACCTGTTCAAAATTAAAAAGCATCTGTTTTGATTTATTTGGTCTTCTGCATACTCTCTTCTACAGGCATTTTTGTTTTTTTCAAACTGTTTAAAAAATACGATGTTAATACACTCCAAGCTATTGTGGTAAATTACATTACAGCATTTATTTGTGGTATTACCCTATACGATGGCCTAATTAATTTAGGTGAAATTATAAATTCTTCATGGTTTTATGGGGCAGTAGGATTAGGTTTCTTGTTTATACTAATTTTTAATGTAATGGCGCTCACAGCACAGACTAACGGCTTATCTGTTGCTTCTGTTGCCAGTAAGATGAGTGTTATAATACCAATAGTGTTTGGTATTATTGTATTTAAGGAAAGTGCTGGGTTCATAAAATTAACTGGAATATTTATGGCACTTGTTGCGGTATATTTAACCTCAGTTAGGGATAAAGACAATGTGATCTTAACACAATCAATTTACCTGCCAATTCTATTGTTTTTTGGATCAGGTACTATTGACACTTTGGTGAATTACTTTGCTCCAGATGATAAAATTCCATTGTTTTCTGCTACCATATTCGCCATGGCATTCTTTATAGGTATGGGTGTTTTGATTTTTAATTCTATTAAGCAGAAAAGCAAACCAAAATTTAAAAGTATTCCCTTTGGAATGGCATTAGGCATTTTAAATTATGCTTCCATATACTATTTATTAAAGGCCCTGAGAGTTGATGGCTATGAAACCTCAACAGTATTTACCATTATTAATGTTGGTATTGTGGCATTTTCAACCCTGGTTGGACTATTTCTTTTTAAAGAAAAAATTTCCAAAAAGAATTGGGCTGGGATTTTTATAGCAATGATTTCAATAATTATAGTGACATTGGCTTGAAAGATAACATTGACAAATACAAGACCATTTTAAAACAAAACGAGGGGGAACTCTTTAAAGATAAAAACAGTAAATTTTACGGCTATGCCTATCCTGTTGATAATGAAAATACGGTTAAACGATATCTGGAAGAACTAAAGAAAAAACATCATACAGCTAAACATTGGTGCTATGCATACCAAATTGGAACAGAGCAGATCATCTTTAGGGCTAATGATGACGGCGAACCAAACAATTCTGCAGGTATGCCAATTTTTGGTCAGATCCAATCGTTTAGCCTAACAAATATTTTAGTTGTTGTTGTACGCTACTTTGGTGGTGTTAAGCTTGGAGTAAGCGGCTTAATAAATGCCTATAAAACAAGTGCGCAATTGGCTTTAACATCCGCAACTATTATTGAAAAGACAATAAATAAATCGCTTCAGCTTAAATTTGAATATAAAAACTTGAGTAAAGTACTAAGATTACTTAAAGAAAATAACGTTGAAATATCCAAACAAGTCTTGGAAATGGACTGCCTGTTGGAAATATCTGTCAGAAAAAGTAACTACCAACAATTAGTTACCTTGTTTGAGAATTTTTATGGCGTCGAAACACTTGAATTATAACGAATAATTTTGCAGTTTATCTAAAAGATATTTTGGACATCGCGTAGGTCGATTTCGTTTCATGTCAATAAATGCCAATGTTGTGCTTCCCGTTGCTAGGAGTTCTCCTGATTTCTTAACTAGCTCATATTCAAAGTCTATAGTTGCGGTAGGCATTTTTTTTAGTCGAGTTATTACTTTAAGCACATCGTCATAACGTGCTGAATTTTTGTAGTTTATGCTAAGTGATATAACTGGTAACATTATACCCTCTGCTTCCATCCCACTATAGCTCAGTCCAAACTCCCTTAGCCATTCCGTTCGGCCAACTTCAAAATATACTGCGTAATTGGCGTGATACACAACGCCCATTTGGTCTGTCTCGCCATAACGCACCCTAATTTGCGTTTCATTTAATTTCATTTAAGTGCGTTTTTCTGATAAAAAATTTGTACTTTCAGACGAATTTAAACATGGGAAAAAAAATCTTAAAATTCAATAGAAATTCATTTTTTTTTTAAGAATTTTGTTCACATATTTGTTCGATATTAAACGAGAGAAATTCAGTTCTCTTTTTTTTTGCTAATCTAACTAACAATACAAAATATTAACTCAAAGCATGGAGGTAACCGCTCAATCTGTATGGGATAACTGTCTTGATTTTATAAAGGATAACATTCAACCACAAGCCTACAAAACATGGTTTGAGCCAATTAAAGCGGTTAAACTTTCTGGCAATGCTCTAAGTATTCAAGTACCAAGTAAATTTTTCTATGAATGGCTAGAAGAACACTATGTTAAAATCTTAAAAGTTGCCTTAACAAAAGAGCTAGGGGAAGATGCCAAATTGGTATATGTCATTAAAATGGAGAACACCTATGGAAATAGGCAACCATTTACTGAAAAAATACCAAGCTCTAATAGATCAGCCCTTAAGTCACAAGATGTAGATGTACCCTTTGATAATAAAAGCCCAGAATTAAAAAACCCTTTTATTATACCTGGCATTAGAAACGTAAAAATTGAGTCGCAACTTAATCCTAGTTATAATTTTGATAATTTTTTAGAAGGGGATTCAAATCGCCTAGCAAGAAATGCAGGAATTGCAGTAGCAAACAAACCAGGCGGGACATCATTTAATCCGCTATTAATTTTTGGTGGCGTAGGATTGGGGAAAACACATTTGGCTCATGCAATTGGTGTAGATATTAAAGATAAATATCCCGAAAAAACAGTCTTATATATTTCAGCTGAAAAGTTTACACAACAATACATAGATTCAGTTAAAAAGAATAACAGAAACGACTTTATACATTTTTACCAGATTATAGATGTCTTAATTATTGACGATGTTCAGTTTTTGTCTGGTAAAACAGGGACTCAAGATGTGTTCTTCCATATCTTCAACCATTTACATCAAAATGGTAAACAGGTAATTCTAACAAGTGACAAACCACCTGTAGATATGCAAGATATTGAGCAGCGCTTGCTTTCTCGCTTTAAATGGGGGCTTTCAGCAGAATTGCAAACTCCTGATTTTGAAACACGGGTATCCATCTTAAAAAACAAATTATATAGAGATGGTGTTGAAATGCCTGAAGAGATAGTAGAATATGTTGCAAAGCACATAAAAAGTAATGTGAGAGAATTAGAAGGTGCTATAATTTCATTAATAGCACAATCCTCATTCAATAAAAAAGAAATTACCTTAAGTCTGGCTAAGGATATTGTCGAGAAATTCGTTAAAAACACAAAACGCGAAGTATCTATTGATTACATTCAGAAAGTAGTTTCAGATTATTTTCAGATGGATGTTAGCACACTTCAATCCAAAACCAGAAAACGCCATATTGTTCAAGCTCGTCAATTGGCTATGTTTTTTGCAAAGAAATATACTAAAGCTTCATTAGCCAGTATTGGATCCCAAATTGGCCAAAGAGATCACGCCACTGTACTACATGCTTGTAAAACAGTAGATAACCTCTCCTCTACAGATAAGCAGTTTAGAAAGTACGTAGAGGATCTTTCTAAAAAATTATCTCTCTAAAAAAATCTAGGATGACAAGGATTTTGATGGTGTGCCTGGGCAATATATGTCGGTCACCATTGGCACACGGTATTTTAGCTTCTAAACTTTCTTCTAAAGACTATTTTGTTGATTCAGCAGGAACTGCGTCTTATCATATCGGGAAAAAGCCAGATATAAGGTCAATCAAGGTTGCAAAACAAAATGGAATAAACATTAGTTCTCAAAGAGCACGGTCATTTGAGGTTAATGACTTCGATAATTTTGACCTCATTTTTGCCATGGATGAATCTAATTATCGAGATATTATTAATCTTGCTCGTAATAGTAATGATACAATGAAAGTAAAACTCTTATTACAAGCCAATGACTCTCTTACCAATAAAAATGTTCCTGATCCTTATTATGGTGATCAATCCGATTTTGAATATGTATTCAACCTTTTGGATGAAACCTGCGACCTTTTAATAAGACAAATTTAAATTACAGAACAAGCACAGCAAAAAGTTTTACTTTTTTGTAATTTTAAGCAAGTCAAAAAAATTGGATATGAAATACGTTGCCATATTAAGTTGTTTTTTATATGGTCTCTTACTGTCTGCACAGGAATTAGACATCCAGTTATTTGCTCAGAATTTGGATAGACCCGTAACTATAAAACATGCAGGAGATGATAAGTTATATGTTGTTGAGCAAGATGGTTATATTAAAATTGTAAATGCAGATGGCACCATTGAAACCGCACCTTTTCTAAATATTGATTCGCAAGTTATAAATACTGGAAATGAACGTGGACTTCTCGGTCTAGCCTTTCATCCAAACTACACTAGTAATGGTTTTTTTTATGTAAACTACATTAATAATTCAGGCAACACTGTAATAGCACGATTTAATAGAAGTACTACCAATCCTTTACTTGCTGATCCCAACTCCGAATTAATAATACTTACGTACTCCCAACCATTTTCTAATCATAATGGTGGTGACATGGCTTTTGGTCCTGACGGTTATCTTTATATATCCTCTGGTGACGGAGGGTCTGGAGGTGATCCTCTAAATAACTCTCAAAATCTAACAAATCTATTAGGAAAAATACTTCGGATTGATGTGGATAATACTGAAGATGGCAATAATTATGCAATACCGTCTGATAACCCTTTCAAGGATAGCCCTACTAATAGCGAAGAAATTTGGGGCTATGGCTTAAGAAATCCTTGGAAGTTTTCGTTTGACAGTCTAAATGGAGACATATGGATTGCAGATGTTGGCCAGCAAGAATATGAAGAAATAAATAAAGCTTCTATTTCAGACGCAGGACTGAATTATGGTTGGCGATGCTATGAGGGTAATGCTACCTACAATACGAGTGGATGTCCAAATCCAAATACTTTGACCTATCCCGTCGCAGAATACAATCATTCAAGTAATGGACTTTTTAAATGCTCAATTACAGGAGGCTACCGTTATCAAGGAAGTACTTATGCTAATTTCAATGGTCTATATTTTTTTGCTGATTATTGCAGCGGCGAAATTGGATACTTAACTGAAAATGGACCCAATTGGGACATGACCTTGACTGATTTTTCAGGAAATTGGGTAGCATTTGGTGAAGACGTCAATGGCGAACTTTACATTTCTGACATTACAACTGGAAACATATACAAATTGGTAGATAATTTGTTGAGTACAGAAGAATTTGAACTTGACCAATTAAAGATTTATCCAAATCCTACCTCAGAATTGTTAAATATCAATTTTTCAGGATTGGCTCAAAATGAACTAATTACTATTTCTTTAATTGACATTCAAGGAAAAAAGGTAAAAACCGTTATTCAAGAAAATGCTAGTATACTCCAGCTTAATATTACTGATATCTTAGAAGGCATATATATTTTAGAATTGCGCTCAAACATTGGAGAAATCAAGAACTATAAAGTCATTATTAATTAATCATGGAGGAATACGGTAAATTATATTTGATACCGACAAGACTAGGCGATACCCCTCCTCTAGAGGTACTGCCCATGACTATTAAAAAAATAATTGAAAATATTGATGATTATATTGTTGAAAATGAGAAAACAGCAAGACGCTTCATAAAACGTGTTTCACCCGGTAAATCGCAACCCTCTCTCAAAATTAATGTCTTAAATAAATACACAAGTGAAGGCGAACGCAATACCTTTTTGAATCCTTGTTTAAAAGGAACTTCAGTAGGCCTGCTATCTGAAGCAGGTTGTCCAGCCATTGCCGATCCTGGCGCAGAGATTGTTTCTTTAGCTCACGAAATGAAGATAAAAGTTGTACCACTAGTAGGACCATCTTCTTTATTGCTTGCACTTATGGCATCTGGAATGAATGGACAAAACTTTGCATTTAATGGGTACTTACCCATTGATAAAGTCGAAAGAAAGCAAAAAATAAAAACACTTGAACGGCTCTCTTCTGAACAAAATCAAACGCAGATATTTATTGAAACGCCTTATAGAAATAATAAATTACTAGAGGATTTAACCACCTTTCTTCATTCAGACACAAAACTATGTGTCGCATGTGATATTACCCTACCTACAGAATATATTAAAACTATGACAGCTAAAGAATGGAAAAAAAATAAAGAAGATTTTCATAAAAGACCTTCAATATTTATTCTTAAAAGGAATTAAATTCTTGCTTTTGCTTTCTTATTAGGCTTTACAAAGGACGTGTCGTAACCTGAGAATTTTTTCATGTAGTATCTCACAGTCGAACCATATGCATCCGAAAAATTATAATTACCAGAACTTCGTAAGAACTTCTTAACACTTCCCGGACCAGCGAGATGTGCTGCCGCCAAGATTCCCGATTCAGTAATTCTAACACCTGCAATACTCTTACCTTCAAATCTTTTTATGTCATTTCGTAGGATCCACTTATTACGTTCTGTATTTGCGACGAACGCCTTTTCCTGTAATTCAGGATTATATAGAAAACTTTTCGGACTGTAAATACCTATAAGTTTTAATGTCTCAGAACCAAACTGATATTTACCCAAATAACCGAGTGTATTTACAGTAAAATAATTTCCACGAGATTCTTTGAAAGCAAGCGCCTCCTTAAAACCTTCAAAAGACTTACCTAAATATGGCGTAAATATTGTCGTTGTATTCTCATTTTTATAGGATTGCGAATTCAAAGCCAAATCTTCCTTTATGTTATAATCTAATTCTAACCCTTCAGTGGAGTAATTTTCAGGATCTAATTTAGAATCCGGATATAATGCCATAGCGACAACAAAACAGATTGAGAAGGGCAATACAAAAGTCTTAACTCTATTTTTAAACATAACAGCTAAATTTCAGTAAAAAATCTTCCCCAAATTGTTTTACTAAATGCGAGTGCAAAGATACGACTTTTTTCTAAATACTGAATATCAGTATTTTAGTTGTTATAAATACTTATTAAAAGTAGATATAATGGAACTTTACACGACCCTCGCTATTTAATTCCAATGCTGGAAAAGGAAGCTTAATTACGTTCAAAACGTCGAAAATGGATTTCAAGAAATTTGATTTTGTTTTAATCCTTGTTAAATCGAGGTCTAAACTGAGATAGTATTGCCTTATACGATTTTGGTTTGGAAAAAGCGGATCATTTGGTTTGCCTGTTAACATTCCATCAGCACCATAACCAAAAGCTAAATTCAACCAATTTGGAATTTTATTGTTTGGTATAAACGAATTGATGTTCGCACTTAACCAATAGGTTTGTCCATTGTAATCTTTTAATACCTCTTCAAAAAACCCATTTCCCAAGACATCCGGTCGCTGATTTGCATATTTCGACATATTAAATGAATACTTTAACATAATCCGTTGCTCTTCCCAAAGCAACTCCTGACCCACATAAAGTCCTGTCCCGGTAACGTTAGCTAACATATCAAACCAAGAAAATCCCCATTCCTCTGAAAAACCATCCATAACCTCCACGGCAGTGAGAAACCCCAAACCAAGTGTTGAACCATATATTAATTGATCTTTCTTACTCACACCCGCCCAATTCAAAGAGTTTGCGCCTAACCTTCCAAGTTGATAAGATGAAAATATGTGGCCAAATTTGTCCATTTGCAACCATTCGTTACCATCTTTAACTGTTCTGAAACTGGATCTGTCGTAGTTTGAATACCATAATTCATTTAGCCCTATTAATGTGAGTGTAGCTAAAGAAGTCTCAGTAATCACCACCATATTGCGCCGTAAAACGTTTAAGGTGTCACTAGGTTTTAGAAAATTATTCACTTGGCCTTGAGCATTTAGACTCAGAACATTAAATACCAATAAAAGAAAGAAGAGTATACTTTTGCGCAATGTTTTATTTCCTTATACCCTGCGAGGATAAATAGTTTTGATACTGCCGAGCATTATAATTATGCTGCGATAACGTTTTTGCAAATTTATGATAACCGAATCGTTCTGCATCTGCAGCAAAGTACAAATAATCATGTTTTTCTGAATTGAGAACAGCTTTAATCGCTGATAAATCGGGCATTGCTATTAATCCTGGTGGTAATCCTGGATTTTTATATGTGTTGTATGGAGATTCAATGTCTTTGTGCTCGTTGAGTACACGTCTTATCACCGTATTACTATACTTTGGCAGTTGATACGCTGCAAATTTCAAGGTTGGATCTGCCTGCAGAGGCATACCAATTCTCAATCTATTAAGATAGACACCAGCAACTCTAGGTTGTTCATCCTTTTTCTTGGATTCTTCGTGAACAATCGAAGCTAGGGTTATGACCTCATTTGGTGTTAGATTTAGTTTTTGTGCTTTTTCTGTACGGGTGGTAGTCCAAAATCGATTGTACTCATTTAACATTTTATCTCTAAATCTTTCTGCAGAAGTGTTCCAGAAAAACTCATAACTGTTTGGTAAATACATCCCTAAAGCTGTTGCCTTATTAAAGCCATTTTGGGTCAAAAATGACTCGTCTAGCATTGCTTTAACTAAAGAACTACTGTCTGCTTCGATCTGTGCACTAATTCTGCTTGCTAGTGATTCAATACTATTTTGATTGTTAAATGAAATCTTTATTGGGATATTATTGCTCCTAATGGAATTAATAATTTCGTTATTATTCATGTCCTTTAGGATCACAAATTTCCCAGCTTTAATATTTGTGCTATACTTTTTTTGTTTAGCTAATGCATCAAAACCGTCAATATCCTTAAGCAGTGGTTCTAGCTGATTTCTAACATCATTATAGGTAGCATTACTAGGTATATAAATGTAAGCTTCGTTATTATTAAACGCTGTATTTGGTGAAAACATAGCACCATAAATGTAAAAGGCAAAAACTCCAAATATTACGAGTCCTATTAAAGCTACTGCCCAAAGTATCTTTTTTAAATACATAAACTAGATATTAATACGTTGTAGAATAAATTCATTTCTATAAGTTTTACCATCATATGTCCAATCCTTTTTTAGTCCAATTTTTTTGAACCCGGTTTTTTGGAAAAGATTTAAACTAGCCTCATTCATCTCAGAAATACTGGCGTAGACCTGATGCAGATTTAAAATTTTAAATGCATAATCCAAAAGCAGATTTAATGCTTCTTTACCAACTCCTTTACCTCTATTGGATTCTTCTTTAATTAAAATACCCAACCCGGCTCTCTTGTGGATTGGATTGAAATCATACAGGTCTATTAAGCCAATTACTTCACTGTTGCGATTATCACATATTGCCAGACGAAGTTGTTTAGCCTCAAATATGTCTTGCGTTGCGTTTTTTAGATATTCTTTAATGATAAAACGTGAATACGGTTGCTTCGTGTCGCTCAGCTCCCAAAAATTTATATCATTTTCAATGCTATGAACAAACTCTAAGTCCTCAGGCTCCAAGGCTCTAAGAAATATATTATCTCCTTTCAGACTTACCATGTTAATTCTCCTTTAAAGACTTGAACCGCAGGACCAATGAGCCAAACGTCTTTATACCCTGTTTCAGAAGGTTTAAAATTAACCTGTAATTTACCTCCTAAAGTGTCTAGAAAAACTGTATTGGTTTTTGTTTTATTATTGGCATGCATAGCTAATGCTACTGCTGTAACACCTGTACCACAAGAAAACGTTTCGTCTTCTACACCTCTTTCATAAGTTCTCACTGAAAATAGGTTATCGGATATTGGTTCTACAAAATTTACATTGCTGCCCTCCGCACCATAGGACGCTCCATATCTAATTTCGGAACCTTTAGTTTTAACATCGAGGTTTTTAATTTCGCTAACCATTTCTACATGATGTGGTGAACCTGTATCTAAAAATGTATGATCTTCAAATACCTTTACCCCCTCAACATTTCCCATCTGTAAAGACACAAAACCATTATCAATTGAAGCATTATGTAGCCCATCAATTGCAGAAAACTTTGTCACCTTATCAATAATACCCAAATAGTTGGCAAAAGCAACAATACAACGTCCACCATTACCACACATAGAACTTTCTTTTCCGTCAGCATTATAATAAACCATCTTAAAATCTGAAAATTCGTCATTTTCAAGAAGTATAAATCCATCTGCACCAATGCCAAATCGTCGGTCACACAACTCCTCTATGCGCTTGGTATCGTTTTTGTTAACAATTTGTAGACGATTATCAATAATAATAAAGTCGTTACCAGTGCCTTGATATTTGTAAAACGTTGTTGTCATATACCATACAAATATAACAATAATAGCAAGTATTATGAGCTGTTAATTAGGCGTTAAATATGAAGTTAAATAGTCGTTAAATATAATTTTGAAATTCAATAAATCTCTAAATTTAATCGTTAAATAGTAAAACTTTAATCTGAAAAATTATGAAGAAGATTATAACCTTAGTGTGTGTTTCGGTATTAGGTGGTCTATTAACCTTAGGTGGTTACAAACTTTTTTTTGAAGCTAAAAATACTGAACCTTTAGTTGTCAATGAAGTTTCGGAAATCCCGATTTACATACCGACAACAACAAGCTCTAATAATACAATAGAGACTGCAATGCCAAACTTTGTAGAAGCAGCTGAAAAATCCTTGGATGCTGTAGTACATGTCAAGAATACGGCAATCGTAACTGCGCCAATGACCATGTACGATTTATTTTCGGGCAGAAGTAGTGAACGTGCGCAAGTTGGTACTGGCAGTGGAGTAATTATATCACCTTCAGGGTACATCGTAACAAATTATCATGTTATTAGAAATGCAAATGATATAAGTATAACTTTAAACAATAATAAAGTATATACTGCAGAACTTGTTGGCTCTGATGAGGCGACGGATATAGCATTGATTAAAATAGAACCGGAAGAGGAGTTACCCTTCCTTGCTTTTGGAGATTCAGACAATGCCAAAATTGGTGAATGGGTGCTGGCAGTTGGCAACCCTTTTAATCTAAATTCAACAGTTACTGCAGGAATTATAAGTGCTAAATCTCGAGATTTGAGTGGTAGAAATACCCAATCTTTTATTCAAACCGATGCTGCCGTAAATCCTGGAAACTCTGGTGGTGCACTAGTTAATACCAACGGTGACTTAATAGGTATAAACACAGCCATATCCTCACGTGATGGATCTTATATTGGTTATTCCTTTGCTGTTCCGAGCAACATAGCGAGAAAGATTGTAAACGATATCATGGAATATGGAAATGTTCAAAATGGTATTTTAGGTGTTGTTGGAGGTGCTTTAAACAGTAAAGCAGCAGAACAGCTTGGTGTCGATATTACTGAAGGTTTTTACGTTAGTGAAGTACAAGAAGACACTGGAGCTGAAAAAGCGGGTATCCAATCTGGAGATATTATAAGAAAAATTGACAATGTTGAAATAAATAAGTTTTCTGATTTAACAGGGTATTTAAAAACCAAAAGTCCAAATGATGTTGTTAATGTCACGTTGATAAGAGAAGGGAACACCGAGGTTTTACCGGTAAAATTGTTAAAACCGTCTATAACTTTACTACAAACAATTGGTTACGTCAAGAACGCTTCAAAAGAGGATTTAAAAAAGTACGACATAAATTATGGCGTTAAAATTTCAGAGTTTTATGAAGAAAATTACAAGAATTACTGGAATAAAAATGGTGTTGAAGAGGGAAGTATAGTTACCAAAATTAATGGAAAAAAGCTATTTTCAGTTGATGATGTACAAACGGCCATGAAAACTAGAGATTACAATGAACCACTACAAATCGAAGTTATTAATAAATCAGGTGAAAAAACCGTTTATAATTTCAGGTAAGAGATAAATCTCATTTTTAAAATTTGACCCTTTAAAGATCCATTCTTTAAAGGGTTCTTATTTTCGACAAAAGGTGTTACGAAAACGATTGAAATATGTATTTTTGCCGCAAAATCTAAATCACTAAACCAAAAGAAAATGGGTTTTAACGACACTTACGAACAAGAATTAGCCTTTCAAGCAGATCGTCGCAGAGCAACAGTAGAATTTATTAAAATCATAACAGATTTATGGTACGACAAATCCATAGAGGTAGTACTATTCCGTAATCAACTAATTGATAAAAACGTTAGCGAAATTTTAAACCTACACGAATATGCAGGTGAGTTTGTTCAAAAACCAATATCAATTTTTGATTCCGTTGAGATTGCGACCGCTATCAGTAAGCTCAATATACCACCAGCCAAACTTGATATTGGAAAATTAACCTACGAATACCACTTAGAGGACAATAAATATGGTAATGCAACCGCTTTTGTTTCTGCTAAATTAAAAGAGTCTAAAAATAACAATCCTGTAGAGCCAAAAGATGTTGTACTTTATGGTTTTGGACGCATAGGAAGACTTTTGGCACGTGAACTTATGGCGAGAACCGGTTCTGGTAGTCAATTAAGACTTAGAGCAATTGTCACTAGAGGAGAAATAAATCAAGCAGTATTAGAAAAGCGAGCTTCATTATTAAGAAACGATTCCGTACATGGTGACTTTTCAGGAATGGTTACAACCGATATAGAAAATAGCGCTTTAATTATTAACGGAACAACGGTAAATGTTATAGCGGCAAATGCACCAGAAGAAATCGATTATACAAAGTATGGTATAAACAACGCCTTAGTTATTGATAATACTGGTGCCTTTAGAGATGAAAAAGCATTGGGTAGACATTTAAAGGCTAAAGGTATTGAAAAGGTGTTACTCACCGCTCCAGGCAAAGGTGTCCCAAATATTGTTCATGGCGTTAATCATTTTGATTATGACCCGGACAAAGTAAAGATTTACTCCGCAGCATCTTGTACTACAAATGCAATAACACCAGTTCTTAAGGCAATAGAAGATTCATTTGGTATAAAATCGGGCCACTTGGAAACAATACATGCTTATACGAATGATCAAAACCTAGTAGATAATTTCCATAAAAAATATAGACGGGGAAGAGCTGCTGGTCTAAACATGGTAATAACTGAGACTGGTGCTGGTCAAGCAGTAAGCAAGGCATTGCCTACTTTGGACGGTAAACTTACATCTAATGCAATTAGAGTTCCCGTTCCAAATGGATCCTTGGCAATTTTAAATTTAGAGTTAGAAACCAAAACAACTTTAGACGCACTTAATACAATAATGAAAAAATATGCTCTTGAGGGTAACTTAGTAGAACAAATAAAATATGAGATGAGCGATGAGCTAGTCTCGAGCGATATTGTAGGCAGTTCTGCACCATCAATATATGATAGCAAAGCATCTATTGTTAGAAAGGACGGAAAAAATATCATTTTGTACATATGGTACGACAATGAGTATGGATATAGCCATCAAGTTATTAGACTTGCAAAATACATTTCAAAGGTTAGACGCTATGCCTACTATTAGAATATACTGTACAATAATAAAGTCTTCTTAATGAAGGCTTTTCTCGTTTTAACATCCAAATAGAACAAATAGTCGTATATAGAACTGTAATTTCAAATATTTTTTTTGCCAAGTCTTATTATATCTAATGCTTTTAAAATTAGTATATTGGCACTCAACTAAACCTAACATAACCAAAAATAGATGATGATGAGATCCCTCACGAAATCCGCTGTGTTTCTGATTTTAACAATCAGTTTTCAGATTAGCTTTTCACAATCAGCCAATGCTCAATCACAAGAAGAAGAACTATCTCTGAATAGCGGTACTATTGATAATCAGTTTGAATACATATTTCAGAAATCTGGAAATTTCAAAGGTTTGAACGGACAGAAATATGAGGCAGTAAAATATAATTCGCTTCTAACTTTAAAAGCACATGTGTTAGACTCCCTAAAAACTACATATGCAAAGCTTGACGTCTCGGAAAAAACTGTGGAAAATCAAAAAAAAGAAATCGAAGATTTAAAAACACAACTCAAAAACACGCAGACTACACTAGGGGAAACAGAAGCTGAGAAAAACAGTATGGCACTATTTGGCATACAATTGGGAAAAACAAATTATAATGTTTTAATGTGGAGCATCATTGCAGGCCTATTTGCACTACTCGTGTTTTTTATATTGAAATTTAAAGGAAGTAATGCCCTTACAAAAGCAGCTAAATTAAAATTAGAAGAAGTAGAATCCGAATTTGAAGAACACCGTAGAATCGCTTTAGAACGTGAACAGAAGGTAAGGCGACAGCTTCAAGACGAAATAAACAAGAACAAAGCTTAATTCATTTTAACATAAAAAGACCGATCCGTAATTGAACTATTACGGATTTTTTTTAATTCTAATTTATCGCATCTTTGCAACATGCGTATCGATATTATAACTGTATTACCCGAATTATTAAAAAGTCCATTTGAAGCATCAATCTTAAAACGTGCTATTGAAGCCAAATTGGTCGAGGTTCATCTCCACAACTTACGAGACTACACAACTGACAATTACAAATCTGTTGACGACTATCAGTTTGGTGGTGGTGCAGGAATGGTTATGATGATAGAGCCAATAGATAAGTGTATTTCTAAACTAAAGGAGGAACGCATTTATGATGAAATAATCTACATGACACCAGATGGCAAACCTTTAAACCAAAGTATGGCCAACATGCTTTCTTTAAAGAAAAACATTATAATTCTTTGTGGTCACTATAAGGGTGTTGACCAACGTGTAAGAGATACGTTTATAACAAAAGAGATTTCTATTGGAGATTATGTATTATCTGGCGGAGAACTTGGAGCAGCGGTTTTATGTGACGCTATTATTAGACTTCTACCGGGTGTGCTTGGAAATGAAACCTCTGCCCTAACAGATTCATTTCAAGATAACTTACTAGCCCCTCCTATTTATACACGCCCTAGAAATTATAAAGGCATGAAAGTACCTGAAATACTATTTAGCGGCAATTTTCCTGAAATTGAAAAATGGCGCGAACAACAAGCTTATAAACGCACCCAAGAAAGACGACCGGACCTATTAAAGGATTAGAAATATGAATTCTTACGATTATCTACAACTAATTGGAATGATATTAAGTGGCATATCATCACTAGGTATTGTTACTGCAACAATTATATTGTTTATTAAAAAGAAAACTTTCTCTACAACTATACTTTTGATTGGAAGCATTTTAACAATATTATTTGGTGTTGGTAGTTTCATTGCGAACCGTGCAGCAGGGAATCACGGAGCTGAGACATTAATAAAAACTATTGGGTGGTCTAAATTTATTGGTGGTTTTTTATCGATACTATTTTGCTCAGGTTTATTAATCTTTGCCATAAAGGACTTTAAAAGATCATAAAAAACTTTTCGTTTTCTACTTTCAACTTTTAACTTTTTAACTATCTTTGCACCCACTTTTAGGTTAACCTCTGGCGAGAATCGTGAATGTTGATTTAAAAAAACAATAAATAGAAAGAAATGAATTCTTTAGTAAAATTTGTACAGGACGAATTTGTAACAAAAAAAGACTTACCAGAGTTCAGTGCTGGTGATACCATCACTGTTTACTACGAAATTAAAGAAGGTAACAAAACACGTACCCAGTTTTTTAAGGGTGTGGTATTGCAACGCAAGGGATCTGGAACTACAGAAACGTTTACCATTCGAAAAATGTCAGGGACAATTGGTGTAGAACGTATCTTCCCAGTAAATTTACCTGCCCTTCAAAAAATTGAAGTTAACAAACGCGGTAAAGTACGCAGAGCAAGAATCTTCTACTTCAGAGGACTTACTGGTAAGAAAGCAAGAATTAAAGAAGTTAGACGATAAGCTAACCGAAATAACAGTGAAAAAGCCTTCGATAGCGAAGGCTTTTTTGTTTATTAACTTTTGTTAATAACATTGGTTCATAAGATGTTGACATTTATATAGTTAAAAAATTTGGAATTTAATTATTGTAACATAAATTAGCTTAACAATTAACAACAAACCCAGTTTGTTTTTGAATATTATTTCAAATAAGTGTTAAATTGTAATAAAGAAGTTCTTTATTTTTTGAAATTGTTTTTTGAGATTAGTGAGTCGCTTGTGTAGGCAAGATAGACGATCAAATCATGAAGCCTAAAGTATTGACCATACAGTGTAGGGTCGGTAGTTTAGGTGAAAAGCTTGGAAAAAGTAATGGGAGCGAAAGTGAACATGAAAAGGAAAAGCAATGTTTTGGACTCTGGCAGACGCGCAAGTGTATGACATAAGAAGAAACATCAAGGAAAACAGTTTTTTTTGAAATGCGGTAGCATCAGGTCAATACATTTTGATAGGTGTGAAACGTTTCTGTGAAGCGGAAACACTTGAACTGAAAAGGATGATGGTTTAGGCCATACAGCTGAGTTAGTGAAGACTAAATAGGTCACGTTAGTACCGTTTCGAAGAAAAGCCATGTTAAGTCAGTTTTACTGAAGTGATATGGCTTTTTGCTTTTATTTCAGTTCCTATTAAACGGTAACATAAATTAAAAAAGCACAAAACTAAAAAGACCGCCTTTTGAGAAGACGGTCTTTAAATCTATTTTCTAAAACTGAGAAAATACTATTGCCCTTGTCCAAGAGAGTAGCCTCTTTCGCCATCAAAAGTATATAGATTCTCGGTTTTTATTGTGTCAACACCTGCTTCTATTGCCTTACTTAATACTTTAACAATATCTTCTTTTGTGGCAGTTTTACCTTCAACTGCTTTAAATCTGCATCTCCAATGATCCGTACAGAATGTTTCGTCAAAGCCATTTGGCCAAACTTTTACACCTCTGTTAGTTATCATGGTCAGTTCGAGCACATCGGTATTCATGTGTTTACTCATTTTTTCTCCAATGGTATCAGGATTTGTCCCTTCCCAATCAACAAACACATCTACTCCTTGTAACACTTTCTCAGCTCTTGGCTTTCTAGTGTGCTTAGGTATTTCTATAGCACCTGTATTTTTGAGCTCAACCCTTTTAAGCTTATTTGGAAATTGTCCAATATTTGCGATTACTGCGTCAGCAAATTCAGCTGTACCAACTTTTTGAGTACTAACTTTTTCATCGTATACGTCATAAGTGTGGATTCCATCTTCCATTGTTTTTAACCACGCATTCTGAATTTTTGCTGCAATATCAGATTGACCAATATGCTGTAGCATTAAGATAGCTCCTTGTAAAAGACCTGACGGGTTTGCCATATTCTGTCCTGCTCTTCTAGGTGCAGATCCATGAATAGCTTCAAACATTGCATGATCATGACCTATATTTGATGAACCTGCTAATCCTACTGATCCAGTAATCTGTGCAGCAACATCAGACAATACATCACCATAAAGATTAGGCATTACGATGACATCAAATGTTTCTGGTGAATCGGCCAACTTAGCAGCACCTATATCAATAATCCAATGCTCATTCTCTATTTCAGGATAATTCGCCGCGATTTCATCAAAAACTTTATGAAAAAGGCCATCAGTCTGCTTCATAATATTATCCTTTGTAAAACAAGTCACCTTTTTTCTGCCAAATTTCTTTGCGTATTCAAAAGCATAAGTGATAATTTTTTCGCAACCAGGACGGCTTATCAGCTTCAAACACTGTACAACTTCATCTGTCTGTCTGTGCTCGATACCTGCATACAAATCCTCTTCATTTTCTCTGACAATAACAACATCCATATTAGGATGCTTAGTCGAAATGTAAGGATGCAAACTTTTACATGGTCTAACATTAGCGAATAGACCTAGAGTTTTACGAGTTGTTACATTTAAACTCTTGTAGCCACCACCCTGAGGCGTAGTGATTGGAGCTTTAAGGAAAATTTTATTTCTTCTAATAGTTTCCCATGCTTCTTTAGAGATTCCTGCAGTGTTACCAGATAAATATACTTTCTCCCCGACTTCAATTTCATCAATATCTAATTGCGCACCAGCAGCTTCTAAAATTCTTAATGTGGCATCCATTATTTCTGGGCCAATGCCATCTCCCTTGGCTACAGTTATTTTAGTCATAAGTATATAATTTTTTAAATTTTTGCAAATATCGGTATTCATTTTTAATTTCTCTAATTTCTAACTACTTGTTTCTATTTGATTTTTATCATTCGCCTTTTTAAAACTTAAAATTGGCCTCATGTTCAATCCTCATTCATTATTAACACTAAACTTACGTTAAAAAGGCTTTATCCCACATGACGCTTTTTTATTTTTGCAAAAATTTTGGCGCCATGAAAAAGAACCTGTATGGTTTTTCACTTATACTACTTCTGCTTACTTCTGTAATAAACGCACAAAAAAAATATACGCTAAGCGGTTCAATCACTGATATTGCCAGTAATGAAACTTTAATTGGTGTAAATGTTGTCTTTCCCGACATTCAATCTGGAACAATGACCAACGAATACGGTTTTTACTCTATTACCCTACCTGAGGGCGTTTATACCATCCAAATAAGCTACTTAGGTTTTAAAACTATAACTGAAAAGGTTGAATTATATTCAGATATAAACAAAAATTATAAACTTACAGAAAGTGTCGAGAGTTTAGACGAAGTAGTAATTAAAGAAGATATTGAGAGACTAAATATTAAAAAGCCTCAAATGAGTGTTAATGCACTCTCTATTGAAACCATAAAAAATATGCCTGTGGTTTTTGGAGAGGTAGATGTGATTAAATCTATAACCTTATTACCAGGTGTTACCAATGCAGGTGAGGGATCCTCAGGATTTAATGTAAGGGGTGGCGCGGTTGATCAGAATCTTATTCTTCTAGACGAAGCCATAATTTTTAATTCATCCCACTTATTTGGTTTGTTTTCTGTTTTTAATCCAGATGCGATTAAAGATTTAAAACTTTATAAAGGTGGCATACCTGCTAAGTATGGAGGCCGTGTTTCTTCCGTTTTGGATATATACCAAAAAGAAGGCAATAGTAATCAATTTAAAATGAATGGTGGTATTGGATTAATATCGAGCAGACTATTGGCTGAAGGACCAATAAAAAAAGAAAAAGGTTCATTCCTTTTTGGTGGTAGGAGTAGCTATGCACATCTCTTCCTCCCTTTATTCGACTTAGATAACGTTGCTTACTTCTATGACCTAAATACTAAATTAAGTTATAAACTCAATGACAGAAACAGCATTTTCCTATCAGGATATTTTGGCCGAGACGTATTCAGCATACAAGACAGTTTTGAAAACGTTTATGGCAACTCTGTTTTAAACTTTAGGTGGAATCATCTCTTTTCAGATAAGTTATTTTCAAATATGTCCTTAATTTATTCAGATTACTATTATGGTCTGGATTTGAACTTTGTTGGGTTTGAATGGGAATCTGGAATTAGAAATTTTAATGTAAAGTATGATCTTAAGCATTATATAACCAATAATTTCAAACTTGAGTACGGACTGAACAGTATTTATTACAAATTTAATCCCGGAGAAATAAATCCAAATACAGAAGATTCTGGTATAAATCCTTTTAAACTTATTGATAAATATGCGTTTGAAAATGCCATTTATCTTGATGCAGAGCATAAATTAAGTGACCGTTTGTCTGTTAGCTATGGTACAAGGCTAAGTACATTTCATAGACTTGGCCAAGATGAATTAAATGTATATGCCAACGACAATCCTGTAATATTTAACGAGGAACTTGGTATTTATGAAAAAGCAGATCCTATAGATACTGAAAATTTTGATAGAAGTGATATAATTGAATCTTTTACCAATTTTGAGCCTAGAGCGGCGCTTGCGTATCAATTATCTGAAAATTCCTCTGTAAAAGCCAGTTATAATCGCATGGCTCAGTATTTACATTTATTATCCAATACAAACTCGCCAACACCTTTAGACGTATGGGCTCCAAGTGGAAGGTTTATAAAACCACAGTTGTTAGATCAAGTTGCATTGGGATATTTTAGAACATTCAAGGACAATTTATTTTCCTTAGAGGTTGAAACGTTTTATAAAACAATTGATAATAGGATTGATTACACTGATGGTGCAAATTTAATTGCTAACAATGCCATTGAACAAGTAATTCTCAGCGGTGAGGCGCGCGCTTACGGTTTGGAAGTATTATTGCGTAAAAACGAAGGCAGACTTAAGGGATGGTTATCCTATACGTTATCAAAATCTGAACAACGGACACCAGGTAGAACACCAGTAGAAACTGGTATAAATAATGGAGAATGGTATAATACACCATTTGACAAAACACACGACGTGTCAGTCACAGCTAGTTATGAACTGAATGATAAGTGGAGATTAAATTCCAATTTTGTTTTCCAAACTGGTTTGCCAGTTACATTTCCTAATGGACAATATGAATATAATGGTATATTGGTGCCAAAATTTGAATCCCGTAACTCAAGTCGCCTGCCTGCATATCATAGATTAGATTTCTCTGTGAATTATAATCCTAATCCTTATAGCCAGAATAAGTTTAAAGGAGAATGGGTTTTTGGTCTTTACAACATTTACAATCGAAGAAACGCTGTAAACATTCAGTTTAGAGAAAACAGAACAACAGGTGCAAATGAAGCGTTGAGATTAGCACTTTTTGGAATTGTTCCGTCCATATCCTATAACTTTAACTTCTAGAAAAAATGAAAAAGTTATTCTATTTAATATTAGTTCTTACCACATTCTACAGTTGTGAGGATGTCATTGATGTTGATTTAAATGAGTCTGAACCAAGGTTGGTAATAGAAGCTTCAATCAATTGGTTTAAAGGTACTCAAGGTAATGAGCAATCAATTAAACTTAGTTTGTCAGCACCGTTTTTTGAGGAAGATGTGCCTCCTGCAAATGGGGCTATAGTACAAATTCAAGACACAAATGCTAATGTTTACAATTTTGTTGAAGTTGATAATACTGGAATCTATACAAATAATAGCTTTATACCTATAATCGACGAGGTATACACGTTAAGTATTTTATATAATGATGAATTATATACCGCTACAGAAACTTTTAAGTCGGTAGCACCAATTGATTTTGTTGAACAAATTGATGATGGTGGTTTCTCAGGTCAAGACATTGAATTAAAAGCGTTTTATACCGATCCAGCTAATATCGAAAATTACTATTTCTTTGAATTTATTAGCGATGTTACAGTTGTTCCTAATTTGGAAGTATATGAAGATAGATTTACGGATGGTAACCAAATTTTTGGATTTTACACAGAGGAGGACTTAAAGTCTGGTGATGTTGTTACTATTAGAAATTATGGTGTTTCAGAACGTTTTTATGAGTATATGTTTGTTTTACTTCAGCAAGGTAGCGACGAGAATGGTGGACCTTTTGAGACTCAACCCGCAACTGTAAGAGGAAACTGTGGAAATCAGACCAATCCTGAAAATTTCCCATTTGGGTTTTTTAGGTTATCAGAAGTTGACGAAGTCATTTATACTATTCAATAACACCAAAAATAGTCGATTCTTAATCGTAATATTCAAAAAACCATAATTTGAAAAATTACTAACTTTAATTCATGGATTTCATAAAAACCACTGAACAAGATTCTGACTATAATAATCTCGAGCACATGTCTGTTAACGAGATTATTGCAAATATGAATAATGAAGACAAAAAGGTTCCTTTGGCAGTGGAAAAAGCCTTGTCACAAATTGAAGAATTGATTCAACAAGTTGTCGCAAAAGTAAAAGACGGTGGTAGATTATTTTACTTAGGTGCAGGAACAAGTGGTCGTTTGGGAATACTTGATGCATCCGAGTGCCCGCCAACCTTTGGTGTTTCACATGACGTTGTTATTGGCTTGATCGCGGGTGGAGATAGTGCTATTAGAAAAGCAGTTGAATTTGCTGAAGACTCTCAAACTCAAGGTTGGTATGATTTACATGATCATAATATTTCAGAAAAAGACGTGGTGGTTGGCATAGCGGCATCTGGTACAACACCATATGTGGTTCACGCGCTTGAGGCTTGTAATAAAAATAATATTGTTACCGGTTGTATAACATGCAATCAAAACAGTCCACTTTCAAAACAAGCAAAATTTCCCGTTGAGGTAATTGTTGGGCCAGAATTCTTAACTGGAAGTTCTAGAATGAAAGCAGGTACGGCACAAAAACTTGTTCTTAACATGATAACTACTGCTACCATGATAAAACTAGGCAAGGTAAAGGATAATAAAATGGTTGATATGCAATTAAGTAATGATAAGCTTGTTGATCGTGGTATTAAAATGATAATGAACGAATTAAATGTAAGTGAGCAAGAAGCCAATGCGCTATTAGATAAGCATAAAAGTGTTAGAAAAAGTATTGATTATGGAAGAAAATAATAGAACAGATAAAGAAGTTTTAATCAAAGGAGTCAAAAGACTATTGCTTTGTTTATTATTAATGTTCGCAGGTCCAATCTTGCTTCACATATCATTTAGTAATGATGACAAACCCCTATATATCCCCTTACTTGTTCTCTCATTAGTTATTTGTGTTACAGCTATTATTTTACTCTTTGTTGGAATAAATACCATAATAAAAAGCATGTTTAAATAGCATCCTGAAGTTAATTTTTACTTAATAGAGATTCTAATAAAAATAAAAAAAGCCCCTTGCTATTTGCAAGGGGCTTTTCAAAAGAAAGGCGGCGACCTACTCTCCCACAGAAAGCAGTACCATCGGCGCTAACGGGC
>NZ_JAIUJR010000006.1 GCF_020166335.1 Winogradskyella alexanderae | reverse complement strand
TCCGGGTTCAATGCAATGCTGGTAAGCGTTTCCAGATTGGAAACATCCAATATTGTGGTCCCACCGTCCTCATCGGTATAGGTAAAGGTACCATCGTTGTTATCGACGAGCGTCGTCAGTGTCTCAAGATTCTGCACGATAGCCGTAAGGTCCAGCTGCGTCACCACGCCATCTTCGGCGGTATAGTCGATGTTCACGTTATCCGGGTTCAATGCAATGGAAGTAAGTGTTTCCAGATTTGCTATATCAATTACCGTAGAGTTTCCATCTTCATCATTGTAGGTAAATGTTCCATCCAAATTATTTACAATAGACGTCAAGGTTTCTAAAGCACTAACATCAATTGTAATGGGAGCGCCATTTCCACTGTCAAAAGTAAAGGTCCCGTTACCATTATCTAATAATGCTGATTTTTGAATGATGGTAATTGAACCATCCTCGCTTGTATAGCTAAAACTACCGTCATTATTGTCTACTAAGGTAGTTACAGTCTCGTTTTCCATGACATCAATACAAAGTGATGTCCAACTGTTATTGTTGTATTGAAAAAGACAGTTTTCGTCTGTGTTGTAGACGATAGAACCATTTAAAGGTGTTATTGCATTCATTTCTAAAGTGGAAACTCTAGTAACAACTAACACCTTATCTATACTTTCCAACTCCAGTAAAGAGCTGCTATCAATTAGGTTTGGATTGTTTCCGATTTTTACTTGTCCGTAGCTTATTAGGCAAGAACTAATAGCTACGAATAGCAGGAATATTTTTTTCATAATAATTAAGGGTTATTATAAATGGACACAAAAATTTAATTAAGTCACGTTTAAATCATGTTTCTTATACATTTTTGTGTACAAGGTTTAGCTTTTAGCCGTTTTAATTGCGTTTCTCAGTATTGTCATTGTTGAGTTTTTACTAATAAAATTATGAGGGAGTTGTGTTAGGGATTACTCCACAAAAATATCTTCATAATTTTTATTTTTAGATTGAGTTTCGACAAATGGTAGATTGCTTTTGATAAGTAGGAGTATAATTGTCGTTAAACTGAAAATCGCAAGTACATGAATTCGTTAGCTTTCTTCTTTTAAGTCATATTTAATTAATTTTAGTTAATATTTATAGTCTTTAGTTTAAAAAATTCAAATTCGAATTTGTTTTAATTTCGTACGGTTCTTTGTTGTTTTCAAAAATTCTAGCGTCCTGTTTTCCTTTCAACATTAAATTTCCGTTCTTAACCTCTATCCAGCTCCCTTCTCGGAGACCAATTACAGGTTGTGTGTTGAATGCATGAAACTCTTTTATGCGTGTTTCGCGCGTTTCACCCATGTGTTTACTATTTGGATCTGGATCCAAGTAATGTGGATTTATATTAAACGGAACAACACCTAAGGTTTTGAAACTAGGAGGATATATAATAGGCATATCATTAGTAGTATTCATTGTGAGTCCACATATATTGCTTCCTGCACTTGTTCCTAAGTATGGCGTTCCACTATTGATGGCCTCACGAATACTGTCAAGAATTTTATTTTTATAGAGTTTATTTACCAATACAAAGGTATTACCACCACCAGTAAATAGTCCTTTTGCCTGAGCAATGGCTTTTTGTGGGTCATTAAATTCATGAATGCCTTTGATTGATTTACCGATTTTATTAAAAGCTTTATTTGCAATAGCGGTATAGGAGTCATATGATATGCCTCCAGGTCTTGCATAAGGAATAAAAAGTACCTCGTCGAATTCATTAAAGTGTGTTTCTAATGTACCCAACAAATATTCAAGATACCCACTACCATGCAACGTAGAGGTACTTGCAATTATTAAATTCTTCACGAATTTTCTACAAAAAATTAATTAATCCCTGGGGAAAATTAATCGATTAAAATGTATTTAACAAACATTTACCATGGATTTTTTATGAGAATTAAAGATTATAACCGAACTTTAAGTTTAATAAAAGTTACAATGAAAAAAAATGCACTTATCATATTTTGTATGATTACCCTTACGGCAATGTCTCAGGATATTAAAAGAGTCAGTGTAAATGGGAAAATAATTGTGTCGGTTCCAGATAAAGAAGGAGTTGCAGTATATAATACATCATCTAATATGGGTACTGTAACGGATGAAAATGGTGAGTTTAAAATAAATGTAGCTTTAAATGATGTGGTAGAATTTGCTGCTCTACAGTTCAAGGATTTTACTGTAATTATTACAGAAGAGATATTGAAATCTAAACAAATGACAGTAATTTTAGTTGAAGAGATTAATAAACTTGACGAGGTTGTTTTGTTGCCATTTGGTTTAACAGGTAATCTTGGAGCAGATTTAGAAAATGTAAGGACTTATAATGTAAGCCTTGATGAAGTGTATTTTGGGTTGGACCATATTGAAGATTTTAAATTTTCGGCAGATTACAATACCAAAGTTGAAAATGTTGCTTTTAATGAATACAATCCTAGGGTAGACAATATGTTGAATTTGGTAAACTTAGCTGGCTTTTTAGTAAGTCAAGTAGTTGATATAGAAGGAAAGAATTTAACTGAACGCGATAAAACCTTAGGGAAAACACCATTCAAAAAAGCATTAGAGCAATACAGTTTCAATTTCATACATGTTAATTTTGGAATTCCCCTAAACGAAATAGATGCCTTTATAGATTATGTTGAGAACCAGGGTATTGATAAAACCTTACTGGCAAAGGATAAGGAAATTCAATTTTTGGAGCGTATTAATCAACTGAGTAGATCTTATCTAAAAACTAAAGGTGATAAGAATTAAATTTCTTTTGTTTTGCTACCTTTTCTTTTCAGGCAGTGTATTACTAGCCCAACGATTTGAGATTAAAGGGCAACTCATCGCAGATGATGATGTTGAAGGAATTCATATTTTAAATACTTCTGCACCAAAATATACAGTTTCTGATGAAAAGGGCAACTTTGCTATTGAAGTTAAATTGTCTGATACACTTTTCATTTCCAGTTTAAAATACCAACCTAAAGAAGTAGTTATTTCTCAATCAACATTAGATTCTAGAACATTACGTATATTTTTAACAGAAAAAGTGAACGAGTTAGATGAGGTCATAGTTGGAAAAATATTAACAGGTAGTCTAGAATCTGATTTGCAAAATTCTGATGTCGAGCCCGAAATTAATTTTTACGATTTGGGAATCCCTGGATTTAAAGGAAAACCACTTACTATAAATGAAAGGAAATTATTTGATGCTGACGGTGGGCCTGATATTCTCTCCCTTTCTGGTGGTCCTTTTGGAGGTGGTTTAGGAGTAAACTTTCATAAACTTTTAAATCGTATAAGTGGTAGAACCAAAAAGTTGAGATTAATCGTTGATCTTGATAATCGTGATGCCTGTATCTCCAGATTAAGGCAAGAGTATGAGTCTATACTTTTTGAAGATTTAGATTTAGCTGAAAACTTAAGAGCAGAATATTTTCTTTATTGTCAGGAAGACGAAGGATTTTTGGATTTATGTGCTAGAAAAAATGATATAGAAGCCATTGATTTTTTAAAATTAAAGTTAAATACTTATTTGAATAATCAGAAATCTACGGTTAAAAACTAAATTTGGAATAATGTTTGGATTCAATTTCTTAAATAATTAGTAATGCGTAGACTTAACTTCTTTTTATTACTTTTTTTAGTGCCATTCTTAATTTCAAGTGGTCACAAGCATGAATATTATGTTAGTGTTACTAATATAGAATATGTTCAAAAAGAGGAATCCGTTCAAATAATTACACAAATCTTTATCGATGATTTTGAAAGAATGATAAGAGAACGCTTTGATGAAAGAATAACCTTGGCGATTGATAATGAATCTATTCTGGTCGATGATTATATGACGCGATACTTAACAGATAAATTAGAAGTGACCATAAATAATAAATCCCAAAAATTTAATTTCCTGGGAAAAGAGTATAAAGAAGATATTGCCTATTGTTATTTAGAGATTTCGGACATTAAGGCAATAAGTAGTATCGAAGTTAAGAATAGAGTTCTTTTTGATATTTATCCTGATCAGCAAAATATTGTTCGATTGAAAATAAACAATAAAAACAAGAGTTATTTATTAATTCCAGATAATGACAACTGCGTGTTAAACTTTAATTAAAACATAGCATAAGCCAGGAGATTTGGCTATTTTCGACATCATTTTTTAAAACTACACTAGAGCATATGAAATTTCTTAAGTACTTAATATGTGCTACATTAATATTTTCTGTAAGTACATATGCGCAAAATGAAATAAAGCCTGAGCGACAAAAGGGCCACACAAACCAGAATAAGTTCAAGCAATTATATGATGAGTTTGCCACGCCAAATATGTTTAGAACAGGATCTGGAGCACCAGGACCAGCTTACTACCAACAACAGGCAGATTATAAAATGGATATTGAAATAGATGATGACAATGCGCGTTTATATGGAGATGAAACCATTACATATACCAACAACTCTCCAGATCAATTGAGCTATTTGTGGGTACAATTAGACCAAAACATGCGTGCAAGGGATTCCAAGACCCCATTAATTAATAATACTGGTATTGGTCCTGCAACTACATCGTCAAGAGCAGTATCATCTTATTTAAAGGAACGTTTTGATGGCGGTTTTAATATTGAGCATGTAAAAGATACAAACGGAAAGGGTTTGCCTCATATTATCAACCGCACAATGATGCGTGTTGAGTTACCAAAACCATTAAAAACTGGAGAGAAGTTTTCATTTAAGATTAAATGGTGGTATAATATAAATGATCACGTGAGAGATGGCGGTCGTTCTGGGTACGAGTACTTTGAAGAAAATGATAACCGTATTTATGTTATGGCTCAATTTTACCCACGTATGGCAGTTTACAATGATGTAGAAGGTTGGCAGAATTCTCAATTCTGGGGACGAGATGAATTTGCTTTACCATTTGGTAATTTTGATGTAAACATAACAGTACCGGCAGATCATATTCTAGATGGTACTGGTTATCTCACTAACAGAGAAGAAGTGTTTACTAAAGACATGATGAAGCGTTACAAAAAAGCTCAGAAATCTTACGATGAGCCTGTTGTAATTGTAACTGAAGAAGAAGCGCGCGTCACAGAAAAGACTAAAAGCAAGGATAAGAAAACGTGGAAATTGTCTGCGCAAATGGTGCGTGATTTCGGATTTGCAACCTCACGTAAATTTATCTGGGATATGATGGCTGTGAAGCTTGGTAGTAAAGATGTAATGGCAGTTTCGCTTTATTCTAAGGAAGGGAATCCATTATGGGAACAGTGGTCTACTAAAACTGTTGCAAGTACCTTAAAATCATATTCACGTATGACTTTTGATTATCCTTACCATAAAGCCATTTCGGTGCATGCGCCAATGGGAATGGAGTATCCAATGATTTGTTACAATTTTGGACGTCCTAACGAAGATGGTACCTATTCAGACAGAACAAAATTTGGTATGATAAGCGTTATAATCCACGAGGTCGGTCATAATTGGTTTCCCATGATTGTAAACAGTGATGAACGTCAGTGGACCTGGATGGATGAGGGTCTAAATACCTTTGTTCAATATGTTGCCGAACAAGATTTTGGTCAATGGTACCCTGCAGCTTTATCTCCAGGACAAACTAATTATCCTTCGCGCAGAGGTCCAGCAAAGAATATTGTACGCTATATGAGTGGCAACCAAGATTATATTGCGCCAATTATGACAAAAGGTTTGAACACCTATCAGTTTGGTAGTAATGCTTACTCAAAACCTGCAACAGGTTTGAATATGCTACGTGAAACCATAATGGGTCGCGATTTATTTGATTATGCCTTTAAGGAGTATGCGAACAGATGGAAGTTTAAGCACCCTACACCAGAAGATTTTTTCCGCACTATGGAAGATGCATCGGCGGTTGATTTAGATTGGTTTTGGAGAGGATGGTTTTACACAACTGATTATACTGATATTGGAATAAAAGAAGTAAAAAAGTTTGCTGTTACCAATAATCCAAACGAAGAAGGAAAACGCCTTGCTGAACGCTACAGAATGGATCCTAACAGCCTTGTTTATTTTATTGAAGAAGGAAAAGAAGGTTATGATGAGGCCCTAACTAGTGGAGGAATGACGGATTTACCAACCGTTAAAGAATATTTAATGGATAATTTCTCCCCACAAGAACGAATTGCTATGAAGACACCTCCAAGATACTTCTATGAAGTAACCTTTGATAAACCAGGTGGTTTAGTAATGCCTCTAATTGTAGAATATACCTACAAAGATGGAACCAAGGAGAAAATTACCTACCCAGCACAAATTTGGCGTTTAAATGATAAGGAGGCCAAAAGAGCAATTGCAAGTGATAAGGAAATTATTGCAATAACAGTAGATCCTGATTTAGAAACAGCAGATGTTGATACCTCTAACAATTCTTGGCCAAGGGAGGTTCAAGAAAGCGAGTTCGAAAAATTCAAGAATCAATTGAAAGATTAATTTATATATAAATTATTAAGCCGACTTTAACGAGTCGGCTTTTTTTATTACATAAAGTCACTCTATATTTGTAATGTGATAAAGTTCATGACATACCTATTCATAGGAGGCACTGAAATAATTTTTGTGCTTTTCGTTGTTGTGCTTGTTTTTGGAGCAGATAAACTACCTGAAATTGCAAGAGGTTTAGGTAAAGGAATGCGTACTTTGAGAGATGCAACAAACGATATTAAGCATGAAGTTACAAAAAGTGCTAAAGAAAATAATGTTATAGATACAGAGGTAACCAAAAACATAAATGAAGAACTAAATAAAGTAAAGGATGATCTCGAAGATTTTACTGGTTCTTTAAAGCGTGATATGTAACCTTATTTTTTTCGACTGATTGTCAATCCATCACGTATTGGTAATAGAACAGTCTCGATTCTTGGATCGTTTTTTAATAAATTATTATAATCCAAAACAGCTTTTGTAGAGTGATCTTTGGAATTAAGAGGCTCAACAACTTTACCATGCCAAAGTACATTGTCTGATAGTATGATACCACCTTTAGTTAATTTACCGATTACAAGCTGAAAATAATTCGAGTAATTTGGCTTATCAGCATCTATAAAAACTAGATCAAATGTGTCATTAATTTTTGGGATGATTTCTAGAGCGTTTCCAATATGTTGGATAATCTGATGGCCATAACCGGATTTGTCAAAATATTTCCTTTGCAAATCTTCGAGTTCTTCGTTAATATCTATGGTATGGATAACTCCATCAGTTTCTAAACCTTCTGCCAAACATAATGTTGAATAGCCTGTAAAGGTGCCAAGTTCTAATACTTTTTTTGGGCGTATTAATTTTGATAGTATACTCAGAACGCGACCTTGATAAGGACCACTAAGCATTATGGGCTGTAGAACTTTCTGGTATGTTTCTCTTGTTAACTCTTGAAGTAATTCTGGTTCGTCGTCGGAATGTTCAACGACGTATTTGTCTATTGCATTTGGTAAAAAATACATTAGCTCAGGATTCTATTGTAAAGTGTTTTTTTTGCGTCTTCATCTTCACCACACAGCCATTTAATAACATTGTCCTCCCAAATTTCACCTTTTTCTTCTTCAGTAATTATATTTCTTTCTATAGCGAGATCCAGTATTTTACCAGGATAGGAGGACTGTTTAATACTTTCCATTTCGCCTAGAGGGTACGGATCATCTAACCCCATAATTACTTGCTTGGAGGTCTGATTTTTAATCAATAATTGCAAAGAGCCTGTGTCATGAACTAAAGTATCAAAATAGATATTTTTATGACCTACAGCTTTTCTTGGGTGAATTTTATCTTCAAACAAATCTGGTCTGCCGTCAAATCCTTGAATTCTCCTGCCTAAATTTATTTGTGCCAATTGCCCACCATGGGCAAAACAAACACGCATGTTTTTATATTTTTCGTAGTATCCATTAAGTGTTAAAAAGTGATAAGCATCAGCACATTGTGCAAGCATCCATATCAGATGAAAACGCCATGAGGTGTTCTCTAGTTTGATGAATTTCTCACCATCATAAGGATGAATTTCTACTGCAAGATTGTACTTGTCGGCCAGTTCAAAAATGGGTTCGTTTTCTTCGTCAAAAATGCAGCGCCACGTCCCAATGGTGTCCATGTAATGTGTCGGAAGGCAAAGCAAACGCATCCCTAAAACCTCGACACAGCGTTCAATTTCCCAGCATGCTCCTCTAACAAAGCCAGGGTGTACTACAAAACCACATGTAAATTTGCTTGGATTGTCGTGCTGGATCTTTGCATTGAAATCATTTTGAAAGCGTAAAGCCTGTTTCATTTCTTCCAGTCGTAAGCCATTACCATATAATTGTGAAAGGTTAAGCACAACAGCATGATCTATCTTAAAATGCTCCATCCAAGCGAGTTTCTCATTTAAGAAAAAACTAGAATCGGTGATCGGTCGATTCCAATCTTTTTGAAGCATAAATTTTCTATCCTTATCAACCCAGAAAATACCTTTATCTCTCATAAAATCTGGTATCTCTTCAGGATAGGGAAGAAGATGCGAATGGCCGTTTATTCTTAGCTTACGTTTAGTCATTAATTTTAACCATTAAAGGTAATTTTACAAAGCGTATTTAATTATTAGAGTTTTTTTTCGCTATAGTATTGTAATATCTATCAAATATTGCTGGCATATCCGTCTCAATATTTTCAAGGGTAAATTCCTCTTCATATAATAAGCTTGCATCCTTTTCCGAATACCATTGCAGTTTATCTTTCACGCCTTTGTCGCGCGGATATTCTATAACCAAACCAACGGTGTTTGGACCGCGTTGAGGTGAGTGTGGAACCTTTGGTGGCAGTAAAAAGATTTCTCCTTCTTTAATATGTATGTCTTTTTGTTCACCTTCATCGATAACCTTCAATATAATATCACCTTCAATTTGATAGAAAAATTCAGGTGTTTCGTTATAGTGGTAATCTTTACGATCATTAGGTCCGCCAACAACCATTACAATAAAATCTCCATCTTTCCAGACGACCTTATTGCCAACAGGTGGTTTTAATAAATGTCGATTTTCTTCAATCCAAGCTTTAAAATTAATTGGTGGATATAACTTACTCATGTTTAAAGTATTTAATTTGGTGATACTATAAAGTTACAAACTTTTTGTTCGGCCACCATCAACAGGCAGGTTTATTCCGTTGATATAGCTGGCTCTTTCACTAGCTAGGAAGGTTATGGCGTCTGCGGTCTCTTCTGGTTGCGCAAAACGTTTGGCTGGAACTGTATTTTTCATTGCATCTGAAGCTTCTTCTACGGATTGACCGGTTTTGCTAGCTTTATTTTTTATAATTTGGGATAGTCTTTCAGTGGCAGTAGCGCCAGGAAGTACATTGTTTACGGTAATACCAAATTGACCCAATTCATTGGCGAGCGTTTTACTCCAGTTGGCAACAGCCCCTCTGATGGTGTTGCTAACACCCAACCCATCCAAAGGTTGTTTTACAGAAGTTGAGATTACATTTATTATTCTCCCAAAACCTTGTTCTTTCATGAATGGGACCAAAGTTTGAACCAATACATGATTACATTTTAAATGTTGTGTAAAAGCGTGTTCAAACTCTTCTAAAGTCGCATCAAAAATTGGTCCACCAGGAGGCCCTCCCGTATTATTAATTAAAATATGAAATCCGTGATTTTGTTTAATAAAAGTCGAGATCTTTTCTTCTAGTTCGTCTGGATTGCTGAAATCTGCGACAATAAAGTTGTGCTTGTGTTGTTGAGGTAGTCCTTCTATAGTGGCTTTTAACTTTTCTTCGTTTCGTGCAATAAGTGTTAAAATTGTGCCCTCGTTTGCGAGTGCAATTGCAGTTGCTTTTCCAATACCTGCTGTGCTACCACAAACAAGAGCATATTTATTATTTAGTTCTAAATTCATTTATTTAGCAAGTTTAAAACTTTGAAAAATAAGATCTGCTATTTTAACGTAATCGTCGTATTCTGCAGTAGAGGAGGAGAATGTTAAAATATATGCCTTACCGTTAAATAATAGTATGCTCTGTTTGAATTTCAGTAAATTTCCATTACCAAAATCTGCAGACCAGACTACTTCCTTAGTAGCAAGCCCATCTAATTGCGTAGCATTATTCGATTCTATTTTAGAATCAGGGAGTTGTGTCATAATTTGATCAAGGGATATTTTTGCGTACTCTTCAACGGTAAGTTCTTGGCCGTTTAGACTTTCAGTAGTTAAATTTATATATTCTCTGAACTTATCTCCATCCATTGTACTTTCGTCCGATAGAAGTAGAAATTGCATTCCTGGTTGAGACAATTGGTCACTAGATTCCCAGTTATCAGGATATGAAATTGCGAATGCATCTTTCTTGAGTGTTTTCCAGTTTTCTTGTGCTGTTATTGCCAATGAGGCAAGTAAGAGTAGGCATGTCATTACTTTAGTTTTCATGGTATTTGGTTTAAAATTATTACCAAAAGATACAGAATATTGATTTTTATATCAATGAATGTTCAATATTTAATACAAACGTTTTTAGGTTCAGTGAAAAACCTAAGTGCTTCAAAACCTCCTTCACGACCAACACCAGAAGCTTTTACACCACCAAAAGGTGTACGTAAGTCGCGCATCATCCAAGTATTCACCCAAATAATTCCTGCATGTAATTGATTGCTCATTCTCATGGTGCGTTTTAGATCATTGGTCCATAATGTTGCAGACAAACCATATTTTACTTTGTTGGCCATATCTAAGACATGGGTTTCGGTTTCAAAAGGCATTAGGGTAACGACTGGCCCAAATATTTCCTCCTGATTTACTCTGCATTCATCATTCATAACTTCGATAACAGTGGGTTCCAGATAGTATCCATTTTCATAATCTTTAATTGTGACTTGGTTACCACCACATAGCACTATACCGTTTTCATCTTTGGCTATGTCTATATATGACTTTACCTTTTCAAGATGAGGCTTTGATACCAGTGCACCAATATTTGTAGTAGGATCAGAAGGGTGGCCTACTTTAAGCTGTTTGATCTTTTCGACAAAATCTTTTTTGAATTTTTCATAGATGGATGTCTCGACAAATATTCTGCTACCACATAAACATATTTGACCTTGGTTGGCAAATGATGACCTAACTGTGGTCTCTAACATATCATCATAATCGCAGTCTGCAAAAATGATATTTGGATTTTTACCGCCTAGTTCTAATGATAGTTTTTTAAACATTGGCGCAGCAACTTTGGCGATATGAGCACCAGTTGCTGTACCACCAGTAAATGAAATGGCTTTAATATTTGGGTGTTCTACGATGGCATTACCAGTTGTAGTACCCAAACCATGTATAATATTTAAAACGCCATTAGGTAAACCAGCTTCATTACATATTTTTCCAAGTAAAAAAGCGGTCATAGGTGTAATTTCGCTAGGCTTTGCAATAACACAATTACCTGCTGCAATTGCTGGTGCAATTTTCCAAGTGAATAAATAGAGCGGTAAATTCCATGGACTTATACATCCTACAACACCAATGGGCTGTCTCAGTGTATAATTAATAGCGTAATGACCCACTGATTCATGGCTTTCACTTGCAAATTGAGTAATGGCATTTCCAAAAAACCTAAAGTTACTCGCTGCTCTGGGAATATCTACAGCTTTAGCCAAAGAAATAGGTTTACCATTATCCCTGCTTTCAGCTTCTGCAAAGCGTTGTAGATTGGCTTCTAATAATTCAGAAATCTTAATTAGAATTCGACTGCGCTCTTCTAATGTGCTATTACTCCAACCAGGAAACGCTGTTTTAGCACTTTGATAGGCGAGTTTTACATCTTCTACTGATGAGTTAGGAATCTTGCCATAAATTTCACCATTGGAAGGGTTATAATTATCTATCCAAGTATCTTTTACTGGATTTTCAAATTTACCATTTATGAAATTTTGGATTTTCAAATTAGGATTTCTTATGAGCCATTACTTTAATTTCAACAACCAAATCTGGATGTGGTAATTGATGTACCGCAACTGTTGTTCTTGCCGGTCCAGTTTCCTTATCAAAGAATTCTGCATACGCCTTATTGTAATCTGCAAAATCGTTCATGTTTACTAAAAAAGAGGTAACATCGACTACATCTTTTAACGTTGCACCTTCTTTTGCTAGATTGCGCTCAATATTTTTTAGTACTTCTTTTGTTTGGGTATAAGCATTTAGTTTTTTGGTACCCATTTCATCAATAATATCAACTCCTGCTATTGAATTGTCGGGTCTTCTTGAGCTGGTACCGGAAACAAATATAAAATCACCCACACGTTTTGTGTGTGGATAGGCTCCTCTTGGGGTTACTGTTTTTTCGTTCATACTTATTTTTCTAATCCAGCAATTTTATCATCTTTTAAAACTGCTTCGGTTTCGTGTTGAATTTTCTCTAATATTTGATGTAGCATATCAATATTTGACGGATCATATGGTGTTGTTATATCTCTATCTACTAACATATTTAAAATTGCTTTGTCTTGAGCTCTACCGAGTATCATTGCTTCTCTATAACCTATTTCCTCATTGAAGGTAACCATGCTATATTTTGAAAAATAAGTATTTGGGAAATGATTTTCTAGTGCCATTTCAATTTTTCTTTTTTGCTGAAATAGCGGATTAGCAACATGATTTTTCATTTCATGAAAATTATCAATTGCTAAATCTGCAATAGCGTCGGTATCTTTTTTTCTGGTTTTACTAAACTGAGAAAAGACTTTTTCCCAGTCACCTTTATGTTTCTCCAATATTTTATCAAATTCTACTACATCTTCAAAAGATGCATTCATCCCCTGGCCATAAAATGGGACTATTGCGTGTGCAGAATCTCCCATCAACAAAGTGTTGCCTTTGTAATGCCACGGCGAACATTTCACAGTTCCCAAAGGTGCTGTTGGATTTTCAAAAAAGTCATCAACTAAATTTGGCATAAGCTCTAGGGCATCTGGGAATTCATTTTTGAAAAAATCGGTGACCCTTTCTGGGGTGGTAAGGTTATTGAAATTGTATTCGCCTTCATCATAACTTAAAAACAATGTGACGGTAAAACTACCATCTAAGTTTGGAAGCGCAATAACCATAAATTCACCTCTTGGCCAAATATGTAGGGCGTTTTTATATGTTTTGTATCCACCATCTTCATTTGGTAGAATAGATAATTCTTTATAGCCATGGGTTAAATACTCTTGCGAAAAACTAAATAAGAATTTATTGCCAAGGTAATAACTCTTTCTTAGAGCGGATCCAGCGCCATCTGTTGCAATGATACAATCTGCTTCCTCTGCAAATTCTTTGTTTGTTATAAGGTTTTTAAACAGTGCAGTGGTATTTTCAAAATCTACAGATTTACATTCCGTATTAAAATGAATCGTAACATTTGGATGCTCTTCTGCTTCATCTAGTAGTAATGCATTTAATCCACCCCGAGAAATAGAATTTATATATTCATGTGCTCGGCCACTATAGTTGGAGAGAAATGAATTACCGTCTTTATCGTGTAACATGCGACCATTCATTGGTATGCACAACGCTTTGACTTTTTTCTCCAAGCCAACTAATTTTATTCCTTTGTTGCCTCTGTCTGAGAAGGCTAAGTTAATTGAACGACCGGCTGATATGTCTGTTTTACGCAAATCCGGACGTTTTTCGTATACCGTAACATTGTAGCCTCGTTGACCCATGCGCAATGCCAGTAAACTTCCACATAGGCCTGCGCCAATGATTAATATCTGTTGTTGATTATTTTCCATTTAAGATTAATTTCAATTTTTCTACCATGTTAAAAACGTCCTCAAACGAATTGTAAAGTGGTACTGGAGCACAGCGAATTACGTCAGGTTCTCTCCAGTCACAGATTATACCCACATCTGTTAACTTATGATGTAAACTTTTATCGGCATTTTTAACTTGAATTGATAGTTGACATCCGCGTTCGTTGTTGTTTATAGGTGTTATGATTTTTATGCTTTTGTGATTTAATTCATTCAATAAAAATTCAAAATATGTGGTTAGCTTTTTGGATTTAGAGATCAAATTATCCATACCTGCCTTTTTAAAAACATCAAGTGAAGCTTTTATTGCTGCCATGGATAAAATAGGAGGATTGCTTAATTGCCAGCCTTCTGCTCCTGGAAGCATATCAAAATCGTCACGCATTTTAAATCTAGTCTCTTTATTGTGACTCCACCATCCTGTAAATCGATTTAAATTTTTATCATAAGCATGTCTTTCGTGTACAAAAACTCCGCTTAAACTACCAGGTCCTGAATTAAGATACTTATAGCTACACCAAATGGCAAAGTCTGCACCAGAATTATGAAGATTTAATTTAACATTCCCAGCGCCATGAGCACAATCGAAACCGACAAAACAGCCATATTTATGGCCTAACTCGGTTATTCGCTTTAAATCAAAAAATTGGCCGGTATAATAGTTAACACCTCCTATCATAACTAAGGCAATCTCATCGCCATACTCTTTTAATATGGATTCAAGATCTTCATACCGCAGAAGTTCTTCCCCTTCACGTGACTTCCACAAAATTAATCCTTCTTTCTCATCAATTCCGTGGTGTCGCAATTGTGATTCAACAGCATATTTATCTGATGGGAAAGCGTCACCTTCAATAAGTATTTTATAGCGTTTATTTGTAGGTCTGTAGAAGGACACCATCATCAGATGAAGATTTGTAGTCAATGTATTCATAACTACAACTTCAATTGGTTTTGCACCAACAATTTCTGCCATGGTATCAGTAAGTAACTCATGGTAGGATAACCAAGGATTTTCACCATGAACGTGGCCTTCTACACCCAGTTCTGCCCAGTCCTTTAGTTCTTGATTAATGTATGACTGCGTAATCTTAGGCTGCAAGCCTAGTGAGTTACCGCAAAGGTAAATGCAGTCTTCACCATTTTTATGTTTTGGGATGTGGAATTGACTTCTAAAATGTGAAAGTTCATCAGTTTTATCTAATTCTAGAGCAAAATTTAAACCTGTCTTATAGCTAGTCAATTCTGAATATTTATCGATTGATAACAAAAATAAGAATTAAAGATGAGGCAGTAAAGCAATTTTTGGCTCTGAAAAATTCATTATCTTTAAAGAAATCGTAAAGAAATGTCAAACAAAAAAGAATACTCCAATGGTGAAGTAACCATAGTTTGGGAAGCTAATAAATGTATTCATTCTGCGATGTGCGTTAAGGGTCTACCTGATGTTTTTCGGCCTAAGGAAAGACCTTGGATAAAAATTGATGCAGCCAATACAGTTGAATTGGTAAAAACTGTAAAACAGTGTCCCTCCGGCGCATTGAGCTTTTACATGAATGATAAGACTGATAAATCATCACAAACACTCGAAACCCAAGTGGAGGTTTTAGAAAATGGGCCACTACTAGTTTATGGGACTTTAAATGTAACCCACAGAGACGGCTCAAAAGAAACCAAGAACCGGACAACAGCATTTTGTAGGTGTGGTGCTTCTCATAATAAACCATATTGTGATGGTGCTCACGTTAAACATGAGTTTAAAGGATAAAAAAAGCGCTTTTTTCAAAGCGCTGGTGGAAATATATAGACGCACTAAGGCGGGAAATGTAATTATAACATCGGTCGAAACTTAATTGTTAATCATACAATTTGTTGGGCAAAATTTATGCCAAAAGTTTAGGCGTTTATCATTCTAAGGTTATGGTTAAGTCTGCAAAGTTAATATTCCACATGCCACCTTCTTGTTTGTGGTCTTTGGCAATCTTTATTCCATTAAAGTCTTGGTAATTTTCAAAAGTTGTTGTTAATGAAGGTGTTTCAGAATTACCTTTTCTAAAAATCCATTCTTTTATTAAATAGTTTTCATCATAGAAAATATCGTAAGCATCACCTGGGGTATATCCTCCTTCATTTGGATATGTTATTGTAATCATATCTAGCAGTTCCTTCTTAATAGGTGATTCTTTTTTAACTGACTCTGAAATTATAGCAGTTTCATCCCAGACCAATTGAAATGGTACTAATAACCAGAATTTGTCGTTTATAAATGCTCTATCGGTACTTATATGAGTGCTATCCATTTCATGCCGTTTGTAGTTCACAACAGCATCTCCAACGGTCATTGTAACTTCATTGTGCTTTGGTTTCCAAACCCAGGATCTGCCTTGACCTTTTATTGAATCCCTATCTACTTTAAATGTAAATTTAATTTCAGAAACTCTATCCCAATTATCAATACCATGTGCATTTGCAATTTTTTGCGCAACAGTTAGCTCGTCAGGGTTTTCGGATGTTGATTGATTTTCTTTATTTGACTTGCATGAAACTAGTAATGTGAGGCAAACTAGCAGAATAGAAATATATCTCATTTTAAAACTTATTATAAATTAGAGGCAAAATTAAGTAGAATGGAAGAGCTTAACAGTTATTTTAATGTTAATAAAGAAACTTGGAATAAAAAGGTAGCCGTACATGCACAAAGTGAGATGTATAATATGGAAGCTTTTAAGTCAGGTAAATCTTCATTAATGCCATACGAATTGCAGGCGCTTGGTAGTGTTGAAGGAAAATCACTGTTGCATTTGCAGTGTCATTTTGGACAGGATACTTTAAGCTGGAGTAGATTAGGGGCAAATTGTGTTGGGATTGATTTGAGTGATGAAGGCATAAAATTGGCAAGACAATTGAATGAAGAGCTTAACTTAAATGCAAGATTTATCTGTTGCAATGTTTTGGATGTCTCTAAACATGTTTATGAAACCTTTGATATTGTTTTTACAAGTTACGGCGTCATTGGTTGGCTACCTGACTTAAAACCATGGGGAAAGATGATAGCAGAACGTCTTAGTCCTGGAGGAATATTCTATTTAATTGAGTTTCATCCTATACTCTGGATGTTTGATTATATAGAAGGAAAACCAATAATGAAATACCATTACAACCAGGAGGCTGTAATTTATGAGGAATATAAAGGAACTTATGCGGACAAATCCTCAAGTATTATCAGTAAGGAATATGGTTGGAATCATGGTTTGGGTGATGTGGTAAACGCATTAATTGAAGCGGGATTGGAAATAGAATTTCTAAATGAATACGATGAAAGCCCATATGATGTTTTTCCTGATTTAATAAAGAAGGATAGTGGGATGTATGGCTTGAAAGAACCTTTGTTCCCTATGCTATTTGAGTTAAAAGCTATTAAAAAATAAAGCCTGTTCTAGAAACAGGCTTTTTATTTTAGTGTTTGGAGCTTTCTTTTAAAAGCTCAGGGAATTTTGCTTTGAATTTATTTAATCTAGGGATGGATACTGCTCTGACATAGCGCTGATTTGGATTGCGTTTTTCAAAGTCCTGATGATATGCCTCCGCTACCCAAAACTTTTGAAAAGGGTAGACCTCAGCAGCTATTTTGGCGTCTAATTTTTTGGCAAGAGCTTCTTTTTTTTGTTCAATTATTTTCTTTTGCTCGTCATTTTGATAAAATATAATCGATCGGTATTGTGATCCTGTGTCAGGACCTTGTCCAAGTACTTGAGTTGGGTTTTGCGAACCAAAGTAAACATCTACTAACGTGTCATAACTAACTACATTTGGATCGTAGATTACTTCTACTGCTTCTGCGTGTCCTGTACGGCCAGTATTGCTTAATTCGTATGTGGGATTTTCGGTGAAGCCACCAGAATAGCCGCTTATTGCTTCGTCTACGCCTTTAACACTCTCATATATTGCTTCAACACACCAAAAGCATCCACTAGCAAAATATGCTTTTGCTTTCCCATTTGTTAAAGGAACTTCTACAGGATCTGCATTAATTACTGCTTGCTGTTTTGGATTTATTTGTGCTTGGTTATGACAATTAAAACAAAAAGCAATGCTCAGCACAAAAAATATTTTCTTCATCTCTCTCTCTTTAATTATATCTGGAAACAAATTTACCATTCCTTAGGGTGAATAGTTTTAAAATTATATTAAATAAAAAAGCCTCTGCATAGAGCAAAGGCTTTATAAATACTTTGATAATTAATTATTTGCTCAGTTTAGCAAATAATTTTTCCATTTTTTCTTTTTCTTCTTCAGCCAACTGTGCATCAACTAAAATACGACCACTGTGTTCATCTGTTATCACTTTTTTACGTGATGCAATTTCAACTTGTACTTGTGGTGGTATTGTAAAAAACGACCCTCCAGATGCACCTCTTTCAATCGGTACTACTGCTAATCCATTTTTTACATTATTTCTTATTCTGAGGTAAGCATTCACAAGGCGCTCATCTATTTTCTTTTGAAAATCAGCTGACTTAGCCAACAACGCTTCTTCTTCTTTTTCGGTTTCTTTCAAAATCTCGTTAAGTTCACCTTTTTTGTGTTTAAGGTGTGCTGTGCGATCCTTTAATTTGTCTTTAGTCTCAGAAATGACTTCTTTTTTCTGCTCTATTTGTGCTTTGAATTCTTTAATGTGCTTTTCTGCGAGTTGAATTTCAAGTTCTTGATATTCAACTTCTTTTGTTAAAGAATTGTACTCTCTATTATTTCTGACGTTTTTTTGTTGCTCGCTATATTTTTTTATTAGCGCCTTTGCTTCTTCAATAAGATTCTTTTTGCCTTTTATCTCATCATCTATAACCGCAAGATTGTCATTTAACTTTTCCAATCGTTTTGTAAGACCTTCAACCTCATCTTCTAAATCTCTTACTTCTAAGGGGAGCTCACCTCTGACATTTCTTATTTCGTCTACTCTAGAGTCTATTAATTGTAAATCATACAGTGCTCTTAATCGTTCTTCGACAGAAACTTCAGCTTTTTTTGCCATAATTATAAATACTTAACCGGATTTGTATTTGTCTTTGATAAAATGATTGCAAAACTAGTAATTTTTTTCGAGAGATAGTCTACTAAAAACGATTTTGTGAATTGTTCACTTTCGGAATGTCCAATGTCGGCCAAGACGATATCATTTTCTGCAGTGAAGAAGTCATGGTACTTTAAGTCTGCAGTAACAAATAAGTCTGCACCATTGGTTTTTGCCGCATCAATCGCAAAACTACCTGAACCGCCTAAAACAGCAATTTTTTTAATTGGTTTTGACCGTAACTTTGAATGTTTAATACAGCCTGAATTAAATGTAGATTTAATCCAATTTAAACATTCTTTTTCGTCCATAGGATCATTTAATTCGCCAATCATTCCCATACCTGTGTAAGCGTCGGTATTATCCAAAACCATGATTTCGTAAGCGACCTCCTCATAAGGATGAGTCTCAAACAGTGCCTTTAATACCTTAGACTGAAGGTGTTTTTTAAATACTACTGAAACTGCAATTTCATTTTCGGTATGTAATTGTCCTTTTTGACCATGTGATGGATTAGAATTTTGGTTTCCCATATATGTACCTTTGCCTTCAACATTAAAACTACACGACTCATAGTTGCCCAAACTTCCTGCACCTGCATCAAAAAGAGCGGTTCTTAGTGCAATTGCATGTTCTTTCGGCACATAAGTTTGAAGTTTCTTAATAACACCAGGCTGAGGTAATAGTATTTTCTTGTTTTTTAGGTTGAGTTTATCGCAAATTATAGCATTAACGCCCATGTAAGCATTATCCAGAGCTGTATGAATAGAAAATATAGCAATATCGTTCTGTATGGCTTTTATAGCTACACGTTCTACATAGGTTTTTCCTGTAAGTTTTTTTAATCCCTTGAAAATGATAGGGTGAAAACTAACTATGAGATTACAACTGTTTTCAATGGCTTCATCGATTACAGCCTCAATGGTATCTAAGGTTACTAAAATACCAGTGACGTTTTTGTTATTATCACCAACCAATAAACCAACATTATCAAAATCTTCTGCATAGTTTAATGGTGCTAAATCTTGTAGGCAGTCAATTACGTCTTGTATTGTCATAAATGGTTATTTGTATCAAAAATAGCATATTTTAGTAGCAATGAAATTCATCCGAATTATATTATTTCCAATTACACCTATTTACTTTATCGTTACCTGGTTACGAAACTGGTTGTATGATGTCAATGTATTTGAATCTAGGACATACGAAACACCTCTAATTTGTGTTGGGAATTTAAGTACTGGTGGTACAGGGAAAACACCATTGATAGAATATTTAATTAGGCTCTTACAGAATAACAACAGGGTCGCAACCTTAAGCAGAGGTTATAAGCGCAATACTGATGGATTTGTTTTGGCAAATAAGGACGCTACTGTTCAAACTATTGGAGACGAACCTTACCAGTTTTACAAAAAATTTGATAATATTCATGTGGCTGTTGACTCAAACAGACAGAATGGAATAGAACAGTTATTAAAATTGAAAGACCAAACTAATGTAATCTTGTTGGATGATGCCTACCAGCATAGAAAAGTTAGTGCGGGACTAAATATTTTACTTACAGCATATGACAAACCTTACTACCTGGACTTTGTGTTGCCAACTGGGAATTTAAGGGAGCCGAAATCTGGTAGAAAACGTGCAGATATTATTCTTGTAACAAAGTGTAAGAGTAATATAACAGAAGCGGATAAGGCTGTAATTAAGCAAAATCTTAAATTAAAATCACATCAGAAGGTGTTTTTCAGTTTTATTACTTATGCACAAGAAGTAATAGGGTTTAACTCTAATTTAAATGTTGCTGATTTACCCAAATTTACCTTGGTTACTGGAATTGCAAACGCTGATCCGTTAGTAGATTATTTGGTACAGAAAGGTCTGAAATTTGATCATATTGAATATCCTGATCACCATAATTTTAGGGTTTCAGAAATTGAAATGCTGTCTAAAAAAGAGTTGCTAATTACAACTGAAAAGGATTTTGTAAGACTATCGGCCAATAAACGTCTTTCACATAATTTGTACTATTTGCCAATTGAGACGAAAATTGAAAATGAAGAGGAATTTAATGCACTCATAAAAGCCTTTGTATTTAAAAGAAGCTTGATATAACTTCTTTACCTGTTAAGACATCGTACAATTTATTCTCAAAATCTTCTTGTTTAAATGGTTTTGAGATTATATCGTTAAACCCAGCCTCACCGAACTCATGCATTTTATCTTCTAGTGTAACCGCTGTAAGGGCAAATATGGTAAGCTCCTTATCAAAAGTCCTTATTATTTTGGTGGCTTCAAGACCACTGATACCTGGCATATGTATGTCCATAAGAACCACTTTATAATCAACCTTCTTAACTTGTTCTACAGCTGACTCACCATTATCTACTACATCACAGTGCAAGCCCATTTTGTTAAGGATCTTTTTGGTAATCATCTGGTTGATTTTGTTGTCTTCCACAACAAGAATCTTCACGTCACTTAAATCTAAGCCTTCCATTTTACTTGGTTTTTGGTTGTCTTCAACTTTTTTAATTTTGGTAGTTTCAATGATCTCCAAGGGAATTTCGAAAAAGAACGTTGTACCTTTTCCAAGTTCGCTCTTTAAGTAGATTTTACCTTTTAGAATCTGAATAAGACCTTTTACAATAGATAAACCAAGTCCGGTACCGCCATATTTTCTGTTTATTTGAACAGAACCTTGAGAAAAACTCTCAAACATTTGGTCTTGTTTTTCTTTTGTAATACCAATACCATTATCTTCAACCTCGAATCGTAACGTACAGAGCTTATCTTTTTGGTCTATCTTGTACGTTCTAATCCAGATGTCTCCATCTTTTGTGAATTTAATGGCATTTCCAAGTAGGTTAATTAGGATTTGGGAAATTTTAAGTTGGTCGCCAATGTAGGTTTCTGGCAAACCATCTTCATATTCAAAATGTAATTTTGTACCGTTATCCTTAGCGGAATTACTTAGTGCAGACATTACATTTTCAATTTTAGTTTTAAGATTGAATTCTTCTGGATCTAATTCAACCTTGTTTGCTTCAATTTTATTTATTTGAAGTATATCGTTAATAAACGTTAGCAAATAATCCCCTGAAAACTTCAAAGACTTTAAATGTGGTATTTGATGTTCTTTTGGGTCTTCGTCTAAAAGCATAGTGGTTAATCCCGTAACTGCGTATAGAGGTGTTCTCAGCTCATGTGTTACTGTAGATAAGAAGTTTGCTTTGGTCTTAGAGGCAAGTTCAGCCTTTTCTTTTGCAACAATAAGCTCATCATTTTTCTTATGAAGCATATTGTTGGTTTTTAATCTGATGTTATTGTTTTTATATAACGAAAGGGTTAATAGAGAAAGAATTGTAATTAATGCAATACTTAGTATAGTAGTTATTCTTGTAAAATCACTTTCTGATTTCACCTCCTCAATTTGAGCTTTTAACTGCTCGTTTTCTGCATTTTTATAATCACTTAGATATTGACCTGGTATACCCGACGCTAGATTCTCTCTTTTAATATTCATAAGCGAGTCAGAAAGATGGATATGCCTTTTAAAATAGACTAGAGAGTTTTTATAGTCACCATCGTTATTATATATTTCACTTAAGGTTTTATAAGCAGCATTAACATTGTCTTTAATATTATTTACTCTGGCAAGTTCTAAGCCTTCATTAACTTGGGTCAATGCCAAGTCGTGGCTTCCTAGTGCAGATGAAACGCTTCCAGATTGAATTAAGGCGCTGCTTAATATGCGATTTTGTTCATACTTATTCGCAATAATGATGGTGCGCTCAAGCAGTGATTTGGCATCTTCATATTGTTCAAGAGCAATGTGGACTTTTGCCTCATTCAGAGTAACTTCAGAGATATACTCTTCAAGTCCCTCTTGCTCAAACAAGTTTTTTGCAGAATTAAAATAATCGAGTGCAGTTTCATAATCTTCTTTTGCGCTTAAAAAAACACCCTTGATATTATAACTAACGGCTCTGTTACCGTAATCGTCAATTTCTCTCTGAATGTTTAGAGCTTTGCTTAAGGATAGATTTGCCTGTTCATATTCGTTCACCAAAAACTGAACTTTAGCGATCTTGGTATGTATAATTCCTTGACTAGATTTATCGTCTATTTTTTCAGCGACGTCAAGTGCTTTGTTTAGATTATCTTTGGCATTATAGTAGTCGCCTCTGTCGCTTTCTAATTTAGCTTGATCAATGTAGTTTTGAAGTCTTAATGCAAGCATATCCACATCTTCAACGTCATCTAGTTGCGCATGGATCAGGCCACAAAAACACGCTAAAAAAACAAATATGTAATATTTGATTCGGGACATTTCAGCTCTCTCGTTTGAACAAATATAATTATTTATTCGACAAAAGTGGTGTTTTCTTCGATAAATTGCAAATTAAATCTAAAATTCTTGAGCTATAGCCAGTTTCATTATCGTACCAGCCTACTATTTTTACCATTTTTCCAATTACTGACGTCATTTGAGCATCGAAAGTGCACGAATGTGTATTGCCAATAATATCAACGGAAACAATGGGGTCTTCAGTATATTGTAAAATGCCTTTGAGTTCTTCTTTAGAAGCAGATTTGAAGATTTGGTTTACTTCATCAATAGTTGTCTGTTTTTTAACGTTTATAGTAATATCGGTCAATGATCCGTTTGCCACCGGGACTCTAATACCACAACCGCCAATTACATTTGATAAATCTGGAAATATTTTTGTTAGTGCCTTTGCAGCACCTGTTGTTGTTGGTACAATTGATTGCCCGGCTGCTCTAGCTCTTCTTAAATCACGATGTGGCTGGTCATGCAAGCTTTGATCTGTCGTATAAGAGTGTATTGTGGTGATATAGGCTTGCTTAATTCCAAAGTGTTTTTTGATGAGAGCAATCATCGGCGCTGCATTGTTGGTTGTGCAAGAAGCATTAGAAATTATTGTTTCACCACCATTTAATTCGTTATCATTAACCCCTAAAACAATAGTTTTGACATCATCCTCAATTGGTGGCACTGAAAGAATTACTCTTTTAGCACCCTTATTGATGTGTTGCTGTAGGTCACTTTTTGTTTTGAATTTTCCAGTTGATTCAATTACAAAGTCTGGTTTGATATCCGACCAATTTATTTTTGAAGGATGAGGAGCATTTGATAGCGGAATTTTTACGCCATTGACAATTACATGGTTTTTCTCAAAACCGACAACGTCATTTAAAATGCCATGAATACTATCGTATTTTAAAAGATGACTCAAGGTTTTAGCGTCTGCAAGATCGTTAATACCTACAATCTTTATATCTGGATTTTGTAATGCTAGTCTAAAGACACGTCTACCAATTCTGCCAAATCCATTAATGGCTACCCTAATCATTAATTTATATGCTTTTGCGCTTTATAAGAGGATCTCACTAACGCGCTGCTTTCAACATGTCGAAAGCCTAAACTAAGGCCTATTTCCTCATATTCTTTAAATTCATCTGGGTTAATAAATCGCTGTACAGGAAGATGTTTTTTACTTGGTTGAAGATATTGCCCAATTGTAACGACATCAACGTCGTTATCTCTTAAATCATGCAATGTTTCTATGACTTCCTCGCGCGCTTCTCCTAAACCAAGCATTATACCCGATTTAGTTCTTCGCTGGCCTTGTTGTTTCAAATATTTTAAAACGCCCATACTCTGGTCATATTTAGCCTGTATACGTACCTCACGTGTAAGTCTTCTAACAGTTTCGATATTGTGCGACACTACCTCTGGAGCTACTTCAATTATCCTATCTATATGACGTTCAACACCTTGAAAGTCTGGTATTAGTGTTTCTAGGGTAGTATTCGGATTCATTCGTCGTACTGCCTTAACGGTCTCGGCCCACATAATGCTACCCATATCCTTTAAATCATCTCTGTCTACACTTGTTAATACAGCATGTTTGATTTGCATTATTTTGATAGATCGTGCAACTTTTTCCGGTTCATCCCAGTCGACAGCCTCAGGACGTCCTGTCTTAACACCACAAAAACCACAGGAGCGGGTACATATGTTCCCCAATATCATGAATGTTGCTGTACCTTCTCCCCAGCATTCGCCCATATTTGGACAGCTTCCTGAGGTGCAAATAGTGTTTAATTTGTATTTATCTACGAGCCCTCTTAATTCTGTGTATTTTTTCCCCGTAGGAAGTTTTACCCTTAACCATTTAGGCTTGCGTTCTGGTAAAATATTTGAAGCAATTTTCGTTTCCATGCATTTTCAATTTCAATGAACAAAGATACGAAGTAATAAATTAAAAAACTCTTAAAGTGTTGTTAGGTACCAAACACTGAAGCCTATTAGAAAACTTACACCAAGCCATGATAATATTTGTAACATTTTTGTTGGACGCCATTTTTTCGGAGTGTGTTTACTGGTAATTAGTTTTAGATTTATTATCGCGTAGAAGGGCGCAGTTATAAAGGACAAAATGGTTGCAATCTTGATTAACAAACCCATTTCAGAGGCAAACATAAAAAAGATAAATAAGGTACCTAGTGTTAGCATGAGAATCCAAAAAAGATATCCTTTTTTGAAGGTTTTATTTAGCAGTAGTTCAATACTCGAGGTCATGGCTCTTGGAGATGCATCTAGTGTTGTTAGTGTCGTACTGAACATAGTGGTTAGTGCAGCAATTCCAATTATGGCAAAGGACCACTTACCCAATGCTGTTGTATATAGTTCGATAAGCTGATTTGAGAATGCAGTAGCCTGATTGCTAAATGTTTCACCAGAACCGTTCATAACCAAATAGCCCAATGTTAAAAATGAGATCCCTAGAAAAATCGTACCAATATAACCAATGTTGAAATCCAATAAGGCTGTTTTGGGAGAGAAGGCCTGTTCGTTTTTCTTTTTTTCTACAGCCCATATGGAGTGCCATACCGAAATATCTAAGGGTGCTGGCATCCAACCCATAAATGCTATTAAAAAAGCTATTTCTGTAGTATTTTTTGGTAAAATCTGTGTAAAAGCGATAGTCTTATTTGTATCTAAAAAAGCGAATGTTACAGCGATAAGTGTACTTATCGTAAGAATTAGAATGATAAATTTTATGAGTTTATCCAATGTTTTATATCGCCCCAAGAATAAAATAAAAAGGCAAACAAGCAATACAATTAACGTCCATATTTGAAGACTTGTGACTCCCCAATGGCCATCTCCTAAAAGGTTAATGTCGCCAAATAATGAATGAGCTAGGCCTGCGGTAACAATAGTAACGGCAGTTTGTATTGTAAACATTGTTGCTAGATTAAGGATAAAATAAATTACCAAAATTCCTTTTCCTAATTTGTAATAGCCATGTAAAAGATTTTCGCCTGTAGCCGCCGCATACCTTGGCCCATATTGGAAGAAAGGATATTTAAAGAGGTTAACTAATAGTAGTGCCCATAATAAACCTAGCCCAAAGTCTGCACCAGCTCTTGTAGATTGAACAAGATGTGAAACGCCTATTGCCGCACCTGCAAATAATAAGCCTGGCCCTAGTTTTTTAAGTCCCTCAAACACTAATTTTTAGTTATTATTTCAGCAAGTAGCTTCTTAGCTCTAAGTAGTTTTACCTTTATGTTGCTCATAGGTTCATCTAATTCCTCTGAAATTTCTTTATAGCTTAACTCCTGAAAGTATCTGAGATTTATTACTTCCTGATAATGTGGTTTTAATTTTTTTATATCGCGCAAAAGGTTTGTTAAGTTCTGTTCAGTTATTATTTTGTCTTCTGGAGATGGTGAATCGTCAATAATATCTATATAATTATCCTCGTTGTCCTTGGATGTATTGCGCAAAGACCTTTTCTGGGATCTAACTAGATCAATATGAATATTCTTAGAAATGGTTATTAACCAGGTCTTGAAGTTATACTTTTCGTTGTAGGTATTTATTTTGTCAAAGGCTTTGGAAAAGGATTGTATGGTGATATCTTCTGCATCATTTTCATTTTTTGTGCGTTTTAATTGAAATGCATAAACGTCGTTCCAAAAGGAGTCTAGAAGAAAGTTAAATGCAATTTGATCATTTTTTTTTGCCCTGCTAATCGCCTCTTTTATTTCCAATGCTTAGGTTTAGATATTAGATTAGTAATAAAGATAAATAATTGGGTGATAACTAGAAATAAATCTAGAATAGGAATAAGTAGAATAAGGTCTTTTTCCAATAATTTGTTTGAAGATATACCTACAGAAGCATATTGCACAAATAACCGTAGACAAAAAAGGATTAGTACCAATTGCCAATTATCCATAATTAAAAAACAGAATAACGCTAAAATCCAAAAGGCCAGTTGGCTAATGTAAAATAAACCTAGTAAGGCCTTGTGTTTTACTTTGTATAGTCTAGCGGTGCTGACATGTCTTCGCTTTTGGTAAAACCAATTATTGAAGCTCGATTTTGGTTCTGATAGAGTAAAACTTGCTTTAGTGAAGCAAATAGCTGTATTTTCTTTGGTAGCCATTTCATTTATCAATAAATCATCATCGCCAGATTTTACATGCATATGATTATTAAATCCTGAGTTGTTAAAAAACAATTCTTTTCTGTAAGCCATATTTCTGCCAACACCCATGTAAGGCAAACCTAAAATCGCATATGAGAAATATTGTAGGGCAGTCATTAAAGTTTCAAAGCGAATAAGCTTATTTAACAGAGATAATGGCTTTTTTCTGTATGCACCATAGCCAAGAACAATTGATTTTGCATTCGAAAAGTGACCTGCGATATTGGCGAGCCACATATCGGAAACCGGCAGGCAATCTGCATCCGTAAAAATTAAAAAATCGTTTTTAGAAGCTTTAATACCAAGGGTAAGAGCATATTTTTTGTTGCCCCAAAAAGCTTCATTTTCTTTTACATCTACAATGGAGATGTTATCATTTTGATTTTTTAAAGTCTTCATTACTTCCAAGGTATCGTCGGAAGAACTATCATTAACCAATACAATTTCAAAATTGGGGTATTTTTGATTAATTAAAGCCGGAAGATTTTCCTTTAAGTTTTTAGCTTCATTTTTGGCACAAACAATTATTGAAACAGGAAGGTTTTGTTTTAGCCTCTTTTCTGCAGGTTTAGTTGCAAATGCAAATAGAAAGGATAAATAATAGATGACTTGAATACTAACTATTGCAATAAAAGCTACAAATAGCATAGTAGAAAAGCTCATTAAGGACTATATATGTTGTGGTTCGTTACAGTCTTTAAATTGGTCTGGTGTTTTTCCGCAAAAGCCACATGCATCTCCATCTTGATTCAGCATTGGATTCTGACTCGCACAAGTTCCTGCAAATTTACCGTCTTTTTTAGCCCAAATTTTTATTGCAATGCCGGCTACAGCGAGTGCCAGCAAACCTAAGGTGAGAAGTAATAATTTCATATCAATGCTTAAATTCATTGCAAAGATAAAACAATAAATTAATGTTTGGTTCTATATAGAAAACAAAAAAGGAGCGCCATCGCGCTCCTTTAATATATTGTATTTACCCATTAATTATCTTTCAGGGAAATTTCTGCAACCTCGGTGTTATTTTCATTGGTTTCTTCACCTTTCTTACCAATTTTGATACTCAATGCCAACGCATCTTCCATGTATGGAATTTGTTTCAACTTGCGGTCAGATTCATCCAAGATTCCTAAGTTAACCATTCTATCCTGTAACTCAGCCCAAATTTGATAATGCTGCTCCTCTGGTAATTGAGGTAATGTAATTACATCAATCATAGAGGTTTTATCAACGGGATTTATATATGCCACAGTTTTTAAATTCTTTGCTCTTTCATTACCCGTCATAACATACTTCTTAGCATCAGGATTATTTAATTTCATTAACATATCTGACAATTCACCTAATTTTGCATTATTGTTTGCAATATCACTTCTTAGATCAAAAATCTCATCAATAACAACATTATTCTCATCTAATAAATTCTGATTTCTTTGATATAAAAAGAATGAAGTAACCGCAAATAAAACTGCTGCAGCGCTTGCTGCGATACTATACCATGACGTTCTTTTGTGCTGTACTAATTGAATAACCTTTGTTGGATTTTCATCTTCAAGTGTATTCATAATATCTTTTAGTATATGTTTAGGAACATCTACAGCACCAGCTTTAGCAATTATTTCTAAATTTTTCTGAAGTTTATCATAAGCTGAAGCAACTTCAGGATATTCGGAAATAAAATACTCAACTTCTTGGGTTTCTTTTATAGTTGTCTCGCCTACCAAATATTTATTGAGTAGGTCTGACTTTAAAAAAATTTGTAGTTCTTTTTCCATTTTAAAACCATTTAAGGGTCGTAAACTTTTTTAAGCTCACGCAATCCGATTTTTAATCTAGATTTAATAGTGCCAAGCGGAATATCTAATTCGTCACTCGCCTCTTGTTGTGTCATACCTTGAAAAAACAAAGCATCTAAAACAATTTGGTACTTTTCTTCTAGGCGCCCAACATGCTCTTTAATATCCAAGACATCTTGGTTTAAATTGCTTGAAGGTAAGATATATACGTTTGAAGTATCAATTTGGACTTCCTTCTGATATCTATTGTTGAAACTTCTTAGTTTATCTATTGCGGTATTTCGTGCAATTCTAAATAGCCATGTAAACAATTTGGCTTTTCTAGGATCGTATTTTCTAGCGTTTTTCCATACCTTAACGAATGTTTCTTGCAAAGCATCTTCTGCTATTTCTTCGTTTATCGTAATTTTTAAGATAACACCATACAAACTTGTAGAATAGTGCTCATACAACAAATTAATTGCATGTTTGTCTTCATTTTGAAGCAATTCTATGATCTTTTGTTCTATTGGTGTAATACTCAAAATATTATATATCTATTTAAAACATCCAAATTACGGTTATATGCGTAAATATACTTAAATACGTTTTTAACGTTAAAAATGTTGTAATAATTTAGAATAATTTTTTCTTCGTAAAAAATTGGTTAATAGCATATTAGAAAATTATTCTAAATCCAAAAGCCACATGGTTAGTTGTGGCTTTTGTGTTATAAAATATTAACCTCAGTTTCGATTTTTATATTAAACAGACGCTGAATAGTTGTTTTAATTAGCGTTGCTAAATTGTAAATGTCACTTCCTTTTGCTTCACCATAATTGACTAGAACCAAGGCTTGCTTTTTGTGAACACCGTAATTTCCAAATCGTTTTCCTTTAAAGCCTGCTTTCTCGATTAACCAACCAGCTGGGACTTTAACTTTGCTCTCTGAAATCTGGTAGAATGGCACATCCTTAAAATTATTCTTCAATTCGTTAAAAGCTTCTTTAGAAATAACAGGATTTTTAAAGAAACTTCCGCTATTTCCAATTTTGCTAGGATCTGGTAATTTACTTTGTCTAATCTTTATAACGGCCTTTGAAACATCTTGAATTGTTGGTTGTACAATTCCTATAAACTCCAGCTGATTTTTAATGGCGCCATAATCTAAATTAAGTCGATGATTTATTCTAGTAAGCGTAAGGGTAACACTTGTTATAATATATTTTCCTCTTAAATCTTGTTTGAAAATAGATTCCCTATAGCCAAATTGGCAATCTTTCTTTGTAAAAGTCTTAATTCGTTGCGTTTTAATTTCAATTGCCTCGCAACTAACAAAAACATCTTTTAACTCAACACCATAGGCACCAATATTTTGAATTGGTGCAGTACCAATATTTCCCGGTATAAGGGATAGATTTTCGATGCCGCCAAAGTTCTTATTTAAGCTCCAAAGGACAAAGTCGTGCCAATTTTCTCCAGCCATTGCTTTGACCTTTACGGAATTTTTATTTTCTTCAACAATATCAATTCCTTTAATATTAATATGCAATACAGGGTCCTCGATGTCTTTTGTTAGAAGCATATTGCTTCCGCCTCCAAGAATGAATAATTCTTTAGAGCTGTTTTCTTTGAGGTAAACCGATAATTGTTTAACATCGGTTATGTCAATATAGGATTTGGCAGTAACATCAATGCCAAAGGTATTAAACGGTTTAAGGGAAACATTTTGCTTTACTTCCATTAATCTTTGTACACTTTTAAGGCTTCAGCTATTACCTTTACAGCAATTCTCAAACTATCCGCATTTAGTACATAAGCTATTCTAATTTGATTTTCACCAACACCTGGGGTAGAATAAAATCCTGCGGCAGGAGCCACCATTACCGTATTATTTTCATAATCAAAAGACTCTAATAACCATTTTGCAAAATGATCAGCATTTTTAACAGGAAGCTCGGCAATACAATAAAAGGCACCATTTGGTTTTGCAACTTTTACACCTTCAATTTTTTCTAGCTCACTAATTAAAACATTACGACGTTTTACGTATTCTTCTATTACATCGTCAAAATAGCTTTGTGGAGTATCTAAAGCTGCCTCACTTGCAATTTGTGCTAATGTTGGTGGGCTTAATCTTGCCTGAGCAAATTTCAATGCCGTTTGGATGACCTCCTTATTCTTTGAAACCAAATAACCAATTCTTGCGCCACACATACTGTATCTTTTTGACACGGAGTCTACTACAATGGCGTGATTCTCTAAACCTGGTTCCTGCAGGATAGAATAATGTTCAATACCGTCATAAACAAATTCGCGATAAACTTCATCAGCGATTAAGAATAAATCGTGCTTTTTGACTATTGAGGCAAGTTTTCTAATTTCTTCTTTAGAATACAAATAACCTGTTGGGTTTCCAGGATTACAAATAAGTATAGCCTTAGTTTTTGGAGTAATTAGCTTTTCAAATTCTTCAATAGGAGGTAAAGCAAAATTATCTTCAATTTTAGAAATAACAGGTACTACTCTAATTCCAGAAACTGTAGAGAATCCGTTATAATTGGCATAGAAAGGCTCTGGTATTATGATTTCATCATTCTCATCCATGGTGCTTCCAAATGCAAATAATAAAGCTTCACTTCCTCCAGTTGTTACGATTAGATCCTCATGGGATATTTCAATATTATTGCGTTTGTAATAATTGGCAATCTTTTTCCTGTAATCTTCAGACCCTTCAGATCTAGAATAAGCCAATATATCTAAGGAATGAACCTTTACTGCATCAAGTGCAATGGTTGGTGTTTTTATATCAGGCTGGCCAATATTTAAATAGTAAACTACTTTACCTTTTTTATTTGCTTCTTCTGCATAGGGCACCAATTTCCTGATAGGAGATTGAGGCATATTTATACCTTTATTCGAAATCTTTGGCATTTTCTCTTGTTTATAGTGCAAAGGTCTTAAAATTCTTAAAGTTTATTTAAAAAAATATCCTTAAAAATTGTTCTCATTCAAAGATTTGTAACTTCTGACATATTACTGTTTGTTTTGAAACGCTGTATTTGTCATTTTGTAATCTGTTTTTGCGTGCTTATTTGTGAATCTTTGAGTGCGCAGGGCGAGTTTGTGCAGAATGGAGAGGTTGGAAAGAAAATCAATTTTGAGTTTATTAGTAACCTAATAATCATACCTATAGAGGTTAATGGGGTTGAATTATCATTTGTGTTAGATACAGGCGTTAGCAAGCCTATTCTTTTTAATCTTTCTGAAAAAGACTCATTAGACCTAAAGAATGCTAAAACCTTTTACCTACATGGTTTAGGAGCTGAAGGGAAGTTAAAAGCATTGAGATCTTCAGAAAACACCTTTAAAATTGGAAATGCAGTAAGTAAGAATCAAGATTTATATGTTGTTTATGATGAGGCCATTAATTTTACGCCAAGAATTGGGGTGCTGGTGCACGGTATAATTGGTTACGATGTATTTAAGGACTTTGTTGTTGAGGTTAATTATAGCGCAAAATATATAAGGCTTCATGCAATAAATGCATTTAAGCCAAAAACATCAAAAAAATGGAAGGCAATACCGATGAAAGTATATGCTAAAAAACCCTATGTAGATACGCAGGTTACTTTAAACAAAACAAGGCACGATGTAAAACTATTAATAGATACAGGTAGTAGTGACGCGTTGTGGCTTTTTGATGACACTGAACGTGGTATAATTGCAAGGCCAGATATGAAATTTGAGGATTATTTGGGTCAAGGACTTAGCGGTTCTATTTATGGAGAGCGATCAAAAGTTGATAATTTTAAAATAAGCGACTTTGAAATGGATTATGTCAATGTGGCTTTCCCTGATTCTATTTCGGTAGATAAAACTAAAATGTTTAAGGAAAGAAGTGGTAGTTTAGGAGGTGATATTCTAAAACGATTTAACCTGTTTTTTGATTATAAAAATGAAACGTTGTACCTAAAAAAGAATAGTTATTTTAAAGATCCATTCACTTATAATAATAGTGGTATTGTATTAGAGCATAACGGTTCTATGTTTGTAAAAGAAGAAATAAGAATCCCGTCCTATGACAACTACGGTGATGACAACAATAAGAGTTCTGTTCAAATTAACTTTACCATCAATTATATTATGAAGTTAAAACCTGCATATAAAATTGTTGAATTACGTAAGTCATCCAACGCTTATTTGGCAGGCATAAGAGTGGGTGATATACTTATAAATATCAATGGAAAACACGCTTATGATTTTAAATTGCCTGAGATTAATAAAATATTTCATGGTAAAACCGGAAAAACGATACGCTTGCGTATAGAACGGAATGGAGAAAGCATGTTGTTCAAATTTAAATTGGATGATGCTTTCAAAAAAAATGAGCCCTCAAATTGAGTGCTCATTTATGCATAATCTATAGTGTGATTATTGTTCAATCATACTTTTACTTTTCTTCTCTAATACACTCGTTTTACTAGGATCTACAACAAGTCCTTTAATCTTAAGTGCAACTGTAGGTCTTTCTGCGTTTGATATTACAGTAATAGTCTTTCTAATAGGATTCACTCTGTTAGTGTCATACTTTACTTCAATCTCACCAGATTCTCCTGGCATAATTGGGCCTTTTGGTTTTTTAGGTACCGTGCAGCCACAAGTTGATTTAACATTAGAAATAATCAGTGGAGCGTTTCCAGTATTTGTAAATTCAAAAACTCTAACACCATCAGCACCCTTTTCGATTGTACCGTAATCAATAATCTCAGTCTTAAATTCAATCTTTGCTACTTTTTTTTCTTGAGCATAAAGACCAAGGCTCATCATCCCGATAAACAAAATTGCTATTAATTTTTTCATCACTTAAATTTTAATTGATACTTTCAAAGCTACTTACTTTTTTAATCTCTTCAAAATATATTAGATGTAATGCATTGTATTTAACAGTATTTCGTAGCCATACTGCACATTCATACCCTAATTGTTTTTCAAAAAAAGAAATATAAGTACTTTTGTCAGTTACTTAGCAAAAACAATACCAAAACATGGAAATCCCTTCAAAATATAATGCATCATTAGTAGAGAAGAAATGGTATGATTACTGGATGGAGCACAATTATTTTCATTCAGTTCCCGATGATAGAGATCCTTTTACTATCGTGATTCCGCCGCCAAATGTTACAGGAGTGTTACATATGGGGCACATGCTTAATAATACTATTCAAGATGTTCTGATTCGTCGTGCTCGATTGTTAGGCAAAAACGCATGTTGGGTGCCAGGAACAGATCATGCATCCATTGCGACAGAGGCTAAAGTGGTTGCAAAACTAAAGGAACAAGGTATTGATAAACACAAATTATCTCGAGAGGCCTTCTTAAAGCATGCATGGGAATGGAAAGAGGAGTATGGAGGCGTTATATTGGAACAACTGAAAAAATTAGGATGTTCATGTGATTGGGATAGAACCAAATTTACCATGGATGATGATTTAAGTGAATCAGTAATTAAAGTATTTGTTGATTTATTTAACAAAGGCTTGATTTACAGAGGATACAGAATGGTTAATTGGGATCCTGAAGCTAAAACTACCTTATCGGATGAAGAAGTGGTTTATGAAGAAAAGCAAGGCCACCTGTATTATTTGCAATATGATTTGGTAGATAGTGATGATAAAGTGATCATCGCAACAACGCGTCCTGAGACCATTTTAGGTGATACGGCTATCTGTATCAATCCAAATGATGAACGCTTTACACATCTAAAGGGCAAACAAGCTATTGTTCCAATTTGTAATCGCATAATTCCAATAATTGAGGATGATTATGTAGATATAGAGTTTGGTACGGGTTGTTTAAAAGTAACTCCAGCCCATGATGTTAACGACAAGGAATTAGGAGAAAAATACAATCTAGAAGTCATTGATATTTTCAATGATGATGCGTCTTTAAATGGTTTTGGATTGCATTACGAGGGTAAAGACAGGTTTGTCGTTCAAAAAGAAATTGTAAAGGAACTCAATGAAAAGGGTTATTTGGTTAAAACCGAAGATTACCTAAACAAAATTGGTAAAAGTGAGCGTACCAAAGCCGTTATAGAACCAAGATTGAGTGATCAATGGTTTCTGAAAATGGATAATCTGGTAAAACCTGCCATTCAGTCAGTTTTGATTGATAGGGATATAAAATTCTTCCCCAAAAAAATGGAGAATACCTATAGACACTGGATGGAGAATATTCGAGATTGGAATATTTCCCGTCAATTGATATGGGGACAACAGATTCCGGCTTACTATTTTGGCGATGGAAAGGATGATTTTGTTGTCGCTGAAACCAAAGAGGAAGCTCTAAAACTTGCTCAAGAAAAATCGGGAAATTCTAATCTGAAGCTAAATGATATGACTCAGGATTCAGATGTGTTTGACACCTGGTTCTCTTCTTGGCTATGGCCAATTTCTGTATTTGATGGTATTAGAGACCCTGACAATGATGAGATAAACTATTATTATCCAACAAACGACCTGGTTACAGCACCAGACATAATTTTCTTTTGGGTGGCTAGAATGATTTTTGCTGGCTATGAATTCAGAGGTGATAAGCCGTTTGAAAATGTTTATTTTACTGGATTAGTAAGAGATGGAAAAGGAAGAAAGATGTCTAAGCAACTGGGCAATTCGCCTGATGCTTTAAAACTTATTGAAAAGTATGGAGCTGATGGTGTAAGAGCGGGAATGCTATTACTTAGTTCTGGAGCTGGAAACGATTTGTTGTTTGATGAGGTTAAATGTAATCAGGGTAAAGCCTTTGCCAACAAGATTTGGAATGCTTTTAGATTAGTACAAGGATGGGAGATAAGTAAAAGTATAGATCAACCATTTTCTAGTAAAATTGCTATTGAATGGTTTGCATCCAAATTTCAAAAGACTTTAGATGAAATTGATGATCATTTTAGTAAGTATAGATTATCTGATGCTTTAATGGCAACCTATAAATTGATTTGGGATGATTTTGCTTCTTGGTTGCTCGAGATTGTGAAGCCAGCCTACCAACAACCAATCGATAAAAAGACACGAGATAGTGTAATTTCAATTTTTGAAGATCTTTTAAAGATTCTTCATCCATTCATGCCTTTCCTTACTGAAGAAATTTGGCAATATATCGAGGATAGAAAGCCTAGTGAAGCGTTAATCGTCTCAAAATGGCCTACAAAAACATCCATCAATGAAACATTAATTTCAGATTTTAACTTTGCGTCCGAGGTAATTTCGGGAATTAGAAATATTAGAAAACAGAAAAATATTGCTTTTAAAGAAGCTATTGAATGTTTAGTTATCAATAACGAAAATATCAATAACACCTTTGATCAGGTTATTATAAAACTTGGAAATCTATATAAGCTGGAGTATGTGAATACAGCTATTGATAATGCCTTGACCTTCAGAGTTAAATCAAACGAATATTTTATTCCAATTGGAGATAATATTGATGTTGAAGCTGAGATAAAAAAACTTACCGAAGAACTCAATTATACTGAAGGATTTTTGAAATCAGTTCAGAAAAAACTTTCTAATGAGCGTTTTGTTAAAAATGCTCCAGAACAAGTTGTGGCTTCCGAGCGAAAAAAAGAAGCAGATGCAATTGCCAAAATTGAAACTATAAAGGCTAGTTTAGAGAGTATAAAATAGTTAAATATTCTTTAAAATAGTAAATTCAGTTCAGGTCCAATTTACAATTGATTGCAGGTATTCCGACCTATAAGACACTGTTCATTATTATTATTTATGATTATTATAAAAAACATTTATAATAGTATATAAAAAATTATATTCATATTTGTATTATCGGTTTAATAGAACTAGCTATTTTGTCTTTTTTAGGGACATTAAACGGTAAGGTTTTATTAATATTTTATCCACTGAAATACTGACAAATGCGAGTCAGAATATTTAATTAGGAGGGAAAAGTTGTAGAAAGAGAATATGGCAGACATATTTAAATTTGTTATTTGATAGGATGTGGATGCCTTAAAATCACAAAATTTATAATCTAATTAACGTTGCCAGAAGTAATTACTTTATCAATGTTAATAGACATAAATTAGTATTCATATCTCAAGAATTTTATTTTAAAGAGTTAGTGCATAAAAACTTGAGATGTGAATATAAAATAAAGACACCATGACATTGGTAGATACAGGATTGGTAAATTTTTTCATAGGTTGTTACATACTAATTATCCTGCTACTGTGTATCGTTGTGCTTAGATCGCAGATAAATCTAAAAGATAAAGTAATTTGGTTAGTATTATTACTGTTTTTGCCGGTCCTTGGTGTCTTCTTTTACATAATATCAATTACATTTAAGGTAGCTTCCTAAATGTTTTGATTAACAGTACCAATTATTTTCAGACTGTCTTTTAAGGCAGTCTTTTTTTACCATTCATTAATCTTGTTGCTATCCAACTTCACAAAAATGAAAAGTAAAATGGTAAATCCCCAAAGCCCAGAGCCACCATAGCTAAAAAATGGCAAAGGGATACCAACTGTAGGTATTAAACCCATAACCATACCTGTATTAATCGTAAAATGTAGAAACAATATAGATGCAACGCCATAACCATAAACTCGGCTAAACTGTGATTTCTGTAATTCTGACAAATACAATATCCGTACAATTAATGCTACAAATAAGACAACTACTAAGCTACTACCCAAAAAGCCCCATTCTTCACCAACTGTACTAAAAATATAATCAGTATGCTGTTCTGGTACAAATTTACCGGTAGTTCGTGTACCCTGGAGAAATCCTTTGCCATAAAAACCCCCAGAACTTATTGCCTGTTCAGATTGGATTAGATTATATGCCTCAGCTTTTTTCATACGTTCTAATTTTGCCGGATCTTTCTCCAAACGCAGCCAAAGACTAATGCGGTTTTGTTGGTGAGTTTTAAGTACATTGTTGTAAAATAATTGCACACCATAAGCAAACCCAATACTTATTGTTAAAACAAGTATATATTGCAGAACTGAGGTGCGTTTCTTTTTCCTTGTAAAATAGCGTGTTATCAAAATAGAAGCAGCTACAATTGACGTGAGTACTAAACCATATTTTAAGGAGAGAATAGAAAGTATGATCAAAGCCAGGGCAACGATCAGATAAACTTGTTGAAGCCCTTCTCTATAAAAAACAAAAAAGAAAGCAAGATAAACGATAGTGCTTCCTGCATCATTTTGAAGAAGAATGAGTATCGCAGGCGTAAATATAATGGCAGCAACCCTTATTTGGTCTTTTAGGGTTTTCATATTGGTTTGTAAATCGCTGATGTATTTGGCTACTGCCAATGCTGTTGCGAATTTTGCAAATTCACTGGGTTGTATGGTCATACTTCCAATGCCATACCATGACCTTGCGCCATTAACATCCTTACCAAATATAAATAAGCCTAATAAGGAAATTATTGCAATAATGTAAATTATACTCGCAAAGCGTTCATAAAACTTAGCCTCAAGCGAAAGTATTAAGATAATCAACACAAAGGTTAGCCCGATGAAAATGGTTTGTTTACCGTAAGGTAGGCTCATGTCAAAATAATTAGTAATCTCCCCAACATGTGAGGCGGCTAAAATATTTACATAGCCAAAAGCAACCAATGCTACAAATAATAGTATTGTTAGCCAATCAAATTTGAAGCGTCTCGTGTTTTCCCTTAGCATTTTTTATTCGTTTCCAATAGTTGCTTTGATATCTGAAATTACCCGGTATTCTTCTGGTGAAACGGTTTGCAATGTGGTTTGCCTGTTTATTCCAAATGGTTCATCAGAAAAAGGTTTAGCGTATTCATGTTCTAAAGTATGTCTTAAAACAAAATCTTCTAAATCAGTTCTCGATATTTCACCTTTTATGTAGCGTTCTATCATTAAACTTGCCATTCTACCAGCGAACCTGCTCCCAAAATATCCATTTTCAACAAACACAGCAATAGCTATTTTGGGATCGTCTTTTGGAGCAAAAGCAACAAAAATAGAATGGTCTGTTAGTTGTGTTTTTTCCCCATTGATGATTGCAAAGTTTTCAGCAGTACCTGTTTTACCGCATATTTCAATTCCTGGCACTTGAACATATTTTGCCGTTCCCTTATTGTAAACATCAAACATGCCCCGAATTACCGGTTCAAAATGTTCCTTGTCAATTGTTGTATACTTTGGTGTGGTAAATTTTAAAGGAATTGTTTCATCTTCAATATCTTTAATGATATGAGGTGTGTAATAGTAGCCTCTATTACCAATCGCGGCAGCCATATTTGCTAGCTGAATAGGCGTAGCTAACACTTCTCCTTGTCCAATGGCATTTGATATAGTAAAAGTGGTGTACCATCTATTTTCACCATATGCCCTGTCATAGGTGGATGCAGATGGTACTTTACCAGGTTGACCAACAGATAGGTCATTGTTGAGATAATTTCCAAGTCCAAAGCTCTTAATATGTTTGCTCCAACTGTCCATTCCTTCTGCGGGACTATCGTATTTATCTATAATCTTACGGTAAACATTAGCAAAATAAGCATTGCATGATTCGTAAATACCAAGATTCATATCAACAGGACTTCGATGTGGATGGCAGCCCATTTTTCTATTGCCATATCTATAACCTAATGAGCAACTAAACCTGTCACTGGTTGTAACTACACGTTCTTGTAGTGCGATTAATGCATTTAGAGTTTTAAATGGAGACCCAGGCGGATACATAGCTTGTAGGCTTCGGTCAAATAGTGGTTTTGCAATACTATCTCTATAAAGTTTATTAAAATTTTTAGAGCGCTCTCTTCCTACCAATAAGTTAGGGTTGTATGATGGTCCCGAAACCATGGCTAATATTTCACCAGAGGACGGTTCAATGGCAATTATGCCGCCGCGTTTGTTGCGCATCAATAACTCCCCATAGGCTTGAAGCTCCGAATCAATTGTAATTTTAATGTCCTTTCCTGGTACAGGTAACGTGTCTAATGTACCCTCTTTAAATGGTCCAATATCTTTATTAAAACGATCCTTTTGAATAAACTTAATACCCTTTACACCCCTTAATGTTTTTTCATATGTTTTTTCAACACCTTGCTTGCCGATGAGGTCGCCCATCTTATAATAAGGTTCCTTTGCTATGATACTTCTGTTAACCTCACCAATATCACCTAATACATTTGCTCCAATTGTAGTTTGATATGCTCTTAACGATCGTTTTTGAATATAAAACCCTTCGTATTTGCGCATTTTTTCTTGGAGTACTGCATAATCCATTTTTGATAATTGGGCAACAAAAGGCGAAGGGAGTCTGGGTGAGTAGTTTGTAGCCCTATCAAGCTTTCTATGGTAATCCTCTTTTGTTATTTTTAGTAATTCGCAAAATTCTAAAATTTCTGCAGAATCCATTGGTTCTACCTCTCGCGGAATTACCATAACATCATACGAAGGCTGATTGGCAACAAGCAGTTTTCCGTTTCTATCATATACGTAACCTCGTTTAGGGTAATTATAGACTTTTCGTATTGCAGAGTCTTCAAAAACATCATACTCAAATCCACCATATACTTGTAGATAGAATAGGCGCGCTATAAATATCAAGCCAACTAGCACTACAGATGTGAGAAGTAGAAGTTTTCTCATTTTTTATTTCTACTGAATAAAATAATAATTAAAACGCTCAGAATAATGGTAAAAATACTAGAGAATAACGTCTTTTTTAAAATTAAAATTATATCGTAAATGTTAAAGACCTCTAGCAGAAAAAGAACAAAATGATGAACTAACGTACCCAGTAAAACATATCCAAATAAACTACCAATATCAGTATTACTAAATTTTACACTTTGATGCTCGTAGAGCATACCAAATGAAGCCTTTAGAAAAAGTGGTCTTGAGTAAGCTAAAACCACTGATGCGGCAGCATGGACTCCTCCAGAATCTGAAAAGATATCAACCATTATTCCCAATAGAAAACTAATAAGCAACAAATTAATTCTACTATCTCGAATTGGAAATAAAAAGATGAAGACGATATAGATGTATGGGTTTATAAAGCCAAAAAAATTGATATTGTTACAAATCACTACCTGTGCCAACAATAATAGCATAAATCTTAAACCTAATATGCCTGTAGCACTAGTCATCAATAGTGTTTTGTAATGCTCTAATTTCGTTTCTATCTGTATTTTCAATAATATAAACAGTACCAAGATTTGTCATATCATTGAAAAGTTTCACCTCAATATTGTAGGTGTCTCCACTTATATCGGTTTCAAACTTATTTATTGTTCCTATACCAATACCTCTAGGAAATATTGCCGATTGTCCACCAGTTTCAATAGTATCGCCAATTTTTACTGGTGCAAACTTAGAAACATCAACTAATTGGGAAAAGTAGGGCGATTTACCATTCCATTTTAGAGTTCCTAAGTGATTAGTTCCTTTTAGTCGCGCATTGATTCTGCTATTGGTATTTAAAATTGATAAAACCGTAGCATAGCTTTTTGAGGTGTTATCTATTATACCAATGATTCCTTTTGAGGAAATTACACCAAAATCTTGTTTTATACTGTCTTTCTTTCCTTTGTTCAGCATAAGGAAATTGTTTGTTAAGGCATAACTGTTCTTGTAGACTTGTGCTGTAACTATTTTGTATGTAGCTTCAAAAAGAGATGAATCAATAAAAGTGGAGTCGTTGGGTTCTCTATGCTTTAGTAGTTGCATTCTGAGGTGCCTGTTTTCCTCGGCAAGTTTTTCATTTTTATCCTTAAGATTGAAATATTTACCAATTGAATTAAAAGTACCGTAAACACCACCAGTTAAACTGTTTGCTGAATTTATGAATTTACTTCTATGATAGGAGTGCGATTGAATGGTCAAAGCCAGTGATACACTAAAAAGCAACAGAAACAACAAAAATGTTTTGTTTCGAATTACAAAATTGATGATTTGTTGCATTATTTAGTCCTTATTTAATCAATACGCTTTTGTATTTAGGTAAGTTTTTAAGCACAATTCCCGTACCTCGCACGACTGCTCTTAATGGATCTTCAGCAATGTAAACTGGTAAATCAGTCTTTTGTGATAATCGCTTGTCAAGACCACGTAACATAGATCCACCACCAGCAAGATATATTCCGGTATTGTATATATCAGCAGCCAATTCTGGAGGTGTTTGAGATAGGGTTTCCATTACGGAATCTTCAATTCTTAAAATTGATTTGTCCAAGGCCTTGGCAATTTCTCTATATGAAATCTGAACTTGTTTGGGTTTACCAGTTAGTAAATCCCGACCCTGAACACTCATATCTTCTGGAGGTAGTTCAAGGTCTTCTGTAGCTGCACCAATTTGTATTTTTATTTTTTCTGCGGTTCTATCACCGACATAAAGATTATGCTGTGTCCGCATGTAGTAGATAATATCATTGGTAAATACATCACCAGCAACTTTGACGGACTTATCACAAACAATTCCACCAAGTGCTATAACAGCAATTTCTGTCGTACCGCCACCAATATCTACTATCATATTGCCCTTTGGTTGCATAATATCAACACCAATACCAATTGCCGCAGCCATTGGTTCGTGAATAAGATAGACTTCTTTTCCATTTACCCGTTCGCAGGATTCTTTTACTGCGCGCATTTCTACTTCTGTAATACCTGATGGAATACAAACCACCATACGCAAAGCAGGATTGAAAAACTTCTTTTTTAATGCTGGGATATTTTTAATGAACAGACTTATCATCTGTTCCGAAGCATCAAAATCTGCAATTACACCATCTTTTAAAGGACGAATGGTCTTAATATTCTCATGGGTTTTACCCTGCATCATATTAGCCTCCTTACCAACAGCGATAATTTTACCGCTAATTCGGTCTCTGGCAACTATAGAAGGGCTATCTACTACAACTTTGTCATTATGGATTATTAGTGTGTTTGCGGTACCTAAATCAATTGCGATTTCTTCAGTTAGGAAATCAAAAAATCCCATGTGCTTTTCTTAATTATTTGGGTTAAATAACATCATGTTTTATGATGCTTCGTAAATGTAATAAATTATACGATATTTCTAAGATTATAGACGTTCTTTACCTAATTATTTTTTAGTGTTTAAAATGCCGTGTGCCGGTAAAAACCATTGCAACATTATTTTCGTTGCAATAATTAATGCTCAATTCATCTTTTATTGATCCTCCTGGTTGAACCACAGCTGTAATACCAGCCTTATCCGCAATTTCAACGCAGTCTGGAAATGGGAAAAATGCATCACTTGCCATTACTGCACCATTTAGGTCAAAATTAAAGGACTTGGCTTTATGAATTGCTTGGTTAAGTGCATCAACTCTGCTGGTCTGACCCGTGCCACTTGCACACAATTGTTTGTTCTTGGCCAAAACAATTGTATTGGATTTGGTGTGCTTGCAGATTTTTGAAGCAAAAATTAAATCCTCAAGTTCATTTTGTGTTGGTGACGTGTTTGTTACTGTCTTTAAGTCTTCTAAGCTATCCGTTTTACTATCTCTTTCTTGTACCAAAGCACCATTTAGGCATGTTCGTACGGTCCTTTTTGGTAATTCAATATCGTTTAATATTAGGAGGATTCTATTTTTCTTTCCTTTCAAAATCTCTAAGGCGTCATCACTAAAAGCTGGTGCAATAACAACTTCACAGAACAACTTGTGTATTTCTTCAGCACTACCCTTATCAATTTCAGAATTAGAAATCAAAATGCCACCAAATGCAGAAACGGGATCACCTGCTAAAGCATCAACATAGGCCTGATAAACTGTATTACGTTGTGCAAAACCACACGCATTATTGTGTTTTAATATAGCAAATGTTGGTGCTTCGTCCTTAAATTCCATTATTAAATTTACCGCAGCATCCACATCGAGCAAATTATTGTAGCTTAATTCTTTACCATGGAGTTTGGTGAACATAGCCTCAAAATCTCCAAAGAAGAATCCCTTTTGATGAGGGTTTTCGCCATAGCGCAAGACTTTGCCAGTGGTTTCACTAATTTTTAAAACTGCTTCGTCATGGTTTTTGTTGAAATAATTAAAAATTGCAGAATCGTAATGTGACGATACATTGAATGCCTTGGTGGCAAATCGTTTACGGTCTTCTTCTGAAGTTGTACCGTTTTTAGTCTCTAGTAGTTCTAAAAACTCTTTGTAATCATCTACGGATGAAACGCAGGTCACATCAGCATAATTCTTAGCAGCAGCTCTAATTAAGGAAATACCACCGATATCAATTTTTTCAATAATATCTTGATTACTCGCACCAGAAGCAACGGTTTTTTCAAATGGGTAAAGATCTACAATTACCAAATCTATCTGTGGTATTTCAAACTCTGCTAACTCATTGATGTCACCGTCGTGATCCTGACGATTTAGGATGCCACCAAATACCTTTGGATGTAGGGTTTTAACCCTGCCACCTAAGATTGATGGATAAGACGTTACATCCTCAACAGGAACCACGTCAATTCCTAACTCTTTTATATATTTTTCTGTTCCACCCGTGGAATAAATAGTCACATTAAGCTCATTTAATTTTCTAACGATTGGTGCTAATCCCTCTTTGCTAAAAACCGAAATTAAAGCAGATGAAATGGTTTTGTTGCTCATAATTTTGCATTGTAATTTTGATGGGCCAAAAATACGGATAATCAAAATGAAAATATCGAGGATTGTCTCAGTTTATTGGAGTTTTTTGTAACAATGAATTGTTGAAAACGTCTAATCGATAAATAGAGTAAAAAACCGCCAATGTATGCTAGTTTACCTAAGGGTCTTTAAGGAAAGTTTTTCGTTTGCATTAAATGCTTTAAGAAATAATAAACTTCGAACATTTCTTTCATTGCTTGGGGTTACCGTTGGTATTTTTTCAATTATTGCTGTTTTGGCGGCAGTAGATTCCCTTGACAAAAACATTAAGGAAAACCTATCTGGTCTGGATAAAAACACGATTTATCTTTCAAAATATTCGTTTGGACCAACAGAAGTACCACGCTGGAAACGTGACAATTTTCCGCAAACAGAATACGATGATTATGAGTTTGTGAGACGTAATGTGCCTGACATTGAAGAATCTGCTTACGTGATATTTGGCGGTAGTGAAACAATTAGATATCAAGCAGAAACACTTACTAACATTAATATTACACCAATTTCCCACGGTATTTATACTATTGATGATTTAAAGGTAGAGCAGGGTAGATTCTATTCAGAGCTGGAGTCTGATACCGGAGCACCAGTTATAGTAATTGGAAGCAACTTAGCCGAGAATCTTTTTGATAAGTCAAATCCAATTGGCAAAGTAGTAAGGGTCTATGGAAGAAAACTTACCGTTATAGGTGTCTTAAAAAAATATGGAGCCAATTTTGGTGATTCGCCCGACGATAAGGGTTTCGTCCCCGCAAATTTTGTGAGACAGTTTAGAAATGGAGGAATTGATGGACTTCCTGGAGCTGTGGTTATTAAACCAAAGAAAGGTGTTGATATCGGTGCTTTTGAAAATGTATTAAAACAAAAATTTAGAGCTTACAGAGGTTTGAAAGCGGACGAGGAGGATGATTTTTTTGTGAATAAACTTTCAGGTTTAGTTTCCTTTATTGACGGCATAATTGCTGTGTTAAATACAGTTGGTTGGGTTATTAGCGGATTTTCTTTGTTAGTAGGTGGTTTTGGAATTGCTAACATAATGTTTGTTAGTGTTAAGGAACGCACTAATCTTATTGGAATTCAAAAATCACTCGGAGCAAAGAATAGATTTATTTTGTTTCAGTTTCTGTTTGAAGCTACAATACTAGCTGTTGTAGGTGGTTTGGTTGGGTTGTTCTTGGTTTGGATAACATCGTTAATAATGAACGGTTTTACAGAAGACTTTAGATTTGTCCTATCCTTCGGTAATATGTTTTTAGGATTTGGACTATCCTCTTTAATTGGCTTAATTGCAGGTGTTATACCGGCCTTCTCTGCATCAAGATTAGATCCTGTTGAAGCAATTAGAACAGGTATGTAGATTTACTTCGGTTAGATTTATGCTTTTTGTAACACAATGTATTTGAAAAGCAATTATCTTTAAACGGTATAAGAGATTATGTTACTGTATCTACGTTTACTTAAAGAAAGCTTTTCATTTGCCTTTAACGCCTTGAGGAATAATAAACTCAGGACATTTCTCTCATTATTGGGCGTTACTATAGGGATTTTTTCAATAATTGCTGTTTTGGCAGCAGTAGATTCTTTAGATAAAAATATCAGAGATTCATTAAGTGCGTTAGATAGCAATACCATGTACTTGGCCAGTTTTTCATTTGGCCCAACTGACGTGCCAAGATGGAAAAGGGAAACATTTGATGAGATTTCTTATAACGAGTATAAGTTTCTAAAGGCAAATCTTAATGGAGCAGAGCATGTTGCTTTTCAATTATTCGTTAGGCGTGAAAACATAAGGTATGAATCTGAGCAAGTAAGCAGTATTAATACAGTGGTTGTTTCCAATGAATTCACAGATATCCAAGTGTTGGAATTTGAAAAAGGTAGATTTTATACAGAATCTGAATCTAATGCTGGTAGGCCAGTAGTGGTTATAGGCTCAGAAATAGCTAAATCCTTGTTTGGTGATTTTGAACCCATAGGAAAGAAAGTAAGGCTGTATGGACAAAAATTTACAGTTATAGGAGTTGTCAAAAAAGAAGGTTCAGGACTTTTTGGTGATAGTAATGATGTTTCAATATTTCTTCCTGCCAATTATGTAAGAAAACGGTTTGGCGATAACAATAAAAATTTCAGAAACATTATAATTATCAAACCAGATAAAGACGCAGATATTGCTGGTTTAAAGGCGGAAGTAATACAGTTAATGCGTAATCGTAGAGGCCTAAAACCAGATGAAATAGATACGTTTTTTATAAGTGTTATATCTGGGCTTCAAGACGCCATTGATGGCATAATAAGTACCATGAATGTTATCGGTTGGGTAATCAGTGGCTTTTCATTATTAGTAGGAGGATTTGGTATCGCTAATATTATGTTTGTTAGTGTTAAGGAACGAACCAATCTCATTGGCATACAGAAATCACTTGGAGCAAAAAATAGATTTATCTTATTTCAATTTCTTTTTGAAGCAGTTATATTAGCTATTGTAGGTGGAGTAGTTGGGTTATTAATGGTTTATATAGGTACAATAATTGGAAATAATATCACCGAGGATTTTGAATTTGTACTTTCCCTTAAAAATATGCTTTTAGGTATTTCAATTTCCTCTTTTATTGGACTTGTTTCCGGATTAATACCAGCATTATCCGCATCACGATTGGATCCTGTCGAAGCGATTAGAACTGGAATGTAATCTAGTCTAAGATATTTGCCACTTCCGCACACACGAATTCTAGAAAACGCTCGTCAGCTTCTGTAAAGGGGTCTGGTGTGTTTGAGTCTATATCAATCTGACCTATATTCTCGCCATTCAAAAAAATGGGTACTACTATTTCTGCTTTAACTGTAATGCTACACGCAATATAATTGTCTTGTGCAGTTACATCTGGTACAACAAAGTTTGCATTGCTCACGGCTACCTGGCCACAAATCCCTTTTCCAAAAGGAATAATAGTGTGGTCTGTTGGTTCGCCAACATATGGCCCAAGTTTAAGCTCTTCTTTTTCACCATTTCTAAAATAGAACCCAACCCAGCTGTAGTACTCGATATTGGCTTCGAGTAGCTCACAAATTTTATATAATCGTTCGTCTACGCTGGTAGAGTGTTGGGTAACTATAGATTTTACTTTTGGTTTTAAATCTTCTAATGTCATTTGAGAAAAACTTTTGGTAAAAGTATTTAAAATGTGAAAAACAAAATTGGTGTTTAAATTAAAATTAATATTGATTTTATCAATTAAGTATAATTTTTTTTTATTGTGAATTATTGTAAATACTTGATTATTTGATAGTTTCTAAGTGTGTTTTTGATAAAAAATATAATTGTTAATTAAAATTCTAAGAAAATGAAAATGAGAAAAATGTAGTTTTAAAATTCTTTTATTTGTAATAATGATTTTAAATTATTCATGTAGCCGTGATGATTTTGGAGAAATAGTTACTGAAAATTTGATAATAACTTCAAAGACAATATTTCAACCCAGCTTAGTATTAGAAAAAATGTTGTTTGCAAACAAAATTCAGAAAGTTAGTTTCTCCTCAAATGAATATCGTTTAATCACTGAAAAGTCCGATACTATATTTGTCTCGGTTGATATTTCTGCAAATGAAAAGTCTGTGGAGATGAGATTAGATAATAAAGAATATGTAGTAACTTTTGACAGAATTGCTGAAAATATAACTGTACAAAATAACACCGATAATACAATTATTACCTATACTGAATTAGAGGGAGAAACAAAAGATATAGGTAAACCGCTTTCTGTAGCTACGACTACCCTTTTCTATGACGAAGAAAATAGTGGAAATGACTACGATACAAATTATCAAAAAAGTAATAATTTAACTTTATGGTGTTTCAGGTTTAGAAAAAGTAAGTGTAATAATGCATTACAGACAATAACTGATTATTGTGGTGATGAACCATCTTCAATTGGAGGAACCGATTGTGGTTGTCTTTGGGGAGATTTTTATTGTGTTTGTGTAACTGATTTTGAATGTTAAAAAATATTTTTATGGATATTGTATTAAGTGATACCGTGAGCCAAATTCTTATGATTACATTTCTTTTAATTCATGCTTTACTCGCTATTTATGTAGTATTTAGCGAAATAAAAAATAGAGAAAATAGATTTCTTTCCGCTATTTGGATATTAGCGTCAATTTTTATCCCTTTAGTACCAGGATTAGTTTATTTAGTCTATAAAAAAGCTTTTAATAGAAAAGAATTAAGGTATTAGAAAAGAATTTGTCTAAAGATAGCTAAAATGACCTTTATTCATTAAAGGTCATTTTTATTATATACCTATATTTATCTCATCAAAACATTACTTCTAAAATATAAGCTCGTCATTCGGTTTATAATTACCTTTTTGACTGTGTATTCTGTATTGACAGTTGGCTATTATTTTTATTTAGAATTTTCTGATGGTACAAAATACTACCCTGATTATGCTACCCATTTAGTAGCAAATCAAACAGAAAATCTACTCGATGGATTGGGTTATGATGCTAAAGTATTACCACATGAAAGTGAACCATCTATGAAAGTAATCATAAATGGGAAGTTTGTAGCACGAGTAATTGAAGGCTGTAATGCGATAAGTATAATCATACTTTTTTTATCCTTTATTATTGCTTTTGCTGATAATTTTAAGACGACTTTTTTATACTGCCTGGCAGGAAGCATTATTATCTATGCATTTAATCTCATTAGAATTGTTGTATTGTCTGCAGGACTTTACCATTATCCATGGCGAAGAGAGATTTTGCATACGGTAATTTTTCCATTGGCTATTTATGGGACTGTTTTTGTGTTGTGGATGGTTTGGGTAAATCGATTTTCAAAAAAGAGAAAAGTACATGAATAGAATTACGAAATATGGTATTCTGGCTTTTCTAATTCTACTTCTTGTTTTAGTAAGGGCATTTGAGGATGTTTTATTTTACGATCCTTATTTGGCCTTTTTTGAAAATGATTATTTATACATGGATAGTCCAAGGCGTGAGGTGGCGAAGTTGGTTTTTTATACCAGTTTACGTTTCGGCATAAATACGGTTATTTCTCTTGCATTTTTGTATGTGGTTTTTAAGGATAAAGGGATGATAAAATTTTCGGTGATGCTATATGGTCTTGCCTATTTTGCGTTGCTGATTCCCTTTTTATATTTTGTCATTAATCCGAAGCAAGAGGACTATTATTTGTTCTTCAATATTAGGCGGTTTTTAATACAACCTTTACTTCTAATTCTGCTATTGCCAGCCTTTTATTATTATAAACTAAACCGTTAAGGCAATTATAAAAATAACTTACGTATCCCTATATTTTGTAGATTTGCGGTGTGAAATTAACGGTGTTACATAAAATCCTCTCAACACTATTAGCTGTATTCGTTCTTGTATCTACATTATCGTTTACGGTTGAAAAGCATTTCTGTGGTGAGCATTTAGTGGATACTGCAATCTTTTCCAATGCCAAAAAGTGTGGCGGAATGGACGCGGAAGACATAAGTTATGTAAAAAAGCCATGCTGTAAAGATACGGTTGATGTTATTGAAGGGCAAGATGACCTCACAGAAAAAGACTTCCAATCTTTTGAGAAGGATACTTATATAACACTGGTATCATATGTATTCAGCTACACGTATCTTTTTGAAACGTTGGCGAAGCCTATTATACCGCATAAAAACTACAAACCTCCAAAAATTATCAAGGACATACATGTTCTAGATGAGACTTACCTCATTTGATTTAAATATAGTACTCCCAATTAAAGTAAAGCTCTAGCTAGAGCAATTGTTAGTTCTATTATTAAATCATGAAAAAATATATATACATTTTATTTTTATGCTTTGCGCATGTAGTTAGTGCGCAAGAGCAATTAAAGGGTGTCGTGTTAGAAGCAAGTGCGTCTAAAGAGTTGCCCTTGCTAGGTGCCAATGTGTTTTGGTTAAATTCTACAGTTGGAGGTGTCACGGCAGAAGATGGAACATTTACCATACCCTACAAATTCTCCTATAACAAATTAGTTATTAGCTATGTGGGTTTTAAAACAGATACTATAACAGTTAATGAAAACCGATACATAAGGCATGTAATGCAACCTTCTGATGAACTAGATGCGGTTACAGTAACATCGCGTAAACAGGCAACTACTAAGTCTTATTTAAAAGCCACAAACACCTTTACGGTAAGTAGCGAAGAATTGCTGAAAGCAGCTTGTTGTAATCTATCTGAGAGTTTTGAAACCAACCCATCCATTGATGTTAATTTTGCAGATGCTGTTACTGGTACAAGGCAAATAAAGATGTTGGGACTCAGTTCACCATATATTCTAATTGCAACGGAGAACATACCTGCAATTCGAGGGGCATCTCAAGCTTATGGCCTAAGTTTTATCCCAGGAACCTGGGTGGAAAGTATTCAGATAACCAAAGGAGCGGGTAGTGTTGTTAATGGTTTTGAAAGTATTGCCGGACAAATTAATGCAGAGTTGGTTAAACCAATGACTGATGACAGATTATTTGTCAACGCATATGCCAGCATAAATGGAAGGCTCGAATTAAATACGCATCTAAATCAAAAAATATCGGATAAATGGAGTAGTGGACTCTATATCCATGGTAACGTTAGAAATCAGAAATTTGACCGAAATGATGATTCGTTTTTAGATGTCCCACTAAAGGAACAGATCAATTTATTGAATAGATGGCAGTACACAAATCCAGAAGAGGGAATCGTTAGTTTTATAAATCTTAGATATCTAAATGATAATACACAGGCAGGTCAAATCGATTTTGAACCCGATAGGGATAAAGGAACCACAAATTTCTGGGGTAGTGAAATTGATACTGAACGCTTTGAGTTGACTACAAAATTGGGATTTGTAAATCCTCAGGTCCCTTATCAAAGTCTTGGGTTTCAAACAGCATTTAGCTATCATAATCAAGAATCTTATTTTGGTTTAAATAATTATGATATAGAACACACAAGCTTTTATTCTAATCTTGTATATAATAGTATTATATCAGATTCTAGGCACAAAGTGAAAACAGGACTTAGTTTTACTTATGACGCCTATAATGAGCTAGTCAATACTAATAACTTTGAACGAATTGAAAATTCTTTCGGAGGATTTTTTGAGTACTCTTATGACGATTTAGATAAGCTTATTTTTACTTCAGGATTAAGAGCAGATAAACATAATCGATTCGGTTTTTTCATTACTCCGAGGTTACATGTTAGATATACACCGTGGGAAAAATCTGCTTTGAGAGCCTCTTTTGGACGAGGTATAAAAAGCGCTAATATTTTTGCAGAGACGCAGAATATGTTCTCAAGTTCGAGGCAAATTAATATTCTTAATGAAGGAGGAAAAATTTATGGTTTAGATCCTGAGATTGCATGGAACTATGGCGTTAGTTATTTGCAGGGTTTTAATCTTTTTGGTAGAAAGGCAGACATTACTTTTGATTTCTACAGAACTGATTTTGAAAACCAGGTTGTTACAGATTGGGAAAATCCTTTTGAAATTAATTTTTACAATCTCGAGGGTGATAGCTTTGCAAATAGTTTTCAGTTGGAATTTAATTATAACGCATTCAATAATTTTGATATGCGTTTGGCTTATAAGTATTATGACGTACAAACCGATTATCTCATTGGCCGATTAGAAAATCCACTTATACCTAAACATAGATTTTTTGGTAATTTGGCCTATGAAACTGAAAAAACCTCAAAAGGTTCTCAGTGGAAATTTGATCTAACTTATAATTGGTTAAGCAGACAACGTTTTCCGAGTACAGAATTAAGCGCTCCCGAATTTCAATTAGACGACTATTCACCTTCAATAGGAACATTAAACATGCAGGTGACAAAAGTGTTTTCACCTAGATTTGAAATTTATATTGGTGGTGAAAATATTACAGATGTTAGACAGTTGGATCCAATAATAAGTCCGGACGACCCATTTGGTTCAAATTTTGATAGTAATTTTGTATATGGTCCCATTTTTGGAAGTATGTTTTATACAGGACTAAGATTTAGAATAAATTAAAAGCGTAAATAAATAATAAAATGAAAAGAGTAATAACGTTAGTTGTATTATTTATGAGTGTAGTTGCATATGCTCAAAATAAAAATGCCAAGGCTAGCATGGAAGTAGATGGTGTGTGCATGATGTGTAAAGAACGCATTGAAAAAGCGGCCATAAGGACAAAAGGAGTTAAGTCTGCAGTTTGGAGTGTAGATACGCACGAGTTGAAGCTTATTTATGATGAACGTAAGACCAACCTTAAAACAATAGCCCAAAAACTGGCAGATGTAGGTCATGATACTAAAGAAATCAAAGCTACGGAAGAAGCCTATAATTCTGTCCACCCTTGTTGCAAGTATAGAGACAAGGATGTTGTAAAAGACCATGATGGAAAAAGGTAAGGAGAAATAAAGAATAGAAGCCTGAATTTAAATTCAGGCTTTTTTTATACTGAATCTGATAAAATATTAAGTGATCTTCGTTAATATCTTATCTAAAAATTATTATCATTTCAAATAAATCATTAATCAGAATGCGATAAGGATGACTTTAGTTTTCTTATCTTTAATCAATGCCTAATAGGTAGAATGATAGGATTAGTTAGCATCTAATAAATATCATAGAATTTAAAAATAATTAAACTAATGAGTTTACTTACAGTTGGTGTTTTCGGGACTTCAAGAAAAAAGCAAGAAAAAAGAGTACCAATTCATCCTGATCAGTTGGATTGGATAGATCAAGAGGTAAGAGATCATTTATTTTTTGAAGAGGGCTATGGATTACCTTTTGGGATGAATGACTCTGCATTAACTGAATTGAGTGCTGGTGTTCTAAGTAGGGCCGAGCTCTTTCAGCATTGTAAAGTCGCCCTATTAGCTAAGCCAGTACAAGAAGATTTTGATGAAATGAAAGAAGGAACGATTCATTGGGGCTGGCCACATTGCGTGCAACAAAGGCTAATTACTCAAAGTGCTATTGATAAAAAATTGACACTTATTGCATGGGAAGCCATGCATCGCTGGACAGCTCACGGAGATTGGCAAATGCATATCTTTCAACACAATAATGAAATTGCAGGATATGCAGGTGTGCACCATGCGATGAATCTGATGGGAATTGATGGAAACTATGGGCCAAATCGCAAAGCAGTGGTCATTAGTTTTGGTTCTGTAAGCAGGGGAGCGATAAGAGCATTACAAGCAAGAGGGATACAAGATATTACCGTATTAACACAACGTCATTATTTTCTGGTAGCTGACCAAATGGCTGGAGTTAATTATTATCAAATTGATGAAGATGAAAAAGGTAATCTTATAGCTCTTAGACCTGATAATCAATCTCATCCATTTATTGAAGAATTGATTGATGCAGATATTATTGTGAACGGAATGCTTCAGGATACTGACAACCCATTGATGTTTGTGTCAGAAGATCAAAACAATCGGTTGAAACCTGGTTGTCTCATTATAGATATTAGTTGTGATGAAGGTATGGGATTTTCCTTCGCGAAGCCTACTAATTTTGAAAGACCCATATTTAAGGTTGGGACTTTATTTTATTATGCGGTTGACCATACGCCTTCATATCTATGGAATGCGGCTAGCTGGGAAATATCTAGTAACCTCATTCCTTATCTACCTATAATAATTGGAGGTCCTGAAAAATGGAAAGGAAGCGAAACTATTAGACGGGCTATTGAGATTAAAGATGGAATTATTAAAAACCCAAAAATAACCTCTTTTCAAAATAGATCAAGTGAATATCCGCATCTTGAAATTTCTGCATCTACCTAACAATGTGTTTTTTGAATTAAATAGATGAATATAACATGAAATTGGAATAACAAAAAGCCCTTGATTCTTATCAAGGGCTTTTTAATTTGAAATTAACTTTAGTAAATGATTATGTATCGAAACATCGGACTACATCATGCCTGGCATGCCGCCGCCCATTGGTGGCATTGCAGGAGTCTCTTCTTTAATGTCAACTAAAGCACACTCTGTAGTTAAGATCATACCAGCAACAGATGCTGCATTTTCTAAGGCAATACGTGTTACTTTCTTAGGATCGATGATACCTTCTTCCATCATATCTACATAAACTTCGTTTTTAGCATCGTAACCAAAATTTTTCTTGCCTTCTAAAACCTTATTTATAACAACAGATCCTTCTCCACCAGCATTTTCGACTATGGTTCTTAAGGGTGACTCAATTGCCTTGTTAACAATTTGTACACCAGTTGTTTCATCAAGATTTTCGGTTTCTAATTTCTCTAAGGTTTTCTTAGCTCTTACAAGAGCAACGCCACCACCTGCAACAATACCTTCTTCTACTGCGGCTCTAGTTGCGTGTAAGGCATCGTCAACACGGTCTTTCTTTTCTTTCATTTCAACTTCTGAAGCTGCACCAACGTATAGCACAGCAACTCCACCTGCCAATTTCGCTAGGCGCTCTTGCAGTTTTTCCTTATCGTAATCTGATGTTGTTGTCTCAATTTGCGCTTTAATTTGATTAACGCGTGCTTTTATGTCAGATTCCTTACCGTGACCATTAACAATTGTAGTGTTATCTTTATCGATAGTTACTGTTTCGGCAGTACCTAACATTGATAAGTCTGCATTCTCCAAAGAGAAACCTCTTTCTTCAGAAATAACAGTACCGCCGGTTAAAATAGCTATATCCTCTAACATTGCTTTGCGTCTATCACCAAAACCAGGTGCCTTAACAGCTGCAATTTTAAGTCCACCTCTTAGCTTATTTACTACTAAAGTTGCTAAAGCTTGTCCTTCTACGTCCTCAGCGATTATTAATAATGGGCGTCCAGATTGCGCAACTGGCTCTAATATTGGAAGTATCTCTTGTAAATTTGAGATTTTCTTGTCAAATAGTAAGATGTATGGATTTTCTAAATCAGCAATCATTTTGTCTGCATCCGTAACAAAGTAAGGCGACAGGTAACCTCTATCAAATTGCATACCTTCTACAACATCTACGTATGTATCTGTTCCTTTTGCTTCTTCTACGGTAATTACACCCTCTTTACCAACCTTACCAAAAGCTTCAGCAATTAACTCACCGATGGTGCTATCATTATTTGAAGAAATTGATGCCACTTGTTGGATTTTTTCAGAAGAATTACCAACCTTTTTTGCTTGCTTTTCTAAATCACCTACAATGGCTTCTACTGCTTTATCAATGCCGCGTTTTAAATCCATTGGATTAGCACCAGCAGCGACGTTTTTAAGTCCTTCTTTTACAATGGCCTGTGCCAATACTGTTGCTGTTGTAGTACCGTCACCAGCTAAATCGTTGGTTTTAGAAGCTACTTCTTTAACCATTTGAGCTCCCATATTTTCAAGTTCATCTTCTAGCTCTATTTCTTTTGCAACCGAAACACCGTCCTTAGTAACCGCTGGTCCGCCAAAGGACTTTCCAATAATTACATTACGGCCCTTTGGTCCTAAAGTTACTTTTACTGCATTTGCCAAAGCATCAACGCCTCGTTTTAGTCCGTCGCGTGCTTCAATATCAAATTTTATGTCTTTTGCCATTTTATTCTAAGTTTTTAATTAGTTATTATAGATTAAACAATTGCTAAGATGTCGCTTTCACGCATCATTAAATAGTCTTTGCCTTCAAACTTAAGTTCGGTGCCGCCATATTTCCCGTACAATACAGTGTCACCAACTTTGACTGTTAATGGTTCATCTTTTTTACCGTTACCTACGGCAACAACAGTTCCCTTTTGCGGTTTTTCTTTTGCATTATCTGGAATAATAATACCAGAAGCCGTGGTTGTCTCAGCTTCCATCGGTTCTACAAGAACACGATCTGCTAAAGGTCTAATGTTTAAGTTCATTCTATATAAGTTTTTAGTAATTAATTAAAAGTATTTAGTCCTGCTATTTCGAAAATTATGCCAAGTGCAATGGACTGACAAACTTGCAGTAAATAAAAAAACCAGCTAGGTTGCTGGCTTCTGGGTTATTTCAAAATATGAAACTATTCAGGAGTGTCTCCACTAGTTTCTTCTCCTGCCGGAATCGTATTAAGTGGTGGTAAGGTAGAGGTGTCTTCAGTTGCATCCAAAGCCTTAGATTCTACAGATGATCCAGAATCAATGGTTAAATTTGAAGCTAAAATCAATACAATCAATGCTGTTGCCAAAAACCAGGTACTTTTATCTAAAAAATCACCAGTTTTCTTAACGCCACCTAATTGTTGCGTCCCGCCACCTCCAAAAGAGGAAGATAAACCACCTCCTTTAGGATTTTGAACCATAATAACCACTACAAGCAAAAATGCTACAATCACGATTAAAACTAGGAATATTGTAAATGCGCTCATGTTATATATTGTTATTGTCTTTTAATTCTGCTATTAATTTAATTTGGTCTGCAAAGAAACTACTTTTTTCTGGATATTTCAAACTTAATATTTTGTAAGATTGAATAGCTTTTTCATAGTTTTTTTGTTCTAAATATATCCTTGCCAATGTCTCAGTCATTAGGCTATCAGATATTGTATCATCGTTATTAACTAACTTTGGTTTTGGAGCCTGTAGGTCTACTGGTTTTATCTTAGGATTTTCACTTATAAACTTGTCAATTATTTTTAATTTATCTTGAAGTGGTGCTTCTTTGACTTCGATAGGAGTACTTTCCTTTTCGGTTTCTGACCGATCAATGGGTTTGAAGCTTGTAATTTTAAGCCACTCGGCAAAAGAATGACTTTCATTCTTATCAAATTCTAAAGGTTTGCCAATATCTAGTTTCTTTTCAGGTTCAATATTTTCAACGTCTACAGAAATAATAGAATTTTGAAGTTCGGTAAGTGCTTCAACCGGTTTTTTCTCAATGGGTTGTTTTGCTTTAAATAAATTAGGGTCTAATACACCTTCGGTAGCTCTTATATGTTCTTTTAGGGCATCATCAATTGTAACGCTTTTGTTAACGGAAATATCATCGACATCATTAACACTAATTGATTTTATATACTCTGAAGTTTGCTTTATCTGTTGTGATATTTCGTTCTGATTAAATACGTCTGAAGTAATGTAATCAAACAATACACTTCTGTCTGCTGTATGCGCTGCAGTTACTTTTAAGGTAGTGTTATATTTAAAACTATTCTTTTGTTTTAGCCCTTTAAGATATAAAGCATGCAAGGGCTGAAAGTATGGGTATTCCTCAATTTTTTTTGCGAGCGCTTCTGTTTGAGTGCTCGTAATGGCCTCAGGATGTTGTAATAAATATGTAAGGTCTCGCAGTTGCATTATTTACCAGTTAGCCAATGAGGCATTGAATATATCTTGTGTTATCCTTTCAAATAACTCTTCATGAGCTTCTGCCTTTACACTGTTGAGCTGTACATTTGCAGGATAATCAAAAAAGAAACTAAAGCGTTGTTCAAAATCTTTTTCTTCATCTAGGGTATTAAAGTATCTCACTTGAACAGCCATGGTAAGCCTATTTTGTGCGGCAGTATTTTGAGCTGTTGCTGTCATAGGAGCAATTCTATATTCTGTAATTTCACCTTCAAAAATTAAATCACCACCATTATTAACCAAATTAAGATTTGTTTGGTTTTGAATAAGATCTTGCAAGGAGTTGGTAAAATCAAAATCTAATTGAGGTTCAATCAGTTCTGCATTATTCTGAAAAAAGTTGACCTGAAAAGTTTTGGCATTACCAGTGTCTGCACCAGTGAACGAGTAGATTCCGCAACTTGTTACCAATAAGACTATAAACAAGCCTAAAATGAACTTAAATACTTTCATTGGATAAATATGTCTTTGTAAAACGCTGTAATTATAAACTAATTATAATGTGTTTGCCAATCTTTTCCTAAAGATCGTATTGCTTAATTTTTCTATATAAGGTACGCTCACTTATACCTAATTCTGCTGCCGCCAATTTTCGTTTACCATTATGGCGTTCAAGTGATTTCTTAATCAACTCAAGTTCTTTATCCTGTAATGATAGTGTTTCTTCTTCCTCAATTTCTTCCGCAAAAAGGTATTTGTCGTTCACGTCTGTAACAGTTTCTACTTGTTTTGTGTGTTCTGGTATAGACAACACCTCTAAATCTTCCGAAATACTTTCTGAATCGTAATTAGCTTCTGAATCCTCGCCGTAAATTTTCTGAATTAGATGTTCATGTTCCTTGGTCACATCGGACACACTGCCTTTTTTCATCAATTCCATGGTAAGTTTTTTCAAATCGTTTAGATCGCTTTTCATGTCAAATAATACCTTATAAAGTATTTCACGTTCATTACTAAAGTCACTTTCGGTTTTAGACGTATTTATGACAGCGGGCAGATTGTTTCCAGAGTTTGGCAAATATTGCTGTAAGGTAGAACTATTAATTGTTCTATTTTGTTCTAAAACTGAGATTTGTTCAGCAACATTTCTTAATTGTCTTATGTTTCCGTTCCAACGGTATTTAAGAAGTAATACTACCGCATCATCAGTTAGTTTTACTGTGGGCATTTTGTATTTCAACGCAAAATCACTAGCAAATTTTCTGAAGAGAAGATGAATGTCTTCCTTGCGATCTCGCAATGGTGGTAGGGATATTTCTACTGTACTTAATCGGTAATAGAGATCCTCCCTAAATTTCTCTTTTTTTATTGCTTCAAACATGTCAAGGTTAGTTGCTGCAACAATCCTAACATTGGTTTTTTGAACTTTACTCGAGCCTACCTTTATGAATTCACCATTCTCTAAAACCCTAAGTAAACGTACTTGTGTGGTTAGGGGTAATTCACCAACTTCATCCAAAAAAATGGTACCACCATCTGCAACTTCAAAGTAGCCAGAACGTGTTTGTGTTGCTCCAGTAAATGCACCTTTTTCATGTCCAAACAGTTCGCTGTCAATAGTTCCTTCTGGTATGGCACCACAGTTTACAGCGATGTATTTGCCATGCTTACGATGAGATAACTGATGAATTATTTTTGGTACACTTTCTTTACCAACACCACTTTCTCCAGTAACCAATACCGAAATGTCAGTTGGAGCAACCTGAATTGCTTTCTCCAAGGCACGGTTAAGTTTAGGATCGTTACCAATAATCCCAAAGCGCTGTTTTATGGCTTGTACAGATTCCATTTATTATTAATTGTTCTTTGAATAGTCAATTGCCTGCCCAATGAGTGTGGCGCTTGTACAGTCGTTAATCTTTACATCTACAAAATCACCGACCTTATAGTGCTCTTTTGGAAAAACAACTACAGTATTTTGGCTATTTCTACCAGACCAATGTTTATCAGAGCGCTTGGATTCCTTTTCAATTAAAACTTCTTCAACCTTTCCAACATGAGCTTGTGTTCTTAATAAACTATGCTTTTGTTGAAGCTGTATAATTTCGTTAAGTCGTCTTTTCTTTACATCATCAGGAATATCGTCTTCCAATTTTCTAGCAGCCAATGTGCCGGGACGTTCTGAGTAGGCGAACATAAATCCAAAATCGTACTTAACATATTCCATTAGGCTTAGCGTATCTTGATGATCTTCTTCTGTTTCGGTTGGGAAACCAGTGATCATGTCTTGTGAAATTGCACAATCTGGGATTAAACGCTTAATATTGTCTATAAGTTCAAAATATTCCTGTCTTGTGTGCAGGCGATTCATAGCCTTAAGGATTCGATCGCTACCGCTTTGAACAGGCAAATGAATGTAATTACAAATATTATCATATTTGGCCATTGTCTCTATAACATCCAAGGTCATGTCTTGAGGATTAGATGTTGAGAATCTAAATCGCATTCTTGGTTGGGCTTTTGCACAGAGTTCAATTAATTTTGCAAAATTGACGGCTGTTGCTTTTTGTAATTCGGAAGCCTTATCAAAATCTTTTTTAAGACCACCGCCATACCACAAATAGCTGTCTACGTTTTGTCCTAGTAAGGTTACCTCTTTATACCCATTTTCCCATAAATCATTAATTTCTTCAATTATGCTTTGAGGATCTCGGCTACGTTCTCTTCCCCGTGTAAATGGCACAACGCAAAAAGTGCACATATTGTCACAACCACGAGTAATCGATACAAAGGCTGTAACGCCGTTTGAATTTAATCTTACAGGTGAAATATCACCATAGGTTTCTTCTTTTGAAAGTATAACATTTATAGCATCACGACCTTCATCGACTTCAGTAAGAAGATTTGGTAAATCCTTGTAAGCATCGGGACCAACAACCAAATCGACAATTTTCTCTTCTTCTAAAAATTTGCTTTTAAGCCGTTCTGCCATACAGCCCAAAACACCAACCTTCATATTGGGATTGATACGTTTTACAGCATTGTATTTTTGCAATCGCTTCCTAACTGTTTGTTCCGCTTTATCTCTTATGGAGCAAGTATTAACCAATACTAAGTCTGCTTCTTCCAGTTGTTGCGTCGTATTATAGCCTTGTTCGCTCAATATAGATGCAACTATTTCACTATCACTGAAGTTCATTTGGCAACCATAACTTTCAATAAAAAGTTTTTTACCATTACCCTCTTTTTTATCTAGAACCAAGGCTTCACCCTGTTTGTTTTCGTCAATTATTTTTTCCATTGTAAGAAATAAATTTTTCTTTATTCAAAGAATATGCAAAGATAGTATTAATTTACAGAATGTGACAATCTGGCAGTTAGTTAATAGTTTAATTTAACATTAAAACACACAATCATTTTGCGTATCTTTAATTTAATTAATGAGAGGTTAGACTAATAGAAGGGTTGTTGCTTAAAATCCCTATTTTTAGTTAGAGAAATGAATTTGGTTGAAACTTTTATTTCAGAATTCAACTAAACTGTTTAAATAATCATTGCTCAGTCAAACGGATTAAAGGCACTTACAAAAACTAGAATCAATATAAAATGAAAAAGATTATTGCACTGCTGTTTTTCATCAGTTTTGTCTCGTGCAAAAGTGATGATAATGTAGAAACTGTTACTGCGACTTTTGCTATCCCAGAAGTTATGTCCAAAACCGATTGGCGTTCACAGATTGAAGTTCAAGTTCCCAAACCAATTGAAAATGTTGGTAAGATTTACGTCTATAATGATTTTATTTTCATAGGTGAAGAAGATAAAGGTGTGCACGTTTTTGACAACAGCAATCCGACATCACCACAAATAATTGCATTTCTAAACATTCCGGGAAATGAGGATATTGCGATTAAAAATAATTTTTTGTTTGCCGACAGCGCAATTGATCTCATTGTCTTTGGCATTTCAAATATTAATGGTATTACACAAGTGGCGCTATTGGAAGATGTATTTGATTACTATGAACAATTTGATACACCAGATCCTTTTGCTTTTACTGATTATTCAGATTTTAATCCTGAAGAAGAAGTCATTGTAGGATGGACTTATGAAGAACGTGAATTGGAGCAATCGTTTTACGATGACATATACACTCTTGGGTCTGGAGAATCAGCAAATAGCGTTGGAGTAGGAGGATCCTTGGCGCGATTTCAAATTGTTGAGGATTATTTGTATACAGTAGGAGAGGCGGAATTGAGTACGTTTAATATTTCCAACCTTTCTGCACCAAGTTTTGTCACAAGTTATTATGCTGGCTGGCGAATAGAAACAATGTTTCATGCAGAAGGCTACTTATATTTAGGTGGTGATAACGGGATGTTTATTCATAGTGTAGAAAACCCTGCTTCACCAACCTTTATTTCTGAATTTACGCATTGGGAAGGATGCGATCCGGTTGTTGTAGATGGCGATTACGCATTCCTTACTTTAAGAGGAGGTAATGAATGTGGACAAGAATTAAGTGTCCTAGAGGTTATTGACGTTAGCAATAAATACAATCCTACGTTGGTTGCACAACACAGTTTAGATAATCCGTACGGATTAGGTTTTAAAGACAATTACTTATTTGTTTGCGACGGTAATTCAGGTTTAAAAGTATATGACAAAACAAATCCTCTAGACTTGCAAATGATTAATGCATTCGAAGAAATTAATGCAAAAGATGTGATACCCTTAGAAGACAAACTACTAATGATTGCAGAAGATGCGCTATATCAATATGAATACAATGACGAGGGCGCAATCCAATTATTAAGTACGCTCATTTTAAATTAACTAATATTTAGTAAATAATTAAAGCCTTACATATTGTGAGGCTTTTTTGATTGTTGAGTGTTGTTTTAGAAGCCGTGAATCACTCGAAAATAATGCAGATTAGGATTGTAAATTAATTTCTACATACATTTGTAACCTCAAAAAAATGAAGAATGCCAAAGAATTTAGTAATAGTTGAGTCGCCAGCAAAGGCTAAAACAATAGAGAAATTTCTGGGTAAAGATTACAAAGTAGAATCTAGTTTTGGTCACATTGCAGATTTGCCATCAAAAGAATTAGGGGTAGATGTAGAAGGTGATTTCGACCCAAAATATCAAGTATCAAAAGACAAGAAAGATGTTGTCAAGAAACTCAAGGATTTAGCAAAAAAGGCAGATATTGTTTGGTTAGCAAGTGATGAAGATCGGGAAGGTGAAGCAATTGCATGGCATCTTGCAGAAACTTTGGCGCTAGATAGAGCGAAAACAAGACGAATTGTTTTTTCAGAAATTACCAAAAAGGCCATAAGTAAAGCAATAGAGAACCCTAGAACAATAGACTACAATCTTGTTGATGCACAACAGGCAAGACGTGTACTAGATCGCATAGTGGGCTATGAATTGTCTCCTGTGCTGTGGCGAAAAGTAAAAGGAGGTCTTTCTGCTGGAAGAGTGCAGTCTGTTGCAGTGCGGTTAATTGTAGAGCGTGAACGAGAAATTCAGGATTTTAATGCAGTAGCTTCTTATCGTGTTGATGCGGAGTTTGTAACTTCAGATGGATCCACCTTTAGAGCAAAGCTCCCGAAGAATTTTGCAACTAAAAAAGAAGCAGAGGCATTTTTAAATAAAAATCTGGAAGCATCTTACAATGTTTCAGATTTAGAGAAAAAGCCAGTTAAAAAATCTCCTGCTCCACCATTTACGACTTCAACCTTACAACAAGAAGCATCTAGAAAATTAGGCTTTTCGGTAAGCAGGACAATGCGTAATGCGCAACGTTTATATGAAGCAGGTCTGATTACATATATGAGAACAGATAGTGTTAATCTATCCAATGAAGCAAAACAAGGAGCCGAAAGTGCAATCAAGGCATCCTATGGCGCTGAATATAGTAAACCGAGAAATTACAAGGGAAAAACAAAAGGTGCTCAAGAAGCACATGAAGCCATAAGGCCTACGGATTTTTCAAATCCAACTGTTAACGCAGAACGAGATCAAGCGAGATTATATGATCTTATTTGGAAACGAGCAATTGCCTCACAAATGAGTGAAGCCAAACTGGAACGCACAAATGTAAAGATTAAGGTAAATTCCAATCAGAAGGTAAGTGAGCAGTTCACAGCAAATGGAGAGATGATAACCTTTGATGGCTTTTTAAAAGTATATTTAGAAGGGACAGATGATGAAGACATTGAGCAATCAGGATTACTACCAGAATTAAATATCAACGATATACTATTAAACAATTATATCACTGCAACACAACGTTTTACAAGGCCACCAGCACGTTTCACTGAGGCATCTTTAGTTAAAAAACTGGAAGAACTTGGAATTGGTAGACCATCTACCTATGCACCGACAATATCTACAATTCAAAATAGAAATTATATAGAAAAAGGATCTGTTGATGGTGTTGAGCGGGATTATGTGCAATTGGTTTTAGAATCAAATGTAATAAAGGAAAACAGCTTAACAGAACGGGTAGGATCGGACAAAGGTAAATTGGTTCCAACTGATATTGGTATGATTGTTACGGATTTCCTTGTAAATCACTTTGAGTCTATATTGGACTATAATTTTACGGCTAAAGTAGAAGAAAGTTTTGATGACATTGCAGAGGGGAAAGAGGACTGGAAAGTGATGATGAAGGACTTTTACAAAGGATTTCATCCTCAAGTAGAAGACGTACAGGAAAATGCAGATCGAGAATCTGGAGAGCGCGTTTTAGGTACGGATCCTAAAACAGGAAGACAAGTGAGCGTTCGTCTCGGTAAGTTCGGACCTATGGTTCAAATAGGTACAGCGGAAGAAGATGAAAAACCACAGTTTGCAAGTTTGGCGCCAGACCAACAATTAAGCTCTATAACTTTCGAAGAGGCTATGAGCCTTTTTGAGCTTCCTAAGGCACTAGGGCACTATGAAGAGGAAGAAGTAGAGGTTAATATTGGCCGTTTCGGACCCTACGTTAGGTATGGTAAGAAATTTGTCTCATTACCAAAAGGTGTAGATCCTTTAAGTGTAGAATTAGAGGAGGCAATTACCTATATCAAAGAAAAGGAAAAGGCAGACGCACCTATATATACTTACCAGGGTTTAGATGTTACAAAGGGAAAAGGAAGATTTGGACCATTTATTAAATGGAACAATATGTTTATAAATGTTAATAAAAAATACGATTGGGATAATTTATCTGAAGAAGACATTGTAACTTTGATTGAGGACAAGTTACAGAAAGAAAAAGATAAACTTGTCCATGTTTGGGAAACCGAAGGTATCAGAGTAGAAAAAGCCAGATGGGGTAGACATAATGTAATTAAAGGCAAACAGAAAGTAGAGCTTGCAAAAACAGTAGATGTGAGTAAAATGACTTTAGAAGAAGCCAAAGCACTGCTTGAGAAAAATGCGCCAAAAAAGAAAACCAAACGTAAAACAACCAGAAAAAAAACAACGGCTAAAAAGAAATAATTTAAATGAATTTTAATTTTCTATCGCCTGTTTCAGATATAGTGCTAGCACATAAGGAACTTTTGGCGCCACAGGCATTAGGAAAAAAAATAAAAGTACATTCAAAACAACACGGTATACCAGACCTTGATGATGTACGGCTCGCATTGATTGGCGTAAAGGAAACTCGTAACGACGTTAATTATATGGGAGAAGAAATTCATTTCGATTCAATACGATCTGCTTTTTACGCTTTGTTTCCAGGTAATTGGCACAGTAATATTGCAGACTTAGGCGATATTGATCCTGGTGAGACCGTCGAGGATACTTATTTTGCAATTAAAACTGCTATTACCGTACTATTAGAAAAAGGTATTATTCCTATCATTTTAGGGGGAAGTCAAGACTTAACATATTCTAATTATCGTGCATACGATACTGTTATGCCAATGGTCAACATTGTTAATGTAGATACTAATTTTGATCTAGGTGATGCGAATTTACCCATTAAAAATAATAGTTATGTCGGAAAGGTCATTGTAGAACAGCCCTATAACCTTTTTAACTATTCTACCATTGGATACCAAACATATTTTAATTCGCAGGAGGAAATTGACCTGATGGAAAAACTTTATTTTGAGGCTTATAGATTAGGAGATGTTTCTGCGGATATAAATATGGTAGAACCCCTGCTAAGGGATGCACATATTGTTTCTGTAGATTTGAAATCCGTACAAGCTTCAGAGGTAAGTGACAATCAGAAATATTCACCAAACGGTTTTTCAGGTAAAGAAATTTGTGCTATTACCAGATATGCTGGTATAAGCAACAAAGTATCTTCATTTGGCATTTATGAATACCACAACTCAAAGAACGATAACGCGAGTTCCATGCTAATTGCACAGATGATCTGGTATTTTATTGAAGGGGTAAATTGCCGTATCAAAGACGACAATTTTTCAAATGAAAAGTTCTATCAAAAGTTTAATGTTCTAGTTGATAATGATGAGCTTATCTTTTATAAAAGCCTAAAAACAGGACGCTGGTGGATCGAAATTCCTTTTTTACCAGATGTTAATAATAAATTAAAAAAGCACACGTTATTACCATGCATGCATGCCGACTATCTGCAAGCTTTGCAGGGTGAAATACCTGAAAGGTGGTATAAAGCCTACAGGAAGAACATCTTCTAAAATGTGCATTTTATCGGAGTTATACTTGAATTTCGTCGATGAAATGCACATTTTTGAGGACGAAATGCAAAAAAAATTGGAAAAAAGTTGTTTTTTCGAAAATATATAAATATGTTTACGACCTTAAAATTAAGGACGACTAATTTAACCTCGAGTTACTATGAATATTAAGAAGTTTATTTTACTTACTACTGTATTAGTTTTGGTTGCCAGCTGTAACTCTGGAGACCGAGGACAATTGGTAGGTGTTAAGGGTAAAAAATGGCATCCAGAAAAACCTTATGGAATGACACTCGTTCCAGGAGGTGCTTTCATTATGGGTAAATCCGATGATGACATTGCTGGTGTACAAGATGCGCCGACAAAAACAGCAACGGTTCGCGCATTCTATATGGATGAGACCGAAATAACAAACAGTGAGTACAGACAGTTTGTGTATTGGGTAAGAGATTCTATCTTAAGATTAAATCTTGCCGAGATGGCAGATTTAGAAGGAAAAACTCCAGGTAGTGGAGATATTGGAGAATTTGCTTATCTCGATTCAGATCCTAATGATTTGAATGCTTATGAAAGTTACATGCTCAATACTTATGGTAATGAGCAACGTAAAATCAATAGAGATGTAGATTTAATATTTGATACTGATGAGTATCCAGATGAGCTGTATGCTGAGGTTATGGATAATATGTACTTACCATTAGAAGAATCATACAATGGACAGCGCACCTGGGATGTTAAGCAATTTAAATTTCAGTATACTTATATGGACATTGAGAGAGCGGCAAAGGATAGAAATCTTAAACGCTCTGATGTAATTATTAAGGAAGAAATTGAAGTATATCCTGATACAACTGCATGGATTAGAGACTTTGCTTATTCGTATAACGAGCCAATGCACAATGATTACTTCTGGCATTCGGCTTACGATGATTATCCTGTTGTTGGTGTATCATGGAAGCAAGCTCAAGCTTTTTGTCAATGGAGAACCTTAAAACACAATGGGTTCCAGAAAAGTAAAGGAAAGCAACCAGTTAATGCCTACAGATTACCAAATGAGGCAGAGTGGGAATATGCAGCTAGAGGTGGACTACAAGGTGGTACATATCCTTGGGGAGGACCATATGCTAAGAATGACAGAGGTTGTTTCATGGCAAATTTCAAACCTTTAAGAGGAGATTATGCCGCAGACCAAGCGTTGTATACAGTTGAAGCTGACGCTTACGATCCAAATGACTTTAACCTCTACAACATGGCCGGTAATGTTTCGGAATGGGTAAATGGTTCTTACGATCCAGGGTCGTACGAGTATTCCTCAACTATAAATCCTAGTGTTAACGATCCAAATAATGCGCGAAAAGTCGTTAGAGGAGGATCTTGGAAAGATGTTGCATATTTCTTACAAGTTAGTTCTAGAGATTATGAATATGCGGATTCCGCAAGAAGTTATATTGGATTCAGAACGGTACAAGACTACATGGGAACTGAGGTAACCAAAAATGCAGCCACAAATTAAAACTTAAACTTAAACAATAATAAATAACCAAAAATTTAAATTAACCTACTTAAGTTAAATCCATTAACTTAAACTAAAACTAAACAAATTATGGCACAAAAAGGTAAAATCACATTGACTAACATGATCTACGGATTAGGAGCGGCAATCGTAATCGTAGGAGCATTATTTAAGATACAACACTGGCCAGGTGGTTCTGAAATATTAACTATTGGTATGATTGTAGAAGCATTGGTATTTACTTACTCGGCTTTTGAAAGACAGCAATCTGAACTTGATTGGTCATTAGTATATCCTGAGTTAGCTGGCGGAGCAACTTCTGGAAAAAAGAAAAAAGAGGAGCCTAAAGACGCAGAAGGTTTGCTATCTAAGAAACTAGACAACTTATTGAAAGAGGCAAGAATAGATAGTGAATTAATGTCAAGTCTTGGCGAGAGCATCAAAAATTTTGAAGGTGCGGCAAAAAATATTTCTCCTACGGTAGATTCTCTATCTGCACAGAAAAAATACAGTGAGGAACTTTCTTTAGCGGCTGCTCAGATGGAATCTCTAAACAGTTTGTATAAGGTACAAATGGAAAGTGCAAACCGTCAAGCAGCAATCAACGAAGAAGCTGTAGAAAATGCCACCAAACTAAAAGAACAAATGCAATCATTGGCTGCAAACCTTTCATCTTTAAATGGTGTTTATGGTGGTATGCTTTCTGCAATGAACAAAAACTAATTAGTTTTTATAAGCAATTAATAATTAACCATTAAAAACTAATTACAATGGCAGGAGGAAAACTATCTGCAAGGCAGAAAATGATTAACTTAATGTACCTGGTATTTATCGCCATGATTGCGATGACTATGGACAAAGAGGTACTATCAGCATTTGGCGCAATGGATGCCAAATTTGAATCAACAAATGAATTTACAACAGCATCTAATGAAAATCTTTTGAAAGGCTTATCATTAAAAGCTGAGGAAAAACCAGCAGAATTTAGAGTAGTTGCCAACAAGGCATCACAGATTAAAGTAATCTCGGATAAATTTAATGCTTATCTTGAAGGTATAAAAAATGATATAATTAAAGGAGGTGGCTACGAGTTGGTGAATGGAGAGTTACCTGCCGAGGAAATGGATAAAGGAGATTACCTTGATGAGAAATGGTTTACTGGAGACAGATTAACAAAACCAGGTCAGGCAGTAATGGCTACTTTCCAGAAGTATAAAGACGATATCAAAGCGGTACTAGGTGATGATGTTACCTATGAAACAGCAGTTGAAAACTTTGATAAGCGTTTTGATTTTAGTGATATTAAACCTGAAGAAGGAGCAAAATTAAGCTACTTAGATTACAACTTTAAAGGTTTTCCAGCTATTGCTTCACATGCAAAATTAACATCTATACAAAATGATGTTAAAACAACTGAGGCCAATCTGTATAATGTATTCTTAGGAAACTCATTAGAAGAAGCAGTAACTTTAAAGAACTACCAAGCAATAGTGATACCAGATAAGAATGCATTTTTTGCTGGTGAGAAATTTCAAGGCAAAGTTGTATTAGGTAAATATGCAAGTGTAACACCTGTTAAACTTAATATTAACGGTAATGAAGTGTCTTTAGCTGAAGAAGGAGCTATCGATTCCTTAGGGAATGCAAGACTTAACTTTACTACAGGTAGTGTAGGTGAAAACGAGGTAAAAGGTACATTTACTTTTATGGAAAAAGGTGAAGAGTTGCCAATTGAATTCACCGGGAATTACGTGGTTGTACCAAGACCAAACTCGGCAACAATATCAGCTGATAAGATGAACGTTGTTTACAGAGGTGTTGTTAACCCAATGACAATTTCATTTGCTGGAGTTTCAGATAATAATGTTGTAGCTAATGCTACTGGTCTTAAAAAATTATCTAACGGTAAATACGAAATGAGACCTGGTACAGGCAGGGAAGTTACTATAAACGTTACAGCTACATTAGATGATGGATCTAACGTAAGCGATAAAAAGACCTTTAGAATTAAAGATTTACCAATACCACTAGGTAAATTCAACGGACAAATAGGTAATGCTAAATTACCAAAAAGCAATGTTGAAATAGGTAGACTTTCAGCTGACTTTGGTGACGACTTTGATTTTAAATTACCAATTGAGGTTGTGTCATTTACTATGAAAGTTCCAGGTAAGCCGTCAATTAATGTAAATGGAAACCGTTTAAACGGTGCGGCTAAAAATGCCCTACGTTCTGCGAGACGTGGCGATTTAGTACAGTTCATTAACATTAGAGCTAAGGCACCAAATAATCCAATTAGAATTAAGCCACCAACAGCAGTAGTTGTAGAGTTGTCTAACTAATAGGAAATATTATAGTTAATAGAGCGTTATAGATGTGTTCTAAAGCCTCAAATTATAAATTGAAAACAATGAAAATTAAGCAGTTATTATTAACGTTTGTAGGGATTTTAGCCTTCAATAGTGTGTTTGCCCAAGCAAATATTCTAAATGCTAAGATACCAGAAGAAATAGGTATGAAAACAGAGGCAGAATTGCTTCTCGATAATGATAAGCCTTTGGAGTATGGTTATGTTGGCGACCGAGACATATTATTTTCTAAAATTATTTGGGAAAATGTTGTCCTAGATGAACGCGCTAATTTTCCATTGTATTTTCCAACAGAAGACAATCTTGGAAGTAACAGAAAATCATTGTTTAAGGTGTTAAAGGACAATATAGATAATGGTATGATATCAAAAGTATACAGCGATTCCTATTTCACTACAGAAATAACAAATAAGGACTTGGAAAATTCGCTTAAGAAAATTGATACTTTGCCAATTGGATATGATCAATTTAATGCTGATGGCTACATAGATCCTGAATATATTATTACAACCAAAATTCAGTCGCAGGATATCAAATCATATCTAATCAAGGGTATGTGGTATTTTGATAAGCGTCAAGGAGAAATGAAGTACCGTATATTGGCATTGGCTCCTGCTGCACCAGACATTAACTTTATTGACTCCGATAATGAAGCAGATAAAGAACCTATCGGTTTGTTTTGGGTATTTGTACCAGAGATAAGGGACATTTTACATGAGGCTAAGGCATTTAATAATAAAAATAGTGCGGTCCCCATATCCTTCGATCATTTGTTAAATAGTCATCGTTTCCACGGTTTGATATATAAAGAAGAAAATGTTTACGGTGATAGGGAAGTCAAGGAATACATCGCAGAAAATGCGCTTATGCAACTTTTAGAATCTGAACGTATTAAAGACAAGATTCGAAATTTTGAACAAGATATGTGGAGTTACTAGTTAACATTCAAATTATAAAAAGCTCACTTTTAGTGAGCTTTTTTTGTGCAATAATTTTAAATAAATTGGTCTCTGATTGTCCCTTATGTTATTTTTGTAACAATGCGAGAAGTTGAATACATAGTAGTGGGTTGTGGCCTCGCAAGTATTGCCTTTTGTGAAAAATTAAGAGCAAATAATCATTCCTTTATAATTTATGATGATAGGTCTCAACAATCGTCTTTAGTTGCAGCGGGTTTATATAATCCGGTAATCTTAAAACGATTTACAGAGGTTTGGAAAGCGAAAGAGCAGTTAGAAATTGCACTTCCTACATATGAAAAGATAGAAAAGGATCTTCAAATCAAAATAGATCACAAACTTAAGATATATAGACGTTTTGCATCAATTGAGGAGCAAAACATCTGGTTTTCTGCAACTGATAAAATAGCATTAGAGCCCTATCTTTCAACTACTATAATAAAGAATTCAAACCAAAATGTAGATGCACCTTATGGCTATGGAGAAGTTTTACATGCTGGACGATTAGATACTGAAACATTAATTACAAATTATAAATCGTTCATGAAGGTGTCTAATAATTTAGTTGAAGAACCCTTTGAATATCAAAATCTAAAGATTAGCAAGAATAGTGTTACATATAAGAATGTCGTTGCCAAAAATATAGTTTTTGCTGAAGGCTTTGGTGTGAAAAAAAACCCATTTTTTAAGAGTATTCCATTGAATGGTACAAAAGGAGAAGTGATTACAATAAAAGCACCAAAATTAAGAATAGAATACGCTATAAAATCGTCTGTTTTCGTAATACCTATTGGAAATAATAATTATACTGTAGGTTCCACCTACAATTGGTCTGACAAAACCAACCTTCCAACAGATGAAGGTAGGGCTGAACTAGTAAAAAAACTAAAGACTTTTCTTAAATGCGATTTTAAAATAGTAGAACATGTCGCAGGAATTAGACCTACCACTAAAGATAGACGACCATTGGTTGGTGAACATGCTAAAAATAAAAACCTATTCGTTTTAAATGGCCTTGGAACTAGAGGCGTTATGATAGCACCATATGTTGCCAATGCACTTTATAACTACATAGAAAACAAAATTCCTCTAAATAAGGAAATAAGTATTAATCGTTTTGATTCTTAGCCAATTCTTTATCATAATGCATAAATAGATTAATCCAAATATTTCTTGATAATCGCATTATAAATGGAATTAATACAACAAGAGTAATAATTATTGAGATAAAGGCCGTTAACAAGGAAGTTTCGAAAATATCATAACTAATCACAAAAGCGGTAACTGCAAATGCTATACCAACGGCATAACTCACATACATAGAACCATAAAAAAATGATGGCTCCATACGGTAACGTGTATTACAATGTGAGCACTTATCATGTATCTTTAAAGTTTCGCTTAAAGCATAAGGGTTGGGATTAACATACATTGATTCCTTGTGGCATTTCGGGCAGGCACCAAAAAGAATGCTATAAAGTTTATTTCCTTTCCTTATCATAACTAATTTCCTTTAATTTTGCGTTACAAATTGCAAAACAAAGATACTTCAATATTACACCCTAGATGTAACATTTGTAACATATTAAATCGTTGTTTTATAATTAAAATCTATGCTTAATATTCATAATCTTTCCATTTCTTTTCAAGGTGAGTATTTGTTTAAGGATGTCACATTTAAATTAGGTGCTGGGGACAGAGTTGGTTTAATAGGAAAAAATGGTGCAGGTAAATCTACCATGCTCAGAATTTTATCTAATGAACAAGAATACGATTCTGGCCAGATTGCATCGGATAAGGATTTAAAAATAGGTTTCTTAAAACAAGACATTGATTTTGAATTTGGTAAAACAGTCCTTGAGGAATCTTACCAAGCCTTTAAGGAAATAAAAGCGTGTGAGACGCAGCTTCAAACAATAAATGGTGCACTAGCAGAACGCACAGATTATGAAAGTGAGGCATACAATCAGCTTATGGTAGATTTAAATGAAATTCAGCACAAGTATGAAATACTAGGAGGATATAATTATCAAGGAGAAACTGAAAAAATTCTACAAGGACTAGGTTTTAACAGAGAAGATTTTGACAAACTTACGGACACCTTTTCAGGAGGATGGCGAATGCGAATTGAACTTGCCAAACTTCTGCTTCAAAATAACGACTTATTGCTATTGGATGAGCCTACGAATCATTTAGATATTGAATCTATAATATGGCTAGAGTCGTTTCTTCAAAATTATGGTGGCGCAGTGGTAATTGTTTCACATGATAAAATGTTCTTGGATAATGTTACCAATAGGACCATAGAACTTTCACTCGGTCGTATTTACGATTATAATAAACCCTACACTAAGTTTCTTGAGCTAAGGGAAGAAATAAAAGTACAGCAGTTAGCTGCACAAAAAAATCAAGAGAAGCAAATTCAACAGACAGAGAAGCTAATCGAGAAATTTCGAGCAAAAGCGTCTAAAGCTTCCATGGCACAATCACTTATTAAAAAACTAGATCGAATAGATAGGATAGAAGTAGATCAAGACGATAACAGCGTTATGAATTTAAGTTTTCCTATATCCATAATACCAGGGAAGGTAGTTATAAAATTAGAAAATGTCTCTAAAAATTATGGAAAGCTTCAAGTTTTAAACAACGTCAATTTAACCATAGCAAGGGATACCAAAACCGCCTTTGTTGGTCAGAATGGACAAGGTAAATCCACATTGGCTAAAATCATTGTTGGAGAAATAGAACACCGCGGGAATTTAGTACTAGGTCATAATGTTCAGATAGGTTATTTTGCTCAAAATCAGGCAGAATACCTCGATGGAAACAAAACTGTATTGGATACTATGATTGATGCTGCTAACGAGTCCAATAGAACCAAGGTTAGGGATATTTTAGGATCATTTTTATTTAGAGGTGATGAGGTAGATAAGTATGTGAAGGTACTTTCTGGCGGTGAGCGAAATAGGTTAGCATTGGCAAAATTATTGCTGCAGCCATTCAATGTCTTAATAATGGATGAGCCAACCAATCATCTTGATATTCAATCAAAAAATGTATTAAAGGAAGCGCTTAAAAAATTTGAGGGGACATTGATTTTGGTGTCTCATGATAGGGATTTTCTACAAGGATTAACAGAGGTTGTATATGAGTTTAAAGACAAGCAAATTAAGGAGTATTTAGGTGATATAGATTTTTATTTGGAACAACGCAATATTCAGAATTTGAGAGAGGCAGAGAAAAGAACTATTAATGAGACAAAACCTAAAGAAAGTAATAGGCAGAATTATGAGGACCAGAAAAGACTTAAGTCACTAAACAATAAGCTGAGTAAACTCGAGGCCAAAATCAATCATTTAGAGAAGGCTATCAAAGCAGATGATTTAGCCTTAGAGGCCAATTATGACCAGACTGCTTCAGATCCAAAATTCTTTGACGACTACCAATTAAAAAAGTCTGAACTTGAGAAGCTTATGCAACAATGGGAATCTACCCATGTAGCTATTGATAATTTTAACAATTAAGATTATTTTAACGCTGAGCATTTAGGATTAGGGTAACTTTGCGCACTTGTTAAGCACAGATTATGTTACGAAAAGTTATCCTTTCCATATTAGGCTTTGCCTTGATATTAGGAGCAATTTTAATTTCTAACAATTTAATTAAAAATAAAAATAAGCCTAAGTCCGTGTTGCCAAAAGTGGTAAAAACGGTATTTGTGGATACGGTTAAAAATTCTACAATTCCAATTGTAATTTCCGCTAATGGAAATACTGTTGCTAAACGTAGAGTTGAATTATTTTCAGAAGTTCAAGGTGTTTTTAAGCCTACAGGAAAGTTATTTAAGGCAGGACAAAATTATATAAAAGGTCAACGCTTAATTCATATTGATGCGTCAGAATATTACGCATCTGTTCAATCTGCCAAGAGTAACCTTTATAACGACATAGCGGCAATAATGCCGGATTTAAGACTTGATTTTCCTGATATTTTTCCAAAATGGAAGAACTACCTTGTTAGTTTCGATTTGGAATCAACTACGCCAAAATTGCCAGAAATAACATCGGATAAAGAGAATTATTTTATCACTGGAAGAGGTATAGTCTCGAGTTATTATAACGTAAAGAATCTAGAACAGCGCCTTACCAAGTACTACATTAGTGCACCATTTTCGGGTGTTTTGACCGAAGCCTTGGTTACTGAAGGTACCTTGATAAGAAATGGTCAAAAGCTCGGAGAATATATTGATACCTCAGAGTATGAAATCGAAATAGCTATATCCAAATCATACGCGCCATTCATAAAAGAGGGTGAGGAAGTTAAGCTTACAACGTTAAACGGTGAATCTACTTATACAGGAATAGTTTCTCGAGTAAATGCTAGTATTGATTTAACAACTCAAACTATAACGGCGTTCATTAATGTAAAACATCCAGACATAAAAGAGGGTATGTATTTCAATGCGGATGTCAGTGCTAAGAATGAGGAAAATGCTATTGAAATTGATCGTATTTTGCTTTCCGATAGTAATACCATATTTGCTGTAAGAGACAGTATCTTAGAGTCTATTGCGGTAAAACCTGTCTTTTTTTCAGATAAAAAAGTCGTACTTAAGAATGTTAAGGATGGCACAGTGATTCTTAAAAAGCCAGTTCCAGGAGCCTATTCAGGTATGCTAGTTAAACCCTATATAAGTTCAAAAAACGAAGGCTAGAATGCGAAAGATTATTGCATTTTTTATAAGGTACCATGTTGCAGTTAATGTTTTAATTGGAGCTTTTTTCATTTTTGGAATATTAGGTTTTAGCGCCTTAAAATCAAGTTTCTTTCCACTTGTAGATTCGAAAATAATTAACATAGCTATTGCTTATCCCGGAGCATCACCCCAAGAAATTGAAGAAGGTGTGGTTCTAAAAATAGAGGACAATCTTAAAGGCTTAAGAGGTGTAGAAAGAGTAACTTCTGTTTCAAATGAAAATGGAGGAACCATAACTGTAGAAATTGAAAAAGGAGAGAACATAGACTTTATGCTTCTTGAAGTAAAGAATGCAGTAGATCGTGTTCCTAGTTACCCTGCAGACATGGAACCGCTTGTAGTCGCCAAGCGAGAAGAAGTTAGACAAACCATTAGTTTTGCTGTTAGTGGAAAGAATATACCTCTTGGAACATTAAAGCAAATAGGCCGGCAAATTGAAAATGATCTGAGGGGAATATCAGGCATTTCACAAGTAGAAGTTTCAGGTTTTCCAGCGGAAGAAATTGAGATTGCAGTAAATGAAAGTAGCTTACTTGCTTATAATATTACTTTTGCAGATGTAGCATTGGCTGTTGGGCAATCTAATATTTTAGTTACAGGAGGGAATATAAAAACAGAAAAAGAAGATTATTTGATTCGTGCCAATAATCGTTCTTATTTTGGAGATGAGCTATCCAATGTGGTGGTAAAAGCTACTCCAAGTGGTAAAACAGTACGTCTAAAAGACGTGGCTATAATTCGAGATAGGTTTTCAGAAACACCAAGTGCAACCTATTTTAATAGAGAGCTTTCTGTTGATATTACTGTAACTAGTACCAACAACGAAGACTTAGTGAGTTCTGCTCAAAAGGTTAAAGAGTATATCGAGGAGTTTAATCAAAAGTTTACAAATGTACGTCTTGATGTTGTTAGGGATCTATCTATAACTCTCGAACAACGAACACAATTACTTTTTGAAAATGCTCTAGCTGGAATAATCTTGGTGCTTATTTTTCTGTCACTATTCCTTAATACAAGACTTGCATTCTGGGTAGCCTTTGGCTTGCCCATTTCCTTTTTAGGGATGTTTATGTTCGCTGGGCAATTTGATGTCACTATTAATGTGCTTTCCCTTTTTGGGATGATAATTGTGATAGGTATTTTAGTTGATGACGGAATTGTAATTGCAGAGAATATCTATCAACATTACGAAAGAGGTAAAAGTCCAATAGAGGCCGCTATAGATGGTACTATAGAAGTAATACCGCCAGTGGTTTCAGCTATAATAACTACGCTTTTAGCTTTTTCAACATTCCTGTTTTTGGATAGTAGAATAGGAGAATTCTTTGGCGAAGTTTCGGTAATTGTAATTCTTACATTAACGGTGTCTTTAATCGAAGCATTGATAATTTTGCCAGCTCACTTAGCACATTCTAAGGCACTAAGGGCAAAAAATGGTCAGCCAGAACCCCAAGGGATAAAGCGCTTTTTTGCCAAAATGCGCGTAATTAATAAACTTGGAGACCGAATAATGCGCTTTAATCGCGATAGGATTTATGCACCATGTTTGCGCTTTGTCCTAGAATATAAATTACTTGCTTTAAGTATTTTCATAGCGCTTTTAATTTTTACAATGGGTGCCATTGGAGGTGGAGTAATTAGTGTGACATTATTTCCTAGAATTGCAAGCGATCAGGTTGCGGTCACTCTCGATATGCCAAATGGAACAAACGAGCGCATTACCGATTCAATTATTTCTATGATTGAAGATAAAGTTGATATTATAGACAAAGAATTCACAGAAAAATATATCACGGAATCTGATAAGAACCTTGTAGAAAATGTTATCAGGACCATTAATAGTTCCTCATCTGCTTCATTGCGTATTAATATGTTGCCTGGCGAGGAACGGCCAGATGAAATAACATCGATTTTAGTGGCTAATAGACTAAGGGAACTTGTGGGTCCTGTAATTGGTGTTGAACGATTAACCTTTGGATCTGGCAGTAATTTTGGAGGAAGTCCAATTTCTGTATCGTTGTTAAGCAATAACATAACAGAATTAAAAGCAGCAAAACAAGAGCTTAAAGACATAATGAACTCAAATCCTGTTTTAAAGGATGTTGAAGATAACGATCCTGCAGGTATTAAAGAGATTCGTCTTGAGCTTAAGCAAAGTGCATATCTGTTAGGCCTTGACTTAAGAACAGTAATGAATCAGGTTAGAGCAGGATTCTTTGGTGTGCAAGCACAACGTTTTCAAAGAGGACAAGATGAGATTCGTGTTTGGGTAAGATACGATCGTAGTAATAGAGCTTCCATAAACGATTTGGATCAAATGCGTATTCAAACTCCAAATGGAGAAAGAGTTAATCTTAGAGACATTGCAGAGTATAGCATTGAACGTGGAGATGTTTTGATTAATCACCTTGAGGGTCAGAGAGAAATCCAGATCTCTGCAGACATGAAAGATGCAAATGCGAGTAATACAGATGTCATGGACGACTTGAGGGCAAATATAATCCCAGAGTTACAGTCCAAATATCCTACTATAACAGCTTCTTTTGAAGGTCAAAACAGAGAACAAGAAAAATTGAGTAAGTCGTTGAGATCAGCAGGATTGGTAATAATTCTACTTATTTATGCGACTATTGCTTTTACGTTTAGAAGTTATAGTCAACCTTTTTTACTCATTTTATTGATACCATTTAGCCTAACCGCTGTAGCTTGGGGACATTTATTACTAGGTTTTCCACTTAATATTTTATCCTTATTAGGAATTATAGCCTTAATTGGAATTATGGTAAATGATGGTCTTGTTCTAATAGGGAAATTTAATTTAAACCTTAGAAATGGACTCGACTTTGACGAAGCTCTTGTAGAAGCAGGGAAGTCAAGATTTAGGGCTATATTTCTGACGTCGTTAACTACTATTGCTGGTTTGGCACCTCTATTACTTGAAAAAAGTAGGCAGGCGCAATTTCTAAAACCAATGGCAATTTCTATAACTTTCGGAATAGCATATGCTACAATCTTAACCTTGCTGGCCTTACCTTTATTATTGTCTCTTAGTAATAATATTAAGGTAGGTATAAAATGGCTGATACAAGGAAGGTCTGTTACAAAAGAAGAAGTTGAACGCGCTGTAAAAGAAAAGTATGAATTGGAACAATAATATATGGTTTTGCATACTAATGTTTATGGTAATGTATGTAAATGCGCAAGAAGACTTGAGCAAATCTGAAGCTATTGCTCTTGCTCTTCAGCATAATTTTGGCATTTTGGTGGCATCTAACGATGTAAAAATTGCAGAAAATAATAAGGATATTTTAAACTCAGGTTTCCTGCCAACGGTATCAACAACAGCCGGTGCTAACTATACACAACAGACTACAGTGACTGGATTTCCAGGTGTAATAGACCAGAATACTGGTGAGCCAAGACCAGATATTGAAATTCCAAATGCCGAAACGCAACGCTATAATGCCTCAGTAAATCTTGCCTATACTTTGTTTGACGGTATGGGTAGGTATTATAATTACAAACGTTTAAAAGAGCAATATAATTTATCTGAGTTAGAAGCGAGAGAGACAATAGAAAACACTATTGTTCAATTATTTACTGTGTATTATGAAGTAGCTAGGTTAACTCAAAACACGGAAATTTTAGAAGAGACATTGACCATCTCTAGAGAACGCTTAATGAGGGCAGATTATCAATTTGAATACGGACAAAATTCAAAGCTTGATGTTTTAAATGCACAGGTAGACGTTGCTAACGACAGTATAAATCTGATTAGTATCAATCAACAATTAAAAAATACAAAACGAGACTTAAATGTGCTCCTGGCTAATAAGATAAATAATGATTTTAAAGTTGATACAACCGTTACCTTTATTCCAAAATTATTGTTAGAACAATACATTACAAGTGCTCCTGAAAATAATGTCACTTTACTGCAAAATCAGAGTATTATTGAAATAAGTGCATATGATTTAAAAGTCAGTAAGTCTGGATATCTTCCAACTGTTGGACTTGTTGGGTCTTATGGTTGGAATGAAAATAGAAACCCAGCTTCGGTCTTTTTTCCAGGAAATATATCCGATTCCTACACATTTAGTGCGGGAATAAATTTGAGTTGGAATTTGTTTGATGGAGGCACAACTTCAACGTTAGTTCAAAATTCTAAAATTGCTTTAAGTAGCCAGGAGATTGCCAGAAACCAAATAGAAATGGAAGTTGAGCGGGATATTGCGAATGCTCTTGGAAATTATCAAAATAGACTAGAGGTTCTAGAAATTCAGCGTCAAAACGTACTAACAAACGAAACCAATTTCAGTAGGTCTAGAGAGCGTTACAATCTAGGTCAAATTACAGCAATTGAATTTCGCCAAGCACAAATAAATTTGATTTTGGCTGAGACCAATCTAAATGCGGCTAAATACGACGCTAAAATTGCTGAATTACAATTACTTCAACTTACGGGGCAACTCCTAAATGTCGAATTTTAATATTAAAGTACTATGGATGAACATTTCTTTCAATGTCCGTATTGTTGGGAGCAAGTTTCGATGCTAATAGATACTTCCCAAAGACAGCAAAATTATATTGAGGATTGCGAGATTTGTTGTAATCCCATACAAATTGATGTTGTGTGTCAAGACCAAGAAATAGTAGGTTTTCAGGCTGATAATATTGAACAATAAAAATTTTTAAATATCTGTAAATCAGATAATTGAAAAATTTCACTATGTAGTTCATCGAAAAAAGTTGTCGTTTATCCTTTTGAAACCTATATTCGTATAGTAAAATGTGTCCCTCCACAGAAATCTGCTATTATGAGAACTTTAAAATTAACCTTATTATGTTGCTTGCTTTCTGCATTTACATTTGCAAACGTTTCCCAAGAACAAAAGGACGCGCTCCTAGCACTATTTAATGCTACTAACGGTGAGGATTGGAAAACAACATGGAATTTAGATACTCCGGTTACTGACTGGTATGGTGTTACTGTTGAGGATGGCAACGTTGTTGCCTTAAATTTAACTTTTAATAATTTAAAAGGAGAAATACCACGACAAATAGATGCTTTGTCATCGTTAAGAGTTTTAAATTTGGCATTCAACAGATTGGAAGGAACATTACCAGAAAGCCTAACAAAAATAACTTCGCTTGAAAAAATATTGTTGTTTTCAAATAATTTGAGCGGTGCAATCCCTGCTTCTATAGGTAACCTAGAAAATTTAAAAGCGTTAGAACTATACAATAATAATTTTTTCGGAGAAATTCCAAATACAATTGGAAATTTAACTAAGCTGGAAACTCTAATACTTAGTAGCAATAATTTAATGGGAAAGATCCCGTCAACTGTATCCAACCTAAAGGCCTTAAAAGTGCTTAGTGTTTTTGATAATAATTTACTTGGCACAATTCCATCTGCAATTGGAGAATTAACAAGTTTAGAAGAATTGGTCCTATCCAACAATGCTTTTTACGGCAATTTACCAGGTGAACTGGCACAATTATCAAATCTAAAAACCTTGTTGTTGAGTAATAATGGATTTAAAGGTAATTACGCAGCTTTGAAAGATCAGTTACCAAATATTGTAGATTTCGATCTAGACGAAGTGAACATGAAAGGAGCACTTGCAACCTTAGACTCAGAAGACGATGATGATTAATATAAAAGTTTATTTATAATTGGTTTAAAACGCTCGGACACTCCGAGCGTTTTTTTGTTTAAAATTCTTGCCAAAAGGAAAAAGCGTTGTATATTTGCAGTCCAATATCGCGGGATAGAGCAGTAGGTAGCTCGTCGGGCTCATAACCCGAAGGTCACAGGTTCGAGTCCTGTTCCCGCTACTAAATGAGACTCAAACAGTTTTTCTGTTTGAGTCTTTTCTTTTTTAGGGTCGTATTGTTCTAAAAATGAATTAGTTAGTTCGAATAATAGATTCAATTTACTGGTTCGACATTTTTTGTTTTTCATTGAAAAACGGAAACCTTCTGGAAATAGGATATTTTGGAAAAGTCTTTTATTATGGTAATCCAGTGATTCGTAGAATTGACGAGGGTTTTCTGCAACTTTAAAAAAGAATTTCATTACTTTTTTGTGGTTCGACATTTTTGATGGCAGATTCAGAAGCAATTGCTTTTTCTTTTCAATTTGCTCTTTAAGCCTTGATCCATGTTTTTCAAAAATTTCCTTTGATATTTCATCTGTGGCAAACCTAAATTCAATCTTGTCGTATTTTTCTTGAAGCTTATTGATCTCAGAGTTAAGCTGTCGCTTTTTATCCGAACTTGTTAATATTTCATTCTCAACAATTTTTTCAAGCTGCTTTGAGAACAGACTTTCAAAAGACTTAGACAGCTTAAGAGATTCTAGCACACCAGAAAATTGTTGGTGCATACCAGCTGAAAGTGATTTCGTTCTTGTATTTGCATTTACGGTTTTATTACATGATGAACATTTATAATATAAGATATGCTTTCGTTTGTTTTTATATGAAGTCATGTTGGTGTCGCAATCATCACAGACCAGAAACTTTGGCACCAAAGGGGTTTCGGTATTGCCATTTATTTTAGGGATTCCTATTTGGTTTGAATTATTTAACTTCTTTTGAAGCAGATTAAATTCCTTTCTCGTAATGATTGGTTTCCAATGGCCTTTGATTTCGGTATCGGGGACTAAACTGTTGGTAAAGTATCCTGCATAAAACAGGTTAGACCACATTTTACTCAGCGTCTGTTTCGGGATGTACAGACCTTTTAGCTTTAAGTGATCTTGAATTTCCTTATCTGTATAATTTTCGTAAAGTTTTAGTCTAAACGCTTCTTTAATTAGTTTTCCGTGTGCGTTTAGTTTTATCTCTTGCTTGGCTTGTACTTTAGATGGGTCGGAAACTCTAGGGCCAAAGTGATCATAACCTCTTGGAGCTCTTCCGAGAAATCTACCTTTCTCAAGAACATTGATCATTCCTGGTATGATGACGTCTTGACGATTAAAGTTTTCTTTCTGAGCATATAGTAGTTGCGTAGAGAACTCATTTTCGTTGCGTTCAGTGAATGTATTGTGACCAGTACTTACTGAATACAGATACACATTGTATTTACGCCTAAGACTCACAAACAATTCAATATGTTCTGATCCAGCACGTCCAAATCGACTAGGTGACCAGATAAGGATGATTTTAGGTCTCTGGTGTTTAGGTGTTGTTTTAATGGCTTGTAAAAGCTCATTTAGCGTTTTTTGAGTGTTGATTCGCCTCGAACTTTCGTACTCAGCATCGAATTCCCTAGTAATACTCAAACTGTTGTCAGAAGCACAGGCTTTGAGTCGCTTGACTTGGGTTTCAATACTTCCGTTTTTTAAAAATTGCTCCTTTGAGGACACACGCGTATAAGACCATACAATTGCTCCTTTAAAATCTGAAATGGTTACGTCGTTCTTTCTGCTCATGTAAAAGTTATTTTGCTGAATCAAAAATGAGTTTTGTGAATTGATAAATACTCAAGACTAATTCATTTTTTTGTGCTTCATTTAAATCGATATATTCTTTAGATAAATATTCTGTGAGTTCATTGTTATCCAGAAATTGTTTCTGTTGAAGTTCCTGATTTGATTTTCGGCCCATAACGCGACAGGGTTAAATCAGGCTGTGTTTTCAGGGACTGAATTTGTTCTACATAGGTTGTCATACTATTTTGTAATTAAAGTTAATTTATAATTGTGCTGGCTTCTAGGGTCAATTAGGAGTTTTGAACCCTTAGGAATTTTGTTTTTCAGAAAGAAGTCAGCCAGTTCGACTTGCTTCACATGCTTTTCAGTAATAACTCTAGGTTTGATGTGTCCATCATCAAAAGCTATCTCTACTATTTTTGGTTTTTTGAACAATACGATTTCCCGGATTTGATTTTCGAGGTCACTGAGATAATCCAGATTCTTATGTTTTATGTTAAGATCGATGCTTATGATCTTAGATAGCTTGCCTAGTATGGGAATGGAAATCAGTGGGTAATCAAAAGTTAGACTCCCCAGTTTTTTTACTAGAACACCATCGTTGACCAAAAATGAATGTTCGTTCGTCAATGGACTGTATACCATACAATGTGGTTGGCTTATGTTGGCTATGCATGACTTTAGCATATCGGTATATTGGTTTATTTCTTCCCTAAGGGTGTCCATGACCATTTCATTTGCCAAGGTATCTCTTAGGCTAACTTTTCCCGTTTCTGATAGCAGAGGCTTTTTTGAATGAATATACTTCAATATGACCTGGTCGGCATACTTGTTCTTCTTTGGAACATTCCACACCTGATAGGATAGGATTTTTAATTTTTCAGTACTGATGCCAATGTCGCTGAGTTCCTTCAGTATCATCATCCAAATGGCTTCAGGGATGTTCATCCGACCGTGCTTTTGATGCGTCTCAAAGAAATAGGGGATAACTTTGTTCTCTCGCCAATAGGAAACCTGCCGTGATTTAAGGCCAAGATCTTTAGGGAGAATGTATTTTTCATAGAATGATTCCCCAAATTTGATATAAAACTGATCATTCATAAAATTAAATTTACACAAATGTAAATATTAAAAATTAAAAAATACTATATTTGTAAATGTTATTTAAGCAAATTACTATGAATAATGAAATTGAAAAGCGGATTTGTCCGTATTGTGGGGTCGAATTTATACCCAAACGATCAAATCAAACATTCTGCAACAGTGCCTGTAGGACGGCGCATCATAATAAAAGAAATAACGCTAAGCGAAAAGAATTGGCTAAGCTTTTTAAACCGATAGAGAAGCAATATTATGCACTATTAGAGTTGTTAAACGGTGAAAAAGAAGTTACGGTGCACAAGGAATACCTCAGGGGTATTGGGGTTAATTTTTCCCTTTTCACACATATCCACTACAACAAAACAATAAATAAGAACTGTTATGCCCTACATACAGTTCATTATTATAAAGTCGATAAAGAACACTATAAAATTTGCACAAATGATTGATACCGATCTATATGATATTGAAATTTTGTCTTCACAGGAATTAAATATGGTTGAGCTTTCCAATGTGAGGCAATTGAAGCAGGAAAACAAGTATTTAAAATATGGCATAATTGTCATTGGAATAGCCTTATTTGGCTTTACGGCTTATTCTATACACAAGAAGAATTACTCACGAAGAAGCACTAGCGCATTAGATGAAAACTATTTCACCTAATAGGCGTACTTAAATTAACAACTTGGCACCCTAAAACGAATAAAACTGCTTTTACTTAATCCAAAAGTCGCTTTATTGTTCATATGTTTATTATAACTGTTATATCTTCTCCTTCTCTCCGTCGAGTAAAAGTCTAAAATTATACTCTTCAATCTTCTTCACGATGGACTTCAATGTTAGGATTGACAACCTGTAAGTACCAATACCCATCACTAGCACGAAGAAAATATACACCATCCTTATCAATCACTTCAGAAAAGTAAATACCGTCAAACGCATCTGCTGGTATCATGACGGTTAAGTCTGGGCTAACGAGATATTGCTTTTGGATTATCGTTTTAGGTAATAGAACATCAACAGATACATTACTTAAGTCGTCTGTATAAAAAGGTGGAATTTCATTAATCACTATATATTCTCGCTCATTGTATTGTAAGAACAGGTCTATCCATTTCGAAGTTTCATCTGACAAGATTATTTTATAAAAATCAGCATTTTCAATAATACTGTATTTGTAGTAGTTAATTCCCTTATCCCAAGAGTCGTCTTCGAACATTGAAGCTACTTCAATAGCTGCCTGTCTTGATCTTATTCCAGCCTGATAAACCTTAACTGACACGAGGTCTGGTAAGCCAGTCTCGCTTAGTATAGATAATTCCTGAAGTAATTGTGAATAATGCTCCAAGTCTAAAACATGGAGTTTTTTTGCAAGGCCATTCAACACCCAAGGAAGTTTAAATGAAAAATGTTTATTTACGATCTTGGATGCGTTTTCAATTTTTTTGATGTTGGTCATGGAAACACCAGCAAGCCAAAGCTCTCTAACTTCATGAAGGCGCTCATTTTCAAGATACTCATCTTGAAGTACTGGAGTTTGATTGACTATGGCTTCAATCAAGGAAAGCAATTTAACTTTAGCTTGAATAGAATGGTCATCGTTTTCAAAATACTCTCCAATTAAGTCAATAATCTCTTGCAAGTGCTGCTCAAGGATTAAGTCACTCTGTAATGGAATACCTGAGCGTATATGAGCATCCCAATCCTTTGAATCTTGCCCCACAGCTTTTAAAATTCCTACCATTCTTGCTTTTAAAAAAGTAATTACTTCTTCTTGTTCATTGGCATTCGCATCGCTATCTTTTTTGCACTGTAAATATGCAAGTGACTTTTTAAAGAATTCCTCTATCCAAGTAATGTCGGTTGGATCAATTTCATCATGACTCAATTGATGCAATGCGAGTAGAGTATCATCGATAAGGTCTAATTCGTTAATGAATGCTTGACTTTCTTCTAAGTCAGAAAAGTCATTTTCAGCCACAAGTTCCAGTAGTTTTTCAAAACTAATTCCTTCTTCAAATGAGGCAAAGCGTTTCATCGCTCTAATAGACCAAAGGAGTCCACTCTTAGCATCTTGCACGTTGGTCTTGTCAAAGTACCGCAAAATGAGTCTCTGGGTTCTAGTAACCTTACGTCTTTCTTTGACAGTACCTCTTTTGGAGTTATCCAGAGCAACAAGGATTTTTCCTTCTTGGTCAACGAATGCTCTTCCGGCTCTTCCAGCAATATTCCAAAAATCACTGTAAGATAATTTTTGACTTGCTTGTTGAAGCGTTGAAAAAATAACTGATGAAACCCCTAGATTAACACCTTGTCCCAGTGTTGATGTTGCTATAATCACCCTAGGTCTTTCTGTTCTCATGAGACGTTCTAATGGAATCCTAACGTCTGAAGGTAAGTCCGCGTTATGACAAAGAATGCCCAACTTTGAATAATGGAGCCATAGACTATCTTCCCCATCAAACTCTATACATGCCAGTTCAAATGCTTGCCAATTGTTCTCATTTTTCCATTGAAACACATTGTCATCATTTAGAACTTTTTCATATGCCTTGGCCATCGTAAAAACAGACCTTTTTAGCCCAACATAAATAAGCACAGGACCAAATTTGAAGAGTTTGAGAGCCGTGGCTGCTACGGCTTCATTCTTATCCGCTGGAATGTACTTATCAACTCGCTCTCGCAGTTTTCTTGGCTGCTTTTCGGCTACAATAAATCGATTGTTGAAGGAGTTTCTTTCATCATCTGCACTTTGCCAATTTAAATTCACATTCTTACCTGTCCATTCCAAGATACCCATACGTTCTTCAGAAGGTCTCCAGTTGCTTTCAAAGACGTTCACTTCAGAACTGGTAAGCCAAAACGAAAGGTCTTCTGGGTTTGGCAGAACCGCTGAGAGCACAATGAACTTCCCTTCATTTCTATCCACATGAAACCTAAGTTCCTCCATAAATAATTCATTCCTTGTATTTCTCTCATCTCCACCGAGAAGGTGTCCTTCATCCAAGATTACCAGCTTAATGGTTTTTAGGAGTTCACTATCACTTCTAAAAAGAGCCTTTGCCTTTTCCTGGGTAGCGATAATCACGTCTGTATCTTGAATTAGTTTCTCATCTATTTTACTAAATAGACTTCCACCATAGAGTTGCGAAACATCAATACCTATGGGTGCAAAGATTCTTCCTAGATCATTTTCTATCTCAAAGGCAAGTGATTTGTAGGGTGCAATATATAATATTTTTGAAGCGTTATTTCTAACTTTGGTATCCAGTATGGATACTTCGGCAATTCGTGTTTTACCACTACTGGTTGGCATACTAATGATTACACCATCTTCCTTATTAATCACTTTGTTCAAAGCACTTCGCTGCGTTGTAAAGAACTCATGTATTTTACTTCTCTTCGCAAAAACATGAGAGTAAATAAAGCTAGATACCAAAGGAGGCAAATCGATGTAATGATTAGTAAGGACACTCCACAAAGAGGCTCGTTCAATCCCACTAATGATGATGAGAATCAACCTAATAGTCCACCAAACATCTACATCCTCTTTTATACTTGCTATATCTTTTAAAGTGTTTAACTCCTGCTTGGCATGCTCCAGTAAAACTCCATCCCCAAAGTTCAAGTAGCTAATAACTTTTGATAGAGAACGAGCTATGACAATTTCATAGATTCGAGAAGAAGCTTCATCAACGTTTTCTTTTCTGTTTAAGTTGATGTAATCTTTGTTGACAATTATTGTATTGATATCATTTTGAAGTTCATTAAAACGACGGCTCAAGAACAAACTCAATAGCCTTGCAATAGTGGTCTCGTTCTCCGCCTTCTTTATTAATATAAATGACTTTGAATACTGGAATGCAGAATAATAGGCAAGGCCTGAGATCAGAACATGGTAATTCCTGAAGTGAATCTCGTTATTTTTTGAACCATAAATGTACTCTAAAATTTGAGCTCCTCTTTCCAAAGGTTGAGAGGCTTCAAGGATAGCATCTCTTTCTGCTAACCTACAACCAAGGTTCAGATAATGAAAAGCCAGTAAGGTCATCTCTTCATCCTTTACATTGTAATTAGGAAACTTCTCCTTATCTTCATCTGTATTTAGAAGAATATACCTCGCATTCAATTGTGCTACCTGATTCTGAAGGTATCTATCGTCGTTTAGCTTAGTAACGGATTCAAGTGTATTCTCTATGCTCATAGTTGTTCTGGGTTAGCTAATTTCTCTTCTGCCTTAGAGAATACTTTGTTCATAAGAGCAGTTGGGTCGTCAACTCCTAGAGAAAGAAAAACCAATTTTTGATTATCACTATCCAAATTATTTTGAACGGTATCCGCACAGTCTGTCTTACTCAGAAGCAATCCAGAATATGTAATTTTTCCTTGTTGCCTTATAGTTTCAACTACAAATTGGTCTAATCGATTACCAATATCAGTGGTTGAATCGGATTCCAATAGTCGTTCTACCAAAAAAGTAAATGATAGAGGTTTCGTATCAGTTGATAATGAATCAGCTATATTTCTAACAACTTGGGCAGAAGGGTCTTGCCTAAATTTGGCTTCTCCAAGAAATACTTCTATATCATCATTTTCATTATCATAATCAACCATCAACACATCATCACCTTTCATGGATTGATCTACATTAGTGCTGTACCTAAATCGATAGGTCTTGATGAGTGGCTTGCCTGTAGAGCTTAAAATGTACTCACATAAAATTATCTCGGTCATGTTCCCTTTCCGGGTATCATCCCAATTGGGTATCATACGGATATTTTCAGCATATTCTTCAAATCCCAACTCGCCATATTTATTCTTAAGTCTGTCTATTTGACTTTCCTTATAATGATGAAGAATGATCTTGTCAGCTAGCCAATCAACAAGCTCCTCTTCAGTCAAATTATTAGTTTCAGCAAGGCTGCGGTGACATTGACGATCTGTTTCAGGATGGTTTGTGCTATTCAACCACCTTCCAATAATATTGGGAGGTACGGGATGGGTTCCTATTAAAGTATTTTGTCTAGGCATATCTTAATTATACATATCTCATTTCCAAAACTATAAAGATAAAAATATTGGTTCCGAACTTAGTGCGGAATTTCATAAATTAATTGAAAGTCAACTCACTAGATGAGTATTAGTTATAGCCTACATAAGACCTCCTACATAATTCTGAAAATATTTTTTAGGCGAGGAGATGTATCGGTATCCAGTCATATAATGTACATTGTGGATTGAATGAAATCTGAAATAGACTTTTCTAGTGCCTTATTAAGCGGGAGTCTTGACTTTATAATTGATTTCTTCTATGGTGATTAAATACATCCTATTTTTACCATTTTTGCTAAATAACCAATTAATTGGCGCGGTGTACTTTATAAAACCGAAAGAAAAAGTGCAAACCTCTTAATCATAACATTGAAAGTCGATGATCTACGAATAGTAAAAAGACCTAACAAATAGATCAGCTAAACAAGTTGTTTAAATTCATTTTATAGGTTTTACCTACGGGTATTTTATAATCATCGATCCTAATTCTATTCCCTTCAGTTTCCTTGATATGTTTATTCGCAACTATAAATGATTTATGAACTTCAGAAAATTATTTAGAAGAGGAGGTAGAACAATTTTTTAAAGAAGAAGAGATTTATGATAAGGAAAGAAAAAAAGCTGTCTCAGAACCTTCTCTTGCCCTAGTGGAGCATCAAGATTTTGTGTATTACAATAAAGGTGTCCTAGCTATGTATAGATTACAACAAGAAATAGGTGAGGTGCAAGTCAACAAGGCCATACAAAACTTTATATATGATTGGCGAAGTTATACAGGGTTATTAAAAAACAGCACCAATCGATATCCAACTTCGATAGATCTGCTAGAATACTTAAGGTCAGTAACTCCAGAACATCAACAGAGCATTACTCACGAATTATTTGAAGAAACTTCAGGAAACAGTACCAGTTTAAATAAAAATTAATGTGTATTGAAAACGTTTTAATTCGTTTGAAAATGTGTTGAAAACGAATAAAAAAGAATTAGAAATATTTAAAATTTAATCATTTTGTAAATTTTTCACCTGTTTATTCCATCTCAAACTTATCGATATTGATTAATTCTGGCCTACCATTATTTTCAATCGCTTTGATTAAAAACGATTGAGCACTCATACACTTTCGTCTCTTAGTCAAAAGAAAATCGATGGTATTGCCTTGTTTGTCAACCGCTCTATATAAATAACACCACTTACTCCTGACCTTGACATAGGTTTCACCCATTCGCCATCTTCTTCCAACAGATTTCTTACGTTTCCTAAACTCTTTTTCTAAAAGCGGGGTAAACTTAAATACCCATAGTTGGACGGTAGCATCGTCTACTTTAACACCACGTATGGCCATGAGTTCCTCAATCTCACGATAACTCAACCCGAATCTAAACTTGAAATAAACGGCTTGAATAATGATTGACTTTAGAAAACAATGACCTTTGAACATAAACATTTAATTCAATGATATAATTTCTTTAAACTTGATTCTATAGATGCAACAGAACCGTTGATGTATAGGAATTAAAAATCCGTTCTCTAAATGTTCAAGACATGATTAAGTTATCCGAATATGGTATAAAGCGAAACTCAGCTGTAATATTTTTAGTAATTTTATGTTTAATTTATTTGTTATGAAAACACTTATATCTAGACTTTTCTTCTTTACGGTACTAGGACTTTTTATTGGTTTTACATCTTGTAAGGATAATAAAGAAAAGCAAGAGGATAATACTTCTCAAGTTGCTATGGCTTATGCTTGCCCAATGGATTGCGAAGATGGCAAAGTCTATGCAAACGATGATGTGGATTGTCCTGTTTGTAATATGAAGCTAAAGCCAACAGATTCTGCCATGATCTGCGATGCACATAAAGATGGAAAATGCAAATGCGATGGAAAGAAATGTAAATGTGCTAATTGTAAAGAACACAATACAGCTATGACTTGTACTGTCCATGAAGATGGAAACTGTACATGTGAGGGCGATAAGTGTCAATGTTCTAATTGTCCAAAACATAGTTAAGTACTTATTTACGTTTTAATAAAGTTTCTACGGTTTGATTTTTAAATAGGATAAATAAGTCCTAATTAAAAAGAGTTATGTATATTTGTACTTTAAATTTAATTAAGCATTAGACATGTTTTCGAAAGCTTGCGAGTATGGTATAAAAGCAGCGATATATATTGCGGTGAACTCAGCGGAAAATAAGCGTGTGAGTCCGAAAGAAATATCTGAAAATATAGATTCACCTCAAGCCTTTACAGCAAAGATTCTACAAGCCTTAGTAAGACATAATATCATAACTTCTGTAAGAGGTGCTTATGGTGGTTTTGAGATTGATAAAACAAAAATTGAGACGACAAAACTATCTCAAATCGTTTATGCTATTGATGGTGATAGTATTTACAATGGTTGCGGTTTAGGATTACATATTTGCGACGAAAATCATCCATGTCCTGTACACGATAAATTTAAGTTGGTAAGAGAAGAGTTGAGGGACATGCTAGACAACACAACGTTAGAACAATTAGCGCTAGAGATTAAGTCTGGTGTTTCATTTTTAAAAACCTAAAAAAAATTTCAATATAAATAGGATAGATTTGTCCGAAATAAATTATAAATATGGAAGTATTACAAAAAAACACCGAAAAAGAAATAGGGCAGTATGTGGCAGACGATTTTAGAACTGCAGCTATTTTTGCTAAATACAAAATTGATTTTTGCTGCAATGGTAATAGAACAGTCGCCGAAGCCTGCGAAAAAAAAGGAATTGATGAAGCTGTGCTTATAGCAGAACTAAATGACGTTTTAAATGCTAAAACAGGCGAAAGTATTGACTATAAGTCTTGGCCACTAGACTTGTTGGCAGAATATATTGAGAAAAAACACCACAGATATGTAGAAGAAAAAATACCTGTGTTACTTCAGTTTTTAAACAAATTATGTCGTGTGCATGGCGAGCGTCATCCAGAGTTGTTTAAAATAAACGAGCTATTTACAGCTTCGGCAGGCGAATTAGCATCACATATGAAAAAAGAAGAACTTATCCTTTTTCCGTTTGTAAAAAGAATGGTTAGTGCTAAATTAAAAAATGAAGCAATCCAATCACCGCAATTTGGCACTGTAGAAAATCCAATTGCTATGATGAAGGAAGAACACGATAATGAAGGCCAACGTTTTAGAGACATTGCAGAATTAACAGACAATTACAATCCACCAGCTGATGCTTGTAATACGTATAAAGTAGCCTTTGCTATGCTAGAAGAATTTGAAAAAGACTTGCATTTACACATTCACCTAGAAAATAATATTTTATTCCCTAAAGCTATAGCCTTAGAAACACAATTTGATTAATAGCAACCCTTTATTTACTCTTTAACCTGTAGTTTAATCCTGAAATGTTCCCCTAAACATTTCAGGATTTTTATCTTAATTCATTACATTTCTACTTCATCAATTTAAAAGATGCCAAAAAAATTAGTCATAGTCTGTTTAATTAATTTCTTTATTGCTGCGCTAATGGGCTTGGCGTTGCGTTTTTCGTTTATAGACTCTATTGGTATTAATTATAGGTTTTTAACGCACGCGCATTCTCATGCAGCGATGTTGGGTTGGGTGTACTTAATGTTGTATGTTCTTTTTGTGCATTATTTTGTGCCCGAGAAACTCAAGGTTTTCAATCGGTTGTTTTGGTTAACCGAATTTGCCGTTGTTGGTATGATGCTGAGTTTCCCGTTTCAAGGGTATGCTGCTATTTCCATTTCGTTTTCAACCTTACATATTTTTTGTAGTTATTACTTTGTGTATTTGATTTGGAAACATCATAAAATCACATCAAGTGTAAGTCAAAAGTTGTTAAAAACAGCGTTGCTATTTATGGTTGTATCTACATTTGGTGTTTGGTGCTTAGGTCCAGCAGTAGCAACACTTGGTCAGACTTCGGCGTTTTATCAAATAGCGATACAATTCTTTTTGCATTTTCAGTTTAATGGCTGGTTTTTAATAGCTGCTTTAGCGGTCTTTTTTCATCTTTTAAATATTCAAAATTCTAAAATATTCAGACAGTTTTTCTGGTTATTAATAACATCAACTGTATTAACCTTTGCATTGCCAATTCAATGGTTTGCACCTCATGATAGTTTATTATGGATTAATGGTTTTGGTGTTGTAATTCAAATTTTAGTGTTGTATAAATTCTTTCAAGTTTTAAAACCGAAATTCAATACTCTAGCTAATCAGAAAAACAAACTGGTATTTTATATGTACGTTTTTACGCTAATTTGTTTTCTCTTAAAAGTGATATTTCAGTCACTTTCCATTTTACCTGAATTTTCGCAAGTGGTTTATGAGCATCGCAATTTTATTATTGGCTTTATCCATTTATTAATGCTTGGTGTTATTACTGGATTTTTATTTGCTTTTATTTTGAAAAGTGATTTGGTTACGGTTTCAAAATCATTAACTTTTGGAATCTATAGTTTTGTATTAGGCTTTGCGTTAACAGAATTATTGTTGTTAATACAAGGTATTAAGTATTATTTTAAAAGTGGAATTCTTCCACAGTATTATCTACTATTGTTTTTATTTAGCATTTTATTGCCTTTAGGGATTTGTTTTATTTTATTCAATAGTATTAAACAAAAAACGTATGCCACTTAAACCTTTAAAAAGACATAAAGCATTGCAACCATTAAGCAGAGAGCATCATTTTGGCTTGTTATTGTGTTATAAAATTAGAATGGGTTTTCGATATCATATAGCACCAATACGCATTAGGACGTATGCCAGTTGGTTTTACAAAACCCATTTAATTCCGCATTTTGAAATAGAAGAAACACACATTTTTCCTGTTTTAGGCAATGACCATGAATTGGTAAAACGTGCCTTGACAGAACACAAAAACATAATACAATTGTTTGAAAAAAGCAATGATGACACCATAACCTTGCAACATATTGAAGACCAATTAGAACAACATATTAGGTTTGAAGAACGTGTACTCTTTCCTGAAATTCAGAACGTAGCAACAGAAGCAGAATTTCTTCATATTGAAAAAATTCATAATTCTGAATCTTTTGTTGAGAATACGACAGATGTATTTTGGATAAAGTAATATTCATAAACATTTCAAGGAAATACATAAGATATATTGATGTAAAAATTACGTCCTTGTCTCGGAATATTATTCCAATCTGCATAGGTGGAATAGTTGGCATCTAAAATATTTTCTATGCCGTATTTTAAAATGGTTCTTCCTTTTTCGCCATAAAAGGCATTGCCCAAATTAAGATTTAAAATAGCATAAGAAGCGGTTTCATTTTCGCCATAAAAACTACTGTAATTACTTTGGTTACCGTTACCATCGAGTTGTAAGGAAGCATTAAACTTGGGTTTATTATAATTTAATTCAGCGAAGTAAGAAAATGGTCTAATTAATGGTAGATTTTCACTATTACTACCTTTGCCGTAGTTGTAACCTACAGTTCCGTTTACTGAAAATCTAGCAGAAATAGTATAACTACTATTTACATACACATCAAAAATTGAAGCGTTATCTAAGGCAGTATATACACGGACTCCATTGGCACCAATGGTCATAGAACTTACATTTTGTGCAATATCGCCTATGATGTAATCCATGATATAGAAATAAGAAGATTCTAAACCAATTTTAAACTTATCATAAGTTTTTGAGAAACTAAAGTTAGCCTCGAGTGCTTTTTCATTTTTTAAATTGGGATTTCCTATATAGTCGTAATTATCAAAACTATTGAATAAGAAAAATCCATAGCCTTCGCTCACCGATGGCGCACGTTCTCCGTAGCCTAGACCAAAAGCGATATTTGAATCTTCCTTTTTTATGTTATAAGAAGATGCCAGACTCATTAAAAATCGACTTTGTTGGTCGTCAATATTGGGATGAAATATTTGAAGACTTTCAACACCAACTTCTTTTGCAATTCTGTTGGTGTGATAGCCCAATCTCACCGATGACGATAATGATTTACCATCAGCAAAATGCCAATCATCTTTTACGAAAATACCAGAGTATAAGGTTCTAATGTCTGGCCATGTGTACATAAACATATCTGGCTCATTAGGATTGTTAGAAAACATGGTCATTTCAGCAAGCGATTTGTTATAAAACCCATTGAGGTTAAATGTAAAGTGATGCTTTCCTTTTAAAACATCTGCTTTGCTATAAAACCCAAAAGTATCACTCCAGCCAGGCATATCCATACGTATTGGTACATCTGGACGTTTGGTGTCGTCCATAATATGTGTAATTGTATTAAAATACAACTTGGTTTCAAGCGTTTTTAAGGCTTTATCCTCTGGTTTATAGTTGTGTGTAAAAGATGTAATTAGGGCTTCGGCTAAAGACACATCCATTGGTAAGGCAGGATAGCCAACATCTGTTGCTCTATCATAAATAATATTGGCATCGACGCTATGATTTTCTGAAATTTTATAACCTGATTGTAACGAAATATTATACTTCTGAAATTGAGAATATAAAACTTCTAAATTATTACCAGCATCATAGTTTTCAGATTTTCTGAAAATTCCGTCAGCGCTAATAAAGAACTTCTGTCCAGAATACTCCAGGTCTAAACCTGTAGCAATAAAGTTGCCGTTGGTTTCATAGCCTAAATCTGCACTTGTTTTTAGACCAGATTCGTTAAATTTTGAAGTTGGTAATTGCAAATCGATTCCTCCACCCACACAATGTCCATTTTCCGTGCCTTCTTGGCCAGAACCTACGGTTACTTTTTCAAGATTTGAAACATCGACATAAGAGGTGATTGGATCCATTTTATCTGTACAAGCACCAAAAATTTGCATACCATCAATAGTGACTACCAATCGGTCACTAACCATATTGTTTATGGTTGGTTCCCATGCATAATTACCACGTTTTATCATGGTGACGTTGTTAGACTTTTCTAAATAGTCGTCTATACTAGATAAGGTTTTTTCTTGCCTGTAGCTACTAAGTTTACGTCGTGTTTTAATAACGACTTCTTCGAGCTTTGTGGTATCTTTTTTTTGCTCGTTTTTCTTTTCTTGACTAAAACCAAGTGATGAAAAGAGTATCCAAAGCATTATTGTGATTAGCTTTTTCATAGCCAATATTTTTTGCGTTTAACGGATTTTGTCATTTAGAGGCAAAGCCGAAGAATCTAAAAAAAGTCAGTTATTTTAATAGATTCTTCACTTCGTGCCTCGTTCTGAATGACAGTAAGAAAAGTTTTAAAACTCTAATTCTAAGTAAAGACTACTAGCTTCATTTTCTTCGGTGACATCTTCACCTTTTAAAACTTCGTCACCAGAATTCATTAACTTAAGATTCAGTTTCCAATACCCAGTCATGGTTAAGGATAGATCTCCAAAATAAAAATTATCAACACTATTATAAGTAAGGTCTGTATTGTTCGGTGAACTGTGATTTCCCATGCCAGGCATACGTGGATCTAGAGCAATGGTATAATCTTCAACAACAGGGAATGTCATCATATTTTGCATTTTAAATAAACCAACTTTCATTTCATTGATAGCAATGCTTGGGTCTTTTGGTTCGATTAATGCCAAAATATATCTAGAGTCATCGCTAGCCATAAAGCTCGCTACATTTTGGTTTTCGTATTGCATAACATTGATGGTTTCTGTTACAGAATAGTCCATGCCATCAATGGTATAGTCTAGCGTTAATGACCATCCAGAACTGTCTATATTAGTCATTTGGTAGATAATAAAGCCTTTGTAAACCGTATCTTTTCCATCCGCTTTTGTAATTGCTGATTTAGGACAAGAATGTTGCATTGTAGGCATTTGCATTATTGGCATCCATGATAAAATAGCATCTTCGTAGTAAGTATCAGTTGTATTATCTTTTAGACGTATACTAATTTCATTGTAACCAGTTTCAAACATACCTTTTTTGTTAAAAAGCTCTATGGTTTGGTTGCCATTAACAATTTCTTTTACTAGTAATAAACCTTCGACTTCGTTTACAGGATTAGTATTATCATCATCGTCTGTAGAGCATGAGAATACGAGTACTAAAAGTACTAATGGTAATATATATTTAAGTTTCATTTCTTTCTTATTTGTTTAATAATTGGATGTAATTTCCCTTTCTATGTGTGTTTTATACGCATAGTAAAGTGAGTTGTGCGGAATGCACGCAGAAAAGAATTAACTTAAAATTGGTGGTGGCGTATCTAAATCGTAAAACTTAGATATAGGTTGAAATAACCTTAAATCACTATTGAAATGTTGTGATTGTAAGTTAATATTTGAAAGGTCTGTATTTAGATTTATTTCAGAAATTACAAAGACATCTAATCGTGTTCTATTGCTATTTTGTGAAGGTGCATCAGAATTACCATCTGTATTATTTTGAACAAGTTCTTTTCGTAATTGACATTTACCATTACAGCCTTTTTGCTCTTCTTTTTGAATACAAAGTGTTTTGGCAATGAAATCTTGATTAATGACAAAATCAGTTACAATAACAACATTGTTAATACTGTTCGCTAATAGAACGAACGTTAGAAACAGTGCTGTAATTTTATGAATAACCTTTAATATCATAATGCGAATATCGGACAAATTTGTCTTAAATTACCTGACATTTGTCAGCTTACATTAAGCTTTAAAGTATTGAAAATAAATATTAACTAAGCCTTTTAAATAGGTCACTTTATTTTCTAACTTATCCACTTCAGTGACGTCTTTTAAGTCGGTTATTTCCTCTAAAATAGGAACTAATATTAAGTGAAGTTGGTCATGTGGTTCACCTTTCATATCACAACTTTTAATAATATAACTTGTTTCTTTAGATAGGGCATCGCCTAAAATTTTTCCATCTGAAGAAGTGTTATTTTTTAGAATAGAATCTATGCGTTTCATGCCAAGATGTGTTTCTTCATTAGCAATCCACTTTTCATCATTTTTTAGCACTAAGCCTTCAGGAATTATAACGGATTCCGATGTTGAAATTTTATCATTTTTGCAACCTAGTATCAGTAAAGCTATAAGAAGTACCTGAATGTGAAAAGTTTTGTATTTCATGATTAAAAATCTTTTTTCTTTGATTTATAGATAATTCTCAGAACAGGTAATCCTACCCATAAAGTCAAGGCTAAAAACGAAACGATTAAGCCAAAACTAGTACCGAAGAATTGCTTAAATACCGCTCCTGTATATCCTAGCAAGGCTGAGATATCTAATTTTAAAAGAATTAGCGTTCTCGATAGATCAATTGGGTTTAACATTGTGCCTATTAAGGATACTTTATCTAATGGATAGTCTTCAAATAAAATGAGCGACATTAAAAACAAACCGTCGTAAATAATGGCGAGGAACAACCACAAAAGGATGGCGTAACCAAAGCCTTTAATCTTGTTTTCGTTAGATAGCGCAATATTAAAAGCTAAGGCACTAAATATGAAGGTTAGAAATATACCAACAATGAGTAGTAGAGAAAAATCCCAAATGGCGTTAGACATAAGCAAACCATAGGCTATAAAAGGAAGGCCTAAACCGAGAATCAAACTCATGGATAATGAAATGGCAACACCTAAATACTGACCTAAAAAAATAGAAGAGCGTTTTAGTGGTTGCGCTAATAATAACTCCGTAAATTCTTTAGAATTATAATAGTACATCACCCCAAAAATGGTGCCGATTAATGGCACCAATACAATGATGACATTCATTAAAGTAATGACGGCTTTTGATAAATCATTATTTAGAAATAGCAATACAATGCCTAATAGAAGATAGAATCCAAAATACACATAGCTCCAGCTGCTGCGCATTAAATCAAAAAAACTGTATTTTAATATCTTAAGCATGGTTTTCGGTTAAAATGTTAGCAATGGCATGCTCAAAATCTTGTTGTTCGGTTTTTGCCTTTAGTTCTTCAATACTGCCTTTGAAGTATATTTTTCCTTCGAGAATAAAAACAATATTATCTGCAACTTCCTCAACAAAACTCATAATATGAGAGGTGATAAGTATGGTTTTTCCTTTGGCTTTTTCTTTCTGAATTAATTCTTTTAATCTAATTAATGAAATAGGATCTAAGCCTGTAGTTGGTTCATCTAAGATGATTATTGGGCTGTTAAACATAAAGGTTAAAACAATATTGACTTTTTGTTTAGTGCCTCCAGACAATGTCCCAAGCTTTTTGTTCAGAAAAGGTTCTAGTTTAAATGTTTCTATAAGATTTTGGTCTGCGTCAGTTTTACCTCTAAGATCTTTAATCATTTTTATTAATTCATTCACTTTTAGGTTGCTGGGAAAATTAGCAATCTGTGGCAGATAATCTATTTTATGACGATAGTCCGAATTATTTTTAATGTTAGCATCAAAAACTTTGATACTGCCTTTATCTGGAATTACCATACCTAATATAGTCTTGATAATAGTAGTCTTACCTGAACCATTCGGACCTAGTACAGCAAAAATACCACCTTCTTTAATCGATAAGTTTATTCCATTAAGCACATCATTCTTCCCAAACTTTTTATATAAATCGGTTATTTCTACCATGTAACTTCAGTCATTAAGGGTTTATTGTCAATAAGATTTTCGGGTGTAAAAACAGGCGATACTTTTTCTGAAAAATCAATGATATCTATAAAAAGGCTTCGTAGTAATACAATACTTTCGGGTGTGCGATTTACCAAATACGAAAAGAGTTTTACGGGTCTGTAAGGTATATCACCAATGCCATTTTTGTCTAAATCATATCCCGTGTAATTGCTCCAATAGTTATTTTCAAACTTATTGCTATTGAGATTTCCGGAATATGATAAATCGAAAGAATTATACAAGAAGTTGTTTTTTGAATAGATATTATCATAACAAGCACCATGCACTTTTATAGCGTAACCATTATTTTTAAACGTATTTTCTGTATAGGTTATGCGATTGGTACCATCTGCATTTATACCAATGGTATTATCTTCAAAAATATTGTGTTTTAATTCGGCATCATTAATTTCCTTTAGCAGAATTCCATAGGATGCCGTTCCCCAATTTTTTTTAAAAATGTTGTTATACATTTTTATTTTCTTTGAAAACATAACCGCAACTCCTGCGCCATTAGCTTCGAATATGTTATTTTCATAAGTGTTTTCATTAGAGAACATAAAATGCAATCCATAGCGCATATTCTCAGTGGAGTAGTTGTCTGAAATATAACTATTGCTTCCAAATTCTAAATAAATACCATCGCGCATGCGCCTTACATCGTTATTGGTAATTTTTATGTTTTCACAATGCCAAAGATGTATGGCATTACCAGAATCTGCTTCAGCTTTTCCTTCTCCAGAAATAGTATTATTATGTACAATACCATCCTTAGATTTCTGAATTAAAAACCCGAAAAATGCGTTTTCTACCGTGACATTTTCTATCTCAAAGTCATAAGATTTAAAGAGTAAAATGGCTGCATATTCTTTGGTATAACTAACCTCAATGTTTTTTATAATTAAATTTTTAATGATGATATCTGTAGCTTCTACAGAAAAACCATAACCGTTATTTTGTGTATCGATAATCGTTCCTTCTTCGCCTGAGATGTGAAGTGATTTTTTATAAATAATAATGTTTGATTCTTTGTAGAGTCCTTTTTTTATGAAAATACGATCTCCGCTTTTAGAACTATCAACAGCCGTTTGAATGGATGTAAAATCGCAACCTGCATTGCAAACAGTAGTTGTCTGTGATGATGCAAAGCAGGTTGAGATTATAAAAAGAAGAACACTAAATAGTAGTTTCATGCTATTAATTTAGTTAAGTTTTTTGAAAATACCATCCCAATCATAATAATCAGCCGATGAATTATTTATTGCTTTTTTGGCTTGCTCGAAAGAACTAAATCCGGTTAGATTGGCTCCCATAGGACTGCTAACTGCTTCACTAATTACATAGCTCGCGGTTTTGGCATTTATCATTGTGCCTGGTGAGGTGTAATCCGTAATTAATAGGTTGCTATCTAAAATAAGTTCTTGTTTGTCAATTAAGAATCTAATCATACATTCAATAGCATCAAACTTATATTGTTTGCCTTTGCCAGTAACCATTTGAGCAGCATGAGTTTTTGTGACGATGGTCATTTTACAAAAGTGACACATGTCTGTTCCGTAATTAATTGGTTCAGGTACTTTACTGCAACATAAAAAAGTAAATAGTATGAGTAAAAGGCTTATTCGTTTCATGCTTTAATAGATTTCATTTTTTTATTGCCTAACCAATAAGCAACAAAGGTTAAGAACATACCAAAGCCCATCATATATGCGCCTGTGTGCGGATAAGATTTTGCTACGAAATTTAAAATATGTCTCGTGCCAAATAAAGGTGGTTTGTAACTTAATGGATTACCATCTGCATCTGTCATTTTCATTATAGCTTTTGGATCTAAGTTGGTACCATAATCTACCATCCATGCATTAAAATCGTACATACCTAAAACTCCTAATATACACATAAGAATCAACCAACCTAAAAACCATTTTGGCGAAATACCTTTAAACAGGCCTAACAATCCAATAATAACACCTAGGGCAGCCATACCTCCAATAACTTTAGGGAATACACTAAACTCCCACATATCTTCTGGTTTAGGAAGTTTACTCATGCCTATGTAATGGTTTAAGCCATCTATATTTTGTAAATCGTGTTTTTCTTTACCTTGAAGCCCATCGAGATGAATATTCATGCCAATACCATTTGGGTACTGTGGAGCTTCTAGCTCAATACTCCATAAAGGAAAAACAAATAATCCCAATAATAGAGCTGAGCCTATAATCATTATGATACTTGCGGATTTCATGTGCTAATATTTTATATTTTATTGTAGTAATATGTAACATCTCAGAATAACTCATCTCAAGGATAAAGTAATGCGGTCAGTGATGTTTTATGAGTTTGAATTTAAAAGAATGGGCGAGTTATTACGACTCGCCCATATTGAGTTAAATAACATTTTTAACACTAAAACTATTCAACTCTCTTATTCATCTAAGGTGAATTTAAGAGGTGTGTTTGCATTTGCCGCAGACACCCTTATATAACCTTGCATTTCCTGGTGTAATGCAGAACAGAAATCAGTGCAATAGAATGGCCAAACACCTTCGCGTTTTGGTTCCCAAACAATGGTTTTTGTTTGTCCTGGCATTACTAAAATTTCTGATGTATTGGCACCAATTATTGAGAATCCGTGTGGTACGTCAAAATCTTGTTCTAGATTTGTTAAGTGCAGATATACTTTATCTCCAACCTTAACACCTTCAATATTATCTGGTGAGAAGTGACTACGTATCATGGTCATACTTATATGAACTTCATTACCATTTCGTGTAACCGTAGATTCACTTTCGCTCTTAGCCACATATGGATGTTCATTTTCAGATAATTCGTAATATTTTTTACTTTTATCTTTAATGATATCTGCTCTAATTCCTGCGGCATAGTGAGGTTCTCCATGCGTTGGGAAATCTGATAATAATTCCATTTTGTCTCCAGAAATATCATACAACTGCGCAGAGTGTTCTAATTCAGGTCCCGTTGGTAAGTAACGGTCTTTAGTTATTTTGTTAAGTGCTACCATGTATTTACCAAATGGTTTTCTAGAATTTCCTCCAGGTATCATTAGGTGACCAACTGAGTAGAAGGTTGGTTGTCTATCTAATATTTCCCAAGTGCCTAATTTCCATTTTACAACTTCAGAAGAGATAAAGAATGTCGTATAAGCATTTCCTTGTCCGTCAAACTCAGTATGTAATGGTCCTAGTCCTGGCTGTTTAACAACACCTGCAATAGTGTTTTCATAACTTAAAACAGGTATTCCGTAAGAATCGTCAACAAAATCCTTATTTGCTATTGCGGTCAACATTTTTTCGAATGAATACACACTTAAATCTGTAGATAATTTACCACTACCAATAATGTACTCACCAGACGGGTCAACGTCGCAACCGTGAGGTGATTTTGGAATAGGAATATAGAACACAGCACCTTCTACATCTTTTGGATTAACTGAAATCACACCTTCTTTCATTGTCGATGTCGCTGTATGTGTTTTTTCGTCATATACATTATGTGCATATGTACCAGCTACTTTTTCACCACCACCATTTTTAACATATTCGGCAATTTTTTGCCAGTTCACAGCTGCGATATAATCTTTATCATTCTGTGAAGCGTTAACTTCCATTAATGTATTGGCTTCTTCAGTATTATAACTTGTAAAGAAAAACCAACCATGAGATTTATTACGACCTGGATGTGCTAAATCGTAGTTGAAACCAGGCATGTTTAATTGGAATTCAAGATTTAAACGTCCATTATCGGCTATACTTACAAATGATAAAGGTCCTTTGAATTGTCCTTTCATTTCATTAATTGGCATATCGCGTTGTGGATTAGGAACTGCAAAACGTGTACCTGCAACAATATATTCGGTATTTTCAGTTACAAAAGAAGAGGCATGGTTACCAGCACTGTTTGGCAATTCAATAATTTCTTCCGTTTCAAAAGTTTCTAAACTAATACGTGCTATTCTAGGAGTATTATTTTCATTGATAAAAATCCATCGTCCATCTAATTCTCCATTAGTTTGTGAAATATCTGGATGGTGAGAGTCGCCCCAAGGTACAAATCCGAAAGACGTATTTAACATCGGTTTGGTTTCTTCAGAATAACCATAGCCTGATGTTGGAAATTGTGAAAATACAGGGATTTCTTTTAACATTCTACCGCTAGGTAGGCCATAAACAGTTAAGTTACCGCTATAACCTCCAGACATAAAAGCATAGTATTCGTCATGTTCACCTGGTGCTACATATACCTTTTCGGCTTTACTCGAAGACATAGCGCCAGAATTGTTAGAATTGTTGTTATTACCGCAACTTGTTATAAAAATAAGTGCAGTAATACTCAACAAATATTTACCTATTGTATTCATATAATTTTGTTTTAATTAGTTGATTTATTTATTCTCTTGGTAAGATGACATCCTCAGTGACGTGCACCCAACCGTTACTTACATTAACAGTACCTAATATCTTAACTCCATCTACAAAGAGGTCACCATCTTTCTCAGTAACTTCCACGTATTTACCTGAAGCCATATAAAGTTTACGCCCTTTTTGCGCATTCTTTTTTAGCATATCAACTGGGTAGTTGGCAGGCGCAACATGATGTGTTAAAATAAAAGCGAGTTTACTTTTGTTTTCTGGTTCTAAAAGGCTATTTAGAGTCGCTTCATCAATTTTTGCAAATGCAGCATTATTTGGTGCAAATACTGTTAATGGGCCAACATTTACCAATGCGTTTTCGACACCTGCAGCTTGCACAGCAGCAACTAATGTTGAGTGATCTTCTGACTGAATCGCTAACTGTAATGCGTTAGGTGTACCTCCTTCATCTTTAATGAAAGCTTGTCCTGTTTTTTTAGTTGAAGTTTCATCAGTAGTAGTGTCATTTGTTGCGTTTTCAGATGATTTTGTAGCATTATTGCAAGCTACGAAACATCCAAAAAGCACAAACAATATTAATGATTTGATTAGTGTTTTCATTGGTTTTTTGTTTAGTGTTATTATTGAAATTTAGAGTGTTCTAAAATATTCAAGAACAGCTCTCGCTTCCTCTTTTGTTAAGTTTTGATTGGCCATAGGAGAGCCATTAAATTCCATTAATAAGTCCTTCGCTAATGGATCTTCTTTTACCATTTTCTCTGGTGCTAGAATCATATTCATTACCCATTCTGGCGAACGACGTTCTAAAATGCCTTTTGGTGCTGGGCCAATGAATTTTTTTTCTGCTTTATGGCAAGCGGTACACATTTTTTCGTATATCTCCTTACCGTGTGTAGCCATGTCTTGGTCTACAACAAGTGCAAGGTCAACCGATGTTACAGGACCAACTCCTTTGTTCTTCAGGTCTACACGTTCAGAGGCCTTTACTTTAACTTCAGGTGTTTTTTTACCATAAGAAACTTCTTCTTTCTTTTCACTTCCACCACAATTAAATAGGGTGAATGAAATAATAAGTGCAATGAGTTTTAGTGTTTGTTTCATTTTTATTGATTTAATATGATGCAAATATAATATGGGGCTTGTTAGTAAAATATGATAAAAATCATATTTAAGATAAAAATATCTTTTTTACTTTTGTTCAATATTAACAAGTCTAAAGATTATGTTTTCAAATTCAACTAAGTACGCTATAAAAGCGGTTTTGTATTTAGCAGTACATTCTTCAGAAGAGCAAAAAATAATGATTAAAGATATTGCTGAACCTATTAATGTGCCTAAGCACTATATTGCTAAGATTTTGCAAGCTCTTTCCAAAAAAGATATTATATCTTCAACTAAAGGCCCCAAAGGAGGATTTTATCTAACCAGTGATCAGTTGCAAACAAAAGTTATGCAAATCATAGAAGCGGTTGATGGTGAAGAGAGGTTTAATTCTTGTTTATTAAGTTTGGAAAAATGTAATAGTGATAATCCATGTTCGTTGCATCATTTGGTTTTTGATGAGAAAAACAAGATTAACGAAAGGTTGAAAATGACAACTCTAAAGGATTTAAGACAACATATTATGAGAGGGGAGTCTATACTACCATTATAATCATTTGTTTTAACAGTTAAGTTCTCATTATTAAAATTTAGATATCTGAAAAAACATAAATGAGTTGAATTTGTTTTAGATATGCTTTTTCACATTTTTAATATTATAGTGTTTTTTTGTAACTCCAGACAGCCAAGCCATTCATAACTATAGCATATACTAATGTTTTTATGGCCAAAGGGAAAACATCGTTAAAGCTAGAACCTTTGAGCATGACCATTCGTATGATTTCCACAAAGTACTTAACTGGATTAAATTCAGTGAGTTTTTGTGCCCATTTTGGCATACTTTCAATAGGTGTGAACAATCCACTCATCAATATGAATATTACTACAAAAAACCAAGCAATAAACATTGCTTGCTGTTGTGTGTCGGTGAAGTTTGAGATGAACAATCCAATTCCCAAAATCACTAATATGTAAACGGCGGTATAAACATAAAGAAGTCCTAGGTTTCCTATCATAGGTACATTAAAAATAACTTTAGCCAGAATTAAACCAATGGTCAATAATCCTAAGCCCAATACCCAAAATGGGAATAACTTCCCAATTATAAAATGATGTTTTTTTATGGGTGTAACATTTATCTGTTCTAGCGTACCAATTTCTTTTTCTCTAACAATGTTCATTCCTGATAAGAACAGGGTAATCATTGTTACAAGCAAAACCAAAATCCCAGGCACCATAAACGTTTTGTAGTTTAAAGTCTGGTTGTACCAAAATAGGGGAATGCTATCTATATTTTTCGGTTTTTGTACAGCATCTGAAACCTGTATCAAATCCGCTACAATACTTTTGTTGTAGTTCTGTATAATTTGGGTTATATAAACATTGATAACTCCCGCTGCCGAACCATCAATGGCATCAATAAATACGCCTATATCTTTTGTTTTGTCTTTTTGTAAATCCCGTTCAAAATGGGTAGGTATATTTAAATACGCATCAATCGTACCTTCCTGCATTGCTTGGGAAGCCTCCTTTTCAGAGGGAAACTTTTCTGAAACATTGAAATAAGTCGAAGATTCAAATTGTTCTATCAACCCTCTGGAGATGCTACTGTTATCGGTATCGACATATCCAAATTGTATATTTTTTATTTCGTAGGTAGCCGCATTGGATAAAATGACCAATTGTAGCACAGGTAAAATAAATATGATGGGTAGCATTCCTTTATTTCTAAAGATTTGCTTAAACTCCTTTTTTATGATGTATAGTATTATTTTCATCTTACTCCAGTCTAATTTTATATTTCTTCACACTTACACCAATGAACACTAAGGTCATCAAAAGAAGAATAAAGGTTTCCTTTAAAACAAAACCAATTCCAATACCTTTTAACATTATGCCTTTTACAATGATTATAAACCATTTTGCGGGTATGATGTTGCTAATAACCTGAAGCGGTAATGGCATACTGCTAATAGGGAAAATAAACCCGGATAGTAATATGGTGGGTAACATTAAGCCCATAAGGGAAATCATCATAGCTGTTTGCTGTGTTGCCGATATGGTAGAAATTAAAATACCCAAAGCAAGTGATGTGATGATAAACAGGACACTTTCAATCCCTAATAAGAATAAGCTGCCATTAACAGGCACATTAAATACAAAAATGCTCAACAAGACGATGACTACGGCATTGATAACAGATAGGAAAATGTATGGAAACACTTTACCTATAATTACCTGAAATGGTTTTAAAGGGGAAACCAATAAAATTTCCATTGTACCTTGTTCTTTTTCACGGGTGATTGAAATAGAAGTCATCATTGCTGAAACCAACATCAGAATAACAGTCATAATCCCTGGAACAAACATATAAACACTTTTCAATTCGGCATTATAAACCATCCTGCTTTGCGGCATAATCTGGTAATCAATAGAAATATTTTCGTTTAATTCTTGTTGATACTTTTTAAGTATTGACGAAATGTAATTACTTATGGTACTGGCCATATTAGGGTCTGTAGCATCGGTAAGTACTTGTACATTTGCCTGTTTTTCTTTAATGAGATTATTTCCAAAGTTGTTTTCAAATTGAAGTACCGCTTTTACTTTGCCTTTTTTGAATATGGATTCTATGGATGACTCCTGATGTATGATATCTACAATACTGAAATGCTTTGAAGCAGATATTTTATTGATGATTTCTTTGGAAGTAACATCATTGGCCTGGTCTAAAATGCCTATATCCACGTTGTTAATTTCATTGGTAATGGCGAAACCAAACAACAATATTTGGGCTATGGGCATTCCGAATAATATAAATAGGGAACGTTTATCACGGAATATGTGATAAAACTCTTTTCTTACAAAACCTACAAATCGTTTCATCCTCTGGCGAGTTTTAAAAACACATCGTTCATTGTGTCTGTTTTATAATGCTCTTTTAGCTTTTTTGGGGTGTCCAAAGCTTCAATTTTCCCATTCACCATTATGGAAACACGGTCGCAATATTCTGCTTCGTCCATATAATGTGTAGTTACAAAAATGGTAGTCCCATTATGGGCAGCTTTATAAATCATTTCCCAAAATTGACGTCTGGTAATAGGGTCTACACCACCAGTAGGCTCATCTAAAAAAACGATTTTAGGCTCGTGCAATAGAGAAACTGAAAACGCTAACTTCTGTTTCCAGCCCAAGGGCAGTGAAGCCACAAGACTCTTCGTAACTTCTTGAAGCCCCAATTCCTCAACCAGTTCGCATCGTTTTTGGTCTATTTGTTTTTTGGACAATCCGTAAATACCACCAAAAAATGTGATGTTCTCTTTTACTGTCAAGTCATCATACAAGGCAAATTTTTGACTCATATACCCAATATTTTTTTTGATAGATTCAGTTTCCTTATAAACATCAAAACCGGCAACCGTCGCCTTCCCCGAAGTAGGGGAAGAAATCCCGATGAGCATTTTCATCGCTGTGGTTTTACCAGCACCATTTGCTCCCAAAAAGCCAAATATTTCCCCTGCCTTTACCTGAAAACTTATTTGGTTTACCGCTGCAAAGTCTCCAAATAACTTGGATAGATTTTCTACTTGTATAACGTTATTATCTTTCATCATTTGGCTAATTCCATAAAAGTGTCCTCTATGGTAGGTTGGGTTTTTTCAATTTTAATATCTGTAAGACCTTGAAATTCCAGATAGGTTTTCAAACTTGCCTTATCTATAGGGTCACGCTTGTCGGTATAGTGTACGAACTCCCCAAAAGGAAAAATACTGTAGGTGTGCTCGTAATTAGTTAAACTCTCAATGAGGTTGTACATATTGTGGGCACTGATGTTGTATAACGGTTTTGGAAAGTGGCTAACAATTGCGTTTGGCGTATCTATTTCAAGGATGTTACCATTTTGAATTAATGCGATGCGATCACATAAGGCAGCTTCATCCATATACGGTGTTGATACTAAAATGGTTATTCCTTTTTTCTGTAACCGTTTGAGCATTTCCCAAAATTCCTTTCTCGATACGGGGTCCACTCCAGTAGTAGGCTCATCCAGAAAAAGGACTTTCGGCTTGTGTATCAACGCACAGCTTAAGGCAAGCTTTTGTTTCATACCACCTGATAGTTTGCCTGCTCTACGATTTTTAAAAGGTTCTATTTGTACATAGATGTCTTTTACCAAATCATAGTTCTCTTCTATGGTCGTACCAAAAATTGTAGCGAAAAAATTCAAATTTTCCTCTACGGTCAAATCTTGATAAAGTGAAAAACGCCCAGGCATATACCCAACACTATTTCTAATGGATTTATAATCGTTAAGCACATCATAACCTGCTACGGTAGCTTGCCCATTATCTGCTATCAACAGCGTGGTAAGTATTCGGAACAAGGTGGTTTTTCCTGCACCATCGGGACCTATTAGTCCAAAAAGCTCACCAGGTTTTACATCAAAAGAAATATCTGATAATGCGTTTATTTCACCATAAGATTTTGATATGTTGGATATTGTGATGCCCATAATTATTCAAAATAATCGTCATAAGCATTTACGTTTTGCTCAATGCTCTTATAAATATGTTGTGCTTCAGCCAAGGTGTTAGCTTCTTTTAAAGCATCAATTTTTTCTATTAACGGAAGCAGCCATACGTGTAAATTATCGTGTGAAGGCCCTTTCATAGTACACTCTTTAATGACATAGTTTTTCTCTTTGTTAAGTGCATTGACGATGGTGTGATAATCATTCAATTCTTTTGGGTTACTTGTTGTTAAAACGGATTGCATTCTAACTACACCTTCATTTGTTTCAGGATTCGCAGTCCATTTAGCCCCATTATTCATTTTTATTTCTTGCATCCAGTCATTACCAACTGCGTTGCTTTCAGCATGCTGTTCTGTGTGTTCTGTTTCATTTTTCTTTGTTGCATTACTTTCTTTGGGTTGGTCTTTACAACCTGTAAAAAGTAGTGATACTACAATGAGTGCGATTATTGTTTTATTCATAATTTCAAGTTTAATATTTATTGATTTGATTCTGTGTTTAACCACATTTCAGCTGGCATTCCAATTTTTAAACTGCCATCGTTTTTTACCTGCACTTTCACCGCATAGACCAGGGCAACTCGTTCTTCTTTGGTTTGAATGATTTTAGGGGTAAACTCCGCTTCCGAAGCTATCCAGCTAATTTTGCCGTCATACGTTTTCATTGCATCTTGGTCATCGATTTTGACGGTTACGGCTTCACCTATCTTTAATTTGGCCAATTGGGTTTCGCTGACATAAACCCGTAGTTCCATAGTCGATAAATCAGCAATTTTATAGAGTGGTTTTCCAAAGGATACAATTTCACCGGGTTCAACGTATTTTGACAATACAGTGCCATTTATTGGATTTTGTATTCTACTCTTTGTTATTTGGTCATTGACTTGTTGAAGCTGTACATCTATGTTTTTAAGTTCGTTTACCACTGGTGCGTTCTGAATTTCAACACTGCGAATACTGTTTTTTAAAACTGCTATTTCACCGTCAATATCATCCAACTGCTTTTGTGTTCCAGCATTGTCTTTAATTAAATTTTCAATTCTTGTTTTATTGGTGTTGGCGGTCTTTAATTTGGCTTGTAATACATTTATCTGAGACAAAACACCTTTGGACTTTGCTTTAATCACATCTTTTTGTACGAAAAGTTGCTCTTTTTTTAAGTGAAGAGGAATCGTATCTATATGACCAATAAGTTCATTGTATTCTATAACAGAGCCTTCATCAATAGTAAAGGTCATTAGTTTGCCAGTGTTTTCAGCAGATACAGTTATTTCTGTAGCTTCAAAATTTCCATAGCCATCTGCTTTATCTCCGTTATTGCTACAGGCTATTAATACAGTTATAGCAGTTAGTGTAATTAGTATTGTCTTTATGTTTTTCATCGTTTTTCTATTTAATATCGCCTTTAAGGGTATTGTAATTGGCTTTGGCTAATTCCAATTGGGTTCTATGTTGATTGAAAAAATTTTCAGTTTCGTAAAGTTTGGTAAGTTCTGTAATGTATTCAGAGGTCGTGATAACACCATTCTTCAATTGAGATGCGGAAGTATTAACTACTTCTTGTTGCAAAGAAATTAGCTGCTGGTCAATATTAATAGTGCTTTCAAGAGTTTCAATTTCTTTTTGTTGTTCATTTAAAGCGGTGTTGATGTTCAGTCTAAAAACTTCTTCTTGATTGCTAATCAATTCTTTTGAATAATCCAATGCTTGCAGCTGTTTCTTATTAGCATTCCAGTCGAACACGTTCCAGTTTAGATTTAAACCAACCATGTAGTAAGATGTAAACTCATTTTCCAACATATTCAATCCTGGATTACCATAACCACCAGTTGCAAATCCTTTAAGTTCGGGAACCAATGATTTGGATAGTATATTTTGTTGTTGTCCTATCTCTTGTTTCTGCAAGTTGAACAAGCCTAATTCCGGTCTGTTCAAATCTGAACTTTCAACTATTGAGAGCAAAGGTTTATGAAATTCTGTTTCAATAGGAATAGAAACTCCTATTAATGAAGATAACGATGCAATCAACTTTGACTTATTGTTGGTCGCTTCTTTCGTTTGCTGTAAAATTTTCAACAATTCAGCTTCAATGACTTTATCTGATGTAGGTAATAATACACCATTTTCTATTCCGGATTTCACTTCCTTTAATTTACTATTCAATTGTTGTTCTCTTACATTCAACAATTTAGTTTGGTCATCAATCAGAAGAATTGAAAAATACAGTTGATTAACACGTTGTTTTAATTGGTACAGATTGACTTCGACCTCTTGTTGTTTTCTGTTAGAAATTATATTTTGTAAACCTTGCGATGCTTTAATTTTTCCTCCGTTGAAAATCAGCTGATTAGCTGTGAGTGTGGCACGGTATTGATCGTTGTTCAGAGATTCAATATCTATACTGGGTACTGGAACCTCAGTAACATCACTCTGATAGGTCGCCTGGGCATTAAGATTAAGCTGTGGTAATGTCTTCGCTTTTATAGCCGAAAGCTCAACCTCCTTTTGTTGCTCTAGGATGGCACGTTGTTTAGCAAGAGGGTAATTTGTTTTCAAACTTTCATAACATTCATTCAAACTGATATTGCTTTGGCTGTAACCAAAAATCGTTGTTAAAAAGAATAGTCCTAATAGATATATAGTTTTCATAGGTTTATTTTTTTATGGCATTAATGATGAAATCTGATACTTCTTTTTTTCGAGCTTCCAACAATGTTTTGAATGTTTTGTCATCGACATTCGTAAACGCTTTAATCAAAGGTGAAGCAACAAAAGGGAAAATATTTAAGGCTAGGATATTTATAAGCAACTGTTCCGCACTTATAGGATTTATGTTACCAGCATTAACTTCATTTTGTACTTGTAGCTTAAATTTATCAATGTTTGGAAAGGTAACATTCATCTTTATTTTTTCGATGAAGTTTGGATTTCTATTAAGCTCCTGAATAACGAAGTTTGGTAAATAAGGATGCTTTATTATAAAACTAATATAGTTGTAAGTGAAGTTTTTGATTTTATTCTCTAATGAAGAATCATCATTAAGAATGGCGTTTAGTTGAGGTGCTAATAAAGCGAAAGCTTTTTTAAATACAGCCTCGAACAAGAGTTGCTTACTTCTGTAATAATAATGTAACATTGCCTTGTTGATGCTTGCTTTATCTGCAATTTCTTGCATTCGTGCACCATCCATTCCTTTAGCTTGAAATACTTTTTGTGCTGCTTTTAATATTTGTTCTTCTGTTTTATTGTCTTTATGTTTTGTCATAAATTAACCTTTTAGTTTAACCATATGGTTAACAAAATTACTAAAAAATATTTAATAACAATTGTTTGAGTTTTTAAAAATATACCAATGATTTACAAAAATGTGGTAATATGCAACTACAAGAAATAATGGTGTTTAGTATAAACAAATGAAATAGAGGTATTAGTATTGAATCTTATTCATATTAATAGGTAGTCTTTATTTGAGAAATTATATCGAATTTATATTTATAAGAATTAAGGTTTGGAATATTTTAAAAAAGTTAAAGAAGCATAAATGAATTGTCAATAAATTCATCAATTCTAACTGAGTCGAAAATGAGTTTATTCATAAAAAGAAGAATGGTAAATATTAGAAAGCCTATAAAAAATAAAAAGTTCCTTTTGTGTCTAAAAGTCAATGATATCTTTTGTTTAAAGTTCATTTAACTGATTAAATTTATTGATTTCTAGTATTAAAAGGTTCGATATTTTTTCTGTACGCTCTACAAGTCGAACCTTCAACCTTTTTCAGTTGGAGGTTTTTTTGTCTTTGAATACAATAAAATGATGATTTTTTAATTAAATTGGTGTTTTTTACCTATAAATGCTTTTGAGGAATACTTAAACTGTTGTTAATTAAAGGTTATCATTTCAAAATTTCGTAACTTAGTAACCTATATGAAGCAATTTTTCCATAAAATAATGTCTTTAGTAATGGCTTTTGTAGTGTTATTCTCTACAATGTCATTTACTGTGAATATGCATTATTGCGGAGATACGTTAGTAGAAACAGCTATTTTTCATAAGGCCAAAGGGTGCGGAATGGAAATGGAAAAGCCTTCAACCGAAGGATGTTCTATTAACAAGAAAAATTGTTGTGATGATGAACAATTAGCAATTGAAGGTCAAGACGAATTACAATTGCAAGTTGACAAAATCTCATTTGAGCAACAAGTATTCATTGCTTCATTTGTTTACACATATATCAACCTTTTTGAAGGTTTAGACAATAATGTATCTTCTTACGAAGAATACAAACCGCCACTCGTCATAAGGCAGCTCTACAAGATTGACGAGACTTATTTAATTTGATTTTTAAACAATAGACTGTTTTATCCTATGGCTTTATGTCGTAAGGATAATTTGCTGTATTCGGTGTTTTCCTAGCGCCAACGTCTAACTGTTTAATAATCAAAGCCAATGCTCAATAAAAGCATCAAATTTTTAATAGAAAATAAACTCGTTGCAGTTCTGCTACTAGTCCTTTTTGTAGGATGGGGAACGGTTAATGCACCTTTTAATTGGGATACAGGTTTCTTACCAAGTAATCCAGTTGCTATAGATGCCATTCCAGATATAGGTGAAAACCAACAAATCGTTTTTACTAAATGGGATGGTCGCTCACCACAAGATATAGAAGACCAAATCACCTATCCACTTACAACATCTTTACTCGGTATTCCGGGAGTAAAAACCATTCGTAGTTCTTCTATGTTCGGCTTTTCAAGTATCTATATCATTTTTGAAGAAGACATCGAATTTTACTGGAGTAGAAGTCGTATTCTCGAAAAACTTAATTCCTTACCAAGTGGTTTATTACCCGAAGGTGTTAATCCTGCATTGGGTCCCGATGCCACAGGATTAGGACAAATATTTTGGTACACTTTAGAAGGTCGTGACGAAAACGGAAATGTAACTGGTGGTTGGGATTTGCAAGAGTTACGCAGTATTCAGGATTACTATGTAAAGTATGCGTTGTCCTCTGCAAGTGGTGTTTCAGAGGTCGCTTCTATTGGTGGTTATGTTCAAGAATATCAAGTGGACGTGAATCCAGAACTAATGCGTCAGTATAATATTGGATTACATCACGTTGTAAAAGCAGTTAAGGAAAGTAATAAGGATATTGGCGCACAAACTTTGGAAATTAACCAAGCCGAATATTTAGTTCGTGGTTTGGGGTATGTAAAATCCATTTCAGACATCGAAAATGCAGTAGTCACTTCAGAAGATTATACTTCAATTAGGATAAAAGATATTGGTAAAGTTTCATTAGGTCCTGCAACAAGACGTGGATTATTAGATAAAGAAGGCGCAGAGATTGTTGGTGCTGTTGTGGTGGCTCGTTATGGCGCAAACCCAATGGAAGTCATCAATAATGTAAATGAGAAAATTAACGAGTTAAGCGCAGGTTTACCTTCGAAAGTATTAGCGGATGGTAGAATCTCACAAGTAACCATAGTGCCTTTTTATGACAGAACAGAATTGATACAAGAAACTTTAGGTACACTCAATGAAGCCTTAACTCTTGAAATATTGATTACCATTTTGGTTATAATCATTATGGTGTTTAATCTTCGAGCTTCTGTCTTGATTTCAGGATTATTACCAGTTGCAGTCTTAATGGTATTTATTGCGATGAAACTCTTTGGCGTCGATGCTAATATTGTCGCATTATCTGGTATTGCAATTGCTATCGGAACAATGGTCGATGTTGGTGTTATACTATCAGAAAACATCATTCGGCATTTAGATGAAGATGATGGAACTCAACCCATTAATACGGTAGTTTATAAAGCAACAGCTGAAGTGTCTGGCGCAATCGTAACCGCAGTTATGACAACTATTATCAGTTTCATTCCTGTATTTACAATGATTGGAGCGGAAGGAAAACTATTCAGACCATTAGCCTTCACAAAAACTTTTGCACTAACAGCTTCTATAATCGTAGCGTTGTTTTTAATTCCACCGTTTGCTGCATTTTTATTCAGAAAGAAAAACATCAAAAACACTTTTAAATATGTTTTAAATGGTGTTTTAATAGCATTGGGAATCGTAGCCATAGTCTATGGATATTGGTTAGGATTGATTTTGATAGCGTTTGGGATTACAGCATTTCTCAATCTTCAAAGTAAGATAACAGACAAGCAAGCTAATATTATCAATATCATTATTTCGGTATCAGCTATTGTATTCTTGTTAGCCGAATATTGGAGACCATTAGGCGTTGATAAAAGCATTTTTTGGAATCTCATTTTTGTGAGTGTTATTTGCTTTGGTTTATTAGGTGTTTTCTCATTATTCATCAAATATTACACACGCATTTTAAGGTGGTGTTTAGATAATAAGTTACTCTTTTTGTCTGTCCCAACAGCAATTGTGATTGCAGGTTTTTTCATTATGAAAAACACAGGTAAAGAGTTTATGCCCTCATTAAATGAAGGCTCATTTCTACTAATGCCAACTTCGATGCCTCATTCTGGCGTAGAAGAAAACAAACGTGTTTTACAGCAATTGGATATGGCAGTAGCCAGTATTCCAGAGATTGAAACCGTAGTTGGTAAAGCAGGTAGAACAGAATCAGCGTTAGACCCAGCACCACTTTCAATGTATGAAAATATCATTCAGTACAAACCAGAGTATATGCTGAATGAAAACGGAGTACGCCAACGCTATAAAGTCAATGATGATGGTGAATATGTGTTAAAAAACGGAATGTCATTGCGAGCGGAACAGCGTGAAGCGTGGCAATCTCTTAAAGCAAAAGAACAACTCATTCCAGACGATGATGGCGAGTTCTACCGTAATTGGCGACCAGAAATACAGTCACCGGACGATATTTGGAATGAAATTGTAAAAGTTACCAAATTGCCAGGCGTAACCTCTGCACCAAAGCTACAACCTATTGAAACCCGATTGGTAATGCTTCAAACAGGAATGAGAGCACCTATGGGAATTAAAGTAAAAGGTCAAGACTTAAAGCAGATTGAAGCGTTTGGTGTGCAATTAGAAAACATCATCAAGGAAGCTGAAGGTGTTAAAAAAGAAGCTGTTTTTGCAGACCGTATCGTAGGGAAACCCTATTTGTTAATTGATATTGATAGAGAAAAAATTGTACGTTATGGTATTTCAATACAAGATGTACAAGATGTACTTAAAGTTGCAGTTGGTGGTATGGTCTTAACCCAAACGGTTGAAGGTCGAGAACGCTATGGTGTTCGAGTACGATACCCAAGAGAATTAAGAGCAAACCCAACCGATTTACAACAGATTTATGTGCCAGTAGAAAAAGGAAGTCCTGTGCCATTAAGCGAATTGGCAACTATAAGATACGAACAAGGTCCGCAAGTAATTAAAAGTGAAGACACCTTTTTGGTAGGTTATGTCTTGTTTGATAAATTAGATGGCTTTGCAGAAGTAAGCGTTGTTGAAAATGCACAAGCATTGATTCAAGAAAAGATAGATTCTGGTGAGTTAATTGTACCAAAAGGAATCAACTATGCATTTACAGGAACGTATGAAAATCAATTAAGAGCAGAAAAAACCTTGTCGGTTGTTGTACCGTTAGCATTGGCAATCATTTTCTTAATTCTGTATTTCCAGTTCCGTTCGGTTGGTACGTCCTTAATGGTATTCACAGGTATCGCAGTAGCGTTTGCAGGTGGTTTTATAATGATTTGGCTCTATGGTCAAGGTTGGTTTTTAAACTTTAATTTCTTTGGTGAAAACCTACGCGATTTATTCCAGATGCACCCAATCAATTTAAGTGTAGCAGTTTGGGTTGGATTTATTGCGCTCTTCGGTATTGCAACAGATGATGGTGTAGTAATGGCAACTTATTTAACCCAAACATTCGATAGAAATACACCAGATAATAAAAAGGAAATTAGAGCATCCGTTGTTGAAGCAGGTGAAAAACGTATCAGACCGTGTTTAATGACAACAGCTACAACCATATTAGCATTATTACCAGTATTAACCTCTACAGGTCGAGGAAGCGATATAATGATACCTATGGCAATACCAAGTTTTGGTGGAATGCTTATAGCCTTAATCACTTTGTTTGTTGTACCAGTATTGTATAGCTGGAAAGCAGAAGTTCAACTTAAAAGAACATCAAAATGAAATATAAATCAATACAAATAAAAATCGTCTTGGCTCTTGGCTCTTGTTTCTTGAGTCTTTTTGCGAACGCTCAACAATTAGAAATACTTATCGATGAAGCCTTAACAAACAATCCAGAAATTCAAAAGTTTGAGTTACAATACAAAAGAGCTTCCGAAAAGGTAAACGAGGTCAACACCATTCCTAATACCGAATTTGGTGTTGGTTATTTTGTGAGTGAGCCAGAAACACGAACAGGTGCACAACGCTTTAAGGTCTCTGCTAAACAAATGTTACCGTGGTTTGGAACCATTACATCGAGAGAAAATTATGTGAGTTCATTAGCAGATGCTAAATACGAGGACATCGTTATCGCAAAGCGAAAACTAATGGCTTCGGTATCACAATCCTATTATAATCTATACGCCAACAAAGCAAAGCAAGAGGTTTTAACTGAAAACATCAAACTATTAGAAACTTATGAGACGTTGGCATTAACTTCTGTTGAGGTTGGTAAAGCATCCGCAGTAGATGTGTTGCGATTGCAAATGCGTCAAAACGAAATGCAACAATTAAAAGATGTATTGCAACAACAGTTTTTGGCAGAACAAACTAACTTCAATAATCTATTGAATAGAGATAATGATGTTACCGTGAATGTGGTAGATAGTTTAATGATACCTTCTGAAGACTTTGATATTACTTCTGAAAATTTAGCATTACATCCTGAATTACTTAAATATGATAAACTCTATCAATCCATAGAGCAATCAGAATTATTGAATCAAAAAGAAAGCAGTCCAATGATTGGTTTTGGATTAGATTATATCAATGTTGCTGAAAGACCAAATATGGATTTCAGCGATAACGGAAAGGATATTGTAATGCCAATGGTTTCGGTATCTATCCCAATTTTCAATAAGAAATATAAATCCCAAACCAAACAAAATGATTTGCAACAGCAGGAAATTACTGCTCAAAAACAGGAACGTTTAAATGCATTGGAAACGCTTTTAGACAAAGCGAATAACGAACGCATTTCTGCAAGAATAAGTTATGCTACCCAAACCAAAAACCTACAGCAAGCCAAAGATGCAGAAGACATTTTAATCAAAAGCTATGAAACAGGAACGATTGATTTTAATGATGTTTTGGATATTCAAGAGTTGCAGCTAAAGTTTCAAATGAACCAAATAGAATCTGTGAAGACCTACTATGCGCAAAGTACAATCATTAATTATTTAATTCAGTAAAACAATGACACACACATATCACATACACGGAATGACCTGCAACGGTTGTCGCAGTCACGTTGAAGAAACGCTCTCTAAAATAGAAAGTGTTTTAAAAGCAACAGTCGATTTAGATAAGGCAGAAGCTATCATCGAAATGGAATCGCATATTCCTATAGAAAAGTTTCAAGAAGCCTTAAAAAAGGATGGTGATAGATACAGTATTCATAAACAAGGTGAACAGCATCAACATTCAAATGATAAAAAGAAAGAGCAACCCAAAGGAAAAGGTACAGGCACATTTTATTGTCCTATGCATTGCGAAGGCGATAAAACTTATGATGAACCAGGCGATTGTCCTGTTTGCGGAATGGATTTGGTGGAAGAACAAAATCTATCAGCAACTTCAAAGGAACAATGGACGTGTCCTATGCATCCAGAAATTGTCAAAGACGAAGCAGGTTCGTGTCCTATTTGTGGGATGGATTTAGTGCCAATGGAAGCAGATAGTTCAGCAGAAGAAAAAACATATAAGAAGCTATTAAAGAAATTTTGGATAGCATCTGTATTCACATTACCCATTTTCTTAATTGCTATGAGCGAAATGCTTAATAACAATCCATTGTATGATATAATGGAACAGAAAAATTGGAACTGGATTCAATTTGCATTATCCATTCCAGTTGTCTTTTACGCTACGTGGATGTTCTTTGAGCGTGCTTATAGAAGCATAAAAACGTGGAATCTCAATATGTTTACACTCATTGGAATTGGTGCAGGTGTGGCTTGGTTATTTAGTGTATTTGGGATGTTGTTTCCAGATGTATTTCCTGAACAATTTAAAACTGAATTAGGCGCAGTTCACGTCTATTTTGAAGCAGCAACGGTAATTCTAACATTGGTGCTTTTAGGTCAATTGTTAGAAGCTCGTGCGCATAGTAAAACCAATTCGGCAGTAAAAGAGTTATTAAAGTTAGCACCTAATAAAGCCATAAAAATAGTAGATGGTGAAGAAATTGAAGTCAGCATTGACGAGATAGAACTCAACGATATTCTCAAAGTAAAACCAGGCGATAAAATTCCTGTTGATGGTGTGATAATCGAAGGTGAAACAACCATTGACGAATCTATGATTACAGGAGAACCTATTCCTGTAAACAAATCTCAAGAAGATAAAGTAAGTAGCGGAACAATTAATGGGAATAAAACCTTTTTAATGAAAGCTGAAAAAGTAGGAAGTGACACGCTTTTATCACAAATCATTCATATGGTTAATGATGCCAGCAGAAGTCGTGCACCTATTCAAAATTTAGCAGATAAAGTTTCAGGCTATTTTGTGCCAGTTGTAGTTCTTATTTCTATTATCACATTTATTGTATGGTCTATTTGGGGACCAGAACCAGTTTATGTGTATGCGTTTGTCAATGCAATTGCAGTACTAATCATTGCGTGTCCTTGTGCTTTAGGTTTGGCAACGCCAATGTCTGTAATGGTTGGTGTGGGTAAAGGTGCTCAAAATGGTGTATTGATTAAAAATGCTGAAGCTCTTGAAAAAATGGATAAGGTAAATACGCTTATCGTTGACAAGACAGGAACAATTACCGAAGGAAAACCAACAGTTGAAACCGTTGGTGCTTTTAATGATGCTTTAAGCGAAAAAGAAGTGTTACAGTACATCGTGTCATTAAATACCAATAGCGAACATCCTTTGGCAGAAGCGACAGTTAAATATGGCACAGAACACAACGCAGAAATTTTAAAGTCCGAAGATTTTAGTGCAGTCACAGGAAAAGGTGTTGAAGCGACCATAAAAGATAAAAAAGTAGCATTAGGTAATCCTAAAATGATGGAATATGCTAAAGCGGACATTACTTCTAAAATGATAGACGAAGCTAAATCTTACCAAAAACAAGGCAAAACAGTTTCTTATTTGTCAATAGATGAAACCGTTGTTGGGTATGTAGTTATAGGAGATAAGATAAAAGAAACAAGTGCTAAAGCCATTAAAGCACTTCAAGATAAAGGCATTGATGTGATAATGCTTACAGGCGATAATCACGATACAGCACAAGCAGTAGCATCAGAATTGAATCTGGCAGATTTTAAAGCCAGTATGTTACCAGAGGACAAACTCAAAGAAGTTGAGAAATTACAAAAAAACGGAAAAGTAGTTGCTATGGCAGGTGATGGAATTAATGATGCACCAGCATTGGCAAAAAGTGATGTAGGTATTGCAATGGGAACAGGAACAGATGTAGCGATAGAAAGTGCTATGATAACTTTAGTAAAAGGCGATTTACACGGTATTGTAAAAGCAAAAAATTTAAGTAATGCTGTAATGAAGAACATTAAGCAAAACCTATTTTTTGCACTTATCTACAACACTTTAGGTGTACCTATTGCAGCAGGTGTGTTGTTTCCATTCTTCGGAATACTACTCTCGCCAATGATAGCAGCTTTAGCAATGAGTTTTAGCTCTGTTTCGGTAATAGGTAACGCATTACGATTAAGAACAAAAAACATTTAATTATATGCAGAAAACAGTTTTCAAAATATCAAAAATGGATTGTCCTTCTGAAGAAAATCTAATTAAGATGAAGCTATCTGATATAGATGGTATCAAACAACTTGATTTTAATTTAGAAGAAAGAATCTTAACACTATATCATAATTCAAATGTAAATGAAATTGGTAATGCCTTAAATGAATTAAAATTAAATGAAAGTTTAATCAGTTCAGAAGATACAGCCACAATTATTACTGAATCTACAAGGAGTCAATCCAAACTGTTGTGGACAGTTCTAATCATCAATTTTGCATTTTTTATTATTGAAATGAGTACAGGTATTATTTCAAAATCTATGGGATTAGTTGCTGATAGTTTAGATATGTTGGCAGATTCATTTGTTTATGGATTGAGTTTAATAGCGGTTGGTGGTACAGTTTTAAAAAAGAAACGTATTGCAAAATATGCAGGCTATTTTCAGATAACACTTGCAATTATCGGAATCGTTGAGGTAATACGTCGGTTTTTAGGCTATGAATCGCTACCTGTATTTTCAACAATGATTATCGTTTCAGTATTTGCTTTGATTGCAAATGGCATTTGCTTGTACCTCTTACAAAAATCTAAAAGTCAAGAAGCACATATGCGTGCCAGTATGATTTTTACCTCTAATGATATTATAATAAATCTTGGCGTAATTACAGCAGGCGTTTTAGTCAATTGGCTGCATTCTGGTATTCCAGATTTAATTATAGGAATCATTGTATTTGGATTGGTGATACAAGGTGCATTCAGGATATTAAAATTAAGTAAGTAAAAAGTTTAACTATAAAATCAAAAAATATGGAAAATTCAAAAGAACACTCAAACAAAGGAAATTACAAAACCTTCTTTATAATGTTGGCTTGCTCATTTGTAGCAATGTACATCACAATGTATTTAAACACCTATTCCATAGACCACGTATGGTTTAGTTTAACACGATTCTATATGACGTGTTTAGGAATTTCAACAATGGCAGTAATAATGTGGTTTTTTATGCGAAAAATGTATAATGATAAAAAGAAGAATATCGCCATACTCGCAGGTAGTTTTATTCTGTTTGTAGGTGCATTAGGGTTGGTAAGAACACAAGCACCAATTATTGGTGATGTCCTTTGGATGAAAGCAATGATACCACACCATTCTATCGCTATTTTAACAAGTGAAAGAGCAGATATTCAAGACCCAGAAGTTAAGAAATTAGCAGAAGACATTATAAAAGCACAACGTAAAGAAATAGAAGAAATGAAAGCAATGATAAAACGATTAGAGAATGAAAAATAATAAAATAGTCATATATATTGGCATACTCGTAGTAGGTGTGTTATTGGGTTGGTTGCTTTTTGGTGGTTCATCAAAAAAAGATACAGAACATAATCACGATGCGGTTGCAGAAACTAATCAACTATGGACGTGTTCTATGCATCCACAAATTATGCAACCAGAATCAGGCGATTGTCCTATTTGTGGTATGGATTTAATTCCTGCTGATGGTGGAAGTGATGGTTTATTAGCAGACCAATTCAAATTGACCGAAAATGCTATGGCTTTAGCTAATATTAAAACATCTATTGTTGGTAAAGGCAATGTTGAAGGCAATACTATCAAATTATCTGGTAAAATTGCTGAAAACGAAGAAGCAAATGCAGTACAGGTAAGTTATTTCGCTGGAAGAATTGAACGTTTGAATGTGAGTTTTACAGGCGAAGAAGTTCGTAAAGGTCAATTATTGGCAACCATTTATTCGCCAGAACTCTATGCAGCACAACAAGAATTAATTACAGCAGCATCTTTAAAAGAATCACAACCTGCTTTATACAAAGCAGTCCGTAATAAATTGAAATTATGGAAGCTCTCTGAAAATCAAATCAATCAGATTGAAGAAACAGGAAAAGTAAAAGAAAACTTTCCTGTTTATGCAACCGTTTCGGGTACTGTTACAGAAAAATTGGTAGAGCAAGGCGATTACATTAAACAAGGACAACCCTTACTTAAAATTGCTAATCTAAACACGGTTTGGGGTAACTTTGATGTGTATGAAAATCAGATTGACCGCTTTAAAAAAGGACAGGAAGTGATGATAACAACCAATGCTTATCCTAATAAAGAGTTTAAAGGTAAAGTAGATTTCATTGACCCAGTTTTAAACACGAAAACAAGAACTGTAACCTTACGTGTTGTTTTAAGCAATAAGGACGATGTATTTAAACCAGGAATGTTTGTAACCGCAAATATTGAAGGCAGTACAGCTAATAATGACGACCTATTGACAATTCCTTCATCTTCTGTGTTATGGACAGGTGAACGTTCTGTGGTGTACCTTAAAACAAATCCAGACCAACCTATTTTTGAAATGCGTGAAATTAAATTAGGCAATCAAATTGGTAATGAATATGAAGTTGTAGAAGGTTTATTTGTTGGAAATGAAATAGTGACTAATGGTACATTTACGGTTGATGCAGCAGCACAATTACAAGGGAAAAAGTCTATGATGAATAAAGATGGTGGTAAAGTAATGACTGGACACGAAGGTCATTTAGGTATGGATAACAATGCATCTAACAAAGAAAGTGACCACACTAATATGAATGAGCGTTTGGAAGTATCAGCGAAATTTCAAGAGCAGTTAAAAGCTGTTTTCAATGCGTATATCAATTTAAAAGATGCTTTAGTAAAAGAAGATTCAAAAAGTACTTCAACAAGCACAAAAACTTTATTAAATGAATTGAACAAAGTAGATATGAAATTGTTGTCAGATAATAAGGCGCATAACCATTGGATGTCATTAGAAGGCGAAATAAAATCTTCTGCAACCTCAATTTCTGAAACATCCGATATAAAATCACAAAGAGACCATTTTAAACATTTATCATCACATCTAATCAATGCTGTACAACTATTTGGTGTCAATGAAAAGGTCTATGTGGAATTTTGTCCAATGGCAGATAACAACAATGGTGCATATTGGTTGAGTAAAGAAGAAAAAGTAATCAATCCATACTTTGGCGAAGCAATGCTAACCTGTGGTGAAGTAAAACAAGTAATAGAATAATAAATCAAGTAATAACAATTAAATTTTAAACAATGAAGAAAGTAATTTTAAGTGTAGCTGTAATAGCAGCATTAGGTTTAACAAGTTGTAAAAACGAAACCAAAAAAGAAACAGAAACCACAACTACTGAAATGTCAAAAGATATGGCAATGACAGACCTGTCTTTTGGTGTAAGAGGAAATTGCGGAATGTGTAAAAACACTATCGAAAAAGCAGCTAACGGTGTTGAAGGTGTTGCAAGTGCTAATTGGGATGTCGATAAAAAGAAGATTGATGTGTCTTTTGATGATACAAAAACCGATGCAATGGCAATCCATAAAGCAATCGCAGCTTCAGGATATGATACCGAAAAAGTAGCAGGTGATGAAGAAGCATATGATGGTTTACCAGGGTGTTGTAAATACGACCACGAAATGATGATGAATCAATCTGGTGAAGAAAAAAGTGATAACCATTCAAATCACGACCATTAAGCTAATAATTAAAGAGTCTTTTTCGGAAGGCTCTTTTTCATTTTATGTAATGAAATAAGAATCGCTAATTATTTCATGAAAAGTGAGGTAGATTCATGTAAGGATTGAAATATATTAGAAAGAAATTTATATGAATATGTTGATATTCAATGTCCGGAATATGTAGCGTTAACAGATGAGTGCTTACAAATAAAAGTACGTTATTTTCTGTATACGAAATTTAATGATGACCTTTATTAAAGTTTATTCAACTGATTAATTTTATTGATTTCTTGTATTAAAAGGTTCGATATTTTTTCTGCACGCTCTACAAAAAAAGCTCCTAGATTTTTCTAGGAGTTTTTATTTTAAATTCAATCTACTTCTGAATTTTAAACACACGAAAATTTTAACCTGTTCCTTTTAGACCACCGGAAATGGCATTGACTAGAAGCAACAATTGCAATAGATAGACCTCGCTCTCTTTTGGATTAGTCTCCCTTATTTTTCGCCATTTTTCGAGGTGTGCTATTTGTATATTATGCAAGCTATTTAGTGCTTCTGTTCGTAGATTAATATTGTCAAGTTTGGTAATTCTTCGTTTTGTTCTGCTGCCTTCAAGTATTTCTTCAATACTAGCCAAAGAGGAATCGTAATCTTCAGATATTAAATTAAGAAGTTCTTTTCTGGCTTCCACGGCATCAAATAATGCACCAAAACGGTTCATTACTGCCTTATCTGAATCCATTAGATTAGATTCTATCTGAATCAAAGCATATTTTAGGAAGTACCAATCATTAGACAACTGTCGCATACGCTTATAATCCTCTGGATGTTGTTCTTTGTATTTGCCTAATGCTGTGCCTAATCCAAACCAACCACTAATATTAAAACGTGATTGGTTCCAGCTGAAAACCCATGGAATTGACCTTAAATCTTCTAAGGACCGTTTTCCAGTGCGCCGAGCAGGTCTAGAACCTATTTTACTCTGTTCCAAAACGTCTATTGGAGTTGCTTTTGAGTAAAATGCTATAAAATTTGGATGGTCAAGTAACTTTCTATAGGTCTGTCTTGCTAAAACAACCAAATTATCCATCATATTATAGAGTTGTTCATCCCTTTCTGATTCACGTTTTATCATTGCCTGTCTCGCGGTTCCAGCTACAAACATTTCTAAATTGTAAGTTGCTGTGATAAGGTTTGCAAATTGATTTGCTATTGTCTCACCCTGAATTGTCATTTTAATATGACCACTCATCGCACCAGGTGGCATACTATCTAAAAATCGGTGTATTTTACCGCCACCACGACTTATTGTACCACCTCTGCCATGGAAAAAGCGAAGTTTCACCCCAAATTTGTCAGCTACTTTAGTTAAATTTTCTTCCGCTTTATAGATATTCCAACGACTAGTTAAAATTCCGCCGTCTTTATTGCTGTCACTATAACCCAACATGACTTCTTGTATAAATTCTTCAGACCCTTCGCGTTGTTTCTCAATAACTGGATGGTTTAGAAAAGCTGTAAGTATTTCAGGTCCAGCAATAAGATCATCAATGGTTTCTAATAATGGAACAACTGGTAATTTCACATCTTTAAGTCCTACTTCTCGCAAGAGAATAAAAACAAGTAAGAGGTCGCTCAAAGTTCTTGTCATACTAACTATTATTGAGCCAATACCTTCATTCCCGTATTTATCTATATACAACTTAACTTCACGTAAGTAACCAAGAACATTATCTGCTTCTGTACCACATGACGTTCCTGCCACGAGAAAGGGTCTGTTACTTTTTAATTCTTCATTTAAAAAAGCAAGACGTTTGTTCTCATTCCAATTTTGATAATCAAAGTTTTCACGACCTGAAGCTTTTAAAATCTGACTTATGGCTACCTCATGATATGCGCTATTGTTTCTAATATCTAACTTGGCGAGATGAAATCCAAAACACTGAACCAGTCGTTCAAGTGGAAAAAGGTATTCTTGAGCCAATCGCTTAGCATTTATATCCAAAAGTACTTGTCTTAATAGTTTGAGTTCTAAGGACAAATCGTTTGCTGATTTGAAATACCCTTGTTCACCTAATGAAAAATTATCAGACATGGTGTTGTCTAAACGTAGTAAAAGAAGATTTACATATTGTCTTAACGGTTCAGAGGAATTACGTTCAATAGCATTTTGACTTTTAATGCCAAAACGAGTAGCAATCTCAGATATATGGTTTAAAAAGGATTTTGGTATTTCGTTTCGGTAACTAGAAATGCTGAGTTCTGAACCCAATTCTTTTAAGTGAGATTGAATCATATTTAATGCAGCTTGGCGATGCATTAATAATGTACTAGCTGTAAATTCTGGAGTAACAAAAGGATGTCCATCACGATCACCACCAACCCAGCTTCCAAAAGTGATCAGCGGAAAATCCTCTGGGTTTTCTAATGAGTCGGCAGAAAAACCAACAGATTCCCAAGCATTTTGTAGTCGTTCATCTACTAAAGACAATGCTTTGGGATAAACATTCTGAAAATAATGCATTAAGTTGCTACGTTCATCTTCAAGCCGTGGTTTTTGTAGATAAATTTCACCTGTACGCCACCAACGTTCCATGATTCCCAGGATATCTTTTTTTAAGATATTTTGCTCTGCAGGCGTCCAGATAGGATTTTCTCTTTTTACTAATAATAAATAGAGTTCACGATGAATCTCTAATACAGTTAAACGTTTTGCCTCAGTTGGATGAGCAGTGAGTACAGGAGTAACTACTACGGACTTAAGTTTTTTAAGTATTTCCTTTTCACTAATGCCCTTTGTTTTCCATTGACTTAGGGTTTCTCCCCATGAACCTCTAATGGATTCTAACCCAAAAAGCGTTTCGGTTTTGCGCCGAAATTGCGCAGCCGCGTTTTCTTCAGCAAGATTAAGTAACTCAAAACAAATACCAACAGCTTGGGTAAATCGTTCATTAGATACATTATCCATTTTGGCTCCTGGATCATGTCCAAACGGAAGACTTTTGGCTAAATCTTTTTCGCCAACGGACACCAACATCTCCTTAAATAAGGCTATTAGATAATTGAAATCCGTTTTTATTTTTTCTTGCCCTTTTTTTTGAAGCGCGTCTTTAGTCATTTTGTTGCTTGATTTGCTTATTAAATTCAGTAGTGTTTATTAACGAATATAAGGCTTTTAGTCAATTTTGAAATGAATTTAATATTAAGATTTTTACGTTGGAATACAATCGTGAATTTGGATTTTCAAAAGTGATAAGCTTTCTATTTAGCAAAAAAAAAGCTCCTAGTTTAAGAGGAGCTTTTTTAAACCTGCTTCTTTTTAATAGATTCTGGTTTCTCTTTTTTTTTCGTCTCTGGTGGTATAATATATCTATTACGATCATCAAAGAATTGCTGTCTCATGGCTTCCATTCGTTTTATCATATCGTCCATGCTTGGAAAGTTCGGATCCAGACTATTTGAAAAAAAGTCGTCACTAAAAAAATCATCATCGAAAAATTGTTTCATGATGGAGTCATGTTTTGCAAAACCTGATATCGATGGTTGGAGCATTGAAAATCGTTTGTGCATCATCGCTTGCATTTTATCAAAAATGCTGTCGTTTTCTAAACCTTTAATTGGGCCAGACGACGACCAGGAGTAAATGGAATCGTATCTAATTATATTTCCATCTTCATCTACTTCCTTATTAACCTTCCAGCTTTCTTTGGGTCGTTTTATGCTATCAGTAACTGCTTCTTTATTAGTCGCCCGATTATTAGCCGACTTCTTATCTTGGGTATTGCAACTTGTCACAAAAATTGTTGCAATTAAAAAGAATACTACTTTTTTCATTGGATACAATTTTAAGTTATACAAACTGCACATTCTATATCAAAAAAAATGCCATTCTAACTAAGAGTTTCATTTTGTCAGATAGTAGTATTTTTGTTTTTATGAATGATAATTTTTCAAATGAATTTTTTGGAATTGGTATTCAAAACGGAAAGACACCCGAAAATTTAGGAGTACTTTGGCGTTCTGCACAAAATCTTGGAGCAAGCTTTATTTTCACAATTGGGAATAGGTATTCCAAGCAAGCAAGTGATACACATAATGCGGTAAAATCCATGCCTTATTATCATTATGAAACCTTCGATGACTTTTTTAGCAATCTTCCCAAAGGAGCTCGAATAGTGGGTGTAGAATTGACGGATAATGCAGAAGACTTAGAAACTTTTAATCACCCAAGGCGTTGTGTCTATTTATTAGGTGCCGAAGACCATGGGCTGTCCAAACAAGCTAAAGAAAAAAGCCACTTTCTTGTAAAATTTAACTCTGAGTTAAGTCTAAATGTCTCCGTTGCTGGCAGTATTGTGATGTATGATAGGCAATTGAACAAGCCAAGATCCTAATTAAAACAGACCGCTTATTTCGCCATTATTACTAATGTCAATACCCTCTGATGCAGGTATTGCTGGTAAACCAGGCATACGCATTATATTACCGGTAATTGGAATTAAAAAACCAGCACCAGCGGCAATTTCAATTTCTCTAACTGTAATTATAAAGTCTTTCGGTCTGCCTAAAAGTTTTGGGTTGTCCGATAATGATTTTTGAGTTTTTGCGACACAAATAGGCAGTTTATCCAATCCGAGCGTTTTTATCTCCCTTAATTGTCGCTTTGCAACAGAATTGTAATCAACGTGTTCTGCACCATAAATTTCTTTTGCAATGTTTTCAATTTTGGATTCAATAGACATATTCCATTTGTAAAGTGGCTTAAACTTTGTGTTACATTTCTCTGCAACTTCAATAACATGTTTTGCCAGTTTTAATGCACCAGCGCCACCTTTTGCCCAAACATCCGCAACTGCAATGCGAATGTTTTTAATTTTGGCCAAGTCTTTTATTAATTGTATTTCTTCTTTAGTGTCAGACTTAAATTTGTTGATTGCTATTATGGGTGTAACATTGAATTTTTTTATGTTTTCCAAATGCTTTTCTAGATTTGGAAGACCTTGTCTTAACGCTTCTAAATTGGGTTTTTCCAGATTGTTTAAATCTGCACCACCATGATATTTTAAGGCTCTTATGGTAGTTGTTAGAACAACGGCTTTTGGTGATATGTTTGCACTTTGGCATTTAATATCAAAGAATTTTTCTGCACCCAGATCAAATCCAAATCCAGCCTCGGTTACTGTATATTCAGAATGCGTCATTCCCATTAGTGTACCAATGACCGAGTTTGTTCCTTGTGCAATATTGGCAAAAGGACCACCGTGAATTATTGCAGGATTACCTTCCATAGTTTGAACTAAATTAGGTTTTATAGCATGTTTTAAGAGTGCTGCCATAGCACCTGCAACTTTAAGATCTTTGGCAAAAATGGGTTTTTTGGTGTAGGTGTAACCAATAAAGATTTCTCCAAGGCGTTTTTTTAAATCAACTAAATCCTTCGATATACAAAGTATTGCCATAATTTCGGAAGCAGCAGTAATATCAAATCCTGTTTCTCTCGGTATTCCAAATGAGGTGCCACCTAATCCAACAATAATGCGTCTTAATGCTCTGTCATTCATGTCTAGGACACGCTTCCAAGTTATTGTCCGTGGGTCTAAACCTAGAGATTGGGTTTTGCTTTGTACGTTATTGTCAATTACAGCAGATAACAAATTATGAGCTTTTTCAATAGCCGAAAAATCGCCAGTGAAATGTAAGTTTATATCCTCTAATGGAAGCACTTGAGAATAGCCACCTCCAGTTGCACCACCTTTTATGCCAAATACTGGGCCCAAAGATGGTTCTCGTAAAACCACTGTGGTTTTTTTATGTAGTCTATTTAATGCCTCCGTTAATCCAATTGACATTGTTGTCTTGCCTTCCCCCGCTGGCGTTGGAGAAATTGCAGACACCAAAATTAGATTACTTTTTTTAGCCTTATTTCTGTTGATATAGCTTAAGGGTATTTTGGCTTTGTCTCTGCCATACATTTCAATTTTTTCTGGATCAATTCCAAATTTTTCTGCAATTTCGGTTATAGGTTTCAGTGTAACTTTTTTGGCTATCTGTAAATCAGTCATAATTATTTTATAATTGGAATTCGTCAAATGTAGATATATAATGCATCGAAAAGGATGATTTTTGTCATACCGAAACACTTCCTTTCTTTTCTGGACAAATAATGACTTTAAAGATTGTAACTTTGCACAAATTATTTTAGATGCACAAAGCAGGTTTCGTAAATATTATAGGTAATCCCAATGTGGGCAAATCAACTTTGATGAATGCCTTTATGGGTGAGAAATTATCTATTATAACATCTAAGGCCCAAACAACGCGTCATCGTATTTTAGGAATTGTAAATGGTGATGATTTTCAAGTTGTATTAAGTGATACACCTGGTATAATTAAACCTGCCTATGAGCTTCAAGAGTCTATGATGTATTTTGTGAAGTCGGCATTTGAAGATGCAGATGTGCTGATTTACATGATTGAAATTGGTGAAAAGTCCCTAAAAGACGAGGCATTTTTTGAAAGGATAACAAAATCCAAAATTCCTGTTTTATTACTTCTCAATAAAATTGATACTGCTAATCAAGAGCTACTTGAAGAGCAGGCAGAATTTTGGCAAAATAAAGTGCCCAATGCAGAATTCTACCCCATTTCGGCGTTAAATGGTTTTAACATAAAAAATGTATTTGAGCGAATAGTAGAACTCTTACCAGAATCACCTCCCTTTTATCCCAAAGACCAATTAACCGATAAACCTGAACGCTTCTTTGTCAATGAGGCAATTCGGGAAAAAATATTACTGTATTATAAAAAAGAAATCCCTTATGCTGTAGAAGTAGATACCGAAGAGTTTTTTGAAGAAGAAAATATTATTAGGATACGTTCTGTAATCATGGTGGAGCGCGAAACACAAAAAGGTATAATTATTGGTCACAAAGGATCGGCGTTAAAGCGTGTGGGAGTTGAGGCAAGAAAGGACCTTGAAAAGTTTTTTGGCAAACAGGTTCATTTAGAGCTTTATGTCAAAGTAAATAAGAACTGGCGAAGTAATCAAAACCAATTGAAACGTTTTGGTTACAATCAATAATTAGTTTACTGAGTGAAGGTTCTGACTTCTCAATGTGTCTCGCATGAAATGATGAAGCTCGTGCATTTGATCCAAACCGGCTCTCTTACCCATTCTGCCGCTTAAGTAAAGAGCAAACCAAATTACTATCATAAACAAGGTAACAAAGAGTTGTACGGCATAGCTGTTATCTAGAGACCAATTGACATAGGCCCAAATAGCGAAGCCAATAAAAAATCCTGCCACTACAAAATGGAAAAACATGAACATAGTCCAAACCGTAGGATTTGGGCCGAATAAACCATATATGGTACTTAGGCTTTTCTGGTCATAATCTTCATTAATTTCCAGATGAAGTTGAGGTGACCAAAAATGTTGTTTTGCTTTAGGAAATCTAATAAATACATGATCATCTACGCGAGTTACAACAAAATCAGATTGGGATTTTCCCTTGGTTTCAAACAAATCCAAAAGAGAGTTGTTATTTTCTTCAACATTAAATTTAAACCGTGGTCTTAATACAATTTCATTAGATAATTCCATACTAGCCGCCAATAGTTAGCATTTCTAATTTACATATTTTCTTTTAAATAATATCTAAGATTTAATACTACCTTTGCGCCATAAATAGTAAAATGGGAAATATAGTTGCTATAGTTGGAAGGCCTAATGTCGGTAAATCGACCTTATTTAATCGTTTGATACAGCGAAGAGAAGCCATTGTAGATGCTGTGAGTGGTGTTACGAGAGATCGTCATTACGGCAAAACAGATTGGAATGGCAGAGAGTTTTCGATTATTGATACAGGTGGCTATGTTGTTGGAAGTGATGATATCTTTGAAGCCGAAATAGATAAGCAGGTTGAGTTGGCTATTGATGAAGCTGATGCTATCATATTTATGGTAGACGTAGAATCTGGCGTCACTGGTATGGATGAAGATGTGGCCAATTTATTGCGCAAGGTAGATAAACCTGTTTTCCTTGTTGTGAACAAGGTTGACAATAATAAAAGGGCAGAGGATGCAGTTGAATTTTACGCGTTAGGACTAGGCGATTATTACACAATAGCTAGTATAAATGGTAGTGGTACCGGCGATTTATTAGATGCTATTGTTGAGGCACTTCCTGAAAAAGAGGAAGAGGAAGTAGAGGTACTACCAAGATTTGCAGTTGTTGGTAGGCCTAATGCTGGGAAATCGTCTTTTATAAACGCCTTAATAGGGGAGGAGCGCTATATTGTTACAGATATTGCTGGAACCACAAGAGACTCAATAGATACTAAGTATAATCGATTTGGTTTTGAGTTTAGCCTAGTTGATACAGCGGGAATACGAAAAAAATCTAAAGTAAAAGAAGATTTAGAGTTTTATTCTGTAATGCGCAGTATTAGGGCCATTGAACATTCGGATGTTTGTCTTTTAGTTTTAGACGCTACTCGAGGATTTGATGGTCAAGTACAAAATATATTTTGGCTCGCCGAGCGTAATCGTAAGGGAATAGTTATCCTAGTTAACAAATGGGATTTGGTTGAAAAGGATAATAAAACTGCTAAAGACTTTGAAAAATATATCAAAAAGCAAATAGAGCCATTCACAGATGTACCAATTGTTTTTATATCTGTATTGAATAAACAACGAATCTATAAGGCTATTGAAACTGCAGTCGAGGTATATAAAAATAGAAGCAAGCGCATAAAAACGAGTGTGTTAAATGATACACTTTTACCTGTTATCGAAAAATATCCACCACCAGCATATAAAGGAAAATACGTAAAGATTAAATATATAATGCAGTTGCCAACGCCACAACCTCAGTTTGCGTTTTTCTGTAATTTGCCACAGTATGTTAAAGAACCATATAAGCGTTTTTTGGAAAATAAATTGAGAGAATATTTCAATTTTACAGGAGTTCCTGTAAGTGTTTACATGCGAAAAAAATAGTACAGGTTCTTTTGTAGATTCTACCAACCTCCAGAGGCGCCACCACCTCCAAAGCTTCCGCCACCAAAACCACCACCAAAGCCACCAGAACTGCCGCCAAAGCCACCAAAACCTCCTGATGAAGAACGACTAGAATAACTTCCACGCCCCATATTGCTCAGTATAATGGCTTCTAGTAAACTTCTACTATCAGACCGGGTTCCACGATTTCCACCTCCTCGATTTCTAGATATGGCTATTATTAGAATTATGAAAAGTAAAATCATAATGATGAGTAAGCCTACTGGAAAGTCAGATGAATTGCTTTGTCTGGTTCCCTTATACTCACCATTAAGAACTTCAAAAATTGCCTTTGTGCCTCTGCTTAGGCCACCATAATAGTCGTTCTGCCGAAAATAAGGTATGATATCTCTATCGATAATCCGTTTGCTCATTGCATCGGTTAAAAGGTGTTCAACACCTCTACCGGTGTTAATGCCAATTTTTCGATCGTCCTTTGCTAATAGTAGTAGTACGCCATTATCTTCTTTTTCTTGGCCAATTCCCCATGCTTCACCCCATTGTGCACCAAGAAAATTAATGTATTCACCCTCGGTTGAGCTAATAATTGCAACTACAATTTGTGTAGAAGTTGTATCAGAATATCGAACTAAATTCTGCTCTAAATTATTCTTCTCAGCTGGACTTAATAAATTGATGTAATCATAAACGCTAGTTTGGAAATCTGGTTTTGGTGGAATTTTGAACTGTGCATTGACCTTTAGTACTGATATAAGTAATATTACAAATGTAATTTTAACAACAATGTTTTTATATCCACTCATCAGCCTTTAGAAATAGTATTGTCCAATTCGTTTTTATCACCGTGGTCCCATGGAAAATAAGCAGATAATACGTCTCCGGCTTCCTTAATACCACTTATTAAGCCTTTTTTAAAATAGCCATTTTTAAAGTGCTTTTGAATTTTGTCTCGTGTAGAATTCCAAAAGTCAGTGCCTACTTTGTCATTGATACCTTTATCGCCACAAATAACAAATGTTTTGTTATCTACCGCTACATATATTAAAACACCGTTGCGCTCAAGGGTATTATCCATCTTTAAATAATGAAATACTTCGAGTGCATGATTATAAATATCTCCATTGTAATTCTGTTCTATATGAACCCTGATTTCGCCAGAGGTAGTACGCTCAGCAATTCGTATAGCATCAACGATTTCCGATTCTTCATCAGAGGTTAGGAAATCTTCCAGATGTGACATAATAAGTAATTAATTAAAGTCAAACTCAACATCTACAGGTTTTTCAGCTCCATCTTCAGCTTCGAAATAGGCCTTTTTATCAAATCCTGCAATATTGGCAATGAGGCTGCGAGGAAATGCTCTTATGTAGCTATTATATGGTTTAACAGCTTCATTAAAACGAGACCTTGCAACATCGATTCTATTCTCGGTGCCTTCTAATTGACTTTGAAGTTCGAGGAAATTTTGATTTGCTTTTAAGTCAGGATACCTTTCAACAGTGACCAAAAGACTCTTTAAAGCACCAGACAAACCACCTTGCGCCTTGTTGAATTCAGCCAGTTTTTCAGGTGTAATATTCGTTGGATCAATATTAATAGATGTAGCCTTTGCTCTTGCTTCAATGACATCGGTTAAGGTACTTTTTTCAAAATCGGCAGCACCTTGTACCGTTTTTACCAGATTTCCAATTAAATCGTTTCTCCTTTGGTAACTGCTCTCAACATCTGCCCATGCCTGGCCAACGTTCTCGTCCATTTCTACTGCGTTATTATTTACACCGATTCCCCAAAATATTACCACTGCTAGTAGTATTAGTGGTATTATCCATTTTTTCATATTGATAAATTTATAGTTGTGATTTAATTTTATTTAGTTGTGCTTTTATGCCTTCTAATTTCTCAATGATTTCATAATTATTTAAAGCTTGCTTTCGGCCTTCCTTTAGGTGAATTTTAGCTCCCTCTAAAGTAAAGCCACGCTCTTTAACCAAGTGATAAATGAACTTTAAATTTTTGATATCTTCTGGCGTAAACTTTCGATTTCCCTTGGCATTTTTCTTTGGTTTCAGAATATCAAACTCCTTTTCCCAGAACCGAATTAAAGATGCATTTACCTTAAATGCCTTAGCGACTTCGCCAATACCATAATAACGTTTTTCAGGTAGTTCTATATGCATTTTAATCTAGTGATTGGTTTTCTAAAGAAGCTTTCTCCAGTAATTTGTCAAATTCTTCTGCAGATAAGTTCCCATAATAGAAATTAATTGGATTTATACGATTGCCATCTTTGAAGACTTCGTAGTGTAGGTGAGGTGCTTCCGACCTACCAGTGCTGCCAACAAATCCAATAAGATCTCCACGTTTTACTCTTTGGTTTACACGTACATTGTATTTATACAAATGTGCATAAAGTGACATGTAACCGTAACCGTGATCAATGCGAATATGTTTTCCATACCCTGTAGCGCTGTTATCTGCCCGTTTTACTATACCATTTCCCGTTGCATAAACGGGTGTGCCTCGTGGCGCCGTGAAATCCATACCAAAATGGAATTTTCTAACTTTTGTAAAGGGATCTGTTCTAAATCCATAGCCAGAAGCAACTCTGGTAAGACTAACATTATTTACAGGTTGTATAGCAGGTATAGATTCTAAAAACTTTTCTTTGTCTTCTGCGAGTTTGGCAATCTCATCAAGCGATTTGGATTGTACAACAATTGCCTTTTCGAGTATGTCTAAGCGTTTATTGGTTTCTGCGATGAGTTGGGAATTGTCATAGCCTTGGTATTTCTTGTATCTATTAATACCTCCAAAACCAGCGCGCCTCTGTTCTTCGGGTATTGGATTAGCTTCAAAATAAAGTCTGTATATGGCATTGTCGCGCTCTTCGACATTCTCTAGAGCAGCAATGGCGTCATCCATTCGTTTATTTAGCAATTGGTATTGGAGCTCCATATTCTGTAACTCTCTAGTAAGTTCCCGTTCCTTAGGTGATTCAACGTACTGACTAATAATAAAGAATGATAAAAATCCGAATAAACCCGCAGCAGTTAAAAACAGCATAACATACTTAAAGGTCGTTCGTTTCTTACGTTTTATTTTACGGTAAGAAAGGGTTTCCGAATCATAATAATATTTTACCTTACCCATTTTGCAAATTATACTATTTTTGCTGCTAGTACTACATGTTGTAATACAATTTTATTAGCGTAACGTTCAAAGATAAAAATTGTTTTGCAATTGTGAGAATTTAAATAAAATCAAGCTCTAATTAGTTGCGTATGAAGTCTCAAGATATTCGTGCTAAATTTTTAAACTTCTTTGAAAGCAAGAACCATCTCATTGTACCATCGGCTCCAATGGTTTTAAAAGATGATCCAACCTTGATGTTCGTGAATTCTGGAATGGCACCTTTTAAAGAGTATTTTTTAGGTAACGCAAATCCCAAGAAAAATAGAATTGCTGATACCCAAAAATGTCTTAGAGTTTCTGGCAAGCATAATGATCTGGAAGAGGTTGGTTATGATACTTATCATCACACACTTTTTGAGATGCTTGGAAATTGGAGTTTTGGAGATTATTTCAAAAAAGAGGCGATTGCATGGGCTTGGGAATTATTAACGGAAGTTTATGGTATTGATAAGAATATACTGTATGTCACAGTTTTTGAAGGTAGTGATGAAGATGGATTAGGTATGGATACCGAAGCATATGACATATGGGAGCAATATATTGATAAAGACAGGATACTTAAGGGCAACAAAAAAGATAATTTCTGGGAAATGGGTGATCAAGGACCTTGTGGCCCATGTAGCGAAATCCACGTAGATATACGTTCTGATGAGGAAAAGGCTAAAATTGATGGTAAAGAATTGGTTAATAAAGACCATCCTCAAGTTGTAGAGATATGGAACTTGGTTTTTATACAATACAATCGTAAAGCGAACGGAACTTTAGATACGCTTCCTAACAAGCACATTGACACAGGTATGGGATTTGAACGCCTTTGTATGGTGCTACAAGGGGTACAATCTAACTATGATACTGATGTTTTCACACCCATTATTAAAGAAATTGAAACCATAACAAATAGTAAGTACGGTAAGGATTCAAAGTCTGATGTGGCAATTCGTGTAATTGCAGATCATGTTAGAGCTGTTGCATTTTCAATTGCAGATGGTCAATTGCCAAGCAATACTGGCGCTGGTTATGTGATTCGCAGAATTTTAAGACGTGCTATTCGATATGGGTTTACGTTCTTAAATCAAAAGGAACCATTTATTTACAAATTGGCTGAAACGCTTAATAAACAAATGGGAGAAGCTTTTCCTGAAATAAATTCTCAAGAAAGACTTATTGAAAATGTGATAAAAGAGGAAGAACATTCTTTCTTAAGAACCTTAGACCAAGGTTTATTGCTACTAGATAAAGTCATTGAAAATACAAGCACAAAAACTATTGATGGCAGTCGCGCTTTTGAGCTCTATGACACTTATGGTTTTCCACTGGATCTAACACAATTAATAGCACGAGAAAAGGGCTATGAGGTGGACGAAATTGGCTTTGATCAGGAAATGAAAAAGCAGAAAGAGCGCTCAAGAAGTGCCTCTGCAACTGAAACTTCAGATTGGATTGTTTTGAGTGAGGACAACACAGAAGAGTTTATAGGATATGATACACTAGTTGCAGATGTTAAATTAACTAGGTACAGAAAGGTCTTTTCAAAAAAGGAAGGTGACCAATATCAGCTCGTTTTTAATAGAACACCATTTTATCCTGAAGGTGGTGGCCAGGTGGGAGATATAGGCTCTATTGAGGCTAAGAATGGTGATGTTGTTCACATTACTGATACAAAAAAGGAAAACAATGTCATAATTCATTATTCAAATCAATTACCCACACATATAGATGGTACATTTACAGCCGTTGTAAATGAGGATCACAGGAGGCTCTCAGCTAGCAACCATACAGCAACGCATTTATTACATCAAGCATTACGAACCATACTTGGCACACATGTAGAGCAAAAAGGATCCTTAGTAAAACCAAATTATTTAAGATTTGATTTTTCACATTTTTCTAAAGTCAATGGAGGTCAGTTACAAGAGATTGAAGACTTTGTGAATGCGAGAATAAGAGAAAATTTGCCTTTAGAAGAACAGCGCAACATACCTATGCAAAAAGCTTTAGAAGAAGGAGCCATTGCACTGTTTGGCGAAAAATATGGTGATAATGTAAGAGCTATAAGGTTTGGTCAATCTATGGAGCTTTGTGGTGGTACACATGTAAAACAGACAGGTGATATTTGGTATTTCAAGATAAAATCCGAAAGTGCTATCGCAGCTGGAATTAGAAGGATTGAAGCCATTACAAATGTTGCGGTAGGTAAATATTTTGAAAACGTTGAAAAACAATTTGAGACTGTAAAGCAGATTCTGAAAACACCTGTTGAACCAGCCAAAGCCGTGCAATCTTTGCAGGATGAAAATGCATCATTAAAAAAACAAATAGAGATACTGTTAAAGGACAAAACAAAAAATCTTAAGGGAGAAATTTCGAACGAATTTGATATAATAAATGATATCCAGTTTTTAGCAAAAAAGGTAGATTTAGATGCCAAGGGAATAAAAGATCTTTGTTTTGAATTGGGTGCAGAACATAATAATTTGTTTTTAATTTTTGGCGCAGAAAATAATGATAAGGCTATTTTAACATGCTATATTTCTAAGGAATTAGTAGCGGATAAAAATCTTAACGCTGGCAACATAGTTAGAGAACTTGGTAAGTATATTAAAGGTGGCGGTGGAGGACAATCGTTTTTTGCCACCGCAGGTGGCAAAAATCCGGCAGGCATTGAAGATGCTTTAAAGGCTTCTAAGCAATACATTACGTAAAACAATCAGTTTTACAAGTGTAGCGTATGAAATTACAAACCATAATACCACTAGAATCTCAGAAGCATAATCTTATAGATTATAATTCCAATATTTTAATGATAGGTTCTTGTTTCTCTGAAAATATTGGTGAAAAGTTTGAATACCTTAAATTCAAAACCTACGTCAATCCATTTGGTATATTATTTAATCCTGTATCAATTGAAAATTTAATTACGAGGGCCATTAATTTGGAATACTACCAGATGGACGAATTTATAAATCGTTCTGAACTCTGGTTTTGTCTCGATGCACACTCTAGCTTAAATCAAGCCTCAGAGGAAGACTTGTTAATTACCTTAAATCAAGCATTAAATTCTACAAATGCGTATTTAAAAGAAGCGACTCATGTCATTATTACTCTAGGTACGTCTTGGGTCTATAGGTTTCTAGAAAGTGATAAAATAGTTGCTAATTGCCACAAATTACCGCAAAAACAATTTCTCAAGGAAATTATGGAAGTAGACGCCATTACGCAAAGTTTACAGGCAATAATCGCCCAACTTAAGTCAATTAATCAAAGTTTAAATGTGGTGTTTACCGTTTCACCAGTTAGACATCTAAAAGATGGATTTGTAGAAAATATGCGAAGTAAGTCCCATTTAATTAATGCAATCCACAATTGTATTGATCCAAGACAAAGAGTATATTATTTTCCTTCTTTTGAGTTAATGATGGACGAATTAAGGGATTACAGATTCTATAATGAGGATATGGTTCATCCTAATCAATTGGCCATCAATTACATTTGGGAGAAGTTTCAACTCGTTTGGATTTCAGATGAAAGTAAAACAATTCTTAATGCAATTCAAAAGATCCAGAATAAGCTAGGGCACAAGGCTTTCAATCCAAAATCAGCGGAGCACAAAAAATTCCTAAACCAGTTACAAGAGGATATCAATACAATACGTAAGAAATATCCTCATATTTCTTTTGATTGAATTTCGAAGTATTTCAATAGGCTCACTTTAACATTCGAAAAGTGGATTTTATCGAAAAAACGACCTACGAAAACGATTTAGTTTTACTTTTACGTGCTATTAATCAAGTTTCAAAGCATCATTTATTTTTATGCCAAAAGCGAAAAGTAGATGATGCTTTTTTTGGTTAGCATCTAATAGCTCTTAATTAGTTGCTCTTTGATCAACTCAAAATTCTTTTTGCTAGACCACTACGATTTATATATATTAGATTTGGTCTTTTGAAACCTTAACACTTTCAGGAACTAATAAAGAATAGTCACCATTATTTCTAATAACATCGCGTACTATTGAAGATGCGATATACGAAGTTTTAGAGGCCGTCAATAGAAAAACGGTTTCAATATTTGAGAGTTTTCGATTTGTATGAGCAATTGCTTTTTCAAATTCAAAATCTGCGGGATTTCGTAAACCTCTTAATATGAATTTGGCATTAACTTCTTTACAATAATCAACGGTTAGACCAGTGTAGGTAGTGACTTTGACTTTTGGTTCGCTATTAAAGGCCTCTTGGATAAACTTTTTGCGTTCTTCCAGGGAAAACATATATTTTTTATCGGCATTTATCCCAATGGCTACTATGACTTCATCAAACAACTTCACACCTCGTTTAATTATGTCGTAATGGCCTAAAGTAATTGGATCAAATGATCCTGGAAAAATTGCTCGCTTCATACTTTATTATTTTTGCTATAAGTAATGTCGAAGTTGTTCGATTAAACAAAGATACTTAATTCTGTAATCCTTCCTCTATTGCATTGCTAAATAACGATTTAAGAGTTATTCCAGCTTCATTAGCTTGTTGAGGTAAAATGCTTTCTTTGGTTAATCCTGGCACTGTATTCATTTCTAGGAAATAGGGTTCACCGTCTTGAAAGATAAACTCACTTCTAGTAAAACCTTTCATTTTTAAAATGGCATAGATTTTTTTGGCAACAGCACTTACTTTTTCCTTTTGTTCTTTTGTAATACGAGCTGGTGTTATTTCTTGTGATTTGCCTTCATATTTTGCTTGGTAATCAAAGAAATCATTCTCAGAAACAATTTCTGTGATTGGTAAGACTAAGGTTTCATTGTTGTAAGATATTACGCCCACTGATACTTCTGTGCCATCTAAAAAAGATTCAATAATGATCTCGTTATCTTCTTCGAAAGCTTTTTCAACTGCATCTTTCAAATTTTCTTTTTTGTAGACTTTAGTGATTCCAAAACTACTTCCAGCTTTATTTGCTTTTACAAAACAAGGCAGGCCAACTTTTGATATGATCTCATCTTCGTTGATAAAGTCTCCATAGTTTAGGAAATAGTTCTGGGCTGTTTTAATACCGTAAGGCTTTAATGTAGAGATAAGATCTCTTTTATTGAACGTCAATGCAGCTTGGTACATAGTGCAACCAGTGTGTGGAATATCCAATAATTCAAAATAAGCCTGCATGTAGCCATCTTCACCAGGCGAACCATGAATCGCATTAAAAACACAATCAAACTTTAATTTATGACCGTTTATATTAGCCGAAAAATCATTTTTATTAATTAAAAATTCCTGGCCATTATCATCAACATAGCACCATTTATTCTTGAAAATATGAACTCTAAACGGCTCATATTTTTCCGTGTCTAAAGATTCGTAAACCACATTTCCGCTTTTAAGTGAAATCTGATATTCGCTTGAGTATCCACCCATAATTATGGCTATCTTTTTTTTCATTGGATGTGCTGTAGATTATAGTTGTAAATGTATCATTTATTTTAATAAACCAAATTATATACCAATACGTATATCTATTTTATGACGTTATATATTTTATTAGATTTGTCAATAATCAATTAGTCTATGAGTTTAGTTAAATTTCTAACCAGTAAAGTCTTTTTTAAACAGCTAGCTCTAGCTATTGTTGCAATAGTAGTACTAAGTTTTTTAGTCTTAAAGTGGATAGATATTACAACAAAAAAAGGAGAATTTGTTGTTGTACCAGACTTAAAAGGCAAATCTGTTGAAACTGTTGAAATTGAGCTTAGGGATAATGATCTAGTAATGCAAATTCAGGATTCTGCAAACTATAATCCTAATTACCCAAAATACTCTGTAATAGAACAAAACCCAGTAGCAGGGTCAAAGGTTAAAGAAGACAGGAAAATATATCTAATTCTTAATCCATCAGGTTATAGAAAGGTTGAAGTACCAAATATCTTAAAACGAACCCTGCGACAAGCCAAGCCTACCTTAGAAGCACTCGAGTTTAATATTGGTGAAATCACCTATAAGGATGCTATAGGAGAAGGTGTTATCTCAATGACCCATAATGGACAACCACTAAAACCTGGAACACTACTTCCGCTGACGTCAGTTATTGATTTAGTTGTAGGAAATGGCAAACTTTAAGTTTAATCTATGCCAACTATAAATGACCTAAATACCGAAGATGATGAACTCTATGAGCATTACGCTTTTAAAGTAGAGAAGGGGCAACAGTCCATGAGAGTAGATAAGTATCTCATGAATTTTATGGAAAACGTTACGCGGAGTAAAATTCAATCTGCTGTAAAAGACGGTTTTGTGTTTGTAAATGAAAGTCAAGTAAAAGCGAGCTACAAGGTTAAACCTAATGATTATATTACTGTAAAATTTGAGCATCCAACCCACGAGCAACTTCTCGTGGCAGAAAATATTCCCATAGATATTGTTTATGAAGATGATGATGTTCTTGTCGTTAATAAACCTGCTGGTATGGTTGTGCATCCAGGCCACGGAAATTATTCTGGCACTTTAATAAATGGACTTATCTATCATTTTGAAAATCTTCCAACCAATTCGAGCAACAGACCTGGATTGGTTCACAGAATTGATAAAGACACCACAGGACTTTTAGTTGTTGCAAAGACTGAGAACGCTATGAATCATCTATCCGATCAGTTTGCTAATAAAACTAGTGAACGTGAATATATAGCCTTGGTTTGGGGAAATGTTGAAGATGATCAAGGGACCATTGAAGGCAATATTGGCAGACATCCGAAAAACAGACTACAAAATACAGTCTTTGAAGGAGATGAGGCATATAAGGGTAAACCTGCGGTAACACATTATAAGGTCATTGAACGATTTGGCTATGTAACCTTGGTAAGTTGTAAACTTGAAACAGGACGGACACATCAGATAAGGGTACACATGAAGCACATTGACCATACCTTATTTAACGATGAACGCTATGGCGGAGATAGAATACTAAAGGGTACAACATTTACAAAATACAAGCAGTTTATAGAGAATTGTTTTAAGATCTTACCACGACAAGCTTTGCATGCCAAAACCTTGGGCTTTGAACATCCCACTACTGGCAAATTTATGCGTTTTACGAGTGAGATTCCTGATGACTTGCGTTTGTGTGTTGAGAAATGGAGAGCTTATGCAAAGCATCAAGATAATTAATAGTACTATTGTTAATATTTGTTGAATGACTCTTCTTCTTTTTTAAGGACTTAGTAAATTTGATAAATAAAATTAAAATCCATGAAACTTGTAATATCTCCAGCTAAATCTTTAGATTTTGAAAGTAAATTACCTACGGTGAAATCGAGCGAATTTTGCTTTGCGACAGAGGCTGAACGATTAAATAAAATATTAAAGAAAAAGTCAGCTAAAAGTTTATCTAAATTGATGAATATCTCTGCTGATTTAAGCCAATTAAATTATGAGCGTAATCAGGAGTGGAGTTTGCCTTTTACTCAGAACAATGCGAGACCTGCAATGTATGCTTTTAATGGTGATGTATATAGAGGTCTTGACGCCTATACTATTGACAAATCAAAATTAGATAAGGCTCAAGATACTATTAGGATAATTTCAGGTTTATATGGTATTTTAAAGCCTCTGGACTTAATACAGCCTTACCGACTGGAAATGGGTACTAAAATGCCAGTTGGGAGAAATAAAAATCTTTATGACTTCTGGCGAAAAAAGGTAACGAACGCACTTAATGAAGAACTGGAAGAAAATGAGTTATTCCTCAACTTGGCTAGTAACGAATATTTTAAAGCTATAGATACTAAAGCACTTAAAGTACCAGTTGTTACTATAAGTTTTAAAGAATTTAAAAATGGACAGTATAAGACCATTGGTTTCTTTGCTAAATATGCAAGAGGTTTAATGTCGCGTTATATCATTGATACTAATGCTGAGACCTTAGATGATATTAAAGCGTTCAACTATGACAACTATGCATTAAGTGATGAGCTTTCAACTGATAAAGAATTGGTCTTTACCAGATAATGTTTTTACATAAGCATCCGTATCCACCACTTATAAACGCAGATACCGAAAAACTTATTATTGGCACCTTGCCACCGCCACGATTTTCAACAGGAAAATTGCTTGAAAAGGATGTTGATTTCTGTTACGGTAGTCACTATAATTCTCTTTGGTTGTACATAGATGCCATTCACAATTTAAATTTACGCTACGATAACTCTCAAGAAGCAATTGATCAGCGGATGGCTTTTTTAATTAATAATAAAATTGGGGTTTGTGATATTGTTGCCAGCGGTGAACGAAAAAAAATTGATGCTTCGGACTTGGGACTTACAAACGTTAAGCTTAGAGATATAATAGGATATTTGAAGCGCTATTCTACTATTGATACTTTGTTGTTTACTGGTGGAAATAGTAAAAATGGCCCAGAATACTTCTTTAGGAAACATCTAAGGGAGTATAACTTAAAACTAGAGTTAGTATCAAATAAAATTCCTAGAATTCATTATTTTAAACTCAATGAACGAACAATTAAAACCGTGTCCTTAACATCTGCTTCTGGTTCTGCAAATAGAGCTATTGGTAGCATGTCCCTTTACAAACAACTTAAATCTAAAAATCCTGGTTTTTCAACTTTTGATTTTAGGGTAATGCAATACAGGGAATACCTTTAATTTATGAAACTTCATTTGGTTTTTGTAAATTGTATACAAATCAACCAATATGAAAAAAGCACTACAAGTTGGTAATGGATTGGCTCTGGGATTAACAATTTTCGTCAATTATTTATCAAATACAGGTTTTATAAATAATACAACTATTGGAGCTGTTTCGGATAATTATAAATCCGTATTTACTCCAGCAGGATACACTTTTGCAATTTGGGGTTTAATTTATATACTGCTTTTTGCTTTCGCGGTTTACCAAGGAAGAAGTCTTTGGGTTAAAGCAACCGATGATAGTTTTGTAGACAAAATAGGCATTTGGTTTATCCTATCGTGCGTATTTAATTCATTGTGGGTTTTTGCATGGATTTATGAGTACACCGCTTGGTCTTGTGTCTTAATATTCTTATTACTCTATTCAATTTTCCGTATTATTATTAATCTGGGTATGGAGCACAACCATGAGCGGTTTCCTATTATGGCCTTTGTTTGGTGGCCGTTTGCCATTTATGCAGGTTGGGTAACAGTTGCTAGCATAGCAAATGTATCCAGTTATCTTGTGAAAGTAAAATGGGATGGTTTTGGCCTCTCAGCCAATACGTGGACTATAATAATGATATGCATTGCTGTTATACTAAACCTTTATGTAATGTGGAAACGAAGTATGCGCGAATTTGCATTAGTTGGTGCATGGGCACTGGTTGGTATTGGTGTTGCTAATAAGGGAATTAATGAGTTAATTACCATCATAACATTTATTGGTGCTGCCATCTTAATTACAACTAATGGCATTCATGGATTTAAAAATTTATCGGCAAACCCATTTGCTAAATATAGGGAGTGGAAAGCAACGAGGAATTAATCTATTTTTTGGGTAACTTTTTGTTTTTCTTTTTATTAATATAATGTCTTAGTACTCCTCCCTTTACGTTGTTTACGTCAAATTCTATAATAAATGCTTTGTCATCAATATCATCGATAATTCGGTGCATCTTTTTCATGTCAATTCTATTAATGATAGAGTGAATAATGTCAAAGTCTACCTGTTTTCCAGAGTTACCAATACCTCGAGTACCTTTGTAAATTGTAATTCCAACACCCAACTCCTTCATGATGGCCTCTTCTATTAATTCGTACTTTTTAGATACAATGGTAACTCCGATAAAATCTTCAAAGCCTTCAATGGTTAAGTCTGTAACTTTTGCAGTAACGATATAAGTCAGAATGGAATACAGGGCAACCTCTGTAGAAATTACCCAAGCGGTAATACTGAATAAAACGATGTTGAAAACTAGTATAATCTGGCCAATACTAATGCCGAATTTATCGTTAAGATAAACACCAAGAATCTCAGAACCGTCCAACACGGAGCCATTTCTAATGGCAATTCCGATACCTGCTCCTAAAAACAATCCACCAAAAATTGAAATAAGAAGCTTATCGTCAGTTATTGTATCAAAATTCTCAAAGTGAATAAATAGGGCTAAGGCCACAATACTTACAATGGATTTTATAACGATTCTTTTAGACACAGTATAAAATCCTAGAATAAGAAAAGGAATACTAAATAGAATTAGTAGATAGGAAATCCGTATATCTACAAAGGTTCTTACGAGAAGTGCAATCCCTGTTACACCACCGTCTAAAAAACCGTTTGGCAATAGAAATGCTTTTAGTCCAATACTCGCAAGTATGACACCAAGAGCTATTTGCCCGTATTCTGTTACTAGATTGTATGTTTTTGAATGTCTCAATACCTTAAAAATAGTCAATTGCGCATAGTGTCACTTATAAATTCAAGGCCAATTGGGAGGGAATTTATCCAGAAATTCCAAGTATGCGCACCATCTCTGACGCGATATTCGTGCGGTATACCACGATTTTTTAGTTCTATATGAAGTGTGGCATTACCAACTGCTAAAAAATCATCGTCACCACAATCAAAATAAATGTTTACGGACTTCAGGTGTTCTATGTTTTTGGATTTTACCATATTGAAAATATTGTAATCTTTTATGGTTTCATTAAGCCGTTCTTCGCCTTTTGCTCCAATGACTGAAGGAGAAATTAATCCAAAATAGCTGTCAAAACTTTTCTGCCCTTCACTAATAAGTTCTTCCACGGTACTGATACCTGCACTAAATGCGGCGCAAGCGCCAAATAAATCGTGGTATTTCAATGCCAGCCTTAAACTCCCTGCGCCACCCATTGATAGGCCGCTAATTCCCCTGAACTTTTTTTCTTTTTTTATTCGATACTTACTTTCAACAAAAGGCATCAATTCTTTAATAAACATATCTTCAAAAGGGTAGGAGCCATCATCTTTATTCATATACAATCTGTCATCGCCATCTGGCATTACAATAACCATTTGGTCAATTTTATTGCCCTTTATCAGCTCGTCTGTAATGTCTTTAACATGACCAAGTCTGTTCCAATCTGTTTCATCACCTGTAAAGCCATTAAGCAAATATACTATTGGATATGATGTGTTTGAGTTTTCAAAACCATCTGGTAGATAAACAGAATATTTTACAGATGTTTTTAAAAGCTCACTGTCCATACTTAAGCTTTCAATTACCTTACTTTGACCTAGAATAAGACCAACTTTAAATGAGAATAACAAAAGAAGTAAATGTTTAGTCATCTTTACCCAGAGCTTATTTTATCAAACTACTTTAGTCTCAAATATATCAAAATAAAAAGGGAATGTGTACGGTATATGAGTTGAATATGAAGTTCTTATTATTTACTTTTTAAACTGTATTGCAATAAGCCTAAAAAGCAATAGGAACGGAAAGCCATGTAACAATAAATCAAAATAATCCATAGGTTGCATACCCTTTGCGCCGCCAACAACCCATCTTATTTTTCCAAGGAGGTGTGGCTCTGGAAAAAAAGGGGCAAGCCCTAACGTAAGACAAAGAAGGATTATAAGGCGCCAATCATTAAATAGTTTCATGAATAATTGAATTTGTAAATTGGTCTATAGTGTTAATGCCATTATGAGTAACGTGTTTTATAAAAGCGCTACCGATTATTGCACCTTTTGCGTGGGTTGTTGCATGTTTGAAGGTTTTAAAGTTTGAAATGCCAAAACCAACAATTTGTGGGTTTTTTAAATCCATTTTTGCGATACGTTTAAAATAGGCATCTTGTTCAGGGCCAAAGCCAGATTTTGCACCAGTTGTACTTGCCGAGCTCACCATATAAATAAAACCATTTGAAACAGAATCGATATACCGTATGCGGTCATCTGATGTTTGAGGCGTAATGAGGAAAATATTTATTAAGCCATAGGATTCAAAAATACTTTTGTATTCGGAATGATATACATCTACTGGCAAGTCTGGTATAATTAGTCCGTCAATACCAATATCTTGACAGGTTTTACAGAAGGCTTCAACGCCAAATTGAAGGATAGGGTTAAAGTAGCCCATAATTATCAGCGGTATCTTTACCGTGTCTCTAATGTCTTTTAGTTGTTTAAATAAAAGTTCACTAGTCATTCCGTTTTTTAGAGCCTGCGTAGAACTAGCTTGGATGGTAGGTCCATCCGCCAATGGATCGCTAAAAGGTAGACCAATTTCTATCATATCTACGCCACTATTTTCCAAATTTTGGATTGTGGTCACTGTGTCATCAATGTTAGGATAACCTGCTGTGAAATATATAGAAAGTAACTTTTTGTTTTCTTGTAATTTCTTCTGTATTCTATTCATCCTATAACTTAAAGTAATCAATATAGTTCTGTAAATCTTTATCGCCTCTACCTGAAAGATTCACTACGATAATGTCTTCCGGATTAAAAGTTTTGTACTCAAAAACAGCGAATGCATGTGATGTTTCAATAGCTGGAATAATACCCTCTAGTTGCGATAATTCTAAACCAGCAGTCATAGCTTCATCATCTGTTATGGCAATAAATTCTGCCCGTCCTGTTTTGTATAAATTGGCGTGCATCGGTCCAACACCTGGATAGTCTAGGCCAGCAGATATCGAATAAGGTTCTGTTATCTGACCATCCTTTGTTTGCATTAAAAGTGTTTTGCTACCGTGAATGATACCCTCTTTTCCTAAAACAGATGTTGCAGCACTTTCACCAGTATCAATGCCTTTTCCTGCCGCTTCAACTGCAATTATTTTTACATCCATGTTGTCTAAATAGTGGTAGTAAGTTCCTGCGGCATTACTACCACCACCTACACATGCAATGAGATAATCCGGATTTTCAGTACCTTCTTTTTCCTTGAGTTGCCATTTAATTTCCTCAGAAACTACGGCTTGAAATCTAGCTACCATGTCAGGATAAGGGTGTGGGCCAACTACACTTCCAACAATATAGTGGGTATCCACAGGATTGTTAATCCAGTCGCGCATGGCTTCATTGGTTGCATCCTTTAATGTTCTGCTTCCCGATAAAGCCGGAACTACTTTTGCCCCCAACATCTTCATACGTGCTACATTAGGTGCTTGTCTCGCAATATCAACTTCTCCCATGTATACCACGCATTCTATACCCATAAGTGCACAAACGGTTGCTGTTGCAACTCCGTGTTGACCTGCGCCAGTTTCTGCGATGATTCGCGATTTTCCAAGTTTTTTGGCAAGTAGAATTTGACCTATAGTATTGTTCACTTTATGTGCACCAGTATGGTTTAAATCTTCACGCTTTAAATAAATCTTGGTATTGTATTTTTCTGATAACCTTTTAGCAAAATACAATGGTGATGGTCTACCCACATAGTCTTTTAATAATTGATTAAACTCTTTTTTGAATGACGGATCTTCAGAAATCTTCATGTAATTCTGTCTCAATTCTTCAATATTTGGATAGAGCATTTCTGGAATATATGCTCCACCAAATTCGCCATAGTAACCTTTCTCATCAATGTTGTAGCTCATACTTAAATTTTTCTAATTCATTAATATTTTTAACGCCAGGACTAATTTCAAACTTGCTGTTTACATCTAAGGCGTAACAATATTTTGACGCTGGGCTTTCTTTAAATTCATTTATTTTTTCAATTTCATCTAATCCGATTCCACCACTTAGAAAAAAAGGTTTGGTAGACGGATATGCTTTTAACAGATCCCAATTAAATGTGTAACCGTTACCACCTGGCAACTTTCCTTTTGTATCAAAAAGATAATAATCACACACACTTTCGTATGGCTTGAGAATATCGAAATCAAATTGGTCTTTAATTGAAAACACTTTGATTATTTCAACTCCTTTAATTTGTGAGCAGTAATCTGGAGATTCATCACCATGCAATTGCACGATATCTAGATTTTGCTCAGCTATTATTTCTTTTAATTTTTTTATTCCCTCATTCACAAAAACACCAACTTTTTTTATAGATGGTGGTAGGCTAGGAAGTTCTCCTTGAAAATATCTTGAAGACTTTTTATAGTATATAAAGCCCATTAAATCTGGTTGCAATTTAGAGACTGCATCCATATTATTGAGATATTTCATGCCACAAACCTTCAGTTTCATTTTGTTAATTGATTAATGAATTTCAAAGCATGTAAGCCTGGATCTTCGGTTTTCATAAAATTCTCGCCTATTAAAAATCCTTTATACCCATAGGGTTTTAATTCTGTAATGGCTTCTGTTGAACTGATGCCACTTTCAGAAACTTTTACAAAATCGTCAGGTATTAAACTGCTTAGATTTTTAGATGTTTCAAGACTAACAGTAAAGGTTTTTAAGTCTCTGTTATTAACACCTAGCATATCAATCGACGGTATAATTGATTTATGTAGCTCTTTTTCATTATGAACTTCTAACAAAACATCTAATTTGAGTTGTTTAGCAAACTCAGATAATGCTTTTATTTCGTTTTGCGTTAAAATTGCCGCAATCAATAGAATAACATCTGCACCATAAGCTTTGGCCTCAAGGATTTGATATTCATCAATAATAAATTCTTTTCTTAATAAAGGTAAATTACAGCTAGATCTGGTAATAATTAAATCATCCAAGGAACCTCCAAAATACTTTGAATCAGTTAGTACTGACATACCAGAGACACCTGCTTTTTCATATCCTGTTGCAACATCTTGTACGTTAAGGTTATAGTTAATTTCGGCTTTTGACGGCGATCTGCGCTTATGCTCAGCAATAATTCCTGTTTCACTTGTACGTAAAGCATTAGCCAAAGAATTTGTTTTTCTCCCAAACAAAACCGAGTTCTCTAATTGATTCACTGGAATTAACTTCTTACGCAAGTCCACCTCCTTACGTTTGTCAAATACTATTTTATCTAAGATGTTCATTTGCTCAATTCAATTAGTTTTGCTAAACTATTTTTGGCATTGCCGTTAAATAAGGACTCTTTCGCTAATTCGATGCCATCTGTATGCGAAATTTTATTTGCTGTTGCAATGGCTAATCCAGCGTTTGCTAGGACAACCTCATTTTGAGCATTCGTACCTTCGCCACTAATTATTTTCTCAAAAAGCTTTGCAGCATCTTCAATTGAGTTTCCACCAAAAATTTCGTATTGGTTAACTTGTTGTAATCCAATTTCACTGGGACTGAATAGTAGTTCAGAATCATTGGTAATTACTTTGGTTTTACCTGTGAGGGAAATTTCGTCATAGCCGTCTAATGCATGGACTATAGCGTAATTCTTATTTGTTTCTTGATAGAGGTAACCATATAATCTTAAGAGTTCAAGATTAAAAACACCTACCATTTGATTAAGGGGAAATGCTGGATTAACCATCGGTCCAAGCATATTAAAAAAGGTCTTAACACCAAGTTCGCGTCTTATTGGAGCTACATTTTTCATTGCTGGATGAAACAAAGGTGCATGTAGGACACAGATATTTGCCTTATCAATACTGTGCTTTAAAAAGTCTATGTTGTTTGTAAATTTTATGCCTAGTTTCTCCATGACATTTGATGAGCCACATGTTGACGACACACCGTAATTGCCATGCTTTGTTACTTTTACGCCAGCTCCGGCTGTAATAAAAGACGATAATGTTGAAATATTAAATGTATCCTTACCATCACCTCCTGTACCGCACAAGTCTATTGTTGCTTCGCCATCTAATTCAACAGGAATGCACAATTCCAAAAGAGCATCTCTAAATCCCCTTAGCTCTTCGATTGTGATGCTTCGCATCATATAAATAGTTAAAAAGGATGCAATTTGACTTTGGTTATAAACACCTCTAGAAATGTTCACCAAGACATTTTTTGCCTCTTCACTACTTATACTTTCTTGATTAATAAGTCTATTTAAAATTTCTTTCATGGTTAGCTTTTAATCCAATTTTCAAGTATTTTTTTTCCATTAGGAGTAAGAACTGATTCTGGATGATATTGCACTCCTTTTACATCATATTCTTTGTGTCTTATAGACATTATTTGTCCATTTTCGTCATAGGAAGTCGCTTCTAGGCTATCTGGTAAAATTGGACTGACAACCCAAGAATGATATCTACCTACTTTAAAGGTTTTATCCATATTTTTAAACAAAGGGTCGTCATCTACGGAGAGTATTACATCTGTAGCAACACCATGATATACCTGTTTTAAATTGTCTATTGATCCTCCGAATACTTCGGCTATGGCTTGTTGGCCTAAACATACACCCAGAATACTTTTTGTTGGTGCGTATTTTGCAATGATGTCCTTTAAAAGTCCAGCTTCATCAGGAATACCAGGTCCAGGAGACAGTACAATTTTGTCGAAGTCTTCAACCTCTTCTAATGCCAATTTATCATTTCTTTTTACGGTTACATCACAATGTAAATCCTCCAAATAATGGACGAGATTATAGGTGAAGCTGTCGTAATTATCTATAACCAGTATTTTGTTCATGTTATATAGCTTTTGCTTGTTCGATTGCCTTAGTCAGTGCACCGAGCTTATTATAAACTTCTTGTAATTCGTTTTCTGGATTTGATTTAGCCACCAATCCTGCACCAGCTTGCCAAAATAATTGATGGTTTTGACTTAGAAATGTCCTAATCATAATGGCATGATTATAATTGCCTTCAAAGTCCATAAACCCAATGGCACCACCATAATATCCTCTGCTCGTTTTTTCGTATTTTTCAATTAATTGCATGGCCATGTGCTTAGGTGCACCACTTAATGTTCCAGCCGGAAAAGTATCTGCAACTACTTGAATGGTATCTGTGTCTTTATTCATCTGGCCAGTTACCTTGCTCACTAAGTGTATGACGTGGGAGAAGAATTGAACTTCTCTGTAGGTTTCTACCTTAACATTGTGACCATGTCTGCTAAGGTCATTTCTGGCAAGATCTACAAGCATTACATGTTCGCTGTTTTCCTTGTCATCGTTAATGAGTTTCTCCGCCAATTCAGCATCTTTTAAATCATTGCCCGTTCGTTTAAATGTTCCTGCTATTGGATGTATTTCCGCTTTGTTATCCTTTACAATAAGTTGTGCCTCAGGAGAACTACCAAATATTTTGAAATTTCCGTAATCAAAATAGAACAAATAAGGAGAAGGATTTATGCTCCTTAAAGCACGGTAAACATTAAATTCATCTCCACAGAATTTTTGCGAAAATTGTTTGGATAATACCAATTGAAATACGTCACCACGAGCACAATGTTTTTTTGCAAGTTCTACGTGTTCCTTATATTCCTCGTCTGTTAAATTAGATTCGATGTTTCCTTTGGTGTCAAAATTATAAGAGGCATACTGCCTGGTTTGTATTAGCTGTAGAAGTGTTTCGATGTTGTTTTCGGTATCAAAACAGTGTGCAAAAATGTAGGCTTCGTTCTTGAAATGGTTTATGGCGATAATATTTTGATAAACTGCATAATAAATTTCAGGTATTTCAATTGAGTTTGGTTTTTGTTTAATCTTTATATCTTCGAAATATCTTACTGCGTCATAAGCTGTGTAGCCAAAAATACCATTATTAATAAACTTGAAGTTTTCTTTAGAGTCAACCTTAAAGCGTTGTGTAAATTTTTGGATTTCCTCAACAACACTAACGGTTTTTGTATGGTTTACTTTTGAACTTCCGTCTGGATAATTCTGGTAAATTGAACCATTTCTAACTTCAATTGAGGCAATGGGATTGCAACATATATATGAAAAACTATTGTCGTTTGCGTGGTAATCACTACTTTCTAATAAAATACTGTTAGGGAACTTATCTCTAATCTTAAGATAGATGCTCACAGGCGTTATTGTATCTGCAAGGATTTTTTTATAATGTGTGTAAAGACTAAATGTTTTCATATTAAAACTGAACTTGATTCAGTATCTTTTATCAATTGTGTAATTATATTCTAAAACTAATTCAGAACAATGAAAAAGGCTTGTCGTGAATGACAAGCCTTTTTCTATACTGAATACATACAAGGTGTTAGTTCACGAACAAAGCTTTGTTAATGACCACCACCAAATATGTGTTTTTGTAAAATTCATTTCATGTCAAAGATAGAAATGTAAATTTTTATTTTCAAGCTTTTGAATTAATTTTTTGTTAATTATTCAGATGCCTGATATTTGATTAATAACTTTAAATCATGAAACATATTTTTCTCTTATTTCTTCTGCTGTGCTTTAGCTGTAATGACAATGTGAAAGAGCAAAAAAAAGTTATTTCTGAGGTTGCAGACCTAGAGGCAAAAAAGCAAAACAGTGCTTTAGATCTTGAAATTTATGATTATGATGGATTGGAACCTCTAATAAATAAAGTGGACAATAAGGTACATGTTGTAAATTTCTGGGCAACATGGTGTGCACCTTGCGTTAAGGAATTACCTTTTTTTGAAGCTGTGAAAGAGAAATATGAAGATGATGGGCTAGAGGTGTTATTGGTTAGCTTGGATTTTCCGAAGAATTACGAGAGTAAATTAATACCCTATATAGCTAAGCACAATTTAAAATCAAAAGTGGTTGCTCTTGATGATACAGATCAAAACAGATGGATACCAGCAATAAACAAAGATTGGTCCGGTGCTATTCCAGCAACAATTATATATAATAAAGACAAGCGCCTGTTTTTTGAAAAATCATTTTCACAGGAAGAACTAGAAACAGAAATTCAACGATTTATAAAATAGCTATCGTATAGAATTGAAATATTAATAAACCTAAAAACTTAAATAATGAAAAGATTGAAACTTCTTACAGTGTTTGTATTGGTTACCACATTGTTTGCCTTTACTGGTAAATCAGTATCTGACGGTTACAAAATTGGTGATTTGGCAACCGACTTTAGCTTAGAAAATATAGACGGTAAAATGGTGTCCTTATCTGATTATAAAGATGCTAAAGGGTTCATTGTTATTTTCACATGCAACACCTGTCCATATGCTGTGGCATATGAAGACAGGATTGTAGCGCTTGACAGAAAGTATGCGTCAAAAGGGTATCCCGTAATTGCCATTATGCCTAATAATACTGACGTTAAACCAGGAGACAACATGGAAGCCATGAAGGCTAGAGCTAAGGCAAAAGGATTTACGTTTCCTTATTTAATGGATAAAGGACAGAAAATATATCCACAGTATGGGGCTACTAAAACACCACATGTTTATCTATTAGAAAAAACTCGAAAAGGAAATGAAGTAAAATATATAGGTGCAATTGACGATAATTACAAAGACGCTACTGCTGTTACCACTAAGTATGTTGAAGATGCAGTTGATGCCTTATTAGATGGTAAAGAAATTAAAGTAAAAGAAACTCGTGCTATTGGTTGCACAATAAAAGTCTGATTAGAAAAAATTCAAAAAAATAATCCGAAGTTGTAACACTTCGGATTTTTTTTCGTCTATTTCCTAAGGAAATGTTAATTTTGTTCAATAAAAATGCTTTAAAGAGTGAATTTATCACAACATGATTGGACAAAACAACTTGAGGAAGACAATAATTCTGTTGTTTTGGATGTTAGAACACAAAATGAAGTTGATAACGGAATAATTCCAAATGCACTTCATATTGATATTTATAAAGGGCAAGAATTTATTGATAAGCTACATAAGCTAGATAAATCCAAGAGCTATTTTGTGTATTGCAAATCTGGAGGCCGCAGTGGTCAGGCTTGCGCCATAATGAATCAATTAGGTTTTAATAAAGCCTACAATTTAGTAGGTGGAATTAGCGAGTGGCAAGGAAATATGACCATTCAAAAAATTAAAGATTAAGTATGAAAAAAGTAATTAACCTGTTTTTAGTGCTGGCTTTATATAGCGTTTCTACAAGTTGCTTGGAAACTAATAGTTCGAATGTAAAACTGATAACAGCAGATGAGATGCAGTCTATTTTAGAGCAAGAAGATGTTCAGTTGATTGATGTAAGGACTGAAGAAGAATTTGAGGCGTTTCATATTGTTGATGCTCAAAACATTGATATTGATTCTCCAACGTTTGATGATGATATTAGTAACCTCGATAAAGAAAAACCAGTTATTGTCTATTGTAAAGGAGGTGTAAGAAGTGCAAAATGTGCAAAAAAAATGGAAGACGCTGGGTTTAAAAAAATCTACGACTTAGAAGGAGGTCTTTCCAGGTGGAAGCACTCCGATAAACTTGAATTGGAAGTAAAATCATAATAGAAACCGGACTAAACTGTCTGGTTTTTTTCTTCAATACCTTTCTTAAGGTTTTTATAAATTAGTCGACCTATATCACTAAATCAACAGACAAAAACTATTTTTGTTTTAAATGTTCCATTTATGCAGATTAGATCAATCTTATTGTATATACTTATTGTATTTGGCCTGTCTTTTCAGGTTAACTCCCAAATTTTAGAACCAGTAAAATGGGAATCTAAAATTGAGAAGTTAAATGATACACAGTATAAAGTTATTTTGCAGGCTAATATTGAAAAAGGTTGGTATATCTACTCACAACACCAACAGTCAGAAGATAGTTTTGCACCTACCACATTTTTTGATTTTACTAATAAAGAAAATAACTACACTCTAATAGGTAAAACATCAGAACCTTCTGTGCCTCCCGTTTTTGATAATATCTTTGAAGAGGATGTGGTTAAGTTCAAAGAAACAGCTGTTTTTGAACAACTGATTACGACTATTAATCAAGACTTAAGGCAAATAGATGTTTATGTAGAGTATCAAACATGTGATGACTCAAAGTGCATACCAGGAGACTTTACCTTCAATATTTCCCTAGATGGTACTGAAATTGTTAGGGAAGTTGTTGAGTTAGATGAAAGGAGTAAAGAACTTTCAAAAGCACTAGACCTTGACATAAAAGGGTGGAATAAATTTGAAAAAACTGTTATTAAAGAAAAAAGTAATTTTTCTATTTTCTTATTAGGCTTTTTAGGTGGTCTGATTGCATTACTTACCCCTTGCGTATTCCCAATGATCCCGTTAACGGTTTCATTTTTCACAAAAAGTGCTAACGATCCTAAAAAAGGACTATTTAATTCAATTCTTTATGGATTCTTCATTTTTCTTATATATGCCTTGTTAAGTATACCTTTTCATGTATTAGACTCATTAGATCCTGGAATCCTAAATAATATTTCTACTAATGTAACTTTAAACATCATATTCTTCATCATTTTCATTGTATTTGCATTTTCGTTCTTTGGATATTTTGAGCTGACCTTACCTCAATCCTGGAGTGCTGCAATGGATAGCAAAGCAAATAAAATAGGTGGAATCATAGGTGTGTTTTTTATGGCACTTACCTTAGCAATTGTATCCTTTTCCTGTACAGGTCCAATATTGGGGACGCTACTTGGTAGTTCTCTAACTGCAGATGGTGGCGCCATGCAACTAACTATGGGAATGAGCGGTTTTGGGTTGGCCTTGGCCTTGCCATTTTCATTATTTGCTATGTTTCCTAAATGGCTGAATTCTTTACCTAAGTCTGGAGGTTGGTTAAATACAGTTAAAGTAGTTCTTGGTTTTATAGAATTGGCTTTAGCACTAAAATTTTTATCTAATGCAGATTTGGTTGAGCATTGGGGACTTTTAAAACGAGAAGTATTTATAGGATCATGGATTTTAATAGGTGTTGGATTAATTCTTTACCTATTTGGTAAGATTAAGTTTCCGCATGATGGTCCACTTCAGAAATTGGGTAAGGGTAGAGTCGCCACAGGTATTTTAGTCATAGCATTCGTGATATATCTTATCCCTGGACTGACCAATTCAGAATACGCCAATTTAAAATGGTTAAGTGGTTTTCCACCACCAATGTTTTATAGCCTTTACGAGAAATCTTCAGAATGTCCTATGGACCTTAATTGTAACAAAGATTTGGATGCTGGTTTGGCGCAAGCAAAGGCAGAAAACAAACCTGTCTTGCTAGATTTTACGGGTTGGGCTTGCGTTAACTGTAGAAAAATGGAAGAGCAGGTGTGGAGTACCACAGAAGTCTATGATATGTTGAAAGATAATTATGTCATCATTTCACTTTATGTAGATGACAAAAAGGAATTGGTAGAGGATGAACAATTTCAATACTTAAGAAGCAATGGTACCGTGAAGGATATTGAAACAATAGGAGATAAATGGGCGACATTGCAGACCATTAATTTTGAAAATAATTCTCAACCGTATTATGTATTATTAGATCACAACATGCAGTTGTTAAATACTACAAATGCTTACGAATCTGATGCCGATGCATACTATGATTGGTTAAAAACGGGTCTTGAGAATTTTAAGAAATCAGATTAAACTTCAAAATACACTTCTTCAAAAGGAATTCTAAATCTAGGACCATAAATTCCTTTTTCATCCCTAATTCCACAGCCTATTACCATATTTATTTCTGCACCTCGTGGCAAGCCGAGAATCTTTTTTACACGTAAAGTATCGCTACCTTCCATAGGGCAAGTATCATAACCAATGGCAGCCATACTAGTCATAAAATTCTGCGCAGCCAATCCAGCACTTTTATGGGCCACTATTCGCATATCACTAAGACGTGTCTGCCTATAAATGGGTTTAAAGATGCCCACTATTTGGAAAATAAAAAATTTAATATAACCTAGTATGCCTAAAAAGTCCGAATATATGGTCGGAATGAGTTTTTTATAGTAATCAGTTGCCATTTTTTTGCGTTTTAAATCACGCTCGCTCAGTCCTTCTTTGTTATATACTCTGTTCAAAAAATCAATATTTGCTTTAGCTCGTTTTTTCCACAAATCTTTTCTTGCTACAATAACGACTAGTTGCTGAGCTGTTTTAGCTGCGCTCTGGTTGAAGCAAGCTTCGGCCAATTTTTTGAGTTTATGTTTATTTGTAATATGGTAAAATTCCCATAACTGTAAATTACTGCTTGTTGGTGCTAACGATGCATTGACTAGGCATTGTTTTACTTTTTCAGAATCAATGGGTTCATCCTTATATACACGTGTAGAGCGTCTGTAGGCTATGGCTTCGGTTACTGTTTTTTCCATGTATTATAAAGTTAGTTAAATATTAATTTATGGAGCGTTTTACCTATCCAGTAGCCACATCCTAGGACTAGAGGATAGCCAACAAATAACCACACATAATCTAAAATCGATAATTCCTTAAACGCACCTGTTCCAAATTTGTCTAATAGGGCAAATAAATCGTACCATGATTTAAGACCTATTTTTATGATAAGTCCATTGGCTATAATTGCAATGATCAAAATAAATAGACCTATAATATATAATCGTATCATTTAGTTTAGTTCCACTCTAAGTTACTTCTTTCTTGCCAATAATAATCTGAAGAAACACAAAATGATTTCAATTTAGAAATTTCCGATTCAGTTAATCTAATGTCAAGAGCTCGTAAATTCTGTTTTAGATGAACGGAATTTGATGCACCGCTCAAAACAAGAGGTGGCTCGAGATAATCTATTATGAAACGAAGTGCAATGGCATCAGAATTCACCTGATATTTGTTTGACAATGTCTCTAGGTATTCATAAACAGGATTGTACTTTTCAAACCGATTATTCCGGAAAATCCGACCATTTGCCAATGCCTCTTTGATTATAATAGTTTTACCTTCTTTTATTAATTCGTTTAATACACTATAAGATGACTGTTCAAAAATATTAAAGGTTACTTGGTAACTATCAAATAGGTTTTGCCCATTAATTTCTAAATTCCTAGCTTCATGGATAATTTTTGTTTGCTCAGCGCCACTAGAACTAATACCAATTTTTAAATGATATTTTTGCTTTAGTTCATCTAATCGTGTTAATACATCTTCATTTGTTAGTACACCACTTTCTAATGTGGCCGAATGGATCTGATAGATGTTTAGATGAGGTAAAAAAGCTTTTGATACTTCCCATTGTTCATTTAGCTTTTCTAAAGAATGCTCTTTTATTTCGTGTTTTCCACTAAAGCCAATTTCCCAATTGGCTACATAGGTATATCCAAACTTTGTGGAAAGGCGAATATCCTTATAATTTCGTGAGTTTATCCATCCAAGTAAGAATTGCTCACCAAATCCATAAGACGGTGCTACATCAAAATCTTTTACACCCAACTTATAGGCATCATCTAATACTTTTAAAGTATTTGATTTAAAGGCTTCAATAGATTTATCCACATCAATAGACCTTATGTTAATATAGTCAGGTCTGCCAAGTGCGGCTAATCCTAATCCGATTCGTGTTTTTTGAGCCATTTCAATACATCTTCATCCGATGGGTTTCTAAGTTTCTTTTCACCAATGGTAATCGTTGGGAAATTAAGTCTTTTGTTTTGGTAAAGTTCCCTTAATTCATTGGCATAGTCTTCATTGTTTTCTACATCTAAAAATTCGTAATTGAGATTTTGACTGTTTAAGAATTCTTTATAGTATTTGGTTTTATGACAACGTTCAGCTCCAAATAATTTTATTATGGGATGCGACATTATACCTAGCCTTTCTTTTATTGAAACCAAGATAACCAAGCTGGTTACCTTGGTAAAAAATTATGCACTTTTTAGTTTATCGGCATGAAGTTTTCTAAGCTTCATCAATTTTGGTGTAATTACAAAACTACAATACCCTTGTTGCTGATTATTTCTGTAATAATCTTGATGCTCACTTTCAGCCTCAAAAAATGTTACAGCTTCAGTTATTTCAGTTACAATAGGATCTTCATAGTATTTGCCAAGTTCCTGAATAACCGCATGAGCTATTTCCTTCTGAGCTTCGTCATGATAAAAGATTACCGAGCGGTATTGCGTACCACGATCTGCACCTTGTCTGTTGAGTGTAGTCGGATCATGTGTAGTCATAAAAATAATTAGAATATCTTCATAACTAATAATAGCCGCATCAAAGGTAATTTGGATAACTTCTGCATGTCCTGTCAATCCAGAGCAAACTTCTCTGTAAGTTGGTTTACCTGGTACATTACCACCAGAATATCCTGAAATTACTTTTTCAACTCCCTTTACCTCTTGGAAAACTGCTTCTGTACACCAAAAACAGCCACCACCAACAGTTGCGATTTGAACGTTTTTTTTACCCATTACACAGTCTCCTTATCTAAAGTCATTGACTCAGAATTAATACAATAGCGCAAGCCGCTAGGTTCTGGACCATCGGGAAAAACATGCCCTAAGTGGGCGTCACATGTATTGCACATCACTTCAACACGAACCATCCCATAGGATGTATCCCTGTCGTACTTAATTGCATTTTCTTTTATGGGTTGCGTAAAGCTTGGCCAACCAGTACCTGAACTAAATTTTATAGTACTGTCAAACAAAGGTGTACCACAGCAAACACAATTATATTTGCCATCGTCATAGATACTACAAAGTGCACCACTATGAGGTCGCTCGGTACCTTTTTGTCTCGTTATTCTGTATTGTTCTGGGCTTAATTGGGCTCGCCAATCCGCATCTGATTTTTCAACTCTCCTATCTGGTTTAGGATTTCCTTTGACTGAAAAATCGATTACATTTTTCCAAGTTAGCATACTTTGGTTCCTTTCTTTTCTAGTTAGTATATATGCTTAATTTTGTACCTAAAGATAGACGAAGAAATATTAAAAAACTTACAAAATTGTGTTAATGCTATTACCAAAAAAGCCTAGCCTTAAAAAGGCCAGGCTATGTATGTTTGATATTTTTGTTTCTTAGAAGTGTGCTAAAGTATCATAAGTACTTGCTACAACAGTAATAAGCATAATCAGTACGCTAGTTACAAATGTTGCAACAGACTTAGTTAAAGTGTCCTTCTTAAAAATATAATCTCTTCGTTTTTCATTTTCTTCTTTAATAAATTTCATAGTTGCTTTTTTAGTATTTAACTTTCCTTATTATAAAATAAACATATTCAGTAGATTACGAAATATATCGATCGCCTTAACAAAAGAATAAGAGAAGTTATTAATGAATGTTAAGTCCTAAAAATGGGTAATTCCCTCAAAAATTAAAATAAGTGTATATTCGTATTTCAAATAAGTCAATTGTGATGAAAGTTTTAACAAACCTACTTAAAGCTACATTCTTATTATTTGGGTCTATTGTCTTGGCCCAAGATACTACTGAACAACGTACCCAATTATTTAACACCATAGACGCAGATGGCAATGAGGTGATTACTAATCGTGAAATGCGAACGTTTTATAGAGGCAAACTTAATAGTTTTGGTCAACCTGTAGATGCCAAGCGCTTGTTTTATGCTTTTGATGCCAATAGGAACAGTATTATTACCCTCAATGAATACATCAAAGGGCCAAATTTTAAATTGGCAACAGAATACAGAGAGCGCTGGCAGTTTCCCGAACGCTATCAGGAAGAAGTAAGTGAAGAAGAAGCTTTGAATGAAAAAGAGAAAGCTATAGTTAAGTTTGGAAAAATAGATACCAACAAAGATGGTAAGGTATCAATGAATGAAATGATTAGTTTTAATAGTGGTAAAATTGACATGGTTACGGGCGAGTTAATCAATGGAAAGCTCTTGTTTTATGCTTTAGATACTAATGATGATGGTGCTGTTAGCATGGAAGAAATTATGGCTACACCAGATATGAAGCTTGGATTACAAAAACTAAGAGCAATTGGTACGGCAGTGGTAACTGAATCAACTGAGCCAGAATCAACGGATGATGATTACGTAAATCAACGTATTTCTTTATTCTTCGATCTTGATCTTGATAAAAATTATAAAATTACGTTAGAGGAAATGGAGAATTTCTACGAAGGCAAAACGGATAATCAAGGTCGCCCAATTAATAGTAAGTTGCGGTTTTATGGTTTAGACACCAATGAGGATGGCTCTATTGAGCTAGGAGAATTTACTAAGAAAATAAACCTTACTTACGCTACACAACGTTTAAAGAAAGTCGAAAAGCAATAACAGACTTAAACTTAAATTTTATTTTCAGGTTTAGCTTGTAGCAACAGACGCACTACATTTTGGACATCTTTGTGATTTTCTTTATTTACCACGTAGAGTTTGGCGAAGGGCTAAACTCATTATGGCTTGCTCTTCACTAACTTCTTGAGCTGATAGTAAAGAATTACTGATTAGAAAACAGATTAAGATTGAAGCAAATTTATTTTTGAACAAATTGGTTGGCCTATTGTTTGTTGCCATGTTTCGATTGGATTGGTTTTAGTTAGTTTAGTAACTTAATTATTGGTACACTACATTATTCAGCATTATCCAAATATTAAGCATTATGAAATGGATGAGTTTAAAATTAATGTATTTTTTGAAGCATTTGAACATCTGATCCAAGTTTAATTTAATCAGTACTCAATTTTTTAATTTTTTGTTTTAAATAATCACTACTTTCTATTTTATAAGCCATCTGAGCATATTTCAATGCATTTTTTATATCCTTATTTTGCTCGTAAAAATCTGACATTGAGTCATAGGCATTAGCGCTTTTGGGATAGAATTCAATAGCACTTTCAAAATATAGTTTTGCACGTTCCATATTTTGCATATCCATACTCATATAACCAGACATATTCAGCAAATCTTCAGGATAAGGCGGTACAACATAGCCGAGATGCTGCTCAAGTTTATCCGCTCTATATCTAATTATACTGTTCAACTCTTCAGTTGAGGTTTCAAAAGAGTTGATTTTATCTGTGTTTTCCATTTGGAACCATTTAAATAAAGCGATTAATCCATCTCTAACGGATGGAAACTGAATAGTGCCATGCAGATCGTTTGGATAAAATTTCCACTCTAGTGCTAGACCATTGTCTTGATATTTTTCTACAGTATTTTTAAATGACAAATTAGAACGCGGAAAGAGTGTGTCATCAGAATCATCTTCCATGACATTATCTATGGTTATTTCTTTGTTTTGCCAGTGCAACTGGCCATTGAGTGACATAAATAATGATTTCCCTTGGTAATTCTTTGAAGAAAGAACGTCTTTTGCTTCTTTTATGAGCTTTTGTTTATCCCAGTCCAAACTAGGGTCAATGGCAACATAATTGGCAAATAATTCAGGATGATGGATTAGAGTGTAAACCGTGAATAAACCACCATAAGAATGACCAATCAAGGTTCTGAAACTGCTAACAGAATAGTTCTTCTCAATATATGGAATGAGTTCATTAGCCATAAAGTTCACAAAATTCTCAGCTTCACCATTCTGTCGTGTGTAAGGCATACCATAACTTTCAGTGATTTTAGAAGTAGTTAAATCTCGAGTTCTATTATTGAGATTAGAAATACCAATAAGTATCATTTCTGGTGTAAATCCGCCACTGTAATAGCCCTGAAAATTGTGAACGGTTGGCATCAAGAACTCCCCATCTAAAATAAAAGCAACCGGATATTTTACCTCGCTATTAGTATTGTAGTTATCTGGAAATTGAACATAAAATAAGCGTTGCTCTTTTAAGATTTCAGAGTAAATACTATCAGATACTGCTGGATTATTTTGAAATTTTTCATTCTGTGAAAAAATTAAGGTTGAGTAAAATAATAACAAAAGTGTTGGGAAATAAAGTTTTAATGGCATCAGCATTGTCCTAAAAATTAAACTCAATAAAGTTACGATAATTTGTAACAGATGATTTATTAAAAAAACCCTTGAAATAATTTCAAGGGTTCTAATTTGTGGAGTCGGAGAGAATCGAACTCTCGTCCAAACAAGTAACCAAAAGGCTTTCTACACGTTTAGTCTTTTCTTGTTTTTTCGATGTTAAGCTAGCTAAAGACAGCCTACTTTACACTTAGCTTTTAAATCTTGAAAGGGCATTAAAGCACTACCCAATCTTGGTCAATTTTTACGATGCCTCTAAAAAGAACGCCACTAACCAAGGCTTTCCGGAGACATTTAGCCTTCCTGCCTAGCAGGAATAAGCAGAAATCTTACTATAATTCAGATTACGCAGCTAAAGCGTAGTTATTCTCGCCGTTTAAAGTTTGGTCTAGCCTTTTACGTGTATCAATACCATTACACGACGTGCTTACCATTTAATTAATCTCGCTGTCAAAACCAGTCGACCCCAAATGATAATCTTAAAAAGGACCGCGAAGTTACAAAAAAAGTTGTGCAACCTCTTAAATCCATTTATTTTCGTGCAAAAATTATTCCAGATCTATTCCCTGACAATATTGTCAGTTTTAAAGCAACAAAGTATGAAATTTGCCATCATAAAAGAGCGTAAAAATCCACCAGATAGACGTGTGGTATTTTCACCTCAGACCCTATCAGAGGCCAGAAAACGATTTCCAGAGGCACAATTTGTTATTGAATCTTCAGATGTTCGGGTGTTTTCGGATGAGATTTACGAAAAATATGGGTTTGAAGTGATTGATGATGTTTCTGATGCGGATGTTATGATTGGTGTAAAAGAAGTACCCGTAGATGCTTTAATTCCAAATAAGGACTACTTTTTCTTTTCACATACAATAAAAAAGCAACCCTACAATAGGGATTTGTTGAGGGCTATTTTAGACAAAAAAATTAATCTTTATGACCATGAAACTATTGTGGATAAAAATGGTTTTCGATTAATTGGATTTGGACGATATGCTGGATTGGTGGGTGCATATAACGGTATAAGAGCATTAGGAATAAGAGATGGTTTGTTTAATCTACCAAAAGTAGAGACTTTATATGATCTGCAAGAGGTCAAAGATGAATTGCAAACTATTAAACTTCCAAACATTAAAATACTATTGTCGGGAACAGGTAAAGTAGCTAATGGAGCAACCGAAATTTTGGATCATGTTGGTGTTAAGGAGGTAAGTGATGCGCTGTATTTAACTTCTGAATTTACAGAACCAGTTTATTGTAGGGTGGATGTTATGGAATATGCTAAAAGAAAAGATGGTAAAGTAGGAGATCGATTGGAGTTTTATGCAGATCCTACAGGATATGAAAGTAATTTTATGCCCTATGCTAAAATGACGGACTTTTTCATAGCAGGTCATTTTTATGGCAATAATGCACCATATTTATTTACGCGCGAAGATGCCAAACATCCGGATTTTAGAATTAATATGGTGGCAGACATTTCATGCGATATAGATGGTCCTGTTGCTAGTACCATTAAATCTTCAACTATTGAGAATCCATTCTACGGCTATGATCCAATTTCAGAATCTGAAGTACCTTTTGATGCTGAAGGAGCTATTACTGTTATGGCTGTGGATAACCTACCATGCGAACTCCCAAAGGATGCGAGTGAAGGATTTGGAGAGACCTTTTTAGATCATGTACTACCGTCTTTTTTTAATAATGACGAAAATGGAATTCTTCAGCGTGCTCAAATTACTAAGAATGGTAAACTTACGGAGAGGTTCAAGTATCTTCAGGATTTTGTCGATGGGGCTTAGTAAACTTCTTTTTGAGGGTTGACAAATATCATTTTCTAATTGGTATATAATAGCGACCTTATAAGCTAGTATTAACTTTAAAAGTCGTGTTATGAATCCTCCATTATTATTATCAGTATTAGTTATTATTTTCCTGTTTGCGGGAATCAGAATTATTTTTGAATATAAGCGTGCGTTAAAGTTTAGGTTTGGGAAGTATGTGGGTACTCTTAAACCTGGGTTTCGCTGGATTATTCCTTTAGTTGAGACCATACAAGTTGTAGATATCAGAGTCATAACGGTGAATATTGTTTCGCAAGAAGTTATGACCGAAGATAATGTACCCTGCAGTATAGATGGTGTTGTCTTCTTTAAGGTTGTCGATCCAGAGATGGCAGTTTTGGAGGTTGAAGAATACCAGTTTGCAATTTCACAATTGTCACAAGCAGCTTTGAGAGATGTCTGTGGTAAAGTTGAGTTGGATACAATCCTATCCAAACGCGAAGAAATGGGCAAAAATATCAAAGCCATTGTTGAAATTGAAACCAAAGAATGGGGCATCGAGATAATTGATGTTAAGATTAAGGATATTCAGTTACCTGAAAATATGAAGCGTATGATGGCAAATCAGGCTGAAGCAGAGCGCTCGCGTCGTGCAAGGATTATTCTGGCAGAAGCGGAAGATCAAGCGGCAGGAAAACTTCTGGAAGCAGGTAAACAGATTGATAAATCACCTTCTGCAATTAAATTACGGTTATATCAAACCCTATCAAATATTGCTGCAGAAAAGAATTCAACTATTTTGTTCCCATTCCCTGAAGAGGTGTTACCACGAGTACATAAAGATGAAGATTGAAGTTTAGATAAAAAATGAAATGCTAAATATTTGATATAGTGGATTAAAGAACATGTCGCGAGATATATTGACCGGCAAGAGGATTTTTTGATTTGTATTTTCTTATTTTTATGTAATTAATGTAAAAAAATGATTGGAATAGTATTGACCATAGCCCAAATAACAGGTGGTATTTTATTAGGTATTGCAACTTTAGACAAATGGGATGGCGAAAGCAATTTCTTTAATAAAATTGCAGATGCACTTGATCCTTTTCAAACTGTTATTGGTGGATCACTGATTGTTTTTCCTATAATCACATTTTGGAGTAATTTTATTTACAGTATTATAAGTATTGTGGGTGGTATGTTGCTATTAACCCATGTCTTTGGAAAAGTACCAGCTTTAGAAGCTAACTTGAGAAAATTGTCTTATCAATTAATGCCATTTAAAGCAATTATTGGTATTGCCCTTTTAGTCATTGGTATATTAAGGCTTTTCTAATAATGAATCCTGCAGAAGCGTATATTTTAAAACAAGAAGAGCCATACAAATCCATTTTGATGCAACTTCAAACTATAGTAGAAGCTATTCTTCCGAATCCTGAGTTGCATTATAAATGGAGAATCCCATTTTATTATAACGGTGAATTACCGATTTGTTATTTTAATAAGTCTAAAGATTATGTGGATTTGGCCTTTTGGCATGGTGAAAGACTCACAAAGCATAGAGAGCACTTTATTACCGCTAATCGTAAGGCAGTTACATCTTTAAGGTATAGATTACCTGATGATATAAATGATGATGTTATCCTTTATGTAATTAAAAAACAGCTTGCTATAAACACAAACCCATTTAAATTGGTTTTAAAACCAAAACGATCTAAAAGGAATTAATCAGCTGTCTAATCGCAACTAAATTAGTTAGTAAACTCTCGAGATTTTCCAAATGTAACATATTAGCGCCATCGCTTTTGGCATTCGCGGGATCATAATGGGTTTCTATGAATAATCCGTCGACATTATTAACTACACCTGCTCGTGCAATGGTTTCGATCATTTCTGGTCGCCCTCCTGTTACGCCTACAGATTGGTTTGGTTGCTGTAAAGAGTGGGTCACATCTAATACTGTTGGCGCAAATTGGCGCATTGTTGGTATGCCTCTAAAATCGACCACCATATCCTGGTAGCCAAACATAGTGCCTCTATCAGTTATTAGGGCTAACTCATTACCAGAATCTTTCACTTTTTTTACGGCATGTTTCATTGCTTCGGGGCTCATAAATTGACCTTTTTTTAGGTTTACCACCTTACCTGTTTTGGCGGCTGCAACGACTAAATCGGTTTGTCTTACCAAAAAGGCTGGTATTTGAAGAATATCTACATATTCTGCCGCCTTTGCTGCATCAGAAACTTCATGAATATCAGTAACGGTGGGTATGTCAAATGTCTCTGATACCTTCCTTAAAATTCTTAGAGCCTTTTCATCTCCAATTCCCGTAAAACTGTCTATTCTACTGCGGTTTGCTTTCTTAAAACTTCCTTTAAAAACATAAGGAATCTTAAGCTTATTAGTAATTGAAACTACTTTCTCTGCAATACGTAATGCCATATCTTCACCTTCTATGGCACAAGGGCCGCAAAGCAAAAAGAAATTGTTAGAATCTGTATGTTTAATTTTTGGAATTGTCATTGCTGTAGAAATTAAAATTAATTGTATTTAGTCTGTTATAATATATTGAACATTCACAATTTCGAAAGTTGTGGGAGCTAGTGTTCCATTTAATGGATACTCTTGGTCAAAAGTAAATAAACAACTTGAATTAGATTGGATACTTAAACATGGGTTAACAGCATCATTCACGTAGTTTGCAGTTGAAAACTCGAGTTCTGACGAGTTTATAGTGAAATAAGGTAAGCCTGATACCGGGTAATTATTGTGGTTGTTGAGCTGAATTTCAAATTGTAAAATTGTTGTGTTGTTGTCTGTTTCTCCTATATAGGTAAAGCTTATTATTTCATATGTAAAATTTTCCAAAAAGGGTATGTCAACAACTTCAGGTTCAGTAGGTTCAGGAAAGTCGCATGGAACTTCCTGAGTGGTTTCAGTAGAATATGTTTGATTGCCCACCACAAAGAATTGAGGTATCGTAATTGTTTTGGTGCAATCATCATCTGATGGACAGGCCGTAAGAATGAAAGCAAGTAATATAGGAAAGATAAATTTTATTCTTTTGGAAATAAGAAATAATTGATTATGCAAAATTTTATCTTATTTAAGATTCCTGCAAAGATAGTACAATAAAAGCTTTAAAAATAGCATCTAAAATTGCTTTTGGATACTGTTTCTAACCATCCATAAGGCCATAATAAAACTGCCAAGTATTAGAATACCAAAGCTTTTTGTTATTGAGTTAGCAGATCCAAACCAATTTACAATATTCAGTATTTCCAGTAGATATGCTAAAATCAAATAAGAAGAAATACAAACAAAAATAATTCCTAAAGAGAAATTAAGGTTTCTGTTAGGTCTAATCAACTGCCAAACAAATGGAATTCCAAAGAGTAATATAGGGTAGGCTGAAACCCCTTCTGTTCTGTTTGTATAGGTAAACCAATACGCAATGATGGATAAATAATATAGATAGGGTATAAAACGTGTGTATTTACTAATTGCTTTCATCTCTTTTAAATTATTAGGGTTAAGATGTAAAATGCCAGTAATTAGCGGTTGATGTGGTTTTTAGGCTTTTACTATTAATCAAATCAGAAACGTAAGATACACATCCAAATTGCTTGTAATTCAAATAATAACATATAATTAACGAAATACAGGGATTTAGATGTACCTTTGCGCGCTTTAAATTCACAACGGTTATGACCAAAATAAAAAACATAGCTATAATTGCTCACGTAGACCATGGCAAGACTACGTTGGTAGACAAAATAATGTACCATTGCCAATTATTTCGTGAGAACGAAAACACAGGTGATTTAATATTGGATAATAATGATTTGGAACGCGAAAGAGGTATTACCATTACCTCAAAAAATGTTTCGGTTGTTTATAAGGAAACCAAGATTAACATCATTGATACGCCTGGTCACGCTGATTTTGGAGGTGAGGTAGAACGTGTTTTGAACATGGCAGATGGTGTACTACTTTTGGTCGATGCTTTTGAAGGGCCAATGCCACAAACACGTTTTGTCTTGCAAAAAGCAATTAATTTAGGATTAAAACCTTGTGTGGTTATAAATAAGGTTGATAAAGAAAACTGCACACCTGATGAAGTGCATGAAAAGGTATTTGATTTAATGTTTGAGCTTGGTGCAGAAGAATGGCAATTAGATTTTCCGACGGTTTATGGTTCTGCTAAACACAATTGGATGAGTGAGGACTGGAAAGAGCAAACATCCAATATTGAACCTTTGTTGGATATGGTAATTGAACATATTCCTGAAGCAAAAATTGAGCAAGGTTCGACTCAGATGTTAATTACCTCACTAGATTTTTCGAGTTTTACTGGTCGGATTGCAATAGGACGGTTAACACGAGGAAATCTGAAATCGGGTCAACAGATATCTCTTGTTAAGCGAGATGGCTCAACAGTAAAGAGCAAAATTAAAGAATTACACACTTTTGAAGGGCTTGGGCGTAAAAAAGTAGATATGGTTCAAGCTGGTGATATTTGTGCTATAGTAGGTTTAGAAAATTTTGAAATTGGAGATACTGTAGCCGATTTTGAAAATCCGGAAGGTTTAAAAACTATTGCAATTGACGAGCCAACCATGAGCATGTTATTTACCATTAACGATTCCCCGTTTTTTGGTAAAGATGGAAAATTTGTGACCTCTCGACATATAAAGGAACGTCTCACAAAAGAACTTGAGAAGAACTTAGCACTTAGAGTGGAAGAAACTGACAGTGCAGATAAATTTATGGTCTTTGGCCGTGGTGTCTTGCATTTATCGGTTTTAATTGAAACAATGCGCAGAGAAGGCTATGAGCTACAGATTGGACAACCACAAGTAATTATTAAGGAAATTGATGGTGTTAAATGTGAACCTTTTGAAGAGATGACCATAGATTTACCGGAGTCTGTATCCGGAAAAGCTATAGAAATGGTCACAATGCGAAAAGGTGAAATGCTAAGAATGGAAGCCAAGGGCGATCGTATGGTTTGTGAGTTTATAGTGCCATCACGAGGTATTATTGGTTTAAGAAATCAATTGCTAACTGCTACAGCAGGAGAAGCCATTATGGCGCACCGTTTTAAGGAATACAGACCGATTAAAGGCGGTATACCTGAACGACAGAATGGTTCATTGGTGTCCATGGAAAACGGAACTGCTATTCCATACTCGATAGATAAATTGCAGGAGCGTGGTAAGTTTTTTATTAACCCAGGCGAAGATATTTACGAAGGTCAAGTCATTGGTGAAAACTCTCGTGGTGACGATATGGTGGTGAATGTTACAAAGACCAAAAAATTGAGTAATGTAAGATCTGCAGGTGCTGACGATAAGGCGAAGATTGTGCCTGCAATAAAATTTTCACTTGAGGAGGCTTTAGAATACATTCAAAAAGATGAGTACGTTGAAGTTACACCAAATCATTTGAGATTGCGTAAAATCCTATTAAAGGAAGTAGATCGTAAACGTGCCAAAAGTGTTTAATCTGAAAGTATGGAATTGTCCGGTATAACCGCAACGGAGTACGTTGGATATTTAGCCTCATTTATGGTTCTGTTATCTTTTATGATGAAAGAACTAAAAAAATTGAGGTTGGTTAATATGACAGGATGTATTCTTTTTATTTCATATGGATTTTTAATGCCCTCGCTTCGAATTGGTCTACCAATAATCATTGCTAATGGTGCTATTTTAGCCGTTAATATTTACTATTTAGCTAGTAAGAAAAGCTAGATGTTTTATATTTACAAAAACTTGTAACATGCATTTACTTTATTTCGATCCTGGTTTGGGTGCAATGATTGTTCAGGCAATTGTTGCTGCAATTGCCGGAGTGGTATTGTTTTCAAAAAATCTAATGCACAAAATCAAAGTGTTCTTTGGAATTTCAAAACCAGTTGAAGATGATGTTTTCGATGATATCGATGTAAAAGATTCTGATGTAGACAATACAAAGTAAAGTGGACGCTAAGGCACTTCATTCATCTTCATTTAGAGATCCTTCAGGTTATATTTTTCTAGATAATGGAGAGGTAAAACGTGTAATTAATCCAATCTATTTTAGGCAATATAAAGCACTTACAGAATCGGGTTTTTATAAAAAGCTTTTTAAGAACGGATTACTAATTCCACATGACGAATTATCTTCTACGGATAAAGAGATATTAATTAAGCCAGAACAAATTCCATTTATTACTTATCCTTATGAATGGAGTTTTAATATGTACAAGGAGGCAGCGCTTTTAACTTTAAAGATTCAGAAGGTTGCATTAGAAAATGGGTTTAGTTTAAAAGATGCTTCGGCATTCAATATAACTTTTCATAGAGGAAGTGCCGTTTTTATTGACACCTTAAGCTTTGATTTTTATGAAGAAAATATACCGTGGCGTGCATACAAGCAGTTTGTAATGCACTTTCTATCTCCATTAGTTTTATCTTACTATCATGGTGCAGATCAATTGAAGTTAATTCGAAATTTTATTGATGGCATACCAGTTACAATGGCAAGTTCGTTATTGCCGTTTAAAACCAAATTCAGCCCAATTCTTTTCAGCAATATTCATTTGTTAGCTAAGTTGGAACAAAAGCATAATGAGGATTATAAAGGAGAAACCGCAGTAAAATCCTTATCATTAAAAGGCCAGCTGAATATTATTAAAAGCCTTTACAATTTTATTAAAAATCTTAAGCTTAAAACCGCGACAGAATGGGGCAATTATTATGATAAGATAAATTATTCTGAAGATGCTTTTAATCATAAATCTGAAATAATCAATACCTGGATTCAAGCCATTAAACCAAACTTATTAATTGATATAGGAGGTAACGATGGCACGTTTGCTAGGGAAATAGATTTTGATATTTCAGAAAAATTAGTCTGCGATATTGATAACAATGCAGTCGATGCTAATTATATGAGGCTAAAGAAATCTAATGAACAGAATATGTTACCGTTTGTTCTTGATGTATTAAATCCGTCACCAGGACTTGGCCTTAATAACGAAGAACGAACTTCATTTTTGAATAGAATAAAAGACTACGCACCAGATGTTGTTATGGCTTTGGCCGTTATTCATCATATGTCACTATCAGGTAATGTACCTTTTAGGGAATCAGCCCGTTTTTTTGCTCATTTTTCAAATAGGTTAATCATTGAATTTCCAAAACGAAATGATTCCTGGGTACAGCGATTGTTAAAGTCAAAAGGCGAATTTGAAACCTATTTTGATTTTTACAGTTCTGATAATTTTGAAATGAGTTATACAAGATTTTTCAAAATAGAACAGAAAATTGCGATCAAGAATTCTGATCGTGTAATGTATTTAATGAAGAGAAAAGTTGAGTAGTTTACGAGACAAAATTCAAGATTTTATATCTAGTGAAAAGGAAGCACCATTACTAACCTTTCTTGCAATAGCAATAACACCAGTTTTATTCTATGTTTCTAACAACTATTGGGCAGTAAATTCATTATCTCATCTGTTATTTTTTTCCGCTTTTATTTTTGGGTTTGTCCTACTGTTATATGGTATTTACTTTTTTGTTTTTAGAAGAATTGGAAGGTTTAAATCAAAGCAAAAGCATGTGCTGTTTTGGTTAATTACACTAGCTGTTATCATTTTTTTAAGCCAAACTTATTTTAACTCAACATTAAAACGCATTGCACTCCTTGTTGGTATGGCTGTTATTGGATTTGTTTTACCATTTAACCCAAGAAAGCATTATAAAAAAATGGTTGTAGTGCTATTGTTATTTTCTTGCTTGTCTTTTGTGAGAATGTCAGTTAATATTTATGAAGACATCAAACGCGATATATGGTTAGAACAGCCAGATGATATTGAAAATGTAAAATTTAAGTCCTTCCCAAATGTTTATATGATTCAACCAGATGGGTATGTCTCTAAGAAAATGATGCAATCGTCTCCGTATAATTACAAAAGTGATCTTTATGATTGGTTAGATGTAAATGGATTTAAAGTATATGATAATTTTAGGAGTAATTATCCTGCAAGTTTAACCTCCAATGCATCATTATTTGCAATGAAGCAACATAAATATGCCGATATGATATTTCCTAAAATAGAGTTTGCGAATGGAAGAGAAGTTATAACAAAACATAATCCTGTTGCATCTATTTTTAATTCCAATGGTTACGAGACCTATTTTATAGCTGAGGATGAATACTTTCAGCAAAACAAGAAACAAGAAATTTTCGATTATTATAATATAGAAAAAGATGATTTTTCGCACTTGACCAAAGGCGGAAATGAAGTGAGAGACGTCTACAAAGACTTTAAAGCCGTATATAAACCGTTGGACAGCACTCCAAAATTTTTCTTCATCGAAAAGCTAATGCCCCACCATGTAGCATTTTTTAAAACAGATGAATCTGTCTTGAAAGAACGCGATCGCTATCTGAGCAGAATTGAAGAAGTTAATATTTGGTTGAAGGACATTATTAATTATATATCTGAAAAGGATGGAAATGGAATAATTATCATTCTAGCAGATCATGGCGGATGGGTTGGCTTAAGAAGTTTTAATGACCTTTATAGTAATGAAAAACCAGAATTGATCAATTCTATTTTTTCGAATATTGCAGCAATAAAATGGACTGGTCATCTTGAAGAAGGGTTTGATAAGGACCTTGAATCTAATGTTAATGTATTTAGGGTTTTATTTGCGTCTTTAAGCAAAAATGAAAAGTATTTAGATCATATGGAAGAAGACATTAGTTACAACCTAAGATTGAACAGCTTTGGGAATAAAGACGTAATTGAAGCGATTGATCATAACGGCAATGTAACTACAAAAGATAAATGATTTATTTGTCCATGTAAAACTAGGTTTATTATACAGATTAAGAAATATAGCACTAACGATATTGAAATTTGGGATGACTTTGTGGATTCATCACCAGAGATGACCTTTTTGTTCAAAAGGAATTTTATGGACTATCATAGTGATAGATTTGAAGATTTTTCATTAATGATTTATATGGGAAATAGCCTAATTGGGTTGCTTCCTGCCAATCTTAAAGACAACACCCTTTATTCACATCAAGGTTTAACCTATGGTGGCCTTTTTCTAGAAAGCAATTATAGTATAGATTCAATATTCATTGCATTACGAGATTACTTAATTGAATTTGAAATTGAATATCTGAAGATAAGAAGTTTACCCGTCATTTATCAATCAGCCAACTCAAAGCGGGTAACAAATTATCTTCAAGGTATTAGTTCTATTTTGTACCATAGCAATAAGGTCCTGGCGATAGACTATAGTTTACCCTTGAATATTCATAAAACAAAACTTAAGCATTACCGTAAGAACCATATTAAGGGTTTTGAAATAAGAGAGGAAAGTAGCTTCGAAAGTTTTTGGAATCGTGTGCTCATCCCGCGCTTAAAATCCAGACATAACACTAGCCCTGTGCATACTTTGAATGAAATAACCCTTTTAAAATCGAGATTCATTGAACAGATAAAGCAGTATAATATCTATTTAAAGGGAGAGATTCTAGCCGGTATTACTATTTTTGACAAAGGCCATGTTGTAAAGTCCCAATACGGTGCAACGAATGATCTTGGCGAAAACCAACGTGCATTGGAATATTTGTTTATTGAATTAATTTACAAATACAAGACAGAAGGTAAACGTTATTTTTCAATGGGAACTGTTATGGATGACGCCTATCCTGAAGGCTATAACGTAGGCCTAATGAGGCAAAAAATTGAGTTGGGTTGTAAGGAGTACCAACAGGATTATTATGAAATTAAATTAGTATGATACCCTTTTTAGATCTACATAAAATTAACGCTAGATTCAAGAATCAGTTTCATGCTTCACTAGACAATGATATTAGCAATGCTCAATATATTCTTGGGAATAATGTTTCTAGTTTTGAAAAAGAATTTAGCGACTATTGCGGTACATCCTATTGTATAGGAACTGGAAATGGTCTAGATGCCTTGACATTAATCTTAAAAGGTTATATTGAAATAGGTAGGTTAAAAATTGGTGATAAAGTTATAGTTCCTGCTAATACTTTTATTGCAACTGTACTCTCTGTTATTCATGCTGGATTGGAACCTATATTTGTTGAACCAGACCCCAAAACCTATAATATAACTGCTGATACCATAAGCCCTTACCTAACTGATGATATTAAAGCAATAATTGTGGTTCATCTTTATGGTCAATTAGCTGACGTTAGTGCCATTAAAACACTTATCAAATCGAAAGCTATTTTTTTAATTGAAGACGCAGCTCAGGCACACGGTGCATACAATGAAGATGGCAAAGCTGGTAACCTTGGAGATGCCAGTGCTTTCAGTTTTTATCCTAGTAAAAATTTGGGAGCACTAGGTGACGGAGGAGCTATAACAACAAACGATAAAGAGCTAAATGATATGGTTCGAAAGTTGTCCAACTATGGATGCACAGCAAAATATCAAAATGCCCTAAAAGGATACAATACGAGATTAGATGGTATACAGGCTTCGTTTTTATCTATAAAGTTAAAAGTACTTGACAACGACAATCAACGTCGTAGAGAAATTGCAATGCGCTATTTAAAAGAAATTGCCAATCCTAAGCTGAAACTTCCATATTATAGTGGTGCAAAAAACCATGTGTTCTATGCTTTTATTGTTGAGGTCAAAAACAGAGAAGCGTTTACTCAGTATTTAAATAATAATAAGATTGGTTGGCTAATTCATTATCCAATACCACCTCACAAGCAGGAAGCATTAAAAGAGTATTCAACTTTGAGTTTACCCATAACAGAGAGGATTCATCAAAACGTAATTAGTTTACCTATAAGCCCAGTAATGACAAAAGAAGAAGTGAACGCCATTATCCAAGTTCTAAATGCCTACTAATTGAAAAAATTATTCAACTATATAAACACTGAAGTCTTAAATAAGGCCGCAAGTCTTAATACGGCAAATATTAGTATAAAGATTATTGCCGGAATCTTAATTTCCAAGTTTATCGCAGTTTTTATCGGTGCAGAAGGCATGGCATTAATTGGTAACTTGCGGAATTTTTTAAGTGCGATCCAATCCCTAGCTATAGTTGGACTTTATAAAGGAGTTGTAAAATATATTGATAAGTTTAAAAATGACGCCAGAGAACTGAGCAAAACCCTGTCTACAGTATTTTATATTGGATTTTTTACCTCAATGATCCTTGCCTTATTATGTTATTACAATGCGGAATTTATTAACAGTCTCATTTTTCAAGGCAATTATAAGTACACCTATGTAATTGAATATTTGGCTATTGTCCTACCATTTTATGCGCTAAACATGTTTGTGTTTTCAATAATGAATGGTTTTTCAAAGTATAAAATTCTATTCATTATTAATATAATAGGGCAGATACTTGGTTTGTTGGTAACCATTTTGCTGATATGGCAAGACAATATTGATGGCGCACTGGTAGCGGTGGTAATTACTCCAGCCCTTAATTTGCTAATATCTATAGTTGGTATTCTATACCGAAAAAGTCTTATAAACTTAATTAAAATAACTAATTTTAGTTTTTCCATTCTTGATAGATTAAGTCCTTACATGCTTATAGCATTAGTTTCTTCAATAGCGATACCAGTGGTTTTAATTATAATAAGAAACTACATTATCGCAGAAATAGGGTTGAAAGAGGCTGGTTATTGGCAAGCAATGAATAGAGTTTCGGACTATTATTTAATGTTTATCAATTCCTTAATGGCATTGTATATATTACCAAGATTTTCTGAAATTACAACCAAGAAGGAATTTAGAAAGGAAGTACTCAGTTTTTACAAGACTATAATACCTGTTTTTGGTTTGATTTTGCTTATAATTTACTTAAGTAGATCTGTACTGGTAAACATTCTATTTACTGAGGAATTTCAACCTGTTGAAGACTTATTTGGATACCAGATCCTTGGGGATTTTATGAGGGTATTATCTATGGTTATTGCATATCAGTTTTTGGCAAAAAAGATGTTTGCACATTTCATTGTTATTGAGATTTTTCTATTTGTAATTATATACTTTTCAAGCATATACCTTATTGATGCTTACGGGCTTGTAGGAGCAGTAATGGGCCATTGTTTAAGTTATTTTATGCATTTTGGAATTATATTGCTAATTTTTGGTAGTTCTTTGTTTGGAGTTTTGTCAGATGAAGGACTCGAAGAAAGCTAATACTGTAATATTGAAATTTCCGGATTTTATTAGAAATAACATTGTTTTAAAGATAACCTCTTTAAATGCTGTTGTTATTTCAATAAGGTTAATCGTTTCTGTTATAATTCAAAGACTGTTAGCCGTAACGGTTGGAGAGGCTGGTATCGCTAGTATTGGTCAGATTCGGAATATCCTCGCTATGCTTTCAAGTACTTCAACACTTGGTACTTTTAGTGGACTGGTAAAGTATGTTTCCGAATTTAAGAACAACCGTCCAGAACTTACAAAAGTTTTTTCTACAGCGACTGTTTTTTTGCTTTTAGGCGCAATTATTTCTGCTTTGGTTTTGTTTGTTGGGGCAGATTATTTTACAAACTATGTGTTCAAAAGTAATGAGTTTACTTATGTGTTTAAGGTATTGGCAATCATAGTACCTTTTATAGCTCTTAGCAGGGTCATAAGTGGTGTGGTCAATGGATTATCCGACTATAAGAAGTATGCCAAAATTGAACTTATTAGTTATTTGATCGCTTCTGTTATTTTGGTAGTTGGGTTATACAGCTATAATCTACAAGGTGTAATAATTGCAATTGTTATTGCACCTATAATTCAGCTTATAACTCTTGTGGCTATTTTTGGAAAGACCTTAACACAGTATGTAAAATTAAAGAACTTTAAACTTCAATTAGATTATCGTAAAAACCTTATGGCTTTTACTTTAATGTCCTTCATTTCAGCTTTTTTAATCAATTATATTGAATTAGAGATACGAACTTTAGTTACGGATGAAATAAATATCAACGAAGCAGGCTATTGGACTGCAATTACCTTTATTTCAAAAAATTACATGGTTTTTGCAACAGGCCTTTTTACGCTTTATGTTTTGCCGAGATTCGCAAGTATCCATGGTCGATTAGAATTTACTCGAGAAGTTCTTACTATTTATAAAACAATTCTACCGATATTTTTTATCGGTATGCTATTGGTTTATTTATCGCGCAACTATATTATTCAATTAATCTATCCGAATTTTACGGGAATGGAACCACTTTTTAAGTGGCAGCTGTTAGGGGATTTCATTAGACTTTGCGCGTTAGTTTTGGCCTATCAGTTTTTGGCAAAAAAGTTAGTATCTAGTTTTGTTATTACTGAATTGATTTCTCTTGTCTTATTCTATGTTTTAACAAAGCTATTTTTAAATAATTATGGTACGGAGGGGGTTGTAATTGCACACTTTGTAAGATATGCTGTATATCTAATCGTGGTTATAATTTTTGTGCATCTGTATTACAGAAAACAATCTAAGATTAATGCATAATGGCCTCTTTCCAAATTTCTAAATATTTGTCTGCACATGCTACATAATTATGATGGTCTTCAACAAACTTGCGTGCCTTTTTAGAAATTTCTATTATTTTTTTGGGATTTTCAATCAACCAAATGAGTTTGTTTGCGATTAAAACCGGATCAGGTAAAGCGTTAAGGGCTATTGTATCTCCTTCCACATTAAAGTAATCTTCCCATTCTTTTTCAGCGCCAGTAAATACAACTTTACCTTTGGCCATAGCTTCTAGGGCATTAAAACCTTGGTCATAAGCATAAACCTGATCTAATAAGATATGCGCTTTGTCAAAGCTTTTTATGTAATCTTTATAGGGTAAATTCTTCGTAATTATAATCTCTGCTTTAGTGCTGTACCTTTCCTCGACTATTTGTAATGCCTGATCAAAAATATCATTTCCTTTTTTAAAATAGTTGAAGGTATTAATGCCGTGAAAAATAATAACTTTATCCGTTATGACTGGTCTTTGGTATTTTAGTTTAGAAGTATCTATAGCATGCGGAATCATACCAAGATATTTTTTATATCCTATTAATGGTAAATGATAATCGAGATCATTTGAAATAACACCAGATATATGATTGAAGATATAATGATGAAATTCTACATGCTCCTCAGAAATATAGCTTAAGGCAGGAGAGAAGTCTCTTTTGCTTCCCTTGCCTTCAAAATATGGGGTTAATACGGAATATCTAAATTTCTTATCATAAGCATATTTTACGCTGGGATAATCTAATCCGCAAGACAACAAAAAGATGGTTTTATTCCAATCTTTTAACCAATCGAAGATTATCTTTTGGTGTTTCCTATTAAAATCGAATGGTGCTTCATTTACCAATTGAACGATATCAAAGTTTGAGAGTTTATCTTTTTTGGCTTTAATCTGGCGTTTAATACTCCATGCTGAAATATCAAAACCAAAAAGTCTAATTAAAAGATTTCTGATTTTTTTAAGAGCATAAGATGTAAAATGATCCTTAATTTCAATATCAACATCTACTTTCTTAAACCCATCCCTTAGACTTACCACAACGGCTTCGTGACCGAGATTTTCTAGCCCTTTCTTAATGTTCCATTGTGCTCTGTTGTATTCTCCAAAAAGTAATACTTTCATTTAATATCTTTACCTTCCAATTTATATGCAAAGTAATCATAAAAAAAGAATATGTATAGTTTGCCGATCACTCAGTGAAGGTGGAGCAGACCGCGTAGCATCCTTGCAATCTATCATGCTTGCCAATCTTGGTTATCAGGTGTACATCGTCACAATTTTAAATAGTATTTCCTATCCATATAAAGGCCAATTATTTAATCTTGGAGAAATAAAAGAGAAGAAAGATACCTTATTAGGTAGGTTTAACAGATTACGTTTGCTAAAGCGTTTTATCACTGAGAAAAAAATTGATATTCTCATAGACCATAGGGTTAGGACTAAATTATTTTCTGAGCATATATTATCTGGTTTAATCTATCCAAAAGCCACAATTTATATTGTACATAATCATGCAATTGATTTGTATTTCCCTCCAGTAAAATGGTTAACTAAATTACTGTATAAGCGTTCAAAAGCTATTGTTTCCGTCTCTAATGGAATTACCAACAAAGTAGCTAGTACTTATGGTTTTAAAAATTTAGACACCATTTACAACCCTATCGATTTTGATTATTTAGATAAACTAAAAATACAGACGCTAAAAGACCAAATTGATTTTGTACTGTGGTATGGTCGTTTTGAGGATGAACAAAAAAACTTAAAACTATTGGTGGAATCTTACAATCAGTCTATTCTAAAAGACAGGGCAATCAAGCTAATACTAATGGGAGATGGCAAGGATAAAGTAGATATACTCAACCTAATTTCTGACTTAAAATTGAAAGAACATGTCATTGTCCTGCCTTTTTCTGATAATCCATTTAAGTACATTGTTAATTCGAGATTTACAGTGTTGAGTAGCCGTTATGAAGGTTTTCCTATGACCGTATTGGAATCTCTAGCTTGCGGAATTCCCGTGGTTAGCGTTATGTATGATAATTATAAAGACGGTGTTTTAGAAAATGGCCATAATGGATTATTGGTAGAAAACAATAATGAATTAACATTAGCTAAAGGTCTGAATAGATTTGTAGAAGATGAAAAGTTATATCTTAGCTGCAAGCAAAATGCAAGGAGTAGTGTTATGACTTTTGCCATGTCGAATATAGCCTTGCAATGGCAAAAATTATTAGAATCCTAAAAATGAATTCAAAAATAGAGAATGTCGAACTGATTGAAATTCCCAGAGTTCATGACGAAAGAGGTTTACTTGCTGTTATTGAAGGTACAACTATACCTTTTCCGATTGAGCGTGTTTACTACTTGTACGATGTACCTTCTGATGCATTCAGGGGAGGACATGCGCACAAAGAACTGTATCAACTTTTAATTCCACTCTCTGGAAGTTTTGATGTGCATTTAAAGGATGGGGAAACCACCAAAATAATAAACTTAAATAAACCTCATAAAGGCTTATTGATTGTTCCAGGTATCTGGCGGGAAATAGACAACTTCTCTTCTGGTTGTGTTTGCTTGGTATTAGCATCAGCTCAATATAATGAGGATGATTATATCAGGAATTTTAACGACTTTCTAGCTTTTAAAAATAGCTAGATACAGTCTATTTTTAATAAGATAAGGTCTTATGTTATTCATAATCATAAGTAGGAAAGCAGGTGTTCTAAGAAGGAGTTTTTGTTTTACACTTAAATTTCTTATATCTATCAATTTTACCGTTTCTGAATGAATTTTTTCTTCACCATTAATTTTGGTTCGTAATGCAAGACCATAGCGCTTTAAATCTAAATACGCTTTTAAACTAGGGTTCTCTTTTTCTTTGTTTTTAAACGAACTTAATAATATAAAGCGTGCATCATTATCTTCTATTTTACCAAGACTATTTTCAATGGATTTATTGTAAATCATAGTGCGCTTAGGGTGAAAAACCACTGCTTCATTTAGGGCTATCCTTATCCACATATCTAAATCTTGACTGCTTAAATAAACAGGATTAAACATGCCGTAATCTATAAACTTAGACTTCTTAATTGAACATGCCGAAGTCCAGACTACCGTTTCATGCAAACTTGCTTTAAAAAAATCATCTAGTATAAAAGGTTTATCACCATTGAATTTAAAATTGAATTTTGCAGGAGCAGTTATAGAATTGCTGTGCTTAATGAAATAATTGTTAGTGTAAATTCCACAGTCTTTAAAAGTACTAATGCTTTCATAAAGACAAGCCAAATGGTTAGTTTTCCAGATATCGTCTGCATCTAAGAAAGCTAAATATTTACCTGTTGAAAAATTTGTGGCATTATTTCTTGCCTTACTAGCACCTTGATTTTCCTGATGAAACAGCCTAATCTTATCCGATTTAAAATTCTCTACCAACTTTATGCTGTTGTCCGTAGAGCCGTCATTAACAATGATAATTTCGTAATCCTTAAAAGTCTGATTTAAGGCACTCTCAAGACATTCAGAAATGTAGTCTTCTTTATTATATAGTGGTATTATGACAGAAAAAAACGGCATGTTAATGCTTTGAAATTAAGTGGTTGGCTATTGTTTTTGAGGCAGTCAAATTCTTGTCTGTTATACTTCCTTTCAGCATTACAGAATTATACAATTGTTCAAAAAATGCATCTATTTCTTGTTTGTTAATTTTTTGTTCTAATGCTTGCTTTAAAATCTGGGATAAATTGGTTTTGCTTTTCAATTTTAAACATATTTTTTCATTGTCATAAAATGTATCACCTAGAACCACAACAGATTTATATATTTTTATAGCTTCTAAACCAACAGTTGAATTATTCACGATAACAACCTTAGCTTCCTTTAATGCAACTTCTAGAGTTGAGGTATTATCGATTTCAATATTTTTGGAATCTAAATAGTTGTAAAATTCCTTGCCATATTTTCGTAGATAAAGTGGATGTTCTCTTACTACTAATTTCAATCCTTTAGGTAAATTTTCATAAATGTCTTTAATCATTACAAAATGTGAGTCATACAATGGGCTATGATTTATAAGATTTACGTCGAGGGGTAGTTGCATTGCAAAAAGAGCATATTCAGTAGTTTTAGTTAGTGATGATTTAGTTTTTCCCGCATTCTTTCTGTAGGTAATTATATCTGTAAATTTTAAGTCTGGTGGATATAGCCTAGTTTTTTCAAACAATTTCATTATTAGTATATCTATACCTCGATAAAGAGGAGAGCGATTGTATTTTTCCGTAACTATATCAGTTTGCGAATTGGGTGACTTTGCTTTGATTTTGTTTGATGGTTTATTTCTAATACTTAGGTTTGCATTTACACCCTCTTCATCAAAAAAAGTGGTATTGAATGGTCCCTGTTCTAGGTAATAAATTTGAATATTTCTGTGTTTTGCGATAGCAATTGCAATTTCAACGCATAATCTAGAATCACCAAGAGAAATTAAGTAATCTGGTCTTTTGTTATCGTATACCTTATCTAATATATCTATATATGAAAGTGCTTGTAATTTCAGGGCTCGCTTAGAAATCCCTTTATTTAGTTTTAAATGGAAATCAATAAAATTCGAGTATTTTATTCCTTTGTAGATATCAGAGGTTTCAATAATCTCTTTGTAGTATTTTCTTTTAAGGTAAGCATTTAGCCATGCTTTAAACGTAATAATTGAGTTGGGTTGTAGCCTGAAAAATGCATATAAAAAACCACTAATATGTATGCTATAGCAATTAAAATTTATCTTTTTAGTTGTCTTCTGTTTTAGCCATTTTCTTATATCAAGAAAAAATCTTGAGTGTTTGTCAAAATAACCTACACAGATTACATTCATAAGAAGGAATATTGGCTTTAGTTTTTGCGTTGTACAACTTCAAATACTTTGTTTTGGTCGCACTTAAGTGTTTTGCTCGGATATTTTAAAAGTAAAGCATAATCGTGAGTTGCCATTAAAATGGTATTTCCATTTTTGTTAATGTCTTGGAGTACTTCCATAACCTCAATACTAGTTTGGGGATCTAGATTTCCGGTAGGCTCGTCTGCCAGTATCAGTTCAGGATCATTTAGCAAAGCTCTAGCTATTGCGATACGCTGCTGTTCCCCTCCAGATAATTCATGTGGAAATTTAAAGCCTTTGGTTTTCATGTCTACCTTGTCCAAAACACTTTCAATTTTTTGTTTTATGTCTACTTTATCCTTCCATCCAGTGGCTCTGAGTACAAACTCTAAATTGCTATTAACCGTTCTGTCTGGTAACAATTTAAAATCCTGAAAAACGACCCCTAATTTGCGTCTTAGAAAGGGAATATCCTTTTCCTTCATCGTTCTCAAATTAAAATCAACAACAGAACCTTCACCTTCGGTCAATTCTAAGTCTCCGTAGAGCGTTTTCATAAAGCTACTTTTACCACTTCCGGTTTTACCAATAAGATAGACAAAATCCCCTTTTTGCATCTCAAAATTAATATTTGATAATACCATGCTTTCTCCTTGGTATATTGTGGCGTCTTTAAGTTGTAAAACGGGTTCGGACATAAATGGTTAAATGTTTGATTAGTGTAAAAGTATTATTAATAAAATCAATTGTCAAGTTGCTTAGGATACAATAACGACGAATTATTTTTTTTAATGTCTGAATGTTAATAATTAATAAGTCAGTTTATAATTATAGCTAAATTCTAGCGTTATAGCTTCTGTATTAAATTATATTTGATTCATCACAATTTATTAATCAAAAAACGAAATCAATGCTCGGATCAATCAAGCGGTTGTGCTTAGTTTTAATGATATCTACGTTGTTTAGTTATGCTCAAAAATCCGCGATTTACACAAGTGATTTAGTAGACTATCAAAAGGCCCTTATCCTATATAATAATCAGCAATTTAAAGCAGCACAATCTTTATTTGATGATTTAAAATACAATACTAGAGATGCAGTAATGAAATCTGATTGTGCATATTATATAGCAAATTGTGCAGTTATGTTAAACCAGCAAAATGCAGACGATTTGATTTTGAAATTTGTTGAAGAATATCCTACCAGTACAAAAAAGAATACCGCTTTTATGGATGTAGCTGATTATTATTTTGAAAATTCAAAATTTGCCTACGCACGGAAATGGTATGAAAAAGTAGATGAGTTAAGCATTTCAAGAAATGAAAGAAATCGTTATTACTTCAACTTTGGGTACAGTCTTTATTCTACAGGCAGCAGAAAACAAGCAACGAAATATTTAAAACGGGTAACAGATAGCAAGGAATACGGTTCACAATCCAAATATTATATTGGTTATATGGCCTATGAGGGTGACGATTATGACACCGCAAATAGATATTTTGATGAGGTTAGTGATAACGAAAAATACAAGGAAAAACTGTCGTATTATCAAGCAGATCTAAATTTTAAACTTGGAAAATTTGAACAAGCAATTGAATTGGCCAAAGCACAATTACCAAACGGTAACCCAGACGAAAAATCTGAGCTAAATAAGATCATTGGTGAGAGTCTTTTCAATTTAGAGAAATATGAGGAAGCTATTCCCTATTTAAAAGCCTATAAAGGGAAAAGGGGTAGATGGAATAACACGGATTACTATCAATTAGGCTATGCGTATTATAAGCAAAAAGATTTTGAAAGTGCTATTTCAGAATTTAATAAAATAATAGATGGAAATAATAGTGTTGCCCAAAATGCATATTATCATTTGGGTGAGAGTTATATTAATTTAGATAAGAAGCAAGAGGCATTAAATGCCTTTAGGAATGCTTCCCAGATGGATTTTGATTTAAAAATTCAGGAAGATGCATGGTTAAATTATGCAAAGATAAGTTATGAGATTGGTAATCCTTATCAGTCCGTACCACAAGTATTATATGGCTATTTGGAAAAATACCCAAAAACCGCATTCAAGGAAGAAATTGAGACTTTGCTAATTGACTCATATATCACATCAAAAAATTATAGCGAGGCATTAGAGCTATTGGAGGGAAAGACCAGTTTTGAAAACAAGCTAGCTTATCAAAAAGTAGCATTTTTTAGAGGGATAGAATTATATAATGAAGCACGATATAAAGATGCGTTAGATATGTTCAATAATTCATTAAACGAACCAAGAGATCCCATTTTTGCTGCTAAAGCAACCTATTGGCGTGCAGAAACGGAATACAATTTATCTTACTACAACGAAGCATTAGTAGGGTTTAAGCAGTTTGCAGAAAGAGATGAAGTAAAGTCACTTCCAGAACGTGAAAATTTGAACTATAACCTGGCCTACACTTATTTTAAGCTCAAGGATTATAATAAAGCTTCAGAATATTTTAATATTTACATTAATACAAAGCAAAATGATAGACTTAGACGCAATGATGCTTACCTAAGGTTAGGTGACGGATATTTTGTTTCAAGTCGCTATAATGAGGCTATTAAAGCATACGAAAAAGCGATTCAGATTAATGAAATTGAAACGGATTATGCATCTTTTCAAAAAGCAATGAGTCATGGGTATTTGGGAAATAGAAATCAGAAAATCATTGAAATAAAAACGTTTATAAATGGTTATCCAAAGTCTGCCTTAAGAGATGACGCTATGTACGAGTTAGCTAATACCTATGTGAAATCAGGAGAAATTGATAAAGCCCTGGAGATGTACGATCGTTTAAATACTGAGTATCGTAGAAGTGCATTCACATCTAAGGCTTTACTGCGTCAAGGTCTCGTGTATTACAACACAAATGATAATGAAAGCGCATTAAGAAAATTTAAAGGAGTTGCACGTGATTTCCCTGGTTCCGGTGAAGCTGTTCAGGCCGTTTCTACCGCCAGACTAATCTACATAGATTTAGGAAAAGTGGATGAATACGCCAATTGGGTCAAATCATTAGATTATGTTGAGGTTTCAGATGTAGAATTGGATAATACCATGTATCTGGCGGCAGAAAAACCATATTTGGATAATGATACGGATAATGCCATACGTCAATTCAACAAATATTTAATTGAATTTCCAAATGGAATCAATGCGCTTAAATCCCACTTTTATTTAGCCCAACTATATTACCAAAAAGACTTATTCGAGAATGCACAACCGCATTTCAAGTATGTCATGGAAGCTCCCAGAAGTGAATATACAGAACAAGCCATGGTAAAAATGAGTGAGATTTATTTAACCAATTCAAGTTGGGATATGGCCATTCCCATTTTACAGCGTCTAGAGAATGAAGCAGACTATCCACAGAATACGTTATATGCACAATCTAATTTAATGAATGCTTTTTATCAATTGACAGATTATGCCAAAGCTAATGATTATGCAGAAAAAGTATTAAGCAAAGACAAATTAAACAAAAAGATTGAGAGCGATGCACTGCTCATCATTGCAAGGTCTGCCATAAAAAGAGGCAATGAAAATAAGGCAAAGGAAGCCTATAGTAAGATTCAAAAAACGGCAACTGGTAGTACAATGGCAGAAGCTCTTTATTACAACGCCTATTTTGAGAATAGGGAAGGGCAATATGAAGCATCCAATATAACAATTCAAAAATTAGCCAAGGATTTCAGCAGTTATAAATACTTTAGCGCAAAAGGATTGGTTGTTATGGCCAAGAACTATTATGCCTTAAATGATGCTTTTCAAGCAACCTATATTCTAGAAAGTGTGATATCAAATTTCAGCGAGTTTAATGATGTTACAGAAGCTGCTACTATAGAGTTGAAGAAAATCAAGACAGAACAGGCTAAAACAAATTCATCAATCGAAACAGACAAAAACTGATACCGTTTTAGTCTTATTTAATCAAAGAAATCACAATGAATATTAAATATAAAATCGCGAGTGTAATCTTAACTATGACCCTGTTTAATGTCGCCGGGCAAGATCGCAAAAAGGATACCATAGACGATCAAGTAGTTAATGTTGTGAGACCTTATCAACCTACTATATCAGACGCTTTTAAAATTAAGGATATACCAAAATTAAGTGATTCTAATTCTGTGAAGAAAAAACCTGTTAAGTACAATATATTTTCTATTCCGGTGGCATCAACCTTCACTCCTGCAAAAGGAAAGGCCGCAACTGTAGATAAGGCAAAACCAACAAAGTTGTTTGATAATTATGCTTCATTAGGTGTGGGCACTTATACTACTGTGCTGGGCGAAGTCTATTTAAATCATGCTATAAATAGAAGTGAAAATGTAGGTGGTTATTTTAGCCACCATTCATCACAAGGAGGTATTGAAGATTTATTATTGGATGACGATTTTGCAAAGACTGTATTAAATGCACATTACTCTCAAAAATTGCGGGATTTTTCATGGAAAATTGATGCAGGTTATGACGTACGATCCTATAACTGGTATGGTTTGCCTCAAAACTTTTTTGGACCTGAAGAGGCAGGTTCCATAGATTCAGGATACTCCTTTAGCGGATTTAATATGGGTGGCAAATTGAATTTTGATGATGCAATAGTTAAAGATGGTAGTGTAAGATTTAGGCGATTTACAGATAATCGAGACTCTGGAGAAAATAGATTTATTGCCAAAACAAGTTTTAGTATTCCAATTCAAGATGAATTGCTTAGCACGTCATTCTACATAGATTATATTGGTGGCAGTTTTGATAACACTTATACCTCTGCCGATGAACTTAAATATGGAAATACAACATTGGGCTTATCGCCATCCTATCAATTAAAACATGATGATTTAACTGTAGATTTAGGTCTTAGACTCGTTTATTTAAATGATAATGAATTTGATGATAACAAGTTTTTTATATATCCAAATATTGAAGCATCATATAGGTTGGTAGACGAAATACTGATAGCCTATGGAGGTATTACAGGAGGCCTTATACAAAACTCTTACCAAGAATTTTCCAACCAAAACCCTTTCGTTTCCCCAACGTTATTTATATCACCTACAGATCAACGCTATAGTGGATTTTTGGGATTAAAAGGGAAACTCTCAAACAATGTTAGCTATAATATTAAAGGCAACTATTACGCTGAGGAAAACAAACCTCTATTCAAAGCAAATGATGCGCAGACCTTTGCTACAAGAGATTATCAGTATGGGAATTCATTCAGTGTTGTTTATGACGATGTGACAACATTTTCTATTGCTGGAGAACTTAATATAGACGTTAATAGAAACTTCACTTTAGGCATTAAAGGTGAGTATTTTAATTATTCTTTAGACAATCAGCAAGAAGCTTGGAATTTGCCGGATATTACTGGGTCTATTTTTATGGATTTTCAGATTTCAGAAAAATGGTATGCTGGAGCTAGCGCTTTTTATGTTGGAGAACGTAAGGACCAATTATTGCTAGTTGGTACTCTTATTTTTCCTGATCCTACGCCTGTAACTCTTGATAGTTACTTTGATGCCAACGCACATGTAGGTTATAAGATTAATGATCAACTTTCGGTTTTTGCAAAGGTCAACAACATTACAAATCAAGATTATCAGAGATTTTTAAATTTCCCAGTTCAAGGTATTCAAGCATTAGCTGGTGCAACGTATCAGTTTGATTTTTAATTCATTTTGTTTAAAATAATTTCAATTGTGCCAGATAATCAAAATGTGGACCATCTATGATTTTATAACACTTAAATCCAACCGTTTGACAAGCGGTTTTCAAAGTGTCAAAATCAAGATACAACCACTTCATAGGTGTTTCGATTTCTCCTTTATAACTGATATAATAATCTAACTCTCCGTAATAATTTTGGTTTAGATCAATCCAGTAACTACCTTCCTCGTCTTCGTACATATATCGAATGTCAGACGAATCAATTAATATTTTACCTTTTTTGGTTAAAAGTGATTTTAGATGTTCAAGGTATTGGTTCAGTTTAGTCAATTCCTCAAAAATTCCGGTGCCATTCATAAGTAAAAGTATAGTGTCATAAGTTTCTGTTTCTTCCAACAAATGCTTTTGTTCAACAATATTAACACCTCTACTCTTAGCAACTGAAACAGCACCCATGGAGATATCTATAGCCTTTACCTCAAATCCCTTATTTTGTAACCACAACGAATGGTTGCCTGTACCACAACCCACATCCAGAATCTTGCCATTAGAATGTTTTAATGCCTCTTGTTCTATCATTGGCATTTCCTCAAAATTTCTAAATAAATAGGGAAGCGGGAGCATATCTTTATCTGAGATATTTGTCCATGTTATGATATCCTCCGTATAATTATCATTGTGATAATCGAGTAAGGCTTTTCCAAAGACATCCTTATACATTTATCTTCAAAATTACTTTAATATTATCTTCTGAAGTTTCATTAAATTTGTGATATGCAGGATCAAATCGAAAAACTCCTTAAGCTTGCCAAAGATAAGCATAACGAAAACAAGACGTTTTTTAAAAGACTGCGAAAAAAACCACCCAAAAAATTAGATTTCATCATGCAAGAATTACATGATGAAGAGTTTGAGCGCACAGATTGTTTAACTTGTGCCAATTGTTGCAAAACTACTGGCCCTTTGTTTACTGATAAGGATATACTGCGTATTTCCAAGTATTTTAAAATAAAACCTCAAAAGTTTATTGAAATGTATCTTAGAATCGATGAAGATAATGACTATGTTTTACAATCTGTTCCTTGTACATTTTTAGGTCAAGATAATTATTGTTCTATCTATGAGGTTAGACCAAAAGCTTGCAAGGAATTTCCTCACACAGACAGGAAAAAATTTCATCAGATTTCTAATCTTACGTTAAAGAACGTTGCTATTTGTCCCGCGGCCTTTAATATTGTAGAAAACATGAAGAAAAGGATTCAAATTTGAAAGATGGTGGTGGAATAATTTTTGATGCAAACAATTTAAAGAAACTATGAAAAAATACATTGTCGTTCCCCTTTTGGTTGTCATGTTCGGCTCGTTTTTACATGCCCAACAGTGGATGCGTTCTTTAGAAATTGCCCAAAAGTTGGCATTGGTGCAGAATAAAATGATATTCATGGTTTGGGAGGAGTCTACCTTTTATGATTATCCTGTGGTTGTACAGAATAAAAAGGGACGTTACTTAGTGATTCCAAATTTATTTTCTGACGAAAAGATTAGTCCACTAATATGGCAAAACTTTGTTCCTGTTATTGTTAGCGAAGATAAATACGAAGAACATTATTTAAAAATAAAGGGTAAACGCTCCTTAAGGTACATTGATAAGTTTAATGACGATTCTATCAAAATCATGGACATAAATGGTAATATTTTAAATGTAGGTAGCAATATTGAGCCATTGCAAAATATTACTGGAATTATCGAGGACTATGCCCTAAATACAGAATTTATAGCTAGCGAACTAAGAAATTACTATACCGATAAAAGTTTTTATTCAGCCTATTTCTTAGCATCAAAATATCTTGATCTTACCTTGTATACAAGAGAAAGAACTAGGACAAAGCTTATTGATTTATCAAATATTTACTTGGAAGAAGCCAAAGAACTTGTAAAAACAGAAAACCTTGACGGTAAACAATCGCTTTTAATGCGATGTGAACTTTTAAAAATTCAAGAGTATTTATTGTTAAAACGACCTAAGAAATTACTGAGATCACTTAAAAGACTAGAAAAACAACAATCTCTTGATGATAACGAGGCGTTTGTGGCATTCTTGTATTACACTGCTTATATGAGTTTAGGAAAGCAAGAAGAAGCGCAACTATGGAAAAGTAAAGTTTCTTCTTTAAATTTGAAGAAAGCAGAAAAAATAATAAACCTAAATATTTAGATTGTTGGAAACCATAATTGACTACTTCGAAACCATTCCTTCGTCACATAGGAGTATTATTCTTGTTGGTGGTTTGGCTTTCTTTTGGATTCTTGAAAGCGGCGTACCATTATTTAAATTTAGATATAAAAAGTGGAAACACGCCATTCCTAACCTTTTCTTTACGCTAACAACGGTAATTATAAATTTTAGTTTGGCATGGATGTTACTTGGAACAGCAGATTGGGTTACGGCAAACAGTTTTGGTGTCATCAATTGGTTGCCTCAAATGCCATTGTGGCTATATGCTCTTCTAGGGGTGCTATTACTTGACTTCTTTGGTGCATATTTGGCACATTATGTAGAGCACAAAATAAAACCATTATGGATGGTGCATTTGGTGCACCATACAGATCATAAGGTAGATACCACTACTGCCAACAGGCATCACCCAATTGAAAGTGTAATTAGGTTTTCATTTACTTTATTAGGTGTTTTTTTAGTAGGAACACCAATTGCCTTAGTGTTTTTATATCAATCTATGTCTTTGGTGTTTACACAATTCACACATGCCAATATTAAGATGTCTAAAGGTTTGGATAAGTTTTTAAGTTATATTATTGTATCCCCAGACATGCACAAAACGCATCACCATTACAGATTGCCCTATACAGATTCAAATTATGGCAATATTTTTAGTATTTGGGACAGGATTTTTGGTACATATATGTACTTAGATAGAGAAAAATTAGTGTATGGTGTAGATGTTTTTCCAGATGAAGCCAAGAATAGTGATATTACGGAATTACTGAAACAACCATTTCAGAAGTACGAAAAACCAACGCTTTCTGCTGACTTTGAGGAGTAAAATATTTCTTTTAACAAGTATTGTTTTGATGGGCTGTGCAAATTCAAAATTAGATGTTCAAGGCCATAGAGGTTGTCGTGGATTATACCCAGAAAATACGCTTCCTGCATTTAAAAAAGCAATCGAATTAGGTGTTACTACCTTAGAACTTGATATCGTCATTTCAAAGGATAATAAAGTTGTAGTATCACACGAGCCTTACATCAATTCTGTTATATGTTATGATGTAAATGGAAATACAATTTCTGAAGATGAAGCTTTACAATACAATTTTTATAAACTTAATTATGAAGCTATAAAACACTTCGATTGTGGATCGAAGTTTCACCCAGTATATCCAAACCAAAAGAAACTAAAAACATACAAACCGCTCCTAAAAGATTTATTTGACTTGGTAGAGTCTCTAGGTGCTAATGTGAGATTTAACATAGAAATAAAATCCGACGAGGAATACTATGGCAAGTTTACCCCATTCCCAAGAGAGTACGTATCAGTTGTTCTAAAGGAGATTAATGATTCTGGTTTTACCAATAGATCGAACTTACAATCTTTCGATATTAACGTCCTTGAAGAAATCAATAAACAAGATCCAAAAATGCCTGTCGCATTATTAGTCGAGGAAGATGAGGAGATATTGAAGAAACTACAATCCTTATCCTTCAAACCAAAAATTATTAGTCCATTTTATAAATTGCTAAGTAAAGATTTGATTTCGACATTACATGCTGAAAATCATTTAGTAATCCCGTGGACTATAAATGAAGTTAAAGACATGACCCATTTGATTGATATGGGTGTAGATGGAATAATTACAGATTACCCAGACCGTCTGATAGACCTATTGGAAAATCGGAGTTATTAACAGGTTTATTAACAATTTATGCAGTTCTTCTATTTTTTCAGTCATTTTGTGGGATTTGTTGTACAATTTATGTAAATAGAATTATGTTTACAGCGGATTGATTAATTACTGTTGAGTAAACGTTTATGTTTAACTTAATAGTTCGCTTTGAAAAACTTATTACGAATCTGCATAGTTGTAGTTCTCCTTTTTTTATTGAGTTTTACACTTCAAGCTCAAGAGCACTACGCCAAATTAGAAAAAAATAGAAATATCCAAGCCAAGGATTTAATTCATGAGTTAAATAAAACTAAGGATACTTTAATTTTGAGAAGTAACAAGAAAATTAATTCCTTGTACTCTATAAATAAAGACTATTCCCGTGAATTAGATTTTTACGTTAATAATACAAGCTTTAAATTACCTTTAAACAAATTGTCAGTTGGTAAACATGTTATGGTTGCCGTACAGTCACCAAAACGTATCGTTTTTGTAATCAGAATTTTAAAGGAAATACCTGTAGTGTCTGAAGTAATTTCAAAGCCCAGTAAAGTTGCTTCTGCGGTTAAATTTAATGCTATAAACGCTGGAAATAATTAGATTAGGGATATAACAAATAAGGTTGTCTCATTTGTTCGTATTCCATTAGCCCTTTTGTCCAACTTGTTTTAATTTTTTCGATAGACAATCCATCTTCTATTTGTTTTTGTAGCTTTTCAGTTCCCGCTAAGGTTGTAAAGAAGTTTGTAAAAAAAGCTTCCTTTTTAGCAAATTGTTTATTCGCTTTGTAAAACGTAACTAACCACTCTAAGTTTAGGTCGTTGAGTTTTTCATTTTTTGATAGATCATAACCACTGCATAGTTTACCCTGATGCTTAGGGTACTTCGCTCCTTCATTTGGTATAGGTGTGAATTCATAATTATGACTTTTCAATGAATAAAATGGGCTACCAATTATTTGAAACTGTTTGTTGGTTCCTCTGCCAACGCTAATGTTAGTACCTTCAAAGAAACATAAACTAGGATACAGATTAATTGCTGTATCATTAGGTAAATTTGGGGATGGTTTAATAGGTAAGCTATAGGCAGTATTGTGTGTGTAATTTTTAATAGGAATTATTTCCAAACCGCATTGAATATTGTTTTCCAACCAGCCTTCACCATTAATCATTTTGGCATATTCGCCAATTGTCATTCCGTGAACAACGGGAACAGGATGCATACCAACAAAGCTTTTATGTTTCATTTCTAAAATTGGGCCGTCTATATAATGGCCATTTGGGTTTGGTCTATCTAAAATTATAACAGGAATATTTTTTTCAGCACAAGCTTCCATCACATAATGTAAGCTAGAGATATAAGTGTAGAAGCGAGCACCAACATCTTGTATATCAAAAACAATCAGGTCCAAACCATGTAATTGTTCTACACTTGGTTTTTTATTTTTTCCGTATAGTGACACAATTGGGATCCCGGTTTTGGTGTCTATTCCATCCTTTACAAACTCACCTGCATCGGCAGTACCTCTAAAACCGTGTTCGGGAGCAAAGACCGTTTTAATATCTACATTGTGCTTTAATAATGAATCTACTATATGTGTATAAGAATTATCATTAAAAACAACACTAGTTTGATTGGCAACAATTCCTATGCGTTTACCGTTAACTAAGGGTAAGTATAAATCCATTCTGTTAGCGCCAACAACCACTGAGGAATCTTTTTGAACAAGTTGGGTAGAAGTGTCACTTTTAACCCATTCATTTTTTGTTTTATTACCGCAAGAGATGGCAACCAAAACAAATAATAAAACTGTATTTTTGAAAACCTTAAAACGCATATATCGGTTTGAATTTTGAATTGTTTATAGCTAAACGGATAATTGGCAATAAAACGTATAAAAGTAGTGTATCAGCACCAATTATTAAAATTGGTATTGCGGCCATTGCCATTGGAATAATCGTGATGCTAATTGCCATTGCTACTGGTCTCGGACTTCAACAAAAAATTAGAGATAAGGTTGTAGCATTTAATGGACATGTCGAGATTACCAATTACGATACAAACGCTTCGGATGAATCACAAGTACCTATAGCACTGAAACAAGAATTTTATCCAGAGTTCAATGCTATCGATGGTATTCGTCACATACAAGGTGTGGCTACAAAGTTTGCTGTAATTAGAACAGAAACGGATTTTGAAGGTGTTGTTGTAAAAGGAGTAGGAGCGGATTACGATTGGCAATACTTTGAGGAATTCCTTGTTGCGGGCAGGCTGCCTGATTTCACCGGGAAACGCAATGAAGAAATTCTAATTTCTGAATACTTGGCAAATCGACTTGGATTTATCGTTGGCGACAAATTTCAAACCTTGTTTGGTGAAAATTTAAATAGGCTTCCAAATATCATTAACTATGAAATAGTTGGTATATATAATTCAGGATTTCAGGAGTTAGACGAAAAGATTTGTATTGCAGATTTAAGGCATATACAGCGATTAAACAAATGGAATTCAAATGAAGTCGGGAATTTTGAAGTTTTTATTGAAGACTTTAGATTGCTAGAAGAAAAAACCAATGCCATCTATCAAGAAATACCATCTTTACTTAATGCAAGAGCTGTAGATCAAAAGTACTTTACCGTTTTTGAATGGATTAAAATATTTGACAATAACACCTATGGAATTATTGCCATTATGATCGTCGTTGCTGGAATTAATATGATTACGGCCTTGCTGGTATTAATACTGGAACGTACCACAATGATCGGAACCCTTAAAGCTCTTGGTTCTTCAAATTGGAGTATTAGAAAAATCTTTCTTTACAATGCTTCTTATCTTATCGGTTTAGGTTTATTCTGGGGAAATCTGATTGGGCTAGGAATGTTATTAGCTCAGAAATATTTTAAACTTTTTCCATTAGATCCAGATACTTATTACGTTAGCGAGGCACCAGTTTATCTAAGCTTGGATTATATCCTATATCTCAATATTGGGACCTTTATTGCATGCTTGCTCATGCTCATGATTCCATCGGTTATTGTCGCAAAAATTTCGCCTATTAAGGCCATTCGCTTTGATTAAAACATAACTAACTTTTAACGATTTAGTTAACACTTTTAACTAATTTTGCATCGCAAAATAGATTTATGGATTACGCTGAAAACATTTTAGAAACAATAGGTAATACACCATTGGTTAAATTAAATAAATTGGTCGAGGATTTACCTTGCTTGGTTTTGGCAAAATATGAAACCTTTAATCCTGGAAATTCCGTTAAAGACAGAATGGCACTTCAGATGATAGAAGATGCAGAGGCAGACGGTAGGTTAAAACCAGGAGGCACAATTATTGAAGGCACTTCTGGAAATACAGGTATGGGACTTGCCTTGGCAGCTATTGTAAAGGGATACAAGTGCATTTTTGTGATTAGTGATAAGCAGTCCAAAGAAAAAATGGATGTGCTTAGGGCTGTTGGTGCTGAGGTGATTGTTTGCCCAACGGATGTTGAGCCAGATGATCCAAGAAGTTATTATTCTGTTTCTAAAAGACTAGGTGAAGAAACACCTAATTCATGGTATGTAAATCAATACGACAATCCAAGTAATTGTAAAGCACACTTTAAAACTACTGGTCCTGAAATTTGGGAGCAAACAGATGGTAGGGTAACTCATTTTGTGGTAGGTGTGGGAACAGGAGGAACAATATCTGGAGTGGGAAGCTATCTTAAAATGAAAAATCCAAATGTAAAAGTTTGGGGTGTTGATACTTATGGTTCTGTTTTTAAAAAATACCACGAAACAGGTATTTTTGATGAGAATGAGATCTATCCATATGTAACAGAAGGCATTGGTGAAGACATATTACCTGCCAACGTTAATTTCAATATTATAGATGGTTTTACAAAAGTTACTGATAAAGACGCGGCTGTTTATACCCAAAGACTTGCTAAGGAAGAAGGCATGTTTCTAGGTAATTCTGCAGGTGCAGCTATAAAAGGAGTGTTACAGCTTAAAGAACATTTTAAGCCAGATGATGTCGTTGTGGTCCTCTTCCATGATCATGGTAGTCGTTATGTCGGAAAAATGTTTAACAACGATTGGATGCGTAAAATGGGTTATATTGATTAACTAAAACCTTTACTCAGTTTCGTGGTAAAAGGCTTTTCGCCATATTTCGCGTACATTATCGCCATTGTTGTTCTGATACTCAAGGGTAAGTATTCCATCTAATATGTTGAAACTTGAAGTTAATAGCTCACCAGAAGTACTTTCAAAATTTAAATCGTAGGGTAGTCCAGTAACGAAAAATAATCCTGACGTTTCTGTATCACTGGTCAATGTATAACGACCTATGAGGTCTTCAAAATTATTGTCTTCAGAAAAAATCAGCGATTCTTCCCCAGACTCAATTGGCAAACTATTATTTAATGTGCGAATTTCTAATTTCCACTCGCCAATAAAATCAGCAATAGCTGAGTACTTTGGTTTATCCTCATAACTACAGCCATACCAGAATGAAAAAACCGTTAAAAGTAAAAGTAAACGTTTCATAATGCTTTTTTATTTAAAGTTATAAAAAGTGTTCGGGAACAAAAAAATAATTAACAAATGATGCTGTTTTTAATATAGATTGAATTTTGCACACCGTGACTTAGAATAGTGATATAAAAATTACAATGCATTAGGTATAAAATGCCCTGTATTTTTACTGTAAGTTCGATTAACTCAATTAATAGAGCATTTTTTTTAGTTAAAACTTTGATTTTAAGTAATTTTTGACATATATTCGCTGAAATGCATATTTATTCGATAAAGTGCATAACCCTAAATTTACTATAAGCGATGAAAGTAGAGCAACTGTCCCTAACAGATGCGTCCTGGCATGATGTGGTACCAAATATAGAATTGGAGGCAAGTCTCCTTTTGCTATTCATTTCCCCTACATTCAAAGGAAAAGAAGAATTAATCAAATCTTTAAGAAAAAAGTTTTCCAATGCAACCATAATGGGTTGTTCAACGGCTGGTGAAATTTCGGATGTCAAAGTTAATGATAACACCGTTTCTCTGACGCTAGTGCAATTGGAGAAAACTACGCATAACCTTGAAATGGTTAAGGTAAATAGTATGGATGAAAGTTTCAGCGCTGGTATAACACTTGCAAAGAAACTCCAGGCAAAAGACCTTCAACATGTCATGGTTTTTAGCGATGGACTAAATGTAAATGGTGCAGATCTAGTATCAGGATTAAAAAGTGTTTTACCTAATACAAGTATTACAGGTGGTTTGGCAGGTGATTCTGGTAATTTTTCCGAGACGTTTATCGTGGCAAATGACATTATAACCGACAAATCAATCGTGGGTATTGGATTTTATGGAAGTGAATTAAGGGTTGGCTTTAGTTCTAAAGGTGGCTGGGATAGCTTTGGTATAGATAGACTTGTTACCAAATCAAATAAAAACGTGTTGTATGAATTAGATGGTTTACCAGCTTTAGAACTTTATAAATCGTTTTTAGGAGACAATGCTAAAAACTTACCAAGTTCAGGACTGCTTTTTCCATTAAGTATGAGGATTAATGATTGTGATACACCTGTGGTAAGAACAATACTCGGTGTTAATGAGAAGGACCAAAGCTTAACTTTTGCTGGAAATATTCCGGAAGGTTCTTACGTACGCCTGATGAAGGCAAATATCGATAGATTAATTGACGGCGCTGAAGATTCTGCAAAAGATGCGTGCAAAGCATCAAATATAGATACACAACTTGCAATTTTAATTAGCTGCGTAGGTAGGCGTTTTGTTCTGAAGCAACTAGTTGAAGAAGAAGTCGAGGCAGTCAAAGAAATAGTTGGTGTAAACACAAAAATAACAGGTTTTTATTCTTATGGCGAAATAGCACCTTTCGGGAAATATTCTCCTTGTGAATTACATAACCAAACAATGACCATAACTACCTTATCAGAGTGTTAGACAAAAGTGCACATAGATTGTTACGCCGGCAAATTAAGAATGCTGGTTTTAATAAAGATGAGTTAGAAAAATTCAAGGATTTTTTTAATATGGTTAATGATGCCTATAATAGTTTTGATGAGGATATTAGACACATAGAAAATATTTTGGATCGAAGTTCGCATGAGCTTTTTAAGTTAAACCAGACATTGAAATCTCGTGTCGTTAGTGCGGAGAATGAATTAAATACAATTGTGAATTCCATTGAGGGCGTAATCTTTAAAACAGATATGGAGGGTAATTTCAAATACCTCAACAAAGCATGGGAGGATTTGACGGATGTACCTGTAGAAAAGGCCCTAAATCACACGTACAGAGATTTATTGTTTGGTAAAAATGAAGCAGAGAAAGCTCGAATCAGACGGTTTTTTAGTGAAGGCAAAGAAGACTATTCAACACTTTTTAAATATACCAAGCCAAATGGAGAAAAACTTTGGATACAGCTAAAAGTAGAAATGACTAAAGATGCAAATGGTGATAACATTGGTACTATAGGAACAATGATTGATGTTACTCAATTAAAGGAAACCGAAATAGAATTGAAGCATGCTAACAAAACCAAAGATGCATTTCTATCTACAATGTCTCACGAAATTAGAACACCGCTAAACGCTGTAATCGGAATGTCCGACATACTTTTAATGGAACGATTTTTGCCTGAGCAGTTAGAAAACCTGCAAGCACTTAAATATTCAAGTGAACATCTATTGGCACTAATTAACGATCTGCTGGACCTGAATAAATTTAAATCCAGGGAAATAAAATTAGTTGAAGACGATTTTATTTTAACAGAGTTTATACAAAATATTCAATTGCACTTTAAACAAACGGCTATTAAGAAAGGGCTTGGTTTTGAAGTAATAATGGATAGTAAATTACCAAAAATAGTAAAAGGAGATAGTCTCAAACTTTCACAGGTGCTTAAAAACTTATTGAGTAATGCATTTAAATTTACCCATGAAGGAGGAATTACATTTTACATTGAACTCGCAGAACGTTCAGAGAAAGAATGTAAAATAAGGTTTACTGTAGAAGATACAGGAATAGGAGTATCTTACAACAAGCAGAAGGACATCTTCAAAAGCTTTGTGCAAGCAAATGATAATACAACAAAATTGTATGGTGGGTCAGGATTAGGACTTTATATAAGTAAAGAACTCCTAAAGATTCAATCGAGCAAACTCAATTTAAAGAGTAAAAAAGATGAGGGATCTACCTTTTGGTTCGAAATACCCTTTAAATATTCAGTTGAAAAGTCTATTGCCAAGAAAAATGTATTGGTTAAGAACAAGAAAATAGATTTGAGAGTTTTGGTTGCGGAGGATAACAATTTGAATGCATTACTACTAAGAAAGCTCTTTAAAAAATGGAATCTAGATTATGTAATTGCAAATGATGGACAAGAACTATTAGAAATCTACAATCAGGGAGAATTTGATATCATATTAATGGATTTGCAAATGCCAGTTATGGATGGCTATACTACAACGCGAACCATTAGAAAATTAGATGACACTGATAAATCACTTATTCCGATAATTGCACTTACTGCTTTCACGCAATCAGAAGTGAAAGAAAAGATTGAACGCTATAAAATGAATGGATATTTGAGTAAGCCTATAGATGTAAATGAGTTGCACGCATTGTTAAGATTTTATAGTAAAGAAAAACAAGAAGCTGTTTAGTTAAAGAATTTTCTTTTACTATTTTGGCATATGCAAGAAGAATTTCTTCATTATGTTTGGAAACACAAGGCTTTAAAAACAACCCAATTAAAAGCTGTAAATGGTGAGGCTATCCTTATCAAAAATTTTGGACAGCACAATCTTAATTCAGGTCCGGATTTTTTCAATGCACTGATACAAATAGATAATCAACTATGGGCTGGTAATGTTGAGATACACATTAAATCTTCTGACTGGTATGCGCATAACCACGAAAAAGACCGAGCATATGACAGCGTTATATTGCACGTAGTTTGGGAGCACGATATCGAAATATTCAGAAGGGACAATTCAACACTTCCTACTTTGGAGTTGAGCAATTATGTAGATGTAAAACTCTATGGCAATTATAAAAAACTAATCCGTTCTAAATTATGGATAAATTGCCAAAATGATTTTTCATCAATTGATGATTTTACTGTAATGAATTGGTTAGAGCGCCTTTATATTGAAAGGCTAGAAAGCAAATTGAAAGATATAAATAATCTTTTAAAAGATTCAAAAAATAATTGGGAGGCCGTTTTGTTTAAATTGTTATTCAAAAATTTTGGTCTTAAAACAAATGGAGAATCGTTTTTGAGTATCGCGAATTCTATTGATTATTCAGTGTTTCAAAAATCGAGAAATGATGTTTTCCAAATGGAAGCGATACTTTTTGGGCTATCTGGACTTTTAGAAAATGATGGGCAAGAGCCCTATATGATAAATCTAAAAAATCAATATTTATTTTTACAACGGAAATTTAATTTGAGTGATAGTGGAGTGCTAAAACCAAAATTTTTTAGACTAAGACCGCACAATTTCCCAACGATTAGAATTTCTCAATTTGCAAATCTATATGCACTTCAGACTAATCTGTTTTCACGGATAATTGAAGTTCAGGCAAAGAAGGAGTTTTATGAACTTTTTAGAATTGGAGTAACCGATTTTTGGAAGTCTCATTATACCTTTTCCAAAGTATCTAAAATATCTCAAAAGCCATTGACTAAGTCATTCATTGATTTGTTGATAATCAATACAATCATACCCATAAAATTTTCATATGCCAGGTTTATAGGTAAAAAAGCTGATGATGAAATTCTTGATTTACTCAAGGAACTAAAGTTTGAAAAAAATGCCATTACCCAAAAATTTTTAGATTTAAAATCTCTTGAAACGCACGCTTTAACATCTCAGGCATTATTGGAATTAAAGCAAAATTACTGCGATAAAAATCAATGCTTACGATGTGCCATTGGTAATGGTTTAATCGTCAAAAATTAATTACCTTGCGTCTATGAATCTATTTTATGCCCTATTATTATATTTTCAAAAGCGTGGTTATTATGTCTGCCAGAGAATTGCTGATAGATTAGGAATAAGAGCTAAGATTGTTAGGACCACATTTATGTATCTCACCTTTGTAACCTTGGGTTTTGGTTTTGCATTGTACTTGTTCTTAGCATTTTGGATGCGAATAAAAGATATCCTGTATACAAAACGTTCTTCAGTATTTGACTTATGAAAGTTCGTAACCCTCTGCTAAGACTCTTTAGGTCCAAAATATACACTGCGCTACTCCTGTTACTATTAGTTCTTTTTATCGGTGTGTCAGGATTCAGATTTATCGCAGATTACAGTTGGATTGATGCTGTTTATATGACAGTAATAACCATCACGACAGTAGGATTTGAAGAGGTAAACCCATTAAATACAACAGCAAAGATATTTACTGTTTTTTTAATACTTTCGAGTGTTGTGATTGTTGGATATGCCATTTCGATCATCACTGAATATATTCTTAGTAAAAATAATTTAGAAGATATAAAACAACGCAAAATGCAAAAGGAAATAAGCACAATGAGAGACCATATTATTATATGCGGATTTGGGCGAAATGGGAGACAGGCCGCTAGAAAACTAAAAATCTATAAGAAACCTTTTGTAATTATTGAAAGAAACAAGGATATCATAGAGCGTCTACAAGAAGAAGGATATCCGTATGTCTTGGGAAATGCCAATGAAGATGAAACCTTATTAGAAGCAGGCATTGATCGTGCAAGTACGCTTATTTGTGCCTTACCAAGCGATGCAGATAATTTATTTGTGGTGTTATCTGCACGTCAAATAAATGGTAAAATGACAATTATTAGTAGGGCTTCCCAAGAAGCGTCTTATAATAAATTAAAATTAGCAGGAGCCAATAATGTAATATTACCAGATAAGATAGGTGGAGATCATATGGCATCACTTGTAGTAATTCCTGGATTGGTTGAATTTATAGATAATCTTGGTATAGTCGGTGAAAGTAATATCAATATTGAAGAAGTAAAAGTTGAATTGTTGTACGATGCTAAAGAAGTAAAGACTATAAGGCAATTAGACCTGCGCAAAAAAACAGGTTGTACAGTAATTGGGTTTAAAAATAAAGATGGTGAATATATAGTTAATCCGGAGGCAGATACCAAATTATTTACTGGCACCAAAATAGTGGTTTTGGGTAGACCTGAGCAAATTGAAAGATTAAATTCTGAATATAATATACCCTAGATTTTAAGCCCATTTTAACTTACTTGACTTTATAAACTCGTTTTTTTTTAGCATCTTGTCGGCTACTTTAACAAGAACTAACTAATACTACTACAAATGAAGAAATATCTTCTTGCAACTAGTGTGCTACTATTACCATTATTAAATTTTGCCCAAGAAGCAACAAAAGGTATAGACGAAAAAGTAAATGATGCCTTTATGCCCTTCGCTGTTTGGTGGGAAGGTTTAATTTTAACGTCTGTACCTATTGCAGGTTTAAGTGTGCCTCTCGTTGTAATATTATTAGTTGCTGGAGCTACATTCTTTACTGTCTATTTCAAGTTTCCAAGCATAACCAGATTTCCTACTGCCATTAGTACGGTAAGAGGAAAGTATGTAGATATTGAAAAGCACGGCGTTGCTAAATTATATGATAACGAAGAGCCCTTAGATGTTGATGATATACAACGTACCATACGGGACGAAAGTGCTGCAGGCGAGGTTTCACATTTTCAGGCGTTAGCTACAGCAGTATCGGGCACAGTTGGTTTAGGGAATATTGCAGGAGTTGCTGTTGCTATTGCAATGGGTGGTCCTGGCGCTACCTTTTGGATGATTATATGTGGACTGCTTGGTATGGCAACAAAGTTTGTAGAATGTACCTTGGGTGTTAAATATAGAGATGTTGGAGATGATGGAACCATTTATGGAGGTCCAATGTATTACTTGTCAAAGGGATTGAAATCGCGAGGAATGACAGGTCTTGGTAAAGTTCTTGCTGGAGTTTTTGCCGTTTTGTGTGTTGGCGCTTCATTTGGTGGTGGTAATGCCTTTCAATCAAATCAGGCAACAGTTCAAATATCATCTTTAATTGGTCTAGAAGGAGGTTCTAATGGATTTATAATTGGCATAATTTTAGCTGTCTTAGTCGGAATCGTAATCATCGGTGGAATCAAAAGAATTGCGAAAATTACCGAAAAGATAGTACCCTTTATGGCAGGAATTTATGTTTTGGCGTCCTTGATAATAATTTTCGCAAACATATCTTATATAGATGACGCTTTTGGTTTAATTTTTAAAGGTGCATTTTCACCTATGGCTGGATTAGGTGGTTTTATGGGAGTCTTAATAGTTGGATTTCAAAGAGCGGCATTCTCCAATGAAGCTGGTGCTGGTTCTGCTGCTATTGCTCACTCTGCAGTAAAAACTAAGTATCCTGCCTCAGAAGGTGTTGTAGCATTATTAGAGCCTTTTATAGATACGGTAGTTATTTGCACCATGACCGCATTGGTAATTATCTTCTTCAATATCGATGGAGCAAATATGCAAAGCGTATTTGAATATGGTGCGGTAGAAGGAAGTAATGTTTTAATTTCTGCTACTGGAGAGCAAATTGGAGGTGTGGATTTAACATCCGAAGCATTTGATTCTGTAATACCAGGATTCTCATACGTTTTAACCATTGCAATAGTGTTGTTTGCGTTTTCTACAATGATTTCTTGGTCTTATTATGGCCTACAGTCGTGGAAGTATCTGTTTGGTAGAGGCCAAGTGGCAGATTTACTTTATAAGATTTTATTTCTAGTTTTTGTAATTATTGGAGCTGCGGCAACTCTTGATGCTGTTATTAAGTTTTCTGATGCTATGATTCTTGCACTGGTCTTTCCAAATATGTTAGGACTATTACTTTTATTCCCTCGTGTTAGAGATGAGATGAAACGTTATTTAGATGCTATATCTAAAAAACAAGAAGCATTGGAGGAAGGTCATGAAGACCTTTCTAAGCATTTGTAAATGACTCTTTTAATGAAATTTTTTAAACCCCATTTTCAGTTTTCAAATCAACAACGAAATGGGATTTTTTTATTGCTTCTAATTATTTTTGTGCTGCAAATTATTTACATGGTTCCATATTTTACTGAGAAGCAAGAATCATTCGATAGTCCAATAATTGACACTCTACGATCTGAGATAGACTCTCTAAAAGTTGCAAAGTTAGAAGAAAATAAAACAACTATTTATCCTTTTAACCCAAATTACATTACTGATTTTAAAGGATATTCCTTGGGAATGAGCAATGAAGAAATTGATCGCCTACATGAATTTAGATCCAAAAATCAATGGGTAAATTCTGCCTCACAATTTCAAAAAGTTACAAATGTATCTGATTCCCTATTGGCTGAAATTTCACCATATTTTAAATTTCCAGAATGGGTTAACAAACCAAAAAAACAGTATTCAAATACTTATTTAAATCAAAATACAACCAAAACATTTGAACAAAAAATAGACTTAAATAAAGCAACCAAAAGTCAACTTCAAAAGGTCTATGGTGTAGGTGAAAAACTTTCTGAACGAATAATTACGTATAGAAATCGATTAGTGGGTGGGTTTCATTCAGAAATTGAATTAACTGAAGTTCATGGTTTAACAGACGAGGTAATTGAAAATATCAAAAAAGATTTTGTTGTAAAAACCCCTCGGACTATAGTTACTTATAACCTTAATACAGCATCTAAGGATGATTTGGTCCTAATAAAGTATGTAGACTATGAAATTGCGAGTAATATTATAGAGGAAAGAACACTCCGTGATGGCTTTAAGTCTTTGGAAGAATTAACAAAAGTTGAGGATTTTCCTCTAAACAAATATGAGATAATTAAGTTATATTTGCACCTTTAAAAAATTGCATAAAATGTCGAGGTTGTATTTTACGGAAGAGCATAATTTATTTAGAGAAAGTTTAAGAGATTTTTTACAAAAGGAAGTTGTTCCGCATGTAGAAAAATGGGAAAAACAGGGTAGTTTAGATAAATTCATTTGGAAGAAGTTTGGAGAGATGGGATACTTCGGTTTGGCCTATCCAGAACAGTATGGAGGTTTAGACCTCGATTTGTTTTATACTGTTATTCTTCTTGAAGAATTGCAAAAAATAAACTCTGGTGGATTTGCTGCTGCAATCTGGGCACATGTGTATTTGGCAATGACCCATATCAATAAAGAAGGCGACGAGGCAATAAAAGAAAAGTATCTTACGGCCAGTATAACAGGAGATAAAATAGGCTGTCTATGCATCACAGAACCTTTTGGAGGAAGTGATGTTGCTGGTATGCGCACTACCGCTGTAAAAAAAGGCGATAACTACATAATTAACGGGTCTAAAACCTTTATAACTAATGGTGTTTACAGCGATTATCTGGTAGTAGCGGCAAAAACAAACCCTGAATTGGGCAATAAGGGAATAAGTATTTTTGTTCTTGATAGAGAAATGCCAGGGATTTCTGCTACCAAATTAGATAAACTTGGTTGGCGAGCGTCGGATACAGGAGAAATAGCATTTGATAACGTTGAAGTTCCTACTTCGCATCTCATGGGAGAAGAAAACCAAGGTTTTGGTTATATAATGCAACATTTTGCTTTAGAGCGCTTAATCATGGGCATTAATGCACATGCTAGAGCAGAGTTTGCTTTAGACTATGCAAAACAATATATGAGCGAGCGCACCGCTTTTGGTAAAACCATCGATAAATTTCAGGCATTAAGGCACACCTATGCAGAGTGTGAAACTCAAATGGAAATTTGTAAACAATTCAACTACTATGTGGCAAAAAGATTAGATATGGGTGAGTATGTTGTAAAAGAAGCAACCATGTCTAAATTACAATCTACAAAAATGGCAGATGAAGTTATTTACCAATGCCTGCAATTTCTAGGAGGCTATGGCTACATGGAGGAATATCCATTAGCGAGACTTGCTCGTGATAGCCGACTCGGTCCGATTGGTGGTGGGACATCTGAAATCCTTAAAGAGATTATTGCCAAAATGGTAATTGATAATAAAGATTACAAACCAGCTACATAATTAAATATTAGTACATTTGGATATTAAAATCTCAAATGGCTATGATTTCTAACCTACGTCTCAGCTTATTTTTTGCTTTCACATCGGCTTTTATTTTTGTTGCCAATGCTCAGATTGAGCTCAAAAATAAGGTTGTAGATTTTTCCACTTTATTACCTCTAGAAAATGCAAGTATCTACATAAAAAATACTACTATTGGTACGGTCAGTAATTCAGATGGTAGATTCCTTTTGCTCGTACCAGAAGGATTTAGTCAAGATACAATAGTAATTTCATCAATTGGTTTTAAAACCTTTAAAACAAAAGTAGATGAATTTGACAATTCTCTAGATATCTTTCTTGAAGAAGATATTGCCACATTAGATGAGGTTGTAATTCTGGCAGAACCAAGGCCAACAGATGGAAACGGTATTGTACTTAAGGCTATTGAGAAGTTAGATGTAAATCTGCCCGATTCATCTTATGTCCAAAAAGGATTCTTTCGCCATAAAGAACGAAATAAGGTAGAGTTTAAGTGGTTGATAGAAAGTGCTATTACCTTATATGATTCTGGTTATACTGTATCCGCAAAAGATTATCTTAAGCTAAATGTTGATGAAGTTCGAAAGAGTTACGATTTACGTGATATAGACAGTATTTTTTCATATGTAGCTTATACCAATCAAAAGGACTCTGGTAAGCGCATTAAGATAACAGATGTAGAAAGGTCAGAGCTTTCAAAAGAGCAATTAGTTAAGGCAATAAAATGGAACGATACCAGAGTAAATGGATTAAAAAACTTGTTTTCTGGAAAGCTGAATTTACTGAGAAATTCAAAAGATAACAATGCATTATTTGGAGAGGAGATTCTAAGTAATCATCAATTTGAACTAGATACAATTCTAGTAGATAATGAACGTAAAATCTATAAAATTAAAATTGATAAGAGTTTTGATTTTGTTGGGCTTCAAACCGAAGGTATTTATAACGAAGGCTATATCGCAAATGGCTGGCTTTATATTTATTATGATAATTACGCCATTAAACGAATAGAATATAACTTAATTGCAGCGTCAGATGCTCAAAAAATAAGAAGTAAGCGCTTGTTTGATACACAGACCAACCACAAGCTAATTCTAAATTACATGGAGTTTCAAGATAAAATGTACCCGAATTACATTTACTACGAAACGCCAAAGTTGGTTACTGTTGGTCTTAAATCAGATACCAAGATGACCGAAAGTCAAAAAGAACGTTATAATAAAAATGAGCGTTACTATTCAACTATACAAGAGGTGCTATTTTCAGAAATTGTATTAGATAATGACATTATCAAACTAGAGTTGGAGAAAGATTGGGATGCAGATATTTTTGCTACTAAACCATACAATAAAGAGTTCTGGAGAAACTACAATGTATTATTAGAAAGCGAAGAAGACGAAAAACTTATTAAAGACCTAACCAAAAAGGCACAATTATTTAAGGAATAATTTTAATTGCAAATCTAAAAATCATCTTATCTTTGCGCCCAAATTTTAAAAGGGAGGAGGTTAAGTTCCAATGTTAAAAATACAGGTAAACGAAGGCGAAAACATAGAGCGGGCACTAAAGCGATATAAACGTAAGTTTGACAAAACTGGCACAAAAAGACAGTTGCAAACAAGAAAGTACTTTATAAAACCATCAGTTGAGCGTAGAAAAGAACTGCAAAAAGCAGAATATGTTCAAATGTTACAAGATAAAGAAATTTTATAATCATCATTATCACTAGTAAAATCCTGTGTTTATCACAGGATTTTTTATTAAGAGCTATTTTGTATCTATTTGGTTATATTTATTCTCAAGCTTTTAAAGATGAGTATTAAGGCATTTTCAGATTATCTTTCATTAGAGAAAAATTATTCACAGCATACCGTTACTGCTTACATTAATGATGTAAATTCTGCTCAGGACTTTTTGGCTGAAAACTATAATGACGTCAATATCAAAGACGCAGACTACAGTTTAATAAGACAATGGATTGTTGAGTTAGTGGATAATGGCGTAAGCAATAGATCTATAAATAGAAAAATATCTTCATTGAATGCCTATTACAAGTTTTTGCAGAAAACTTTGGTAATTAAGAGTAACCCGTTAAGCAAACACAAGGCACTTAAGGTCGGAAAAAAGTTAAATCTCCCATTTTCTAAAAATGAGCTTAAAGCGGTCTTGGACCAAAGTATTGAAGTTGTAGATTTTGAATCTGCCAGGGATAGCTTAATCATTGAATTATTTTATTCAACGGGAATAAGAAGAATTGAATTAGTTAACATTGAGCTTTCGGATGTAGATTTAAAAACTAAACAACTTAAAGTAATCGGAAAGCGCAACAAGGAGCGCTATACTCCCATAATTAACTCTGTTGTTCAATCCTTTGAGCGTTACCTGCAATATAGAAATGAACTACAACAAATCACAGACAAAAAGGCAGTTTTTTTAACCAAAAAGGGTATTAAAATTTACGAAATGCTTGTTTACAGAATAATAAATAAGTATTTTAGTAAGGCGTCTTCAAAAGCAAAATGTAGCCCACATGTACTGAGACATTCTTTTGCTACTCACTTATTAAACGAAGGTGCAGATTTAAATGCAGTGAAAGAACTTCTTGGACATACAAGTTTGGCAGCTACTCAAGTATACACGCACAATAGTATAGCAGAATTAAAAAAGGTCTATGCCAAATCGCACCCAAGAAATAAAAAGTAACTGCGTTAAAAATATTGAAGGTGATTAAATGTCAATTTATCATCATTTGTTTAACCTAAAAATGAGCTTATGAAAGTAAACACTCAATCCGTAAATTTTACTGCAGATCGTAAACTAATTGATTTCATTCAAAAACGTATGGATAAATTAGACTTGTTTTATGATAAAATCATACAATCAGATGTATATTTAAAGGTGGAAAATACTAGCGGTAAAGAGAACAAGGTATTTGAAGCTAAGATTAGAGTTCCAGGAGACAGCTTTATTGTAAAAAAACAATGTAAAACATTCGAGGAAGGTGCCGATATTGCTATTGCCTCTCTAGAAAGACAAATTAAAAAAAGAAAGCAAAAATTGAGAGCCCATAGCTAACTAAAATTTTTTCAAAAATGTTTTGAATACAAAAATAAAACACTACATTTGCAGTCCGTTAGAAATAGCGGACTTTTTTGTGGTCTTTTTTGACCCAGAAAACGAAGAAAAAAGGCCGATATAGCTCAGCTGGCTAGAGCAGCTGATTTGTAATCAGCAGGTCGTGGGTTCGAGTCCCTCTATCGGCTCTTAACTAAAAAAGAATCAGTTCTTTAGTTTATTGATTTTTGGGAAGATACTCAAGCGGCCAACGAGGACAGACTGTAAATCTGTTGGTTTTTACCTTCGCAGGTTCGAATCCTGCTCTTCCCACCAAATGCAACAAAGAAAAAGTTTGTTTCATAAAAGCGGGAGTAGCTCAGTTGGTAGAGCGTCAGCCTTCCAAGCTGAATGTCGCCGGTTCGAACCCGGTCTCCCGCTCAATATTCCTGTGAAGGCAGGAACTCATTAGATGTAATGTAATGAGAAACTAAAACCTTTACGCCGGTGTAGCTCAGGGGTAGAGCGTTTCCTTGGTAAGGAAGAGGTCACGAGTTCAAATCTCGTCATTGGCTCTTTTTTCTAAGAGATAGTTTAGAATTTAAATTGAACACTAATATTTAATAAGATTAAAATAAATTAAACATGGCAAAGGCAACTTTTGATCGTTCAAAACCACACTTAAACATTGGTACTATTGGACACGTAGATCACGGTAAAACAACTTTAACTGCTGCTATTACTAAAGTATTAGCTGATGCAGGTTTTTCAGAGGCTAAATCTTTTGATCAGATTGATAACGCACCAGAAGAAAAAGAAAGAGGTATAACAATTAATACTTCACACGTAGAATATCAAACAGCTAACCGTCACTATGCACACGTAGACTGTCCAGGTCACGCGGATTATGTAAAGAACATGGTAACTGGTGCTGCTCAAATGGATGGTGCTATTTTAGTTGTTGCTGCAACGGATGGTCCTATGCCACAAACACGTGAGCACATCTTATTAGGTCGTCAGGTAGGTATTCCTCGTATCGTTGTTTTCTTGAACAAAGTAGATATGGTTGATGATGAAGAGCTTTTAGAATTGGTAGACATGGAAGTTAGAGACTTATTAAACTTCTATGAGTACGATGGAGACAATGGTCCAGTTGTGGCTGGTTCTGCTTTAGGCGCACTTAATGGTGAGCAAAAGTGGGTAGACACTGTAATGGAATTAATGGAAGCCGTTGACACTTGGATCGAAGAGCCAGTGCGTGATATGGATAAGCCATTCCTAATGCCAATTGAGGATGTATTTTCAATTACAGGTCGTGGTACTGTAGCAACAGGACGTATTGAAACTGGTATTGCTAAAACAGGTGATCCAGTAGAAATTATCGGTATGGGTGCTGAGAAATTAACATCTACTATTACAGGTATCGAAATGTTCCGTCAAATTCTTGACAGAGGTGAGGCTGGAGATAACGCGGGTATTCTTTTAAGAGGTATTGAAAAAACGCAGATTTCAAGAGGTATGGTAATCACTAAACCTGGATCTGTAACGCCACATGCTAAATTCAAAGCTGAGGTTTATATCCTTAAAAAAGAAGAAGGAGGCCGTCACACACCATTCCACAATAACTATCGTCCACAGTTCTATGTAAGAACTACTGACGTTACAGGTAACATTACTTTACCTTCTGGTGTTGAAATGGTAATGCCTGGTGATAACCTTACTATTGAGGTAGATTTAATCCAGCCAATTGCAATGAACGTAGGTTTACGTTTCGCTATCCGTGAAGGTGGTAGAACAGTTGGAGCTGGTCAGGTAACTGAAATATTAGACTAAACATTATAATGTTAAATAGTTAATTAAGGTGTCCTGTAATACAGGACGCCTTGATTATTATTTACGGGTTTAGCTCAGTTGGTAGAGCACTGGTCTCCAAAACCAGGTGTCGTGAGTTCGAGTCTCGCAACCCGTGCGAAGCAAAATAAGGCTGTAATAGAGTCTGAAAAACAAATAACAAATGGCAGGAATTATAACATATATAAAAGAGTCTTTTGAGGAATTAAAAAACAATGTGTCTTGGACACCTTGGCCAGAAGCTCAGAGATTAACAGTTTTGGTAGCTGTATTTTCAATTATTTTTTCATTGGCTATTTGGGGTGTTGACACGGTTTTTAGTCGTGCAGTTAAAGCATATTTTCAATTTATAAACTAACAATATTACAGAAACGATTATGTCTGATAAAAAATGGTATGTTGTTAGAGCTGTAAGTGGACAGGAAAACAAAATAAAAACTTACATCGAAAACGAAATTGCAAGATTAGGGCTTGAGGATTATGTTGACCAAGTATTGGTGCCTACAGAAAAAGTAATTCAAATCCGTAATGGGAAAAAGATTAACAAAGAGAAAGTCTATTTCCCTGGATACATAATGATACAGGCAAACCTTAGCGGTGAGATTCCACATATTATAAAGTCCATTACAAATGTAATTGGCTTTTTAGGAGAGACTAAAGGTGGTGATCCTGTACCGTTAAGACAATCTGAAGTAAATAGAATGTTAGGTAAAGTAGATGAATTGGCTATTGAAGCAGATGCTCTTGTGGCCATACCGTTTACAAAAGGAGAAACCGTAAAGGTTATAGATGGACCATTCAATGGATTTGATGGTACTATAGAAAAGATAAACGAAGAAAAGCGCAAGCTTGAGGTAATGGTTAAGATTTTCGGTAGAAAGACACCATTAGAATTGAGCTATATGCAAGTAGAAAAGTTATAATAATTGTTACAATAAAGATAGCGTTCATTCTAGCTTCCAATTTAGATATAACGCACTAAACATTTAAAAATGGCAAAAGAATTAGACAAAGTAGTTAAGCTACAAGTTCGGGGAGGTGCTGCGAATCCGTCGCCACCGGTTGGACCCGCTTTAGGTGCTGCTGGAGTTAATATCATGGAGTTCTGTAAGCAGTTTAATGCGAGAACCCAGGATAAACCAGGTAAAGTTTTACCTGTGGTCATTTCTGTTTACAAAGACAAATCATTTGAATTTGTAATCAAGACACCACCAGCTGCAGTACAATTATTAGAAGCGGCCAAAGTAAAGAAGGGTTCTGGAGAACCAAACCGACGAAAAGTAGCAAAAGTAACTTGGGATCAAGTTAGAGCTATTGCTGAAGACAAAATGCAAGATTTAAATGCATTTGAAATAGGTTCAGCAATGAAGATGGTAGCTGGTACAGCTAGATCTATGGGAATCACTGTTAAAGGAGGTGAGGCTCCAAACTAAAATTTTTGAAATGGCAAGATTAACAAGAAAGCAAAAAGAAGCACGAGCAAAGGTTGATAAAAACAAACTTTACTCGTTAGAAGAAGCTTCAGCTTTACTAAAAGAAATAACATACACAAAGTTTGACGCTTCAGTAGATTTAGCAGTTAGACTTGGTGTAGATCCTCGTAAGGCCAATCAAATGGTTCGTGGTGTTGTTTCATTACCACACGGTACAGGTAAAGATATGAAGGTTCTCGCATTAGTAACTCCAGATAAGGAAGCCGAAGCTAAGGAAGCTGGTGCAGATTATGTTGGGTTAGATGAATACTTACAAAAAATAAAAGATGGTTGGACAGACGTTGACGTTATCGTTACAATGCCAAGCATTATGGGTAAGTTGGGACCATTAGGTAGGATATTAGGCCCAAGAGGTCTTATGCCAAACCCTAAAACAGGAACAGTTACAATGGATGTAGCTAAGGCTGTTAGTGAAGTAAAAGCTGGTAAAATAGATTTTAAAGTTGATAAAACAGGTATCGTACATGCACCAATTGGAAAAGCATCTTTTAGTGCTGAGAAATTGGTTGGTAATGCAAACGAGCTTTTAACTACTTTAATGAAGTTAAAGCCAACTGCAGCTAAAGGTACTTATGTAAAGAGTATTTACATGTCAAGTACAATGAGCCCAAGTATAGCAATTGATACTAAAATAGGATAGTAGTTAAACTTAGAATATTATGACAAGAGAAGAAAAATCGCAAGTAATTGAAGAGTTAACTGCTCAATTAGCTGAAAACACTAATATCTATCTTACTGATATTTCTGGGTTAGATGCAGCAACGACTTCAAACTTAAGAAGAGCTTGTTTTAAATCAAACGTAAAACTGGCTGTTGTGAAGAATACGCTTTTAGAGAAGGCAATGGAAGCTTCTGATAAGGACTTTGGTGAATTACCATCTACTTTGAAAGGGAACACTTCTGTTATGTATTCTGAAGCAGGGAACGCACCTGCAAAGGTTATTAAACAATTCCGAAAAAAATCAGATAAGCCTTTATTAAAAGGTGCTTTTATTGAAGAAGCTATTTATATTGGTGATGACTTATTAGATACACTTGTAGAAATTAAGTCTCGTGAAGAGCTTCTTGGAGAAATTATTACAATATTACAATCGCCAGCTAAGAATGTTATCTCAGCACTTAAATCAGGTGGAGGAACCCTAGCTGGTATCGTAAAAACGTTATCTGAGAAAGAAGGATAAAATAAACACACAAAAATTATTATAACACACACATTAAACAATAGAAAAATGGCAGATTTAAAAGATTTCGCAGAACAATTGGTTAATTTAACCGTAAAAGAGGTTAACGAATTAGCTACAATATTAAAAGATGAGTATGGCATTGAGCCTGCTGCAGCTGCAGTTGCAGTTGCTGCTGGAGGTGGTGCTGCAGGTGGCGGTGAAGCTGCTGAAGAGCAAACTGAATTTGATGTTATATTAAAAGCAGCTGGAGCATCTAAGTTGGCTGTTGTAAAATTAGTTAAGGAGTTAACTGGTTTAGGATTAAAAGATGCTAAAGGCTTAGTAGATGAAGCACCAAGTACAATAAAAGAAGGTGTTTCTAAAGACGAAGCAGAGGGCTTAAAATCTTCTTTAGAAGAAGCAGGAGCTGAGGTTGAGCTTAAGTAAGCTCAGCTTAACCTACAACATATGGTTTAGGTCTGGAGTTACCCTCTAAGACCTAAACCCTTTTGTGTATATAAAGGATATGCACAATTTTAATTTTTTTTAATAAAAAATCTCGTTCATCAATGTTAGCAAAAAAGGCTGAAAGAATTAATTTCTCTTCTATTGTAAATAGAACAGATTACCCAGACTTTTTGGATATTCAAATAAAATCCTTTCAGGATTTTTTCCAATTAGAAACAAAGTCAGAAGCAAGAGAGAATGAAGGTTTGTATAACACCTTCATGGAGAACTTCCCAATTACAGATACACGTAATCAATTCGTCTTAGAATTTTTAGATTACTTTATAGATCCTCCAAGATACACGATTGAAGAATGTATCGAAAGGGGATTAACTTACAGTGTACCTTTAAAAGCAAGATTGAAACTGTATTGTACAGATCCAGAGCACGAGGATTTCGAAACTATAGTTCAAGATGTTTATTTAGGTACTATCCCTTACATGACACCTAGTGGTACATTTTGCATAAACGGCGCTGAGCGTGTAGTTGTATCGCAGTTACATAGATCACCTGGTGTGTTCTTTAGCCAATCATTCCACGCTAATGGTACGAAGTTGTATTCTGCAAGAGTAATTCCTTTTAAAGGTTCTTGGATAGAATTCGCAACGGATATCAATAGTGTAATGTACGCTTATATTGATAGAAAGAAAAAATTACCTGTTACTACTTTATTCCGTGCAATTGGTTTTGAGCGTGATAAGGATATTTTAGAGATATTCGACCTTGCAGAGGAGGTTAAAGTTTCTAAAACAGGATTGAAAAAAGTTATTGGTCGCAAGTTGGCGGCACGTGTTCTTAATACATGGCATGAAGATTTCGTAGATGAAGATACTGGGGAAGTTGTATCTATTGAGCGTAACGAAATTGTATTAGATCGTGACACCATTGTAGACAAAGAAAATATTGAAGAAATCCTTGAAGCAGGTGTAAAAACAATTCTTTTACACAAGGAAAGTGCCCAACAGGGAGATTATGCCATTATTCATAACACATTACAGAAAGATCCAACAAACTCAGAGAAAGAGGCTGTTGAGCACATTTACCGTCAGTTACGTAATGCAGAACCGCCAGATGAGGAAACTGCACGTGGTATAATTGATAAGTTGTTCTTTTCTGATCAGCGTTATTCTCTAGGAGAAGTTGGACGTTACAGAATGAACAAAAAATTAGGTCTTGATATCGGTATGGATAAGCAAGTGCTTACTAAAGAAGATATCATTACCATCATAAAATATTTAATTGAGTTAATTAACTCTAAAGCAGAGATTGACGATATTGACCACTTATCAAATCGTCGTGTACGTACGGTTGGTGAACAGTTATCGTCTCAGTTTGGAGTTGGCTTAGCACGTATGGCACGTACTATTCGTGAGCGTATGAATGTACGAGACAACGAAGTATTTACGCCAATTGATTTGATAAATGCTAAAACATTATCGTCTGTAATTAACTCGTTCTTTGGTACAAACCAATTATCTCAGTTCATGGATCAAACAAATCCATTGGCAGAGATTACCCACAAACGAAGATTATCGGCCTTAGGACCTGGGGGTCTTTCTAGAGAAAGAGCAGGTTTTGAGGTTCGTGACGTTCATTACACACACTATGGTCGCTTGTGTCCAATTGAAACACCAGAAGGACCAAACATTGGTTTAATATCTTCACTTTCAGTTTACGCTAAGGTGAATTCAATGGGATTCATTGAAACTCCATATAGAAAAGTTGAAGATGGTGTCGTAGATATCAAGAATGCGCCAACATATTTAAGTGCAGAAGAGGAAGAAGAAAAATTAATCGCCCAAGCAACAGTTGAGGTAGATGGCAAAGGTAAAATTACTCATGATAAGGTAATTGCGCGTCAAGAAGGAGATTTCCCTGTTGTGGAGCCTTCAACTGTAAGTTACACAGACGTTGCGCCAAATCAGATCGCATCGATTTCGGCATCGTTAATACCTTTCTTAGAGCATGATGATGCAAACCGTGCCTTAATGGGTTCTAATATGATGCGTCAAGCTGTACCTTTATTACGTCCAGAATCACCAATTGTGGGTACTGGTTTAGAACGTCAGGTTGCATCAGATTCCAGAGTTTTAATTAATGCCGAGGGCGAGGGTGTCGTTGAGTATGTTGATGCTGATAAAATTGTGATTAAATACAAGCGCACTGAAGAGGAAGCAATGGTAAGCTTTGATAGTGATGTCAAAGAATATCCATTGGTGAAATTCAGAAAAACCAACCAAGGGACTTCAATAAACTTAAAGCCTATTGTTCAAAAAGGTGATAAGGTTACAAAAGGTCAGGTGCTTTGTGAGGGTTATGCAACGCAGAATGGTGAACTTGCACTTGGTAGAAATATGAAAGTGGCCTTTATGCCTTGGAAAGGATATAACTTTGAGGATGCTATTGTAATTTCTGAAAAAGTTGTTCGTGACGATATTTTCACGTCAATTCATATAGATGAATATTCGTTAGAAGTAAGAGATACCAAATTAGGTAATGAGGAGTTGACTAATGATATTCCAAATGTTTCAGAAGAGGCTACTAAAGACCTTGATGAGAATGGTATGATTCGTATTGGTGCTGAAATTAAACCAGGCGATATCTTGATTGGTAAGATTACACCAAAAGGTGAATCTGATCCAACACCAGAAGAAAAACTTTTGCGTGCAATTTTCGGGGACAAAGCAGGTGATGTAAAAGATGCTTCTTTAAAAGCTTCACCATCATTAAATGGCGTTGTAATAGATAAGAAGTTGTTTGCAAGAGCTGTAAAAGATAAGCGTAAAAGAGCACAAGATAAAGAAGATATCGAAAAGCTCGAAGATGCTTACGATAAGCGTTTTGACGATCTTAAAAATATTTTAGTTGAAAAATTATTTGCAATTGTAAATGGTAAAACCGCTCAAGGTATTTATAATGATCTTGGAGAAGAAATTATACCAAAAGGTAAGAAGTATACTTTAAAAATGTTGAACGCTGTGGATGACTACACGCATTTAACATCAGGAAAGTGGACTACAGACGACCATACAAATACTTTAGTTGCAGACTTAATTCACAACTATAAGATTAAGGAAAATGATTTACAAGGTTCACTCAGACGCGAGAAATTTACAATCTCTGTAGGAGACGAGTTACCTTCAGGGATCATTAAACTTGCAAAGGTTTATATTGCTAAAAAACGTAAGCTAAAAGTTGGTGATAAAATGGCAGGACGTCATGGTAACAAAGGTATAGTTGCTCGTATTGTACGTCAAGAAGACATGCCATTCCTAGAGGACGGAACACCTGTAGATATCGTATTGAATCCACTAGGTGTACCATCACGTATGAATATTGGTCAGATTTATGAAACTGTACTAGGCTGGGCAGGTCAAAAATTAGATCGTAAGTACGCGACACCAATTTTTGATGGTGCTACTCTAGATCAAATTAATGAATATACTGATGAAGCTGGTATACCGAGATTTGGCCATACCTATTTATATGATGGTGGAACCGGAGAGCGATTTGACCAGGCTGCAACAGTCGGTGTGATTTATATGATTAAGTTAGGTCACATGATTGATGATAAGATGCATGCACGTTCAATAGGCCCGTACTCGTTAATTACGCAACAACCGCTTGGTGGTAAGGCGCAATTTGGAGGTCAACGTTTTGGTGAGATGGAAGTTTGGGCACTTGAAGCCTACGGTGCATCAAGTACATTGCGTGAAATCTTAACTGTTAAATCAGATGATGTAATAGGTAGAGCTAAAACTTACGAGGCAATCGTTAAGGGTGAGCCAATGCCAGAGCCAGGATTACCAGAATCTTTCAATGTACTTATGCACGAATTGAAGGGACTAGGATTAGATATTAGATTAGAAGAGTAAAACTTAGGTGTATAACTTTGGTCAATAAATGACTGAAGTTATGCGCTGAATACCATAAACAACATGGCAAGAAAACAAGATAAGAATACATTACAGAAGTTTAACAAAATTTCTATCGGTTTAGCATCACCTGAGTCTGTTCTAGCGGCATCTCGAGGTGAAGTTTTAAAGCCGGAAACTATTAATTATCGAACACACAAACCTGAACGTGATGGTTTGTTCTGCGAGCGTATTTTTGGTCCCGTAAAGGATTACGAATGTGCCTGTGGTAAATATAAAAGAATTCGCTACAAAGGTATTGTTTGTGACCGATGTGGTGTAGAGGTAACCGAAAAGAAAGTACGTAGAGATAGAGTAGGGCACATTAATTTGGTTGTCCCTGTAGCACATATCTGGTATTTCCGTTCGTTACCAAATAAAATTGGTTATCTACTTGGATTACCATCTAAGAAATTAGACATGATTATCTATTATGAGCGTTATGTTGTAATTCAACCTGGTAATGCAGTAAATGCTGAAGGTGAGCCTGTTCAAAAGATGGATTTCCTCACAGAAGAAGAGTATTTGAATATTTTAGAGACACTGCCACAGGAGAACCAATATCTAGAAGATACAGATCCAAATAAATTCATTGCTAAAATGGGTGCCGAGTGTCTCATTGATTTATTGGCGAGAATTGATTTAGACGAGTTATCATACGATTTAAGACACAAGGCAAATAATGAAACTTCTAAACAACGTAAAACAGAGGCATTGAAACGTCTTCAAGTTGTTGAAGCTTTTAGAGAGTCTAACTTAAATAGAGAGAATAAGCCAGAGTGGATGATTATGAAGGCAATTCCGGTAATTCCGCCAGAATTGAGACCTTTAGTACCACTAGATGGAGGTCGTTTTGCGACATCAGATTTAAATGATCTCTACCGTCGTGTAATTATCCGTAACAACCGTCTTAAAAGATTGGTCGAAATCAAAGCACCAGAAGTAATCTTGCGTAATGAGAAGCGTATGCTACAAGAATCGGTAGATTCATTATTTGACAACACTCGCAAGTCTTCAGCTGTTAAAACAGATTCCAACAGACCATTAAAGTCGTTGTCAGATTCTCTTAAAGGTAAGCAAGGACGTTTCCGTCAGAATTTACTTGGTAAGCGTGTAGATTATTCTGCTCGTTCTGTTATTGTTGTTGGACCAGAATTAAAATTATTCGAATGTGGATTGCCTAAAAATATGGCAGCAGAGCTTTATAAGCCTTTTATCATCAGAAAATTAATTGAAAGAGGTATTGTAAAAACTGTAAAATCTGCTAAGAAAATTATAGATAGAAAAGAGCCTGTAGTATGGGATATCCTAGAAAATGTTCTTAAAGGACATCCAGTATTACTGAACCGTGCTCCTACATTACACAGATTAGGTATCCAAGCGTTCCAGCCAAAACTTATTGAAGGTAAAGCAATTCAGTTACATCCATTAGTGTGTACCGCATTTAACGCGGATTTCGATGGTGACCAGATGGCGGTACATTTACCATTAGGACCGGAGGCAATTTTAGAGGCACAATTGTTAATGCTAGCCTCTCACAATATACTCAATCCAGCAAATGGATCACCTGTAACAGTACCTTCACAAGATATGGTTCTTGGTCTATATTACATGACCAAGCTACGTAAATCTGATAAGGATTATAGAGTTAAAGGCGAGGGGTTGACATTCTATTCTCCAGAAGAAGTAACTATTGCTTATAATGAGAAAAAAGTAGATCTTAATGCTGGAATCAAAGTAAGAACTAAAGATTTCAATGAGGAAGGCGAGCTAACAACTCAAATTATTGAAACAACAGTAGGGCGTGTACTTTTCAATGAAAAGGTTCCTGAAGTTGCTGGATATATAAACGAGGTATTAACTAAGAAGTCTTTGAGAGATATCATTGGTAAGATCCTTAAAGTTACATCTGTTCCTGAAACGGCAGAGTTCTTGGATGAAATCAAAACTTTAGGATATCAATTTGCCTTCCAAGGTGGATTGTCGTTCAGTTTAGGAGATATCATCATACCAGAAGAAAAGCACGCAATGATTGATGCGGCCAACAAGCAAGTTGATGGTATTATGGGTAACTATAACATGGGTCTTATTACCAATAACGAACGTTATAATCAGGTTATTGATATATGGACTTCAACGAATGCCGAATTAACTGAGCTTTCTATGAAACGCATCCGTGAAGATCAACAAGGATTTAACTCAGTTTATATGATGTTAGATTCTGGAGCTCGTGGATCTAAGGAACAAATCCGTCAGTTAACTGGTATGCGTGGATTGATGGCTAAGCCTAAGAAATCTAATGCAGGTGGTGGCGAAATTATTGAAAACCCTATCCTTTCAAACTTTAAGGAAGGTCTTTCAATTTTAGAATACTTTATCTCTACTCACGGTGCGCGTAAAGGACTTGCTGATACAGCCCTTAAAACAGCTGATGCAGGTTATTTAACACGTCGATTGGTAGATGTATCCCAAGATGTAATTGTATATGAAGAGGACTGTGGTACATTAAGAGGGATTGAAGTTTCAGCACTTAAGAAAAATGAAGAAGTAGTTGAGAAACTAGAAGATCGGATCGTAGGTAGAACATCGCTTAATGATGTTTATGATCCACATACCGAAGAATTACTGGTAGAAGCAGGTGGGCATATCGATGACACAATTGCTAAGCGCATTGAAAATTCTGCTATAGAATCTATTGAAGTGCGTTCACCGTTAACCTGTGAAGCTAAGAAAGGCATCTGTGTTAAATGTTACGGACGCAACTTAGCTACTGGCAAAATGGTACAACGTGGTGAAGCCGTTGGTGTTGTGGCAGCACAATCGATCGGTGAGCCAGGAACCCAGCTTACACTGCGTACGTTCCACGTAGGTGGTATTGCAGGTAATATTTCAGAAGAAAATAAGTTAACAGTCAAGTTTGATGGTGTTGCTGAAATAGATGATCTTAAAACAGTTAAGACAAAGGATAACGAAGGAAATAATGTCGATGTAGTAATTTCTAGAACTTCAGAATTAAAGTTAGTAGACGCTAAAACTGGCATTGTTTTAAGCACAAACAACATACCTTACGGTTCACACATTTTTGTTAAGCCAGGTGCTAAAGTGAAAAAAGGAGATGTTATTTGTAAATGGGATCCTTACAATGGAGTTATTATTTCTGAGTTTGCTGGAAAAGTAAAATATGAAAACATTGAACAAGGGGTAACATATCAGGTTGAGATTGATGAGCAAACTGGTTTCCAAGAAAAGGTAATCTCAGAATCCAGAAACAAGAAATTAATCCCAACATTATTAATTGAAGATTCTAAGGGAGAAACGATTCGTTCTTATAATCTGCCAGTTGGGGCACACATCATGATAGATGATGGTGATAAGATTGAAATCGGTAAGATTTTAGTTAAGATACCTCGTAAATCAGCAAAAGCTGGAGATATTACAGGTGGTTTACCTCGTGTAACAGAGTTATTTGAAGCACGTAACCCATCCAACCCAGCTGTTGTGAGTGAGATTGATGGTGTAGTTTCTTTTGGTAAGATTAAGCGTGGTAACCGTGAAATCATTATAGAATCAAAATTAGGTGAGATTAAGAAATACTTAGTTAAGTTATCTAACCAAATCTTAGTTCAAGAAAATGATTATGTAAAAGCCGGTATGCCATTATCAGACGGATCAATTACTCCAAACGATATATTAAATATTAAAGGACCTTCTGCAGTGCAGCAGTATTTGGTAAATGAGGTGCAAGAGGTATACCGTTTACAAGGAGTTAAGATTAATGACAAACACTTTGAAGTGGTTGTTAGGCAAATGATGCGCAAGGTAAGAATTATGGATTCTGGTGATACAATTTTCTTGGAGAATCAATTAGTTCATAAATCAGATTTCATTGAAGAGAACGACAAGATCTTCGGAATGAAAGTTATTGAAGACAGGGGCGATTCAGAGAATTTTAAATCAGGTCAAATTGTAACTGTAAGACAATTACGAGATGAAAATTCTGTACTTAGAAGAGAAGATAAAAATCTTGTTACGGCTAGAGACGCACAACCTGCGACAGCTACGCCAATTTTACAGGGTATTACAAGAGCATCATTGCAGACCAAGTCGTTTATTTCAGCGGCATCGTTCCAAGAAACGACTAAGGTATTAAACGAAGCTGCAGTAAATGGTAAGATTGATACATTAGAAGGACTTAAAGAAAATGTAATTGTTGGTCACAGAATACCAGCGGGTACAGGAGTTAGATCTTATGACAATATCATCGTAGGATCTAAGGAAGAGTTCGAAGAAATGATGAAAGCTAAAGAAGAGATGAATTTTAACTAAATGAGACTCAAGTTTATCTAGCCGAAGGCGAAAGTAAACTTGCTAGTCGAATTTATCCTGAACTGGGTTCAGGCTCTCAAATAATAAAAGCCTTCAAACTAATTTAGATTGAAGGCTTTTTTAAATTAAAGTAAATAAACATGCCAGACGAAAAAAAGAATCCAAAAAAAGGACAAATTAATATTGAGCTTGATGAGAAGATTGCAGAAGGTATATATTCCAACTTAGCAATCATTAATCATTCGGTCTCAGAATTTGTAGTAGACTTTGTAAACATCATGCCAGGTGCACCAAAAAGTAAGGTGAAATCTAGAATTATATTAACACCGCAACATGCAAAACGATTGGTTAAAGCTTTAAGTGATAATGTTGCTCGGTTTGAAAAAGCTCATGGTGAAATCAAAGATTACGAGCAACCACCGATTCCTCTGAATTTCGGACCGACAGGTCAGGCTTAAATTTTGAATTGTTGTTGCGAGAAATTTTTTCATGGAGCAACCACCGATTCCTCTGAATTTCGGACCGACAGGTCAGGCTTAAATTATAATGGTAAGCGGTTGCTTCAAATTTTTCTCCTGAGCAATCTCCGATCTAATGTAGTTTTGTGACAATTTAAGTTGATTTAATTCAGATAACTGTTAAGTGATACGAAAAGAAAACCCAATAATAAAATTAATGGGTTTTCTTTTTTGCAGTTCGTCATCAATAAGGTTAGGCTACCTCCTTACTATTTAAATAATATTGAAGTGCTCCAGATGGGCAGCGTTTTACTTGTTTTATAATTTTTTTGGTCTTTGCACCTTCTAAATTAATCCATGGAATAACGGAATGTCTAAAGACTTCAGAAAGCTGGTTGGCACATAATTCGGCGTTGATACAACAACTCGGTTCGTAGGTTACAGTAATTTTACCATTACTGAAAACATTGTGATTTGTTTCCATAATAAGTAGATCAATTTGGGGTTAATCTTGTCTTAATTAAAACATATAGATAGTAATAATAGATAAAAAGACGATAAAATGCAAATATCATCGTTCTATTACATAAATTGAAGGCAACATTCGATGAAATGCATGATGCAATTAATCAAATTCAGAAGTCATGTGAAAAGTAATGCTTGGATATTTTTGTTGTGTCATCTGGAGAGAGAAAAGGGAATCTGCCAAAAAGACCAATTGACCTTGTTTGTCTTTGGCTAAATAGCGTTGCTTAACTCTCAAGAATTCTTTAAATTCTTCGCTCTTCTCGTTTTCTGTCTGTACCCAACATGCTTTGTGAACATTTAAATTTTCATAAGTACACTTGGCTCCATACTCATGTTCTAAGCGGTACTGAATAACCTCATATTGCAAAGCACCTACGGTACCAATGACCTTTCTGCTATTATAATCTAATGTAAAAAGCTGTGCTACACCTTCATCCATTAACTGGTCTATACCTTTGTATAATTGCTTAGCCTTTAAAGGATCCGCATTATTTATGTACCTGAAATGTTCTGGAGAAAAACTTGGTATACCTTTGTAGTTAATCACTTCGCCTTCGGTCAAGGTATCCCCAATTTTGAAATTTCCAGTGTCCTGCAGTCCTACAATATCTCCTGGGTAAGAGATATCCACTATTTCTTTCTTCTCGGCAAAGAAGGCATTAGGACTAGAAAATTTTAATTTCTTGTTGTGCCTAACATGCAGATATGGTGTATTTCGTTTAAATTCACCTGAAACAATTTTAACAAAGGCAAGCCTGTTTCTATGATTGGGATCCATATTAGCATGGATTTTAAATACAAAGCCAGTAAACTTATCCTCATCTGGTTTTACCAAACGTTCTTCACTTTGTTTCGCCCTTGGTTTAGGGGCAATCTCAACGAAGCAATCCAATAATTCCCTAACGCCAAAATTATTAAGTGCAGAACCAAAAAATACAGGCTGAAGATCGCCTTTCAAATAGGCATCTTTATCAAACTTTGGATAAATACCAGATACCAATTCAATTTCATCGCGCAATGTATTTGCTGATGATTCACCTACGTAGTTGTCAAGTTCCGAAGAGGTTAAATCATTAATTTCTATCGTGTCCTTTACATGTTTTTTGCTGTCACTTTTAAAAAGGTTGATATTCTTTTCCCATAGATTATAAATACCCTTAAAGTCGTAGCCCATACCAATAGGGAAGCTCAGAGGTGTAACTTTTAAACCTAGTTTTTGCTCTACTTCGTCTAGCAAATCAAAAGCATCTTTTCCTTCTCGATCAAGTTTATTAATAAAAACTATCATTGGTATGTTGCGCATTCTACAAACTTCAACAAGCTTTTCAGTTTGTTCCTCAACACCCTTTGCAACGTCTATGACAACAATCACACTATCAACAGCAGTTAGTGTTCTAAAGGTATCTTCAGCAAAATCTTTATGACCAGGTGTATCTAAAATATTAATCTTAATGCCATTATACTCAAAGGCCAAAACAGAAGTGGCAACAGAGATACCACGTTGGCGTTCAATCTCCATAAAGTCGCTAGTAGCACCTTTTTTAATTTTATTGCTTTTAACGGCACCAGCTTCTTGTATTGCACCACCAAATAAAAGAAGCTTTTCGGTTAATGTAGTCTTTCCTGCATCTGGGTGTGATATAATACCAAAGGTACGACGCCTTTCAATTTCAGCTTTAAAACTCATGGATATATTATAAGGAATGCAAATTTAAAAGAAACGGGAATATTACTATAATTTGGTTTGCAGAATTTTAGAGTAAAAAAAACCGTTTTATACGTTTTAACTCTTTTTTAGGATACTAATCGAAAAATTTTTAAAGGAATAATTCTTTCAATGTATTTTTCCGAAAAATGTAATGTAAGTTTAATTTGTTAAACATGCATAAATATATGTCCCAAATAACTACTAATAGCCTACACCTTTCTAAAGTTGATTTACAACATATCTTCTAAGGCCTGTATTGGCAACTTACAGTTAATGAGTGACTTATATTTTAAGACCGTGTCCATAGTGATATAGACATGTTAAAGTCTTTAATACAAACTTTCTTACGAAAACGCTTGTATTTTGCATTTTAACGATTATATTTGCAGATAATCGATGATTTGTTTCGTCGATATACGTGTTATAAATAATATATCAACCTCATAAGATTATGAAGAATTCTACTCGATTCTCATTAGAAAAGAAAATTTTATTAGTAGTCCTTCTACTATTCAGTTATTCTCAATTATCATTTGCACAATGTGCTGACGTTTCACCAACAGGTGATTGTGATTTTGATTTGGTCCTGAACGGCTCGGATATTGATGATGACAATGACGGTATCTTGGACTCAGTTGAAGATGCTAATAGCGACTTGGATAATGACCCATCAACTAATCCAACGGACACTGACAGTGATGGTATTCCGGATTATTTGGATTTAGATTCAGATAATGATGGAATTTATGATGTCCAAGAAGCTGGTTTTGGATTGCAAGATACCAACGCTGACGGACGCATTGATAGCAATGATACTGGCTTCTTTGATGTCAATACAAATGGGGCAGATGATACTGCTGAATTATTGACACCAATAGACACAGGTTCTGATGGGAGCTTTGATTTTCAGAACTTAGATAGTGATAATGACAGCTGTAGTGACGCAAATGAAGCTTACGGGTTTAATGGAGCAGATGGTAATGACGGAGGTCAGTTTGGAATTGGTGATCCTTCAACGGTCGATGGCAATGGATTAGTAATAGAAGTAGGAGTTGTATATTCGTTAGGGACAAATTTTACTGTTACTGATGGAATCTCTTCGGTCTGCGCAGCGGCGGCATTGCAGTGTGGTGTTATTAATTCACTCTACCAAACAAGAGGGAATTCGACTTTAGGAGTGACAGAAGTTTTTAGACTAAACCCATTTCTTCAAGCTTATGTAAATATAGGAACACTTCCTGGAGTACCTAATACTTCAGCAACAAATAGTGCATACAGCGCTGCTACACAATATGTTTATTCAAGTAATGCGGCTAATGTGGTTAGAGTTTATGATCCAGCAAATAATTATGCTTTTGTTGGAGAAATTACAGTTACAGGAGCATCAGCACCCTTTACATTTAGACTTTTTTCAATTGGTAATACTGTAGGATACATTAATAATGTGGGTCCAACAAGTTATATAGTAACCTTTGATGTCACAGCTATTGCGTCTTATCCTGCAACGCGTCCTGCCACAAATGTTACCGTCTCAGGGACTTTTTCAGGTGCTGCGGATTATGCTCGGGTTGGTAATCATGTTTATGGTATGACAATGAATGGCCCATTAACGACACCTATATTAACAAAAGTAGATGTTAACACGGGGGTCTCACAAACATTTGATTTAACGCTTGCTAATGCAACTACAAATACAGATCCTATATCAAATGCTACTTTTGGAGCTGTATGGCAAGATGAACAAGACAATTTCTATGCATTTAATAATGGAAATGGTGATATTTATCAAATATTAGATGTTACCACGGCAACGACAGGAACAGCTTTTACAAAGGTATTAATAGCCGATCCTTCAGGTCAAAATGATGGTTTTGGATGTGAGATTGGAGTAAATCCTTTGGATTGGGATGGTGACGGTATAATAGATACTGCTGATATTGATGATGATAATGATGGTATTTTAGACACAGAGGAAGATGAAAATATCGATGGAGATAACAATCCATTAACCAATTTTACAGATACTGATGGTGACGGCATACCAAATGGTTATGATTTGGATTCGGATGGTGATGGTATTCCAGATAATAATGAAGCGCAGTCTACCGGAGCCTATGCGGCACCATTAGATTCCAATAGTGATGGCATACCAGATGATACAGATGGCGATGGTCTTGCTGATACTTATGATAGTACGCCAGCAGGCGGACCTGCAGGCAGTATTGGAATAACTCCAGTTAATACAGACGGAATACTAACAACAAGTGATACAATTCCAGATTACCTAGATCCAGATTCCGATAATGATGGTCAATCAGATACAATAGAGGCTGTAATAACACTAACAGGTAATGATGCAGATTTTGATGGTTTAGATGATGCAATAGACGTAACATCAGGCTTGGAAGATCCAAATGGTATTATAAATGACACTGGAATTTTACAAAATACAGATGGTATAAATGATGTTGATTTCAGAGATGTTGTTGATACAGATGGAGATGGTGTCCTAGATACAGAAGATTTAGACGATGACAATGATGGCATATTAGATACTGCAGAGGCTGAAGGAGGAAACGATCCAATTGGAGATGAGGATGGTGATGGGATTCCTAATTTTGCTGACACAATTGATAACGGTGGAGCTGGAGACGGTTCAACCACAAACTACACCGATTCAGATCTTAACGGTATACCTGATGTGTTCGATTCGGATGATGATGGAATACCAAATCATTTAGACGTTGATAGTGATGGTGACGGTTGCTTTGATGCTATCGAAGGAGCGGGAACCTTTACAGGTGGTGATTTAACATCTAGTAATAATTTGGCAGATGATGACGAAGGTTCTGTTGATGCCTTTGGAGTACCATCAAATACTGGCAGTCCACAAGCTACAACAGCTGGTTTAACAGATGCTGGAGATACATCGGCTTGTGCAAGTTGTGCAATAACAGATATTACATCATCAAACGAATCTGCATGTAATGATAATGGGACACCTTCAGATATTACAGATGACACTTTTACGGCAGATGTTACGGTAACTTTTACGGATGCACCAACTACGGGTACATTGGATTTGACCGGAGATGGAACTGCTTCGGTTTCGGCTGTTGGCTTAACCTCTCCGCATACTTTTGTTGGAGTAACTTTACCAGCTAATGGTATTGATATATCCTTAACAGCAACATTCTCAGATGATGTTGCATGTACATTTACAAACGCAACAGTAACCACAGCTCCATTTGAGTGTAGTGATGACGCCTGTCCAGATGTAATTGCACCAGGTAATCCAACAGCAGCATTAACAGGTGCAGAGGTAATCTTTGATATTGATAATCCAGGAGATAATACATTACCTGCGACCTTAAATTCAATCACAGTTACTGGGCAACCTAATCCTTTCACAGGAATTTTGAGACCAGAATTTGCTAATTATCAGTTTGTCAATCCGTTAGCTACTAATCAATTTATTGT
>NZ_JAIUJR010000005.1 GCF_020166335.1 Winogradskyella alexanderae | reverse complement strand
CAATAATTGTTGCTTGCCGAATAATTACCATCATTGGCTTCCGAACTTCCGCTATTAGGTTCATAACTTGATGCACTAGACGGCTTGTTTAATGCGATATTAGGTGTAGTCTCAGGATTATTGTCCGTATGAACTACTCTATAGTATTGTTTGCCAATCCAAGCATTGTGTGTGCCATCCCACGTACTGTAGTGAAAATTATCAGATAATCCAGATGCAGTTACTCCCCATGTCGCTGCACTTACCAAATAGTCATTTTCAAATATATTTTGAGGTCTTTCGCTGGTATGGTATTCTGAATATAAATTCATTTCTACATCTCCAATACTATTAGCAACATCTTGGAAAATTTTTGAGGAATATATATGATCTGAATGATCTCCAGGATTTATAGAAGCATCGTCGTCTGCAATATTAAAAGTTATGAGTTGAGACCCATTTGCTTCTAATTCTACTAAAGATTGCATTGTATTGGTAAAGTCGGTAATTGAGTTATAAGTTGTTGATCCGTCAACCGCCGATATTGAGGATATTAAGCCATTATAGAGTCTTTGCACACTTTCATTTCCTGTACTGGTATAGCCGGAACCATTAAGATTACCATCTGGCAATCTTAAAAAATAAGCAACTATATTTCTATAACTATATTTTAATATTTGATGCCCGTTAATCGTTACATTGTTTTCATTCATATCGGTGCCGAGACCTGCCCCTGAAGTAAAGGTGTTAGACATAAATCTTAACGCTCTCAGGCTTCCTTCTTCCCTAGCTAAGTAGTAGTTATTGTAACCTATACCCGCACCTGCATCTCCTGCAGTTATATGAATAAAAACAACCTTATGATCAGAACTTTTAACATCAGTGTATGCGTTAGGGTTCATAAACAATTGCCAATCATCAGCATGAGCAGAAACATAAATATCAATCTTGTTTTGTCCTTTTAAATTATAGGAACAAAAAAGAAAAACTAACGAATAAAGTAGATAATGTAATATTTTCATGATTAATAGTTTTTCATCATTAAATACAAAGTAGTTTATAACTATTCTTTCGTTGCGGAATGGTAACAAAATATACTATCTAAATTTAGCAAAATGGATTGAAATTTCAGTTTTAAATTAAATGTTTTTTAAGAGAAAACCCATTTCAATTGGGTTCGTTTCCCAAATCGGGTTTTGTATTCTTTTACTCTTTTTAATACTTATGGGAATTGTTGAAACTTCTTGTATCTGTCCGGTACTGGAAATTCTGGTTTTACACCGTGCCAGAACATATTAATTATCCACCATCTGTCTTGATAGTAAGCCAATTGTATACTCTTTACATCTTGTTTATAGGGCTTGTTGTTAGCCATATCCTCTTTACTATGGAAAGCTTCACAATGGCTAAATGCATGACCTATATTAGCATAGGATTCTACAACTCTTCCCAATTCTCTTTCATAAAAAGCTGTCTCACGAGTATTATTAAACCAAAATCCGATACGTTCAATATAATCATTTGGATGTATCCATTGAGGTCTAAAATTTTTGTTAATATCGTATTCGTAACCTATTTTCATTCCTTGAGGATGAAATAAAAATTTCATAAAATCCCAATCTCTTTTTTCACCTGGTTCGCCTCCAAGGCAGGCATAAAATGCAGTTATTAAATCATCAATGGTTTGTACCTTTTCTAAATACTCTTTTTTCATTATGTATGTAGTTAAATTAGAATTTTTTGTTAAAAAACTATAACAAATAAAAAACAATAATTTTGAAATTTTCAAAATCTCAATTTTTTTTGGGGTCAATTACCAATTTGAGCGGCTAAAGGTTGAAAGTGGCGTTAAAGTTCGTTTAGTTACAGCAAATAACCAGCGCATTATCCTATGCTATATTTTTTTCCGTTGCATTAATTTTTTTTCAAATGCTAAAAAAGGTCATTTTATCCTTTAAAAATGTCTCATATAGAATTAATAGTTTTAATTTGAACTACTTTCATAGATTTGATTTCAACAATCAAAATTTTCACTTTTTTTTATAAAAGAAATAATATCAAAATAAAAAACACACATTTCAATGGATAAAAAAACTAGGAAAATACTTTTAATAGGTGGAAATTCTAGCGTGTCACGATATGTAATGCCATTATTTTCTAATGATTATGAAATAATTACAGTTGGTCGTAGAGACTGCGATATTAATTTAAACCCCAATAAATCTTTAGCCGATCAATTGCCTTATCACGCAGATGTGGTGATACACACTGCTGCGGCATTTGGCAGAGAAACAGACGATGAGATTTATGAAACTGAAAAGTATAATGTATTAGATACAATGGAATTGTGTTTTCATTTGAAAAGGATGAATGTGAAACATTTTCTTTTTATATCAAGCATATTCGTTCATCTGCAAGAAACGTCTCCACTGTATAGTATATATAACATTTCAAAGCAACATGCAGAAGAAGTTATAAATTATTGTTTAGAAAGAGATGGAATTCCATTTACTATTTTAAGACCTTCCCAATTATACGGTAAGGATCCTTCTTTTATAAAACACCATCCATTTCTTTATCAAATTGTAGAAACCGCTTCTAAAGGTGAGAAACTTTATTTATTTGGTATCCATGGTGGTCGTGCAAATTATCTTCATATAAAGGATTTTGCAGAAGTAATTTACAGGGTAGTTAAAAAAAGGGTTTTTGGAGTATACGATTGTGTTACAAAGACTCCAAATACCTATTTAGAAATTGCTCGTAGCGTCTATGAATTAACGAATAATCCTGTCAATATTGAATTTGTAAAAGATAAAAAAGAATCAGGTCAAGGATTTCCATTCGATGATACAATTTATAAAAAAATCGACTATTATCCTGAAATGTCAATCAAAGATGGTTTGTTAGAAATACTTAATATAATTTAATTAAAGAATAAAAAAAGCTAAGCACTGAAATCTAAGGCAACTTCAATCTCCAATTTGAAAGATTTTTCATTATTTTCAAATCAATGGGGAACTGTTTAAAGGGAAAAAATATCGAATGTTCATCTTAAGCTTAAGGTAATTATCACACAATTTTGATTAAGGTTTTGATTGATTGTTTTCGACTTTTAACACATTGTGCGTTTACTAGTTGTTTTGAATACTGCAGATTTGCCATATTCTAGTGATATATCCCATGGATTTGACTTTCGTCGTCTAAATTGGTTAGGGCAGAATTATTTATTTTTATTTGTTAATACAATTAAAACAATCTATTACTTAATTCATAATCGCATGTCCAATAATCTATACGTTAATTATGTTAAACCTCTTTTTGACCTTGGCGCTGCTTTATTTGGTATTTTAATTATTTCTCCTTTGTTTGTCATCCTAACAATAATTCTTTGGATTGATTTTAAAGGTTTACCATTTTTCTTTCAAGAAAGACCGGGTAAGAATGGGAAAATTTTTAAGATTATCAAATTCAAGTCCATGAATGACAGGAAAGATTCCAATGGCAATCTGCTTTCGATGAGAGTACGTACCACCAAAATTGGCAAGTTTATTAGAAGATATTCTTTAGATGAAATTCCACAATTGATTAATGTCCTAAAAGGTGACATGAGCCTAATAGGTCCGAGACCTCTCCCTGTCTATTACATCCCTCATTACAATGACATAGAAAGAAAACGTCACAATGTTAAACCAGGTGTAACCGGACTTGCACAAGTAAAAGGTAGAAATAATCTAGTTTGGGAAGATCGCTTTGCTTTGGATGTACAATATGTGGAAAAATTGACTTTTTTACTCGATGTTAAGATTCTATATTGGACATTACTTAAATTGACATCAAAATCAGATGTTGCCATAGATCAGGACGAATTTCTAGACCCTTTCGATATATACCGAAAAAAACAAAAGAAGACTAATTATGCTTCTTGAAGAAAACCCTTTTCTTTGGCATTAACGTTAATTAAAATTTGACAACCAAATATTTATTTACATGGTTATTTAGTAATTTTCCTAAAAATAAAGAACTTTTGTCAGATTAGGATTATTTGTCTTCCATCGCTTCTTCCATAGTATGGTACACATTCTGCACATCATCGTCTTCCTCGATTTTTTCCAATAGCTTCTCAACATCTTCCATTTGTTCTGGTGATAGCTTTTTGGTCACCTGCGGAATACGCTCAAAACCAGAGGATAGAATTTCTATGTTATTTTCTTCCAAATAGGACTGTATGTTGCCAAAACTTTCAAATGGCGCATAGATCATTACACTGGTAATTTCTTTTCCCTCCTCGTCCTGGTCCGTATCTTCAAATATTTCCTCAACGCCAAAATCAATAAGCTCTAGCTCTAATTCTTCTAAATCCAAACCATCGCCATTGATTTTAAAATTACAGGTGTGGTCAAACATAAACGCTACAGAACCTGATGTCCCTAGACTTCCGTCGCACTTGTTAAAATAGCTCCTAATGTTGGCAACCGTACGTGTGTTATTATCGGTAGCCGTTTCTACCAAAATGGCAATACCATGTTGTGCATAGCCTTCAAACAAAACCTCCTTATAATCGCCCTGGCTTTTGTCTGATGCGCGTTTAATGGCACGCTCAATATTATCCTTGGGCATGTTTACGGACTTAGCATTTTGTATTACCGCCCTAAGCCGTGAATTACTGTCAGGATCCGGACCACCTTCCTTAACAGCCATTACAATATCTTTTCCAATACGCGTAAAGGCTTTGCTCATTGCAGCCCAACGTTTCATTTTTCGTGCTTTTCTAAACTCAAAAGCTCTTCCCATAGTTAGCGTGAATAGTTATAATAATTAAAATGAAAACCTTTTAATCAAGGCAAAACAAATGTAGTAAAATATTAAAGTTTAACGAACTCAATCTTTAGGGTGAATAGTAGTGCTTTAGTCTAGTCTTCAACCTCTACAATAGCTTCAATAGCTGCTGCCAAATCAAAGTCTTTTTGGGTTACGCCTCCTTCATCATGGGTAGATAGTGAAATACGAAGCACATTATATACATTACTCCAATCCGGATGATGGTTAAGGGCTTCACACTCAAAAGCAATGCGGCTCATAGCACTGAAACAGTCCTTAAAATTGTCGAATTCAAATTCGGCATGAATAGCGCTGTTATGAAATTCCCAATCCGGAAAGCGTAATAATCTTTTTTCTATTGTAGCATCGTCTAGTTTCATATGTGTTTTTGTTTTACCGAAAAGTACTAAATAAGTGGCGTTGGCACAAGCTTATTTATGAAGTTCTTCTAACACGTCCTCACTGGTAATTTGAAGGTGTTTGGGTAATTTATTGAATTTAGGGAGTACTGCCAAATAGCGGTCTTCATTGGTCGTATAAACATGCTTGTATTTTACATTACCGTTGGCAATAACCGAAAGCAGGGTTTTTATAAATTCATCGTGATGTACCAAATCGGTACTCCCTAAATGGAAAATACCGTATTTATTCCGGTTAATAATGTAATGTACTTGTTGTGTAACCTTTTTGTCAAGGGTTACATTCATAATAAGATTAGGGAAAATCTCTACAGGCTCCTTCTCATCAATACGCTGCTTAATCTCTTGAATTCTTGGTGAATTTGGTCCAAAAACCATTGGTAATCTCAAAACAGCGACTTGGCGTTTAGGCAAGCGCAAGAGCATATTCTCTATCTTAATTTTAAAATGGCCGTATTTGCTATGGCTCAGCGTTTTATCCAGTTCATAACTTGGATATTTGCTGTAGGCATCAAAAGCATTGGCAGAAGACAGAAATATAATGCGACTGCCATACTCTAAAGCATATTCTGCAACATGCTGGTGTGCAATAGTCTGCGCGTGAAAATCCCCACGCATAGCAGAAATAATAATAGTTGGTTTGCAGGCCTCGAGTATTTCATAAACATCATCTTCTTCTACAGCGTACTGAAAGAACTGTTTGTTGCTTTCAAACTCACGTTTTGGTGTTAGGTAAGTGCCATAAGTTCTAAAATAGGGTCCTAATTCTTTATACAGGGCATTACCGATATAACCACTTCCTCCGAGAATAAGAATGCGATGTTTGTTTAAATCCTTCTTCATTGATCCACCAGCAATTTAAGCCAGGCTTTTAGCCCTTGTAAAATGGAAGTTTTACAACGGTTGCAGGAATTGCTTTTTTACGTACCTGTATGTATATTTTGCTGCCAAATCCAGTATAGGCTGGAGATACGTAGCCTAATCCTATACCTTTTTTTAAAGAAGGTGACATGGTTCCTGAAGTTACTTTTCCAATGGCTTTACCATTTGCATCAACAATATCGTAACCGCGTCTTGGTATCCCTTTCTCGTCAAGCTCAAATGCTACAAGTTTGCGTTTTAGAATGCTTTTTTTCTGTTCAGACAGATTTTCTGAATTGGTAAAGGTTTTAGTGAATTTTACAATCCAGCCTAAACCTGCTTCAAAAGGCGATGTGGTATCATCTATATCATTGCCATAAAGGCTGTAGCCCATTTCTAAACGCAAGGTATCCCTTGCGGCCAAACCAATGGGTTTGATGCCATAGGGTGCCCCAGCTTCCATGACCTTGTCCCATATTTGTTTTACTTCAGAGTTCTTGCAGTAAATTTCAAAGCCGCCGCTACCGGTGTATCCGGTTGCTGATATGATCACGTGGTCTATTCCCGCAAAGTCACCTACAATAAAATTGTAAAAGCCTATTTGAAATAAATCGTGGGATGATAAGGTTTGCATCGCTTCAACCGCTTTAGGACCTTGAATGGCCAATAACGAATAATCGTCACTTAAGTTCCGCATTGTTGCGCCGACATCATTTTTGGAGGTAATGAAATCCCAGTCCTTTTGAATATTTGCGGCATTTACAACCAGTAAGTAGGTTTCGTCCTTAACTCTGTATACAATTAAGTCGTCTACAATGCCACCATTATCGTTTGGTATGCAACTGTATTGCGCCTTTCCAACGGTGAGTTTAGATGCGTCGTTGCTAGTAACTTTTTGAACTAAATCTAGTGCGTTGGGGCCTTCAACTAAAAATTCGCCCATGTGCGACACATCAAAAACACCAACTACATTTCTTACCGTTTCGTGTTCTATATTAACGCCTTCGTATTGTACAGGCATATTGTAACCAGCAAAAGGAACCATTTTGGCGCCTAGTGCTATGTGTGTGTCTGTTAATGCAGTGTTTTTCATTTTTGTGCTGAATTTATTTCAGTATCTGTTTAAACTGAAGTGTTAATTTTAAGGATTAAGCATCAATTTAGGATGCGCAAAATTAAGGAATTTTGCGAGTTTCGAATTAAATAATTTGTTAGAATTTTAATCAAAAAAAACCACCTGTCGAGGTGGTTGATATATCATGTTACTAAGTGATTAAAACTGATAACGTATACCCAAGGCTATGTCAAAATCCAAGTCATCATTATCGTATATGTCGTCTCCAAAACCTAATTCTGGTCTAAAGTCTAGAGATAACATCAAAGGGATGTCAAAACTATACTCTATGCCTACATTCCCTGCTACGAATACAAAAGTTTCGCCATCATCAAATCCAGGAGGGCTGTTATCAAACTCATAGCTGGCTATACCGCCACCAGCACCAGCATACCAGTTAAAATCGCCATCCAGTTGCCATACCCATTGATAGAGTCCAGCAATTTTAAAACCATCAAAGTCATTACCGGAACGCAATCCAAGGTCAACCTCCAATCGGTTGTTATCACCCAAAGCCCTTTGGTATGAGATTTCTGCCCCAAAACCATCGCTATCGCCAAGCCTAAGACCTATAGCATTTTCTGCAATTTCCTGTGCATTGCCCATTAAAAGTATAGCAAAAACAGTTACTGTAGTTAAAACTAATTTCTTCATAGTATATCGTTATTTATTGATTTCGTAAATGCTTACAAAAATAACGCCAAAAGAAAATATTTATTAGAATTCTTCATAGATTTATAAACATTTTTATTAAGAGTGAATAGCTCAATTTTCATTCATATGCATAGAAACGAAACTCATAAAATGAATACGCTTTTAGAATCATTCCATACGGTACTGAATACGGATCAGATAGTATACGGTGAAGCGCTTAAAAATCGGTACCACCATATTTGGAGGATGGATGAACCTTTGAACGTTAAGGCCATGCTACTCCCACATACTACAGAACAAGTAGCCTCTATAATGAAAATCTGTTACGCTCAAGAGCAACCGGTAATTGTTTTTGGTGGATTAACAAATCTAGTCGGTAGTACAGAAACCAATGGAGACGAAATTGTGATATCTATGGAGCGCATGGACGCTATAGAGAATCCGGATCTTCAAAGCAGAACAATTACGGTTGAAGCAGGAGCCATACTTGAGAACGTACAGAATGCTGTTGCAGAAAAAGGGCTTTTATTTCCATTAAACTACGGTGCTAAAGGATCTGCTCAGATTGGTGGTGCAATAGCTACAAACGCTGGAGGTTTGCAGGTCATCCGATTTGGAATGACTCGGAATCTTGTTCTTGGCCTTGAGGTAGTGCTAAGTGACGGTACTGTTTTATCTTCCTTAAAAAAGGTAATTAAGGATAACTCGGGTTACGACCTAAAACAATTGTTTATTGGCTCTGAGGGCACTTTGGGTATCGTAACTAAAGCTGTCTTAAAATTAGTTGAAGCACCAAAAAGCAGAAAAAGTGCATTTGTAGGTATAAATGACTATGATAAAGTTGTAGAATTTATGCGATATGTAGATAAAGGTTTGGCAGGAACCCTTAGTAGCTATGAATTGATTTGGAAAGAGACTTTTATTACCTTAACAAAGGATCCATCCATAGATAGATCACCTTTACCTTACGATTATAATTATTACGTTCTCATTGAAGGTTTGGGAAGTAACCAAACCGAGGACCAAAACCGCATGGAGCAATTATTAGAAGAAGCACTTAATAATGAATTAATTCTCGATGGAGCTTTGGCTTACACCGCGTCAGAACTAAGTTGGTTCTGGAACATAAGAGAAAACGTTGATGCCTTAGTTGCAGTCTGCGATTACGACCAGCACTTTGATATTAGCTTACCAATACATGCTATAGGTGAAACTATTGCAATAATTTCTGAACAATTAAAAACGGTTGAAGGTGTTACTCACGTATTTCCATTTGGTCATGTTGGCGATGGAAATATCCACTTTATAATAGGTAAAACGAATCAAAGTGATAGTTTAAGAATGGCTATTAATACTATTGTATATCAACCAATTAAAGGTCTAAACGGCTCAGTTTCTGCAGAACACGGTATAGGACTGCATAAAAAAGTCTATTTGCCGCTCTGTAGAACCGACGCAGAATTATATTTAATGAAACAACTTAAAATTACCTTAGATCCAAAAAACCTATTGAATCCAGGTAAAATTTTAGATTTCGACTAAATCAGTTTTTCTTTTTTTTGGGATTGTCTACAATAGTGATGGCCGCAATCAAATCTTGCATATCCATGGTTTGTAAATCGCTATCGGTAAAGAATGGTGCTAATTTATCGTTTGTATAGTTATAGACCTTCCAACGTTTAAATTGATACTCCAATGCTGTGAAATTTTCAATCCAATCTCCTGAATTTAAATAGGTGGTTTTACCGTGTTTATTTTCCTTAATCAGCATTTTAGGTTGGTGTATATGCCCACAGATTACGTAATCGTAACCATTTTCAATTGCCAATTCGGTAGCTACGTCTTCAAAATCATTGATATATTTAACTGCACTTTTTACATTATCCTTTATTTTTTTGGATAAGGAATAGCGCTCTCTACCTAGTTTTTCTAAGCACCAATTTATAAAACTGTTTATTAAAATAAGGATATCATATCCCCAACCACCAAGTTTGGCCAACCATTTTGCATTTTGCATAGAAACATCAAAAACATCACCATGAAAAAACCATGCGCGTTTGCCATCTAAATTTAGGACGAGCTTATTGACTATGGAGATGTTGCCAATTGTTGTATCGGTAAATTTTCGCAACATTTCGTCATGGTTACCTGTAATATAGATCACTTCGGTACCATTAGAAGCAAAGTCCATTATTTTTTTGATAACGCTTAAATGCGACTTTGGGAAGTAACGTTTCTTAAACTGCCAAATATCAATAATATCACCGTTTAATACGAGTTTTTTTGGCTCAATACTATTAAGGTAAGTAAGTAACTGCTTGGCTTGACAGCCAAAGGTCCCAAGATGGACATCAGAAATTACTGCAATTTCAACTTTCCTTTTTAGTTTCAAAACGTGCTATTAATAATTGCAAATCAAAGGATAAAAGACAATTTTGGTGTAAAGGAAAAATTAAAAATTCAGTTGAAACTGTTATGCTATTGTTACCAACAAATAGAGTAGCTCCTTATCGCTTAACATAGCAATAACAATCTAAAAAAGACATTTCAATTTTTGTTTCTCTTATAATACATTTACTTTAGCATAAATTTAGATTTAATGGCAGGGAATTCCTTCGGAAAGTTATTTAAACTCACTACTTTCGGTGAGTCTCATGGTGAAGCAATTGGTGGTGTAATAGATGGCTGTCCGGCTGGTATAAAACTCGATTTTGAGTTGATTCAGCTTGAAATGGATCGGCGCAAGCCAGGACAATCCAAAATAGTAACACAACGCAAGGAACCTGATACCGTTGAGTTTTATTCTGGAATTTTTGAAGGTACAACAACTGGAACACCAATCGGTTTTGTAATTAAAAACACCAACCAAAAATCTAAGGACTATTCGCATATAAAAGACGTCTACAGACCAAGTCATGCAGACTATACCTACGACAAGAAATATGGCGTAAGGGATTATCGCGGAGGTGGGCGAAGTTCGGCACGTGAAACGGCCTGTAGAGTAGTGGCAGGAGCTATTGCAAAACAGTTTTTGAGTACTTTAAAAATTAACGCTTTTACATCTGCTGTTGGTACCATATCCCTAGACAAACCCTATCAAGATTTAGACTTTAATAATATTGAAACTAATGTGGTACGTTGTCCGGATCCAGTAATTGCAGAAAAAATGATTGCTCGAATCGGTGAGGTAAAAAAACAGGGAGACACTATTGGTGGTGTCATAACATGTGTTATTCAAAATGTACCAGCTGGACTTGGAGAACCGGTTTTTGATAAACTCCACGCAGAACTGGGAAAAGCAATGCTATCCATTAATGCTGTAAAAGGTTTTGAATATGGTAGTGGGTTTGAAGGCTCAAAAATGTTAGGGAGCGCTCATAACGACAGATTTAATGAAGATGGAAGTACGCAGACCAATAGATCAGGTGGTGTGCAAGGTGGCATTAGTAATGGCATGGACATCTATTTTAACGTAGCATTTAAACCTGTGGCAACGACTTTACAAAAACAGGATACCATAAATAGTACTGGAGAGACTGTGGAAATGCAAGGAAAAGGAAGGCACGATCCATGTGTTGTTCCTAGAGCAGTCCCTATTGTAGAGGCAATGGCAGCCTTAGTTATAGCAGATTATACCTTACTCAGAAAACAAGAAACTAACTAAACTACGATAACCCAACCCATTGGGTTTTATATTGCTTATGAAAAAAATTGCATTGCATTGGAAAATTATTATTGGGATGGTACTTGGTATCATCTTTGGTTTTATAATGAATTCCAGTGATGGTCAAGAATTTGTTGCCGATTGGATAGCTCCATTTGGTACAATTTTTATCAATTTGTTAAAGCTCATTGCAGTGCCTTTGATTTTAGCGTCCTTGATAAAAGGAATTTCGGATCTTAAGGATATTTCTAAAATCCGTGACATGGGTTTACGAACAATTCTAATCTACATTAGTACAACCTTGGTTGCCATAATTATTGGTTTATCCATTGTAAATTTTGTAAAGCCAGGTGAGGGTATGCCTCAAGACACCATTGAAAAAATAAAAATGAAGTACGAGAATGATGCTGGTGTTACCGATAAATTAATAAAGGCAAGTGCACAGAAAGACGCTGGGCCATTACAAGCGTTAGTAGATATTTTTCCAAGTAATATTTTCCTTGCTATGGGTGAAGCAAAGATGCTTCAGATTATCTTTTTTGCCTTATTCGTAGGCATTTGCCTATTGCTCATTCCAGAGGAAAAAGCCAAACCCATGGTGGATATTTTCGACTCCTTAAATGAGGTAGTCATGAAAATGGTGGACCTTATTATGTTGTTTGCACCTTATGCGGTATTTGCTTTAATGGCAAATGTCATAATAGCATTTGATGATACGGAAATACTGATAAAATTACTGCAGTATGCGTTCTGTGTCATAGGTGGACTGATTTTAATGATAGGTTTCTATTTGCTACTAATTAGGTTTTTTACTAAAAAATCACCATTATGGTTCTTAAACAAGATAAGCCCAGCGCAACTTCTTGCCTTTTCAACAAGTAGCAGTGCTGCCACGCTTCCCGTTACAATGGAACGTGTTGAAGAACATATCGGTGTTGATAAAGAAGTATCAGGTTTTGTTTTGCCAGTCGGCGCAACAGTTAATATGGACGGTACAAGCTTATACCAAGGGATTGCTGCGGTATTTATTATGCAAGTTATATGGCCCGAAGGTTTATCGTTTACAAATCAGCTTGTTATAGTAGCAACTGCCTTATTGGCTTCAATTGGGAGTGCAGCCGTGCCAAGTGCCGGAATGGTTATGTTGGTAATTGTCTTGGAGTCTATTGGATTTCCAGCTGAATTATTGCCAATTGGTTTGGCACTAATTTTTGCTGTAGACAGACCGCTGGATATGTGCCGTACAGTTGTAAATGTTACTGGTGACGCAACTGTTTCAATGGTTGTTGCTAAGTCACTAGGCAAACTTCACGACGATCCAAAGCCCAAAGAATGGGATGATAATTACGAGGCTGTAAAATAATTTTACAAGCTCGTTAAAAGTCATTAACTTTAAAACTACAAAACCAATAAAATCAGACTCATATGAACATTTGTTTTATAATGTATCCATGGGAAAATATAGATCCTGAAAATGACACAAGTTTAGCGCTCATTAAGGAATGTGTAAAGCGTAAGCACGGTGTTGCCATGTGCACGCCTGCAAACCTTACCATACGAGACAGTGTTACTAATGCATTTTGTAATGTTATTGGCAGGATGGATAAAGTACCTTCAACTTTGAAAGCATTTTATAATAGAGCGCAATTAAGAGAAGAAATGCTTCCTTTAGCTGGTTTTGATGCGATATTTTTTAGAGCAAATCCTCCATTGGATCCTTTAATGCTTAATTTTCTTGATTCTGTAAAAGATGATGTTTTCATTGTGAATTCACTAGAAGGAATGCGGGAAGCAAACAACAAACTATACACGGCTGCTTTTGGTGATGCCCATAGTAATATCATTCCGAACACTCATGTTTCAAAAAACAAAAAATATTTGACCCAACAGATTAGAGAATCCAAATCAGATAAGATGATTCTTAAGCCATTAAATGGATATGGTGGTTCGGGTGTAATTTTAATCGAAAAGTCAGCAATGAGTAATATTAATTCCTTGCTTGATTTTTATATAAGTAATTCTGACGGTACTTCTAATTACGTGATTCTTCAGGACTATATTGAAGGTGCAGATCAAGGAGACGTAAGGATATTACTGCTTAATGGTGAACCTGTAGGTGCAATGAGACGTGTGCCTGGGAAGGATGACCATAGATCCAATGTTACAGCAGGAGGTTCTGTGCAGAAGCATACCTTAACCAAAGCAGAGAAGGCGCTTTGTAAGCAGATAGGACCTAAATTAGTTAAAGATGGTCTTTATTTTGTAGGTATAGATGTAATAGGAGGTAAGTTGGTCGAGGTTAATGTGATGTCTCCAGGAGGTATTACTTACATTAATAAGGTTTATAAAAACAAACGCAAGGTAGAGGAGAAGGTTATTGATTTTCTAGAAAGTAAGGTTTTGGATCAACTACAGGCCTTTGATAGACGTGCTAGATTGCGAAAAACGGTTGAGGAAGCTTAAGAGGTTATTCAATGAAAACAATCGACTGGACACGTGACGAACTCGTAGCTTACATTTTATTGTTTGCAGCCAATTCGGATTTTAAAGAAGACAACAAAGAGCGCAACGTTATCATATCTAAGGTAGATATGAACACCTTTCAGGAAATCCATGACGAATTTAATAGCGATAATGATTACCAAGGCATACAAAAAATAATGACCAGCCTTCGTCAACATAATTATGAAAAGGACGATATTGAAGTCTTATTAGCCGACATCAAAACAATATTCTTTGCTGATGGTAAGTTCAAAATTAATGAACGTATCCTTTTAAGATCCTTAGAACGCTTATTTAAAACACTATGATGGAAAGACTTTCCGTAGAAACTATAATTGCTAAAATTGAGGCAGAGGAACAGTTTCATGCTGTTTCTGATGATTATTCTTTTACTCTAAAAGTAGAAAAGTATGTGCCTTATGTCTGCGGTGCCGTGCATGATGGTCATCAATTCAGAAAATCACTCTGGAACAATTGTCTTCACTCTGAGTACGATCGCTGGTATGAGGAAGATCCGGAAACCAAAAACATGGTGATTACGCATCCTATTTTAATTGCGGGTTGTGATTCGAGATTTGAATATGACCTAAACCGTTTTCCTGAAGAAGCGGTTTTTGAAACGGCTTGGGGTAAACAACTTTGGAAAAAGCCTTTATCAGAAGAAGAAAAAGCATTAAGCCTAACAAAACATGCTAATTTCTATAAAGTAGTTGAAGCCCTGATATCAAAGATTGAATCTAAGTTTGGTGTTTGCATTGTTTATGATATGCACAGTTACAATTGGAAACGATGGGATAGGGAAGTGCCAACATGGAACTTGGGTACATCAAATATCGATAATGAGCGTTTTGGCAAATTGATTGAATCGTGGCGGCAAATGCTAGAAAATATTGTATTACCTCACGAAATAAAGCAAACTGCGGCTATAAATAACACCTTTTTTGGTAATGGGTATTTTTTAAGGTTTATTACAAATACCTTTAAAAACACCTTAGTTTTAGCGACTGAAATAGCTAAGGTGTATTGTGATGAGCTTAATCAAATAATATATCCTGAAGTCGTAGCTTCAGTAGAAAAACAATTACAGGCGTTGATACCAAAGCATGCAGAACAATTCTATAGTACCTACAAGAATTAATGTCTAGAATTAAAACTACACAAGAGTTTCAAGAGATATTCGATATTGATGCTAACCTTAATCGGTTGGTTAAGAATATTGAACTACTTAATTATATAAACCCTCAGAATATTGCTTCAGAAAAAAAGAAATTTTTCGCAGCAAAATATAATTACGAACCAGAATTTAAATATCCTAAAATCAGGTTTAATGCTTATAAATTACATCGTTTGTTTTTCTCGCAACGACTAGAGCGTATTGATGATGAGGATATAAGGCAACTGTATGAGGATATAATCTACGAATATTCGGGTTTAATAGAATGTATTGAAACCATTGGGCAGGGGCGAAAATTCTATTTTAACAGCTTAAAAAGCTTTGGAACACCAACCGAAAAAGATCTTGAGAATGCCTCTTTTATTCTTCGTTTTGATGATTCCGAATTTAACGAGGAAATGCTTCCGATGTATAATGCTGAAGAGGCTAGGGAATATTTTGATGCCTTTTCCAAACGCTATGATTTTGAATACAAAATAAAAATTTCAAATAACCTTTCTGCAGCTGCAATGGTGCTAAACAATACGCAGACTTTAGTGCTAAGAAAGAGTCATAAATTTAGTCTTAATCAGTTAAAAGTACTTACCAATCACGAAATTGGAGTTCATATGGTTACAACATTCAATGGATTGACACAGCCTTTAAAAGTGTTTTCAAATGGTTTTCCAAATAATGTTGAAACACAAGAAGGACTTGCCGTTTATTCTGAATTAATGAGTGGTTGTTTAACCATTGAGCGTCTAAAAGAACTAGCCTTTAGAGTAATTGCAGTAGACAGTCTACATAAAGGCTATGATTTTGCAGACACATTTCATTTATTGCACAGACAACACAAACTAAATCGTGAAAAAGCTTTTGCTATAACCTTAAGAGTTCATAGAGGTGGCGGTTTTACTAAGGATCATCTTTATTTGCGAGGTATTAGAAATATCTATAAACATGCTAGGAGTGGCAATGACCTAGGTGTGATGTTAACCGGAAAGGTAAGTCAGGAGTACATACCCACAATAATAAAACTACAAGAGCTCGGCTTGGCCATTGGCCCAAAGTATTTTACGGATGCCTACGTTACAAATGACAATACAGATCCAAATTTAGACTTTATTCTAAAAAGTTTAAAATAGCATCTCTATGTTATAACGTAGAACCCCAAAACCAAATGTTTGGTCTAACATACTAGATGAAATTAATTGGAGGTTAGACATGTCTCCTTTTAAGATTCAACTCGTTCCCAACTAATAGAAGTTAGGGTCGAATCAACCGATTTTGTTTTGAGGTCCGTTACATTACTAAGCTTAAAACCATTTATTTAAAAAGCTTATTCCAAAATTATGTCACATTTATAAATCAAAAAACCAATATTCAATAAATTGGTGTTTTGGAGCAGTGAGTTGGTAGTTTAGATGAGTGAAGTGATTAACCATTGGTAGATTTTTTTTGCCACTTTATTTTTTTTAACAGAAGTTATGGTGATACATCGATTTTTTTTATGTCCTTAAAAAGGATGTATTAATTTTAAGTTATCAAAGCAAATGTGCTATTAATCATTTTGTTGTTTCCCTCATTCAACAAAATTTGAATTTTTGTTTAGATACAATAGTTTTAAGTAAGTTGTTAATTTAAAAAAGCCTTTTAGAATGGATGCTAAAAAGGCTTTTTTATTTTATAAACTTGGCCTGCAATTCTGGAGTGGGTATCATGCAAGCATCTTTTTTTCCAAACCATTTATATCTGTTTTTTGCAATAAAATTGTATACCCAATTTCTAATAACGGGCGGAATAATAAAAAATACAGATAATAATTTAGTTGGGTAGTTCAACTGATTTGCTATGCGAAGTGCTGCACTTGATTTGTAATATATTTTATCCTTTATAGGATCATATAATAATATTGAATCTATTTTCTTAGTATTTATTTTAAAATAGTTTATGATTTTGTTACCTATTTCGCTCTGTAAGGGAGCGAATAAAAATCTATCCTTTTCATCACGTTTTATAACATACAAAACACTGTTATTGCAAAGATTGCAAACGCCATCAAATAGTATTAATAGCTTATCTTTTGAAACTTCCTTAATCACAAAGCAAAGATAGGTCTAAAGCTTATAATGAATTTAAAAATTGCGTTAAATCCAAATCCTTTTCTAAATTTAATTTCTTTTTTAGGCGATACTTTGATTTAAGCACACTATCTGGTAAAACATTTAGCATTGATGCAATTTCCTTTGTTGTTAAATTCATTCTTAGAAATGATGCTAGCCGAATTTCCTTTTCTGTAATATCACTAGAGAAAGACTTAATTTTTTGATCAAAGTTGTTATGAACTTCGGAGAAATAAGATTTAAAAACTTCCCAATCCTTATCTTCTGCACTTTCCTTCTTTAGCAACATTACAAGACGTCTAAATTCTATTTTAAACAATTCAGGTGATTTTTTAATCTTTTCTAAGTTCTCTTTAAGCTCTTGTATAAAGGTGTTCTTCTGAACGAGATGCAACGTTTGTGAGGCAAGTTCTTTCTTTTTAAAAGCAATTTCGTGTTTATAGATTTCTTCCTGCTTTTCACGCTCAATTTTATTTTTCTTAATCCGTTGGCGAAAGCCGAAAAGGAGTAATCCCGAAGTTAATATTCCAGCCACAGCGCCTCCACCATATAAGAGTTTTGTAAGCTTATCATTTTCTGCTTGCGCATTTAAAGTTTTAATTTCTTCTTCTTGTAAAACAAGTTCTGCTTCTTTTTGTTCTGTTTTATGAATAATTCTTAATTCATTGATCTGCTTTTCGGATTTTCTTTTTAAAACAGAGTCTTGATATTTCTTATGCAGTTCATAATTATGTAATGCATCTAAATAATTATTTTGTAGCTTAAAAGTTTCAGATTTAGTCAAATACGCATTTGCTCTTCCTTCTAGCTCTAAGTTGCCTTCAGTTAATAATTGATCGAGTAACTTTTGGGACTTATTATAGTTACCCATTTTATTGTAATATTTTGCTAATCTGAGATTTGAATATGTTGTAATGGCATCATAACCTATGGAATCAGCGATTTCAAGACACTCATCGATTAATTTTTTTGCATTGGGATAATCCTGAGATTCCATATAAATGTCGATAAGGTGTGATTTACTCACAATGAGAATAGACAGATAACCATTTGGTTCAGATATATTAATACTTTTATTAAAGTAGGCTTTTGCCTTGGTATAATCTTTCTTGAATTTATATGAGATACCAAGAATATTATAAATCTGAGATTGGTATTCTATATCCTCATATTCTTTATAAATTTCTAAGGCTTGTTCACTGTATTCAATTGAAGAATCGAAGTTTTCTAATGAATTTTCTATAACTGCTAGTTTATTTTGAGCATCGGCAATTCTAATTCTTTTATTTAGTGCTTCTACCATTTCGAGACTGTTTAAAACACTCTTTAAAGCTAGTTGATATTGCTCACGATTAATATAGATTGAACTTTCTAAGTCATATGACAATGCCACAGCGAAAGAATCCTTTAGTTTTTTATTAAACTCTAAATTCTTTGAGTTTATTTCTTCCGCCTTATCAAGATTACCAAGCGATATTTCTAAATTGGCTAAGCTATGGTTTGATATGGATACTTGTTCTAGATTATTAGCTTCATAGGAGAGTTTTATGGTTTTATCAATGTAATATCTAGCTGAATCATGCTTACTTAAGATATTATAAATAACAGCTATGTGATGGGATGATTTTATTTTGTACTCTAATTGATTTAATTGCTCGGACAATTTTTGTTGCTTAAATGCATATTCCTTTGCTTTTTTAATATCCCTGTACAAATAATATGATGTTATCTTATTTAGGGTTTTTAGTTTTATACTATCAACACTAGTAGTTTCTTTGACATTTAATAGACTGTCAATTTTTGATTTTTGTTGTGCATTAATACACAATGCAAATAATAGGAAACAAATAAATCGTATTCTCAATATCATTAGTTGGGTAGTAAAATTGAAAGACGAAGTTAACTAATTTAGTTAGGCCTAAGACACAATCATCTAAGTTGTCTATTATTTTAAAAGCCCTTTGTCCATACTCTGTCTATGTGTATGTCCACGATTATTTTTCATAAATAACTGAATTACAACATTTTAAAATCTATTTGGTTTTTCTTTATCAGCTTAAAATATATACAAATTCGGACGCACTGTCCATGTTTTGTCCATGTCTATGATTAGAATTCTGGGCCATACACATCTAGTTTTGATTCTATAACAATTCGCAAAAACCAAAAATCATGAAAGCAATTATTAAAACTTTGAGATTAATTATGATGTGTTCTTTGTTAACCTTTGCCTTAGGGTGTAGCAAAGATGATAATGAACCAGACCCAGGTAATGGGCAAATAGAAGAAGTTAATGGTATCGCAGCCGAGGATTTAGATAACTATGGTGGCGATTTAGGTTTGTTAATTAATACCCGAGATTTGGTTAAAAAAGGATATAACCCAACTAAGGTAAATGTTACCACAACTGCGACTCAAGGCAATTATGACCAAGAGTTAGAAGTAGATGCATATACCAACATTGCACAATTAAAATTAGCGGTTGATGATTTATCAGAAGCTGCTACAGAAGAATTAAGAGATGGTGTAGGACTCACCATAGAGGTTTTAGACGCTTCTGATACAGTCTTAATTTCAGAATCTTACAGCGTTATCTCTTTTGAAGAAAATGGCAATAACTTTGAGATTGATGCCTCGGCATTAGAATATCAAGACCAAGAATTTCACTTTAAAGAAAACATGCGCTATTATTTACAGTTAGTAGATGCAAATGGAAACTACAGTAATAAATTGGTTGCGTCATATGGTGGTAATGGATGGCTGCGCTATCGAGAATCATTAAGTTTTAATCCAGGAACTACTAGCGAGCAATTTTATATATTAAATGATCCTAACAATCCTGATTTATTCAGCCTTTATTCCGCCAACAACGATGCTTATATTTTTATTGGTGCAAATGAAACTAGCTTACCACGTACATTGAGACGTTCGGCATCTACTTTTTATCCTGACTGGCAACCTGAAAATCTATCAGATTCTTGGAAATTTAGACTTCAAAAAGAATCAAATGGGTTATACACCATATGGTCTGAAGTTGCAAATAAACCATTGCGCTCTTTTGTTAATTCTTCAAATGATTTTACTATTAATTGGCAAGCCACAGATTCTGGTTCAATACAATATTTTAGAATTATCGCTATAGATATAGACTGGGACGGTACAGATTTAAATACTGAATATCTTCCACCAATCTTACCAAGAGTAAATACGTCTTTTGGTTTTAATAGCACCTTAAGAAACTGTGGTTCTGGTTCATTAGAGCAACAAGTAGGTTTTGAGAGCAGTGTTACTACAACGTATACTATTGGCTTTCAAGAAACTATTGGGCTAAGTAGTAGAACAGTTGCTGGTGTTTCTGCTAGTGTGTCTGCAACAGCAGAAGCCAGTTATTTTGGTGTTAGCGGTTCTGTAACAGCAGAAGTTTCAGCTAATTTAGAATTAGCTGTTGAGGCTACTACTGAATCTACAGAAACAGTTACAGAGTCTACCACTGAGAATAATTCTTTCTTTTCAAACAGAACTGTAACTGTACCTTCTGGAAGCGCTTCTTTAGTGTATGATGCTTATCAAACCTATTCTGATGTAAAAGTACCCTACGTAAAACGCATACGACTTAAAGGGCTTCATACAGGGTCATCAGAGTCTTTAACTGGTAACGAAATAGCAACGCAACTTGCTATGACTAATTTTTCGGGCGTGGTAACCAATATTGGTTCTGACTTTGTTGAAATTACTATTAGAGGTAATATGACTTTGGATAACATTGTAGATACGCAGACCGAAGTAAGAGATGTTGCAGCGAATTGTAACTAATATTGCTAGCAATTCTAAAAAGCGGTGGATTAATTCTACCGCTTTTTTAAAACATTATTAAACAATTCAATGCTTAAAATTCGATAAAATGAAAACAAAATTAATAATAGCATTAATGTGCATATGCTCTTCTTGTTTATATGCCCAGAATATAAGCTATCAAAGCTGGATAAATCAGTTTACGGCTACAGGAAGTAGTTGTTCTAGCGAAGTGGGTGATGAAGAATATACATGGTATGGCTATGTAAGTGATAACGTTTATACTACTGAGACTTCAACAGGGTGTAAAGAAAAAACTACCAATGGCGCTACGACGCTTTCAGGTACGTTTGGCTTACGTACTCGAAATTCTACTACGGCAACAAGCATAACTGGCCGGTTACGTGCTTGGGAAGATGATAGTGGCGATAGATGTACATATAATTCTGGAGGTATTAATAGTGATGATTGCTCAACTAATATATCTTCATCTTACTCGCTTTCTAATCCGGTAGAATATGAATTTACAACAGGAACGCGAACAATTGGAAATGGAAATTTTACCATGGAAATGGAATATCAATATAGATATTCAGTAACGACTTTAGGGCTTGCCGTTGACAATTCTTCCGAATCATTTTCAACAACTGGTACGAGACAGTTTTGGGGATCTATTGGGTCTTGGGCAGACGTTGATGACGATTGTGCCGCATCTGGAACAATAGGTAATAATCAGACTTCTTCTTTTCAAACAACCGTAAATAACAAAAGTAGTGTAGCCTTTAGATGGCGTGCTTCGTCAGAACCTAACGATTACTTAAGGGTTTATATTAATGGTGTATTAAATGATGAAATATCAGGTGAACCTGGCTGGTTAACAAAAACCATAAATTTAACAGGTTCTAGCAACACTATTAAATGGGAATATCAAAAAGATGGCAGTGGTTCTGGGGGAATAGATAGAGGATTTGTAGATGATATTTCATTTGCTGAATCCACTTTAGCTGTTGTTACTAACGAACTAGAAGGCGTTTCTATATATCCAAATCCGGTTAGAAGCACCTTAAATTTTCAAGGTTTAGAGACAAATACATATGAGTTAGTCATGTATAATACATTAGGAGCCGAGATTAAAACTTTAAAAATTATAAGGCCCTATGTAGATATGAGTGCGCTTAATAATGGGATATACATTATTAGACTATTTACAGATACAAGTCAAAAAACTTTTAGAGTCGTTAAAATCTAGTTGGAGACATTATTTTTTCTCTACCAGTTCCAATAAATCAAGACTCACGTTTGTAGTGAATAAGCCATAGTTTACTGTGGCTTTATTTTTTTCAATAGTATCAATTGATCCGACGGCTCGGCCATCATGCATCCGAACAAGATCTCCAACTTTTAGTATTGGTTTAGGCTCTTCAATCACAACTTCTTTTGCTTTGGCAACTTTTTTCTTTTTTCTTATAGCTTCAACTTTCTTTTCAGCTTCATGTTTGATCTGCTTTTCTTTCGCTTTCTCAACACGCTTTTGTTTGGCAGACATTCTTTTTCGTTTTGCGTTTTCAATTTGTACAAGACGAAATAATTCTGACAATAATTCGCGTTTACGATTATTGTCAAAATACTTCTCAGCTAGATCGTTTACTTTTTGACCAAGATAAATTAATCGCTGGTTGCTATCGTACAACTCCTGAAAACTCTCGAGTTTCTTCTGTATTTTGGCATTTGTTTTTTCTAGCTTTTCAGCCTCAGACAATTTCTTTTTCTCATTTTCTTTTAAGGAACGCTCGGTACGCTCTAACTTGCTTCGCTCTTTTTGAAGTTTTGCTATTGTTGCATCAAACCGGACTTTACCACGTTCAATCTTCTTTTTTGATTTGTTTATTAGACTATATGGAATACCATTTTTTTGAGCAACCTCAAAAGTAAAGGAACTGCCTGCCTGACCGGTTACCAGTTTGTACATTGGTTCTAAACTCTTTTCATTAAAAAGCATATTTGCGTTTTGCATGTGAGGCAATTCGTTGGCCAGTAATTTTAGATTAGAGTAGTGCGTGGTTATTATACCAAAAGCCTTTCTTTCATAAAAAACTTCTAAAAACGTTTCTGCTAATGCACCGCCAAGCTCAGGGTCGCTACCAGTTCCAAATTCATCAATTAGAAACAAAGTCTTAGAATTACATTTTTTCAGAAAGTAGTTCATTTGTTTGAGACGATAACTGTAGGTGCTCAAATGGTTTTCGATAGATTGATTATCGCCTATATCGCTTATGATACGTTCAAATAAACACACCGTACTTCTTTCGTGTACCGGAATAAGAATTGCACTTTGTATCATTGCCTGTAGTAAACCAACAGTTTTAAGTGTAATACTTTTACCACCAGCGTTAGGACCTGAAATTACAATTATTCTGTTGTCACTATTAAGATTAATGGATTGCGGAAAAGTTTTTGTACCTTTTTCTTTATTAGTCAAATAGAGTAGAGGATGATAAGCATCGATTAGATTTAGTTCGCGCTTATCTGATATTTCCGGTAATATTGCATTAATACTCCTTGCATACTTTGCCTTTGACGCGATGACATCTATCTTGGTTAAAAATGCCTGATAATCATTCAGAAGAGGAGTAAACAGCCTAATGTAGTCCGTTAGTTCTTTTAAAATTTTTATAACTTCTTCTTTCTCATCGTATTCAACATTATTTAACTCTCTAGTAAATTGTAGTGTAGTTTCAGGCTCAATGTAAACGATACTGCCAGTTTTGCTGCCACCCATAATAGCACCTTTGACTTTGCGTCTGTACATGGCCTTAACGGCAAGTACACGTCTGTTTTCTACTACGGTTTCACGGATATCGTCAAGATAATCTAAACCATGGTAACGATTTAACGCTGAGGAAAAACTACTGTTTATTTTGCTTTTAAGTTTGGTAATTTCGCGTCTTAAAACTTGTAGTTGCGGTGAAGCGTCGTCTTTGATATCACCAAATCGATCTACAACTGCATCTACTTGATCGATGATGCTCGTTGTCACTTCTATATGTTGGCTGTACTGATGGAGCTTAGGATAATACGCTTTAAACTTTTCTAAAAATTTTACAAAACCATTTACGGTTAGGGAAATACGCACTAATTTTTGTAAACTAGGGACTTCTAGAAACGTATTTTCAATACGTAGCAACTTGAGCTCTTTGTTTATTGCTTCAAAACCGTGATTGGGTATTCTATTGTCATTATCAAATGAAGAGCGATATTCATTTACATAATCAAGTTCGCGTAAAAGCTGGGAAGGAACTTCAAATGGTAAAATAGCCCTAACTGCCTCTTCGCCTAACGAGGTTATCGTATATTCACATATTTGATCCAAAACCACGCCAAATTCAACATCTTTGAGGGTTTTATCATGAATCTTTATCATCTTATAAGACTAAAATTAAAGATGCAAATTTAAGCTAAATACAGACATGCGCCTAATTGCTAGCATTTCCTGATATGTGTATTTTTGAAAAAAATAATTGAATGGACGTAAAAATAGACCAATCGTGGAGAGCAGTATTGCAAGAAGAATTTGATAAGCCTTACTTTAAGGATTTGGTACATTTTGTGAAATCTGAGTACGCAAAGTTTACATGTTATCCTAAGGGATCTGAAATTTTTAACGCGTTTAATCATTGCTCCTTCCAGGATACAAAAGTTGTAATTATTGGTCAGGATCCATATCATGGCCCAGGTCAGGCTAATGGATTATGTTTTTCCGTTAAAAACGGAATACAACATCCACCTTCTTTAAAAAATATTTTTTTAGAGTTGCAGAATGACCTAAATTTTACATATCCACGTAATGGAAATTTAGAAAAGTGGGCAGACCAGGGTGTATTATTATTGAATGCAACATTAACTGTAAGAGCACATGAAGCGGGAAGCCATCAAAATAAAGGCTGGGAAATTTTCACTGACAACGTAATATCTGCTCTTAATACAAAAAAAGAAAATATGGTCTTCTTATTATGGGGTGGTTATGCTAAAAAGAAAAAAAAGTTAATCGACATAACAAAAAACTTTGTTTTAGAAACAGGCCACCCGTCTCCATTAAGTGCTAATAGAGGTTATTGGTTTGGCAATAAACATTTTAGTAAAACTAACTCCCTGTTGCGGCAAGCTGGTTTGTCTGCAATTGATTGGTCACTAAAGTAGGTTTTTCGGTTCTGATAATATGCGGTTTCTTACTTTCTAGTTTTTTAGTTGATTTATTACAACTAAAAATTAATAATAAAAAATTTACCGCAACTAAAAAACCTAAAATCAGAGTAATTGTTAATAGCATATTAGTCTGTTTTTACTGTTAATAGCTTAGATTCGGTGGTCAAATATAAATAAAAAATTGAAACAGTGAAGTTTACAAGGGAATTTGGGCTAAATAAGTTAAAAAAATTAACATAATTTAACACTTTTAGTCGAAAAAAAGCGACATTTTATCGTTAAAAAATAGAGATTTAGTGGGATAAGCCTGTTTTAAATAGCATATTCCTAAATAATTGCTGTCAATTCTGAGTAATTCGCTTTTCTGGGAATTATATCCAATTTAATAAGTTTCTTTTGCACATTTTCAATTGTTTCTTTGTCAATTAGGTCTTGTGACCATTCTGTAAGTGAGAGCCATTCTTGAACATCTTCTAGCTTTTGGTTATATCTATTGGCAATTGTTCTATCAATACTTGGAATGGATTTGAAATCTGAGGTTGTTTTATTTATTATGTTCAGAATTGTTCTTAAGTCATCCTTGTTGCTTTTAATAAACTCTTCTCTTACGGCAATCACAAAACAAGGCCAAGGAGAAGGGCAGTTGTCAATACGCCTAAATGTCTCATTGTCGACTAATGGTTTAGTAGTAAATTTTTCCCACATGAAATAGTCCGCGTTACCATTTGTTAATCCTTCAATAGCACCATCTAAATTTTTAATGACTTCAAATTTTAGATCGGTGTCTAAATTCCAATCATTCTGTTCTGCGTTAATATAGGCCATTAAATGTGAGCCTGATCCATACCTGCTTATGGCTGCTCTTGTTCCTTTAATATCTTCAATGGTTTTAAACTTTGAATTATGGGCAACATGAATACCCCAGATTAAAGGAGATTGAACGAATGTCTGAACAATTTTTGAGGGATTCCCTGCAATAATGTCTTTAATGATACCCTCGGTTAAAATCACCGCAATATCAATTTCTTCAGAACGAAGAGCTTTGCACATGGCTCCGGTACCACCGTAATAATCATGCCACCTAAGATTAATACCCTCCGCCTTATATTCGCCATTTTTGAGGGTTAAGTACCAAGCCAGATTAAAATGTTCTGGAACACCGCCTATGTTAACTTTCTTCATTCTAGATATTTACAATACGCTCTAAAGCAAATAAAATTAGCTTTTCGATGGTTTTCTTTGGATTTTTACTAAAATCACCATTTGCTCTATTTGCAATTATGGCGTTAAGGGATAAAGCTTCGTGCCCCAAAAGTTTAGAGAGGCCATAAATTACCGAAGTCTCCATTTCAAAATTGGTTATTCTAAACTCTTTAAATTTAAAACTTTTAAGTTTAGAATTAAGGGTGCTATCCTGCAAAGGTAAGCGGAGCACACGACCCTGTGGACCATAAAAACCTCCTGCAGTACCTGTCATTCCTTTATACACTATTTCATTATCAAAATAACGTTCTAAGTATTTACTATTATTTATAATAATGGGTCTTGCCTTATTTTTGTCCCAATTGGTGTGTTGTACAAAGGCATCCTCAATTTCCGGATTACTAATTCCTTCGATTTGATAAAAGTGTAACATACCGTTTATATCTAAACCGTGTGTGCTCAAAACAAATGCGTCTACTGGGATATCTGTTTGTAATGAACCAGACGTGCCGATTCTTATGATATTTAAACTGGTTAAATTAGTCTTTGGTTTACGTGTTTTTAAATCAATATTAACCAATGCATCTAATTCATTAAGCACAATATCAATATTGTCAGGTCCTATGCCCGTTGAAATCACTGAAATCCTTCTGTCTTTGTAATAGCCTGTCTGGGTTTTAAATTCGCGTTTTTGAGTACTAAATTCTATACTATCAAAGTGTTTCGTAATTTTTTCTACCCTATCCTGATCACCAACAAAGATTATAGTATCTGATATATCTTCGGGTTTTAAATTAAGATGGTAAACACTACCATCGGGATTTAGTATAAGTTCAGAATCTTTAATCGCCATGCAAAATGGTTTTTATAAGTTTGTTTTGTTCAACACTAAATTGATATTCTAGTCTATTTACACCGCCATAGGACATAGTGTTATTTACCTCTTGTGCATAGTTATATCGTCTTAATAATGCCTCGTGTCCTTTTCTATTCAGTGTTATGCCGTTTTCTGTTTCTTCAAAAAAAATAGATAAGTTATCAATCATTCGTTTTAGTTGCAGATCACCATAACCATAAAAACCTTGGTAGTTTAAACTGTAGCCCAACAAATGATGCATGGACTTTATTTGATTATCTCTTACTATTCTCAAAATATTGTCTTCTAGAACACTAAGACCACTTTTTTGATGTGGAAATCGCTTCAAATGTGCTTTTAAACAGTTGCTCATATATTCAAAACTTGACTTTGTAACAATGTACGGTTTCAGAATATTATGGTCTTTTCCACAATAGGTTCTCCAAATGGCTATTGCAAATTCCTTATCGCTTTTAGTGAGGAGCTTTTTATTCTTGTAATGGTATTGAAGTTGTGCAGGGCTGAGTTCTGCAAGTCCTTTTAAACTTTTTTCTCCCACAACGCGGCCGCTACAGATTAAATACAGTGGCTTATCTATTTGCTTTTGGTGTAAAAGATTGAGGACTCCAACTAAATTGATATGGCAAAATAAATCATACTCAAACCATAGATTAATTTCATCGTACTTGTCAATAGCATCTAATTTTGCAAGTTCTTTTTTAAGTGCATGAGAATCTACTTCTATATCATAAAAAGTCTTTAGAAATTTTGCCCTGATTTCAAAGAATTCGTCAGAATCAATTTTTGGTATTGTTGGTCCTTCACAGAGCATTTCCTGCCAGGTTAATATATCATCTTTAAAATCCAGCTCACGCAAATAAGCTGTTAGGGCACCACCATTTGTTATATGCAAACACGATTTTTCCATTGATTTAACCTCCAACACGTTTTACATTGAATCCTTTTTCTTTAAGAATGGCCATAATTTTGTCCCTATAATCGCCTTGTATGATAATTTTTTCATTTTTGAAACTACCACCGACGCTTAATTTAGATTTTAATTCTTTAGCGAGTTTTTTAAAATCTTCCTGTGCTCCATTATAACCCTCTAAAATAGTAATAGGTTTTCCTTTTCGCTTTTCATATTTACATACTATTGGTTCTTCTTGCAACCAAATATCCGTTGCATTTTGATTTTTGGAATCCTCCGTCTGCGCTTTGTGGTCTGGGAAAAGTTTCTTGAGCTGGTCTTGTAAATCCATTTTATTTTTTTATCAAACCAAGTTCAACAAGCCGTTCATTTAAAAACTCACCCGCAGTGATATCATCAAACTGCTTTGGGTTTTCTTCATCTACACAGCTTTCAAGTACATCTAATTTCATTTCACTTATAGGATGCATAAAAAACGGAATGGAATAACGTGAAGTTCCCCAAAGCTCTCGAGGTGGGTTTACAACTCTGTGAATTGTAGATTTTAGCTTGCTATTAGTGTGTCTTGAGAGCATATCTCCAACATTAATCATAAGTTCATCAGGCTCTGCAATAGCATCAATCCATTCGCCATCGTGTCGTTGGACTTGTAAACCCCTGCCTTGAGCACCCATTAACAATGTAATTAGATTAATATCGCCATGAGCTGCCGCTCGCACCGCATCTTTTGGTTCCTCTAATATAGGAGGGTAGTGAATGGGTCGTAAAATAGAATTACCATTATGTATGTAGTCATCAAAATAGGTTTCTTCAAGACCCAAATGTAATGCCAGAGCACGCAAAACATATTTTGCTGTTTTTTCAAGCATTTTGTAGGTTTCTTTCCCCACTTTATTAAATTCTGGTAGTTCTTTTACCTCTACGTTTTCAGGATATTCGTTTTTTCGTTTTTCATCATCTTCGACATATTGTCCAAAATGCCAGAATTCCTTTAAATCACCTTCTTTTTTTCCTTTTGCACTTTCCTTGCCAAAAGACACATAGCCGCGCTGACCACCAATACCTGGAATTTCATATTTTCTTTTGGTTTCAAGTGGCAGATTAAAAAAATGCTTAACTTCAGCATAAAGTCTATCCACTAATTCATCATCTAAAAAATGGCCTTTTAATGCAACAAACCCTATTTCCTCATATGCTTTGCCAATTTCATCAATAAATTTTTGCTTGCGTTTGGGATCAGAAGAAATGAAATCCTTTAAATCAACGCTCGGTATTCTATCCATGATTTTGTTAATTTTCGTCAATATACAAATCTAAAGAAAATACTATAAAACTTACGGTCAGAATTGTTTGCAATAAATAGATTAATGTACAATTATTGCTTCAATTTTATTTACTTTTGATATCATCTAACTTATTATTTATGCCCACCATAACTAAAAGCACGATTAATTACGACAAAAGGGATTTAAGCGACAAAACACTACTCAAACTTTACTATAATATGCTTAAGCCCAGGCTAATTGAAGAAAAGATGCTTATTCTTTTGAGGCAAGGTAAAATTTCAAAATGGTTTTCGGGCATTGGCCAGGAGGCTATAGCGGTAGGTGTGACAATGGCCCTTAAGCCAAATGAATACATCTTACCTATGCATAGAAATTTAGGGGTGTTTACCACACGAGAAATCCCATTGCATCGTCTTTTCTGTCAATGGCAAGGTAAAGCCAGTGGTTTTACGAAGGGAAGAGACAGATCATTTCACTTTGGTACTCAAGACTATAATATTGTTGGAATGATATCTCATTTAGGCCCTCAATTGGGTGTTGCAGATGGTATTGCCCTTGCCAATTTATTAAAGAAAAACGGACAAGTTACCGCGGTTTTTACTGGTGAAGGTGGCACAAGTGAAGGTGACTTTCATGAGGCATTAAATGTTGCCGCTGTTTGGCAATTGCCTGTAATATTTTGTGTTGAAAACAATGGTTATGGTTTGTCTACACCAACTAGCGAACAGTATAGGTGCAAACATTTAGCCGACAGAGGTAAAGGTTATGGTATTGAATCATTTATTTTAGACGGAAACAATGTAATAGAAACGTATACTAAACTGAAAAAGCTCTCCGAAAGTATCAGAAAACGTCCACGACCCATTCTTATTGAATTTAAGACATTTAGAAGAAGAGGCCATGAAGAGGCAAGTGGTACAAAATATGTTCCAAAAGAATTAATGGAAGAATGGGAAGCAAAAGACCCCATCGAAAATTATAGAAGCTTCTTATTTAGTAAAAAAATCCTCACACAAGAAATAGACGAAAAATATACGACTGAAATTAAAGCCGATATTGATAGATCTTTGGAATCGGCATATGCTGAAGAAGACATAAAGCCTAATGAAACAGAAGAATTAAATGATGTCTATAAGCCAGTTGAATATCAAGAAGTTAAGCCTAATGAAATAACTGAAGAATTAAGACTGGTAGATGCTGTTTCCCAGGGGCTAAGACAATCTATGGAGAAACATAAGGATCTTGTAATCATGGGTCAAGATATCGCAGAATATGGTGGCGTATTTAAAATAACAGAAGGTTTTATTAACCAATTTGGTAAAGACCGTGTGAGAAATACTCCAATTTGTGAATCTGCTATTGTTGAAGCTGGCATGGGCTTATCTATTGCAGGAATGAAAGCTGTTGTCGAAATGCAATTTTCCGACTTTGTGACTTCTGGTTTTAATCCTATAATAAATTACTTAGCCAAATCCTATTATCGATGGCATCAACAAGCGGATGTGGTGATTAGAATGCCTTGTGGTGCAGGAGTAGGTGCCGGACCATTTCACTCACAAACTAATGAAGCTTGGTTTACAAAAACCCCAGGTTTAAAAGTGGTCTATCCTGCTTTTCCATATGATGCAAAAGGGCTATTGGCAACAGCAATAAACGACCCTAATCCTGTTATGTTTTTTGAGCATAAGGCCTTATACAGAAGTATTAGGCAAGAAGTACCAACAGATTATTACACAATTCCTTTTGGTAAGGCAAGGAAAGTTAAAGAAGGGCATGATGTGAGCATTATAACCTATGGTGCTGGTGTCCATTGGGCTGTGGAAGTACTACAAAATAATCCAGAGATTTCTGCAGATTTGGTTGATCTAAGAACACTTCAACCCTTAGACAAAGAAACCATATTAAATTCAGTAAAAAAAACAGGTAAAGTGCTTCTTTTGCAAGAGGATTCTGGCTTTGGCGGTATATCAAGCGACATATCAGCCATTATTATGGAGGAATGTTTTGAATATCTGGATGCGCCAGTAAAGCGCGTCGCTAGTATGGAAACACCTATCCCTTTCGCTGTTCAATTAGAAAAGCAATACTTGGGCAAATCAAAACTTGGGCAAGCGCTTAAGGATTTGGTTGCCTATTAATTAATTTGATAAAGTATTGCAATTTTTGAATGTCAGATATTAGGCTCGTAAAATAGTTATGTTTTTCAAATTTATTGGTAAATTACACCTTTAAAAATAATCCCACATGAAGAATAAATTACTATTACTATTTGTGTTTGTGTCGGCATTGACTTTTGCACAAATTATCCCCGAAGATGTCCAACCGCCAAGTTGGACTACTTTACACGAACTCTCTAATCCAAAACCATTCAAATTACCTTCATTTGATTTAAAAAGCCTACAAGATGAAGATCTAGTAAACGATAAGGATAAATCTAAACCTTGGCGTTTTGGTTATGAATTATACGTTGATCATGATTTTAATGAGGTCGGGCAATGGACAACATTACCTAATGGTGACAAGATATGGAGAATGTCTTACACTTCAGAAGGTGCACTTACCTTAAACTTTTATTTTGATGTTTTCTGGATTCCAGAGGGTGCAAAATTATATGTTTATAATGACGAGCAGAATGATTTGTTAAGACCTTTTACACATCATAATAATAATCCAGAAGAGATTTTAGGAACTTGGTTAGTAAATGGTAATCAGGCTTGGATAGAATATTATCAACCTGCAAATGTTGTTGGAGAGGCTAAAATTACAGTTGGGTCTGTGATTCATGGTTATAGAACAGCTGAATCTTATCAAAAAGGATTAAATGATTCTGGCGCATGTAATCATGATGTGGACTGTGACATAACACCTCCAGGTGCTGACCCATTTAATTTGAATACTGTAAAAGAGAATATTAAAAAAGCTGCAGGAATGCTTGTGACTGGAAGTACTGGATTTTGTTCAGGTACACTCATTAACAACACTAATAACGATGGCACCTTATATTTCATGACGGCTAATCACTGTGGTGGAGGTGAGGGAAGTTGGGCCTTCAGATTTAACTGGAGAAGTCCAAATCCTTCCTGCGGAACATTTACAAATAGCACCAACGGTTCATTTAATCAAACTGTAAGTGGGGCAATTTTAAGGGCAAATAGCTCTCAATCGGATATGGAATTAGTTGAAATTACAGATCCTACTTTCGCCGCAAGTAATCCAGATTTAGTCTGGGTAGGTTGGAACAATTCCACTACACAAACTCCAAATGTTAATTTTGGGATTCACCATCCAAGTGGTGATATTCAAAAAACATGCAGGGATGATGATGGTGCAGTGAGACAACCTGTTAACTTTAATGGTAATCCAAATACCCAGATGTGGTATATCACGGAGTGGGAATTGGGTGTTACCGAACCAGGATCTTCTGGCTCTGGTTTATTTAACGAAAATGGCGAACTAATAGGGGTTCTATCTGGTGGTGCTGCGGCGTGCAGCGGTACGGTAAATAATGGAGCATTTGATTATTACGGCCGTTTTGGCGTTGCATGGGATTTCGGAAGTTCGGCCTCTTCAAGGCTTAGAGATTGGTTAGATCCAGGTAATACTGGCGCAACCGTTGTTGGTCAGTATCCGCCATTAGAGACTTATGATATTGATGCTCGCGTTTCTGCTGGAAGCGGTAATGAAGCTTTGTTATGTAATATGGATTTTACGCCTCAGGTAACAATAATTAATCCAGGTAACCTTAATTTATCATCGGCAGATGTAACTTATTATTTGGATTCAGAACCGCCAACTACAATAAACTGGACCGGGAATCTCGTTACTGATGCGAGCGAAGTTGTGGCAAATCCAGTATACAGTAACATAGCTCCTGGAAGTCATACCTTTACTATTCAGGTAGCAAATCCAAATGGAACAACCGATGAAAATACAACAAACGATAGTTTCGTTTTTGCGTTTGATGTTTCGCCAGAATTTTCAACCAATGAAATCATCCTTAATATAACAACTGATAATTATGCAAGCGAAACTACCTGGGAAGTGAGGAATAGTTTAGGAACGTTAGTTGACAGTGGAGGTACAGGCTATGCTAATGCAACAACCTATCAAGAGACTATAACACTTCCAGCATTTGATGAGTGTTATACGTTTACACTATTGGATTCTTTTGGCGATGGCATATGTTGCGCATATGGAACAGGTTCCTACAGTTTAGAGGATGAAAATGGTAATGTTATTATTTCAGGAGGCGAATTTGGCAGCAGTGAGTCTGTACAATTTAAAGCTCTAGATCCGCTAAGTATCGATGACGAGACACTTGCAAATTATGTCTCCATTTATCCAAATCCTGTAAAAGATGAATTAAATATTCGTACTCAAAATATCAGTGAGTCTGTAACTTATGAAGTTGTTAATGCGCTAGGTCAAAGTGTTAGGGCCGGGACTTTAAGTAACAACACCTTAAACAGATTATCTTTAGGTAAGTTGAGTAGTGGAATTTATTTTATAAAACTAAGTACAACCTCAACTAGCATGGTTTATAAAATGATTAAGGAGTAAACGTTTTATATATAGAAAATCTAAAAGCCAGTTTAATTTGTTTTAAACTGGCTTTTTACTTTAATTGAATTTGATTAGGTTCAATTTTCATAGTCTTCTTGTTTCTAGGTCATCATCTAAACTATTAGATGTATTGACGATTCTTGATAAAGTTCTCATAACTGTTTGATTTAGTGATTGATAAAATGATTGATGATTTTCGTTATTATCTATAACGTCTTTTTTTGTTCCAAGAATGACCTTTAGTTCCTTCTGTTCTACTTGTTAATTGATTGCTGTCTAATGTTCTCATAACTGTTTGATTTAATGATTGATAAAATGATTGATGAATTACGTTCTTATCTATAACGTCTTTTATTGTTCCAAGTATAAGTTTTGGTATTTACAGTAGTACTTGTTAATTGATTGTTGTTTAAAGTTCTCATGATATATGTTTTTTTAATTGATTACATATAATAGACGACCTTAAATTAATTTTGTTACAGTACTTTGCATAACATAGTAATGATTTAACAATTTTTAACTATTTAAAAGATAAACTTGCTTCAGAAAGAATAAAAGGGTAGGCACTTTTCACAGTATGTATTTCTGATGTTGATAATTCTTTAGGTTCTTTATCAAAGATCTTCTTCGAATAATCTAATCGTAGTTTAAAAAATGCTTTTGCAATTTCATCTTGCACTTTAATGTATTCCTGATAGTTGGCTCTTTTATCATGACTGAGGGATATTATCGCTTTTTTAGGATGATCCGAAGCGTTCTTATCTTTAATGCCATTACAGTAATTACAATTGCCACCGCCATTGTTATCTATAAACCCTATCACAACTTCTTTTAGTGCTTCAATTCTAATAATATCATTATTTACCATTAACTCGTTATTTGCATTCAAACTTATCCTTAAGAGGTTATGCTCTGGAATATCTACAATACAGTTTTCACCCTGAGGACAGAGGGCAGGAAGTTGTCTTAATATTCCCTTATCTGCAGAAATTGTTGTTGTAACCAAGAAGAAAATTAGTAGTAAAAAAGCAATATCCGCCATGGAGCCTGTATTGATGGTAGCTGGCTGTCTTCTAATAGTTTTCATAAAAAATTGTTTAAAATGTTATTACAAGTTGAGTCACAACAACAATACCAATCTTGTTAAAGGTTATTAACAATAGCTTCAAAAAACACTTACAATGTGCTATTTTTGCAAAATTAACGATTGAGGAAATCTACATGTCAACAGAAACATTGAAAGAAAATATCGCTGAAAAAAGACTCTATGATTATCAAATCAAGGATCTTAACCGCATTTTTGATGTTATGGCAGAAGAAGCAGAGAACTTTAACCTGCTCTATCAATTGCCAACTGGCGGTGGTAAGACGGTCATTTTTTCCGAAATAGTAAGACGCTATATTGAAAGGCACAACAAAAAGGTTGTTATTCTTACACACAGGATAGAATTATGCAAGCAGACCTCAAATGTTTTGTCTGGTTTTAAAGTAAAAAACAAAGTAATTAATAGCAAGGTAAAATCCTTACCTGACCAAGATGATTACATGTGTTTTGTTGCAATGGTAGAGACACTAAATAATAGATTATCTGATAACGATTTTGAGCTTAAAAATATTGGTCTTTTAATAATTGATGAGGCACATTACAATTCTTTTAGAAAGCTATTTAAATTTTTTGAAGAGTGTTTCATTTTGGGTGTTACGGCAACACCTCTGAGCAGTAATATTAAATTGCCGATGAAAGATAATTACAACAAATTAATTGTTGGTGATGATATTTCTACCCTAATAAAAAACGGATTTTTAGCCACGGCAGAAATGTACCATTACGATGTTGGTCTAACATCATTAAAGATTGGAATTAATGGTGACTATACCGTAAAGTCTTCCGAGGCACTTTACACTAATTCCTTGATGCAGAGCAAGCTCCTAACAGCATACGAGGAACTGGCAAGGGGCAAAAAAACATTGATCTTTAATAATGGTATCTATACGTCTAAGGAAGTATATTATACCTTTAAAAAAGCGGGTTACAACGTAAGGCATTTGGATAATACCGCAAGTAAACAAGAACGAAAAGATATCCTTAAATGGTTTAAATATACACCAGATGCAGTTTTAACGTCAGTAAGTATTCTAACCACTGGTTTTGACGAACCGTCAGTAGAATCTATAATCCTAAATAGAGCAACACGTTCACTAACGCTCTATTTCCAAATGATTGGAAGAGGAAGCAGAATCTACAAAGAGAGAACTTCATTTCAGGTAATCGATTTAGGTAATAATGTTGCAAGGTTTGGACCATGGAGTCAACCTGTTGATTGGCAACATATTTTTAAATATCCTGATTTATACCTTGAGAATATTATTGATGATGAGGCTCTAGAACGCGATTTTGTTTATGTTATGCCAGATTCAATAAAAGAAAAATTCAAAAACTCAGAAGATTTAGAATTTGACGTCAAAGCCCACTATAAGGATGTCATCAAATCTGGCAAAAAGTCATTTGCTGTAATAGAACGTTCCATTGCCCAGCATTCTAAAATGTGTATAGAAAATAGTGAAGACGTTTATGATGCCAGAGATTTGGTTAAACTATTGCAAGATGAAATAGCTTACCGTATTAAGCAGTATGGCTATTGTATCATGAACAGTACGGATAATTATAAAGATTGGCTTTTTGAAGAGTATAATCGTAAACTACGCATAAGTTTTAACGGCAAGTTTTAACGTTTTTTTGTAAGGAATTTTATTTTTTAGCGTTTATTTTGAAGTAGGTACGATTTTTGCACCATATCTAACGGATAGAGATTTAACCAAGTAAAAGTGAAAACCTTAAACGTTATAGTATTAATTTTTAGCATTTTGAGTGCACCCTTTGTGTTTTCACAAGTAAAGGACAAGCAAACGAAATCTATACGAATTCCTGCTGAAAAATCCGATAAAGATAAGGATTCAACACCACTACGAATTAAGGTAGAGCCAAAATTTGAAAAGGAATCTGACAAAAGCAAGGGTACTAAAGATGAAGAGAAAAAATTCATTTTTAAAGAGTCTGAGAGACCTTTCTCTATGGTCTATGATGACGGCCTAAAAAATCCTGGGGAAATTTTTGAAAAGCGATGGAAGAAAGAACTTGTAAAAGGAGGAGTTGTAAAGACAATGTCCGACCAATTTCTAGGTGAGCATAAGGTTGATACAAAATTTGTAAATATTGTTTGCCGTGATCACGAATATCCTGATGGCGATAGAGTGCAAATAGTACTCAATGGATTCATTGTAAAGCACGAGTTGCTCTTAACCAGCCAATATAGAAGGGTCGAGGTCAACCTGGCTCAAGGACGAAACATTGTTGATATTATAGCACTTAATCAAGGAGAATCGGGACCAAACACTGCAGAGTTTGTAGTGTATGACGACGCTGGAAGGGTAATTTCATCCAAGGAATGGAATCTTTTGACTGGTGTTAAGGCACGAATTGTTTTTAATAACGAAAAGACGATCATTAAATCAAAAGATGACGCTAATAACGAAGCAGAGCAGGCATCTAATAACGAATAGGCCAAACTTCAGCAGGTTTCATATCATCAATAAAATAAGGTCCAATTCTAACTCTAACTAAACGCAGCGTTGGGCATCCAACTGTTGCAGTCATTTTTCTAACTTGTCTATATTTGCCTTCTGTTAATGTGATAGAAAGCCAACTCGTTGGTCCATGTCTTAGATCCCTTACTGGTCTTTCAATTATATGAGATGTATCTTTTAACAGGGAGACTTTACAAGGTTTTGTAGTATAAGTTTCACTTTTTACAGTTATTGGAATGCCTTGACTTAGAACTTCAATATGTTCTTGTTTAATTATGCCATCAACCATAACATGGTATTCTTTTTCAATATTGGAGTTGGTTATATTATAACTGAATTTACCATCAGTAGTCAAGAGGAGCAAACCTTCAGATTTTTCATCTAGTCTACCAACTGCCATTGTTCCAGCAGGAAACTCATATAAGTCCCCCAGCAGACGCTTGGATTTTCGCTTATTTTGATTGTTAATGAACTGACTTAGGTATCCGTAGGGTTTATAGAGTTTGTAATAGTAATGCACGTATATATTTAGTATGTGATTATAACAGCTACCACCAAGTCACAAAGATTTTCTTTAACTCTTTTTCTGGGGTTTTTACCCAACATAGTGGTGAGCGATATTTAGATATTAAGTTATCGATAGGATGCTTTATATCTTCAAAGGATTTCCATTCTACCTCAATTTTTGGATTACATAACCAATCTAACTTTGATGGTATATAGAAATAAAAATCACGTAGTTTATTTAAATCATCAAAATTCAAATATTCACCGATAATGCAATTATTATTTATTGGGCCAATATCACTAATATTTTGGCCATAAGGTAAGAATAATTGTGCTTTAAAGCATGTGTGCTGACTTATATCGTCACGATTAACATTAAGTGTATTCAATAATCTTATAGTACCATCATGATATAGTAAAGGCAGTTGTTTTTCTTTAAGTTTTTTTAATTTAAATACAAGAGTGTCTTTCCTATTTGGTCCAATCCATTTATCTAAATAATTGTCGTTAACTATTTTATTATCAAACAAATAGAATTTATAAACAACTTCCATATGTAGAGGCTCATGATTGAAATAAAATAACAAATCAAGCTCTCCAATGGTTTCATTATTAACTTTTATTTGACTGTTTTCAGCTAATATCTGGGCCTCTGGTGATGCTTTTAATTGAAAGCTTACAAATTTTTCAACCCAATTACCCAATCTAAGATTTAGATTTGGTATATCCGTAAAAAATTGTTTGTTCGTTTTTTTTGGTTCAAACTGATTTATACCATAAATCTCGTCGTTATGCCAAAGTGGTGGAGTAGTTTGAAATCCTTCAAACATCTCAATTAATGTTGTTTTGTTGCTCAACAGCCTACGGTTTTAGCACAAAAATATTGAAAACCTAACTTATATCATGTTTTTAGAGTTAAAGTAAGAGTAACTTTAGCAGTACATTTTTCAAAGGAAATATAACCGCTTAAAATCTCTTATTATATGAAAGTATTCGATAACAAACACATTAAAAATGTGGCTTTTGTCGGGACACATCGCGCCGGCAAGACCACCTTATCAGAGACTATGCTCTTCGAGGCTGGTCTAATTAACAGGCGAGGCACTGTAGAGCAACAAAACACAATATCGGATTACCATGAATTTGAGCACCAACGCGGTGCTTCTGTTTTTGCTACCCCTCTGCACACCGAATGGCGTAATTATAAAATCAATATTATAGATACGCCAGGATTAGACGATTTTATTGGAGAAATAATGTCATCAATACGCGTTGCAGATACCATCGTTACTGTTATAAATGCTAAGCACGGTGCAGATATTGGTACAGAAATCATTTGGAACTATGTCGATAAATATCATAAACCCACATTGTTTGTAATTAACAAAATTGATAGCGAAAAGGCCAACTTTGAAATGAGCGTTAATAGCTTAAAAGAGTTAGTCGGTAATAATGCAGTATTGGTTCAATACCCCATTAAATTGGATGGTGCTCAATGTATTATTGATGTTCTTAAAATGAAATGTTACAAATTTGGTCCAGAAGGCGGTAAACCTGAAAAGCTACCTATACCAGAAGACCAAATGGAATATGCGACCATGCTACATAATGAACTTGTGGAGAAGGCTGCAGAGAACGATGAAGAATTAATGGAGCTCTATTTTGAAAAAGGCACATTGAATGAAGAAGAACTTCGAAAAGGTATAAAGCTTGGTATGCTTAACCACGATTTCTTCCCTGTATTTTGTGTTTCTGCTTTAAAAGATATGGGTACGGGTCGATTAATGGGATTTATTGATAATATAGCACCTGCGGCTGGAGATTTAAAGCCAGAGCAAACTATAGAAGGTGAATTGATTAAACCAGAAATAGATGGAGATACGTCATTATTTGTGTTTAAGAATGTTTATCAGCCTAATCTAGGGCAGATAACATTTTTCAAGGTTATGTCTGGTGAGGTAAAAGCTAATGATAAACTTTTTAATACCCGAACAGGAGAAGCTGAAACTTTGAATCAGCTTTACATAATGGACGGCAAGCAAAAGCATTCTGTAGAAAAGTTAACTGTTGGTGACATTGGTGCAACAACAAAACTTAAATATACCGAAACAAATGATACTTTAGCACAAACAGCAGAGGCTGGTACATTTAAGCCTATAAAGTACCCACAACCAAGATTGGTTAAGGCGGTATTTGCAGAAAATTCTAGCGAAGAAGAAAAGTTAAGTGATGCTTTAAGACGTATACACAGCCAAGATTTAACTGTTGATTTGAGTTACAATAACGAAACGCACCAGACTTTGGTTGGTACGCAAGGTGAATTACATTTATCTACTCTAAATTGGTTATTAGAGCATGTTTATGAAGTAAAAGCAAGGTTTGAATCGCCAAAAATATCATATAGAGAAACCATTCAACGCAGTGCCACTGCAAATTACAGGCACAAAAAGCAAAGTGGTGGATCTGGTCAGTTTGGACAAGTTCACCTAAAAATTGAACCTTATTATGAAGGTATGCCAGAACCAGAAGGCTTTTCACTAAGAGGTAAAGAGGTTGTAGACCTACCGTGGGATGGAAAGCTAGTATTTTACAATTGTATTGTGGGTGGCGTAATTGATCAGCGCTATTTACCTTCAATTATGAAAGGTATTTTGGAAGTTATGGAATCCGGACCACTTACAGACTCATATATAAGAGATGTTCGGGTAATGGTATATGATGGTAAAATGCACCAAGTAGACTCTAATGATATCTCATTTAAAATTGCTGGAGCAAATGCTTTTAAAGAAGCATTCTTAAATGCTAACCCTAAATTGTTAGAGCCTATAGAACAAATGGTATTAAGAGCACCAGAGCAAATGATTGGCGGTGTAATGACGGAATTACAAAGTAGAAGAGCTATAATCCAAGGTGTTGAAACTGAAGCACACTATCAGATTTTACGCTGTACAATTCCTTCAGCTGAATTATCGGATTTTTCTAGTCAGTTACGATCTATTACCCAAGGTAGAGCAACCTATACGACTAAATTTGAAGGCTACAAAGCTGTACCAACTCACATTCAAAAAGAATTAATAAAACAACACGAATTAATAACCACCTAAACTTCAGTGATATGCAAAATAAAGTAATGTATTTAAGCGATTTAAAGTTTAATATAGAAACTTGGAAACGCGAATTAAGATTTCATTTCAATGAAATGGACACCTTTGAAGAAAAACTAGAGGAAATTGTGCAAAGAGGACATAATGATCCTATGGTCATGGTTAAACTAGAAGTTTTTCAAAATAGAATTATGATCGAAAAAGATGCGATTTCTAAATTATTGCATAGATGTCGTAATAAAATGGCAAATATCAATAATGTTGATTTCAATGAAAATATTGATGGACGTCTACAAAATGAACAGCGTACTTTAAGAGAGGATATGCGCACTTATATAAAATTACATTATGATCTTAAAGAAGAAATGATGGATTACTTTTTAGAGGTGTTATAAGGGTTTCATTTAACTTACTTAATCAAAGAAAGCCACAAGATTTGACTCTTGTGGCTTTTTTAATTAATCAAACAATTTACTTAACTATTAGTTTTTCTGTTCTTATGTTTCCAATGTCATCTGTTATTTTAACAATATAAAATCCAGAAGACAAGTTAGAACTGCTTATCGTATTTCTATCGCTAGATGCATCCAATTTAAATTCATCAAGTAATTGGCCATTTATGTTGTAAAGATACATCGATGTTTTATGCTGCAAATAACCACTTATTATAATTTCGTTAGAGTTCGCATCCGAATAAATTGAAAGATGGCTTAATTGAGACTGAGGTATATTTAAAACATCCGCTCCAAATCTTAGAAAAAACCGACCTGAACTTGAGATATCATCTTGTACTACAAATTGATAGCTATTAGAGTTTAAAAGTGTTAAAGTTCCTTCTGCGGTATCCTCCAAATAGATATTTATTGAAGGTGAAATTGTATTTTCAGTAATAGCAACTGAAATAGTATCGCCAGCCAATGCATGGATGCCTATAGGTACAATAGTTCCATTCATGTCATTTTCGCCAAGTGCTTGTATGCCCATAGGCATTCCTGTGTTTTGCTCAACAAGTAGGGAATAAATAGAAAATGACGGTGCTACACCTCCAAAAAGAGAAGCATCATAACCAGGATCTAATCCTAATGATGCATTAGTATTAAAATAAATATCGGTCCTAAAGTTACTGGAGCCATTATCAATTTGAAGTTTAACCAATCCAATATGGGAGAAAAAGGATATGTCTTCTATAACGTGATTGTTTTTTTTGAAATTAAATAGGGATATACAAAAAAGCCCAACAACTATAAACTTAAAGTGTCTTAAAAGTCTATAGTTATTGGATTCGAATACTGAATCCTTTAATGGACTGAGGGATTTCATTCTGTACGAATAATGGATTAATAGCTATATAAATGTAGAAATAAGTACTGACAAAAAGATATCCTTTCGACAAAACCGCATATAAAACGATTATACGTTTAATGGAAGAACGTATGGCCATTAATCTCGTTAAACAGTATGATAATTTAATGTGAGATGTTGTTCAATTCAGTTTTTTAAGTTTGAAAATATTAACAATTCCTTACGCACATCTCATATATCAATTTTGTACCTTTAGTTAGAGTCATAAAGTGAATTATGAAATTTAAAATAAGCATATTACTAATTACTTTTGGCACGCTAATGAATTGTGGTAGTTCTAAAGAGAAACTTTCATCAAAAGAGCGAAGTGAGAATTTAGAACAAATTAGATCTGCACTCGAATCAAAATCTTTTCAATTTAATGCAGAATTTGCCTTTCCGTTGCAATCAAACGATGTTATAATGGTAACAAATGAACTCATGCGAGGTTCTCAAAATTTAGGAGGACAGGTTAATTTATCTGGAAACTATGATTTCTTTAAGATTAATGGCGATACTACCGAAGGCAAATTATCTTATTTCGGAGAGATGCGCAATGTAGGCTACAACGATATAGCAGATAATAGTATCATTTTTTCTGGAGTACCCATAAACTATAGTGTGGAAGAAAAAAAGAATGGTGAGAAAATAATTATTCAGTTTGATGCCAAGAATCAGGTTGAGACATTTAGAATTAGAATGGTTGTGTTTAATAATTATGACAGCAATGTAATCATTTATGGTTCTAATAGAACAGCCATACGTTACACTGGGAACTTTGCCCTTCTCTCTGAATAGTTTTCTTGTATAGTTTCTTATAAATGGCGTTCTTGTCGGTATGTTTACCAAACGGTTTTATTATTTAATAAAGATTCAATATTTAGGCTATCGCTTTCATGGTTGGCAAAAACAACCAGATGTTAAAACCCTTCATTTTATGATCGATAGAACGCTTAAATATATTTTGGGCAAACAAAGATTTAAAACCTTAGGCGCAGGGCGCACTGACGCCATGGTTTCTGCGAATGAGGCTGCGCTAGAGCTTTTTCTTTACGATGAACCAATTAAGGATTTTGAAGAATTTTTAAAGGATTTTAATTACAATTTGCCTCAAGATATTCGTGCATTGTCTATTAAAGAAGTTGATGACACTTTTAATGTAATTCAAGATTCCAAAATAAAGGAATATCACTACGTATTTTCAGAAGGTACCAAAAATCATCCATTTTGTGCTCCAATACTATCTACGATTTTAGATCCATTAGATGTCGAGGTTATGAAAAGTGGAGCCAAGTTATTTGAAGGCACTCACAATTTTAAGCCCTATTGTTATAAAGCAACTGATAAGGGCGAATACACAAGGACTATTGAATTGTCTGAAATTATTGAGAATACCATATATACTGCCAGTTTCTTCCCTAATAAAACCTATGTCTACAAAATTAGAGGCAAAGGTTTTATGCGAAATCAAATACGTCTGATGGTAGGATGCTTAATCAAGCTTGGAAGGGGAGAGGTAACCTTAGAGTACATAGAATCTACGCTAAAACCAAATTGCACTGAGATAATGGATTACATCGCTCCTGCTTCAGGTTTAATACTTCACACGCTCAATTTTGATTAGTCTGTTTGCTGAATGATTTTCACAATTATAATACAGGAAATAACTGCTAAAAGAAGTAAAATACAACCAATTAAGGTATTTCCATAGATAAAACTTCCAATGCTGAATAGCGTTACATAAACACCTAAAGTCCCTACAATAAATGCAATGATTTTTAACCCAATACCTTCAAACTTAGATTTACCGGCAAAGACTAAATTATCAAATTCTTTTAATGTCTTTGCGTTTGTTGGCTTTGTTACTAATGTCACCAAAACCCATCCTACTGTAGTTACAAAAACACCAATTACAAGTTGAATATGTGATGGAAAATTAACCATTGGTGCGTCTAACTTTGCGTTAATAAAGAAGAACAGTGCAATTGAAAACGAAATTACCATCGCTGCAATTTCGCTATAAGGGTTTATGCGATGCCAAAACCATCTCAGGATAAAAAGTAATCCTGTACCAGCACCAATTTGTAAGAGTAGATTAAATACGTCTTTAGCAGATTGTAAATAAAATGAAAACCATGCAGCAAACAACATTAATAATATTGTAGACAATCTGCCAATTAGGACTTTCTGCTTTTCAGATGCATCTTTATTGATAAATCTACTGTAGAAATCATTTACCACATATGAACTTCCCCAATTTAATTGTGTGGAAATTGTACTCATAAAAGCTGCAATTAAAGACGTCATAACTATGCCTATTAGACCAGCTGGTAAGTAAGTCATCATTGCGGCATAAGCAACATCATCACCTTGCATCTCTGCAGTAAGATTTGGAAATGTATTGGCAATTGCATCCAAATCAGGGAAAATCACTAATGAAGCTAATCCTACAATTATCCACGGCCAAGGGCGCATAGCATAGTGTGCAAAATTGAAGAATAAAGTGGCCCAAGTGGCGTGTTTTTCGTCCTTGGCCGCCAACATGCGTTGAGCTATATAACCACCACCACCAGGTTCTGCACCAGGATACCAGGTACTCCACCATTGTACGGCTAAGGGAATAATTAAAAGTGTTATAAGTGCTTCTGAATTTGTAAAATCAGGGAAAAAAGCGAGTTTGTTCATTACGCTTTCATGGCTTAACAATGAACCAAGGCCGTTTATCTCTGGCAATCTTACAATATATATTGTAGCCCACACGCTTCCAACCATTGCTATTATAAACTGAATAAAATCCGTTATCAAAACACCTTTTAATCCTCCTAAGGAGGCATAAAAAACTACAATAATTGAAGCGTAAAGCAAAGTTTGTTCTTGAGATAATCCCAGAAGAATATTGGCTATTTTAGCGCCTGCGAGGCATACTCCAGCCATCGTAATAATATTAAAAATAACACCTAAATAAATGGCTCTAAATCCCCTCAAAAATGCCGCGCTTTTACCAGAATACCGTAATTCGTAAAACTCGAGATCTGTAGTTATACCACTTCTTCGCCAAAGCTTTGCGTAAAAGAAAACAGTAAGCATTCCTGTAAGTAAGAGAGCCCACCAGACCCAATTTCCAGATACTCCGTCTTTTCTAACCAGTTCTGTTACTAAACCAGGAGTGTCTGCTGCAAAAGTAGTTGCTACCATACTTACACCCAATAACCACCATGGCATATTCCTTCCTGAAAGAAAAAATTCACTTGTATTTTTACCAGCCTTTCTTGAGACATAGACACCTATGAATGCAAATAAGGCCAGAAAAAAGATAATTATGACCCAATCAAAAGTACTTAATTTCATAAATCGGATTTGGTGTAAATCTAATGCTTTAAAACTAAAAAAGGTATCAGCAATAAAAAACTAATACCTTTTTACGATTGGTTGGTTAAACTTTAATTTATCCAATTTTTTGACGCGCAATGCCTAGAGAACCAAACAAGTATAATACAGACAACAATAACTACAATTGGCATTACATAATCCAACATCTCAACGTTTATAAATAAATAGATGTGCTGTACAATTGCGCCAATGGCAGATATTACAAATAAGGCAATTGCCCATTTTTTTCTGAACAATAGAAATAAAGATCCTAATGCACCTCCAAAAACGGCAAAGGCAAAGGCTGCCGTATACCATGCAGGATATTCAACGAGAAATTCTGCTTGCTGCTCTTCAGGTAATGTGGCTATCATTTCCTCGGTTGCAAAGGCACGCCCAAGGTAAGCCATTACACCTATTATATTCCAGATTAAGGCAAGAATGCTAATAATCCAAAACCAAATAGGAGGTTTTTGAGTTGTTGACATAATAAATTGATTTAGTTAGTATTTAGCTAGTTTATAACATGTCTAAGTTAAAAAAAATCATTGAAACAGCAGGAGTTGGAAGTTTCAGAGCAATAAAAAAGGGTGACAGTATAAACCATCACCCTAATCTTTAAGTATTTAATTTGTTATTCTACAACGTGTAATTTTGGCTCTTTGTCTACAAATTTTCCATCTACCGATTCACCAAGAATAATGACTTCTTTAGATCGTTCGTACATTTTTATAGCACGATGCATTTGTAGTTTTGTTCCACTGTAAAGTTTAACACCTGATTTTGAGCCTTTGTTTCTAATTTCAATGTAAAAACCATCCTTTAATTTGGTTGGTCTAGTTGCTGGTCTACCCATAAAAATATATTGTGATTTTTAAAAAAGTTATGCATTATAGTAAAAATTAAATCAACTCGCAAACTTATTTTTTAACATTTGACTATAAGCCCTTAAAACCTGTTAAATGGAATTAACATTTTATGGTTTATTTAACATAATCTTAGGTTAATACAAAAGTCAAACCGTTAAACCCTGTTAAGTGACTTGACATAAGGTATTATAATCTTATGTTATAGTGAGACAAAAATTAATATAAACAAAACAATAGTTATGAATTACTTAAACATTAACGACGAAAAATTATTACCAACTGTTGTAGAATTAAACACTTTACTAGCAGACTATCACATTTATTATCAAAATCTAAGAAATTTCCATTGGAATATTTTAGGCGAAAATTTCTTTGAATTGCACGAAAAATTTGAGGATATGTATACAGATGCTAGAAAGAAAATTGATGAAATCGCTGAGCGAATCTTAACCTTAAGATATCATCCTATGAGCAATCTAAAAGATTATTTAGAGACTTCGTCAATTGAAGAGGTCTCCTCAAAATTAACTGATATTGAAATGGTGAAAGCGCTCTTGGAAAATCACAGTATTTTGCTAAGGCAAATGTCTAAGGTTGTAAAGAAAGCAGAGGAAACCAATGATGAAGGTACCATAGATTTAATCGGAGCTTACATAAGAGAACTTGAGAAAAGCAGTTGGATGTTAGATGCGTTTACAAAAGAAACCACATCGCAATTAAATGATAGCCTTGTATAGTTTTAAATTCATGGATTAAAAATCATTTACTGAAGCACCAAACATTCAAATTATGAAAAATCAATTTAATACCGCTTGGGAGTCTTTAATAACTAAGCTCCAAGGCTGGTTTAACACTACAATAGAATATATCCCCAACTTTATATTAGCCATTTTAGTAATGACAGTGTCTTACTTTACCGCGAAATACGTAAGTAGACTTGTAGGTAAACTTGTGGCCAGAAAAGTTGAGCAAGAATCCATTAAGAACGCTATTTCTAGGGTTACGGCTGTAATCGTGGTTTCGATGGGATTATTTATGGCATTGGGTGTAATGAATCTTGGTAAAGCATTAACGTCATTACTAGCTGGTGCTGGAGTTGTTGGTTTGGTGATAGGTCTAGCCCTACAAGGCACTTTAGCCAATACCTTTGCTGGTTTAATTTTGTCATTTAGAAAAAAGATTCAAATTGGCAACTGGGTAGAGACAACAGGGTTTTCTGGTGAGGTTATAGATATAAATCTCAAGGACTTTACATTACGTGAAGCCGATAATAATATTGTCGTAATTCCAAATAAAACTATTTTAGAGAATCCTCTGAAAAATTATTCACTAACAACAAAAATGCGTGTCTTTTTAGAATGCGGCGTTGGCTACGAATCAGATCTGGAAAAAGTTGAACAACTCACAAAACAAACTATAGCCAATACTTTCGATCAGGTGGAAGAATCAGAAGACGTTGAATTTTATTATACCGAATTTGGTGATAGCTCCATAAATTACCTTTGTAGATTCTGGATTGATGCAGAAAGTATGCTAGAAAAATTGAGGGCTAAAACCAAAGCTATTATTGAGATTAAAAAGGCTTATGATAAAGCCGGAATCAATATTCCGTTTCCTATTAGAACGCTTCAATTTGACAATAAATTAAAAGTCAATACTCCAGATTTGCAAGACGCTTTTTCCAATAACTAAAGTTAATAAGTAGTTAAGAAGCCATCTAAAACAGATGGCTTTTTTTATTTTTATTTAAAACACAGTTATAATGCACACATCAATTCCAAAGGAAACCTTACCATTTTTAATTAGATTATCTAAAAACAACAACCGTGACTGGTTTAATGAACACAAACCAGAATTTAAAGGAATAGAGGCAAAAGTAAAGGAGGCTTATAATCATTTGGGAAGTTTAATGAGTTTGCATGATCAAATAGAAAAGGTGAAAGTCTTCAGGATTTATAGAGATGTAAGATTTTCCAAGAATAAATTACCATATAAAACCCATTTTGGTGGTGCCTTCCACAGAAAAAAACCCGAATTAAGAGGTGGTTACTATCTTCACATACAGCCAAATAATGAATCTTTTATTGCAACTGGTTTTTGGGAACCTAATAAAGACGACCTTTTTAGAATCAGAAAAGAATTTGAAATGGATGATAGCGAAATGAGAGAAATTCTAGAAAACAAATCATTCAATTCAATTTGGGGTGGATTTGTAGGTGATGAATTAAAAACTGCTCCAAAAGGATTTGATAAAACACATCCAGCAATAGATCTCATCAGAAAAAAGCAATATATCTTTATAAAAAAATATACTGATGTAGCTGTGGTTTCAGATGATTTTTTAGATCAGGTAAATGAAGCCTTTGTGCAAATAAGACCTTTCTTTGATTATATGAGCGATGTATTAACCACCAATTTAAATGGTGAAACTTTACTTTAAACCGCTTTTAACACCTCTGGCTTAACAAAAAGTTGAATACTGTTTATAATCCTATTTTTTACAATATTCATCATGCGTTTATTCAAAGCAGATGAATTCTGGATGTAATTATCATACTCTTCAACAGTAAACTGGCCAATAATCATTCCTTTTATAGAATTTCTAAATTTCATGTCCTTGTGGATGGCATTATCAATATAATCCAACTGCTTTTGTAGTGATAGTTCGTAGAAGACATTTTTGCGCTTGGCAATATAATTTTTAAAAACTGCGATAAACAAATCGTGCTGCATTTTAATAATTGGTCTGAGCGTCTTATTTTGAAATAGCTCGTCTTCACTCATTGAATCGTAAATTTTTGCTGAGGCAATAACAGGTCTAATGGCTATTAGGTCGTCGGTACGTTTATTCATAACTAGGTTTAGGATTAATTTGGACTTAAATTTAGCTATTATGCTTAGCCAGACAAATAAAGGTTCATTATGTTGTTAACGGTCTTATTAACAATGAATCCGTAAGTTTTAAATACTAATCTGAGTTTGCAACGCTTAGCTCGTAGATTTGCAAATCAAAATACGTTACAGCGGCAAGAACATGGTCAAAAATATCGCCCATTATATATTCATAATTCTGCCATCTTATATCAGAACTAAAGGCATAAATTTCCATTGGTATGCCTTGTGGCGTTGGTTCAAGTTGCCTAACCATCAGTGTCATATTTTTATTTATAGCCGAATGTCGCTCAATATAGGTTTGAAGATATTTTCTAAAAACACCAAAGTTTGTAAGGTTTCTACCGTTTATCAAAATGGACTTATCTACATTGTTGTCGGCATTAAACTTTTTTATTTCACTTGAACGCTCGTTAATGTAATTTGTGATGAGTTCAATGTTTTTAAAATGTTCAATATCTTCATCATTGAGAAATTTGATGGTCGATGTTTTTATGATAACGGAACGCTTGATTCGCCTTCCACCTGAAGACATCATACCTCTCCAGTTTTTGAACGAATCTGATATTAAAGCATAGGTTGGGATAGTCGTTATGGTTTTGTCCCAATTCTGAACTTTAACTGTAGCAAGGCTAATTTCGATAACATCGCCGTCTGCACCATATTTTTCAAATGTAATCCAATCACCAATCCTCACCATATCGTTAATGCTAACTTGTATACTGGCAACAAAACCTAAAATTGTATCTTTAAAAATAAGCAAGATAACTGCTGAAGCCGTTCCTAACGATATTGCAAATTTTATGAAGGTGAGTCCCGTAAGTATAGAAAAAATAGCGAATATTCCGAGTATCCATCCAAATATCATAAAGACTTGGATGTAGCTGTCAATAGGTTTATCCTTGTATCTTGAGAGCGTTTTTAAATAGTCTTTTACAGAATTTAAAAAACTTCTTATTATCCGAAGCGTTAATAAGATGGCTATTATTTTAAGTGTTTTTTCAATTATATTTTCGGTATAATCAAAATCTGTGAAAACCTGAGGGACAAATTCAATTAAAATTATTAGCGGTATAATATGGGCTACATTTCGCGGTAGTTTGTTGCTGATTAATATGTCATCAAAATTGGTTTTAGTACGTTTTGCTAAACCTGCTGAGAATCGCCTTAAAATACGTTTAGTTATAAAGTCTACTATAAAGGCAATCAATAATACTGCAATTAACAAACAAATCATATTTGCATATTGCGCAGTAGTTTCAGAGAACCCCTTCTCAATTAAAATATCGTAAATGTAGTGTCTCACGCTAAATTTGAGCATTTCTTAAGTATTTTTTGTCAATATAAAAAGTACCAAAAGGGATTATAGATGCTAACATAATAATAAACATAGTCCTATTAGACCATTTCATGTCTGTGCTTACCATAATCGCAAGGACAATATAAGCGATAAAAAATAATCCGTGTGGCATTCCTAAAAGTTTTACGTATTGTGGGTCATCTAAGAGATATTTTATTGGAACCGCTACAAATAACAATAAGATATAAGACAATCCTTCCAATAAAGCTACAAGCCTGAATAAAGACAACTGTTTAACCATCATTAAATTTTTTGCAAAAATAGTAATGAAAGCACTTTTAAATAACCAATTTAACAGCTTTTAAGAAAATCATAAGAACTAGAATTCTATTAATTATCTTTAGCATATAAAAATTGAAGTATTCAACTAAACCCTTAATATAACGTATGAAATATTCCATAAGTACTTTAGGTAAACTGTTGTTGGTTGTTACGGTTCTAGGAATAGGCACTATATCCAGTTTGCATGCTCAGGATAATAATAAGAAGAAAGATTCTTTTGAAAGGACCTATAACAATTCATTACAAACAGTTGAATATGGTAATTTTAAATTCAGTGCTAACCTGATATACGATGGAATGCAGCGCGAAAAAAATCTGAGCACATTAAAAATAAACAATAGTCAGTTGGAAGGCAGTTTATTACCCTTCTCTGATAACGAGACTGGTCTTATTCAATTAAATAAACAAGCTTTAAGGGAATATAAGGTTTATAGCGATGAACGCAATAAAATAATAGAAGTGTCTTTTAATACCACAGTACACAATTTTAATTATCAATTTAAAATTAAGATAATGCCTAATGGCAATTCTATTTTAAATGTTATAAACAATAGAGATAGCATTGAGTATAGAGGAATTATTGAAAGAATTTAGATAGAGCATGGAGCGCGAAGAATATATTATATACATTATTGGTGCAGGAATTAGTGGTTTAATCGCAGCAAAAGTTCTTGAGGAAAACGGTTACAGACCAATAATTCTTGAAGCATCAGATCGAGTAGGAGGGCGTATAAAAACAGACATTGTTGAGGGCTATCAATTGGATCAAGGGTTTCAGGTGTTGCTAGATGCTTATCCCATGGCTAAATTGCATTTAGATTACAAAGCATTAAAGCTACAAGAATTTTTGCCAGGAGCTGTTATTTTTTCTGAGGGTAAATCACAAACTATTGGCGATCCGCTAAGAGATATCCGCCTATTGTGGCCAACCATAACGGCCAATGTCGGGACGCTTTCTGATAAACTCAAAATTTTAAAACTCAATACACAGTTAAAGAAAAAATCCATCAATGAAATTTTTGGTTCAGTATCTAAGTCAACACTAGATTACTTGAAGGAATATGGTTTTTCCGATAGAATAATTAGCAAATTTTTTAAACCCTTTTTTACTGGTATTTTTCTTGAGCCAGAGCTAAGAACATCAAGCATAATGTTTGAGTTTATTTATAAAATGTTTGGAGAAGGTTTGGCTACCTTACCACTGGAAGGAATAGGAGCAATATCAAATCAATTGCAATCTAATCTCAATAACACGGAAATTAGATTTAACACCAAGGTTAAGGAGGTAAGGGACAATAAATTAATCTTGGAAAATGATGACCAACTAGAAACTCATTTTACAATAATCGCTACTGCACCAAACCAATTTGTCACTAACCTTAAAGATCAAAAAACAGATTGGAAGTCTTGCTTCAATCTTTATTTTGAAGTAGAAAAGCGAAGTATCAATAAGCCCTTAATAGGATTAGTAGCAAATGAAGAAGCACTAATAAATAATGTCTTTTTTCACAATAGTTTAAAAACGAAGCATAAAGGTGAGTCAGAACTTTTATCCGTTACAGTTGTAAAGCAACATGAGCTTGACCAAACGGAGCTTATAAAAAGAGTAGAAGAAGAACTAAAACAGTACTGTAAAATTGACAATGTAAAGTTCTTGAAAAGTTACCATATCAAACAAGCGTTACCAGACATAGAACATTTGCAATATGAGATTTCACCAACTGAAACACAATTAAAACCTAATATTTATCTTGCCGGAGACCATCTACTTAACGGTTCATTGAACGCGGCTATGCTCTCAGGAGAAAGGGCTGCTCAAGGATTAATAATGAGCTTAGAAGATGGTCTTGTTGTTGAGAACATATCCTCTGAATATATATAAATTTCATTTATATCATCTTTTTTTAGGTTTAATACGTATATATCCTATTGCCATTTTGGCAGCCCCAAACATTTAACCTAATAATTAAATTATGAACCTACTTAAAACGATGGGATTATTCCTAATGATTACTTCATTTAATATTATTAATGCTCAAACAACTCCAGACAAGCAATCTAAATTTGGCTTGGGAATAAATGTCGGATTCAATAGAGGATTAGGGTTTCAAACTACTTTAACAGCTATTAAACCGATTGAAAGCTTACCTGTTCATTTTCGGGTCGGTGTTGGCTACACGAGCTTAGACCCAGGAAGCTCAGCAGACGCAAGACGAATTTTTATCAACAATGCCACTAATGGCGTGCCTCAAGAAAAGGCAAAAGCTTTTGATTACCGTTTTGATTTTTTATGGGAAACGAACCTTTTCAATCTAAATGAAGCCTACATAGTATTCGGCCCTCGTTATTCAAGCTTTAGAGCTAATTTTAAGTATATAGGCGGTAATGAAGATTTTGATGTTACCTCTAGACAATTTGGAATTGGTTTGGGTGCAGAAACTCATTTTAAAATATCTGAACGATTAGACCTTGTAGCCTTGGCAGGTTTAGACTATTTTTTTAATAACACCTTAAAGGGACATGATACGTCTTATAGCCCTGATAATGATAATGTGAATCCTAGAAATGATAACCAAAACAACAATAGAGAATTTGAATTTAGTGATGCAAATGATGCAATTAATCAACCTGGATTAATGCCAAGGATTATGTTAGGTATTGTTTATAGTTTATAAAGTAATTTTTTTGGATTAGAAATTGTACCTTTATCAAAGTTTATTGAAGGTACACCTCACAAGTAACATTTATTCCAAGTTATTTTTCCGGTATTTTGAGATGCGCTGTTAATATTGTTAACCTGTAATCTTTATTAGTATTTTCTTAAGCAAGTAAATATTAATTATATATTATTACATGGGTAGATCACAACAAACATTTAGTAAAAGTGAGAAAGAAAAAAAACGTTTAAAAAAGCGCGAAGACAAACGTAAAAAAATGGAAGCGCGCAAACTAGCAAAAGAAGAGGGCGGTTCTAAAGGTATACCAATCGCTTATGTAGATTACAACGGTAATTTAACGGATACACCACCAGACCCTTCAATGAAGGTAAAGGTAAAAGCTGAAAATATTGAATTAGGCATACCAAAAAAGGAAGAAACCGATGAAGAATTTGACCCAATTAGAAAGGGTAAAGTTTCGTTTTTTGACAGTTCAAAAGGATTTGGTTTCATTATAGATATCGAGACAAATGAAAAGTATTTCACCCATATTAGCGGTATCATAGATGATATCATTGAAAATGACAAAGTGACTTTTGAGCTTGAAAAAGGCCAAAAAGGAATGAATGCCGTAAGAGTAAAAAAATCCTAGGTCTTATTTTTAGTCCTTTAAAGACGATAAATAGATTGAATCCAAAAATTGAAACCGTAGATAAAAAGTATGTCATTGGCATGCAGTCAAGTATGCATCACGGCGAAATGCAGCAAATAATTGCACTATGGAAACAATTCATGCCAAACAAGTATAAAATTGATAATAATGTAGGGCAAGAATTAATTGCATTACAGTACTACGCCAATTTTAATGACACTCGTCAGCCTTATGATATCATGGCTTGTACCGAGGTAACCGATTTAAAAAATATTCCAGATGGATTAGTTGGCTTTACAATTCCCAAAGGAGAATATGCAGTATTTGTTTTAAAAGGAACTGATGCTGGTGGTCTTTATCGTAAAATTCTATCGGAGTGGTTACCAACATCAGGTTGTGTAATTGATGATAGACCTCACTTTCAAGTTATGGGTAAAAAATACATCAACGGAAGTGAGAAATCTGAAGAAGACTTCTATATTCCAATAAAATCAAAGCTCTAAGACCAACTTTTGGCCAATTCTTAAGGTTGAATTTCTTCGTATTGCATTTGTCTTGCAAATAGACGCTATTGTGATATTATTTCGTTTTGAAATCCTAGATAACGTATCGCCGCGTCTAACAATATAAACTTTAGTCTGTTTGATTAAGCTTTTTCGAGCCTCCTCTTCAGATTTAAACAAAGCCAATTTAGATGGGCGTCTAGAGTTGTGGTATCGCGCTCTAGTCCATTTTCTTGTAACCCAGAGCTCTCCTGAACGAATCTTATTATCCTCAGAAAAATCAAATAGATATTCAGGATGAATATTTTCGCCTTTAAAACTCGTAACAAGATGCAAGTGACTTCCCCTAGAATTTCCTGTATTACCGCCTTTACCTAAATATTGCCCTTTTACCACACTATCATTGGCTTTTACTGCAATATGGGACAAATGCGCATATGTTGTTTCTAAACCATTGTAATGCCTTACAACAACAGTTCTGCCATGGCCACGACTATATCGAGCAAAACGCACAATACCGTCTAACATAGATACTACGCTGTCTCCAGTTACCAAATCTATATCTATTCCTTTATGTGGCCTTCCACGTCGCCAACCATATCTAGAGGTAATTACTTTTGCTTTATTGATTGGTGAAGCATAGAGCGAATCCTCAAATTCAATTTTAAACGGATAGGCTATGACGTAATCTTTATAAGGATTGTAAACAGTCGTATCCCAATACTCAGACTTTATATCAAATCTGGGGCTAATGACAGTTTCCTTTTTAACTATTGGAATTTCAATCTCATGGACATCGTTTATCTTATTAAACGAGGGTATAGGAAGTTTTATTTTTAGGCTTTTATTAGATAGGTTATCTTGAGAATGCGCATTTAAAATGCACACTAAAGCGATAAACAACAAAGTGAAGTTTTTCATTTTTTTTGCTACTAACCAAAAGACGAACGCAAAAGTAAAATAAATATTGTTGACCACAAATTGCTTTAACATCCCTTAAATTAAAGTACTTTTGCACCTTGTATTTCAGAAGCCAATTATGTCTCAAAACAACCAAGCCATACAGGATAAAAAAACAGATAAGGAATTATACGACTACCAACAAGGTGCTATTAGTAAAATTTTTGAAAAATTTGATACTGCACCAGATGATTATCATTTGCTATACCAATTACCTACAGGTGGCGGTAAAACGGTAATCTTTTCTGAGATGGTTAGGCAATACCTAAAAAACCATAATAAAAAAGTTTTGGTGATGACCCACCGCATTGAGCTATGCAATCAAACGTCTCAGATGCTTACAAGTTTTGGAGTTACCAATAAGATTGTTAGTAGTAAAGCTAACTTAGATGATCAAGCCGAATATTCCTGTTTTGTTGCTATGGTAGAAACCTTAAATAACAGGTTAAATGATAACATGTTAGATATTTCTGACGTTGGGTTGGTAATAATTGATGAGGCCCATTATAACTCCTTTACCAAGCTCTTTAAATTCTTTGAGAAGTCTTTTATTTTGGGCGTAACGGCAACACCTTTAAGCTCTAATAAGGAATTGCCAATGAAAGACAATTATAATGAGTTAATAGCCGGTGAAACCATCGAGAATCTAATTGAGAATGAATTTTTGGCTAGAGCGGAAACTTTTGCTTACGATATGAGTTTGACCTCATTAGAAATAGGCTCTAATGGTGATTATACCGTAAAATCTTCTGAAGACTTATATACAAGTCCTGCGATGCTTCAAAAAACCATAGACGCGTTTAAAAAACATTCGCTAGGTAAAAAGACCTTAATTTTTAATAACGGTATTAATACCTCAATAAGTGTTTACTATGCTTTTAGACAAGCCGGATTACCAATAATGCATTTAGATAATACGGCCACCAAAAAACAAAGACGACAGATATTAGATTGGTTTAGTGAAACACCAAATGCCATTTTAACCTCTGTAAGTATCCTAACTACGGGATTTGATGAGCCAACAATTGATACGATTATTCTGAATAGAGCCACCAAATCATTGACCTTATATTACCAAATGGTGGGTCGTGGGTCTAGAATATTAAATAACAAATCTAAGTTCACAATTATAGATTTGGGCAATAATTTATACCGTTTCGGACCTTGGGGTGCGGATCTAGATTGGCAACTAATTTTTAAATCACCTAATTGGTATGCAGATCGCATTCAGAGTGATGAGGCAATTGAAGCCAATTTTAAACATGAATTGGCCGATGACATAAAAGACGAATTCTCTAAATCCGAAGATACCTATTTTGATATACGTCAATGCTATAAAGATGCTGTTGATGCAGGCGAATCATCTAAAGTTGTGCTAGAACGGTCTATAGAACACCATGCTAAAATATGCATAGAAAACAGTGAAGATGTTTACGATGCACTAGCATTAGCAAAATTACTGAAAGACGACATTAATCAGCGTATTGAAATTTATGCAAAATGCATAAGTAAAAGCACGGGCAACTTTTTAAAGTGGTTAAAGGACGATTACCAAAAGAAACTAAACTCCTATTTAAGAACCAACTTTGATGCGAAATTCGAAGAGATTCATGGTTATCCACCAGAAGATTAGTCAACTGTTCATCAAAAATGCATGCTTTTTAAATTAGTGCATTAGGTTATCAGAAAAATATGACCTATTTTTAGCATAACCTTATCAGCTTACATTACCTAAATTTTTGTTATCCCTAATTACTACCTATTATAATGATTCAGTTTAAATGTATTGAGCATTATCCTATGTGATGTTTAACAAATGTGCCTATTAATTTTTATATGAAAGTTAAATGGAATTAAGAGTGCCTAGAGTCCAAGATGAGATTACTGCAGAAGATCTTTGGTATGTTTTAAAGAATCCATGGAAATTTTCAACGTATGAGTGGAAACTTTATAATATATATAATGAGCAAACAGCCTTTGAGACCTTAACAGAACAGTTTGAAGAATCTCGTAAGGACGGCTTTAGTAAACTGTTTAGGACATCAGATAATTTACCCTTGCTTATACTTATGGCAGTTAAAATTAGTGAAACGGTATTACACTGCTATTTGGTGGCAAGTAAGCATATGGAAGAGAACAATCAAGCCTTAAAAGTAACGTTTGAAATGCGTCAAATTTTAGAAGAGCAATCTAATAATTATAAAGGCTGTACGCTTGTGGTATATTCGCAATCTAGAGAGCCTGATAAACAGATGTCTTGGTTACGTTTTCTTGGCTTAAAATATAAACCTGAGGGCAATGTAGGTAATGCTAAATATTTTGAATATGAATCAAGGGTAAACGCGTGAACATTTAGATTAGGCAATTTTAATCTACTAGTAGAATTTTTAAACTAAAAATAAATCAATTAATAATTATTTTAACTTAAAACACACTAATTATGGGAGGAGGAAAACCGGCCAACACAGTCATTACGTTAACAGTTGATACAGATAAACTTGTATCGGACCCAGAAAATGTAAACAAATACGTTGTTTTTACGGACAATCAAAGTGATCCAGCAGAAAACCCAGGGCATCCAGAAACATATGTGTCTACTGTAAATAAAGGTGCAACCTGCGAGTGGCAAGGTGTCGCCAAGAATGGTAGGGATGTAATAAACATTGATACTATTACTAAAAAATCAACAAACGGGAAAGACTTACTGAATACGCCAATTCCTCCTGGTTTACAGGGTCCTAAAGGCGGTGGTAAAAAAATTACAGCTAGAGTAAGAGCAAATTACTTAGATGGTGATGAGCCTTATACTGTTGCTTTTAATATTGGTGAAAATCCTTTCGTATATTTTGTTGACCCCAGAATAAAAATGAATACATAAAATTTCAAAAAATGTTTCATCATTTAAAAAAAGCCTATTTTGTTACAATAGGCTTCTTTTTTATTGTTGTTCAGTTTGCTTTTGGTCAAGATCAAAAAGTAGCAGATAGTTTGTCAGTAATTTATAAGAAAAATAATTTAGACGGTATTGAGAAATTAGAATTATTGCGCGATTTATCTTTTAATGAACTAAACGATCCAGAATTGTCTTTAAAGTATGCCAATGAGTTGATCGCTTTGTCAGAATTAGAGAGGAATTATCAATATATTCATAGTGGATATCTTCAGAAAGGGTATTATTATTTTAACAATGGAGATATAGAATTAGCCTTAGAGGCATTCTTCAAGAGTAATGAAGCATCAAATAAGGTAAATTATATCGAAGGACAAGGAGTAACCTACGCTGCCATTGCTGATTCTTATGTTGTTAACGAGAACTTTGACACTGCAATTGAATACTATAACCAAGCCATAGCATTTATTGAAAAAACTAACGATTCTATCAATTTAGCATCAATACTAATAAATTTTGGAGATGCTCATTTTAACAATAAAAAATACGATGCAGCATTAGAAAAATTTAAAAAATCTATTCAAATATGCCAAGAGATTAATTTTTTGACTGGTACGGCCTATAATAAAGGTAATATTGGGATGGTTTATGCCGAACAAGGCAAAGACCAATTAGCAGAGTCTAATATAAATGAGGCTATCGAAATACTGGAACTACAAGAAGATTATTATCCAATCTCTATATACCTTACCTATATGTCGGATATATATGCAAGGAAGAAGGATTTTAATACGGCATTGACATATTTGGAGAGAAGTCTAAATTTAGCTAAAAAATATGGTTTAAAAGATCAAATAAGTGAAGCCAATTTAAAACTTTCAGAATTCCATGAAAGTAAAGGTGATCTTGCAACGGCATATCCGTTTTTTAAGGAGCATATTGTCTACCGCGACCTTGTAGTCAACCTCCAATCAGTACAGAAAGCTGCGGATGTACGTACTGAATTTGAGGTTTCAAAAGAAAAGGCTATAGCAAAGGAAAAACAGAAAACCCAACGTATCATTATTTGGTCTACCGTAGGCGTTTTATTTCTTATTGGTTTATTGGCCTTTGGTCTGTACAGGCGTAACAAATATGTAAGGGCTACCAACAAGATTATTGCAAATGAAAAGGAGCGTTCAGATAAACTATTACTAAATATCTTGCCGGAAGAAACAGCGCAAGAGTTGAAAGATAAGGGTAGAGTAGAAGCAAAAAAGTATCCTTCGGTTACTGTTCTGTTTAGCGATTTTAAGGGCTTTACGAAATATGCCGAAGGCCTCTCACCAGAAGAATTGGTTAAAACAATAGATTATTACTTTACTGAATTCGATTTAATAATGGAACGTCATGGTTTAGAAAAAATTAAAACCATAGGTGATGCATATATGGCCGTTGGAGGCCTTAGTTTTGACAATGTTGATAAGGCCAAGGAAATGATCCTTGCCGCACAAGAAATGAACAATTTTGTGGTTAAAGCTAAGGATGATGTACATACCTCCGCTACCTTTGATATTAGAATTGGCATTAATACGGGTCCTGTTGTTGCTGGTGTTGTTGGTAAAAACAAATTTGCTTACGATATTTGGGGCGATACCGTAAATATAGCGTCAAGGATGGAAAGCACTTCAGAACCTGGACGGATTAACATCTCGGAATACACGTATGAAAGGATAAAATCTGACTTTGAATGCACCTACCGAGGTGAGTTGGAAGTAAAAAACAGAGGGCACCTTAAAATGTATTTTGTAAATTGACGGCATAAACTAACCAATATGGCTCAAGATCCTAACAATTATTGGGAACAACTGGAACGCTTAGAAAAGCTCATTAAAAACTCAGAACTCAAAGCTGGTGTTGTATTTTCCTTTCATTCTTTAATAATAGGGATATTTATAGATCGCATAGATGAATTTAAAACACTGCTTGTAGAAAACAGTTTTGTTTTAGCCGTTATGATTTTATGGGCGCTTATGGTAACTATATCCATATTCTTTTGTTTTAGATGCTTTAAGCCGGTAATGGAAATGAAATACGAAAGGAATGTATTTTTCTTTAGGGATGCGGTTAACGAATTTGATAATGTTGAAGAATTTTGCAAGGAAATTATTAAAGTATGTGGTTCAAAAGACGAACTCTATCAAAAACTGGCAGAACAAATCCATGCCGAAAGCAAGATAATAGACGATAAATTTAAGAGTGTACGCCATTCCATTACCTTTTTTGCACTGAGCATATTATTCGTCTTTATATTCACAGTTTACCTTTCGGCTTTATCCTAGTTCGAAGTGCTATGGCGTAATTGGTACTATAAATGACTATCATTTCTGCGATTGAAAGTAAATCATAAATTATTAAAAACAGTAAAGCCGATTTTAAATCGGCTTTTTTTTGGAATAATAACTAATTTAAATTTGCCTTATGCTGAGCGTTTGGTATCTACGTTTTGTTTTAAATGCAATAAACCTGCAACAATAGCATCCAGTTCATGTTCTAAAAAACGCGGATTACGTTTACTAAAGCCTTTAATTTCGTTGCTGTAAAGTTCAACACCACCATGTTTAATGCAAATGCTATAAACATCGCTATCTGCATCTAGAATTATTGAACTGCGGTAATCACTGAAATTAAGCAACCAGTAACAAAGACTATTAATCTGATTAAATAATGAAAAGTTTGTGTCCATAATCAATTAGGTTTTAAAATAGATTGTGGGGCAATCTTCTATCGAAATTAAATAGAGAATGCGTTAGCGCTTTGATTTTTTGATAAAGCCACTAAAACATCCGATTAAAAACACATTATTTTTTTAGAATCCGACAAACTGCAAAATTTTAACAAATTTATACTGGTACATATAGCATAAAACCCTAGGCTTTATGTTTTAGCCTAGGGTTTTGAGCCTTAGAAATTAGATTTTGTAGGAAATTAAATTAATTAAGGTTAGGGTTTACCTCTAATTGTTTTCTAATTGCCATCATATCGGCAAACAACCAGCTTTTGCTAATTTTTTCATCTGTAACTCTATAGATAATAGCAAATGGGAACTCAACAGTTCTATTAGTAGGAGGCATACCCATTATTTCACCTTTATGAACGCCTCTAAAACGTCCTCTGACGGCTACTTTATCATCTTCACAAACATAATCGTCTGCAAAAAGCTCATACTTTGGAAATGCAGCTTCAAAAAAAGCTATATGTTCCAATAGTTCAGGATCACTAACATACCTATTGATAAGCTCAGGTGTTTTTGCTTTGCCACTTATAGCTTCTCTATAGTCCTCTACAAATCTTTTGTTAATAATAGTTACCATAATATTGGATTAAAAAATTAATAATTGAATTAAAACTAATCATTGAAGATTAGTTGGGCACGAATTAAATACACAAGCCTGAATGTTGCAATGACGCCGGTCAGTTTAATAGTTATAAACCTATGATTGTTAATAACTTATGGGCCAAGTAAGTAAAAAACACAAGTATACTGATCATACATAGAGTGTACAAACCAACTAATACAAAACTAGTTAAATTGGTTAATGGCCAACTAATCATTAAAGATTAACGATTAAAATGTCATTATTTTTCATGTGCCAACTGTAACATATTTAAATTGTAGGGGTCTATTTACTGTATAAATAGGTAACTCACTTTACAAGTTTTCTTATATTCTGATATATAAACTACAATCAATCAAAAAAAATAAATCTTATGAAACCACCAATCAAACTTCCATTGAATATGCTTCTATGGGTATTTATCGCATTATTCTACACACAGACAAGAGCACAAGACGTCACAGACACTAAAGAATGGCAAGAAGACCTTAGGTTTCTGCAAAATACCATAAACAATAAATACCCGTTCTTATTTAAAAAAGTAACGTCCGAAACCTTTAATAGCGAGGTAGAGAAGTTTCATGATGCCATACCCAATATGGAACAGCATGAAATCCTAGTGGGCTTTGAAAGAATCGTTTCCTTATTTAAATATGGCCATACGAGAGTTGGGAATAGAGAAGGCGTAATAGATTATCATAAACTACCGGTTAATCTATATCATTTTAAGGATGGTATCTATATAGAAGGAGTACATAAATCCCATGAAGCAATACTAGGAGGTAAGCTACTAAAGATTGAAGGTGTTCCAGTAGAGGAGGCTTTAAGACGTATTAAGCCTGCATTTCCTGCTGAGAATGATCAATGGTTCAAAGCTTATGGCACCGGATATCTAGCACAACCTGAGATGCTGCATGCACAAGGTGTTACTAAAAAACTTAAGCAAACCATTACATATACTGTGGTGAAAGATGGCAATACCTTTGACTATGATTTATCGTCTTTTACACCTGAAAGAGGTCGAACGCGCTATGGTTATATGAAACAAGAAGGCGAGTGGTTGAGCTCACGTAATCAAGAGATTACGCCATTATACTTAAAGCATTTAGATAAGATTTACTATTACGAATATTTACCAGAGGAAAAGGCCGTTTATGTTCGCCATAGTCAAATTCAGGACGATCCATCGGAGGATATTCCAACGTTTTATGCTAAGCTTTTTGATTTCATTGAAAGCAATGATGTTGAAAAGCTCATTATAGACGTACGACTCAATGGAGGAGGTAATAATTACAAGAATAAGCCTATAGTTACTGGCATTATTAAATCTGAAAAGATAAACAAACCGGGACATCTATTTGTAATAATTGGCCGACGTACGTTTTCAGCCTGTCAGAATCTAATAAATGAGCTGGATAATTACACCAATGTGGTGTTTGTAGGTGAGCCTAGTGGTGAAAACATTAATTTTTATGGTGATAACAGACGTGTCATGTTGCCTAATAGTAAGTTGCCGGTGTATTTGTCCTTTGCCTGGTGGCAAGACAAGCCTCAATGGGAAAATGAGGATTGGACTGCTCCTCATGCTCCAGTGGAAATGACCTTTACAGAATACAGCACCAATCAAGATCCAGTATTACAAAAGGCACTGGATTTTGAAACTGAAGGCTTTGTTTTGGATCCGATGGGGCATTTAACCAATTTATTTATGTCTGGTCAAATGGAACGTGTAAAGCAAGAGGCTTTGGCGATGATACAGGACGAGCGTTATGCCTTTGTAGATTTTGAAGACCAGTTTAACCGCGCGGCTTATAATATGATAGGAGGTGAGCAGAACCAAGGTGCCATATTTGTGCTACAGTTAACCACGCAAGCATTTCCTAAATCTGAATTATCATGGAAAAACCTAGGAGATGCTTTACGGCATGCTGAGAATTATGAACAGGCCAAAGCCTGTTATATGAAAGTCATTGAGCTCAATCCTGACAGCCCACAAGCAAAAAGTGCAAAAAGCACACTAGATAAAATGCGAAAGGAATAAGGGCATATTTTTAATGGAAAATTGCTCAAATGGCATATTTTTCAAGCAGCTCTAGACTTGTAAATTCTAACGCTTTTTGATGTGTAGCACTTAAGTCTATTTTTGGTGCGACAGCAGCCTTTTCTGCCTCCAGCCATCTGGATATGCACAAACACCACTTATCACCTGGTTTTAAACCTGGAAACTGCCATTGTGGAATAGGTGTTGTTAAGTCATTGCCACACGATCTCGTAAAACGTAAAAATTCATAGGTCATAATTGCACACACCACATGCGTTCCTGTATCCTGTATCATGGTACGGCAATAACCATCCCTAAAGTAACCTGTCATGGGATCTGTACAGCAAGAAATTAATGGCTTTCCATATACATTAAGCGAATCCATCTTAGTTTAATTAGAAGTACAAAAATAGGTATTTAACTATGTGCGCTGAAAAGGGGTAGTAGTCATTAAAAAAATATGGACTCTATTTAACGGATTACCTTCAAAGACCTAGCCGAGGCCTCTAATTTAAGAGTCATGGTATTAGAGTCATTCAGCAAATTAAAGCATACTGAAAACGATAAAACCATAGGCATAAATGCGCAAGATGCGTAACGAGCCATAATATACCACGCTTTTAAAAGGATATTTAATAATACCTGCGGTCATGCATGATACGGCAAATGGAACTGGTAATAAAGCGCCTATAACGATTAATATACCACCCCATTTTTTGGAGTTTCTGAGTTGTTTCGCCATTTTAACCTCTAAATAGTTATGAACAGCAGGCATAGCTGTAATAAATTTACCTAACCAATAGGCCATTAAGCCACCAGAATAAGACAATAAAGCCAAAATACTTAAAAACAGCCATGGTCTTGGCATATTACCAGACCAAGCGATAAATATCTCAGGAGGTACAAGACCAAGTATGGTTTCTGACAAAAAGAAGAATCCTAATACACCATAAACTGGTAAAAGTTCTGTTACACGGGCTAAAGTTGCATTTACATCAATAAATTGATTTGCCGTAACAACAGCTGCAATAAAACCAACAACATATGGAAAGGCATTCTTTATTGCAATCCAGACAAAATCATAAAATCCAGTGTAAGAATAGTATTGATGTAGTAATTGAATTCGAGTTTTATCCGATTGATATCGAGATCGCGTAGGTTTCATTTAGGTTAAGTTTTATAGTCTGCGGAGGGAAATGAGGGAAATGAGGGAAATCAAATATAGCTATTGATTGCTAAAATGGATTTATTTCTTTAGTTTTTCGACGAATTACATCCTAAATCGGATAGAATCGTTAATAAATGTAGCCCTTATTTAACCTTGTGATGTACGTATTTTAGCGTAAAATTGTCTATCGCAATTATGTCTGCATATCATTTACAGTTGTTGTAGCGTATTATGATCCATCAAAACAATATGAATCGAATTTTAATAATTTCCCTCGTTCTTCTAGTAGGATTTGTGAGCTGTAAGAACGCTGAAAAGGCAGTTGACAAGCTTAAAATGGCTGAAAACTATTTTGAGGCTCTTAACGCGTCGAATAGTTCGAAAATGAAAGATGTATTAGCTGATAGCCTTATAATCACGATACCGAAGTATGAATATGAAGTGAGATACTCAAAAAAGGACTACCTGAGTAACTGGTTAAAATGGGACTCCGTTTTTGAGCCGACTTATGAAGTGCTTGAAATGAATTTGCATAACGGATCTGTCAAAGCAAAGGTTTCAAAATCTGACAAGCGGATTTTCTTCTTTATGCAAAAACCCTTTTTAACCAATTATAGCATTAGATTTGAAAATAATAAAATAATAGCCGTAGAAGAGGAAGCGTTGAATTTTGACGAGGCAACTTGGGAAAGGAACAGAACGGAACTGCTTAATTGGAACAAGGCACATCATCCCAAACTTAATCTTGACCATTACATAAATGAACAAACTGCATCTGGTGGAATGAAACTCTTAAAAGCGATTGAATTTTATAAAAACAAAGAATAACGTTCTATAAAATTATTTAAGTGAAGTTTATGGCATTATCCTGCGGAAGATGTTATTAGGATACAGAGGAGAAGATTAATATACTTTGTGAATACTATTTTACATAATATAAATTATAGGACAATTGTATGATAAAGCATAATAGCACCTTTAGGTGATATTTGACATAATCTTAGTTCTAGTAACACGGCAGTGTTCTATAACGATTAAGATTATGTACAAGTGTTATTATTATAGGACACTTTTAATATTTAATTATCAAATCACTACAGTCTCAAAATTATTCTGGACATATCTAATATTTATTTACGACTTCTTGAATACAAATCTGTGATTTGTGTTTGACGTATTTGATAATTTATGTAAGGAATATTGTTTTACGCGATTTATGAGAAATGACTTTTACTCTATTTAACGCATACAATGGCTTGTTTAATATTATGTAAAATACTTTATCCAAATTGTATTTTAAAAATGTCAAGGCCATATTAAATTAAAATTAAGTTTCTACTTTTAATTGACGTTGAACTTAAAGACCAGTAAATTTGCAACAAAAACCAAATGACACTATTTGTAGACATGGACGATGTTTTGGCAGATACCTACGCCAAGCATGTAGAACTATATAATATAGAACACAATGCCCAACTTTCAGTCAAAGCATTGACCAACGGCGAAGTTTGGCAAAATGTCCCAGAGGAACACCAGGACTCTATCCGTAAACATGTTAGGCAAAATGGCTTTTTTATTGATTTAGAACCAAAAAAAGACAGCCAAAAAGTTATGGAGGCATTATGCCAAAAGCACGAGGTCTATATTGCTACAGCGGCAACGCAATTTCCTAATTCATTGAAGGAAAAAAGTGATTGGCTAGACCAGCATTTTCCGTTTATAGATTGGCAATACCGCATACTCTGTGGCCATAAATTTATTTTAAGAGGTGATTTATTAATAGATGACAGAGCCTATAATTTGAAGAAATTCGAAGGCGATACTTTGCTATTTGATTCGCCCCACAACCAGGAAGAAACGGATTATAAGCGTGTATTTAACTGGTTGGAAGTTGCTGAAATACTACTCTAACAAAAGAAAAAGCACCAAAATGGTGCTTTTCAATTACTATTAACAAGGGCTTTTCCCTCGCTATTAATATAGTTGTGGGTTTGTCAAAATCCCCTAACTAATTTTGACTGCTTAAAAATACGAATAAAAAATAATGTTTTGATTAGTCCTTGTGGAATTCTAATCAATGAACTGCTTGTAGTGGTTATAACGCTCAAATATCTGGGCTATGTAATTTACAGGTTCTGATCCCCTTACATACCCATGCTTTACGACTGGCTTATTATAATTCTTGGGATAGCGCAACGCCAACAGCATATCCTCTACGCTGTCTTCCCATTGCATTGGGTCTAAATTATTCATTTCAGCCAGGCGTTGTGCATCTTGAACGTGACCAAGACCACAATTATAAGATGCCATGGTGAATTTTATACGATTTAATTTATCTGGTATGTGCGAAAACTGACCGTATAATTGTTGTAGATATTTGGTGCCACCTCTTAGACTTTGCTCTGGATTGGATGGATCTTTAATATTCAAAGCTTCAGCGGTTGAAGGCATAACCTGCATTAAGCCTTCTGCCCCAGCCCACGAACTTGCTGTGGGATCAAACCGTGATTCTTGATAGATCTGCGATGCCAATAAACGCCAGTCCCAATCTAGTTTCTTTGCCTGTGTCTTAATCAGGTCGTCATATTTACTAATTTGATTATTTGTTAAGCTGTAATATTCACTCTTTGTTCTTCGTCTAAACGAGCGCTTATTTTTAAAATATTTATTGTAAAAAATATTAAAGTCTTTTTTATTCCGCTTTGATAAGATCCATTTGTCTACTTCAGCTCTAAATTTTTTGGATTTTTTTCGTGTTACCCAAGCGATACGTTGTGACAGTGATATAGGTACATCAATCTTTAATATTGGACTATATGAAGCATTAATCTTGGCTAGGTTTTCATCTGCAATAGTGTACTCAATATCACCATTAACAACCTTATCAATGATTTCGCCAGTAGATAAAGAGCTATCCAAGATATCTACATTGATATCGCCACCCAATTCATTGGACAGGCTTACTAAGCGTTCGTAATAAGCCGAATTTCTTCTTACCGAAACTGTTTTGCCAATAAGTTCAATGGGATCATTTATAACTTGTTTTTGGAGCGATTTATAAGATAACTGACGATAGTTATCTGGTTTACGTTGTACTAAAACTTGTCTTGTTAGGTATAAATATTCTGTAAAATCTACTTCCCACTTGCGCTGTTTGGTAATAGTCATACCATGAGCAATTAGATCTACATCGCCTCTATTTAGTACCTCAAACTCATTATCCAAGTTTTTAGATACCACAATTTCGAGCTTTAAATCAAGATGATTGGCAAGTTGTTTCAACAGTTCGTACTCAAATCCCATGGGTTGGCCTCTGTATAGGAAATAGCTGGTGCTGCTATAAACGACTAGGGCTCTTAAGACACCATCTTTTTTGATGTCTTCAAAATCACGATCAACAGAATTGGCCACAATAGCATTATACACCTCTTCATTACTGCTTATTTTACTTTCACAAGAGACTAGTATTAAGCATAGAAAAATGATAGTATTTAGGGTTCTATTGCGCATCATGTTCACTAAAAGTATGAAAATATTTAAAAAAGAGCTTATTTAAGGTTTATTCAAAAAAAACCCTTGATAATATAAATCAAGGGTTAGGATTAGTTTAATAGTATTAGTTTATCAATGTGTACCTCTGCAGTTATCTGCCAATGTCACAGATATACGCTCTAGTTCTACTGCTGTTCTAGGAATTTGCTCAACCTGTAAACCAACATAGTCATTCGCACTTTTCCAGTTTGCAATGGTATTGCTAAAAAACTGAGATGCAATGGAATCGGTTTCAACAACAATTAATTCATAGTTCTCACCAGCATCACCACCAAATCGTGTAACCACTTGCCACTCCCCATTTAGTTTATAGGAGGTGTTAGTATAATCACTTTGTGGATAGTACTTACCATCAGATGGTTTTAATAGTACCCATAAATCTTTATTATGACTTTCTGGATAAACACCCATGGTCAGTATACGGCATTTAACCGTATCCTTATCTACTGGCGAGATTACCTGAACACGTTCTACAGGATATATTACCTGTAACTTATTTCCGGTGTCAAACGTCTCAGCATATGGTATAGGCTGTATTGTTCCGTAAGTGAAACCGCCATAGATTAAAAGCAAAGCCCCTAAACTGCCAATAACAAGCCTTAAACCTCTATTTTTCTGATAAACAAAAGCAAATAAAACAGCTATGAGTCCAAGAACTACAGTAATTACAACTTCGTTGGTCATGGTCAAATCAATTTAAATTATAGAATAAAAGCAGATACCTTAAAGTTAAAAAATGTTTTCTAGATATGATCTTGTTGCACTGATTTTACATGCGCAAAAATTGGCACACCGTTTATGATACCTTCAACTTTGCTTGTTAGCATTTTTAATCCCTTAACGTCATTTATCGAACCATCAGAGGATATCGATATAATGTTATAAAACAGTCCGTACTCCGCAATGGCTCTGATATGGATTATGTTTCCGGATCTACTAACACCTTTTACTTCTAATACTTCACCACTTTCAGTAAGGGCTACGATATCTAATAGATTGCCATCTAGGTCTATTCCCTTAAGCGGATGGAATGCTTCTCCTTTAATATCTATCAATTTAATTGGTAGACGTTGATTATTCATGAGAACCTTAACATCGAGCAAACTCGTATCTTCCGAATATTGTATTGCTTTCACATCATGATAATTACCATCTTTATCAACAGCTTTAACTTGTAATAATGTGGTTTCAGGTCTATAAGCCTTTACATCCCAGAATATTTCAGGATGTAATTCGGTTTCAGGCTTGGCATTTTCTTTGTCTTGGGCGTTACCAATACTATATGAACCGACAAAAAGTATTAGAAAAGCTACAAAACTTACTTGTTTAAAATAGTGTACAGTAGTTTTCATCTTAAAAAAAATTAGTCCCTTAAATTTAGGGCTATTTCTTCTAGAATTTTATGACAAAAATCAGTCTTATGTCTAGAAAATCAAGGAACTATAAACTGACCTTTCCAATCTGCACCACTTTTTGTAAACAAAATCCGCAAATGGTTAGGACGTTTTAATTGGAGGTATTCTATACTATTGGGGATAATATGAATAACACAAAAATTGTTGGCTTCCAGGTTATAGGAAACATCATCTGGATTGTTAATTAAGCTTCCAGGTTTTAAATAGGTAGTATAATCTTTTCTGGAATTTTCGTTGATGTTCTTCCAGTATTCATTCAATATCGCCTTATCCGTAATTATTTCGGCCTTTCCCTCTACCCTGATTTGAAGTAACTTTTTTGGATGATAGAACAGTCCACTTACGCTATTGTTATTCCTTATATCCATTACTTTTTGTGATCTCGAATCTGTATAAATAACAAAAGTGAAATCAGAAAGAAGTTTGCGCAACACTACGGTACGTTGCCTAGACATACCATTGCTCGTTGTTGCTAAGCTGAAGTACCGAAACGGATGTCTTTTTTTGGCATAACCATTTATCAATTCCCGTTTGCACGATCTTAAAAAACTCAGTTCCATTTTATCCTATTTATTCTGTTATACACTATTAGTTGCCCTTAAATCGTATCCATAGACTAGACAATAAAAATTTTGCATCGCCACGTGTTTTTGTAACTTCCGTAGCCTTTATTTCACCATTTTCATCTTCAAGTAAATACGAAAAAACAAACATTGGTGATTTGTCTTTTCGTGGAATCAGACCGAATCTTAAATCATTAAAATACCAATTTTCATCCTTTTTTTCAATAATATACCAGCCTTCACTTATCGTTATTAAACGCTTAATATTTGTCTTGAAAACCAAGTCTTCCGATTGTGCCCTTCTCTTCTCATAGGCTTTAAACGTTATGGGTTTTGTATCAAAAAATGAATAATCAGCAATCAGATAATTGTCTTCCGTATCAACATTAGCATTCCATAAAATGGTGTTTAAAGGTGACGGTCTTGTACTAATTTTGGTATATGAAATATTTTGATCCTCAAGCGCTTGTTCAAACTTGGATAAAGCAATTTGTTTTAATACAAGTGTTACCAGTAAATACGTTGAAGACAAAATTAGACCAAAATGGTTTATTTGCCGTCGTCTTTTTGAAGTGCGTTTTAAAAATAGAACCAGAATAAGGCACAATAGAAATGGTATCGTGTACAATGGATCTACAACAAAAATTGAGTTAAATGCTACTCGCCAATCTAAAGGCCAGAACAATTGTGTCCCCCAAGTTGTAAATGCATCCAAAAGCGGATGTGTAAACAATCCCCAAAAAAACAAATTTGCCCATGGCTTCCAGCCTAGATTTAATCGTTTTTCAATTTTATTAACCAGTACACCTAAGAGAGGTGCCATTATAAGACTAAATACAATAGAATGGCTAAAACCACGATGCCATTCTATCGCTGTTATGGTATCGGTAAGTTTTCCGAAAAAAACATCTAAATCTGGTATAGTTCCTGCAATAGCGCCATAGAGCAATGCTTTATTACCAGCTTTTTTACCTAAGGTTAATTCACCTACAGAAGCGCCTAATACAATTTGGGTTAAAGAATCCACAACCTAAATGATTTATACAAATTTACGGATTTAAAGTGGTCTAGATAAGACACCATGATACTAAAACAGATATGCTTTAGCTGATCCATTTAGCTCCCAAAAAGAATTAAATTTTAATGGGAAAAATGAGATCTAGCCTTATTTTTGTTGAAACTGGTATATGAATAAAACACTCTTAATAACACTTACTTTTTTGTTTGTTGGTTTACACATCAAAGTGCAAACAAAACCGGCTGAAAAAGTTGAATCGGACTTTTTCAAAAATCTTTATCAGATTAATGAATGGTACTATCGCTCGGAACAGCCAAGTAAAAAAGGTTTTGCAGAGTTAGAAGAGGCGGGTGTTAAAACTATTATTAATCTTCGGAGGCTTAAAGATGACCGACGAAAAGCACGTAACACTAATTTACAATTAGAGCATATTCCCTTAAAAACAAAAGTAATTACGGAAAACGATATTATTGAAGTATTAAAACGAATTGACGACGCAAAAAAACCAGTGCTAGTGCATTGTTGGCATGGTTCTGACCGAACAGGAATCATTACAGCAGTTTATCGAATTGTTTTTGAGAATTGGACAAAGTCTCAGGCCATCAAAGAATTTAGACAGCCGGAATTTGGGTACCATGAAAACTGGTATCCAAATTTATTGGGCCTTATTAATAATCTAAATGTTGAGCGCGTTAAAGCGGCACTAAATCTTTAATTGCATTAGTTATTTTACGATTGTCCAAGCAAGCTTTTTAATATTATTTTTTATAAAGCAAATTGAGCACTACTTCTTAAAGAGCGTGCTGTTGCACATATTTTGAAGGTCTAATGCCATAGGTTTCTAAAAAACTATCCGAAAAGTGTGTAGCGCTTTTAAAACCTGCATTCTTGGCTACTTGAGAAATATTGCCTCGTTGATTGTGAAGTAGTAACATACCTTTATGTAATCTAAAATCTTTGATAAAACGTTGTGGTGTATAGCCTGTTAATTTGTGTAATCTCCAGTATAGCTGACCATAAGTAAGACCTAATGATTGCGTTATTTTACCAATATTTAATTGGGCATCATGCCAGTTAATCTCTAGAAAGTCCATAAAATTAATTAGGAACTCCTCTTCTTTTGGCTTTAAAGTTCGGATAAGGGACTTATCTATTTCGGCATGCTCATTAACTTTTTCATATAACGCCTTAAGTTGTGAGGTAATCACTAATTGGTCCTTCACTGTTTCGCAAAGTCTTTTGCAGGTATCTACGGCTTTTTCATTGAATTTATCAGTATAAACCAAGGCCAAATTTAATTTTCTACTGAAAGACTTATGTTTAGGAGTAACATATTTGAACTTATACTGAATATCTAATGCGCATTGTACGGCATCCGTAACGGAATTAAAGGTCACAACATAGTTATTATTGTCATTACTTTGAATATGGCCTCTGTATTTGCCCAATGTTTTGGCAACACTCGAATGGAATTTTTGGGTGAAAATGGTATACTGAACAGCCTCTACTCTAGTCATAAAGTCACTAATCTCAATAACCATTATTGTCATAATCTTTTAATTTGTTATTAAATTAAGGATTATTAGCCACAAAGCAAAAAGCGACTAAAAGAATCAATTAAAATTTATCACCCCTTGTAAATGGCACGAACGAAACTGCCAACTTTTCTTTATGTCTAATCTTACCATTGATTTTGGTATATAAAATAAGTTTCATGTTGAATCTAGTGCCAACTGGGATAATAAGCTTACCACCTTCTGCCAATTGATCAAATAATGGTGGAGGTACCTCATTAATACCAGCAGTTACAATTATAGCATCAAAGGGTGCTTCTTCTGGCCAACCTTTATATCCATCGCCAATTTTGGTTATAACGTTTTTATAGCCCAAACGTGTCAGTGTTTCTTTTGCCCTGAGCCCTAAAGGTTCTACAATCTCGATTGTATAGACCGTATCTACAATCTCTGCCAAAACCGCTGCTTGATATCCAGAACCTGTTCCTATTTCGAGAACCCTATGGTGCGGTTTTGGTTTAAGCTGTTGCGTCATATAGGCCACAATGTAGGGTTGTGAAATCGTCTGGGCATATCCAATGGGAAGTGGGCCATCTGTATAGGCCAAATGTTGAACTTTCTTTGGCACAAACTCATGACGTTTAACTTTTCGCATGGCTTTAAGGGTTTCATGATCAGTTATATCACGTCCTTGAAGTTGCGTTTTTACCATTTCTTCTCGGCGTTCTTGGTAATTTTGACCGTTATTTGTAGTTGTCATGAGTAATGCCAATATTAGAATTCCTGATCTTATCATGAGAATTGATTAAGTAAATGGAATCTAAAACATCCATCTGTTTTTTAAAATGATGAAAATCAGTCTTGACACGCTGTCACAGAATCTAAAGTTGGCCTTGTTTTACTTTAAAAGGTTGTCGCTTTCTGTAGCTTAAGCTACGCCATAACCATTCAAATGGTCCAAAAAGGTATTTCTTTAACCAAGGTTTTGACCACCAAAGCTGTAACAACCAAATAGCTATTACAATTACTATTTGAACCGTTCTGTCAATTTCACCAAACAGTGCAAATCCAATACCATAGAATATGAAAATACAAAGGATGGATTGCATTAAATAATTGGTCAGTGCCATTCTTCCAACTGCTGCAAGTCTTGATTTTAGTCTCTTAAATTTTTCACTCTTCACAAATAGCATTATGATACAGATATACCCAAAGGATACAAATAAGCTACCCCAATAATTATACTGTGACCCTAAAAACATGCCGTATTCCATAGACCAATTGTTAGCAAAAAGCTGTATAAGACCATAAATAATTATAGGTAATCCTATTAACCAACTAATTAACCAACCTCTAACATAGAACGCTTTTGATTTTGAGGCTGAAATAATTCCCCACTTATAGAACGCCATTCCAACCAACATGAGACCTCCTGCACGCCACAAAAAGGTAGTTAAAAACACAAAGGTTTCAAGCATAAATGCACTTGCGGATCGTTGTGCCATTTGTTCTGAAAAACTTCCGGTATAGGCATTTATTTCTTGTTGCAATGCTTCAATTGGAGGTAACCAGCTATTTTGGGTTTCAGCAACAGACGCTTCTGGCCAATACCCAATACTCATTCCAAAGAATAGGTATATTAAGGAGTGAACACTTATAAATAATATACCAATTATTAATAGTGGTTTCGATTTTAATTTTCTGAATAGGTAAACCAAGAAACCGCATAAGGCATAGGATACAAGTATATCACCATACCAAATAAAATGTGCATGAATCAATCCAATAATTAGTAACCAGAAGGTACGGCTGTAATGAAGACCAGCGGATTTCCCACTTCTCCGTTCAGCATTTTGAGTGAATATAATAACACCTGCACCAAATAAGATGGAAAAAATCGTCATGAACTTTTGATCAGCGAACACATGGCTCAAAATCCAGACCCACTTATTAATTCCTGTAATATCACCATAAGCCATAGGATTTAAATAGGCAGCGCCAGGCATTGAAAAACTTTGAATATTCATTATTAATATGCCAAGAATGGCAAGTCCACGTAGAATATCGAGAGCAATGATTCGGTCTTTCTTTAAAACGGGATGATTTGTTGATTGATTCATTTTTATTTGTGATGGGTTAAATAAAATTAATTATAAATTAGACCTAAAAATGGGTTTCAGGTAATTCATTACTTTCCTTTTTTGAAAGCTCTTATTATCATAAATAGTGTAAAACCAATTGGTCCAAGCATAAATGTACCAATAAGACATGGTGCCATTATTAATGGATGAATTTTCAAGTTTTTATTTTCATCCAACATCCACATACCTACTACTAGGTCAAATGCTAGATAGTGAACCCAGCCAGCCAAAACAGCATTTTCAACTGTGAATAAATTCATTACCGATTCTAAACTACCAAAATCCATAGGAGGACCACTCAGCATTGAAGTTACTATATAGATCGCATAGATAATAGATAATAGTAGCGGGATGACTTTAAAATCGATTAATAAACGGGTTACTTTCCATTTAGGTAAAATGATCATAAGTAACCACATTGGCATCGCGATCATATTGGCCAATGAAAATACTTCTGGAGTTGACATATTGATTGATTATTAGTGATAAACTGATTAAATTGATGCATTAACCACATTAAGTTACGAGTTTTATTTTAAATTGAAACGCGATCAATTGAACTATAAAGTCATATACGAGGAATTACTTTATAAAAAACAGAAAAATCAAAAATTTATCCAGACGTTAGACTTCCCTTCTTAAAACTTCTAAAGGTGAACTACTTAAAACCGATCTAATATTGCTTAATCCAATTAAGAGTACCAGCAAAGTAATGCCTGGTAAAAAGACAATAAATGGTATTAGTGAAGGTGTAAACGGTTCTTGAAATATAAATAAGGCTAAACACAAACCACTAATAAGCGCCAATAGAATTCCCACCAAACTTCCTAGGGCGCCCAAAAACAAATACTCCAATGCTGAAATTTTTAATATCTGCGTATTCTTAGCACCAAGGGTGCGCAAAAGTACACTCTCCTTGATACGTTGATATTTACTTGTTCTTACAGATCCAACAAGTACGATAAAGCCGGTAATAATGCTAAAAAATGCCATGAAGTTTATTACCCAAGAAACCTTTTCTAAAATGTCTTCAACAATATTGAAAACTTGCCTGAGATCAATTATTGTTACGTTTGGAAATTTATCGACCAAGTTGCGTTGTAACTTTGCCGAAGCTTTTTCGTCTGATGCTGCAGTTGTAAAGACACTAAATTGAGGTGCGTCTTCAAGAACACCTTTTGGAAAAACAATCGAAAAATTAAGCTGCATACGTCCCCAATCCACTTGCCTAATACTACCAACTGTGGTTTCCATTAAAACCCCTTGAACGTTAAATACTATTTTATCGCCTATATCTACTTTGGCGTCTTCAGCAAGATTGTCTGAAATTGAAATAACTATACCTTCATTCTTCTCCAAACTAGGCTTCCATTTACCTGCTATAAGTTCTTCCGATGCTATTAATTTATCCCGATACGTTGTTCTAAATTCGTGATTAAGAATCCAACCTCGAACCTGTCTGGTTGTATCTTGCTTTAAATCATTTACTAGCTTATCCTTTATTTTATGCATTCGCATTGTTACCAAAGGAATATTGTCTAGAATTGGGACTTCATTGGTTTTAAGCTGTGATTCCATTTCCTGCCTTTGATTGCTTTGCACATCTAAGATTATAATATTTGCATTTTCAGCGGTTGGGCCTACTTCTGTTTTTGCCAACAGTATATCCTTTGTAAAATAAAGCGTGCTTATCAAAAACGTTCCCAACCCGATTGCTAGAATTAAAACAACAGTTTGATTATTTGGCCTGTAAAGGTTTAACAAACCTTGTCTGGCCGTAAAACTCCATGATTTTGGGAAAAATCGTCTGACTAGTTTCATAAAAAAATTGGCCACAACTGCAATTACAATAAATGTAATTAAAGCTCCCAGAACAAACACTAATGCATAGGTGGCATCCTTTAATAACCATAATGAAAACAGATATAAAAACAACATTATTGCACAAAACACTAGCGTGCGGACAATACGCGGTTGTACTGGCTCCTCGCTTATGCGCAACACCTTTAATGGCGAAACGTACCATGTATGCAACAATGCAATCAAGGCAAACAATACTGACATAAAAAGACCAAGAAGGATACCAATAATTATTGGCTGAATTGAAATAGACATTTCAACTTCAAATGGTAAAAAGGACTTAAGTATATAAGGAAACAAGCCTTGCAATGCAACGCCTATTGATGAACCAATTAAACCACCAAGTACACCAATACCTGAAATTTGAAGTAGAAAAATGAGAAAACTCTGTTTTCGACTTGCTCCAAGACATTTTAAGATGGCTATCGCTTTTAATTTTTCTTTTATGTAAATATGAACTGAACTTGCAATCCCAATACAGCCCAGTAACAAGGCTATAAATGCTGCTAGATTTAAAAATTTACCAACGTTTTCATAACGTCTGCCTAAACGGCGACTGGTACTTGTATGTGTGTCCAAGTCCGCATTTGCAATATCGAGCATTGGATCTACTTTAGACTCAAAGGCATTTAAGTCTAGAGTGTCTGAGGCCTTATAAAAGAATTGATATTCTTTGCGACTACCAAATTGAAGTAGTTCTGTTGCATCAATAGTATTATATGGGACTATGACAGGTGGAGCAACAGATGTTGAAAGCGCATTGCTTCCTGGTACTGATTTTAATGCACCTATTATAGGAAAGGTTACTTTTCCGACTTTTATAGAATCGCCCGGAATAATATCAAATTGTAATAACAAGGTAGCATCTACCAAAGCACCATTTCGTTCTTGATAAATACTAGAAGCATAAATTGGTTCGGTTTTCATTGATCCGTAAAACGGAAAGTCACCCTGCATACCTCGAACATTCACCAATTTTGTACCGCCATTTTTAGGAAATGCAATCATGGATACAAAATTGACCTCTTTTGCATCCGGTTTAAGCGAGTCGATAATTTCTTGTGCGCGCTCCGTTGGTTCTTGTCGCGTGTCAATTATATAGTCAGCACCCATGAGGTTTTTAGACTGCTTCTGTATATTATCGCTTAGATTTTCACTAAACAGCTGTATAGCTACAACAGCAGAAATACCTAAAATAATTGAAGACATGAACAAAAGTAATCGTACTCGACTTGCCTTGGCATCACGCCATGCCATTTTAAGCAACCATGCTATTGTTGGTTTCAATTTAATGCTGTTCGCTGATTGGTTAATATTTGCCCTCCTTTAAGGCGCAGTATTTGTTGTGTTCTATTGGCAAGTTCCATATCATGGGAAATGATAACTAAAGTTGTACCTGCCTCTTTGTTTAAATCAAATAACAATTGGATGACTTTTTCGCCTGTCTCTTCGTCTAAATTACCAGTGGGCTCATCTGCAAATAAAATGGACGGCGTATTTGCAAATGCCCTAGCCAAAGCGACTCTTTGCTGTTCGCCACCTGATAATTGTGAGGGATAATGATGCATTCTATCGGCCAATCCCACTTTTTCTAGTAGTTCCTTGCTCCTGGTTATTGCATTTTTAGCACCTTGTAACTCTAAAGGTATACTAACATTTTCCAAAGCAGTGAGCGTTGGAAGCAATTGAAAGTTTTGAAAAATAAATCCAACTTCTTTATTACGTAGTCGCGCGCGTTCATCTTCGTTCATGCGCTTTAAATCATGCCCGCATAATTCAACAGTTCCAGCATTTGGTTCATCCAATCCTGCACACAATCCCAATAAGGTTGTTTTACCACTGCCAGACGGCCCAACTATTGAAAATGTCTGGCCTTGCTCTACATCAAATGAGATATCTTTTAGTACGGTTAGTTGTTTCTGACCACTCTGATAGGTCTTCTCCAAACCATTAATCTTTAATATCTTTGTCATAGACTTAAATACTTTTTCTAGTCATATGTTAGTTTGTCAAATTACACAATTGCAATTTATTTCGCTAATTCCAGTTAAGCAGAATGTCTTAAAGTTTTGTTATTTTCTTTTAGCGTTTATGGTATTGAATTGTGGTGAAGAAAAAAACAACGAAAAATCCATTGAAACAGAATTGAATGGCGTAAACAAAGAAACTGATAAAGAGGTGGAAACAACAAAAACAATTCTTTGTTTTGGAGATAGTATAACCGCTGGTTATGGTCTAGAAGATAATGCTGATGCCTATCCTGCGCTTTTACAACAAAAGATAGATTCCTTAAATTTAGACTACACAGTTATTAACTCTGGCCTAAGTGGTGAAACGTCTGCAGGTGGACGTAGTAGAATAGATTGGGTTATGAGACAGCCTATTGATATTTTTCTGCTTGAACTTGGTGGAAACGACGGATTGCGCGGTATACCGCTTACCGAAACCAAATCAAACCTACAAAGCATCATAAACAGTGTAAACAAGAAAAATCCAAATACTAAAATCATTTTGGCAGGTATGGAATTACCTCCGAACATGGGGCAAGATTTTACTTCGGAATTTAGATCGGTTTTTGCTCAACTGGCGAAAGAAAACGATGTAACGTTTATTCCATTTATATTAAAAGATGTTGGTGGAATCAAAGAATTAAATCAACCTGATGGTATTCATCCCACCACTGAAGGACATAAAATCGTAGCCAATACAGTATGGGATGTTTTAAAACCTATGCTTCAATCAAATTCTAATTGAATTAGCTTAAAGACTTCATGTCAATTACAAAGCGATATTTTACATCGCTTTTTAACATCCGTTCATAAGCCGTATTGATATCTTGCATTTTGATTATTTCAATGTCTGAGGTGATATTGTGCTCTCCACAAAAATCTAATAATTCTTGAGTTTCGGCAATACCGCCAATGAGAGAACCAGCCATAGTTTTTCTACCCATTATCATAGGTACAGTAACTAATGGTGCCTCTACAGGTCCTAAATAGCCAAGTACGACAATAGTCCCATTAGTTTTTAATGTTGCTATATAGGGATTAAAGTCATGATTATAAGGAACGGTATCGAGTATAATATCAAACTTACCCATTGCTTTCTCCATTTCGCCTTCGTTCGTTGAAATTATTACTTCATCCGCACCTAATTTCTTAGCATCTTCTATTTTATTAGGAGACCTTGAAAAGAGTGTGACATGTGCGCCTAAAGCATGCGCGAGTTTTATTGCCATATGGCCTAATCCACCTAAACCAACAACACCCACTTTACTGTGTTTCCCAACTTTCCAATAACGTAAAGGAGACCACGTTGTTATACCAGCGCAAAGTACAGGTGCAATTCCTGCTTTATCTAAATTTTCGGGAACACGAAGCACAAAATGCTGATCTACCGTAATGGTTTGAGAATATCCACCATGTGTATTAGTCTGTAAATGCTTATCAAAACCACCATAAGTCCCAACCCATTCCGGACAATATTGTTCTAAATCTACTTTACAATTATCACAGGATCTACAGGAATCTACCAAACATCCAACGGCAACTAAGTCACCTTTTTTGTGCTTGGTTACATTTTTGCCAACATTAGAAACCCTACCGACAATTTCATGACCAGGTACTACAGGATATTGAGTCATTCCCCAATCATTGCGTGCAAAGTGAAGATCTGAATGGCATACGCCACAGTACAATATTTCAATGGCAACGTCGTCTGGCAGTGCAGATCTCCGTTCAATTTGAATTTGTTTAAGGTCAGCTTCAGGAGATTGGGTTCCATACGCTTTGATTGTTGTGGTATCCATCTTAAATAATTTTTGGTTGCTATTAAATTTACAAAAAGATTATTGAATACATTAAAGAGAATTGATTATAAATTTATTATTGAAAGAATTAATTAACCCTAATAGAATAAATTCTTAGGTCTTAATTTATTTTAGGATAGAATTTACTACATTGAATTCATTATCTAAACCCTTTTATGACAACCGAACCTAAAGCTTTACAAAAATTCGGAACTTTTGGTGGAGTCTTTACACCAACCCTACTTACCATACTTGGTGTAATAATGTATTTACGTTTAGGCTGGGTTGTAGGCAATGCTGGATTACTCGGCGCTTGGCTTATTATTATAATGTCCTTTTTAATAACCTTATGTACAGCATTATCCATGTCTGCAATTACTACCAATATACGTATAGGTGCCGGAGGTGCGTATGCTATTGTCTCTCAAGCTCTTGGTCTAGAAGTTGGTGGCAGTCTCGGGATTCCAAGGTATGTTTCCCAAGGCTTGGCGGTAACAATGTATATTTTTGGTTTCAGAGAAGGTTGGCTTGGGATTTTTCCAGATCACAATGCGTTTTTAGTTGACATAATTGTTTTTAGCGTTTTGTTTGTAATCGCCTATATCAGTGCAAATCTTGCAATAAAAACACAATTTATTATTATGGGAATCATAATATTGTCTCTCATTTCTATCGTGATTGCCGCATATGAAGGATCTATGGCACTACCAATCAGTGAATCTCTAAGTTGGGGTTCTTTTAAAGGGTCTATAGAGAATGGATTTAGTGGCAGTTCCTTCTGGATAGTTTTTGCAGTATTCTTTCCGGCAGCCACCGGTATTATGGCAGGTGCAAATATGTCTGGCGAATTAAAAGATCCTAAAAGCAGTATACCAAAAGGAACACTATGGGCCATTGCAGTAAGTTTTTTCATTTACATGGCATTGGCTTTTTGGATAAGTAGAAGTGCAACTGAGCAAGAACTAATCAGCGACTACTACATAATGGTAGAGAAAGCCTATTTTGGATCACTTATTATCGCAGGTATTTTGGGCGCAACGTTCTCTTCTGCCCTTGCATCTATAGTAGGATCATCAAGGATACTTTTTGCCATGGGTGAACATAATGTGCTCCCTTATTCAAAATTACTCGCTGGACAAAGCAAAAACGGACAACCGCGTAATGCTATGATTGTAACAGGCATTCTTATATTCTTAACTTTATTGATGCGAAATCTAAATGCTGTTGCGCCTTTGGTAACGTTGTTCTTTCTTATTACATATGCTATGATTAACATTGTGGTAATCATTGAACAAAATTTAGGCCTTATAAGTTATAGACCTATTTTTAAAGTAAGACGATGGGTTCCATGGTTAGGTCTAATTTCCTCAATTTTCGCAATGTTTATTATCAACCCCACTGTAAGTTTAATTTCAATTATGATTGTGCTCACAGTTTATTGGTATTTATCAAGGCAAAATTTAGAAACTCCTTTTGAGGACGTTCGGTCTGGCTTGTTTGTCTCATTTGCAGAATGGGCAGCTAAACACACTTGGGGTATGAAAAAGATGCAACAGCGTGCTTGGAAGGCGAATCTCATGGTACCAGTAAGAGATGTTAATGGGCTTAAAGGAACTTTTGAATTCCTTAGAAATATAGCCAAACCAAAAGGCTCCATAAAGCTATTAGGTATTGAACCTTTTACCGAGCATAGCACACTGGCTGAAAAATTAGACGATATTTCTGCCTCGTTCAGACAAAAAGGCGTATTCTCATCTTCAACGGTAATTCATACCAATGAATTTGCAAATGGCATTAATTATGGCAGTCAGGCATTACAAGGTGCATTTTTTAGGCCAAACATTATATTTTTAAATCTTCAAGACCATGATGATTATGAAAATGAATTAAGGCCTGTTATGCATGAATCAATAAGATTAGAAATAGGTATTTTACTATTCTCATTACATAAAACAGCGCTTTTAGGGCAACGAAATATTATAAATGTATGGGTCAGCGATCGGCGTGGCAATTGGGAATTAGGCTGGGATATTGGAAATCTAGACTTGTCTATATTAATAGCCTATAAACTAAAAATGAACTGGAACGCTAAAATTAGACTTATCACCGTTTTAGAAAAAGAAGAAGATGTTACTGATGCTGTCGAGTTTTTAAATAAACTAGTTAATCTTGCCAGATTGCCCCAAACGTTAACGGAGATATTTGTTGGTAACTTTAATGAAATTGTTGAGAAGGCACCATCTGCAGATCTGAACATTTTTGGTATGGAGCCTAACCTAAGATTTCAATTCATTCAAGAAATGACCAATAAGACAAATAGTTCTTGTCTCTTCGTAAAAGACTCAGGTCATGAAAGCATATTGGCATAAAAAAAGTCGCAATTTATAATTGCGACTTTTTCAACATGGTTAAGGGCACTAACTTAAGTAGACTTAGATATTAAGGGTTTAATATTATATTTCGTTCTGCAACTAAAATACCATCGACCATTTTAGGCTTTAGTATTCTGGTTGATTGTTTTTGCTTAGCAATCTTCTTTTTACAACGTTTAGACAATAAAGGATCTTCATCAAACAAAAAGGTATTTATTTCGTACGGTTCCTTTAAAGGTTCTTTAATAACAGGAAATATTTGTTGTGGCTGGTTGTATCGTCGGTCATTACCAGGTACAAAGGTGTAAAACGTGTATTTACCATCGGCGTCGGTTTTTACCAAACCACTGTGGCGCACATAACGTTTATCATTTTCTTCCCTAAGATCAAAATTTCCTTGGTCATCAGGTTGTTCTATAAATAAGATTACATCTTTTGCTGGTGTTATTCCATCACTAAGGTAAATGGTGCCAGTAAGCATTAATTTTTCTTGCTTTGAATTAAAATCAGGTATGGTGTCATAATTACTAAGAGCGACCTCTTTATAATCATTGATTGGATGCTCCTTTAAATAATCAGCATTGTTATTGTTCTGGGCTATAACAGTCTCTACTGAGCTAAGACAAAAGAAAATACAAAATAAGTAGAATGTAGATTTCATTTCAGTTGAATTTGGGGTTCATTCAAAATTCTACTATTTAAATTGTAAAGCACTAAAAATCATATGAATATCAAATATTTACGATTAAATGATTTTTTTAGCAAAATTAATCGTTAAATAGCATGCTTTTTCAATTTGTTTTGGTGATGAGCAAATCAAATTTTACTCAATAATTGTAAAAATATCAGCTAAAATTCTAGAAATTTCAGCATAGTAATTCGTCGAATAAATATGCTTTTAATCCAGTAATAATGCAGTTTATCTAAGAAATATGCATTTAAAGTGTTAAAAATAATCGTTAAAAATTCTTGTTTTTTTAGATTATTTATATAGATTTGCTTCAATAAGTCCAAATCAAACCCATGAACATGAAAACTAAAATTACACTTTTTAGTGCCATTCTTTTACTTATGATGAGTATGAGTTTTGCCCAAAAAAAGGATAAGAAATCCCAAAGTATTATCGCTGGTAAAACGAGTATTTCAAAATATCATAGTAGAGCAGATTTAGATAATATGCCAAAAGGTGAATTACTAACACTCTATATTGAACGCATAGAAGTTATTGTAAATATCTTACCAAATATTGCTTTTGCAACTAAACCTGGCGTTACTATGGAATCGTTAGGAATTCCAGAAACAAAGGAAAACAAAAATGCATTGGAAGATAACCTTAAGGCATCTGGCGAATATTTTGATAGCACTATAGAATTTCAAAAGAAAATATTGCCGTATTCGGATACTTCAGATCTAATCGCAGCAATTTTATTTTACGAAGAAACCTTGAAATCTTTACATACATACGACGACTTCAAAACAAATTAGTTTTTATTTTGATTTTATTTAGTTAGTAATTAAACCTCGGCTTTATAGTGGAGGTTTTTTTAATTTCACGCTTTTTTGTTGGTAAATCAGTTCAATTACGTACTCTAATTCTAGAGAATATGATATTATTGTAAGAAATTAAAACAAAACATTATATATTGATGTATTTCATCGATATTTTTTGTATTTCGTAGGTATATTGTATAAGTTTGGGTTATTATTAAAAAGCCGCCAAATTTTAATAACTGAACTTAACTACTATGAGAAAAATTACAATTACCACATTAGTCCTTTTTTTTGTAATTGCTAACTGTGTTGCGCAACAGGAAAAAGGAATTATTGGCTATGACAATTGGTTAGATACTTGGACAGAATTTCAACCAAGTAAGCAAGACTACGAGGAACCTACCGAAATCTTAAGTGGTACAATTTCTAAAGACACTAAACTTGTTAAACGCAATACCTATTTGTTAGTTGGTGACGTATTTGTAACTAACAATGCTACGTTAACAATTGAACCTGGTACGGTTATAATGGGTGACTTTAATAGTAAAGGTTCACTTGTAATTAGTAAGGGTTCTAAATTATTAGCCGAAGGAAGGCAAACAGATCCCATAATATTTACTTCAAACAGAAGTGTAAAGAAGCCTGGGGATTGGGGAGGAATTTTTATTCTAGGCGATGCTCCTCTTAATACTTATGGAAATGAATCATCTATAAATTTTGGATTAAAACCAAAATCGTTTATGGATATTGTTTATGGTGGTGAAGATCCAGAAGGAAATTCAGGAATACTTAAATATGTAAGAATTGAATTTGCAGGAAATCGCTCAAAAGACCATGGTAATATGAGTGGTTTAACGCTTGCTGGAGTTGGTAGCGATACTACACTTTATAATGTAATGGTGAGTTACTGTGAAGGACATTCATACAATGTGCTTGGTGGAAATTTAATTTTGGTTAAAATGATATCGTTCCGATCTAATCAAAACGATTTTAATTTTAATTATGGTGCTCAATGTAATTTAGTGAATTCCTTGGCCATTAGATCACCCTATGTTTCAAGTCCAGATGGTTCAAGAGCATTATATATGTCTTCCTATGATTTTAAAGAAGATGCCGATCCAACAAAAGCATTTACAAACATTAATGCAGAAAACTTAACATTAGTGAATGTTTCTAATGATTTAGAATCTGATATAAATGTTGGTTTGGTTCAAGAAGCTATTTATGTTGGTAATGATGTTGCTTTTGTTAGTGATAGAAGTGTAATATCAGGCTTTAGTCCCGCGGTTATTTTAGACGAAGACATCAAACTTAATGACACGAATCTTCGCAAAATTGAATTTATTCGAACCTATTTTAATAACTGCAATGGAAACATATTTAGAGATGGCTATACTAACAATGACGATTTAGAGAGTTGGTATGGTAGTAGAGCCTTTAACAATGTATATTCTAAGGGTCCAGATACCGAAACGTTTATTGCATCAAATCACAAGAAGTATCCTGATTTTAGACTAAGAATAAATCGAATTATTGCATCTAATGATTACGACGAAGACGATGATGACTAACTATTTTGAATTTTAGATAATCAAGAAATTTTAAAGCCCCCATTTTCATCAATTGAATAGAATAAAATTTCAAACAAAATGCTTATAGAGAAATAATTACAAACCTACTTATGCTAACCCTTTCAACACTGAATAAATTAATTCTTAGTCTTTGTTTGTTCTTAATTTGTTTTATAGAACATGCAGAGGCTCAAGTCGTTTTAGGTACACCAAATTTAGGTTTTACTCAAGCATGCGCTAACGCGTCATTTAACACATACAATTTGTCATTTGTATTTTCTCCGGAAAGTGCATTAGAATCAACAAATCAATTTAGTATCGAAATGTCTAATGCAGATGGCGATTTTTCTGAAGCAATAATTATTTATACGTCACAACCTGGTGAGTTTATTACATCTCCTGCAACATTAGAATTTTCACTACCCGAAACTACTGCCGGAGAGAATTATAGACTCAGGGTAAAAAGTAGTGCCCCAGCCGCAAATAGTTCTGGCTCAGTAAACTTTGCTGCTTATTATAAATTGCAGGATTCACCATTTACAATTAATAATCTAGTATCAACAGGTGCATATTGTACTGGTGGTAGTTACCTATTAACTATTGACAATCCAGGAACGGGAAATAATGATTCGCCATTAAATTATCCATCACTTACATTTAATTGGTTTAGGGAAACGAGTCCTACTACCTCTGAATTTATTTCCGAAGGCCCTACTCTATCCGTAAGTACTGAGGGAACCTATTTTGTAGAAACCAATTATGGGTCTTGTACTTCAAATTCATTTTCTAATCGTGTAACAATTACCGAGGCAACTTCAGGTGAAGCTGATGCGACAATTGCATCAAGTTTAGGTAATCCCTTTTGTCCTGAACAAGGAAACACAACTTTGAGTACCATAGGCGGTATAAGCTATCAGTGGTTTAAAAATGGCGAAATTATTCCAGAGGCAACAAATCAGCAGTACCAGACTAATGAATCTGGTACATTCTCCGTGCAGGTAGACTTAGGTGATTGTTCGGCTTCAGGATCTATTGAATTAGTTAGTGAATTATTTAACAGCACTATTAATGTTGATGAGGTAAATAGTATTGAAGAAGGTGAAACTTTAATTGTAAATGTTTCAACCGATGCTATTTCCCCAGTATTTGAGTGGTATTTCAACAACCAACTTATACCAAATGAAACCACCGATACCATAGAAGCATCAGATTTTGGCGATTATAAAGTAACAATAACTGAAACCTCAGGTTGTAACAGCTCAAAAACATATGAATTTACTGTAGAAGAGGCATTAGACCCATTTCCAGACGTGGACAACATCCCAAATGTAATTAGCCCGAATGGAGATGGTATCAATGACACTTGGGTTTTGCCACTACAATATGTTAGCGGTACAAATACAACTGTAATGATAATGTCTAACCGAGGCGACGTAGTCTTTCAAACAGATGATTATCAAAATAATTGGCCACAAACAAATTTAAATACAAATAGTATTAATCAGGTTTTTTATTACATCATTACCACTGAGAATAATATAACTAAGAAAGGAACTATTACGGTAGTAAAATAATAATGAGAGTAACACTAGTCATAATGTTTATATGCTTTTTCTTTTCTCTATCGATTAGAGCTCAAGAAACGGACGGTGTAGTAGCTTTAAACTTGCCTGTTAGAAACTCATTGACCTTTAATAGATTTGCTCTAAATCCAACATTTAGTTTCGTAAGAGAGCAATCTAAATATATCAGCCTATATAATAAGCGCGAATGGGTTCAGTTTGAAGATGCTCCCCTCACCTACATGGCCAGTTACTCGGGTAGATTTAGCGAAAATATTGGAGCTGGTTTAAGTTTATTTCAACAAAACTTAGGTGTATTAAGGACCTTTGGTGGCATCTTAAATTTTGCGTACAATACACGTGTAAGCAGAATGAATAATCTAACATTCGGATTAAATATTGGCGCATATAGCAGTGGTATAAACACATCTAATGTTGTAACTAACTTTAGTGATCCGTCGCTTAACAATGTTCCTTCAAACTTTATTTTAAATACAAGTCCAGGTATAAATTATGGTACAGAGTTTTTTGATTTTGGTGTATCTATAAACAATCTAGTGTCTTACAATTTAGAAACATCAGAAATGCTTGAAAATAATCCAGAACAAGGCATTCAAGCACATGTTATGTACACTGGTTATATGCAAAGTCGAGGATTCTTTGACAATGCAAAATTCTCCGGACTTGTACGATCAGAATTCAGAAGTGAAGAGACTATCATATCTGCACTAGCCATGGTTACTGTACCAAAAGGAATTTGGGCACAGTTAGGATATAACAGCGTATTTGGGCCATCTGCAGGTCTTGGTATTAATCTAACAGCACAAATTGCCCTTGAATACAATTTTGAAACTACAGTTGGTGATTTAAACAATTTTGGACCTTCGCATGATATAACTTTGGCATATAGATTTCAGAATAATAGGAACTATGATTACAGTGGCGATGATGATATTGCTGGATTAATTTCTTCAAAACCTAAAAGAAGAAGATCAAGAACAACCTCTGCTTCAAAAAAACGCAAGAAGAGCAAATCAAAACCAATAGATAATACGGATAAAAAAGCAAGTGCAATTGTGGCTTTAGCCAAGGAAGATGAAATTAATCCTTCCCAAAAAGAACAAACGGAAGCCAAAGCGCAAGCAAAACTGCTGGCAGAACAAAAAGCAAAAGAAGAAGCTGAAGCACAGGCGAAACTGTTAGCAGAACAAAAGGCTAAAGAAGAAGCAGAAGCACATGCTAAACTTTTGGCTGAGCAAAAGGCTAAAGAAGAAGCAGAAGCTCAAGCTAAACTGTTGGCCGAACAAAAAGCGAAAGAAGAAGCAGAAGCTCAGGCGAAACTGTTGGTTGAACAAAAAGCAAAAGAAGAAGCAGAAGCTCAGGCGAAACTGTTGGCTGAACAAAAAGCGAAAGAAGAAGCAGAAGCTCAAGCTAAACTGTTGGCCGAACAAAAAGCTAAAGAAGAAGCAGAAGCTCAGGCGAAACTGTTGGCCGAACAAAAATCGAAAGAAGAAGCAGAAGCTCAGGCGAAACTGTTGGCCGAACAAAAAGCGAAAGATGAAGCAGAAGCAAAACGTCTTCAAGAAGAACAGGTAAAGGCAAAAGAAAATTTAATAACTAATCCACAAGATGAGTTTGGTAAAGCCATGCTGGGTATTGACACCACAGTAGAGGCATCCAAAATAGAACAAGACAGACTTTTGAATGAATTTAACACTATAATAAATGTCAAGGATGATGACCTGAAAGCGCTTAAAGAAGAAAATGACTTGAGTGAACAGGGTATTACAGTAGCACCTAGACCGTTCAAAAGTGTGACTGCTGAGAATAACAAATTAAAAGCGATCAAAGCAGATTTAGACAAAATCATCAATGAGCAAAATGATAAAATAGCAGAGTTGAAATCGCTTTATGAAGAACAAACCAAAATTGGTGATACCTTAACTAACGAGACAGTTTTGTTATACTACCGAAAGAAAATAAAACGATTAGAAGCAGAACAATTGCAAGCCGTACAAACACGATCACAATTAGAATCAAGACTAGAGACCATTAGAGTTGCTACTGAATTTGAGAAGCGAAGACGTATTGTACGAGCAGCCTATGATAATGAAGAGGAGCGTTATGCTCAAGACAGAGCAACTTTAAATAATTTAAGGAAAACAACTGCTTTGGCCAATACGCCATACTCAGAAAGTGATTTTGATTTTGGTGAAGAACAGGGTAATAGCATTAAAATTCTAAAGAATATTAATAATGAAGAAAATGGATTCTACTTGGTGTTAGCGGTGCACAGCAATAGTGCTAAAAGAGATGACTTTGTAAAAAAAGTAATTGCTTCAGGGAGACAAGATGTCGATTTCTTTTATGATGTAAGTACAAGTAAATATTATATCTATACAGACAAATTTGATAGTCTTGAAGAGGCTAACGAAGCGCTAAATCAAAAAGGATCCCGACCATATAATACAAAAATGTCCCTCATGAAAATAGAAAATTAAATAGTTAAGCAATACTTTAAATCTGTCTAAGCCCTTGAGATAGTTCTAAAGCAAAAAATTAAGAACCATGAAAAGACCTACATTTTCAAGAATTTTAATTCTAGTTACAACGATTGTAATGGGGCTTCAATCATTTGCCCAAAATTATGAACCGTTTACACCAAGATTCAATCAAGATTTAAAAGGGGACATTTTATTGATCGGTAATAATATTCTTGGCCCAGATAATAATCCATTTAATAATTTAAATGTATACAACCACAATGTTGATATGCAATATATAGACATTGATGGTGATGCTACAACATTCAGTTCCTCCAGTGCAGACTTGGAAATACCCAATCCAAACTGTTATAGAATTATTTATGCCGGATTATATTGGGGTGCAGTAAACCCAGGTACTGCTCCTATAAATGAAGTTAAATTCATGGGGCCAGAAGGAGGTTACTTTGATATTACAGGTGAAATTATATATGATGCAAATGGTACAACGGTTGATGGTGGCGATAGTTTTTCTTATGCCTGTTTTGCTAATGTAACAGATATTGTAACTGGGCTCACAAATGATCTAGGGACTTATACCGTTGCAAATGTATCATCTGCTACAGGAGAGACGGCAACTTTTAATCCATATAATGGTACAGGTCAGTCTGCAGGATGGTCATTATTTGTGGTTTATGAAGATCCTACTCTACCTGGAAAATCTATTACAAGTTTTGATGGCTTCAGTGCAATCAGTGTTCCAGGGGCTAATCCGTCATTAGATATTCCTGTTGATGGTTTTAGAACTGTTCCTGCTCCTGCTCCAGTAAGAGCAAACTTCGCCTTCGCAACATTGGAAGGTGATAGTCCAATTCTTGGAGATCAGCTTTTACTTAACGGTGTTAACCTTTCTACCGCAGATAGACTTGCAACCAATTTTTTTAATAGTTCTGTTACGAGATTAGATGCCACTCCTGTTAATAATAGAGTTCCAAACAGTGCCAATACACTCGGTTTTGATACTGGTGTTATTGCCGTTCCCAATCCAGGCAACTCAGTTATAGCAAACGACGCAACCTCCGGTATAATAACATTAGAAACTAGTGGTGATACTTATTTTCCATACTTTTTTGCTTTTGCTGTTGAAATTATAGAACCAGACATAGTTCTAACTAAAATTGTTGAAGATGATTTAGGTAACGATATAGGAGGTGAACTGGTAGATCTTGGTGCTTCCTTAAATTATGTCATTGGTTTTCAAAATATTGGAAATGACAATGCAACGAACTTTCAAATTAGAGATGTTCTGCCAATAAATATAATTTTTAACTATCCGTCGGATCTTATTTTGCCACCTGGTGTAACTGTTTCAAGTTATGACCCTATAACAAGAGAACTAGTTTTTGATATTGATAATTCGCTCGTAGAAGAAAATGATCCGGTTTACGAAATCAGAATTGAAGTTCAGGTTGTAGATACCTGTAGTGATCTTGCTGATGCTTGTTCCAATATTATAAATAATCAAGCCTTTGCAACTTATAATGGGTTTTTTAATCCAACATTTCAAATTACAGACGATCCAAGTTTAAGTAGTAATACTGGTTGCCTATTGACACCTCAAGCAACAAATTTTTTAGCCGATCTTGACTGTGAATTTGTTGAAGAGGTCATATTATGTGGCGACTCTGTTGAATTAACAGCTGCAGATGGTTATGATTCCTATTCTTGGTCTACGAGTCCAACAGGTTCTCCTGTAATTGGTACAACACAGACCATTACGGTAAATGCCACTGGTACTTATTACTCATTCAATACAGCAATTGCACCTTGTCAATCTATTGAACAGGTTTTTGAAGTAGAACTATTTGGTGGTGATGTGACGAATCCTGTTATTCCTTATGCAGACGAGGTTGTTACCTGTCCTAATGATGGAAAATTACTACCAAATATATTTTTATGTGGTGGTGATGATTCAAGGTTTATTGAAACTAACATTTCCGATTCTACAACTATAATTTGGGAACAGTTAGATGAAGGTAGTTGTGCGGCTGTTACAGATCCTGATTGTGCTAATGAAGACCCAGGATGCACATGGAATGAAGTTGTTACGGGGCCCAATTTTCTAGCGGATACAGCCGGTCAATTTAGATTAACCATTAACTATCCTGGAGGATGTTTCAATCAATTCTATTTTAATGTTTATACAAATCTTTTAGAGCCAACAGTTACGGCAAATGACATAATCTGTACAACACCAGGTAGTATCATTGTAAATGATGTACCAAATGGTTATGAATATAGTCTCGATGGAACAAATTATCAAACAAGTAATATATTTTCGATCTCTACACCAGGTAGTTATACAGTTTATGTTAGGCAAATTGGAGTTCCAACAAATCCATGTATTTTCTCTGTATTAGATGTATTGATTAGAGATAGAGAATTTTCGGGAGAAGCAACTGTAGTTCAACCATTATGCCATGGTGAACCAGGAAGTGTATTATTAGCGGCTAATGATATCGATCCTCAATATTCATTTTCTATTTACAACGGTACGACACTTGTTAATAGTATTGGGCCAATTTTAGAGAATACATACAATTTTGAAAATTTAAATCCTGGTACGTATACGGTTACGGTAGAATCCGAAAATGGATGTCTTTATTCAGAGGATGTAACAATTATTAATCCACCATTACTTTCAGTTACTGCAGCCTTAACAACACCTTTATCTTGTAGTGATGGAGAAATAACGATTTATCCTGAGGGTGGAACACCTCCTTATTTCTACTACATCAATAGTACTACGGTCTTTCAAACAGATCCAGTTTACCCAGTTACTTCAGCGGGAACTTATGATATCACAGTTATTGACTCTAATAACTGTAGTGCATCGACGACTATAAACGTTGATAACATACCAGAACCAATTTATGACGTTACAACAACAGATATTTTATGCGGTGGAACAGGTGACACAGGAACTATTTCTATCAATGTTACTAATCCAAATGGGCATAGCATCGCATATAGTATTGATGGTGGCACAAACTTTTCAAATTCTTCAGTTTTTACAGGTTTAATTGCTGGGGCTTATGATGTTGTAGTACAATATACATCTAGTAGTTCAGTTTGTTATACAGCTTCCCAGATTGTAACAATAACAGAAAATACTGCAATTTCTGGAACTGCCGAATTAACATCAAATTTCTCATGTGTTGGCACAGGAACCATTACAGTTACTAGTGTAAGTGGTGGAACACCGCCTTATACGTATAGTATTGATGGTGTAAATTATCAAGCTAGTAATGTGTTTAATGGATTAACTCCAGGTACTTATACTATTACAATAAGTGATGGAAATATTTGTACTTACGTTGCTAATAGCGTTACTATTGACCCAATAAATCCTCCAACAAACATGGATTTTAGTTCTACACCAATAACATGTCCAACGAACACTTCAACTGTTACAGTAACAAGTGTTATCGGAGGAACAGGGATTATAGAATATCAAATTATTGCTCCAGCAATTAATTCGACACCTTATCAAACATCGAATAGTTTTTCTGGATTAGAACCTGGTACATACACATTCCAAATTAGAGATGAAAATGGATGTACTTATGTGGAATCTTATACTATTGATCCAATCCCAACACCGACAGTAAATGTTGTTTTAACTCAAGATTTAAACTGTACAATTAGTCCCGATGCAATAATTACTGGAACTATTTCGGGTCCTTCACCATATACTTATGCTGTATCAATTAATGGTGGTGCTTTTGTGCCTCAAGGTGCAACTGGACCTACTTTTACTTATACAACAAATACTGATGGTACCTACCAATTTGAAATAGCAGATGCTAATGGATGTACGGCATTATCCCAAGAAATTACGATAAGCCCATTATCGCCTCCTGTAATTGATCTTATTACACAAAGTCAAGATATATTATGTAATGGTGATTCTAACGGTTCAATTGATGTAACTATAGATACTTCTTCCGGTATACCACCATTTACTTTAAACGTGTTTAACGATTCAACAGGAGTTGATTATGGAACGCAAACATCAAATCTTCCTGCTGGTTCATATACCGTGACCTTAACCGATGCCAATTCGTGTACAGATACTGAAACGCTAATAATAAACGAACCAGATGCCATTATTGTAAACTATAGTACTGTAGATATAAGTTGCTCGATTAGTGGTGTTTCACAAGGGTCGGTGATCGTAGATTCGGTTACTGGAGGAACAGCACCGTACAATTATTTTGTTACTGGAACGAATGGCTATTCAAACTCAGAACTTAATGCTACGGGTTCAACTTCGGTAAGTTTTGACGTTGTCGATTTTGGATTATATCAAATTAATGTAGTAGATGCAAACGGCTGTTCAGTCCTTGTTCAGGATGTATTAGTGGCCTCACCTCCTACCGATTTAGATATTAATATCAATACATCAGTAAATTGTGCTTCTGGTGGTGAGGCTGTTGTGAGTATTGGAAGTTCTCTGGTTAGTAGCGGTCCTTTTTTCTTTAGTATTTACCAAGGCCCAATTTCGGTTTATCCAAATCCACCAGGATCTTGGATACCAGAAGATGCACCTGGCAGTCAATCGGCTACGTTTACAGGTCTTACACCTGGTGTTTCTTATACCTTTATCGTATATGATCAATCTACAAATTGTAGTTATTATGAGCCAGCTACGGCTCCAATACCAACAAGCTCTACTTTAACGTTAAGTGCAGTTGGGTCAGAAAATATTACATGCACAGGAAGCGCTGACGGTAATGTTAGTTTTACAATAAATAGTATTTACGGAGCTGCCGTAAATGTTGATTACGAAATTTTTGATTCCTTATCACAAGTTTCAACTGGTATTTCTGGTTCTGGAACAGTAAATGCTAATGGATCGTTGACAATTTCTAATTTAGGGCTATTACCACTTGGTAATTATTATGTGTTAGTAACCGAAACTACAGGTCCAAATGCTGGTTGTGGTGTAGTAACAAGTCCATTTAACATTACCGAATCTGCTTTCCCACTAGAATTATCTGTAAGTATTGATCAGAACGCAAATTGTAATGCAAATTCTGGAGTAATCAGCGCATTTGGTTTTAATGGTACACCTCCTTATGAATATCAAATTACCACCACTGCAACAGCACCATTAGCTACAGATGCAGGCTGGTCTAACACCAGCATATTTAACCAAGATGCTGGTAATTACTATATACACGTTTTAGATGCTTATAATTGTGTGGTTAGCAGTCCTGTTTTGGTATTACCACAAGATGATACACCTATTATCTCAGCGAATGTCGTGGATGATTGTATATTAACAGATGGTAATTTTGAAATTAATGTATCACTAGATACCCCAGGAATAGCACCTTATAGTGTTAGTATTGATGGTGGTGCATATCAAGTACAGGCATTCCCTTTAACAATATCAAATTTATTTTCTGGTACACATACTATTGAAATACAAGATGCTAATGGTTGTGGAAACTTAGTTTCTGTTGATGTATATGCTCCTGTAGAATTAAACGGAACGCTTTCTGCGAGTCCATCTTGTAATAATAATGATGGGGAAATAACTATCAATGCAACAGAAGGATCGGGAAGTTACACATATACTATTAGCCCAAATCCTGCAACTGCAGTTTTAACCGGAAATATTTATTCAGGTTTGCCTGCTGATATTTACACCATAACCGTTACAGATACGGTTACTTCATGTACAACCGATATTACCGTTGCGGTACCTGAAGCAACACCTTCAACGATAACAACAACACCTAATTTGGTAGCTTGTTTTGGAGATAATTCAGGAAGTTTTGATTTGTTGGTTAACGGTTATAGCGGAACTTACAGCTATGAAGTTTTCGATAGTACAAATACTTCTGTATTTGGTGTTGTTAATACAAATACGGCAACTAATCCACTAACAATTACAGGATTAATTGGTGGAACTTATTCTGTGGTGATTACGGAAACAGATTTCCCTTTTTGTAGTGCTAGTTCTGATGTTATTGTTCCTTCACCATTAGATACTTTAAACGTAACAGCAACGGAAACCTCGAATGTCACTTGTGATAATAATCAAGGGACTATTGTAGCCATTGCCGAAGGTGGTTGGGGCGACTATGAATATGAATTATCAGGTGATGCAACGGTTCCATTTTCAAGTAATGGTACATTTACGGACTTAACAGCTGGAAATTACACTATTACTGTAAGGGATGCTGAAGGTTGTATTGCTTCAACAAATATTACGTTATCAGAACCTGCTCCTATAACAGCCAATTTTAATGCTAGTGACAGTACACTGGCATGTTTTGGTGATCAAAACGGAAGTATTACCGTTTCAAATGTTTCAGGAGGCCAAGGAAGTAATTACACATATACACTTAATACTATATTGCCGACACCAAGTTCCTCGGGTCCGCAGACCTCAAATATATTTACAGATTTAGGTGCAGGAATGTATAATATCACCATTGAAGATGGACTTAATTGTTCAATGACGTCCTTAGATATTGTTATCGCTGAGCCTTCTCCTATTGTGGCCAATCTCGTAGTCAATAGTACCCAAACCTGTAACACGAATAGTACACTTACACTAAGTGCCTCAGGTGGTACAGGAAATTACACGTACAGTGATGATGCTAACTTTACCAACATATTAGGAACATTCAATACATCTACAACAATTGATGTTAATCCAGGAACATACGCGTATTACGTGAGAGATGCAAATAATTGTGTTGCTGCAATATCTAACGAAATAACAATTGATCCATTACCAGAATTGACTGTAGTTCTTGAATCAACAAATCCATTTATTAATTGTGCTGGTGATGACAACGGAACAATAACAGCGACTGCACAAGGTGGATTGGGAGACTACGTATACACATTACAAGATGGTAATGGGAATGCTATTACAGCAAATGAAGAACTCCCAGGATATTTTACTGGCCTAGTAGCTGGCGACTATGTTGTTTTAGTTGAAAGTCTAGATTGTTCGGCTGTCTCTGCTCCAATTTCAATTACCGAACCAAGTGAAAGTTTAGATGCAACACTAGCTATAAATGACGTTACGTGTACTGGAACAGAAAACGGATCAGTAGAAATCACAGCAACTGGCGGCACTGGTATTATAAAGTATGCTATTTCACCACAGCTTAACCAATTTTTTGAAACCAATATTTTCGAAAATCTTGCTCCTGGTGATTATGACATTATAGTTCAAGACGAATTGGGTTGTTACCTAATGTTCAACTTTACCATATCAGAACCAGAACAAGTGATTCTAAGCATAGTTCCGGATTCTTTCTATCCTGAAGTATGCACAGGCGATGCAAACGGTGAGTTTAGTATTGATATTGCTGGAGGTAATCTACCATATAGTGTTAGTCTTGATAATTATGACGGCCCTTATACCACAGGATTACCAACACAGTCACAATTTGACTTTATGGACTTAGGTGGTGGAGACCATACCGTTTATGTCAGGGATGCTGAAGGCTGTGAGTCTGAGTGGAATATTACATTCCCAGAATCTGTATTTATAAATCCAGACCTCATTGTTGAATATGTTTGTTTAGATAACTCTCAAGGCAATACAGTAACAGTCACTGTAGACGACTCCATTTCCAATTTGGATGATCTAGATTATTCACTGGACGGTGGACCATTCCAACCAAGTAACATTTTCAACAACGTACCAGTTGGCCCAGATCATAGCATAACTGTTAGACATACAAATGGATGTGAACAAACAACACCATTGTTTGATATTGAAGGATTTGAACCTGTAGAACTACAACTATCTGAAGGCGAAATCAATGAAATTATCGCCAATGCAACAGGAGGTTCAGGTGAATATACCTTTTATATGAATGGTGAAGATTATGGAGACGAAACCTCTTTTATCATTACAGAAACAGGTATTTACACTATTACCGCTGTAGACAGCAGTGGCTGTGTGGCTGAAGCACAGATCGAATTGGAATTTATAGATATCTGCATTCCTAACTGGTTTACACCAAACGGTGACGGCGAATACGATACATGGTCACCCGGATGTACAGAAAATTATCCAAATCTAACCTTTGACATTTTTGATAGATATGGTCGGATGGTTGCCACGTATCAAGTTGGTGAAGTATGGGATGGTAGATATAACGGACAAGAATTGCCAACAGGTGATTATTGGTTTGTTGTTAAAACAAATGACCCAAATGTCGATAAAGAGTTTGTTGGACATTTTACACTATACAGGTAAGCCCCCTAAAATTATATGATGAATACGATGAAAAAATTTAAACTTTATATATGTTTCTTAATGCTATCTTTCGGTTATGGCCAGGAGTTAAATTTACCTGTATGGACGCAGTATCTCGCAGACAACGATTTTGTGATTTCACCGACTTATGCCGGAATCGGCGATAATTTGAAGATAAGAGCTAACGGATTGACACAATGGGTTGGCATAAAGAATGCCCCGGATAATCAGTCTTTATATGCCGATTTTAGATTTGCTAATAGATCTGGTGTGGGAATTTCAGCTTATAATGATAAAAACGGTAATACCAGACAAAAGGGTATGAAGATATCATATGCACACCATTTGACACTAGATTACAAGTCTAAGCAATATTTATCATTTGGTATTTCATACAACATAAATAGTTTTAGAATTGATATAGAAAATTTCAACACAACATATGAAATTCCAATTTTAGACCCAAGTATCACAGACGATAGAGCTATAAACAATAACAATTTTGATGCAGGTATTTTATACCGATGGCGAAACTTTTTTATTAGTCTAAATGCCAATAATTTGATTGAAAAAGACATTGACGACTTTACTGGTGTTGAACCAAATCAGCTTTTAAATTATCAGCTTTACTCAGGGCTAGTATTACGCAGTAAGACAAATAAAGACGTTGAGTTTGAACCGTCAGTTTTCTTTCAACTATTTGACAGTGATAATAGATCTGCGACAGATATAAATTTCAAGTATCGTAAATTCAATAGGGATAGAAATTACTATTGGATTGGCGCTTCTTATCGTTTCTTGAATGATCAGTTCTTAGATCCACTCAATATTGGTCCAATGGGAGGTGTTATGTATAACGGATTGTACTTTGCCTATAGTTATCAGATAACGATGAATGATCTTTCAGGCTTTAATACAGGTACGCATATGGTAACCATAGGCCTAGATCTTTTCCAAGGCGCAAGTAACTGTGCATGTACACGAGGTACAAGCCAGAGTTATTACAGATTGTAGGCCAAGGTTTAATTATTATGGGTTTTACAATACTAATCGTATTTTTGCATAAGCAATAATCGGTATTTTTGAGAAGACTTTATCCTTTCGACCCTTTATTTAAACATCACCTCATAATAGCTTTATTATTAGCTATTTGGGTTTTCGTATTCCTTTATTTTTCTGAGCCCTTGGATGTCAACCAGTTTAACGCAAATGAAAAACTTCTATTTTTACCAGGTTATGGTCTTCTAGGTGGATTATGTTACCTGATTTTTGTGCCTTTTCAATATTTTCTTTATTCTAAAAACAACGCTAAATGGACTATAATTAGTGAACTGGTATTTCTTTTTAGCTTTTGCTTCGTTTCTGTTGTTGTGGCAAGAATATTTTACCTTTTCGTTGTGGTCCCAAACGAGCCCAATCCATATACCCTAGGTTATATGTTAAAGGCTATTTATTTTCCTGCCATAATTACCATTTTACCAATTATATTAATAAGTCGTTTCGCATTTGGAAAATACCATGATAAGCGATTAGATGATCAAAAGATTGAAATTAAAGGTGAAGGCAATTATGAAGGTTTGCGATTACAACTCAATGATCTTATTTGCGTAAAATCTTCTGACAATTATATTGAAGTTTATTATTTATCGGGCACTTACTTAAAAAAGACACTCATAAGAAATAAGCTGAGTGTTATTGATGAAGATTTTGAAGAACTGCAACGCACGCATCGTTCATTCTTAATCAATCCTTACCATTTTCAACAATGGAAAATCAATAACGGAAAACATATACTTCTATTATCTCATGTGATTGAAGTACCAGTTTCAAAAACGTATTTAACTGATGTGAAATCTGTGATTGAACTCACCACAAATTAGGATTATTTCGCCCCAAACACACATTATTATTGAGTTAAATGGTTTAGTCTGGGATATATTTGTTTCAGAAAGTTTAATTAGTTAAAACCATTTAATCATGAAAAAAGTAGTTCTTTTTAATCTTGCTTTAGTACTAGGATTGATTACAAGTTCTGGCCAAAACAACAAATGCGATTGCAAAGCAGATTTAGATTTTATTATTGAAAAACTAAAAGTTACGCCATCATACAAAAGACAAATTAAAGGCCAAAAGGAAATACAATTCAATAAGACTTACGCATCAATAGTGTCAAAAATTAACTATAACACTACCGTAGAAGAGTGTTTTAAATTCCTAGCCAAGCAAATAACCGTTATAGAGGACTTTCATATTAATCTCTATGCTAACACTAAATACTTTAAGAAAAGTGATATGGGCGACGATGAAAAACTGAGTGATTTTTTGCAAAGCAATACTTTTAAATTACACCCTAAATCCACTTTAAATTTGGATTCGCTAAGAGATCAATTAACAATGTCTATTAAAGAGGGCATTGAAGGTATTTACATATTAGGGACAACAACAATAGAAATTGGTATCTTAAAAATGGATGATAACACATACCAAGGTATCGTTTTAGCATCTGATCATCCTCTTTGGACGAGAGGTCAAATATTTCTTTATGTCTACAAGAACAAATTTGATAAATATAACATTATACAACATGATATATACTCAAGACATCTCAAAATGTTCAATAGTATTACTTATGAGAATGGTCGATTATTAAACTTAAAAAAGAATGGCTTTCACAATAATTTTGAATTTAAAACAGACAAGACCTCTAATTGGGAATTAAAAACAATTAACGATTCTGTCCAGTACATTTATATGGGTAATTTTAATAGAAGCTCGGCGAATCGAGAGCAAGCAGACCTATTTTTGAATAAGTTAAAGGATGAGTTAAATGCGCCAAATATAATTGTTGATCTTAGAAGCAACTCGGGTGGTGCTTCAAAAGTATCTCAGGCCTTTTTTAAATTGCTAAGAAAATCTAAAGCCCAATTATTTATAATTACAAACAGTTTTACCATAAGTAATGGTGAGCAATTTACTGTTAAGTTAAAGAATTTGGATAATAGCAAGCACTTGGGGCAAACCACCTATGGTGCTTTGGCTTACGGATCAAATTATGGAAAATTACATCAAACACCCTCAGGCCATTTTTCGTTCTATCCAACTGATATGGATTTTCATAACGAGTACTATAAATATGAAGGCTATGGAATTATACCAGACGTAAAATTAGGTTTTAATAGTGATTGGATAGAACAAACCTTAGCTATCATTTATGAGAGTAAATAATCGGATTAATGGTTCCAATGCATGAGTAAACTTTCTTAATTCATGAGAATAATTGCCACTAATTAAAATAGTGGCAATTTTATTGTTTGCTCATCTAAATGAAAAAAAGCGTGTATATAGTAAAAAGTATTCTTATGAAAACACTTATCGCATTTACAGCAATAGTTTTAGTTTTTAATTTGGTGTGTGCTCAAGAAACCGGAGAACAAAAATTAGTTTCAATGACAGACACCTATCAAAAGGCATATAAATTAGGTTCAAAGTATTATGAAATAGGGTCTGACAAACCCTTTACTGGCGTTCTTTACGGTAAATATGAAAATGGAAAATATATGACCATGCAAGAATACGTCAATGGTATTGGCAACGGAAAGTGGATTGATTTTGATCCGTATGGAAGAAAAGTCTGTGAGGGCACGTATAAGGAAAATAAGGTTGAAGGTCCTGTAACCTTTTACTATGAAAATGGAAAGATTAAGTCAAAAGGTGAATATCTACATTGGAAAAAACCTATTGGTAAATGGACCTACTATGATTATGATGGCAATATTATTTCTACTATAGTCTACACAAGGTAACTACTTATGACGACCTTTTAAAACGTTTACTACGTCATTGAGCTTATATCCTTTTGCCTTTAAAAGCATTAGGTAATGAAACAGCAAATCTGCACTTTCTTCGAGGAATAGATCATCATTATTATCTTTTGCTTCAATAACAACTTCTACAGCCTCTTCACCAACTTTTTGGGCGACCTTGTTAATTCCTTTTGCGAATAAGGAAGCCACATAAGACTTTTGAGAATCTGCATTCTCAATTCTTGAGGTAATAACATCTTCTAATATTGAAAGAAACCCGTAGGATTGAACGTTTTCTTCATTCCAGCAGGTATCTGAACCCTTATGGCATGTTGGGCCTTTTGGACTTACTTTGATTAATAAGGTATCACTATCGCAATCTAATTTAATATCCACTAGATTTAATACATTCCCACTTTCCTCTCCCTTAGTCCAAAGACGTTGCTTTGTACGACTAAAAAATGTCACTAATTTTGATTCAATGGTATGTTGCAATGCTTCAGAATTCATGTAACCTAACATAAGTACCTTCTGGGTTATTGCATCTTGTATAATAGCTGGTACTAATCCATCTGGATTCTTATTAAAATCTACATTCATAATCGTACTTCTATATTCTGTTTTCTTAATTCTTTCTTTAATTCTATAATTGGTATTTCTCCAAAATGAAAAACACTTGCAGCTAATGCAGCATCAGCCTTTCCTATCTTAAAAGTATCTGCAAAATGTTGTATGGTTCCTGCACCACCAGAAGCAATAATTGGGATATTTACTAAATCTGAAAGTTTGGCCAAGGCTTCATTTGCAAAACCAGCTTTTGTACCGTCGTGATTCATAGAGGTAAACAAGATTTCGCCAGCACCGCGCTCTTCTACTTCCTTAGCCCATTCAAATAACTTAATTTCAGTTGGGATGGTTCCTCCAGCCAAATGTAGAAACCACTTCTCTCCTATTTTCTTAGCATCAATAGCTACGACGACACATTGACTTCCGAATTTTTGTGATAATTCATTAATTAATTCTGGTCGTTTGACTGCCGATGAATTTATGGAAACTTTATCTGCGCCACAATGCAATAAGTCATCGACATCTGCAACAGAGGAAATTCCGCCTCCTACAGTAAAAGGTATATTGACCTGTTCTGCTACTTTCAAAACCATATCGTGCATGGTTTTACGCTTCTCTTGAGTTGCTGAAATATCTAAAAAAACCAGTTCGTCTGCTCCTAACAGTGCATATTGCTTGGCTAATTCAACAGGGTCGCCAGCATCACGTAAATCTACAAAGTTGACACCTTTTACGGTACGACCATCTTTGATATCTAAACAAGGAACAATTCGTTTTGTAAGCATATTATAAAAATTGGTCTAATTCTTTTAAACTAATTTTATTCTCGTATATGGCTTTACCAATAATTACACCGTCACAGCCAATTGCTTCTAAGTCCTCTACATCTTTAATATTAGAAACACCACCTGAAGCAATGAGTTTAATGGACTGAGCACCACTACTATTACTACATTCTTTAATAATGGTTTTGTACAAATTAATTGATGGCCCTTCTAGCATACCATCTTTGGAAATATCCGTACAAATGACATACTTAATATGTTTGCGCTGATAATCCTTGATAAAGGAAATAACTTCTTCCTTACTATCATCTTGCCAACCATTGATGGCAATTTTACCTTCATTACTATCCGCACCTAAAATAATTTTTTGAGGTCCATATTTAGTTAACCAACCTTCAAAAGTTTCTCTATCATTAACTGCTATGCTTCCACCTGTAATCTGCCTTGCTCCACAATTAAAGGCAATATTTAAATCTTCATTAGATTTTAAACCACCACCAAAATCAATCTTCAATTTGGTTTTAGCGGCAATTTGTTCCAAAACTTTATAGTTGACAATATGCTTAGCTTTAGCGCCATCTAAATCCACTAAGTGTAAATACTCAATACCCGAACCTTCAAATGCTTTAGCCACTTCAAGTGGATTTTCATTATATATTTTCTTGGTGTCGTAATCACCTTTGGTAAGTCTTACACACTTTCCTTCTATGATATCTATAGCTGGTATAATCCTCATATTATAAGTCTAAAAAGTTTTTTAATAATTGCTCACCGGTCTTACCGCTTTTTTCTGGATGAAATTGAACACCAAAAAAATTTTCATTCTCTAATGCGGAAGCATATTCTATTTCATAATCTGAAATTGCAATAGTTTCATTACAGTGCTCTGCATAATAACTGTGTACAAGATACATGTAATCACCTTCACTAATGTTCTTAAATAAATCTGACTTCAGATTTTTAACCGTATTCCAACCCATTTGCGGTACTTTCACATTATTTGAAAAGCGTTTCACAGTTGTATGAAAAATACCAAGCCCTTGAGTGTCACCTTCTTCTGTATGATTACACATTAACTGCATTCCTAGGCAAATTCCTAAAACGGGCTGTTTTAATTGAGGGATGAGTGTATCCAAACCACTTTCTTTTAGCTTTCTCATGGCCGAGCTTGCTTCTCCTACTCCTGGGAAAATAATCTTATCTGCTTTTAAAATTTCGTTTGAGTCTGATGTTAAAACAGCATCATATCCCAATCGTTGAAAAGCAAATTGAATACTTTTAATATTACCAGCTCCATAATTGACAATTCGTAAATCCATTATAGCATTCCTTTTGTTGAAGGTAAAATCATTTTATCCACATCTTGCTTCACTGCCATTTTAATAGCCTTTGCAAACGCCTTAAATATAGCTTCAATCTTGTGATGCTCATTTGTACCCTCAACTTTTATATTTAAGTTGCATTTAGCACCATCTGTGAAGGATTTAAAGAAGTGATAAAACATTTCCGTAGGCATTTTACCAATCATTTCACGCTTAAATTCGGCATCCCAAACTAGCCAGTTTCTACCCCCAAAATCAATAGCTACCTGTGCTAAACAATCATCCATTGGCAAACAGAAACCATAGCGTTCAATTCCTAATTTATTACCCAGTGTTATGGCAAAAACTTCGCCCAAAGCAATGGCTGTATCTTCTATGGTATGGTGTTCATCAACTTGTAAATCGCCTTCTACCTTTATGTTTAAATCCATTTGCCCATGACGCGCAATTTGGTCTAACATGTGATCAAAAAAAGCAATACCAGTATCTATTTGACCTTTGCCTGTACCATCTAGATTAAGTTCCATCTTGATCTTGGTTTCATTGGTGTTACGCTCAATGGTTCCAACACGTTCAGTAGTTTTTAGAAATCTGTAAATCATCTCCCAATCATTGGTCTCTAAAGCAATGTATTCTTGTAACACATTATTACTAACAGTGACTTCATCTGTTCCTAAATTGGTGTTGTCATTGATAAATATCCCTTTTGCACCTAAATTTTTTGCTAACTCTACGTCAGTGAGTCTATCGCCAATAACAAATGAATTTGCTAAATCATAGTCATCGGAAAAATACTTAGTTAGCAAGCCTGTATTTGGCTTGCGTGTTGGTGCATTATCTTTAGCAAAGGTTCGATCTATAAATTGCTCTTTAAACACGATACCTTCAGCTTCAAATGATTTTAGAATAAAATTATGAACGGGCCAAAACGTATTTTCCGGATACACTTCAGTGCCCAAACCATCTTGATTGGTTACCATAACGATTTCAAAATGCAATTCCTTTGCAATTTTACTTAGGTATTGAAATACTTTCGGATAAAACTCTAGCTTTTCGAATGAATCGACTTGCTCGTCTGCAGGTTCTTTTATGACTGTGCCGTCTCTATCTATAAATAATACTGGTTTTTTCATGTTTGTTTTGTCATTTCTGCGCAGGCAGGAATCTATTTAGTTTTTCTTTTTATTGTGGATTCCGCATCAAGTGCGGAATGACAGTGTTAGTTTAATTCATTCAATACTGCAATCAATTTTTTGTTCTCTTCTTCCGTACCAACAGTAAAACGCAGGCAATTTTCACATAGTGGCTGTGTTGTTCTATTTCTTACCACTATACCTTTGGTAATCAATTGGTTATAACGTGCGTTAGCATCGTCTACTTTTGCCAATACAAAATTTGCATCTGAAGGATATATTTTTTCAATAAATGATATTTCTGAAAATTGATTAATGAGCAATTCTCTTTGGTTTAATATCAAATCAACCTCTTTCTGAACTTCATCTAAATGTGATAATCTATTCAAAGCCTTATCCTGAGTTAATTGATTTACGTTATAAGGTGGTTTAATTTTATTTAATGTTGAAATAATAAATTCTGAAGCATAGCATATCCCTAGTCTAATTCCAGCTAAACCATAAGCTTTGGATAATGTTTGAGTAACGATTAGATTAGGAAACTCATTTAATCGATTTAACCAGCTTTCCTGGTTAGAAAAATCTATATAAGCTTCGTCAATGACTACAATACCATTAAAACCTCTTATCAATTCCTCTATTTTGTTAGTATTAAAACTATTGGCGGTTGGATTATTAGGCGAACAAAGAAACAGCAGTTTTGAATTACTATTCTGCACATTTATAATTTGAGAAACATTAGGTTCAAAATTATTATCTAATTCTACTGAAATTGTTTCTATTGCGTTTAAATCTGCCAAAACTTGATACATCCCATAAGTTGGAGGTAGCGTAATGACATTGTCTAATTTAGGCTCACAAAACGCTCTAAATATTAAATCTAAAACTTCATCACTTCCATTTCCTAGCAAAATCTGAGAAGCAGGAATACCTTTTATATTGGACAATTGCTCCTTAACTGTTGTTTGTTTTGGGTCTGGATAACGATTAACCTCAGTTTGAAACGGATTTTCATTAGCATCAATAAAAATCATATCTGCTGTGGCATCCTTGTATTCATCTCTCGCGGATGAGTAGGCCTTTATGGTTTTTATATTATCGCGTAAAAGACTTTCTATATTCATGATTATAAATCTTTTAAGCGCAATGTTACAGCGTTTTTATGTGCTTGTAATCCTTCTGCCTCTGCCATTAATTCAATAGCTGGTCCAATATTTTTTATACCTTTTTGGGATATTTTCTGAAAGGTAATGCTCTTTAGAAAACTATCTAAATTAACTCCAGAATAAGCTTTAGAAAACCCGTTGGTCGGTAAGGTATGGTTAGTACCTGATGCATAATCTCCGGCACTTTCAGGTGTATAATCACCAATAAATACGGAACCTGCATTTCCTATGTTTTCTACAAAGTAGTTGTCGTCATTGGTAGCAACAATGAAATGTTCTGGGCCATATTCATCAATTAATTCTAAAGCTGTTTTATTATCTTTAACAACAATAGATTTTGAATTATTGATGGCATCCATAGCCATTTCTTTTCTGGGTAAATCTTCTAGTTGAAGGCTAACTTCATTATTAACTTGTTGAGCAAAGCTTTTAGAAGTGGTCACCAAGATTACTTGGCTATCTGATCCATGCTCCGCCTGACTCAATAGATCTGAAGCCACATAGGCAGGGTTTGCTGACTTATCTGCCATTACTAATAATTCACTAGGTCCTGCAGGCATATCGATTGCAACTCCATATTTAGTTGCTAATTGCTTGGCAACGGTTACATACTGATTTCCTGGGCCAAATATTTTATAGACTTGCGGAATAGTTTCTGTCCCAAATGTAAGACCTGCAATAGCTTGGATCCCTCCTACTTTAACTATCTTAGTTACACCACATAGCTTTGCTGTATATAATATTTCATCAGCTAATTTGCCTCCTTTATTTGGTGGTGAACAAAGTACAATTTCCCTGCAACCAGCAATCTTAGCAGGTATGGCAAGCATTAACACAGTTGAAAATAAGGGTGCTGTTCCTCCAGGAATATAGAGGCCTACTTTTTGAATAGGACGTTTTTCCTGCCAACACTTTACACCACGCATAGTCTTTAAAAAAACAGTATCCGTTTGCTGGGCTTCATGAAATTTTTCAATATTATTTTTAGCCAGTTTTATAGCGCTTTTAAGTTCGTCAGATACTGCTTTAGATGCAGTTTTTATTTCTTGTTTACTCACAAGGAAATCGTCTAAATCGACATCATCAAACTTAGAGGTGTACGATTTAATAGCTTTATCACCATTTATTTTTACGTCTGAAAATACATCATAAACTATTGCCTCAATATCGTCAACAGTCTGAGTTGGGCGTTTTAAAATCTCTGCCCAATTTTCTTTTTTTGGATTCTCTATCAACTTCATATTATAATACCATATTTTCTATTGGACAAACTAAGATGCCTTCTGCTCCATTGGCTTTGAGTTCATCAATAACATTCCAAAAATCATTTTTATTGATAACTGAGTGTAAAGAACTCCAACCTTCTTTAGCTAAGGGTAAGATTGTTGGGCTATTCATACCTGGTAATATCGTTACAATTTTCTCAAGCTTATCGTTTGGTACATTAAGTAGTACATATTTGTTTTCACGGCCTCTCAATACCGATTTAAGACGAAATTGTATCTTATCAATTATCGCCTGATTATCTTCTGATATCTTGGGTGATGTGGCTAACACAGCTTCAGACTTTAATAAAACCTCAATCTCTTTTAGTCCATTTTTAAATAAAGTGCTACCACTAGACACGATATCACAAATCCCATCAGCTAATCCTATATTTGGAGCAATCTCTACAGAACCATTAATGATATGTAAATGAGCATTGACACCTGCATCTTCCAAAAATTGATTAACCGTATTCGGATAAGATGTTGCTATACGTTTTCCTTCCAAATCCTTTAAACTTTTCGCTTCTGACGATTTAGGCACAGCGATGGATACACGACATTTTGAAAATCCAAGTTTTTCAACAATTGCAATGTCTTTTCCTTTTTCAATCAATACATTTTCACCGATTATAGCGGCATCTACTACACCATCCTTTAAATATTGAGGTATATCACCATTTCTAAGATAAAAGACTTCTAGCGGAAAATTTCGTGCGGATGCTTTCAGTTGGTCTTTGCCATTATCAATTGAAATCCCTATTTGTTTCAAAATTTTGAGAGAATCCTCATTCAGTCGTCCAGACTTTTGAACTGCAATTTTTAATTTATTCATTTTAAGTTTTGGTTAGTTTGAAAACACTACAAGCTTTAAACAAAAAACCCATTTGATGTTCTCAAACGGGTTTAATTAATATGTTGAAATCAATCAATACATTCTCACCTCGCTTGAGCGATTAGATGAAAATGATGATGCAATTGATTCTGATTCATGTCTTAATTTACTATGACAAAGTTTGTGAAATTTATTTAAGATTCCCAAGTGTTTAACAAAAAATTATTGGTTGCCTAATATTATTGGCATTCCAGAGTCTCCAGATCCAATTACAATAACTTTGCTGTTCGGTGATTCTGATAATTTTATTGTTGCCTCTATACCTTTATCTTGTAATATTTTATCTGTAAGTGACGCACTTAAAATACGGTTGGCATCTGCTTTACCCTTTGCTTCTATTATTTGCCTTTGTGCTTCTTTATCTGCTGTTACAAGTCTAAACTCATATTCTAAAGATTCCTGCTCTTGTTTTAACTTTCTTTCAATAGCATCTTTAATAGTTGGAGGCAACGTTACATCTCTTACTAAAATTTCATCAAGAGTAATGTATTGCTCATCTACAATTTTCTTAGTTTCTTCAAAAATTTCTTTTTGAATAGCATCTCGTTTACTAGAATATAATTGTTCTGGAGTATAGCGCCCTACAACACTTCGTGCTGCGGATCTTATAGTAGGTAATATGATACGCTGTAAATAATTTTCTCCAATTTCTTGGTGTAATTTACCAAGATTTTGATAATCTGGCTGATACCAAGCTGAAGCATCTAGTTGTATATCTAATCCGTTTGACGATAATACCTTCATCTTCTCAAATATTTCTTGACGTCTTACTTCATATACATATACTTTATTCCAAGGCGCTACAATATGAAAACCTTCTCCTAAGGGTGGTTCATCAGTTACCACACCACCTCCAAAAGTTTTATATAATACACCCGCTTCACCAGATCCTATAGTTACAGCAGATTTTGCTATAACAATAATTAAAAAAATAATTCCGATTAAAATCGGTAGTCCAATTTTTGGTAATCTCTCCATTTCAAATTTTATTTAAATTAATCCGTTATATTTTCTAATAAACCACTCGGAAAATAGACATAAAGCTATAAATCCTAGTAGGTATTTCCAATCTATCAAAGGTACAATATTTTTAGTGCTTTTCTGAATGGTTCTATATCTATTATCGCTCAGTAAACCATCTATTAATTCAGAACTATTATTTGCAAAGAATGCTTTACCTCCACTATCTTTTGCCAGTTTATTTAATCGACTTAAATCTGCATTTAAAAATTGTTGTTCAACATTGTATTCGAGAACTTGAATTCGACCGGATGAGGAAATTGGTTCAGAACTATGTTTAACAGTAAAATTATATGAACCAGCTTCAATGCCACTTAAATCTACTGTATATTGAGATCCGTTTAGTAAAAGAGGTAATTCACGTTTTTTACCATTTTCAGAATTCTCAATTAACAGAATTAAGGATGCCTTTGAATCAAATTCAAAATTCTCATTAAAATACTGAGCAGAAATAATGATATTGTCGTTACCATTATAAAAAGATTTATAATCTATGTTCAATCTATTCCGTTTTTTCGTAGAACTTAAGTATTGTATGAGCTTACCGATGAAATTATCAAAATCGTTAAAACTCTCCTTATCCAAATAGGTCTGAGCACGCCAACGCCAAATACCTTCACCAACCAAAACCGCATGCTTCATATCATCAAAACTATAAGTTGCTAGCATCGCATCTCCAGTACTTATGCCATTAACCGTTTTGTATAAGATGATATCGGCCGGTGCCAAAAAATTAAATCCCCCAAATTCGGATTTTAGCGGTGGATAATTTTCAAAAGTTATATTGTCTATTATGAAGGTATTATAATTTCGATTTAATTCTGGTTGAAATTCTTCGGTTTGATTGGTTATTCCCCAAATTACCTTAAGATTAGTATCATTAATAAATTCGTAGTCGGTACTTGCACCAGTTATAATAAAAGTATTTAGCTTTTGTGTTTTAACTTCATTTAAAAGAGATCTAAAGTTACTGTTTGGCTGATAAAGTATAACCAATTGATAATCATCTATTTGACTTAGATACTCATTAGGCTTAAGAATACTAGCGCTACGCTGCTCATTACTCTGAATGGCCTTTTTTAATACACCCAAATCTGGATGAAGTTGATCTGACACAATCGCTACATTAGTCTTTTGGTCAATAACCTCTACTGCAAAATTTTGATAATTATTTACCGTATTCTTTTCTTGAGTGATCGGTACAATTTCTGCTCGATATGTTTTTATGCCAACACTATTGGCAACTAGCGAAGTGACGACGATTTCGGATGATTTATTTTCTGAAAAACTGACTGGTTTACGGTAAACAATCCTATCACCATTCCATATCCGAAATTCGGTATTTACAAAAGTTTCACCTGAATAACTTAAGATTACTTCAATTGGGAATTTATTTTTTAAAAAAGTAAATCTATTAATGTTAAGTTGTTCAATTTTCAAATCGGAAAACACTACAGAGTCACCAAGTATCAAAGGATAAATAGATTGTTTAACCGTATTGGCCATGTAGCTGTAGTCTCTACCAATCGTTTGATTACCATCTGAAAATAGAATAATTGGAGCTGTTTTGTCTTTATAAACTTCCCCTAATTGTCTCAACACACTGGAAATGTTTGTTTGAGCACCTGAAAAAGACAAACTATCATTTTCCCTTAGTTCATTAGAAAAAGTATAACGATTAACATCAAATCGTTTATTTAGCTGCTCATTTCCAGTAATGTAGCTTACTATTTCATTTACAGTGGAATCTTGATTTAAATAGCTTATAGATTCAGAATTGTCTATGGCAAGCACTAACTGAGGCTTCTCATTATAAAAAGTGTTAGATTCAAACTTTGGATTGATTAATAGCAATAACAAACCAAAAACCGATAAGGCTCTTAGAAAAAGAAGATAGTACTTTATACCTCTTTTGATTTTAGATTTATATACATATTGAAACAGCGCTATTAAAAGCGCTGCTATTCCAGCAATAATGATATATAAAATTGACTCTATTTGCATATTTGCGTAGTCCTAAAAGGATCTACAAACACGTGTTTATGTTAGCATTCCACCATCTACATTAAGTGTTTGGCCAGTTACGTAAGAACTTAAATCACTCGCTAAATACACACACGCATTTGCTATGTCTTCTGGCGTGCCTCCACGCTTAAGTGGTATTGCATTTCTCCAACCCTTAACGGTTTCTTCATCAAGTTTAGCGGTCATCTCTGTTTCAATAAATCCTGGCGCAATAACATTACTTCTAATGTTTCTTGAACCCAGCTCTAATGCAACTGACTTTGAAAATCCTATTATTCCTGCCTTTGAAGCTGCGTAATTGGTTTGCCCGGCATTACCCTTAACACCAACGACAGAACTCATATTAATTATTGATCCTTTACGTTGCTTAAGCATAGTACGTTGCACTGCTTTTGTCATATTAAAAACAGACTTTAAATTGACTTCGATTACCTTATCAAAATCATCTTCGCTCATCCTCATTAAAAGATTGTCTTTTGTAATTCCAGCGTTATTTACCAATATATCTATGGTACCAAATTCTGACAATACATCTTCAGCCAATTTTTGTGCTTCTTCGAAACTTGCCGCATTACTTTGATATCCTTTGGCCTTAATTCCTCGACTAATTAAATCTTTTTCTAATTCGTTAGCGGCTTCTACTGATGAGCTATAAGTAAATGCAATATTTGCACCATGATTTGCAAAAACTTCGGCTATACCTTTACCAATACCTCTACTAGCACCAGTTATTATTGCTGTTTTCCCTTCTAATAATTTCATTTTTTTTTGATTAGTTAGTTTGATGTACTTCTTATGTCTCTATCAAATATACTAATTACAAATTACGACGACATAAAAAAACCTCACAAGATTTTGTAAGGTTTTTAACTTTTGTAAGCGCTTTGTATTACAATACTTCGGCAACTTTTTTACCTATTTCTGCTGGAGAATCAACGACATGAATTCCACATGCTCGCATGATTTTCTTCTTGGCTTGTGCAGTATCGTCACTACCTCCAACAATAGCACCTGCATGTCCCATAGTTCTTCCTGCAGGAGCTGTTTCACCAGCTATAAAACCAACCACAGGTTTTTTACTTCCGCTTTCTTTGTACCATCTTGCGGCATCTGCCTCTAACTGACCACCGATCTCGCCAATCATTACAACGGCTTCGGTTTCAGGATCGTTAATTAATAATTCTACAGCTTCTTTTGTAGTTGTACCTATTATTGGGTCACCACCAATTCCAATGGCTGTGGTTATACCCAAACCTTGTTTTACCACTTGGTCTGCTGCTTCGTAAGTAAGTGTTCCAGATTTGGACACTATACCTACTTTTCCCTTTTTGAACACAAAGCCAGGCATTATTCCAACTTTGGCCTCACCAGGTGTTATAACTCCTGGACAGTTTGGGCCAACTAGTCTGCTTCCTCTATCCTTAATATACTCATAGGCCTTTATCATATCTCCAACTGGAATACCTTCTGTAATCGTAATAATTACTTTAATACCTGCGTCTGCTGCCTCCATAATAGCATCTGCTGCGAAGGCAGGTGGAACAAAAATTATGGTTGTATCTGCACCAACTTTTTCAACAGCTTCAGAAACAGTGTTAAATACAGGCTTGTCCAAATGAGTTTGGCCTCCTTTGCCTGGTGTAACACCTCCAACTACATTGGTACCATATTCTATCATTTGACTAGCGTGAAATGTACCTTCACTGCCAGTAAATCCTTGGACTATAATTTTTGAATCTTTATTAACTAATACGCTCATGTAAATGATTTTCTATTAAAAAAACATTGCAAAAATAAAACTTTTTAAATCTTTAAATTAAGTTTAAAGAATTTATTCCGATAATTTTTTCACTTGTTTTGAAAGTTCTGGAATTCTTTTTATTGAAGCTATTTCTTTATACTTGCTTCTGGCATCTTCAGCAGGAGAACCAAAATAGGTTTTGTTCCCCTTTAAGGATTTACTTATACCTGATTGTGCAAGTATAATAGCCTTTTTTCCAATGGTTATACCGCTTGTTATGCCAACTTGACCCCAAATGGTAACTTCATCTTCAATAACCACGCAACCAGCTATTCCGGTTTGAGACGCAATTAAACACTTTTTACCGATAATGGTGTCATGACCAACTTGTATTTGATTATCTAATTTTGAACCTGCCCCAATAGTCGTATCACCTGTTACGCCTCTATCAATAGTGCACAATGCTCCGATATCAACATTGTCTTCAATCACAACACGTCCTCCTGATAACAACTGATCAAATCCTTCAGGTCTATTTTTATAATAAAATGCCGAAGCACCCAATACACTACCTGCATGTATCGTTACATTATTGCCAATAACCGTATCATCATAGATACTTACATTAGAATGAATAATACAGTCTTTACCAATTATTACATTATTACCAATAAAGCAATTGGGTTGAACTATTGTGCCCTCACCAATTAAGGCGTTTGATGCAATAGCGTTATTACTGGGTTTAAATGGCTTAAAATGTTCTGTTAGTTTGTTAAAATCCCTAAATGGATCGTCTGAAATCAGGAGGGCTTTTCCTAGAGGGCACTCAACTTTTTTGTTAATCAAAATTACTGTAGCGCGAGAATTTAAAGCTTTGTCATAGTATTTTGGATGGTCTACAAAGACGATGTCTCCAGGTTCCACAACATGGATTTCATTCATTCCTAATACTTGAAAATCAGTAGCTCCTACAAATTCACAGGAAATAATCCCAGCAATTTCTTTTAAGGTGTGTGCTCTTGGAAACTTCATTTATTCCTTTATACGTTCTTTGTAAGTTCCCTTATCTGTTTCTATCTTAATCTTATCGCCTTCATTGATGAAAAGAGGAACATTAACAATAGCTCCTGTTTCAACAGTTGCAGGTTTGGTAGCATTAGTTGCAGTATTACCTTTTACACCAGGCTCGGTATGTGTAACTTCTAAAATTACCGTTGCAGGCATATCAACGGATAATGGCATATTATCTTCAGTATTGATTTGAATGGTTACGATTTCGCCTTCCTTCATTAAGTCTGCTCTATCTAATGCTGATTCTAATAATCGTATCTGTGTATAATCTGCTTCATTCATAAAGTGATAAAACTCACCATCATTGTATAAGTACTGAAATTTATGAGTCTCTACTCTGACATCATCAATTTTGTGGCCTGCTGAAAAAGTATTGTCAATAACCTTTCCTGTGGTTACACTTTTTAATTTTGTTCTCACAAATGCTGGACCCTTTCCGGGCTTCACGTGCAGAAACTCTATTATTTTATAAATGTCATTATTGTATTTGATGCACAATCCATTACGGATATCTGAGGTGTTTGCCATATTAAAATTTAATTTGATTTAAAGTACCCTTTCATAATTCCACGATGGGAATTCTTTATGAACTGAAGAATTTCATCGCGCTCTGGTGTTGCCTCCATTTCGGCTTCTATTATTTCTGTTGCTTGGGTAGTGTTGTAATTTTTCTGATAAAGTATTCTAAATATATTTTGAATCTCTCGTATTTTCTCAGTGCTGAACCCTCTTCTTCTTAGTCCAACAGAATTAATTCCAACATAGGATAAAGGCTCTCTTGCAGCTTTGACAAATGGTGGCACATCTTTTCTAACCAATGATCCGCCAGTTACAAATGCATGATTACCTATTGAACAAAATTGATGGACAGCTGTCATTCCTGCCAAAACAACATAATCACCTACAGTAATGTGACCTGCAAGTGTACTATTATTAGAAAAGATACAGTTGTTGCCAACAACACAGTCATGAGCAATGTGACAATATGCCATAATCAGACAGTTGTTTCCAATTACGGTCTTCATTTTGTCCGTAGTACCTCGATTAATTGTAACACATTCCCTAATGGTTACATTATCTCCAATTTCTACAGTGGTATCTTCATCATTATATTTAAGGTCTTGCGGAACTGCAGAAATTACTGCGCCTGGAAAAATATTACAATTCTTACCAATACGTGCACCCTCCATGATTGTAACATTACTGCCGATCCAAGTACCTTCCCCAATTTTTACATTATTGTGAATTGTTGTGAATGGTTCTATAACGACGTTCTTCGCAATTTTTGCGCCTGGATGAACGTATGCAAGTGGTTGGTTCATTTTATTTTACTTTAGAAATTTGGGCCATTAACTCTGCCTCAGCACATAATTTTCCATTTGTATATGCATAACCTTGCATATGACAAATGCCACGTCTTATTGGTGTAATTAATTCGCATTTAAAAATAAGAGTATCGCCAGGAACAACTTTTTGTTTAAACTTTACATTATCCATTTTCATGAAGAATGTTAGGTAATTTTCTGGGTCTGGCACTGTGCTTAAAACTAAAATACCCCCTGTTTGTGCCATTGCTTCTACAATTAACACGCCAGGCATAACAGGTGCACCAGGAAAATGACCTTTGAAAAATTCCTCATTCATAGTCACATTTTTCATCCCAATAACATAATTGTCCGTTAATTCATAAACCTTATCGAGTAGTAAAAATGGTTGCCTGTGTGGCAACATATTCATAATCTGATTTACATCCATTAACGGAGGCGCATTTAGATTAATTTGCGGAACATTATTACGTCTCTCATTCTTTATCAATTTTGAGATTTTCTTTGCAAACTGCGTATTCACATAATGTCCTGGCTTATTCGCGATTACTTTTCCTCGCACTTTTGTTCCTATCAAAGCTAAATCACCAACTACGTCTAAAAGCTTGTGACGTGCAGCTTCATTTGGGTAGTGCAAGGTGAGATTATCTAAAATACCGTTTGGCTTAACAGCAATGTTATCTTTTTTAAATGCAATTTTAAGTCTTTCCATCGTATCTGGTGATAATTCCTTATCTACATATACGATAGCGTTGTTTAAATCACCTCCCTTGATCAGACCGTGTTCTAACAACATTTCCAACTCATGCAAAAAGCTAAACGTTCTTGCGTCTGCAATTTCGGTTTTAAACTCATCTACATGGTGCATTGTAGCGTTTTGAGTGCCAAGAACTTTGGTGCCAAAATCAACCATTGTAGTTACTTGATAGGACTTTGCTGGCATTAATAAAATTTCACTCCCGGACTCTTCGTCAGAATAGGATAGCACTTGTGTTACTTTATATTCTTCTCTAAATGCTTCCTGCTCAACAATACCAGCTTTTTCAATTGCTTCAACAAAAAACTTAGAAGAACCATCCATGATTGGAGGCTCTGAAGCATTGAGCTCAATTATTGCATTGTCAATATCCAATCCTACCAAGGCAGCCAAAACATGTTCACAGGTTTGAATAGTTACCCCGTTTTTTTCTAGGCAAGTTCCACGCTGTGTATTTGTAACATAATTAGCATCCGCCTCGATTTTAGGACTACCTTCCAAATCGACACGTTCAAAAATAAAACCAGAATTTTCTAGACCTGGTTTGAACACTAGCTTAACGTCCTTACCTGTATGAAGACCAACACCTTCGAGTGTAACTTCATTTTTAATAGTCTTCTGCTTAATTTCTGTTTTAATTATTGCCATTGACTTTCTTTTCTAATTCGTTTAAATTTTTGACAATCTTAGGTAGATTTTTAAAGTACACATAAGACTTATTATAGTCTCCATAAGTTAAGGCTGGAGACCCTTGTAGTACTTCATTATCCTTAACATGTCTACTTATTCCTGATTGTGCTTGTATTTTTACGTTATTGCCTATTGTAATATGCCCCACAATACCTACTTGTCCACCTATTTGACAATTCTCACCAATCTTAGTGGAGCCTGCAACACCTGTTTGAGCAGCTATTACAGTATTTTTTCCTATTTCTACGTTGTGGGCAATTTGTATTTGGTTATCTAACTTAACACCACGTCTTATTATAGTAGAACCTAGTGTAGCTCTATCAATAGTAGTTCCAGCACCAATATCTACGTAATCTTCAAGAATAACATTGCCGATTTGGGGTACTTTTGAATATTCCCCTTTATCGTTTGGTGCAAATCCAAACCCATCGGCACCAATAATCGCTCCTGAGTTAATCACGCAACTGTTTCCAATTCTACAATCTGAATAAATTTTGGCTCCTGAAAAAATAACTGTATTATCTCCTATTACAACATTATCTCCTATGTAACTATTTGGATAGATTTTAACATTATTACCAATTTTAACATTGTTCCCTATGTAAGCGAAAGCTCCTAAATAGCAATTATCGCCTAGAATTGAAGAATCAGAAATAAAACTTGGCTTTTCAATGCCAATTTTATTTAGTTTAATCTGGTTATAATATTCCAACAATTTTGTAAAAGCGCTATATGCGTCATCCACTTTAATTAAAGTTGTAGATAACGCTTCATCCGGTTCAAAATCTGCATTTACGATTGTAATCGAAGCTTTTGTGGAATAAATAAATGGCTTATATTTTGGATTGGCCAAAAAGGTTAGCGTTCCTTCCTTACCTTCCTCTATTTTAGCAAGCTGGGAGACTTCAACAGTTGGATCTCCAACCACATCGCCTTCCAATATACCTGCTATTTGCTCTGCCGTGAATTTCAATTAATTGATATTAGTTTGCTGGTTTCCGCAAAAATAGAAAAAATGTATCACATTTTCTTTTTAGGATAGCATATATAATATTTTGTTACTGGTTTACTCAATGCTTTTAGATTGAGTTGGTCCGCTGCCTTTAATACATCTTTTATTTTTCCAGTTTTAAACAATATATTGACTTTGTCTTTTTTTTGTTGATATGCTTGATTTGCAATTTCTCCTTGAAAAACAAAATATGATGCTTCTTGATCGGAAATATTGTACCTTACTTTTAAAGCCTCCTTATGCACGATTAAATCCTTTGGCTTAAAGGGCTTATCCTTTAGTTTAATTTTCAATAAATCTCTATTAATTATCATATCACAAAGATTACTCAGCACAAAATCATCATGATATTGCCATGCTTTCATTGCAGAAACGATGTCATAATCATCTAACCTTGAAAAGGTTTCAAGAGTTTCGCGATTGAAATTTTCTTTATTTATTTCATTTTTTAAGAAATAGCTTAACGCTGGGCTGCATTGCAATTCAATACCATTGACGACTAGTTCTTTAGCCCGTTTTAGAATTCGTGTTAGTAGTTGTTCTGCAACAAGACCAGTTTTATGAAGGTAAACTTGCCAATACATAAAACGTCTGGCTATTAAAAATTTTTCAATACTGTATATACCCTTTTCTTCAACAACCAATTCATCATCCACTACATTAAGCATTGTTATTAATCTTTCGCTGTTAATGTTACCTTCTGCCACGCCAGTGTAAAAACTATCGCGTTTTAAATAATCTGCCCTATCCATATCTAACTGACCAGAAATTAGTTGGCACATAAATTTACGCGGATAATGACCTCTAAAAATGGATTTGGCTAACGTTAAACTTCCGTTAAACTCCTTATCCAAAACCTCCATAAAAAGTACTGAAATTTCTTCGTGAGTTATACCTTCTACTAAGCTATGTTCCATTGCATGAGAAAATGGACCATGGCCAATATCATGCAACAATATTGCAATAAGCAAGGCATTTTCTTCGTCTTCAGAAATGCTAACATCCTTAAAACGAAGCACATTGATTGCTTTCTGCATTAAATGCATACTTCCTAGTGCATGATGAAATCTTGTATGATGTGCTCCAGGATAAACCAAATAAGACATTCCCATTTGAGTAATTCGCCTTAACCTTTGAAAATATTTATGCTCAATTAAGTCAAAAATTAGAGAATTTGGAATAGTAATAAATCCGTAAATTGGATCGTTAAATATTTTGAGCTTATTCTTGATAGTTTAATTTTAAAATCATTAATTAAAAAACAAATATACACCAACATGATTAATATTCTTTGGGTAGACGATGAAATAGACCTGCTTAAACCCCACATACTTTTTTTAGAACAAAAACAATATAATGTATCTACCTGCAAAAGCGGCACCGAAGCATTAGAAATTATTAGCGATAGTAATTTTGATATTGTTTTTTTGGACGAAAACATGCCTGGATTAACTGGTCTAGAAACTTTGAATGACATAAAGGAAAGACGCCCTAATCTGCCGGTGGTTATGATAACAAAGAGTGAAGAAGAATATATTATGGAGGAAGCCATAGGCAGTAAAATAGCAGACTACCTCATAAAACCAGTAAATCCAAATCAAATACTTTTAAGTTTAAAAAAGAACTTAGATCACTCAAGACTTATATCGGAGAAAACAACCTCAAACTACCAGCAGGAATTCAGAAAAATTGCAATGGATCTCACAATGGTAAATTCTTATGAGGAATGGATAGAACTATACCAGAAATTAATTTACTGGGAACTTCAATTAGAAGATATTGAAGATATAGGAATGACAGATATCCTTGAATCCCAAAAGACCGAGGCTAATTCACAATTTGGTAAATTCATTGAAAAAAATTATCAAGATTGGTTTCTTCCAAAAACAGATGCACCTATCATGTCACATACCTTATTTAAGGAAAAAGTTATCCCTGAGCTAAGCGATAAACAACCTACTTTAATGCTTGTCATAGATAATTTAAGATATGATCAATGGAAGGCATTTGAACCAATTGTAAATAATTACTACAAAAAAATATCAGAACTACCTTACTTATCAATTTTGCCTACTGCCACGCAATATGCGCGTAACGCAATTTTTTCAGGACTTATGCCAGCGGATATGGAGAAGCTATATCCACAATATTGGAAAAATGATACTGATGAAGGTGGCAAAAATTTACATGAAGAGGACTTTTTACGCGAGCAAATTAATCGCTTAGGGCTACGTCATCTTAAATATGAATATCATAAAATAACCAATCTAAAATCTGGCAAAAAACTAGTGGAGAATTTTAGAGCCCTTAAAGAAAACGACTTAACTGTGGTAGTCTACAACTTTGTAGATATGCTATCTCATTCAAAGACAGAAATGGAAGTAGTCAAAGAATTGGCTTCTAATGATAAAGCTTATCGCTCCTTAACAGTTAGCTGGTTTAAAAATTCACCTTTGCTTGAAATGATTCAGTTGTCCCAACAACTAGGCTTCAAATTAATTTTAACTACAGACCACGGAACAATTAATGTTAAGGCACCATCCAAGGTAATTGGCGATAGAGACACGAGCTTGAACCTTAGGTATAAAACTGGTCGAAGTTTAACCTATCAAGAAAAAGAAGTACTTGCAGTTAAAGACCCTAAGAGTATTTATTTACCTGCACTTTCAATGAGTAGTTCCTTCATTTTTGCAAAAGGCGATCTTTTTCTGGCCTATCCAAATAATTTTAATCATTATGTTAGCTATTACAGAAACACATATCAGCATGGAGGTATTTCATTAGAAGAAATGATTATTCCTTTTGTTGTTTTAGAACCCAAATAAATCTGTAAAAGGTAAAAATATCCGATGAAATACACGTTTTTCTAGGTTTTCTCAATTTTTATATCTATTATTGCATCATTAATGAGGTTTAATTGAATACAATCGAATTTAAATATACATTAGACCAAATAGATGAGTTAGCACGTCAGTTATTGGTACATTTCACAAACAAGACGATTTTGTTTTATGGTGAAATGGGTTCTGGTAAAACGACACTCATAAATGCTTTAGTTAAAGCTTTAGGAAGTAGCGATGTTGCTACCAGTCCAACTTTTTCGATTGTGAATGAGTATGAATTGTCCAACGATAAAGTTTATCATTTTGATTTTTACCGAATTGAAAGCATTGAAGAAGCACTCAATTTTGGAATAGAAGATTATTTTAGTGGTGATAATTGGAATTTTTTGGAATGGCCAGAGCGCATTACTGAATTATTGCCCAAAGATTCCAATTCGATTTTAATAACAAAGCTAGAAGATAAGTCAAGATCCCTCAAATTGACCATAACAAATAAAAATTTAACCGAAAACAATGCCATGACAGTACCAAAATTCTAATCAAATTTTGATTTCATCCTTTTAAGATTAGTGATTGGGTTACGGGAAAACCGTAATGTAACTCATAATATTTCTCGGAATTTAACATTACTCCATTTTCAAGAGCCTATGGCCTACTGTAATTTTGTAGTAATTAATTAATTAAATCCCTAGAAATTATGAAGACTAAAAAACTAGTTTTAGCAATTGCAATCTTTGGAGGTATGTTATTCACTGTTCAAGCGACTAATATTATCGACTTAGATGGAAAAGTTACAACACAAGTTGACAAAAGAAAACTCAAGGTTCCAACTCACGGATAAGAAATCCTACAGTAGGAAGATTTTAACAGGGAGTCTTGTTGCTACATTCGTAGCCGCGACTCCCTTTTTATTTTACCTTTATGAATATGTCCCAGATGTCCAAACATGGGAAACACCATTTTTCACCTACGAAAGTATTGAATACGGTAGTGCTAATGTAGCCTTCTGGGTGCTTTGCATGAAAATGGTACCTCTACTTCTCTCCTTAATATGGTTTTTTACATGCAAGCATTGGTGGTATCATGCTTTAATTGTGCCTATTGCGATGTTTTTATTTCAACTAATAAGTGCATTAAATTTTGATGCACAATACACAGATGAATTTGATATTATTTGGCTTCTGCCCTTAATGGCAATTGTTTTTCCTTCAATTTATTTGATAAGAGCAAAAATGTTTAATAAGATTAACGACCATGACAAAACCATGGAAGAGCTAGAAGAGGAATTTATGATTAAGCCTAAAACCTTCTGGCAAAAAGTTGGTCAGTACTTTTAAAAATTTCTAAGGCAATATTTTTTATGACCAGATTTAAGGTAGTTTCGTTATCTTGCAATAAGATAAAATACACTAACTTAAATGGGCAAATCTCGAACGCCATTTACCAAGGCACAATTGCTTCCACAGGAAGAAACACTTGAAATTTTAAAACAAAAAGGAGAGCTCTTTATTGGTATACCAAAAGAGACACATTTTCAGGAAAAGCGCGTTTGTCTCACACCAGATGCAATCTCTGCGCTAACAGCGAACGGTCATCGTGTTTTATTAGAATCTGAAGCTGGTGAAGGTGCAAAATTCAAAGATAGAGACTATAGCGAAGCTGGAGCTGAAGTTACTAAAGACAAATCTAAGGTGTACTCCTGCCCTATGATATTAAAAGTAGAGCCACCATCTCTTGATGAAATAGAATTAATCAATCCACAGACCATTTTAATTTCTGCCTTACAATTAAAAACTCAGAATAAGGCCTACTTTGAAGCTCTAGCTAAAAAAAGAATTACTGCATTAGCTTTCGAATTTATTAAGGACGAAGATGGCGCATATCCAGCCGTAAGATCACTGAGCGAAATTGCAGGTACTGCATCCATTTTAGTAGCTTCAGAATTATTGTCTAATGTAAACGGTGGTAATGGTTTAATGATGGGCAACATAAATGGTGTCCCACCAACTGAAGTTTTAATCTTAGGAGCTGGAACGGTTGGTGAATTCGCTGCACGATCAGCGATTGGATTGGGCGCTAATGTAAAAATTTTTGATAGCTCAATTACTAAATTGCGCTGCATACAAAATAATCTCGGGCGTACCGTATATACATCTACAATGCAACCCAAAAATCTTTTAAAAGCATTAAAACGATGTGATGTGGCAATTGGTGCTGTCAGAGGTTCAAATAGGTCACCAGTTGTAGTGACTGAATCTATGGTAGAACATATGAAAAATGGTGCTATAATAATTGATGTAAGTATTGACATGGGTGGATGTTTCGAAACCAGTGAAGTAACTACACATGACCATCCAACCTTCGAGGAACACGGTGTCATCCACTATTGTGTTCCAAACATTCCTGCTCGTTATTCACGAACAGCTTCAGTCTCAATAAGTAATATTTTTACACCTTATTTATTACAAATTGGTGAACATGGTGGGCTAGAAAATGCATTGCGTTTTGACCGCGGATTAAAAAATGGGTTGTACTTTTACCATGGTATATTGACAAATAAATCTGTAGCAGATTGGTACGATTTAGATTATAACGATGCCAATCTCTTGATTTTTTAATTTAAATCATTTATGAAATTCATACAACGCTTAGGTTACTACCTTAGTGGTTTTGCAGTTGGATTAATTATTCTTTTCTTTTTTTTAAGCGGAAAGAAAGCGTCGTGTGATTATGGGCCTAACGCACGCACTGTTAAAAATATTAGTTCTAAACCTCTATCCTATTCAAAAAATGTAGCAGACTTTATTCTGACAAACAAATTGGATTCGACAACTGTAAAAAATCTAATTAGATTTGGCGATGTAGACTTTTCGAAAAGTCTTACCAACTTAGATTCATGTAAACAATATTTTATCAATAATAATTTTAAGGGCAAAGACATAGAATTAGAGGTTGCAAATTGTAATTCAATAGCACAAATATTAATGATGAGATACAAGAACGAATAAAACGGCCTTTTCATAGTAAAAATGTCATTTTTTTGTGATAATTCATCATTTTTGATTTTTAAACTTAAATCTACCTTTTAAATGAAAATACTTGTAACTGGAGCCGCTGGCTTCATCGGTTTTTTTACCTCTAAAATACTTACAGAAAAGGGTCATGAAGTTGTTGGACTAGATAATATCAATGACTATTACGATATAAATCTAAAGTACTCGAGATTAAAAGAGCTGGGTATAAATCAAAAAGATGCAGAAGTTTTTAACTATCTATCTAGAAGTGACAAATCGAATTTTTCATTTATTAGAATGAATTTAGAGGATCGTGAGAACTTGCCATCACTCTTTGAAGAACAAAAATTCGATGTTGTATGTAATCTTGCGGCCCAAGCAGGTGTAAGATATTCATTAGAAAATCCAGATACGTATGTAGATTCTAATATTGTTGGTTTTGTTAACATTCTAGAGTGTTGCCGACATCATAAAATCAAACACCTCGTCTATGCTAGTAGTTCTAGTGTTTATGGATCAAACAAAAAAATACCCTTTTCAACAGATGATAATGTAGACCATCCCATAAGTTTATATGCCGCTACCAAAAAGAGTAACGAATTAATGGCTCACACTTATAGCCACTTATTTAATTTTCCAACAACTGGATTGAGATTTTTCACAGTATATGGTCCTTGGGGAAGACCAGATATGGCTATGTTTTTATTCACAGATGCAATTATAAACAATAAGCCAATTAAAGTTTTTAATTTCGGTAAAATGGAGCGTGACTTCACTTATATTGACGACATTGTTGAAGGTGTTGTAAGAATTTGTGAATCCCCTGCTTCTGAAAGGGTAAAAAACAATAAACTCTACAAAGTTTATAACATCGGCAATAATAATTCGGTGAAATTAATGGACTTTATCAAAGAAATAGAATTTAATCTCAATACGACCGCAGAAAAGAAGATGTTACCTATACAGCCTGGCGATGTTGAAAAAACATGGGCTGACGTAGATGAACTGATAAAAGATTATGATTACCGCCCAAACACATCAATAAAAGACGGTGTTAAATCTTTTGTTACTTGGTTTAAAGAATATTACAACTGAAAGTGGTATTGTCAAAGTTGAATTTTATCGTTAAAAGAATACTTTTATATAGAATTTTATAATAATTAGAATAATTAATACACTTTTGCCTAACTAAAAAATAACCCAAGTCAAATTAGATTTAGATTATGAAAATCAATAAAATATGTTGTATCGGAGCCGGCTACGTAGGTGGCCCAACCATGGCGGTCATTGCCAAAATGAACCCAAATATACAGGTTACTATCGTAGATATAAACCAAGAAAGAATAGATGCCTGGAATGACGATGATGTTTCAAAATTACCAGTATACGAACCGGGACTTCCAGAAATTGTCAAAGAAACACGTGGCAAAAATCTGCACTTTTCGACTGAAATTGATAAAGCCATCGACGAAGCAGAAATGGTATTTATTTCTGTTAATACGCCTACCAAAACCTATGGCAAGGGAAAAGGCATGGCTGCGGATCTAAAATATGTAGAATTATGTGCGAGAAATATAGCAGATGTTGCTAAAACAGATAAAATTGTTGTTGAAAAATCAACTTTACCAGTTAGGACCGCTCATGCTATCAAAAGCATTCTTGACAATATAGGCGGTGAAGTTAAATTTGACATACTTTCCAATCCTGAATTCTTAGCAGAAGGAACCGCAATACAAGACTTGTTAAAACCTGACCGCGTTTTAATAGGTGGCGAATCTAAAGAGGCTATTGAAGCGCTCGCAAGTATATACGGTAGCTGGGTTCCACAAGATCAAATTTTACGTACAAACGTTTGGTCCTCAGAACTTTCAAAACTTACAGCAAACGCATTTTTAGCACAGCGGATCTCATCAATAAACGCAATTTCAGAATTATGTGAGCACACAGAAGCAAATGTTAGTGAAGTTGCGCGAGCTATCGGTATGGATTCTAGAATAGGACCTAAATTCTTAAATGCATCTATTGGTTTTGGAGGATCTTGTTTTCAAAAAGATATTTTAAACCTAGTTTATATCGCACGAAGTTATGGACTAAATGAAGTTGCCGATTACTGGGAACAGGTGATAATCTTAAATGACCACCAAAAAAGACGTTTCTCGGATAAATTAATTACTACCTTATATAATACAGTTTCAGGTAAAAAGATTGCGATGTTAGGTTGGGCATTTAAAAAAGACACTAACGACACTAGAGAATCAGCCGCCATCTATGTAGCTGATCACCTGCTGAGTGAGCAAGCTAGTATTGCTGTTTATGATCCAAAGGTTCCAAAAGCCAAAGTTTACGCTGATTTAAATTACCTTAATACAAGACTTGAAAAAGAAAACGAGGAACTTGTTGAGGTTTTCAATAATCCGTATGAGGCTATAAAAGATGCGCATGCCATTGCAATTATGACAGAATGGGATGAGTTTAAATCGTATGATTGGAATAAGATTTACAACCTTATGAAAAAACCAGCGTTTATTTTTGATGGCAGAAGATTATTGGACAAGAATTCTATTGAAAAGATAGGCTTTAAATATTTTACTATCGGACAATAAGTTTTCTTGTAATATCATCACCGCTTTTATTAACAAGTTTAACAAAATAGATTCCGTTAGATAACGATTGAATATTCATCCTTGTTTCAACAATTGGTGATTGTGATTCGTTTTGAATTTCAGTTTGTTGGACTAGTTTTCCAGTAAAGTCATAGATAAATACGTTGATCAAATTCATTGAACCATCTAACCTCACATTTACATAATTATAGGCGGGATTAGGGTAAACTTTAAATGACATATCTATTACTTCATCATTTTGGTTGTTTGATTCTTCCTCTTCACAAAAGTTATCAATTTCAACTGTCACTGAGGCTTCATCAAAATCTAAGGCATTAAATACGGTCACTGTATAAACTGTGGTTTGAAATGGTGAAACTTGTATAGACTGTGTAGTTTCTCCAGTACTCCATAAATATTCATCACCACCTGTAGCTGTAAGAGTTGCGACCTCATTTAGACAAATACTTATATCTTCTCCTGCGTATGCAACGACAGGTTCAAATACATTTACCGTAACCTGTTTTTCGTCATAACAATCATTTATGTAACCGCGTACCTCATAGGTAGTCGTTACAGATGGACTTATGGCTATATTTGGTTGCGTCGCACCATTGCTCCATTCGTAAGAATTCGCACCAGTTGCGGATAAAGTGATGAAATCACCACTTAAAATATCCACAGAATCTCCATTCACAATAACTACATTTGGATTTGGATCCACAAAAACCGTTACACTGTCTGAATCTTCTTGACTACCATTTGTAACAACAACAGAGTAAGTAGTTGTTGACTCAGGGCTAACAGTGATGTTTTGAGTAGTCTCTCCTGTACTCCACAAGTACGCGTCTCCCTCTCCTGCGCTCAATATTACTTCATCACCACTTCCATCACAAATTCGTTGGTCTTCACCTGCATCTGCCTGGAAAATCGCTTCAACAGTTACTATAATTTGTTCTTGTACCTCACACGAACCATTACTTCCGGTTACAGTATATGTTGTCGTAACATTTGGGCTAACAGTAATAGATGAGGTTGTTTCACCTGTGTTCCAAAGATATTCATTTGCACCTTCTGCGGTCAAAGTAGTATTGTCGCCTTCTATTATGGTAACATCGTCAGAGATAGTTAAATTCGGAAGCGTATCAACAAATACTGTAACATCATCTGTGTCTTCTTCAGTACCATTAGATACCGTTACCGAGTATGTTGTCGTGGAATTTGGACTTACGGTTATACTTTGGGTAGTTTCTCCAGTACTCCAAAGGAAATTAGTCCCTCCTGTTGCAGTTAATAAAACCGACTCTCCTTCACAAATATTTTGGTCTTCACCAGCATCTGCAACTACGGGCAAAGGAACTACCGTGATTACAGACGTGTCCGTAAACCCACCATCATTAGAAACAAATCGAATTTCAACAACACCCTCTGCAATTCCCGTTACTGTACCATTTGTATCTACATTAGCTATCTCCTCATTTTCTGAAGTCCAAACACCAGACTGATCTGTAGTATTTGCAGGTGTAAATTGCACATCCAAATCTATAGTTTCCGAAACATTTAAAGTAGCCACGTCTGGTGTTATGTTTAATCCCGTGGCTTCTACGTTTCCCATAGAATCAACTTGATTAAAGTATTCTTCTAATAAAGTATACCCTGATTGTTGAATCTGGTTGTGTATGTCGGCATTGCCCGATATTCCTTGAGAGACTAACCAGGCTTCTGGTATATGTGGATTTGATTGATAAAAATCAACAGGACGTGTGTTGTTTGAAGTCGGTATATCGTCTATTGTAATATTTATAAAATCAGAAACGCTTCCTCTAGTTGTTTCATTTGTAGCATCATCAATTGCTTGTGAATCTATGGAATCTCTATCCTCTATAACTTGGCCGTTATCATTTATGTATTTGTAGCATCCCACAAATGGCAACATTTGTGTTTTTAAATCACCACTGCTCAGAATATTTAAGGTTTCACTATTTTGGTATGTAAAAGGTGATTGAACAAATTTAGATGAAGGCAACGGTGCTTCATCTCCTAAAAACCGTTCCCATTCATCAGGTTGTGTAAAATCAGGATCATAATAATTATCATTATCATATATCAAACCGTTTCTAGTACCGTAATATGCAGTATTAAGCTGATCCATAGGTCTACCCTGTGTATAATAGTTTCCAACATGGTTAAGATTATACGACCAATCATCAATCCTAATAAGTCTTGCAGAGTGTCCATGTGATAGGTTATTTATTATATCCATATGAACAGCACCGGCTATTTTAGCAGGTATTCTATGACCAACAAAAACAAAAGCATTATTTATTATACTATAAGTTTCATTATTAGTGTCGTTTGGAGGTGTTGTATCACCAATAATCATTCCTAAACCAGAATATGCTATTAAACAGTTTTGTGTGGTTCTATTATAAGCGGGTGTATCTGGATTAGTAGTCATACCAATAGCTACTTGATTAGTTTCTACACCTGATACGGATAAATGGTCAAATATAACATCAGATTTATTAGATGAATTAATAACACCTTCAACGTCATCTGTCGATCTAAGTTTAAGATACCTAACAATAACATTCTCGCCTCTAAAAACTAATCTTGCACCCGTAATTGTTATATTACCTTCAGGTGCAGTTTGACCAGCTATAGTTAAGTTATTTGCTTCAATTAAAATATCATCACCTTGAAATTCTGGTATCATTTCTATTATACCTGAAACATCAAACACAATAGTTCTATTTGATTGTGATAAAGCATCCCTAAAACTACCAGGTCCAGTAGCGTTTAAATTTGTTACATGGTAAACAGATTGTCCTCTTCCGCCAGTTGTATAGGCTCCTGCCCCCATGGCTGTTGGGAACGCTAACTGTTGCGAATAGGTATTCCAAGGGATAATCAATAGGAGTAATAAAAACGTAATTGTAATACAAATACAATTTGTTGTAGGTTTTGGGGCTTTCATAATTTTAAGTAGGTTAAGAGGGGCTATTTATTTTAAAGCGAATGTAAATATTTAATTTTCAAAAATAAGATAAAATTCATTATTTTTCGATAATATGTAATTTTAAGTAAGTATTATAATACATTAGTAATAAATTGATTTCAGATATATTTACGAAAGCACATTAATATTAGATGTTTTTATTAATTATTTAACTTTATGAAAGAAATACTTACAAAAAGAACTCGTTTTGGCTATAGTTGAGAAATTATACTATTAAGGATTCAAATTTCCATTTTTAATAATGGAACGATTCTCATTATTAATAACTATACCTGAATTTTATCGTATAAATCTATTTGTTAACTAATTAATAGATGTTTTTGTTTAATTTTCTTCATATTTGACAAGTATTAATCATGTCAAAACAATAGATAGTTTATTTCAGCTTTATAAAAATTGAAAAATTAGATTAAAACACTTAATCATTTCAACCCAAATCTAGATGAAGCCATTAATTAGTATTATAGTACCAGTATACAATGTAGAATCTTACTTAGAAAGATGCATTGAGTCTCTTATTAATCAAACCTATAGTCATCTTGAAATAATTTTGGTTAATGACGGTTCTACCGATAATAGTGGTGACATTTGTACCTCTTTTGCAAATAGAGATTCAAGGATATCCGTTTACCATATTGAAAATGGGGGCTCAAGTATTGCCCGCAACTATGGACTTACTAAATCCACAGGTGATTATATAGGCTTTGTTGATAGTGATGACTGGATAAGAAACGACATGTTTCAAAAACTACTTGATTTTTCTATAAAGAATAACTTGAAAGTTGTAGAATGTAGCTCTGTGGAATCAAAAGGCATTTTAAATATAGAATTGACTAATAAGGATATTGAAGGGATTATCGAAGAAAAAGAAACAACTCTTCAAAGGGTGCTTAAAAACAAAAGGTTCGCTGTTTGGCGCCGAATATACAAAATTGATGTAGTGAAAAACAGATTTTTCAAAGAGCATATTTTGCATCAAGATGTATATTATACGATGGACATATTAAACTCAATTGATAAGCTTGGATTTATAGATGAACCTTTGTATATATATAATGTAGAGAATATAAATAGTGTAATAAGAAGCAAATATTCTATAAAAAAATTAAAATCGATAGGTGCTGCAGAATATGTTGTATTAGAAACAGAAGGATATTCTAAAAAAATTCAATATTATGCAAAACAATATCTTTTTCAATTTTTAACCTCGCATTATAATCATCTCCATCTAAATAGTTGGCTGGATGAGGACTACAAACACCGTAATAGTATTCGATTGCTACTTAGAAAATACCATTCTTTTCATTGTTTTAATTTCTTTGTTTTTATGATTGTTTTATTACCTACGTCATTTTACAGGTATTTTCTAATAATCAATTTAAAAAGAATTCAGCTTCAAAATAAAATTAATCTAAAATTAAAAGATGTCTAGATTAAATTATGCTCTTAAGAATTTGAAAATAAGTGTATTTTTTTATTTTCTATTCATATTTGTACAATTCTTTTCCAGGAAATTATTTCTTGATCATCTAGGTGATGAATTTATTGGCCTAGCAGACACTTTACGTAGTTTCCTTGGGTTTTTAAATCTGGCAGAATTAGGTATTGGTACGGCTATAGGTTATAGTCTGTACAAACCAATATTCAAAAATGAATATTTAAGGATTAATGAATTAATTGCTCTTTTTGGCCATCTTTATAAGAAGATTGGTGTTTTTATTCTAATTAGCGGAATACTAATTTCATTTTTCTTTCCATTAATGTTTGATGATTTAGATGCACCTTTAGCAATTGTCTATTTCACTTATTACACCTTCCTTTTCGGGATGTCTTTAAATTTCTTTTTCAATTATCATATCACTTTACTACAAGCCGACCAGAAAGACTATGTCATAACGTCCAATTCTCAAGCATTAAATCTAGTTAAAATTATTATTCAATGTATTATCGTTTATTATTTCGATAGTGCTATTGGCTGGATATCTTTAGAGCTGATCTTCTATATCTCTAATAGTTATGTTCTCAGGCGAAAGGTAAAAAGAATATATCCATGGCTAAAAATTAATCAAAAAACATCAAATTTAATACTAAAAAAGAATCCTGAGATAATAAAAAAAATTAAGCAAGTCTCAGTACATAAATTAGGTGCATTTGTAACTAACGGTACCGATAAAATATTAATTTTTGCATTTATAAGTATAGAAACAGTCGCCTTCTTCGGTAATTATTCCCTATTATTTAGTAGGTTGTTACAATTAATTAATACAGCATTTGCCGGAACAGCTGCAGGAATAGGAAATCTCGTTGCTGAAAATGATAAAACCAATATTAAAAAAGTATTTTGGGAAATGATGGCATTACGGTTCTATCTTGGCGGAATAGCTTTCATCTTGCTCTATTTTATTACAGAACCTTTTATTTCATTATGGCTAGGTGAGAAATATATTTTGAGCAAATGGGTACTGAATCTCTTTTTAATAAATATGTTTATAAAACAAATCCGTGTTCCTGTAGATCACTTCAAGGATGCTTATGGTTTATTCCAAGACATATGGGCTCCAGTTATTCAGAGTATTATAAACTTAACCATGTCTATTATTTTACTCCATTATTTTGATTTAGCAGGGATACTCATGGGTACAACTATTGCTTTTTCTATAATTATTTTGATTTGGAGACCTTACTATTTATATAAATATGGTTTCCAAGATAGTTTATTAAAATATTGGAAAGACTTTTCTGTTTTAATTATCTCGATGATTATTCCGTTCTATTTATGCACATTGATATCATCGCGTATTTCAATAGATGAAATAAACCTTATTAATTTAATATTTTTTTCATTTAAGCATTTAATCTGTATAATATTTATATATACGCCCTTTATATATTTATCAAGTGCTGGTTTCAGAAATGTGTCTAAAAGAATATTAAATTTAATAAAAACTAAAATATGAAAATCCATTTTATCATATCTTCCATAGGTCATGGAGGTGCTGAAAGAGTCCTTGTTTTAATGGCAAATAATTTAGCCAAGAATCCCAATAATGAGATTTCAGTAATTACGTTATTTAATAAAAAAGACAATTACGAGCTAAATCCTTCCATAAAACGAGAAAGTCTCAAAGGATCTCCATACATACCTTCTCATACATTAAGAAGTATTATTAATTTAAGCAGATTTTATAAGACTAGAACAAATAGACCAAATATTATAATTTCATTTATCACCTTAACAAATCTTATATGTATTATAGTTGCCAAACTTTTTAAAATAAAAATAATAGCACAAGAACATAATTCCTATTTAAGATACATGAAAGGGCGTAAATTAATAACAAAGTTAACAAAGGAATATGTTTACAAAAAGGCTGATTTGGTTACAGTTTTAACTTCATTTGATTTACCCTACTATACAAAATTTGGAGTAAACGTACGTGTTATGCCTAATCCATGTACATTTAAACCAATTAAAGATAATTCGCATAGAAGAGATAATACCATATTAGCAGTTGGACATTTAGACAGATATCATCATAAAGGCTTTGATAACTTAATAAAGCTTATTGCCCCTTTATTAATTGCAAATCCTGAATGGAAATTAAAAATTGCGGGGTATGGGTCCATTGGTTTAGAGTATTTATCTAAACTTGTAAAACAATATAATTTAGAAAATCAAGTGTTATTTTTAGGTTTTGTGGATAATGTATCTGAATTAATGCAAAAGTCATCTATCTTTATTTTGTCATCGAGATATGAAGGTTTGCCAATGGTTTTACTTGAAGCTATGTCTCAGGGAATGGCATGTATATCTTATAATTGTAAGACAGGACCTTCAGACATAATCGAACATGATGTGAATGGCTTTCTTATAGATGATCAAGATAGTTTAAAAATGCAAGAAAAGTTAGATGAACTTATAAATAACGAAAATTTAAGAAAGCAATTATCTAATGAAGCAATTAAGTCGTTAGACAAATTCCATATTTCAAATATAACTAAAAAATACCAAGACTTGTTTAATAAATTATTGTTAGAAAAATAATGCAAAGAATTGTAGTTTATATATGTTTTCTTTGGCCTGTTTTTAATAGTTGTTTTTACTTTCAAAATATTATGTCAGCCTTTTATGGCGATAGTTATGCTAGACTTATAGCCTATTCAAATCTTGGATTATTGCTAATAGGTATAAGTTTATCAAGAGTATTTATAGTTGAAACCTCTAAAACTGCTAGACTCTGGTTCATATATTATTTAGGTTATTTTGCCATGGCCATCCTAGCAAGCGGAATAAGTGGCTTTAGCGGGTTGTCAATGGTCACAATGATTCCTATAATCTATTTCGTAGCATCTTATTTCTTTATAAGCAACAAGATACATCTGAAATATTTTTTTATAGTTTTGACTTTAGCTTTTCTTGTATCTGCGTTTCTTACGTTAATTTTTCAAATAAATAATTTTAGCCTTTCCACAGGTGATGTTCATCATTACGAATTAGATAGAGCCGGTGGGGTTTATAGTGATGCAAATAATGCTGCACTAGCTAGTATAATGGCATTTTTATTTTTTGATAGACTTTTTAGACCAAAAAAAATCTATTCAAAAATTATAAAATGGTCTATTCTAATAATGATTTTTTACAGCCTGTTTTTAACGTTTTCTACTACAGGATTATTTACTTTCGTAATTTGTCTTGTTATAACCAATTTTAAAAATTTTACTGGTTTAAGATTAGTATTACTTCTAATAATATTTGTAATCTTTTATATAAGTATATTTTTACTCAAATCAGAAGTTCATAGTTTTAATCTGTCAGATGCTCAAACTGATAAAATTACGAACATCATTAATTTGCTGACTTTTGAACTTGACAAAGTGGATAACTCAGGAAGAGGAGAATTAATTGAGCATATTATGCCATACATATTAGAAAATCCAATAGTTGGTAACGGTGTCGAATTTTCGATATTTATGCGAGGTCACAATACTTTCCTTGGAGTATGGGCAGACTCAGGTGTTTTCCTTTTTCTATTTTTCATATTTATTTTACTTTACCTTTTTTCTAAGCTTATAAAACTTAAATCTGATATAAAGTATTTTGGTATATCAGTTTTAACAACATTATGTATATTCATGATGAGTCTGCAAAGCGTAATTAATCAACCATATTTAATTGTAATATTCGTTCTTCTTGGATATATAATTGATAATAATTCGAACAACTATGAATCAACTAATTAAAAACAGGAAGATATTTGTTTTTTTAGCTTTCATTATCCTTACAATGTGTACTATATATTATTTTAGAATATTGCCAAAGTCAGTAGATGGTTGGTCCGATAAAATAATACCTTATGAGAGTTCTAGAAAAATGGATGATCTAGTTAAATTAGAATTTAATGACTCTGAAAAATCAACAAGCAAAAAATTTAATTCTGTTTTTAAATATTTTCTCAGGGCAAATATAAATTACAAGTCAAAAGGTGGTGCTTTGGTATTTTACCCAGGTGAAGTAAGTAATAAAGGCAGGTACGTAAATGGAATAGAAGGTTTTGCGAGATTTTTTCCGATGGCCTCCTCTTGGATGTATTCTAACAATACCGATGAAATATCCTTAGATGGAAAAAATGTTAATATCGCCGAGCTACTTAAAATGGGGCTATTAAATGGAACATCACCAGGAAATACTGAATTTTGGGGAGAGGTTAAAAACAAAGATCAGCGAATAGTTGAGGCTGCAGATATAGCTCTTGGTTTATGGCTTTCTAAGGAATACATATGGAATACACTTAGAGAAACTGATAAAACTCAAGTCATTAATTGGCTTAACAGTTGTGTTAGCAAAGAAATTGTAGATAACAATTGGAACCTCTTTCCCATAACAATTGTTAAATGTCTTGAAGCTCTTGGTCATGTTAATCAGCAAAATATTGAATATATAAATCAACTTTATTCAAGATATAAAAAAGAGCATTATATAGGTAATGGCTGGTTTGATGATCCACCAAATGGATTAGACTACTATAACGCCTGGTCAATTCATTATAGTTTATTTTGGTTGGATCAGATTGATCCTGATTTTGATCCAGAATTTATAAGAAGTTCACATAAAGAGTTTCTAGAATTTTACAAATATTTTTTTGGTCCTTATGGGTATCCTATTATGGGCAGAAGTGTATGCTATAGGTTGGCTGCACCAACTCCTATTGTTTCAGGTAGTTTAATAAACCCCGAAGTAGTATCTAAGGGTTTGGCTAAAAGAACTCTAGAGCAAACTTGGAAACATTTTATAAACAAAAATTCCCTAAAGGATGGTAAATTTACTCAGGGATATTACGAAGATGATTATGGCTTACTTGATGGATATAGTGGTGCTGGTAGTTGTCTTTGGTCACTTAGATCGTTAATTGTTGCATATTACGTTGATAAAAAAATTAGTCTTTATGACTCAGAAGATGAACTTTTGCCAGTAGAAAGAAAAAATTATTCAATCACCAATAACACAATTGGTTGGTCTATTTATGGTGATTCTTTATCCAAAACAATAATCCTAAAAATAGAATCAAATAAAAACAATCAGATTCATAAATTAATTAATTACGATAGAATTGATCAAATAAAAGAGTCTATATTTAAAAGACCTTTCCGTCCAAACAATAAAAAAGCATTATATAAAAATTATGAGTACAGTTCAAGAGCTGATGTAATAATTAACAATTGATAATGAAGTCATGATTTCAAGCAAAAAAAACTATAAAGAATACTTACTACGAGATCGTATTGCTTTAAACATAAATCCCAAATCCTTAGAGCACAAAATAATAAATATAATATCCCCTAATCCAATTTATACTTTTCAGAAGCGAATGCGAAAGCTCGAATATTATATTAATTGCCGTAATAACGGAATAATAATGAAACTTTACATAGCTTATCTCAGATATAGATATAAAAAAATTTCCATAAAATTAGGTTTTTCTATTCCAATTAATGTATTTGGGCCAGGATTATCAATTGTACATTACGGGACTATTGTAGTTAATAAATCAACCAAAGTTGGTGCCAATTGCAGAATGCATGCTTGTGTAAACATAGGTGCATCCGGTGGAGAAGCTGCAGCTCCACAATTGGGCAACAATGTTTATATAGCTCCAGGAGCTAAAATATTTGGTAAAATAAAAATACCTAATAATACGGCTATAGGTGCAAATGCAGTAGTAAATAAATCATTTGAAAAAGAAAATACAATTATCGCAGGAATACCCGCTAAGGTAATAGGAAGTGTAGACATAAAAAAATTAATTAGGCATGGTTAAAAAGAATAAAAAAACTATAAGAGGAAGAATCTCAGATTTATATCGAAAATCTGAATTTGGCTACAATTTACTGAGACCTTTTTATAAAATATATGAATTGTGTATTAGGGCTATACCTGACAAATTATTTATAGAATGGTATTTTAAAAGATATATGGGCTATTCTATTGATTTGAATAACCCTAAAACATTAAATGAAAAAATAACTTGGCTAAAACTTTATGATAGATCAGATCTACATACATTGGTAGCCGATAAATTCACCGTAAGATCTTATGTAGCCAAAAAAATTGGGGAAAAGTACTTAATTCCACTATTGTATCATACAAAAAATGCATCTGATTTAAAACCTGAAAATTTGCCTGATACCAGTTTTATTATTAAAAATAATCATGACAGTGGTGGTTACTTAATTGTTAAAGATAAATCATCTGTAGATTGGCCCAAGGTTCAAAAACAATTCAAACGTAATCTGAAAGAGAATTTTTACTATTCAACTAGAGAATGGCAGTACAAAAATATTGAGCCTAGAATAGTAGTAGAAGAACTTTTGTCGACTGAAAATGGTGAAATACCTAATGACTATAAGTGCCATTGTTTTAATGGAAAGTTAGCTTTTGTTCATGTCGACATTTCTCGTTTTGGGGACCGCAGACGAAACTTATATGATACCAATTGGAATTTAATTCCTTGTGTTTGGCAATATGAAAACGGTGAGTTGGAAAAGAAACCTGAATTATTTGATCAAATGAAAAGTCTAGCCGAAACCATAGCTAAGGATTTCATCTATGCAAGGATTGATTTTTATTTAGTCAAGGGACATATTTATTTTGGTGAGATTTCATTTCATCATCACTCAGGAACACAGAAATTCAAAACTCCTGAATGTGATCTCAAATTAGGACAACTATTAAAACTTGGTATTGAAAATGAATGAAAAAAAAATAAAAGTATACTTCGTTTTACCAACTTTATTTGCAGGGGGCGCGGAACGAGTAATCTCTTTTGTTTCTCAAAATCTAGATAAAACTAAGTTCGATAGTACTTTAGTTGTTATTGGTTTTGAAAAAGACAAAAAATATGATGTAGAAGGAATTAAGGTGTGCTATCTAAATAAAGACAGAGTAATGAGTGCAACTCTACCTCTAATTAAAATTTTCAGGAAAGAAAAACCTCTAGTTGTAATGAGTGCCATTTCACATCTAAACATTATGATGGGTTTAATTTCTATTTTATTTCCAAAAATCAAATTCATTGGAAGACACACAATCGTTAGTCAGGACACTATAAAAATAAAAGTTGAAAAGAAAACTTCAACAAAAAGAAGAGTTTTAAAATCTTTTGACTTTGCATACAAACTTCTTGATGTCATCTTATGCCAATCTAATGACATGTATAATGATGTGAAGGATAAATACGATATTCCAGAACAAAAGTTAAGAACTATCAACAACCCAATAACTGATAATTTTAAATTAAAATCAATACCAAACACTAAAAGCAAAACAATTAAATTTGTTACTGTAGCACGTTTGAAAAAATTGAAAGGGCACAAAAGGATTCTGGATTGCTTATCAAAGATAGATTACCCTTTTCAATATACCATAATAGGGTCTGGACCAGAAAAAGATAATATTTTCGTGCAAGCTAAAGAATTGGGTATAGAAGATAAGATAACCCATATACCCTACACTAATGAAGTTTCAAAATATCTGTCAGAAAACGATTTTTATCTCCAAGCTTCTTATGCAGAAGGTTTTCCTAATTGCCTCATAGAAAGTTGCTCTGTGGGAACACCTGCCATTGCATTTAAAGCACCAGGGGGGTTAAATGAGATTATTGAAGATGGTCTTAATGGTTTTTTGGTTGAGTCTGAAGAACAATTTATTGAGAAGTTAAATCATAAACAAGATTGGTTTCCAGAAAAAATTAGGGATTCTGTTTACAAAAAATTCAATAGGAATAAAATATTAAAAGAATATGAAAACCTGTTCATCGATGTAGTTAATAATTAAAACACTTTCCTTTTTAACACTAAAAACCTACAATTATCGAGAAAATAAGTCTAGTAGATTAATTGTTGTTATGTTTGGCAATAATATGCATAATATCAATAAGATATTTATTTTATGACCCCAAATCAGAAAAAAAATATTTCAATCCTAAGCATATCGCTGGCAAGTGGTGGAGCAGAAAAAGTCATCAGCTTACTTTTAAAAGAACTGAGACATGATTACAATGTTACTTTGGTGCTATTTCACAAGGTTTTGCACTTCCCTGTACCAGAAGGTGTAGAAATTTTTGCCATGAGCGATAAACATGCCGATAGACCTGTTTACAAGAAGTTTTTTGATTCTATAAATTATATTTTCAGATATTACCGGTTCATCAAAAAAAATAATATAGAAATATCTGTTTCATTTTTGGCATTTCCGAATTTAATCAATGGCATTGTGGCTAAATTCAATAAAAATGTAAAAACCATTATTAGTGAAAGAGGTTTCCCTTCGGATAATGTGACTAGCAAACTGTCCTTTTACATTTCTAAGATCTTCTACCCTATTTTATACAATAAATGTGATAAGCTGTTTTCAAATTCGGTCTACATTAATGATGATCTAAAAGATAATTTTGGTATTAAAATTCCTATGGAAGTTATCTATAACCCAATAGAATTACCAAGTAAAACAATAAATCCTGAAAGCCTGAATACTAATACGGATAAGTTAAAGCTTATAACAGCTGGAACCATCAACAAACGAAAAAATCAAATCATGGTTGTGAGAGCCATTAACGAATCTAAATTAGATTACGATTTTTCTATTCTTGGTGATGGTGATTTAAGAACTTATATAACCGAAGAAATAGCTAAGTTTAAGTTAGAAGACCAAATCACACTCAAAGGTAGGGTGAAGAAGGTAAATGAGTATCTTATAGATAATCAATGTTTTGTATTATCATCTTTTACAGAAGGTTTCCCTAATGCATTGATTGAGGCTATGGCTATTGGTTTACCGAGTGTGTCAACCAATTGTTTGTCTGGGCCGTTAGAATTATTAAATGATAATGAGCCTATTAACATAAAAAATGGTGAATTTTATATAGCTAAATATGGCTTACTCGTTAACAACGACGACCACATTGGATTAAGCAAAGCTTTAGATTACTATCATCAAAATCCAGCTGAAAGGGAGCGCTTTAGTCGCTTAAGTTTAGAACGTGCAAAAGCATACGAGCTAAAACATATTTACAGTCAATTCAACCAATTTATTAAAAGCTAAAATAAATGTGCGGCATTAACGGACTTATAGATAAAACTAAGATAAGTGAAGACAAAATGTCTTCTGTACTTAATGCTATGAACGGCCTTATCATTCATAGAGGACCTGACGAAGATGGTGTTTTTGCAGAGCAGAATGACAATTGTACTGTTGGAATGGCAATGCGTCGACTATCAATTATAGATTTATCTTCAGGGAAACAGCCTATTTTCTCTGATGATAAGCAGATTGTCATAGTATTTAATGGTGAAATTTATAACTACAAAACTATAAAATCTAGGTTAGTTTCTGAAGGGGTTACTTTTCATACCACTAGTGATACGGAAGTTATTTTAAAGGCCTACGAAAAATATGGTGTAGAATCCTTTCAGTGGCTAGATGGCATGTATGGTTTTAGTATATATGACAAAAAGATTAATAAACTATTTATAGCTAGGGATTTCTTTGGTGAAAAACCATTATACTACACACAAAATGACAATCAGTTTTTATGGGCTTCAGAATTGAAATCTATCATCAAAACTATTGACTATAAGCCAAACATCTCAAAAAAAGGATTGAATCTTTATTTTAGATTAACCTATATTCCTGCACCATATACTATTTATGAAGGGATTCACAAGCTGGAAGCCAATCACTATTTGGAGTATGATCTTAATACGTTTGAATACAATATTCATAAAATCAACCATGAACCTGCACCAAAAACAGCTGATATCTCTTTCGAAGATGCTAAAGCAAAAACAAGAGAATTGGTTTATAACAGTGTAGATAGCAGATCTGTAGCAGATGTAGGCTTAGGTACATTTTTATCAGGTGGTGTAGATTCGTCTATTGTGTCCCTCTGTTTATCACAAGCTACCGACAAAAGAATTGATACCTTTTCAATCGGTTTTAAAAAGGCATCCTATGACGAAACAGACAAATCCCGTGTGGTTGCAAAAATGTTGGGTAGCAACCATCACGAATTTATTATAGATGAAGATGATTTAAAGCACAATATCCATGAGATCCTGGTCAATTTTGATGAGCCGTTCTCCGACTCGGCAGCATTGCCAACACACTTACTTTCTGAAAAAACTAGAGAACATGTGACAGTAGCTTTAACAGGTGACGGTGGTGATGAAGTTTTTGGTGGCTATAATAAGTACTACGTAGGTAAAATGAACAGAAAGTACACCGATATCATACCAAAAAGTTTCCATAAAGTTATTTTAAAACTCAGCAAAAAGATACTAGTTGATAAAGATGATAAACGTGGAAAAAAGTTTCAAATCAATAAACTCTTAAATGCCATAAATTACGATGGTGAGTTTTATTGGGATATTATTTCACTTGCAAATACTAGACAACAATTGTCTGAGTTAATTCAACCAGATTATTTTGAAAGTGACTTATTTAAGGAATATAAGGAGGTACTTAAAAATGATAAAATCGAAACGCTTACTGATTTTAGACTTGTGGATAAAATTCTGAGCTTGGAGGGTGGTATGCTGGCTAAAGTAGACCGAACAAGTATGCTCACTAGCTTAGAATGTAGAGCGCCATTTCTTAATAAGGACATTTGGGAATTTACAAACACCCTGCCCGAAAGCTATTTGATAAATGGCTGGAATAAAAAATTCATTTTAAAAGAAGCCTTTAAAGATAAGTTCCCCGAAGATTTTCTTGATAAAAGTAAAAGCGGATTTGGGTCACCAACTGGTGACTGGTTAAGACAGAGTTTGCGATCCGAACTTGAATCTTACATAGATACTAAAATGCTTAAAGAACAAGGTATATTTAATATAGAAGCTGTTTCTAAAATTGTGAAAGATCATTTATCTAGTAAAAAGGACAGTACATTTAGGGTATGGTCTTACTATTGTTTTCAAAAATGGTATAAGTATAATTACTTAAATTCAGAAGTGTAAAATGGAAAAGAAACGGATATTAATAGTTGCTTCTTTGTCTCAATCACTTATTAATTTTAGAGGTGATTTTATAAAAAGTCTTATATCCGCAAATTATGAGGTTTACGCACTTGCTCCAGGTCACCCTGATAAAATTAAAAATAAATTAATAGAACTTGGAGCAATACCAATTGAGTTTAGCTTGAATAGAACTGGATTAAATCCATTGAAGGATTTGAAGACAATAAGTGAATTGAAGTCAATAATGCACAGTTATGATATAGACTTGGTATTCCCATATACAGTAAAGCCTGTTATTTATAGTTCAATTGCGGCAAATCAAATTCGAATCCCAGTGATTTCCCTAATTACTGGTTTAGGATTTACCTTCACAGGATTAACACTTAAGGCCAGGATATTACAAAGATTAAACGAAACTCTTTATAAAATTTCAATAAGAAAAAATCGAGTTGTAGTATTTCAAAATAAAGATGATTATCAATTATTCTTAGATAGAAAAATTCTTAATAAAAATAATAAGGTGGCCTTTGTTAGTGGCTCTGGTGTTAATCTAAATCAATTTAAATACAGAACAAATAAAATTGAATCTAATAAAGTCAGTTTTTTGCTAGTTTCAAGATTGATTAAAGAAAAAGGTATCGCATTGTTTTTAAATGCTGCTAAAACTCTCAAAGAAAAATATCCAGACTCTGAATATCATGTTATAGGAGGAACAGATAATTCACCATCCTCAATAAAAGAAGAAGAACTAAAGGCTTTGGATAAGGCAGGTATAATTGTATATCATGGGAAGCAGACCAATATCCCAGAGCATTTGTACAAAAGAGACGTTTTCGTTTTGCCTACATATTATAGAGAAGGCGTTCCTAGATCAATCCTAGAAGCCTTATCCGTGGGATTACCAATAATAACGACAAATACACCAGGTTGCAAAGAAACCGTAAAAAAAGGTTATAACGGTATTTTAATAGAACCACAAAATCAGAAATCCTTAAACGATGCTATGGAGTTCTTCTTAAAAAACAAGCATCTAATTGAAGAAATGGGAATAAATAGCAGAAAATATGCCCAAGAACGATTTGATGTTAAAATTATTAATAAAGAACTAATAAATTTAATTTCTCAAGAAATTTAAATCTTAAAATGGAACTTTATTCAATTTACATAAAGCGATTTTAAGAATTTTTATTGTGCTATCTACGATTATTTTAGAAATTCTCTTCTTCTACCAAAATCGAGCAAATGAAAAACATTCACGACACCATATATGTTTAATAGAAAGGATGTTAATACTAATGACGTGTAACAAATTCTAATTTTTTAAACTCAACATTTCATAAAATATTCCTCACATTTTTATTTGTCAAATAAATCCCTTAACTAAATTGAATTTAATCTGTTATTGCTGTCTGATTCAATGATATATCGTTTAAAACAAACATTTTATCGTATTATTCATTTATTGTTTTACTGTTTAAACTATTTGAACTTATATTAGCATTATATGGCTATTAATTTAATTAGGTCCCAAACACCTTTAATTTGTAATTTTTCAAGTTTATAGCTGAAAAAATAACCTATGAATAACAAAATATGGTTGTCTTCGCCTCATATGAGCGGCAAAGAGCAATTCTACATTAAAGAGGCCTTTGATTCAAATTGGGTTGCACCACTCGGCCCTAATGTAAATGGTTTTGAACAAGATCTCCAGCAATATCTCGGAGATGATGTTTTTGTTGCAGCCTTAGCCTCAGGAACTGCGGCTTTACACCTTGGTTTAATTTTATTGGGTGTCGAAAAGGACGATGAAGTCCTATGTCAAAGCAAAACATTTTCAGCCTCGGCAAATCCTATTGTATACTTAGGAGCGAAACCAGTTTTTGTAGATAGTGAAGATAAAACTTGGAATATTTGTCCAGAACGGCTGGAAATAGCAATAAAAGATAGAATATCGAATGGAACTAAACCTAAAGCAATTATTGCGGTCCATCTATATGGCATGCCTTACCAGGTTGAAGAAATTAGAAGAATAGCTGATAATTACGAAATACCAATTTTGGAAGATAGTGCTGAATCACTTGGTAGCGAGTATAAAGGACGTAAATGTGGTACATTTGGAGATATTTCCATTCTCTCATTTAATGGAAATAAAATTATTACAACCTCAGGAGGTGGTGCATTAGCGGTACGAGATCAAAAGATTAAAGACAAAGCCGTTTTTCTTTCTACGCAGGCTAGAGATGCGGCTCCACATTACGAGCATAGCCATATAGGTTATAATTACAGAATGTCAAATATAGTGGCTGGAATTGGCCGAGGCCAAATGACTATTCTTGATTCTCATGTAAAAAAAAGAAGAGAAAATTATCAATTCTATCGTGATACTTTCAAGAATATATATGAAATAAGCTTCTTAAATGAACCAGAGGATATGTATTCAAATAGATGGTTAACCACTATATCATTACCTTCTTATAAAATTAGGGAAGAACTGAGAGAATTTTTACTTGAAGACAATATAGAATCTAGACCCCTATGGAAACCAATGCATTTACAACCAATCTTTAAAGATTGTTCAAAATACTTAAATGGTATTTCTGAGGATTTGTTCAATAAAGGTCTATGTTTACCAAGTGGCTCTAACTTAACTGAAAACGAACTAAATAGAGTAGTTTCTGGCATAAAATCGTACTTTGCAATATGCTGATTAATTTTTTAAATAAAATATCACAAAAATATGCTTCTAAGTGGCTAGTACTACTTTTTGATGTAGTCGTAGTCATTTTTTCCTTTTTCATTGCCTATTTAATAAAGTTTAACTTCAAACTTGACTTCAGTATGATGACGCTACTGGAGCAAATTCCTTATGTAGTAATAGCCGCAATCATTAGTTTTATTTCTGTTGGTTCTTACAAAGGGGTAGTTAGATTTACAGGATTCAAGGATATTGTAAATATTATAATTGGAGCTAATATTCTTGCAACATTATTAATATTTACAACATTCTTAAGCAGAAAAATCAGTGTTATAGATAGTATATTTAATATTTCGGGTTCGATAATATATATCCATTTATTATTGAATATCCTGTTTTTAATTGGAGCCAAACTCCTAATAAAGTCAGGCTATAATTACATTAAAAAAGATTTAAACTCAACAACAAGTGTTTTGATTTTCGGAGCTGGAAGCTCTGGTATGCTAACCTATGACGCCATAGTTAATGACTCAAAGAATTCACTTGAAGTAGTCGGTTTTATTGATGATGATGAAAGGAAAGTTGGTAAAAAGATAAATTTAATTAAAGTCTACGATTTAGCCTCGATTGATTCTGACTTCATTGAAAAGAATAACATTGAAGATGTCATTATTTCAATTCAAAACATTGATCCCGCTCGACTACTCCAAATTACTGGCGACTTATTTGAATTAGGGTTGAAAGTAAAAATTGTCCCTCCGGTTCAGAGTTGGATAGACGGTGATCTAAGTGTTGGCCAAATAAAAGAGGTTAAAATTGAAGATCTTCTTGGGAGAGATCCTATAAATATTAAGAATCCTGATTTAGAAGAGCAATATGATAATAAAGTTATTTTAATTACAGGTGCAGCAGGTTCAATTGGCAGTGAAATATGCAGAAAGGTAAGTCTCTATCATTATAAAAAATTAATCTTGGTTGATAACGCAGAATCCGCATTGTACGATATACAACAAGAGTTTAAACAAGAAGGATTAGAAAATATTGAAACAATTGTTGCCGATGTAAGAAATAAAACTAGAATTGATCAAATCTTTTATCAATATAAACCAAAAGTGGTTTTTCATGCTGCAGCTTATAAACATGTGCCATTAATGGAAAATAATCCCTATGAAGCAGTGAGTGTGAATATTGGTGGCACGAAAAATGTTGCTGATGTCTCAGTAAAGCATAGTGTGGATAAATTTGTATTAATTTCAACTGATAAAGCAGTAAACCCAACCAATGTTATGGGTGCAACAAAAAGAATAGCAGAGCTCTATGTAACATGTCTTAAGGGTAAAGGCCATACAAGATTTATTACAACCAGATTTGGAAATGTCCTCGGGTCAAATGGATCTGTAATACCGCTTTTTAAGAAACAGATTGAGAAAGGAGGTCCCCTGACAGTGACCCATAAAGAAATTACTAGGTACTTCATGACCATACCTGAAGCTTGTCAATTAGTCCTCGAGGCTGCAGCAATGGGCAATGGAGGTGAGATTTTTGTCTTTGATATGGGAGAACCCATTAAAATTTTTAATTTGGCAACTAATATGATAGTGCTTTCTGGCTTGAGGTATCCTGAGGATATTGATATTAAAATTACAGGTTTAAGGCCAGGAGAAAAAATATATGAAGAACTCCTTGCAGATGGCGAGAATACCAAAAAGACCTATCATGAAAAAATAATGATTGCAAAATCGAGACATGTCGATATCGAAAAAGTAGGTAACAAAATTAATGAATTAACAAATATTAATTCTCTATCTCAGCCACTTGAAATTGTGGCACTTATCAAATCATTAATACCAGAATACATTTCTAACAATTCGACATTTGAGGTTTTAGACGACAAAAATGCTATTAATTAATCAATTAAAATTAACATGAAAAATCGCTTTTATTTATTAATACTGCTATCGCTTTTTATAGTATCATCTTGTGCTTCAAGAAAGAACCTGGTGTATTTTCAAGATGAGCCCATAGAAGCAGGACTTTTGGTCTCTGAACCCGAACAACTTATATATAAACCTGATGACATTTTAACCATTAATGTATCAGCTTTAGACCCAGATACTGTTAGGCCCTTTAATTTACCTGTAATCGCGAATAATACCAATACGGGTCTAAATGCACAAGCGCAATTACAGGTTCAGTCGTATTTAGTAGACTATGAAGGCAACATTCAATTCCCAGTTCTTGGTACACTTAAAGTTGAAGGATTAACAAGAACTGAGCTAACCTCCTTATTAACAGAAAGAATAAGCACTTATGCCAATGATCCAATTGTCAATATTAGACTCGCAAATTTTACTATTACTATTATTGGAGAAGTTTCAAATCCTGGTACGTTCACCATCCAAGATGAACGAATTACGCTTTTGGAAGCTTTGGGTATGGCTAATGATTTAACGATTTATGGATCTAGAAAAAATGTATTGATTATTAGAGAGGTTGACGGTAAAAAGAAATTTGCCCAAGTTGATTTAACTTCCATAAAGACTGTTAATTCACCTGTGTATTACTTGCAACAGAATGATGTTATCTATGTTGAACCAAATAGAGCTAGGATTAGATCATCCACATATAATCAAAACAATAATGTATTACTTTCTGCTATAGGAACACTTACAACAATTGTTGCAATCTTTTTAGCAAATTCTTCTAATTAATAAAATCACCTGACATAAGAATGGCATCAAATTCAAATAATAGCGATATACGTCAGTTAATCGAATCCTACTTAAACGAATGGAAACTAATTTTACTTTGTTTAATAGTAGCAGTAAGTTTAGCCTACACATATTTGCGTTATGCAAATAATGAATACAAAGCAACAGCAACTATTAAAATTCAGGAGGAAAATGAGTCAAAAAAACTACCTAGTATTGGAGAAATTACAAATAATGGCTTTTTTTCTCAAGGAGCAGATAAGATTAAAGATGAAATAGAAATAATTAAATCACGTACCATAATTGAGAATGTTGTAAAAAACCTAAATCTTAACATCGTATGCTTTGCTGAAGGAAAAATAAAAGAACTTGAAATATATCGAAATCCACCTTTAAAATTAAGTTTTTTTGAAAGTGATTCAATTATAAGTAGAAAGAAAGGCGATTTATACTTAAAAGTAAAATCATCATCTGAATTTCTTTTATTTGAAAATGAGGACAAATCCCTGATGTCTGAGAGAGATGAAAGTAAAGGCAAGTTGCATGCATTTGGAGAAAAAATTGAAAGTATTATCGGTGATGTTACAATCACACCTAATACAGGAAAAAACGCACCAATTGTGGGAGGCAGTTATAAACTTTCTTTGATTCCAGTTAGTTCTATAGTAAGTTCCTATCAAAGAAAAATTAATGTTACTACAGATAAAGGTTCAAGTATTATTAAATTAGAATTAAATGATTCTAATTCGTTTAAGGCAATGGATATTTTGGATGAGCTTATTAAGGAGTACAATAAAGATGTATTAGCTGATAAAGAAGCTGTGGTTAGGATAACATCGGAATTTATAAACAATAGGCTTGAAAAAGTCTCAGAGGAATTAGGCGAAGTGGAAACAAAAGCGGAGTTGGTTCAAAAACAAAATAGTTTAGTTGCATTGAATTCTCAGGCCGACATTAATCTACAAAGTAAAAAACAGATTGAAAATCAAATTGCAAATACAGCAACTAATATTCAAATGATTACGTATCTACAAGAGGAGATTAGTGATGATAGCAAGATAAGTGATATGTTACCTGCAAACGTCGGCATAGGTGATGCGAATACCGCATTGATTATTAAAAGCCATAATGACCTCGTTGGCGAGCGAGATAGAATATTAAAAAATTCAACTGAAAAAAATCCAGTTGTTGTGCAGCTTAACAACCAAATACAAGCCTTAAAAGAAAATCTAGAAAATTCTTTGGCTAGCATAAAAAAAACATCTGAGCTAACACTTGAAAATTTGAACAGTGAGAGCGAAAGAATTAGTGGTCAATTATATGTGGCACCTTCAAAGGCAAGGCAACTTAGAGGAATTAATAGACAACAAAGCATAAAAGAATCACTCTATTTGTACCTGCTTGAGAAGAGGGAAGAATCCGCAATTACATTAGGTATGTACACGTCAAGTGCCAAATTGATAGACTCAGCTCATTCTTCGCATAAGCCAGTAGCACCAAATAGAATGATGATATATCTAGCATCTTTTTTGTTTGGCCTTGGAATTCCTGTAGGTTTCTTGTACATAAAAGACATTATTGACAATAAGATATACAGCAAGGATGAATTAACGAACCTCCTTAATATTCCTTATATAGGTGATATTCCCAAATCTAGCAAAAAAGAAAAATTAATCAAAAAAGTTGACTATTCACCTAAAGCAGAGGCATTCAGAATTGTAAGGTCAAATATTGACTTCATACTAAAAAACATAGACAATAGAGCGAAAAAATTGTTTGTCACTTCAACAAAAGCCCAAGAGGGAAAGTCCCATACGAGTACAAATTTAGCCAGTTCTATTTCTTTCTCTAAACATAAGGTTCTATTAATTGAAGGTGATATTAGAGTACCAAAAATTTTAAAGTATTTGGAAGTTGAGAAAAGTCATGGGAAAGGTCTTTCGGATTACATTGCAGATAAAACCTTAAAGCTTGAAGATGTAATTGTTCATCATCCATCAAATGAATATTTAGATATTCTACCTTCCGGTACAATACCACCAAATCCCTCCGAACTCCTTATGAGTAAAAGGTTTAACGAAATAATTACCTATGCAGAGAAAAATTACAATTATGTTATTGTTGATACATCAGCAGTTGGTTTAGTCAGTGATACATTGCTTATTTCAGATTTAGCAGATTTGTTTATATATGTTGTTAGTGCCGACAATGTGGATAAAAGACAACTTGTCCATGTAGCGCAACCACTTTATGATGAAAAAAGATTACCGAATCTAACCTTATTACTTAATGGCGTTAAAAAAGGCAAAAAGGGCTATGGTTACGGATATGGCTATGGCAGTTCACCAAACAAAAAGAAAAAGTGGTACAATTTTTTTAGAGCCTAATGAATTCTCAAGGCAATTTATAGTTTCCTCCGATTCTTTTCCTTTTTTAACAACTCCAATTCTCTGTTGGTCTGTCCAGCAACGGAAGTGTTTTCCTCTGCTCTTCTTATAAGATAAGGCATTACATCTTTAACTGGTCCAAAAGGAATATATTTGGCAACATTGTATCCTTTAGAAGCAAGGTTAAAACTAATGTGATCGCTCATTCCATATAATTGACCAAACCACACATTATTATCGTTTTTATCTATGTCATATTGCTCCATTAATTCCATCGCCAAATAACTACTATATTCATTATGGGTGCCTATGAAAACAGAGATATCATTTAGATTTTTTAGAATATAACTAAGGGTGTCATTAAAATTGTCGTCGGTTGCTTTTTTATTATCACATATGGGTGATTTATAACCATATTGTTCTGCTCTATTACGCTCTTTTTCCATATAAGCACCACGAACAATTTTCATTCCCAACTTAAATCCACTCGCTTTTGCTCTTTTATGTAATTCCTTTAAATAATCTAATCTATCCCATCGATATAACTGCAATGTATTATAAACAATTACTTTATCTGTGTTATATGTTCGCATCAAATCTTCAACCAAGGTATCGGCTGCTTCCTGCATCCAGCTTTCTTCAGCGTCTATTAAGACTTCAACATCCTTTTCTTTGGCCAATTTACAAACTGCATCAAATCTGTCAACCACCCTACTCCATTCTTGTTGTTCCTCATCTGTAAATGGTTTGCCTTCAGATTTTTTTTGATATAAATAAAACCTTCCAAATCCTGTTGGTTTAAAAACAACGATTGGCATTGCCTCGCGCTCATCACAAAATCTAACTATCTTTAAGATTTTTTCAACAGCATTATCAAATTGCATCTCTGTTTCTTTACCTTCAACAGAGTAATCCAAAACAGAACTCACACTTTTTGAGTGTAACTTTTCAATAACAGGTAAACAATCTTCTTCATTGACACCACCACAAAAGTGATCAAAAACAGTAGACCTAATTAAACCCTCAACAGGTAAATTTGCCTTTAAGGCGAAGTTAGTAGCTGCCGTACCAATGCGAACCAAAGGTTGGGAAGAAATCATCTTAAACAAAAAGTAAGCACGTTCTAGCTCTGAATCAGACTTCAAAGCAAACGCCGTTTCGGTATTTTCAAATAAAGTATTATCTATCATGACTCGTCAGATTGTTATTACAAATATATTTATAATACTGCTTTTTTTTTATAAAATCTGAGTATTTTAACCACCATAATTGACAAATTAATAAGATGGAATCAATTACGACCAAAAATGCTATTGTTCACTTCAATATGAATGTCTATTCTGAATTAAATAAGCATATAAAATTGTCAAACCCTTCAAGTATTTTTATTCTAGTTGACACTAATACACACGATTATTGTTTACCTAGATTTTTGTCTAATTTAGAATCTGATGATATTTTAGTTGAGGTTATGGAAATGCCTGAAGGTGAGGACCACAAAACGATAGATATTTGCACTGGCGTTTGGGAAGCTCTTTCAGAATATGGTGCCGATAGAAAAAGTTTATTGATAAACTTAGGTGGTGGTGTTGTTACCGATTTAGGTGGATTTGTAGCTAGCACCTACATGCGTGGGCTAGATTACATCAATGTTCCAACATCGTTATTGGGAATGGTAGATGCATCGGTTGGCGGGAAAACAGGTGTAGATTTAGGGCCTCTCAAAAATCAAATTGGAGTTATCAGTGAAGGCAGTATGGTTTTAATTGATCCTGCCTTTTTGGAGACCTTGCCACAAAACCACATGGTTTCTGGTTATGCCGAGATGATAAAGCATGGTCTGATTGCCGATAAAGGATATTGGCATATGCTTACCAATCTAGAAAAACTGGATGTTACAGTGTTAGATAAACTGATTTATGATTCTGTTATTATAAAGAACAATGTTGTAATGAAAGACCCACATGAAAAAGGGCTACGAAAAATTTTAAACTTTGGACATACCTTAGGGCATGCAATAGAAAGTTGTTTTCTCCAAAATGCTGACAAAGAGCTTTTATTGCATGGTGAAGCAATTGCAATTGGAATGATTTTAGAAGCCTATTTATCAGTAAAGTTCTGCAATTTAACTAAAGATGAATTAACGGAAATTTCCGATGGTGTATTAAAATCGTTCTCAAAAATTGAAATCAACTCTCAAGACCGAGAGATCATACTAAAACTACTCAAACACGATAAAAAGAATAGTCACGGAAAAATTAATTTTGTCTTATTAGATTCAATTGGTAAACCCAAACTGGATTGTGAAGTTGACAATAACTCAATCAATGAGGCATTCAATTATTACGAAAAGTTATAGTTGTTTAACCTTTGAATTGTTTACTTTAAAATGCACTATAATTAACTTAAACAAAAAACCCTCAATGTCAATTACACCGAGGGTCATTTTTATTTTGAATTACTGTTCAAAGTTCATTAAAGATAGTATGCATTAAACGTTTTTTATCATTTATACTTTCTTCTAGGGATATCATTGTTTCAGTTCTATAAACACCATCAATATCATCTAACATAAAAATAATTTCTTTTGCATGCATTGTATTTTTTGCCCTTATTTTGCAAAATATATTGAACTTCCCAGTGGTTATATGTGCTACGGTAACGTATGGTATGCTTTCAATACGCTCCAAAACAAACTTAGTCTGAGACGTATTTTGTAAAAACACCCCTACATAAGCAATGAATGAATAACCAAGCTTTTTGTAGTCTAAAGTCAATGAAGATCCTTGGATAATACCTGCCTCCTCCATTTTTTTAACTCTTACATGAACTGTTCCTGCAGAAATCAATAATTTTTTTGCGATATCTGTAAACGGGATTCGTGTATTGTCAATTAACATATCCAGGATTTGGTGGTCTATTTCATCTAATTTAAACTTTGCCATAATTGAATAATCTTTAAACTAAATGCAAAAATAGTTTATTTTTATTGACAATTACGCATTAATATTGAATTTCTTTATGGTTTTAGTGCTATTTTCTCATTTTTTATTAGTACGAAATCGATTTCGTTTCCAACTTCAAGTGGCAAATTATTTCCCGTTTTCAAAATATTTCCTTTAGCATTAATTTCTCTGTGTCCATACTGTCTGTCCAATTTCGAAATGGACTTAATGATTGGAATAAATATAATCTGCCCATTAAAAAGTCTTTCTTCAAATTGAATTCCCATATCCAAATTCTCTTCCTCAACCCTTTCAAAATTGAAATTCCTTATAATAACATCAAAAAACGTTTTCTTATTTTCTGGAATTTTAAAATAAGTCTTATAATCCCTGTTGAATTTTTCTCCAATTATTTGATATAAACCTTCAATTAAAGCTGCGAAAACAATTTTTCGAATTTCTTCTCGTTCATAATCCGCTTGAATATGGCCAGCTTCAAAGAGTATAGTAGGCACACCAAGACTTTGGAAGGTGTCACCAACACAATTAAGATTAAAACTATCATCGTATCTGCCTATCTGATTTGGTATTATAGCCTGAAGTACATTATTTATACCTATAATAATTGACATTGCTATGTTTCTATTAGAACTAATAGATCTGTCTTTATCTTGAGAAGGGGAAAGAAAAGACATTGAAGCAGGCTTATTCGCGTTACCAGCACCAAAAATCGTGCGCTGACCATGTAAGTTGAAACAAAAATGAGGTTTTAAATTTTCAAACACTTTTCTTAGGACTCGGCTTTCGGGTTGTGACAAATCTTGAGCATCCCTATTAAGATCAACCAAATTCTTGTTCAATCTTGTATACCTTTCTGCGCCGTCTGGATTGAGAATTGGAATAAAAAATAAAGTACATGTTTCCTTTATTTTAATAGACTCATCAAGATCAGACTCTAAAAAATTGAAAGTGTCAAATAGCGCTTTGGTCGTCGTAGATTCATTACCGTGCATTTGTGACCACATTAATACACGCTTAGCGCCTGAACCATATTTAACTAAATATATTGGTTGTTTCTCAACTGAAAAACCAATTGTCGAGATTTCTGCCTTGCTAAATTTTTTCAAACATTTTTCAATGCTCTTATTAGTAATATATCTACCCTGAAGAGAAGATTCTTTTACTCTATCAAATAGATTTAAATACTTTTTGATTTTCATCCAATTAACTTAAACTGAACAAAAATAATCTTTTAATAATTTACATTTGTATACAACAAAAACTAAAATTCGCTACAATTACACACATTGAATACAATTTTAAGTTAACAATAAAATCGGCACTTGAGAATATTGCAATACCTGTAATATTTATATCTTAATATTTTTAATATCAGTATTTTATGTCTTTTATTTAAAGTGTAATATTAAGTATATAATTATCTTTTTATTGTTAATTTAAAATAATTAAGCATTTATGTTTACATTTGTATACGCAATTATCATTATTTTATTGTTTACAATGATAAACACTATAGAATTCACTAAACGGCTACAAAAAGTAATCGACTATTACGATGAATCTGCTTCAAGTTTTGCAGAGAAAATAGGTGTGCAACGCTCAAGTATTTCCCATATTCTATCCGGAAGAAATAAACCAAGTTTAGACTTTGTTATGAAAATACTTCATACCTACCCTAATGTAGAATTGTATTGGTTGCTTAATGGTAAAGGCGATTTTCCAAAAAAAGAAATGTCGCCCATTTCAAATGTAGATATGAACCAATATAATGTTCATAATAATACCGAAACAACTTCTTACACTGAAGATGAAATCGAGAAAATCATAGTACTTTACAAAAATGGCACATTCAAGAGTTATTTGCCATAATCTTAATTGCTCTATTCGTATTTTTGTAAATAAATTATGAAACGAATTCTTTTTTTGACTTTGCTGCTTTTGATGTTTAGTTGTTATGAGATTGAGAGGGACTGCAAGAGTTTTAGGACTGGTAAGTATGAATTTAAATACACTATTGATGGCGTTGAAAAAACAGGTCAATTTATCAGAACCGATTCCCTAAATATTGACTATTATGAAGGACTGATAGATACATCTTCAGTTAGGTGGATTAATGATTGTGAATTTGTCTTAAAGAAGCTAAACCCCAAAACCAATGCTGAAAAAGATGCCATCCATATGAAGATTCTATCTACAACTGATAGTTCTTATGCTTTTGAATATAAATTGGCAGTTAAAAAGCCTAATCGTCCTGTAAATGTTGAAAAGGGAGTAGCATATATAGTTGAATAACCAATGATTGATTTCCTTATATCCTATGATGCCTTTATGGCATTAATAACGCTGACCTTTCTCGAGATTATACTTGGAATTGACAACATTGTTTTTATATCGATTGCCGCCAACAAGTTACCCAAAGGACAGAGAGCTAAGGCCACCAATATCGGTTTACTGTTAGCAATGGTACAGCGAATTATTCTGCTGTTTTTCGTTTCTTTTTTAATAGGATTGAGTGAGCCCTTTTACACACTTGAGAATGAATGGTTAAAAATTGCTTTAAGCTGGCAGGCTATAATTCTCTTTTCAGGTGGACTATTTCTAATCTATAAAAGTACCTCTGAAATAAGAGAAAAGGTGGAAGTCCCTACTCATGACGAAAAAGGAGTGCGATCTAAGGTAATTGAAACCCTTTCACAAGCACTTACTCAAATTTTAATTATTGATTTTATTTTCTCTGTAGATTCTATTCTAACCGCAGTAGGAATGACTAATGGTTTACACCCTAATCATACCTACACATTGATTCTTATGGTTGTTGCAGTAGTGATATCAATTATTGTGATGATTGGTTTTGCTAATCCGATAAGAAAATTTATAGACAATCATCCAAGTATGCAAATACTAGGCCTAGCTTTTTTAATCTTAATAGGTTTTATGCTAATTACAGAGGCAGCACACTTATCTCATACCGAATTCTTCGGGAAAACTGTGGGCGCCATCCCTAAAGGTTATCTTTACTTTGCTATCGCGTTTTCTTTATTTGTTGAGTTTCTTAATTACCGTACAAAAAAGCACACTGCCAATTAACGAGTAAAATGGTATTGTCAGGCCATAGAACCCCTTTTTTAATCAGATAAACTAAATTTCAAATTTATTCTGGTCACTATTTTTTACGATTAGTATATTCACCTTATAATGTTAGGAGTGTTATACCCAAATCTGTAATAAAGCTTAGCGCATGTTATTTAATTCAATTGAATTTTTAATTTTTTTCCCAATTGTCTTTATTCTTTATTGGTTTTTTAAATCTAGCCATAAGAAGCAGAATATTTTATTACTTATCTCAAGCTATGTTTTTTATGGATGGTGGGACTACAGGTTTCTTTCGTTAATAATCTTTAGTTCGTTTTTAGATTTTTATGTAGGAAAGAAAATTGAATCTTCTCCGAAGAAGGAAGAGAAAAAAAAATGGCTAATAGTTAGCCTTTGTTCCAACTTAGGATTATTAGGTGTTTTTAAATACTATAACTTCTTTGCGGATTCTTTTGCTGATACTATGTCTTTTATTGGATGGGAGGTAAATGATTTAACTTTAAACATTATTTTACCTGTTGGTATAAGTTTCTACACGTTTCAGACGCTAAGCTATAGTATTGATATTTATAGAGAAAAAATAAACGCCACCAAGAATATGGTTAGCTTTTTTACATTTGTAAGCCTCTTCCCTCAATTAGTGGCTGGACCTATTGAGCGCGCATCGAATTTAATACCTCAAATTGAACAAAACAGAAAACTAAATATTAGTCTAATAAAAACCGGCTTTTTACAAATATTTATTGGTTTATTTAGAAAGGTTGCAATCGCTGACAATTTAGGAGTTTATGTAGATTCTATTTATGCAAATTCCGATATTCATAATGCGACAACCTTGCTCATCGCTACAATTTTTTACGCTTTTCAAATTTATTTTGATTTTTCCGGCTATTCAGATATTGCCATTGGAAGTGCCAAACTCCTTGGATTTAAATTTAATCGTAATTTTAATTTACCCTACTTTTCGAGGACACTTACCGAGTTTTGGAGAAGGTGGCACATGTCACTTTCCTTCTGGCTCAGGGATTATCTCTATATTTCATTAGGGGGGAATAGAAAAGGAATTGTGCTTACATATAGAAATTTAATGCTTACCATGCTTTTAGGAGGTCTTTGGCACGGTAGCTCTTGGAATTTTGTAATCTGGGGTGGAATACACGGATTGTTCTTAAGTATTGAGAAATATATATTTTCTTCCTTAAAAATCTCAACCTTTAATGTGTTAGGTTATATCTATACATTTCTGGTTGTATTAATTGCTTGGATTTTCTTTAGAGCTCAAGATTTTGATACGGCATCATCAATAATCTCAAAAATTTTCGTATTGGATTTTGGTAGTTTATTTATTGGTAATTTAAATCAATTCGTTAATGGAATTCTTCTTCTGATTATTGGATTAATGATTGATTTGAAATTATTTAATGCTAAAATTGCATTGGAAGACTATGGCGATAAATACAATATTGTAAGACTTTCATTGATAATTTCAGTTGTCATATTAATGTTGTGCTTATTTTATTCTACCACTGAGAATTTTATTTATTTTCAATTCTAACCATGAATACCAGAATTATTAAAGAACTTATCAAGGTTGTAACAATGACAATAATTTTAAGCTTTGTCATTGATAAGATTGTGTTCCATACCTTAAATTGGATTAGCGATAAGGTTTATACGGGCCAATCGATAGGAAAATTAAATCAATTTTTACAGATAAAAGATAGCAAAGAAGTGTTAGTTTTCGGAAACTCTCGGGCTAACCATCATATCGATGTAAAGATATTGGGTAAAAGTGCTTACAATATGGGAGTTGACGGAACAGGTATTGCTTATAGCAGTGCACTTCTTAATACTTTAGAAAAAGGCACAAAACAATTAATTATTGTACACATTGACACAAAGAACTTCTTTGATAATTCTTATGACGGGTCAGATATAAAGGGATTAAAGATTAAATATAACAGAAATGAAAAAATCACCTCCTTTCTAAACTCATCTGGACATATTTCAATTATACAATCCTTTTACAAAAGCCTAAATTATAATGGGAAGGTAATTGGCATAATAAAGAATTTTTATAAACCTAATTATGACTATAAGACCTATAATGGCTACGATCCCTTGTTTGTAAATGAATCAGATGAAAAAGCCAGAGATTTTATTTTGAAAATAGAAGATGATCATAATTGTGAAAGAAAATATCAAGTAAATGAAATTGCTATGGATTATTTAAAAAAAATAAAGGTGATTTCAGAATCGAGCAAGAAACAATATTTATTTATCACCTCCCCAATTTATAACGATAAATGTAAAAAAGATAATGACATTTTAAAAGAAATAATGAAACAGCAAAATCTTCAATATATCGATTATACTGACTTCTTTAAAGGCAACAACAATAACCAATTCTGGAAAGATAAAACACATATGACACAATCTGGAGCTGAGAAATTTACTAATGAACTATTAAAACAAGTGCAGTTTGCCTCTAAAACAAACTAGCCTGTCCTGTGTCATCAACTTCAGGGTCTTCTCCATTATTATTATCAAGGTTCTTGTTTTCTGCAGGCTTACCATCTATTTCCGAATTAATGTTTGTAGTTAAGGTTTCTTCATCAACAACTTCGATATCATCAGCATGGACTTCCTCTGGTGCTTCATAGGGTAAAGGCTCCAATAAGTTGATTTGATTAATTTTTTCCTTCGTTAATTGATTGCCTAACGCAGTAATACCCTTAATTGCTATAAACTCTTCGAGGTTCAATTCCATGTTTGGTTTCCTATCCTTGCCGCGAACTTTAGTAAACTCTACGTCCGCCATAGGTCTCCAATCTGTAGAAACTATTTCCAATTGCGAATTTGGATGGTCTGAAATAAAAGATTCCTCTTTCCCTTCATTTTCAATTAAAAAACGTTTTACATAGTAACGTTCCTTTTCACCATCATAATATATTGCTGATACAGGTTTCTTTGGTATCCATTTTTCCAGAACAATCATATCACTATCAAAATGCGTTGTAAGTTCTGGAATAATCGTTTTTGTAATGCCAGATTGTGTGATAATTAACAATCTATCTTCCCCTCTAAATTCTCCAATTAGTTCTCCTCTACCATCAACATTTAGCCGTTGCACAGTGTCATCAAACCAAATTTTACGGGGTTTTAAGGTAGAAACACCTTTTTCTTTCAGTTCGATACGTTTGACAGAATATTTAGTAACTAAATTACCCTTTGACGCTCTTCCTTTTATAAGAATATCTGCAAAATCTAAATCCCATTTTAATTTTTTAATACTACCTACCTGTCTTAGCATTACAGTCACCACCTCTGCTTCTCCATTAGGGTTTGCCGAAAAATACCAAACTATAGAGTTCTTATTGCCATTTGTGAGGTCGTACTCTCTATCTCTTGTAATACTGGTAACGGCAAAACGTTTTACATATGAAGGACCTGCTTTACCGTCCCTGTAAATCATATTGTATATAGTACGCTTGTCTTTTTTCTTAAAAACAGCAACGTGAATTATATTTTTACCTACAAACGTTTTACTATCGACCTTAGTCACCATCATTTTACCGTCTTTAGTAAAAACAATTATATCATCTATATCACTACAGTCGCATACATATTCATCGCGTCTAAGTGAAGTACCAATAAAGCCTTCTTCCCTATTTACATAAAGTTTGGTGTTTCTTATAACCACTTTAGCAGCGTCAACATCATCAAAGACCCTTATTTCTGTTTTGCGCTCCTTTCCTTCGCCATAATCTTTTTTCAACCTTTCAAAATAAGCTATAGAATAGTCTATAAGATTGGACAGATTGTGCTTCACTTCGGCAATTTGATCTTCTAAAGCATCTATTTTTTGCTGCGCTTTATCAATGTCGAATTTTGAAATACGTTTAATTCGGATTTCTGTTAGGCGAACAATGTCCTCTTCGGTCACTGCTCTTTTTAAGTGTTTTATAAAAGGCTTTAATCCGTTATCTATTGCACTAATAACACCTACCCAGGTCTCTTCTTCTTCGATATCACGGTAAATTCTATTTTCTATGAAAATACGTTCAAGGGAAGCGAAGTGCCACTGCTCTTCAAACTCTCCCAATTTAATTTCCAACTCTTGCTTTAAAAGTTGAACCGTATTATCGGTAGAACGTCGTAACATTTCAGTTACTCCAACAAAGAAAGGTTTGTTATCTTCTATAACACAACCTAATGGCGAAATAGATGTTTCGCAATTCGTAAAGGCATAAAGTGCATCTATTGTTTTGTCTGGCGATAGTCCTGATGGTAGATGAATTAATATCTCAACTTCTGCCGCTGTATTATCTTCAATACGTTTAATTTTTATCTTACCCTTATCATTGGCCTTTAGAATTGAATCTATAAGTGTAGAGGTTGTTGTACCATATGGTATTTCTGTAATGACTAGAGTATTCTTGTTAAGTTGAGAAATCTTAGCTCTTACCCTGACCTTTCCACCTCGCATTCCATCATTGTAATTCGAAAAATCTGCTATACCGGCAGTTGGGAAATCTGGGACTATAGTAAATCGCTTACCTTTTAAATGTTTTATGGAAGCATCTATTAGCTCAATAAAATTGTGAGGTAATATTTTTGTAGATAATCCAACAGCAATACCCTCACCACCTTGGGCCAACAGTAATGGAAACATTACAGGCAAATTAATTGGTTCTTTTCGCCTACCATCATATGAGGCTTGCCATTCTGTGATTTTAGGATTATAAACTACATCTAATGCAAATTTGGAAAGTCGAGCTTCAATATATCTTGAAGCCGCTGCTCTATCGCCAGTTAAAATATTTCCCCAGTTACCTTGCGTATCTATTAGGAGATCTTTCTGGCCAATTTGAACCATGGCATCAGCAATACTGGCGTCTCCATGTGGGTGATATTGCATCGTGTGACCCACAATGTTTGCTACCTTATTGTAGCGTCCATCATCGAGGTCCTTCATCGCATGCATAATTCTGCGCTGTACTGGTTTGAAACCATCTTCAATGGCTGGCACAGCACGTTCTAAAATAACATAGGAGGCATAATCCAGAAACCAATCTTTGTACATACCAGTTACTTTGGTGATGGTTTCTTGTGGCTCCTGATTCTGTTGGCTATTTATGTTTTCTTGTTCTTCGTTTTCTTCTGACATAAGTCTTACTTCGCAACTTTAGTGTAGTAATGTTAATCCTCTACAACATCTAATTCAACCTTAAGATTTTCAATGATAAACTCTTGTCTGGACGGCGTATTTTTGCCCATATAGAAGGAGAGTAATTCTTCAATAGACATATCTTTATCTAACATTACAGGATCTAAACGAATGTCCTCACCAATAAAATGCTTAAACTCATCGGGTGAAATCTCACCTAATCCTTTAAATCGCGTAATTTCTGGTTTTGGTTTTAATTTTTCAATGGCATTCCTGCGTTCTTCTTCGCTGTAACAATAAATTGTTTCTTTTTTATTCCTCACCCTAAATAGTGGTGTTTGCAAAATATAAAGATGGCCCTCTTTAATGACCTCAGGGAAAAACTGCAAGAAGAAAGTAATTAGTAGTAACCGAATATGCATTCCATCTACGTCAGCATCAGTCGCGATTACAATATTGTTGTAACGAAGATCTTCAATTGACTCTTCAATATTCAATGCGGCCTGTAGAAGATTGAATTCCTCATTTTCATATACTATCTTTTTACTAAGACCATATGAATTTAAGGGTTTACCTTTTAGGCTGAATACTGCTTGTGTATTGACATCACGCGACTTTGTAATACTACCTGAAGCAGAATCTCCCTCTGTTATGAACAATGTTGTTTCTAAATTTCTTTCGCTTTTAGTATCTCCAAAATGTATACGACAGTCTCTTAACTTTTTATTATGCAAACTTGCCTTCTTTGCTCGTTCTTTGGCTAATTTTCTAATACCAGACAATTCCTTTCTCTCACGTTCTGCCTGTAAAATCTTTCTTTGGATTTTTTCGGCGGCATCAGGATTCTTATGAAGGTAGTTATCTAAATAACGTTTTACAAAATCGTTAATATAGGTTCTTACGGTAGGTAAATCACCACCCATATCTGTTGAGCCCAGCTTTGTTTTCGTCTGACTTTCAAAAACAGGCTCCATTACTTTTATCGCAATGGCTGCAACTACAGATTTCCTTACATCGGAGGCATCATAATTTTTTCCATAGTATTCTCTAATCGTTTTTACAATTGCCTCTCTAAATGCGGATAAATGTGTGCCACCCTGAGTTGTATTTTGGCCGTTTACAAACGAGTGATACTCTTCACTGTATTGTGTTTTGCTATGGGTTATGGCAACTTCAATATCTTCACCTCTCAAGTGAATGATTGGATATAAAAGATCAGAGTCTGATATATTCTCCGAGAGTAAATCTTTTAGACCATTTTCAGAGTAGTATTTTTCGCCGTTAAAAACAATTGTAAGTCCAGGGTTAAGATATACATAGTTTTTCAACATCTTAACTACATACTCGCTTCTGTACTTGTAGTTTTTAAAAATTGAGCTGTCTGGAATAAAAGAAACTTTTGTTCCTTTTCTTCGTGAGGTTTCCTCCAACATTTCTTTGTTCGTAAGATTTCCCAACTCAAATTCTGCGGAAGCCGATTTGTTATCCCTAGTAGATTCTACTCTAAAATATGTTGAAAGTGCATTAACAGCTTTAGTACCCACACCATTAAGTCCAACTGACTTTTTAAATGCCTTGGTATCGTACTTACCACCTGTGTTCATTTTTGAAACCACATCTACAACCTTTCCAAGTGGTATCCCTCGCCCATAATCTCTTACAGTAACACGTTCGCCTTGGATAGAAATCTCAATGGTTTTTCCCGCACCCATCACAAACTCATCAATTGAGTTATCTAAAACTTCTTTCAGTAAAATATAAATTCCATCATCAGGCGATGATCCATCACCCAATTTCCCGATGTACATACCAGGACGCATCCTGATATGCTCCTTCCAATCGAGTGAACGTATATTTTCTTCAGTATAATTAGACTGTGATGCCATAAAATTTAGGACAAAAATTTAGATAGAGCGCTAATATAACACTATACTAAATAAATTGAAATACGGTTTTACTAAAGTAATTAACAATTAAAAGGCCAATGTTGTTGAGAACGTTGGCCTTTATTTCTGTACTATTGAAGTCTTTTATACATTAAACAGGAAGTGCATTACATCACCATCCTTTACAATGTAATTCTTACCTTCTACGCGCATTTTACCAGCCTCTTTGACTTTAGCTTCACTACCATAATTTACATAGTCATTATAATTTATCACCTCCGCCCTAATGAATCCTTTTTCAAAATCCGTGTGAATTACACCTGCCGCTTGAGGTGCTGTAGATCCGACAGTTACAGTCCATGCTCTTACCTCTTTAGGCCCTGCAGTAAAATACGTTTGCAGGTTTAATAATTTATAGGCAGCTCTAATTAATTTAGCAGAACCCGGCTCATCCAGTCCAATATCCGCAAGAAACATTTGACGCTCCTCATAATCATCGAGTTCATTAATATCTGCTTCTGTACCAACTGCCAACACTAAGATCTCCGCTTTTTCATCTTTTACGGCCTCACGTACCTTGTCTACATAAGCGTTGCCGCTAGTAGCTGATGCTTCATCAACGTTGCACACATACATTACTGGTTTATCTGTAATAAACTGTAAAGGCTTTACATAGTCCGCATAATCCTCGTCAGTAAAATCTAAAGCTCGTACCGAGGCTCCTGTTTCCAAGCCGTTTTTAATCTTTAAAAGTACTGCTTGTTCAGCCTGCGCCTCTTTATTTCCAGTATTGGCAGCACGCTTTACCTTATCTAATTTTTTTTCTGCTGTTTCTAAATCCTTGAGCTGAAGTTCCATATCAATAGTTTCCTTGTCCCTTATGGGGTCCACAGAACCATCTACATGTACTATATTATCGTTATCAAAACAACGTAAAACATGGAGAATGGCATCGGTCTCACGTATGTTAGCTAAAAACTGGTTTCCGAGACCTTCACCTTTACTGGCTCCTTTAACCAAACCTGCGATATCTACAATTTCTACAGTAGCAGGCACAACTTTTTCTGGATTAACAAGTTTTTCTAAAGTGGTAAGTCTTTGATCTGGCACATTTACAACACCAATATTTGGTTCTATCGTACAAAACGGAAAGTTTGCACTTTGCGCCTTTGCATTTGACAAACAATTAAAAAGAGTTGATTTTCCAACATTGGGTAATCCTACAATTCCAGCTTTCATGTATTAATAAATTTTGCGAGTGCAAAAGTATTAAATACCGTAAGAATTGGTACTATTTATAATGTAATAAATTTTAACTTTTCAGTTTAACGATGCGTCGTAAGTTTTTAGCACCCTAAATTCCATCATTTCATGTCCAAAATAACGTCTGAGATACCACAACTGTAAAACGTTTAATGCAATATATGAAATTTGAATTGGCAGCTATGAAAAGTGAAATAGATTCGTTTCCAAATTAACTTTTAAAAAAATATTAAACCCGAAGTTATCGACTTCGGGTTTATCAATGTCTACTTTGCATATTGCTTAATCTTCTGGATGCATAAAGCGTTGTTTGCCCAACAACTCCTCCTCTGTTTCGACAATATCTTCGTCAGGCACACAGCAATCCACTGGACAAACTGCTGCACATTGTGGTTCTTCATGAAATCCCATGCACTCTGTACATTTGTCTGGAGCGATGTAGTAAATCTCATCACTTATGGGTTCTTGAGTTTCGTCCGCATCAACTTCTTTACCATTTGGTAAAACCACTTTACCTGTAAGGCTAGTGCCATCAGAATACCTCCAATCGTCTGCACCTTCATAGATAGCAGTATTGGGACATTCCGGCTCACAGGCCCCACAATTTATACATTCATCTGTAATTATAATTGCCATAATAGTTTTTCTTTTCCTTAATTTTGCAATCGTAAAAATAAAACCTGTAAGGCTTTTTACCAAACACTGTATGGATTTACAACAAAGAATTAACGCTTTTGTTAAATTAGGGCTGTTTTTAGGCCAATTTTCTAAAAATGACAATGAGAAAAACGATTCTCTTGAAGCTAATGATTTGTTTTATGATGGCTTTAAACATCAAATTAAATTAGCAAGGGAACATAATGGTTGGTTTACTGATGACAATATTTATTTCGCATTAGATTCATGGTCTAATGCATTGATTCATAGAAAAATTAACAAGTGGTTAAGTAAGTATAGCTTTAATAGTAATGCGTTAAAATGCGTAGCCATAATTATGGCTGGAAATATTCCTTTGGTAGGCTTTCACGATTTTATTTCTGCACTAATCTCTGGACATGACATATTAGTGAAACAGTCATCTAACGATAGACACCTCCTCCCTTACTTGACCAAATATCTGGAAACAATTGAACCAGGATTTAAAGGTAAAATCAAGTTTACTCAAGAAAAGCTCACAAATTACGATACTGTTATTGCAACTGGAAGCAATAATACAGCACGCTATTTTGAATATTACTTTAAAGACAAACCCGCCATAATAAGAAAGAACAGAAACTCCGTGGCAGTACTGCAAGGCAATGAGTCAATCGAGGAGCTTGAGGCTTTATCTAATGATATTTTTAGATACTATGGTTTAGGATGCAGAAGCGTTTCCAAATTATTTGTCCCAAAGGACTACAATTTCGATACTTTTTTTAGCGCAGTATACAAATGGCATCCTATAATTCATGAAACCAAATACGCAAATAATTACGACTACAATAAGGCAGTTTATTTAATGAGTGAATTTGATATGCTTGAGAATGGGTTTTTAATGCTAAAAGAAGATAAAAGTTATGCCTCGCCAATTGCAACAGTGTTTTACGAATTTTATGAAAATGAAGAATCACTGAGAGAAAAACTAAAAAAGGATAAAGATAGCATTCAGTGTATCGTCTCAAAGGATTTTATTGACGGAGAGGTGGCCTTTGGAGAAACGCAAAAACCAGAGCTATGGGATTATGCAGACAACATTGATACTGTTGAATTCTTGTTAAAAACATAGAATAAAAATTATCAATTTGGTAATGTTAAATCATTAATAAATTAGCATTTTTGTACGTCTAAAAATTCAATCATGAAAAAACATAATTTTAGTGCAGGTCCGTGTATTTTGCCAAAGTCTGTAATGGAAAAAGCTGCGCAGGCAGTATTAAATTTTGATGATGGTTTATCGCTTCTAGAAATTTCTCATCGTAGCAAACCATTTGTTGATGTAATGGAGAAAGCGAGATCCTTAGCACTAGAATTGTTAGATCTTGAAGGAAAAGGATATAAAGCATTGTTTCTACAAGGTGGTGCAAGTACCCAATTTTTAATGGTTGCGTTGAATATGCTTGAAAAAAGAGCAGGTTATCTAAACACTGGTACCTGGTCTGATAAAGCCATTAAAGAAGCCCAAATTTATGACGATATTTATGAAGTGGCTTCTTCAAAAAGCGCGGGCTATAATTACATTCCGAAAGGGTATGATATTCCGGAAGATTATGATTATTTCCATTGCACATCTAATAATACCATTTTTGGAACACAAATAAAGGAATTTCCAAATTCCCCAATTCCAATGGTTTGCGACATGAGTAGTGACATCTTCTCTAGGCAATTAGATTTTTCCAAATTCGATATTATTTACGCTGGCGCTCAGAAAAATATGGGCCCAGCTGGTGCAACCTTAGTTGTAGTTAAGGAAGATGTACTTGGCAAAGTATCTCGTAAAATTCCTTCTATGATGGATTATAAAGTACACATTAATAAAGGGAGTATGTTTAACACACCTCCAGTATTTGCTGTTTATGTATCTATGTTAACAATGGAATGGTTAAAAGATCTTGGTGGAATAAAGGCCATCGAAGAAGAAAATGAGAAGAAAGCACGACTAATCTACTCTGAAATTGATTTAAATCCATTATTTAAAGGCTATGCAGTAAAAGAAGACCGTTCTATAATGAATGCAACTTTTACACTAGAGAATGAGAACTTAAAGGAAACTTTTGATGCAATGTGGAAAGAAGCAGGGATAAACGGATTAAATGGCCACAGGAGTGTTGGCGGTTACAGAGCATCGATGTACAATGCCTTGACACTAGACAGTGTAAAAGCTCTAGTTGAAGTGATGAGTGAACTAGAACGTAAAGCGTAATAAAAATTTAAAAAATGAAAGTATTAGCAAATGACGGTATTTCGCAAAGTGGTATAACTGCCCTTGAAAATGCAGGTTATGAAGTGTTAACAACAACAGTCGCGCAAGAGCAACTTCAAAATTATATCAATGACAATACTATTTCAGTATTATTGGTTCGTAGTGCCACCAAGGTAAGAAAAGATATCATAGATAACTGTCCAAGTCTCAAAATCATTGGCCGAGGTGGTGTTGGCATGGATAATATTGATGTAGAATACGCAAGAGAAAAAGGAATCCATGTTATAAATACACCCGCAGCGTCATCGCATTCGGTAGCAGAGCTCGTGTTTGGGCATTTCTATGGCTTGGCAAGATTTCTTCATAACGCGAATAGAGATATGCCCTTAGAAGGCGATAAAAATTTTAAAAGCCTTAAAAAAGCTTATGCAAAAGGTGTTGAATTAAAAGGTAAAACACTTGGTGTTATAGGATTTGGTCGTATTGGACAAGCAACAGCTAAAATAGGTATTGGCGCTGGAATGAATATCGTAGCGTTTGATCCATTTATTGATGCAGCAGAATTAGAACTTGATTTTTTTGATGGTCAAAAAGTTAGTTTCAACATTAAAACAGTTTCTAAGGAGGATGTTTTAAAACAAGCTGATTTTCTCACATTGCACGTCCCAGCACAAAAAGACTATGTTATTGACGAGTCTGACTTCAAGATGATGAAAGATGGAGTTATAATCGCAAACGCTGCACGTGGTGGCGTGGTCAATGAAGTAGCATTAGTAAAAGCAATTGAAAGTGGCAAGGTTGCTCGTGCTGCACTCGATGTTTTCGAGAAAGAGCCACAACCGGAAGTTCAGTTATTAATGAATTCTTCATTATCTCTAACCCCACACACTGGTGCCGCAACTAATGAAGCACAAGACAGAATTGGTGTAGAATTAGCAGATCAAATAATCAGTATTTTGGGATAATTTTATATTAAAGTGTGACTTTACAGAAACAAATGAGTCCTAATTATGTATTGGGACTTTTTTGTACCTTGAAATCAAATTATTAATCATAAAAAATATAAAAATGTCAGGAATTTTAGACTTATTAAACAGTGACCTCGGTAAAACAATTATTAATGGTGTTTCCGGTTCTACAGGAAATGATGCAAATAAAACAAGTAGCGTACTAACAATGGCGTTGCCTGTCTTAATGAAAGCGATGGAACGTAATGCATCAACAACCCAAGGAGCACAAGGTCTCATGGGCGCATTAAACAGTAAGCACGATGGAAGTATTTTAGATAATCTTGGAGGTCTATTTGGTGGTGGCGTTAACGAGGAAGTTAAAGTCGATGGTGCTAAAATTCTTGGCCATGTACTTGGAGGAAAACAACAAGGTGTACAACAAGTAATTGGACAAAAAGCCGGTATAGATGCTGGTTCTGTTGGTGACATATTAAAAGTGGCCGCTCCTATTTTAATGGGAATGCTTGGTAAGCAAGCGCGTCAAAATAATGTTAGCTCCGAAAGTCAATTAACTGGATTAATTGGTGGCATGCTTGGCGGTAATGAAACTAGAAACGAACAAAGTTTCTTGGAGAGCATTCTAGACGCAGACGGAGATGGTAGTGTTATTGATGATGTTGCGGGAATGGTCTTAGGTGGAAGCAAGAAAAAAAGTGGATTAGGTGGCTTACTAGGAGGTTTATTTGGTAAGTAATGTTTCATTACATTGATAATTTCAAAGTAGTTCTTTTTGGACTACTTTTTTTGTTTATCCTTTTCAGAATTTACAATAGACTCATTGAAAGGTCTTATATACTAATTATAGTTTGATAAAGGAAAATAGATTGGGTTAGTTTGTTTACTATATCGTAATTCTAATCTTAATTCAATATCTTTAACAGTTATGAAAAAGCTATTACATTTTGCACTAATAATCTCTCTTTTTGCCAGTTGCAAAACCTATGAAATCAAGCAAATTATCAACCACGATAACGAAGATCCACTAGTTAAAACCGATACGGTTTCTATTAGTAGTGATGAAACCGATTACGAAATTATAATTATCGAACCTGGTTTTAGACAATGGTTAATGGGTACCGCAAGACCGAGAGGTTTTCATTCGCAGGAATTTCTTGAGTCCAGAAATGCCTTATTAGTGCAATCATGGAATCAAAGGAATCTTCAGCCTCAAGTTTATGATCCAAGTCTTTATGAATTACGAATTGACTATGATGTAAACACGGATTATGGATACGAAGTAAATTATTTACTCTATAATTATTTTGTCTATTTTCAAATAAAATATAATCAACAATTAACGTCTTTCATTCCTAGAATTTAATGTAATTTTGCACTGCAAAATTGATGTATGAAGAAGTTTAAGGAGAGATGGGAAATACAAGAAAATTGGCAACTTATATTCCCTTTTTTTGGTTTGGTGGCATTAATATATTCTGCATTTAGAATTTCAAAAGTGGTGTTTGAAGATATAAATTTTGTTGTTGTACTTGCATCTACAGCAGTCCTAAGCTATATCTTATTAAAATTTACTTTGTTTTTGTTCAAAAAGCTGGAAAACAGATGGATTTTGGACTACCGTTGGGAAATGATTAGAGTCTTTATTGTTTTTGCAATAACAGGGTCATCTTCAATGTTTGTTGGTAGACCAATCATAAAGCTAATTGGAATTACTAAAGAAAACTTAAACCCTCTGCTCTACTGGATTTTATTTATTATCATTGGCCTTGTTTTTTATCAAATTCTTTTAGTTACTTTTGGTTGGCTTTTTGGTCAGTTTCAGTTTTTCTGGGAATTTGAAAAAAAAATGCTGAAACGAATAGGTTTTAAACGCTTTTTAGAGTGAACAACAAAACAAACATATCACTGCTTAGCAAAGTTGCAGCTACCCTTTTAGTACTTGCTGTATTAATGCCTTCTGCCGTTAAGTTGTTCCATACATTTAATCATCATGAACATTTTGTTTGTAATGAAGATGGTAAGAACCACAGCACCCATATCCATAAATTAGATTTCGATTGTGAATTTTATAAGTATAAACTTAATAATGGCTTTTATACTTTTCTCCAATCGCATGAAGAATTTGAAGCAAATGACTTTGTTAAGACAAATCTGTCTTATTATTTCTTTTTAAGAACACATCAGCAAGATACGTCTTACCTCAGAGGACCTCCCTTCTATGTTTAGTCAATCGAATTATCTAAAACACTAAACACAAATTAAATAAGGTGGTTTTAAATGCCTTATTTGCAACAACACAAATATTTCGTTAATGAAATACTATAGTCTTATAGTACTTTTTTCATTTTGCTCTTTTTCTATAGCGCAGAAATGCGATGCGGTCTTTTTAGGTGAGCTTAAAGATTTTCACGACAATACACCTTTAAATGGTGCTACCATTTTTATAAGGAGTTTAAATAAATATACCTCTTCAGACATAAATGGTAAGTTCAAAATTGAAAATCTTTGTAATGGCGAATTAACGTTGGTCATAACCCACCTTGCTTGCGAGACAAAAACCGTAACCTACAACATTACGGGAGATATGTTTCAAAGCATAGCGCTAGAACATCATATTGAAGCGTTAAATGAGGTTTCTGTTAAAGCTGTTGTAGACAAAAAAGAAACTAAAACAGCCCAAGAGACAATCATTAAATCCGGTACCTTAAGACGGTATAGCAATCTAAGCATTGGTGATGCACTCAAGGAAGTGCCTGGTGTTTCATCAATAAATACAGGAAATACCATAGTAAAACCAATTATTAACGGCCTTTACGGTAGTAGATTGTTGATTTTAAATAATAATGTACGCTTACAAGATCAAGAATGGGGTGTTGAACATGCACCAAATATTGACATTAATAGTGCAAATAGAATCTCTGTCATTAAAGGATCTGGTGCGCTTGCCTACGGTGGTGATGCGGTTGGTGGTGTTATTGTAATTAATCCTGCACGTACAATTCTCAAAGATTCTCTTTTTGGAAAAACCATCGTTAGCGGACAAACGAATAGCAGAGGACTTAGCGTAAGTACAATATTGAACAAATCTTTTTCTTCCGGATGGTTTGCTAATATTCAAGGTTCGCTAAAGCGTAACGGAGATTTTGAAGCGCCAGATTATATGTTAACTAATACTGGACTGCGATCCAATGGTATAACATTGCAAGGAGGTAAAAAGACCTTTGAAAGTGGTTTTGAAGTGTTTTACAGCTACCTATTCAATGAGATTGGTATTTTAAGATCTTCGCACATAGGTAATATATCAGACCTTGTAAATGCAATAAATTCACAAAAACCACAGGTTATTGACGATTTTGGCTATGACATCAACGCACCAAAGCAAGAAGTAACACATCATTTATTTAAAGCGACGTATTACAAACGTTTTAAAAATTTTGGAAAAATAAATCTGCAGTACGACTACCAAAACAATCAACGTTTTGAGTTTGATATCCGTGTTGGTGACGATAGAGATAAACCGGCACTAGATTTAAATCTTCAAACTCATACCCTTTTGGCAGATGTTCAGCTTGATGCAGATCTAAACCGTAAAACCAATTTTGGTCTTATGGGAAGATATCAGGATAATTTTGCTAATCCTGATACAGGAATACGCAGATTAATACCAGATTACGATAAATATGATTTTGGTGCTTACTTAACTTCTGAGTGGATACTAAATGAAACATTTACGTTAGATGCAGGCCTCAGATACGATTTTAATAGAATTGACTCAAAAAAGTTTTATCGAACTAGTAGATGGGAAGAGCGTGGCTATGATAATGACTTTCAAGACATTATAATTGCCTCTGTATATGGAACTGATATTGTTTATGGTGTGATTGATCCTGATGCATCAGATTATTTGACAAATCCTGTTTTTAATTTTCATAATTTCTCAGCTTCTGCAGGTGTTAGATATAACTTAAATGAAAACAGTTACTTACTTGGTAATTATAGTTTGTCAAGCAGACCTCCTAATGTATCAGAATTGTTTAGTGACGGCTTACACCATTCTGCTGCGAGAATTGAGTTAGGTGATTTAAGGCTAGACCAAGAAATTTCTAATAGAATTGCATTGAGCTATAAGTTAGAGCAGTCTAATTTTGATCTATTAATTGAAGGCTATTACAATAGGATAAGTGATTTTATTTACCTGAGACCTACTGGTGTTGAACAGACTATAAGAGGTGCTTTCCCTGTATGGGAATTTCAACAGACGCAGGCAGAATTATTCGGCATAGATGTAGCATCAAATCTAAATTTCAACGACAATTTTACCTGGAGAAACAAGTCCTCATATATTAAAGGCAATGATTTAAGTTTAGGTATAGACCTTATTGATATGCCAGCCTTTAATACCATAAACACATTATCATACCGAAATGAAAAATGGAATAATTTCTCTGCCAACTTAACCTCTGAGTGGGTTTTTGAGCAAAAGGATTTTCCTGATTTTAATTTCGAAGCTTTTGTGCCAACAACAAATGAAACAGTTTTAGTAGATATTAGCACACCACCGCCAGCATATCACTTACTACATTTTTATAGTGATGTTTCATTTAATATAAGTGCAAAAACAAATATGAATATAAGTCTGAATATCAACAATGTATTCAACATAAATTATAGAGCTTACTTAAACAGACTACGTTATTTTGCTGATGACTTAGGAAGAAATATAACATTACAATTACAAATTAATTATTAACAAAAACCCAATTAAATTTTTAAATTATGAAAACGTTTAAACACCTTTTACTTTTATTTTTAAGTATCGGACTTTTTACAGCTTGTAGCGATGATGATGATCCAGTAGCAGTGAATGAAGAAGAAGTAATCACAACAATGACATTGAGTTTACAGGCCGTAGGTGGTGGTGCGCCTATAATTTTCCAATCACGTGATGCTGATGGTGATGGTCCAAATGCTCCGGTCGTAACGGTAAGCGGTCCATTGGCGGCCAACACTACTTATGGTGGTGAAATTGAATTCTTAAATGAATTAGAATCTCCAGCTGAGGATATCACTGAGGAGGTTTTAGAAGAAGATGATGAGCACCAGGTATTTTATAGTTTCACAGGTGGTTCAGGAACTTCTTTCAATTACAACGATAGTGATGGTAATGGGAATCCAATAGGCGTGAGTATTACATTAGCTTCTGGAGCAGCTGCCGTAGGAAACACATTAACTGTTGTTTTAAAGCATGAACCAACAAAACCAAATGATGGCACAGCTGCCGGTGGTGGCGGAGAAACAGATATTGAAGCTACGTTCACTTTTGATGTAAACTAAGCGAGTATCCTTATTAGTAAAAAAAGCACTCTAAGGAGTGCTTTTTTTATGTTTTCTTAATAACTGTTTTAGGTTTTAAAACATAAGTGTAGAGCCACATTAAAGTAAATGTTGGTATTATATCAAAAAACGGTAAGGCCTCTTCAATAAATGAAATGACTGCAGCTATTTTACCATCCCTTCCTTTATAAAGTTTAGTCATAATATAGGCAGATAACGGTGCCCAAATAAAATCAAAAGGTGGAAATACATAAGACACGTAACCAAGTATATCACAAATAATGCTGATAGCTAAAATTTTATTTTTATTCATTTGTAACAAATTAATTCATTATTTACTTAGCAATAAGTATTCCAAAGGAAATCTGACTGACAAAAGGTTCATTTTCTGTTAACATCCCTTAAACCTTTTTAACGTTTACTTAAGAGCTTATACTTATATGTAAATGTAGCTTTGCAGCCAATAATTATAACTAACAGTTTTCCTTGTAAAAAAATCTACTTTGTTTCAAGCCAAAATTCCTTTTAGTTCACTACTTCTTCTCATTTGCCTGGTATTTACAATGGAATTTATCAACGGTCAAGACAAAAAGACATTAAACATTTCACGAACAAAAAAAGCTCCCAAAATTGATGGCAATTTAAATGATGAAGCGTGGCAAAATGCTGAGGTCGCAACAGATTTTATTCAGTTTAGGCCTGAAATTGGAAATCCACTACCCAAATCTAAGCGGACTGAGGTTAAGGTAACTTATGACGATAATGCAATTTATGTTGCAGCTTATCTCTATGATGATCCAAATTTAATTATGAAACAATTGGTAAATCGTGATAATTTTGGACAAACAGATTTCTTTTTAGTGGTTTTGAATCCGAACAACGATGCCCAAAACGATACCAGTTTTTTTGTTTTTAGTTCTGGCCAACAGGCTGATGCTATTTCTAACCCCAGCATAGGTGAAGACTTTAGCTGGAATGCTGTCTGGAATAGTGCAGTAAAACTAAAAGATGATGGTTGGACTGTTGAAATCCAAATTCCATATAGAACATTACGTTTTGCCGACCAAGAAGAACCTACCTGGGGTTTACAGTTTCACAGGCAATTTAGACGCGATAGAGCCCAATATACTTGGAATCCTATTGATCCTACAAAGGGTTATATCGGGTTATATCATGGTGAGTTAAAGGGATTGGATAATATCAAACCGCCTGTAAGATTAAATCTCTACCCGTTTACCACTGGCATATTAGATAGTTTTGATGGAGCAACGGAATCTGATTTACGTTTTGGAATGGATGTTAAGTATGGTATAACAGACAATTTTACATTAGATGCAACATTGATTCCTGATTTCAGCCAGGCAGGTTTTGATAATGTTGAATTAAATCTAGGTCCTTTTGAACAGACCTTTTCAGAACAGCGCCAATTCTTTACTGAAGGTGTAGATTTGTTTTCAAAAGGAGGTTTGTTCTTTTCAAGACGAATTGGAAATGGACCTTCAGGACAAATAACGTTAGAGCAAAATGAAACACTTGACAAACCAGACCAAGTAAAAGTACTTAATGCACTAAAAGTTTCTGGCCGCACTAAGGACGGTTGGGGTTTAGGTATTCTCAATGCAATTACAGAAAAAACTTTTGGAACAATTACCAACGATGAAACTGGCGAAAAGCGACAAACCGTTGTAGAACCCTTCACAAACTACAACATATTGGTGGTGGATAAACAATTTGGAGGCAACTCTGCGATTAGTCTTATAAACACCAACGTTACGCGCGAAGGTGAGTTCAGGGATGGTAATGCTACTGCGTTAGTCGCTAATCTGGTGAATAAAAAGAATACCTACAGGCTCGATACCGAATTGCGTATGAGCAATGTTAACTACCAAAACGCGCCATTGGAAACAGGGTTTAGCAGTTTTTTTCGTGTTGGGAAAGTTGCTGGTAATTTTCGTTATAGTTTTGACCACAGGTTTGCAGATACCAAGTACGACATTAACGATATGGGTTTAAACCTAAGGAACAACAGAAATGATTTTGGTATTGATTTCTCTTATGAAACCTTTGAGCCTTCAGGACGTTTAAACAGTTACAGATTCAATTTTTTTAGTAATTACAGAAGATTAGTAGATCCAAATACCTTCGCTCGGTTTAACTTAGGCGGTGGTTATAGAGCCTTTACAAGAAAACTAGATGCTTATGGGTTTAGACTAAATATCCAACCAGGAAAACAATACGATTTTTTTGAATCTAGAGATGGTAGACCTTTCATTTTTGAAAATTCAGTGAGCACAGGAGGTTGGGTATCTACAAATTACAATAGAATCTTCGCTATTGATGTTAGAGCAAACATTGCAACACTATTTGAAGAAGGACGTGATCTTTTTCGTTATGATTTTGAGATTGAGCCACGTGTTAGATTTTCTGATAAATTGCTACTTGTCTACGGCTTAAATTTTGAGTTCAGAAATGGTGATCGTGGCTACGCGGCAAATATAAACGACACACCAATTCTAGGTGAACGTAATAGGCAGATTGTTACAAATACAATTTCCGGCAATTATACCTTTAATCCATTTCATAGTCTTGGCTTAACCTTTAGACATTACTGGGATACCGTTAAATACGATTATGACATGTTTACCTTATTAGATAACGGAAGATTAACCACTGCAGAGGGTTATAATGTGGAGAATATAGGTGGCGATCCAGATATTAATTTTAGTACTTGGAATGTAGATTTAACCTATTCATGGCAGTTTGCTCCAGGGAGCTTTCTAACAGCTTTATATCGAAATCAGCTTTTTAATTTCGATGAGAATGCAAATGATAATTTTACTGAAAGCTTAGATTTATTGTTTCAACAACCAATTCAAAATACATTCTCTTTAAGAATACAGTATTTTATTGACTACAATGGTTTAAAGTCTGTTTTCAAAAAGAAACAAACCACCTCTTAAAATTGTGCAATTACACATTTAGTATTACTTTCACCTTTGCATGGCAAAAACGGTTATTTCAGCAAAAGACATAAGGAAATCCTTTAATGATTTAAAGGTATTAAAGGGCGTAGACATTTCGATTAAGGAGAGTGAGGTTGTTTCTATTGTTGGTGCTTCAGGTGCAGGTAAAACCACGCTTCTTCAGATATTGGGTACTTTAGATAAACCTGATTATACACCACAAACCGAATTGGTTATAAATGGTAAATCTATTAAAGCCCTTAGTGATAAAGAACTTGCAAAGTTTAGAAATAAAAATATCGGGTTTATTTTTCAATTCCACCAATTATTACCAGAATTCACAGCTTTAGAAAACGTATGTATACCGGCATTTATTAACAATACGCCAAGGGAAAGTGCAGCACAGAACGCTAAAGAACTATTAGAGTATTTGGGACTAGGTGAACGTTTGCACCACAAACCAAACAGTATGTCTGGTGGCGAGCAACAAAGAGTTGCCGTGGCAAGAGCCCTAATTAATAATCCAAATATCGTTTTTGCTGATGAACCTTCAGGAAATCTTGATAGTGAATCTGCAGGACAACTTCACGAACTTTTTTTTAAACTTAGAGATGAGTTTAAACAAACCTTTGTCATTGTAACACACAACCAAGAGCTCGCTAACATGGCAGATCGTAAACTAACTATGGTCGATGGAAAAATTATGAATCCATAAAGACAACATTGATTCTTAAATTTGTAAAATTTAGGTTGATAAAGGCAAAAATTAATTCTTCATCTTTCGTAATTAAATCCTAAATAAAATGATATTCTTCAGTATTTAAAAGTTTCTAAATCTGTAATTTTGCACTGCTTTATTTAAAATAATCACATGATGAATTACAGAATAGAAAAAGACACAATGGGCGAAGTAAAAGTGCCTGCAGATAAAATTTGGGGTGCACAAACCGAACGTTCTAGAAACAACTTTAAAATTGGTGCTCCTGCATCCATGCCTTTAGAAATCGTTCATGGTTTTGCTTACCTAAAGAAAGCCGCTGCTTACGCTAATTGTGAACTTGGAGTTCTCTCTAAAGAAAAAAGGGATTTAATAGCTCAGGTTTGTGATGAAATTCTAGACAACAAACACAATGATCAATTCCCATTGGTAATTTGGCAAACAGGATCTGGTACTCAAAGTAATATGAACGTTAATGAGGTTGTTGCCAATAGAGCACACCAATTGGCAGGTAAGGTCATTGGTGAAGGCGAAAAAACCATTCAACCAAACGATGATGTAAATAAATCGCAATCTTCAAACGACACCTTCCCTACTGGAATGCATATTGCTGCCTATAAAAAGGTTGTTGAAACAACAATTCCTGGAGTAATTCAATTACGTAATACACTGCATAAAAAGTCATTGGAGTTTAAGGACGTTGTAAAAATAGGACGTACCCATTTAATGGACGCAACACCGTTGACACTTGGTCAGGAATTTTCCGGTTATGTTTCCCAATTAGACCATGGTTTAAAAGCATTAGAAAACACACTTGCCCATCTGAGCGAACTGGCACTTGGTGGTACTGCAGTTGGTACTGGACTCAATACACCGCAAGGGTATGATGTATTGGTAGCAAAGTATATTGCAGAGTTCACTGGACTTCCGTTCATAACAGCCGAAAATAAGTTTGAAGCCCTTGCAGCACATGATGCCATCGTAGAAACTCACGGTGCACTCAAACAAATTGCTGTATCATTAAATAAAATTGCTAATGATATTAGAATGATGGCGTCTGGACCACGATCCGGTATTGGAGAAATTATAATTCCAGCCAATGAACCAGGAAGTTCTATTATGCCAGGAAAAGTCAATCCAACGCAATGTGAAGCGTTAACAATGGTCTGTGCTCAGGTTATGGGCAATGATGTTGCTGTTAGTGTTGGTGGAACCCAAGGACATTATGAATTAAATGTTTTTAAACCCATGATGGCAGCAAACATATTACAATCGGCTCAATTAATTGGTGACGCCTGTGTAAGTTTTGATGTTAATTGTGCTAGTGGCATTGAACCAAATCATGCCGTGATTAAGCAATTATTAAATAACTCGTTAATGCTAGTTACAGCTTTAAACACGAAAATTGGATACTATAAAGCCGCAGAAATTGCAAATACAGCACATAAAAACGGAACAACACTTAAAGAAGAAGCGATTAATCTCGGTTATGTAACAGCCGAAGAGTACGATGAATGGGTTAAACCAGAAGACATGGTAGGTAGCTTAAAATAAAATTAATAGTAATTTGAAGAAAACGCTACTTAGTTGAAAGTAGCGTTTTTTTTTATGAAAAAAAATAATAATCTTTACATATAACCAACTAATTAAATGTCTATACTAATAACCAACATAAAACAGTTACTTCAAGTTCATGATCACAATGTTACCATAGTAAAAGGTACTGACATGAAACACTTATCGGTATTAGAGAATGCCTATTTATATATTGAACACGATACAATTATTGAATATGGTAAGATGGAAGACTACCATCCGATAGATGCAGAAAAGACTGTTGATGCAACTGGTAAAATTGTATTACCCTCGTGGTGTGATTCTCATACACATCTTGTCTATGCCGGTGATAGGACAAGTGAATATGTTGATAGAATTAATGGGCTTAGTTATGAAGAAATTGCCGCTCGTGGTGGCGGCATTTTGAATTCCGCAAAAGAACTTCAAAATACATCTGAAGAGGATATTTACGATCAATCCATTGCGCGCCTCGATGAGATTATAAGGATGGGGACAGGTGCAGTTGAGATTAAAACGGGTTATGGTCTTTCTGTTGAAGCAGAACTCAAAATGCTTAAGGTTATAAAGCGTATAAAACAAGATACCTTAGCCTACATAACGCCTACCTTATTGGCTGCACATGCCATACCTCAAAAGTACAGGAAAAACAAAGAAAAATATATAGAACAAATTACTCAGGAATTAATCCCGAAAGCTAATGCTTTAAATATTTCCCATTTTATTGATGTATTTTGTGAGGAGGGTTACTTTGATATTGATGATTTAGAAATCATCTTAAAAGCAGGTAAGGCGAACAACTTTAGACCAAAAATTCATGTAAATCAATTTAACAATTTAGGTGGCGTTGCAATTGGTGTTAAGCATAATGCTTTATCTGTTGACCACCTGGAATTACTGAGCGATAAAGACATTAAAGCCTTGAAGGGAAGTTCAACAATGCCTGTCGCACTTCCAGGATGTTCATTTTTTCTTGGTATACCATACACACCTGCAAGAAAACTCATTGATGCTGGCCTACCCCTTGCAATTGCGTCAGACTACAATCCTGGTTCTGCACCAAGCGGTAATATGAATTTTATTGTTGGTGCAGCTTGTGCAAAATTAAAACTAACACCCGAAGAAGCAATAAATGCAGCGACAATAAACGGTGCTTATGCTATGGGTATAAGTAATATGTACGGGAGTGTAACTAGAGGGAAAAAAGCTAATTTTATTATCACAAAACCTATGAATCATTATAGGGAAATACCTTATTCTTTTGCACATAATCCAGTAGAACAAATTATCATTAACGGTACGTTACTAGAATAAAAAATCCAGAAGTTTCCTTCTGGATTTTTAGCTATTAATCAATTTGAATCAACTACTACTTCAACACAAATTCTGAAGCAGAAATCAACTCTTTATCGTTAAATACATTTACTCTATATCTTCCTTCTTCAAACTTAGAATCATCCGTGGCACTTATGTACTCACAAATATCCAAGTTTCTATTCTCATAATTAAAACGACTAATTAGGCTATAATTTAAGACTTGGTCTTCAAATTGCACCTGCCCGTTGGATCCAAGTACATTATTTTTTGGATCTATAACTTGTACGTAAAGCTCTTTATCGCCAGCTTCTGTTAACGTGTTTTTTGCCACTGTAAAGCAAATTTTAATTTTATCACTACGTCTAGCACGTTCAGTTGGTATTTGTTTACCGCTTCGTCTTTCAATTACACCAAGCCCTTTAAGTCCAACTGTTTGTAAAGAAGCTGCACCTTCCACTACATTAGCTAATTCAGTATTTTGAACCAAAAGTGAATCTGTAAACATTGTACGCTCCTTTAATTGTACTTGCGTGCTATCTAAAGAAACTGCTAGCAATTCATTTTCAACCTTTAAACGATCGTTTTCTTCTAATAAAATTTCCATTTCCTCTTGTAGTGCCAGGTATTTCTTTCTATAACGCCATAGGCTATTTACGCTGTTTTGGGATACTTTTAAAGAATCCATTAAATCCTGAATACGTGCCCTTGCATCAATTAAATCTTGGTTTGTTCTTTCCCCCTCTGCAATTGCGGCATCATAATCTTTTGCCATATTGCTCAGATCTTTCATGACCTGTTGCTTTTCACTAATTAAAACGCGTTCTGTTTCTTGTTTGTCGCTGTAAAGTTTTGAGGCATAAAATGCCGTTCCTAAAAATAAAACCAATAGTATCCCTAAACCAACTTTAAGACCGATACTGGATTTTTGTGAACCTTCCATAAATTATGTTTTTAAGTTATTGTTAATCCTTGTTATATCACTTTAAAGATAAAATAAAAATGTACATTTATCTCTAAACTTTACACCTTATGAAAAATCTTGTTTTGTTTACAAACAAAGACCGAGATTCTCTCGTAAATTCCCGTAGAGGTGAAACAAAATTTGGCGAACAAGTTTCATTATTACCAAACCTCACTACCATATACGAGGATATCTGCAGTTTAGATGTCGAGTTCGTAATTTTTGGTATTGCCGAAGATTTTGGAGTTCGAGCCAATCATGGGCAGAAAGGAACAAAAAAAGCATGGCAATCTGGGCTAAAATACTTCTTAAACACGCAATACAATACTTTTAATAATGCAAATAAAATTGCCATATTAGGTCACTTAGAATATATTGAATTGGAAAAAGAAGTCAAGGATTTAGATCTGACAAAAAAGAAGTCAATTTTAAAGCTCAGGAAATTAGTCGAAGAAATTGACAAAGATGTTAGCTATTTAGTTTCATGTATTATTAAAGCAGGAAAAATACCAATTATTATTGGTGGAGGTCATAACAACGCTTATGGCATTATAAAGGGTTGTGCCTTGGCTTTAAATAACAAGATCAATGCAATTAATTTTGACGCACACTCAGATTTTAGGCCAGAAGAGGGTCGTCATAGTGGTAACGGTTTTAGTTATGCCTATGCCGAAGGCTTTCTAAAACGTTACTTCATTTTTGGGCTTCATGAAAATTACACTTCTCAGACGCTTTTAAAAACAATCAAAAAACTCAAGGATATTCAATTTAATACCTTTGAAGCTCTTGAGATTAGAAAAGAACTTAATTTTGAAGACGCTTGTGGTTCTGCTCAGGAATTTGTTTCGAAGGATTCTTTTGGTATAGAAATAGATTGTGATGCAATTGAAAATATGCCTAGTAGCGCAATGACGCCCTCTGGTTTTACATTAAATCAAGCCCGACGTTTTGTTCATTTTTTTGGCAGCAACAAAAAGGCAATCTATCTACATATATGTGAAGCTTCTCCAAGTAAAAAAACCTACACACAAGTTGGTAAAGCTATTAGTTATTTAATTACAGATTTTGTAAGAGCTCGTAGTTAGAATATACAAGCCTCTCAAAATCTGTATTATTATTATTATATAGTTCTTACTATCTGGTTAATTCTATAAATAATTTAGTTACTAATCGCCTTTAGGGAATCTATTTTACGCTGTAGCGCTTCAATTTCAGCAGATTTGTCTGTTGCTTTTGGTATTACTTTAAGTGAGTCTAAAGCCTGTTCTAATATATCTTCATCACTTGGCTGTTCATTGAAATAATAGCCTATACCCTCACTGGCCCGCCAAGCTTCATTGAGTTGATTATAAACGGCTTCATCCCATGAGCTTGGGTGTTTTACATCTATCCAAGTAACATCACTATATTCACTATCAATTAGCACTAAATCTGGAGTTGCAGAACCATCAAACTGTTTTGAATCGGTATCGCTAATAGAAGATACCGTTCCTAGGAAAAACATACGTTTTCTTCCAGCTATTTCTTTAATATATGGTCTAAATTCCACAGGTGTACTAGCATTCCAATCATATTCCTTGCGCGATTCCTTAACTTTCAGTGGCATTGCAGAAACGCCTGCATAACCCTCTTTTTTACGAGAGTGGTCATAATAATATAGTTTGTCTGAACCATCAGCTGGAATAAAAACACTGTAGCTTAAACTAGTCTTGTCTTCGCCAACTGGTTCCAAACCAAACCAGTGATATAAACCACTATAGGCATTGGTATTAGACCCTGCAAAATCAAAATCTGTAACATAGGGTTGTTGGTTCTGATCTTTAGGCATTAGTGGTATTTTTACGGCCGTTAACATATTCCAAGGCAAAGGGTCGCTAAATCCACCTAAAAACTTCAAAGACTCTGCTTGTAATTTGGAAACCTTTTCTGCCAGTGTATTTTGCTTCGTTAAATACTTGTAGTTTTTTATATCTTCTGGACTTACAAAAGTGCCCTTACCAATTAATATACGTTCTAGGTAGTCCTTAAAATCGTGAGCTCCGTTGTCAATAATCATAACACCACCAAAAGTTGGGTAAGGAAAAAAGAAACCTTTCCATTTAATTAAACTAACAACCTGCACCCATTCATCATCGTCGTTCTTCATGTAGAAAGTGTCGCTTGGTTCGTAATTGAATAACATCCAAGGATTAAATCGTTGTACTACTGCATTATAAGTGTTTCTGCTAAACATTAGTGACTCACCAATAGAAAATGTTTCAGAAATACGATTCTCGTTAGAAAAACGTGGAAAAGGAGACGTACTACTTACTGAAAACAATTCTTCTGTATTATCACTAAAGCGTTGCATGGTATACTTTTCGCTAGGTTGTATGGCCATAGTCCACTTGTTTTCATTGTCAACACGAACCAAATGCGGTAAAGAGACATCTTTGGTTTCTGCCACCCGTTCTTTGGCCATTGAATGAATATTCCGTAAGGGTTGAATGCGTTCGTTTTGTGTTAATGGCAAGTTATTAATTTCAACCTTATTGAGATTATTGAATACATTGTAAGTCTTCATATAATCGTAAAGTCCTTGGTTCCATCCAAGAAAATACAAAAGCCCAAAAAAGACAATAAGCAATCCTAAAATTCCCAATCTGCTCCCTGTGCCAGGTGTTCTCCTAAACTTTCTTAGGCCTAGAATAAGAACAAGCAAACTCACAATTATAATAAACAAATACTTTCTAAAGAATAAGAGCAAGGGTTGGTAATCATCCCTAAAAAAGAATAGGAGCACCAATAACAATAAAGATAAGAAAACCGTTACCTTTTTTTGCTTTGGGCCTTTGTTCCAATAAGATTTTATCATAGTTAAGTTTTTGAAATAGAAAAAAGTGTGCTTTCAAATTACATTAAACCTTTATCCTTGAGACGTTCTCGTGCTGATTTTTTGTCTGGTTCAGGATCATTATGATCTTCTTTTTTAACCTCTTCGATCGCCCTGTTATCTTTATTCTTTATGTCCTCGACTATATCTCTACCTTTTTCAACAGCATCTTCTACTAAATCTCCTAAAGTATCACTTTTCTCTTCAACCAACTCCGAGGTTTTTATTACAAAGTGTGCAACATATGTACCAATTAATGTTCCCACGGCAAATGACGAAAAAGCCGATATACCATTATAACTACTAAATACGGCAAGTGGTGTTAAAAATTCAACGACCAAGGCTGTGATTAAAACCAATGCAAATACAAAAATTAATCTTGGTATAAAAGACTGCTTATAAACAAAACCCTTTGGGTCGTCAGGACTCATTTGAAGCTCCTTACTATTTACGATTTTATTTAACCGTCTATAAGCGCCATTGCCATTAGACTCTCGCCAATAAATAAAGATTCCAAACAATATAGCAACAATGAAAATTACAAGTTCTAGTCCCATGACAATGATTTAATACGTCTTATAAAATTAGTCTAAAAAACTTAAATATTGTTACGTATTTGTTCTATAACCCAGTCTCTGAAGGAATCATTCCACATCTCATAGTTCTTATAGAATTGTTCTTTATCATACCAATAAAGGAATAAAACATCTTTTGGCGCAATATTTACAAGTAGTTTGTGGATTAAATCCCTTTGGCCTGCAGAAAGCGAAGAGTGTGGCTGATGTAATGCAAAATAAAGTGGCTGGTCTACAATATCTTCAATCTTATGAGCATTACTTCGCTCTAACTTTTCAAGATATATCTCAACGCTCATCACTCTTTTACGGTCATTTATTTCCAGTTTATTGAGGTATTTTTTGTAGAGTATTTTACTATTTAATATTTCTCTAATAGGATGTTCGGTTTTATCCAACAGTTGGTATAGTTCAAATTTTTTGATTCTATCATAATTTGAAGTCTTTACTACCTCCTCTAGGTTGCAATCAATAATAATATGATCCTTAAGTTTATCAATTAATTGCGGTTGAGAAATATGATAAATTAGAACATCATGTATAGTATCTTTTATGGCCTCCTTATAAACGTCCTTACTTTCAAAGACAACTATTGGTTTAATAAAGTCTCTCAGTAGATAAACCCCTTCAAAAGCTCTAGTATAAAATGATCCTGTTGAAAAATGTAAAGGATGCAAGTGTAATTCTCTTTCTCTAAGGTCTCCATAAGATTTTGCAGACTCTAGAAGTGCTTTATGCAAATCTTCATCTATGAAATTATTGCCTTGGTTAAACTTATCTACCAAGGCCAATTGTTCCTTTTGTTTTTCTTCAAGATTATCAATAAGTCGAAATGTTATACTAACATCCTGATATTTTAAGACATCTAAAGGTTCATAAAATACATCGATATCTTGGTCAAAATCAATACAAATTGCAGAATCCCTTGTTATGTCGTTTATTTTTTTTCCATGTGTCCTAAAAACGTGTTGCATCATCTCCCTATCGAAAGAATGAAATGGCAAATACACAGGTTTTCCTTTTTGTAATGGCGATATGATAATACCGTGTGGATTGGCATCACCATGATTCAAATATTGAACATCTCCTTTCTCCTCTGCGATTTCTGGACTCCAACCAACACCATCTATTGAGAAAGACTTGAGCTTAGTAGCAGTAAACCCAAGTGTATTTAAGCATTTATTATAACGCTCAACTAATTTACCGCTTACTGGGATCAGTTCACTTCTGTATAAATTAGCTTCTTTTAATTTCTTCATCTTATCCCAACAAATTGTTTATTTGAGCATATTGAATTAACATAATGCTTTTTGCATCAATGATTTCTTGGTCTTCAACCATTTTTAGGACGATATTAAAAGGCAGTTCTAAAACTTCAATTTCTTCATTTTCTGACGCAAGTCCACCACCATCACTAATCTTCATTTTAGCACTATATTCTGCAACGTACAGAAACATTTTTTCTGTTAGTGCACCTGGTGAGGTATAAGCACTTAAAACATGTTTTGCCGTTTCGATCTTGTAACCTACCTCTTCCTCTACTTCAGCAATTATAGTATCTATTGGTGAATCTGACTTATCAATAGCACCAGCACAGACTTCAATAGACATACCTTCATTTTTATTATTTTCATAGATAGGCATTCTAAATTGTCGTGTAAGTATAACAGTTCCATTCTTTACATTATAGAGTAAAATTGCAGCACCGTCACCTCTATTATAGGTTTCTCTTGACAGACGTTTCCATTCCCCATTTTTAAACTTAAAATCATAGTCAATTCTATCCAGTTGTGCCCAAGCTTTAGATAGTTTTATATGTTCTATATTTCTCAGATTTTTCATTAAAATCTATCCATTTCCAAATTTATCCCTCGCTTCGGCCTCAATATTAAGCTGATTAATTCTTTCATCCACTTTGCGCTTAAAGTCTGTATCAGCTATAGTGGCTACATTGTCCAAATATCGGATAACCTCCTGACGCCTTATATCAGAGAAATTTAAGCCCTTCATGTTGGCTTTCATTAATTCTTGCAACATATCCAATTTGGTTTGGTAATCCTTTTTAAAATACTTATCTGGATTTTCAAACCAATCTTCTTCCAAATCAAAATCAGTTAAGCGCAATGAGATGGCAGATTGGATATTTCTAACATCTCTTGATGAGAAAAATGGAAAGATATGTTGTATCTCTTTGTACAATGTTGCATAAAACATATGGTCATCCTCTTTGTGCATTTTTTCAACTTTTTCATAGGTCTTAAGTACACGTTCCTCCGTTGGTTTTTCGACAATCTTTAAAATTTCACCCATACTTCTAGCTAGACCTTGATCTGCAAGGTATTGATAAACTTCAGGGTCGTCCATATTTATAAAACCAGGCATTGTATCTTGTAATTTTCGCCACCATAGAAAATCTTGATCCAGAAAATCGTGCTCTGAACGAGCTCCATCAATTTTGAACCTCCCTTGAACTCGTGAAATGACAGCTTTATCTAGCATCTCTGGCAAATTTGTAAAAAGCCCTATTGAACTATTACCATAATTTACCGCGTATGCACCTTCTGTATACCTCAGGAATACGCCTATAACTTCCTTTACACCAGCTGAAACGCCTTGTGCTGTGCGTTCTTGCAGATTGTTTTCGGCGTCATCAATTGGTGCAAATATTAGACGTGTTGGGTCTTGAAGTGGTTTCATCCATTCCACCATTTTCTCGGCAGAACCACCTTGAAAGGTACTTATCAACGTGTCTGGCATAGGATGGAATAAAAATGGGATGTCTAAATTATCACAATGCTCCTTAAGCCGTGTTGCAATTGCGGCAATAAGCATACTCTTACCTGTTCCAGGAATACCATAGCCCATAAAAACCGGCATAAAACCACCCAATTCTTGAAATGGATTCTTCTGTGCCTCAAAATCATAGCTTAACATTCGCTCCGTTAATCGTCTTGCAAAATGCTTGGCATGGCGATTACCAACAATCTCCTCAAATTTAATTTTGTTAAATTCAACGCTTTTGGCTGTTCCTTGGAATGCGTTGTTCCAACCATCTATCGCAAAATCAGAATTCTCGAGTTTATAGGCTCTATCTACAATAGTTTCAGTGTATTCAAGACTGCTTTTACGCAGTTGAATTTCATCAATGAGGGATTCAAAATAGACCACTGTAAAATCGATAACATCCTTATCTGATTTAATGATTTCGGGATGTCCTAAATATTTATCGTAATAAAATAACTGACAGGAGATTCCTTTTAAAGGGGATAAAAGTGAAACCTCAGGAATACCAGCAAACTTTTGCTTCATTACGGATAAATCATCTGACGCATATGGTTTTAAATCATGTAAAATCTTATAAGCGGTCGCAAACAACATAAAGGCTGTTGCGGTATGCATTTTACTCTCGTACTCACGTTTACCTGCTCTATCCAATGCAGATTTGTTCTCCGATAAACTTGATAGGCCTGATGCATCATAGTAGCTATCCTTGATCCATATTCCCATGGTCAATCCTTCTTGTACTGCGAATAAGGTCTGATTTAAATACAAAGGAATTGCAACAGACTCCGGTAATAAGCGCTTCTTAAGAGCTAAAACGGTTTTAGAAACTGATGTAACCGTTACATTGCTGCCATTGTTGGCTCTCGATAAATAAAGTAAAATGGATTCATCCTTATCCTTATTGTCCAAATTTTTTGCACGTTGGCTTTGCTCCCACTGTACGGATTTTAAATAGGAAGTTGCTTCATCGCGAAGCATATCGAGTTCATTTTGTTTTATTGGAAAGGTTGAGTTGTGCTCCATTTAATTTCTTGTTCAGATCGCAGACTTTATACTGCGCTTAATTTTTAACTGATAAATCCGAAAGTTGAATTGGTGCCTGAGCAAGGTTATTCATAATTTCGGGCGTCTTATTATGCAATAATTGTATAATTCTATGTGGTGCAAATACATAGCGTTGTCTAAAGATATTATCCCATTTTTGAAAGGTTTGCTTACTAAAAAAACCGCCTTCCTTAAATTCACTCTTAGATCGTATTTCGTCAATCTTAAATGAAACCGCATAAGATTCAAGGGGTATGGTTTTCTTAGAAATACCTGTTAGAATTGCATGTGTTATTTCGTTTTCATCCTTAGCGAAAACATTGTGTACAGGACCAAGATCAATTCGCTTTACTAACTTTGGATACACTTTTGGTAATCGTTTGTCAATAGCGTACGCCATGGTATCTAAAGCCATTTCTCTGTCTGATGTATTCTTAAGGACATTGTAAATTTCGCTTTTATAATCTTGTACGTTGCGACCATCATAATTAAAGTACATATAACATATAAAAGGTCTATTGTGTGTTACATCATAAAAGCTCCAACTTACCATATGCGCAGCTAGTTTAGACTCAGGCACATCTAAGATTTTTCCTTGAACAAAACGATTGAATATGTATTCTTTTTTAGCTGATGAATAGTAAACAATTGAGGCGGCCTGAAAGAGTTTGCGTTTTGAAATTAGTTGTTTCTTTCGCATAAGTGTATCAAGAAACTCTTTCTTTAAATCTTCTACATTAGTAAGCTTACCCAAAAATTCTTCTCTTAGCTCTAAGTCATTAAAAAGGTATCGAAACTCTAAATAATTTGGAAAACTAGAATCCGTTAAATCCACTTTCATATTATCCTCATCGTCATACATATATTTGACACGCATGGCTTCAATGGAATATAGTAACAAGTCACAGTATTGTTTAAATAACAGTATTTCTTTTTCTTTAATAAGTTGTTTTTGCTGTACGGCAACAATTAGCTCTTTAAGAGAGAAATCTACCAATTTATGATAAAACACATACTGTTCCTTAGAGTCAAGTTCTGCGGAATCTAAAGGCGTTACAATCATCTTCAATCATTCAATTTTAGAATAACAAGGTCATAAGTGGCCTTGCATAAATGTTCTCATCTACCCTAACAGGTCATCATCTTTGGCTTCTGGTTTTGTTTCACCTTCTGGTTCGCCATCATCAGATGGTGCATTAGGGTCTGCTTTATAGTACTCTTCGAAAATTTCTTTCATATCGATACCATAACGATCGGCAAAGTTTTTTTGAATTTCCTCGTCTTTGGCTCTAATATCCTTTAAAGCCTCTGCATAACTACCGTAAACGCCTTGCATAACTTTTTCATGTACTGGAATATTATCCATCATTTCTTGACGGGCTTTTGCACTAGCTGAATGCATCGCTGCTAAAGTCTCTCCAATATGTTCATCGGTTTTAACACCAAGATGTTCTAAAATTGCGGCAAATTCTTGATCCGTGCGCGCTTTTAAGGCCACCACATAACCATCGTAATACTTGAGACGCTCGTCTGTATCACTTTTAAGTTTGGCTCTATGTGTTTGCAAATTGCTCCTTAGAGAGGTTAAAACTTTTATAGTTAGATTATGCTTATGGACAAAGCTATCCTTTGATGCAGCCAATGTAGTGTAAGCATTTTTTAAACCCTCTAACTCCTCAACCTTTTGTTCTAATTGTGTAACTTTTTCTAAGGCTTCTGAGTATTCTGTCGACTGTTTATCCGCTACTTCCTCCAAAGCTTGTCTAGCTTGTTTCAGCAAAGCATATTGTTCGTCAAGCCTAGCTTCTACTTCTTTCTTTTTTTCTAGAGCCTTCGTATGGTTGTTACTAGCTTCTACAATAGCTATTTTTAAACTCTCCTCAACTTCTTTAATCTCTAGCTCTCTGTCTTTTAGGCGCTTTATTGCTGCCTGACTTTTAAATGATAACTCATTTAACAGTGTTTGAACATCGGCGGTTTCAATACGTTGTTGAAACATTGCCTTGGCCTTGTTGTCTGCCGAATTACGTTCTTTTTGAGCACTTTCTAATTCGTCTTCCGCTCGTTTGATTTTACTTTTTCTTCCCCAGAGGTTATTCCACCATGTATCAGGTTTACTTTTCGCATCATCAAGTTCAACTTTAGCACGTTCCAAACGTCTAACGGCATCATCTATGACCTTTTGTTCTTCTGCATTTAAAGCCGAAAATCCTTCAAACATAATCCCTACTTCATCCTGATAATCTGTTAAATCCTTAATTGCATCTAATAATGTGGACCTATCTTTTTCGGCCATATCAACAACCGAATCTAATGTGGCATTGAGTATTTTTTGTCGACTTTCAGGATCGTCCTCTTGAGCCAATTTAGACTTCATCTGGTCTATGGCCTTGCCCCAATTAACGTCAACTTTTTCGGTTTTTTCGTTGGAGTTTGTTTCTAATAAATCAAAATCATCAGACATAGTTAGTAGTGTTATTTGTAGTTGAACATTTTAATACTAAGCAATTTCGTTAATTTTATAAGAGAATAAAAATTTTATGCTGTAAATAATAAGTAGTAAATGTTATTAAAATGTTACACTATAGGTTTGACCAAAGCAGATTAATATCTTTAAAAAAACAAATCCTATGAAAATTTTAAGACTATCACTTTTTTTGTTGTCAATTTCGCTTTTATCAAGCTGTTCAGAAACAAAATCAAAACAGATAACCGAGAAAATAAATCAAGATGCACAGAATGCAGATCCAGTAACAGTCAAGCCAATAAAACATGGCACCTTGGTAATTGAAACAAAAGACCTAACCATTTACGTTGACCCAACAGGTGGAAAAGAAGCTTTTGCAGGTCAGCAGAAGCCTACACATGTATTAATAACAGATATTCATGGTGATCATTTAAATATGGAAACACTTGAAAGTATAGAATTGTCTGAAGCAACTCTAATTGGGCCTAAAGCCGTTACAGATAAAATACCATCTACTATTGCACCTAAAGTCGTTACCCTTCCGAACGGCGAATCTTTTAAAGATGAATCGGTTAGTATTGAAGCTATCCCTATGTATAATTTAAGAGCAGAAGCCTTAAAATTTCACGAGAAAGGTAGAGGAAATGGTTATGTAGTTTCACTTGAAGGACAACGTATTTATATTTCAGGCGACACGGAAGATATCCCAGAAATGCGAAACCTAGAAAACATAGATAAAGCTTTTGTTTGCATGAACCTTCCCTATACGATGCCAATTGAAAGTGCGGCGAGCGCGGTATTGGATTTTGAACCCAAAACAGTATATCCATATCATTATAGAGGCACGAATGGTTTAAGTGATATAGCGAAATTTAAATCCTTAGTGAACGAAAAAAATGATAAAATTGAGGTGAAACTGTTAAAATGGTATGGAAATTAAATGTTAAAATTTAATTTGTTGATAAGTTGGTGAATGGCGTATTTTGCCCGAATTTAGTGTTGTTAAACGACGTTTATAAACATTTCATCGGTAAAATTGTTAATTAAAAACTGAAATTACTTCATAATTAGTGGTTTATCAACTGCTTTTTTTTCTATCTTAGCTTAGTTTTAATCCAAATCTATTAATTAATCATGATTGCGAACCTGCTTACAAAGGCTTTAGTAGTGACAACCACACAGCTTACTATGATTCTTATAGCCGTTGCCTCTATATTTCTTGTTTTCATCATTATTGCCATATTTAAGATGTACAAATTGAAAGCTGAAAATAAGAAATTAATGGAAACCAACGCTTTTAAGGATGTTGACGAATCCTATAAAGATTTCACCGGTGGACACCTTTACGGTGATAACTAAAAATAAAAAAAAACCTGTTAATCAACAGGTTTTTTTATTGGTCTTAACTTGCAATTTATCTTACTAGCTTTTTATACTTAATTCGTTTGGGCATTATATCTACGCCGAGACGTTTCTTTTTATTCTCCTCATAATCACTAAATCCGCCTTCAAAGAAATAGACTTGCGAATCACCTTCAAACGCAAGTATGTGTGTACAGATACGATCTAAAAACCATCTATCGTGCGATATGACTACTGCACAACCAGCGAAGTTCTCTAAACCTTCTTCTAGAGCTCTTAATGTATTGACATCAAGATCATTAGTAGGCTCGTCTAAAAGCAATACATTACCTTCTTCTTTAAGAGTCATTGCTAAATGTAAACGGTTTCTTTCACCGCCTGAAAGCAATTTTACTTTCTTATTTTGTTCGCTACCAGAAAAATTGAAACGGCTTAAATAGGCTCGAGAATTCACCTGACGATTTCCCATCATGATAAGCTCTTGCTCGTCACTAAAATTTTGCCAAATGGTTTTCTCAGGGTCAATATTAGAATGGCTTTGGTCTACATATGCAATTTTAGCAGAATCTCCAACCGTAAATTCACCTTTATCTGGTGTTTCTTCACCCATAATCATTCTAAAGATTGTGGTTTTACCAGCTCCATTAGGGCCTATTATCCCGACAATACCTGCTTGAGGTAAATTGAAATTTAAATCGTCATAAAGTAATTTGTCTCCATATGCTTTTGCGACACCTGTAGCTTTAATCACATTAGTTCCTAATCGTGGCCCGTTTGGAATATAGATTTCTAGTTTTTCGTCTAATTGCTTTTGGTCTTGACTCAATAACTTATCGTAATTCTTAAGACGTGCTTTTTGCTTGGTCTGCCGTCCTTTAGCTCCTTGTCGAACCCATTCTAGCTCGCGCTCTAATGTTTTCTGGCGTTTAGAAGCTGATTTACTTTCTTGAGCCAATCGTTTTGACTTTTGGTCTAACCAAGAAGAGTAGTTTCCCTTCCAAGGAATACCTTCACCTCTATCGAGTTCTAAAATCCAACCAGCAACATTATCTAAGAAATATCTATCATGCGTTACAGCTATAACAGTTCCTTTATATTGTGCTAAATGATGCTCTAGCCAATGAACAGATTCAGCATCTAAGTGGTTTGTTGGCTCATCTAACAATAATACATCTGGCTCTTTTAAGAGCAAACGACACAAGGCCACTCGACGACGCTCACCTCCGGATAAAACACCTATTTTCTTATCTCCTTCGGGCGTACGTAATGCATCCATGGCGATTTCTAACTTCGTATCTAGTTCCCAAGCATTAGAAGCATCTATCTGGTCCTGTAACTCAGCTTGGCGATTCATAAGTTTTTCCATCTTATCAGCATCACTATACACCTCTTCTAAACCAAACTGATCATTAATACTGTTGTATTCATCTAAAATAGCTACCGTCTCAGCGACGCCTTCTTTAACAACTTCTAAAACTGTTTTATTATCATCCAAATGCGGTTCTTGTTCTAAATACCCAACAGAATAGCCTGGCGAAAAAACCACATCACCTTGATAGTTTTTATCCACACCTGCAATTATCTTAAGCAATGTAGATTTACCAGAACCATTTAAACCTAATATCCCAATTTTAGCACCATAAAAGAAACTGAGATATATATTCTTTAATACCGGAGTATTTGCAGACTGAAACGTCTTAGTTACACCAGACATTGAAAAAATTACTTTCTTATCGTCACTCATAACTATACACGTCCTTTTAATGCGTTAAACACCCATGCTATTGCAAAAAATCCTATGCCGACTGTTGCAAAACCCCAACCTGCAACATCATCATATCTATAGGCGCCCATAAGAATTAATACAATACCCATAATGATCATAAGTACCGTAGCCCAAGCTAGTACAGTATTTTTATTCATTGCCATAATCTTAATTTTTATTAGCTAGTTAGTTGAAACACAAATATCGTGAATAAAAAGAAAAAAGCATCCATTGTAGGATGCTTTTGAAAAAGGTATTGAAATGCTTACTATACCATCGGGACCTCAATAATCACTAAATCAGCATCTTTAGTAGAATTTATTTCTATAAAATCTGCCTCAGAGATACCGATGGCATCACGCTTAGATAAGGGCTTTCCCGAAACTTCTACCGCACCATCAGCAACAAACACATATAATCCATTATCTTCTGACCTAGGGCTTAATTTCAATTTATTGTCAGCTTGCAAAGTACTTCTGTAAATATACGCTTGCTGACTTATTGGTAAAGCATCTCCTTCAAGTTTATCTTTTGGTGCAACGACAGTTTGAAGTTGGTTTAATCTACCATCATCTGAAAATTTACGTTGCTCGTAATTGGGTTTTACACTTATTTCTTCGGGAATTATCCAAAGTTGTAGAAAGTTGACTTCATCAGTTTTACTATCGTTAAACTCAGAATGTGTTAAGCCTGTGCCTGCACTCATTACCTGAACCTCACCAACTTCAATAGCACGTTTATTTCCCATACTATCCTTGTGGGACAAAGCACCCTTTAAAGGAATAGAAATAATTTCCATGTTCTGATGCGGATGCGTACCAAAGCCCATTTTTGGTTGTACAACATCATCATTAAGGACACGCAACATACCAAAATTCATACGTTCTGGATTTTGATAACCTGCAAAACTGAATGTGTGATGTGACTTTAACCAGCCATGATCTGCATAGCCGCGCGTGTCTGATTTGTGAATTATGGTTTTCATAGTATTTATTAATTTGAATTTTTTTTTAATTAACTGGAAGAAATCCCATTTTACCCATTTGATAGTCCCGCATGGCTTCTAACAATTCTGTTTGGGTGTTCATTACATAAGGTCCATATGTTGCAACTTCTTCATTAAAAGGCTCACCAGATAGAAATAGTAACAAACTATCTTCTTCTGCCTCAATAGTAAGGCCTTGGCCATCTGGATAAAACTCTACAAGTTGATTTGCATTTAACTCAAGTTCCTCCGTTCCATTTACAAGTACTTTTCCATTTAAAAGGTATAACAATGCTTGGTGCGTATCAGGAAATTGAATTGTTTCCTTTCCACCTTGCATGGCTTCAATCATAAAGGCATTGACAGAAGTTTGTGTCCTAATTTTACCATTAAATTCATTTAAATTACCAGCTACGATTTTAGTGATAACCTTTCCATCGGCAGATGGTTTAATATCAAAATCTTCACTTTTAATATGTTGGTAATTCGCCGAAATCATCTTCTTGTCAGAAGGTAGGTTCAACCAAAGTTGAATACCTTCAATCGTACCACCTTTTTTCACGAAATCCTTTGTAGGTCGCTCAGCATGCACAATACCTCTACCAGCTGTTGTCCATTGTACATCACCTGCCTTTACCACGCTTTCATTACCCAAAGAATCACGATGCAATTGCTCACCTTGAACTAAAAAAGTCACAGGTTCAAATCCACGATGCGGATGTGGTCCTAAATCAAATGGATTATTCCGCTCACTTATTTCATAAGGTCCATAGTGGTGCAATAATATGAATGGATCAATCATATCAATATTTTGCGTTGGTAATGGTTGCCGTAATCGAATTGGTCCCATATTGACAAAATCACTTCGCCCTACTCGTTTAATATTATTTGTTTTCATTTTAAATTCTTTCATTACAATATATTCCATGGAAAATATTAAGTTAAAAAAATGCCTAACGCATCTTATCCAGTAGATCACTCAAAAGTTTTCCATCTTCTTCAGAAAGATTCTTAAGTAAATCCTTATTTAAATTATATGGAATAGAATCTAAAAGATTCATTCCTTCTTTTGTGATTACTATTTTGACCACGCGTCTGTCGTGCTCAGAAGGTAATCGTTCTATATAGTTTTTAGCACAAAGCTTATCCATTAAACGTGTTGCATTTGGTGAACGCTCTAACATTCTATCCTTAATGGTCTGTACTTTAAGTGGCTCACCTGCACCTCGTAATATTCTTAAAATGTTATACTGTTGTGGTGAGATCCCAAAGTCCTTAAAGAATTCATTTTGACAACTCGTAATCCAATTGGCCGTGTAAATGATATTTAACAATGCTTTTACGCGGTTATTAGGAAATGTCGAGTTAATATCTTTGGCTAAATCTCCCATGTTAAAACCTTAAGTCGTTATACTCCTTCTTTTTATTGAATACCGCATTTGCAAATGGGCAAAGTGGCATAATTTTCAATCCCTTTTCACGTGCAAAATCTACTGAGGCTTCGACTAATTTATAGCCAACGCCCTGGCCTTTTAATGATTCATCAACTTCAGTATGATCTATGATTATCTTATCGTCACCAGCATAACTGTAGGTCATACTTGCTAGCTTGTTGCCATCAGCTTCAAGATAGAATTCGCCTTTATTATTGTCTTCGTGTTGCTTAATGGTCATTATCTATAGACTTTCTTCAAATTGCTTTACCTGCTCTTGTAATGCATTGTTTAGATCTTCATTGCTGATTTTTCCATCACCAAAGTTGTCGTTAAATGACGGTAAAGAAAACTTACCTACAATATTAGCATCGTGTCTTGGAAATCGATCTGAAGCCATGTCAAGTACGGACTGACCTCCTCTTCCTCCTGGCGATGTTGCCATAAGCAACATTGGTTTACCAAGAAAGGTTTTTGCTTCGACTCTAGATGCCCAATCGAACACGTTCTTAAATGCGCCTGAATATGAACCATTGTATTCTGCCAATGAAATAATAATACCATCTGAGCTTCTTATTTCATTTACAAAATCGACTGCTTCTTGGGGCTGTCCGGATGCCTTTTCACGATCGACACTGTAAAGTGGCATCTCATAATCATTAAGATCTAGAACCTTTACTTCTGCATTCTTTACCAAACTTGAAGCATAAATAGCAAGCTTTCTATTTATTGATGCGCTACTAATGCTTCCGGCAAATGCTATTATCTTTTTCATTTTATAATATTAAACAGTTTGCAATTCTTCGATTAAGTTATTTGCTTGTTCTTGCTTTTCTTCTGCGTTAAACATAAGCTGATCTAATTTAATCATTTCGATATCAGAAATACCTATGAAGCTCAAAAAATGTTTTATGTAGCGTCCTGCAAAATCGATATCACTGTCAATCTCTGTACCACCACTGCTTACAATAACATAAGCTTTCTTACCCTGCAATAACCCAACAGGACCATTCTCGGTATACTGAAACGTTAAGCCGGCTCTAGCAATGAGGTCAAAATAGGCTTTTAATGACGCTGGAACTGAAAAATTGTAGATTGGTGCTGCTATTATAATAGTGTCAGCATTTAATATTTCATCTACCAATTGTTGTGATGTCTTTAAAGCCTCTTCTTGTTCGGCTGTACGCTCACCTTTTACAAAAAGTGAGGCTAACATCTCCTCATTTAAAAAAGGCAAATCCGAATATGTTGTGTGCCTTTCCTTGACAGTTACATTGGATTCTACCTCTTTAATCCGAGTAATCAATTTTTCTGCATAAGTTGTAGAAATTGAATTTTGTCTATTACTACTCGAGTTGATATTTAATATGGTCATGTCTTATAATTTTTATTACAGTTCAAATTTATACATAATTATTTTATATTCCAAGGAATATATTTCCATGTTACATATATTTAACGTTTCATTTAGAAAATACCATTAACAATAAAACTAATGTTTCGTAAATTCGTGGCAGACAAATCACTTTCAATGGATATTAAATTCAACAAAAACGAAGACCACAATAAATTGCTTGTTTCTGATCTTAAATCTAGACTTACAAAAGTTAAATTAGGAGGTGGTACAAAAAGTATTGAAAAACATCATAACAAGGGAAAACTAACTGCGAGAGAACGGATTGACTATTTATTAGACTCGGATAGTAGATCTATTGAAATTGGTGCCTTTGCAGGAGAAGATATGTACCCTGAGTATGGTGGTTGCCCATCAGGTGGTGTTGTTGTTAAAATTGGATATGTAAAAGGTAAACAGTGTATTGTTGTTGCCAATGATGCAACTGTAAAAGCTGGTGCATGGTTCCCAATAACTGGCAAGAAGAACTTGCGTGCCCAAGAAATTGCTATAGAAAATCGTTTACCAATAATATACCTTGTTGATAGCGCTGGTGTTTTTCTGCCAATGCAAGACGAAATTTTCCCGGATAAGGAACACTTCGGACGTATTTTTCGAAACAATGCTATTATGAGTAGTATGGGTATTACTCAAATTGCTGCTGTAATGGGTAGTTGTGTAGCAGGCGGTGCTTACTTACCAATTATGAGTGACGAAGCTTTAATTGTAGATAAAACAGGCAGTATTTTCCTCGCTGGTAGTTATTTGGTTAAAGCTGCTATCGGAGAAAGTATTGATAATGAAACTTTAGGAGGCGCAACAACCCACTGCGAAATATCTGGTGTTACTGATTATAAAGCTAAAGATGATAAAGACGCATTAGATACTATAAAGAACATTGTGGATAAAATTGGTGATTATGATAAAGCTGGTTACAACCGCATAAAAGCATTAAAGCCAAAGGAGAATCAAGAAGACATCTACGGTATTTTACCTAACAGTAGAGCTGATCAATATGATATGAAAGAGATCATAAAACGACTGGTTGATAATTCTGAGTTTGAAGAATATAAGGAAGGTTATGGTAAAACAATTATTACCGCTTACGCTCGTATTGATGGTTGGGCTGTAGGCATTGTGGCTAATCAAAGACAAATCGTAAAAACCAAAGGCGCTAAAACCAAACCAAGCGAAATGCAGTTTGGCGGTGTTATCTATAATGATTCTGCAGATAAGGCAACACGCTTTATTGCCAATTGCAACCAGAAGAGAATTCCACTTGTATTTCTGCAGGATGTTACTGGATTTATGGTAGGAAGCAAATCTGAGCATGGAGGCATTATTAAGGATGGCGCTAAAATGGTGAATGCAGTTAGTAATTCTGTTGTGCCAAAATTTACTGTTGTTATTGGTAATAGCTATGGTGCGGGAAATTATGCCATGTGTGGTAAAGCCTATGATCCAAGACTTATATTTGCCTGGCCAAGCGCTGAATTGGCAGTGATGAGCGGTAAATCTGCCGCGAAAGTTCTACTACAGATCGAAACCGCCTCTTTAAAAAAGAAAGGTGAAAAAATCACAAAGGAAAAAGAAGAGGAACTCTTCAATAAAATAAAGTCGCGCTATGATAATCAAGTCTCCCCTTATTATGCGGCCGCGCGTTTGTGGACAGATGCGATCATAGACCCATTAGATACACGAAAATGGATAAGCATGGGTATAGAGGCTGCCAACCACGCTCCTATCGAAAAGCCCTTTAATTTAGGGGTTTTACAGGTTTAATTCCCTTGATGATTCTTTACTCTTGGAATGGTCAGTAACTTGGTTTGTCTTCCATTTACGTAGCGGAAACCATCTGACCCCCAAAACCCAGCTTCTTCAAGCATTACTCTAATATCGCGCTTCCATTCTGGTATAGTTACCGTTGTATTCAATTCAATGGCATAAACCGTATTTTCTTGTAAGGGGTAATCACCATTAACAGGAACGCCTCCTTGAGAATCCCACATACCTAATGTCGTGCCAGAACTGTGCCCATAGGTACCCAAAGGATGGGTATAAATAGCTGGCCTTAAACCTTCTGCTTTACCTTGACTTAGCGACTCCAATAAAATTTCATTTCCTGTTTTTCCAGATTTGAAATTAGAGGTAAAAATATCTTGAACTCTAATACCATCTTTAAGCGCATCTTGCAAAAACATTGGAGGTTCTGTTTCGTTTGGCTTTAGAACATATGCCAATTCCTGGCAATCTGTATTTAACCTAAGATAGGTTATACCGATATCACAGTGCACTAAATCTCCAGGTAGTATTACCATATTATCAGGTCTATTTGAAAAGGCATATAAATGATTTCCTAATTCTTCGGCTGTTCTTTGTACATCTACTGTTGGATGAAACCAGGTCTCTAAGCCGAGAGCAGTAATCTTGTCGCGCATCCACCACTCTACATTGGTAGTGGTTGTGATGCCAGGCGTAATTACTTTTTCTGAAAATGCCTCGGCTATAATACCATGTGTAATATCAACGAGTTGATTATATATGATCATTTCCTTCTCCGTTCGCGTTTCAATCCAACTAATAGCCAACTTCTCAGCGGATACTACCTTTGATTTGAATTGTTTTGGGAGATTTGCCATAAAGGCTTCATAATCGGTTTTTACTATACCATCACATATATTAAAATGATCCGAATAGTTTAGTCCAATTTTATTAGGCTTACGTTCTTCAATAATCTGCATTAAACGCTTCCATTGATTTGGCTCTTTTTCCTTGTCCCAGGCAGAGATAATATTCTCCCCAAAATTATAACGCGCTACGGCTAATTTCTCTATGGTTTCCTCAGCCTTATTACGATAGAATACCAAAATCGTTCTTCTCCTAGCATTTAACCACGTTGCTGGCAACATGGTTTTAAGCACTGGGTCTTCATTATATTCTCTAGAAATCAGTATCCACATGTCTATACCAGTTTTATCCATTAAATCTGGTAATAGATTATTAAATCTGTCTTTTAAAATATCATCCACAACTTCAGCACGTTGTTGTTGTGGCAAAATCTGTTGTGCATTTATATGAAGACTAAATAAGAAGATGAATAAAAGGAAATACTTCATGGAAATTAATTTAACTACAAACTTACCCAAATTCAGGCCATAAAAAAAGAACGCATTTAGCGTTCTTTTTTATGTTTATATTTTAATTAGTGAGACATACTCTCGCGTTTTGCCTTCTTCTCTGCTTTAATTTCTTTTAAACGTTCTATTGTAGCACCGAACACCCAATAAGGAACAACAAATGTCAAAAGAAATATCATTAACCAAAACCCAATAGTTAGTATAGTTAAAAATGCTAAAAAGCCTAAATACTGATCAAATTCGAACATAATTATATTTCTTTTAATATTTGTTAACGCAAAGATAAAACCAATTTATAAGTTTTACAATAGCAAGCTGTAGATTTATTAACAGCTTTTCAATAGGTATTGTATCTAAAGATTTTTTATGTGATAGTCTACCAATCCATCTATTGGTCGCCTTACAAAGTTGCCCACTTTAAATTTATATTCTTTTGCAATTTCGTTGATTTCTTCCTGTGAAAAGTAGGCAATAGAGCCTGCAAAATGAACTGGAATTCCTGTGTCTAACTCTTGTCTATACTGAAGAATCATATGTTCGGTAAATCTTCTTATTCCTTTTTTTATCAATTCTTTTATGTATTCAGATTCTTTGTTTAAGAACATAAACTCAGCAAAACTCGCTAAATAAGCGTTTGGATTTGGTTGCTTATAAAGATTATACTTAATAAAATCTGCCTCAAGCTCATATTTATGCTCGAAAGCAAGTTTTATGGTTTCTGGCATTTTATTAAAATAATAATCTCTAATTAATTCTTTACCGTAATAATTACCACTTGCATCGTCCATTAAGGTATATCCAAGACTTACAACACGCTGATGTAAATTGACACCGTCAAAATAGCTGCAATTTGAGCCCGTACCCATAATACACACAACAGCTTTCTCATCATTTTTATTTATAGTAGCCCTTACGGCAGCAAGGGTGTCCTCTCTTACCTCTACATGCGCTTTTAAGAAAACTAATTTCAACACATGGGTTAACATCAATCTTGGCTTTTCTGTACCACAACCGGCACCATAAAAGAAAATATGCGTAACATCATCTCTTATAGTCATTAATTCCGGACTTTTCTTAATAATCTTTGCTATTTTCTTTTCAGTAAGTATGGCCGGGTTTAAACCTTTGGTTCTTATTTTTTCGGCAAGTCGCTTACCTGTATTGTCTATAACAATCCAGTCGCATTTTGTTGAACCACCATCTGTAATCAATATCATAAAGCCAAATGTAAAAAATCCGTAGGACTAGCAATTACCTTATCCTACGGAATTTAATTATATCATCAAAATAATTATAAGCTGTTAACTTTCTGTGCTAAATCAACAAGTTTATATGAATAACCATATTCGTTATCGTACCAAGAAACAAGTTTGAAAAACTGCGGGTTGAGTTCTATACATGCCTCCGCATCAAAAATACTTGTACGCGCGTCGCTCACAAAATCTTGTGATACCACAGCGTCTTCTGTGTAACCAAGCACGCCATTCATTGCGCCCTCTGAAGCTGCCTTAAATGCTTTTTTAATTTCTTCAAGAGAGGTAGCTTTTGTTGTTCTAACAGTTAAATCAACAACTGAAACATCTGCAGTTGGAACACGAAACGCCATTCCGGTTAATTTTCCGTTTAGTTTTGGAATAACTTTACCCACTGCCTTAGCCGCTCCCGTGGTTGAAGGAATTATATTTAATAATGCCGAACGACCTAATCTATAATTTTTTCGAGAAGGGCCATCTACAGTTAATTGAGTAGCCGTACTGGCATGAATCGTAGTCATTAACGCTTCTTCCAAACCAAAATTATCGTCAATCACTTTAGCTATCGGAGCTAAACAGTTTGTAGTACATGAAGCATTTGAGACAATTGTCTGATCTGCGGTTAATTTATCATCATTTACACCCATAACAAACATTGGTGCATCTTTACTAGGTGCTGAGATAACTACTTTCTTTGCACCAGCCTGGATGTGATAATCCGCTGTTTCTAGAGTCGTAAAAATACCCGTACATTCAGCAACAACATCAACGCCAACCTCATCCCATTTAAGATTCTTTGGGTCTTTTTCTGCAGTAACTCTTACGGTCTTACCATTTACTACTAAATGGCCGTCTTTGACCTCCACAGTACCATCAAAATTACCATGTACTGAATCGTATTTTAAAAGGTATGCAAGATGCTCAACATCCAACAAGTCATTAATAGCAACAACATCTACATCGTTACGTTTTACAGTAGCTCTAAAGACTATTCTACCTATTCTACCAAATCCGTTTATTCCTAACTTTAAGTTTGACATTTTTCTTTATTTTAAATTTTAGTGTATAATTATATTGTCATTATATCTGAAACTCTAAGGAGTTCCATATTAATTTTTGATTTTCCTTTTACTGCTTGATCAAAAGGTGTAAGTTCCATTATATCGTTCTTTAAACCAACCATATAATTACTCTTTCCTGTAATTAAGCTTTCGACAGCTTTTACACCCATACGACTTGCCAATACCCTATCAAAACAAGATGGAGAACCGCCTCTTTGCATGTGGCCCAATACCGAAACCCTTACTTCATACTCGGATAAGTTTTGGTCTACATAGTCCTTTAGCTCAAAAACATTCTTACCTATTTTATCCCCTTCGGCAACCACCACAATACTCGACGACTTTCCCGATTGCTTACTTCGTCTTAACGAATCAAGCAACCTATCTAATCCCAGATCCTCTTCTGGTATAAGTATCTCTTCTGCTCCTGCACCAACACCAACATTTAAAGCTATATGACCTACATCACGGCCCATTACCTCGATAAAAAATAATCTATTATGTGAACTCGCAGTGTCTCTGATTTTGTCTATTACTTGTACAACTGTATTTAAAGCAGTATCAAAACCTAAGGTGTGAGTAGTACCGAAAATATCATTATCTATTGTACCAGGAATTCCCATTACTGGAAAATTAAACTCCTGATTGAATATCATAGCACCGGTAAAACTACCATCGCCACCAATAACAACGAACGCATCAATATCTGCTTTTTTTAATTGGTCGTAAGCTTTTTGTCTACCTTCTTTTGTTCTGAATTCTTCGGAGCGTGCAGATTTTAGTATCGTGCCTCCCTTATCTATAATTCCTTTTACACTACGCGCATCCATTTTTACAAAATCACCATCAATCATACCTTCATAGCCTCGGTAAATCCCAAAGCACTCAATGTTATGAAATGCACATGTTCGAACTACAGATCGGATAGCGGCATTCATGCCTGGAGAATCTCCTCCCGAAGTCATGACACCAACTCTTTTAATAGTTTGCAGCATTATAATGAATTAATTTCAGTAAAATTAATAAAGAATAGACACATAAAAGTGACTATTGTCATAAAAATCAAAACACGAAAACAATTCAAACGTTTTCGTTGATAACTATTTTAACAAATGAAAAAACTAGAGAATATTAGGATTTAGATTTGGACTTTTTATCCTTCATCGTTATATATTCGGGTAAAAAACTATCGCTTTGTTCTTCTATTTTCTCCTCAACATTATTTTGAATTTTATCCTTTCTATTTTTTCCCGAAAAAATAATTTGAAGCAACTCCTTGAAAGTATCAAATTCTACATTATACGATAAACCAATGCCTTGGGTATAACCAATTTCCTCACCAAAGTTTCTAATGGTATTTTCTCTATTAAACACCTTTGCTCTAAAGGTACCATCGTCATTGAGCAACCAATCTACCTGAACATCTCCTGTAATTGTGGTCTGTTGTGCAGTCCCAAATGGAACACCAAGCTTACCATTTACAAGTATTTTATCACTTATTTGAGTTTGAAGTGTAAGTCCAAATCTATTATCCGTTTGAAGTTCTGGTGTGTTCTCACCGAGTTCAAGGTCTATACCAACATTTAAATTATCATTATCGCCTCCAATTATATTATTCACAATACCAGAAAGTCGCTCTGAAATCGTACCCGTAAAATTAATTCCTCTGATTCCACTAGAAAAACTTCCTGTTCCAAGTAAAGTCAAGGCTTGATTATTTCGCTCATCTTTAGAAGATAGTCGGTAATCAAGTTCTGATTTTACTGTTGACGTTACATTTGGAAATCGTAAATCAAAATCGGGTTGTGGTTGCTCCAAATCGCCTGTCAGATAAATGTCTACCTCAACTGGAATACGCTGTGTGATTGGATTGTCCAAAAGAACAGATGGATTCGCAGTTGTTTTATAAATTGCTTTGAGATTAATTTCAGCACCCATTGGGTCTCCTTCCCAAACAATGCTTCCTCCTTGTTCAACTTCGAATTTCTTTTCAACAAAACCGCCATATTTAAAATTATAAATTCCCTCAAAAACTGAGAAATCGCCCCACATATTAAATGTGCCATTGGTATTTATCAGGAATTTCAATCCTCCTTCTCCAGTTCCTTTTATGGTACTTCCGGCTTCTTTATCTATAACAATTTCTATGGTTGCATTTTGGTTAACATCTAAATCAAAATCTAATTCCAGGCCTGTAACTTCAATTTGTTCAACTATTTCACCATTTATCCTTGCTTGTTTTTCTTCAGGCGTTAAAAAATGAATGAATGAGTTATCACCAAAACTTTCAGAATCATTAAGTGGTATATTAAAAACAGTTCCTGGTGCTGTGCTCCCAACGACTTTAATAATCAATTGGTCTGTTGGTCCTACAATCGTCGCTTCGCCAGCTACAAAACCATCTCCATAATATAATGAATCCTCTTTCTCATCTGTATTTAACACTAACAACCTGTCGGTAATTAAATCGAGACCCAATACCCAATCGGAAAAATTATCATGCTCAATATAACCATTTAAATAACCTTGGGAGAAGAATTTAGAATCAGTCATGGCAACGTTATTAAAAATAAACCGTTGTTCTCTCAAGGTTACTTTAGAATCGAAATCAAAACCATAGTCTACATTAAGGTAGGGTATGGACAGGCCTGCCCTGTCCATAAATAACTCACCATTAATATCTGGTTTGTTGAGACTTCCAGTAACTGTTGCACTACCAGAAACCAAACCTCTTATATTGCTAATTACCCCTTCACCTAACGGATTCAAAGGGTCCAATAAGAATTCTTCAAAAACTACATCTAAATCTATACTCGGGTTGTCTTTTGCTACATCTAGAAATCCTTTTGCCCCAAAGGACTTAAGATTATCATTAACCAATTCTATATCAACGTCATAGTTGGTTATCGAGTTATTTCCTTCAATTTTCGCCTTAAGATTACCAAGGTCATAATCGTTTACAAATAAATTGGAAACTTCTATATCAGATTTCGGCAGATAAACACCATTATTTTGCTCGATGTCAATCTTACCATTCACTACGCCTTGAAGAGCCAAACTATCTATACGTGGCGTAATTTTAACCAATTCTACATTGTTAAAATCTACCTCAAGGTTCTTATTGCCACCATCATACAATGATCCCGAAACAACTATTTCTTCTCTTCCTTGGTTTATTTTTAGTGGGAAAATATCAAAGTTTTTGAATTCCTTGTCGAAACGGACTTTATTAAGCGTGTCTTTTTCAGAGTTAACTTCCCATTCAAAATTTTTGAATCTTATATCAGATTTACCAAATCCAACCACAGAATTATTGGTCTCATCGATAGTATAGAATAAGTTTAAATCAAAATTATCTTGGTTGCTTGTTCCACCAGAAAATTCTGTCTTTATTAAAAGTGTATCTCGTTTAGTGACATTTATTAAAGTAAAGTCAGATGCATTATAAATTCCAGTACTTAGGGAATCTATTTCAATAAATGTATTGTAGATAGGATTACGATTATCAACAGTAAGTTTTATGTCATTGGCAAAATACTTCTGAAATTTAATTTCAGGCGAATTAAAGGATAAGTCAAATCCTTGATCATCAGATTCAATTTTTCCTTTTATAAACGTGTTCTTGCCTAAGAACAAATCCTTATAAAATACCGCTGCGATTTTAGAGTATATATTGAAATTAAAGTTGAGGTATTGCCCCTTTTCGACTTCATATGGTATGTAATTAGTGTATATGCTTCCTAGCGAATTTTCTACTAACTTAATAATATCGCGTATTCTATATTTTCCTATTATTCTACCACTTACAATATCCGGCGAGTTAATCGTTAAAGTCCGTTCTTCATTAGCAAAGGCAGATACTATATCAAAATCCTCAAATCTATACTCACTATCCTGGTTCTTATAAACCGTGTTTTTGATATTAATTGCTCCAGTAGCATTATCATAACTCGAACCTCTTGCAGTCATTCTAACTTTTCCTTTAAACTCAGAAAGGCTATCTCTGGTAACAAAATTTAATGTTCTGAGATTAGCATAACCGACGTTAGCGTTAAAATCAAAATTTTTAATTTCTTTTGAAAAATCGGCTAGCCCATTAAAGTCCAAGAGTAAATTTGGGTCATTAGCCCTTAAAATACCATTAAATACCTTATTACCTAAATTGCCAGAGACTTCGATATTTTGATAATCGTAATTGTTATAATTAAGTCTATAAACTTGACCCTTTACATCTGTTCTAAGATTTTCAAGTCTAAAACCTTTACCGTCTAAATCTAAATTGGCAGATATTTTCTTCAAGGTAGGGTCATTTAAAAATGTACCAATATCAAACTCCTCAAAAACAATATTTCCAATATAGCTTGCATTGTCAATACTATTTATTCTATTAAGCTCTAAGTCAGAATCAATCAGACCAAGGTCTGTATCTATTTTAATTTTGGCATCAACAGAACTCTCTGTGATTTTCGATGTCCCAGAAATCCTAAAATTTCCAACATTAGAAAAGACGGATGGTATTACCTTTCCAAGAATTCTGGGCAATAAGGCCGTTAAGTCTTTGTAGTTTGAAGCTAAATTTTGAAACTTACCATTTAAAGCAAAGCTATTGGGCTCATTACTAAATAGATTTACAAACGTTATATCACCAACAATCTTAGTGTTTCTTGTGGTGCTAACATCAAGATTTGTTGCTTCCAAATTATTTAATGTTCCTTTTAAATCTGCATTAATATTTGCCTTTTGGTTTATGCCAAATTCATCAAAAAAAACATTTAATTCAGTCAATGACAGACTAGAGTCTCTAAAACTGGCTGTAACATTTACCTTATCCGTAAAGTCTTTCAGATCTTCCCGTTTGTAATCAAATCTTAAATCGCCTTTTAATTCTGAAGCCTTCGTTTTAATATTTAGCTTGTTAAAAATCATGTGGCTAAGCGTATACTCAAAATTTGCCATAAGATTTTTTACCATAATACCTCTACTGTCTGTAAAGCTTAATTTGTTAATCCTTGAACTCACATTTGGACCACTAATTACAAAATCGGTAGTATTGGCATCAAGACCACTAAATTCAAAAACTTCAGAATTATCAAGATTTTCATCCGAAAGTCTAAACGCACCATTTTCGATAGAAACATCGCTCGAAGAAAATAAAAATTCACTTGGGCCTTGCCTTGGATTGTCATCGTCAAATTTTGCTACAAAAACATCCAGATTGGTATCCTCCTCGCCCTCATAGGTTTTTAAATTAAATAGCAAGTCCTCAATATCAATATCCCCAAAATTTAACTTACTGTTATACAGATTTTTGAAACTAATTATCGAAGTATTTAATTCACCTATACTAATAAGCGTATCTTTTTTGTAATCTCTGATTAAAATTTCTTTTAGTTCTACATCGCCATTTAATTGCAGTCCAACTCTGCCTATATTTATATCCGTATTAAAGTCCTTGTTGATTGTTTTTGTGGCATATTTACCAAGTCTAGTTTGTACGGCAGGTATGGCCAAAATCAGAAAAATAATAAAAAAGACAAGCAGAAATATGCCTATTATTTTTCCAATTATTTTAAGTATCCTTTTGATAGAATTAAAGCTTCTTAATGAATGAAATCTCCTTACCTTTGTATATACAATACGTTGTTATGTATACATTTAGACTATAATGGTAAAATTAACAATTATTGTGCCTAAAATTAGCCATGAAAAACGAAAATATTTATATTCTTGGAATCGAATCCTCATGCGATGATACATCGGCAGCTATTCTATGTAACGATACCATTTTAAGCAATGTTGTGGCAGATCAAAAAATTCATGCAGAATATGGTGGCGTCGTTCCAGAACTAGCATCACGGGCACATCAACAAAATATAGTTCCTGTGGTACATCAAGCAATAAAAAAAGCAGGTATTTCAAAAAGGCAATTAAATGCCATAGCCTTTACAAGTGGCCCTGGTTTAATGGGTTCTCTGCTTGTTGGCACATCCTTTGCTAAGTCCTTAGCACTTGGCTTGAACATCCCTTTGATTGATGTTAACCACATGCAAGCCCATATCCTAGCTCATTTTATAGAAGAAGACGGTCATAACAAACCACCATTCCCATTTCTGGCGCTTACTATTTCAGGAGGACATACCCAAATTGTAAAGGTTAAAAACTACTTTGATATGGAGGTTTTAGGAGAAACCATTGATGATGCGGTTGGAGAAGCGTATGATAAAAGTGGAAAATTACTAGGGCTGGGCTACCCTGCAGGACCTGAAATTGACAAACGTGCTCAAATAGGTAACCCTAAAGCCTTTAAATTCACTAAACCAAAAGTAGATGGACTTAATTTTAGTTTTTCAGGATTAAAAACAGCCATACTCTACTTTGTGCAACGTGAAACAAAAGCTAACCCGGATTTTATTAAAAAAAACCTAAACGATATATGTGCCTCTATTCAATACACCATTGTAGGTATTCTAATGGATAAGCTTAAGCAAGCAGTAAAACAAACAGGTATAACCCACATTGCAATTGGTGGTGGTGTTTCTGCAAACTCTGGTATAAGAGAAGCGCTTAAAAGTGCAGAACAAAAACATGGCTGGAAAACTTATATTCCAAAATTTGAATACACTACAGATAATGCGGCAATGATAGCAATTGTTGGATATTTAAAGTACCTAGAAAAAGACTTTTCAGATTTTGATGTGATGGCTAAAGCCAGGCTAAAAATTTAAATTGTTAAAACATCTGTTGATAAGCCGAGTAATTACTCTCCCTGAATAAGATTAAAATTTAGTTGTTTTGTGAATAAATCAATCTCAAATCATGTTATGAAACAACTTTTTATTGCATTCCTTTTTGTTCCAATCGTTTTATACGGACAGAATAAATACGAAATAAAACTTGATTCTATAGTGTCTCCTGAAGATGCTAAGTCGTTCATTAAGGACAATAAAGAACTAAAGGGAAAAGTAATTGTATTCAATAAGGAAAAACACAAAACCCTACTAGCCGACGATCTTTTTAAGCTTTCTAGAGGTGGAAAAAAAGTAGTTAAATCAGAATACAATAATACTTATTACAAGATTGTAGATAAGAAAGCAATACCGCATAATAGAGTAAGTTACATTTTTTTAGATGGCAATAAAATGTCTTTTGGAGAAATTATTTCCAAACGCCAAAATATTATTAGACTTTATAAAAATGGGTATCGTTTTGAGGATTTAGCCAAACGTTATTCAATGGATAGAAATGCAAGCCGAGGAGGTGACTTAGGTTGGTTTGAAGACGGAAAAATGCATCAAAAGTTTGAAAAGGCTGTAAAGTCCCATAATACTGACGATATATTTACAGTAGATATCGAGAACAAAAAATGGCACTATGTTATTCTAAAGACACATGAGCCAAAAAATATTGAAGAAATCACCGTTTTAAGAATCACAGAAGCTAAACCTTAGTGCAACTTTTTTATAGTTCAAATATTAGTGGCGAAAATGACATCTTTACTTTTAGTAAAGAAGAAAGCAGACATATTGTAAAGGTACTTCGAAAAAAGCTCGGAGAATCCATTAATATGACCAATGGTAAAGGTTGGCTTTTTACTGGCAAATTAATTGAGATAAACCCTAAACGATGCTCAATTAAAATAAAAAATAAATCCTTTCATAAACCACGGGGTTTTAAGCTTCATTTGGCAGTGGCTCCAACTAAAATGAACGATCGTTACGAATGGTTTTTAGAAAAGGCTACCGAAATTGGTGTAGAAACCATAACGCCCGTTATCTGTGATAACAGTGAAAGAAAAGTTGTAAAGTCTGAACGATTTGAAAAGATTATTCAGTCGGCTATGAAGCAGTCCCTACAGTATTATCTTCCAGAATTAAAAAACGCCATTTCATTTAGAGATTTTATAACACAAATTGACACAAAACAGAAGTATATTGCACACTGTAACCACACAGACAGAAAAACACTCAAGACTTGTTTAAACCCAAATGAAGATTGTATAATATTAATTGGTCCGGAAGGTGATTTTAGTGTTAAAGAAATCCAACAAGCACTGCAAAATAATTTTATTCCTGTAACTTTGGGAGAAACACGGTTAAGGACTGAAACCGCTGGTATCGTAGCCTGCCATTCAGTAGCATTAATTAATGAATCGTAATGAAATATTTTATTGTTTTTTGCTTCATTTTCTCCATAGGGAACGCTCAAGAAGTAGCTGTTTTAAAATATAGAGGTGGTGGCGATTGGTACAGTAACCCTACCGCACTTCCTAATCTTATTGCCTTTTGTAATGACAATATAGATACCAACATAAAAGAAAACGTTCAAGCTGTAGACGTTGGGAGTATAGATATATTTCAATTCCCATTTATTCACATGACAGGTCATGGCAATGTTTTCTTCAGTGATGACGATGCAGAAAACCTTAGAAAATATTTATTGTCAGGTGGTTTTCTTCATATTGATGATAATTATGGCATGGAACCCTATATCACTAAAGAATTGAAGAAAGTTTTTCCGAATAAGGAGGTGTTAGAAATCCCAAAAAATCATCCAATTTTTTCATCGGCTTATGAATTTCCAAACGGATTGCCAAAAATTCACGAGCACGATGGTAAAGCACCACAAGCATTCGGTATTTTTCATGAAGGTAGGCTGTTGTTGCTGTTTACTTTTGAAAGCGATCTTGGTGATGGCTGGGAAGATCAAGAAGTACACAACGACCCAGCAGAGGTTAGAGAAAAAGCACTTAAAATGGGTGCTAATATCGTAAAATATGCCTTTGAGAACTAAATTGTATCCAATTGCAACTTACCCATCACGATAGCAAGTTTAAACAATATCGGTTCCCGATTATTCTTGTTTGTGATAATGTATCAAATGCACCAAATATTGGCAGTTTATTCAGGATTGGAGATGCATTTGGAATTGAAAAAGTTATTTTTTGTGGTGAAACTATTCCTATTGGAAGGCGAATGACAAAAACCTCCCGCTCTACTGAAAAATATGTCCCATTTGAAATTTCTAATTCTATTGAAACGGTTATCGATACTCTGAATAATTATCAATTGATTGCCTTGGAAATTACAGAAAACAGCACCCCTTTAAGCACATTAAATATTGATGGAAAAAAACCAATTGCGCTCATAATAGGAAACGAAAACTTCGGCATACATAATTCTATTTTAAACAGGTGCGATACCGTTGTACATATCCAAATGTATGGCAAAAATAGTAGTATGAACGTTGTTCAGGCAACCAGCATTGCATTGTACGAAATTACTAATCGACTTAAACAATTTTAAAGAATTAATGCCAAGTGACTACCCAAAAGTACTTTTGAATTATCCTTTAATTTTAATTTTTGACATTTTGATTATACACGAAAATTTGTCTTGCTGAATTTAATTCGGCATCTTTGAAATATGAATTCTAAAGTAATCGCAAACGGCATATTAAGGGCACTGGCAATACTAGTTGGCATCGCTCTAGTCCTTTATTTTCTAAATGAGATACAAGCCGTTATTGTATATATTGCTGTTGCTGCGGTAATTTCACTTGTTGGCAGGCCTATAATACTTTTTTTAAGACGGCGCTTAAAATTCAACAATACCTTGGCCGTAATCGTAACAATGGTATTGTTTATTGCCTTATTTATTGGGTTAATTGGACTGTTTATTCCATTAATCGCCGAACAAGGACAAAATTTGGCTTTATTAGATATTGAACAATTACAAGAAAATGTACAAAATCTGTACAATCAAGTGGTTAACTATTTTGAATTTAACAATATTGACGTTGAACAATCAATTAAAGATTCTGGTTTACTGTCCAAATTAGACTTTGCATACATTCCTGAATTTTTAAATAACCTTGTTAGTGGGCTAGGTAGTTTTAGTATTGGGTTATTTTCGGTGTTGTTTATTTCGTTTTTCTTTTTAAAAGACAGTCAATTATTTGAAAATGGCATTTTAACTTTTGTCACTAAAGAAAATGAGTCACGGACAAAGCGCTCAATAGCATCTATAAAAGATCTTCTATCTCGATACTTTGTAGGTTTAATTTTTCAAATATTAATTCTGTTTGTCATTTATACAATCGTTCTCCTAATATTCGGCATAAAAAATGCCGTTGTCATAGCGTTTTTGTGCGCTTTGTTAAACTTGGTGCCATACATTGGCCCATTGATCAGCGGTTTTTTAATGTTGCTTTTAAGCATGTCCAGTAATCTAGGAGAAAGCTTTAGTGAAGTTATATTGCCTAAAACGACTTATGTAATGATAGGTTTTATAATTGCCCAATTAGTTGATAATTTCTTCAGCCAGCCTGTCATTTTCTCCAAAAGTGTAAAATCTCATCCGTTAGAAATTTTCTTGGTAATTGTCATTGCTGGTATTTTATTCGGTATTGTTGGGATGATTGTTGCAGTACCAACTTATACAGCCATAAAGGTTATTCTAAAGGAATTCTTGTCTGACTACAAGGTAGTTAAAAGTTTAACCAAGGGACTTTAAAAAGTGCATCCTGAAATTCTCAATAGTAAAATTCAGGAGTTTATTGGCTCCAATCTAAATACTGATATCGCAAATCTATTACTGCGAGGTATACCTTTCACTGAGGTCGATACCAAACTAATTGTTGAACAAATTGAAGCAAAGAAGCGATGTGAAAAGAAACTACCAACATGGTTTCAAACTAAAAATATTTACTATCCAAATAAGCTTAATATTGAACAGACATCGTCAGAGATTACAGCAAAATATAAATCAGAACTGATTTCTGGAAAAACTCTAATTGATCTAACTGGTGGATTCGGTGTGGATTCCTTTTATTTTTCTAAAAAGATTAAAACTATAACACATTGCGAAATAAACACTGAACTATCAGAAATTGTAAAACACAACTATAAATCCCTAGGTATCCAAAATATAACCTGTTTAAACGAAAATGGTATCGATGCCTTAAAACGAATTGATTCCCAATTCGATTGGATTTATATAGATCCTTCGCGTCGCGACGATAGCAAAAAGAAGGTATTTTTACTATCCGATTGCACACCAAACGTAAAAACGTTTCAAGGCTTATTTCTAAAATATGCAAAAAACGTGATGATAAAAACATCACCTCTATTAGATATAAAGGCTACACGAAATGATTTAAAACAAGTAAAGGCATTACACATCATTGCGGTTAATAATGAAGTAAAAGAATTACTTTGGATTTTAGAACGCGATTATGAAGCTGACTTCAGAGTAAAAACAGTTAACATCACAAAAACCAAAAAGCAAGAATTTAATTATGCCTTTGATGATGAATCCAAAAGCAATGCTCAAATAAGTATGCCGCTCACTTACCTATATGAACCAAATGCAGCTGTATTAAAAGCTGGCGCTTTTGAAATTCTAAGTAATATTCTCGATATACCGAAAATTCATAAGCATTCACATCTATACACCTCTGAAAACCTCATTGACTTTCCAGGTAGACGTTTTAAAATTGAAAAGGTCATCCCTTTCAACAAAAAATTAATTGCAAAAGAAAAGCTTAGTAAAGCCAATGTAACTACAAGAAATTTTCCGTTATCAGTAGGCGATATTCGTAAAAAATTTAGGCTAAAAGATGGTGGGTCATTGTATTTGTTTTTTACTACAAATATTACCAATGAAAAGATCGTTGTGATATGTACTAAAATATGATTGGATCGAAGGATTCAATACTATTATCTGGTCCAATCACAATTTCATAACCCATGCATGTATCCATATCTAGCACAACTTTTTCGTCATTTATCATTGGTGTATCGTTAGATACTGAAAAAACCACCTCTCCAACTTCAAATTCATTCCATGTGGTTGTTATTCCTGGATCTATACTCAAAATTGTAATTTCAGCAATACCATCTGCGTTTATAACTTGCAAGTCAAATGCGATAGTTCCGTTATTAATTAAGCGCGTTTTGGGTAAATCGCCAGTACAATTAGTATCAAATGTACTTGAATTGAATTCCTGATTGGTAACTGCACTGTCTAAAGGCTCAGTAATACATGCCTTAAAAACTAAGGCAATACCAAAGAATGGGATAAATTTAAGTAGGTTTCTCATAGGTTAATAGTTTTTTGAATCAGTTAGACTGATACAAAAGATTTGGAGGACAAACATATAAAAGTTAATTCAATTATCGATAAAAAGTATTAATTATTCGATGAAATGCAATTTAAAGCTTAAAAATCGAAGTATCTGTAAAAGCGTAACACGACGCATCCTTTGGAATATTTCTTGTATTTAAGCCAGTAAATAAGCTAAAAGCTGGTAATATCAATTGATTCACTGTGACTTGGTAGCATGGTAACTTTAATTTTTGTTTTCCCCTACCTTTTATTAAAACCCCTGGATGAGTATGCCCTGAAATCGTAAATAAATTTAGAGTGTTGTCCATAGGCTCATGTAAGAAAATGAATGGTTCAATTTCCAATTGGGCCATAACTACAATGCCTAAATCATCCATTAAGCGCAAAGACTGTGTGTCGTGATTGCCTTTAATTAGGACGAGATTTAAATCTTCAAACTGCGTCAACCATTGTTTGAAGGTAGCCATGTCACTATTCGTTTCTGCATGAAATAAATCACCAACTATAAATAATTCTTTAGCATTAAAATGGAGAATCAACTCCTTTAAACGATTTAAATCCTTTTGCAAGATACCATCAGGTATTGGTATACCATGACGTCTAAAATGGGCGGTTTTACCTATGTGAATATCTGAAAGTATCAAAGCCTCTTCTCTTTCCCAATAAATCGCGCGCTGATTGGTGAGGATGACATCCTCATTTTTTAACGTAATATGTTCGGTTACAATTTGCATTTTGTATCATGTCGAACGTATGTGTGACATCACATAATCAATAGAAATCAAAATTATGTGATTTCTCAATCACTTTGCTCATTTCGTAAGGACTATTCGATTTTAAAAGCTTGTTCTTTTATACGCTGAATGCGTTTGTCTAGTTTCTCATTGCTCATGGTACCTCGTAAACTATCTACTTTAAGCGGAAAACTCAATGGTGTAAAGGACTTGGCATGCTTTAAGATGACTTTACTTTTTGAAATACGCTCAAATGCCTGTTGTAGTCTTGCTTCTTCTAATTGTTGATTAAAAACTTCTGTATAGGCTTGTCGCAATAGCAAATTGTCAGGCTCATAATCTTCTAAAACCCTAAAAATCAAACCCGATGAGGATTGCAGGCTTTTATTGTTCTTTCGTGTTCCTGGTTGCGATTGCACCACTAATCCAGCAATAACTGCAATATCCCTAAACTTTCGAGATGCCATTTCCGAAGCGTTAATACTCGCAACAACATCGTCCATGAGATTTTCCTTACGCAGTAATGCTTCAATATTGTTTGCATCTACGGGAATTGGTTGATCGCTCAACAATTCAAAACCATAATCGTTCATGGCAATGGTGAAGGTAATTTGTTTTAACTTACTGATACGATAAGCCATTAAAGCCGAAAACACTTCGTGCACCAAGCGACCTTCAAAAGGATACATAAACAAGTGATGACCATCTTTGGTTTCTATCATTTCTACTAAAAACTCATCTGATTTCGGAATGTGTGAATGTTCGTCTTGTCGGCTTATCAGAGGATTTAAAAAGCGTAGTTCCTTCTCTAAGCGACCAGGCTGAAGCGCATCAGATAGCTTCAAACGTAAATAATGGCTTAGATGAGACGTTAAAGGTAAACGACCACCTAACCAACTTGGGGATACCGCTTTTTTGGCCTTACTTCGTCTTACCAAAGCCGTCATATCTTTTATCTGTACCAATTCCAAAATTCGTCCTGCCAAAATAAAGCTGTCACCAGGTTTTAACTTTGAAATAAAAAACTCTTCAATCATACCTATATAGCCACCAGAAATATACTTCACCATCATATTGACTTCACTTACAATGGCTCCAATATTCATACGATGCAACATGCTAATACGTCGACTTTTCACCTTATATAAACCATCTTCATCCAAAATCACCTTATGGAATTCTTCATAAGAATTTAAAGTCTTTCCGCCTTTGGTAATAAACTGTATACACCATTGCCATTCATCTTTTGTTATATATTGAAAAGCATGAATTTCTTTAATTCGAGCAAATAGTTTCTCAGAATCAAATCCTTCACCAACCGCTAGCGTTACCATGAATTGCACCAAAACATCGAATGTCAATACCATTGGGTCGCGTGATTCGACTTGTTTATTTTTTATAGCTTCCTTTAACGCTGAAACTTCGACCAATTCTAAAGAATGTGTTGGAATAAAGTAAATCTTTGAACGCTCAAATGGTGAATGACCACTTCGTCCTGCACGTTGCATAAATCTGGCTACACCTTTCACAGAACCAATTTGAATCACACAATCTACAGGTTTAAAATCCACACCTAAATCTAGCGAGGATGTGCATACCACGGCCTTTAAATAACCTGAAGCAATATTATCCTCGATCCAATTACGTAATTTTTTGTCAATAGATCCATGATGAATGGCCAAAAGCCCAGCTAAATCCGGTTGTGCATTAAGCAATAGCTGATACCATAATTCGGCTTGTCCTCGGGTATTCGTAAAAATTAAGGTTGTGGTATTAGAGGCGATAATCGGTAGAATCTTATCAACCATCTTTGCACCCAAGTGCCCTGCCCACGGTAAAACTTCAATCTCATCCGGAAGTACTGAGATAATATCCAATTTCTTTCGTTGCTTTGCCGTAATTTGAGTGATGTTTAAATCTGAATACGGTAAAAGGACGTGCTTGGCGTCTTCCAAATTTCCAATAGTTGCAGTGATTCCCCAAATTCTGAGCTTAGGTGAATAGTATCTTAATTGCGAAATAGCCAATTCTGTGAGCACGCCTCGTTTATTTCCAATCAGTTCGTGCCACTCGTCTATGGCCACACATCTTACACCTTTAAACCATCTCGAGTTCTTTTTCTGAGAAAACAGTAAGTGCATGGTTTCTGGTGTGGTAAGCAAAACATCTGGCATCATTCGTTCTTGCTTACGCCTAACAGCTGTTGGCGTATCACCATTTCTAACTTGTACTGTCCAATCTAAACCTATATCATCCACAGCTTCTGTCATAGCTTTGGCCAGGTCTTTTGCCAAGGATCGCAAAGGACTTATCCATAATAGTTTTAAACCTTTAGGATACTTTTCGGGATGATTAAGATAGTCAATAACAACTCCTAAAAACACTGAAAAGGTTTTACCAAATCCTGTTGGTGCCACCACCATACCTGAATAACCATTGGCATAACGTTGCCAAGTCTGTAATTGAAAAGGAAAAGGGGCAATACCTTTTTCTGCCATCCAATTGTTGATTATTCTTAAACCTTCGCTATCTCTAAAATTCATAATTGTCACCCTGAACTTGTTTCAGGGTCTAATTTATTTGGTGTTGAGATGCTGAAATTAATTCAACATAACAAAGTTCTGTCATTCCGAACTTGTTTCGGAATCTAAAATTTATTATCGCTGATTTAGAGATGCTGAAACGAGTTCAGCATGACAAAACCCTAATCTTTTTCCTTTAAAACTGTCATTCCGAACTTGTTTCGGAATCTCATTTTTAGTTATTTCCTAATGGTGTCCACAAATTATCCCAATTCGGATTTTCTTTTTCGATCAGGTTTATTTTCCACTCTCGATGCCAATTTTTCAATTATTTTTCTCTTTTAATGGCATCTTCAATAAATTGATATTCTTCATAATACACCAATATTTTCAAATTATACTTTGAAGTAAACTTACTGCCTTCATTATTGATATGTCGTTCCATTCTATCATCCAGACCTCCTGTAACACCAATGTATAATGATCCTTTTGGTTTGTTAGTCAAAATGTAAACCCAATAATTGTGATAGGCTCTTTTCATTGAAAAATTAATAGATGCTGAAACGAGTTCAGCATGACAAAATGAGTGCTTTTACAGCTTCAATAGTATCTATCTCTTCTACAGGTTTATCTTTTCGCCATCTTGCAATACGTGGAAAACGCAAGGCGACACCAGATTTATGACGATTGCTCAATGCGATGCCTTCAAAAGCGATTTCAAAAACAAGCTCTGGCTTTACTGTTCTTACTGGCCCAAATTTTTCAATGGCATTCTTATTCACCCATTGCGAAATCTCGGTAATTTCTTTATCCGTTAATCCTGAATAGGCCTTAGCCACTGTAACCAAAGCATCATCCTTCTTTACCGCAAAGGTATAATCCGTATACTTCGAACTTCGACGTCCACTACCCTTTTGCGCATAAATCATAACCGCGTCTATGGTCAATGGATCTACTTTCCATTTCCACCAATCGCCCTTTTTACGACCCGTGTGATACGGTGATTTTTTCTGCTTCAACATTAAGCCTTCGCTATTTATGGCCCTGGAATTGTTTCGGATTTCATGAAGCGTTTCCCATTCCGTGAAATCAACAAGAAAGGATAATTTAATATGTTCGGGTAAAGCCACAGCATTAAAAAGAGACTCTAACCGTTTGCGACGTTTGTCAAAAGCAGTTTCGCGAATATCATCACCATTGTATTCGAGAATGTCATAAGCATAAAAACCGATAGGCACATCCTCTAAGAGCTTCTTTGTGACGTTTTTACGATTAAGACGTTTCTGCAAATCGTTAAATAGCAATACGTCGTTATCCTTTAAAGCAAGAATCTCACCGTCAATAACAAAATCGTCCTTGAAATTCTGCATCGCTTCTACCAACTCTGGAAATTGTTGGGTCACCAATTCTTCACCTCTAGACCAAATATAGATTTCGTTATTACGCTTTACAATCTGCCCGCGAATACCATCCCATTTTTGTTCTACGATCCAGTCCTTTGGTTCACCTAAATCCGGTAATTCTTTTTCCAAAGCATAAGCCAAACAAAACGGGTAGGGTTTTGAATTATCATAATTAATATGGTTACCATGAATCAACTCTTCAAAAGTTATGGACTCAACGTCCCAATTCCCTATGATACTATGCATTAATTGGTTGGCATCAATATTGGTTAGCCTTGCCAAAGCGTTGACCAAAGTTTTTTTAGACACACCAATTCTAAAACTACCGCCAATAAGTTTGTTGAAAATCAATCGCTCTTGTTGGTCCAGTCCAGACCAAGCTTCTAAAACAAATGCTTTTTTTTCGTCATCGGTTTTAGGTTTTAAAGCTTTTAATTCGGTCATCCATTCGTGCAAGGATAAGTCTAATTTATGGCTTGGTGATGGTAATAATAACGCCATGGTTTCCCCTAAGTCACCTACCGCGCTATAACTTTCTAAAAACAGCCATTCTGGTAATTTGGTGATTTCCATACACCATTCGCGCATTAAGGTGGTCTTAACAGGACGCGACGGTCTTTTACCGGTAAACAAAGCGATGAGCCACAATTTGTCCTTGTCTGGTGCTATTTTGAAATAATTGACCAAGGCTTCAATTTTAGCATTGGTCTTATTGGTGATTTCTATGGCACTTATGAGGTCTGAAAATAACTTCATTTTACCGTAGCTTTATCCGTTTCTGCTTCTGCTTTAGCTAAGGCTTCATCACCGTATTCAGTCACTAATTCATCTGCTTTAATGCCAAGCTCGTTTAAGTATTTTGAAAACACGGCTTGCGAACCATGCGTAACATACACCTGTTCAGCCTCCGAAGCTTTTACGGCAGAAATTAAGCCATTCCAATCGGCATGATCACTAACCGCAAAACCAGCGTCAACTGCTTGCCAGCGTCTATTTCCACGAATTTGCATCCAACCCGAACATATCGCTGTCGCTGGATTTGGCACACGTTTGAGCATACGTGATCCTAAAAGTGCTGGTGGTGCAATGATTATTTCATTCTGAAGTGTTTTCTTATCCAAGTCCGCAGACCATAATTTAGTTTCAGGAAGTTCAATTCCGGAACTAGAAATAGCCTCATTCAAATTATGAATAGAACGATGCACATAGATATCATCACCTCCTTCTAATAAAGACATAAGGCGCTGTGCTTTTCCTAGAGAATAACCAAGAAAAACGGAAGTACGATTATTTTGTTGATTCGTTTTTACCCAAGAATGCAGGTCTTCTTGTAATGCTTCTTCTGATTTCCAGTTGTAAATAGGCAATCCAAATGTACTTTCGGTAATAAAGGTATTGCACTTTACAGGTTCATAAGGTGTGGTAATAAAATCGGGTTGGGTTTTGTAATCTCCTGTAAAGACGACTACATAACCCTTATACGCTAGGCGAATTTGTGCCGATCCAATAACATGGCCTGCAGGATGAAAACTTATCTCAACCCCATTAATAGTAGTAGCCTTGTTATAGGGCATACTTTCAATTTTAATAGCGGCACCTAAGCGATGTTGTAATATAGCTTTTGAATCGTCTGTACAGAGATAGCGTTTCATACCCCAACGTGCGTGATCTGCATGGCCATGGGAAATAATCGCATAATCCACTGGATACCAAGGGTCCAAATAAAATTTTCCTTGTGGGCAATAGATGCCTTTTTTAGTGAATTTAATAAGTTGGTTTTCCTTGGACATAGCAAGACGAAGCTATTGAAAATGTAAAAAAGTGAGTAGTAAAAATACGTTAAAGTTTCATTTTGAAATTGATCTTAAGATTAATCCCTTAATTATGCCAAAAGAATTAAAAAATCGAATAAATTTTTTGCGTTCTTTAATATGTTAAGTTACATTTGCATCCGCAATTTTAAGAAACGTTCTTATAAATTTAGGAGAGGTGCCAGAGTGGTAATGGAGCAGATTGCTAATCTGTCAACGCGTAAGTGTTGCCCGGGTTCGAATCCCGGTCTCTCCGCCAGAATGAGAATAGAAAGGCCAACACACCGGCTGGCCCTTTCGCTAAAAATGTCTACAAGACATTTTTAAACGCTCAGTCCGGGGTGTAGCGTAGCCCGGTTATCGCGCCGCGTTTGGGACGCGGAGGTCGCAGGTTCGAATCCTGCCACCCCGACAAACAAAGCAAACGAGGATTTTTCGTAGAAGGCTCGCTTTCTTAAGGAAAATGAGAGTTTGCTTTAATTGGCAACGCCAATATAGGATCACGGAGCATAGCGACGTAATCCTAAAAAGTTTTCAGGATCAACGTAGTTAATCCTTTAAATTGAGTGCCTTAAATGGCGTGGCCTAGCGCAAGCTGGCCCCTTCGTTAAAAATGTCTGTTAGACATTTTCTAGACACTCGGTCCGGTCGCGTAGCTCAGCTGGATAGAGCATCTGCCTTCTAAGCAGACGGTCACAGGTTCGAATCCTGTCGCGATCACTTTTTTATTTTCAGTATTTTTCACTTCCCCGCGTTACACCAGTAACGACGGGGATTTTTGTTTCTCTTGGTTTCGGTGAAGTTCATTTAAAACCACTAAAATGATTCACCAAAATTTCACCAAAAACGCATGTTTCACCAAAAAGGCGAAACGATTTCACCTTTTCCTATTTCTCCTTAAGCCTTTAGGGCACAAGACTTTGTCATGTTCGAGGTCAGGTTTAACGTTTCACCAAAACAGGGTAAAGATGTCTATGGTGAAATTTTACGTGTCCATTTTTTCTTCCACAATTATCAAATCGATTTAATTACGTTTCACTAAAAATTAAAACCATGTCAATTTCATTGAAATTTTACCCCAACGTCCATAAGAAAAGTGTAAAAACCAACAGAATCCCAATTTATCTTTGGATACTGCTTAATGGTAAGAAAGCTGAAGGAAGAATTAGCTTAGTACCAGTTTCCAGTGCTGCATTAGAGTATTGGGATAAAGAAACCCAGAGGTTTAAAAAACAATTTGAACAATACAAAGCCTATAATCTCATGCTAAATACTCTGGAAAATGAATTCCATAATTACCTCAGGGAATATCATAACGAATTGGCCTATATCAAACCAAAGGATATTCGAGATCATTTATTAAACAGAAAAAGCGAAGTAGATAACTCTAACTTGTTAGAAGCCATTAGAGGCTACTACACCAATGATATATTACCAGACAGAGATAAAGCACTTGGCACAAAGAAGAACTACAAGAAGTCTATTAACCACTTCTGTTCCTTTTTGAGTATTCATAAACTCGAAGATTTAAGAGTTGAAGAGTTTAGAAGAAAACATGCCAATTGGTTCTTAAATTATTTAAAGCAGCCAAATCATGAGATTGGTAAAATTGGTCTTAAAGGGCAATCCATTAATAGCGTTATTAAAAATATTAAACCGTTTTTTGTGAAACTTCAACATGAAGAACGTATAAATAGTAACCCTTTCATGGGGGTTAGAGCCACACCAAAAAAATCGTTTAAACCCAGATTAACCAATGAAGATTTTAGACGTATTGTGGAACTTGATTTAAGTCAAAAACCAAAACTTCAACCGTATAGAGACATATTTTTGTTTCTGTGTTATACAGGGCTAAGCCATTGTGATGCAATTAATTTGACCACAACTGATATAAAAAATGGTTATATTCAGCTTTACAGAAAGAAATCAAATGTTAGCGTAAAACAATTTCTTACAAAACAGACAAAGAATATTGTGAAAAAATATTCTGGTAATATCCCTGAAGACCGGATTTTACCTAAGCGTAGCTTGGATAAAACTAACTTGAATTTAAAATTAATTGCCATTTTAGCGGGTATAGACTATAATGTTACTAGCTATAGCGCTAGACGATTTTTTAGGCAGTCCATTCATGAATCAGGAATTAGAGAAAGCCTCGTTGTAAAGACTCTCATGGGGCATACCCAGTCTCAAGACATGGACAGCCATTATTTATTTGTTAATGATCAGATATTAAAAGACGCCAAAAAGAAGTTACAGAAGCATTTTAAACACCTAATTAAATGATTGAAGAAAAGTATATAAACAGAGGGATACAGCACATTAATTACATGACTGGTCTTTCTGGTTTCAACATAGCTTATTTAAACTTTAAAAGAAGCGAATTATTACTTCACTGGAAGGGTTTTGCTGAGGACTATCTAAAACTTCAACCTGGCGAGAAGCTGATGAATTTAAACGCGGATATTATAATTTTCTCAGTATTTAACGATAATGAAGTATTAGATTTAATGACCAACCTTAAAGTTAGTAGCTCAGTAACAAATTACTTTATTGATGGAGAACAAACAAGCAAAATGGTAAAACAGTTTATTGATAGCTCTAAGTTTGAGTGGGACTTTCACAATATCATGAGCATTTTTAACATCTATAGTTATGCCTTTTTCTCAAATAAACTGAGGGAGGATTCCGAAATTAGTGACACTGACTTGAATAACCATTTGCTTGGTATTCATAGACGTGAAATCAAAGGAAAACTGACTAGAGAGGAACAGGTATTAAAAAATACCTTCAACAAAATTGAAAGTGAAGCCAACGCTGAAAATGAAGACTATAAATTGTTAAGAGCTAAAAACGGCTTGAGAAGTATAGTGAAAAAAGCATATAATTTTCCTCATAAGCTACAATTTCATCTAATGTACATCCATGATTTAGAAAGAAATAAGGAGTTAATTGGTGATAGTTTTAATGAGTCCGACTATAAGTGCGAATTTTTCGATTTGGTGAATTTATTAATTCGAGATAAAGAAATATTATGGGGAAAAGAAGGTGACGACTTAGAACTAACCTATGGCCCTCCTGGCAACAGAAGGTTTAAAATAAAACGTGTTGAACAATTGTTTCTAAACTTGTCTGATTTTTATTCCATTTAGGTTTATTTATTTGAACGACCTTAGTACTAAAATAGATACTATGGAAACAAATGACAATAAGCAGCGGGAACTTAAGGAGATATCAATCATTGGTGATTGGATACCGCGTAAGGTCGTACAAGAGTTTTTTGGTTATGGTAATACCAAGATGGCAAACTTTGCCTCAGATTATAAAGTGACAGTGTCAAAAGTCGGTAAGCGTATATTTTACAAGTATTCTGACTTACTTAAATTATTTGACGATGGTATAATGAACGATAATTTGCAATAAGTTCATTCGCACTACTATCGCTAATAAACTTGATACTATCTAGTATTTCAATAGCCAGTTTCATTTGTGTTATAAGTAACTGTGCGGAGCGAGGATTGTCCCCAGTTCTCCAAATTTCAAGTTTTTCCAGTAATTGCGTAAGAAGTAACATCATTGTATCCACTAGTTCGTTGCCTTCAGCTGACAGTTCGTCGTTTTCAAAATTATGTTTGTGTGTAGATAACAAAACATTGCCCCAGCTAGATTTGGTTAAGCCATTTGAAGTCGCTATTTCACTAAACTCCTTGTATTGATTTTCGGTTACTTTTATTGTAAAATTTTTGTTTTTGGGTTTCTTCGATTCCATGTTCCTGTTATTTCTTTCGAAATTATTCCAATATTTTAAAAACAAGTGGAATAAAAAAGTGACACCTTAATTAGTATTTATTACTCTTGTTTAATGTCACAATTTTTAGTGTTATACTTTCTTAAAGATTTTGATTTGTTTTTGCTTTTCATATCTTTAGCCTATTCCCTTAATTGATAATAGCGACTCCTAACCGAGGCGCTTTATTTATGAAGAAAATTTAAATAAATGGCCAAGTTTATCACAGGAAAAAAACTAACCGATGAATTATGCAGTATTATTAAAGATGCCAAAAAACAATTACTTATTGTATCGCCTTATATACAGCTAGATGACTATTTTAAAAATGAATTATTTAATAGATTAAAAGGTAACTCTAGCCTACATATATTAATCGCTTTCGGTAAAAATCAGCATAATCCATTGAGAAGTATCAAAATGGAGGACTTAAATTATTTCAAAGAGTTCCCAAATATATCGATAGTATATATTCCTAATCTACATGCAAAGTATTATGCCAATGAAGATAGAGGATTAATTACTTCGGTGAATCTTTACGATTATTCATTCGACAATAATGTAGAGTTTGGTGTGGTTAGTGAAGCCTCATTATTTCGTTCGTCTGATATCGATGCACAGGCTTGGAATAAGACTATGAAAATATTAGATAGAAATTATGCCGTTTATATTAGAAGACCTAACTTCAAGAAAAAAATACTTTTTGGAAAAGACTATATGGGTTCAGACACTCAACTTGATTTGACTGAAGAATTAGTAAATGGAAAATTAACCACCAAAGTAAATGTGTTTGAATTTATGCCTGAAAATTATATCAATGATGATAATTATAGTGATGAGGTCTTAACTAGAGATGAATATCAGGCACAAAAAAAAGTAGTGAATCACAAGAAGCAGAAAAAGTTATCTGCAACTAACTTGGGTAAGATAAAAGGCAAGTCTTTCAATGAGGTAATACTTACCATGCAAAAACAGGGATACATCCTGGATAAAAACACAATAACCAATAAAGGAGCCTCACAAGGACTGGCCTATAAAGAAAATAAAAACGGAGCTAAATGGATTGTATATCCAGAATCATTAGCAAAAATATTATAAAACAACACATGTCCGAAGACCAACAACAACTACATCAAACCCTCTGGAACATCGCCAACGACCTTCGTGGAAACATGGACGCCGATGATTTCAGGGACTACATACTAGGCTTTATCTTTTACAAATACCTAAGCCGAAAAATGACACTGCACGCCAATAAAGCCTTGGCACCAGATGGACTCACGTACGACCAAGTGATGGGTCATCCACAGGAAGCAGACTTATTAGAGGCGATTAAGTACGATGCTCTGGATGCGCTAGGCTATTTCCTAAAACCAACCGAACTCTTTAGCGAGCTCGCCAAACGCGGTAACTCAGGTGGAGTGAACAAGTTCATTTTAGAAGACCTACAAAAGGTATTGACCAACATCGAGCAAAGTACTATGGGAAGCGAGAGCGAAGACGACTTTGGTAACCTCTTTGAAGATCTCGATTTAACCTCAAGCAAACTCGGTAAAACCGAAGAAGCCAAAAACGAACTCATTGTTAAAGTGCTCACGCATTTAGAAGGCATCAATTTCGATTTAGAAAATCAGGAAAGCGATTTGCTTGGCGATGCTTACGAATACCTTATCGGGCAATTCGCCTCAGGTGCAGGAAAAAAGGCAGGTGAATTTTACACGCCACAGCAAGTCTCAAAAATATTAGCACAGTTGGTCACTACAGGTAAAGACAGACTCAAAAGTGTGTACGACCCAACCTGTGGTTCGGGTTCGTTGCTCTTACGTGTCGCCAAGGAAGTTAAAGAAGTAGGTGGCTTCTACGGACAAGAAAGTAACCCAACCACTTATAACTTGTGTCGTATGAACATGATAATGCACGATGTGCATTACAAACGCTTTGATATTTATAACGAAGACACCTTGGTGAACCCATCACCAAAACACAGCGACATGAAATTCGAAGCCATCGTTGCCAATCCACCATTTTCAGCCAAGTGGAATCCCGATGCCATTATCAGTGACGAGCGCTTTTCACCTTACGGTAAAATGGCACCAAAGTCCAAGGCTGACTTTGCCTTTGTGCAACACATGATATACCAGTTAGATACCAACGGTACCATGGCCTGCGTACTGCCACATGGCGTGTTGTTTAGAGGCGCTGCCGAAGGCCATATACGCCAATACCTTATAGAAGACACCAACCAGCTCGATGCCGTCATTGGTCTACCCGCCAATATCTTTTACGGTACAGGCATCCCAACCTGTATTTTGGTCTTAAAAAAGCAACGGCAAAACGCTAACGACATCCTGTTTATAGATGCCAGTAACGATTTTGAAAAGGTAAAAACCCAAAACGTCCTCTTGCCAAAACATATAGACAACATTGTAAGCACCTACCGCAATCGCGAAACCAAAGACAAGTACAGCTATTTGGCGAGTTTGGACGAAGTACGCGAAAACGATTACAACCTCAACATCCCACGCTATGTAGACACCTTTGAAGAAGAAGGACCCGTAGACCTACAAACCGTTTCTCAGCAGTTAAAAGATTTAGAAAAAGACATGAAGTCAACCGATGCTACCATTGCCGACTTTTGCCAGCAATTAGGAATTGATACACCTTTTTAAAAAATGATTTGGGAAATTGACCATAATATAATTAGAACAGCTGCCATTACAATAGCTTCTGGATTTGGAATATTTACTTTTTTTAGGGGTTATCGTGAGTTTAAACGTAATATTAAAATTAAGCGAATAGAACTTTACAATGAATATCGGGATAAAATGATTTCCGATAAAAACATAAAAAATATATTGAACCTCCTTGAAGAAGATAGTCCAAAGATTAAGGAATTGCCAAGGATAAATCGTTATAAATTTATAGGCTATTATGAGGATATTGCTCTGTTATTAAATTCAAAATTCATCAAACCTGAAATTGCCCATTATATGTTTGCCTACTATGCAAAGTTATGTTGGGCGAATGAAGATTTTTGGCATGATATAAATAGAGATAGTCATTACTGGAGAGTTTTCAAGGAGTTCGTAGATAAGATGCAAAAATTAGAAGAGAATAAAATGACCATTTCTACCAACAAAGAACTAAAATTTAAATTGTAATTGATTACCGAAACACCACATACCAATCCAACTGTCACTTCGAGCGCAGTCGAGAAGTCTCAAACTTTAATACCGCAATTACGCTTCGCCGAATTTGATAGTAAATGGGACATCTTAAAACTAGGTGAGATTGGAAAGTTTAAAAATGGACTTAACAAGGATAAAAAAGACTTTGGTTTTGGTCACCCATTTGTGAATTTGTTAGATGTATTTGGAAAATCGATACTCGAAGAAGAGAATTTGGACTTGGTAAATGCAAATGAAAAAGATTTAAAATTATATGATTTAAGAAAGGGTGATGTTTTATTTATTAGGTCTTCTGTTAAAAGAGAAGGCGTAGGTGAAACTACTCTTATTTTAAAGGATTTAAATGATACTGTTTATAGTGGATTTTTAATTCGTTTTAGAGAACGATGTAGTAAATTAGAATTACATTATAAGAGGTACTGTTTCACTAGTTTTGGATTTAGAAAGGAACTGCTTTCTTATGCGACCTCTAGTGCCAATACCAATATAAATCAAGATTCCTTATCTCAGGTAAAACTAATATTCCCAACCCTTCCCGAACAACAAAAAATCGCCAGTTTTTTAAGTACAGTAGACACCAAACTACAGCAACTTACCAAAAAAAAGGAGCTTTTAGCGCAGTACAAAAAAGGCGTGATGCAACAACTCTTTAACCAACAACTACGCTTTAAACAAGAAGATGGTAGCGACTATCCAGATTGGGAAGAGAAGAAGTTGGGAGATGTATGTTTCAAAGAATCTTCAAGTCTCACAATCAAGATGGCTGAAGGGCGAGAAGGAGAATATTTATTATATGGTGCAAGCGGAATTCTTTCTAGAATCGATTTTTTCGACCAAGAAGATGAATACATCTCTATTGTAAAAGATGGTTCGGGAGTGGGCAAAATCTTTTTATGTGAAGCCAAATCTTCTTGTTTAGGAACAATGGACATTATAAAGTTGCTTGATAATAATGACCTGTACTTTGTTTATTGTCTATTGGATAATTTGAGATTCGAAAAATATATCGTCGGTGGAGCAATTCCTCATATTTATTTTAAAGACTATTCAAAAGAAAAAATTGAAATCCCTTGCACAGAAGAACAACAACAAATCGCCATTTATTTATCTGCCCTCGATACCAAAATAGAAACCGTTACCCAACAAATCACCCAAACCCAACAGTTTAAAAAAGGGCTGTTACAGCAAATGTTCGTATGAGATTATTGAAAATAAAAATACGTAAACCCTAACCAACAATGAAGAAAATTATCTTATTGCTAGGCTTATCCTTGATAACTGGTCTTGGATTTTCTCAAAAATCTCCAAAAGAAAAAGCTAAAGATACCATTCTAAGTTTTTGGAAAGCCTATGAAAAAGACATTCAACTGCAAATATATGAATCCTATCGTAAGATGATTAAGAGCAAACTGGGTAAAAAAGCTGCCGAGGAATTTGCTCAATTAGATAATAAAGAACTTTTTTTTGATACCTCTACTTATAAAACTTTTAACCTAAATGTTGATGATACTGAAGCATTGCAAGATGCTCTATTCTCTAATGCCATAAAACATGGCTTTTACAACCGCAAAATGGTTGAAAAATTCAAAGCGAATGAAATTTCCTCCTATTTTGGAAATGTGTCTGACCTCGCCATTCAAGAATATTATGCTACATATAACACAAATGACAAGACCATTTCAGTTGGCAAAAACACTAGTTTGTTGGGTAAGGAAAAACTAAATCGTTTAGATTGGATTTTAAAGACGGGATTAACCATAAATACTAATGATGAATTTGGTGCCATAATTAAAAATGGTCAGTTGCAACGTAATAATATTGTTCTAAATCTAGGTATAAATAAACTGTCTGATGGATTTGTAAATTTTGAAAAAACAGAAACCGTAAATTATGCGGCTCTAATGGTTGACCATAGAGACAATATTCTAAAGGGTAAAATGTTTAAAAAAGTAAATACCTATTTAAAGGAGCACTTTGATGTTACCGTAGATTCTATACAAAGGTTAAATAGAAAATTTCATAATGGAGATGGAGACTACGAAACTAAGCTTAACAAATTCGCGGTGGGCAAAAAAAATAAATATTATAGCGAAACTGCTACCCAAGAAATTAAATTTATCAAGGAAAATAATCTTTATAGGTCTTTTGAAACCAGTTGGTTTAGCTTTAACGTCAATATACCACTTGGTAACACCGAAGTTCTAAGTGCTAATAGTGCATCATCTAGTACTATAGAAACGAATGAATTTAGCGCATACAATGCAAATTTATCCTGGAATTATTTATGGAAAAAACCAAAAGGCATTTCTTACTTTGTGAGCCCTTCCATTGCAATGAAGAACAATAACAATTTCTTGGCTAACAATATAAACTCTACAACTTTTCAGACAATAATAGACCAAGGAGATTCTCAGCAATCTATTAGTGGGCAATCTCAAGTTTTTATTGGTGAGTTTGAGGAGTTTGTTACAACAACCATAAAAATTCAAGCAGCATCGCTTTTTATTGCGGAATCTTTAGGGGTGAGATTTACATTTGAACAGAATTTTGGTGAGTTTAATGCGACCAACTGGTCTTTTGGTGTACCTATTATTGTTAAGGAGAAAGGGAAACCAGTTCTTAACTTAGAGTTACAATACCGGCTTCAAAATGGCGATAATTTGTTTGGTATAGGAACCAGCGTATTATTAAAAAGTCTTACAAAATAAATGTAAAAAATGACTAAACAATCCGAAGCCATATTAGAACAGAACCTTATTAACCAACTGGTTGGTTTGGGTTACACGTCTGTGGTAATACCAGATGGTTCAGCTTTGGTCACCAATCTCAAAAGTCAGTTAGAGGCATTTAATCAATTATCTTTTTCAGATAAGGAATTTGAAAGTATTCTCAACCATTTAGCCAAAGGTAATGTCTTTGAGAAAGCCAAAACCTTACGTGGTCGTTTTCAATTTAACAATGATGCTGGTGAGCCTACCTACATTCGTTTTTTTAATTCAGAAGATTGGAGAAAAAACCTATTTCAAGTCACGCACCAAATCACCCAAGAAGGCACTTACAAAAATCGCTATGATGTCACATTGTTGGTCAACGGTTTACCACTAGTACAAATAGAACTCAAGCGTCGTGGTTTAGAAATTAAAGAAGCCTTTAATCAGATTAACCGGTATCAACGGCATTCGTTTTGGAGCAATCATGGTTTATTTCAATATGTGCAATTGTTTGTCATCAGTAATGGCGTTAACACCAAATATTTAGCGAATAATGCCTTGCAATCGGTAAAGCAAACCTTCTTTTGGTCTGATGAGCATAATAAAAACATCAAGGAACTACCAGATTTTGCCAATGCGTTTTTAAACAAAGACCATTTAGGTAAAATGATTGCCAAGTATATTGTGCGTAATGAGACACACAAGATTCTTATGATTCTTCGTCCTTACCAATTCTATGCAGTTGAGAAGCTGGTGGAGCAAGTAAAATCATCAACAGAGAACGGTTATATCTGGCACACTACAGGTTCTGGTAAAACCTTGACTTCGTTTAAGGCGAGCCAAATCATCATGGATTTACCTTCGGTTGATAAAGTCCTTTTCGTAGTAGACCGAAAGGACTTGGACTACCAAACCATGAAGGAATTCAATAGCTTTAAAAAAGATAGTGTAGATGTTACCAACAATACCAATAATTTGGTTAAGCAACTCACAGACGAGTCTAAATTGGTATTGACCACCATTCAAAAGCTTAATAACGCCATTTCTAAAGAGCGTTATGAAAAGCGCTTATCTGCCTTAAAGGATAAACGCATTGTTATCATATTTGATGAATGCCATCGCTCACAGTTTGGCGAAACGCATCAGCGTATTACAGACTATTTTACCAACAGTCAGCTTTTCGGTTTTACAGGAACACCAATCTTTGCAGACAATGCCTCTAAAAATGATTTGGGTAAACGCACCACCAAGGACCTATTTGGAGAATGTTTACATAAATACGTCATCACAGATGCTATTGCAGACCAGAATGTTTTAAAATTCGGTATTGAGTATGTTGGTAAGTACAGGCAAAAAGGAAATACGTTCATCGATATTGAAGTTGAAGATATCGACAAGGCAGAAGTGTTCGCAGATGAAAAACGACTAGAGAAAATTGCAGATTATATCATAGCTTATCATGGTCAAAAAACATTTAATAAGGAGTATTCGGCTTTGTTTGCCGTAAGTAGTATTGACACGCTTATTAAGTACTATGATATTTTTAAACGTAAAAAAGAAGCAGGTGAACACAATATTAGAATTGCCACCATTTTTTCATATGGTGCCAATGAGGAAGATAAGGATGCTATGGACTATTTACCTGATTACGACTTTGATCTGGCTGCAGAACCCGCTTCAAAATATAAAACCAGTCACACCAGAGAAAAATTAGACGAATACATTGCAGATTATAACGCCATGTATAATACCAATTTTTCAACGAAGGATAGTCAGCAGTTTGAAAACTACTTTAAAGATATTAGCAAACGTCTAAAAGATCGCGAAAAGGCAACCTTTAACGATCATAAAGACCGTTTAGATATTGTCATTGTGGTAAATATGATGCTCACAGGATTTGATGCTAAAAAGGTAAATACATTATATGTCGACAAGAATTTACGGTATCATGGCTTGATTCAAGCTTATTCCCGTACCAATCGTATTCTAGGCGAAAAGAAATCGCAAGGGAATATTCTCTGCTTTAGAAATCTTAAAAACGTCACTGACGAGGCTATTACTTTGTTTTCAAACAAGGATGCTAAAGAAGAAATAATCATTCCGCCATATGAAGCGATAGCATCAAAATTTGATGAGGCTTTAGCCAATTTACTTCAAATCACACCAACCTATCAAAGTGTAGATGATTTATATGGTGAAGAACAGGAATTGGAATTTGTACAAGCGTTTAGAAAGTTATTACGTGCCAAGAATGTCCTAGAATCTTATGTGGATTTTGACTGGGATGATATAGACATAGACGAGCAAACCTTTGAGGACTACAAGAGCAAATATTTAGACCTCTACGATAAACATAAGGGTAGTCAACAAAAACAAAAAACATCCATTTTAGATGATATCGATTTTGAGTTAGAGTTGATCCATCGAGACCAAATTAATGTTGCCTATATATTAAAGCTTCTAGCAAAACTTAAAGACGCAAAACAATCAGAGGCACAAGCACAGAAAAAGGCCATCATTGATTTATTGGCCGGAGAAGTAGAACTTCGAAGTAAACGAGAATTGATAGAAAAATTCATTGAAGAAAATCTACCGCATATTGAGGATGTGGACGCTATACAGGATGAGTTTGAAAACTACTGGCAAGAACAAAAAGTATTAGCTCTGGCAAAATTATGTGAAGAGGAAAACTTAGATAAAGCCCAATTTAATGCCTTAATGGAAAGTTACATCTACAGTGGTCAAGAGCCTATTCGTAATGATGTTTTCAAATGTCTAGATAACAGGCCAAGCATTCTAAAAGCGCGTGAAATCGGAGAACGGATTATCAATAAAATGAAGGAGTTTATTCAGGTGTTTGTTGAGGGCATGACAGGATAGAATTGCCTGTTTTAGGTAGAACAACAAAATTGTTCTAAAACATAAAATTTTACATATTACGTACAACAATGCCGACTTGTAATAAGCACGAGTATTGCTTTGTGATATAAATGTATACATCTATGTACTAGATGCTTACAAATGTATACATCAAAAAACAATCTAGCCCCTAACCTACTCTAATAGTATCCTTTACCTTCAATGCAATGTCTGATACCGCAACGCGGATTTTTCACAACAGTATATTCTACTTTTTAGCCTCTATTATATTTTTTAATTCTTGCACTGTGAAAGAATCTAAACCTCTATGCAGCATTCGATGGCAGTTTGCACAGACCAATGCCAAATCTTCCATGGATGTTTCAGATTCTTCATTTATATCGTGTAAAGGTGTTCGGTGATGGCATTCAATAAATCCATTTCCTAATTCCCCGTACTTTTTATAAAAGTCAAATCCGCAAACTTCACAATCCAGCTTGCTATACTTCTTCAGATAAATTTCCTTCTTCTTTTTATTTATTTTCGAGTTTCTTTCGATGTGCTTGTGAAGTTTATATATGACTTTTCCTTCCTTTACTGTGAACGACTCTTGATCATCATCATCTTCAATTTTGTACAGCATAAATCGAAGGTTTTCATTAGAAATTGTTTTTTTGATTTTTGAAGCGATTGTTGAAAGATTAATTTTATTGTTCACAAATTCGTCAAATACCTGCTTATCTAACTTGCTGTATGATTCCATTCCCTTACCCTCATAATTTGGATCTATAGCAAGAAAATTACTCAGTTTTAATCCTACACCGTTGGGGTTTCTAAATTTTACTTGGTCTGGTCTATATTCATGTATCGGGAGTTTATTCAGAACCTCTGAAAGTTTTATTATTTTAGGATTTTTCGCATGAATCTGACCTGGCTCTAACTTAAAATACAATTCAAGTGCCAATATTATTTCATCTCTATGCCATTTAGGGTTTCTAATCGTCTTTATTAATGTCTGTGGTCTAGTGTATGAGTAGTAGCGGGTTTCTACTCACTAACTTTTCGGTTAAACACAGACCTTTGTTTTATGTTTATACTCCCCTTTTATCACTTAAACCGCTATTACTTATAAACATTGTTGTGGGCAGTATTTTTCTATGATATTTATTGTCAATAATTCTAATTCGTGTGTTATATTTTCAATTATTTCAATTTCCTCATCTTCGATATCTCGATAATTATGAACTATTAAATTTCTAACATCATAAATTAAATCACCGAGAGTGTTTCTGATTTTTTTCTTATGAGCAATTAATAAGTCTTTACAATCTCTTTCTAAATTTGGAATGTTAAAGTCAGTTTTATTTTCATTTAGACAGTCAACCACTTTTTTAATGTTACTCCTTTCTTTTCCAAGTTCATTAATCTTTTCAATGAAGTCATTTTTGACAATATCTCCATCATTAAATTCTTGAATCAAGTTATTGAATACCACATCGAACCTTTCAGTAAGAATGTATTCGATAATTTGATAAAGTATATGAAATCTTATCAAGTGGTGACCTAATGACTTTAAATGTTTAGAAAATAATTCAGTAAAAAATCTATCGCTTTCAATGTCTCTTTGAGATTTATAAAGATTTAATTTTACTTTCCCTCTATATCCTAAGCAATAAGTATTTTTTTGACTAAAATTCAGTAAATTCTTAATCTCATTCTGCTTATAATACCCATACTTAGATAGACTTGGGATGTAGTTTTTAATCGAAAAATCTGGAATTTTAGATGTGTTTTCTTTTGAGAGTATAAGGATGATTGGATTATCCTTATAAATGTCTGATATATTAAATTCTTCTAAATCATCTTTCAAAGTAATAGATTCTTCATTTGCTAATAGTAGTAATTGAAATGCTACATACTTATACTTATTCAAATGTTCATTATCATAAAAATCATTTTCTTTACCCTCCAAATTTGATAAAGGAAAAATCCAACCTAATCTAATTTTTGCAAGTTTATCAAAGATTTGAAAAACATCATTTTCAGCGTTTAAGTAATTGTTTTCGAAAAGAATTAATTCAAAATTAATATAAGAATATTCCTCATCTAAAATTGGTTGATATTCGACTAAAATTGAATTTAAACCTTCTTTATCCGAAACTTTAAAGAAAGTATTCGTGCCATCTTTTATTAATTCAAGGTTGGATAAACCTTTCCCTGTATAATATATCGGCATACTATTGTGTTTTTCTTAAATAGGTAGAAAATGCCTCATCAATTGATTTATTAAAATCGAGATAGGAATCACTTTTTCTATCAAATAGTTCTCGGAAAAAATGATGAAAAAACATTCTTTGGTCATTACCAATTTTCTTGGCAACTCTTCTAATATAATCCAGTTTTGTTATGTAATTATTAAAAGTAGAATTTACATCACCTAATTGAATGTCATTATATAGATTTGGAATATCATTTAAGTCTTCTATTGAATTGAAGTCAATTAATTTACCAATTGCAGAACCAAATCCGGTCATTAACTGTGTTCTTTTGAAAAGTTTCATAGCATCTTTTCCGAAAGGTTGACCAGATAGGGTAGAATCCAATGTTTTTTCATCAAACTCCCAGTCATTTGCTTTTTCAACTAAGGTTTGTACTAAACCATCATATGCTTTTAAATAATCGACAAATAAATCATTATCTAAATTTTTGGTAGATAATTTTTCTAAACTTTCAATATTCTCTAATACAGAATTCCTATCCATAGGCAGGTAATCACGGTCTAAATATGAGTTGAATCCTTCTACAATTTCTTTGAATTTATATTCTTTTATGCCTTTAGGTGTCTTATCTTGTGATTCTAATAATAAAGTTATACCTCCTAAATCTTGCTCTAAATAATCCGAGTAAAGAATTTCTATTTGATGCCTCATAGACATTGGTGTTTGACCAGTGTTTAGTGTCAACATACGATACAAGATTCCAATCTTATTAATTCCCAAATAAATTTCAATTCTTAATTTTTGTGAACTAAGTTTTTTTAAGGATTCTTCATCTTTTGAAGATTCTAAATCTTTAAATAAATCACGTATTGTGAAAGTTCTTTGAAGTCCATCCAATATTATTAATCGATTTTGTTCTTTAATTATATAATCTGTTATTTGTTTTTCTTCAAATCCTTTTTCTGGGTCAAAATCTTTGTCCGATAAAGCAAGTACGATTGGTGGAACAATACAGCCTTCTAATAAATCCCTTTTTAATAAGCTATAAACAGTTGAAGATGATTTCACTCTTCGCCTTTGAAATTCATTTTTGTCTAAAATTGATTTGGACATCTGATAATAATCCTCAAGATTAATTTCAAACAATAGATTGTAAGCTTTTATTCGATTATCAAAAATTTTGTTGATTAATTTCATATTCTGGTTTTTTTATATTGCCCACAACGTGTTTGTGTATGGCTCGTTGCGGAAAATCAGCTATGATTTTCCGATTAAGGAAACAAGATAGCAAATTGCGCAAGAATTTCCGAGTAGGAATTTCCAAAGCAATGAGCTATACACGGTGTCGTATGTAGTTTTTTATTCATTACTTTGTTTTTACTGAAACGAACTCCTTTATTGGATTTGGGCATTTCCAAATTGTTTTTGACTGAATTGAATTATAAAAGCATTTGTATTCAACAATAAAAACTAATCCTTCGAGAAGGTTCCAATATTCTATTACCTTTTCTTCACTGTTCAATTGTTTTTCAGAGAAAATCAGCCATTTCAAATCAGTTGTTGTTATAGTTGAACCTTTGTTAGCGATATACATTCCAGAAGTAAATCCTTTTTCATGAAGGTGATTTGTCAAATCTTTGGTCGTGATGATTTTACCATCATGTTTTATTGAGAACGCTGTAATTATTGCAGGTCCTAGACCAACATTTTTTAACCAAATTCCATCTATTTTTTCATCTGTTGTCCAACCAATTTTAAGAAGAGGCCTTATTCCCAATCTATTATGTTTTCGAGTAGCATATATTTGATAAATTGTTAGAAATATTGCGCAGATAGCTATAATGACAGTAGCAATATTTGTTATGTTTTCTTCCATTTTATCAAGTTCAGTTTAACTATTATTTTCAAGATATGTTTCAAGGTCTCCCTTATCTAACAAATGGCGATAGCCACCAAAAAGTGCACCACAAAGAAAAGAAATACAAGCAATTATCTTTTCATATTCTATTAACTTTATGTTCTTTGTTGTTTTCCATGATTTGTTTTGCTTGTGCCTAACGGTGTCGTGTATGAGTAGTAGGGGATTTCTACTCACAAACCTTTCGGTTTGAACTAACCTTTGTTTTATGTTTATACTTTCGTTTTATCACTTAAACCGCTATTACTTATACACAATGTTAGCAACTGGCTTTTTCATTTTTTACAGATTATACTTTTTCTTCAGCAAAGAATAGTCCTTTCTATTAAACTTGGTTTTAAAACTCCCAAGAATTTTCTTTTCAGATTCTGGTGTCCAATAAATCTTCAGTTTTTCCTTTGCTCTCGTAATTGCTGTGTAAAAAATATTATGCGAAATCATTTCTTCCACTTCGTCAGTTATAACAATTTTCACAGAATTATATTCTAAACCTTGTGCTTTATGAATTGAAACTGCATAAGCAACTTGGAAAGGTATTATATTACTAGAATCGTCATCATCCTCATCTGTACTCTTGTATTTGTCTACTGTGAATCGAATGACAGAGTAACCACTTTCTGCATTCTCTAAAAGTTCAAAATCGTACCATTCGGTATCAAATTCATTAAGTACAAGAAATACTTCTATGTCGAATTGAATTTTATCTTCAAGTAATTTTATACCAAAAATTCTACCTTTGAGATTATTATAAATTAAGGGTGAAAACCTACCTGATTCATTAAAAATGATAGGGTCATTTACCTTATATGTATGAGTACCCCAAACAAAAGCCTGATTGTTATTACTACTTTGAAGAAATGAGTTTATGTTGTTAATACCATAAAGTCCATCGTAATTGAGGCAAAGAATTATTTCGTCATCTTCTGTACTTTGAAAAATCGAGTTGTCAAGAGTAGTTGAATATTGATTTTTTGTTAAAGTTTCTAATATAGAATCTTCGATGTTCCTAACTCTTTGCCAAAGGCGTAGTAAATTTTGATTATTACTTCTATAGGGTTTTTCTAGTTCAAAAACAGATGACTCTGGAATGAAATATTTAATTAAAGTGAACCAATTGCCAAATAATATAGATTCAATTTGAAAAACGTCTCCAACCAATATAAGCAACCTAAATTTTGCCTTATTAAGTATTTTAAGCATGTCAGAGTTACTGACTGTACTACACTCATCGATAATTAGAATATCGTATTCATTATCGTGACTCCAAGAGAATTTTGTTATCGTTTTAAAACTACAGTTTGCCACTTTTATGTTTCTCTTTAAATTGTCAACAGCAGGATTTGTATTTGCTAAATAAAGTTTACTTTCTTTGTCAAAAAAGTTAGAAATATGATTAATCATTGTTGACTTACCTGTTCCTGCAGCACCATAAATCAAAGCAACTTTAGAATGCTCAAACAAGTTTTTAAGAGCTAACTTTTTTTCGTCACAATCAATAACGTATGAAGTCGATTGAAGCCAAGATTCTATAGATTTTTTGTAATTTTTGATACCATCCGATGATACCTCTTTCAACTTTTCTATGATATTATAAGTATCGGCTTCATAACCTTTTATGAAAGCATGTTTTTTGTAAATTTCAATACGTCTATTTTTGTGTTTCCAGTACAAATTATTATTCCATTCATCAATTAGTTCTTCAATATTCTCAAAATTTTCAATTTCATTAATTTGAGTGTATAGTTGTCCCTTTTGCTCAGTATTGTTCTTAATGTGTCTAGCTAAGATTTCATGTTTTCTGTCATCGGTATTAATAGATGCAAATAGGTCACTGAGTTTAGGATTATGATTGATTAAAGCTGAATTGAACGGCATTTGGTCAAAAGGAATGCAACCATACTCTAATTTTAGATTTGATAACAACTCACAAGAAGCGTGATTATACTGCTTCTTAATTATTTTATTATTAAGTCTAAGTAGTAAATATCTAATAACATTAGAGCCATCACTTTTATTTTTGCTCATTTCTCGGCATTTATCTAAAAGCTTGAAAATGCGAGAAACCCTTGCCTTTTCAGTTACAGTCTTTTTTACATAGTTATAATACCAATCATTCAAGTTTATGACTTCAATCAAGTTCAATCCTGAAGAAGTTAAGTATTTCATTAGCTCATATGACTCTTTACCACTACTGATTTTAGAGCTTATGCCAAATATTTTTGCGACGTTGTCTATTTCACATGGTCGAATTGAAACTTCCCATTCATCGATTATTTTTATTGGCATTCTTTTGTCCAAAATCTCAATGTAGTCCGTACTAATGGATAGCTTAACTGCATAATTGCCAAGAATGTCAATATTTGTAAACGCTATAATTCTGTCAAACTTGCTAGTGTAATCGTTCGCTCTCTTAAAAGTTACTTCATAATATATTCCACCGTTGATAAAAAACGGCTTTATCTTTTGAATATAGTATCTGTCTTTATAATCACTTTTAACTCGACTCTCTTTGGATTGATTTATTAAATGAGATATTTTCTCATAATATTCTTTAAGATTAGAATCAGTTTGAATTGGAAATTCTTCAAGGTTATGCAGGACTTCCAAATTAAATGTATCCTTTAGGAAGGACTTTATTTTTATTAAATACTCATAGTATTTTAGTAATAATCTTTCTGAACTTTCTTCATTTAATGTGTAATGAGAAGCTGTAATTTGTAAGAGTTTATGGAACCTTGATAAGAATTTTAAGTCACCTCTTGCTTTTATATATTCAATAGCATTTTGGATGTTCTTGTAATCATTGTTTAATTCTGTATTTTGAACGTCTTCAAGAACTTTTAATCCAATGTGCTCAACGAAATTCCTGAGTTGGGATAATATATTCTGCGATAACAACCCTCTTTCCTCTGCATCGAATTTTTCTATGTTTTTACATATGGCTTTATCGATATTTATTATATGAGAGGTTATTTCATTCATTTGTAATTTTGATTTGGCTTGTTGCTAACTCAAGGGTTAAACGTAGTTCTGCTTTGAGAATGAAAAGATAATAAATTCCTTAGCAATAATTAGAGAATAGGTCTTCCTTATACTCTCTAAT
>NZ_JAIUJR010000051.1 GCF_020166335.1 Winogradskyella alexanderae | reverse complement strand
TCGTTCACATTCGTTCCTGCCGGGCTATCGCCATCGGCTACGACGCTGTTGCTCACGCCGCCTGCATCCACATCGCTCTGTGTGATGACATAGGTTGCCGTATAGGTTGCCGTCTCGCCTACCTGAAGCGTACCTTCTGCACTTCCTGCATCTGCACTCACAAATGTCGGTCCTGTCAAGGTCAGCGGGTTGCCGTTGGCATCCACGAACGTATCCGTAAGGGCTACGTTGCTCAACGTAACGTTGCCCGTGTTCTCTACCGTGATCGTATAGGTCAGCTCGTCGCCAAGGCTAGCGCCTAC
>NZ_JAIUJR010000050.1 GCF_020166335.1 Winogradskyella alexanderae | reverse complement strand
GCCGTGTTGACCTCGTTGGTCACGGACTCGTCCGGATCGGTCGAGTTGACGGTATAGTTGCCGTTGCCGTCGTCCGTTACCGTAACGGCGCCTGTTCCCGCTACTACGGTCTCCGAGAGTTCGGCTAGGCTGACCGTTGATGTATTGCCGTCCTCAAGGGTAATGGTAAGGATGTTGGTCGTATCGTCGTACGAGAGATCCGTTATGGTCTGGTCGTCCGATCCTATGGATGCCAGGGGCACTGAAAGCGTACCGCTGGAATCGGTGATCTGCAGGTCGGCCCCCACCACGGCGAAGGCCGTGTTGACCTCGTT
>NZ_JAIUJR010000004.1 GCF_020166335.1 Winogradskyella alexanderae | reverse complement strand
TTGGTTTAGCGCTCTGTTGTGAACAATTTACTTTAAGATGCACTGTCAGCGAAGCTGCGCAGATTAAAGTTCGCCCTGGGCGAATTGTTCACAACTGTTTTGTGTATGATCTCGTTGCGTGTTTAAGCACTAAATTTAGCAAATAAATCACAGATAGAAAGTCCGCGAGGACTTTCGTAAGTAGGCTTTAACTAGCAATGAATTATATACGGTGTTCTACGCAGTTTTTTCATTCGTCATTGGAAATTCTGTTATTTTTCCGTCTATAAACATTCGTAATTCTTGGTCAGAATGAACTAAATTAATTTCAATTCCTTTTCCGTTTAAAAACTTTAAAACGTGACCAAATTCAAATGAATTAATTGGTATAAAAACTTTCAGTTCCGATTTCAATTTTCTCTTTAAATAAATTGCGCTGTCTTGTCGATATTGCCCGTGATTATATTTCACGCTTTTAATTTCAGAAAATTCAATAAATTCAGATTGAGTTTTTCCAGTTAAATTCGTTTTTAGTAATTCAATTTTGTTTTCACTTATTATAATTCCATTTGCAAAATAATTTCTAATCATTCCAAAAATTAGGGCTGATAAAAATATTCCACCTATTAAGATTTTTATTACTAATGATTCAGAAGTATAAACGAAATATGTTCCAATTATTAATAAAATAAGAACTCCATAAGGATTAAAAATTTTTGGCTTTGTTTCGTAAATTATTTTCTCGCTTTTCAAATTTTAGTGGTTTTGGTAAATTGCGTAGAACTTGTTATATCAAAACAAATATAATCGTTTAATCCTTACAGCTACGGGATAACAAAACTTCTGGCGGTTTTTTGAGGGATGTTATTCTAATTTTTAAATATGGGTTTATTAGTCAAGATCCACTTTAAACGTATGCCTACTTCTGTAAAGGTAAAACCGGCAGCCGTGGCAGAGGCAATGTTACTATGTGTACCATAAAGATTTAAAAGCGCACGTTCCGAAAATTTGTAGCCGAATGCACCTTGTAAACGGTATGCGGTTTGCTTTGGGTCGTCCTCAATATATTGGTAGCCAAATGCTGTAGTTACATTATAAAACCATTCTTTAGGCTTGGCAATAGCTTCATCCTTTATAAGATTTATAAATACCTCGTAGGCATTAAATTTTTCTGGACTAAAGTATATCGTAGGCACCTGATCTTTAAAGGTAATGTACTGGTAATTAAACCCCACTTTTAGTCCTGGTTTTGCCAATAGATTATAATATAAGGATGCAAAAAGCAGATTTCGGGTATTATTGTCGTTTTGTGCCGTGTAGATATATTGTGTATACCAGCCCAAATTAAAATTAGTACTGAGGTTATAGTTAGCATAGTAATTGTTTTGGACCAGCTCACGGTCTAACAGATCGGCATTAAAACTCTCTACCTGGCGCCTGTAGCCAATATCTAAGGTCTGTAGCTTAAAGATTTTAATGTTGAGTGATAGATCAGTTAATAGCTGTGTAAAATCTGTTGTTTCAGCCTGGGCCGTAGACAAACCAACCATACCTTTTGCGGTAAGGTTGGGTAATAGCTCATAGGTTAATCCTGTAGCGACATTATGCGACGTAGCACTATTATCCGTAATCGTGTTAAACGTGTTTCGGTAATTATAGGTACCTAATAGACGTAGCTTGGTAGAAAGCGGATAGATGGCATTTGCAGATAAGGCATAGGCCTTATTGTCGCCATTATCAAACGTATGGGATGCTTTACTTTCTAAACTGGGTGATAAATTAAGGTTTATCTTATTTATAAAGTTAACAGCATCCTTTTGGTTGCTATAGAATTTTAGAGTGTTCTTGGCAGAATTAAGAGCGTCGTCGGTGCGTCCTAAAGCTTTTAGTGCATTGGCCTTTCCCAAGTTACCATCAAAGGATGTACTGTCATTTACCAGTATTTGGTTGTAGTCTGCCAGACTCTGCTTAAAATTGCTCTTGTAAATATTTAATGTAGCACGCAGTGCCAATACCCAATTTTGGTTGGGCTGTGTAGCCATTAGATTACCGATTAAGTTTTCAGCCTGTTTGTATTTTTTGTTCCATATCAGCGCTTGGACATAACGCTCCGTAGTTTGTTGTAAAACCTTAGAATCGGTGTGGTTACTCAATTGTGCAAAAGCTTTAGAACTTAAATTTAATGCAACGTTCTCCTTGCCTTTTAAATGTGCTACTAAAGCCAAACCATTTAAAGCTTGTGTATTGTAATCTGGTTGTTCTGCCAATCGTTTGTAAGTTTCTTGGGCATCGTCATACTTTTCCCAAATGATATATAGGTTGGCAAGATTTAGAAGCGTGTCTTTATCATCATCGAAAAAACCTAGATTTTTAATTAATAGAGATTCCGCCTCATCATAGTTTTGAGCTTGCTGGTTTTGATAAGCATAACCTAAATAGATGTACTTTTTAGACGTTAAGGCATTCGCATTACCTGGCAAAACTTCTAATGCTTTATTGACATATATTAATGCGTCTTGGTAAACCTTTAAATTAGATAGGGTATTGGCATAGCCTAATAAAGCTGCAAAGTTATTGGGCGCTTCTGTGACTAAACTTTTATAATAACCTTCGGCCTGTGTAAAATTATTGCTCCATAATAGGGATTCGCCATAGTTGAGTTTAATCTCAAAATCATTAGGATAGTCCCTTAAGAGTTCACTAAACAAGATCTTGGCTTCTTCCGCTTTTCCATTTAGGCCTATGGCACGTCCATAACACAGACGAGCCGTTTTATTATTAGGGTAATCCTTTAGTATAGTATTAAAAAAGGTTTCAGCCTTTGCATATTTACCTGTTTCTAAATAGGTAAACCCGTCCTGCATATTTTGCCCATAACAGGTTAGTGCTAGGATAAAAAACAAACTTTTAATAAGTGTTTTTAATGTTGTCATTGCTGTTTCATTTAACTATTTGCAAGTTACGGACATCTACGGCTTCATTCATCTACAGCAAAGCGTCATCCGTCGAAATAGAAGGCTCATACATGGAAATACACAAGATATTTGTGTCAGAAACAAACAAAAAACATAATAAAAATCACAAAATTATGGCACTTACAATTACAGAAATCAACGGCATATTTACAGTAGAAGGTATGGTCAATTCTACTACTGCAAATCAGTTAAAAAACTACTGTGAAACTTTATTAAATACATGTGGTAAAGTAATTATAGATCTACAGCATATTGCATTTATGGATATTAATGGTTTAATGACCCTCAGAGAATTGTATGCCTATGCAAAATCATCAAATACTGTATTTAGTGTTCTTGGTGATGGTAGCGAAATCAACCAGGATAAGAATACAATTAAAGCCGCAGCTTAATTCTTTTTAGACAATAAATAACATGCAATTATTAGCTACATTAAAATCGAAGAAATTATCGCCAGAGCAGTTGTTTATGGTTAGTGTTTTAGCCGTTAATGGCGGTAATTATTTGTATAACCTTATTTTAGGACGTGTATTAGGACCGACAGCGTTTGCGGATGCAGCTGTGCTTATTACATTTCTTTTAGTACTGTCTTTTATCGCCATGACATTTCAATTGGTAACAGCAAAATTTTCAGTGTTATTTGAGAATAACGTGTTTACAAGTTTTGTTACCAAAGTGTATAAACAAGCATTACTGGTTGGTGTTATTCTAGGGATAGCTATTGTGGGTTTTGCTGGTCAGCTACAAACACTATTTAATACCACTTCAAAGTCTATGTTTGTGATTTTTGGATGTGGTGTGCCGCTTTACTTTTTAATGAGTGTTAACAGAGGAACCTTTCAGGGTAAAAAAGCTTATAAATCGCTATCGATTACCTATCAAGGTGAAATGTTAAGTAGATTATTGATTACCCTTGGTATAATATTGGTCTTTAATATTACCTCGTCTGCAGTTATCGCCATTGGGATTTTCTTGTCTTTTGTTTTTGGATTGTTTCCATTTAAAAGAAGCCATATCAGTTTTAGAGAGACTATTGTTTTAGAAGATCATTATGGCAAGCAGATAAAGCGTTTCTTTTTATTGACAGCGTTTTATGAGTTAACACAGATTATAATTAACAACAGTGACATCTTATTGGTAAAACATTACTTTGAATCGTATGAAGCAGGTTTGTATGCGTCATTGGCGCTAATAGGCCGTATCGTTTACTTCATAGCCTGGATGTTTGTAATGCTACTCTTGCCAGCAGTTGTGCAATTAAAGAAAGAAGGAAAAGAAACGGCTTCGGTATTATTTAAATACGTGGGCTATATTGCTGTGATATCTACGATCATTGTTATGACCTGCCTAAGCTTTCCAGAATTAATTATTAAGATTCTATTTGGTGAAGATTATTTGGCCATGGCACCACTTTTATGGAAATATGCCATTGCTACATCCATGTTTGCCATCTCAAACATATTTGCATATTACTACTTATCCTTGGATAAATACATTCCTGTTATTATCTCTGGTGTCTTCGGAATGCTTCAAATGGCCTTGGTAATTGTTTTTCACCAATCTCTAGACCAAGTAGTGCATATGCAGATTATTGCCATGATTCTGTTATTGGTAATTCAGCTAGGGTTTTTTAAATATGAAAACCATATTCAGAAAAATAGCTTATCTAAAGTAAAAAACCATTCATCTACAGAAAAGGGCAACCTAACTAAGGACAACGATTTTAGTGGGTTTTAATGCGCACATTTGTACTGTAATTAAACAAAGAAAAATGAAATTAGCAATCGTAACAGCGTATCCACCGAGTAAAGTAACACTTAACGAATATGCATACCATTTGGTAAAGCAATTTAGACAACATCAAGACATCACAGAATTGATTTTATTAACGGACAGAACGGAAGGTGAAAAAGACCTGAACTTCTCAGAAGCAGGATGCAAGATAACTGTTAAGGAATGTTGGTCGTTTAATAGCTACAAGAATATTTTTTCAGTAACAAAGGCCATTAACCAAACGGCACCAGACTCCGTATTATTTAATCTTCAATTTATGAAGTTTGGTGATAAAAAAGTTGCTGCGGCTTTAGGATTAATGTTACCATTAGTTTGCAGGTTAAAGCGTATTCCAAATATCGTTCTGCTTCATAATATTTTAGAAGAAGTCGATTTAGGAAGTGCAGGATTTACATCAAATAAACTCATGCAGAAACTGTATGGATTTATAGGCTCTTCATTAACACGATTAATTCTGCAAGCAGACACCGTTGCCGTTACCATGCAAAAGTATGTCGATATTTTAGAGCGCAAGTATAATGCAAAGAATGTAAAGTTGATTCCGCACGGCACATTTGAAATTCCTGAAGAGCCAAATTATACTTTGCCAGAAGGACCAATGCAAATTATGACCTTTGGAAAATTTGGTACCTATAAAAAAGTAGAAGGCATGATTGAAGCTGTGGAAATGGTGAGACAATCTACTGGACTAAATCTAGAAGTTGTAATAGCTGGTACGGACAATCCAAATGTACCTGGCTATTTGGCTAAAGTACGTGAAGATTATAAGCACATTCCGCAGGTAAGGTTCACAGGTTATGTTGAGGAAGAAGACGTTCCAGTGATATTTAACAATAGTGCTGTGGTAGTATTTCCATATACCGCAACAACGGGAAGCTCTGGTGTATTGCACCAAGCAGGAAGCTATGGTAAGGCTGTAGTTATGCCAGATTTAGGAGACTTGGCTTTGTTAGTTCAGGATGAAGGTTACAGAGGTGAATTTTTTGATCCTACGAATGTCGAAAGTTTAGCTTTGGCCATTGAGGTTTTGGTTACGAATGAAGCACATAGGTTAAATATCGCCAAAGCTAATTACAAAGCTGCAACGGCCCACCCAATGTCACAAATTGCCGAAATGTATATTGGTAGTTTCAAGCAAATATTTGGAAATAAAAATTTAGAACAACCGGCTTCTCAAGAAGTTATTCTTTAGAAGATATAAACTTAAACGAAGCCTTTTTCAACCCATTTTTATCAATAAAACCAAAATGCTTTTGTGCATTTTTACGCCAAGGAAGTCCGCCTACGACTTCCTTTGGTACTTCGGTGAAATCGTATAAGGTCCAGGACATATACGGAATACCATTGGTTTTAAAAATAGTTTGAATGTCTTTATGATATTTAGCCTGATCCTCATCGGAATTTCCAAAAGGATTCCAAAAGCCATTGTAAGAGGATAAGCCAAATTCGGTAACAATCACAGGTTGGTTAGTTGTTGCTTTTAGGCTATTAAAAGACGGTTCAAGTTGGTCAAGGTCTTTATAATAATGAAAGGAGATAAAGTCTAATTTATCCTTAAGTAACGTGGCACTTTCTACATTAGACCAGCCAATTGTTACAGGATGATTAGGATCTTCAGCTTTAACATGGGCAACCATTTTATCTAACCATGCAAGTACCAATTCCTTTCCACGCGATTCAAAATCTAAATTGGGTTCGTTTTTAATATCCCATCCTAATAGTGCTTGATGGTTTTTGATATAATTAATTACACTTTCTGCATGCCTTTGGGTAAGCGACCAGTCTAAAACCGAATAGTCGCCATAAAAATCAAAAAGCGTTACTAGAACCTTTAACCTATTCTTGTGGGCCAGATCCAAAACGTTTTTTAATTTCTCTAATTTATCAGGTGTAACACTGGATTTTCCGAAGTCTTCATAAGGCACAAATATTCGAATACTATTAAGACCTGCTTCATTGATAACTTTAAAATCAGCGTCAATTATACTAGCATCAAACTTGTCACCATACATATCCCAAGGCGAATCTTGTGGATAGTAATTTATGCCCTTTAATTCTGAACTATTTATAGGTAAATTTTTAACTTTAGGATTGTGGGTTTCACTTTTCTCCCTAACCAAATGTCTTATTCGCCAGAAACCGTCTTCAAGTAAAAGCGTTATTTTATAGGTTGATATTTCATTTATTTCGGTTAAATATTTCCCAGATTTAAAAAGGCGTTTGTATTCAACTACATCCTTATCTGTTAATACAACGAGTTGTCCGTCTTCACTAAAAAACTCCAAGGTGATATTGTGGAAAAGGGTTGTGGCATCAATACTGTTTTCATTTTCAGAATTAATGGTAATGATATTATATAGATTTTCACGTGCACTCTCGGTATAATAATCGTCAATGCCAGTGGTAGTATTCGATTTAAAAGCTACGTGTTTTACATACCAGGCGTCTAAATAATCGTCTTCAATAGATTTTAGAGTTTGCGTATCCATTGGTCTACCTACGTTGTTTAAAGGTGCCCAAACTACCTTAGGTAAATAGTGTTCTACTTGTTTAATTTCGGTATGAAGCATTGTGCTTCGGTCCGCTCCAGTATTTAAGTATGTAAAGATGGCTGCAAGGCCATAAATAACTACTGCCATTATTATGATATAGGTTAATACTATAACACCTCGTAATATGTTTTTGCTGGGATTACTCATAGGTGATATTGTTAAATGATTTGGTAAGGCCAGCACTTTCTATGATAAAATGGTAATTGCCCTTTGGGTATCGGTCTTGATTTAACTTAAAAGTTGCATAGCCTAGATAACTTTGTTCTAATAGCGTGTTTTCTAAGCTGTCGTTTTTAAACACTTTTAAAGTAATATCGAGTCCATCTGGTATCCGTTGGTTCATAAAACTTTGTATTGGTCCAATAGTAATTGTTCTGCTGTCTTTAGAAAGCGCAACATCAAAATCTGATATAGCTTGTTTGTAGTCTAGCAGTATGGAATTACTATTTGCCATGCCTTCAATATACGCTTTAATGGTCCATTGGTCTTCATGGTCTGGATGCAACATTTTCGCTGTGGCAATGCCGTTAATAGTACTTCCGGAAGTGGTTGTTTTATTGCCGTTTTTATCTGTAATAAAAAATGAGACGAAGGTACCATCACTAACAGTATTATTGTAGCGATCTTTTATTTCTGAAGTTGTAAATGTTGTGATTTGATTACCATCTGCATAACTGTGAATGCGTTCTGCAGTAATTGTGAAATCAGTAGGTACTGCAGGCATTACATTGATATCATATTCTTTAGAGTTTAATCCCAAACACGATGTGCTAAGTATTATTCGCCCTTTTTTATCGTAGGAATAAATAGTTCTGTATGCGAATCCGTGTTTTGTATAAATCTCATCTGAAAATTCATTTTCCATGAATTGATGCCTTACATCTACCTTTGTGCTGTCAGCTAGTGGGTTATCATGCATATCGGTTGGGATTACCACAAGCATACTGTAATCCGTACCGCCTGCTTCAATACTTGGAGGGCCTAAATAGCTTTCAATACTGTTGATATATTGTTGCGGTTTTATAGTTAGATGGCCTTGTAATGGCGCGGATGTATTAACAAGTTGCCACTTTAAAACACCTGATTTTTTTGAAAATGAATCAGGAACAATAAAGGTTAGCTTGTTATTTTCGTTTTTGGCATGTAATAAAATAGATCCATAACTATTAGAACAATATAAAACTGCGTTTTCATTACCAGTAGTTTCAAATTCCAGAGTAATAGTATCACCAGCAATATATTCATGTTGTTTCGTCGACAAACGAATTGGATCGGTACTGCCATTGTAGCCAAAGAATGCCGTACAAATAAAAACTAGTGCGATAAATGGTATGTAAAAATAGTTTTGAGACATTAGTTTGGACTACCGATATAGGTGTTGATTTCTAATTTAATATATTTAAATTGAGCGTGATCTATAGCCTGGTATTCTTCATTATGATGATTTTGAATGCGGTTGGCTACAATTTTACTGGCAATATCCTTATTGGGTAGGCCATTGACAAAGCAATTTTCCATATTGTCATTGACTAGAATTGCCGGGCTGTCATCTATTATTTCATACCTAAAGTTTTGCTTTCGTTGCTGTCTTATACCTTCTTCTAAAAATAGATGATCTACCCATTTTAGTTTTTTATTTTCATCATAATATGAAATTAGTAACTGTGGAATAGTCACTTCTTCAGTACCTGTATTAACCAAATTACCATAAAGATTCTGGTCCTTGAGTGAATTGATAGAGACACTTGTGTTTTTGAATAAATCAGAACCTGAGACATTACCGGCAACCTGCAAATTAAATTTGGTGGGTTGTTCTTCTAGCTCAACTGGTGTAAATTCATCCGGATTAAAGGTTGAAGGTATGGAGTCTTTTGTTTTTGACCAGGCGATACCTTCAAAGTTAATTCTGAAGGATGAAACCTCTTTAGGCATTAATTTGTGTTTAACCACATCCTTTGCATTGTAACTAGCAAGGGCTTCATTGTTATCATTGTAAAGTGTGCCCTTGAGTAACACATCGGCAGGTACATTATCTATATTTTGAACTTCACCAACTATGGCATAACTCATTTTATATTTCACCAATTTTGCATCTAATATTTCTAAAACAGGTTGTTTTAAAATATCTTCATGGTAGGTTTGCTCAGTTGTGATGCGTCTTCGCCCTTGGTTAAAGTACTTAATTTGGTTACTGGAATAGAGTTGATCTGGTGGTAAATCTAAATTAATGTCTTCTGGTTGTAGGTACCATTTGCGCTTAATCTTAACGAGTTTTTTGTAGTACGTCTTACTTATTTTTTCAAGAGGCGTAATCCAATCGGTAACGACTTTTAGGCTTGCAAGACTATCTGTTTTACTTAAGGTTTCGGTTTTAATGGCATCGAGTTTTGCATAGGAACTCAATAAGCCATCAGTAACAGAAATCTCGAGCATATATTGCGCAATAGACAAGTCGCTTTCTGGGTTTATAAGACTATATGCCGTCTCATATTCTTTAAAATCCAATGCATCGTAATAGGCCAATACGGTGTTTTCTGGTGAGTGGTGGGCTTCATTTTTAATGTAAATAGTGTAAATGCCGTAGAATACAATTACGGCTAATATATAGGACCACACATGTGTAATTCTGAATGCATCTTTTGAAAATTTGGTGTAGCTATTTTTAAAGTTCATATATACTGGCGGTGCAGAATATCGTGTCTTCAAAGCATGTACCAATAAGAATTGGACATTTAGTATAAAGGCGATTAAAACCGTTAAAAAGGGTACCGCACCCCAAAGTAGTTTTTGCCAGATGGCCACATCTTCTTTTGGTAAAATAGACGATACTGGTGGTACATTGAGTTTTTCCCAAACCATAATGCCGTTTTCTAACTGCCTTAGCCGTTGCCAACCGCAGAAATATAAAATGGGATCGTAGAACTTATCATTAGAGAAAATATATTTAAGATTGTATTTCTCGGGTGTAGTTAAAAACTGTTGTAGTGATCCAATACCTTCAACACCTTTAAATTTAGAATTCTCCAAGCGTTCTATAGGACGTGTGGTAAGTTCTGGTAATCGTCTTGCAGAATGGTAATTGCCATCTACCGACATGGCTTTTGTTTGTGCAGAAAGCCAAGCCATTTGGTCCCCAAAACCTAAGGTCATATAACGCCATTGATCGTGCTGGTCTTGATTAAGGAAATTTACGATGGGCTGCATCTTAATTTTTTGCGGTTGCGATGGTCTGAAATAACCAAGACTCATCGTAAATATGGTCATGAAAATAAACAGACCAGCTAATATTCCACCAGCTAATTTGTGATATACACCACCAAATCGTTCTTGTATCAATGTCTTTAAATCACCTTCAACAAATCGATATGCAAACTCGCCAAAAAGAGGCAAGGACATGATAGACGCCCAAAGCGTAAAACGATCTAATGTTAAAATATTGAACGCTGTTTCACCCAAGACAAGCCTAGGTATTGGTGTTGTACCACCTGTGCCAAGCACAAACAAGATGGTGATCGATAACCCAAAAAATAGATACCGTTTGCTGTAATATCTATAGAAAATATAGGGAAGGAGTATTAATAACATACCCCAAGGAATAAGAAAAAATACCAAGCCAGATGAGGTTATTTCAAGAAAATTATCACGTGAACCATGTGGTATTGGGACTTGGGTAATTGGGTTGTTTTTAGAATTGATCCAATAAGGTAATATGCAACCTATTATAGTGACTAAGGAGAGTAATCCAAAACTGATAATGCGTTTAAAAAGCTTAAAAAAACTATTAATAAAAACATTAAGAGTAACAGCCTCGATAGATTTTACCCGTTCTCTCGCATCGTCCATTATGACCATACCAATAAGTGGAAAAATAAAAAATACCATTCCAAAGATAGGTGTCACATGGTGTGAGGTCACTGTTACTGCAATAAGAGAAAGCGAAGTAGCTAAATAGCGTTTCTTCCCAGTTTTAAGCCACAGATATATTTCTGGTAAGGCATGCATTAATACCGAAATACCAATAATACTTGGAAGTTGTCCAAAAATATGCAATGTTTCTACGAACGACGATGAAAAAACAGCAAGTATTGAAGCGTAGCCTGCAACAGTCCTATTAGATGTCATTAATAGCGAAAACCTATAGACACCAGTTATAAATAAGACAATAGCAATAAGAGCTACAGTGAATAAGCCAAATTTTAAGCCTCCAATAAAGGACAGTGCGCCAATGGATTGATGCACCAATGGCGGATAACTCATTACAGTAAATCCTGTATACCATTTATAGTTCCAAGGCTCAAACCAATTGTTGGAATAGTGTTCTGCAAAAAACAGATGAATAAGGGCGTCATAAGTGGTTTCTAAAGTGAAAAATATAGACGTACCATGGAATGCTATTCCAATAAGTAATGCAGAAATAAGATATTTGTTCGAGGCGTTTTTCATTGATGTCTTTCATGCTAATATCAATAGTGTAAAGATATATAATTAAGGAAGCCATACCGTTTTTAATCATCTACAGCAAATTGCTGTTCGTCTACACTAAGTTCGGTATTTATCTAAATTAAAAAATTTCAGACGTCAATACCTATACTTTTGACTTGAATTTAAAACATAAATCAACGTATTATGAAGGTTCTAGCAATAGATGATCAACAATTAGTACTACTTCCACTACAGAAGAGGCTTGAGGATTTAGGTTACGAAGTAGCTATTGAAACTGATGCAATCAAAGGTTTGGATACTTATGATGAGTTTAATCCAGATTTAGTGATAGTAGATTTAAATATGCCTAATATCTCTGGATTTGAGGTCATAACACATATTAGAATAACTAAAGATTCACAAACGCCTATTATGATTTTGTCTGGTAATACGAAAGACGATGCGATTACAAAAGCATTTGAACTAGGTGTTAATGATTACATGAAAAAACCATTAAGCCTTGTGGAGATTTGTGCAAGGGTTAAGCACCTTATTGGAGCACCTGAAAAGAAAACAGCGTTAATGTCAAATGCTAATGTTATGATTCAGCAACGATGTGTTGGTGTAGTAATACCATGTTACAATGAGGAAGAGAGATTGTTGAGTGATGAGTTTTTAAAATTTGTAGACGCAAATTCCGGTTATCATTTATGTTTTGTAAATGATGGTAGCAAGGATAATACGTTAAAGGTTCTAAAGGATTTACAAAAAGGAAGAGAAGGCTACATTACTGTTTATGATTGTGAGAAAAATGGCGGTAAAGCCGAAGCGGTTAGACTTGGCATGCTACACATGGCTGAAAAGCAGGATCTAGATTATATAGGATTCCTTGATGCCGATCTCTCAACAGACCTTGCTGATTTTGATGATTTGGTAAAGACCATAGAAACTTCGAATTTTAAAATTGTTAGCGGTTCTAGAATCTCTAGGATGGGAGCAAATATTAGCAAAGAGTCTGCGCGAAAAATTATAAGCTTAACGATCAATTTTATAATCAGAAAAATCTTGTCCATGGATTTTAAAGACACCCAATGTGGTGCTAAGATTTTCCATAAAGATGTTATTGATATTGCTTTTGGGAAGAAATTTGTGACGCAATGGATTTTTGATGTTGAAATATTTAAGCGCATGACGATGCACTATGGTTTGAAAAAAGCGAAAAGCCTACTGTGTGAGCAACCCTTAAAAAGATGGATTCATGCCGATGGTTCTAAACTATCCATGAAAGACTCAGTAAAAATCGTATTTCAATTAGCGCAAATAGCTTGGGTTTACAGAAAAAGAAAAAATCAAAAATTAGCTGATATGGACGTAACGTTAGAAGTTGTTTAATTCATTAAATAGTATGCTAAATGAAATTAGGAATCATCATTGTTTTTAATAATAATCAAGACGATATAAAAACAAAGACCATAATTGACCAATTAAAATCAACAGATCAAATAGAATTTTGTCTTGTGGACAACGAAAGTAAAGACGATACACTAGAATTGCTCAGAGAAATCAAAGAAAACTGCTCTAGTGTCTCAATTGTCGAAATAAAAAAGCACGTGTCTATAGTGGCTTCAAAAAGAGCTGGTGCCAGATACATGTTTAACAATTTTGACCTAAGACATTTAGCTTGCTTAGATGTCAATACCCTGAAATCTTATCGTTTAAATCTAAGCGATATAATAGAATTGATATGCACCGAAACGGAATCTATTATCAGCTATGATAGAGATTTAAAAAGTAAGTATATCATAAAGCCAACGTTATTTAAGAGTGTTTTTTCCTTGATGGACTATTTAAAGAAAGTACAGGGTAAAGAAGTGTCGAGAGGACTTAATCTAATAATAGTATAATTATCAATATCAGAATAATGAAAGCGTATCCAATAAAATTCAATCCTATTTTAAAAGAGAAAATCTGGGGAGGAGAAAAATTAACTACCGTTTTTAATAAAGCGTCAAACTCTAAAACGCTAGGTGAAAGCTGGGAAATCTCTGGCGTAAATAATAATGTATCTATTGTTTCTAATGGTATTTATAAGGGAAAATCCTTAAATGAATTGATAAATAAATTTAAAGGTGACTTTATGGGTGCGAAAAATCTAGAACGCTTCGGTGAGGAATTCCCGTTGTTGATTAAGTTTTTAGATGCAAAAACCAATCTATCGGTCCAAGTACATCCGGATGATCAAATGGCTCGGAAATACCACAATTCTTTTGGGAAAACCGAAATGTGGTACATCATGGATAATGAAAAAGATGCAGAAATTATATTGGGATTAAAAGACCATAACACAGCTAAAGAAAAGTTGGGTGCAATAAATGCTAAGAATGTTAAGCAGATCTTTAATTCTGTAAAAGTGAATAAAGGTGATAGTTATTTTATTCCAGCAGGAAAAGTGCATGCCATTGGTGCAGGCGTAATGGTTGCCGAGATACAACAAACCAGCGATATCACCTATCGCGTATATGATTGGGATAGAGTAGATGAAAAAGGGAATACAAGAGCGCTGCACACAGAACTGGCTACGCAAGCAACAAAGGTTTTCCCGTCATTAGGTAAAAGTAAGTATAGTTTAAAGCGAGATACATCGAGTAATTTGGTAAACTGCCAATTTTTCACGACGAACATTTTTAATGTAGTGTGTAACGTTCATAAGAATTATACTAGTCTCGATTCCTTTGTGATATTTATGTGCGTTGAGGGCAATGCAGAAATTACTCAAAATGGTCTAACTGAGATCATTAAAATGGGCGAAACAGTACTTTTGCCGGCAAATTCCGATAAAGTGACCATTAATGGTACCAATGCTAAGGTTTTAGAAGTTTATATAAATAGTAACTTAAAAGCCTGTGACCAAAAGGCATCATAACTTAAACCTAAGGTTGTTAATAGTTTATTCTTTATCATCTTCTTTTTTCTTAAATAAAAAGCCAATTGGAAACATTAATACCAAGAATAAGTACTTACCTGTTATAATACCGTAAATTGTAATTAGGGCAAGTATGGCCATAAGCGTTACTTTGTAATTGTATTTCATGTTTTAAAAAGCCCTTAATTTATATACGTCGTTCATCGAAAAAAATGGTACATGGTTTCAACTAAACAAATCTATATTGCATTTTGTCGATTTTATGATATAGCCTGTTCAATTTATGCGAAATTTAAGTAATCCCTCGAAGATTATTAGCACCAAATTTACTGATTAATAGCCCTGAATTAGTACAAATGAATTAACATCTATTTATTATGGATCTGCAAATTACAAGTTACAATAACCGATTTAAAATCAAAGGGACCTTAAACAAACTTAGTTTAAAAACCTTTAATGCACATTTTTCAAATATTTTTGAAAAGCAAGATGAAATAATCATCAATATTGAGAATATAGAAAGTATTGATAGAGCGGGTGTTATGGCGCTTGCTAGATTACACAACGAATCAATTACCAAATCAAAGAAATTATCAATTGTTGGTATTGGATGCAAGGAATTATACGATCATTTTAAATCAGAAGAAGAAACAAATACGGTTTCAGTACCCAACGGTTCAATTGTAGCCGCCTAATTAATATAGCTTTTTGATGTAAAGTGCAATGTAGCGCATTTATGGTGATAGATAAATGGCTTCATTGCACTTTGTTTTTTTAGCAGGACATATCGGCAATTATTTTCCATTCACCATTTATTTGTTTAAATAATATCATAAAAATGCCATTGGCATCTCCCATCTCGCGTTTAAGGTGATATTCGCCCATGACCCAGTAATTATTACCTTCAATTTTAGAAATATCTTTAATTACAAAATTTAGGGTACCGGTTTCACGTTTTGTAGGGTATCTTTTTTTGTAGTTTTCCAAGGTTTGTTCCCATCCTAAGGTAAGTCCGTTTGCACCATAAAATTTAAGCTGATCACTACGCCAATATCCGTTCATAAATCCTTCAAGGTCATGCTTATTCCAAGCGCTTTCCTGTTGTTGCATGACTAATCGTATACCAGCTTCAGCAAGCTCTTTGTTCGTAGATTCCTCAGGTGCATTATAAACATCTGCTTTTACACTAATACAGCTCGTGCAGAGAATTGATAAAAAAAGTATATATAAATATTTCATAAGATTGATATTTTATTTCAATCTTAAAAATAACAACTTATTACCTAAAGTGCTGATTTTTGATTTTTAAAAAAGGCATCTGCCTGCAGTTGCATAAGTTCGCGTGCTTTTTTGCGTTTGTAGTTCATTACCTCCTCTTCATCTGCAATTTCAGTGTAAACTTTGTTGTTTATGTCATTATCGGTTTTAAGAAGTAATTTGCGCTCAGCAACCTTCTGCATGGTCCAGATTTTAACAGTAGTTTCTTGGTCTTCTAACCTGAAATCGTATTCGCCTTTTGGCGAAATAAGTTTTGCAAAAATAGGCGAGGTCTCAATAGCTAGGAATAATAAGAAGATAAAAAACGAAGGCAACCATGGTAATTCGCCTAAGGCATTGACACGTGCCATTAGGCCATCAAAATTATCAATTATGGGTTGCGAATCTGAGACATTAGCTTTGTAATCGCCTTCCAAACTTGCAATTTCGGCTTCTAATGATGCAATTTTTGCTTTGTTTTCTGTTTTTAATTCTTGAAGCGCAGCAAGTGCGTCATCATGCTTTTCTCGCTTTTCTTTGTAGACTGGTCCTTTGCCAAGTAGCATAGTACCAGCTGTACCTTCTGCTTCAGAAATAAAAGTGTCGTATAAAGTATTGACTTCGGTTTCTTTTGTGTCTATTTGGGATTTCAGATTTGCGATTTGGGTATTTAGGTCTTCAATTTTAGGTGTGTACTGTTGCGCAATCTGGTTTTGATTGGATAACGTTAGTTCGTTTTTTTGTTCCAACAGCACTTGATTAATCTCCTTTTCGAAGATTTTTAATTCTAAAGGTTTTGAGATGACAACTGCAATAATAACAGCTAGTAGTATTCTTGGGATAGCCTGTAAAAACTCATCGATGGCACTATTTCGTTTTTTAATTGTAGAAACGATGTAGCGGTCGAGGTTAAATATTAAAAGCCCCCAAATAAAACCAAAGAATATCGATGTTAAGAGGTTGTCAAAAACGGTGTAAAGGGCATAGCTTGCCGCAATTGAGGCCATTAAGGCCGTAAAGAAGACTGTGGCGCCAATACCAGCATATTTGTTTTGTTCGCCATTAGAACAGTTTTTAAGGATATCTGTATCTGCTCCTGAGCAAAGGATAAAGAATTTTTTTAACATGATGTTTTTTTGATTGATGTATAGAGTATTAGAACGCAAAATGTGAAAGATTGTTACACTTTTAATTAAAAATAGTCTCTTTGAAGAGACTATTTCTTAAAAGTTTAGGTCTTGTATGTCCAAAAAGAATAGTTATTGTTTTTTGGTTTTTCTGACATGGTCGGTAAGAGTTTTTATTTTAGTCTTATCCACGATTAGTCCATATTTATCATAGAATACATATTCTTTTTTATCATTCTTCAGGTAGTAGGAATATGTATCGCCATTATATTTCAATTCTTTCATTTTTGGTTCAGACTCAACGAAAGAAGTTTCAACAGTATAACTCCATTTGTTATTATCTTTTTTGTTGAGACTGTCAATAGTTTTGTCTAATGTTTTATCACCTTCATCCATGCCTCGGAGCATTTTCTCTCTCTCTTTTCGAGCCTCTTCAACCGTCAATCCTTCATTTAAGTTAAAATGTTTAATTGGTAATCCAGTTTTTAGTTTAGTCTCGTTATATCCTATGGCACAATGGTATACGTTGGCCTTTCTCAATTTTTCTTGTATTTCCTTAGAAAATGAAACATGGTCGTTACTTTCTACCATTACAGAAGCAAAAACATATTCCTTTTGTTGCTCTACGGTTAAATGTTGATTGAGTTTTTTTACCTCTTCAACTAAATCCGCTAAAGCAACTTGTTTGCCATTAAGCACTAAACTCTTGTCTTTTTTAATCGTGATTTCTACTTTATTAATTACATTATTATGTTGCTTGGTTTTTGACTTAGCTTTTGTTTTGATCGTTTCTAACGGACTTGGAGGTGGTGGAGGTGGAGGTGGCGGACTTGGAAAACGTTCGGCATTTTGGCGTTGCTCTGCCGTCATCAGATTTTTGTAGATATTAATGTACCTATCGAGTTCTTTTTGTTTAACAATAGGGTATTCGTTTGATTTATTAGCTCTAGCTTTTCTCATGGCAACGTTTACTTTTTTTGCCCAAGCATTGTATTCTTCAATTTGTTGTTTGGTAGCTTTTTCTTGTATTGGTTGGCTTATAGTTTCGACAACAGTGTATTCTGGCATTGGCCATTCAGTTACTAAAACGGCCTCAGGAAGGGCTACGGATTTCTTTTTTTGCTCAGAAGTCATTCTATCATAAATAGAATTATAGTATCTAAATGTTTCATCATTTATAAGATAAGGGTATCCATTTACGGTTTCAGATTTTGGTCTCTTTTTAAATGCTTCCTTCTTTTTCTTTGCCCACGCATTATAAGCATCTATTTCTTTTTGAGTTGGAGGGTTTTGTTGACCTATATTACCACTTTCGATAGCAAATGGTGTATTGCCTTTTGCTCTATTGACGATTTGATTTGGAGTAACGAGGTGATAAAAACCATAATCTTTGAGTGAATTATAGATAAACCAAACTTCTTCATTAGAAACATCTTTTGAAGAACTTACATGAATATTTAAGATTCTATTTCGTACCTCTGGTGTAATATCTTGATGCATTTGATTAAATACGCTAACAAAGGTTTTTTTAGTGGCTTTTATACCATCTATTACATAAGAATTATTATCTAAAATTTTAAGCTCAATACTTCTGGCATAATCAGTATTATAAACTTCTGGAGTATCTACAGAATTAGGGCCGCCTTTTGATTTTTTCATTGCAGGTGGAGGAGGTGGAGGCAAGGTTGCTTTTTCCTCCTGAGTTAACTCACTCTTTTTCTTGTAGTAGGTTTTACCGTTAAGCGTAATCTTTGCATATGGTGAAACGGGTTGCGTAGGACGTAAGACTTTTGCTTTGTCAGCTTTAAGCATTCTAAAATACATACCGCCTAAATCAGAGAATAAGTCGTCCATTTGCTTTTTCTCCAGGTCACCTTTATTTATATAATGTGGTGGTGTGTCTTGTAGCTTTTTATAAGCTTCATATTTTTTAAGATATGCCTTAATAGGATCAGTGATATCAATGTGGGTTAAATCGTAATCAATAGCTTTTTTCAATTCGTTTTTGATCTCTGTTTGAGTCTGTTCAGTTTCTTTTTTAACATACTCTCTTTCAGCAAAGCTGTAAAATAGCATTGCGATAACTGGTAATAGCAAAATGGTGCTAGCCAATTTCTTAATGTTTGAAGTTTGTGATTTCATAACTGTAAATCGTTTTTTGAATGATGAATAATTGATGGCACTCGTGAGTTGATAATCAGGAGTGTTTGATGAAAATTGTAATAATGTATTTTGATAATTTTTTCTGTCAATACCATGATTTAACACCGCTTGATCGGCTAAAAATTCGTGATTGAGTTTTACATGGTGTTTTAAAATGTAAACCAAAGGATGAAACCAAAATGCAATTTGTAACAACTCAATGAGTACAATGTCTAGGCTATGCAATTGCTTGGCATGGGCTTCTTCGTGCAATAAGACTTCAATCGGGATAGCTTCATTTTCAAACTTAGTTTTGTTTAAAAATATATACTTAAAGAAGGAATGTGGAATACGATATTCCTTAAGTAAAACATAAATGAAAGATGATTTGAAGATTTTTGAATTTGTTGAAATATTGCGATATAGTTTTATAAGATTTACAACAAATCGAAAGCTGAAAATAAGGACGCCCAGTCCGTATAGGTACCAGAGTAGTGTTTCTGTGCTGATGGACTCAGTTGGTTGTACGAGTATTTCAGTATTTGAGGATTCAATTGGTATATAAACTGGTAACGTTTCAAGCTGTTGAGCTACAGGTTCAACATAATAGGTAATGGTAAGCATTGGAATAATTAAAGCCATCACAAACGAACCTAAGAGATAAAATCGCTTAAACCGATGTATGTTCTGTTGCTCTAAAAGGAATGTGTAAACCAACCAAAATACAAGCAAACAAGCTGAAAATTTTAATAAATAGATTCCCATAATTACTTGCTCTTAATTTCTTGGTCAATAATTGATTTTAGCTCTTGCAGTTCTTCCTTAGTTAAATCTGTTTTTCTCGTAAAAAACGATGCAAACTGAGAGGCACTATCATTGAAGAATGTTTTAATTAAACCATTAACGTGTTTGGAGAAGTAGTCTTCCTTTTTAACTAATGGATAATATTCTCTTGATTTTCCGTAGGTTTTGTAATCTACAAAACCTTTACCAATCATACGTTTTAAAAGTGTAGCTACTGTTGTGGTTGCAGGCCTAGGTTCTGGATAGGCATCTAATAACTCTTTCATAAATGCTTTCTCTAATTTCCAGAGGTATTGCATTAATTGTTCTTCGGTTTTAGAGAGTTCCATGTTCTACATATTTAGAATATACTCTACAAATGTAGAATAAAAAATTAAATATCCAAGGTTTTGTTACGTTAAAAATTAAAATTTGTACCTTGAAGTAGTTGTAATGTTGAATAAATTATGAACATAAAATTTATTTCAGTAATAGTATTATTGGTTGTGTTTAATATAGGATTTTCGCAATCTATTCAGGATTTAATGAACGAAGTAAATACATCAAATTTAGAAACCACAGTAAATCAATTAAGTGGAGAAGAGCCAGCGATTATTAACGGTACGACACAGACGATCTCAAACAGGGTCCATAGTAATAACGATCTGTCTGCAACCTATATCCAGGAACGTCTAGAAGCATTTCCCAATCTTACAGTAGAGGTTCAAAATTTTAACACCACAGGTAAAAATGTCATAGCTACCCAGTTGGGCTCAACCAATCCTGATGATATTTATATAATATGTGCGCACTATGATTCTGTAACCACATTTTGTGCTGACGATAATGCTACCGGTGTAGCAGCTGTCATCGAAATTGCTAGGATTTTGTCTCGGCAATGTACAGACAATACCATCGTCTATGCACTATGGGATGAAGAAGAAATAGGACTTTTAGGGGCAAATTTTTATGCACAACAAGCGGCAGACGAAACAGGTGGAAATACCAGAGATAATATTCTTGGGGTAGTAAATATGGATATGATTGGTTATGATGGTGATGCACCTGGAACGGCCGGTGACAATGACTTTGACATTGATGTAAGAAACATTGCAAATTCGTTGATGATAAAAGATGATTTGCTTGACATACTTAACACCTATACATTTGATTTAAACCCAATTGTTGTTGATCCTGGTACTACATTTAGTGATCATTCAACATTTTGGAACCAAGGGTATTCAGCTGTATTGGTTGGTGAATCTTGGGAAACCAATGACCAAACGCCTAATTATCATACGTCTAATGATAGAGCTGCTGATATCGATTTTCCTTATATGACCGAGTTGACTAAACTGGTATTAGCTTACACGGCAACCAAGGCAAGTTTAGCAGCTCTAGACAATACGGTTACTGAGAATCCTACCGATTTAGTCTCTAATGAAGCTACAGGCCCTTACCAATGGTATAATTGTGATACGGGTACACCAATTAATGGTGCAACATCCCAAAGTTTCACACCAATTTCTGATGGAAATTATGCAGTTGAGGTTAGTAATGGATCTTGCAGTGAAATTAGTAATTGTATTGCTTTTACAGCACTATCAACAGAAAAATTTACGAGTAAGGAAATAAGTATTTATCCTAACCCAGTACATTCCATTCTTAAGGTCGAAAACTTTTATAATCAAGACTTATATATTACTATAAATGATATTTCAGGCAAGGTTGTTAGTGTTATAGAATCCAATGAGTCGTTAATAGAACTCAACCTTTCACGTAATTCAAATGGAGTCTACTTCGTAAATGTAAGTTCTGATAAAAAAGCCTCTTCTTACAAAATTGTTAAAGAGTAAACTAGCCTTTCATTTCGCTGTAATATTTATAGAACCAAGGAATAGTCTCAATTCCTTTTAAGTAATTTCCAATACCGAAGTGTTCATTTGGAGAGTGAATGGCATCACTATCCAATCCAAATCCCATAAGTATCGTTTTGCTATCTAATTCCTTTTCAAATAAGGCTACAATAGGAATACTTCCGCCGCTTCGTTCAGGTATTGGCACTTGTCCAAACGTTTTTTCATAAGCTTTTGCCGCTGCTTTATAGCCATTAAAATTAGTTGGTGTAACATAGCCTTGTCCACCATGGTGTGGTGTAACTTTAACTTTTACACCAGCTGGAGCAATACGCTCAAAATGTGTTTTAAACAGTTCAGTAATCTCCTCCCAATCTTGATGCGGTACTAAACGCATAGATATTTTGGCATAAGCCTTACTTGCAATTACAGTTTTAGCACCTTCACCTGTGTATCCTCCCCAAATTCCGTTGACGTCTAAAGTAGGACGAATGGAATTTCTTTCGTTGGTTGTATAGCCTTTTTCACCATAAACTGCTTCAATATCAAGTGCTTTTTTGTAATCATCAAGGGAGAACGGTGCTTTAGCCATTTCGGCACGTTCTTCGTCAGATAGATTTTCAACCTTATCATAAAATCCAGGTATGGTGATATGATTATTTTCGTCATGAAGTGATGCGATCATCTTGGCAAGAATATTTATTGGGTTTGCAACGGCACCACCATATAATCCTGAGTGTAAATCACGGTTAGGTCCAGTGACTTCAACTTCTACATAACTTAACCCTCTAAGACCTGTTGTAATAGATGGGATGCCTTTGGCAATCATTCCTGTATCTGATATCAATATGACATCATTGGTTAATTTTTCTTTATTTGAAGCAACAAATTTACCTAGATTAACACTACCTACTTCTTCTTCGCCTTCAATCATAAATTTAACATTGCATGGTAATTCATTGTGAGTGGTCATATATTCCAAGGCTTTTACATGCATGTACACTTGACCTTTGTCGTCACTTGCACCTCTAGCAAAAATTGCCCCTTCAGGATGTATGTCTGTTTTTTGAATTACTGGCTCAAAAGGTGGCGAATTCCATAGATCCAATGGATCTGGTGGTTGCACATCATAATGACCGTATACGAGTACAGTGGGTAAGTTTTTATCAATTATTTTTTCGCCATAAACAATGGGATAACCATCTGTTTCACAAATCTCTACATGGTCACATCCTGCATTTTCTAAACTAGATCTAATGACTTCCGCGGCTTTAAAGACATCATTTTTATAGGCAGAATCTGCGCTAATCGAAGGTATCTTTAATAAGTTGATTAATTCGTTGAGAAAACGGTCTTTATTTTTCGTAATATAAGATTGAATAGCTTGCATAATTAATGATATGGTTTCCTACAAAAATAAGAAATCCAACACCAATATTTTCTTAAATGAAAGCTATTTGAATATTCAAAGTATTGTTTATATTTGCAGTCCTTATTTGCGGGCGTGGTGGAATTGGTAGACACGCTAGACTTAGGATCTAGTGCCGCGAGGTGTGCGAGTTCGAGTCTCGCCGCCCGCACAAAAAAGTAAAGCTTCTCATTATAGAGAGGCTTTTTTAGTTTTTATCCCTGAGTTCTGCTCTACGCATGGGCATAGTGTCAATAATATCAAATAATCCTTGCTTCTTTAAAGGTGTCATTTGCTCCAATTTTACACCACCATCAAGACCTATAAGGATTATTTTGAAAGATGCCTTTTTAGCATTGTATAGGTCGTACAACTTTGAACCAGATTCCCATTTGTGAGCGTGCAGTTTGTATTTTGTAGGTAAAACATTAATCAATAAAAGACGCCTTTCTTTAAGCCCTTCTTTGTCGGTTTCTAGCAGTTTATTTTGTTCTATGAGGTCTTCAGAATTTTCATCAGTTGAAATTATAAGCACTATACGATTCTTCCATTTGTAGTCATCTAAATTCTGAGCCTTTAGTTGCATAGAAATAAAAAAGATTATTATAACAATTAATTTTTGGTACATGTACATCCCAAAGCTTCGTATTAATTGCTTAATACATTATTATAAAACTGCATACCAAGCGTTGCTTTGCCATCATTGTCAAATAATGTGGTATTATCCCAATGCGAACCTTGTCCCCATTGCGTGAAACAATCAGTAGATACCCAAGCTGGTTCCCAGTATACCAAGCCTTCCGCTCCAGCACTTTTAAGGATTTGATATAATGAGTTTAAGTAATCAAGTTGTCCTTGCTGGGTTGCTGGAAATCCTCCGGTGAGTGCATTTTCACCTAATATGTTGTTTGCAGCGTCAGCATTGTTCAATGTAAATGGATAAGCAGTTTCTACGACCATAAGTTTTTTGTTGTAGATATTTATAAGTGTAGAAATAGGAGTTTGTACTTCGTTTAATGCATACTCTGACCAAAGAGGATAGTATGATAGTCCAATCCAATCAAAATCCGTCACACCATTTGTAGTGGCTTGTTCAAACCACCATAATCCGTTTTCTGGTTGTGCGATATGAAGCATAACCTCAATAGATTTATTCTTCTGTTCTGCAACGTCTCGAACAGCTTCTATACCTTTATTAATTAAATATGAGTTGCGTGTCCAATTAATTGACCCTTCAGCTTCATTTTCTTGTAATATTTCTGAATTAATTTCATTGCCAACTTGAACGATATCTGGCAACAAATTTTCCTGAGATAATTCATTTAGCGTATTGAAGGTATAGTTGTAAAGTAGTTCTCCTAAAGCTTCGGTATTGTTAATTTCGGTTAACCATGCTTCTGGTATTAACTGCCTTGAAGGGTCTGCCCAAGTATCACTGTAATGAAAATCTAATAAAACGTTCATGTTAGCATTTTTTGCTCGTATAATAGCTTTTTTTACATCTTGAAAATTAGAATAATTAGTCCAGGTTGGATTATGCCAAAGTCGAAAACGTGCCAAATTTGTGCCAGCATTTTTGAATACGGCGTAAACATCGCTTTCGGTACCATTTTGAGTTTTATAGGTGGCACCACAATCTTCCATTTCATTTACATACGATAAATCTGCACCAAAGTAAAAATTGACTGTGTTAGAAGCGTTAGAGTCCTCCTGATTTTCACTTTCGCAAGATGCGCATGAAACAACAAGTATCGATATGAACAGTATATTAATAAAACCTACTAGAATGTGTCGCATTGTAAATTGTATTGGGAGCCATAATTTAAACGAAATTAAACAAAAAAGGCTTCTTATTTAAGAAGCCTTTTCTGATTGTAAAATGAATAATCAAAGTTTTACCAATTTCGTTGTCATAGATTGATTGTTATCATTTTCAACTTTTACAATGTACATCCCTGTATTTAAAGATGAAATATCAAATACATCTGTTCTTGTAAAAGAGCCTTTAAATTGTTCTACCATTTTACCAGTTAAGTCATAAACTTCAACCGAAGAAACATTCATATTTATGCTAAACGCAGAATTTGTTGGATTGGGATAAATATTAAACTTGGTGAAGGACTCATCGTCAATACTCAATGAAGCAACAGGTTGGTTTCCTAAAATTCTAAATTGTCCCGGAGGAATAGTAATTGAAGTTGTAGAATTATCAACGGTTGTACTTCCAGTATCGTCCATTAAATCATACCACGTCGATGTCACACCACCAGGGAAACTTGTACTTACATTTTGTGCAGTAACATCAAAATTGGCTAGAATAATTACATTACGTAATTCTGAAGTAGGAATACTAGTGTCAAAAATGTCTATTCTTGGAGTAAAATTTCCTGAAGTTATTGTATAATCACCTTCAAATACCGGCTCGTTTATTTTTAAAGCATGTAGCCTTGACCAATCATCATAAATTTGCCTTCTTAAGGCATCGCCCAGCCAGTTTTCTACCCATTGTGGTTGTGGTTTGGTGGCTAGCTTACAACCATCATTGCCAACATTTACGGTCACGCCATCATCACATGTCCAGATAGAATTATCCATACCTAAATCCCCAAAATGCCATAACATTTTTGGACCAGGAATCATAACAGATATAGCACCTAAAGCAGACATACGTGTGAGAGCAGTATTGAGATCTGTAACATCGTGCGCAGGATTTGAATCGTTACCAAAAGCAATATTTTTGTACATTAATCGCTCTTCATCATGACTTTCTGGGTAACCTACCACTCTGGGACCATTAAAACCAGTATGAGCTTTATGACCCATTCTATCAATATTTCTATTGCCAGTTTGTCCCATGGTTAACTCATTATAAGGTTCTGTCATTTTTCCCCAGAGCATAATACCTTTACCTTCATCTAAACGGTAATTAGCCCATTCTTTTTCTTCGTTGTCGCCGCCTAAATGTTCAAAAATGACATAATGCGTATCGTCTAGTTCCCATGAATAGTCCGCATAATCTTTAAGAACATCAATTCTATCTTGTCTATAACCGTTAGTGCAAGATTCATCACTTGCCGTACATTCTTGTGTAAAGCCTTTAGTAAGGTCCCAGCGTAAACCGTCAATTTTAAACTCTTCAATCCATTGTTTAATAACACGTTTTGAATATTCTTGTGTCAAAGGTAGTTGATGGTTGTAGTCATAAAAAACGCTGTAAGCATGCTGGGCATCTTCATTAAAATATGGACTATTTAACGCAGGCTTTCCATTATTTTCGTTAAACCACATGGCTACTTGAGAATTCGGGAAATCAGCATGATTAAGTGCAATATCCAAAATAACTGCGATACCGTTTTGATGGAACACATCAACAAGTTCCTTGAATTTTTCAGGTGTACCGTAAAACTTATCTAATGCCATATGGAACGATGTATTGTAACCCCATGAAAAATTACCATTGAATTCCATTACGGGCATTAGTTGGATGGCATTGATATTTAAATCTTTGAAGTAATTAATTCGGTCAATTAAATCTTGAAAGTTTCGGTTTTCATCAAAATCTCTTAAGAATACTTCGTATATAATAAGATCTTCTTTCTTTGGTTTTTCAAAATTTGTAACCGTCCAATTATAAGCCGGCTGTCCAGTTTTAAGCACTGTCATAAACCCTACTTGTCCATCAGGATATTCTGGTAAGTTTGGAAATGTCGATGAAGGTATGAATTGATCGTTAAAAGGATCTAATACTAATGTTGAAAAGGGATCAGCAACAACAACAGCTTGATTAGTACCAGAAGGGGCATCTGTATCAAATACCCAATATTGATAGATGTGATCTATTCCTGACGATAATTCCGTTATTTCTAACCAATATTTTCCCGAATTAGGATCTCGTTTCATTAAATCATCATTGTCTGGTACAAAATTATTCCAACTTGCGGCAACATATATAAACTCTTTGTCTGGTGCAGTAAGTACTAAAGTAGCACTTGTATTGTCTGCACCATAATTAATACCATCTACTAAATTTGGAGGGATATCCTCTTCTATAACGGTTGGTATAACAACTACTTCAAATATTGCTTCACCAGACTCACTATTATTTGGTGATGGTGGTGTCCCAACAACTCTTACAACACCATATTCTGTAATATTGTTTATTTGGCCGACACAATTTGGGAAACTACAGTTGCCAGTATCGACTAATACGTCATTGTAATAAATCTCAAAAGATCCTTGAACTGTGGTTGTGCCCTGAAACTTAATTCTCGAGGTTATTGTTAAGTTGTCTCCAGAATTGACAAATACTAAATCAGAAGTCGGATCAATGATCTCAACCACAACGCGCCCAACATCTTTGAAGTTGTCACCACTTTGATTGCTTCCATCTTGTGATTTGATTAAATATCCAATTCTTCCAATACCAGTATTATTAAAAAAGTCTGTTGGAAGACCAAAGTCATACGTATAGGTGCCATCACCGTTGTTTGTGAATTTTGCGGTCTCTGGGGAGTTGCCAAAATCATTACCTGTAGCGGTAGGATTATTAATTTGATTACCATTTGTTTCAAAATGCCAAGCCCATAAGTAGATATCAGAGACACCCCATGAAGCATTTGGATCAAAATTAGAAACCGTTAAGGTTACATTTTCGTCTTCATTAAAGAATTGTGGATTCCAAGTAAAGGTTTGAGCACTTAATGATTGGAGCCCAGCTACTATAATAAAGGTTAGTATAAGTTGTAGATTTTTATTCATAGCATAAATGTTAAAAAAAGGCTATGTCAATAAATAACATAGCCTTTATTCAATTTAAATAGTTTTTATTTAGATTGTTTGTTAGACTATTCTAAAGTAATTGTTTTATTAAGGGTATCTATAGTAGTATAGTATTGCCCTGATGTACCAATAAACTTAAAGTTAAAATCTCCATCTTGTGCATTTTCAAAGTTAGCATCTATGGTATAGCCTTCTCCTTCAAAATGCGGATAATTTAATCCTGAACCCCAATCTGTTGCTGTTGTAAAGAATCTGAAGTTAGCATCGCCATCAGATGTATAATTTACCCAACCTGAGTATACGCCATCACCTTCACACATTAACTGAACTGGAGTATCCCAAGACCAACCAGCGTCTGTTAAGCCAGCACCTACTGCCCACATTTGATCGAAATCACAGTTTCCTTGTGGCGTTGGATCGTCTAGAGTAATGGTTTTATTTAATGCATCAACAGTTAAGAAATACTTACCTGAAGGACCTGTAAACAAGAAGTTGTTATCACCATCTTGAGCATCTTCAAACATTGGATCTATAGTATAACCTTCTGCAATATATCCTGGGTAGTTAATACCTGAGCCCCAATCTGTTTCAGTTGTAAAGAATCTAAAGTTACCATCATTAACAACAACAGGATCGTTGACACTAATAAGATCTACATTAATAGTATAAACGTTTGTTCCTGAACACAATGCCTTTTGTGGTGTCGCCCAGTCCCATCCTGTAAATTTAACTCCAGCACCAACCATAAATTTTTGATCAAAATCACAAACTGCTGCCTGTGTATCTGTTACTTCTAACATTACTAAGGTCAATCCTTGAGCCGGCCCGAAGTTTTCTAAACTACCGTCTCCAATGAATGATTTAAGTCTAAAGAAAACTTCACCCGTATTTGGAGCTGGTGTGTTTGGATCTGCATCTAAACCAAGTTGAGCAGCATAAGAAAGCAAGTCTCCAATAGTAATAGAGATTTCATTTCCTGTTGTTGCACCAATCGTCTCAGCATCAGTAAAATCACCTGTATTAGATTTTTCTAATTGGTAGGTAACATTAGTAGGTACGTCTACTTCAGCATCGTCCCAAGTAAAACGCTCAGCTAAGTTAGCTGCAGTTTGTGGTGTCAAAAGATATTCAGCAGAGAAGTTATTCGTAAAAGATAAATCGCCACTGTTATCTGTTGTGAAAACTACATCATCTTCCGTTTCACAACTGTTAAAACTTATTAAGGCAAAGATGAAAAGGCCTAAAATTGATAATTTTTTCATTTTTATTTATCGTGTTAATTAGTATCCTGGATTTTGAGTTAAATTAGTATTAATACCTAAGTCGGTAGCAGGTATAGGCATGATGTCTCTAAAAGACTCAGTAGTTGTACCTTGTGGTACATTACCTTTCCATTGCCAAACACCCTCATCTGAGAATTGACCAAATCTAACAAGATCTGTTCTTCTGTGGCATTCCCAATAAAGCTCTCTTGAGCGCTCATTGATTATGAAATCTAGCGTTAGGTCAGATTCTGAAATATTACCTGCTGCGTTACCATAAGCACGTTGTCTTATTTCATTAATATAATCTACAGCTGTACTCATAGAACCACCTCCGCCTCTCAATACAGCTTCTGCATACATAAGATAAGCATCTGCTAATCTAAACATTGGGAAATCTGTGTCAATATGATCTCCAGAAGTGTCTGAGCCAGGATTGCCGTCTACATCAACATTTCTGTATTTAGCAACGGCATAACCTTGGTTAAAAGGACCAACTTCTTCAATGTCTTTATTTTGACCATCAGTGTAAAACAACTCACGTCCATCTACCGAATCAAAAGAATATGTCAACGTATTTAAGTCAAGCGTTACTTTAAATAATCCTTCTTCAACTGGAATATTAGGACCATCTTGTGCGAGTGCAAAAGGATTTTCACTACTATCATCAAGACCAAGATTAATAGCCCAGGCATTATTAAATCTAAATTTCATTTCACCATCTACAAAATTGATGTAACCTTGATAGACGTTTTCAGAAATCTCTGCCATTGGAATGTCTGGGCCATCCCATCCATTTGGAGTACCACTACCAATAAGTCCCCATTCAGACAATGTTCCAATTGCATTAGTAGCTGCTTCTGGATCAAAATTATCTAAGTTAAATTGGTCAACAAATGTTGGTGTAGTTCTAATACCGAACCAACCACCGTTTATTCCAAAGTCCGCTGGATCCATAGTTCCTCCAACAGGAGCGTGAACTAGGAAGGTCATACCACCAAACGCTTGAGTTCTTAAGCCATCAAACGGTATTGTGAAAATAACCTCATCTTGAGCTCCATTTGAGTCATTATCAGCTAAAAAGGAATGGAAATATGGTGTATTTGGTATAGTATAACCTGCATTAGTTATGTTATTAATGTATGTTATAACATCTGCATATCTAGAAGTACCAGTGTATACTTCAGCATTTAGATACATTTTTGCCAAAACCATCCAAGCAGCTGCTCTATCTGCTCTTCCATATTCGTTTTGACGTGGCGCTACCATATCATCAAGAATATCCAATAATTCACTTTCGATAAAATCAAACAAGTCTGCCCGTTGTATTTGCTCCGGTAAAAAAGCTCCTGTTGGATCATCTTCTGTTACAAAAGGAGGATTAGCAAATAAATCCATTGCATGCCAGTACGTTAAGGCACGCATAAAACGTGCTTCAGCTCTATAAGTTTGAATTTCTGCTCTTAAAGCATCATCTATGCCTCTACTACTTAACTTGTCGTCTGTAGTTTGTCTTAGGAATTCATTACATAGTGTTACTTGATACATTAATCGTGTATACATTGTTCTGATAAATTCGTTACCAGAAGTCCAAACTTGACCATGTAAATCTTGAATTGTTCCATCATTCCAACCAATAATTGCCTCATCGGTTGTAAGTTGTTGCATTTTCCAGTATAATCTTAAATAGTTGGAAAATCCTTCATCTAATCCAGCCAAGTCAGGCGCGCCTGCAGGACCTTGCTGTCCACTTAATGAAATACCTGCATAAATTTTAGCCAGGAATTCTTTATAAGAAGCCGGATCACTTAGAGCTTCGTCCGCAGATTGACGCTCGTCCTCTGGTTGGAAGTCTAGATCACACGATTGTACAAAAAATACAAGTGTGAAGAGCACAAATAAATTTTTAATTGTTCTTAACATCATAGCTTTGTTGTTTATATAATTATTCTTCATTTTTTTTAAAATGTAAAATTAAGCCCTAATACAACATCTCTAGTTCTTGGATAGAAGTTGTTTTCTATACCATTTCCTATTTCTGGGTCTAAACCATCATATTCTGTGATTACAAATAAATTTGTAGCGGTTAATGAGGCTCTAAGTTTAACCTTTTCGAATGGGAATGTATATCCCAATGAAATGTTATCTAATCTAACAAAATCAGCACGTTGAATGTATGCATCAGAGAATAAGTTCTGACCAGTAAATTCTGTATCTAATATACTTGCGTGTGGATTTGCATTGTATCCGGGCTGACCAATAATGGCATTTAAGTTCCCTCTATCAGACGCCACGTTATTATAAACGTAGTTTCCAAAACTACCTCTAAAGGTAAAGTTTAAGTCGAAACTCTTATATCTAAAGTTGTTGGTGAAACCAATGAATGCATCTGGTGTTGCCTTTTTGTAAGCTTGTCTGTCTGCTTCAGTTATTTGGTTATCACCATTTACGTCAACGTATGCACCTTCAATTGGGTTGCCATCGTTATCATAAACTTGTCTGAACACAAAGAATGTTGAAGGATCGAATCCTGGTTTCCATATTTGGATATTATTACCAACACCACCAGAAATACCACCTGTTTGTATAAAGAAGTTAGGGTCGTCACTTAAACTTAACTTAGTGATTTCTTGCTCCTGGAAGGTGAGGTTAAAATTAGTATCCCACCCGAAATCTTCTTTTTGAGCAATGACACCATTAAGACTAAACTCAATACCTCTACTTGTAATTGCACCAACATTTGTTGTGATTAAATCTGTTAGGTTAGAACCTGCAGGTACAGGTACAGTTGCTAAAAGATCCTCAGTCTCTCTGTAATAAGCATCAACGGTACCAGTTATTCTGTTGTTAAAGAATCCAAAATCTATAGCAACGTTGTACTGTGTTGTTTCCTCCCATTTTAAATTCTCATCAAATCCTTCAGGTCTTAATGTTTGAATAAAAATGGGTTGACCATTAACATCAGTACCAAACTGAATATTTGCTTGATCGTTTCTAGATGGTGTATATAAACCTAAGAAACCATAGTTCTGTCCAATTTCCTGTTGACCAGTTACACCCCAACCAGCTCTAAGCTTTAAATTAGAGAAGAATGAATCTTGCATAAAGCTTTCATTCATTAATTTCCAACCTACAGATAAACCTGGGAAAGACCCCCAACGGTTATCTTCACTAAACCTTGAAGATCCATCACGTCTAAAGCTTGCTGAGATAAGATACTTATCAGCTATGTCAAAACTTGCTCTCGCGAAGTAAGATTCTAGAGCATTTCTATTAATATCAGTATCAATAGTTATGTTTGGTCCTGAGGTTTGATCTATATTAGAGCGAATATAAAATTCTTGATACGCGTGACCAGCTGTAATATCTAATGTTGTATTAATAGACTCTACATTCTTTTTATAGTTAAAGAAGAAATCTAAAGCTGTGTTTCTGTTTAACCCAGAAGAGAATCCTCTAAAAGCAAAGGCATCTGGATTGTTTGGGTTTGCAGGTGCAAACCTAAATCCGTCATTTTCAGCGTAGTCAATACCAGCATTCAGGTTAAATTTCAAATCGCGTAAGAACCAAAATCGATAGTCAATATTAAAATTCGCAATCGCTCTTTTAATTGTTTGCCTATCATTTGTGTTTTCCAAGGTAAACAATGGGTTTGAAGGAGCTAATGGCGCGCCTAACTGTGTAAAATTACCATTCTCATCTCTTACAGGTTGCGTAGGGTCAAAAGCAACGGCTTGACCAATTGCTCCACCGTCTGCGTAATGGTACTCGTCTTGGATACCTCGTGCAACTAAAGTTAGTTTAAGATCATTGTCTAAAAATCTATGAACAAATGAGGTATTAAATCCATTTCTTTCGTATAAGTCTCCATCTAATGGACCTTCTTGAGAAACATGGTTAAAATTAACCCTGAAGTTAAAATTCTCATAGCCTTTAGAAGCCGTAATGTTATGTATAGCCCCAATACCAGTTGTAAAGATTTGATCTTGCCAATTTGTATTTGCGTTTCCAAATGTATCAGGATCAACACCATTCGCTTCAGCGAGTTCTCTATACTGACTTGCATTTAAGACATCTACAGTATTTGTAATTCTTCTTGTAGACGCTTGTAAACCATACTCTAACTGAAGTGGTTGATTTGCTGTACCTTTTTTCGTTGTAATAAGGATTACACCGTTCGATGCACGCGAACCATAGATAGCCGTTGCAGAGGCGTCTTTTAAAACAACAAAATCTTCAATGTCTGCTGGGTTAATTGCATTTAAAGCATTTCTACTTCCTTGTGCACCACCGCGTTGGTCAATAGGTAGACCGTCAATAACAATTAGTGGATCATTGGTTGCAGATAATGAAGCACCACCACGAATTCTAATTTCACCACCTTCACCAGCTGCACCACCGCCACTTGTGATACGCACACCCGCAGCTTTACCAGCGATTAGCTGTTGAGGAGCAACGATCGCACCACGGTTAAACTCTTCGTCACCTACTTTTTCAACAGCACCAGTGGCATCCTGTTTTGTTGTAGCACCATAACCGATTAAGACTACTTCATCAAGTTGCGCAGCATCTTCTTGAAGTACGATATCTAGTGTAGCCTCACCGTTATAAACTATTTCTTGAGTAGTGTAACCCAAATAAGAAACCACGATAGTTTCTCCTTGATTTACTTCTAAAGTATAATTACCATCAAAATCTGTGGAAGTACCTCTAGTTGTGCCTTTAATAATGACGTTAACGCCTGGTAAAGGCATTGCATTTGCTTTGTCTGTTACTGTTCCTGAAACGGTAGATTGCGCCATTAAGGTTGCTGGCACCATTACGAGACATAAGAGCAAAGCATTTAAGAATGTTTTCATACAGTGTTTTTAAATTAATTGCTTAGTTAATTGATTTATATTTTCACTTCTCGAGTTAAATCTATGTAAAATTAGCGTGTTACAAATGTTAAAAAACATGACATATGTCACGAAAACGTTTTCGTGTTAAAAACTTTTTAACAAAAATTAACAATCACAAAAAATGATAGAAAAGATGAGGAATTATCAGTTTTTTACCGATAAAATTAGAATGTCGAAAAATTACGAAAACTTAAATTTGACTTATCTTAGCAAATAAGCAGTGCAATGTAAACTTAATATGAACAGAAAAATTACTCTAAAACAAATAGCAAAAGAATTGGATGTGTCTATTTCCACCGTATCAAAGGCGTTAAAGGATAGTCCTGAAATTAGTGATGATACTAAGCAGAAAATCCAGGCATTTGCCAAATTATATAATTATAAACCCAATAATATTGCGCTTAGTCTTAAAAACAGAAAAACCAATACCATTGGTATAATCATTCCAGAAATTGTCCATCATTTTTTTTCTAAGGTTATTCGAGGGGTCGAGTTGGTGGCTAATCAAAGAGGTTACAATGTTATAATAGGATTATCGAATGAATCCTTTTCCAAAGAAGTAATTAATATGGAGATGCTGGCCAATGGCAGTATAGACGGATTTATAATTTCTATTTCCAAGGAAACACAACAGTTGCAGGACTACCACCATTTAACAGCAACGATAAATCAAGGTATGCCAATTGTTATGTTTGACAGGGTTGTTTCAGAGATTGAGTGTGATAAGGTAATTGTGAACGATTTTAATGGTGCTAAGAATGCCGTAGAAAAGTTAATTGAAAATGGTTGTAAGTCAATTGCCCTCATAACTACTAAAGATTATGTAAGTGTTGGGAAATTGAGAACACAAGGTTATATAGATGCCCTGAGCGAGCACAATTTAACTCTAGAATCTAATCTGATGCTTAAAATGGATGATACCTTAGATTATGAGGAGCACCTAGATCTTCTTGAATCAGAAATAACCCAATTATTTAAATCTAATCAGAAAATTGATGGTGTATTTGCGGTCAATGAATTATATGCATTATCTGCAATGAAAGTTGCTAGAAAACTTGGTTTAAGCGTACCAGAAGATTTACAAGTTATTGGTTTTACCGATGGTGTATTATCTAAACATGCAACCCCAGGTTTAACTACAGTTAGCCAGCATGCACAACAAATGGGTGAAAAAGCGGCCCATCTCCTCATTGATAAGCTGGAATCTGAAAATACGGACCAGGAGGAAGAGTATCAAACGGTTGTTATTACAACGGATTTGGTTGAGAGAGAATCAACTAAATAGACAATAACATTGTTAATTTAAAAAAATAACTATCTTTACATACTGAATCAGAACTTATATTTTCACTTCTCACATAAGTTTTGATGAGTTACAGCTTGTCAGAATAGTATTAACTTAATCATACTATTTCATGAAAAAGCGTAAATTAAATTTCTGGCAAATCTGGAACTTAAGTTTTGGTTTTCTAGGAGTTCAGTTTGGATTCGCACTTCAAAATGCAAATGCTAGTAGGATATTAACTAGTTTAGGTGCAGATCCTCATAATCTTTCATTCTTTTGGTTGGTAGCACCCATAATGGGTCTAATCGTTCAGCCTGTGGTTGGCGCTGCTAGTGACAAAACATGGACCAGAATAGGCCGAAGATCTCCTTACATTTTAGTTGGAGCAATCGTATCTATGATTGCCATGTTTCTGATGCCAAATGCACCTCTATTTCTTAAGGCAGGTAGCGCAGGCGTTCTTGCTTTTGGTGTTATAATGTTAGCCTTAATGGATGGTTCTTTTAATGTGACCTTCCAGCCATTTAGGGCACTAGTTGCAGACATGACACCAGATAGCCAAAGAAATCTTGGTTATTCAATTCAGAGTTTTTTAATAAATGTGGGTGCCGTCATTGGGTCTGCATTACCTTTTATTTTAACATGGATTGGAGTAGCCAATGAAGCTGAGGCGGGTAAAGTGGCACCATCAGTGATATGGTCATTTTATATTGGCGGTTCTCTTTTATTAATTAGTGTATTGGTTACTGTATTTAAGACCAAAGAGTACCCACCTAAGGAATTCGAAGAAATCAATGGAATAACACAAGAAGATAAATCGAAGAAGGAAAACTTCTTTAAGTTAGTTCTAAATATGCCAAAAACCATGAAGCAATTGGCCATAGTTCAGTTATTTTCTTGGTTTCCATTATTTTTACTTTGGGTATATTCTACGACTGCCATATCACAACATTATTTTGGTGTCCCAATTGATTTTGATGCCAATACCACAACAGATCCAACAGTTAGACGTGCTTTTGATGATGCAGGAAATTGGGTTGGGATCTGCTTTGCGCTGTACAGTTTGGTTGCAGCTATATATTCTGTAATAATGCCTAAACTGATGGACCTAACAAATAGAAAATTTATTTTTTCGCTTTCATTATTCTTAGGAGGCATAGGTTTTATTTCAACTTTTTTCTTTTCAAATCAATACATGCTGTTAATATCAATGGTTGGAATTGGAATTGCTTGGGCGGCTATTTTAGCAATACCTTATGCAATTCTTTCGGGCTCATTGCCAGCGAAACGAATGGGTATTTACATGGGACTATTTAATTTAACCGTGGTAATTCCGCAGATTATTAGCGGCGTTTTTGGAGGTCCAATTCTAAGAAGTTTTTTCGGAGGAGAAGGCATTTATATTCTTGTACTTGCTGGTGCTATTATGATGCTTGGGGCCATTTCAGTAAGATTTGTTAACGACCAAAATGATAACACAGAACCTATTACAGATGAAGACTAAAGGATTTATCTTCGATTTAGATGGTGTTATAGTAGACACTGCAAAATATCATTTCCTAGCATGGAAGGAACTGGCTAACGGATTGGGAATTGATTTTACAGAAAAAGAAAACGAACAGCTAAAGGGTGTTAGTCGCGTAAAGTCATTAGAAAAAATATTGTCTTGGGGTAATAAGACGTTGCCTCAAGATGAATTTAAACGCTTAATGGCAGAAAAAAATGAAGATTATTTGTCCTACATAAATAGGATGGATGAATCGGAATTATTACCAGACGTACGAAATAAATTGACTTTTCTTAAGAATAATAGTCAAAGTATCGCTTTGGGTTCTGCTAGTAAAAATGCGCGTTATATCATTGACAAGGTAAATGTTAAAGATCTTTTTGATGCCATTGTAGATGGTACTGATGTAAGCAAAGCTAAGCCAGATCCGGAAGTTTTTTTAATTGCTGCAGAATTATTACATATTGAACCTAAAAACTGTATAGTCTTTGAAGATTCAGTTGCAGGCATACAGGCCGCAAATACTGCTAGTATGGTCTCTATTGGCATAGGCTCAAAAGAAGTCCTAGGCGAAGCCGACTATGTTTTTAAAGATTTTACAGAAATCTCAGAAGAATTTTTAAATACACTAATCAACAATTAAAACAGAATGCAGTTTGTAGCATTCACAGAATTATAAAAATGAATTTAGATTATATCATACCAAATAATTGGTCTATCATAGAAGAAGGATTTAATCCTGATACTGTTAAAGCGTCAGAGAGTCTTTTTAGTATTGGAAATGGTGCTATGGGACAACGTGCTAATTTCGAAGAAAAATATTCAGGGCCAACATTTCAAGGAAGTTATATTGCAGGTGTTTATTATCCCGATAAGACAAAAGTTGGGTGGTGGAAAAATGGTTATCCTGAGTATTTTGCCAAAGTGCTCAACGCTCCAAATTGGATTGGAATTAACGTAACGATTGACGGCGAAGTTCTTGATTTAAATGCTTGCAAGAAGGTAGAAAATTTTAAACGAGAGCTAAACATGCAAGAAGGTTGGCTTTCTAGATGTTTTACGGCAACGTTAAAAAACAATATTAAGGTTGAGGTAAAAGCAAAACGTTTTTTAAGTTTAGATATTGAAAATATAGGTGTGATTAATTATAGTGTAAAACCAATTAATGGAGACGCTGTGATAGAATTTCAACCCTATATAGATGCCGCTATAACAAATGAAGACACTAATTGGGATGACAAATTTTGGGATGTTATAAGTGTATCTCAAGATGGCGAAAAAGCATTCATTCAGGCTAAAACTATGAAGACAGATTTCTACACCTGTACCTTTATGCAATCCAAATTCTTTTACAATAATAATCCTGTAGAAATTAATCCAAAAGTTGATAAAACATCTACTCATCTAGGGTTTTTGTACAAAAACAAAGTCAAAAAAGGAGATGTGTTTTCAATACATAAGTTTGGTGGTTATACTTCAGATAGAAATCATGATAAGTACGAGTTGGTTAATGTTGCTGGTTCTGTTTTAGACAAGGCAATTGAAATTGGCTACTCAAAACTACTTAATGATCAGAAAAATGCCTGGGAGCAAATATGGGAAATGGCAGATATCACAATTGATGGTGATGTAAAGGCGCAACAAGGAATTCGATTTAATATATTCCAGCTTAATCAAACTTATCTAGGGACCGACCCTACATTAAATATTGGACCTAAAGGGTTCACCGGAGAAAAATATGGCGGTAGTACGTATTGGGATACAGAGGCCTATTGTATACCATTTTACATGGCAACAAAAGACCAACATGTGGCTAGAAACCTATTGACATATCGCTATAAACATTTGCAGAAAGCTATTGAAAATGCAGAAAAACTTGGTTTTTCAAATGGAGCCGCCTTATATCCCATGGTAACAATGAATGGTGAAGAATGTCATAACGAATGGGAAATTACTTTTGAAGAAATTCACCGTAATGGCGCTATTGCTTTCGCAATTTATAATTATCACAGATTTACTGGAGATTATTCTTATATACCAGAAATGGGATTAGAAGTATTGATAGGAATTGCGCGTTTCTGGCATCAAAGGGCATCGTTTTCAACACAAAAAAATAAGTATGTCATACTTGGTGTAACAGGACCTAATGAATACGAGAATAATGTAAATAACAACTGGTATACAAATTACATTGCGCGATGGTGTATTAATTATACTGTTGAAAATATTGAAAAAATTGAAGCAGAGTATGCTACAGACTACACACGCGTAATGCATAAGTTAAAATTATCAAAAGCCGAAATTAAAGACTGGCAAGAAGTAGCCAACAATATGTACTTTCCATATTCTGAGGAACATAAGGTATTCTTGCAACAAGACGGTTTTTTAGATAAGGAATTGATTACTGTTGCAAATTTAGACAAATCACAACGTCCAATTAATCAAAAATGGTCATGGGACAGAATATTGCGCTCGCCGTATATAAAACAAGCAGATACGTTACAAGGGTTCTACTTTTTCGAAGATCATTTCACAACTGAAGAATTGGAACGTCACTTCAATTTTTACGAACCGTTTACAGTTCATGAGAGTTCCTTATCGCCCTGTGTGCATAGTATACAAGCCGCCAAATTAGATAGAATGGAACAAGCCTATACCTTCTACTTGAGAACATCTCGATTAGATTTAGACGACTACAATCACGAAGTACATGAAGGACTACATATAACTTCTATGGCAGGTACATGGATGAGTATTGTAGAAGGATTTGGTGGAATGCGTGTGAGGAATAATAAGTTGTCTTTTGAACCTAAAATACCAAAGCAATGGGAATCTTATTCATTTAAGGTAAACTTTAGACATCAGATATTAAAAGTTATTGTTAACCAAGATAAAACACATTTTGAATTAGAAGGAGACAATGAATTAGATATTTTGGTAAATGGCGAAAAGGTTACGATTACACCGAATAATCTTGTAACGGTTTAAATAAATTGATACTTGTTGGTATCTAAACTGATGAGTAAAATAAAATACGTTTATATGATAAAATTGAAACAGCCCATATTTTGTTTTGTGTTGTTTTTGGTATTTTCTTGTAATAATCAAAACCAGACCACAAGCAATTCGAGTTCACAAGAAGTCATGGAAATCAAAAACGACATAAATAAAATTGAACCACCTAATTGGTGGGTAGGATTTAAAAGTGAAGCTTTGCAATTACTCGTTCATCATGCTGAAATCGGATCTTATACACCAGAAATTTCATATTCCGGAATTTCCATAGAAAAAGTTCACAAGGCAAATAGTCCCAATTACTTGTTTCTGGATTTACAAATTTTAGAAACTGCCCAGCCAGGAAAATTCAATATTACTTTCAAAAAGGAAAATGCAGATAATTTGGTTCAAACTTACGAATTAAAAGAGCGAGAAAAATCTGCTGAAGATTACCTTGGTTTTGATAGTTCTGATGCTATTTTTTTAATAACACCAGATCGTTTTGCAAATGCAGACCCTAGCAACGACATCATAGAAACAATGAATGAGAAGGATATTAATCGTAACGATGGCTATGCGAGACATGGTGGCGATATTAAGGGTATAATAGAGCATATAGGCTATATTAAAAATTTAGGTTTTACAACAGTTTGGCCTTGTCCGCTTTTAACCAACGACATGCCACAGGGCTCTTATCACGGTTATGCCATTACAGATTATTATGAGGTTGATCCTAGGTTTGGATCAAATCAAGATTATAGAGTTCTAGCAGATGAACTTCGTTCTAATGGTATGAAACTTATTATGGACCAAGTTGCTAATCATTGTGGATTGGAACATTGGTGGATGAAGGATTTGCCATTTAAAGATTGGGTAAATTATCAAGAGCATTATGAGGCAAACATAAATAATTGGAATGGGGAGACCGTGAAGCGTTCTTCGCATAGGCGCACCACCAATCAAGATGCTTATGCATCCAAAAAAGATAAGAGCGAAATGACAGATGGATGGTTTGTATATGGTATGCCAGACTTAAATCAACGAAATCCATTCATGGCAAACTATATTATTCAGAATAGTATTTGGTGGATTGAAACACTTGGGCTTGGTGGTATTAGACAAGATACCTATCCCTATCCAGACAAACAGTTTATGAGTGATTGGGCAGGGTCAATAATGAATGAATATCCTAACTTCAATATTGTAGGTGAAGAATGGTCGTCCAACCCGTTGTTAATTGCATATTGGCAGGATGGTCATGCAAATCCTGATGGTTATAATAGTAATCTTAGATCTACTATGGATTTTGCTATGCAAGAAAAGGTAGTTGCAGGCCTTAAAAACGAAGAAACGTGGGGAACTGGTTTAAAGGAGATCTATGTGGCTTTGGCCAATGATTTTAGTTATACAAGGCCAGAGGATATTTTAGTCTTTCCAGATAATCACGATATGAGCAGAATATTCACTCAGCTTGATGGTGATATCACTAACACTAAAATGGCACTGAGTTACATGGCAGTGTTGCCAAGAACATTTCAAATGTACTATGGCACAGAAATTTTAATGGACGATTTTGACAATCCTGGAGATCACGGTTTGATCCGTACAGATTTCCCAGGAGGATGGGAAGGCGATGTGGTAAATGCATTCACTGGTGAAAATCTAGAACCGGAGAAAAGAAAAATGCAGACTTTTATTTCGAAGCTATTGAATTATAGGAAGGACAGTAAAGCAATTCATAGTGGTGAGACCGTGCATTTTGCACCTGAGAATAATACTTATGTTCTTGTGCGCTATAATAAAGACGAAACAGTGGTACATATTATGAATAAAAACGAAAAGGCGTATGATCTAGACTTGCAACGGTTTGATGAGTTGCAGCTCAATGGTAAAACCCTTAAAAATATTATTACTGGAGAAACTATAGTTTGGGAAGATAGTATTAAGTTAAGTGAAAAGGGCAGTGTAATATTAACAACTAAGATCTAATCATGAAACACCTGTTCTTCATTTTAATAATTCTTTCAACTCTATCGTGCAAAAATGAAAATAATGTCAATTCAGAAAATGCAAAATCTGATTTAATTTCAAGTGTCACCTACAATTTGGAGCCTTTGGAGGATGTTAAGTTATTTGCTGGTCAACTATTGAGAATTGATAGTTTTCCTTCCAAATATATCGTTCCAAGACCTGTGGATGTTTGGCTACCAAAAAACTATTCCAAAGAAAAAAGATACAGCGTATTGTATATGCACGATGGGCAAATGCTATTTGACAGCACTGCAACTTGGAATAAACAAGAATGGAAGGTAGATGAGTGGGCTACCAAGTTAATAAAAGAACACAAGACAAAAGACTTTATTGTCGTTGCTATTCATAATATTCCCAATATTCGTTGGAAAGATTTATTCCCTCAGAAAGCATTTAGTTTTATAGAAAAATCGGTTCAAGACCAGCTCCTGGAGGAGGCTGTTAATGCAGGGTTTAATCCTCAATTTAATGGTGACAATTATTTGAAATGTTTAACCGAAGAGATAAAGCCATTTATAGATAAGCAATATGCTGTTTATGCAGATAGAGAACATACGTTTATAATGGGTTCAAGTATGGGAGGATTAATGTCTATGTACGCAGTTAGTGAATATCCAGAGGTATTTGGCGGAGCTGGCTGTATTTCTACACATTGGGTTGGCGCAACGCCTAAAGAGGACAATCCGCTGCCAGAAGCTATTTTTAAATATATGGAAGCTAATCTGCCAGAATCAGGAACTCATAAGTTGTATTTTGATTATGGTGACAAGACCTTAGACCAACATTACCCTCAGTACGCACCAGAAGTGGACAGAATATTGAAATTGAAAGGCTATACTACTGACGATTCAAGAAATTTATTTTTTGAAGGAACCGATCACTCGGAGAATTCATGGAATCAGCGCTTGGATAAACCAATGACTTTTCTTTTAGGTAAAGGAAAAAATTAATAGCAATTCGAAAAATAGCCTTGTGAGTCGCCGTTAGCCGTTTAAGGTTTTATCATTAATAGTTAAATCAATAATTGACATTTTGATTTACGGATTAAAATTTAAAATAAAACAAATGACAAAGTCTAATCTCAGCATTATATTTATAGTACTTGCTTTTACAAGCATATTAGGCCAGAATCCAGATAGAACTTACAAGTCACATTCCGAGGCGAACGGAATATTTTCAGTGACTACTAATGACGGCAAGTATATTTTTAAGTTTTACTCAAATGACATCTTAGAAACAACTTTTTTACCAGAAGGTGAAAGCCAAATGGATGAATCTCACGCAGTCGTAATGATACCAAAAGAGGTAGAAACGACCTATAAGTACGTCGGAAATAACATAACATTTGGCACAGAGGGCATTAGTGTAACTGTAACAACAGATCCATTTAAAATAAATTATACCTATGACGGTGATCCTTTAATTTCAGAAAAAAGAGGATACTACAAAAGCAAACACCAACCCATGGATCTGGTTAAGGAGCACATTATTGCGGACCAATCTGAGAAAATAGAATTTAACCTTACCAAAGATGAGGTGCTTTATGGCGCAGGCTCTAGAGCATTAGGAATGAACCGAAGGGGATATCGACTACCATTGTATAACCGCGCCCATTACGGCTATCAATCATATAGCGAATTATTAAACTATACACTTCCTGTGGTGTTGTCTTCCAATAAATACCTAATTCATTTTGATAATTCTACAATTGGTTATTTAGATTTAGATAGTGCTAATAATAACACCCTGACTTACGAAACGCTTTCAGGCCGTAAGACTTATCAAATAGTGGCAGGGAATTCATGGTATGATGTAGTTGAAAACTATACAGATCTAACGGGTAAGCAACCATTGTTGCCACGTTGGGCACTAGGTAATTTTTCTAGTAGATTCGGATATCATTCTCAAGATGAAACGCTCAATACAATAAAAAAGTTTAGAGATGAAGAAATACCGGTAGATGCTGTCATAATAGACTTGTATTGGTTTGGCAAAGAAATACAAGGAACACTCGGAAACTTTGAATTCTATAAGGATTCATTTCCAGATCCGGAACAAATGATTAAAGTGCTTGAATCCCAAAATGTAGAAACAACATTAATTACAGAACCCTATGTTTTACAGACGTCTAATAAATGGGATGAAGCCATAAAAGAAGATTTATTAGCTAAAGATTCAATTGGTAATCCAGCAATTTTTGAATTCTATTTTGGTAAGGGCGGTATTATTGACATTTTTAATCCTAAGGGCGAAACTTGGTTCAAAAACATTTATAAAGAATTATCTGATTATGGCGTGAATGGATTTTGGGGCGACTTAGGTGAGCCAGAGGCATTACCAAATTGGGTAAACTTTGAAACAGGAACTGCTGATGAACTTCATAATATTTATGGTCACAATTGGGCCAAGCTTGTCTATGAAGCTAGCTTAGAGTCTAATCCAAATGGAAGGCCTTTTGTTTTGATGCGAGCAGGTTACTCTGGTTCACAACGTTATGGTATGATTCCTTGGACAGGTGATGTAAGTAGAAGTTGGGGCGGATTAAAACCACAAGTAGAAATTGCGCTACAAATGGGTATGCAAGGTATTGCCTATATGCATAGTGATCTAGGTGGCTTTGCAGGTGCAAACTTGGACGATGAACTTTATGTCCGATGGCTACAGTATGGTGTTTTTCAACCAATATTTAGACCACATGCGCATGAAGATGTTGCTAGTGAGCCTGTTTTCAGGAGCGAAAAAGCAAAACAGTTGGCAAATTTTGCCATTCAAATGCGCTACAGAATGTTGCCATATAATTATAACTTAATGGTGAAAAACCATATCGAAGGTTCACCACTAATGCGACCTTTGTTTTTCGAGGAGCCGTATAATAATAAGCTACTTAATTACTCTAAAGCCTATTTGTGGGGTGATGATATTTTAGTTTCACCGGTCTTAGAGGCTGGTAAGATGTCACAAGAAGTTTATTTCCCGGAAGGTTCAAAATGGTTTGATATTGAAACCGATGAAATTATTGAAGGCGGTCAGACAAAGACAATTACCTTAAATGAGAGTTTTATTCCTGTTTATGCAAGGGCTGGGTCGTTTATTCCTTTGGCAAAACCCATGCAGTCTGTAAAAGAGTATGACGATAATTACATTCAATTACATTATTATCATGATCCGTTAATTGATGAGTCAGAGCGGGCGTTTTATTTTGATGATGGTACATCTCCAAATTCTATAAGAAATGAAGACTATCAGATATTAGAGTTTGAATCCGAAATAGAGGGAAGTTGGTTAGAGATAGATTTTGAAGCAGATACAGCCCAAAACTATGAAGCAAAGACAAAATATATTCAACTTATCGTTCACAATTTAGAAAAGTTGCCTAAAAAAATTAAACTTGATAATGAAAAGGCAAATGGGACTTACAATTCTGATAATAAGACCTTAACTTTAAACATAAATTGGGACACCAAACAAGAAAAACAATTAAGAATAAAATTGAGAAAATAATCCATAAATGAAACACCAAAATTTTGTCATTTTAGCATTAGGTTTCGTACTGGTATTTGGTTGTAACAATGAATCAAAAAACAACGACAATTCAACCGTAAATATTGAATCCATTAAGAAGAACATGAAGAAAAAAGAAGTTGTTTATCAAGTCTTTACACGCTTGTTTGGAAACACAAATACCACAAATAAGCCGTGGGGAACAATTGAAGAAAACGGAGTAGGAAAGTTTAACGATTTTACAGATAAGGCACTAAACGAGATAAAGGATTTAGGCGTTACATACATCTGGTATACTGGTGTACCTCACCATGATGTTATTACAGATTATACAGAATATGGCATTTCAAATGACGATCCTGATGTTGTAAAAGGAAGAGCTGGTTCACCATATGCCGTCAAGGACTATTACAATGTAAATCCAGATATGGCAGAAAATGTTGAGAATCGGTTAGAGGAATTTGAAGCCTTAATTGAACGTACACATAAAGCCGGTTTAAAGCTAATAATCGACATAGTTCCAAATCATGTTGCCCGTAACTATCAGAGTTTAACCAATCCAGAAGGCACAACAGATTTTGGTGCGGAAGATGATACCTCTGTAACTTATAAGGTAAATAACAACTTTTATTACAATCCTGGAGAAGCATTTGAAGTACCTGATTGGCAAAATGGCTACCTTCCTCTAGGAGGCGAAAAACATCCTTTGGCAGATGGTAAATTTGATGAAAATCCTGCGAAATGGACAGGTAATGGATCACGAGCCTCTAAACCAAATGTTAATGACTGGTATGAAACGATAAAAGTTAATTATGGGATTAGTCCTGATGGTAAAAAAGACTTTGATGAATTACCAGAAGGATATGAAAATGAAGATTACGAAGCACATTATAATTATTGGAAAGATAAGACGGTTCCGAACTCATGGATAAAATTCAAAGACATTGCATTGTATTGGATTGAAAAAGGTGTTGATGGTTTCCGTTTTGATATGGCAGAAATGGTTCCAGTAGAATTTTGGAGCTACATGAATTCCAATATAAAAATCAAGAACCCTGAAGCGTTCTTGCTGGCTGAGGTGTATCAACCGCACCTATATAGAGATTACATCAAGAAGGGTAAAATGGATTATTTATATGATAAGGTTCAACTTTATGACACATTAAAGCACGTGATGCAAGGTCATGGTAAAACAGATAATATTCCGCCTATTTTTGATGAATTATCAGATATTGAACATCACATGCTTCATTTTTTAGAAAATCACGACGAACAGCGCATTGCAAGTCCGGATTTTGCAGGTGATGCAAATAGAGGCAAACCGGCTATGGTGGTTTCTGCAACCTCGACAACTTCTCCTACAATGATTTATTTTGCACAAGAATTTGGAGAATCAGGCGCTGAAGATTTAGGTTTTGGTGATCCAACACGTACATCCATTTTTGATTATGGTTCTGTGCCTTCTCTAGTAAGATGGGTAAACAATAAAGCGTTTGATGGCGGTCAGTCTAAAGTTGAGGAACTGGAGTTGAGGGATTTCTACAAACGATTACTCAATTTTACTATAAATAGTTCTGCCTTAATGGGCAATTATCAGGACATCCATTTATATAACCAACAAAACACAGAATGGTATAATGATAAGGTATTGTCTTTTGTAAGATGGAGTGAAGACGAGCAGCTAATAGTCATTTCTAATTTCAATGCTTATAATACCTATGGTTTTGAGCTTCAATTGCCTGAAGACTTGGTAAAGAAACTTGGTTTACAAAATGGAAACTTTGAATTAGAAGACCAACTTTATAATCAATACAGTTCAACATTAAAAGTAGATGAGGTAAGAGCACAAGCGAGAATTGACATAGGCCCTCTTCAATCATTTATCCTAAAAATCAACCAATAAAATGAAGCAACTTATTTTAACCTCAATTTTTTGTCTTTTTATTTTAACGTGTAAGAATTCAACAAGTCAGGATTTACAAAAAGATGATAGTTTAGGCAATATATCTACCGATAGCCCTTTCATTTGGGAAGGTGCAAATATTTATTTTTTACTTACCGATCGTTTTAATAATGGCGATGAGACCAATGATGTAAATTTTGATAGAACTAAAGAACCTGGAAAATTACGTGGTTTTGAAGGAGGCGATATCAAAGGGGTTACACAAAAAGTTAAAGAAGGCTATTTTACAGATTTAGGTATAAATGCCATTTGGATGACGCCAATAGTTGAACAAATTCACGGTGCAACAGACGAGGGTACGGGAGTTTCTTATGGTTTTCATGGCTACTGGACAAAAGACTGGACAGCTATAGACCCAAATTATGGAACAAAAGAGGATTTACATGAGTTGGTAAAGGAAGCTCATTCTAAAGGTATTAGAATTGTACTCGATGCAGTTATTAATCATACAGGTCCGGTTACAGAGAAAGATCCCGTATGGCCAAAAGGATGGGTGAGAACGGATAAACAATGTTTGTATGATAATTATGAAAATACAGTTACCTGTACTTTGGTTGCCAATCTCCCAGATATTCGTACTGAATCTAACGAAGAAGTCGATTTACCACCTCAGTTAGTTGAAAAATGGAAATCTGAAGGAAGATATGAACAAGAAGTGGCAGAATTAGATGACTTTTTTAAACGAACTGGTCACCCGAGAGCACCTCGTTTTTACATAATGAAATGGTTAACAGATTATATTACGGAGTTTGGTATAGATGGGTATCGCTGTGATACCGTAAAGCATACTGAGCCTTATGTATGGGAGGAATTTAAGAAAGAATGCGATTATGCCTTTTCGGAATTTAAAAAGAACAATCCTGACAAGGTTATGGATGATAACGACTTTTATTTGGTAGGGGAAGTTTATAACTATGGTATTTCTGCAGGCAAGGCTTTTGACTTTAGCGATAAAAAAGTGAATTATTTTGATGATATGTTCACGGCGCAAATAAATTTTGAATTTAAGTGGAATGCAAAGCAGATGGAAATTCAAAATATGTTTGCCATGTATGATGATAAGCTGCAAACAGACTTAAAGGGTTTCAGTATTTTGAATTACATGAGCTCACATGATGATGGAAGCCCGTTTGACGCATTACGCAAGAAGCCATATGAAACAGCAACAAAATTACTTCTATCTCCTGGTGCTTCACAAGTATATTACGGCGATGAACTTGCACGAATTTTAGAAGTTGAAGGCGCGCAAGGTGATGCAAATTTGAGATCTGTAATAGATTGGGAAAAAGCAAGCAATGACGAAAAAACCAATGATATTCTAGAACATTGGCAAAAAATAGGTAAGTTTAGAGCTAATCATCCATCCATTGGCGCAGGTAAACACCAGATGATTACCTCACAGCCGTATTATTTCTTTAGAAGTTTCCAAAGAGGCAATTATAAAGATATTGTAGTGGTTGGCATAGATGTTCACACGGGAGCAAAATCTATTGACGTCTCAAAGTTGTTTAAGAATGGTGATACAATTAGAGATGCTTATGCAGATATTACCACTGAGGTGAAAGACGGTAGAGTAATAATAGATTCTCCTTACCAAATAGTACTCTTAGAAAAATTATAATTATGAAAACAAGATTTTTAATTGCTGCATTAATTTGTATGGTATTGGCATGTTCAGAGAACAAAATGAGTTCGGTAGAAGTAGCATCACCAGATACTGATATAAAGGTAAGTTTTAATGTAAACTCTTTAGGAAGCCCTTATTATGGTGTAGAGTTTAAGAACAAAGTAGTAATAGATACGTCTTATTTAGGATTCGAGTTTACCGATGCATCGGCAATTGATAAGAATCTTGAAATAGTAAGAGCTACTGCTACCAAATTTGATGAAACCTGGCAAATGCCTTGGGGAGAACAAATTGATGTTAGAAATAAGTTTAATCAATTAACAGTTGAATTGCAGGAAACCTCTGAACTTAAGAGAAAACTTAATGTGGTATTTAGAGTTTATGACGACGGCATTGGTTTTAGATATGAATTTCCTGAACAAGGAGGTTGGACAGAAGCCCTAATCAAAGAGGAAAACACAGAATTTAATCTCACACAAGACTACAAGACATTTTGGATTCCAGGAGATTGGGATATTTATGAGCATTTATATTCCGAGACCAAGTTTTCTGAGATAGACGCAATTAGTAAGCGAGACCATCCAAATCTTGCCCAAACATATATTCCAAATAATGCTGTTAATACGCCGACTACCTTAGTTGGTAATGAAGGATTGCATCTAAGTTTTCATGAAGCCGCTTTAATTGATTACTCAGACATGACACTTGGTGTTGACAATGATAACCTAAAGTTTAAGAGTATTCTTGTAGGCAGTGAAAATACTGAGTATAAGGTCAAACGTAATTTGCCTTTCGATACGCCTTGGAGAACAATTCAAATATCTGAAGATGCACCAGGGTTAATAGAATCTAATCTAATTGTGAACCTTAACGAACCTAATAAGATTGGTGACGTTTCATGGTTTAAACCAATGAAATATACAGGAGTTTGGTGGGAGATGCACTTGGGTAAGTCCTCGTGGGATTATGGTATGGAGCAAGTAGACGGTAAATGGGTGGACACAGGTAAGGCACACGGTCGGCACGGCGCCACTACAGAAAACGTGAAACGATTTATTGATTTTTCTGCAGAAAATAACATAGGAGGTGTATTGGTTGAAGGATGGAACACTGGTTGGGAACGATGGATTGGTTTTCCAGATCGTGAAGGTGTTTTTGATTTTGTTACGCCATATCCAGACTATGACTTGGATGAAGTTACTGCTTATGCAAAATCTAAAGGAGTAGAAATAATTATGCATCATGAGACTTCTGCAGCAACTGAGACTTATACCAAACAGATGGATACGGCTTATGCACTGATGGAAAAATATGGTATGCATGCAGTAAAATCTGGTTATGTTGGGAAGATCCTGCCTGATGGAGAGTATCATCATGGTCAATATATGGTAAACCATTACAACAACGCTGTAGAAAAAGCAGCCAAATATAGAGTTGCGGTAAATGCGCACGAACCTATAAAAGCAACTGGCCTGAGAAGGACATATCCTAATGCAATTTCAAGGGAAGGCTTACGCGGTCAGGAATTTAACGCTTGGTCTATTGAGATAGGAAATCCTCCAAGCCATTTGCCTACAGTTGCATTTACACGAATGTTGGCAGGACCCATTGATTTTACGCCAGGTATATTCAATATAAAGTTTAATGAGTACAAAGAGGAGAGCCAAGTTAATACAACACTTGCGCAACAACTCGCATTATATGTTGTAATATACAGTCCGGTACAAATGGCAGCTGATTTAGTGGAACATTATGAAGCTAACCCAGAGCCATTACAATTTATAAAAGATGTAGGTGTAGATTGGGAGAAATCTATTGTTTTAAATGGAGCCGTGGGCGACTATGTCACAATTGCTAGAAAAGAACGTGAGACAGGAAATTGGTTTGTTGGAGGTATAACGGACGAAAATTCAGTAACTTTAGAAATAGACTTTGAATTTTTAGATGAAAATCAAATGTATGAGGCTATACTTTATAAAGACGGTGACAATGCACATTGGGATAATAATCCTCTTGACATAAAAATTGAAGCTATGGCAATCACCAACCAAACTAAGTTAAAGGTAAAATTGGCTGAGGGTGGAGGATTTGCGTTGAGTCTAAAAGAGAAGAATTAAGTAATTGTAATTCCATAGGAAACTATTGCGCTCTTTCATTTTTTGAATTAATTAAGGTTCTTCAAAGGCAATATGGATTTTTAAATAATAAGATTCCGATATTAGAATTGATTTGGTGTAAGATAGTCCAATGACAAACGACTATTGATTAACCAATTGCAATAAACCAATACTTTAAACACTATGGATATTAATAAAGGTTTAGATTCACCATTTATCATTAAGGTAAGCTTCAATAAATTTTTAAATCAATATGAAAAATTAATTGAGGCAGACAATGATTTTATTGCCGCCAATGCACGTAGGGTATTGAAAATTGCACAAGAAAATCCAATACTTAGAGAAGGTTTTAGTGATTTAGATTTACTCAAAAAGCACGAAAGGAATATTGAAGGTTTGTTACAAGATGCCTTTAGTCCAGTTCTAACCCTAAATGAGATAAAAACGGCATCTGTACCATTTTTAAATGTAATTTTTAATTCTTCAGAGCGATTTAAGAATATCCTTGAAACTGCAGGTAAGGATTTTGAACTACAGATTAAAAATATGCCAACCGATGAAAGGTATATTGTTGCATGTACAATCATATTAAATTTTTGTTATGGCTACAATCTTAATTTTAAGCGTCCTTTTTTTTATGAGATACCTGATGCAAATGGAATTATGCGTTACTACAAAATATTATATAATGCAGATTTTATAGAAATTATTCCTAATGAAAATGCACCAAAAATAACGGATGAAGATTATGCTGAGCTCTTAGATAATTTTGAAAATATTGACATATGGAAAGAGAAATTTCCACCTCATAGTTATGATTTTAAGGGCTTTGTGATTTCAAATATTTTTGACGTTACAGACGACCAGTCAATATCTAATATCAAATCATCTTTAATTGGTGAAGAAAAAAGAAAGAATGAAGGCTTCATGGAAGATTTCCATAATATTTTTAGGTCTCTTTTAGGGCTTAAAAATATTAAAGTTGGATTTTCAATTTATAATAAAGACGAAGATACCTTTGAGCGTGTTCATGGTGCTGGGATGAATAGTTTTTTACTCAACAATCAGGAGGTTTCTTCATGTGCAGACGCTTTGTGCAAATGGTCATATAATAAGCTTCTTTTAGAAAATAAATATTTTTCTATCTCCAATGTAGAAAAGGCCTATCAAAAGTCGCAAGGCAAGGCGCCACATATTAAAACCTTGCGCCAACAAAATATTAATAGTGCCATTTTTGCTCCTATTGCCAATGAAGAGGGCTTAATGGGTATTTTGGAAATAGTGTCTGAAAAACCTCAAGTTTTAAATAGTATCAATGCGAATAAATTGGTTGATGTTATGCCATTTATTGTGTCTGCTGTTGAGCGTTCAAAGAGTGAAGAAGAAAATCTCATTGATGCCATCATTCAACAAGAATGTACATCAATCCACCAGAGTGTGCATTGGCGTTTTGAGCAAGAAGCAAGACAGTATATAAAGGATCAATATAACGGTAAAGAACCTTATTTCAACCAGATAGTATTTGATGATATTTACCCATTATTTGGTCAAATTGATATAAAAGGGTCTTCTAAAGCAAGAAATAATGCTACAAAACTAGACCTTACCATACAATTGACTGCGTTGAAATCTATTATGGAAAACGCATTAGAACATGAGCCTTTGCCAATATATGAGCAGTATTTGTACCAGATAAATAAATGGTTAGAGTCCTTAGAACATAATTTTCAAGTTGATAGTGAGCAACAAATTAATAATTTCATTAAGGATGATTTAACCCCTGTTTTAGAGCATTTTAAAACAAGTAAGGAATTGGAACAAGAAATTGAACAGTATTTTAATTCCTTAGACGTCAAGGTAGGTACAGTGTATGAGCATCGTAAAAATTACGATGAAACCATAGCGTCAATCAATAAACATATGGCAACGATTCTTGACGAAAAACAAGTTGATGCCCAGGCTATGTATCCCCATTATTTTGAGCGATTTAAAACAGATGGTGTAGAGCACAACATGTACATTGGAGAATCCATAACAAAAGAAGATAGCTTTAGTCCTATTTACCTGTACAATCTTAGGCTATGGCAGTTGCAGATAATGTGCGAAATGGAAAATTCGTATTATCAGATGCAATCAGACTTGCCAGTAAAGCTAGATGTTGCCTCTATGATTTTAGTATTCAACCAGCCATTATCTATTAGTTTTAGAATGGACGAAAAGCAGTTCGATGTAGATGGTACTTATAATGCTAGATATGAAATCGTGAAAAAACGAGTAGATAAAGCTTTTATAAAGGGCACTAAAGAACGCGTAACGAAAAAGGGAAAGATAAGTATAGTTTATTCTCAGAAACAAGATGAAGAGGAGTATTTACGATACATCAAGTTCCTTCAATCTAAAAATTACTTAGATGATGATGTTGAGATACTTGAGTTACAAGATTTGCAAGCCGTAACTGGCCTAAAGGCAATTAGAGTTAGTGTACTGTATCATAAAGATAGTAGCGATAAAGACTTCTATACGTATAATGATTTAATGAAAGAAATTAGTCATTAAGCACTAATTGCTGTTTCGGACATTATAAAAGAAACTCCAAAGGCAATAACACTAATTACGATACCCACCATAAAAACACTGTAGGTTGTTCTGAGTAGATTGTATTTTCTGTTCAGTACAAGGCCCAAGAAATAGAGGTCTTTTGTTAACGAGCCATAAAGATAGTCTTTATCTTTCATCATTTCTTCCATGGCCCATTCAAATTCTTCAAGTTTCATTTGATGGAAATTTCCAAAAAACAAAAGATTTACTTTCTTGTTTGCTACATCCTCTTTTGTGAATTCTCCTTTTGTTACATTTGGTCGTGTTGCCAATACGGAAAGTACAATGCAGGCAACTGTAAATGCCATGAAAATTAAAGTTGGTATAATTAAATAATCGTTAGATGGATTATCAAGTTTTGGGAGAAGATTAGATAAAGCAACAGATATAATTATAGCATTTACGGATAATAAAATATTGGCCTTTGTGTCTGCTATATCGCTTAATGTGATATGATTTCTTAAAGCGACTCTAAACATGGTTTCAATACCTCTATCTGGTAAATCTAGTTTTTCTTTTTTAAAGGTAAGTTCAGCCTTTCTTTGTTTAAGTTTTGCTGTTCTTGCTTTTATTTTGTTTTGATTTTGGATAAGTGACGCAAGATTTTTACTCTTTCTTTTCTCCCATTTGCTTGCGGCAATTGGAGAATTGAAGGTATGGTTGGTAAAAAAATCAACATTTTCTTGTAGCCATTCATCCTTTGTGATATGTTTATCAAGGGTTAACTCCCATTCCTTGCGCAAAAGCGATGCGTAATCCTCATAATTTTTGCTCGAAATGTGTGCGGAATCAGCATCTCTTATAATGCCTTCTAGTTTAGTTTTAGGCTCATAAGTCATTTCGGTAGCCAAAATTATTTGCGAAATAGCATTTATATCAGATTGTGGCATTTTATGGTCTGAAAGAAACGCCTTAGCAATTTTAACGCTCTCTTTTTCATGTCCATCTATTTTCTTGACGAATCCTGTATCATGAAACCATGCCGCAATTAGTAAAAGTTGTTTTTCATCTTCTGTAATATCACAATCTTCAGCAAGTTCAATGACTTTTTCAACCACTCTTTGTGTGTGTGCTAGGTTGTGATAAACAAAATTAGGGTTTAAATTTTCATTTAGATATTTGGTAACATAACTTTCAACGTCTGACAATATATTTTCCATAGAAATTTCGCTAGAATGCTAATTTAAGAATAATTTATGTTCCAAATAATGCCTAATTAGTAACTTAGCTCTTGGTCGATTTTTTAATATAGAGATTACACTATTAGTGAAATTAAGTATTTCAGATACGTTTAATACAGAACTCCCTTCCGATAAGAATTTAGAAAATTCCCGAAGACAAGTATTGGGTGCGGCATATTCGTTTGTTTCACCAAAGAAGCCGTCAAACCCAAGGTTAATACATTCTTCTATCGAGTTGGCAAAGGATTTAGGAATTGAAAAGAATGAATTACAATCAAAAACGTTCTTGGATATTTTTTCTGGTGCGAAGGTCTATCCAAATACCCATCCTTATGCTATGGCCTATGCTGGGCATCAATTTGGTAGTTGGGCAGGACAATTAGGAGATGGAAGGGCAATCAATTTATTTGAAATTGAACATAATAATAAGTTATGGGCGTTACAGCTTAAAGGAGCTGGAGAGACACCTTATTCGAGGCAAGGAGACGGTTTGGCTGTATTAAGGTCCTCGATACGCGAGTACTTGTGCAGTGAAGCAATGTATAATCTTGGTGTACCAACAACAAGGGCCTTAAGTTTGATCCTTTCGGGAGATAAGGTTTTAAGAGACATGTTATATGACGGTAATAGTGCATATGAAAAGGGAGCTATAGTTTGTAGGGTTTCACCATCATTTATTCGTTTTGGAAATTTTGAACTATTTGCCTCAAGGCAAGATTTCAGGAATTTAAAGAAACTTACAGACTACACTATAAAACATTTCTATACTCATTTAGGCAAACCAAGTAAATCCGTATATATAGAATTTTTTAGAGAGGTAACTGAGCGTACCCTAGAAATGATAATTCATTGGCAACGCGTAGGTTTTGTCCATGGCGTTATGAACACAGATAATATGTCCATTTTGGGTTTGACAATTGACTATGGTCCTTATGGATGGTTGGAGGGTTTTGACTTTAGTTGGACGCCCAATACCACAGACAAACAGCATAAGCGTTATCGATTTGGTAATCAACCCAATATAGCTCTTTGGAATCTTTTGCAGTTGGCAAATGCATTATATCCGCTTGTAAGAGAAGCTGAACCATTTGAATCGGTATTAAATGATTATAAGACAACATTTGAGAAGAAATCACTAGAAATGATGCGATCTAAATTGGGATTAAAATCAAAGAGCAATATCGACTTACAACTTATTAATACTCTAGAAGACGCGTTATTAGCCATTGAAACTGATATGACTATTTTTTTCAGACTATTGTCAAATTATAAAAGGGGAGCACCTAATGACGGTATCTCAATTGTAAAAGATGCTTTTTATAATCTAGAGGAGCTAGATGAAAATTTACAAAGTCAATGGAATAATTGGTTTAACGATTATGATCAAAGGTTACAGCAAGAAACCTCATCAAATTCAGAGCGCAAGAAATCCATGGATCTCATTAATCCTAAATACGTTCTAAGAAACTATATGGCTCAAATGGCTATTGATGATGCTGATAATGAAAATTACAGTTTAATCAATGAGCTCTTTAATTTACTCAAATTACCTTATGATGAGCAACCGGAGATGGAAAAATGGTTTGCAAAGCGACCAGAATGGGCGAGGCATAAAGTCGGTTGTTCAATGTTATCTTGCAGTTCTTGATTTCTTGGTTGAACTGACCAACAACTAGTCTTGTGAGAAAATTAGTTAAATTTATATTCTATTCACTAGCCATTAAATGTAATGAGAGTTTTTCGTAGGCACCTTCCCTTAATTTTCCTATTGTTAATCATAAATGCATGTGCTACCTATAAGCTTCAAGTAGTTGAAGCCACCCAAGTAGATTTTCCTTCAGAAAAGACCATTAGGCATTCATTTTATTTGTTGGGAGATGCAGGTAATTCTCTAATGGGAGAAGTTGATCCTGCTATTGATGCCTTCAGTCTTACATTGCGTAAAGCTTCTTCAAATAGTACGGCTATATTCCTAGGTGATAATATTTATCCGATTGGTTTTACAAATAAAAAGGGTGACAAGGAACTAGCAGAACATAGACTAAAAGTACAGACTGATGCCGTTAAAGATTTTGATGGTGAAACTATATTTATTCCAGGTAATCACGACTGGTATAGTGGATTAAAAGGATTAAAAAGACAAGAAAAATTCGTTGAAGATGCACTAGGTAAAAATACTTTCTTGCCTGAAAATGGCTGTCCAATTCAAAAAGTGAAAATTGCTGATGACATTGTATTATTAGTAGTTGATTCTCATTGGTATATTACGGATTGGGATAAGCATCCAACCATAAATGACGAGTGTGAGTTTAAAACGCGCGTAGATTTTTTAGACGAATTGAGTAGTGAAATAAAAAAAGCAAGAGGTAAAACTACGCTCATTGCACTGCACCACCCAATGTTTACTTATGGTTCTCACGGCGGGCAGTACAGTTTTGGTAGTCATTTGAAACCATTACCTGTCTTAGGAACAATTAAAAATGTAATTAGAAAGACAGGTGGAGTTGCAAATGTAGACCTTCAAAACAAAATGTATAATGAATTAAAGAATCGAATTGTAAGTCTATCGCAAGAGAATGATAAGGTAATTTTTGTTTCTGGTCACGACCATAATTTACAATATATAGTTGAAGCTGGGATCCCTCAAATTGTTAGTGGTTCTGGTTCTAAAAGTTCAGCAACCAGATTAATTGGCAATGGAAAATTCAGTTACAGTGCTAATGGTTATGCGCGATTAGATGTTTTTACTGATGGCTCATCATTCGTAAGGTTTTATGAAGCTGGAAAGACCGAACCTGTTTATAGTACAACAGTCTTCTCAAAACCAAAATACACTATTACAACCTATCCATCACAGTTTTCAGAAACCGTAGAAGCCTCGATATATAAAGAGGAAGATACCGAAAAATCGGGATTTTATAAATTTCTTTGGGGAGATAGATTTAGAAAGCAGTTTGCAACACCAGTTAAAGCACCAACCGTTAATCTTGATACCTTATTTGGAGGCTTGAAGCCTATTAGAAAAGGAGGTGGGAATCAATCAAAATCACTAAGATTAGAGGATAAAAATGGTGCACAGTATGTTATGCGTGCTCTAGAAAAACAGGCTTCACAGTACTTACAGGCTCTAGTTTTTAAGGACAAATATATTGGAGACAAGTTAGATGACGATTTCACAACAAATTTAGTTATGGACGTATTTACAGGATCCCATCCTTATGCGCCATTTATAATAGGCGATTTATCAGATGCTGTTGGTATTTATCACACCAATCCAGTGTTATATTACATACCAAAACAAAATGCACTTGGTAAATACAACGAAGATTTTGGTGATGAGCTTTACATGATTGAGGAACATACATCCGAAGGTCACAGTGAAAAGGCAAGTTTTGGTTTTCAAAACGATCTTGATAGCACGGATGACATGTTAAAGAAAATCAGAAAAGATGAGGATATTATAGTAGATGAAGCATCATATATTAAAGCACGTCTTTTTGATATGCTTATCGGTGATTGGGATCGACATCAAGATCAGTGGCGATGGATTGAATTTAAGGAAAATGGTCAAAAAATATATAGGCCCATGCCACGTGATCGTGATCAGGCCTTTTCAAAGATGAGTGACGGGTTTTTATTAGACATAGCAGTTCGATTATTGCCTTCTGCAGGATTGCTTCGTAAGTATGATGAAGTATTGGTCGATGTTAAAGAAATTAATGTTGAACCGTATCCTCTAGATATGGCGTTAATTGAATCATCTGATAAGTCGGTTTGGGATGCTCAGGTAAAATATATACAGGAGAATATTACAGATGCCATTATTGAAAAGGCCTTCCTCAATGTACCCGAGGAAGTGAGAGATGAAGATGTTGAAGAAATTAAAAGATTGTTAAAAGCAAGACGCAGCAATCTTCAGGATATTTCAGATCGTTATTATAAGCTCATTAATAAGTTTGCTGTTGTAAAGGGTACGAACAAAGACGATTGGTTTGATGTAGAGCGCCTTCCTAATGGTCAAACTAGGGTAACTGCCTATAGAATAAAAGATGGTGAGAAGGCTGATATTATCCATCGGCGTACATACCAAAATGAAGATACTAAAGAAATTTGGATTTATGCATTAGATGATGATGACGTATTCGATGTTTATGGTGACGGAGATCAACTTATAAAAGTAAGATTGGTTGGAGGTCAAAACAATGATGTTTATGACATTAAGAACGGTAAAAAATTAAAGTACTATGATCATAAGACTAAAAAAAACACTTTTGTTACGAATAGAGGAAACAGGAAACTAACGGATGATTATGAAACCAATGTATATAATTATAAAAAGCTAAAGAACAGCAACAATAGAATTGTTCCAACAATAGGTGCAAATCCTGATGATGGTTTTAGTTTGGGCGTTACAAATGTGCTTACAAACTTCAATTTTGAAAGAAATCCCTTTTCATCTCAACACACTTTGTCAGCAGGATATTTTTTCGCTACAAGTGGTTTGGTTTTGAATTATAAAGGTGAATTTGCTAATGTGATTGGAAGCTCTAACTTGGTTTTTGATTTACACTATAATAGTCCAAATTTTGCGGTTAATTATTTTGGTTTAGGTAATTCCACACCCAACCCTGAGGTAGACAATGACGAACTAGATTTTGATTTTAATCGCGTGAAAATAAGAACAATTAGCGTAACGCCATCATTAATTTGGAAAGGGCAATATGGATCATCATTTGAGGCAGGTATTACGTATGAGTCTAACGAAGTTGAACGTACACCAGGACGTTATTTAGAAACTGAATTTGATGAAGATTCAGATCTTTTTGATGAGCAGAACTTTTTTGGTGCGCAAGCAAAATATACCTATAATGTTAAGGATGACAAAGCGTTTCCAACATTGGGTATGCTATTCAGTTTAGAGGCTGGCTATCGAAACAATACAAATACATCTAAAGGATTTGGATATGTTATTCCAGAATTAGCCTTTGATTATAAACTTGTTCCTGAAGGGCAAGTTGTACTAGCAACAAAATTTAGAAGCCATATTAATATCGGTGACGATTTTGAGTTTTATCAAGCGGCCATGTTAGGCGATCGCACTGGATTAAGAGGATATAGAAGAGAACGTTTTACAGGTAAGAGTGCATTTGTACAGAGTACAGATTTACGTTTCAATTTAAGACGTAAATCATCAAATTTCTTACCATTTAATGTTGGCTTTTTTGGTGGATTTGATTATGGACGTGTATGGATTGATGACGAATTTGTTGGTGATCCATCTTTTAATGAAGACCAATGGAACACCTCAATAGGAGGTGGGATATTCATAACAGCATATAGTATGCTAAGTGCAAATCTGTCTGCTTTCAATAGTGATGACGGACTACGTATTGCCTTTAATTTAGGTTTTGGGTTTTAATTTGAATTATTCAAACTAAAACCATAAATATTTCCACCTTCTGAGCCATTGCGTTCATCTGTAATAAAAAGTGTAGAATCATTTTTAAAGCAAACTCCCTCTTTCTGCGAATTGTGCTTAAAACTTAGCTTTTCTCTCTCACCAGAAAAGAACTCAGGTAAATTATAATGAGTAAATTTCCAAACGCGTTTATGATTCAGAAGCACAACCGTATTCCCATCTTCAGTTATGTCTCCTGAAGTAACTCTAACGTCTTTTCCATCAAGTTCAAATTTTTCAATAAATGTTGCTTGGTGTTTTCCAATAGTATTTGGCACTGTAAATAAAGAGAACTCCTTACTTTCCTTAGTAATTAGATAAAATAAATTACCATTCTGAAAGAATGCTTCAAAATCTTTTGGACCATCAATAAATGGAAGGGTAAATTCAATCATACCAGGAATAGCGTGTTTCTTATTTAAATCTTGATAGTTGATTTTATAAATTTTAAATGAAGTGCGCTTCTTATTGTTGTTTCCAAAATCGCCAATGTATAGATTTCCATATTTATCAGAGGTCAAGTCTTCCCAATCCTCGTTATATGAATTCAAAATTTCTATACTTTTCTTTATATCTCCATTTTGAGTTAAGCCGTAAAGTACGTTCTCATTGCCAGAATCCTCAATTACCCAAATAAGGTCGGATTGTGGGATGACTTCTGTCGCAGAAACCTCTTGGAGACTATTAGGTAAATCACCAAGTAATTCTAAGTTGCCAAAAGAAGTACATGCCAAAGTTATTAGGAAAACAAAAATTAGTCTTTTGGGTAATATCATAGTAATTTTACCTTTCAATTAATGCGTTTGGACAATCACAAAGATATTATAATTATTGGTGGAGGCGCGGCAGGTTTTTTTGCTGCAATAAATATTGCTGAAAGGAATCCCAATTTAACAGTATCGCTTTTAGAGCGTGGTAAAGAGGGGTTGCAAAAGGTAAAAATTTCTGGTGGTGGACGTTGTAATGTTACACATGCAGAGTTTGTTCCATCAGATCTAGTAACAAACTACCCAAGAGGTGAAAAGGAACTTCTTGGCCCCTTTCATACGTTCATGACTGGAGACACTATTGACTGGTTTGAAAAAAGAGGAGTTGAATTAAAAGTAGAAGAAGATGGTAGAATGTTTCCTGTATCTGATTCATCACAAACCATTATCAATTGCTTTTTAGAAGAGAGCAAAAAACACGGTGTTGAGATATTATATGGTCAACCAGTGACCTCATTTAGTAAAGTCGATGAAATGTTTTTGGTTATTACAAAGGACAATCAATTCTCATGTAATAAACTCATAATAGCAACAGGAAGTAATTCTAAAATCTGGAATCTACTTAAGGGCCTGGGACATACAATTATTAAACCAGTACCTTCTCTTTTCACATTTGATATTTGTGATGTGCGTATAAAAGATATACCAGGTGTAGTTGCGGAGGATGTTGAAGTAAAGGTGGTAGATTCAAATTTAGTGTCTCATGGTCCATTGCTAATAACACATGTGGGTATGAGTGCACCTGCAATTTTAAAACTTTCGGCCTTTGGTGCACTTGAACTAGCAAAAAGAAACTACAATTTTGATATTCAAATCAATTTTATTCGGTATGAAGCTGAAAGTTGTAAGTCTATTTTGAAAACAGCTAAACTCCAATTAGCAAAGAAAAATGTAGTTAACACACCACAATTTGATTTGCCAAAACGTCTTTGGAAGAATTTAGTAGTAGCTTCAGATGTTTCAGATAACACGAAATGGGCTGATATGAATAAGAAACAATTAGAAAAGTTATCTATTCAGTTAACAGAAGCTATTTTTCATGTGACAGGTAAAAGCACGTTTAAAGAAGAATTTGTGACTGCAGGTGGTGTTGATTTAAAAGAAATTAATTTCAAGACTTTTGAAAGTAAGTTAATATCAAACCTTTATTTCGCTGGTGAAGTTATTAATGTAGATGCGGTAACCGGAGGGTTTAATTTTCAAAATGCATGGACAGGTGCTTACATCGTTTCCCAATCAGTTTAATTATGAAAACTTACATAGCTTTACTTAGGGGAATCAATATCGGTGTTCATTGAAAAATTCCGATGCTTGAGTTCAGATCCCTTCTTCAAAAGGAAAATACAGCGGTATTGGAGAAGGAGATTAAAAATATAATTTTAGATTATTTTGACTTTGATATTCCCGTCATGGTTAGAACAAATCAACTGTTAAAAGGAATCTTTGACTTTTGTCTTTTTGATGATATTGAAATACCAAAAAGTTATTTTGCAATACTTTCTCAAATTGCAGATAAACAACTTGTTAATGAGGCTTTTCAAAGAACTTATGAAAATAAAGACTATCACATTACAGATTATTGCATTTATTTTTATTGCGGGACTGGATATGGCGACTAAATTCAATTTACTCTACTTTGAACTAAAGCTAAAGATGAGCGCAACGGCACGTAATTATAAAACTATGCTAAAATTAATTGCAATCGCCGATGAAACAGAGTCTAACCCTTGGAAATTATCTATTTTTGCAACATAATTTATGCGAATGACAGAACAAGATTTTATTCTAAGGTCCTACAATACTGAGATTGAATCAGGCTCCGTAAAGTGGTCATCACCTAGCAATATTGCGTTGGTGAAATATTGGGGTAAACGGGATAATCAAATTCCAGAAAACCCCTCAATTAGCTTTACACTTTCGGATTGCAAGACTATTACCCAGGTGACATACTCAAAGAAAAGTTCATCAGGCCTTAGTTTTGATGTGTATTTTAAAGGAGAAAAAAATGAAGCTTTTAAACCCAAAATACAGACCTTTTTTGAACGTATTCAAATTTTTGTCCCCTTCTTAAAAGACTATCATTTTAAGATTGAAACGTCAAATACTTTTCCGCACAGCTCTGGTATTGCATCGTCTGCATCCGGCATGAGTGCTCTAGCTTTATGCCTAATGAGTATTGAGCAGGAATTAAGCGAGAATTATCCAAAGGATTTTTTTAATAGAAAAGCCTCTTTTTTGGCAAGATTGGGTTCTGGAAGCGCTTGTCGAAGTATTGAAGGGGAGCTTGTGGTTTGGGGACAAAATGAAAGTACCGAGAGTTCTGATTTATTTGGTGTAAGATATAGTGGTGAGATTCATCCAAATTTTAAGGATTATCAAGATGCTATTTTGCTTGTGGACAAAGGAGAAAAACAAGTGAGCAGTACCGTTGGTCATAAATTAATGTTTGGACATCCTTTTGCTAAAGAACGCTTTTCGCAAGCGCATCATAATTTAGAAAAATTAAAGGGTGTGTTAGCTAGTGGAGATCTAGAGACATTCATAAAAATTGTAGAGAGCGAAGCGCTAACGCTTCATGCGATGATGATGACAAGTATGCCATACTTCATTTTAATGAAACCAAATACCCTTGAAATTATTAATAGAATCTGGAAATATAGAGAAGAAAATAATTCAAAGATTTGCTTTACTTTAGATGCTGGTGCCAACGTTCATGTTTTGTTTCCAAAGAACGAGAAATCAAAAGTTTATGACTTCATTAAGAGTGAGTTAGTTGCATATTGCCAAAACGGTCACTATATTTGTGATAGCGTTGGAGAAGGCGCAATAAAATTGTAGTCGGCTTCAACAACTTAAAATACTATGAAAGGACCATTATTTTATTCTAAGATTCTGTTATTCGGAGAATACGGAATTATTAAAGATTCTAAAGGTTTATCCATTCCTTACAACTTTTACAATGGTGCACTAAAGGTTGATGAAAATCCATCCGAAAAGGCGAAAAAATCAAATCAAAGTTTAATCCAGTTTGTCGATTATCTGCGTGAGATCGATATTGATTTAGTTACTTTTGATTTTGGTACACTTCAAAAAGATGTGGAAGCTGGAATGTATTTTGATTCTTCAATACCCCAAGGTTATGGCGTTGGTAGTAGTGGTGCTCTAGTTGCTGCTATTTATGACAAATATGCAACAGACAAAATTACGGTTCTGGAAAATTTGACGAGAGAAAAACTGTTAAAGCTAAAAGCGATTTTCTCGGCAATGGAATCCTTCTTTCATGGTAAATCCTCAGGACTAGATCCTTTAAATAGTTATCTAAGCCTTCCAATACTCATAAATTCAAAGGATAATATAGAAGCAACAGGAATTCCTTCGCAAAAAACGGAAGGCAAAGGCGCTGTATTTTTATTAGATAGTGGTATTGTTGGTGAAACCGCACCAATGGTAAACATATTTATGGAAAATATGAAGAATGAAGGATTTAGAAGCATGCTAAAAGATCAGTTTATTAAACACACAGATGCTTGCGTTGATGACTTCTTAAGAGGTGATATCAAATCTTTATTCAAGAATACAAAACAATTATCTAAGGTAGTTCTTAATAATTTTAAGCCAATGATTCCTGCTCACTTTCATGAACTTTGGAAAAAAGGAATTGAGACAAATGACTATTATTTAAAGCTTTGTGGTTCTGGTGGTGGTGGCTATATTCTGGGCTTCACAGAGAATATAGATAAGGCAAAAGAAGCATTAAAAGGGCAAAAATTAGAGGTTGTCTACAACTTTTAATGCACATGATATAACACATTGGCCTCACAGGTTCTTGTAATTTGTGAGGTTTTTTTAATTCTTATGTATGCTTTCTAGACGACAGAAACATATTCTACTTAAATTTTTTAGTCTCTTTTCTGTTGTTCGTGGATACAATATACTGGTCATTGTAATAGCTCAATATTTGGCGTCAGTATATATATTTGCGAATCATCTACCGGTTAAATCGGTACTCCTTGATTTAAACCTTTTAATGCTGGTAATGGCATCTTCGGCAACAATTGCAGCGGGTTACATTATCAATAATTTTTACGACTCCGAAAAAGACCTTATAAATAGGCCACAAAAAACAATGTTAGACAGGCTGGTTAGTCAGAATACAAAGCTGTCCTTCTATTTTGTTCTCAACTTTTTAGCCGTGATTTTTGCCAGCTATGTATCCTTTAAGGCTGTTGTATTTTTTGCGCTTTACATTTTGGCAATTTGGATGTATTCGCATCGTCTAAAGAAGCAACCAATGGTAGGTAATATTGTTTCTGCAATACTCACAGTAACGCCTTTTTTTGCCATATTTATTTATTATCGAAATTTTGAAATGGTGGTTTTTGCCCACGCAATCTTCTTATTTTTACTGGTGTCCATGCGTGAGTTAACTAAGGATTTGGAAAATATAAAAGGTGACTTGGCATTAAATTACAGGACTGTACCTGTGGTACATGGTGAGAAGATATCTAAATTCATGTTGTCTATAGTGGCACTTTTGACTATTACAACTGCGTTTATTTTAGTCCGCTACTTTGAAATTGGCCACATGTACTATTTCTTTTATTTAGCAGTACTCCTATTGTTTATATACCTTGTAATACTGTGGAAGTCGAAAAAGAAAACCCATTATTTGCTATTGCATAATATTCTTAAATTAATAATCGTAGCTGGTGTGTTTTCAATTTTATTAATAGATGTTTCAATTGTTTTAAATCGAATATAATGAAGAATACACTCAAAATAGCAATGGCGCAGATTGCACCAGTTTGGCTTAATAAAACAGCAACTTTGAAAAAGGTTGAAGACGTTATTAAGGATGCGTCAAGTCAAAATTGCGAACTGATTGTTTTTGGAGAGGCTTTAATACCCGGATATCCTTTTTGGTTGGCACTTACAGGTGGTGCAGAATGGAACACCGAATTAAACAAATCTTTACACGCTTATTATGTTAATAATGCTATTTGTATTGAACGAAATGAGTTGGATTCTATATGTAAATTGGCCAAGAAACATAACATTGCTGTATACTTGGGCATTATTGAACGTCCACTAGATAGAGGAGGTCATAGCATTTATGCCTCATTAGTGTACATCAATGAAGAGGGCGAAATAAAGTCCGTTCACAGAAAACTACAACCAACTTATGACGAACGTTTGACCTGGTCAGCAGGAGACGGACATGGTCTGCAAGTACACTCATTAAAGGCCTTTACAGTTGGTGGATTGAATTGTTGGGAAAATTGGATGCCATTACCTAGAACTGCACTCTATGGTCAGGGAGAAAACCTACATATTGCAGTTTGGCCCGGGAGCGATCACAATACAAAGGATATCACACGTTTTATTGCTAGAGAATCACGGTCGTTTGTAGTTTCAGTTTCAGCATTAATGACTAAGTCCGATTTCCCTGAAGATACACCCTATTTTGAAGAAATCATTAAAAACGCACCAGATACCTTAACAAATGGAGGTAGTTGTATAGCCGGGCCAGATGGTGAATGGATTGTAGAGCCAGTAATTAATAAAGAGGGTTTAATTATTCAATCTATTAACTTTAATAGGGTATTAGAGGAGCGCCAAAATTTTGATCCGGTTGGACATTACTCTAGGCCAGATGTTACAAAATTAACGGTTAATAGAGATAGGCAAACTACTGTTGAAATAAAGTAAGGTATTTGTTGTTTCCCGCAGTTGCACTTTATTAAGTTTAGTAAGGCAGAATATTGAAAATATCCTATCAAGTTTTAAATACATCTCCATGAATATAATACCTTTGCACTGCAAATAACATGGTTAAATGTTATGCAAAAGTAATCACTAACTAAACAATTCCCATTTTTATGGGAAATATTATGAGCAGACATCAAGGTAGCAATAGGAAGGGGAAGGTTTCTGGTAGGCAGGGAGCTGGTAAAGCAAGAAATTCTGGCAGAGCAAATGAAAACAGTCATAAAAAAAATTATGCCAGAGGTAATGCTCCTTTTAAGAAAAAGCAATCCAGTCCTAAAGCACCATCTAATCCAGACGAAATTCGCTTAAATAAATATATTGCCAATTCGGGTATTTGCTCAAGGAGAGAAGCAGACGAAAATATAGCACTTGGTCTTGTTAGTGTAAATGGAAAAGTTGTAACAGAAATGGGCTATAAAGTAAAACTTGAAGATGAGGTTAAGTTTGACGGTCGGCGTATTTCACCAGAACCCAAAGTCTACATACTACTTAATAAACCAAAAGGATTTGCTACAACAACTGCAGAAGGTAAGGGAAGAACTGTAATGGACTTGGTAGAAAATGCAACTAGTGCTAAGGTTAAACCAATAGGCCGTTTAGGTAGAAATTCTTTAGGATTGCTTCTTTTTACAAATGATGATGAGGTAGTTCAAAAATTTACCAATTCTAAAACTGGTGTTGCGCGGTTATTTCAAGTTGAATTAGATAGAAATCTAAAGTTTGATGATCTTAAGAAAATCCAGGAAGGATTTAAGGTAGATGGGACTTTAATTACTGTCGAAGAAATCAGTTACATAGATAGTGAGCCAAAAAACAAGATTGGAATTAAGATTAAGAATACCGGAAATTCTATCTTAAGGACAATTTTTGAAGCTTTAAAATATGATTTGGTAAAGATAGATTGTGTTGCCATCGGTCATTTAACCAAAAAAGATATCCCAAGAGGTCATTGGAAACATCTAACCACTCAAGAGGTTAGTACATTAAAAATGCTGTAATTATTTTGCGTTATAATTTGTAAAACAATCCTAGACTAAATTTTAAAATTTTTCATAAAAAAGTTTTGCATATTTAAAAATAATCTACATTTGCATTGCATTTAGCTGAACAAATTGAAACGTGTTTTTAAGTTCGGGTTTTTGAAAATTAGGAAGTCATATTCAAAAGCAGCTTATAAGATAAGCGACCGAAATTTAAAGCTAACTTCCGTTACTCCAATAGTTGCTAGCCAACATGTTTATGGTTTTGTACCGACTACACAAGACCAATTTCAGATTTGATATAGCGAATAGTTTTACAACCCTATAATCGCTTTACAATTATTAAAATCTGAATTAAACAAAATAATGAATACTAAATACATTGATCTTATTGATCAATCCTTTGATTTTCCACAGCCAGAATTTGAGCTTAATGGTAAAGACCTGCAATTCCGTGGTATTGATTTAATGGGATTGATAGAGACCTATGGTGCGCCATTAAAGTTTACCTATTTACCTCAGATTTCTACTAACATACAACGCGCAAAAAAGTGGTTTGCAGATGCCTTTGCAAAGCATGATTATGTTGGCCAATACCATTATTGTTATTGTACAAAGAGCTCTCATTTTAAACATGTGTTGGATGAAGCTCTAAAAAACAACATACACATTGAAACTTCTTCGGCCTTTGACATTGATATTGTTAAAAGTTTAAAGGAAGATGGAAAAATTACAGATGAAACTTATGTGATAAGTAATGGTTTTAAACGTGAAAAATATATCACCAATCTAGCGGAACTAATTAATGAAGGTCATCATAATTGCATACCAATCATAGATAATTATGAGGAATTGGATTTGTTGTCTAAGGAGATTAAGACTAAGTTTAATGTTGGTATACGTATAGCATCAGAAGAAGAACCAAAATTTGAATTTTATACATCAAGACTTGGCATAGGGTATAAAAATATTGTTCCGTTTTATAAAAACCAGATTCAGCATAATGAGAATGTTGATTTAAAGATGCTTCACTTTTTCATAAATACTGGGATTAGAGATAACGCTTATTACTGGAACGAATTAACCAAATGTTTAAAGGTTTATACATCTCTAAAAAAGATTTGTCCATCGTTAGACAGTTTAAATATTGGAGGTGGCTTTCCTATTAAAAACTCCTTAGCTTTTGAGTTTGATTATGCCTATATAGTTGACGAAATCGTTAATCAAATAAAAATTGTTTGTGAGGAAGAAGGCGTTGATACACCAAATATTTTTACTGAGTTCGGAAGCTTTACAGTCGGTGAAAGTGGAGGTGCTATTTACGAAGTGCTGTACCAAAAGCAACAAAATGACAGGGAAAAATGGAATATGATAAACTCATCTTTCATAACAACGCTACCCGATACTTGGGCCATTAATAAGCGCTTCATAATGTTACCTGTAAACCGATGGAATGACACTTATGAACGCGTTCTATTAGGAGGTCTAACGTGTGATAGCGACGATTATTACAATAGTGAACAGCATGTAAATGCCATCTACTTGCCAAAGTACAATAAGGAAAAACCACTTTATATTGGTTTTTTTAATACGGGAGCCTATCAAGAAACTATTGGTGGGTTTGGTGGACTGCAGCACTGTTTAATTCCTGCACCTAAGCATTTATTAATTAAACGTAAAGATAACGGAGAATTAACAACGGAAATTTTCGCAGAACAACAAAAAAGTGAAGATTTACTAAATATTTTAGGTTATGGTAAATCTCAAAATAATGAAGAGAACAATCAAATAGAACTCTCAAAAAAACAGTTAGTTTAAAAGCACTTTCAAATAAAAATGAAAACTAGAACTTATGCTGGTATACCGGCAGAATACTCAAAATTAGACCAATCAAAGATTGTTTTAATCCCTGTACCTTATGATGGTACAAGCACTTGGCAAAAAGGAGCTGATAAAGGACCACAGGCTTTTTTAGAAGCTTCTGAAAATATGGAATTGTACGATATCGAAACAGATTCTGAAGTATATCTACAAGGCATTCATTTGGTAGACCCAATTACTGAAAATAGCTCGCCAGAAAAAATGGTTGATGCTGTACACGAGGTGACTAAAAAGTACATAAAAAAGAACAAATTTGTAACAGTTTTTGGAGGTGAACATTCAATTTCTATAGGTACTATAAGGGCCTTTAACGAAATGTTTGAAGATTTAACGGTATTGCATATTGATGCACATGCGGATCTTCGAGAAAGCTATGAAGGTTCTAAATGTAATCATGCATGTGCTGTTTATGAGGCGAGCCAAAACACCAATCTTATTCAAGTCGGAATTCGTTCAATGGATGCCATCGAAAAGACTGTTATGGATGAAGACAAGACTTATTTTGCACATGAAATGGCAGAAGATGACAACTGGATGGATTCTGCAATAGACCAAATGACTGATAATGTGTTTATAACCTTTGATTTGGATGCATTCGATCCATCAATACTCCCTAGTACTGGCACACCAGAACCAGGTGGTTTGTTATGGTATGAGACATTAGAGTTCTTAAAACAGGTTTTTGAAGAAAAGAATGTTGTTGGTTTTGATATTGTAGAGTTATGTCCAAATTCAAAGGAAAAATCTTCAGACTTTTTAGCAGCCAAGCTCTACTACAAAATGTTAAGCTATAAGTTTCAAGATGAAAATGCTGATGATGATTTTGAAAGTAATTTCTCTGAAACATTTAATTCTAGTAGTAAATATTCCAAATTCAATTCAGAAGATGACTACTAGAGGCGAGATTTCAGGATTTATAGAAAAATACTTTCTTCATTTTAATGCGGCTGCTTTAGTTGATGCTGCCAGAGGATATCAAGACCAACTTGATAATGGTGCAAAAATGCTTGTGTCTCTTGCCGGCGCAATGAGCACAGCTGAGTTGGGAAAAATATTTGCTGAAATGATACGTCAGGATAAAGTGCATATCATTTCATGTACAGGAGCAAATTTAGAAGAAGATATAATGAATCTTGTTGCACACTCACACTATAAGCGTGTTCCTAATTATCGGGATTTAACACCACAAGATGAATGGAATTTATTAGAAAAAGGGCTTAATAGAGTAACAGATACGTGCATACCAGAAGAGGAGGCGTTTAGAAGAATACAGAAGCATATTGTTAAGATTTGGAAAGATGCTGAAGTCAACGGAGAACGCTACTTGCCCCATGAGTACATGTATAAATTATTACTGTCTGGAGTGCTTGAGGAGTACTATGAAATAGATCTAAAAGATTCTTGGATGTATGCTGCGGCAGAAAAGAACTTACCAATTGTTTGTCCTGGATGGGAAGACAGTACCATGGGAAATATTTTTGCAAGCTATGTACTTAAGGGAGAACTCAAGGCAAGTACAATGAAGTCTGGAATTGAGTATATGACCTTTTTAGCAGATTGGTATACAGATAACTCTGATAAGGGTATTGGGTTCTTTCAAATAGGTGGTGGCATAGCAGGCGATTTTCCAATATGCGTAGTGCCAATGTTGTATCAGGATATGGAGCGAACAGATACACCGTTCTGGAGTTACTTTTGTCAAATAAGCGATAGTACAACGAGTTATGGATCTTATTCAGGAGCAGTGCCAAATGAGAAGATAACATGGGGAAAGTTAGATATCGATACACCAAAATTTATAATAGAAAGTGATGCGACTATTGTGGCACCATTAATTTTTGCTTACCTTTTGAACATGTAAATCAGCCTAACACGATGAACAGAAAAGATCAACACTTAAAACGCGTAATAGTAGACTTTAAGAAGCTTACTCCTGAAATTTTAGCATTACTCGTTGACAAATATCCTGATGGCTATGATGACGATCATATCATAACCTTTAGGAATGCAAAAAATGAGCTAGTTGAAGCTGTTGAGGTTACAACAGAAGATACTAAATATCTTGTAAAGGTCAGTACTAAACTTGCCGCAACAATGGAAAATTATGATGAGGATGACTATGAAGATTATGATAGCGACGATCCTGAAGCAGTGCAAGATCCGGAGTTGCAAGCAGATGAAGACACCGATGACGATTAATGTCTAAAGCAATTGCTTATCAGATTGCAACTCACATAGACCTCAAAAAAAGTAAAGGCATATTTAACGGTTCACTGTTATTTGGTGATAGTGATGAGTTGTTTTATAAGTTAGATACTGACAAGTTTATTTACATATTTCAATATGGAATGATTTGTTGCTTTAATCTCTCCCAAAAGGAGATTGAAGCTCAATTTTTACTACTAAAGCCAATTTGCCGAAACTATATATTAGATAAAATTTCTGAAAAGCTGGATGTTGAAGTTAAGAAAGATGTTTTAGAAGTTGGTTTCAACAAAGTAGTCTTGCCTAAGCTAGATGAAGTAATGTTGAGACTTGTCATGCTAAACGCTTCACAATCTGTAGCCTTGAATAGATATGCAGAGCTAACGGAAAATTTATTGCAAGAAACAAATACTCACACAAATTATCTGGAAAGAAAAGGCAAATTAGATATTTCAGGTCATAAACTGAAACGGTTTATTGGCAAGACTCTTAATATTAAAAACAGGATTTCTGAAAACCTTTATATATTCGATTCGCCAGAGATCACCTGGGAAGATGAAAAGTTAAATAGGTTAAATTCAGAACTAAAAAAGACCTTCGATTTAAAGGATCGTTATCACTATATCCATGACAGAATAGAAATTATCAAAGAGAACTTAGAACTGTTCAAGGACATTATGGATCATAGCGAAAGTAGTCGTTTAGAATGGATTATTATTATTCTAATTCTTGTGGAAGTTGTAGACATGTTCATTTTAAAATTTATTTAGAAAAAAAAGAAGGAAAGCAGGCCACAGATGATTTTAAAAAATATTGAATCATAAGGGAATATGGGCTCTAGGTGGCGATAATCCCATTAAATAAACTGAACCTGCACAAAACGTATAGATTAGGTTTTTAGCAGATAACTTAGTAACAATCTAAAACATATTAAAATGAAAACAATTCATATAATACTAGCTTTATTTTCATTATTGCCAAGTAATAAAAGTGATATTTTAAATCCGCAAGACATACAAAAAGAGGTTATTGAAGGTATTTTTGACGGATATGATGAAGAAGACGGTTACAGCTTTTTAGTTATAGATAAGGAATCCGAAACGGAGAGCGTTATGTATTTTTCGGAAGTCTTAGAAGCAGTCTTAAAAGAATTTGATTTAAAATCAACAAATCTCGTAGGTAAGAAATTTGAAATTACATATGAGATTGAAGAGCTCGAAGAATTAGATGATGAAGAGTATGGGGAATCCTACGAAAAATATACCATTGTAAAGCTGGTAAAAAAATAAAATTGTAATTATTATTACTGAGACCTTTATTAAATGGGTTTAATAAGGGTCTTTTTTTTAATCAGTTCTAAAATGAAAGCTGTAAATACAACCAAATATTGCAGTAAAATTATCCATAAATTTTCCTTGTAATCGGGATTTGCATATGCAAAGTAACTTAATACAATAATGAACGACCAAACCAGAGGAAATTTATAGTTTGTAAAAATACATAAAGCCATTAAGGTTGTTATATACCAAGGGTGTACCGTTGTACTCAAGAACAAATAGCAACTAAGAGCCAGTAGCATTGAAGATGCTAAGGCTTGCAACGTATCATTCTTTTTTAAGAACGTTAATCCAAGAATTATTAGTACCGAGATAATTGGTAGGATTTTAGAAATCATGGCAATTTCATTGTAGCCAGTTATAGCGTAACCAACTTCCCTGAGTAGATAATATACGCTAGCATTGAATTCAAAATTTCCAAACCATAGTCCAATGGTTTCAGAGTAGTTGCTTATGAATTCTGCTGAAATAAAAGGGATGAAAACAACGAATAAAGTCGTTCCAACTATAGCATAATATTTTCCAAGTATTGCAAAATCTAGCTTGCCGTTTTGCTTTTTAAACCACTTAAAAAAGAGAGGTAAGAACATAAGCGGAATCAATTTAACTGAAATTGAAAGCGCAATTACAATTGCAGATATTATTTTACGGTTACAAGAGAGGAAGTATAAACTAAGAACCAAAAAGAACACCATGACACCTTCAAAGTGAAGATTACCCGTTAGTTCTATTATTATAAAAGGATTTAGAATGTACCAGAAGATTCGATTTGCAGGCATCCTTAATTTCTCAAGTAGTTTCTTCCCATAATATAATGTACCTAAATCCGCAGAAATAATTATCAATCTTAGACCAATAACGCTACTTAAAATGCTCTTGCCTGGAAACAGATTGGCCAAGGCAAAACACCACTGGTTTATTGGTGGATAATTACTAAAATTTGATGCGCTCAACTCACCCATTTTACTAAATAGTTCGGCCTTGTTTGGGAAATCGGTTAGCAGCCCGTTTTCCATTAAAGTATTTGGAGTAGACAAATAGGGATTAAGTCCTGATAATAATAAATGACCGTCCCAAATAAAGCGATAAAAGTCTTGAGATAAATTTGGTATTGCCAATAAAAAAACGAGTCTGAATAATAGTGAAGCGAAGACTAAAAATCTAAAATGAAAACCTGTAGTCTTAATAAGCACATATGCACAAACAAACAGACCTGAGTATAGAAAAGTGAGTTTAGACGTATCTGTTCTAAGTAAGTCATACGCAAAAAGGAAATAAAGCACAATGCTTAATAGAATAAATAAAAGGGGTAGCTTTTTATATCTAATAATGTTATTTATCCCGAGCATACATTCAAAGATAGAATTATTTGTTGCGCTGCATGCAGTGGTTTAATAAAAGATATTTGATTAACAGAATTGTTATTCGTTCTTAAAAACGAGCCTAAACTTTAGAACCAATGGACTTAAAAAAGACATAGCCAAAACCGATAAACAACATAAGATGAAACGGAAACAGACCAAAATCTCCCCCTTGATCTCCTACTATAAAAGCGCTATAAAGACCAAACCCAAAGTAAAGCATTAATAAGCCTTCTAGAATGACATTTTTAGAAACTGATTTTCTAAGGTATTTATTGGTTTTCCAATTGTCTTTGAATCTTTTAATATTAAATTTAGGTGTTCTTACAAACTCGCTCTTTTTTCCAACATGGCCTTCTATTACAGCTATAGAGTTGTGCAAAGAAAATCCCATAGCAATGGAGAAGAAGGTAAAAAACATGCCTATATAGCCAAAGAACTTTTTAAAGCCACTACCATATATGTTTCGGTACATAAACCAGTAGCACACAAAGAAAATGATGGTACTAATAACAAAGAAACTCATCACATAAAAATAGTCTCGTAGATGTGCATATTCGTTTTTAATATAAAGCATTGGAATACTTAAAACGGCAACAACAAAAATGCTCAAGAACATAGAGCTATTAAGTAAGTGCAATAAGCCGTGAACCTTGGTCTTGGTAGAGATATTTTTTGATTTGATAACTCGCCATAGCATTTTCCTAAAGTTTTCGGCACCACCTTTATTCCAACGAAATTGTTGAGATCGGGCTGCACTGATTACAATAGGTAATTCTGCAGGTGTCTCAACATTCTCAAGATATTTGAACTTCCATTTTTTGAGCTGTGCTCTATAACTTAAATCTAAATCTTCAGTTAGTGTATCTCCTTCCCAGTTACCAGCATCTTCAATACATGTTTTTCGCCACACTCCGGCAGTTCCATTAAAATTAATAAAATGGCCTTTCGAATTTCTCCCCACTTGTTCGAGGGTAAAGTGTGCATCTAAGGCAAATGCTTGTATTTTGGTTAGTAACGAATAATTTCTGTTGATATGTCCCCAACGTGTTTGAACAACACCAATTTCTTCATTCTTAAAATAAGGGATCGTTCTTTTGAGCCAGTTAGGCTGAGGTAAAAAATCTGCATCAAAAATGGCTATAAATTCTCCTTTCGCAATCTTTAAACCTTCTTTTAATGCTCCGGCTTTAAAACCTTTTCTATTGCTTCTGGTGATATGCTTAATGTCTAATCCTATAGAAGCAAGTTTTTCAACATGTTCTTTTGTAGAATGAACAGTTTCATCTGTAGAATCATCTAAAACCTGGATTTCCAATTTGTCTTTTGGATATTCAATAAGTGCAATGTTATCCAATAAACGCTCCATAACATACATCTCGTTAAATACAGGCAGTTGTATGGTTACATTTGGCACTTCATCAGGATTGTCCAAATCAAACTTTTCACAATCTTCCCTTTTTCGTCTCGAGGATAAGTAATTAAATAACAGGTTCAATTGTGCCAGTGAGTATAAGAAAATTAGGACAATTGCAATAGTGTATATTATGATTATGAAATATTGTAAATAAATCACTTAAAACTGTATTTAAAAATCCATGAAAGGATTTTTATGCCTGCAAATATAGCACCTTTTACGGTTCCTGAAACTTTTGAGACACCTATTCTATTGCGATAGTTCACAGGAATTTCCTCGTAAGAGAGCTTTTGCCTCAAAACCTTTAGTTGCATCTCAACCGTCCACCCATAGGTTTTATCTTCCATTTTTAGACCTAAAAGCTCATCATATTTTATGGCTCTAAAGGGTCCTAAATCTGTAAAAGTAGAGCCAAAAAACAAACGCATTAAGCTCGTAGCAAGCCAATTGCCAAAAATTTGGGGAAAGGTCATTGCACCTTTTTCACGTAGTTCCTTGACTCTTGCACCTATAACGAAATCGATATTGCCTTTCAAGATTGGAGCTACTATTTTAAGAAGCTCTTCAGGATAATCACTGTAATCGCCATCCAGAAAAACGATAATATCTGGTTTTATCGCTTTATTAGCTATATATTCCATTCCTTTTAAACAGGCGTAACCATAACCTTTTTGTCTTTCGACTAAAACTGTGGCTCCTGCTTGCTGAGCATTTTTTTCGGTATTATCTGTAGAGTTATTACTAACAACAATAATTTCATCTACAATATCAGGAATGTCATTTATAACATGTTGAATAGAATCCTGTTCGTTAAATGCAGGAATGATGACTTTAATTATGGACATTAATTAGTTTTGAATGCGCAAAAATACAATATCTTACTTCTCATTCACTAATTTCATAAGATCTACATCATTGCCCAATAGTATTTCATTCGTATTAATGCGTCCTTTCATGCTATCATTTTCCAACTTTAGAACACCACGAGGACAGACCGCAGCACAAATACCGCAGCCAACACAACTTGATCTTACTATGTTTTCACCTTTTTGGGCATACGCTCTTACATCAATTCCCATTTCACAATAGGTAGAGCAATTACCACAAGAGATACATTGGCCACCATTGGTAGTTATTCTGAATTTTGAAAACAAGCGTTGTTGAAAGCCTAGAATTGCTGCCATTGGACACCCAAATCTACACCATACTCTATTACCTAGTATAGGATAGAATCCTGTTCCGATAACGCCCGAAAAAATAGAACCTATATAAATTCCGTATGCAGATCGTAGACTTCCTGATTTTATGAAAAAAAGCTGATCTGTAGTACCCGTAAAATGCATGATTAGTAAAAGTGCAATTATAGCAAAATAGCCTATAGCACCATATTTTGCATCTTTTCCGAATTCTTTGTGCCTAAACACCATCACGCCAATAAAAATAACAGTGAGTAATGCAATTACAGAAGTGATAAAAACACCTCTTGTTAACCAAAATTCGTTGCTTTTATATCCTAAATATGTGTAAATCATTGCTGTGGTCATTACAATTGAAAAGACGAGTACAGAGTGAATTAACCAGCGTTCTAACTTCCAAGCTGTAAGTTTTTTAGAGGATAGTTGTCTAAATGAATCTCCTGCAGTTTCAGCTAAACCACCACAACCACATACCCAAGAGCAGTACCAACGCTTACCATATTTATAGGTTAAAATCGGAGTGATGACAAAAATGGAGAGTATGCCAAATACCAATAATGCCAGTCCAATATTGCCTGCTGTCAGAAATCCTTTGACTGACCATTCATCAAATATGTAATAATTAAGGGGCCAAATACTTTTGATATCGTAATAAGGAAGATCATTATTCATTACATACATGAACTCTGGAATTAAAAAAGCGAAAGCCAATTGAAAAAACATTACCGAAAATGTTCTGACTTGTTGGTAGCGATTGTGTCTATACTTCAAGAAAAACTTGTATCCAAAGGCTAAAATAGCAAGTGTATATAAGGTGCCATATACAAACCACTGACTTGCATTTCTACCACTCAATAGTTGGCTCAATGGATCAAATAAACCAATAATACCCGTATTTTCTGCGCCGTCTTTGCCAAGTCCTAAATACTCTGGGTAGAAGTATAGTATAATGTAAAATGCGGTTAGAAGTATACCAGCTGACCAACCCCAAAACCCTCTAGAGGAAATAGATTTAAACCATGTGCCATCATTTTTTATGCCTTCTAATTTAGTGAGGTATGCCCCTCTAGAATAAATAATAGTACCAATAGTTATTACACCTAGTGTAAGCCATAGAATAATAGACTTGTTAGGAAAATTTACATTAAATAGTGCCAAGGATAGTATTAAAAGCCCTACTAAGCCTAGTCCTAATGCAACCTTTTGCGTTATAGTTATCTTGAGTGCATCTGGCTTTGCCAAAGACATACTATGATTTAATTTATTGCTCATTAGATGGCGGTTTGTAGTTGGTGGTAATATGCTTTTAGTATCTGCTCTTCAAACGTAGCATAGAACTCTGGATCAAAATTAGCTTCGGAAAGATGATTAATCACATAATCAACATCTCGTTTTTCTGTGAGCCATTTATCAAAAGTTTCATGACGCATACGTATGCCAAAGGTGTTGATACCTAAAAATTCATTTGTGTTTTTATTAAAAGCTATGGTGACACATTTGGTATCATCTTTATGTTTCCAATGAAAATGAGTTTCATATTCTGGCCTTCCCTTACTACCATGAACCCAACCATAGGTTTGATATTCTATGTCCATGAATTTGGCAGAATTAAACCAATGACCCGGGTTATATTTAATACGGTTGCCACAGAGGGTTTGAGCTAAAGTTTCGCCCATCATTCTTCCTGTGTACCATACGGCCTCGATGGGTCTTCTATTGCCAATGGCTTCATGTTGTTCAGCACAGTCACCAATGGCGTAAACATCTTTGATATTAGTTTCTAAATAGCGATTTACCTTCACACCACGACCGGTTTCAATTTCAGAATTTTGTAGAAAATCAATATTTGGTGAAACACCTGCAGTCAAACCTACTACATCACATGCCAATTCCTCTCCGGTTTCATGAATAATTACAGATTTTACTTTTCCGTTTTCATCGGCATTTATTTCCCTGAGATTAGTTGACAATCTCAAATCAATATGATGATTTATAATATGTCTGTTAATCATGGCACTTTCACCTTCTGGTAATACGCCATTCCAAAAACTCGACTCTCTAACCAAAAAAGTAACCGGAATACTTCTGCTATTTAGCATTTCAGCTAGTTCAATACCTATTAATCCACCACCAACTATTACAGCGCGCTTACAAGTTTCATTATTCGGCGCATAAATTTCTAGGTTTTCTAAATCTTGTTTATGGTACATGCCCATAACACCATCCAAATCTTGGCCAGGCCAACCAAATTTATTGGGTTTACTACCAGTTGCAATGACAAGTTTGTCGTATTGTAAAGTTTCTCCAGAATTAAAATGGAGTGTTTTAGATTTTGTCTGAACAGATTTAACATAACCAAGCTTTAATTCAATTCTATTTTTCTTCCAAAACCAGTTTTCATAAGGTTGTGTATGTTCAAATTTCATATGTCCCATATAGACATACATTAAAGCCGTTCGGGAAAAGAAATATTTAGTTTCACCAGAGATTAATGTAATTTTTTTATCGGATAATTTTCTGATATGCCTTGCCAGTGTAACCCCAGAAATGCCATTTCCAATTATAACGATGTGTTCCATATTGTTTTGAATGGTTAGCAGAAATATAGTCGAAGGAATTGTTAAATCCTTTACAGCCATAATTCAATTTCTTTAAATTTAGACAATATTTAGATTTATGAAGCGCATTGTTGGCATCATTTTGTTCCTTTTACTCGTTGGTTGCGCCGCAAGTAGTTACAGACCTGCGAAAATTAATGGTGTAAGTTTTGTTGCGGCACCCCATAAGATTGATAGCACACACTTAGAGCCAGTGGTAAAAGTTAATGCTAACTACGCAGCCATTATGCCCTTTGGTTTTATTAGAAGTTTAGATAATCCTAATATTATTCACAATACAGATAGACAATGGTTTGGTGAAACAAAAGTTGGAGCACAACAGTACATACTTGAATTGCAAAAGAAGGGAATCAAAGTAATGATCAAACCTCAGATTTGGGTGTGGCGTGGTGAGTTTACAGGTAATATAATGATGACGAATGAAGATGATTGGCAGATTTTAGAAAAGTCATATTCCAGTTTTATATTAGATTATGCGGATCTTGCACAAACCGTAAATGCTGAGATTCTTTGCGTTGGAACGGAATTAGAATTATTTATTAAATACAGACCAAAATATTGGAGTTCACTTATTGATGAAATAAGATCTGTTTATACGGGTAAACTTACCTATGCAGCAAATTGGGATGAGTATAGACGCACACCATTTTGGGACCAACTTGATTTTATAGGCATTGATGCCTATTTTCCTGTAAGTGATAATAAAACCCCAAGTATTGAAGACTGCTTATTGGGATGGCAAAAGCACAAAAGTGAAATAATGGCATTGGCTAAATACCATAAAAAGAAAGTCCTTTTTACAGAATACGGTTATCGCAGTGTTGATTTTGCAGGCAAACAACCCTGGGTTGCAGATCGCAAAATGGATAATGTAAATTTGCAAGCACAGGTTAATACCATGCAAGCTTTATATGAGACCTTTTGGGAAGAAGATTGGTTTGCAGGTGGTTTTATTTGGAAATGGTATATTGAGCATGAAAAGGTAGGTGGTGAAGCTAATTTTATGTTCACGCCTCAAAATAAACCTGTTGAGGAAGTTATTAAAATTCAATATGGGCAATCAAATAATTATTAAATGCGATACTTAGTAATTGGTGATATTCATGGAGGACTAATGGCCTTAAAACAGCTGATGGAAAGGGCAGAGGTGACCAAAAAAGACAAGTTAATTTTTCTTGGCGATTATGTTGATGGCTGGAGTGAATCCGCGCAAGTCATCCAATACCTAATTGAATTATCGGAAAGTATTAATTGTGTTTTTATAAAAGGCAATCATGATGTCTGGTGCGAAGATTGGCTGAGAGAAAACTTGGCTCATCCGGTTTGGTTGGCTCATGGAGGAAAAGAAACAGTAGAAAGTTACTCAAGTTTCACAGAAGAAGAAAAAAAGCAGCATCTCCAGTTTTTCCAAGCTATGGAACTTTTCTATATTGATGATGCAAATAGATTATACGTTCATGCGGGTTTTACATCTATGCATGGTGTTCAAAGGGAATATGATATAAGAGGCTTCTATTATGACAGAACACTCTGGGAAATGGCTTTGACTATGGATATTCGATTACCAAAAACATCTGAGAAATATCCACACAGATTAAAACATTATAAAGAGATATACATAGGTCATACACCAACCTTACATTATCATAAACATGAACCCATGAATGCGGCTAATGTTTGGAATATTGATACTGGGGCGGCTTTTACAGGGAAACTTTCAGCGTTGGATGTAGAAACTAAAGAGGTTTTTCAAAGTGACCCTGTTACTAATTTGTATCCAAACGAATTAGGACGCAATTAGTAATTATTTTAATAAAATTTTGCCTTTTATAATAAACTCATCAGCAATTGCATTTTCTTTCAATTTTTTAAAGAAACTAGGTGAATTAAACTTTACTCCGTAGACAGTTCTATCGATTGTAATATTGAATGTAATTTCTGATTGACCTTGGTTAACATAAATTAAAAATGTTTCAGTCTTCGTGACATCTTTGATGGTAAGTTTTCCTTTTAATAGGGCCCTATTATTTACGATTCTGGTTGTTTCTGTAAGTTCAAATTTTGCTTCTGTATACGTATTTACTTCGAAAAAATCTTTGCTCCTTAGATGATATTCAAGATCACTGTTTTCATGATTGAGGGTTTTCATGTCCATGGTAATATTGAATTTATGAATTTGGTTACCTTCTATAACAACGTTTCCGTTTTTTACTTTAATTTTTCCAGTAAGAGAATAAGAACTAAAAGCAGCCTTTCCTGTCCATGAAAAAGTGCTATTACTTGTTGAAATTTCGTGAGATTGAGCACTTGTTATTGTAACGCAAAGTATTAGGCAAAAGGAGAGTATAGTTTTCATAATTATTTATTTAAAAGTCTATTAGTTGTGTTAACAGTTTCATAACCACATACGGTAATACCTTTATTGTCAACACCAATAAAATACCACATGGCCCAACCGCCGTATAAGTTTTTATCAGTACGCCAATTTTTTACCCAAACATATGGTTGTGCCTGAAGCATAGTTTGATTTATGGTACCAAATGTTTTGTCCAGGTCTTTAAGAGGATACGATTTCCTTAAGTTCCATTTGTCATTATAGTATAGATAAGCACCATATTCAATAATTTTTATTTCACGTTCTTTACACATTATTGCGGTTGAGTGCTTCCAATAATAGATGTCATCTATTTTAATTGGGTCGTTTTCCTTTGGAAAGTGTACAACTTCGATTTCAACTTTTAGGTTTTTAAGTTTTTCCGGGATAGCATCTTTTGGTGGTGTGCCAAAATTCATTTGACTCATTGCTTGTTGAGTGATTAGAATTAAAAGAATGAATAATTTGGTTCTCATCGTTATTAGAGTTTTTGTTTGATGAGGCAAATATGCACAGAGAAGTAAAACGAGTCGTCTCAATTAGATATTTGAGACTTAATTCATACTAATAAAAGGTGTCAATTAAAAAAATGAGGCTTAAGTTAATTTGATTTTAGGGCACTTGGAGATTTGCCTGTTAACTTTTTTACAGCTCGGTTAAACGATGCTTTAGAATTGAAACCAGCCTCAAAAGCTAAACTTAACAAAGTGTAATTCTCGTTTTTTGGATCTTTTAGAAGTTCTTTCAATTCGTTGATTCGGTACTCATTTATATAATCATTGAATTTTTTACCAATTACAAGATTTAAACATTTTGTAATCAAATAGGATTTTTCTCCTAGTTCTTTAGACAGAAGAGATAAACTTAAATCCGGATTTTTGTAATACTTACTATTGATCATAATCTGCTCAATTTTGTGAGCCAGTGCACTTAATAGCTCCTTTTCCTTTGGCTCTAGGACTGTTTTAGTTTTTATAATCACTTTGTCTTTTTTGTTAAAACCTTGTATGCCTAACCAGTAGGTTAATAAAGCCATACCAGCAAATAAAGGATAATGGTATGAACGGTTAAATGCATATTCAAAAAACAGAAAATCTATTAATACAACAAAAATTACTAGTACAGAGTAGATTTTCATAAACTTAAGCACCAATTTAATCCATCTAATATTTTTAATAATTAATTGAAAGGTTTCTGAATTAGATTGAATTAATAGTTTATTGGATTTATTGATGTAAAAAATGATTAAACCCACAGAAATGATATACTGAGTTGGATAGAGCATCCATACCACATAGCCCCAATAACCTAACCATGATAAACTCTCTCTTGTGCCATCCCAATAGAAATTTTGGGATTTTATGAAATTACTCCATATAAACTCAATAATTACAGGAAGAAAATGAATCCAATCATTTTTGATGTTCAATTTAAAGTTTGGAGTTACACAGGCTTTGATGAAGAAATAAATCAAAGCACCGTAAATCCAATTATATTCGAGTAATATATGATAAAAGAAATCGTAAAAACCAATGCCAAAAAGCTTTAATATCTCCACAATTAGTCTATAAGAGAAGAAAAAAAGAATTGTAGCTAAAAACCTATTGGCAACCTTATTAGTACCGTTGTTGTACCAAAGTATTATTCCATAAATAATACCTTGAAATGCGCCGATAGAAAGTAGAACTATAAAGAATATTTCAAAAGGTTTCATCTCTTTAAAGATACATAAGATGAATTACGGCGCAATGTGTTTTTTGTAGTAACTGTATATATCCGTGGCAGAGGCGCCAAACCAACGTTTCACGTAGATTCTCCAGAAATGATATTGTAGCTTCCAAATACCTGTTTTTTTGTATTGCCTGGCTGAGGTTTTAATCTTTTTATTGATAACCACAAACTCATTCCTAGCATACAGCTCGTTAATTAGGATATTGTCCTCATATATCCTGTAGTTTTCGTCATAACCACCAATTTCATCAAACAAGGCTCTAGTAATAAATTGGCTTTGGTCACCACCTCTGCAAGGTCTCCAGTTAAATTGAGTAAACCAACTTGCTAGTCTAAGCCACCAATGGTTACTATCAAACTGCATTCTAAAACATCCTGCATTGTTGCCACGAGATAATTCTTTTAAGATAAGCGCGTCAAAATTTTTGGGAGGTAAAGCATCGGCATGAAGAAAATATAGAACATCACCTAAAGCGAACTCTGCACCCGTGTTCATCTGCATTGCACGACCTTTTGGAGACTGTTCAACAAGACAAAATTTAATATCTATATTATCTTTTTTTCGTCTTTGGCAAAAATTGTTAAGAATAGCACAGGTATCATCGTTACTTCCACCATCGACCACTATTATTTCTGAAATGTTTTTTGGTGTGCAGTTTTCTAATAGATGATACAGTAAATCTTCTATGTATTTTTCCTCATTGAGAACAGGAATGATAATTGAAATCTTACTCATTCAAATCCCAATTATAGTTCTTGAAACTTTTACTGGCATTTTCCGATATTTTTACATTTGAATAACGATTCAGAAAATCAATGAGACTTTCATCTTGTTTAAAATCCTTAGCAAACCATTTGAATATCTTAGAGAGTTTTAAGCTGTTAGGAGTAATTTCGTTCTTTGATGTGTCGCTTAGAAATGCTTTAGTTGATTTGGTGAGCATTGTCTCAAGGTTAGTCCCTGTAAATGCTTTATTTTGGAGCTTTGGACAAGACGTTGAAGCACACACTATTGCAAAGTGGATTCTTGGTTCATTCATCTTACGAAGAATTTTATGCTCAATATCGTTGAGATTTAACCATTTATCATCAAATTTCCACAAGCGTTGGCCCCAGGGATCTTTAATATCCTTTATACTTTTAATTGGATAATTACGCAAGATTAAATCTACGGTTAAGGCATTATAGGCATTAATCCAATATGCAAGTTGTTCTTCCCTTGACCAAGTATCGTCTGGCTTATGTTCTAACAACCAATCAATGTAAACATCAAATTCGCTACTGCTTTTGAAACCTAAGTAGTCAACTTTACCACTTTCAGAAACAAATTCTTGCAACAACTTATTCCATCTAATATGATTTGCATCATTACGTTCATTATTAGGTTTCTGAGGTACAGGTGGCAATCGTATTTCTCCCGTGTCCAATATCACAGACTCACTTTCTTCAGAAATTGAGTGAGGAGGAGGTGGCATCGTTGCATCTGGAACCTTAGTAATAATCAAAGAATCTATCACTACTTTATCAACTGAGGTGTTTTTGACGGCTTCTTTTTTTGCTCCACAGGAAAACAAACCTAGTAAAAGAAAAAGGATAAAAGGTTTTATTAGCGTCATACGATGTTGATTAGCAACATCCACCACCATCATAGTGAAATGTCGATTCACTAATGTAGACGTCATCTCTTCCCAAAGCTTTCAATGCGCCAGCAGTTTTATCGCAAATTGCTAATGGTTGGTTCTTGAGTAAGACATGGCCTTTTTTATCATCAAGATAATCTTCATCACCAAAATATATAGCGGCCTTACCGGTAAATACGCAGGGGCCATCCTCAGGCATTGGATCTTTTATTGCCGCAACTTCGATGGATTCGATATAAATTAATTCATCAGTTGGATAATGCTTAGGGTCAAGAATTCGATAGGGTTTTCTTGCTCTAATCTCAATGGTGCCAAAACCAACATCTGTAAGGGCTTTGACATAATCTTTTATCGGTAAGCTTCCGCTAAGACAAAGTGCCCTTAACCTTTCGTCATTTCTCAGCGTTTCGTTCATTGGCTGTTCACAAATAGGATCGCTCATTACTAATCTACCATGTGGTTTTAAAACACGGTACATTTCTTTTATGGCCTTTTTAAGGTCATCTTCTTTAAAGATGTTAAACAAACAATTCTGAGCAGCGACATCAATGCTGTTCTCTTTAACAGGAAGATTCATGGCGTCACCTTTTTTGAGCTCTACAAATTCGCTTTTAAACCAAGGATTTAATTCTTCAGCTTCAACAAAGTTCTTTCGAGAGGCTTGCAGCATTTCATCTACAACGTCGACACCTATAACACCACCTTTTTGTCTATTGAAATATGCAAATTGAAGAAGCTCCATACCGCCACCTACACCGACATACAAGATTTTGGGATTATTGGACAAATCTCTAGCATGTACCGTGCTTCCACAACCATAATTCATCTCTTGCATTATTCTTGGGATTTTTAATCCGGGTAGTTCCCAAATAGGGTTTGTTGTGCAACATAAGCCTACGTCTGGTGTTAGAGCAGCTTCTTTATATACGATGTGGGTAGTGTTTAAATAACTCATCTAAAGTTCTTTAATTAGTTCTTTAAAAATGGTAATCATATGCGGCTCGGCTTTATTCGCCATTTCGATAATTTCTTGAATATTTACTGGTTTTAGATTATCTGGATCGCACTCATCTGTTAAAACCGAGATTGCCGAAGCTTTTAAACCAAGATGATTGGCGACAATTATTTCTGGGACAGTACTCATACCAACCGCATCGGCACCAATAATTTTCAGCATACGATATTCTGCTCTTGTCTCAAGTTGGGGTCCTACAACACTGGCATATACACCTTTGTGAAGTTTAATGCCATTTGCTTTTGCAATAGATTCTATTTTAGTATTGATTTCTGTATTGTAGGGCACGCTCATATCGGTAAAGCGAGTGCCCAAATCTGATACACCTTTGAAGGCTAAAGGTGAACTACCTTGAAGATTAATATGATCGTCAATAAGCATGAGTTCTCCTTTTTTGAAATCTAGATTTACAGCGCCTGCCGCATTTGAAACTAAAAGGGTCTTGATTCCTAATTTTTCCATTATCCTTACTGGAAACGTAACGTCTTGTAAAGTATAGCCTTCATAAACATGAAAACGACCTTGCATTACTATCACCTTTCTGCCTGCAATGGTGCCAAATATTAGTTTTCCTTTGTGGAACTCTACAGTAGCTGTTGGGAAATTTGGTATATGGTTGTAGCTTGCCTGAGCAATAATGTCAATTTCATTAATAAACTGTCCGAGACCTGTTCCTAGAATGATTCCAATTTCAGGTTTATCAAAGCCTTTATTCTGCAGGTATTCTGTACTTTCAGTAATGTACTTAATCATTTAACTGCTGTATTTTTTCTTGTAATTTAATATTTGTTTTGTAAAATTCTGATGCTATTAAATCCTCATAGGTATCTATATCATTCAAAGTCTTCAATAGGTGAAACGATAGCCCAGATTCTTTTAATTCATTAAGTGTTGTTGCTAACAAGTTGGTCTTGCTCCATGGTTTATTTTCAAAAATGCTTTTAATAGGTCTGTTTAGACCAATTAAGTAATAGCCACCATCTTCGGCAGGTCCAAAAACAGTATCATTACTTTCTAACGCATGTATTGCATTTTCGATAATTGAAGTTGAAATAGTAGGAAGATCAGAGCCAATTAAAACAATTCTCTTATAACCTAAATTAAAGCCATCATTAAATGCATTGTACATTTTCTCTCCGAGATTGTCACCTACCTGAATTGTTTTAAAGGTATTTGACCATTGACTATCTTCTGTAGAGTTTGAAAAATATATATGCTTATCATGTGCAAGCTCACGAGTCACTTTTTCTGTAATTTTAAGCAATTCTGAGTAGACCTCAAACGCGCCAATATGCCCAATAGTCTTGGCCAATCGAGTTTTGACTGTACCGATTTTCTTATTCTTTACAAAAACGATTACCAATGCTTCAGTCATATATTTTTTTACCTTTTAATAACCATTTACTCCACTCCTCTGAATAAGCATGGATATTTTCTGTAATGTTATTTGAGGAATCATATATCTTAAAACCATTGTTTTTCCACTCAAAAATTCCTCCAAATAAATTATAGACATTCGTATAGCCTTCTTTTTTTAATTCTTCTGCAATATCTTCAGATCGTACTCCAATAGAACAGTAGACAACAATCAAGGTATCTTTATTGCTGATAGTGTTTTTGACACCTTTAAGATTAAAATCGTCATAGCCTACATGAATTGCATTTCTGAGGTGACTTACTTTAAATTCGTTACTTTCTCTAGAGTCTAAAATTATAGCTTTGGTTTTTGGCATAGCCAATTCTTGAGCAGTTATGTAGGGAATATTTTCTCTGTTATATTTTTTTAAAACATCGCTTAATTTATCTTGAGAACATGACAATAGACCAATAAATAGTGAAAAGCTTAGAAAGAAATTTCTCATAGTTTTAGGCTACTGTTCCTTGGCAACTACTACCTGCACCCGCAGTACATCCATAGCAATGTTGGGAGATTACAATATTTCGTCCTTCGAGTAATTCCTCATTATAATCAGATATATGCTTCACTTTACTATTAACAGGTAATTCTAACATTTGATTGAAATCACAATCATAGAGGTAACCATCCCAACTTACCGAAAGGGTGTTGGTGCACATGACATTTGCTACTGCAGCCGGATTATAAGCATCAACCAATTGATACATATAATCTTCATAATTTTCTGATGCGATGAGGTAATCCAAGAATCGACTTATCGGCAAATTGGTGATTGCAAACAAATTATGAAAGTGTATGCCAAAATCTTCCATCAATGCTTTTTTGAAATCCTTTTCCATTGAAACTTGGTCGCTTGGTAAAAATGCACCTGAAGGATTATAAACTAAATCTAGTCGCAAGGAGCTATCTGGCATTCCATAACCAATAGCATTTAGATCCTGTAGAGCTTGAATGGATTTATCAAAAACGCCATCTCCACGTTGTTTATCGGTCTTGCCTTTAGTCCAATGAGGCATGGAGCTTACAACATGTACATTGTGTTTCTTGAAAAATTCAGGGAGGTCATAATACTTTTTATTTGCCTTTATAATGGTAAGATTAGATCGTACAATAAAGTCTTGAACTCCGGCTTTTGAAGCCTCTTCTACAAACCATCTAAAATTTGGATTCATTTCAGGAGCGCCACCAGTAAGGTCAAGCGTATGAGCACCTGTATTTTTTATGACTTCCAGACATTGTTTCATTGTTTCTTTAGTCATAATTTCTTGACGATCAGGACCAGCATCTACATGGCAATGCTCACAAACCTGATTGCACATATACCCAACATTTATTTGAAGGATTTCAAGTTTTTTTGCCTTTAATGGGAATTGATTGGTCTCAGCAATTTTATCCTTAAATTTTGGTAATTCTCCATTTTGAAAAATACCATTGGATAAGATTTCTAGCTGTCTTTTACTTTGTGCGAGTGCACTTTCGCGTTTATGTAAAGATTGTGTTTTTAGTTTAGTCATATACTATTATCCATCTAGTTTATTGACCTTGTTCATCATTTGTACACCATGAACCAAGGAGGCACCACCTCTTATGGCACCTGCGACGTGTAATGCTTCCATCATTTCTTCTTTTGTAATCCCTCTTTGAAGTCCATCGCCAGTGTAGGCGTCAATACAGTAAGGGCATTGTATAGTATGGGCAACAGCGAGTGCTATTAGCGATTTTTCACGTGCGGACAGGGCGCCTTCTTCAAAAACTTTTGCATAATAATCAAAAAATTTAGCGCCTAATTCTTCGTTCCATTCAGAAATATTACCAAATTTCTTTAGATCCTTTGGGTCGTAGTATGTTTTAAACATTAGTATAATTGTTTTAAAAAAGTGAATATAAAGTTTTTTGTCGGAGTTAATTCTTAAAGATTACAGAAAAAACCTATAAAAATTAGATAAAATTTTATTACTTAAACTAATATTCGATTTTATCCTCTTTTTCATCCCATTCTTTAAATACTTTTAATGCAGTTGCTCTTTCAAGTTGTTTAAATGGAATGCTTCTTTTATGGTATGGCATTGGGATTTCGTTGTAAATAAATTGATCGTCAAAACCAATATCTGCAGCATCTTTTTGATCACATGCGTAATAAACCTTATCGGGTCTTGCCCAATATATTGCACCAAGACACATAGGACAAGGTTCGCAGGTGGTATAAATTTCGCAACCATCAAGTTGAAAAGATCCTAAATTGGCACAAGCTTCTCTTATTGCGATTATTTCTGCATGAGCAGTTGGATCATTTGAGGAGGTTACTTTATTGTTGCCTTTCCCAATTATTCTACCGTCTTTTACGACGACACATCCAAATGGGCCACCCTCATTATTCTTGACGCCTTCTAAAGCAATATCGACTGCTTTCATCATAAATTTCTCTTCGTTTATCTTGCACATTGCTAGTTAGTTGAGATTAAAATTGTCGCTCTGGATGAAAGGGTTTTAAATCTAACGATGGTTTCTTATCCGAAATTATTTCAGCAACAAACAAACCTGTTGCTGTGCCCATGCTCCAACCCATCATAGCATGACCTGCAGCAATTGTGAGATTGCAAAATTTTGATGACTTACCAATGTAAGGAAGTCCATCTGGTGACACAGGGCGAAGACCACATCTAGCGTTTGATTTTTCTTGCTCTGTCGGTTCAATATTTGGATAGTATTGTTTTACAGCTCTACTAATTGCTTCAACTCGGACTTTATTGATGTTATGATTTATTCCTGCAATTTCCATTGTACCTGCAAATCTCGTGAAGCCATTCATAGGAGTTACCGCGACCTTTGCTTCTGCCAATATAGCTGGGACCGTTATTTTTGTTTTTTGTTTACTGTCTATGCGGTAACCCTTTCCTGCTTGCAATAGTAATTTTAAACCCATTTTCTTGACTAATTTTGCAGTCCAAGATCCCGAGGCTAATACAAATTCATCTGCAGCGACATTGAATTTTGTTGTTATTATGTTAGTGATTTTTCTGTCGCTAAATTTGAAATCCACTACCTCGTCATTACTTCGAAAAGTCACACCCACATCTTTAAGATGGGTTTTTAGTTGCGTCATAAATTCGTGGGGTGTGGAATGATGATCGCATTTATAGTAGGTACCACCAATTGAATTAATCTTAACATTTGGTTCAATACTTTCAATATCTCTTATTGAGTATTCTTGCGCTTCTAATCCAAGAGATTGTGCAAGTTTTAATATTTTTATTTCTTCCTCAAGCATTTTTTGAGTTTGACAAAGCATAATCAGTCCTTTTTTCTTGTAGTGAGCGTTTAATTTTTCGGATTTTATAATATCCTCAAACAATCTTTGACTAAGGATAGTTATATCGCGTATAACAGGTGCCGTTCTTTCAACATGTTTGCTGTTACACGAGGCATTAAATGCCCAAGCCCACTTTAAGAATTCCAAATCCATACGCGGTTTAACATAAAAAGGACTTGAAGGACTTAACATCCATTTCAACCCTTTTTTTACCACGCCAGGTGCGGAAAGTGGAATGATGTGACTTGGCGATAAATATCCTGCATTGACGTAAGAAGCACCGGAATCCAATCCAGATTTGTCTATAACTGTCACTTCATGTCCTTCTTTTTGAAGGAAATAAGCAGAACATAATCCAATTATCCCACCTCCAATAACAATTACTTTTTTACTCATTTTTAAATCACTTGAAATCCATGTGCAAAAGGGTCGTCCTCTTCATCAATATAAATAGTGTTATAACCATATATTTTGGCCCAGCCCTTTATACTCGGAATAATCGCAGGTATACCGTTTATTTCTGTCACCTCTTCGATTTTTCCAATAAAAGTGCTACCGATATAACTTTCATGAATAAATTCCTCTCCTAACTGTAATTTGTTTTTGGCATATAATTGAGCCATCCGTGCACTAGTGCCTGTACCACATGGTGATCGATCAATAGCCTTGTCGCCGTAAAATACCGCATTTCTTCCTGAAGAACTAGGATTTAATGGTTTGCCAGCCCATAGAATATGGCTTACATCACGAATGCTCTCATCTTCGGGATGAATAAAGCGTTCAGGATATTTTTCATTGATTCGTTGTCGTATAATCTGTGAAAATTGTATTAGTTGACCTGCGGTATAGTCTTGCATGCCAGAGAAATTATTTTGTGGGTCTATTATGGCATAAAAATTCCCTCCATAAGCAACATCAAAGGTTAAAACACCTAAGTCTGGACAGGCAATGGATAATGTTTCGGCGGCCAAATAGCTCTTCACATTTTTGAGCTTAACCCAGTCTATCTTGTCTTTTGTTTGCTTGTATTCTATTTCAATTAAACCAGCTGGTGCCTCCATTAATACTTTCCCAGTTTTTCTTGGCTTTATTAGACCTTCTTCAAGGCCAATTGTTATTGTACCTATAGTTCCATGTCCACACATGGGCAGGCAACCCGATGTTTCAATAAAGAGAATAGCAAAATCATTTTCTGGGTTATGGGCAGGATATAGGATACTACCACTCATGATATCGTGACCTCGAGGTTCAAACATCAAACCCGTTCGTATCCAATCATATTCGCTGATAAAGTGTTTGCGTTTTTCACTCATGTTTCTTCCAATCAATTCTGGACCACCTTCTTTAATAACCCTTACAGGATTCCCGCAGGTGTGCCCATCGATACAAACAAAAGTGTGCCTAGCCATAGATTATAATTTGTCTGAGGTTTGTTGGTTGTTTACTAGACGTGACAACTTTAGAGGGTTTTCATTTTTTAATTCATCTGGAAGTAAATGATTTGGCCAATCTTGATAGCTAAATGGCCTAACCCAACGCTTAATTGAATGAATGCCAACTGCTGTAAACCGACTATCAGTTGAAGCTGGATAGGGGCCTCCGTGAGTCATGGCAGGACAAACTTCCACTCCAGTGGGTACACCGTTAAATATGATACGCCCAACTCTATTTTTCAGGGTTGCTACAAGCTTTGGATATTTTGAGATTTCATCATCATGGGCTATTATAGTTCCTGTTAGTTGCCCCTCAAGTTTGGAAATTATCTGTTCTAATTGCTCAATAGATTTACACTGAACAATTAACGAAAAGGGTCCAAAAACTTCATGATGTAATTGAGGGTTGTCTAAAAAGGTGTCTCCACGCACTGTTAATAGTGCTTGCTGTGCAAAGTTAGGTTCGACATCTTGCTCGTAGTTTGCTACAACCATAGTTTGAGATTGAGAAATGGCTACATCTTTATTTTCATCATAAGACCATTTGATTTTTGGGTGGAGCATGCAGTTGGGTTCCTTTTTCAGAATCTCCATTGACAATGAATCAATAAACTTAGACAACTCCCCACTTTCAATGCCTAGAATAAGTCCAGGGTTGGTGCAGAATTGCCCAGTTCCTAAAGTAATTGACGAAGCATAGGTTTTAGCTAAGTCAGCACTCTTGGTTTTAAGGGCTTGAGGTAAGATTATAACCGGATTAATACTTCCCATTTCTGCAAAAACAGGAATGGGTTCTTCACGTGCTGAGGAAAGGTTGAATAAGGCTCTACCACCATTTATACTTCCTGTAAAGCCAACGGCTTTTATATTCGGATGTTTAACCAATATGGTACCAACTTCAATTCCTGAGCTATTCAAGTTTGAAAATACACCATCAGGCATTCCATTACTTTTAGCAGCTTTAAGTATAGCAGAGGCCACCAGCTCACCAGTGCCTGCATGCATTGGGTGCGATTTAACAATGACAGGGCAACCTGCCGCCAATGCAGAAGCTGTGTCGCCTCCCGCAGTAGAGTAGGCAAGAGGAAAATTACTAGCGCCAAAAACCACAACAGGGCCCAATGGAATAAGCATTTTTCGTAAATCTGGCTTTGGCAATGGTGTACGATCTGGGTTTGCTGTATCTATTGTAGCTTCAACCCAAGAACCATTTTCAACCAAATCTGCAAACATTCGCAATTGGCCAATGGTTCGACCTCTTTCACCTTTTGCCCTACCTTCTGGTAAACCTGACTCTGAGCAATACATATGAATTAACGCGTCATCTAGATTTAAAATTTCGTCTGCTATTGAACGCAAGAATTCGGCCTTCTTATATCCAGGAATTGTTCGATAATTCTTAAAAGCCTCATCAGCCAACCTTACGGCTTCATTAATTTCTGTATCTGAAGCTTCATAGAAAACGGATTCATTTTCAAAATTTAAAAGTGGATTGAAGGTTTTAAATGTTACTGTACCTTCGGAAGAGTAACGATATCCGATTCTATTTTTTCCTGTTATCATTTTAAATGGCTTTATAATCTGGTATTTCCGGTCTTGACTTTAAACTATTTTCAATTATTTGAATGACATGTTCCCGTTCTTTTCCACTAAGCGGTAATCGTGGTGCTCGCACATTTTCGGTTCCCAAACCTGTGTAGACTTCTGCAAGTTTTATATTTTGAACCAATTTAGGATTTATATCCAATTCCAATAGAGGGAGAAACCATCGGTATATTTTCAGGGCCTCTTCAATACGCCCAACTTTTTGTAGCTCATATATTGCCACAGTCTCTTTTGGGAAAGCGCAAACCAATCCTGCGATCCAACCATTTGCACCCATAAGTAAACTCTCTAAAGCTAGAGTGTCCACTCCAGTCATTATTTTGAGCCTGTTACCAAATCTATTTATGATCCTCGTAACATTAGATACATCTCTAGTTGATTCTTTTACGGCTTCGATATTTGGGCATGATTGAAGAAGTTGTTCAAACATCTCTAGGCTAACTTCGACTTTATAATCAACAGGGTTGTTGTATACCATTATTGGTAATCGCGTACTTTTGGCAACTGCAGTAAAATAGGCTACCGTTTCTCTATCTCCTGATTTGTAGCGCATGGGTGGTAACATCATTAATGCTTGGGCACCATCATCTTCAGCTTTTTTTGCACTCTCAATAGCATCTTTTGTGGTCTGCTCAGCTATGTTTATAAGAACAGGAACTTTACCCTTAACATGCGCTACGGTTTCTCTCGTTAGGATACGCTTTTCGTCATCTGTTAGGGTACTAGCTTCACCGAGTGTACCACCTAAAACGATTCCATGCACTCCAGCGTCTAGTTGCGCATCGATATTGATTTTGAACATTCTAAGATCAAGTTCATCGATGTTGTTGAACTTAGTTGTAACTGCAGGCATTACACCTTCCCAAACAATACCCATATTATGAGACTTTTAAAAAAGAATTGATGAGTTAAAGTTAATCTTATTTGAAATATTTCAATTAAAAACAAGGATGAAAAAAAGAAGTAAAGCATTTTTATGGCTTTAGGATTAGATCTAAATATGATATCTTTAAAATCCTATATTTTTATAAGAAACATTAATTCTCCATTTATTTCCATATGCATATTGAACCAAAATTAATTCGCTTTAACCAAAACGTACTTTCAAAATATCAGATTTACAACAGTATTTTTATGACATTGCCTTTTGATACGCTTTCAAAAACAGTTGTGCTATTGCCACTGTTTTATGAAACATGTAAAAATGGATTTGAAAACCAGGAAGATCCAACGGCAATTGTAGACACATTTTTCAAAAAATATCAAGCAAGACGCTCACCAAAGAGCCAGATTAACCTTCTTTTTAGATTTATACAGTATATCGAAAGACAGGTGGTCCTTTTTGATGCTGTTGAGGATGCAGCGTTTCCTATTGTTAATAACATGGAAGGTATTGGTTCTTTGAGGAGTCTAAAAGAAAATGCAAAGGCAGAAAATAAAATTGAACTACTTCGTGAATATTTAGAAGCCTTTAAGGTAAGAATAGTATTAACAGCGCATCCAACCCAGTTTTATCCAGGTACTGTTTTAGGCATTATTACAGACTTAGCAGAGGCAATAAAAGTAGACAACCTTACTGAAATTAGAAGTTTGCTGGGGCAACTAGGCAAGACGCCTTTTTTTAAGGATAAAAAACCAACACCATATGATGAAGCGGTAAATTTAATATGGTACTTAAAAAACGTTTTTTACCATTCCTTCGGTGGCATATATGATTATGTCCAAACCAACATATTTGATGATAAGGAGATTGAAAATTCAATTGTAAACATAGGGTTTTGGCCAGGAGGAGACAGAGATGGAAATCCTTTCGTAACGCCACAAATAACCTTAGATGTTGCCAGAAAGCTAAAGGAGTCCATAATAAAAAATTACATTAAAGACGTCAAGTATTTAAGACGGAGATTAACTTTTAAAGGGATTAGAGAACGCATTATTGATTTAAATCACAGACTTCATAACACCTTGCTACACAAAGACCATTCAACACGGATTACAATAGATGAATTTAGGAATGAGCTTTACGAAATACGAGATATTCTCATCAATGAGCATCAATCCTTATTCGTAGATAAAGTTACTATGCTTATAAACAGAACAACACTGTTTGGATATCATTTTGCAAGCTTAGATATAAGGCAGGACAGCCGTGTGCACGACGGCATGTTTAGAGCTTTGGTAAAAGAACTAATAGATAATGATACAGATTTGTTTCCAGAAAACTTTTTTGATTTATCATTAGAGCAACAATTAAAGCATTTGTCTGAAATAAAAGGAACGATAAGGGATGACATTATATTTAAAGATGAAATGGCAATAAATATTGTTGAGACAATTCGAGCAATGAAAACCATTCAAGAAAAAAATGGCGAAATAGCATGTAATAGATACATAATAAGTAATAACCAAACAACATTAAATGTACTGCAGTTATTTGCAATGCTTAAAATGGTTGCTTTTGGAGATAAATTAACAGCAGATGTGGTACCATTATTCGAAACGGTTACAGACCTTGAAGCATCGCCTGCTGTGATGGAAGAACTATATTCTAATTCCAATTACAGAAACCATTTAAAAGAACGTGGTAATAGGCAAACCATTATGCTTGGATTTAGTGATGGTACCAAAGATGGAGGCTATTTAATGGCTAACTGGGCTATTTTTAAAGCAAAGGAACGTTTAACAGCACTATCCAGAGCATACAAAATTGATGTTGTTTTCTTTGATGGTAGGGGAGGGCCACCGGCTAGAGGCGGTGGTAAAACGCATCAGTTTTATGCCTCTCTTGGCCCAACGATTGAGGACAAGGAGATACAGCTAACCATCCAGGGACAAACCATTAGTTCAAATTTTGGAACAATTGATTCTTCTCGATATAATATGGAACAGCTCATAAGTTCTGGTATTTCAAATAGGCTTAATGATAAGAATTTAGAAATGGATGTTGAGGATAAAAAAGTGATGGATGACCTCGCAAACTTGAGTTATCAGACCTATAGTGATTTTAAGAATCATCCAAAATTTTTACCTTATTTGGAACGGATGAGTACGCTTAAATTTTATGCGAAAACTAATATTGGGAGTAGACCTTCAAAGCGAGGTAAATCTGATAGTTTGGTTTTTGCAGATTTAAGAGCAATACCGTTTGTAGGTTCATGGAGTCAGCTCAAGCAAAACGTACCAGGTTTTTATGGCGTTGGTGCTGCGTTAAAACATTACGAGGAGAAAGGCGAGTTTGAAAAAGTTCAACATTTGTATCAAGAATCTAGATTCTTTAAAGCACTAATTGCAAATAGCATGATGTCTTTGTCTAAATCCTTTTTTAACCTAACGCGTTATATGGCAGATGATGATGAGTTTGGTGACTTTTGGAAACTAATTTATGATGAATATACAACTACGAAGCGACTTATTTTGAAGCTCACTGGTTCTAAAGCGTTAATGGAAGATGAGCCTGTGTCTAAGGCTTCAATTGATGTTAGGGAATCCATAGTGTTGCCTTTATTGACGATACAGCAATATGCATTAAAGAAAATTCAGGAATTGGAAAAGGACAAGATTAAAAACGAAGAACAGATTAGGGTATTTGAAAAAATGGTTACGAGGTCTTTATTTGGTAATATCAATGCAAGTCGGAATTCCGCATAAATAGTAGCATTAAAAAACCCTCGAGTAAAATCACTAAGAGGGTTTTTAACTAACAATTAATTATCTAAACAAACGATTTAAATACGTATTTAATGTTCATTCATCCTAAAATCAGGATAAGCGTCCATACCATGTTCATAACCATCTAATCCTTCTAGTTCTTCCCGTTCGGAAACTCTTATACCGACAGTTTTTTTCAATGTAAAAATTATTATAAATGAAGAGACAATACAAATAAGCGCATAAGAACCAATCCCAACTAGTTGACTTAAAAATTGGGCACCTCCTGCGAGGTTTCCAAAAAGACCTACCGCCAACGTTCCCCATATACCGCAAACAAGATGCACTGCAATTGCTCCTACAGGATCATCTAATCTAAGTCTGTCTATTAAGCTTACAGCAAAAACTATTAACGAACCAGCCACAGCTCCAATAATTATTGCATCTGTTGGACTCATTTGGTCTGCACCGGCAGTAATACCTACCAATCCTCCTAAAATTCCATTTAAAAACACGGTAAGGTCAAGATTTTTAAACATTATACCCGAAACTATTGCCGATACAGCCCCTCCAGCAGCAGCAGCTAAGCATGTTGTAACAAGCGTTAATGACGTTAATTCAGGATCTGCTGATAAAACGGAACCGCCATTAAAACCAAACCATCCTAACCAAAGAATAAGTACTCCCGCAGTTGCAATAGGAATATTGTGACCCGGTATTGCCTGTATTCTACCATCTTTAAACTTACCAATTCTTGCCCCAAGTAGACATACAGCCACTACTGCTGCCCATCCTCCTACAGAATGCACCAGTGTTGAGCCAGCAAAATCATAAAAAGGCGTATCTAAATTATCTAAGAAGCCACCTCCCCATTTCCACGAACCTGCAATTGGATAAACAAATCCTACATAAAGAATGGTAAAGATCATAAACGACCCAATTTTGATGCGTTCTGCCACTGCACCAGAAACAATTGTAGCGGCTGTCGCAGCAAACATACCTTGAAAAAGAAAGTCCGTCCAATAGGTGTAGCCTTTGTTATAAGATAGGTCTAACGAACCAGATTCAGTAAGTGGCGCTTCTAGTCCAAAACCTCCAAAACCTATAAATCCATTGAATTCTCCTGGATACATTAAGTTAAATCCAACAAGGCAATAAAGAAGAAGACCAACCGTGATGATAAATATATTTTTGAATAAAATGTTTATTGTATTTTTTTGACGCGTCAGGCCAATTTCAAGAAGTGCAAAACCTAGATGCATAAAAAAGACTAGCGCTGTACAGATCATCATCCATACATTATTTGTAGTAAGTGTTTCCATAATTTTATCTAAGCGTTTGTCCTCCTTTTTCTTTTGTTCGTATTCTGTAAACCTCTTCAATAGTTGAGATGAATATTTTACCATCACCAACTTCACCTGTCCCGGCTGAATCAAGAATGGCATTTATCGTTACCTCTTCAAAGTCGTCATTAACAACGATTGACAGGTATCGTCTTTGTATGTCGCTTGTGCTATAAGTAACTCCTCTATAGACATGGCCTTCTTTTTCATTACCTAAACCAGTAACATCCCAATAAGAGAAAAAGTTTACACCTACATCGTGCAGGGCATTTTTAACTGAAGAAAATTTTGATTTTCGAATAATTGCTTCGATTTTTTTCATGATTGTTCGGTTTATAGTTGTTCTAGCAAATGGTTCGTTAAAAGAACAAAAACAAAGTGAATTTACAGAAAGTAGTGTATAGGATATTGTTTGCTAAACAGCATTGTAAACCATACGCTAACAAGAATTTTTGCTCTACTAGTATGTAAGTCCTCTTAGCTAGGACTAATCTAAATATTATTTAGTATTCAGCAATACTGAGCTTTACTATTTTAGTCAAAATTATCAATTCGGAAAATTTAGATGCTTTCCATTGAAGATATCTCAACTATTTACAAAGAGATTATAAAATATAGTCTGTGCTTACAAAGTTTGATGCTCTAGAATCGAGCAATTCTTCCAAAATTGCATTATTGTAATAATTGTCCTTAGAGGCAACAAAGGTTCTTATTGAAAAAGACCTTAATGCATCATGTACACTGAGTGTTGCAACTGCTGAATCTTTCCGCCCTGTAAATGGATAAACATCTGGACCTCGTTGACAGGAGCTGTTTAAATTAACACGGCAAACAAGGTTTACCAGCGTATCTATAAGTGGTGCCAGTGTTTTTGTGTCCTTACCAAAAAGACTTACTTGTTGCCCATAATTTGATGATGCCATATCATCTAATGGTTCATTAATATCTGTAAATGGAATAATAGGAATAATTGGCCCAAACTGTTCTTCTTCACAGACGCGCATATCATTTTTAGCAGGATACATAATTGCAGGGAAAATATAATTATAAGTGGTTTGGCCACCTTTTTTATTGATTATTTGAGCTCCATTTTCAATAGCATCATCAATTAACTCTTTTATATAAGCTGGCTTATCAGGTTCTGGTAAAGGCGTAAGTTTAACACCAGCATCCCAAGGATTGCCAAACTTTAAAGCATCGATTTTTTCAGAGAAACGGCTATTAAATTCATCTGCAATATCTTTATGGACATAAAGTACTTTTAAAGCCGTACAGCGTTGACCATTAAAAGACGTTGTTCCTGTAATACATTCATTTATAGCCAATTCCAGATCTGCATCTGGTAAAATAATTGCTGGATTGTTAGCTTCCAGACCTAAAACCATTCTCAACCTATTACTCTTTGGGTGCACGTCTTGTAAGGCATTTGCAGATCTGCTATGTCCAATTAATGCTAATACATCAACACGTCCATCTTTCATTATCGGTGTTGCTACAGTACGTCCTCTTCCATAAAGTATATTCACCACACCCTTTGGGAAACTATTTTGAAATGCTTCTAACAAAGGTGAAATTAGTAACACACCGTATTTTGCAGGCTTAAAAATTGCTGTGTTGCCCATTATTAAAGCAGGTATAAGCAGGGCGAATGTTTCATTTAATGGATAGTTGTATGGACCCAAACAAAGAACTACCCCAAGTGGACCACGCCTAATGTGTGCATGTACACCGTCATGTTTGTGAAACTTTGCACTGTCTCTATCCATTTGCTTATAGTCCTCTATCGTATTATAGATGTATTCAACGGTTCTATCAAATTCCTTTTCCGAGTCAATTAAATTTTTGCCGATTTCCCACATGAGCAGTTTTACAACCTCCTCGCGCTTGGTTTTCATTTGTTTAACGAAATTCTCCATGCAGTTTATTCGGTCTGCAACTTTCATTGTAGGCCAAAGACCTTTTCCTTTACCAAATGCTTCTGAGGCAGCATCTAGAGCCATTAAAGCTTCCTTTTGTGTTAAAACAGGAATACTTCCAAGATGGGTTGGTTTGTAATCTTCAGTTGAGGAAATTGTAGAATAAATATCTGATGTGGCGCCTGTCCACTTAACCAATTCCCCATTTAATAAATAAGTAGTTTGATGGATTAATTGCTTTACTTTATACTTTTCCGGAATTTCGATAAACGTTGATGTCATGACGATTATTTTAAATAACACTGAAGTTACGATAAACTTTAACAAAAGAAGGTTAACTATTTGTTAAGTTGAAATTTATTAGAGTACCACAGCTTAAAGAGATTTTATTCTAGTCCAATTCTTCTCATTTTACACCGTTGGCAATTGTTACTGAAAGGATATGAGCCAAAAATATGGCTTAAAACTCTGTTATTTCATAACATTAAATACTTATACAACTACCGAAATCGATTTCGGTTATGAATTATGGTATTTTCTCATTAACAGCAGTCCATCAAATAAAAGATTTATAACTTCAGACAGAATAAAATCAATAACCCTTATGAATAAAAAGATTTTATTATGGTCTATAACGGCTGCGCTAGCAGGTTTTTTATTTGGATTTGATACAGTTGTGATTTCTGGTGCAGATAAAAAATTGCAAGTATTATGGCAGTCGTCAGATGCGTTTCACGGTTCCGTTGTTATGGCTATGGCCTTGTGGGGAACCGTCTTCGGAGCAATTTTTGGTGGAATACCAACAAATCGGTTAGGGCGAAAAACAACTTTGATTTGGATAGGATTGTTTTATCTCATTTCGGCATTAGGTTCAGCCTTGGTCAATGACCCATATAGTTTTGCACTTTTTAGATTTTTAGGCGGAATAGGTGTAGGTGCATCGACTATCGCTGCACCTGCTTATGTATCTGAAATCTCGCCAGCAAAGAATAGAGGTAAATTGGTTGCCTTATATCAATTTAATATTGTTCTTGGCATCTTAATCGCGTTTTTATCTAATTATCTCCTTAGAAATGTTGGTGACAATGCTTGGCGATGGATGATTGGTGTAGAGGCTTTCCCTGCCTTCATTTACACCTTGTTGATTTTTGTTGTGCCAAAGAGCCCTCGTTGGTTAATATCGAAGGGAAGGTATGATGAAGCAAAGCAAGTTTTAAGATTAATCAATCCAGAGGGTAATGCAGATTCATTTATAGAATATATTAAGCAAGAATCTAGCAATCAAAATACCGATGAAACTATATTTATGAAGAAGTATCGCTTTCCTTTGCTCTTAGCATTTTTAATTGCCATGTTTAACCAGTTTTCAGGGATAAACGCATTTCTATATTATGCGCCTAGAATTTTTGAAGAAGCAGGTCTGGGTGAACGTACTGCCTTATTGAGCAGTATAGGAATTGGGGTGACAAATTTAATTTTTACTTTATTTGGTGTGTTCCTAATAGACAGACTTGGGCGAAAGGTATTGATGTATGTTGGTTCTATTGGATATATTGTTTCGTTGAGTCTTGTATCTATAGCTTTTTATCAAAATTGGGAAGGCCTTGCGGTACCCATATTCTTGTTTTTATTTATAGCATCTCATGCTATTGGACAAGGTGCAATTATCTGGGTTTATATATCTGAAATATTTCCAAATCATTTGCGAGCAAGTGGTCAGTCCTTTGGAACATCTACACATTGGATTTTGGCAGCAATAATACCTTCTCTAGTGCCTGTGTTATTTGCAAGTATAGGTCCAGGGACAGTGTTTTTAATATTCGCAATTATGATGGTTTTCCAATTGCTATTTGTAATTTTTATGATGCCAGAAACCAAAGGTATTTCTTTAGAAGAATTGAGTAAAAAATTAATAAAAAATGAAATTTAAGTATAGCCTTTTTTCTGTTCTATTTGGATTTTTAATTACAATAACGGTGGGGTGTAAATCTGAGACTGAAAAAGCACCTATTATTGCAGAAAATGATGAAGAATTTTATCGACCAAACTATCACTTTACCCCAAAAAATAATTGGATGAATGATCCTAATGGCATGTTTTACTTAAATGGTAAATACCATTTGTATTTTCAACATCATCCAGATGATAATGTTTGGGGACCTATGCATTGGGGGCATGCAATTAGTGAGGATCTTATAAATTTTGAAGAGCAACCCATAGCTCTTTATCCAGACGATATTGGTCTTATTTTCTCTGGAAGTGCAGTTGTTGATTATGATAACACCTCAGGTTTTGGTGAAGACGGAAAAGTTCCAGTTGTAGCGATTTTCACATACCATAATATGGACGGAGAAAAAAGTGGCGATATTGATTTTCAGACTCAAGCTATAGCCTATTCGCTTGATGAGGGGACGACCTGGACCAAGTATGCTGACAATCCAGTGATATCAAATCCTGGAATAAAAGACTTTAGAGATCCAAAGGTGTTTTGGGATAACTGTAATTCAAAATGGATTATGTCATTAGCGGCTGGGAATAAAATTATGTTTTATAGTTCTGCGAATTTAAAAGAGTGGAAATTTGAATCAGATTTTGGAGAACTTAAAGGTGAGCATGGTGGCGTGTGGGAATGTCCAGATTTATTTCCAACGAAAATAGATGGTGAGGAAGATAAAAAATGGGTTCTATTAGTTAGTATTAATCCGTCTGGACCTAATGGTGGAAGTGCTACTCAATATTTTATCGGAGATTTTGATGGTAGTACGTTTTCTCTGGACAGCGATTTTAATAAACAGCTCGAAAAGAACAAAGCAGTTTGGTTAGATTATGGAAGAGATAATTATGCTGGAGTAACCTGGTCTAATATCCCTGAAGACGATGGCAGGAATTTATTCATCGGATGGATGTCTAATTGGGATTATGCGCGTGATGTACCAACATATAAGTGGAGAAGTACAATGACAATCCCTAGAAAGTTATCACTTGTCAAAGAAGAAAATGAATTTGTGGTGAAGAGTAAACCAGTTAAAGAGTTGGATAATTTTATTTCTAGAAAAGATGAAATTGAGGCCTTGACTCCAAAAGATTTTAATTTAGTACAAAAGAAGAATCACTTTGACTTAACACGATCTAGTTTAAATTTTGAGCTAACCGACTTAAAGGACGAACGCTATGAACTTAACTTATCAAATAACGAAGGTGATACACTAAAATTAGGTCTTGATAATATGTCAAAACAAATTTTTCTAGATCGAACAAAATCTGGTAAGCTTGATTTTTCAGAAAAATTTGCTCCTAATGTTTCAGTTGTTCAATTGGATAAGTCGTTGAGTGAGGTCCAAATTGAAGTTGTACTAGATAAAACTTCTATAGAGGTATTTATCAATAATGGTGAAATCGTATTAACTGAGCTTTTCTTTCCTAATAGTCCTATGACCAACCTTTCAATTTTGAGTGAGGATGATAATTTTCAGATTGCTGATATCACAATAAAAGAATTTAGTTTTCAATAATATGTGCACTGTTACTTGTTTTGGTGAAGTTTTATGGGATGTATTTCCAGATCACAAGAGCATTGGAGGCGCGCCACTTAATGTTGCCATTAGGTTAGCTTCATTTGGCAATAAAGTCAATATGATTAGTAGTGTCGGTACGGATAATGATGGCAAGAAATTAGTCGGTTTTATAGAAGAAAATGGTGTCAATACAAACGGGATACAAGTATGCTCAAATTTTAAAACCAGTAACGTTGTAGTATCTCTTGATGATAATGGATCTGCAACTTATAAAATCGAAAAACCATGTGCTTGGGACGATATCCATATTACAGATATATTAAGATCTATTACATCAAACTCTGATGTATTCATTTATGGTAGCCTTTGTGTTAGATCTGAAAAATCCAAGTCTACTTTAATGCATTTACTCAACTACGCAGGTTTTAAAGTCTTTGATGTAAACCTTAGAAGACCACATTATGAAAATGAGGATTTGTTTGATTTAATGTTAGTAGCCGATTTAATAAAATTTAATGATGACGAGATTGCTGAGATTTGTGGTAATCTGAATTTTGAATCTGAATCAATAGAGGACATGATCAAGTTTATTTCTCATAGAACTAGGACTAATTTGATTTGTGTCACATTAGGACGTAACGGAGCAGTATTCTATAAAAAAGGTAAATTTTATAGAAATGATGGCTACAATGTCAAGGTAAAAGATACTGTTGGAGCAGGTGATTCGTTTTTAGCAACCTTAATTGACGGTTTAATGGGGCAAATAGATATACAGATTGCATTAGATAGAGCATGTGCAATTGGTGCAATTGTAGCCTCAAAGAATGGCGCTACTCCAACAATATCAAAAAATGATATTGATCGCCTCATAAATACATAGGATTCCAATTAGGATGATTTTCTCAAAATAAGATCCGTATCAATTGTAATGGTTTCATATTTAAAATCTTCTCCTTTTTGTCTACTTTCAATTTCTTTAAACAGAAGTCCTACTGATTTTTCACCTAAATTTTGTGGATTTTGTTCTACGGATGATAAAGTTGGGGATATTACAGAAGACATAAACCAATTGCTAAAACCAAATACTGCAATTTCTTCAGGGATTTTAATTCGTTTTTCATTCAGGTAGTTAATCACACCAATTGCAGTTAAATCTGTAATGGCATAAATGGCATCAACATTGAATTTATCTTTTTCAATTAATTTTTTCGCATTAGCATAACCTTCATCATAATTTGCATTTGGACATAAGTACACTAAGGATGAGTCGTATGCAATACCATTATCCTCAAGGGCCTTTTTATAACCTAAAAACCGATCAATGGAATTTTGTGGGTTTAAACCTCCTCTGAAGTAAGCTATTCTTTCATAACCTTTATTAATTAAATGTGTTACTACATCATAGGACGCTCTGATATCATTAATAATAACCCTAGAGCATTTTATTAACTTGGTGATTTTGTCAAAAAGAACTAAAGGTATCCCATAATCAATAACACGTTGTAAATGCTTAATGTCTTTTGTGCTATTGGCAAGTGAAATTAATATTCCATCAACACCTTTATTTAAAAGAAGACTTATTTGTTTCCTTTCCAGTTCATAGTCTTCATTAGACTGCATTATTATCACCATATAGCCTTTTTTTTCGCATTCTTTCAATATTGCATCTAAAATATTCGAAAAGTAATAGTGTACCATACTAGGTATAATCACACCAATAGTCTTGGATTCCCTACTCCTTAAACTTTGTGCAAAGGTGTTTGGGCTGAAATGGAGGGAGTTAGCCAAATCAATTACTTTCTTTTTTGTTTTGGCACTTACATCAGGATAATCTTTAAGCGCTTTCGAAACTGTTGAAATAGAAATTCCGAGGATTTCTGCAATTTCTTTTAGGGTAGTTTTTTTCATTTCAGTCCTTTGATTAAAAATATGTGTCGGTTAAAACAAATAATGTGAATTTGGCTAAAAATATTAATTCCGAAACATTTTACGAAAAGCTTTTCGTAAATATTTTTAGGATTTTATTAAGAAAATTTTGTTGTTCTCTTAAAAAAAGGCCATTTTAGACCATTAATTAATATTTATTTAACAATATTTTGTTAATCTAATAACTTTCTAACCAAATACTAATAAAACTAACTAAGTATGACACAAAATCTATTAAGAAAAATTTTAAGTAGTTTTTTCTTGGTTTTGGGCAGCATTATGTATGCCCAGACTGTGACAGGTACTGTCTCGGATGTAACAGGTACATTACCTGGAGTTAACGTGATAGTTAAGGGGACCACTAATGGTGTCCAAACCGACCTCGATGGTACATACACCTTAAACAATGTAGCCTCAGATGCTGTGATTGTTTTCAGTTATCTCGGTTATAAAACCCAAGAGGTTGCTGTTAACGGACGTTCTGTAATTGATGTAACGCTTGAAGAAGATGTTGCACAATTGGAAGCAGTAGTTGTAGTAGGGTATGGTAATCAGGTCAGAAAAGAGATTACGACCGCTGTAACAAGCGTTAGTGAAGAAGAGTTTAACAAGGGTGTAATTAACAATGCATCACAGTTACTTCAAGGTAAAGTTGCCGGTCTCTCCGTTTACAACAGAGGTGGTAATCCAAACGACAGTGGTGTTATAAGACTGAGAGGTCTTTCTACCGTTGGTGGTAACACAGAACCTTTGGTTGTAATCGATGGTGTTCTTGGACAATCCTTAAGTAATGTAGATCCAAGTGATATTAAGAACATCACAGTATTAAAGGATGGTTCTGCAGCCGCGATTTATGGTTCTAGAGCATCAAGTGGTGTAATCTTAGTCACAACGAAATCAGGACGTACTAACCAGCCATTTTCAGTAGACTATAATGGACAATATGGTGTGTCTGATGCAATCAATCCAGTTGAAATTATGAACCGTCAACAGTTTTTGGCGACTGGAGGTACAGACCTAGGAAGCGATACTGATTGGGTTGATGAGGTAACAAGATCGGCATTTTCACAGGTTCACAATATAGCAATGTCTGGTGGTGCAGAAAATACCAACTACAGGGTTGCAGTGAACTACAGGGATACTGAAGGGATTTTAATTAATTCTGGATTTGAGCAGTTAAACATAAGAGGTAATTTTACAGGTACTTTATTCAATGATAAATTAAGAATTAACTTTAATTCAGCATTTACGCAAAGAGACAGTGATTTTGGTTTTAATGAAGCATTACGTTATGCTATCGTTTATAACCCAACAGCGCCTGTTTTTGGTGATGATGCACCATTTGCATTTAACTCTGAACAGTTTGGAGGTTACTTCGAAACTCTAGGTTTATTTGATAGTTTCAATCCAGTCTCTATTGCGGAGCAAAACAGAAATGCTGGTGCCACAACTACGATTAACTATAATGCGGATTTCAGATATTCATTCACAGATGATTTATCTGCAACTTTAAATGTTGGTCAACAGGTAAGCAGAACAGATAACAACCAATACTATCCAACAACGTCATTCTTTAGAGGTGGTGCGGTAAGCCCATTTAGAAAAGGTAGAGCAGACTTCTACAGTAATGAGGCAAGATCTAAGACTTTGGAATTATTTGGAACCTATAATAGAACTTTTAATGACTTCTTTAGAATGAAATTAGATGGTGGTTATTCTTTCCAAGAAAATGATTTTAACGAAAACTATTTACAGGTTGGGGATTTTCCTCCAGGTGTAAACTTTGATTTCAGTAATGCAATTGAGGTGTCTCAAGATTTAAACGAAGCAGGAAGGGTAATTGCTAATAGTGGAAGAAATGATGACGATAGAATTATTGCATTCTTCTTGAGGGGTAATTTTACTTTTGACGATGCAATCTACTTAAGCGCATCTATACGACGTGAGGGTTCTAGCCGCTTTGGTGCAGACAACCAATGGGGTACATTCCCATCTGTTGCCGTAGGTGCAGACTTAAATAACTATTTACAATTAGATAATGTATCTTTGTTAAAAGCACGTTTAGGCTATGGTGTAACAGGTGCAATTCCTCCTGGAGTTGGTTTATCTCAAACATCATTTAATGTAATTAATGGTGCTGGTGGATTTGGTTCTTCATCTACAGGTATTGGTACAAGACTTGCAAATCCAGACTTAAAATGGGAAGAAAAGCGAGAGCTTAATTTTGGTATTGAATTCGCAATGGACCGATTATCCGCTACTGTAGATATTTATAACAGAGATATTGTAGACTTTATTAGTAACGTTCAAATTGATGCTGCATCTAATAATGGATTTACAAATCAGTTCCAAAATGCTGGTGAGTTAAACACCAAAGGATTTGAATTAACAGTTAACTACGATATTGTAAGAAATGACAAAGTTAATTACAACATGGGTCTTGTAGCTTCAACATATGAAACAGTACTAGAGAAAAACGCTGGTGGTGATCGTATGATCGCTAACTTAGGAGCTCCTGGTCAAAATGATACAGAAGTAATTCTAGTAAGAGAAGGTGACGAAGTTGGTCAAATTTGGGGTCCGGTATTTACTGGTGAAGTAGATGCTAATGGTTCTCCTATACTAGCAGATATTAATGGAGACGGTAGTGTTATCGCTGATCAAGGTTCTGCCTTGGCAGATAATGGTGACTTTACTGTTCTTGGTCAAGGTTTCCCAGATTGGGAAATTGGATGGACACATCAGGTACAATACGGAAATTGGGATTTAAATGCTTTCTTCAGAGGTGCATTTGGACACAGTTTGGTTAATTCATTCCGTGTGTTCTATGAGCCAAGAATTGGATCTCAGTCCTCTTATAACTATGTAAATACAGAATTAGCTAGGGATGATATTAGAACTGCTCAGTTTAGTTCTTACTATGTTGAGAAAGCGGATTTCTTAAGACTAGACAACTTAACTATAGGATACAATTTTGACTTAGGTGATAATACATTCCTAAAAAGTGCAAGAGTTGCTATTACAGCACAGAACCTATTTACGATTACGGATTATACTGGTGCAGATCCAGAGCCTGCTTTCCAAGATAGAGGTGCCGTAGATAACGGTGGAGACCTTGCTAATCCAGATGTATTAGCTCCAGGTATCGATAGACGTTACAACTATTTCCAAAATCGTACGATTACGTTAGGCTTAAACCTTAAATTTTAATAAAAATTGAAATGAGAAAAATGAGAAAAATGATGAAAAAATCTTTATTAGTATTCTTAGGTGTATTATCTACAATGTTTTACACCTGTACGGATCTTGAAGAAGTATTGGAAGATGAGTTAACAACTGAATTTTCCGATGATGGCGTGCCAGATAACTCTGGTGAGACTGCTGGCGGTGTATTCCCTTCAGGGGCATTAGCTGCAGCTTATGGAAGATTAAGAAATGGTTCTGCTGGACACGGTAGTTACTATTCTGTACAAACGGTTTCTTCTGATGAGATGGCCATAGGTCAAAAAGGTGGTGACTGGTTTGATGGTGGTATTTGGTTAGACATGCATAGACATACATTTAATCCTGCAAATGGACCTTTAAATGGTACATGGGTGGATGCTTATGGAGGTATTGCAGAAACTAATTTGGCCCTTGACGGTAGTTTGTCACCAGAGGAAGAATCCCAAGCCAAGGTTATTAGATCTTTCTTTTACTGGAGATTATTAGATTTGTATGGAAGAGTAAAAATTATTACAACTCCGGGAGCCGATGCGCCACAGTCAACACGGGCTGAGGTATTTGATTTTGTTGAGCAGGAATTGTTAGATGCATTAGGTATCCCTGCCGTTACAGGTAGCATGGATTTATCCGGTAGTAATTTGGGAACAGGTCAAGAGCCATATATTGTTAATCAATTTGCTGCTTTAGGTCTGTTAGCAAAATTATACTTGAATGCAGAGGTATATACAGGTACAGCAAGATGGCAAGAAGCGGAGTGGGCAGCAAGTTATATTATAGACAACGGCCCATATCAACTTTGTGGTGATGGTTGTTCTGTTTTAAACTTGGCAAAACGTCCTAATGTTCCATCTGATCCAGATGAATTAACGGGTTATGCTGCAGTATTTGCACCAAACAACCAGTTTAATCCTGAAATGATTTGGTCTATATACTATGACGAGTCAAATGCTGGTGGGATGAACTTCTCTCAGATGAATTTGCACTATAGTTCACAACAAACCTTTGCACTAGATGCACAGCCATGGAATGGTTATCAAGTGTTGGAAGAATTTTATAACAGCTATGACAATAATGATTTAAGGAAAGAGGCTAACTTCTTAGCGGGTGCACAAACAGATTTTGACGGTGCTGATTTATTGGATTATGCTTCTGATGATCCAACTATTGTTGTAGAATATACGCCTGAAATTAGTGAATTAGAACCTAACTCTGTAAGACAGAGTGGTACAAGAGCGAAGAAGTTCAGTTTCCAATTATTTGGTAGACCAGATATGAACAACGATTATCCAATTGTACGTTTAGGAGATGTTTACTTAATGCGAGCAGAAGCAATGGCAAGAAATGCAGGAAACTGGAATATGGCATTGCCAGATGTTAATACAATAAGAGCAAGAGCGGGTCTTGATCCATTAGCTGCAATAGATGCTGACGGTTTCTTCGATGAAAGAGGAAAGGAAATGTTCCAGGAATCAAGCAGAAGAACTGATAGAATCAGATTCGGTAAATGGGGTGAATCTTGGTGGGAAAAAACTAACAGTGATGCTTACAGAACAGTATTCCCAATTCCTCAAGAGCAAATAGAAGCCAGTGGCGGAAGTTTAACGCAAAACCCAGGATATTAATTTAATTTTTAAGTATTTTATTTGAGTAAAAAGGGGTACTTTTAGGAGTACCCCTTTTTTTAATAGTTAAATATTAGCACTTAAATGAAGAATTTGTTTATTCTTTTTGTTTTCAGTGTTTTACTGTTTTCATGCAATACTACAAATGATAAAACACCCGGTTTATTTCAATTAAAAGATAGTGAGTTAACAAGTGTAACATTTAATAATTCGCTCAAATATACTGAAGACTTAAATCCTTACACCTACCGAAATTTCTTTAATGGAGGAGGTGTTGCTCTTGGTGATATTAATAACGATGGTCTTTTAGATATATTTTTCACAGGTAATTTAGTAGAAAACCGATTATATTTAAATAAGGGTAACTGGGAATTTGAGGATATTACTCCTACTGCAGGTGTTGCTAGTCCAGGTGTTTGGTCTTCAGGAGTTTCATTTATAGATCTAAATAATGATGGATTTTTAGATATTTATGTTTGTAAAGCTGGACCTCCAAGTGAAATTGCTAATCGGCATAATGAATTGTTTATAAATAATGGTGATCTTACTTTTACAGAGCAATCCAAAAAATATGGTCTTGATATAGTTGGATTAAGTGTTCAAGCTAATTTTTTTGATTATGACAGAGATGGCGATTTAGATTGTTACCTTTTAAACAACTCTATAAAGGCGGTTGGGAATTATGATTTTATAAAAGATCAACGCAAAAGACCTACAGAATCTGGGAATAAATTACTGAGAAACGACAATGATTTCTTTGTTGATGTTACAGAAGTATCCAATATTTATTCGAGTGCTATTGGTTTTGGTTTAGGAATTACGGTTAGTGATTACAATAATGATTCTTGGCCAGATATTTTTATATCAAACGATTTTTTTGAAAGGGATTACCTCTACGTAAATAATCAAGATGGTACTTTTAAAGAGGACTTATCTTCACAATTTGGTTCCATCTCAATGGGTTCAATGGGAGCAGATGCCGCTGACTTAAATAATGATTCTTTTACTGATATAATGGTAACAGAAATGTTACCACGTACTATAGAGCGTCAGCGCACAAAAACGCTGTTTGAGTCATGGAATAAATACGATATTGCCAAAAATAAGGGCTACCATACACAGTTTTCTAGAAATGCACTTCACAGAAATATGGGAGATAGTACGTTTTTAGAAATTAGCAGACTATCCAATGTTGCGGCATCAGAATGGAGCTGGGCTTCGTTGTTATTTGATGCCGATAACGATGGCTTAAAAGACATTTTTATTAGTAATGGTATTTTCAAAGACTTACTAGACAGGGATTATCTTATCTACATGGCCAATGAAGACAGAATTAGAGACATGATTGCGACTGATAAGGAAATAATGAACAAGTTAGTAGATCTTATGCCTTCAAAGGCAGTTCCTAATGCCGCATTTAAAAATAATGGTGATTTTAAATTTACTGAAATGACATCAGTTTGGGGATTTGGAATACCTAGTTTTAGCAACGGAAGTGCCTATGGTGATATTGATAACGATGGTGATTTAGATTTGGTTATAAACAATGTTAATATGCCTGCTTTCTTATACGAAAACACTACTAATACCAAAAGCAATAAGAGTATAACACTTAAATTAAAGGGCACAGATAAAAACAAGTTTGCAGTTGGCGCAAAAGTTGAAATATATTACGGTGATGATCAATACGGAAGTTTAGAAAATTTTCCTTCAAGAGGTTTTCAAAGTTCTATCTCCTATCAGTTGCTGTTAGGTGCTAATAGCGCCGATACTATAGATAGTATGGTTGTAACATGGCCAAACGGTATGCAAACAAGAAAATACAATCTCCCAACCAATAAAGTTTATAGTATCAATCAGAGTGATGAAGAGTTGATGGCTCAAATCGTAACTCTGCCTTCGGGTAAAATTTTAAAGAAGCAAAAAAGTTTTTTTCAATTTAAGCATAAGGAAAATAGTGCTGTAGACTTTAACAAAGAACAATTACTGCCTGAGATGTGTAATAACGAAGGCCCAAAGATTGCACATGCAGACATGAATAATGATGGTATAAATGATTATTACATTGGTGGTGCTAAAGGTCAATCGGGTAAATTGTTCATTTCAAAAAATTCTGAAGAATACCTCAAAATTGAGCAGCCTTTTAATTTAAGCTCTAATTCTGAGGACAGTGATGCTGTATTTTTTGATAGTGACAATGATGGCGATTTAGATCTTTATGTTGCCAGTGGAGGAAAGACGTTTTCAAAATTTGATTTTGCACTAAATGATAGGTTATATATAAATAATGGTGACAATACCTTTACCTATAGTCCGCAAACTTTAACGTTTCCATCACCAATTAGCACATCTACAGTCTCTGCATACGATTATGATAATGATGGTGATATCGACTTATTTATTGGCGAGCGTTTTAAGGTAGATACGTATGGTCTTCCAACCTCAGGATATATTTTAAAGAATACGGGTAATAATAAATTTGATATAACTCAACCAGTCCAATTAAAGGAAATAGGCTTGATAACGGATTCTCAATGGGCAGACATAAACAGTGATGGCCAAAAAGATCTAGTGGTATCGGGAGAATGGATGCCGATTTCAATTTTTATTAATATTAATGGTGATTTAGTCAACGAAACTAAGAAGTATGGGCTATCAGACACCAATGGTCTCTGGAAAACAATCGAAGTTAAAGATCTTAATGAAGACGGGAAGTTAGATATCATTGCGGGTAATAAAGGCGAAAATTCCTTCTATAAATCTGGTATGAGGATGTACCTTTCGGATTTTGATAAGAATGGTACAATTGAACAAATTATTTGTCAGAAACGAGATAGTAAATATTATCCTATTGTAGATAGGGATGAGCTAATTTCTCAAATTGCAAGTCTGAAACAAAAGCTATTATACTATAAGGATTACTCTGATGCAACGATAACATCAATTTTCTCAGAAAAGCAATTAAAAAATGCCAAAATATTTGATGTTAAAATGCTAAATACGGCGGTTTTCTTAAATAAAAATGAGACATTTGTAAGCCAGGAATTACCCAGAGAAATTCAATATTCTAATGTGTCGGCAATTGAGATTTCAGATATCAATAACGATGGTAATTTAGACATCCTTTTTGGTGGTAACCAGTTCTTAGTGAAACCCCAGTTTGGTATCGATGATGCTTCAAAAGGTTGGTTGTTGTTTGGCTCACCAAATGGAAATTTTGATAAGGTTTTATCTTTAAAAATAGATGGTCAAATACGGGATTTACATATTGAAAATAGGGAGCAACAAACCTTTTTAATGGCATCTGTAAATAATGATAGTTTGCAAGTTTATAAAGTTGGAAAATTAAAAGATTTAAAAAAATGAAGATAAGCGTTGGCAGGGCGACATTACTTTGTTCAATATTTTTTTTAGTTGCATGTCAGTCAGAATACACTAAACTAGTTGAAAATGAACTGGCAAGCGGTGCTAAAAATGATTCAATTTTTTACGATTTTAAATTTGGACAATCTAAGTCCGAGTTTTATAATTCGTGTTGGGAATACAATAAGAAAAAAATTTTTACGCATGGTCCCAGCAATAACTATGTTCAGACTATTCTTAAGCCCAAAGACTCTTCTAATGTAAAAGATAAAATTAGGATGCTCTTTTACGCAAAATTCAATGCCAAAGACGAGATAATCGCAATGGATGTTAAATTCTCTCATGTAGCATGGGCACCTTGGAATAAAGAACTTCATGCAGATAAATTATTACCAAAAGTGAAAGATACATTGATGAAATGGTATCCTGGTAATGAATTCATTAAGGTAAAAGACGTCTATGTTAAGGTTGATGGGAACAGACAAATAAGAGTCAAGGAAGAAGATACCAAAGACGTTTCTGTAATTATAGAAGATATGGATTACAGATATAAAGAACTAACAAAATAAAAATGAACAGGTATTTAATAATCTTTATACTATTCCTCATTATTGTCTCCTGTAGTGATGATAAAGCCGAAGCCTTAATTGAAAACAGTTCACCACAGTTTAAATTACTCTCAGAAGAAAGTACAGGAATAAAATTTAGGAATGACTTGGTTTCAACGGACGATTTTAATGTATATAAATACCGAAATTTTTACAATGGTGGTGGAGTTGCTATTGGTGACGTAAATAATGATGGTCTTCAAGATATTTATCTTACATCCAATTTAAATCAAAACAAACTATACATCAATAAGGGTGATTTTAAGTTCGAAGACGTCTCGGAATCCGCAAAAATAGGCGGTACAAAAGCATGGTCTACAGGAGTTTCAATGGTAGATATTAATGCAGACGGCTATTTGGATATCTATGTATGTAATTCGGGTGATGTAAAAGGTGATAACAAGCAAAATGAGTTTTTTATAAATAACGGTGACCTTACCTTTACAGAAAAGGCATCTGAGCTAGGTTTGGATGATAAGGGATTTTCTACCCACGCCTCATTTTTTGATTATGATAACGATGGTGATCTAGATGTGTATCTCTTAAATAATTCGTATCAGGCTATTGGTAGTTTTAACCTCACTAAGAATGAGCGTCCAAAAAGAGATGTGTTAGGGGGTGACAAACTATTTGAAAATAGGGATGGAAAATTTATTGATGTTAGTGAAAAGGCGGGTATATATGGAAGCGTAATTGGTTTTGGTTTGGGTGTAACCGTTGGCGATATGAATAATGACGGATGGCAGGACATTTATGTTTCCAATGACTTTTTTGAACGCGATTATCTTTACATCAATAACCAAGACGGAACGTTCAAAGAATGCCTAACTAGCTCTATTAATTCTATAAGTGGTGCTTCAATGGGAGCAGATGCTGCAGATATTAATAACGATGGTTTTAATGATATTTTCATAACCGAAATGCTTCCGAGTGAGTATGACCGACTTAAGACTGTAACCACTTTTGAAGATTGGAACAAGTACCAGTACAACGTCAAGAACGATTATTACCATCAGTTTACACGCAACATGCTACAGCTTAACAATAGTGACCTTACGTTTACTGAGGTTGGGCGTTTTAGTGGTGTTGAAGCATCTGATTGGAGTTGGGGCGCACTATTTTTTGATATGAACAATGATGGTTTAAAAGACCTGTTTATAGCAAACGGAATTTATCAAGACCTCACCAATCAAGATTATCTTAAATACATTTCAAACCAGGAAGTGATAGAATCTATAATTAGAGATAATCAAGTCAATTATAAGAAACTTATCGATATCATTCCATCCAATAAAGTTAAAAACCACGCTTATATTAATGGAGGTAATTTAAAGTTTGAACGCACTTCTAATGGATTGGATACTGAAGGGTTTTCAAATGGCTCCGCCTATGGAGATCTAGATAATGACGGTGACCTGGATGTTGTCGTAAACAACGTAAACATGCCTTTGTTTGTCTATGAAAACACATTGAACGATCCTAACGCACATTATCTAAAAGTTGTACTAAAGGGAGAAGGGTTAAACAAGGACGCAATTGGTGCCAAACTAAAATTAAAGAGTTCAACAAATACTTATTTTTTAGAACAACAACCCGTAAGAGGTTTTCAATCATCAATGGACAAGCGACCAAATTTTGGTTTTACAGAAACAGATAAACTGGTGTTAACGGTTAATTGGCCATCAGGAAGGGTCACTGAAATGCCAATAGATAAAGTTGATACAACAATTACACTTGATGAAAAAGATGCTAAAGTACGTTCGCAAGAACCAATTAGAGAAATAGCCGAGATATTCTCTAAGGATGACAAAACCATCAATTTCACACATAAAGAGAACAACTATGTAGATTTTAATATAGAACGCTTACTGCCTTTTATGAGGAGTACAGAAGGACCAAAAATGAGTTTTGGTGATGTTAATGGTGATGGTAAAGAGGATTTGTTTATAGGTGGATCAAAAGGCAATTCCGGTAAATTATTCTTGAATAAAAATAATCGATTTGTTGAAGGTAATAGCTTGGCTTTTATTGAAAGCAAGGCAAGTGAAGATGGTGAAAGTGCTTTATTTGATGCAGATGGAGATGGCGATTTGGATCTTTATGTATGTAGTGGAGGTGTGGAATTTTCAAAATTTAGTCCTAGCTATTTGGATAAATTTTATACCAATGACGGCAATGGTAACTTTACTTTGAGTGACCAGATTTTGCCAACACTACAAGGATACCACAGTAGTAGTACCGTATCAGTAGCAGATATTGATAATGATGGTGATTTAGACTTGTTTGTTGGCGAACGCTCTATACCAAAAAAGTATGGCGATCCTGCTTCTGGTTATCTTTTAATTAATGATGGTAAAGGTGCGTTTACTGAAAGCACCTCTGACTTAGCTCCAGAATTTGCGACTTTGGGTATGATAACAGACGCTTTGTTCATTGATATAGATCAGGATAAAAGCGAAGATTTAGTTGTTGTTGGAGAGTTTATGGGCATCAGGATCTTTAAGAATACTCAAGGAAAATTCAAAGAGGTAGAGAATGACCTAACCAATTTAAAAGGTTGGTATAACACAATTGAAAAGGCAGATCTAGATAACGATGGTGATGAAGATTTAATTGTTGGTAACCACGGTTTAAATAGTAGATTTAGAGCTTCTACTGAAAATCCAATAAAGTTATTTGCAAACGATTTTGATGGTAATAGCTATGTGGACCCTATTCTCACATTTACTGCAGAAAATGGTAGGCAATATCCATACGCATTAAGACATAATCTGGTAGATCAGTTGAAATATCTTAGCAAGAAATTTCCAGATTATGAGTCTTTTAAAGATGCAGATATCAATACTATTTTCACTGAAGAACAATTAACATCGAGTACCATAATTGAAGCCAATAATCTTAAAACGGTTGTTTTGGAAAATAATGGTGATTTCAATTTCGAGGTAAAAGCGTTGCCAAAGGAAGTCCAGTTTACGCCCATTTATGCGATAGCAACCTCAGATTTTGACAAGGATGGTGATTTGGATATTATTATGGGTGGTAATCTTAATGGTGTAATGCCCGAATTTGGTAGGTATGATGCTTCTTATGGTAATTATTTAGAGAACCTTGGAAATAACATTTTTAAACACCATACTACGGGAAAAGGAATAAAAATAAAAGGAGAGATAAGAGATATTGAAATAGTTGGAAATACTGTTTTTATTGCTAAAAATAATGATAAACTTGAGGTATTTAAATTTTAAAACTGTAGCACTTTGCAATCTGATTTTGATTTTTGTTTTTGCTTGTTCAAATGAAGAAAGCGATCAGGATAAAGTTAAAGACGAAGCACCGTTTAGAAACATTGACGCGAACGAATCAGGACTTCTATTTTCAAATGATTTAAAAGATTCGGGAGATTTAAATATTATAGAATTCCTTTATTACTATAATGGTGGAGGTGTAGCTCTGGGAGACATTAATAATGATGGATTAGACGATATTTTTTTTACTGCAAATCAAAAACCAGATAAGCTGTTTCTCAATTTAGGTAATCTTAAATTTAAGGATATTTCAGAAGAAGCGGGAATAAGCCAAATAAGTTCATGGTCTACTGGTGTTGCAATGACCGATGTAAATAATGACGGTTTACTGGATATTTACGTTTGCAAAGTTGGAAATTATAAATCTTTAAATGGTAAAAATGAACTTTATATCAACCAAGGTAATAACCGTTTTGAAGAACAGGCGGCCAAGTATGGCATAGATTTTTCAGGCTTTTCGACACAAGCCTCATTCTTTGATTATGATAACGATGGGGACATGGATATGTACCTTATGAATCATTCTATCCATTCAGTCTATTCATATGGTAATGCAAGTGCAAGGACCAAAAAAGATTCGCTTTCTGGTGATTTAATGTTTGAAAATAAGTTGTTTGATGGCAAAGTAAAATTTGTTGATGTTACTAAACAGGCTAATATTTATAGTAGCGCCTTAGGTTACGGTCTTGCCTTGGCAACATCAGATGTAAATAATGATGGGTATATAGATATTTATGTTGGTAATGATTTCCATGAGAACGATTACCTCTATCTTAATCAAGGAAATAAAACCTTTAAGGAATCGGCTGAAGATTATTTTAATCACACAACGAGATTTACCATGGGTGTAGATATTGCTGATATAACAAACAATGGAAAATTAGACATTGTTAGTCTAGATATGATGCCTTATAATGCCGAGATCTTTCTAAAATCTGGTGGAGAAGACTCTGATAAAATAAACCAAATAAAGAATTCATTTGGCTTTCAACAACAATATGCAAGAAATCATTTGCAGCTCAATAATGGCTCTTATTTTGTTGATGCAGCTTTAATTACTAATACTTATGCAACCGATTGGAGTTGGTCACCTCTTTTGTTAGACTACAATAACGATGGCCTAAATGATCTTTTTATTACAAACGGAATCTACAAAAGACCAAATGATTTGGACTACATAAAGTATTTAAGCACTTTAGATTTTGCCAACTACACAGAAACAAAGCAAGATAGTATTGAGTTAAAACTCATCAATACTATGCCAACCTTAAATCTTCCAAATAAGCTCTTCACTAATGCTAATAATCTTGTTTTTAAATCAACAAGTGTAGATGGCAAAGATGGAAGTACGTATTCTAACGGTGCAGCCTATTCGGATCTAGACAATGATGGCGACTTGGATATAGTGATAAATAATATCAATGAAAATGCAACACTTTTAGAAAATAAAAGCTCAGGAAATTATCTGACCGTTAAACTTAAAAATAGTATTAATGGGGCCAAGGTAAATCTTTTTGCTAATGGGAAGACCTATTATAAGGAGCAATCTACCGTAAAAGGGTATTTATCTAGTTCAACCAGTAACCTTCATTTTGGATTAGGAGAGACAACTAAGATTGACTCATTGGTTGTGGTCTGGCAAGATGGTCTGATAGTTACGAAAAAAGACTTAGCAGTAAATGCTACAGTTAGTATTGAAAAAGAAGGAACCTCAAAATATAATCTTGAAAAAAAAGATGCATTAAATTATCAGGAATTTACTTTTCAACATCGTGAAAATGTCTTTTTGGATTATGAACAAGATGGTTTAGCTCCTGAGAATCTGTCGCTTGAGGGTCCATCTACTGTTCAGGCCGACTTTAATTCAGATGGATTACTTGACCTTTATATCGGTGGTGCAAGAAATCAAAAACCCTTACTGTTTTTAATGGGTCAAGATGGTAATCTTAAATTAAGTGACACAAAGATTTTTGATGAAGATTCAAGATATGAGGATACTGATGCTATTGCATTAGATATAGATAGCGATGGTGATTTGGATATTTATGCTTTAAGTGGCGGAAATGACTATCCTAATGGCCACCCTTTGTTAGAAGACCGAATCTACGTTAATGATGGCAAAGGAAATTTCTCAAAACTTGAATCCAAGTTGATCAATACCAATGGAGGGTCGGTCTCCAGTCATGATTTCGATAATGATGGATTAGTTGATTTATTTATTGGCAATAGGGCTGTTCCTGGCGCCTATGGACTTTCTCCTCAAAGTTATATACTCAAAAATAAGGGCAATTATACCTTTGAAATTTATGCCAAAGCACGATTTGGTATGGTAACTGACTCCAAATGGGCAGATATAGATGAAGACGGATTATCAGAATTAATCATTGTTGGTGATTGGATGCCAATAACAATTATGTCGTTTACTTCAAATGGAAAGTTTCTAGACAAAACCAAAGAATTTGGCTTTGGCGATACAAATGGATTGTGGAATGTAGTTGAAGTAGCAGACGTAAATAATGATGGAAAATTAGATATAATTGGTGGTAACGTTGGTCTTAATTTTAAGTGGAAGGCATCGAAAGACACACCAGTAAAGATGTATTTGGATGATTTTGATGAAAATGAGAAATTAGATCAACTAATTTTCTATGATTTTTTTGGTAAATACGTACCTTTTGCATCTAAGGATAAGTTGGTTGAGCAAATGCCATATTTAAGAAAGCAGTATACAGATTATAAGTCTTTTGCATCGGTTTCAAATATCACAGATTTGACTGATAAACCCGAAGAAGAAATTATTAATATTAAATACTTGTATGAATTGAGGTCAATGATTTTTTTGAATGATGGGGCAAAATTCAATTCTATGGCACTCCCAAATCAAGCTCAATTGAGTACTTTAGAGGATATAATAGTTGAAAAGGATAAAATAGTCTTCACCGGTAATCATAATGGCTTTGTTACAGAATTAGGTGAAGCGTCCTCAAATTCTGGAGGTATTCTATTCACTGAAAATTTAGAGAATATTAAATATCAGTCCTTAGATTTACCAAATGGTATTAGAGGAAGAAAAATTTTAAAATTAAAAGAAAACGAATATTTAGTTGTTACAAATAATGGTAAGTCTTACAGGACAGGCTTATAAAAAGAAAGATTGAAAATGAAGAGTTTAAGACATTGTTTATACTTAACAATATTGGTATTAGTAGCGAGTTGTAATAAACCAGCAGAACCTATAGAGATTACACCAGAGGTCTTTCATGTCTCCGTTGATAAAGTAATGGACATACAGATTCACGATATTTTCTCGCCACCGGTAGCGAGTAGAGTATTTGTATATCCAAATATTGCGGCTTATGAGATTTTAGCTCAGAAAACCAACGAAATGAGTTCCTTAGCTGGTAAAGTTAATGAACTGACCAGTATTCCAATGGCAGAGGAATCTAAAAACATCAATCTGGAGTTAGCCGCAATTATTGCTCATATGGAATTAAGTAAGAGCCTTATTTTTTCTGAGGAGAAAATGGAAGTGCTTCAGGATAGTCTTTATGCAGATTGGCAAGAAAAGAATGAACCAGAATTCAATACGGCAAAAACATATGCTTTTGAGGTTGTGAAGCATATTAAACAATGGATGGATGCAGATAATTACAACCAGACCAGAACAATGCCCAAATTCACTGTAGATACGGACGACCCATCAAGATGGCAACCAACACCACCATCATATATGGACGGTATTGAACCACATTGGAATAAAATAAGAACCTTTGTTTTAGATTCTGCAGCACAGTTTAAGCCTATAACGCATCCTACGTTTTCTTTAGAAAAAGGATCTAAGTTTTACCAGGAGTTAATGGAGGTTTATGATGTTAGCAAAGAAATCACAGCAAAGGGTAATGATTCTGAAGAGATTGAAATCGCTCAATTTTGGGATTGTAATCCGTTCGTATCCGTTACACGTGGTCACTTCATGTTTGCTACAAAAAAGATTTCTCCGGGTGCACATTGGATTGGAATTGTTAAAATCGCATCAAGAAAAAGCAACGCAGACGTTGCGCAAACTGTCAATGCTTATACTAAAACGTCTATCGCAATTGCAGATGCATTTATTAGTTGTTGGGATGAAAAATATAGAAGTAACCTTATCAGACCTGAAACTTTAATAAATCAACATATCGATCCAGATTGGCTTCCAATACTTCAGACACCACCTTTCCCCGAATATACAAGTGGGCATTCCGTTGTGTCAGGAGCAGCTTCAACAGCATTAACTGCTATATTTGGTGATAATTTTCAGTTTGATGATGATACCGAAGTACCTTTTGGACTGCCAATTCGTTCTTTTGATTCATTCAATCTTGCCGCAGAAGAGGCTGCTGTTAGCAGATTATATGGTGGTATTCATTATAGAGCAGCAATAGATGTAGGATTAACCCAAGGAAGAAATGTTGGTAATTTAATTGTTGAGAGAATTAAAATGAAATTTGAATAAATAATATGATAGGTGATAAGCTTACATACCATTCAAGTTTTGAAAATACCAACAATAAAATAATAGCAAAACTCAAATCACAATTAAACGCTAAATCTAGAATTTGTATTGCGGTTGGAGGTGAATCAGGATCAGGTAAAACATCGTTAGCATATGCTTTATTTGTAGATATAGAAACGAAACTTGGTTTAAAAGGTTTTCTGTTTCACGGGGATGATTATTTCTATTTGCCTCCACAAGACAACCATAACAAACGGTTAGATGACATCTGTAATGTTGGTCCATCCGAAGTTAATTTAAAGCTATTGGATGAACATCTTGAGAGTTTTTTAAAAAACACTGGAGAAATAACAAAGCCATTGGTGCATTATAAAAAGAATATTATTTCCAAGGAAGTTTTGAATACAAAGGATTTTAATTTTTGTGTTGTTGAAGGTACGTATACCATGCTTCTGGAACAACCTACATACAAGGTATTCATTGAAAATTCATTTATAGATACAAAATTAAACAGGGAGAAGCGAGCGCGAGATATAATGGATGATTTTAATGAAAGAGTTCTAGAGATAGAACACAATATTATTAAAGCGCAGCGCATTTATGCGGATATGATTGTAAAGAACTCTATTTTGGATTGATCTGTGAGGATATTGTCCAATATAAAGGACTGAGCAATACATTTTGTTATTAAAAACTAACTAATAATCATATATATGAAACTAACCAAACCAAGATTGTCCTTTTGGCAAATCTTCAATATGAATGTTGGTTTTCTTGGCATTCAATACAGTTTTGGACTCCAACAAACTGCAATCAATCCCATCTTTTTGTATTTAGGAGCACCAGAGGACATGCTTCCAATTTTAAATATTGCAGGTCCGGTTACCGGCCTAATCGTACAGCCAATAATAGGAGCTATGTCTGATAAGACATGGTCGCCTAGATGGGGAAGACGTAAACCTTATTTTTTAATTGGTGCATTACTTGGTAGCCTTTGTTTATTTGCGTTTCCAAATAGTCCCGTGTTATGGTTTGCAGTTGGTTTGCTTTGGATTTTAGATGTAGGAAATAATATGGCCATGGAACCATACCGTGCTTTTGTGGGTGATAAACTACCAGAAAAGCAATTGAGTTTGGGTTATCAAATGCAAAGTTTATTTGTTGGCGCAGGAATTTTGCTTGCAAATGGATCAATAATTTTATTCCAAAAGTGGTTTGGAGGCGATCTAGAGGTGGCAGGTAAGATACCACAATGGCTCTATTATTCATTCTATATCGGAGGTATTCTATCAATAACAACAATCCTTTGGTCTGTATTAAAAACACCAGAGATTCCTCCAAGTGAAAAGGAATTAGCGGAAATAAACCATAGTAAAAGCTTAGGCTTTGCCCATCGTGTTAGAGAACCTTTCAAAGAAATTGTTGAAGCAATAAAAGACATGCCGAAGTTTATGTGGAAGATTGGTGGTGTATATTTATTCCAATGGTATGCACTTTTCATTTATTGGCAGTTTATTACTCCAATGTTTAGGCAAACACTTAATTATACAACTTCAGAGGCAGCAGCACAGGCAGCAAAAATGAATACAACCTATAATGTTGTAACTATGCTCGTAGCACTTGCCTTAGTGCCGTTGACCATGCGTTTCGGGGGAAAAAAGGTTTATGCTCTAAGCCTTGTGGGAACTGCAATAGCATTATTTTCTATACCACATATCCAAGATCCAAATATGGTATTAGTGCCTATGGTATTATTTGGTATCGGTTGGGCAGCAATAATGGGTATACCATATACCATGGTATCTAAAATAGTTTCTCAAGAAAGACGTGGTGTTTACATGGGAATTTTAAACATGATGATTGTAGTACCAATGGGTATTCAAACTTTATCATTCGGTTCGATCTATAAGCACTTATTAGGTGGTGTAGCAACCAACGCCATAATGTTTGCAGGTGTCTTTTTTGTTATTGCAGCAATACTTGCTTTGCGCTTAAAGGAGCCAAGATCAGTTGGCGATGAAATAGATACTGCAGGATAATTTGAATACAATTGAACCATGAAAAATTTTAGTATAAAACTATCTATTTATCTCAATTACTTTGTTTTTGCAATCCTCTTAAACAGTGTAGGTATTGTTATTGCTAAGTCAATAAATGTTTATGGTGTAGTGGAGTCAGATGCATCGTTGCTAGAAGCATTTAAGGATTTACCTATTGCGTTTGTATCATTTCTCGTTGCTTCTTTTTTACCTAGATTTGGCTATAAGCGTGCAATGTTAGTTGCACTAGTAATTGTATTCTTTGGATGTTTGGGAATGTATTTTGGTAATACCTTCGATACAGCCAAAATTTTATTTCTGACCGTCGGAGTTAGTTTTGCATTAATAAAACTTTCTGTGTACAGTCTTATAGGTGTCGTAACAGATACGCCTAAGGAACATTCAGCCTTAATGAGTTCGGTTGAAGGATTTTTTATGGTTGGTATTGCAAGTGCATACTTTTTGTTCCCGGCGTTTTACAGTGATACAGATCCAAATGCATGGTTAGAGGTATATCCAGTACTTTGTGTAATTATCGGGCTTTCGTTTCTTCTATTGTTGTTTTCAAGGATTAATATTCCAATTGAGACTTCAGGGAATAATGTTTTAGATGATATAAAGAGTTCGGCAGGTTTGTTAATAATGCCATTAGTATTGGTTTTCATTTTTTCGGCGTTCTTCTTCGTTATGATAGAACAGGGAATAATGACCTGGTTGCCAAGATTCAATGAGAAGATATTTTCATTCTCAGAAAAGTTGAGTGTGCAAATGGCTTCAATACTCGCCATATCATTGGCACTAGGAAGGTTTATTGCTGGTTGGGCCTCAAAGAAAATTGCCTGGGAGAAAATAGTAATAATCTGTTCAATAATTGCTGTTATAATTTTACTAAGTGTTCTGCCTCAGCTCAAAGTTGAGGGAAGTAGTGTCGTACTACAAGGCTTGTCAGATGTTCCATTTTTAGGTTTTATATTACCTTTAATTGGTCTTTTTATCGCACCGATTTATCCTTTATTGAATTCTACTGTTCTTAGCCATTTGCCAAAGCGTTTGCATTCGCCAATGTCAGGATTGATAATAATTTTTTCTGCGCTTGGTGGTACACTAGGCTCAAGAATTGTAGGTACTTTATTTGAGCATATTGGAGGAGTCAATGCCTTTTATTTTTTGATAATTCCAATTATTTTACTTGTTATTTCGGTACTTATAATTAAGCGTCTAATTAAAAAACAAGGTAATGATGAGAGTTAAAATCGAATCTACATTATCAAAGCTTTTAACCCAAGAAGACACAGATGGTGATAAAAAAATAACCATTGAAGATAAAGGACCTAAAAACTTCGAGTTGGTTTCTGATAGTGGCGAGTCAATGTCTATAAAAGGAACATACCAATTATCAAATCTACTTCAGGAATTGGTTATTCAAAAGCAGGAAGGAAAAGATATTGCAGATATAAACCCTGATTATATTGACGAATTGCCTGCCATAAGAATCTCAAGAATGATTCGAGATTACTATTGGAATGGACTCACACGAAAAATGGATAAGTCTGGAATTGTTGCCTTAATTTCAGACACAAAAAACGCGTCGCTTACAGCTAGTATTTTACCAGTTTATGTGCCGTATACAGATGAGTTAGCTTTTGATTATTATAGTAATTTAGAAACTAGCCTTCCAATAAAAACCGTAAGATTGCCCGAGATAATAACACCCGAATACGTTAAATCAATAAATGATAAGCCTGGAATATTAAGCTTAAAATTAGAAATGATAAATGGTGAAGTAAACGGTGTTCCATTTGTCGTACCCGGAGGGCGATTTAATGAAATGTATGGTTGGGACAGTTACTTTGAAGCTGTCGGTTTAATATGTGATGGTAAAGTTCATTTGGCCAAAGCAATGGCAGATAATTTTCAATATCAGATTGAGCATTATGGTAAAATATTAAATGCAAATAGAAGCTATTATTTGACGCGAACACAACCACCATTTTATAGTAGTCTAATTTTCGAGGTTTTTGAAATTACAAAGGATAAAGATTGGTTGACGAGCCATCTTAAAACGGCCATTAAAGAATATGAAACGGTATGGATGGTAAAAGGTATGCGCCTCACTAAAAATGGCCTAAATAGGTATAGAGCTGAAGGAATTGGCGTGACACCAGAAAGCGAGGAAGGTCATTATGATGCAACTCTAAAACCATATGCAGAAAATGCAGACTTAACTATAAATGAATATTTAGCTAAGTACCAATCTGGAGAAATTGAGAATGAAGAGTTAGATACTTATTTTTTACACGACCGAAGCTTGCGAGAATCTGGTCATGATACCTCTTGGAGGTTAGATGATGTCTGTGCAGATTTAAATACCGTTGCACTAAATAGTCTGCTGTATAAGTATGAATCTGACTTTGCACATGTAATCGAAACCTACTTTGACGGGGAATTTAATGGTTGGCATAGTGCATATTGGTTCCAAGTTATGCATGAAAGAGCTGAACGTATGCAAGAATTAATGTGGAATGAAGTGCATGGTCAATATTTTGATTACAACTTCGTGAAACAAGAACAAACTTTGTTTGAAAGTGCTTCAAATTATTTTCCGCTATGGGCTGGATTAGTAGATTCAAAAGAGGCACATAAAATGGTTAAAACTTTAATGCAACAACTCAAAGAAAGGGGTGGTATTGCAGGCACCTCTAAATCAATGAACGCAAATTTGCCAGAGAATGCAATGCAACGTCAGTGGGATTATCCTAATGGTTGGGCACCACACCAAATGCTAATATGGAGAGGTTTAAAAAATTATGGTTTTACCAATGAACTGAAAGAATTGGTTTATAGATGGTTGTACATGATAACCAGAAATGCTGTTGATTATAATGGTACTATTCCTGAAAAATATGACGTTGTTGCCGCCACTCATAAAGTATTTGCTGAGTATGGGAATGTCGGCACTGATTTTGAATATATCACACAGGAAGGTTTCGGTTGGATGAATGCTTCCTATCAATACGGCTTAACGTTACTTGATAATACTTATCTAAATCACCTTAATAGTTTAGTCGATCCTGAAGAACTTTTTTAATATTTAACCAACCGTAAAATGTATTCATTACGACTTATTTTAAGCAACTGGCGCTATTTTTCAGTGGTTTGGGTTTTTAGTTCATTGAATATTATGATTGGTACTTGGGTACTTTATATTCCTAGGATTAAAGAAAAGTTGCGACTCTCCGATTCTGAAATTGGCTTTGCTCTTTTTTGCTTGGCCTTAGGCCTTATGTTTTTTATTCCTCTTGTACCTTTAGTTACACGCAAATTTGGACTAGGAAGATGTACTATCGTTGGTGTGTGTCTATTTTGTATTGCCTTTTTAGGACCATTAATTGCTCCATCTTATACAGTTTTATGCATTGCCTTATTTGTAGTAGGCAATTTTTCGGGGCTTACAGATATTGCAATGAATACGCTTGTTTCAGAAATGGAGAAGACAGATAGTGTAAACATAATGTCTGCGGCTCATGGTTTCTTCAGTTTAGGTGGTGCAATAGGCGCTTTGGTCGGTACTGTTCTGTTGACCATTTTTGAAGCACCATTCTACCATATGCTTCTAATGGCAGTAATGGTAATAGTTACAAATTTAGTTTTGTCTGGTCTCTACGTCAATATTCGCGAAACGGAAGAAAAAAAAAAGGAAAAAGATAAATTACCCTTAAAAGTATTTAGGCCTCTTTTTATTCTGGCCTTTTTAGCTTTGGTTACAATGGGTAATGAAGGCGCGATAGAACATTGGAGTTCAATTTATTTGTTGGAAGTTGTGGAAGTAGCCTCAGAGAACTATGCTGGATTCGGATTTACGGTATTTTCTATCATGATGACCATTGGACGCTTCTTTGGTGATGGGATTAGTACTAAAATCGGTTCGGCCAAAATTGTCTTTTTAGGTTGTCTGTTAGCAGCGATTGGTTATTTGGCAGTACTATCAAAAGGACTTGTTTTAAGTCTAATTGGATTTGGAATTATAGGTCTTGGGTTGTCTGTAATTATCCCTGAATTAATCCGAATGGCAGGAAAAACAGGAGGTGTTGCCGCATCTAAAAGTATTTCTTTTGTGACGGGAATTGGGTTTTTGGGATTCCTTTTGGGTCCAATTGTTATTGGTTATATATCAGAAAATTTCACACTTCAAATGAGCTTTGTATTTTTAATGAGTGTAACAGCTATTGCCTTATTGATTTCCATGTTTAAACTGAGGACTAAATGAAATTAAATTCGTAATTAAAATGAGACGTCGAGATTTTGCAAAGAATATTGCTTTGGCTTCGGGTGCCATTAGCACAAGTTCATTTATAATGGGCTGTAATGAAGAGAATATATCATCAAAAAATGAGATAGCAGTGAGCGAAGAATTGGCTAAACGGATGTATGATAAAGCTCTAGAGATTACAAAGAAAAAGGTACGAGGTGGCGATGACGAGCCATTTTTCAAAAAGCCTTTTATTGACGCGGCCTTTTCACCCAATATATTTTTATGGGATACCTGTTTTATGTGTTGTTTTGCAAAATATCATCTAGATGAACTTCCGGTTTATCAAGCTTTAGATAATTTTTACGAGCGTATGGAGGACGATGGCTATATATGCAGAGAATATCGCGCAACAGGTGAGCCATTGTGGTCCAAGGAGCATCCTGTGTCCATAAATCCACCATTATTAGCTTTTGCAGAAACTGAAATATTCAAAGTTTCGAATGATATTGAGCGGGTTAGAAAAGTGTATCCTATTCTAAAAAAGAATTTTCAATTTCATGTAGATACCTATATGATGAACGATAATTTATTCTATGGTGATACCTTGGGTTTGGGAATGGACAATATACCACGTTCACCTAGGGATTGGGAGCCAACCGAAGGAAATGGTATGACACATCATGAACTTGGTGAAAAACTGAGTGCAATGAATGTATCTGATGAAACTAAGTTAAACACCTTTATTGCAGAGTATGTTAATACCAAGCAAGGAATGTGGAATAAACAAGGAAGATTGGTTGACTTCTCCGCTCAGATGGCGATGTATAGTATTCAACTTAAAGATATGGCGGATGCCATTGGTAAAGATGAAGATATTGAAATGTACAAATCGTTTCATGCCAAAGTTGCAAAGGCAATTAATGATAAGTGCTGGAGCGAAAATGATGGTTTTTACTATGACCTAGGATTCGATAAACAAATTGTTCGTAGACACATCGGTATGTATTGGACACTTCTCGGTAAAGTTGTGCCAGAAGATAGGTTGAAACGTTTTTTAGGATATTTAAATAATGAAGACGAGTTCAATCGTAAAATGCCATTGCCTGCCTTATCTGCGGCAGATCCAGATTATTTAGGATGGGGCGATTATTGGTTAGGAGGTGTTTGGGCTCCAACAAGCTATATGGTATTACGTGGATTAACAGCCTATGGAGAAGATGAATTGGCGAGATCCATTGCAAAGAAAACCTATGACAACGTTGCTACAGTATTTGAAGCAACAGGGACATTTTGGGAAAATTATGCACCAGACTTAGTCTCATACGGAATGCCTGCAAAAAAAGATTTTTGTGGTTGGACAGCATTATATCCAATTGCAATGTATAATGAATATATTAAGTCAAGTTAAAAAAACATAAGACATATCGATGTTTGATAGAACATATCAATTAGAAAAATTAAAGTCAACAGAGCAATTTGATTTAGTTGTAATTGGCGGTGGAGCAAGTGGTTTAGGGATTGCAGTAGATGCTGTTTCTAGAGGTTTTACAGTGGCTCTGTTTGAGTCTCACGATTTTGGTAAGGGAACGTCTAGCAGAAGTACAAAACTTGTGCATGGTGGTGTGCGTTATTTGGCTCAAGGAAATATAAAACTAGTTATAGAAGCGTTGCGCGAACGCGGATTACTCGAGAAGAATGCTAACCATCTCTTTAAGCGTCAAACATTTTTAATTCCAAGTTATAATTGGTGGTTCAAATATTACTATGGTTTTGGATTAACCATTTATGATTGGTTAGCAGCCAAGCTTTCACTTGGTGGCTCTAGAATTATTTCAGCAAGTAAGGCCAGTAAAAGAATAAAAAACCTGAAATCTGAAGGATTAAACGGAGGTGTTACCTATTTAGATGGTCAGTTTGACGATGCGAGGTTAGCACTAAACTTAGCTCAGACAGCTACGGAGCTTGGTGCTGTGGTCTTAAACCATTGTAAGGTTGATGATATTTCGAAGGATGACAATGGTCAAGTCAGCGGTGTTTCGGTATTAGATACGGAAAATAATGAGGAGATGTTGGTAAATGCTAGGGTCGTTATAAATGCTACGGGAGTTTTTGCCAATAAAATTTTAAAACTTGCTGGTCGCAAAAAGAGAAGCTTGAAAATTGTTCCTAGTCAAGGGATACATTTAGTTTTGGATAAGTCTTTTCTGGAGGGAGATACTGCTCTCATGGTACCTAAAACCAGCGATGGCCGTGTTTTATTTGCAATACCTTGGCATAACAAGGTAGTTGTTGGTACAACAGATACACCAATTAAAAAACCCAGTTATGAACCTAAACCTTTAGAAGAAGAAATAGAATTTATTTTAGAAACAGCAAAAGCATATTTTACCAAAACACCAAATAGAGAAGACGTTAAGTCGGTATTTGCTGGACTTAGACCCTTAGTTGCACCAGAAGGTGATAAAAGCAATACAAAGGAAATTTCACGGGGTCATAAGATCATTCATTCAGAGAGTGGGTTAATTACAATTGTTGGCGGTAAATGGACAACATATAGAGAAATGAGCGAGGATGTTGTAAATGAAGCTATTGACACTCATCGATTACCAAAGGTTAAATCAAAAACTAGGACCTTATCTATACATGGTAATGTTTCTTCTGAGGAGAAAGCTAATCTAAATAGTGTCAATTGGTTTTATGGAAGCGATGCTAAATCCTTAGAGGAATTTATTGAAGCTGATACAAGCCTACAAGAGTTACTACATCAAGATTACGAATTCACTGTTGGTCAGGTGATTTGGGCTATTAGATTTGAAATGGCTCGCACGATTGAAGATATTTTAGCGCGGCGAATAAGACTTCTCTTTTTAGACGCACAAGCATGTCTTGACATAACAGAAAAAGTAGCAGATATTATAACCAAAGAACTAAATAAATCTAATAATTGGAAACAAAATCAAATACAAGAATTTAAAACTCTAGCTTCTGGTTATTTAATTTAAAAGAGTATATGTCAAAAAAAGTCATTTTAGCACTAGATCAAGGAACCACTTCAAGTAGAACCATAGCCTATAATTCTGAAGGCAAACCTATTGAAACATCACAACAGGATTTTGAACAAATCTTTCCTAAAAATGGTTGGGTAGAACACAATCCTAAAGCCATTTGGGAATCACAATTAAAGACCATTGAATCTGTGCTTTCAAAAAATATTGACGTTGAAGATGTTGCAGGTATAGGTATCACCAATCAAAGAGAAACTACCATTGTTTGGAATCGTGATACAGGCGAACCAATCCATAATGCTATTGTATGGCAAGACCGCAGAACGGCTTCTTATTGTGACGAATTAAAAGCAAAAGGTCATGAGGAGATGATTCAAGAAAAAACAGGTTTGATTATTGATGCCTATTTCTCTGCAACAAAATTGCGATGGCTATTGAAAAATGTCGAAGGTGCTATGGAATTAGCGAAGGAGGGTAAGTTATGTTTTGGAACAGTTGATACCTGGTTGATTTATAAGCTAACTGATGGTGACGTTTTTGTTACAGATGTAAGCAATGCTTCAAGAACAATGTTGTTTAATATCCGTACCCTTAAATGGGATAGAAAACTTCTTGAGTTATTCGATATACCAAAAGATATTTTACCAGAAGTAAAATCCTCCTCTGAAATATATGGATATACAAGACTGTTCGGCGCAGAAATTCCAATAGCTGGAATAGCAGGTGATCAACAAGCTGCTTTATTTGGTCAGCTTTGTACAAAAAAGGGAATGGCAAAGAATACTTACGGTACAGGTTGCTTTTTGCTAATGAATACCGGTAAAAAACCTGTTTTGTCACAAAATCAATTACTCACAACTATTGCTTGGCAAATAAATGGAAAGACCTATTATGCACTCGAAGGTAGTGTTTTTGTAGGAGGAGCTGCTGTGCAATGGCTAAGAGATGGAATAAATTTAATTGATCATGCTAAAGAAATTGAAGCCTTAGCTAGTTCTGTACCAAATAGTGACAATGTTATCGTGGTACCTGCTTTTACTGGATTGGGAGCACCTTACTGGGATCCTTATGCAAGAGGCAGTATTATGGGAATTTCAAGAGGCACAAAAAAAGGACATATTGCGAGAGCAACCTTGGAAGGAATAGCACTGCAAGTTTATGATATTGTGAAAGCCATGGAAAACGATTCTAATATGAAAATCAAAGAACTTCGCGTAGATGGAGGTGCCTCAGCTAATAATTTATTATTGCAAATACAGTCCGATATATTTGAATGTGATGTTATAAGGCCAACAAATTTGGAAACAACAGCTTTAGGTGCGGCATATCTTGCTGGATTAGCAGTTGGAATGTTTAAAAACAAAAAGGAACTCAAAAAACATTGGGAAAAGGATGCAATTTTTGAACCCAACACCAATAAAGAGGGTCAACTAAAATTGATAAAGCAATGGCATAAAGCAGTAAAAAGAAGTAAGAATTGGTTAGAGGATTAATTTAAAAATCCTCTAGTTCTAACAGTTCAATGTTCTTGAATTCTATTGGATGACTTTCGCTTTGAAGTGAAATATATCCAGATTTTACGGGTTCTCCTTCCAAAGGAACTGATGCGTCTGAAGCGAATTCACCACCGTAAATAAGATTTGTATATTCCATGACTTTTTCACCATTAATAAAGTGTTTAACTAAAGAATCACTGTAAACCTCAATTTCCAGTTTTACCCATTGTTCATCATGATATGTCAGGGAATTTGAGTTTATACAATGATTAGTTACTAATTCGTTATCAATTTCAACATGTGTGCCTGGAGTGCAAAGGTTTGCCGTAGGCCTGTCATTTGTGCCATCACCACCTAACAATTGTACTTCAATGGAAACTGGGAAATTTTGATTTAGACTTATTTGATTTGGATTTTCGCAGTGAATCATAACGCCACTATTTTTAAAGGCCCAAGAGGCAGCGTCTGCAACTTGATTACCTATAAATCTGTAATCCAACCGTAGTTTATAGTTGGAAAATGGTTCTTTGTAATATATATGACCAAATCTATTATTAAACTCATCATTATATCCAGAATAATCAACCTTTAAAACACCATTTTCAAGTTTAAATGTATTATTATAATTTTCACCAGCGGGATAACCTTTTACTTTAACAGTCCAATCATCTAAATTGTTTTTTTCTAACAGGTTAATCCAATTTTCTTCATCTGGCAGTCCTTCTTTATTAGAATCTGTATTACAAGACACCATTAAAAATAAACTAAACAAAAAACAAGATTTTAGCAATTTAAAGATCTCTTTCATATTTATACTATTTTTACCATGACAATGAGTAGGCTTTACCGCCTGTTTCACTAAGATCAATGCAACCTTCTTGCTTACCTGGAACAGGCGTGTATGCCAATATTTCTTCACCAACAAATTCCGAATTTTTATAGGCAAATATTGAGAGGCTTCTAATATTACTTAAGGCAATATAGTTTGCCATATCATCATCAATTTGCGATTCATTTTCCATAGCCTCGTTGTAAGCTTTCCAGATTTCTTCATCTTCTTCTTTAGACTTTTTGAGAACTTTAGCTAATATTGGTTCTATATCTTTAGGGTCTAAGGAATCCAAATCTTCAATGTCATTCTTATTCAACAATATGCTAGTTAAATAATTTATACCTTGAGACATAATCTGCTGTTCCTCTCCTTCATAAACTTGTTTTATAAACTTATCAATAAACTGTGGAACATTAACCTCTGTAGCTCCCGGTGAATCTGGAGTTTTTGGCAATATTATGTCGGTTACTTTATTTAGGAATTGTACTTGGTTCTTTGCGAAAAAGGTTGGTTCCCAAATTGGGCCTGTTTCTTGAGCACAACTTTGTAATAAACTTAATGCACCTGGCCCGACAAGTAGAGCTCCGAAAGATAATCCTAATCCTTTTATAGCTTCTCTTCTTTTCATAAGTATTAGTTTATAGATTGCCTTTTTTTAATTCGTTAACTGCGTGCTCTGCTGCTCTAGCTGTCAAAGCCATGTATGTTAATGAAGGGTTCTGGCATCCAGCAGAAGTCATTGCTGCTCCATCGGTAACATATACATTTTTTACGCTATGCACTTGATTGAATTTATTTAATACTGAGGTTTTAGGATCTCTACCCATTCTTGCAGTACCCATTTCGTGAATGCCTAAACCAGGCGCACCAATGGAGTCCATAGGTTCAATATCTTTAAATCCTGCTTTCTCTAGCATAGACATTGCTTGGGCAATCATGTCTTCACGCATTTTCAGTTCATTTTCCTTAAACTCTGCATCAAAAGTTACGGTTGGTAGTCCCCATTTGTCTTTCTTGTCATAATCTAAATACATTCTGTTTTCGTGATATGGAAGGGTTTCACCAAATCCAGTAAGGCCCATAGTCCAACCTCCTGGTTTCAGAATAGCTTCTTTAAGCGCCTTACCATAACTCAGCTCCCGCACACTGTCAGACCAATCCTCACGACTGGCACCACCTTGGTAACCATAACCGCGTATAAATTCTTTTGAGTCTGTTGTACCCCCTAAATTTCTAAATCTTGGGATATATACTCCATTTGGTCGTCTACCTGAATAGTATTTATCCTTAAAACCATCAAACTTTCCAGTAGCTCCAGCCTTAAAGTGATGGTCCATAAGATTGTGTCCTAATTCACCAGAATCATTGCCAAGTCCATTTGGAAAGCGATTAGATTTTGAATTCATTAAAATGTAGGTTGATGCAATTGCCGATGCACACAAGAAGATGACTTTTGCTTTAAATTCTAATGTTTCATTCGTTTCAGCATCAATTACCTTTACGCCAGTTGCTTTCTTTGTTTGGTCGTCATAAATAACTTCATGCACGATAGAAAATGGTCTCAGGGTCATATTGCCAGTTGCCTCGGCTGCTGGCAAGGTGGACGAATTACTGCTAAAGTAAGCTCCGAAAGGGCAACCTCTCATACATCTATTCCTATACTGGCAGTTCATTCTTCCTGCGCCTGGCTTTGTACCTTCCGTTATATGTGCTGTGCGACCAATAGTTAAAACTCTGTCATCAAAATTGTTTGCAATACTTTCTTTAAGATGTGTTTCTACGCAATTAAGCTCCATTGGTTTTAAGAACTTTCCATCGGGTAGTTGTTTAAGTCCTAAATTTTCACCACTAACTCCTATATATTCTTCAACATAATCATACCAAGGTTCTAAATCTTTATAACGAATCGGCCAGTCTACACCATAACCATCCCTTAGATTTGCAGTGAAATCAATATCGCTAAGGCGATAGCTTTGGCGTCCCCACATTAAAGATCGTCCTCCTACATGATAACCTCTCATCCAATCAAAACGCTTGTCTTCATTATAAGGATGGTCAATATCATCAACAAAAAAATGTTTGTGTGCTTGTCGAGTTGTATAACCTGTTCTATGTTGTTTTTCTTGTCGTTTAATATCTTCTTGAGTAGGTCTATCTGCATTTGGAAGGTCCCATGGGTCTAAATTGGCAGTAGGATAATCTTCTCTATGTTTTACCATACGGCCTCGTTCTAGAACAAGTGTCTTGAGGCCTTTTTCACATAATTCTTTTGCGGCCCAACCGCCTGAAATACCTGTACCTACGACAATTGCGTCGTATTCGGTTTCTTTTATCATATTATAGTTAGTTAGTATTGGACAGTTGCTGCATTTTTAGGACAACTGATGTATAATTATAATTATCTTATAATATTAGTAATTTTTTTAGCAAAAACGATGAAAAAATCTGACATAAATAGGATTTTCTCAAAATTCAAATTAAGTTTATGGTCCTTAAGAATTATTAAGTACTAACTAACATTAAACAATTCAATTTTTTTAAAATTCATGAGACGAATTCACTTTTTCGTAATGACCTTAGTATTAACTTTATTAATGGGTTGTCAAGATCAAAAAAAAGATACGGAAATGACAAAAGATAAACAGGAAGAAACAAATAAAGGTAAGGAATATTTGTATTCACTTGCTCAATGGTCATTGCATAGAGAAATTGAGACAGGAAAATTAGATCCTTTTGATTTTCCAAAAACTGCCAAAGAGTTAGGTTTTGACGCCGTGGAATGGGTTAATCAACTATACGAACCACAAATTGATAGTATGGGCCTAGATGCCGTTGTTGAACGTTGGAAGGAAGAAAGCGAGAAGCATGATATAACTAATGTACTTATTATGGTAGATCACGCAGGAGATCTATCCGATAGTGATGAAGATAAAAGAGATGCTGCCATTGAAATGCATAAAAAGTATGTTGACGCGGCTGCTTATTTAGGTTGTCATGCCATACGGGTAAACACTTTTGGTTCTTATGACCCAGATGAATGGACAGAAACAACCTATGATGGATTAAAACGTTTGTCAGAATATGCAGCAACAAAAAATATTAGTGTATTAGCAGAAAATCATGGTTGGTATTCTTCGGACCCAAGGCTATTAATGCCAATAATAGAAAAGGTGAATATGCCAAATTGTGGGACTCTCGCTGATTTTGGTAATTGGTGTATAAAGCGTGTTACTAATGAAAAATGGAGTGATTGCGCTGAGGAATATCCAGATAAATATGAGGGATTTACACAATTAATGAAGAAAGCACAAGCCGTTAGTGCAAAGGCTTATGCGTTTGATGAAAATGGAAACGAGACTACATTAGATTTTGAACGTTTCATGAAAATCGTAAAAGAATCAAATTACGATGGCTATATCAGTATCGAATATGAGCACGAAACACTTAACGAGCGCGAAGGTATCAAATCTACCCTTGCTTTGCTTAAAAAACATGCTAACTAATTTTATACATGAAGTCAACTATAGCAGCCAAATTATCCTTTATGATGTTTCTCGAGTTTTTTATTTGGGGAGGATGGTTTGTGACAATGGGATCATTTCTGGGAAACAATTTAAGTGCATCTGGTGCTGAAACGGCAATGGCATATTCAACACAATCTTGGGGTGCAATAATAGCACCATTCATTATTGGTCTTATTGCCGATCGATTTTTTAATGCAGAAAAAATACTTGGTTTATTGCACCTGATTGGAGCAGTTCTGATGTATTTAATGTCTCAAACAACAGAATTTGGTGTGTTCTATCCTTATGTATTAGGTTACATGATTGCTTACATGCCAACTTTAGCTTTGGTAAATTCAGTTTCTTTTAATCAAATGGATGATCCCGCAAAACAATTCCCATTTGTTAGAGTTTGGGGAACAGTAGGATGGATAGTTGCAGGATTAGTAATAAGTTTTGTGTTTAAATGGGATTCCATGGAAAACATTGGTAAAGGCATGCTATCCAATACCTTTTTAATGGTGGCTATTGCTTCTGCTATACTTGGTATATTTAGCTTTACACTGCCAAAAACACCACCAAGTAGAAGTAAGGATGATGAGGTTAAGTTAGCAGATATATTAGGTCTTGATGCACTTAACCTGCTTAAGGATAGAAACTTTCTAGTGTTCTTTTTATCATCTGTTTTAATCTGTATTCCATTGGCGTTCTATTATCAAAATATAAGTCCATTTTTAACAGAGTCACAAGTTGAGAATTCAACGGCTTGGGCCTCTTTAGGACAAATGTCTGAAGTATTATTTATGCTACTTCTACCATTCTTTTTCAAGAAATATGGATTTAAAAAGACCATTTTATTTGGAATGTTAGCTTGGACTATAAGATATTTACTGTTTGCATATGGTAATACAGGAGAGCTATTTTTTATGATTATTCTAGGCATCGCTCTTCATGGTATTTGTTATGATTTCTTCTTTGTTTCTGGTCAGATTTATACAGATTCTAAGGCAGGTGAAAAAGTAAAAAGTGCAGCGCAAGGATTAATTACTCTTGCAACTTATGGTATTGGTATGTTAATAGGTTTTTGGGTGGCTGGTCAAATTGTAGATAAGAATCTAATAAGTGAAGGTGTACACAGCTGGAAAGATATTTGGGTATTTCCTTCTGTTTTTGCTGCGGTTGTTCTAGTGCTTTTTGCGCTTTTATTTAAAAATGAAAAAGTAGAATATAAAGATTCATAAAATACATGAGTGGTAAAATAAGACTTGGAATTTTAGGTGGAGGAGGAGATTCTCTAATAGGTGTTTTGCATAGGGTGGCCTCTGCAATGTATGATCGATATGAATTGGTTGGTGGTGTTTTTAACATTGAAGTTGATGAAAGTAAAAATTTTGCTCAGAAGATTGGTATTCCAACAAATCAAGTATACAAAAACTTAGATACGCTCATTGAAGAAGAACTAAAACTTCCAAAAGATAAACGCATGGAAGTTGTCTCAATTCTCACTCCGAATTTTCTTCATTTTCCTATGGCAAAAAAGCTCCTTGAAAACGGATTTAATGTCATTTGTGAAAAACCAATGACCACGACTTATGAAGAAGCTAAGATTCTTCATGAAACACTGAAATTGGCAAATACGGTATTCGCTGTTACTTATACCTATACTGGTTATCCAATGGTGCGTCAAATGCGACATATGATTGCAAATGGAGAAATTGGTACAATTCAAAAAATAGATGCACAGTATTATCAAGGTTGGATAAATCCAATAATTCACGATAAAGAGAAACGTAAAACAACTTGGCGTTTAGATCCTGAAAAATCTGGAATAAGTTGTTGTATTGGAGACATAGGGACACATGCTTTTGATATGGTTGAATATATGTCTGGACTACGTGTAAATTCAATTTTGGCTGATCTAAATTATTTGTACGAAGACAATCAAATGGATATTGATGGAACAGTCTTAATTAGATGTGAAAACGATGTAAAAGGTGTCATTAGGGCTAGTCAAATTGCTACAGGAGAGGAGAATAATTTCACGGTTCAAATTTATGGTGATAAAGCAGGGTTAAAGTGGGAACAAGAAAATCCCAACTATCTTTATCTATTGGAAGATGGTCACGCAATGCGCGTACTAAAACCTGGTCATCCATATAATAGTGAATTGTCTTTAGATGGGACAAAATTGCCACCTGGACATCCAGAGGGGATTTTTGATTCTATGGGAAATATTTATAAAGGTGTGGCAAGAGCAATTAGAAATGAAGGTTATGATCATGCCGAATTTCCAACAATAATTGATGGATTGCGAGGAATGAATTTCATAGAAAAAGCTGTAGAGTCTCACAAAAAAGGTAATGTTTGGGTAACGATTGATTAAAGGATTCAAGACATGAAAACAATAAAAGGACCTGCAATATTTTTAGCACAATTTATGGATGAAAAGCCACCATTTAATACACTCGATGGCTTATGTGAATGGGCTAGTAATTTAGGCTACAAAGGAATTCAAATACCAACCTTAGATAAGCATATTATAGACTTGGATATCGCTTCAGAAAGCGATACGTACTGTGACGAATTTAAAGGTAGAATAAATAGCTATGGTCTAGAAATAACAGAATTAAGTACGCATATCCAAGGACAATTAGTGGCTGTGCATCCAGCACATGACATTATGTTCGATGTTTTTGCCCCTAAGCATTTAAAAGGCAAATACAAAGAACGAACCGCATGGGCTACAGATCAAATGAAAAAGGCTGCAGTTGTAAGCAATAAACTTGGTTTGACATCGCACGCAACATTTTCAGGATCGTTACTTTGGCCAGTTATGCATCCATGGCCACAACAACCCGCTGGTTTAATAGATCTTGGATTTGAAGAATTAGCAAACAGATGGCTGCCTATTTTAGATGTTTTTAAAGATAATGGCGTTGCAGCTTGTTATGAGGTTCATCCTGTTGAAGATATACACGATGGTGACACCTTCGAGCGTTTCCTAGAGGCTACTGGTAATCATGAAAGCGTGAGTATATTATATGACCCTTCACATTTTGTTTTGCAACAGTTGGATTACATAGAATATATTGACCATTATCATGAATTCATTAAGGCATTTCATGTAAAGGATTCGGAATTTAATCCTACAGGCAAGAAAGGTACTTTTGGTGGTTACAACGATTGGAAGAACCGTGCTGGTAGATATCGCTCACCAGGAGATGGCCAAATAGATTTTAAATCGGTATTTTCTAAATTGACAGAATATGGTTGTAATGTTTGGGCTGTCTTAGAATGGGAATGTGTTATTAAAAGTCCAGAACAAGGTGCGAGGGAAGGTGTTGCATTTATAAATAACCATATCATTGAAGCTACGCAGAAACGATTTGATGACTTTGCCGGTTCAGATACCGAAAAACAAAATTTGAGAGATATACTTGGAATTTAAATTTTATAAAATGAATAAACTATATGCCCTTAGCTTCATTCTGATATTGGTTATGAGCTGTAAAGAGACTGCGAAGGAAATAGAAGTTGAAACCGAAGAAAATGAAATTACGGAAACTATGAGCTCAGAAGTAAAAGAAGAATGGATTTCATTATTTGATGGAAAATCATTGGAAAAATGGAGAGGATATCTGTCCGAAGATATGTATCCAGAATGGACTGTTGAAGATGGAGCTATGGCTTTTACACCTGGTCCAGAAGGTGGTAAAAATATCATTACTAAAAAGACCTTTACCAATTTTATCTTATCACTAGAATGGAAGGTATCTGAAGGCGGTAACAGTGGTATTTTTTGGGGTGTTCATGAGGATGAAAAATTCAAGGAAGCCTATATGACTGGTCCAGAAATTCAAGTTTTGGATAATGAAAGACATCCAGATTCTTTTGTGGCAAATGGGACACATAAAGCTGGTTCTTTGTACGATATGATTGGATGTCCGGATGAGCACATCAATCCTGCTGGAGAATGGAACCTTTGTGTTATTGAAGTTAATCAAAATGCAAATCTTGCCAAAGTATCAATGAATGGTACGCAGGTAATGGAATTTCCTTTGCATGGTGAGGGTTGGGACAAAATGGTAGCCAATTCTAAGTTTAAAGATTGGGAAGGATTTGGAAAGTACAAAACAGGTCACATAGGCCTTCAAGATCATAGCGATAAAGTCTGGTTTAAGAATATTAAGATTAAGGAACTGTAACTAGTATTTCCTTAATTGTGCTTCCCAAGGTCTTAGTTGACTAGTACTGTGAGATTCTAGATAGTTTGAAATTGCCAGTTCTGTTGATTCTAGATTTAAATCCTCATACGCAATAGCCTGATAACTATCACTGAAGTTTAGGAGTATAACATAAGATTGCTCGGAGTTCCAACGTCTGTATACATATAAATTTTCATCAGCTTCATCTACGCATTCATAATCACCATAGACCAATACTTTGTTGGCTTTTCTATAGGTAACCATTTTTCTGTAAAAGTTTAGAATAGAGTTTTCATCTTGTTCTTGACTTTCAACATTTATATCTACATAATTTGGATTTACCTTTAACCAAGGCTGAATATCTGAAAATCCGGCATTTTTTTTAGTGTTCCATTGCATTGGTGTCCTGGCATTATCTCGGCTTTGTCTATGAACAAGCTTTAAGTATTCATCCATATCATCACCTCGCTTGAGGGCTTGATTCCAGCTGCCCAAAGTCTCAACGTCATTATAATCGTCGATTGATGGGTAAGCCACATTTGTCATGCCTATTTCATCACCTTGATAAATATAAGTTGTACCTCTCATGGTCAATAATAACATGGCCAGTAACTTAGCAGAGGTAGAATGATAAAGTTTATTGTCATTACCAAACCTTGAGACCATCCTGGAAAAATCATGATTCCCAAGGAATATACTTCCCCATCCTTTATTTTTCAATTTTTCATCCCAATCACTAAAAACCTTTTTGAATTTTGAAAGCGGTACATCTATAGGATCATATTTGCCACCTACACCATTATCAATAAACATATGATCAAAATGGAATATCATATTAAGCTCTTCCCTGTCTTCGTCCACATAATCTAAACCATTGCTCAGGTCAATGCCTGGACCTTCACCAACAGTCATGATATCATATTTTGATAAAACTTTTCTGTTGAGTTCTTGCAAATACTCATGTATTCTTGGACCGTTTGCATAGTAATTCTTTATGGTCTTACCGTAATCTTCTGGATATGCTGTATCGGGAAAATCGAGTTTTTTGGAAATAAGAGATATCACATCCATTCTGAATCCATCGACACCTTTCTTGCACCAAAAGTCTACAATATCATGTATTTCTTCTCTGACCTTTGGGTTTTCCCAATTAAGATCAGGTTGTTTTTTTGTGAAAAGATGGAGAAAATATTCATCAGTAATATCATCTTTCAACCAGGCGGAACCACTAAAGAAAGAAACCCAATTGTTAGGTACATTACCATTTTTGGCTGGTCTCCAGAAATAATAATCTCTGTAAGGGTTGTCTTTTGATTTTAGTGATTCCTGAAACCAATAATGCTCATCAGAACTATGATTCAACACTAGATCCATAACCAACTTGAGTCCTCTAAAATGCATTTGTTCTAATAGCTCATCGAACGCTTCAGAACCACCAAATTCCTTTGAAATCGAACGATAATCAGAAATGTCATAACCATTATCATCATTAGGAGATTCATAGACAGGGCAAAGCCAAATAATATCTACACCTAGTGATTTGATATAATCTAGTTTTTCAATAATTCCTGGTATATCACCTATACCATTACCTGATGTATCATTAAAAGATCTTGGATAAATTTGGTATACAATACCTTCCTTCCACCATGTCTTTTTCATAAATCGTTGGCTGTTTGATTAGAATATAAAGTACGTTGTTATAACAAGAATTGCGATTATTATACTCACTGTAATGGCATGTTTCCAAGGTGTTGTATCAATAATTTCAGTCTGCTTTGGAGTGTATTCAGCCTTCATAGGTTTGATTTTACCAAGTAGAAGCATAAATAATATATTGACTACAAATAATATACCCATTACATGCAGGTAATGCGGATAGGCTTCTGCTTTAATAATGCTCAATTCACTCAAATCTGTAATTCCACTCGCCATGGCTTGTGCTTCTGCCGCACCTCTAAATTGAGGTTCCAAGAAAATTAAGCTTATTAGGTAGAGCACTACACCAACCGAGAGTACTAGTTTGGCACCAATGGCTGGCACCTTTTTAGTATAAACACCCACTAAAACCACCGCAAGAATAGGTACACTTAAACTTCCTAATGATTGCTGAATGTAACTAAATAAGCCATCTGGAGCATTTGCAATAAATGGTGCAATTAACATAGAAATAGTAGCTACAATAAGTCCAAATTTCTTTCCTGCTTTTACGGTTTCTTTTTCAGTAGCATCTTTTTTGAAATACTGTTTGTACAGATCAAATCCAAACAATGTGGCACTACTGTTCAATAGGCTATTGAATGAACTTAAAACGGCACCAAATAGCACAGCAGCAAAAAATCCTATAAATGCTGTAGGTAATACTTTTTTAACCAGGGCAGGATAGGCTTGATCCGCATTATCTAAATTCCCTTCAAATACATGCCAAGCGATGATTCCTGGTAATACTACAACAACAGGAATTATGAATTTCACAAAAGCCGCAAGTAGCATTCCCTTTTGACCTTCTTTCAAGCTCTTGGCTGCAAACACGCGCTGCAATATGGACTGATTGGTTCCCCAATAATAAATCTGCGCTAACATCATACCTGTAAACAACGTACCAAATGGAATAGATGAATCTACGGCACCACGCATATTGAATTTGTCTGGATTTGTCTTAAATAATGTGCTTAAACCCTCACCAATACTTCCATCACCAATCAATAATAATCCAAAAACAGGAATTAAAAGTCCACCAATTAAAAGACCTATTGCATTAATTAAATCTGAAACAGCAACTGCCTTAAGACCTCCAAAAATAGCATAGATGACGCCTATAATACCAATGCTCCAAACACAAATCCAAATAACACCGTTTTGAGAGATGCCTAACATTTCAGGTAAGTCAAACATAGTACTAAAGGCAAGTGATCCTGAATATAGTATGGTTGGCAAAAGAACTATAGCATAGGCTATGAGAAATAGTAAAGACAATAAGGCCTTTGTCTGTTTATCAAATCTTGTTTCAATAAATTCAGGTATGGTTGTAATGCCGGAACCTAAGTACTTAGGAAGTAGAAAAATAGCACCGCAAATTATGGCAATTGCTGCCAAAGTTTCCCAAGCCATCACCATTAAACCTTCTTTGAAGGCAGAGCCATTTAGTCCAACAATTTGTTCTGCCGACAGGTTGGTAAGTAATAAGGAACCTGCAATGGTCAAGGCACCCAAACTTCTACCTGCAAGATAAAAGCCATCTGCGGAAGACTCGTCAGTTTTGCGTGTTGAATACCATGAAATAACGGCTACAAGGGCTGTGAAACCTATAAAGGAGATAATGGATAGCATGTATATATTAGTTAGTTAGTATTGATTAACAATATATGAAAAATCGAATTAAAGGATAGGGCTTTTTAATTTGCATTGCTGAATTTGCTGACGAAATGCTTTTCGTTAAAAATAGTTGTGTTTTATGTTGCTTTTATGAGAAGTGAACAACGGTAATTGTAAATTTAGAGTTCAATAACATAAGAAAATGAATAAGCATGGAAAACAATTCTAATAGTGATCAGTTAAACGGCGTTATGATAAATGCCTATCCTGATAGTATTGGAGGTAAATTGAAAGACATTATCGTTATGTTGAAATTGCCAGAATTCAAAGAAGCATTTTCTTTATTTTATGTACTTCCAACCTTCTTTAATAGCGATTTAGACCGCGGTTTTTCAATAATTGACTATAATACTAATAAAGAGTTGGTTGATGATGAGGATTTGGATGCACTAGATAAGTTAGGTATTAAACTGAAGTTTGATATTGTGTTGAATCATCTCTCTGTAGCTTCTCCACAGTTTAAAGATTTGCTTAAATATGGCGAAAATTCAAAATACAAGGACTTTTTTATTAATTGGAATACTTTTTGGCAAGACCATGGTGAACTTGACAAGAATGGAATTGTCCTACCTAAAAAAGCCTATTTGGATAAGCTGTTTATGCGTAAGTCTGGTCTACCAATTTTAAATGTTGTTTTTCCGGATGGTTCAGAACAACCTTACTGGAATACTTTTTACCAGAAAGTTACATATAATCCAATTACTATTCAAGACCTTTTAACCATTGAGGGTATAACAGCATCTACAGCAGAGGACTTGTGTAAACGCATTAATAATCAATTAGATTCCATTGAGGACATTCAAGCTTTAGATTTTGGTGAATTGGTGCCTTACAACGTCGAAATTTCTAAAATACTTAAAAAGAACAGAAGTTATCTCGGACAAATGGATATTAATGCTAAATCGCCTTTGGTATGGGATTTTTACGAGAAAACATTAGCACAACTTAAAGCTTATGGTTGCAGTATTCTTAGGTTAGATGCGTTTGCCTATTTACATAAAGCGGTAGGTGAGTCTAATTTTTTTAATGAACCGGGTACTTGGGACTATTTAAGCCGCATAAAGGAAATTGCAGATAAGAATCAGTTGGCCTTGTTACCGGAAATTCATGCTGAGTATGGATCGAATTTGCATAAGGACGTTGCACGTAGAGGCTATCAGATTTATGATTTTTTCTTACCAGGACTTCTGATCCATACTATTGAAACCAAGTCTAATACAGCATTGATTAATTGGGTAACTGAAATCCTTGAAAACGATTATAAGGTTGTTAATATGCTTGGTTGCCATGATGGAATCCCTGTACTGGATTTAAAGGGAAAACAAGTTAATGGTATCTATTCAGAAGGTCTTTTAGAAGATAAAGCAATAGAATCTTTAATGAATTTGATTATTGAGAGAGGAGGAAAAGTAAAGAACTTATACGGTGCGGACGGTAAGAAAATTTCATACTATCAGGTAAATGCAACATTTTTTAGTGCCTTGGGGGAAGATACTAAGAAAATGTTACTTGCTAGAGCCATACAGTTATTTATGCCAGGTATTCCGCAGATTTGGTACTTGGATATTTTTGAAGGTAAGAATGATTACGAAGCCGTCGAGAGAGCAGGAAAAGGTGGTCATAAAGAGATAAACCGAACAACCCTTTCTTTAGATGAAATACATAAAGGACTAAAAAAGACATCTGTTCTAAAACAACTTGAGTTAATTAGGCTTAGAAATACACATACTGCATTTCATGGAAAGCTTAGTGTCTATATCAAAGATGAGGCTAATTTATCCTTTAAGTGGAAAAATCAAAAGGAATTTGCAAAATTGGAATTAGATTTAAATTCACGAAACTTCAGTGTGAGATATTCGCATCCAAAAGGTACAAAGCAAATTGACTCTTAAACCAAAAAACCCGATTCAGTTGAATCGGGTTTTTGAAGGTGGTGCCTCCAGGAATCGAACCAGGGACACAAGGATTTTCAGTCCTTTGCTCTACCAACTGAGCTAAGGCACCAATTGCTTAAACAAGAGGATGCAAATATATATTCAATTTTATTATCCACAAAAAGAAAAAGGTAAAAATTGATTTTATAAATTTGCCCGATACCGCGTTTTTATGAATCTAATAATTGATGTCGGAAACACCTATGTGAAATTTGCTGTATTTAAGTCTAAAACCTTAGAATACAGGACAAGTTTTGAGCACAAAGCGTTCGAATCGGAGTACAAAAAACTTAAGAATAGATTTCCAAAACTCACAAAAGCGATTGTTTCCTCTGTTGGAAGAATTTCTAAGAAAACACTAGCAGTTGTTGAAAACGATTTAACACTAATTGTACTTGATCATAAAATTAAAATACCATTTAAAAACTTATATAAAACCCCTGAAACCTTAGGTGTTGATAGAATAGCACTAGTTTCTGCTTCGGTAGATCAATACTCAAACAACAATGTACTTATTATAGATGCTGGTACTTGCATAACGTATGATTTTGTTTCGGCTAATAATGAGTATATAGGAGGTGCAATATCACCGGGTCTACGTCTAAGGTATACATCATTAAATAATTTAACTGCAAATCTTCCGTTATTAGAAGTTAGTCAACCAAAAAACATCATTGGCAATTCTACAGAAGAATCAATTCATTCAGGTGTGGTTTATGGAGCAATTAAAGAAATAGATGGGTTAATTGACTATTATAAATCCGAGCACCCAGATTTAACAGTTATTTTAACAGGAGGCGATGCCAATTTTTTGTCAAACCAATTAAAAAATAGCATATTTGCGAATTCAAATTATCTATTGGAGGGCTTGAATTTCATCCTTGATTATAACTCGAAATAATGATTAAACGTCTCATTGTAATATGTATTACAATATTTAGCTCTTGTTCTTTTGCGCAACAAGGTACTGCTTCACCTTATTCTTTTTATGGTATAGGAAGTTTAAAATTTAAAGGCACCGTAGAGAATAGAAGTATGGGTGGTATAAGTGTTTATTTAGACAGTATACACGTTAATCTTAGAAATCCTGCCTCGTATGTTGCTAAAAATGTAGAAGCTTACCCTTTTGATGGCGAAAGTAGGCCAGTAAAATTTACCGTTGCTGGGACAATGTCTGAAGTTAATCTAAAAAGTGATAATACAGAGCTAAATACCAACTCTTCTACTTTTGATTATCTTGCACTTTCTGTACCTTTAGGAAAATTTGGATTTGGTTTTGGTTTATTGCCTTACAGTGCTGTAGGTTATAAGTTAGAAGATATTAACGACGAGGGCGATTTAACTTACAGGTATAACGGAGAAGGAGGTACCAATAGAGTATTTGCCGGCTTTGGCTATCAGCTGTCAAAAACACTTAGTCTCGGAGTAGATATTAATTATAACTTCGGAAGAATTGAAAATACAGCCATTGCTTTAGAATATACACCTGAAGGTGAGCTGGTACAATACCAAACCAAAGAAAATACACGTTCTGACCTAAGCGGGTTAGATTTAAATTTTGGTTTAGCATATAAATCAATGATAACTGAGAACTTGGAGCTTTCTGCAACTGCAACATACGCGCCAGAAAGTGAGTTGATTTCAATAAATGAAAGGAGTTATTCAACGTTATTGTTTGATCCTATAACAGGAAGCGAGGTAATTAGAAATACGCTTGAGGAAGATTTGGAATCGCAAGGATTAGAAAAGACAGAAGTAAGAATTCCATCCAGATTGTCTTTTGGAGCGGGAATAGGTAAACCAAGAAAATGGTTTGTAGGAGCAGAATATACGTTTAGAAATACGAGCGTATTTTCTAACCCGATACTAAATAATGAAATAAATAGCTATGAAAATGCATCAAAATTTGCACTTGGAGGATTCTTTATTCCCAATTATGATGCGTTTTCAGGATATTTTAAACGCATAGTATATCGGGCTGGAATTAACTTTGCTAATACTGGCTTAGTAGTAAAAGATGAGTCAATAAATGAGTTTGGCATATCTTTTGGTCTAGGATTACCAGTTGGCGATCGCGGTTTGTTTTCAAACGCTAATATAGGTGTAGAATTCGGACAGCGTGGTACAACTAACGCAAATTTAATCCAAGAGAATTTTATAAACTTAAATGTAAGTTTATCTTTGAATGCTAGATGGTTTCAACAAAGAAAGTATAACTAACATAAATAATTAAGATGAAGACGAGAATTACATTATTGATGATTGCACTTTTTATGGGCTTCAATTTCAGTGTTGCTCAACAAGACGAAGAGTGTATGAACAATCTATCAATATTTGATAGTTATGTTAAAAGCAAGAAGTATGATGATGCCTATGGGCCTTGGAACATTGTACGTAACAAATGTCCAAAATTCAATAGAGCAATCTATGTTCATGGTGAAAAAATCCTCAAACATAAAATAGATAATTCTTCTGGTGCTGACCAAGTAGCGCATATAAAGGATTTATTATTGCTTTGGGATCAAGCTAGAGCAAATTTCTCAAATAAATATCCTGTAGGTGAAATACTATCAGACAAAGCACAATTAACTTATAAGTATAGAAAAGAACTTGGTGCTACTGGCGAAAGTATTTACGAAATGTTTGACAGTGCATTTAAACAAGATGCTGGTAATTTTAAAAGTGCTCAAGGATTGTATACATACTTCTCATTGGTGGTAGACTTGTATGACGCTAATAAAAAGACAGCGCAGCAGATGTTTGACAAGTATGATGATGTTATCGAAATAATCGAAAACTTAGAGAAAAGCTACACAGAAAAGCTTAATAAGCTTGTACAAAAAGAGGAGTCAGGAGAAACCTTAACAAAGAAAGAGAATAGCTATAAGAGAAATTATGGTGCTAACTTGGAGGCTTTTGAAAAAGTAACGTCTAGTATGGATTCTAAGCTTGGCCAAAGAGCAAGTTGTGAAGTATTGATTCCACTTTATCAAAAAGATTTTGACCAGAATAAAGAAAATAAAATCTGGTTACAACGTGCTATGAACAGAATGTATGCAAAAGGTTGTAAGGACGACCCTTTATTCCTAAAGTTAGTTGAGCAAAAAAATAGCTTAGAACCTAATGCAGATACGGCATATTATCTATACATCTTAACAGGAGAACAAAAGTATTTTGATCAGACGATTGAGTTAGAGACAGATCCTTTAAGAAAGTCCAAGCTATATAAGAAGTTGGCAGATGATTTTAGAAAGAAAGGAAGTTACAGTAGAGCGAGACAGTACTTTATGGAGGCCATGAAATTAAATCCATCTGACGGCTCACCGTATCTCAGAATTGCAAATATGTATGCAAAGAGTGCAAATAGTTGTGGCGATGATAACTTTAGTAAAAGAGCAGTTTTCTGGTTAGCGGCAAGCACAGCAGAACAAGCAGGACGAGTAGATGGTCGTTTAAGAAAGGCAGCAGCACAATCTGCCGCAAGTTACAGGGCTAGTGCACCATCGAAAGCAGATATCTTTACAAAAGGTAACGCAGGTCAAACTATACAGATTGGATGTTGGATTGGTCGCTCGGTAACAGTGCCAAACATTTAATGAATCTCAAGAAAAAAAATATATCAAGAAACTTGGTCACAGCAATTGCTGTGACTTTGTTTTTTGCATGTAAGAATAATTTTGAAGAGGTTCAAAAAATAGGTGTGTTACAAAATCAACCGGTTGGCGAAGCAACAAACATTAATTTAAAGTACACCGAATTCGAGGAAGACTCGGTAAAACTACTTGCAAATTTGCTTAGCCCTTCAATGCTAGATTATTCAAATAGAGACTTTTCCTTTTCAGAATTTCCAGAAGGCATAGAATTAATTGTATACGGTGAAGGCAATAAGATCACTCGAATTTTTGCTGATTATGCAATCGTCTACAATAAGACAGATATTATTGATTTAAGAGGTAACGTAATTGTTGCCACGCACGAAAAGGATACCCTCTTCACCGACCAACTTTATTACAATGAAAAATTAGAATGGGTTTTTACTAATGAACGTTTTACGCTTAAACGGCTTGAAGGTCCAACCAACGGAAGCGGATTTGATTCTGATAAGGAATTTAAAAACTTTCAGATGTTAGAAATAGACGCTGTATTTGAGATAGATAATTAACTATCTTTGTTCTACTTTTCAATATATTTTTAAATGAAATTATTAAAATTCTTTCAATATGCATATTTGGTAATTGCCGTATTGTTTTTATACAAGGGCATATCGGAATGGACCACGGATAGGAATAGTGCTTATATAAGTTTTTTCTTTGCAGCTTTAGCTGTGTTTATGTTTTTCTTTAGACAGCGTTTCAGAAAAAAATTCGAGGATCGCAACAACCAATAAGTTATGACTGTAGAAGTAGTCATAATCGTAGCTTCTTTATTACTGTCTGCATTCTTCTCAGGCATGGAGATTGCCTATGTATCCTCCAATAAAATTCACATAGAGTTAGAGAAGAAACAAGGTGATTTTTTAGGAAAAATATTAGAGAGGCTTACGGCTAAGCCATCAAAATATATTGCTACAATGCTGATTGGAAACAATATAGCGCTGGTTATTTACGGTCTAAAAATGGGTGATGTATTGGTAAGGTGGTTTCAATCCATGTTGCCAAGTGATAGTGTTATGTTACAATATCTCTTGGTAGATTTACAACTCTTGAGCCAAACAGTTATTTCTACCCTCATTATATTAATAACTGCAGAATTTTTGCCAAAGGTATTTTTTCAGATTTATGCTAACACCTTGCTTAAGGTTTTAGCCTTACCAACCTATATTTTTTATCTTTTATTTTCGTTGATTTCCGAATTTGTGCTTTGGGTCTCGGATACTATTTTAAAAAAGGTATTTAAAACCAAGAGCGAAGATGCTACGCTTGCTATGACCAAAGTGGAGTTAGGCAATTATATTAGTGAACAGATGGAATCAGTTGATGATGGTGATGATGTTGATAGCGAGATACAAATATTTCAAAATGCATTAGAGTTTTCTGATGTTAAGGCACGAGAAGTTATGGTGCCTAGAACAGAAATAACGGCTGTAGACCTAAAGGAATCAATCGAAAATCTCACTCAGCTATTTATAGATACCGGACATACCAAGATTATTATCTATAAAGACAATATTGATGATATATTAGGTTATGTACATGCATTTGAAATGTTTAAGCGTCCAAAGGACATAAGTTCTATTATTATTCCTGTAAGTTTTGTGCCCGAAACTATTTTAATCAAAGACGTACTGAACATTTTAATAAAGAAACGGAGAAGTATGACTGTTGTAATTGATGAGTATGGTGGCACAAGCGGTATTATGACGGTTGAAGATATTATTGAGGAGTTGTTTGGTGAAATTGAAGATGAGCACGACACCATTGAAATGATTGAAGAGCAAATAGCCGAAGACCAATACAGATTTTCTGCACGTTTGGAAGTTGATTACCTAAATGAAACCTATAAAATCAATCTTCCTGAAAGTGAGAATTATGAGACTTTGGGTGGTCTTATAGTAAATTATGCGCAGGAAATTCCGGGAGAAAACGAAGATATTACCATTGGTAACTTTAGGTTTACCATAGAAGAAGTTTCAAGTACAAAAATTAATGTGGTTCTTGTCAAAATTTTAGAGGAGGATTAAAATAAAATCAGGACTTTAAAAGTGGTTTTCTCCTTTCATTATTTATTAGAAAATACTATTTTCGCAGACTTATTTATAGCAAATTAAGAAACTATGGCAGTTTTAAATAAAATTAGACAACGTTCCCTCGTTTTGATACTCGTAATCGCAATGGCCTTATTTGCCTTTGTTATTGGAGACTTGTTCAGAAATACTGATGCATTAACAGGTGGTAGCCTAGATGTTATTGCGACCATTAATGGTAAGGATATTAATAGAACAGAATTTCAGCAAAAAGTTAAGAATTATCAAGACAGAATGGGTGGAAGACAAACTTCTACCCAAGCAATGAATGTTATATACAACCAAGAACTGCGAAAAATTTTATTGGAAACTGAATTCGACGAACTTGGACTTGGCGTGGAAAAGGATGAAATGAGAGACCTTTTGAAAACAAGTTTCTCTTCTTATCCAGAATTTCAGGATGACAATGGAGAATTTGATGTAAATCGTCTAAATGCATTTATTGCCAACCTTAAGGATCTTGGTGGAGATACGGCCCCATTGGGTAACTTTTTGGTTAATTATGAAAGTTGGGCAAATAACGAACAGACAATTGCTTCCAATGCAATTCAACAATCATATTATAATATGATTAAAGCAGGTCTAAATACAACTATTGTTGAGGCAGAAGATGATTATTTTGGAGATGCAAAGACAGTCGATGTACGTTATGTTCAAATCCCATATACTACAATAGCAGATAGTTTAGTAAAAGTAACGAAGTCAGAAGTTAAAGACTATATTAACAAAAATGAAGAGCAATTTAAAGTAGACGCATCTAGAGAATTAGTTTATGTTGAATTCAAGGAAGAAGCATCTCAAGCAGATAAGGACCAAATCAAGTCAGATTTAGTTGCTTTAAAATCAGATCGATTAGAATATAACGACAGTAGTAAAAACACAGACACTATACCTGGTTTTGACAATACAGAAGACGTAGAAGAATTTGTAAACTTATATTCTGACATAAAATTTAGTGACTCATTTTTGAGAGAAGCTCAGTTGCCAGGTATTGCAAAGGATAGCCTTATGCAGTTAGAAGTGGGCGAATACTATGGGCCATACGAAGATGGTGAGTATTTTAAACTCTCTAAGCTTATAGAGGTTAAACAATTACCAGACTCTGTGAAAGTCCGTCATATTTTAGTGCCTTACATAGGCGGGCAAAGAGCAGATGCCTCTGTCACTAAAACACCACAAGAAGCCAAAAAAACAGCAGATAGCATCTTAGCAGAAATTACAAGCGGAAGAAAAAAGTTTATGGACTTATTAGAATTATCTTCGGATAAAGTAAGTAATGAACAAGATGGTGAAATAGAATTTGCTTATAATGCCGGAATGGCTCCAGAATTTAAAGCTTATGCTTTTGATAACAAAGTGGGCGATATTGATGTGGTAGGAACGTCTTTTGGGTATCATGTTATTGAAGTCTTGGAACAAAAGAGTTTTAACAAAACCTTCAAAATAGCAACTCTAGCTGATAAAATTGAACCTTCGGAGCAAACACTACAGGATGTTTTTAACAAAATGTCAAAGTTTGAAATCGCGGCAAGAGATGCAGATTTTAATGAATTAGCCAAAGAGCGTGAGCTGACTGTTAAGCCGATTACCTTTAAAGAATTAGATGAAAATATACCAGGACTCGGCAGTCAAAGGGAAATAGTAAGATGGGCATTTAATGAGGATACTGATTTAGGAGAATTCAAGAATTTCCCAATATCAGGATTTGGCTTTATCGTCGCAAAATTGGTAGAGCGTAATGAAAAAGGTCTCATGAATGTTGAAGATGCTTCAATTACAGCATTACCGGAGATAAGAAAACAAAAGAAAGCACAAATGATTCGTGAAAAGATCAGTGCATCAACTGTGAATGAAATTGCATCAAACCAAGGACAAAGCCCAAGAACGGCAGCAGCCCTAACTATTAAAAGTACAACACTTTCTGGTGCTGGTGTTGAGCCAAAAGTTGTTGGTGCAGCTTTCGGTTTGGCAGAAGGGGAAACATCTAAGCCAATTGATGGAGAAAAAGGAGTTTATATAGTTGAGGTGACTAAAATCAATGAAGCCACTAAATTAGATAATTATAGTGCTATAATGAATAGATTAAACTCTGAAAAACGAAATACAGTCCAAACAAAAGTGTATCAGGCACTAGAAAAATCTGCAGATATCGAAGACAATAGAGCTAAAACAGTGTACTAGTCTAAAACTAATTTATAACAAAAAGCTCCACAGAACTGTGGAGCTTTTTTTATAGAACCATTTCTTTATATGGTATTACGGTCGGAAATCCTTTTGATTTAAAATAGGTCGTTGGGTTGGTTTTTGACGCAACTAAAACAAAGTCGCCGCCCCATGCACCAAGACTTTTTATTGTACCTTCAAAATCATTAAATAGTTCCTGTTTAATTGGCTTCTTGGCTAAAAGATTTGCGATGATGTATTCGTGGTATTCGATTAATTCATTAAATTCTTCCAATGTAGCTGAACCTAAAATACTTTCTGTTATATTGTTAATCTTTTCAATTGTTGAGACATCAACTTTATTTCTACTTCGATAGGCTTTTATACCATCTCTGCTATTCTGTTTTTGCTCTAAATACACAAAATATAAATGTGACATAAAACTAGGTTCAAAAGGCACAGAATGTACCACAGGTTGTCTGTTTATATCTAGCTTATAGGTAATCGGACAATTATGTTGGGCACAAGCAATGTCATAGCCACTACCACCAAAAGTGAGAGCCAGCAATTCGTAAGCATCAACTTTAGCCCATTGTGCGATATTGTTTATTAATGTAGAAGAGGTTCCTAGACCCCATAGTCTATTAAAATCCTGACGGGTAACTATTTTGTAATTAAAGGAGTTGTTTAAAAAATCCGAATTAAGTTCTTTAGCGGCATTTAGGATTTGGATGAGTCTCTCAGAAACCGGATGGTTTAACTGCTTTGACTTCAGTTCACCATTCATGGTTTCAATTTCGTCCTCAAACCAGATTTCATTTTTTTCATTATAGCTTTGCCAATGGATTTTGGTTTTGTCATTTTTTGAAACGGATAACGACTGGCCATAGCGCGAAGGTAGGGCCAGAGCTTTTGCTCCATCCAAAACTACGTATTCAGCAGTTAACAGAAGTTTACCGTTACTTTTAAATGTTTTCAAAATTTAATTTCTCAGATTTTTTATTGCTTCAACTACGGCACTATGAGTCACTACATTAGATTTAAAATACTCAATCAATTTGGATTTCTCGTAGTCCGTTGCCTCAAATTGATTCAAAATATTCATCAAATGCATCTTCATATGTCCTTGTTGGATACCTGTTGTAGTTAAGGATTTAACTGCTGCAAAATTCTGTGCCAATCCTGCAACAGCTACAATCTGCATTAATTTTTTTGCCGTTGGATTTTGAAGCATTTCCAAAGAAAACTTAACAAGTGGATGAAGACTTGTTAAGCCACCAACCGTACCCAATGCAAGAGGTATCTCAATCCAAAATTTAAATATACCGTCGTCAATAGTGCAATGAGTGAGACTAGAATAGGTTCCATTTCTGGAGGCATAAGCGTGCACACCAGCTTCAACAGCTCTAAAATCATTGCCTGTGGCGAGAACTACCGCATCAATTCCGTTCATTATACCTTTGTTATGGGTAACTGCTCTGTAAGGCTCTATTTCAGCAATATTAACAGCTTGTTTAAATTTAGTGGCAAAAAGCAGTGGGTCACTAATATCTTTACTTTTTAAATCCTCTACTTTGCACGACACTTCAGCTTTTACTAAACAGTTGGGGACATAATTAGACAGAATACTCATTATGATATCAATATTCTTTTCTTCTTCATTGAAAACAGGATAATTTGAAGCTTCCCGTTTTAATGTACTTGCGAATTGTTCCAAACACGAATTAATAAAATTGGCACCCATAGCGTCAAGCGTTTCAAACGTTGCGTGCAGTTGGAAATAATTCTTTAATTGTTCTGTTTTATCTCGGAGTTCAATATCAAGTATGCCACCACCTCGACGTTCCATGTTTTTGGTTATGTCTGAAGTGTCTTCAATAAGTATTGGTTTTACTATGTCAAAAAAAGCCTGAAGTTTGTTGTAACTGCCATTAAATGTAAAATGGACCTGCCCTATTTTTTCGGTTGAGATAACTTCTGTTTTAAAGCCACCGCGCTCTAACCAAAATTTTGCTGCTTTACTTGCCGCTGCAACTACAGAGCTTTCTTCAATAGCCATAGGCACTGCATATAAACTATTGTTAATCAAAAAATTAGGCGCCACTCCTAATGGAAGGTAATAGTTGGTTATTGTATTTTCAATAAACTCATCATGCAGTTTTTGTAACTTTTCGTCAGTATTCCAGTATTGTTTAACTAATGCTCTCGAGGCTTCAATATCTAAAAAATAGGTGTTTAAAAGCCATTCTATTTTCTCGGGTTTAGACAGTTTTGAAAAGCCTGCAATCATATTGGACATAATCCTTCAATTTTATAAAAAAACAAAGATACTGAGGATTGGTATAAAACCTGTGCTATTAGATTTAATATTGCGCATTTACTGTTAATAATGAAGGTTTTTTGCATAATTTTTAGTAAACTTGACATCGTTATTTTGAATAAATGCATTTATGAAATTGAAACAAGCTTTGGCCATAATAGGCTTTCTTACCACATCTTTAATCTACTGTCAGAATAAACAAATTACACTTGAGGAAATATGGAGTGGTGCTTTTAGAACTGAAGGCATGCAAGCCCTTCATTCAATGAATAACGGGAAACAGTATTCAATATTAAATTTCGATAGGCAAACTAGAAACGCTAGTATTGATATTTATGATTATAAAACCCTTGAAAAAGTAAAAACCTTGGTCTCCTCTGAAGATATTGATGAAATCGAAGGTTTTTTTGACTATAGCTTTAGCAATGACGAATCTCAGATAATATTAACTACTAATTCTGTACCGGTTTTTAGACGCTCTACTTTGGGAGAATATTATGTATATAATATAAATACAAAATCATTGACCAAAGTGTCCGAAAACCTTGTCCAAGAACCAACATTATCGCCAGATGGAACTAAAATAGCTTATGGATTTGAGAATAACCTTTATGTTAAAGATTTGTCTTCGGGAAATGTTGAACAAATTACTTTTGATGGTGAAAAGAACAAAATCATAAACGGTATTACAGATTGGGTTTACGAAGAGGAATTCAGTTTTGTAAGAGCTTTTGATTGGAACGCGGATAGCAACCAAATCGCTTTTATCCGATTTGATGAAACTAATGTACCTGAATTTTCAATGGATGTTTATGGATCTGGTTTGTACCAAACACAACAGGTGTTTAAGTATCCCAAAGCAGGTGAGGCTAATTCAATTGTATCACTTCATCTATATAACCTAAATTCAAAATCATTAGATGAAATAAAAGTAGATAAAGACTATTCAGATTTTTATATACCTAGGTTAAAGTGGACAAAAGATCCAAACGTTCTAAGTGTTCAATTTATGAACAGACATCAAAACGAATTGGATTTATGGATGATTAATACAAAAACCAATACCTCAAAAATAGCTTTGGCCGAAAAGGACAAAGCTTATATTGATGTAACTTTTAACCTTACATTTCTAAAGGATAATAGTTTTATTTGGACCAGTGAGAAGGATGGATTTAATCATATTTATCATTATTCAAAGGATGGTGATTTAATCAATCAAGTTACGCAAGGCAATTGGGAAGTAACCGATTATTACGGTTTTAATGAAAAAGCAAATACCATTTACTATCAATCAACCGAAAACGGTTCAATAAATAGAGATGTATTTTCAATAAAGCTGAACGGTAAAAACAAAAAAAGACTAACCAAGACAACAGGTTCAAACAGTGCTTCTTTTAGTGCAGACTTCACGTATTTTATCAATACACATTCCAGTGCCACTGCACCACCTGAGTATACCTTGAATAGTGCAAAATCTGGAGAAGTGGTTAAGAGTATAAAAGATAATGATAGGTTGGCCCAAAAATTAGGTGACTACAAAACCTCAAAAAAAGAGTTTAGCACCATTAACGTCAATGGTAATGATCTTAATATGTGGATGATAAAACCATCTAATTTTGATCAAAATAAAGAATATCCACTATTTATGTATCAGTATTCAGGTCCAGGTTCACAATCAGTTGCAAATCGTTGGAATGGGGCAAATGATTACTGGCACCAAATGTTAGCACAAGAGGGCTACATAGTAGTTTGTGTAGATGGTAGAGGTACTGGATTTAAAGGTGCAGAATTTAAGAAAGTTACTCAAAACGAATTAGGAAAATATGAAGTTGAAGATCAAATTGCCGTTGCTGAGAAGCTAGGGAAGTTACCCTATATTGATGATGAACGAATTGGTATTTGGGGTTGGAGTTACGGTGGCTTTATGAGTAGTAATGCACTCTTTAAAGGTAATGATGTATTTAAGATGGCAATCGCTGTTGCTCCAGTTTCAAGTTGGAGATTTTATGATACGATTTATACAGAGCGTTACATGACAACACCACAAGAGAATCCTAGTGGCTATGATGATAATTCGCCCATAAATCATGTTGACAAACTTAAAGGAGATTTCCTTTTAATTCATGGTTCTGGCGACGATAATGTGCACTTACAAAATACGATGCGCATGGTTGAGGCGCTCGTGCAGGCCGATAAACAATTTGAATGGATGATTTATCCAGACAAAAACCACGGTATTTATGGTGGTAACACAAGACTTCATTTATATAAGAAAATGACCAACTTTATTCACAAAACACTTGGCGATAGGCGTGAGAAGAATCAGGAAGAAATGGAGGAAACTTCTAAGATTAAAGGATAAAACCTAATTAAAACTAACTAAATAAATAATCTATTATGACTGAAAAGAAATCACTAAAAGGACACCCTAAAGGGCTCATGACGCTATTCTTCTCAGAAATGTGGGAACGTTTCTGTTATTATGGTATGCGTGTGTTATTGACTTTATATTTAGTAAAGTCACTTATGAAAGGTGACGCTGATGCAGCCCTTATATATGGTGCATATACAGGTCTTGTTTATGCAGCTCCAATTTTAGGAGGTAAATTGGCTGATAAGTACTTGGGGTACCGTAATGCTGTTCTTCTTGGTGCCGTTTTAATGGCTTTAGGTGAATTCTTGATTCTGGGAGGTACAGAGCAATTCCTATTAATCGGTATGGGAACACTGATAATTGGTAATGGTTACTTTAAGGCTAATATCTCTACAATTGTTGGGAAATTATATGAAGATGGTGATCCAAGACGGGATTCAGGATTTACTATATTCTATATTGGAATTAATATTGGAGCGCTCTTGGCAACAACGGTTGTAGCATATGTCGGCGAAACCTATGGCTTTAAGTACGGTTTTGGTCTAGCAGGGATAGGTATGATCCTTGGATTATTGATTTTTTGGTTTGGACGACATAACTATGAGGCCGCACCAGGTTTAGGAATCACTGAGGAGGGTCAGCAGAGAGTTTTTGGTGGCATGAACAAAGCTACTTTGGTGGTAATTTTGTCTTTAGTGCTAATACCAGTAGCATACTTTCTGATTATGCAGAATACATGGATGGATTATATTCTTCTTGGTTTGTTCGTGTTTATTTCCTTTGTGCTTATTAAAGCGGGTGTTGATGCAGATAAAGCTGATAATGTGAAAGTTTGGAGGGATAGAATGATTGCTTTACTAATTTTTATGGTAATTAATATATCATTTTGGGCATGTTTTGAGCAGGCTGGTACATCGCTTACCCTTTTTGCCGACAGGAATGTGGACAGAGAAATACTAGGTTGGACTATGCCAGCTTCTATGACACAGTTTTTTAACCCATTTTTTATAATCGTGTTTGGTTCAATTTTTTCTGTAATGTGGGTTAAATTATCTGCCATTGGCAAAAACCCAAGTATTCCAATGAAATTTGCTCTTGGTATATTACAATTGGCACTAGGATTCTTGGTTACTATGGTTGGTTTACAATTTGTAAATGATTCATATCAAGTACCACTATTAACTTTATTTTTCTTGTACCTATTACACACAACAGGAGAACTATTTTTATCACCTATTGGATTATCAATGGTAACGAAGCTATCTCCAAAGAATATTGCTGGTACTGCAATGGGAGCATGGTTTTTAAGTTTTGCCATTGCCAATTATGTGGGAGGTAAAATAGCGTCGTTAACAGGTGGTCATGGTGACTCAGGTGAGGCATTAACTCTTGCCGAAGGATTAGATAAGTATACTACGGTTTTTTCAACAATAGGATATGTTCTAATAGGAATAGCAATATTAATCGCACTATTTAACAAACCACTCAAGAAGTTGATGCATGGTGTAGAATAAAAAAAATTGAAATTTTACTACTAAGAGAAGAGTCTCTTAGTCGATAAAAATCTGTAAAATGCGCCTATTTTGGCGCATTTTTTGTAAGTTCGATATATTATTTGCAACAAATCGAAGTATGAAAAAGTTACAATACATTATTGCTTTCTTAGTATTTGGCACCTTTTTGTCAATTCAAAATCCTACTGAAGAAAGCGAAACTACAATTAATTGGATTACCATAGAGGAGGCTCTAGAACTACAGAAAAAAGAGCCAAAAAAAATATTTATGGATGTTTACACTAATTGGTGTGGGCCCTGTAAAATGCTCGATAAATACACCTTTCACAATCCTGATGTGGTTAATTATGTTAACGAGAACTATTATGCTGTAAAGTTTGATGCCGAGGGAAATACAACAGTAAACTTTAAGGAATATACCTTTGGAAATCCAAATTTTGATCCAGCAAAGGTCAAAAGGAGAAATAGCGTACACGAGTTTACAAGATTTCTAAATGTTAATGCTTATCCAACAATGGTGTTTTTAGATGAAGATGCCAATTTATTAGCACCAATATCGGGATATCTCAAGCCACAGCAACTGGAACTATATCTGAAGTTGTTTAAAGAGAACAAGCATAAGGAAATGACCACTCAAGAAAAGTTTAATGAGTATTATAAGTCCTTTAAACCTACTTTTAAGGTACAATAACCTGTTTTTATTTTAGAATAAATGCTCCCTTTTCATTTGTATAATGGAAAGGGATTTTTTTGTATTGACATGTTTCCTTCCAACGAATGGCATATGATTTATAATTACTAGCATCTGCGATAATCATCTCTGGTTGCAAACTATCGATTAACCTTGATAGATTAATTTTTGGTGAGTCTCTTAACAAGACAAGTTCTGGTTTAAAACTTAAGTTTTTATAGATTCCAATACTATCAATCACCAGTATTTTAGTATTGTTAAAATTATAGAGAGACTGAATACTGTCTTCAGCAATTAGAGTTAATTTTTCACCAACTTTATAATTTGAAATAGTATTATCTGATGCCCGTTTTGTTGGACTTAAATTATGATGGAGAAGCAATTGGTTGTTTCTCTTTTGTCCAATTAAAGAATACCTGCTTTTGTTAAAAACTACAAATTCACTGTTCTGTGACTTATATTTATTTAAAACTAGTACAAATTGAAATGCAATAATACTTATAAAGGAAAACACTAGCCAGTTGGTTTTCCGCTTTTTAAAGACATTTAGGAGCCCGAATATAATTAAGTATGTCACTATTGCCTGGGCAAGTGTAAACGGAATATCTCTCAAAAGAAATGCCTCGAATTGAGCAATCCATGCGATGAAATCGTTCAGGCTCTCAATGATAAAACTATAAGCAGTTACCACAAATGGTGTTAGCCAGTTTAAGAAGGCCAATATGATTACTAGCAATCCCAAGCCAAGAATGATGCTTAAAAAGGGAATGACAACCAGATTTGAAATAAAAAAAAGACCTGGAAACTGGTGAAAATAGTATAGGCTAATTGGAACAACACCAATTTGTGCGGCTAATGTAACAGTGAAAATTTGCCATAGCTTATCGATAAGAAATAGTTTTGGTTTCCATGATTTGTAAACTAAGGGTTGGATGCTTACAATACCAAAAACGGCTAAATAGCTAAGCTGAAACCCCACTTCGAATAAAAATCTTGGTTTTACAAGTAAGATAACAAAGGCCGATATAAATAATGTGTTATATATATTAGTTGGCCGTTTTAAGTGCATTGCGATACTGATAATGCTAAACATAGTAACAGCTCTTGTTACAGAAGGTGAAAGTCCTGCTACTATGGCAAAACTCCAAAGCAGTAAAACAATTACAAAAGGTCTTAGAATTCTGCCATTTTTTAAGAATAGTAAAGGTTTAAAAAAGAAATTTAGAAGCCACAACAAGATACCAACATGTAAACCCGAAACAGCAAGAATGTGTATAGTACCAGAATTGACATAGTTATTATAAATGCTTTTGTCAATACTTTGTCTTTGGCCTAACAATAAGGCATTTATAATACTCAATACCTCATCATTAAACCCAGCCTTTTTAAGATTATTATTAATTATTGACCGAAACCTATCAGCAAGACCATAAATGGATTTTTTAGACGTATTAATAATCGTGATTTCTTCAGTTTTTAGATATAGTTGATGGTAAACCTGCTTCAACTCTAAATATTTCCTGTAGTCAAACTGGTGCGGGTTTAATGGTTTCTGAATGGTATTGAAATGGGAAATAACAACTAGTTTGTCGTCTATGGAAAGGGGTTTTAAAGTTGAGTCTTTACTTATATTAATGAGTAATTTTCCCTTTACTATATTATTGTCAATTTTGCTTAGTTCAGCAACGTACTTATCATTATAAATATCAGGTTTTAGACGCTCAATTATTTTTAATTCAAATTGATGTTGCTGTCTATCAAGATTAAAGTTAGTGTAGTGATTCTTATGAAGTTTTTCAGTCTTAATATTGTATACGTTTATTCCAACACCTACAAAGCATAGATAAATTAAAATTCCAAAATAAGGTTGCTTATGTATTTTATTTTTAATGCTTAACCAATAAATACCTACAGCTACAAAAAGAATTAGTGTCGCGAAAAAAGTTGCGTAAAAATCAATTGAAAATTTATTAGCAATAAAAATCCCTAGTATTAAGGACAAGGTGATTTTTATAATATTAAAATTGAGGAGTTTCATATAAGGAAACTCTAAAATAAAAAAGATTTACAATACGCGCCTTGCTTGTACGTAGGCATAGTACCAATACCGTTCTGTAAGTGAAGATATAATTACACCCTTACTGGTTGAGGCATGTATAAATTTAATGTCGCCAGAACCAACTCTAGTTACAATGCCAACGTGGTTTACCTTTCTGCTATTTTTCTTGGTTGCAAAAAACACAAGGTCGCCAACATTTACGTCTTTTATATCAATCCAATTGCCATGAGATTTTAGTGCAGAGGTAGTTCTTGGTAAGTTAATATCATGTTTTTTAAAGCTTGTATAAATCAAGCCAGAACAGTCCATACCTCGTTTGGTAGTGCCCCCGTATTTATAGCGTGTACCATTAAAGGATTTGGCATACTTAACAATATCGCTGGCTTCTTTTGATACTTCTAAATTTGTATTAACCTTAATGGTTCTTCCAGGAGTATTTTTAGAGGCATATTGCTTTTTAGATTTACAACTACTAAGGCAGATAAGCGTAAAACCTAAAACAAAAATATGTTTCAACTTATGTAATTGCTTCATAGATTAATTTTGCCGTTTTTTCACTGGCGCCCTTGCCACCAAGTTTTTGTTCTAAATCGTAATAATCTAAGTAAAGTTGTCCGCGTTTATCTGGATTTAAAATCAATTCTAATTCCCTTTTCAGCCGTATTTTATTCAAATCGCCCTGTATTAGTTCAGTTACTACGGGTTTGTCCATAATTAAATTTACTAACGAAATATATTTCAGGGTTATTATACGTTTTGCAATGTGATAAGAAATCGGATTGGCTTTGTAGCATACCACTTGAGGGACCTTATAAAGTGCAGTTTCTAGAGTAGCCGTGCCCGAAGTTACCAGTGCCGCGTAAGAAATACTGAGCAAGTCATAGGTTTTGTTGGGAATAAAACTAACATTTTCTTGATTTATAAATTGCTTGTAAAATTCATAATCTTGGCTTGGTGCACCTGCAATTACAAATTGATAATCCTCAAAATCATTTATCATGCCAAGCATTATTCCGAGCATTTTGGTTATTTCTTGCTTTCTACTTCCAGGCAATAATGCAATTATTGGTTTATTACTTAATTGATATGTTTTTCGGAATTCAACTTCATCAACTTGAGGCCGGTCTGAAATAGCATCAATTAATGGATGGCCAACAAAATAGACATCATAATTATGTTTTTTATAAAATTCTTTTTCAAAAGGAAGTATGCAATACATCGCATCTATATCACGCTTTATTTTTTCAACACGACTTGCTCTAGATGCCCATACCTGAGGTGATATGTAATAATGTGTTTTAAACCCCTGTAATCTTGCCCATTTTGCAATCCTAAGATTAAAACCAGAATTATCAATAAATATAATAACATCAGGATTGTAGGTTTTAATATCTGATTTACAGAATTTTATTAAACCAAGAATTTTACGCAAGTTTAAAATAACTTCAGCAAACCCCATAAATTGACGTTCCTTGTAATGTTTAACTAAAGTACCACCTGCTTCTTGCATCAAATCGCCTCCCCAAAAACGAATGGTCGCATTACCATCTATCTTAAAAAGAGCTTTCATTAGGTTTGAACCATGTAAGTCTCCAGAGGCCTCACCTGCAACGATATAATATTTCATTCTGAAATAGGTTTAATGGTCATCCTTATTTAAGTGCCAGGTATTTAGATTTTGAATGGTATGGTGTGCAGTTAAATCAAATTGTACAGGAACAACCGAAATATATCCGTTTGCTAGAGCCCACTCATCAGTATCTTCGCCATGGTCCATATTTATAAATTTGCCAGTCAACCAATAGTATTCTCGACCCATTGGATTTGTCCGTTTGTCAAACTCTTCCTTCCAATTGGCTCGTGCTTGTCTGCAAACCTTTATACCTTTTATGTCTCTTTTTTGAAGTTTAGGAATATTAACATTTAATACTACGCCATCGGGAAGTCCATGTTTTAGAACCTCGTTAGTTATCGTTTTAACAAAGCTTTCGCAATGTTCAAAATTTGCACTCCAATTGTAATCTAATAAAGAAAAACCTATTGCAGGTATGCCCTCAATCCCTGCTTCGAGAGCGGCACTCATTGTACCCGAATAAATAACGTTTATTGAGGAATTTGATCCATGATTTATACCTGACACACAAATGTCTGGTCGGCGGTCTAAAATTTCATTTACTGCCAGTTTTACACAATCTGCTGGAGTCCCAGAGCAACTATATTCAGGTTGTTTGCCATCTATCGTAACTTTTTCGAGATGTAATGTAGAATTGATTGTAATCGCATGCCCCATGGCACTTTGAGGACTGTCTGGCGCGACAACTACAACATCTCCTAAGCTATGCATTACTTTAATTAAAGTGCGCAGTCCAGGCGCTGTTATACCATCATCATTTGTAACTAATATCAAGGGTCGTTGAGCCATTTTGTGCCGTGTTTTTGATTATGGTAAAAATACTAAAAACCTTGACAATGATACATATTACTAGGTTTAACAAAAAATTAGTGTCCTCTTTTTTTATGGCACGATTTTTTCTCACTATTTTAGTGAAATATTGAGATTTAACTTAATAGCAAAAAAAATGAAATATGAGAGGGAAGTATAAGTTTTTTCTACTTGCATTACTAATAGCCTTTGCATCATGTAGCTTTACAAGCAAAACGTTTGATAATCCAGATAAAGACAAACTTTTAATACAGTTGATAACCTACGTTTTAGATCAAGGACATTTTGATCCTCAAGATCTAAATGACGATTTTTCAAATAACGTTTTTGACGATTATTTAACCCAGTTAGACCCATTTAAACGTTATTTCTACGAATCAGATATAGCAGAATTTGAGGTATATAAGGATCAGATAGATGACCAGTTAAAAGCGTACGATGTTACATTTTTCAATCTTACACACGAAAGATTGCTACAACGCATTGAAGAGTCAAAAGAACTTTATGCCGAAATCTTGAAGAAGCCCTTTGATTTTAAAAAGGACGAAACATACACCTCAGAATATGAGAGTTTATCTTACGTAAAGAATAAGAAAGAGATGAAAGAGCGTTGGAGACAACAATTAAAATTCTCTACCATTGCAAATTATGACGAAGCTGTATCTCAACGCGACTCTGACATTGCATCAAATGACCTTCCTGAAAGTGTTTTCTCGGCAGCCAATGAGAAGTCAAAGAATATGGGCAACAAATCTATGTCGGAATTAGAAAAAGAAGCAAGGGATGCTACTAAACGCTCTTTAGATGAATTATATGATTTTATTGACGATAGACAGCGTAAGGATTGGTTTGCGGTTTACATTAATGCAATAGTAGAAGAATTTGATCCTCACACGTTTTATTTTGCGCCAGAAGATAAAGACCGTTTTGATGTTGCAATGTCAGGAAATTTTGAGGGTATAGGAGCAAGACTCCAAAAGAAAATGGATGCTATTGTCGTAAATGAAATCATTAGCGGTGGTCCCGCTTGGCGAGCAAACGAACTTGAGGTAGGTGACCATATTCTGAAAGTGAAGCAAGAAGATGAAGAAGAAGCAGTTAATGTAGTTGGTATGCGTTTAGACGATGCAATCAAATTTATTAAAGGACCAAAAGGAACTGTTGTGACGCTTACACTTAAAAAGGTAGATGGTACAATTGAAGATATCTCGATTACTAGAGATATTGTTGAGTTAGAAGAGACTTATGCAAAGTCTTCTACCGTTGAAAAAGAGGGCAAAACGTTTGGAGTAATTAATCTTCCAAAGTTTTATGTAGATTTTGAAAGCTATAACAACAGAAATGCGGCATCAGATATAAAGCAAGAGATAGAACGGCTAAAAGAAGCGGGTATGGAAGGTTTGGTTTTGGACCTTAGAAATAATGGTGGTGGTTCTCTGCAAACGGTAGTAGATATAGTTGGTTTATTTATCGAAGATGGACCAGTGGTGCAAGTGAAAACCACAGGCGAACCTAAAGAGGTTTTAAGAGATAGGGATAAATCCATTGTTTGGGATGGACCATTAGTTGTTTTAGTTAATGAACTTTCGGCCTCAGCATCAGAGATATTAGCCGCGGCCATGCAAGATTACAAGCGTGGTATTGTAATAGGCAGCAAGCAAACCTACGGGAAAGGAACTGTACAAAATGTACTCGACCTGAACAGGATGGTGCGCAATAATTCTAATGGTGATATGGGTGCACTTAAATTTACAACTCAAAAGTTTTATAGAATAAACGGAGGTTCAACGCAGTTAGAAGGTGTAAAAAGCGATGTGGTAGTACCCGATAGATACAGTTATATTAATATTGGTGAAAAAGATCAGGAAAATCCTTTACCATGGGACAAAATAGATGCTGTAGATTATACAGTTTGGGGCAATTATTTTGATTATGAAACAACTATCAGTAGAAGTAAGGCAAGAATGGCTGCCAATGAACAGTTAAAGCTTATCGATGCTAACGCACAATGGGTGAAAAAGATTAGAGATAGGGACGTGTATTCACTGAATTACGAGAAGTATAAAGCAGAGATGGAATTAAATGAACAGGAAGCAAAACGATTTGAGAAGCTCTCTGATTACCAGACAGATTTAACATTTAATTCTTTACCCTATGAGGTGCAATTAATGAACCAGGATACAGTCTTGAAGGAGAAGCGCAGACGATGGCATGAAAGTTTATCAAGAGATGTTTATATCGAAGAGGCTTTAAATGTATTAAATGATTTAAAGATGACATACACCATTAAGAATAATGTGGCTACTTCTGTGAAGAACTAGTTTGTTAAATGGAAATAAAGCACAATTCACTTACAAGCATAGCGCTTCAAAAGTTTAAAAAGAACTTTTGGGGCGTTTTTAGTTTTTGGACAATTGTGCTTATTGGAGTAATCTCTATTTGTGCATACCTAATCGCTCCAGACAGCTCTAAGAATGCAAATCAGATGCATTTATCAATTCATTCCAAGTCTCCAGGGTTCAAAGTAAAAATATTAACCATACCGTCTAATATCAAATCGGATGGAAACTTTTTTGAAAAACTCTTATTTGGTAATGAAAACTTAGATGCGGAGATACCAATTACATCATATCACGTAAAAGATAATTTTCTTCATTACACAGAGTATGCATCTGATAGTGCAACAGGGTTGCAAAAACAAGTCGCAATAAGCAATTTCCCAAAAAACAATTACCAAGATTTCATTGAAGAAAGAAACTTCCTTTTTGGTACAGATAAGTATGGAAGAGATTATTTGAGTCGCATTTTAGTTGGTTCTAGAATATCATTTTTTATAGGATTCGTTGCCGTTTTAATATCACTAGTGGTTGGACTATTAATGGGTAGCTCAGCAGGTTATTATGGTGGAAAAGTAGATGCAATTATTATGTGGATTATCAATGTAACATGGTCAATACCGACATTACTATTGGTAATAGCCATTACTTTGGCTCTTGGAAAAGGATTTTGGCAGGTGTTTATTGCTGTGGGTCTTACAATGTGGGTTGAAGTTGCGCGTGTTGTGCGTGGTCAAATAATTAGTACAAAGGAGTTACAATACATAACCGCGGCACGAGCCCTAGGTTATACTGATTTTAGAATCATAACAAAACATATATTACCAAACATTTTTGGGCCACTAATCGTAATTTCTGCTGCTAATTTTGCAGCCGCAATTTTAATAGAAAGTGGATTGAGTTTTTTAGGAATAGGAGCGCAACCACCTATGGCAAGTTGGGGAGCTATGATCAAGGACCATTATAACTACATTATCCTTGGCCAGCCTTATTTGGCGCTCATACCTGGTATTTGTATCATGCTTTTGGTTATGGCATTTATGTTAATGGGTAATGCCCTAAGAGATGCCTTAGATGTAAAATCTTAATGACGAATGATCTATTTGAAAAGAGGCTTAACTCCTTCCTTTTTATTGAAAATAATATAAAAGATAATTTTATTGCTTTCTGAGTTTTTCTATTTCCTCGTTGGTGGCTTCAATAAAATCAAGTACTTCATCTTGACCAATTTTTTTACTTGATGAGGTAATAAAATATGGTGGTAAAGCTTCCCAGGTTTTCAAGAGCTCTTGGCAGTAATCTTCAATTTGCCTTTCTATAGCTTTAGGTTTTAATTTATCAGCTTTAGTAAAAATAATTCCAAAAGGTATTTCATTAATACCAAGGTATTCCATAAATTCTAAGTCAATAGACTGAGGTTCATGGCGAATATCAACTAAGACAAAGGCGAGGACCAATTGCTTCCGTTGTTCAAAATAGTTGGTGATAAACTTCTGAAATTTCTTCTTAGAGGATTTTGATACTCTTGCATAACCATAGCCGGGCAGATCAACAAGATACCAGCTATCATTTATTATAAAATGATTAATAAGTTGCGTTTTACCTGGTCTCCCAGAAGTCTTGGCAAGACTTTTACGGTTGGTAAGCATATTAATCAATGAAGACTTGCCGACGTTACTTCTTCCAATAAAGGCATATTCTGGCAATGGTCGCTTTGGACACTTGGCTACGTCCGAATTACTCATTACAAAATCGGCAGATTTTATTTTCATTGCACGTCCTGCGGAAACAGGAATATTTTAGTTTTAATGTTTAATACTCGCGACTTTCCAGCCATCCGTTGAGAATCTTATTGAATTCATCTGGATGCTCCATCATGGCAGCGTGACCACATTTGTCAATCCAAAACAAATCAGAATCTGGCAATAGAGAGTGAAATTCTTCAGCAACTTCTGGAGGTGTTACCGTATCATTCTTACCCCAGATGATACAGGTTGGTGTTTTCATATTAGGTAAGTCCTTCGCCATATTGTGGCGTATGGCACTTTTGGCAATAGCCAAAGTCTTAACGAGTTTATTCCTGTCGTTTACGGTCTCATAAACTTCATCAACTATTTCTTTTGTAGCGATAGCAGGATCGTAAAAAACATCTTGTGCTTTTTTCTTTATAACATCGTAATCACTGCGCTTGGTATAACCACTTCCCATAGCACTCTCATACAATCCAGAACTTCCAGTTATAACGAGGCCTTTCACTTTATCAGGGAACATTTTTGTGTGGTACAAACCTATATGTCCTCCAAGAGAATTTCCTAATAAAATGACTTCCTTAAATCCTTTGAACTCTATAAAATCTTTAAGATAAACTGCGAAACTTTTTACATTAGTTTTAACAAGAGACATGGTGTAAATCGGTAATTCTGGAATAAGAACTTTATACCCATTTGCGCTGAAGTATGTAGTGACTGAGTCAAAATTACTTAAACCTCCCATTAAACCATGTAGCACTATAATTGGTGTGCCTTCTCCTACCTCTATATAACTAAAATCCTTTTCTTTTTTTAAAAGGTGTGCCATTGAAAATGTTAGTGCTTACGTGTTCAAAACAAATATAACTAAATCCTTTTGAAATTAGAGTTTGAGCCAAAATATATCAACTATTAGAACTATAAGTTTTTTAAAGTTTTCTGTTGATAATTACCACTTTTAATATCACTTGCAAAGTACTGTATTTACTTAGAAAAACTTTGTCAAGTTTACGAGAGTAACAAAACTTATCAACAAATGTGGGATTTTGTGGTAAAAAGTGGTTATTTTTTCAATATATTTGGAACTCAATCAATCTAAACCGATTATCAGCAGTTGAATTCATTCATAGGTACATACGAGTGCAAGGCAGATGCCAAGGGGAGATTAATGATTCCTGCGGTTTTAAAAAAGCAACTATCATCAACGTTGCAAGATGGGTTTGTCTTAAAGCGTGCAGTTTTTCAGCCATGTTTGGAACTGTATCCAATGCAAGAATGGAATGTGCTTATGGCCAAAGTGAATAAGCTTAATCGTTTTAAGAAAAAGAATAATGACTTCATAAGACGGTTTACGGCTGGTGTAAAAATGGTCGAGGTTGATAACGCAGGAAGACTTTTAATACCAAGGGACCTGATTAACTTTTCAGGCATTACAAAACAGGTTGTTTTAGCTTCGGCGGTTAATATTATAGAAATCTGGGATAAGGATAAATACGAAGCAGCTATTGATGATGCAACATCTGACTTTGCAGATTTGGCTGAAGAAGTAATGGGTCAAGATGATAATGACGATGGCTTATCATAATGCAGTACTACTTAAAGAAACAGTTGATGGTTTAAATATTAAACCAGATGGAATTTATGTAGATGTAACCTTCGGCGGTGGTGGTCATAGTAGGGAGATTCTTTCCAGATTAGGTGAGCAAGGTAGGCTAATTGCATTTGATCAAGATAAGGATGCTTTAGTAAATGCTCTGGCAGATGAAAGGTTTATTCTCATTAATGAGAATTTCAGATATCTAAAACGGTTCTTAAGATTTCATGGAGTAAGGGAGGTCGATGGGATTTTGGCAGATTTTGGTGTATCGTCACATCAATTTGATGTGGCAGATCGCGGTTTTTCAACACGTTTTGAGGCTAACTTGGATATGCGCATGAATCAGAACAGCGATTTATCTGCTTATAATGTTATTAACAACTATGGCGAAGAGGAACTAAGACAAATGTTTTACCAATATGGCGAATTACGTCAATCACCAGCAATGGCAAGGGCAATTGTTGAAGCGCGGCAAAATGAGGATATAAAAACAAGTAAGCAATTAAAGAGCGTATTAAAAAGGTTTTTAAACCATAAGAGGGAAAACAAGGTGTTAGCACAAATCTATCAGGCAATAAGAATAGAGGTGAACCAAGAGATGGAAGCTTTAAAGGAGTTTTTGTTACAGGTGCCAGAGGTATTGAGAAAAGGAGGAAGGCTAAGTTGCATTTCCTATCATTCGTTAGAAGACAGATTGGTAAAGCGCTTTATAAGAAATGGGATGTTTGAAGGTGAACCTGAGCGCGATATGTTTGGAAATTTTGAAGTACCATTAAAGAAAGTAGGGGGATTAATTACTCCTTCTGAAGCTGAAATAAGAGAAAACAACAGAGCTAGGAGTGCTAAACTAAGAATTGCAGAAAAAATATGAAGCAAAGTATTTATAGCATTTTACGAGGAAAATTTCTGATAAGTGATGATTCGTTCAAAAATTGGCGCATTATCATTTTTGTTTCTGCCTTAGCCATTATCATGATTGCCAGCTCACATAGCGCGGATAAAAAAGTACATGAGATAGCAAGGCTAACAAATGAAGTTAAGGAATTGAGGTCTGCATTCGTGGATGGACGCTCAAAGCTAATGCGTCTTAAAATGGAGTCTACAATAATTGAGAAAGTAGCAGACAAAGGTATTGGGATTTCAGCAATACCACCCAAAAAGATTAAAGTAAAATCACAAAGCGAATAGTAAGACATTGGCAACAACAGAAACTAACATATTAAATAGACTATACTTCGTTTCAGGAAGTTTATTTGTTTTTGCTCTTGCCGTGGTTTTTAAGCTTTGTAGTATACAGTTTGTGCAAGGCGAAACTTATAGGCAGCTTGCAGAGAAAAGGACGGTAAAAGATTTTGAAATACCAGCAAATAGAGGAAATGTGTATTCTGCTGATGGTAGTTTGTTGGCTACATCAATACCTAAATACGACGTTGGTATAGACCCTGTCACATCGTCAAATTCTAATTTCGAAACTTACATAAGACCACTTTGCGATTCGCTTGAGGCATTTACAGGGAAATCGGCATTAAGCTTTCAAAATAAACTGAGAAAAGCAAGAAAAACCAACAATCAGTATGTCTTGTTGGCAAGAGATCTTTCCTATACGGACTTTACAAGATTCAGGCAATTCCCACTATTAGAACTCGGTGCAATAAGAGGGGGTTTCGTATTCAGTCAAAAAACCAAACGCGAACATCCGATGGGTCGTATTGCAGAGCGTTCTATTGGCTATGAAAAGATTGATGAGAACGGTTATGCAACTCGTGTTGGTATAGATGGTGCTTTTGGGATAAAATATTTAAGAGGTGAAAACGGCAAGCGGTTAAAGCAAAAAATTGGCAATGGCCAATGGAAGCCGATTGCAGACTTTAATCAAGTTGAACCTAAAGACGGTTATGACGTATATACAACAATTGATGTTAACATACAGGATATTGCCCATCATTCGCTACTTGGGCAGTTAGAAAAATATAAAGCCGATCATGGTTGCGTGGTTGTAATGGACGTTAAAACTGGAGAAATCAAGGCTATATCCAATTTGGGCAGAAATAGAAATGGCCTCTACTATGAACGTCTAAATTATGCTGTGGGTGAGAGTCATGAGCCAGGTTCTACATTTAAGGTTATGGCTATGATGGCTGCTCTCGAAGATAAGGTCATTGATACATCTACGATAGTAGATACCAAAAATGGCATCAAATATTTTTACGGTAGAACTATAAGTGACTCCCATAGAGGAGGTTATGGTAAGATATCGGCCGCAAAAGCACTTGAAGTATCTTCAAACATTGGTCTTGCAACAATAATTGATGATCATTATTCAAAAAATCCGGAAAAATTTTTAGATCGTCTGCATAGCTGGAAATTAGATAAGCCTTTAGGGGTGTCTATTATTGGAGAAGGAAAACCAGATATTGCAAAACCAGGTGCATCTAACTGGAGTAAAAACGCATTGCCTTCCATGGCCTATGGTTACAACTTAACCATTACGCCTTTACAGACTTTAGCGTTTTATAATGCCATTGCAAATAATGGTGAACTTATAAAACCAAGATTTATAAAAGCGGTGAAGTCATTTGATAAGGATATTGAGGTTTTTGATAAGGAGGTGCTGGTTGATAAAATTTGTACAGAAAAAACACTTCGAGAGATGCAAGACATCCTCAGGAATATTGTGGTTCGAGGAACGGGTCAAAGAATGTATTCAGAAACATTTTCTATGGCGGGAAAAACAGGCACAGCCAGAACGGATTACGCCAACTTTGAAGAGTGGAAAAATGATAAAAAATATGTTTCGTCGTTTGCAGGTTATTTTCCAGCAGACAAGCCTAAATACTCCTGTATTGTTGTAATACACAAACCGAGTACAGAAGTTGGCTATTATGGTGCAGATGTGTCGGGTCCCGTGTTTAAGAGAATTGCACAGAAGATTTATACGGAAACACCCATTATTGATGAAGTTGAGACTCTTAACTTCAATAATTCTACTGTAGATCAGGACTACAATAATTATAATGTCATGGCCAATAAATACAAACAGTTAATGCCAGATGTTATTGGCATGCCGGCCATGGATGCTTTAGCCTTACTAGAAAATCTTCAGATTGAGGTAAATGTAAAATTAAAGGGTAGTGGTGTTATAAAAAAACAGTCAATAGTCAAGCATCAAAAATTAAATCCTAACCAAACAATAGTTCTAGAAGCCTCATGAAACAACTAAAGGATATATTGTACAAGGTTACTATTAATGCTGTTGTTGGTAGCACAAGTATTACCGTCAACAAAATTGAATTTGATTCTCGTCAAATTACAAACGATGATGTTTTTGTGGCCATAAAAGGATTACAAACAGATGGTCATGAGTATATAGAAACAGCAATTATGTCAGGTGCAAAAGCTATTGTTTGTGAAAGCTTGCCTGAAACTCTTGTTGAAAACATCACCTACATAGAAGTCTTGAATTCTAATCAGGCTTTGGCCTATATGGCGTCAAATTTTTATGACCATCCTTCAGAAAATCTGAAGCTTGTTGGTGTAACGGGTACTAATGGAAAAACCACGGTTACAAGTCTTCTCTATCAATTATTTAAAAAAGCTGGTTTTAAAGTCGGCCTGCTTTCAACTGTTAAGATAATGGTTGATGATAAAACCTATAAAACTACGCACACAACTCCAGATTCACTTAGCATCAATAAATATTTAAAATTAATGAATAATGAAGGCGTTGAGTATTGCTTTATGGAGGCCAGTTCTCACGGAATTCATCAAAGTAGAACTGAAGGATTAGTCTTTACAGGAGGAATTTTCACCAATCTGTCACATGATCATTTAGATTATCATAAAACATTTGCGGAATATCGAGATGTGAAAAAATCATTTTTTGACAATCTTCCAAAAACTGCCTTTGCACTTTCCAATACAGACGATAAAAATGGTTTGGTAATGCTTCAGAATACACAAGCCAAAAAGTATACATATGCTCTGAAGAATTATGCTGATTACAGAGCTCAAATTCTTGAAAATGATTTTGGAGGCTTGTTACTTAAATTGAATGACAACGAGTTATGGACAAAGCTCATAGGTGATTTTAATGCGTACAACATTCTGGCAATTTTTGGTGCCGCAGAACTTCTTGGTTTAGACTCAGACGAGATATTAAGACTCATAAGTGAGCTGGAGAACGTTAGCGGACGCTTTCAATATTTTATTTCAGAAGATAAAATTACTGCCATAGTGGACTATGCACACACACCTGATGCTTTAAAAAATGTTCTCGAAACCATTAATAGCATAAGGACAAAGAACGAAGCGCTAATCACGGTTGTAGGTTGTGGCGGTGATAGAGACAAGACGAAAAGGCCAAAAATGGCGCATATAGCCTCTGCCTTAAGTACTAAAGTAATTTTTACTAGCGATAACCCGAGAAGTGAAGAGCCTGAAGCAATCATTGTGGATATGGAGAAAGGCGTAGAGCCACAAAACTTCAAGAAAACATTGTCCATTACAGATAGAAAACAAGCAATAAAAACGGCTTGTCAAATGGCAAATCCTAAAGACATAATTCTTATTGCAGGGAAAGGGCATGAAACTTATCAGGAGATTAAAGGCGAACGATTTGATTTCGACGATTTTAAAATAGTACAAGAACTCTTAAAACAATTACAAAAGTAAATGCTGTATTATCTATTTGAATATCTCGAAGCACAATTTCAACTTCCAGGCGCCACACTTTTTGGGTTCTTAACATTCAGGGCTGCAATGGCGATTATCTTATCGCTTTTGATATCTACTATTTACGGTAAACGTATAATAAGGTTTCTGCAACGTCAACAAGTTGGTGAAACAATAAGGGATTTGGGACTAGAAGGGCAGGTTGAAAAAGCGGGAACTCCTACAATGGGAGGGATAATTATCATTCTCGCTACACTTATTCCAGTTGTTTTATTGGCAAGACTTGAAAATATCTATATCATTTTACTAATAGTTACAACAGTATGGATGGGAACCATTGGTTTCATAGATGATTACATTAAAAAATTCAAAAAAAACAAAGAGGGTTTAAAAGGGAGATTCAAAGTATTAGGTCAAGTAGGCCTTGGGATAATAGTTGGTGTTACCCTTTTCTTTCACAAAGATGTTACGATAAAGGAGAAACTTCCGATTGAACAACAAAAAGTTTTACTCGCGGAAAATCCGGATATACCAGCAACTAAATTATTTAAGGCCGAGGAAAAATCAACCAAAACTACAATTCCTTTTGTAAAGGGAAATGAATTCGATTACGCTAGCCTCATTACATGGATTAGCCCAGAGTTAAACAAATATGCCTGGATTATATTCATATTGGTAAGTATTTTCATAATTACTGCAGTCTCAAATGGAGCAAATTTAACAGACGGAATAGACGGATTGGCAGCAGGTTCTTCTGCAATCATTGTGCTAACCCTTGGCATTTTTGCCTGGGTTTCCGGTAACATAATCTTTTCGGAATATCTGAACATTATGTATATCCCAAAGGTAGAGGAGATTACTATTTATATCGCCGCCTTTGTTGGTGCCTTGGTGGGTTTTCTTTGGTACAATGCTTATCCAGCACAAGTTTTTATGGGAGATACAGGGAGTTTGACCATAGGAGGAATAATTGCTGTGATAGCAATTGCCGTTAGAAAGGAGTGGTTAATACCTGTTTTATGTGGCATTTTCCTAGCTGAGAATCTATCTGTGGTTATGCAAGTAAGTTACTTCAAATACACACGAAAAAAATATGGTGAAGGAAGACGGATTTTTAAGATGTCTCCATTACATCACCATTATCAGAAATCAGGATATCACGAAAGTAAAATAGTAACACGATTTTGGATTATAGGAATTCTATTAGCCATAATATCTATTGTTACCCTTAAGATAAGATAATGAAACGATTAGTGATACTTGGTGGTGGGGAAAGTGGTGTTGGTACTGCACTGCTTGGCAAAGAAAAGGGGTACGAGGTTTTTGTTTCGGATAAAGGAACAATCAAACAAAAATATAGGGACGTTCTTTTAAATAATGATATTGATTTTGAAGACCAAAAGCATACTGAGTCTAAAATACTTAATGCAGATTTGGTAATGAAAAGCCCAGGCATACCTGATAAAGTGCCATTGATAAAGCAAATAAGAACACAAAATATCGAGGTAATTTCTGAGATAGAGTTTGCTTCTAGATACACAAAGGCCAATTTAGTAGCAATTACAGGGAGCAATGGTAAGACAACAACTGCAGCACTAACACATCATATCTTGAAACAGGAAATTGAAGTTGGTTTGGCAGGAAATATTGGCGACAGTTTTGCTAAGCAGTTGCTAGAAAAAAACTATCAAAATTATGTTCTTGAGGTTAGTAGTTTTCAGTTAGATGACATTAAGTATTTCAAACCAAATATGGCCATTCTAACTAATATAACACCAGATCACTTAGACCGCTATGATTATAAGTTTGAGAATTATATCGCATCAAAATTTAGAATTGTAGAAAACCAATCTTCTGAGGACTATTTCATCTATGATGCAGATGACCCGGTCATTTCAAATCACATAAAAAATCATTCAATACAATCAAAATTATTGCCTTTTTCATTGGTAAAGCAATTAGATGAGGGGGCATACTATAGTAATAACGCAATAACAATAACCATAGATAACAACAAAATAATTATGCCTACACAAAACATTACATTGGAGGGAAAACACAACATTAAAAATGCAATGGCAGCATCTACTGTTGCACATTTATTAAAAATTAGAAAGCAGACTATTAGGGAAAGTCTTGAGAATTTTCAAGGTGTAGAACATCGACTTGAACATGTTTTAAGAATCAACAAGGTTCAGTATATAAACGATTCTAAAGCAACGAATGTAAATGCAACATATTATGCTTTAGAGAGTATGGATGCACCTACTGTTTGGATTGTTGGTGGAGAGGACAAGGGTAACGACTACAAAGAGTTATTTCCATTTGTAAACGAAAAGGTAAAAGCAATCATCTGTTTGGGAGTTGATAATACAAAGTTGTTTGAAGCTTTTGGCAATATGGTTGATGTCATTGTTGAAACACAATATATGTCAGAGGCGGTAAAGATTGCATATAAAGTCTCAGAGGCTGGGGATAATGTGCTATTATCGCCAGCATGTGCAAGTTTCGACTTGTTTGAAAATTATGAAGATAGAGGACGTCAATTTAAAAATGCTGTACGAAACTTATAAAAACGCGTAATATGAATTAGGGACTCATATTCAAACATTTGGTTAAGCATGCAAAAACTATTTACACAAATAAAAGGGGACAGGGCAATTTGGGCAATTGCAACGTTGTTAGCTATATTTTCGTTCCTTCCCGTTTATAGTGCAGCAAGCAATTTAGCCTATACAGGTGGTACAGGGAATACTTTTTCATATTTTGTAAAACACTTCATGCATCTGGTATTGGGTTTTTCTTTAATGTATGGTGTGCATAAAATACCCTATAAATACTTCAGAGGATTATCAATAGTCATGGTGCCTATTGTTTTAGTTTTACTTTTAGTAACCTTACTTCAAGGTACCACCATAGAAGGAGCCAATGCTAGTAGATGGATTAAAATACCGATTGTTAATATGTCGTTTCAGACCTCTACACTGGCAGCCGTTGTACTCATGGTCTATGTGGCGCGTTACCTATCTAAAATTAAAGACAAAGCCGTAAGTTTTAAAGAAACCATAATACCTCTTTGGGCACCAGTATTTTTTATTCTAATATTAATATTACCAGCCAACTTTTCCACTACAGCTATAATCTTTACAATGGTTATGATGTTGGCATTTATAGGTGGCTATCCAATTAAGTATTTGCTAATAATAATTGGAACAGGACTGATTGCCTTAACAATGTTTGTATTGGTTGCAAAGGCCTTTCCTGATGCCATGCCAAATCGTGTAGATACTTGGTTAAGTAGAATCGAAAGTTTTACTAATGATGAAGATACTGAAGCAGATTACCAAATCGAAAAAGCTAAAATTGCTATTGCATCAGGTGGTATACAAGGTGTGGGTCCTGGCAAAAGTGTTCAAAAGAACTTTTTGCCACAGTCTTCTTCGGATTTCATATTTGCTATAATCATCGAAGAGTACGGTTTGATAGGCGGGTTGTTCCTACTTATTCTTTACAGTTGGTTGCTTTTTAGAATCGTGATCGTGTCCCAAAAAGCAGATACCATTTTTGGAAAACTTTTGGTGCTAGGTGTTGGGCTACCTATTGTTTTTCAAGCTCTAATAAATATGGCAGTTGCGGTAGAATTGTTTCCAGTGACAGGTCAGACCTTACCATTAATAAGTAGTGGTGGTACATCAATATGGATGACATGCCTTGCAATAGGTATAATTCTTAGCGTTAGTGCTAAACGACAAGAAATAAAAAATAAGGAAGAGTTAGAAAACGATAATCCATTGGATATTTTAAGTGAAGCCATTTAGTGGAAAATTATAGATTCATATTATCAGGCGGAGGAACGGGTGGCCATATTTATCCGGCAATTGCTATTGCAAACGAATTGAAAAGGCGATATCCAAAAGCAGAATTTTTATTTGTGGGTGCTTCTGACAGGATGGAAATGGAAAAAGTACCACAAGAGGGATATTCAATTGAGGGTTTGTGGATATCTGGTTTTCAAAGAAAACTGTCATTTAAAAATCTAAGTTTTCCTTTGAAACTTATAGCCAGTCTGCTTCGTTCAAGGAAAATATTAAAATTATTCAAGCCACATGTTGTCATTGGTACGGGAGGTTTTGCCAGTGGTCCGCTTTTACAGGTAGCTTCAGCTAGGAAAATACCGAGTTTAATACAGGAGCAAAATTCATTTCCAGGAGTAACAAACAGGCTTTTGGCAAATAAAGTAGATAAAATTTGTGTTGCTTATGAGGGATTAGAACGGTTTTTTCCAAAGGATAAAATAGTTCTTACAGGTAATCCAATTCGAAAGGATTTACTCGGAGTAATGGATAACCAAATCCAAGCAAAAGACTCATTTAAATTAAAACATAATAAACATACTTTATTAGTTCTTGGAGGTAGTTTAGGTGCACGTAGAATAAATGAATTAGTAGAAAGTAACCTACAACTTTTTGAAGATCTGAAGGTAGAAGTAATCTGGCAATGCGGTAAACTGTACTATGACACTTATAAGAAATACAACGGTTTAGAATATGTTCAAGTTCATGCATTTCTAAATCAAATGAATCTTGCGTATAGTGCAGCAGACATCATAATTTCGCGTGCTGGAGCAATTTCTGTTTCAGAGTTGTGCGTGGTTGGCAAGCCTGTAATATTTATTCCGTCTCCAAATGTGGCAGAAGACCATCAAGCAAAGAATGCTAAGGCAATAGCAGATAAAAATGCGGCCGTTTTAATTACAGAAAAACATTTGGAAAAAGATTTTAAAGATGAATTCTCTGAACTAATTGCCAATAATGATAAAAGAAAAACACTCAGCGACAATATCAAAAAATTAGCACTAACAAATGCCACCAATGAAATTGTTGATGAAATTGGCAAACTATTAATTAGTAAATGAACCTGAAAACTAAAAATAAGATATATTTTATAGGCATTGGAGGCATTGGGATGAGTGCTTTAGCGCGATATATGCTCGCACACGGAAAAGAGGTTTCAGGATACGATAAAACTAAAACAGCCCTTACGCAAACTCTTGAGGAATTGGGCATTGACGTTAGTTATAATGAGGATTTAAGAAAAGTTAACTCTCCATATTATAATCCCAAGGAAACCTTAGTTGTTTACACTCCTGCAATTCCCAAAACACATACGGAATTGGTATTTTTCAAAACCAATAACTATGATGTATGCAAACGTTCTGAACTATTAGGAATAATAACTGAGGAGACGTTTTGTTTGGCAGTTGCTGGTACTCATGGCAAAACTACAACTACTAGTATTTTGGGCCATCTACTATACTCCTGTGAAATACCAGTTACAGCATTTTTAGGCGGTATAAGTCAAAATTACAATTCTAATTTAATTATTAATGGTACCGATGTAACAGTTGTTGAAGCAGACGAGTTTGATCGTTCGTTTTTAACCTTATCTCCAAATATGGCATGTATTACCTCAATAGATGCAGATCATTTAGATATTTACGGCGATGCCTCAGAATTAAAACGCGCATTTGAGAGTTTTTCAAAGTGTATAAAACCTAACGGTAAACTATTTGTAAAGAACGGTTTGCCAATTAAGGGTATAACCTATGGTGTTGATGATGATTCAGACTATACAGCAAAAAATATTAAGATAAAAAATGGGTGTTACGTTTTCGATTTAAAAACACCCATTCAAACGCATAAAGACTTCAAGCTTGGCCTACCTGGTAGACATAATTTGTCAAATGCAATAATAGCCCTGGCGATGGCTGCAGAATATGGTTGCCCGCTTAAGCAGCTCGCCAAGGCTTTAGCATTATACAAAGGTGTAAAGCGAAGATTTACCTATCACATTAAAACTAACAGTTTTGTTTTTATAGATGACTATGCCCATCATCCTGAAGAAATTAATGCTGTTCATGAAGCAGTGAGAGAAATGTATCCTGGTAAAAAGGTAATGGTAATTTTTCAACCGCACCTGTATAGTAGAACCCAAGATTTTGTGAATGAGTTTGCAGAAAGCCTTTCAAAATTTGATCAAATATTTCTTCTTGAAATTTACCCGGCTCGCGAGTTACCCATCGAAGGCGTAAATTCAGAATGGTTATTGAAAAAAATCAACAATCCAAATAAAAGGCTAATTCAGAAATCTGAAATAATAGATCATATAAATAACAATGATGTAGACGTACTTTTAACAATTGGAGCGGGTGATATTGGCGATGAAGTAGAACATATTAAAAAAGGACTTGCGCATGCGAATTAAGTTTAACTATATAAAGGTTGTAGGTTTATTAGTGCTTGTTTGCTTTTTATTTGCTTTTTCCAATCAAAGAAACAAAGAAAGAAAAGTGAACATTCAACCGCCACATTTTGTAGGTGAAAACAAATTATTTATAACGGATGCCACTGTTAGTAAATTGTTAATACAAAATCAACCACGGGTTACGCAACAATCTAAAGATATCATAGATTTGAACGAACTAGAAGACGCCCTAAATTCTAATTCAATGATCAAAAAAGCAGAGGTGTTTATGTCAATAAACGGTGAGCTTTACACTGAAATTGAACAAAAAAGGCCTATTGCAAGAGTAAGTTCAAATGCTTCGTATTACATAGATGATGAAGGTGGTTTTATGCCTTTGTCAGATAATTATACGGCACGGGTTCCTCTGGTTACTGGGACTATAAACAAGAAAAGTTTAAATACGATTTACACATTTGCAAAAGCAGTAGATGAAGATGAATTTTTAAAAAAACATGTTATTGAAATTCATCAAAATAATGATGGTACAATAGATTTTAAAGTTCGAAAAAGTGATTTTAAGGTTCATTTAGGAACTTTAAAAAAACTAAATAAAAAGATAAACAATTTTAAAGCCTTTTATCAGAAAGCATTTAAGGACAAAACTTTGGACTCCTTTGAAATGGTTAATCTAAAATTTGACAAACAAGTGATTTGTACCAAAAAATAAACTATGGAAAACAATAACATAGCTGTAGGACTGGATATTGGAACCACGAAAATTGTAGCCATGATTGGGCGCAAGAATGAATATGGTAAGGTCGAAATTCTTGGTGTCGGTAAATCCAAGAGTTTAGGTGTACATAGAGGTGTGGTAAATAACATAACCCAAACCATACAATCAATTCAGCAAGCAGTTCAAGAGGCTGAAGTTGCAGCAGGGGAGAAAATTTTTGAGGTAACCGTTGGAATAGCGGGCCAACACATACGCAGCTTGCAACATAGTGATTATATAACACGGTCTAATTCGGAGTTAGTAATTGAAGAAGCAGATATTGATAGATTAATAAACCAGGTCCATAAATTAGTAATGCTACCTGGTGAAGAAATTATCCATGTCTTGCCACAGGAATTCAAAGTAGACGGCCAAGCCGAGATAAAAGAACCAATAGGTATGTACGGTGGTCGACTTGAGGCTAACTTTCATGTAGTTGTTGGTCAGGTTTCTTCTATAAGAAATATTGGGAGATGTGTTAAAAGTTCCGGATTACAACTCGAAGGAATTACTCTAGAGCCACTTGCATCTGCAAACGCTGTTTTAAGCCAGGAAGAAAAAGAGGCTGGAGTGGCCTTGATAGATATTGGTGGTGGAACAACAGATCTTGCTGTATTTAAGGATGGTATTATTAGGCACACAGCCGTAATACCCTTTGGAGGTAATGTAATCACGGAGGATATTAAAGAAGGTTGCTCAATAATTGAAAAGCAGGCAGAACTCTTAAAAATAAAGTTTGGCTCTGCATGGCCAGGTGAGAACAAGGATAATGAAATAGTTTCCATTCCAGGATTACGTGGTAGAGAACCTAAGGAGATAACACTAAAGAATTTATCGAAAATAATTCATGCTCGAGTGGTTGAGATAGTTGAACAGGTTTATGTAGAAATTAAGAATTACGGTCACGAAGAGCAAAAGAAAAAGCTAATTGCAGGAATTGTTTTAACAGGTGGTGGTAGCCAATTAAAACATTTGAAGCAATTGGTTGAATACATTACAGGAATGGATACGAGGATTGGATATCCAAATGAGCATTTGGCAGGTGACAGTGACGACGATATTGCCAGCCCACTATTTGCAACTGCTGTTGGTTTAGTGATGGATGGATTAAAACGTCAGGAGCGAAAGTTTGCCGAGAGAAGTGAGCAAATGAGTTCGGAAAACAACGAGAATTCTGAAGAATCAATCGAAGATATTACGATTTCTAAAGATGAAGTAGTAAAGGAGCGACGTTCTTTTTTAGATAAATTAACAGAAAGAGTTAAAGAATTTTTAGACAACGCAGAGTAGAAAATAATTAATTAACCATAATATAAAAAATCCCATAATCACAAGTAATATGAGTAATAGCAACGAATTTGGAAACATCTCATTTGATTTGCCAAAACATCAATCTAATGTAATAAAAGTCATTGGTGTTGGTGGTGGCGGTAGTAATGCCATTAACCATATGTTCCAGCAAGGCATCAAAGGAGTTGATTTTGTAATCTGTAATACAGATGCTCAAGCACTTCAAAATAGTGGTGTTCCAAATAAGATTCAACTTGGAGTAAACTTAACCGAAGGATTAGGAGCCGGTGCAAACCCTGAAGTAGGAGAACAAGCCGCTGTAGAAAGCCTTGAAGATATCCGTAGAATGTTAGATACCAATACAAAAATGGTATTTATTACAGCTGGAATGGGTGGAGGTACAGGAACAGGTGCAGCGCCGATAATTGCAAAAATGGCAAAGGAGCTTAATATACTCACTGTGGGTATAGTTACGATACCGTTTCAGTTTGAAGGTAAAATGCGTAATGAGCAAGCGCAACGTGGTATCGAGAATTTAAGACAACACGTAGACTCATTAATTGTAATTAATAATAATAAGTTGCGTGAAGTTTACGGTAATTTAGGGTTTAAAGCAGGTTTTTCTAAGGCAGATGAGGTGTTGTCAACGGCATCAAGAGGAATTGCAGAGGTAATTACGCACCACTACACGCAAAATATAGATTTGCGAGATGCCAAAACAGTACTAAGTAATAGTGGCACCGCGATTATGGGTTCAGCCACAGCATCAGGACAGACTAGAGCACAAGAAGCTATAATGAAAGCTTTGGATTCTCCATTATTGAATGACAACAAAATTACAGGAGCTAAAAACGTATTGTTGCTTATCGTTTCTGGTTCGCAAGAGATTACTATTGATGAAATAGGTGAAATTAACGATCATATCCAAGCAGAAGCAGGTCATGGTGCTAATATCATTATGGGTGTAGGTGAGGATGAAGCCTTAGAAGAGTCGATTTCAGTAACCATAATTGCAACAGGTTTTAATATAGACCAGCAAAATGAAATTTCTAATACTGAAGCAAAAAAAGTAATACATGCGCTTGAAGAAACCCCGAGTGAAGAGATCAGCACAAAAGAAAAAGAACCAGTAATTATAACGCCAGATATTGTTTTAGAAAAAGAATCGCCTATTGTTAGACACACCCTTGTAGATGAGGATGAAGAATTGGATGTTGTTTCAAAGGCATCAGATAAAATGGATATTATTCCAACAACAGATTTAATAAAAAACATTAATGTTGTTTATGAAGAGGTATTGGATAGAAAGCCAATAGCTTCTGAACCAGAGGAATTTATTATAACTCCAGTTAAACCTGTAAATGAAGAGCCAATTCTAGAGCAAGAAGAACAGATAACGCTCACATTTGATTTACCACTATCTTCAAATCAACCGGAAAAGGTTGAAGAACCTGATGCGCACGAAGAGACAATGTTTTTCAGTCTAGATGATGAGGTTAAAGATATGGATGTTAATGAGCCAGTAGAGATTATCTCTGTAACAGAGGTTAATGAAGAGGGAGAAAAACGCTATGCCTTAGATGATTTTGAAACCTATGAATCTTCCATGAATACAAATACAAAATCACCTGAGGTTAAGGAAGAAGTTATTTTTGAAAAGAAAATCTTACCCATTGAGGAAGAGGTGGAAACAGCAGAAGAGGAGATTGATCCAATGAATAGCCCTATATCAGAATTGATTAAGGCCAGAGCAGACGAGCGTCGTCGCAAAATGAAAGATTTCAATTACAAGTTTAACAATGCTAAAATAGATGAAATAGAAAAGGAACCTGCTTACAAAAGACAAGGTGTGGATTTAGAAGACGTACAACACTCTTCAGAAAATAATACTTCAAGAATGTCCATAGGGACAGACGATAATGATGAAATTCAATTAAGAAGTAATAATTCATTCTTGCACGATAATGTCGATTAATAGCATATCAGATTAAAGTGTTTTAAACACACCTGAGTCTAGCCCAAAAAGTCCCTCAGCTTTTTGGGTTTTTTGTTTCCAATTGTACACGGCAATAGGATGAAAACTTACAAATCTTTAGTATCTTCGCAGATACAAATTTTTTATAGAGATGAGTTTACAAGACGATGTTATGAAAGCCATGAAAATGGCAATGAAGGAAAAAGATCAAACAGCGCTGGAAGCTTTGAGAGCTATTAAATCTGCAATACTTTTAGAGAAGACTGCCACAGGAGGAGGAGAAGAACTTTCAGAGGAGAAAGAATTAAAGTTGTTGCAAAAGCTTGTAAAACAGCGTAAAGACAGTGCAGCAATTTATTTAGAACAAGACAGGAAAGATTTAGCCTTGCCTGAAATAGACCAAGCAGAGGTGATAAGTCAATTTTTACCCGAAGCGCTAAGTGAGGAAGAGATTGAAAAGGTAGTTGTTATGACCATCGATGACATTGGAGCTCAGGGTATGAAAGATATGGGAAAGGTTATGGGAATTGTAAATAAAGAATTAGCAGGACGAGCTGATGGTAAAACCATTTCTACCATAGTAAAAGCAAAATTAAGTGAGTAGAAAATTGGCCACGTAGCTCAGCTGAATAGAGCACTGGATTTCGGCTCCAGCGGTCGTAGGTTTGAATCCTACCGTGGTCACGAATAATTGAATGGCAAGCAATAGCATTGCTTGCTTTTTTATTTTTTATCTTCTCAAAGGTGATTAACAAATAAACCTTATTTTTAAAGGACAATTAAAACGCTATAATGAAAAGAATACTAGTTACAGGTGGCGCAGGATTTGTTGGCTCCCATTTATGTGAACGCTTGCTTAATGAAGGAAACGAGGTGATCTGTTTGGACAACTATTTTACGGGTTCTAAGCGTAATATAGAACATTTAATGGACCATCACTTTTTTGAATTGGTGAGACACGATGTCATTAACCCATACATGATAGAGGTTGACGAAATCTATAATTTTGCCTGTCCAGCTTCACCCATTCATTATCAATACAACCCTATTAAAACAACTAAAACGTCTGTAATGGGTGCCATTAATATGCTTGGTTTGGCAAAGCGCGTTAAGGCAAAGATATTACAAGCTTCTACAAGCGAAATTTATGGAGACCCAACAGAGCACCCACAAAAGGAAACATACTGGGGAAATGTCAATACAATTGGATTAAGATCTTGCTACGATGAAGGTAAACGTTGTGCTGAAACATTGTTTATGGATTATCATATCCAGAATCGAGTTAAAATTAAGATAATACGTATTTTCAATACTTATGGACCTAGAATGCACCCTAATGACGGTAGGGTAGTTTCAAATTTTATTGTACAGGCTTTAAGAGGCGAAGATATTACTGTGTTTGGCGACGGGATGCAAACCAGAAGCTTTCAATATGTAGATGATCTAGTTGAAGGTACAGTGAGAATGATGAATACCAGGGATGAATTTTTAGGTCCAGTAAATATTGGCAATCCTAATGAATTCACTATGTTGGAATTAGCACAACAAATATTAGATTTAACAGGTTCAAAATCTAAACTAACCTTTAAACCATTACCTCAAGACGATCCAATGCAACGCCAACCAGATATAAGTCTGGCCAAAAGAGAATTGAAAGGTTGGGAACCAAAAATTCAATTAAAAGAAGGTTTAACACATACGATTGAATACTTTGACAAATTATTGAAAGAGAGTTGGTAGTTTTAAGCTTACTTATGGTTATATAAAAAAAGGCACTCAACATTAGAGTGCCTTTTTTAATCTTTAATTTTATCTTATAGTAAAAAGAAAACCTGAAGATGCGTTTGGAAATGGTTACTATCTATGCCACTATCTTTAGAATCAAGGGCAAATTTTGCAATTGATTGGAGTCTAATTCCAGTGGTCTGTCTTGTATTTAACCAAAAAAGAATTCCTCCACCAAGATTAAAAGTAACATTCGTTGTATCTAAGGAAAATAGACCAAAACCAGCGTTACCATATAAATCTAACCATTTAACTTCAGGAAATATTTTCTGCCCGAAATAATATTTTGCGTGTGTATCAAGGGCAAAATAAGTTAAATCTTCTTCTAAAGTAACGCCATCAACAACACCGCCCTCTGAGAATGAATTTAGTGTTAATGCTTGTTCAATTGCAAGACCGGTATCCCATTTCAATTCAACTGCAAATGAAATAGGCAGACCAGTTGCCCAATCGCCTATATCACCAAAAGGAGATTGTGTACCCTGGCTATTTATAGCGTTTATGCCTACACTAGCAAACCAATCTTTATCATTTTGTGATTCTTGAGCAAAAGTACTTTGTGCAATGGCCATTATCAGAATGGCAAGGTAAATTCGTTTCATAAAAATAGTCTGACATTAATACTATGTAATCAAAAATAGTATAATATGGTTAAAGTTATGAATTTACCTTAGATAAAATTTTGCTTAATAAATGTTTTCTGTAAGATTGGTTGAATACTAGTAAATGGATTCGCTCTAGAAATGATATTGCAACGAATTGAAATTGTTTTAAGGTTTTATGGAGTATAGGGAAATGAAATTTTAGATTGTATAAAAAGCGCTTAAAAACGTTTTGTTTAAATCCTAAAGAATCAAAATCCTTAAAATGAATCGAGGCAAGACTTAAGTATGACTTAATGTACTTGTTGGTTAGTCTCTCTTCAAGTACGTTATTTTTGTTAATATCTAATACTAAACTATCATAGATAGATTTAAGGCTAATTGAACAATAATAATAACCTTTATCATTAATTTGCCAACTCAAAACATTATGAAGCCCTAAAAACTGTAATGAAGGAATAGGTATTCCGCCCTCTACATGTGTAGAATTAAAAAAATCATAAATATCAATTTGATCTTGATGTTTTAAATTAAACAAGGCGTTATGCAGCTCTATAGCTGCCAATTTTTTGGTATTCACCAATCGGTCTAAATGCCTATGACCTTTTACCTCGTAATCAAAACCAATAGTTCTGTTGTAACCTGAGGATTGAATTAGTTTGAAAGCTCGTTTCTCCTGTTCTTTTTCAACTAATATATCAATATCGCCTACCATACGTTCACCTGTATCTCTGTAAACATTTGAACACAATAATGCTATACCTTTTAAAAAGACATGCTTAATCTCGTGCTTCATAAGCAATTTTGAAATTGACGTTGCCTCTTCGATTAAACCTAAATTTCTATTTCGATTTATACTTGTTAGTTGCTCCAAGTATGCGGTAAGTTCATCGGGTAATAGATCTAATAATTTGCGCTCTTTTAGTCTGCAATAAATTGTCGGTAAAACGAGGTGACTACTGCCAATTTTCACCAATGCGTCCCAATCAACAGTTTTATTTTTAATATGCGCTTCAAGTTTCTTGTTGTCCGTTGTAAAGCTCAAGATAAGCGCAATTAATTGATATGTTTTGAAAAGGTTGGCCATTGAATAGTAAATATAGTACTAAAAAAAACGCATGGTCTACTCTTCCTCTCGGAAGATATCAGAAACCATTTCGATCATTTCATTAGTATCACTATAAGTTAATTTATAGCGTTTCACTTTAGTCATCCAACCAAGAAATTTCTGAGCGTGTTCAGGATCTGGTGAAAGCCACGATTCGGGTATTAGTGTTTCTAAGATAGATTTAATGGAAACTTCCTCTAAGTCAGTTCGTGCGTTTGATTTGTAATTAACCAGAACAATTGCTTTACATGGGTAGCTAATTTTTGATGGTTTAGTTGTAGTATGATAATATATTAAGCCCTTTGTTGGATTCAGGTTTGCAGTTGGTAAATTATCAAAACCCTTAATAAGTGGTCTTAATAGCTTTGAAGCAGATTCTTTTATTGAAACCCCATTAGGATTATGGTAAATATACCTGTCTTCTGCAAGCATTGGCGAAACATCATCAGCAAGTAAATAAAAACCATTTGAGGCTAAAAGTGTACTTATGGTGCTTTTACCACTACCAGATGCGCCACTAAACAGAATTGCAGATTTATTGTCCGTTACGGTAGAGCCATGAAAGGTTCCTAACCAGTCTGCTACTTTCTTGTTGTAAATTTCACAAAAGACGTGCATCACAAATTTTCCTCTGAGGAAATGATAGTCTTTCTTAGGTGTTCTTAGGATGCATATGTCATTTTTAAACATATATAGATGTTCATTTTTAAGATAAACATCAAAAATTACATCAGGCTGTATTTCTAATTCCGTTTCTAAATGAGCCAATTGAGGATGTATCGTACTGAGTACCAATTCCGAATCACAATAAACCACAATGGACTTTTCATTGATGAGATACTTTTTTTTAATGTATCTGTGTGCATTATTTAGTTTTATATCAATTATATTTTCAGGCTCAATAATAGAATTACAAGATTCCAAATACGTTCTTATCTGATTAGTTATAGTTTGGCTATCTTGGTCTGAAACAGCTGGTTTAATGGACATTAAAAAGTCATCTTCATTTTTAGCTTCTAAGTATAAGTCAAGTACAGATTTAAAATTACTATCCACTATGCTATAGGAATTAGAAACAGCGTACCATAGCACCCAATATTCACCACATAAAAAGCTATATGTAGGTGCTAATTCATTTTTCAAAATAATAACTTTGGATTAATCAAAAGGATTTCCACCAACATTTGGTGGTGAATCTGCCTGCGCTTTTTGTGGATTCAAAATCATGAATGTACCTACTGCAGTGATAGTCGCATATTTCCCCATTTTTTTTATGGCCTCTTTACGAGTTATTTGGTTATTTTCTTTGTTCATGGTTCTGGCCAAAATTTGGTTCAAAAATAATAAATAAAATGATTAATTGAAGTTAATTGAATACTAAGGAAAATTACATTTTGTTATTGCATTGATTACTAGTGTACAATCACTTTTTTTGTTAAATTAACTCTATCATTTTTTACTTCAACAATATATACTCCTGTTGTTAATTGTGCTGTGCTTATAGATTGAATTTGAGTATTTGAATTCAGCTTACTTTTACTCATCAATCTGCCATGTATGTCATAAATATTAGCTTCCACACTATTGTCGAATAATCCTGATACAATGATCGAATCACCAGAATAATCTGCAATAATCTTATAATCTGTAATACTATTCTCTATACTTGACAAAGCACTATCTGTAAATCTTAAAAAGAATCGACCTGTACCATTAAGATTTACTGTCGGCGTAAGGACGTAGTCGTTTGCATTCAGTAGGGTCGACGTATTCGCAACAGTGTCATCAAGAAAAACATTAATGGTTTCTGGTATAGAACTAAATGCAGTGTTGAAGGTAACCTGCTCTCCAATATTGGAATCAACACCTAATGGTATTATTACATCAGAAACATCAGAAAGGGCTAACGCTTGTAATGCCATATTACGACCTGTATTACCTTCAACCAAGTGAGAATAAAGATTGCTTTCACCAAAGGTTCCTGCATCATAACCCTGATCTAATCCTCTTGTGGCACCATCCATAAAAAAGAAAGTCGTTATGGTCTCAGTGGATTTGGTCAAACCCAGTTTATAGGTATAACCTGGTATACTGGTTCGCCCTACTATATAGTCGTCAACGCCAGAGGTGGTTCTCATATCATTCGTCGTTGCATCAAAGGTGATGGTACCACTAAATCCTTGTGTAGGTTCTGCAGGTACAAAAAAGCCTTGTCCAGGTGCAATATTAAAGTTCTCACCACTGAACATAGAGATCGTAGCAGCGTTAATGATGGTGTAGTTATTTGCCGTTGTTGCTGCCCCTCCTGAATACGTACCACTGTTGTAAGCATAAATAGCTTCGGCAGAATCTTCCATTGGACCTGAATTAACGGAAAGAAAAATTGAAGCATCCAAATAACTTGGGAAAGGATTACCCATTAAATTCCATTGACTATCTATGTCAGCAGTTGGTGTAGATATTGTAACATCAAGATTGGTATTTAAGACATCGCCTGTAAAAGTAAGGTTCGCACCAGAGGTAGTTGCTGCCCGATAACCGATACCTTGCTCCAATAATTTAGCTCCTGGATCTGGTGGGGCTGTCGGTAAATATGTAGGTAAATTATTAAATACAAGATTACTATTGTCGTATTCACCAAAGGCATGTAAAGTATTACCAGGATTTGTTGCTAGGACATCTCTATTAGTAGGACTCCCTATATCTAAGAATTGTTGAAAATTAAATGCAAAACTCAATAAGGGCAAAGCTATTAAATCATTACCTACTGATCCGCCGGTTGTTCCTATTTGGTTAACAAAGCGTTCATAATTAACTGTACCATTTATACTACCGTTTCGGATTAAACTTGAATAGTTAGTAGATGTAGACTCCAAAACCATCTCATTATTAAGGTTGAGAGTAACACCATTATTTATTATTATACTTTTTGAACTGAAGACAGTTACATTATCAACTGTTGCATTAATATCTGAAGTTACGTCATTATTTATACTTACGTCACCGCCATTAAGTGGTATCCCTCCAAATTGCCATGTAGAAGTAGAATTCCAATTAGAATCACTTATTGAGGTGTAAGATGTATTTGAAGACAATGCATTTTCATAAAACGATGTAGATGGATTAATACCATCACCCGTAGAATTAAAAACTATTTGATGGGTCATTGTTATGGGAGTTGACCCAGTGGCGGGATTAGAATTTGGGAATCTTGACCACATAAAGTTTCCTTCTTCGTTATTGGTCCAATAAGTTATTCCTAAAGGTTTGTCATTACCTCTAGTAAAGTTCAATGATGCCCATGCAATTCGAATTCTAACCTCACCATTAGGCGCATTTTGAAAATCAATTTGCGAATTTGTTCCATCATCACCTGCTGTTCTGCTAACAAAAGTCCAAGACCCTGACGTACCGTTATATAATTCAATAGCATTGCCATTGGACACAGGAGCACCGTAGAAGTCATCATTGTTTTCATATACGATATAATAATCTGGAAGATTACCACCTGTTTCAAAACTCACATTTTCGACAGAATTGCTGCTGCCTGTCGCCGTATTTGGATCTGTATCAAATGCAACATAATACATGTCGGAACTATAATTAGTATTCCCTTCAGACCATCCTATATAAATATAGGTGTTATCCCAATGTGTATAAAATGTTGTAACTGAAGTTGCTATTGTTCCATTTGTTCCAAATGCAGTAGCATTGTTATCTGCTGAATTCATCGAAATGGTATTAGGAGTATTTTGAGCATTAACTCCAAATACGATACTCAGCAGAAAAAAATAAAATATGTAGATATGTCTCATTCAGAATTAAGGATTAGATTGTAATTCAATATACTCAAAGATAGAATTGTTTTGCTACTTTCAAAAATCAAAACAAAATTCAATTGATCTTTTTCAGATTTTATCGAACTGTTAATTAGTTTACAAATCACTAGAAGGTTAGTCCTTCAAAATAGCTTAGATTTGTAAAGCATCTATTTATGGTGTTTTAATCAATGAAATAGAATGAATAAAGTCGCATTTATTACAGGTATAACTGGTCAAGATGGGGCCTATTTAAGTGAGTTTCTTCTTAAAAACGGATACATAGTACATGGCCTAAAAAGACGTTCTTCACTTTTTAATACTGACAGAATTGATCACTTGTACCAAGATCCGCATGTAGACCATCAAAATTTTTATCTGCATTATGGTGATATGACAGATAGCACTAACCTTATTAGATTAATTAAGGAAATTCAACCTGATGAAATCTATAATCTGGCCGCCATGAGCCATGTTGCAGTTTCTTTTGAAATACCAGAGTATACAGGTAATACCGATGCCTTGGGTGCACTTCGTATTCTTGATGCCGTACGTTTATTGGGTTTAGAAAAAAAGACTAAAATATACCAAGCTTCAACATCTGAGCTTTATGGTAAGGTACAGGAAGTGCCACAATCGGAGACTACACCGTTTTATCCAAGATCACCTTATGCCGTGGCTAAGATGTATGCCTTTTGGATCACCGTAAACTATCGTGAGGCCTATGATATGTTTGCTTGTAATGGAATACTGTTTAATCATGAATCACCAATACGTGGGGAAACCTTTGTGACAAGAAAGATTACGCGAGCAGTATCTCGTATAGCATTGGGATTACAGGATAAATTTTATTTAGGTAATCTCGAAGCACAGCGAGATTGGGGACATGCGAAGGATTATGTACGGATGATGTGGATGATACTGCAAGCAGATAAGGCAGAGGATTGGGTTATTGCTACTGGTAAAACGACTAGGGTTAGGGATTTTGTAAAAATGAGTTTTGCAGAAGTAGGTATTGAGCTTGAATTTAAAGGTAAAGGTGCGGATGAAAAAGCCTTTGTCACAGAATGTAACAATCCAAAATACCAGTTAGAAATCGGTAAGGAAGTATTATCTGTAGACCCAAGATATTTTAGACCAACCGAAGTAGATCAATTAGTTGGTGATGCCACCAAAGCCAAGCAAAAATTAGGTTGGGAATGCAAATATTCATTGAAGGATTTAATTCACGAGATGATGGAAAGTGATTTAAAGCTAATGACCAAGCAACAGTATCTTGAAGATGGCGGTTATTCAACTTTGAACTATTTTGAGTAAGGATTTTGTTACTCGTGATTGGTAATTAGATGATCCTGTTCCAAATTTTTTATTTCACATGAAAACACATAAAGATTTAGATGCCTGGAAGAAAGCCATAGATTTGGTTGAAGTTATCTACCACCTTACACAAATTTTCCTAAAGAAGAACTATATGGTTTAATATCACAAATGAGACGTGCTGCGATATCTATACCAAGCAATATAGCCGAAGGTGCAGGAAGACAAGGAAATAAGGAGTTTATTCAATTTTTATATATTGCTTTAGCATCTTTATCTGAAGTTGAAACACAATTGATTTTGGCAGAAAGGTTAGGATATATTGATAATTTAAATGAAATGAATGCTAAAGTTGAAAGTTTGACTAAGCTTATATATGGACTCATAAGATATGTGAAGTCCAAATAGGAAATATAAATGAATAACGAACAAATCGAATCACTTACAACAAATTACGATTCACGAATTTACATCGCTGGCCATATGGGTATGGTTGGTTCTGCGGTTTGGAGGTCACTAGAAGCAGAGGGCTACACAAATCTTATCGGTAAAACCAGTCGGCAGCTCGATTTGAGAGATCAAAGACTCGTTATGGATTTTATCAGTTCATATCGACCAGATATTATCATTGATGCAGCCGCAAAAGTAGGAGGAATCTTAGCTAATGATCAAAATCCCTATCCATTTTTAATGGAAAACCTGCAAATACAGAATAACTTAATTGATGCGGCACACAAATATGATGTAGCCAAGTTCATTTTTTTAGGAAGCTCTTGTATTTACCCTAAACTGGCGTCGCAGCCTTTAAAAGAAGAATACCTCTTAACGGGCAGTTTAGAGCCTACGAATCAATGGTATGCCATAGCGAAGATTGCGGGAGTTAAAGCCTGTGAGGCCATACGGAAACAATATGGTAAGGATTTTGTGAGTTTGATGCCTACCAATTTATACGGCCCTAACGATAATTTCGATTTACAAAGTAGCCACGTACTGCCAGCCATGATTCGCAAGTTTCACGAAGCCAAAGAAAATAACCATGCGCCAGTAACCCTCTGGGGCTCTGGGACTCCGATGCGCGAGTTTTTGCATGTAGATGATCTGGCCCAAGCGGTAGTATTTGCCGTAGAACATGTATTGCCGGAGTATTTGTACAATGTTGGCACTGGGAGCGATGTGACTATAAAGGCCTTGGCAGAAACCATACAGGCCATTGTAGGGCATAGGGGCGAAATTATCTGGGACAGTTCCAAGCCCGACGGAACACCACGGAAGTTGATGGATAGTAGTAAGATGCAGGCGTTGGGGTGGGAACCTCTTAATTCCTTGGAGGAGGGTATCCGACAGACCTATAAGTGGTATTTGGAATACAAAGATTAGTTATTTACGCAATGAACCTATACTTTATTGTATTGGCCTTTAATCCTAAATAATAAAAAACAATTACATTAAAAGTATTGAATTTTCCAATTATAAATATTTCAGAATTAAAATCACGTGCATTAAATAGCCGTTTAATAAACGATTCTTTTTGGGCCTTATTTGGTAATATTATAGCCAAAGGATTGGCACTTGTCGCTGGAATCATTGTTGCTCGCTTTTTAGGGAAGGACACTTTTGGTGAGTATGGAATAATACGTAACACGTTAATGTCAATAGCTGTTTTTTCCACTTTTGGTCTAGGCTATACCGCAACAAAATATGTTGCTGAATATAAAAATAGTAATCCTGCTTTTTTAAGAGTAATATTAAAGTACTCACGGAATATTACACTGTTCGTAAGTGGAACCATGGCGGCTGCCCTTTTAATATCTGCGAATTATTTTTCGGAAATTGTTTTAGAATCATCGCACTTAGCCAATCCTTTGCGTTTGGTTGCACTTTGGATTGTGTTTAATGCGGTAACTACAACTCAAATAGGTGTTTTAGCCGGTTTTGGTGATTTCAAAGGTATGTCACGGATTAATACTATAGTTGGTATAATTACCTTTATTTTTAGTTTAAGCTTAACATATTATTTTGGATTAAATGGAGCTTTAGTAGCACTGCTGATATCGCAAATAGTTAATTGTTGGTTAAACTATAGGTTGGTTAAGAGTAATTTACCCCAACGAAGCGACTCTGTTGAAATAGATAAACCTTTACTCAAGGACATTCTTAAGTTTTCACTTCCTGTAGCATTGCAGGAAGCCTTATATTCATTAACGTCTTGGCTAATAAGTCTTATTTTAATAAAGCTTGCGAGTTTTGGCGAACTGGGTTTATATGCTGCAGCAATGCAATGGAACACCATCATATTATTTGTCCCCGGAATATTGAGGAACGTTATATTATCACATCTGTCAGAAGTAACAAACATCCCCAAACGCCATGATAGAGTGCTTAAATTGACACTAATTATAAATTTTCTAATGACATTTATCCCTTTTTTAATTGTGTATTTTTTATCAGATTTTATTGCTAATTTTTATGGGGATTCATTTGTTGGATTGGCAGATATTATTTCTATTGCGGTATTTACTGCTATATTTTCAAGTATGAGTAATGTATATGCGCAAGCTTTTATGTCTAAAGGAAAAAACTGGTTAATGTTTATAATAATTCTATTTAGAAATATTTCCATTATCTTATTATTTTATCTTTTATTTTTGGAATTTCAAGATTTAAAAACTGGGTCATACATTTTGGTCATAAGCAATTTAATCATAACGGCTTTCTTTTTTTTCATTTTGAGCTTAATATATAAGTTAAAAGTTCACTAAAAAATTAACGAAAACAGCTATAAGATATGTTAAAATGAAAGAGGTTGTAAACTTATATTGGTACAAGTTAAAAGAAGGAAATGGTAATTTCGGTGATGAATTAAACTATTACTTAGTTAAAAAGCTTAGTGACGCAAAAGTTAGACATATAATAATCCCATCAAGAGGTATTCATTACATCTACAAATCATTAAGTTATATTTATCATGGTGTTGTTAATTTCAAGGATTACAAAAAATTAATTCATCAATTTTTTATCAATAATATTGTGGTCGCTGTTGGAAGTGTAATTGGTGTACCAAAAAATAAAAAAGCAAAAATCTGGGGTAGTGGAATTATTAAAAAAGATGAAAAAATACATAATGCTCAATTTATTGCGGTAAGAGGAAAATATACACAACAAAGATTATTAGAGCTTGGTTTTAAACCACCAAAAGTTATAGGTGATCCAGCGATACTTCTACCTTTAGTTTACAATCTACATGAATCAAAAAAAAAATATAAGTTAGGGATTATCCCACATCATATTCATTTTCAAGAAGTTTTTGAAATAATTAAAAGTGATAAAATTAAAATAATTAATTTAACAGAGAATATTGAGGATGTTATTTGTCAAATCAATTCATGTGAAATTACCATTACTACTTCACTACACGGTTTGATTGTTTCGCACGTTTACGGAATACCTAGCTTATGGTTTGACTTTAAGCAAAGGCCTTTATTTGGTGATAATATTAAATTTGCTGACTATTTTTCATCTGTAAATATACCTGAGTATAAAGCAATTGATTATGATATTGTGAATTTGTCGGTAAAGGATATTAAAGAAATTTTTGAACAACATACCTCACTTTCCAAAATTAATTGTGACATAGCAGTTCTTCAAAAAAGTCTTTTATTAGTAGCTCCATTTAAGGTTTTAGAAAAATATAAATGCCAGAAGTTACAGTAATTATTCCAATTTATAATGCTGAAGAATATATTGAGCAATGCGTTAATAGCATTACTAACCAGAGTATCTCAAATATTGAAATACTATTAGTTAATGATGGTAGTACTGATGATAGCGGCTATATATTGCAGGAGCTTGCCAAAAAGGATAACCGTATTAAGGTATTTCATAAATTAAATGAAGGACCCAGCTCAGCACGTAATCTAGGATTGTATTATGCACAAGGTGATTATATTTCCTTTATTGATTCTGATGATTGGGTTGAGTCAGATTTCTTAAAAGAAATGTATTTAGCTGCAACACGGTATGATGCGGATATTGTTAGTTCAGGCATTAATGTAGATTATGTTAAAGAGAAAAAATTTGTTAAACTTAAATACCCCGAAAATAAATATTGCGAAAAAAAAGAACAAATAGGTGATTTTTTTTGGGAACTTCATAAAAGAAAACTTTCTAATTACCCGGTTACTCGGCTTTATAAAAACGCACTAATAAAAAAAAATAAAATTAAATTTAACAATGATTTGTCTGTCGGAGAAGATTTAGTTTTCAATTTACAAGCGTTTAAACACTCTTCACTCGTTGCAATTACGAATTCTGCCTTATACCATTATATGAAAAGAGAAAATTCCACTTTAACTTCATGTTATAATTCTAATTATTTATATTCTAGAAAAGTACAATTGAAGGCATACAATGAATTTTTTAATCATTTTTCAATGAATAGAGATGAGCATATACTTTTTTTAGATTGTTTTTATATCAGTACATATATAGGGTTCATATTAAATCTTTATAAAAGAAATTCCCCTTTGGATGCTAAACAAAGGATATCCCTAATTGGAAACGAAATTTTTAAAAACAACCATGAATTGGATCAAAAATTAAAAAGAATTAAATTGAAGGGGTTTAATAATCGCCTTTCTAAATTTTTAATTATTAATACTAATGCACTTATAACGGATAGTTTCTTTAGACTATTATTTTATCTACGAAATAAATTTGAGATAGTATATTTAAAATTCAGATTCGTTTTAAACAATTAATACTTCTTGAAAAATCTTAATAAGATACTAGCATTAATAACCGCTATACTACTACTAGCACAGGTTTCGTTTCTTAAACTTAATTTGGGTATTGCCTATTATTTAACACTTTTTTTTGTTTTAGTTATTCTCCTTCTACAGAATCTGAATTATAGAGTAAATAAACTTATGATTTTACTAGTATTATCTTGTTTATTAAGTATTGTTTTCAATGAAATTCCAACTTTTTTCAAACCTTATGAGCGCTTTGCGGCATTTATTATTGTTATGGGTTTAGTCGGGCCTTTAATAAGGAGTTCTGCTTTGCAACAATTTAGATTCTATCTGCTTAAACTAATAACAGTTTTGACTGTGGCTATGGTGACAATTTCCTTTTTTGGTATTACAGCGGGTCTGCCTATAATGATTGGTCGTGGTGGTTTTGTAGGTTTATTTAATCATTCTATGATGTTAGGCCCCATGGCTGCTATTTCCTTGTTGGCATGCGTTCATTGGGCAAATACAGCAGATAAAAAGAAAAACCGTTTCATTTTTCTTTCAATAGGCGCTATATCTTTTGTTATTTGTGTAGCTGCTGGTTCCCGATCAGCTCTATTGGCTGGACTTGTTGGGGGATTATTTTATTATTACAAAGTTTATATGGGTAAACTAGCTCGTTACGTTCGTGTGATTCTATTGTTAACCTCAATTGGTATTATGAGTTTACCGCTTTGGGAAGGTTACACTCAAAGAATCATGGGTAAAATGGCTTATGCAGAGAAACAAGGAGACGTCTTAGTAACAAGGGATGAACTTTGGTCTGCCAGAATTTCAGAGTTTAAAAAATCTCCAGTATATGGTATTGGTTTCGCATCAGTTGATACTTCGCTCACACCTAAATTTGATAAATCAGGAGGCCAAATAGAGCCTGGCTCTTCTTGGTTGGCATTGCTATCTATGATTGGGTTATTAGGTTTTTTACTTTTAGCATTTCTCATTTTTAGATATACTAAATTTTTATATAGAGATAAATTAATGCATAAAGACTCAGCATTTTTAGGTGCTATGCTCTTCTTTTTTATAATCCATATGGCAGCAGAAGGCTATGTCCTTTCTGCTGGTTCAGGAATGTTCTTAATTTTTTGGTTATTGCTAGGTAATATTGAATTTTATTCTAAAAAATTAACCTCTAAAATAGCGGTAGTTCAATGGACGTAGTCTTTCTAGTCATAAATTACATGCCCCATCAATTGATATCCATAAAGGAAATTTTAACTACTGAAGGAGTAACTGTACATTCTTTTAGTTATAAAGAACCACATACAACACCTTATCGTCTGAAAAATTTAAAAACTTATAGGCTTAAAGATTTATCTCGGCAACAATTTTTAAAGAAATTAATGAAAATAAACCCTGAACTGATTGTTGTAGCCGGTTGGGCAGTAAGTGATTTTGTGTGGGTTGCAAAAAAGGTTCGTAAAAAGCTTAATATACCAATTGTATCATATTCAGACACACAATGGCAAGGGACTATTAAACAAAAAATAAATTGTTTGATTAGTCCCTGGCACCTAAAAAAAGCATTTTCACATATTTGGGCGGCAGGAATTTACCAATATGAATATGCTAGAAAATTAGGTTTTGCCAAACCGAAAATTATAACAAACGCTTTAAGTTGTGATGTACAATTGTTTAGCGAAGTCTCAATTAAGACAAAGAGGAAAACTTATCCTAAAAACTTTTTGTTTATTGGGCGCTTTGTGCCAGTAAAAGGTTTAAATCTTTTAATAAAAGCTTGGAATCAAATCTCCGATAAGAAAGGTTGGACGCTTACCTTGGTAGGCGACGGACCGCAAAAAAATAAAATCTATAATTTAGAGGATGTTATCTTAAAGAATTACATGACGCAAAAAGAGATTAGGGAAGAGTTCGAGCAAGCCGGTTGTTTTATTTTACCTTCAATATATGAGCCTTGGGCTTTAGTTATTCATGAAGCTGCAGTTGCTGGTTTGCCAATAATTGCAACTAATGTATGTGGTGCAGCACCACATTTTATTATAACTGGCTACAATGGGTATAAAGTTCAGCCATCTGTAGAAGACATTAAAACTGCGATGGAAAACATCATGGCACTAACTACAGAGCAACTTTTAGAATTTTCTAAAAACAGTCGAAAGCTTTCAAGCTCCATTACACCCGAGCTAGGTGCAGCACAATTATTGAGTGTTATTAAATGAGAATAGTACATACAATAGCATCCATCGATGAGACAACAGGCGGTCCAGCACGCAGTGCCACACAATTGGTGCGAGGTATTGTGCGTAAAAAGGAGGTTAGTACCGTTAGCTTACTTACCTTATCAAGCCCTGCTCCTATTATAACAAAGTTTAATAATCCTAAGGCAAAACTAGTTTTTAACCGCGCCAACCTTATAGGCTATTCTAAAACACTACATCAGGCCCTAATACAAAGTGATGCTAATATTTTTCATGGTCATGGCATATGGGAAATGCCAGTACATCAAATGGCAATTTACGCCAGAAACCACCATATTCCATACATCATAACACCAAGAGGTATGCTGGAACCCTGGTCGCTACAACAAGGTAGGTTTAAAAAGCAATTGGCCTTAAAACTTTACCAGTACAAGGATCTCAATAAAGCCTCGTGTATACACGCAACGGCTAAAATGGAAGCCCAGCATATTCGTGACTTGGGTTTTACCAACCCAATAGCGGTTATCCCTAACGGAGTACCTTTAAAAGAGTTGCTCCTCAAAACAAAACCGTCCCAAACCAAAACCCTGTTATTCCTGTCCCGTATCCATCCCAAAAAAGGCCTTGAAATGCTCATTGAGGGTTGGGCTCAATTAGATAGTGCTATAAGGGTAGGTTGGTCTGTTAATATTGTAGGTAATGGCGAGCCAAAGTATATAGAGCAGTTAAAACAAATTATTAACGCCAAAGGTCTGTCCGAGACAGTAAAAATAAAGGAGTCTTTGTTTGGAGCTGATAAAGTCAAAGCCTATCAAGAGGCTAGTTTGTTTGTGTTGCCTACTTACAGTGAAAATTTTGGAATTGTGGTGGCCGAGGCCTTAGCTTGTGGCACACCAGTTATCACCACACAGGGCACACCTTGGGCCGATTTGAAAGAAAATGACTGTGGCTGGTGGATTCCCATAGGTGTTGAGCCCCTGAAGCAAACCTTGCAGTCTGCCTTGCAATTGCCTAATGCTACCCTCCACCAAATGGGTTTAAGGGGTAGGCAATTGGTGGAACAAAAGTATAGCATGGAAGCCGTCGCTGAACAAATGCTACAATTATATCAATGGATTTTAAATGATACTGAACCACCAGAATTCGTTACATTTAAACCCTAAAATTAAATAGAAATATGTCAGAATATAAAGATTACAATTGGCGAAATGATGGCTTCTCTCACGCCCATAGCTATCTAATTCCTGCTCTAATTGACATGTTGCCAAATGACGGTTCGCCCATTTTGGATTTAGGCTGTGGCAATGGCGCTATAGCCAATTATCTTTTGGATCAAGGTTTTGATGTATACGGCATCGATGCTTCAGAAACGGGTATAGCATTAGCCAAGACAAAACACCCTGAACGTTTTTTTATACATGACGTATCAACAGATGCTTTACCAGAGCCATTACAAGAGATTCCCTTTAAAACCATAATTTCTACAGAAGTCATAGAACATTTATATAGTCCTAGAAAGTATATCCAATTCTGTAGTGATATCCTTATACAATCTGGCGGTGGCGCATTAATTATCTCTACACCCTATCATGGGTTTTTAAAGAATTTAGCTCTTTCCATTTTTAATGCGTGGGATTCTCATTTCACAGTGCTTTGGGATGGAGGCCATATTAAATTTTGGTCATATAAAACATTAGGGGTTCTATTGCGTGAATACGATTTTAAGTCACTAGCATTTAAAGGCTGCGGCCGTTTGCCATACCTTTGGAAATCCATGATAATAAAAGCTGAAATTTAAGCGTGAATCAAGTTGATTTATCTACATATCAAAATACGTTAAGCCGTCGTAACCAGATGGCACGCTTGCTTTGGACACTAGTATGGACACTATTGGCCCGACCACTGCCACGAAGCTTAGGTAAGGGTTGGAAACGGTTTTTGCTTCGCCTGTTTGGCGCCAAAATTCATAAAACTGCCCATGTGTATTCCTCGGTGCGTATCTATATGCCTTGGAACCTAGAAATGGCCGAATACTCATGTTTAGCACCAGAGGTAGATTGTTATAATGTCGCTAAAATTACTATTGGAGCGCACAGCACGGTGTCTCAAAAGACCTATTTATGCTCAGCGTCGCATGATATAACTAAAACTGATCAGCCTTTAATTCATAAACCCATAATTATTGACGATCAGGTTTGGGTAGGTGCCAATGCCTTTATTGGTATGGGCGTTACGCTTGGGCAAGGTGCTGTAGTAGGTGCTAGAGCGGCGGTGTTTAAGGACGTAGCCCCTTGGACCATTGTTGGAGGTAACCCTGCAAAGATTATTAAAAAGCGCGTTCTAAGCAATGGTTAGAATTTCTGTCACCGTAGTTGTACCCGTAAAAAATGAGGCCAAAAACCTGCCTGCTTGTTTAGATAAGCTAAAACCCTTTTCAGAGGTAATTGTAGTAGATTCCAACAGTACAGATAGCACCTCACGTATAGTGAAAGACTACAATTATAAGCTTGTCAATTTTAATTGGGATGGGAAATTCCCAAAAAAACGAAACTGGGTATTACAAAATGTGACCTTAAAAAATGATTGGATCCTTTTTTTGGATGCAGATGAGTATGTAACACCAGAATTTATTTCAGAAGTAAGAAATGCCATAACCAGACCATCCTATACTGGGTTTTGGCTATGTTACGATAATTTTTTTATGGGCAAGCAGATTAAATACGGGGACAAAATGCGTAAGCTCGCCCTGTTTAAAAAGAATTCTGGAGCCTATGAGTATATTGAAGAAGATAGTTGGAGCCACCTGGACATGGAAGTGCATGAGCATCCTATTATTGATGGTAAAGTTGGTAAGTTAAAAAACCCAATAATACACAAAGACTATAAAGGCCTAGAACACTATATACAACGCCATAATGCCTATTCTAGTTGGGAGGCCAATCGTTTTAAACAATTGAACAAAAAAGGGTTTAAGGGTCTAACGAAACGACAAAAACTGAAATACAAATTAATGCAATGGGGAGTTTTGCCGTTGTTTTATTTTATAGGGACCTATATATTAAAGTTAGGCTTTTTAGACGGAAAACAAGGGTACTATTTGGCTAAATATAAGGCCTATTATTTTTTTCAGATTCAGACAAAAATTAAAGAGTTAGGTCATTAGCTACAGATGCTCCCATTCAATTTTGTGAAAACTATGTAATGAAGGTATCGATTATAACAGCAACGTATAATAGTGAAAAGACCATAGAAAAGGCGCTAAGGTCTGTCCTAAACCAAACGCACGATAATATTGAATCCATTATTGTAGACGGCCAAAGTAGAGATGAAACTGAGGTTATAGTAAAGCACTTAATAACACAGTATCCTAGTCGTTCAATTCGATGGCATTCAGAGCAAGATGATGGTATTTATGATGCGCTTAACAAAGGTATAAATATGGCCAGTGGTGATGTCATTGGTTTTGTACATTCTGATGATTTGTTGGCTTCGCCCGATATCCTACAAAACATGGTGAATATTTTTGAAACTGAAAATTGCGATGGTGTCTATGGCGATTTAAAATATGTGCAGTTTAATGATCCTGAAAGAGTAGTGAGGTTTTGGAAGAGCCAGGCTTTTAAGTCAGGGTTATTAAAAAAAGGATGGATGCCGCCTCATCCCACTGTATTTTTGGGTCGTTCGGTTTATGAACGGTTAGGTGGTTTTGACACTACATTTAAAATTGCTGCGGATTATGACTTCCTACTGCGTTTGTTTTTAACGTCATCCTTCAGTATCCATTATATCCCTAAAACTATTACTTTGATGCGTCTGGGTGGAGTTAGTAACCGAAGTTTAAAGAGTATTTTAAATAAATCAAAAGAAGACTATAGGGCACTAAAGAAAAATAAAGTGGGTGGTCTGGGAGCCCTTCTGTTAAAAAACAGTTCAAAGTTGTCTCAATTTTGGAAACGGGATGAGAAATTTTGATGAGTTTATCATAGCTTTAGGTTGCTATTTAGTGTCCGTGAATTTTTGTTGCCATAAAAAATTTAATATCTTCACTTAAAAGAATTACGCTGCTATGATTCAAGATTTTCTGGAAGCTTTTGACCCTCGCTTTCATCCAGGATTTGTTATTACAATTGCTTTTCTTGTTTCCTTTTTTACGGCTTTATTGAGTTATCCTGCAATAATAAATGTGGCGAGTTCAAGAAATTTAGTTGATGGGGAAAACAAACGTAGCAGCCATAAGGGCAAAGTGACGCAGTTAGGAGGTGTAGGAATATATTTGGGTTTAGTATTGGTTATTACCACAATAGGTGCTGTCTTAGATACAACGTTGTTATTGTTATTATTGGGCGGCATGACCATCTTGTTTTTCTTAGGCCTTAAAGATGATTTGTATTTATTATCACCGCGGAAAAAGTTTATTGGGCAGGTTTTAGCGGCAGGCTTATTTATTCTGTTTGTAGATATGCGTATAAAAGGTCTTTCGGGTTTATTTGAAATTAATGTTATGCCCTATTGGCTTTCAGTGGCATTTACATTGTTTTTATACCTACTCATTATTAACGCTTATAATTTAATAGATGGTATTGACGGTCTAGCTGGAGGACTCGCTTTGGTTGGTTCTGTTGCCTTTGGTATCTATTTTTTGATGTCTAAAGACATGACCATGGTGGTTGTTGCAGCGGCCATGGTGGGCACATTGATGCCATTTTTAAGGAAAAATTTATCTAAGAGAAATAAAATGTTTATGGGCGATACAGGCTCTATGCTTATTGGTCTGGTTATGGCGGTTTTTACTGTAAGATTGATTTCGGTGTCAGAATTAGAGAAAGCCACTTTATTTTATAGATCGGCTCCTGCCTTAGCCTTAGCAGCTATTTTTCTGCCCTTGTTAGATACCTTACGCATTTTTATCATTAGAATTTTTATTCATAAGAAAAGCCCCTTTGTAGCAGATAAAAACCACATTCACCATCAGTTCTTAAATATGGGCTATTCCCATGCAAAGACGTCTTTAATTCTTGTTATTATAAATACGCTACTCATTGGACTATCTTTTGCTCTAAAGAGTCAACCTTTAAGCACCCAGCTTGGTATTATTTGTGCCGTAGGAAGTATGTCTTATATCTTACCATTTATGATAGGGCGTTATAGAGGTAGAAATCGCCATAAAGAAGTTGCATGATATATTGAGATTTGGAAAGGGATAAATTGTCAATCTTTATATATCTCTTATATTTGTTGAACAATTAGTTTTAAATGAAAAACCTTCTTTTAATGGTGCTTGTAGCCATAATTATAAACTCTTGCGCCTCTAAAAAAGATATCTTTTATATGCAGGATGCCGCTGATGTGGCCGAACAAACGGTGACTTATGTGTCCTCCAAAATTCAACCCAATGATATTTTAAAAATTACGGTAGAGAGTACCTTTCCAGAGGCTGCGCTTCCCTACAATCGAGTCTCAAGTCAAGGCCAAATCGTAAATAATATTCAGATCTTACAGCTCGACGGGTATTTAGTGTCTACTGAAAGTACTATAAGTTTTCCCGTTTTAGGCACAATAACAACAGCTAATAAAACTACCGAGGAACTGGAGGGACATATTGAGGAGCTTTTGGTCTCTGGAGGGCATCTCAACCAACCCACGGTCAATGTGCGTTTGCTTAATGCCAAAGTAACGATTTTGGGAGAAGTAAATAAACCAGGGACTTATAATTTTACCGAGCAAAATATTACGGTATTACAAGCCTTAGGTTATGCAGGCGATTTAACAATTAATGGTAGGCGAGACGATGTGTTGTTGACCCGTGAAGTTGGTGGCAATCGCCGTGTCACGCATTTAGACTTGACCTCAGCTGAGTTTATGAATGGTGAGTTTTATTTTATAAAGCCCAATGATGTCATTGTAGTGAACCAAAATAAACCTAAGGTCACCAGCTCAGGCTATATTAGTGATTTTGGTGTTATATTAACCATAGCCTCATTAGCGCTTAGTGTGGCCGTATTACTATCGAGATAAGCTATGGAACACTCAAAATTTAACCTGAACAATTTTATAGAGGACGATAGCATTGATATTAAACAAGAGGTGCGGCGCTACCTCAATTATTGGCCCTGGTTTATAGTCGCTGTTGTTGTGGCGCTTATTGCCGCTTACAGCTATTTGCGCTATGCGCCAAAAATCTATGAAACTACCGCTAAAATTAAAATTTTAGATGAGTCGGAAGGCCTGGAACTCCCAAGTTCTGCATTTGTATTTAACCGAAGCAATATCAACCTGGAGAATGAGATAGAGATATTAACCTCCTACATTATTTTAGAGCAGGTCGTTGATGAACTCAATTTAACGACTAAATTCTATGAGGAAGGCACTATACAAACCTCACCGCTATATGCCTTACCCTTTGAATTTGAACAACATATACAACCCGATAGTATTGTAGAATCGCGACCTTATCAAATTGATATTGAAGCTCAAGGTTTGGTCATTACCAATCTTAAAACGGAGCAAAGTTTTAGTTTTTCAGAGTATAGCACTTACACCAAAGCGCATCGCTTACCTTTTGATATTTTTTATAACCCAGAAACGGCAGAACAAGACCTTGTGGGCAAAAGGTACATTATTGCCTTTAACACCATTAAACAAACAGCATTAGGTCTTAAGTCTCAAATAGAGGTGGAGGCCATTGGAGAACAGAGCGACCTCTTAAAATTGACATTAAAGGGTGAGAGCAAAGAGCTATCGGAGGCTGTGCTCAATACCTTAGTTAAGGTTTTTAATAAAGATGGCATTCAAGATCGGCAGTTGGTGTCAGAGCGCACTATAGACTTTATAGACGGCCGTTTTTTATATTTAGCTCAAGAACTAGATTCTATAGAGATGAGTCGCCAAGATTTTAAACAAGACAATAATTTAGTGGATTTGGTGGCAGATGCGCAAATGGGTCTGGAGCAGCGCACTAAGTCTGATGAAGAGGTCTTTCAATTAGAAAACCAGTTGGCCTTGGCTGAGCTTCTAGAAGAGGCACTGAGCTCGGAGTCCGCATCAAACCTCTTACCTGCTAATATTGGTTTGGATAACGGCGGAATTAATGATTTAATTAATGATTATAATACGACGGTTTTAGAGCGCGATAAACTGGCGAGTGGCGCTGGTGAGAACAACCCTGCGGTACAATTGGCCAATGGAACGATTGCGGATCTGGGATTGAATATAAAACGGTCGTTGGCCTCTTATGTCAATCAATTAAAGGTCTCTTTAAAGCAATTAGAAGGCCGTAATTCGGCATTTGTAGGACAGGTGTCGCGTATACCTGAAAAAGAAAAGCTCCTGCGAGCCATAGAACGCCAACAAAAGATAAAAGAAAGCTTGTACTTGCTTTTGCTCCAAAAGCGCGAAGAGGCCGCCATTAATCTGGCCATTACCGAACCTTCCATAAAAGTGGTAGAAAATGCTTTAACAGGAGTTAAGCCTATATCGCCTAAGACTAGTATTATTTATGCAGGTGCCCTGTTAGCAGGGCTCTTATTGCCTTTTGGCATATTGTATATCATCTTTATGTTAGATACCAAACTGCATAGCAAGGAGGATATTTTAAACCTAACCTCAAATATTCCGGTACTTGCTGAGATTCCAGATTTAAAGAAAACTAATGACATTGTATTTACAGATCCTAATGATCGTTCGCCATTAGCAGAATCCTTTAGGATATTGAGCGCTAATGTAGATTTTATATTACCCGTGCAAAAGGAGTCAACAGGGCGTGTAATTTTTTGTACGTCTACCATAAAGGGAGAGGGGAAAACCTTAGTGAGTTTAAACCTATCCCTAGCTTTGTCTAGTATTAATAAAAAGGTGTTATTGATCGGTGCCGATTTAAGGAATCCACAAATCCATGCACATATTGCAGAGGATAAGCATAAACCAGGTTTGTCTAACTTTTTACATGAGAGCGATTTCGATTGGAAGACCTCTTTAATTAAGGGCTTTGACAAGCATCCTAACCACAATATTATCCTATCGGGTAGTATTCCCCCAAATCCGGCCAATTTACTTACTAATGGGCGTTTTAAGATGCTTATTGAAGAGGCTAAGGCTCTGTATGATTATATTATCGTAGATACAGCGCCTACCATATTGGTTACGGACACCATGCTTATTTCTCCATTGGCAGATGCTACTATTTATATTGCCAGAGCTAACTATACCGAAAAGCGTTTATTGGAGTTCTCTAAAGAATTGCACGAGGGCGGCAAGTTAAAGAATATGGCTTACGTGGTTAACAGCGTTGGTGCAAGCAAGTCTTATGGTTATGGCTACAATTATGGCTATAACTACGGCTATGGTAATAAGGCATAATAATATACTGTAATCTAACTGTCTTAGCACATGATATTTATCATAAATTTTGTGGGTTTTATAGGGTACTTTTAATAGTGAATTATAAAACCAATAGTCATGAGATATGTACCACCCATTTCCGAGATAATGACCAGAAATATCATTGCACTCAATAGAGATGATGATCTGGAAACAGCTGAGATGCTTTTTAAGCGAAATAAAATTAGACATATTCCTGTAGTACAAGAAGAGGTTATTATAGGTATGCTCAGCTACACGGACCTTTTAAGAATTAGCTTTGCAGACGCTGTATATGAAACAGAGGACGAAGTTGACACCTTAGTTTATAATATGTTTACGATTGAACAGGTGATGGTTAAAAATGTAGTAACCGTACCATCGACAGCGACTATTAAAGAAGTTGCCAAAATATTGGCTGAAAATGAATTTCATGCGTTGCCAGTTGTGGATGACGGACGTTTGGTTGGTATCGTTACCACTACAGATTTAATAAACTATCTCTTGAAACAATTATAAATAAAAAAGCGCCATTGGCGCTTTTTTTATGCGTTAGATAAGGATTTTAATCGTTTGATTGTCGCTGTAGGATTTTCGCTCTTAAAAACATGACTTCCAGCCACAAACGTATCTGCACCTGCTTCCACAAGTTTTTCGATATTCTTATCGGTAACACCACCATCAATTTCTATGCGTGTATTCAAACCTTGTCGGTCAATCATATTTCTAAGTTTCCGAATTCGGTTATAGGTTACATCTTCAAATTTTTGACCACCAAAACCAGGATTAATAGACATAAGAAGTATCATGTAACATTCTGGCAATATATCTTCTAAAACCGATACAGGAGTTGTAATATTGAGAACGATTCCAGCCTTACAACCAGCATCCTTTATCTGTCTTAAGGTTCTATGTAAATGAACGGTAGATTCGTAATGAACTGTAATAATATCTGCACCTACCTTGGCAAATTCTTCGATATAACGTTCTGGTTTTTCTATCATTAAATGAACGTCAAGTGGTTTGGTAGCATGTTTCTTTATGGCCTGAATTACTGGCATTCCATAAGAAATATTCGGTACAAAATGGCCGTCCATTACATCAATGTGAAACCAATCCGCTTCACTTTGGTTTACCATTTCGGTGTCACGTTGTAGGTTGCCAAAATCTGCGGCTAACATTGACGGTGCAATAAGGCATTTGCTCATTTGCTTTGTTTTAGAAAATTTGTGGTTAATTTAATAATTCCATCGGCTGGCAGATATTCTGCCTCTTTTATCCAATTGAAGTACAAATATAGTTTTTTCAGGTTGGCATATTTTTGAAAAACTTCAAATTTACCACTATTGTAATCGCTGAATATTCTGCCGTCAATAGTTATGTCCAAAAGTTTTATAATTGTAGAATGCCGTTTGTCTGAACGTATTTTTTTATACATCTGATTAATAACTCGATTCTCACCTTCTAGAATCTGAAAAAACTGCTTATTTCTAATTATTAAAATGCCCGTAATATTTTCTCTAATATTATTACAATTGACAGTTTCAATTAGTTCAGATATTTGATGCTTATTTAAATCTCTAGCAAAGTTACTTATGTAGCAAATGGCTTTCATATCTATTCTATGACTAGGGAATTCTAAATTAATAAAAAAAGTGAACCCACGGTAATCAGCCGTGGGTTCTTTCATCAATCAAAAAACGAACAGTTATGTTTTGTAACTGTTGTTACCTTTATTAGGTTGGTCGTTAAAGATACAAAATACTAACCTAAATACGTCTTTAATATTTTACTTCTCGAAGTATGTTTTAATCTTCTAATTGCTTTTTCTTTTATCTGTCTAACACGTTCACGAGTTAAATCAAAAGTTTCTCCAATTTCCTCAAGCGTCATTGGGTGCTGATTTCCTAAACCAAAATATAAACGAATTACATCGGCTTCTCTTGGTGTTAAGGTTTCAAGTGCACGCTCAATCTCAGTTCTCAAGGATTCATGTAATAATTCCTTATCAGGATTTGGTGATTCTCCACTTCTCAATACATCGTATAAATTAGAGTCTTCACCCTCTACCAAAGGGGCATCCATTGATACATGACGCCCAGAATTTTTCATAGATTCCTTAACATCATTAATAGTCATATCCAGTTCTTTTGCGATTTCCTCTGCAGAAGGCGGACGTTCATGACTTTGCTCTAAAAATGCAAACGTCTTATTTATCTTGTTGATAGAACCAATTTTATTAAGAGGCAATCGCACAATACGAGACTGCTCTGCCAGCGCCTGCAAAATGGATTGTCTAATCCACCAAACAGCGTAAGATATAAATTTAAAACCACGGGTTTCATCAAAACGTTGCGCTGCTTTAATAAGACCTAAATTACCTTCATTAATTAAATCTGGTAATGTTAAACCTTGGTTTTGGTATTGTTTTGCTACCGATACTACAAATCGAAGGTTAGCCTTTGTCAATTTTTCCAAAGCAATTTGATCTCCAGCTTTAATGCGCTGTGCCAATTCTACTTCTTCGTCTGCAGTAATAAGATCTACCTTACCAATTTCTTGTAAATATTTGTCTAATGAAGCGGTTTCCCTATTGGTAACCTGTTTAGTAATCTTAAGTTGTCTCATTTAGTTTTCTGATTTGTGCAATTTGTTCACAACAATAGGTTGCTTTATATTATACGTAATAACTTCACAAAATGTTACAAAATTTATAAATTATTTAATTATGAGACACAATTAATGGTTGCTTGGTCACTTAAAGACAGGGTTTCAGGTAATAGAAAATAGCTTAAATTTTAATAAGTTTCACAGTATCTAAGTTAATATCGCCAATAGTCTCATTAGTAAATTTATAGTGCCCTTTTTTTGTAATTATTCTAAACCTGTAGGATTTAATTTGACTTAGCGTATTTAAAAACAACCATTTCGATTTTAATAATCTTGGCTTCTGAGACTTTAAGCTTAAATCAAAAATGTGTTTTCTGCCTTCCTTTTCAGCGACGATATCAGGTGTTACGGCAATTTTACTTCCCTTTTTTAAGTAAGACTTAGGTGTTTCATAACCTTCGATATCTGCTTTAATGTTTGAGTATCCCAGGTTTTCGAGATAGGTAATTGATTGATTTAATTCTTCTTCGTATTTGCTTTTATCTTGTGTAATCATAGCAGAGAATATAAGCATTTATAAGGGAAATGTCAAGTTAGGCTTTTAATCATTGATTTCAATCCAATGTTTTGATATTTGGTTAGACCTATTTTGGTATTTTTATTTGAAATAAATGATAATTATCAGTGTTCGTTTGTATTCTGATACTTACATTTAGGATTGCTATTAATAACATACTAAAATATTTTGTCATGAAAACTTTTATGAGATTTGCCGTAGTAGTAATACTCGCACTAGGATTTATATCTTGCGATGAGCTAGATGAACTTACTGAAATTGATTTTGATACAACTCTAAGTGATGACTTGATGGTAACTATTCCAGCTGGGGAGGATTTGGTATTAAATGAAACAATGCTAATTAATATGGTCAACAGTGATACTCAAGACTATATGGATTTATTGCAGAATGTTAGAATTACCTCTTTCACTTACCAGTTGGTTAATTTTACAGGTGATGTCAATGGTACGGTTACAGGTAATTTTGAAGCAGATGGTGTTACTTTGGTTAGCCATAATAACATGGTTGTAAAGAGTGAGGTTGATGCCGGAACTATTTTTGAAGTTTCAGATGTATCCTTATTAAATTCTATTGCGTCTAAACTTAAAAGCGGAAACAATGTTTCTCTTGGTCTTTCAGGAACTTCAACTTGTGAAGAAGCTATGACTTTCACAATTGTAGTTACCATTGAATTAGACATAACTGCAGACGTACTATAACCACGTAACACTATTTATAAATAAAAACCGCTTCAGTTTTGAAGCGGTTTTATTGTTTTAGAAAAATCTATTCATCTCTCTTATTGTCTCTTGGCCTGCGATCGTCCCTGCGATTGTTGCGGCCTCTGTTGTCCCTTCCGCGATTATTATTGTTATCTCGTTTTGGTCGTGGTTGCCATCCTTCTGGTTTTGGTAATATTGCCTTTCGTGAAACTTTTTCTTTTCGTGTTTTAGGATCTATACCAAAATACTTAACGTCAAATACGTCTCCCATGTTAACAACATCGGATACGTTTTCCGTGCGTTCCCATGCTAGTTCACTTACGTGCAGTAAAACTTCATTACCAGGCGCTTCTGTATATTCTACAACAGCACCAAAGTCTAACATCTTAATAACCTTTACTTCGTAAATGCTACCAACTTCTGGCTTGAACATCAAAGCTTCAATGGTCGCAATAACCTTGTCGATACCTTCTTGATCTGTACCCAAAATTTCTACAATTCCTTCTTCCGTTACAGGATCCTCATTAATTACTATAGTAGTATTTGTTTCTTTTTGCAACTCTTGAATTACTTTACCTCCAGATCCAATAACAGCACCTATGTATTCTCCAGGAATAATCTTAGTTACCATTTTTGGTGCATGAGGTTTAACGTCTGCATTTGGCTCTGCAATGGTATCTGTTAATTTTTCTAAAATATGTAAACGGCCATCTCTTGCCTGCATCAGAGCTTTTACTAAGATTTCATAAGAAAGTCCCTTTATTTTAATATCCATTTGAGTAGCTGTAATACCATCTGCGGTACCAGTTACTTTAAAATCCATATCACCTAGGTGGTCTTCATCACCCAAAATATCAGATAACACTGCATAGCGGTCACCATCTGAAATAAGTCCCATCGCTATTCCAGAAACAGGTTTCTTTAATTGAACACCTGCATCCATCAAGGCCATTGTACCAGAGCAAACGGTTGCCATAGAAGAAGAACCATTAGATTCCAATACTTCAGAAACCACACGTACTGTGTAAGGACAATCGTCGGGAACCATACCTTTTAAAGCACGTTGCGCTAAATTACCATGACCGACTTCTCGTCTTGAGGTACCTCTAATTGGTCTTGCCTCACCTGTGGAAAATGGAGGGAAATTATAATGCAAGTAGAACCGTTCTTCACCCTCAAAAGAAGGCATATCTATAACATTAGCTTCTCTACTGGTACCTAAAGTTACTGTGGCTAGTGCTTGTGTTTCCCCTCTTGTAAAAATTGCTGAACCATGTGTTGAGGGTAGGTAATCTATTTCACACCATATTGGCCTAATTTCATCTGTCTTGCGTCCATCTAAGCGTAAGCCCTCATTAAGGGTTAAATTTCTGATAGCTTCTTTCTGTGCCTTAGCAACATATTTATGAATAAGTTTACCTAGTTCGTCTTGCTCTTCCTCTGAAAATGATTCAAATACGGCTTCTTTTATTTCACTAAAGGCAGCACCTCTTTCATGTTTGGAAGAACCGGCCTTTGCGATGGCATAAGTTTTGTCATAAACCATCTCATGGATCTTCTTTTCTAAGTCTTCATTCTCAATTTCTGGTTCATACTCACGCGTTTCTTTTTTGCCGAAAGCTTCAGCTAACTTTAGCTGTGCTTCGCATTGCTTTTTAATGGCATCGTGCGCTACTTTGATGGCTTCAACCATTTCTTCTTCAGAAATTTCATCCATTTCGCCTTCTACCATCATAACAGAATCAGCAGATGCACCAATCATCATATCTATGTCAGACTCCAATAATTGCGATTGTGTTGGGTTTATGATAAATTCACCATTTATACGGCCTACTCTAACCTCCGAAATTGCAGTTTCAAATGGAATATCTGATAGCTGTATAGCTGCTGAAGCGGCCAAGCCTGCCATAGCGTCTGGCATAACATCAGCATCATGAGACATTAATTGAATCATTACCTGAGTTTCTGCATGATAGTCCTTTGGGAATAATGGGCGCAATACGCGATCAACCAAACGCATTGTTAATACTTCACCGTCACTTGGTCTAGCTTCTCTTTTAAAGAAACCGCCAGGATAACGACCTGCTGCAGCAAATTTTTCTCTGTAATCTACCGTTAAAGGTAAAAAATCTACATCTGCTTGATGGTAATTGGAAACAACTGTACATAATAACATACAATTTCCCGATTGTACAACAACGCTTCCGTGCGCTTGTTTTGCTAGTTTTCCGGTTTCGATAGAAATTTCCCTACCGTCACCTAGGTCAATGACCTCCTTGTAAGTTTGTGGAATCATAAAATTTAATTCTTAATAATAATGGGAACAAAAGCTGTTTTAATTAGCCTTGTCCTCGTTAAACAATGGTCGTTGTGTTGTTGTGTGTAGTAATTGTTGTGACCAATGAAAAACTATAAGTAGCTTCTTCAATTCGATTTTTAGACTCTTTCGATTGAGTATTATGGTAAAAATAAAAAAGCCACGCTAATGCGTGGACTTTTTTTATGATTATTTTCTTAAGCCTAGTTCTTTTACTATTGCACGATACCTTAAGATATCTTTTTTGGTTAGGTAATCAAGTAGTGCTCTTCTTTTACCTACTAATTTAACCAACGAGCGCTCCGTGTTATAATCTTTACGATTATTTTTTAAATGCTCCGTTAGGTGATTAATTCTGTGCGTAAATAACGCAATTTGTCCTTCTGCTGATCCGGTATCATTTTTTCCTTTACCGTACTTAGTGAAGATTTCTTCTTTTTTTTCTTTTGTTAAATACATTCTAATATTATTGTAAATGATTGTTATGTACTGTGAAAGATTTTCTTTCAGGGCGCAAATATAATGTTTTTTTGTGATTTGTGGATTTTTTCGTAACTTTTAAGTTGATAATTAATTACTTAATTATCTCTCCCCATAATAACTGAATAGCGCTTTCAATATTAATCCTTTTTTATTCATTGGATGAAAGCACCACAACTTCAAAAAAGTTTCGAAGCAAGCAACGACTTCTTAGAACGCATTTTTAATAATACATACAATGGTATCGCCTTAGTTAGTTTGTCGGGACATTGGCTTAAAGTAAATGATAGTGTCTGTCATTTATTTGGTTATTCAAGATCCGAATTGTTTAATCTAGATATAGATAATATCGTTTTTATTGAGGACTTAGGTGTCCATGAAGAAAAGTATGAAAAACTAATACTAGGTGAAATTGACAAATACAAAGTAAAACAACGCTATTTTCATAAGGATGGATCATTAATTTGGGTTTTAATCTATGTGTCTTTGGTCTATTTTAAGGCAGGCAGGCCACATATGATATGGCAGTTTAATGACATAACAAAACAAGAAAAAAATAAGGAAAAGCTTAGAGCCATGCTAAGCGTTGCAAAAGAACAAAATGAAAGACTCACATCTTTTGCACGCATAGTTACACATAATTTGAGATCACATTCTGGAAATCTTTCTGCAATTTCTGGTTTTTTAGAAGATGAATTAGAAGACATCAAGGGTAATGAAAATTTTAAACTGTTGAAAAATGCTATTCATAGTCTAGAAGAAACAGTAGCTCACTTAACCGAAGTTGCCAGAATTAAAAAGACTGATGAAACAGAAATGGAATCCCTCAATTTGTACAATTATGTACAAACCGCTATGTATAGTATTATTGCGATGGCACAAAATGCAGGTGCAATTATCTATAATGAGATTGATGAAGCATTGGAAGTAAAAGCGGTTCCAGCTTATTTAGAAAGTATTATTCTAAACTTTTTGACCAATGCAATAAAATATAGATCACTAGAGCGTACACCAATTGTAGAACTAAGTTCGTATATTCTTGATAATTATGCAGTACTAACCATTAAGGATAATGGATTGGGTATAGACATGGAAAAATTTGGCAATAAGATTTTTCAGATGTACAGAACCTTTCATAACAATGAAGACTCCATTGGAATAGGACTATTTATTACTAAAAACCATATAGAATCTATGGGTGGTAAAGTTGAAGTAAAAAGCAAAGTTGGCGAAGGAACGGAGTTCTTTATATACTTTCAAAAAGCATAATTTTTAATTTTCCATTAAACCTTTTTTATTTGTTGCGGTCTTAACACTATATTAACAATAAAAAAGTAATCATGAAAAATTTACGAGAAATCAAAAAAGGGGTTTTAAGCCTTGTGGTATTAGGTTTAATCTTTACCTCCTGTAGTAAAAATGAAGATGTTGAAAACTCGATTAATGTGGTGGAGGATACAACGGAAGTACAACAATCTGCAGAAATCGATCAAATTGACAACATTTTAGGTGATCTGATTATAGATGCTTATGAAGAACAAGAGGTTAGTGAAACCGGAAGAGGAAATTACACAGGTAGTATCCCAGAATGTGTTACAATTACACTAGTTGCTCAGCAGGGTTATAGACAAGTCACACTAGATTTTGGAAGCGAAGGCTGTCTTGTTAACGGTCATGTTTTAAAGGGTCAGATAATTTTTGATTACACCAGAGATCCTGAAGCCCAACAAATTGCCATTAACTATAATTTAGTAGATTTTTATTTCGATAATAAGAACGTCATAGGAAGCCGTTCTATATTAAAGGAATTATCTAATGAAAATGGTAACCCACAGTTTACGCACACTCTAGATATAACCGTTATTTGGCCTAATGGTGTGCAAGCCACACGAGAAGGAACGAGAGTTAGAGAATGGGTAGAAGGATTTGGTACTGGAGTATTTAGTGATAATGTATTTGAAATTACAGGGAATTGGACGGCAACCTTTGTAAATGGAAATACACACACCTACGAGGTTATTATCCCATTGCGCAGAGAAGTTATATGTGCGTATTTTGTGAGCGGTTCCTTTGATGTGCAACGTACAAACTTTGGAGGTATATTTGATTATGGTGAAGGTGATTGCGATAATCAAGCAACCTTTACGTTTAATAATGGCGTAGAAATTGAAATTACCCTGAATTAGAGGTATATTTATTTAGGTAAAAAGAGAGCTACAATTCCTGTAGCTCTTTTTTATTTTACTTTTTGAAAAACTTTTTGGTGTATATTTTTGATTTGGTGTAAAATTGAACAAAGTATAGACCTGATTCCAGAACTGATACGTCTATTGTGTTCAATCTGTTTGGCTTAAAATCAATCTGTTGCCCATTCAATTTAAAAATTGTTATTTTTTCTAATTCTGTACTATTATCTAACTCAAAATGCAAAATCTCCGAAGTAGGATTTGGATATAATCTTATTGTATTTTTATCTACGTTAAATTCGTCAATACCTAAAACACTTTGGTCCAAAGCTTCATAGAGAATAACGGTCTCGTTAACAACATTGCCTAAAAAGTCAATATCAATAATATTTGTTGATGTTCTAAAAACCAAACTTCCATTGGTATTATCATAGTAGTAATAATTGGTTTGGTCTACAGTGCCAATATTAAAAATACCTGCTACAACTAAAGAAATACTTAAGTCTGTTTTAAGTCTGGTTACACCACCACTATAGGCACCTAACCCAAAATCATTTAGATTTAAAGTTCCAAAGGCATCAACATCCGTATCAAAAACCCCAGAGAATGTTCCAGCAACATTACTTCCATTAGCGTTTCCTGTAAATTCGCCACTTGTTGCATCAGAATTCGAAAAACTAAAACTTAGAGGAAATGTACCTAATGTTGCATTATTACTAAATGTCAATGTCAAGTCACTACCTTGTTCTGCACCAGTTAATGATATTTCACCAGAGTTGTTTCTTATAAAAATCTTACTGTCAATTGGAGGCATCCCATCTGTAGTAATAGTTAATACTTCAGTTGTGTTAGGATAAAAACTAAGTTCAACAGGTGTTGGTGCAGCATTTGTATCTGTGTTGGTTCCTATTTGCGAAAGTGTCGTGAAATTCCATACTAAATCAGAGCCTGTGGCGCTCTCGTCTAAGGGAATTGACGAACTTACAATTGCATATTCCGTTTCAATGTTATTTACAAATTGATTAATAGGAGATTGCGTAAAAACTAAAAAAGGGGAAATAAAAAAAATAAAGTGTAGTTTTTGTTTCATGTTTATTGGGTTGATTAATTGCTAGTTACGAAGTTAATGGAAAATATTCAACAAAAAAAAGACCTCAGATGAGGTCTTCTAATTAATTTCTTAAGGGTTGATTCTTTATTAAATCTATGTAAAGGTTTATTTTTCGTTTTAAATCTTTTCTGTGGGAAATAAAATCCAAGAAACCATGCTCTAGTAAAAACTCAGAAGTCTGAAAACCTTCTGGCAATTCTTGACCTGTTGTATCCCTTACCACACGTGGTCCAGCAAAACCTATTAGAGCTCCTGGTTCTGCAATGTTTATATCTCCTAACATTGCAAAAGAAGCAGTTGTACCACCGGTTGTTGGGTCAGTACACAATGAGATATACGGAATTTTAGCTTCCGCCAGTTGTGCTAATTTTGCAGACGTTTTTGCAAGTTGCATTAGGGAATAGGCCGCTTCCATCATACGTGCACCACCAGATTTACTGATAATCATAAATGGGATTTTCTTTTTAAGTGCGTAGTCTGCTGCTCTTGCAATTTTTTCTCCCACGACGCTACCCATTGAACCTCCAATAAAGCCAAAGTCCATGCAGGCAATGACTAAATCCTGCCCCATAGATTTGCCGACAGCAGTTCTCACAGCGTCCTTAAGTTTTGTTTTGGCCTGCGCCGCTTTTAATCGTTCAGGGTATTTTTTTGTATCCACAAATTTCAGTGGGTCTTTCGATGTTAAATTGGCATCTAATTCTTTGAATTTATTGTCGTCAAAAAGAATTTCAAAATATTCCTGGCTGCCAATTCTTACATGGTAGCCATCTTCTGGGCTTACATAAAAATTTTGCTCTAGTTCTTTAGTATCTATAATTTTTCCTGTTGGAGATTTGTACCAAAGTCCTTTAGGAGTATCTTTTTTTTGTTCTGTAGAGGTTTGTATTCCTTTGTCTTTTCTTTTAAACCAAGCCATATATTAATGCGTTGAGGTTGAAATCAGTGATTTTAAATCACTAATCTAAGATATTAGTTAGTTAGTAATATTCACAAAAAACGTACATACAAAATTACCATATTATTGTTAATGGCAAAAAAATGTGTGTTAACATAAAAAAGTCAATCAAAAAACCCATTGTATATCTAAGTAAACAAAATACAATGGGTTTTTGAAAACAGATATGTAAATTATAAAGTGTTTACATTATTGAGGTCCTCAAATGCTTTCTTGAGTCGTTCTACAAAAGCTTGTTCTCCTTTACGCAACCAAACACGCGGATCGTAGTATTTTTTATTTGGTACATCATCACCATCTGGATTGCCTATTTGTGTCTGTAGATAATGAGTTTTTTCTTCAATATAGTCTCTTACACCACTTAAAAACGCCCATTGCATATCTGTATCAATATTCATTTTTATGACACCGTATCCAATTGCCTCTCTAATTTCTTCCACTGTAGAACCAGAGCCACCATGAAAAACAAAATCTATATGATTATGGCCAACACCGTACTTTTTAGTAATATATTCCTGTGAATTTTTTAAGATTTTAGGAGTGAGTTTTACGTTTCCAGGTTTGTAGACACCGTGTACATTTCCAAATGCAGCCGCAACGGTAAATTGGTCACTAACTTTACTCAATTCTTCATAGGCATAAGCTACTTCTTCTGGTTGAGTGTATAATTTTGAGTCATCTACGTCTGTGTTATCAACACCATCTTCCTCACCACCTGTAATACCCAGCTCAATTTCTAAAGTCATACCCATTTTACTCATACGTTCAAGGTATTTCTTACATATTTCTATGTTTTCTTCAATAGGCTCCTCTGACAAGTCAATCATATGTGAGCTATACAATGGTTTCCCTGTTTCTTTATAATGCTGTTCGCTAGCATCCAACAATCCATCTATCCATGGTAGTAATTTTTTGGCACAGTGGTCTGTATGCAAAATTACTGGCACTCCATATGCTTCGGCCATATGGTGAACATGTTTTGCACCAGCAATGGCACCAGCAATGGCACTTTTTTGACCGTCGTTCCCTAAACCTTTTCCAGCATTAAATTGTGCTCCTCCATTTGAAAACTGAATAATAACAGGTGCATTAAGCACCTTTGCAGTTTCTAAAACACCGTTTATGGAGTTTGAACCAATTACATTTACAGCTGGTAGGGCGAAACCTTTTTGTTTTGCTAATTTGAAAATTTCCTGAACTTCTCTTCCGGTGGCAACGCCAGGTTTAATATTGTGACTCATTTTATTATGATTGAATTAATAGTTATCAAAAATACACAATTTTGAAAATTATGACATTAGATTTTGCTGATAATAAGGGAATAAAACGTGAAAACGATGTCGGAGGTTTTAACTTAAATCAGAAGGGGTAATTTATACCTATGTTATAAACTGCATTCTTAAAATTGTAGTTTCTAAACCATCTATTTTCTAATTCTTGAGCAGGATCATAAGTTTTAAAACCAACATCGAATCTCAGCACAAAGAAGTCAAAATCATATCTTAAACCAAATCCAGAGCCTATGGCAATATCTCTTAAGGAATCAAATCCAGTGAAAGTGGCATCTTCATCTGTTACATTATCCAGCACGTTCCAAATATTCCCAATATCAACAAATATTGCACCTCTTAAATCACCAAACAGACTGAAACGTTGTTCTGCACTTAAATGAATTTTGAAGTTTGCTTCGTTAAACTCGTTAGTTGTATTTGAGCTGCCAGGTCCTAAATTATATGCAGTCCAAGCCCTATTGTCATTCGGCCCGCCTCCAAAGAAACTTTCAGCAAATGGTATACTGTTAGAATTACCGTATGGTATTGCTATACCGGCATAACTCCTAAATGCGAAAGTGGCATTGCGACCAAAATCGATGTATTTTATATAGTCAATTTCGGTTTTAAAATATTGTGAAAAAGCAACACCAAAAACCTCATAATTGCCATTATCATTTTTTGGAGCACCAATTAGCTCTGAGACATTGGAGAGCAAATTTCCTGCTAACTCAATGCGCCATTTAAAAATTGAAAAATCATTATCAAAAATATTTTGACGTTTGTCTTTTTTATAGTCAAAACTCGATGAAAAAATAAGGTTGTTCTCTGTGAGACGTTGTTTTCGTTCGTCTATGTTGTTTACTATAATAAAATCCTCGTCGTTTTGATTTAAAACCGTATTACCATCTAGCACATCATTAATAAATACATCGGCAGGATCAAAATTATTGGCAGGATTCTCTAAGCTCTCATTTTGATTTATATAATCAATATCTCTAGCTATATTATCAAGTCTGTTGAAAGAGTTGCTATACACACCAAAATAATTACTGGTATTAAGGTTTTTTACAAACTGAACATTAAATAATTCTAATGTATTAGTCACCGTACTTTTTGGAGACCAGTTATATCCCAAAATTCCGGCAAGGGTTTGTTTATCTAAACCAATATTTTGTTGACTCGTAGCAGATAAGTTTATTATTGTGTTTGGGGACATGTACTTTGGTATAATCTTATCTGTATTGAATGGTGTAAATAATCTTGGTAATGTTAAACGTATATTTCCACCAAACTCATTAATATCAAAAAATGCTGAAGTATCGTCAGATCTGTCCTTTGAAGCACCAATAGCAGCTATTCCTGTAACTTCCAATGTTTCTGCTCCTCTAAATATATTTCTAATTTTTAATCCTGTACTGAAGGAAAATCCTATTGTTTGAATATTACTTTGATTGATCTCAGGATCAAAACTTAATGAATATTTTTTTCGAGGTTCTAAATAGATATTTGCAGTTAATGTTGTGTCTTCTTCATTTTCGACATAATCAATACTGGGATACCTAAACATTTGAAGATCGTTTAAATATCTAGAGGTTCTGCTTCTTGCCAAATCACTATATGTATCGCCCTTCTGAATAAATACAGCATCGGTTAATGCCTTAGGTCTAAATTTTAATTTGTTCTTACTGTATAGTGTATAATCTTTATATTTTGTAGTATCAGAAATAGCCATAAATCGGTTGTCAAAATTTTCATCTGTGAATATGTTTATTTCCTTAATGGTATATTTTTTAAATGGCCTAATAATTGTGGAATCACCTCCTCGGATTGTTCGGTCTGTTATAATTAATTCAGTGTTGACTTTGTGGTTTGTTCCAATGGTGTCTATTACCATTCTGACATAATCTTGTCCAAAATAAAAGAAGCCAGAGTTTCTTATATAGGTTGTGATCCGTTCGCGTTCGCGTTCATAATTGTCTTCATCAAATTGTTCACCTTTTTTCAAAAAAGAATCCTTGCTAAGATTACTGTATAGAGCATCAATTGCAGGGGTGCTAATTAAAGGTTTTATGGAGTCTATTAGGTATGGTCTGTTCTTAACTACTTTGTATGTAACTTTAGCAGTCTTATTGCTGTCTTTGTCTACTTCATAGTCAACGGTATTATTAAACCACCCTCGCTTGGCAAAATATTTATTCAAGTTACTTGCCGTTTTTTCAGTTTTAGCTTCGTCAAAAATTACAGGAGCCTCACCTGTGCGTTTAAGCCAGCTATTAAAATCCCGTTTTGATTGTATGTATCTATCGAATTGTTTCTTTGATAACAGATTGGTTTTTCTTTTAACTTTTTTAGGCTTGCTTAGAATTTTTGCATCAATTATAGAATCAATGTTGGGTCTAGCAAGATTATAAATTTGAAGTTTTAACGGTGCCCTTACTTTAAACGGAAATGTTATTATTCCGTCCATACCAGAGTTAACCTTTTGAATTACTATATTGTTAACACGTTCTTTTTTATTTTTCTTTCCGTCTTCAAGAATTGTGTTTTCGGTAATGAGATGTTCACCCGCCTTTACACGTTTAACTATGCTACACGAACTAAAAACTAACAAAACAAAAAATAAGACTATAGTTTTAAATATAGCTTCAATTTTAATTTTCTGGTAAGCAAGGTTATTTGCTCGTCTCAATAGTTCTCTACGTTAATTTAGATATGAGTTTTGTTGTTCAAAAATTAGTCCAAAAAAGGTTTACTTTGTACTTTTCCTAACAAATGTAAAGACATTTTAATGGTTACAAAGCATCAAATAAAGTTAATTAAAAGTTTAAGCCAAAAAAAATACAGAAATCAAGAAGGACTATTTATAGTTGAAGGTATTAAAGGAGTCAAAGAATTTTTAACTTCAGATTTCGAACTCGTACAATTGTATTCTACACAATCTAATTTTGAGGTCCTAGAAGATGAAATGACAATTATATCATTCAACGAACTAAAACGTATATCTTCTTTAAAAAATCCGAATACCGTATTAGCTTTATTCAAAATTCCAATTAATACCAACCCGAATTTTAATACTACGTCTATCTTACTTGACGATATTAGAGATCCTGGAAATCTTGGAACTATAATTAGACTTTGTGATTGGTTTGGTATAGAACAGCTAATTTGTAGTACCAATACAGTAGATTGTTTTAATCCTAAGGTTGTTCAGGCTTCAATGGGTTCTTTAGCTCGCGTTAAAATATATTACCATGATTTGTTAGAATTTATTAAAAAATCAAATCTTCAAGTTATAGGAACATTCATGGAAGGTAATAATGTTTACACATCAAACATTTCAAATAATGTCTTGATAGTTCTTGGTAATGAGGCCAACGGTATATCGCCAGAGGTTGAAGCTATTGTTGACGCAAAGATTGGAATTCCTAAGTTTGGAAAACTGAAGGCAACAGAAAGTTTAAATGTTGCCAATGCTGCGGCAATTATTTTGAGCGAACTCAAACGTCGCTCTATTGAAATGTAAAATTGATAAAAATTCCTCTGGTCTGCATCGAAGCTACATTTCCGGTCCAAGGACTATTGGGATCTGAATCCCTAACAATTTCATCGTTAAAAGAAAATATACCTCGAATTGAAGGGGTAAATTTAAAATATAGAAGATATAAGTCTATACCAAAACCAATTTCATAAAAGTAAGTTCCCTTTTTCATTCTAAATTGCCCAGCACTATTGTCGTCTGGATTATCCTGATTGCTAGAAAGGTTTAATGCCGTTGAGAAACCACCTATTATAAATGGTTTAAAATTATTTATGCGCTTGGTAGAAATTTTAAGCAATAATGGTAAATGCACGTATGTAGATTTTACCTCTCTTAATAAATCGGCATCAGAGAACGTTTGGCCATCAAAATAACTTTCGTCATATTGTAAGTTTCTGGTTGTAAAAAAAACACCTGGCTCCAATCTTAGGTTCATATAGTCATTTATTCTCAAATCACCGATTAGACCAAGATGAAAACCAAAAGATTTATCAACCAAAATATCTTCAAGGTCTTGATTGTACTCAAACTTAAAGTCATATTGATTAAAGCCTAGAAAATATCCCCAAGTAAGTAACTTTTGGTCAATGTTATTGATGTTATTTGCTACTTTTTCCTTTGTAAAAAGTTGTGCATTAACGTTTTGGCTAATAATTATTAATCCTAAAATGAAAAAAAATCGCTTCATACTATGCTTTGGATGAAGTGTAAATTGTTGCCACACCCATAGTTTGTGGTCTATCCATGACATTAATAAACCCAATTTTCCTCAAAATATTGTTTAATTTCTCACCATATGGGAAAACGGATGCAGATTCACTTAAATATCTATATGCCACTCTGTCCTTAGAAAACAATTTTCCTATGGTAGGCAAAATATATCTCGAATAAGTATTGTAGCCAAATTTATAAACAGGATTTGTTGGTACAGATGTTTCTAATATTACAAATACGCCATTTGGTTTTAACACTCTCAAGATTTCGGAAAGACCTTTTTCCAAATTTTCGAAATTTCTTATTCCAAAGGCCACGGTAACGGCATCAAAGGTATTGTCGTCAAATGGCAAATCCTCAGAATCTCCAATAACCATTGATATGGTGCTATCCAGTTTTTTAGTTGCAATTTTTTTTCTACCAACTTCTAACATACCATCGCTAATATCTAGGCCAATAATTTCTTTAGCACTAGTCCTGGTTAAGCTAATGGCTAAATCACCAGTACCAGTTGCAATGTCAAGAATATTATCGGGATTGGTTTCAGCAACCAGATTAACGACCTTGTCGCGCCACTTTACATCAATGCCAAAAGATATTATACGATTGAGACCATCATATTCCTTAGAAATGGTGTCAAACATTTGTGTTACTTGCGCTTTCTTTGAAGCCTCACTATCTTTATATGGTTTAACTTTTTTGGCCATGCAAAATTTTTTGCAAATATACGTTAATAATGGGGTTATCAATAATTTGAAATTGTTATTATCTCATTTTCCAAAAGCGATACTCGCGTTAAATAATATGTATATTTGTACGCCTATTTGAAACAAATTAGATGAAAATAATTATCGCAGGTGCTGGAGAGGTAGGATTTCATTTAGCAAAATTATTGTCCTACGAGTCGCAAGAGATAACATTAATTGATACGAGAAAAGATTGCCTGGCTTATGCGGGGGAGCATTTAGATATAAGAACTATTAAAGGTGATGCGACTTCTATTTCAATATTAAGGGAGGCACGTATTGAAAATACGGCTCTATTTATTGCAGTTACTTCTTCAGAAACCACTAATATTACAGCGAGTGTTTTAGCTAAACAACTTGGTGCGCAACGTACAATTGCAAGGATATCTAATACAGAATTTATTGATGATAAGGATACAATTGGATTTTCAAAATTTGGTATTGACGAACTTATCTCACCAGAGTCTTTAGCCGCTGCTGAGATTCAATTGCTGTTAGATCAATATGGGTTTAATGATTCTTATGAATTTGAAGGTGGTGCACTAACCATGCTTAGTTTAAGGTTGTCAAGAACTGCAAATTTTGTTGGTAAAACCGTAAAAGAAGCGGCAGAGTTTTACTCGGAACTTCATTTTATACCTATTGCCATTCAACGTTTTGGTACCCAATACACCATTATTCCTAGAGGCGATACCCAATTTAAAGAAGGCGATAATGTTGTATTTATGACTTCAAAAGGGGGTGATGATGAATTATTTCAATTATCGGGAAAAGTAAAGGTTGGTATTAAAAATGTGATGATTCTCGGCGGGAGTAAAATTGGTTTTAAAACAGCGAGAGATCTTTGTGCAAGTAAATTCAATGTTAAACTAATAGAAAATAAAAAAACTGTGGCAGAAGATTTAGCAGACCTTTTGCCAAATGCACTGGTAATTTATGGCGATGGTAGAAATGTTGAAATTTTACAAGAAGAAAGTATTTCTGAGATGGATGCATTTATAGCTGTTACCGGAAATTCCGAAACAAATATTATGTCATGTTTGCTTGCAAAATCCAAAGGTGTTAAAAAAACAATCGCTCTTGTAGAGAACATGGATTATTACCAATTATCGCAATCTATAGGGATAGATACCTTAATAAACAAAAAGCTACTTGCGGCAAATAATATTTTTAGATTTATCAGAAAAGGAGAGGTAGTGGCAATGACTAAGTTGACTAATATGAACGCCGAGCTCCTCGAATTTGTTGTTAAACCAGAATCTAAAATAACCAACAAGAAGATTAAAGATCTAGATTTTCCAAGATCAGCTATATTTGGTGGCATAATACGAAATGAAGAAGGATTAATTCCACTTGGAAGCTTTACTATTGAAGCCGGAGACAGGGTAGTTGTTTGTTGTTTGCCACGCTCAATTTCTGAGGTCGAAGCGTTTTTCTCTTAATTATGTCGCGACTGCATTTAAATTATAAAATCATTTTTCACTTTTTGGGGCTATTGTTGCTTTTTAATGGTGGTTTCATGATGATTGCCACATTGATAAGCCTTATTTATCAAGACGGTGTGACCTTTCAGCTATTGTTAGCAGGACTAGTTACTTTACTTATTGGTTCATTTGCAATGGTTGGTACTAGAAATCACCGTAAGGAAATGAATAAACGAGAAGGTTACATTGTGGTTGCCTTTGGTTGGATTGTTATGTCGCTAACAGGAACTTTACCGTATTTAGTAACAGAAGCTATACCAACATTTACCGATGCTTTTTTCGAAACCATGTCCGGTTATACTACTACAGGAGCGAGTATATTAAATGATATAGAAATTTTACCAGAAGGGGTTTTGTTTTGGCGAAGCACAACACACTGGATTGGCGGTATGGGTATAATAGTATTGGCTATAGCCATCTTACCTTTACTTGGTGTTGGAGGTATGCAGCTCTTTGCAGCAGAAGCGCCTGGTCCAGGTGGTGATAAATTACATCCCAGAATAACAGATACAGCTAAACGCTTATGGCTAATTTATGTAGGATACACTGCTGCTGAAACTATTTTACTTCAAATAGCAGGTATGTCTTTCTTTGATGCGATAAATCATGCATTAAGTACACTTTCAACTGGAGGATTTTCTACAAAGAACGAAAGCATTGCACATTGGAATGATAATCCTGCCATACAGTATATCATTATGTTCTTTATGTTTTTAGCAGGAACGAATTTTGTCCTTAGCTATTATTTGTTTAAAGGTAAAGTTTCTAAAATTGCAAAGGACGATGAATTTAAACTTTACTTTAGATTTGTTTTAGTCTTTACCCTTGTGGCGGCATTGTTAATTTATTTTAGAGCAGATGTCTCCCAATCTTCAGTAATGCACCCAATGGTTTTGGGAGAAGAAGAAAGCGCAATACGACATGCCCTTTTTCAAGTATTGGCTGTTGTGACAACGACAGGATTTGTAACGGCCGATTATACAATGTGGACACCATTTCTGACTGTATTTTTCTTTGGATTAATGTTTCTCGGTGGTTCAGCAGGTAGTACTGCTGGAGGTGTAAAAGTAGTGAGACATTTAATTCTTATAAAAAATGGGTTCCTTGAATTTAGACGTGCTTTACATCCCAATGCTATTTTGCCTGTTCGTTATAATAAGAAATCAATTTCAGGTGATATTGTATTTAATATACTTGGTTTTTTCATTTTGTATATGCTCTCATTTATTATTGGCGCAGGAATATTCTCAATGTTCCAACTAGATTTTGAGTCTGCTATTGGTCTTTCTGCTTCAAGTTTAGGAAATGTTGGACCTGCACTTGGTGATTTTGGACCAGTAAATAATTACTCAGGATTACCTCCTTTAGGAAAATGGTGGGCATCATTTTTAATGCTTTTGGGCCGTTTAGAACTCTTCACAATTCTAATTTTATTGACACCATTTTTCTGGAGAAACCGATAGAAATCCAAACATTTTTTAAAATACTTGATTTTTTTCTAGACTATATTTTTACTGATGTTTTCGATGTTTATGTCTCTAAGCTAGGCTATAGTTGAGATACTGGATGTAACATTTTTTTAGTTTATCCGTCATATCTATGTAACCAATTAAAAAATAAATCATGGAATTAGTATTACATAAAGAATTAGAAAGTGTTCCAGAGCCCATTGAGGTGCCTCATTTTACAACTCATGGCATACTTAATTCTAACTACAAATCTTTAGTTAAAAACAACTTTAGAAAATCAAACTCAAAATCAATTTTTGGAATCAGGCAACGACTAAGAGCATCACAGTTTAATGTGGTAAATCATGCAGAGGTAATATTGAAGATTTCAGTATTTGCCTTAGTACTCATAGCTATATTTTAAAACTTAATAACACATAAAAAAAGCCATGACATAATTTAATGTTATGGCTTTCCTCATTTAAAAAGGCGATTGATGAAACTATATACTAGCTTAACGCTTTTTTTATACGTTTAATTGCTTCTTTAATGTTTTCTTCTGAAGCAGCATAAGAAATTCTAATGCAATTGGGACTACCAAATGCCTCTCCTGTAACAGTAGCTACTAGTGCTTCTTGTAGTAGATACATAGACATATCAGTAGCATTATTTATTTTTTTCCCTCTAATTGTCTTTCCAAAATAAGAGGAAATATCCGGAAATACGTAAAACGCACCTTCTGGTTCGTTGGTTTTAAAACCATCAATTTCATGAAGCAAACCCAAAATTAACTTGCGTCTTTCTTTAAACTTGTCCACCATATAAGAAATTCTAGATGGATCGGCATTTAATGCTGTTATTACAGCACGTTGTGCAATACAATTGGCACCGCTAGTAACTTGGCCCTGCATTTTATTGCAAGCTCTTGCAATCCATTCTGGTGCACCAATATAGCCAATTCTCCAACCAGTCATGGCAAAAGCCTTTGATACGCCATTGACGGTTATTGTCCTATCATACATATCTTCAAAACTTGCCATACTAAAGTGTTCGCCTTTAAAATTAATGTGCTCATATATTTCATCGGAAACCACAAATACGTTCGGATGCCTTTGTAAAACATCAGCGAGAGACCTCAATTCTTCTTTACTGTATACCGAACCACTAGGGTTGCAAGGTGAGCTATACCATAACATTTTAGTTTTGGGTGTTATGGCATTTTCAAGTTGTTGGGCCGTCATTTTAAAATCATTTTCAATAGAAGTGTTGACTTCCACTGGAACACCTCCGTTAAGCTTTACTATATCAGAATAGCTCACCCAATATGGGCATGGTAAGATCACTTCATCCCCTTCATTAAGTAATACTGCCGCAACATTTGATAAAGATTGCTTAGCTCCTGTAGAAACGACAATTTGCTTATGGTTGTAAACTAAATTGTTATCCCGTTTAAATTTTGTAATAATAGCATCCTTTAATTCAACATATCCATCAACAGGAGTATAACTATTATAATTCTGGTTTATAGCTTCAATCGCTGCTTCTTTAATAAAATCAGGTGTATTAAAATCAGGCTCGCCCAAACTCAGTCCAATTATATCTTTTCCCTCTGCTCTTAGTTCTCGTGCCTTTGCAGCCATTGCAAGGGTTGCTGATGTCGATAGATTATTAATTCTATCCGAAAGTTGGTTCATGTTAGTGTTGTAATAGAATTATGCTTGCATTGCAGGTTGCATACCCATTTCCTTTAAGAACTTGAAATGTGCTGCGATTGCTTTTCTTGTAGTTTTATATTCTTTGTAGGGTAAATTAAATTCTTTTGCAGTATCCTTTACTATTTTGGCAATTTTACCGTAGTGAATATGGCTTATATGCGGAAAGATATGATGTTCTACCTGATGATTTAATCCACCAGTATACCAATTAATTAACCAATTCTTGGCACCAAAATTTACGGTTGTTTTTAACTGGTGAATGGCCCATGTGTTTTTCATTGTACCATCTTTTTCTGGAAGTGGCATCTCAGCTTCATCCATTACATGAGCTAATTGAAATACCACACTTAAAATAAGTCCTGCTACGTAATGCATTATAAGGAAGCCTACTAAAACTTCATACCAAGCTAAATCAGTAACCGCTATTGGAATAACTATCCACATACTTATATAAATTAGTTTCGAAACAACTAGCTTACTCCAATTGGCCACTGGATTTGGAAATTTTCCATAAGACAATTTTCGCTTCATGTAACGGTACATTTGTTGAAAATCAGTGGTTATGGCCCAATTAATTGTCAGTAAACCATATAAAAAGATAGAATAATAGTGCTGAAATTTATGATGCTTTCTCCATTTGGTATGCTTTGAAAAGCGCAATATCCGACCGGCTTCCAAATCTTCATCATGACCGTGGATGTTTGTATAAGTGTGGTGCAACACATTATGTTGTACCTTCCAATTGTACACGTTACCAGCAAGGATGTAAATACTACTTCCCATTAATCGATTAATCCATTCTTTATTAGAAAATGAGCCATGATTACCGTCATGCATAACATTCATACCTACACCTGCCATACCTATACCCATTACTACAGTGAGCAGAAGCTGTGCCCAAGTTGGAATATCCAATGTTAAGAGTAAAAAATAAGGCGTTAGGAAAATTGCAAACATTACTATGGTTTTCACCCAAAGTTGCCAATTTCCTGTTCGCTTTATATTATTTTCTTTAAAATAATTATTGACGCGTTTGTTTAGGGTTCTAAAGAATTTTGCTGAATCTGTTCTAGAAAAAGATAGAGTCTGTTGTGCCATAAAATCTTCTATTTTTATTATAACGCAGAGGGCTCTTCTACATTGTAAAGGGCCAAAGATAATTAATTAATAACTCGATTCACTGCCTTAAAACGTTAATTTTAACCTAAGCAAAATACTGTATTTTTAGCAAAAAGTAAATAAAGTGGAATTAATACTTAAATATTTCCCTCAATTAACGGAAGAACAAATTAAACAGTTTGAGGCACTGGAAGGACTATACAGAGATTGGAATTCTAAGATAAATGTAATTTCCAGAAAGGATATAGATGAACTTTATTTAAAACATGTGTTGCATTCATTGGGAATTGCTAAAGTAATACAGTTTAAAGATGGTACTTCTATACTAGATGTCGGTACAGGTGGTGGATTTCCCGGAGTACCTCTGGCAATTTTATACCCAAATTGTAGTTTTCATCTTGTAGATAGCATTAATAAAAAACTAAAGGTGATTAATGCTATTAGCGCAACCATTGGGTTAAAAAATGTAAAGACTACTCATAGCAGGGTTGAGGCGATTGATGAGAAGTTTGATTTCATAGTGAGTAGAGCTGTTACAGCCATGCCAGAATTTAATAAATGGGTGCGAGGAAAAATAGCTAAAAAACAACGAAATACGTTAAAGAACGGCATACTATATCTAAAAGGTGGCGATTTAAGTAAAGAGCTTAAAGACTTTAAAGCCGTTAAAGCGTATTTGCTCTCTGATTACTTTGAAGAATCCTTTTTTGAAACTAAAAAGGTAATTTATTTGCCTCTAAAGTATAAGCCATAAAAAAAATCCTTAGGGTTTTTCTAAGGATTTTTTCTTTGTTGAATAATTTTTATTCTCCTAAAAATGGATACCTGTAATCTGTTGGTGTAACAAAGGTTTCCTTAATTAATCTTGGTGAAACCCATCGAAGCAAATTTTGAGCACTACCAGCTTTGTCATTTGTCCCGGACGCTCTCGCACCACCAAATGGTTGCTGACCCACAACTGCTCCAGTAGGTTTATCGTTAATATAAAAATTACCTGCAGAATTTTGAAGAGCTTTCGTGGCTTCGTCAATAGCATAGCGTTCCTTCGCTAGTACTGCTCCGGTCAACGCATACTCGCTTGTTTCGTCCACTAATTTCAAGGTGTCAGAATAATCACTATCCTCGTAAACGTATATCGTAATTACCGGACCAAACAATTCTGTACACATTGTTGTATATTTTGGATTTGTAGTAACAATAACAGTAGGCTCAATAAAATAGCCCTTAGATTTATCGTACCCACCACCTGCAATTATTTCTGCGTCAGAATCTGCTTTTGCTTGGTCAATATATTTTGCTAATTTATCAAACGAGCCCTCATGTATAACGGCTGTGATAAAATTACTCATGTCTTCAGGTGAGCCCATTTTGAATGAATTAATGTCTTCAAGCAAAAAGTTTTTTACATCACTCCATAGGCTCTTTGGTATGTATGCTCTAGAAGCGGCGCTACATTTTTGTCCTTGAAATTCAAATGCACCTCTGGAAATAGCAGTTGCTACTTGTTTAGAGTTTGCAGATTTATGTGCAATAATAAAGTCTTTACCACCGGTTTCACCAACTATTCGAGGATAAGTTTTGTAACTATGAATATTTTCGCCAATTTGTTTCCAGAGTTCCTTAAAAATAAAAGTAGAGCCTGTGAAATGCAGTCCTGAGAAATCAGGACTAGATAAAACTGTGTTTGTAATCATAACAGGGTCTCCAAATACAACATTTATTACACCATCTGGCACGCCTGCTTCTTTGAATACATCCATGATTACTTTTGCCGAATAGATTTGGCTATCGCTTGGTTTCCAAACAACAACGTTACCCATTAGTGCCATACAAGCTGGCAAATTCCCGGCAATTGCCGTGAAGTTAAACGGTGTAACGGCGTAAGTGAACCCTTCTAATGGTCTATATTCAACTCTATTCCAAGCATCACTCGTACTCTCAGGTTGTTCCATATAAATATCAGTCATAAACTGAACATTAAACCTTAAGAAATCTATTAATTCACAAGCAGAATCAATTTCTGCCTGGTGAATTGTTTTGGATTGTGCAATCATTGTTGCAGCATTGATTTTTGCTCTGTAGGGTCCAGCAATAAGTTCTGCGGCCTTCAAGAATATACCAGCTCTCTGTTCCCAAGGCAATTGCGACCAAGTCTTTCGTGCTTCTAAAGCTGTAGCAATGGCATCTTCCACATGATTTTGTGCTGCAAGATGATACTCGCCAACAATATGCTTGTGATCGTGCGGAGGAGACATGGTCCTGGTATTCCCTGTTTTTACGTCTTTACCGTTTATATATAACGGAACTTCAACCTTACTGTTAAACATGCGTTTGTATGTTTTTAAAACAGCTTCGCGCTCAGGTGTTCCAGGAGCATAAGACTTAACGGGTTCGTTAACTGCTATAGGAACATTAAAGAAACCTTTTGCCATGATTTTTATGATTTTAGAATGATTAGAATTTTGAAAGTGCAAAGGTACAATATTTCTATCAGGATTTAGGGTTAGAAACTTTATAGAAATCGTAATGATGAAATATAAATTTTGTAGATTCTTAGCTTTTTAACTTAATTTGAATCATGTCAAAAAACAATGCCATAATTCTAACCTTAGCCTATCCAGAAACCATTGTATCACATGCTGATGAATGGTATTCAAAATTTTTGAGATTCACTTTTATTGGTAATAGAAATCATGTTAGAGCAGGGCATGCAGCTCTTGTTTTAGTTAATAAATACACAGGTATATTAGAATATCATGATTTTGGAAGATATATTACCTCCGAACCAAACGGAAGAGTTCGTGGTAAACAAACCGACTTTGAGCTAGACTTTCCTTTAAAAGCTCAATTAGAAAATAACAAGATTGTTAACCTTGAAGCAATTCTAAAGTTCTTAGCTACAAATCCAAAACTTACGCATGGAGACGGACATCTTTATGCATCCGTTTGTAACGCTGTAGATTATGATCGCGCTCGTGAGCATATAAAAATGATGCAACAAAAAGAACTAATTAGATATGCGGCATTTGTAAAAGACGGTTGCAATTGTGCCCGTTTCGTTACGGATACTCTAATTGCATCAGTAAATAGTTTAAAAATAAAAAACAGACTTATAAGATCTAAATGGTTTACGCCTAGTACAATTGGGAATGTGGTTATTGCTGCTGCAGAAAGCAAGATTTATTTGCTAGATTCTGAGGGCAATTTTAAAAATTTTGAATCTTCCATTAGTAAGGAAAATAAACGCTTGTTTCTCGATACTTTGAAAGGTTATAAACCAAGTTTGGTTGGTACAATGCTTCCTCAGCATAATCAAAATAAAGCTCATCATGCCCAATGGTTAGGCGGTATCGCAGCTGGAGCGTGGTTTGAGATTTATGATTTAAAAATTGAAAATCATTATCGTTTCAGGAGGATTTCACCTTATGGAAATATAGATTGTGATGGAGTCTATGAAGTTGATCAACTAGCTTTTGATATAAATTCCCACTATCAATTTGTACATTATTCCAATTGCAAGTTCTTTCATATAGAGCAAGATGACAATCTATATAAGTTTCACTATCTAAAAAACTATGCTTTTTAATTCAAGGCGAACGGTGCGCTCAATTTAAAGGAAGGTATGTAGACTTTAAACTTACTCGCTTTTGTCAAATTGACCATATTATAATGACCTTGCATTGCTCCAAAAGGTGATGTTAAAAGACAGCCGGAATTATAGGTATGTGATTCGCCAGGTTTTAACACGGGTTTTTTGCCAATAACACCTTCGCCTTCAATAATTTCTACATTGTTAAGGGCATCAAGAATTTTCCAATGTCTAGAGTTTAATTGAACAGAATCTTTACTCTGATTCTCTATGGTAACTTTGTAGCCAAATGCAAAGTGCACTTTATAATTTTTATAAAATGTGCCTTCGAAATTAGTTTCGACTGAAATTTTTATGCCACTTGTAACTTGCTGTACCATTAATTGGAAGAATAATAAAGGCTAAAATAAGATATTTTTTCATTGATTACCCTTAAATTAGGTAAAGAGGGCGTTATATTTAACAGTTTTTTTGAAAAACGCTTCATCTTACATCCAAAAAAGATACATTTCGCAATTCGTTTTAATTAGAAATGTCTACTGAATTTGCCTCTCCATATCCAATTAACCTATCGTAACGCGCACCCAAATCCCTATAATAGACCAGTACCTTGTAATTATTTTCAGTTTGCCAAAAATTTCCACTTATAAATCCCTCATCTAAAGTTCCCGTATACTTATCTATGGCAACAAATTTATAGTTATAGAACCCTTGTTTGAGCCTAATCATACCCTCATATTTACCATTTTCAGTATTATAGAACAGTTGTGTAATGGGTTCAATAGCAAAAGCATTAAAATTTCCATATATGTGGATATTTTTATCTTTTAATTCTTCGTGAAGCAAAGAAAAATGTACCATAGTATAATCGGCTTCCACGTCGAGGTCAGTTCTGTCAATGGCCGTTATTTGAAAATTACCATTGATATCAGGATTGTACGTATATGGCCTATCCCATCTTGGAATGTTAGTAAACAAGTAACTGTGGTAAATATCCTTTAAATCTATAAACTGCACTCCCACATTTGCCGCTCTAACGTCTTTGTTTTCAAAAAACAGGTATTCATTGCCACCCCAAAATGCTGATTCTTCAACATATCTATAAATAAGCTGGTTACCAAGTGTATATTGTGGCCGTAATCCCGAAATTGAAGTATTCAGATTATTATTTTGTATAATTACTGTATTAATAGTTTCCAACGGGTTATTAAAATTGAAACTGTTTGTCGCAATTACCATATCTACAGATTGCTTTTCAGCAACAAATTTAACGTCTCGAGAACGTTTAATGTTGACACCCACATTAACTAGATCTTCATAAACCATAAATTTGCGACTAAACATTAGCTCGTCATAATCATCGTAAATTGAAATCATATAATTACCCGTCTTTAAAATTGCACGTGTTTGAATATTAGGTATTTGTAATTTGTAATGCGAATAAACTTGATAGGTGTTGAATGAATTGTAGTACTCCAGGATTCTTTGATTATCCAAACCACGAAGATATTCTGCTTTGGCTAATACGGAAGGTGTCCAATCGTAGTTAAAGTGCTCAATAACGTAATAGAAATCTTCTTCATTAGCATTTAATGCGTCAAATTCAAGTACTAATGGTTCTCCTAATTTTAAAATAGGCAATTGTCCTTGAGTCGTATTGCTTTTAAATTTTATGGTTTTTATAAAATCAGGTGGGCTAACTTCTACAGCCTGACCTAGTGCGCTTATTGGAATAATTATTAATAATAGAAGATAAATTGTCTTCTTGTTCATGTGAAAATCAATTAAACGCTTAAAGATAATCAAATTCTGTGCCTATGCGATATTAAGTTTATTTATAATCACTATAAATAAAAAAGATGTTTTATAATGAAATATTTTTAATCATTAATTCGTAAATTTGCCCCGATTTTTAGATAACTAATCGTTAATACATATGTCAAAAGACATCAGAATTAAGAAAGGTTTAGACATAAAGTTAGTAGGTGAAGCCGAAAAAACCACTGAAAATGCGATAAGAAGCAACTTTTACTCTGTTAGGCCTGAAGATTTCCACAGTATAATCCCAAAACTTGTAGCAAAAGAAGGAACGCGTGTTAAAGCAGGCGAAACGCTATTTTATAATAAGGATTATGAAGATATGAAATTTGTTTCCCCAGTTTCTGGTGAGGTTACAGAAATACAACGTGGACCAAGAAGACGGATTGATGCTATTAAAATTACAGCTGATAAGGAACAAGATTTTTTAGATCATGGTACGTTTGATGCATCTGCTAGTGGAGAAAAGGTTAAAGAACATCTTTTGGCTTCGGGTTGTTGGCCTTTTATTAAACAGCGACCGTATGACATAATAGCAAATCCTGAGAACTCCCCAAAAGCCATATTTATATCAGGTTATGCTAGTGCGCCTCTCGCAGCAGATTTAGACTACACTTTGCAGGGTAAGGAAAAAGAATTACAGACAGCTGTAAATGCATTGGCTAAATTAACTGAAGGAGATCTTCATATTTCGGTTGGTCAAAATGGTAATTCCCCTTTTTCAGGTTTAGATAATATTAAAATTCATAAGGTTTCAGGGCCACATCCTTCAGGGAATGTCGGTACCTTAATAAATAAGATAGATCCTGTTAACAAAGGAGAGGTGGTTTGGACAGTCAATGCTCAAGACCTTGTAATCATCGGAGAGTTATTGTTAACCGGTAAGTTTAATGCGGAACGTATAATTGCATTTGCAGGTTCTTCAGTAAAGAAACCCAGATATTTTAAGACAAAAATTGGAGCTGAAGTTGCTACCATGATTTATGACAACGGTGTAGAAAAGGATGGTAATGACCGTATCATATCAGGTAATGTACTTACTGGTAAGCAAGTTGCTCCAGATGGGCATTTAGATTATTACAATAACGTAATCACTGTTATTCCAGAAGGTGACGATTATGAATTTTTTGGATGGAATAAACCTGTTTTCGACAAGATTTCAACTTCTAGAGCTTTTACATTTTCATGGTTAAACCCTAAGAAGAAGTACGATTTAAATACAAACACGAATGGTGAACATCGTGCTTTTGTGGTGACGGGTAATTACGAGGAAGTATTTCCATTGGATATCTACCCGATGCAAATATTAAAAGCTTGTATGTACAAGGATCTAGATGAAATGGAGGCTTTAGGAATGTATGAGGTTGCCCCTGAAGATTTTGCGCTGACAGAATTCATTTGTGTTTCAAAACAGCCACATCAAAAAATAATAAGAGAAGGATTAGACTTAATGCTAAAAGAGATAGGATAATGGGTTTAAAACAAAATTTACACAATTTTAAAGTAAAAAATAAGGATAAAAAGTGGATACCGGCATTTAATGCACTTTTTACCTTTTTGTACATGCCAAATGAAACTACTCATGGAGGTACGCATGTAAAGGCGGCAGATGATTTAAAACGTACAATGAATACGGTTATTATAGCACTCGTTCCTTGTTTAATCTTTGGTATGTTTAATGCAGGTTACCAACATTATTTGGCACTGGGCGATATAGAATCTGCGAAAGGATTTTTAGGTGCTTCCTTCTGGACTTGGGATAATTTGGTTATTGGTATAATAAAAGTGTTACCATTAGTAATTGTTTCTTATGGTGTTGGTTTAGGTGTCGAGTTCTTATTTGCCATAATTAAGGGACATGAAGTAGAAGAGGGTTATCTTGTAACTGGAATGTTAGTACCATTGATTGTACCAATCGATATTCCATTATGGATGCTTGCTGTTGCGGTTATTTTTGGTGTTGTAATCGGTAAAGAGGTATTTGGTGGTACAGGAATGAATATTTTGAATCCTGCTTTGACCATAAGAGCATTTTTATTCTTCGCATATCCAACATGGATGTCTGGCGATAAGGTTTGGGTTCATGGTGCTGTTGAGAGAGCAGGTACGCCCGATGCGATTTCTGGAGAGACACTTTTAGGAGCTTATGCACAAAATAACACTTTAGCTGGTATAGATTATTGGGATATGTTTTGGGGATTAATACCTGGTTCGGTTGGTGAGACATCAAAGTTTCTTATTATTATTGGCGGACTTTTCTTAATCTTCACCAAAATAGGAAGTTGGAGGATAATACTTAGTACTGTAATTGGTGCCTTAGTAATGGGACTTATATTCAACGGTGTTGTAGATGCAGGTTGGATTAGTGAGACGAGTAAATTTTATGGATTAATGAGTGTTCCTTTCTGGCAACATCTAATTATAGGTAGTATTCTATTTGGTGCTGTTTACATGGCTACGGATCCAGTAACGGCTTCACAAACAAACAAAGGGAAATGGATATATGGTTTCTTAATTGGATTTATTTCAATTATGATTCGTGTATTCAATCCAGCTTACCCAGAAGGTGTTTTCCTTGCAATTTTATTAATGAATGTATTTGCACCAACTATTGATCACTATGTAGTTCAAGGAAATGTTAAACGAAGAATGAAACGTCTAAAAGCTAAAGTAGCCTAGTTATGAGTAATAAGACAGAGTCAAATATATATACAGTAATATTTGCCATTGGAATGGTAATAGTGGTTGGAGCATTGCTTGCATTTACCGCCTCATCTTTAAAGGAAAGAATTACTGAAAACAAAAGGCTAGAGAAGCAACAGAATATTCTCTATGCAATGGGAGTGAATGAAAACACTGAAAATAGTGCATCTTTTGTTTCTACTGAAAAGGCACCTGAATTGTTTAATCAGTACATCAAACAACAATTGGTAATAACCAACGGAAATGAGATAAAGGAAGATGAAAATGCTTACCTCATAGATGTTAAAAAGGAACAGGATAAAGCAAAAAAAGGAGGTGAAAGACAGTTACCTTTGTTTGTAGGAGTAAAAGAAGGTAAGTCTTATTACATAGCTCCTATACGCGGTAAAGGATTATGGGATGCCATTTGGGCTTATGTGGCAATGGATGAGGATATGGTGATACAAGGTGCTTATTTTGACCATCAAGCTGAAACACCAGGACTAGGTGCCAATATTAAAGAACGTTTTTTTATGGACGATTTTATTGGTGAGCATTTGATGTCAAATGGTGAGTTTAAGGGTATTACTGTATCAAAGAGTAATGCAGATCCGACAAATAACGATAAAAAAGATCACGAGGTTGATGCAATTGCAGGTGCAACTATCACAGGAGATGGTGTTGCGGCTATGATTAAGAAAGATTTAGCATTGTATGTACCTTTTTTTAAATCATTAAATTAATTATGGGTTTACTATCAAAAAAAGACGCAGCTTTAATTACAGATCCATTAGCGGATAACAACCCAATTACTATTCAGGTACTTGGAATTTGTTCTGCACTAGCGATTACGGCGCAATTAAAAGCCTCTATTGTAATGGCTATTTCAGTATTGTTTGTTATGGGTGTTGGTAATGTTGTAATTTCTGCAATTCGAAACATTATTCCGTCCAAGATTAGAATTATTGTGCAGTTAACGGTCGTTGCAGCACTTGTAATTATAGTAGATCAAGTATTAAAGGCCTTTGCTTATGAATTAAGTAAAGAGCTTTCAGTTTTTGTAGGTCTTATCATTACAAACTGTATCATCATGGGACGCTTTGAGGCCTTTGCATTGGGTAACGGTTTATGGCGCTCGTTTTTGGATGGTATTGGCAACGCACTGGGCTATGGAGTTATATTAATAATTGTAGGATTCTTTAGAGAGTTACTAGGTTCAGGTACTTTATTAGGCATTCCTGTACTAGGAGATCCAATTGCTAAAACAGGATTATACAGTATCGGATACGAGAATAACGGTTTTATGTTATTATCACCTATGGCCTTAATCGTAGTTGGAATTATAATTTGGGTACAGAGAACTAGAAACAAAGCATTAATAGAAGATTAAAAGGAGTATCATCCTAAACAATAATTAGGATCTCAAAAAATATAATATGGAACACGTAGAATTATTTTTTAAGTCAATATTTATAGACAACATGGTATTTGCTACATTCCTTGGAATGTGTTCTTACCTTGCGGTTTCAAAGAAAGTAAGTACAGCTGTGGGATTGGGTGCCGCAGTAATTTTTGTACTTGCAATTACTGTCCCTTTAAACTGGTTATTGGATCAATATATTTTACAACCAGGAGCATTGACATGGTTGGGACCAGAATTTGCTGAATATGATTTAAGCTTCTTATCGTTTATTATGTTCATTGCTACAATAGCAACCATGGTGCAATTAGTCGAAATTGTTGTTGAGAAATTCTCACCTTCTTTATATAACTCATTAGGTATATTTTTGCCACTAATTGCCGTAAACTGTGCAATTTTAGGCGGGTCTTTATTTATGCAGTCCAGAGAAATTGCATCTCTAGGATTAGCACTAAACTATGGTATATCTTCTGGCATAGGTTGGTTCTTAGCAATATTAGCTATTGCAGCAATTAGGGAGAAAATAAGATACTCCAGTGTGCCTGCACCATTAAGAGGTTTAGGAATTACCTTTATAATTACAGGCTTAATGGCCATAGGATTTATGAGTTTTGGTGGTATGTTAACTGGTGGCGATGAAGTTGCAAAGAAAGAAGATACCACAGTAAAGGTAGAAGAAAAAATAGAGCTCTCTGAGGAGGAGAAGGTTTTAGCCGATAACTTAAACAAAGTAAGTGAATAGTATGATATTAGCAGTTGATTTTGGAATAATTGCAACTACTGTTGCAGCGTTTTTACTGGTAACACTATTGTTGGTGGCATTACTTTTATTTGTAAAACAAAAATTGTCACCATCTGGGCCTGTAAAAATTACCATTAATGGAGAGAAGGAGATTGAGGTTGCTTCTGGAGGAACTTTACTCAATACATTAGGCAGCAATAAAGTTTTTTTACCATCGGCATGTGGTGGAGGTGGGACCTGTATTCAGTGCGAATGTCATGTCCTATCTGGAGGTGGTGAAGCACTTCCAACGGAAACGCCACACTTCTCAAGAAAAGAATTAAAAGAGGGTGCACGTTTAGCTTGCCAAGTAAAGGTTAAGCAGGACATGGAGATTACCATTCCGGAAGAGGTTTTTGGTATTAAAAAATGGGAAGCAGTAGTTGTAAGAAATTATAATGTAGCGTCGTTTATTAAGGAGTTTGTAGTTGAAATTCCAGAGGATATGAATTACAAAGCTGGTGGTTATATTCAAATAGAAATACCTCCATGTGAGATTAAGTACTCAGATATTGACATTACAGCGCACCCAGAAGAGCACGATTCACCAGATAAGTTTCAAGCAGAATGGGATAAATTTGGCTTATGGCCTTTAGTAATGAAAAATACAGAAACTGTAGAAAGAGCTTACTCTATGGCTTCATATCCAGCAGAAGGAAGAGAAATTATGCTTAATGTGCGTATTGCGACTCCACCATGGGATAGAGCAAAAAATCAATGGATGGATGTAAATCCAGGTATAGCATCGTCTTACATTTTTGCGCAGAAACCTGGAGATAAAGTAATAATCTCAGGACCATATGGAGAATTCTTTATAAATGAGTCAGAAAGCGAAATGCTTTATGTTGGCGGTGGAGCTGGTATGGCGCCGATGCGTTCTCACTTATACCATCTATTTAAGACTTTAAAAACTGGTCGCAAGGTTACGTATTGGTATGGAGGTCGTTCCAAGCGTGAGTTGTTCTACATTGAGCACTTCAGAGCCTTAGAAAAGGATTTTCCTAATTTTAAGTTCTACATGGCCTTGTCAGAGCCATTAGAAGAAGATAACTGGAAGGTTAAAAAAGATATAAACGATAAAGAAGGTGATGGATTTATTGGATTTATCCATAATTGTGTAATCGACAACTACCTAAATGATCATGAATCTCCAGAAGATATAGAATTGTATTTCTGTGGACCACCATTAATGAATCAGGCCGTTCAGAAGATGGGTGAAGATTTTGGTATCCCGGATGAACATATTAGATTCGATGACTTCGGTGGATAGAAGTTGAATCGAAAAAATAAAAAAGCCAGCTTAGAAAGCTGGCTTTTTTTATAATAAATTTTCCTAATGTTGTATTTCTAATTCTTGTTGCTCAGTTCTAAAGTCGAAGAGGAGTGAGCAATCCATAACATCTTCAATTTTATCTAACCTACAGAGCGTAGACACTACGTTACTTAAGCCTTTAAATAATAAATCTTTATCTCTTATATTTTCAGGCCTTAGTAGTCTAGTTCCCTTCTTAAAACCAGTGTAGCCGCAACCTTCGAGGAACGACCTTTCAATAATCAACAATTCTTCAGGATTATAACCCTTGAAACGTCTCCCTAAATTGAAATGCAACTTTCCTAGATAACTTAGCTGTGTTGAACCGTGCTTATCTGTTAAATGTTTCCAACTATCATTATTGTTTAAAATATTTCCAACAGCACAATGCTTACAATCATCAGGATTGAGTGAGTTGTTATGAAATGCTTCGTAAAGTTTTTTAACTGCGGCATCAAATCGAGTTGTTGTAATCATAATTTTTCTTTTTCTAGATTGAAGATACTAAAATTTGAAATTAGAATCAAATCAAGGTTTTTTCATTTGTACTCCATAATTAAAAAGATAGCCGTAGTTTCTCCAATATTTAAAACTTCATGTTCAATAATAGCATCATTACTAAAAGAATAACCTGTTGGGATATTAACCTCTCTAGATCCTGAGGTATCAATTATTCTAAACTTACCACCCGATAAGGTATAACCGAAATGTGGTTTATGATAGTGTTTTTCATGTCCAATATTTGGAGGAAAAGTACATTTTAAAATTCGGAGCTTTTCATTTTCTTCAACTTTTTCACAGACTTTTTTTCCTTTCCAACCGGCTTCTAATGGATCGGGTAGTTTGTTGTTTTCTTTGCACCCAAAAGCAATACAAATAATAGTCAACAGACCTATTGATGCCTTATAGATTTTATAGCCTAAATTGAGCATTTTAGTTGATACTAATAGTGTCTTGCTTAATTTCGTTTGATAGTCTCTGAAGATAATTGACTTTTAAGACCTTGTATTTTTTAGATTCGTTCTAATTATTAAATTGAAATGCAATAAGAATAACAACAACAAGTATTATTTCTCCGATTACATATTTGAGATATTTGCCCGTAGTGTTCTTAAACAACAAATTCTTGCGGATTTTTTTTTAAAAAAAGCCAGCATTCATAATTGGTTAAATTATGAGTTAATTTTTAATATAAAATGTTGTCCAGAATTCTATCAAGACTTTGCTCTTTTTTGTGAAATACATTATCGGATAAAAATAATTTATGTATTTCCTGTCTGAACTCAGCCAGCTCCATATAAGTAAAATTATGCTTATGTATCGTGTCTTCTATTTTATCAATGCTTTCTTGTTCAGAATGTAGAGAAAAGGCGTTTTGCATTTTGTGAAAAGTGTCAGGGGAAGTTTTAGACTTTATAAAATTCATTTCGTCTTCTGTGGGATTTGAATCTACACTAGCACAAAATATCAAAATGTAAATTTTTAATTCTTCTTTACTCCAGCTGGTTGGTTCTGTAGCCATTTTTTAACGATTTAGCTTGTTAACAATAAATACTTTGATACATATTTTAAAGGTAAACAATTTTTGTTATAATTTTTGTTATGACATCGTAGATAGTGCTAATACCTATTTAGGTCAATACTTAATATTTATTAAAATATTAAGCAGTAGTCTTCGTATCTTCGCATTATGAAAGCGCTTACCAAACAAGAATTGCACAATTTGGCTATGAACCACGTTGGGAAGGACTTGGAGTCTCGTGGATTCGAATTTGTTGCAATTAACAGTAAGTTAAAGAAGCACCCGCAATTTGTGTGTATTGATAAAAATAAAGACTGGTTTTTTGTTATTGTAAGGGCCGTAATGCTGCCGGATAATCCAAATAATTATGATGTCGTTTGGATGGAAACATTTAAAAAACATGCTTACGATAAGAATGCTAAAGTGCTTTACGCCGGAGTAGGCCTGGGTAACCCAAATGGAGAAAATTTGCCAATTTATTTAAATGAGGAATATCTAATTGAGTACAATGGTATTCAAGTCATAGATATGAATCTCAATTGAAAAAACTTTACCAAAAAAGATTTCTTATTTAATGAAAAAATGTGTTCTTGCCTTAGTTCTACTTTCTATACTTGGATGTGCTGAAAAACAAAAAGAAAATATTAAACTATCAGGACCAGTTTTTGGTACTGCCTTTAATATTCAATATTCGTCTGAAAATCAGATTAACTATATAAACCAAATAGATAGTTTGTTTAATGTGGTAAATCAATCCCTTTCAACCTATATTCAAGACTCTGATATATCAAAGTTAAACAGGAATGAATTAAACAAAGTAGATGAGCATTTCATTAAGGTTTTTGAAGCGTCCAAGAACATTTACAAAACGACAAATGGTATTTTCGACCCTACTATTGGAAATGTTGTAAACGCATGGAATTTTGGAGCTGAAGAGAATAAGTTTTTAACCGACAGTACTACCATTGATAGCTTAATGGCTTTTGTAGGTTTCGAGAAATTGTCACTTTCAGGTTCTACAATTATTAAACCAGCAGAAACTTATCTAGAATTTAATGCCATTGCCAAGGGTTATGGAATTGATGTTATCGCAGCGTTTTTTGAATCTGAAGGTGTAGACAATTACCTCGTCGATATAGGTGGTGATATGAGAGTTTCAGGCATCAATAAAGAGCGTAACATGCCTTGGCAAGTAGGGATAGATGACCCAAATTTTGATGGTACTCAATCGTATTCAAAAGTTATTGCCTTAAAGGACGAAGCCATGGCAACTTCAGGAACCTACAGAAAGTTTAAGATAGATGAAAATGGCAATCGTTATGCGCACATAATTAATACGAGTACAGGCTATCCAACAAAAACAAATATTCTAAGTAGTTCTGTAATTGCAGAAGATTGCATGACTGCGGACGGATATGCGACAGCTTTTCAGGCAATGGGAGTAGAGGGTGTTAAACTGTTTTTAAAATCTAACCCAGATTTAAAGGCTTACCTTATTTACTTAAATCAAGATAATGAATTGGAAACGCTTGCACTTAATGGTTTTCCAGAGTAATTATTTCTTTACAATAGGAATAATTTCACCTTTGGCTAAGCAATATCGTTTTATTTCTTCCTCAGAAAGAGTGGATGTATAATCTATTTCCTCAACCTTAAAACCTATTGATCTTAGTTTGTCAAAATAATCAAGACCATAGACTCTTACGTGGTCGTATTGACCAAAAAGTTTTGCACGTTCCTTTTTGTTCGTAATGGTGTTATCCTCATAAGTTGTTTCTCTCTTCAGATCTTGTGGAATTTGAAAGATTCCCCATCCTCCGGGTTTCATTACACGATAGAGCTCTGACATTGCTTTAGTATCGTCTTCTATGTGTTCTAGAACATGATTGCATAAAATAATATCATAGTAGTTGTCCTTAAACGGTAGATCGCAAATGTCTGCCTTGACATCTGCTATTGGTGATTCTAGATCTGTCGTTGTATATTTTTTGTGCTTTATTTTTTTAAACTGCTTTAAAAAACACTGTTCTGGAGCAAAGTGCAACACCTTTTTACCGCCTTCAAAGAAACGTGTTTCATTTTTGAGATATAACCAAAGTAGACGGTGTCTTTCCAAGGATAGGGTAGATGGTGATAAAACATTTGGTCTTTGTTGACCATAACCATAGGATAAAAATTGTCTAAAGGATTTATTGTCTATAGGATCGGTAAAAGTTTTGCCCCTTAGTAAAATAGTCAAGATAGGTCGTGCAACGTAACTTAGTTTTATAAGTAAAGGACGTGGTACACTGTTTAAAATAAATTTGAAAATTGATTTCAAAATTAAAACTATTTATAGTCTTCCCTGGCTGGATTAAAAATGTCTAAAATTTTACATGGTGTTATGGCTTTGCCAGAATGTTCAATATTAGGTGGAATAACCATTATGGAGCCACTTGTATATATTTTTGTTTTACCGTCAATAGTCATTTCAAATTCTCCCTCTACAATATGAGAAACTTGTTCGTTTATATGATGGTGTAGAGGTAATGAGGCTCCAGCCTCAACTTCCCAGAATGAGACAGTCATTGTATCGGTGTGTACAAATCTAGCTTTAAAGCCTTTTACAATCTCTTTGGGCTCGATTTCATTAAGTTGTTTTTCAAATATCATAACACCAAAGCTTTTTGTCTAAATTCGTCTTCTTTATTGGATGAAATTCCTAAAGCTTCATGAACATAAGCAAATGTGGAGAGTATTTCAGGTTTTCCATCAATAATGGCCACGTCGTGTTCAAAATGTACACTTGGTTTTCCGTCTTGAGTAACAATAGTCCATCCGTCTTTTAGTTGTTTAACTTTATGAGTGCCCATATTTATCATGGGTTCTATCGCAACAACCATACCTTCAATGAATTTTTTACCTCTTCCTCTTTTACCATAATTAGGCATTTCAGGGTCTTCGTGCATTTTTCTTCCTAAACCATGTCCTACTAACTCACGTACCACTCCGTAACCCTCTGCTTCGCAATATTGCTGTATTGCATAACCAACGTCCCCAACTCTATTGCCAACTTTTAATTCTCTAATTCCAACATATAGCGACTCCTTAGTAACTCTAATGAGTTTTTTGGTCTCTACATTTACATTACCAATTTCAAAAGTATAGGCATGATCACCGTAAAAATCGTTCATTAATGCACCACAGTCAATGGAAACGATATCGCCATCTTCAAGAGGCCTGTCCGTAGGTAAACCATGTACAACTGCTTCGTTAACACTACAAAGTAATGTCGAAGGGCAATCATATAGGCCTTTAAATCCTGGAAGGGCACCATGATCTCTAATAAATTCCTCCGCAATTTTATCCAAATGATTGGTTGTCACACCTTCTTTAACCTCTTTTGCCAACATGCCAAGGGTTTTAGATACAACCAAAGCACTTTGGCGCATTAATTCAATTTCTTCTCTAGTTTTTACAATAATCATAATGCTACAATTAGGTGGCAAAGATAGGTAATTATAACAAGTTTTAAATTTTGGAAAAACATGATAAATGACAGTTTTTTTATACCATTTGTGGGGTATGTTTGTAGTCTTAAGAAAAAAATTATGTACAAAACAGTAAGTGCGGAGGAAGCGCTAAAAGTTGTAAAATCTAACGATAAGGTTTATTTACAGGCCGCTGCAGCAGTGCCTTCTGTCTTGATCAAGGCATTAACAGATAGATATGAGGAATTAAGAAATGTTGAAATATGCCAACTGCATACCGAAGGAGAGGCGCCCTACGCTAATCCTGAATTATCGGAGAGTTTTCATGTTAATTCTTTTTTTATAGGACGAAATGTCCGTCATACACTTCACGCTGGAAATGGTTCCTATACACCAGTCTTTTTAAGTGAACTTCCGCTACTATTCAAACGTAATATCGTGGATATTAATGTTGCACTTATTCATGTTTCTGTACCAGACAAACATGGGTATTGCTCCTTAGGGGTCTCAGTCGAAGCAACCTTGGCAGCAATTGATAATGCTGATTACGTCATAGCTCAGGTTAACAAAAAAATGCCAAGAACATTTGGTGACGGAATAATCCATGTAACTGAAATTGATGCATTTGTTGAGGTAGATGTTCCATTGCCTGCATTTCCATTGTCTAAACCCACCGCAGTTGAAACTAAAATTGGTGACTACATTGCCGAATTGATTGACGATCGTAGTACGCTTCAAATGGGTATAGGTAATATTCCTAATGCGGTTTTAACCCGTTTACATAACCATAAGGATTTAGGACTACATACCGAAATGTTCTCTGATGGTGTAATTGATCTTATTCTTGAGGATGTAATTAATGGAAATTATAAAGCAATAAACCCAGGAAGAGCTCTGGCAACATTTTTAATGGGTTCTCAACGATTGTACGATTATGTAAATGATAATCCATTTGTAGAACTACGTTCGTCAGATTATGTAAATGACGTATCAGTTATTAAACAAAACCCAAGAATGGTGGCAATTAACTCTGCCGTAGAGGTTGATGTTACGGGACAGGTTTGTGCAGATTCTATAGGTTCTAAGATGTATTCTGGCGTTGGTGGTCAGATGGATTTTATCCGTGGTGCCTCATTGAGTGAAGGTGGTAAAGCAATTATTGCCCTCCCGTCTGTTACTAAACATGGTATAAGTAGAATTGTACCAACTTTAAAACCAGGAGCTGGTGTCGTTACAACGCGAGCTCATGTTAATTATGTGGTTACAGAGTACGGTGTTGCAAATCTTTATGGTAAAACCATTAAGCAACGTGTCAAATCACTTGTCGAAATTGCTCACCCAGATCACAGGGAAGAAATAGATAGAGCTTATTTTGAATTGGTATAATTATTTAAACCAACCAAATAAACCACCTTTTCGTTGGGCAGACTTAATATCTGGAGTTTCGTTGGTTATCATTTGATAAATTTCTCCCCAACCTAAAATACCTCCAATATTACGATCGTCAATGAAAAGATCTGCATGTATTTTTCGGCTTCGGCTGTAATCAAATTTTTCTTCTGGAAAACTTGCATTAACGGCATAGAATTCTATGCCATTTTCTTTACAAAACTCTACTGCTTCCGTGAGTCTGTTTCCGCATCTATATGTCCAAAGAATTAGACGGTGTCCATCTTCTTGAAGCCGTTTTAATGTTTCAAATGCAAAAATTCTGGTTTTACCTATTTTAGGATAGGCATCCTCTACAATGGTACCATCAAAATCTACTGCAATTATCATTCTATCCTTGAAATTCATTTCTTATTTTTTGTGGTTTTTTAGTATTACACAAGGCTATGTCTGGTCATTGCTTCTGGTTGGGATAATCCCATCAATTTTAAAACTGTTGGTGCTATGTCTCCTAATATCCCATCCTTTATTTCTTTTAAATCTTTATCTATTAAAATAACAGGTACGGGATTTGTGGTATGTGCTGTATGAGGTGTACCGTCCGGATTAATCATAGTTTCACAATTACCATGATCGGCAATTAAAATTGTAGTATAATTGTTGTCAAGTGCTGCGGTGACTACATCTTTAACACACGCATCAACAGCTTCACAAGCTTTAATAGCGGCTTCCATTACACCAGTATGACCTACCATATCACCATTAGCGAAATTTAAGCATACAAAATCCACCTTGCCCTTTTCTAATTCTGGTACAAGTGCATCCCTTAGTTCATAGGCACTCATTTCTGGCATTAAATCATAAGTTGCAACTTTTGGAGAATTTCTTAATATTCTTGTTTCATTCTTAAACGGTTCTTCACGTCCTCCAGAAAAGAAAAAGGTTACATGCGGATATTTTTCGGTTTCGGCAATTCTTATTTGCGATTTGTTGTTTTTTTCGAGAATCTCACCTAATGTATCACTCAGATTATCTTTTTCAAAAACAACATTAATACCTCTGAAAGTATCATCATAGTTAGTAAGTGTTACATAATGAAGATTTAATTTATGCATGCCATATTCGTGAAAATCCTCTTGGGAGAGAACTTGTGTTAACTGTCTACCTCTGTCTGTTCTAAAATTAAAAAATATCACGACATCGTCCTCCTTGATGTTGGTTGTTGGATTACCTTGCTTATCCGTTATTACTATCGGTTTAATAAACTCATCCGTAATATTTTCCTCATAGCTATTTTTTATTGTTGCTAAGACATTTGTAGTATGTGTACCAATTCCATTGACCATTGCATCGTAAGCAAGTTTTACGCGCTCCCAACGTTTGTCCCTGTCCATTGCATAATATCGTCCTGTGACGGTCGCCAGCTTGCCAGTAGATTTTTCCATATGGTCTACCAGATCCGAAATAAAACCGTAACCAGATTTTGGATCTACATCTCTACCATCCGTAAAAGCATGAACATAAACATTTTTTAAATCGTAGTCATTGGTAGCATCAATTAAACCAAATAAATGATTGATATGAGAATGTACCCCTCCATCACTTACTAAACCTAATAAATGAACATTTTTGTTATTGTCTTTTGCATATTTGAATGCATCGGTTAAAACTTTTTCCTCTTTAAGAGTTTTGTTTTCAACAGCGAGATTTATTTTAACTAAATCTTGATATACAATACGGCCAGCACCTATATTCATATGCCCAACTTCACTGTTGCCCATCTGTCCTTCTGGTAGTCCAACATGTAAACCATCTGTTCTTAAACTCGCATTTGGGTATTTTGTGTAAAGTGAATCGATAAATGGGGTTTTGGCATTATCAATTGCAGATACCTTTGGATCGGGAGATTTCCCCCAACCATCTAAAATCATTAAAATAACCTTTTTATTCATGGTCTAAATCTTAAGGATATCAAAGATACTATATCGTGCTTGATAACAAATTGCGAGACAGAAAAAATTTGGCAGATTACAATCTATTAGCTTTCATTAGAAGATATTTTTTGATGCAGTTTTCATTATTATGAATGCTTTAACAAATTTGTTTTCAAATCGTTAAGAAAGTGTTATTTAATGTTTTTAGCGTAATACATTGAAGAATTTATCGTCTATTTATAAAAGCAAGAAAGAAGAGCATTTCATTTCGTTTGGAGGAATATTTATGAATCGACATAAATTCAAAAAGTGAAAAATCGATCAAAATACGGCATGATATTTGGAAAATAAAAGTTTAATGTCTATTACAGGCAATTATTTGAGTTAGTTAGTTAGTAAAAATGCGTCTTACCTAAGACGCATTTTTATATTTTCTAATTGCATCTCTAATATGTTCTATCCTGTTTTCAGGATCTGGGTGTGTACTTTGGAATTCAGGTACCCTGTTTGGTCCTGCCGCTTGCTTTAATATTTTCATGACACCAATCATTTCTTCGGGATTATATCCAGCATCAATCATAAAATGAACGCCGAGTTCATCGCTTTCGAGTTCATCATCTCTACCATTTTTAAGTAGAGTGCCTTGACCAATTTGCTGTGCAACAGCACCCATATCAATTGCTCCTGCTCCCATAATTAAAGTTTGCCAATATTTCGATTCTGTTATACGTTCGTTAGAGTGCTTCCCCAACACATGACCTATCTCATGTCCTAAAACACCTGCTAGTTGATCTTCATTTTCTAGTTTAGAAAATAGAGCATAGGTTATAAATATTTGTCCTCCTGGAAGTGCAAAAGCATTTATGGTACGTTGGTCAGATAACAGATGAAATTCATATCTGTAAGGTGTATTTTTAGCGATACTGCTTTCAATCAATTTCTTACCAACATTATCAACCAATGCTTGATATCTATTGTCAGGATGCAGACCACCGTGTTGTTGGGCCATACCTGGTGCACTTTGTAAACCAATTGCTATTTCTTGTTCGGGAGATAATGATATTGCCTGTGTTCTACCTGTATATGGATTGGTCTCTTGTTGGCTACACCTTCTTATAAAAGCAAAAGCCACAATAGCGAGTCCAATAATCAGTCTGGTTTTAAAGGCTCCTCTTCTCATTGGGATTAAATTAATGTGTTTAAGTTATAAAAGTATGACGCAAAAAACATAAAAAAACTTTTTTTTGACCATCAAGAAATTAGAATTTGTATATATCAATAATTAATATATAGCCAGCCAGCAAAGTTTAAATTCTCATCTTTCAGCTCCACAGTATAGAAATAAGTACCTACTGGTAATGCTTCGCCCTTACCAAAGATTCGTCCAGTATTTGCAAAGCCATTCCAGTCATTTTGATAGTTTCTGGTCTCAAAGACCTTATTTCCCCAGCGATTAAAAATTTTAACTTCATTATCAAAAAGCGTAATTCCATCAATTACAAAGACATCATTCAGGCCATCACCATTGGGCGAAATTAAATTATAGACTTCAAGTTCATCACTTGTTTTCAATGAGCCAAAGGTTATGACCTCATATTCGTTTGGATTAAAAATAAAAGACGAAATCTGACCTGAAAGGAAGCTACCGCTCACAGATGAGTTTCCTAAATCCTTCCATTCTTGGTCAGCAATATGCCAGCCAACTACCCTGAGTTCGTCTAAATTTGAAACTAAATCATCTATTCCACTTGATTGTTCCCATGTTAAGGTGACGATAGTTTCGTTAGACCCATCAAAATCCCAAAATTCAAAATCACTAATCACATTTAATATGCCTTCAAAGTTATTTGTGTTAAATCCTTCGGTAAATGTTGATGGGAAATTTGGGTCTTCATTAAAATAGGCTGCAGAAAATTTTAAATTTGAAGTTCGAACAGGCGTAATGAGTGGTCTCAGTTTATTATCTGCACCAATAGGAAAGCTAAACTCATTAGACCCATCATAAGAGGCGTAACCGTCTGTATTTTGAAAATCACTTTCAAGTACGTAAAATGAGTCACCCAAAAAATCTAATGAGATACTTGGGCTTAATCTTGGTGTAACAATATCGCCCGAAATATAACTAAGACTATTTTCGACTTCTGTATTTATTAATAAATTCAGATGATTGGGAACTTCAACTTCCATATCAAAGAATTTAGGGATTTCAGTACCGTAAATAAATAAAGATTCAGTTGAATTATAAAATCCTGCCAATCCTAAATTTTGATTAAATGCACCATCATTCTGAAGATTTACATGAAACCCTATTTGTCCTTCATCATGAATCTGAAGATTTCCAAAATTATGAAACTCAGATTGTGACCAACTATGGCCAACTGACATTATAATTAGTATTGAAAAAATTCTTTTCATTTTTTATTTATTGGTAAGCAGTATAAAATACAAGTAGATTGTCAGATTGATTAGTAACATTAATGGTAAATCCATTAGCATTAAATGATGTAAATTGTGCCAGGGTTCTACCTACAGCATCACCATTTTGGTTACTATATCTTATACCAATACATCTGGCATTTGAAGAATAACGTGATATATCATTAATAGAATTACCGCTACCTCCAACATAAATTACGCCTTGTGTTATCGATCCTCCATCGTCTCTTGCAAAACCATTCATTGATCCGTAGGCATTTGCAATTCCACTGTTGTTGTTGCCAACTTGATTGTCCGCATCGATTCCGAAATTTTCCACATTCGCATGTGCAACAAACGTTATTTGTGATGGTTGAAATGGCAGGCCAGTGATAGTTTGATTTCCAGTGCTGGTTATAATAAATGAACCCAAATAAACATTTGAAGGCCCTGCTGGTCCCTGTGGTCCAGCCGGTCCTTGTGGCCCTATTGCACCGTCGGCACCATCCGCACCTGGAGGCCCTTGTGGTCCAGCAGGTCCTTGTGGGCCAATAATTCCAACGGTTACTATATGTCCGTCTTCATTTGTATATGTAACTGTTCCATCGCCATTGTCAACAAGTGATGATGCTTTTTCTAAGCTTTCCCATGCCGTGTCAGTATACCTATATATAGTTTTATCTGTAGAATTATATATTAATGCACCTTCTGGAGCATTGGTAATGGTCAACATTTCTGCTTCGGTCACTACATGTATTGCAACTAATTCGTCACCATTTGGTACTTGCGCTTCTAAATAGAATGAACCAAATAGTAATAAAAGAAAAATTAATTTTTTCATTATCTAATAATTAAAAACAGTAAACATAAATTCAAAATCTCGGTTGGCTCGGTTGCTTCCACCGTTATCATTATCGCCTATTTCAACAATAAAACTCCCTGGCAATTGTGTACTATACGATATGTCATAATCATCATTACCAGCACCGTTAGAGTCTAAAACAGTCAACTGAATAATGTAATTTGCATCAGCCATTGCAGGAGTCAGATTAATTTGGTATTGACCAGTTCCTAATTTAGTAACCGTAGCGTTCAATGGTGCTTTATTTGTTGTTCCATTTGCATTCACTTTACCCATAGCCTTAACAAAACTGTTGTAATATGCACCACCATCTGTTCCAGCGCTAATATTATTATTTGTATCTGAACTAATTACATTTGCTGTTTGATTCGCTCCAGCCTCATTGCTATACGTAATAATACCGGTTGTGGTCGCTTGAGATATTGTTGTAACGGTTTCTAATATATCTGTTGATGTACCACTCGCACTATCGTGAGCTGCAATAGTATTTCCTGTAGTTACAACTTGAGTAACTTCAGAATCTAAATCCGTAAGCGGAACATTGAGAGTACCATCACTGTCTGTAATTGTCAAATTTCCACCCACCACGGCGAATGCCGTGTTGACCTCGTTGGTCACGGACTCGTCCGGATCGGTCGAGTTGACGGTATAGTTGCCGTTGCCGTCGTCCGTTACCGTAACGGCGCCTGT
>NZ_JAIUJR010000049.1 GCF_020166335.1 Winogradskyella alexanderae | reverse complement strand
ACGGCGAGGGACCGCAACGGCTGCGGCCTGGTTACGGAGACGGTATTCGTTGTGGACTACCCGCTGTACTTTACGCCCAACGGCGACGGCAACAACGACACGTGGAACATCGCGGGGATTGGCGGTACGGCAAAAATTTATATATTTGACCGCTACGGCAAGCTCCTGAAGCAGATCAGCCCTACGGGCAGCGGCTGGGACGGGACCTACAACGGAAGCCGCATGCCGAGCAGCGACTACTGGTTCACCGTGGAGTACGACGAGCCGGGAACGGACCGCAGAAAGGAACTTAGGGCCCATTTTACCTTGAAACGTTAAAA
>NZ_JAIUJR010000048.1 GCF_020166335.1 Winogradskyella alexanderae | reverse complement strand
GATCCTATGGATGCCAGGGGCACTGAAAGCGTACCGCTGGAATCGGTGATCTGCAGGTCGGCCCCCACCACGGCGAAGGCCGTGTTGACCTCGTTTGCTGAATCCGCATCAGCGTCATCCACGTTAAGAGAAATATTTGAACCATTAGATATCGAAATATCTCCTGGTGTTCCATCCGTACTTATATCTTGACTTTCTAGATTTTGTACTAGAGCCGTAAGGTCCAGTTGTGTCACCACGCCATCCTCGTCGGTATAGTCGATATTCACGTTATCCGGGTTCAATGCAATGCTGGTAAGCGTTTCCAGATTGGAAACATCCAATATTGTGGTCCCACCGTCCTCATCGGTATAGGTAAA
>NZ_JAIUJR010000047.1 GCF_020166335.1 Winogradskyella alexanderae | reverse complement strand
TTGTTGCCGTCGCCGTTGGGCGTAAAGTACAGCGGGTAGTCCACAACGAATACCGTCTCCGTAACCAGGCCGCAGCCGTTGCGGTCCCTCGCCGTTACCTCGTGCTGGCCAGGGGACACGTTCTCGAACCTGCCACTGTCCTGCCAGGGGCCGCCGTCGAGGCTGTACTCGTAGACCCCGGGGCCGCCTGCCGTTGCCTCTATAACGTGGTTTTCCGCAAAAGCTTGTGTTACCACCTCCGCGACCAGCGTCGGAGGCTCGCTCTCCACTACCTCGGCAGTGTTCGTATTGCCGCAGCCCGTTGCGGCCGAAGTGCTCGTATCCGTGACCGTAACGCTATAGGTACCGCCCTGGGCCGGCATATAGCTCGCGCCGGTCG
>NZ_JAIUJR010000046.1 GCF_020166335.1 Winogradskyella alexanderae | reverse complement strand
TTGTTGCCGTCGCCGTTGGGCGTAAAGTACAGCGGGTAGTCCACAACGAATACCGTCTCCGTAACCAGGCCGCAGCCGTTGCGGTCCCTCGCCGTGACCTCGTGCTGGCCAGGGGACACGTTCTCGAACCTGCCACTGTCCTGCCAGGGGCCGCCGTCGAGGCTGTACTCGTAGACCCCGGGGGCGCCTGCCGTTGCCTCTATAACGTGGTTTTCCGCAAAAGCTTGTGTTACCACCTCCGCGACCAGCGTCGGAGGCTCGCTCTCCACTACCTCGGAAGTGTCCGTATTGCCGCAGCCCGTTGCGGCCGAAGTGCTCGTATCCGTGACCGTAACGCTATAGGTACCGCCCTGGGCCGGCATATAGCTCGCGCCGGTCG
>NZ_JAIUJR010000045.1 GCF_020166335.1 Winogradskyella alexanderae | reverse complement strand
CTGGTTGGCGTTCACAGTCTCGCTCTCGTCGCTGTCAACAGCCGTGTCGCCAGTGCCGTCGCCGTCAGTGTCCGCCGAGCCGTCGCCCTCGGCAGTGTTCGTGTAGAAGCCAAGGTCAAGGTCCGCCTGCGTAACCGTATGGGAGGCCGTGTACGTCCACGTCTCGCCTACGTCCAGCACGCCGTCGTTGTTGCCCGGTGCGTCTGCGCCCCTTACAGGTGCCGCGTCTGCCGTAGCATCGGCCATCGTCGGGTTGTATACCGTAACGTTGCCGTCGTTGGTAAGCGTGATCGTATAGTTGATAACCTGACCCACAGTATCGTATTCAGTCAATGCACCGCCGTCGATGTCGGCGAAGTCCTTAACCGTAGTTATGCTAGGG
>NZ_JAIUJR010000044.1 GCF_020166335.1 Winogradskyella alexanderae | reverse complement strand
GCGGATACTTGTGGTACGGTAACTATTACAGAGTCTGATGTTGAGACTGCTGCTTGTGGAAATACAAAAACTATTGTTAGAACTTGGACCGTAACAGATGAGTGTGGCAACAGCGTATCTGCTGACCAAACGATTACCGTGGTAGATACTACCGATCCAACGATCAACGTCCCTGCCGATGTGACTATAGAGTGTACCGAGGATGAGTCGTCTGCTAATACTGGTGTTGCTACTGGTGCAGATACTTGTGGTACGGTAACTATTACAGAGTCTGATGTGGAGACTGCTGCTTGTGGAAATACAAAAACTATTGTTAGAACCTGGACCGTAACGGATGAGTGTGGCAACAGCGTATCTGCTGACCAAACGATTACCGTGGTAGA
>NZ_JAIUJR010000043.1 GCF_020166335.1 Winogradskyella alexanderae | reverse complement strand
AAGATGCCAATTCACCATAAGCTTCAAATTCAACGATATGTACTCCAATATTTGCAGAGTTATAGTTCATATTTACGCGTAAATACCTAGCTGTAGCATTTAAGCTTTCAAAGGTATTTCCTTGGCTATTAGCAAGAGTTGTATTGTCATTAAAGTCAACAATCTTTGTCCAGCTGACACCATCAGTAGATGCTTCTATATCGTATTGATAATATCTATTGTCAAGATGATAGTTGGTAACTACAATTTTGTTTACATTATAAGTATTTTGCAAATCTACTTGCCACCATTCACCATGAGGATTAGCTCCCCAATAATTGTTGCTTGCCGAATAATTACCATCATTGGCTTCCGAACTTCCGCTATTAGGTTCATAACTTGATGCACTAGACGGCTTGTTTAATGC
>NZ_JAIUJR010000042.1 GCF_020166335.1 Winogradskyella alexanderae | reverse complement strand
ATAATCATTCATCCCCTTCCAGAAATAGACATACCAGACCAGGTTATCTGTCTGGACAATCTCCCGTTGATTGTCTCCGCAAATACAAATTTTGGAAACGATCAGTACTTATGGTCAACAGGGGAAACGACACCTGAAATCCAAATCGATGAAATTGGAACCTATTGGGTTACCGTTACCACAGAATTCGGATGTGAAAATACACGTGTGTTCAATGTATCTGAATCTGAAGCTGCGACTATTGAAGTTACAGAAACAGTAGACTTCTCTGACCCAAATAATATTACGATTACCGTCAGTGGTATTGGCGATTATCTGTATCAACTTGATGATTTTGAACCTCAAGAATCGAATGTGTTCGAAAATGTGGGTCTGGGATACCATACCATTACCATAATAGATCTAAACGGTTGTGCGGATGTAACTAAGGAAGTTATAGTCATCGATGCACCTAAGCACATGACACCCAATAA
>NZ_JAIUJR010000041.1 GCF_020166335.1 Winogradskyella alexanderae | reverse complement strand
GAAGAGGAGTCTTGTCTGGCCGATGCGGGAACGCTTACGGCGGGCTCGACGCAGGTATGCTCCACTGGAGAGGTAACGATCAGCGCCCACCCGAACGGAGACGCTTTCGTACCCGATGACTATTCGGTACTCTACGTGCTCACTCAGGGCGAAGGTCTTGTGATACAGCAGGTAGGCACTACGCCTGAGTTCACCGTTTCCGGCGGAGGCGACTACACGATACATACCTTGGTATATCCTAACGGCCTTGACCTCAGCATAGTTGAGCTGGGCGTAACGACCGGTTTTGACGTGAACGGTCTTCTGATCCAGGGCGGAGGCGATCTTTGCGCGTCATTGGACGTAGCGGGCGCACCGGTTCACATTACCAATCCTGATGCTGGGACGCTAACGGCAACGGAGAGCAACGTTTCGCTTTCGGGCGGCACGGCGACGATTTCGGCAGTGCCGAACGGTGATGCCAACGTGCCTGAAGGCTACAGTACGCTTTACGTGCTTACCCAGGGCGAGAGCCTTACCATAGTTAATGTTGGCGGATCGCCGGAGTTCGAGGTTGACCAGGCAGGCAACTACACGATCCACACGCTTGTCTACCCTACAGGCCTTGACCTTAGCGTTGTGGAGCTTGGCGTAACGACAGGGTTCGACGTGAACGGTCTTTTGGTACAGGGCGGAGGCGACCTTTGTGCTTCCCTTGACGTACCTGGGGCACCGATCCACGTGGAAGAGGAGT
>NZ_JAIUJR010000040.1 GCF_020166335.1 Winogradskyella alexanderae | reverse complement strand
ACAGGAATTTTGAGACCAGAATTTGCTAATTATCAGTTTGTCAATCCGTTAGCTACTAATCAATTTATTGTAGACCAGACAATTAACATTGCAAATATATCTGAAGGTCCAGCGATATTTGACCCTGCATTAATAGAAGCTAACAGTAACCCTGATTTAAGACATTATCTGTCATTAGGTAATGATATTGATGCTACTGATTATGTAGAGTTCATTTACAATTCACCATTTTCTTCAGCATCTAATAGATACCTAATAGTAACAGAAAGAGCAGGAAATAATCCTGTTACAGTTCAGGCATTGGATAATATGAATAACCTTACTGGAAATGTTATTAATGTTACAAATGCAGACTACATAAATACAGGGGTTGTGACCGACTTTGGTCAAAATATTGAAATTGCTGTATACCCTTTAACAGCTTTAGTACCTTCAAACACTGAAATAAGTGGTATTAGAATAACTCAAACTGCAGCAGGAACACTTGCTAACTTGAGAGATGGTGGTGATGGTAAGGTATTTATACTTTATGATCCTACATTTTTAACACCACCTCCAACTATAGAAACTTTAACAAGTGCAATTCAACCGACTTGCCCAACTAATGAAGGATCTATAACAGTCGTAGCAACCGATAATGGTGGTGGTACTATAGAATATAGTTTAACAAGTTTAAGTGGATTAAATGATCAGGCTTTTCAAACTTCTAATACTTTCAATAATTTACCACCAGACACATATACTCCAGTAGTCAGATATCAAGCAACTCCAACTTGTGTGGCAACTTCAAATATTCCATTCGTTTTAAATTTTATTCCATGCCCTAGCATAACTACGGTTAAGGACTTCGCCGACATCGACGGCGGTGCATTGACTGAATACGATACTGTGGGTCAGGTTATCAACTATACGATCA
>NZ_JAIUJR010000003.1 GCF_020166335.1 Winogradskyella alexanderae | reverse complement strand
TCCAAATTTATTTTGAAAATATTTTCCAAAACAACCACCGGACAACTTTTCCGGGGCGCAAAGATATAAACTTATTAGACTATTTGGAGAAAAATTTCTGCTTATTTTTTAAGGATAAGAAATGACAAAACATAAATCCTTCTTAATAAGAGAAATAGTTTTACAATTTAATAAAAAAAGATCAAATAATTGATATCCTACTTCAAAAAAATAGTTGCATTTTAAAAAAACATAACATAAATAATATATATAAGCTTCACTTTTGTCTATTCTATATATAGGTATATCTTTGTAGGCTTAAAATTATATACTTCTAATGGTTAATATATCTCTTCCTGATGGATCCATAAGGACTTATGACAGTCCTGTAACACCACACGACGTTGCGGTTGATATAAGCGAGGGGTTTGCACGTAATGTTATATCAGCAAGATTTAACGAAAATATTGTTGAAACTTCTACACTATTGAAGCATGATGGCAAGCTTGTACTTTATACCTGGAGAGATGAGGAAGGCAAAAAAGCCTTTTGGCATTCTTCTGCCCATATTCTTGCTCAGGCTTTAGAAGAACTATACGATGATGTAAAACTCTGGGTGGGACCTGCCATTGAGAATGGATTTTATTATGATGTTGATTTAGGCGAAGATACAATTTCAGAAAAGGATTTTAGAACGATAGAGAATAAAATGCTTGAAATTGCAAGAGGCAAACACGCATTTAAAATGCGGGAGGTATCTAAAGCAGACGCACTGGCTTTTTATAAAGATAAAAATGAATATAAAGTAGATTTAATTGAAAATCTAGAAGACGGAACAATCAGTTTTTGTGACCATTCAACCTTTACAGATTTATGTAAAGGAGGACACATCCCAAATACTGGTATTGTTAAAGCTATCAAGATTTTGAGTGTAGCAGGGGCTTATTACAAAGGAGATGAAAATGAAAAACAGCTCACTAGAGTTTATGGTATATCTTTTCCGAAACAAAAAGAACTTAATGAATACCTGGAACTTCTTGAGGAAGCCAAAAAAAGAGATCATAGAAAACTTGGTAAAGAATTAGAATTATTTACATTCTCTCAACGAGTTGGTCAAGGCCTACCGCTTTGGTTGCCTAAAGGCGCCGCGTTGCGAGAAAGACTAGAAAATTTTTTAAAGGTCGCTCAGAAAAAAGCCGGCTATGAAATGGTAGTTACACCTCATATTGGCAATAAAGATCTTTATGTAACATCTGGTCACTTCGCCAAATATGGTGAAGATAGTTTTCAACCGATAAATACACCTGCAGAAGGCGAGGAATTCTTACTAAAACCTATGAATTGTCCTCATCATTGCGAAATTTACAACAGTAGGCCCTTTTCATATAAAGAATTACCAAAGCGTTATGCAGAATTTGGTACAGTATATAGATATGAACAAAGTGGAGAGCTACATGGTTTGACAAGGGTTAGAGGCTTTACTCAAGACGATGCGCATATTTTTTGTACTCCTGACCAATTAGATGCTGAATTTAAAGAGGTTATTGATCTTGTACTATATGTTTTTGGCTCATTGGGTTTTGAAAACTTCACAGCACAAGTTTCTTTAAGGGATCCTGAAAATCCTGAAAAATATATCGGAAGTGACGAAAACTGGGATAAGGCCGAACAGGCAATATTAAATGCAGCAAAAGACAAGGGATTGGATTATGTTGTAGAAACCGGTGAGGCTGCCTTCTATGGCCCTAAGCTGGACTTTATGGTAAAGGATGCACTTGGACGTAAGTGGCAATTAGGTACTATTCAGGTCGACTACAATTTGCCAGAAAGATTTGACCTTACCTATAAAGGTAGTGATAACGAACTTCACAGGCCTGTCATGATTCACCGTGCACCTTTTGGAAGTATGGAACGATTTATAGCTATTTTATTAGAGCACACAGGCGGAAACTTTCCTCTTTGGCTCATGCCAGAACAAGCCATTCTCTTGTCAGTGAGTGAGAAATATGAAAAATACGCTCAAAAAGTTTTAAATTTGTTAGAAAATGACGAAATTCGCGCCCTCGCTGATAACAGAAATGAAACTGTCGGTAAGAAAATTCGTGAAGCGGAAATTAATAAATATCCATTCATGATAATTGTTGGAGAACAGGAAGAGAAAGATAATACTATAACTGTTAGACAACACGGAGGGGAAGAACTTGGCACAATAAGTGTCAGTACCTTCGTGAAAATTGTAAATGAAAGAGTCTCAAATAGTTTGAAGACCTTTAAATAGAGTTTAATTAAATACTATAAGCCATAGCAATACGCAGAAACAGAAGGAGTTATAATCGACGTGAAGCCCAAGAGGATAAACATCGCATAAATTCGAAAATCAGATCTGAAGAAGTTAGAGTTGTAGGAGACAATGTTGAAGTAGGCATCTATCCTATAAAGAAAGCGCTTTCCATAGCAGACGAACAAGGTTTGGATCTAGTCGAAATTTCACCAAATGCCAACCCGCCTGTTTGTAAGGTCATGGATTATAAAAAGTTTCTTTACGAACAAAAGAAACGCGAAAAAGCGCTAAAAGCAAAAGCAACAAAAGTTGTCGTAAAGGAAATTCGTTTTGGTCCTCAGACTGACGATCATGATTACGAGTTTAAAAAGAAACATGCGATTAAGTTTTTAAAAGACGGAGCAAAATTAAAAGCATTCGTATTTTTTAAAGGCCGATCAATTGTTTTTAAGGAGCAAGGACAAATATTATTATTAAGATTGGCCCAAGATTTGGAGGAATATGGTAAGGTAGAACAAATGCCAAAATTGGAAGGTAAACGAATGATAATGTTTATAGCTCCAAAAAAGAATAAATAGAATACTGTAAAAAGCAGTATTAAGACATAAAGAAAATAAGCGAAACGTAATTAAAACGAGGAGAAATGCCTAAAATGAAAACAAAGTCGAGTGCTAAGAAACGTTTCAAACTAACTGGCACTGGAAAGATTAAAAGAAAGCACGCTTTTAAGAGTCATATATTGACAAAAAAATCTAAAAAGCGAAAGCTTGCTCTGACTCATGATACAACCGTGCATAAGTCAGACGAAGAAAATGTAAAATTAATGCTTCGATTGAAGTAATTAATTTTACTGGTTAAATTAATGTAGAACCCTGGAGTTAGGCAAAAGTATTTAGCAAGTGTTTATTTAATTAAACCGCCTACTACAAAAAAACAAGTAAAACATGCCAAGATCAGTAAATTCAGTTGCAAAAAGAGCAAGAAGAAAAAAAGTTCTTAAGCAAGCCAAAGGTTACTGGGGAAGACGTAAAAACGTTTGGACAGTAGCAAAGAATGCGGTAGATAAAGCGATGCAATATTCGTACAGAGACCGCAGAAACAAAAAAAGAACATTCCGTGCACTTTGGATTATGCGTATTAATGCAGGTGCCAGACAACATGGAATGAGCTATTCAAAGTTTATGGGGAAATTAAAGTCTAATAACATCCAATTGAATCGTAAGGTTCTTGCGGATCTAGCTATGAATCACCCGGAAGCTTTTGAAGCTATAGTAAACAAAGTTAAATAGGGCGTTAGCCTAAAATTAATAACAACATTTCGCTTAAAAAAACCGGCTCGTTTGAGCCGGTTTTTTATTTGTAGTTTCTTAATAATTTTGGTTGCTTACAATAAGGTGATTTTAATAACTATTCTTCTTATTTAGGATTAATACCTCCTCCAGGTTTGGGGTTAATTCCACCTCCATCTTTTGGGTTTATACCACCTCCATCTTTAGGGTTTATACCACCACCAGGTTTGGGATTGATTCCTCCTCCATCTTTCGGTTTGATACCATCTGTTTCTTCAGCCATTTTGCGTGTTTTTTAGGATTAATTATTTATAATATTAATAAAAATATGTTACTTTACAAAGCCATTTGCAACCCTTTATTATTAACCACCCCTTATAACCAACACTAAATGACCCTTAAAGGTTTTGTTACTGAGTGTCACAAAAAGGAAGTATTTAAGATGCTTTCTATATATATTGTCTCAAGTTGGGTTTTACTTCAAGTATTAGCACTTGTTGCCGAACCACTGGGTTTTCCAATTAAAATTGTAACCTATTTTATTTTAATATTACTTGTAGGTTTCCCCGTTTACATTTATTATATCTGGAAATTTAAATTGCTGAAATATGAAATCCAACAAACTGAGGATCCCACTACTCCTTACAACAAAAGTGCATTTCAAAAAATGTATTTTTCATCCTTATTAGTTATCAGTCTTTTAAGCGGCGTTGCAGTTACTCTAATAATTAAAAAAAACTTTAGCTCTAAAGTTCTAATGGAAGAACTAGCAGAAAACGACAAAATAGCAGTTTTAGATTTCGAAAATACAACAGGAAATGAAGAACTTAATAATATTGGTGAAATAGCTGCTAATTGGATTATTCATGGCATAACGGAAAATGATGCTGGTCAAGCTATTTCCTCTAAACTAGTTAATGACTACAAAAGAATGATTAAATCAGATATTGGTAGTGAAAGTCTAAATAGCTTGCTCATCAAATACTTAAAGCCTAGTAAAGTTATTGAAGGTGCTTTTTACATGGAGAAAGACGAATTGCTCTTGCAAGGTTCAATTAAAAATGGATTAATGGATGAAACGCTGATGTCATTTGAGACCGTAATCTGTGATCCTAATGAACCCTTAGATTGTGCCGAACAATTAAAACAACAAATATTAGGCTATCTTTCAACCGAAGACAGAAAAGACGACTCAGGCTATATAGCAGAAGATAATAAGGTGCGATCTTATTATGAAGAGAAGCCACCTAGTTTTAAAGCTTATCAGTATTTACTTGAGGCATTAGAAAAGCCAGAGGACACAAGGTATCACCTAGATTTATTGAACAAAGCTATTGAGTTAGACCCGAATTTTTTTGAACCCAAGATTCACATGATGTCCTACTACTATAATGAAGGTGAATTTGCTAAAACAGATTCCATTATTAAAACTACAATCAATAATTCAAGACTCAATACAAGACAAAAGAATTGGATTTCATTCTATGAATCTATTATTAATGGAAAAAATGACAAAGCATACCGTGCAATATTGAAAGAGTATAATGTTGCTGCACTAGATGTGCCAACAAATCAAACCACAATGACCATAGCATTACAATATATGAATAGACCTGAGGATATTCAAGAAATTTATGATGCAATCCCTATGGATGATTTAGATCTGGAAAATTGTCAAAGATGTGGTTTTAGATACTACCTCAAAGCACTCGCTGATATTGAACTAGGAAATTATGAAGCTGTTTTAACGACTCTGTCTCCTGTTATTAAATTGGTTGAGGGTAATTATTTAAAGCGACCACTAATAATGGCATTCATCAAATCGGATCAACTCGACAACCTAGATAATTATCTCTCTGAATACGCTTTGTCTGCAACTGATGAGGATATAAATTATCTTTACCATTTTACAGGTCTTCAACTTATTAATTCCAGCAACATAAAAAAAGCCAATGAGTATTTCAACAAAATAATCTCAAGGAATAATCAAGAATCACAAAATGAATATTTAGCAAATGCCTATTATTATCTGGAAGATTTCAAAAATGCCTCCATGGTGTATAACAGGTTAAATTCAAATAATGATAATAACTCGGAGTATCTAGTTCACTTAGCGATTTCTCAATTCAAAAATAGTAATCGCGTAACCGCAAAAAAAACTATTGAAAGATTAGAAAATTTAAGATCTGACTATCAATTTGGTGAAATTGATTATCGGTTGGCACAGTTTTACGCGAGTACTGACAGACTTAATAAGGCTTTAAAATTTATACTAAAATCAATCGTCCAAGGATATAATTTTACACCAACTACTTATCACAATGATCCCCATTTTAAAAATCTAAAAAATAATTTAACGTTTAAGGAGCACTTAGACTATTGGAAAAATAAAACTTTATGATAAATATTAGGCAAGCAACAGATTCTTTAAATGTAAATGCACTGACAAAAAAAACTGAGGCCTTGGCAAAACGTGTTGGAGCTATTGAGCAGGAGCAAAGCCTTTGGGATAACATAATTAGAACTTTAGATATTATAATTTGGCCTCTAGCCGTGATTGTTATGTTATATATATTTAAAAAACAAATATCAAGTATTATTGACAGATTTGAGTCTGCTGATATCTCTTCAACTGGTTTGGCGTTTAAACTTCAGCAATCAACCGAATTAATTGGTGTTGGTAGTTCTGACATTTTACCGAAGGATGGTGGCGGTATTAATCCAAAAGACGGTGGCGGCATTAACCCAAAAGACGGAGGTGGAATTAATCCAAAAGACGGTGGCGGCATTAGTCCAAAAAGTGATTCTGGCATTAATCCAAAATCTACTGAAAGCAGTAGCCTAAGAGCAAGTATCGCAGAATCACCTTATCAAATGCTAATTGAATTAGAAGATGCTATAGCATATAAACTAAACAATAAGGCAAGTAAAAATGGATTAAATATTCAAGGCAAATCAAATTATTCTATGGTTAATAGTCTTTATTCCAATAATATTATAGACAGCTATACGGCAAAGAAATTAAGAGCAGTAATTGAATTGAATACTATGGGACTAAATACACCCGAAACTACCCATGAACAGGTAACTCAAATGAAAAGGCTTTTCAATAACATCAACTTTTAATTATACAGTATGAATCAAATTGATAATGCATACGCTATAATCATTGGTGTAGATTTTAAGCAAAAAACAGAAAGTGTAATTAAAGATGCCCAAAATATTTATGATGTTTTATCGGATAAAGAACTTTGTGGCTACAAAAAGGAAAACATAACACTATTATTAAATAGTGATGCTACTTATCAGAATATTATTGATGCATTTGATAGCCTGATTGCAAAAATGGACGAAAATTCCTCTTTCCTGCTATATTATTCGGGTCATGGTGGCTATGCCAAGGAATACGATATCTCTTATTTATGTCCTTATGATAAAACAGCAGATATTTATTTAAGTGGCAAAGAACTGAGAGAAAAACTCAGTAAAATAAAATCCAAAAAGCTATTTATTTTATTTGATTGCTGTCATTCGGGTTCATTTTTTGAAGGTAAAGACGAAGTTATTTCTGATACCATTGCAAACAACACTAAACAATTAATATCTCATCAAAATTCAACGCTTGAAGGATTAGCACAAGAGATTGATGACGAGAGAGGTATGGTAATAGTAGCTTCATCCCAAGCTGCAGAAGAATCATGGGGAGATGAAAACACAAGTGTTTTTACGCAATGTTTAATTGAAAGCTTTAAAGCAAAAAACAAACACTTCTTTGCTGATGAATTTGTAAGAACTGTAGAGACAGTAAATCATGTATTTGAACGGACACCTATTTTAATAGATAAATTAAAAAAGAGAAGTGATAAAGTAAAAGATCAAACACCATATGCTAATCTTCAGATGTCTGATGACTTTATTATATGTTACATACCAAAAGAATTAAGGTCTAAAATTGTTACAGACAGATTCAAGTTAAAAAAGTCAGATACTGAACCAGTATTGTCTAAGAGTGATACAGAAATTTCCTGGGAACGTGATGAAGGTAATAACTTATTGCTTTTTATTCACGGATTCTCCGGAGAATCAGGAGATTCATTTGGACTAATGCCTAATCTATTGCAGGCAGATCCCAATTTTAAAGGATGGGCCATGAAACCTCTTGGTTATAAGTCGATTGCTCAACCAAAATTGGGTAAAGATATTTGGGGTGCAGTCCTCGATGTAGATAAGATAGCCGGAAATCTAAGAACCTCTATTAAATTTAAGTTTAAGAATTATGATCGTATTGCAATAGTAGCACACAGCTTAGGTGGTATTGTTGCGCAAAAAGCAATTTTAGGACTTGAATCAGAAGATAGAAATAGGATATCACACCTCATTATGTTTGGCACGCCAAGCAATGGTATAGCTCCTGAAGTCTTAGAAAAACAATGGAACAAAAAATATAGCGAACTAAGTAGCACAGGTAATTTCATCACAACACTTAGAGCCAACTGGGACGATACTTTCAAGGGCAGTTATCCGTTTAAGTTAAAGGTTGCAGCATCTGCAGAAGACGAATATGTATCAGTAGAATCTTGTCACAAACCATTCGATCAAAAGAATTGTGAGTTTGTTGATGGCAAACACCTCATGATGGTTAAGCCGAAAGATGAAAAAGATGACGCTTACTCTTTAGTTGTCAGTACATTAACTGGCAGTAAATTCTTTAATCAATTTACAGTTAAAGAAGAGATTAATCTGACTCTAGGAAAGTACGATGCTGTTGTAAATGATTTACTTCCAATAAAAGAAGACCTAGATAAGAGGGGATTAACACAACTAATTTTTGCATTAGAAGGATTAGAACGTACGGAAGAAGTATATGATCTCTTAAACACACATCCATTGGCAAAAAGCAATACGGATTTAATGGGAATTATCGGAGGGCGACACAAACGCGATTATTTAAAGACCTATTCATTTAAATCTAGTCAAGCCTCAAGAGATTATTATAGCAAGGCCTTAGAAATATCAGTTGAAAATGAGGCGCATTCACAAATCTATTATCATGCCATAAACTTGGCATTCTTAAGTATTGTAACTGATCCAGAAACAGGTAGAGGACAAATGAAAAAATATGCCAGCCAAGCATTAGAATCTGCTGAAAAATGTGATGACAACCTTTGGAAATTCGCAACAGTTGCTGAAGCTAATATGTACCTAAGTAATTTTGATAAAGCTAAGGAGTACTATATCAAGGCATCAGATAACATTCCTATTAGAGAAAAATTGTCAATGCATACCAATGCCTATGCTGGTTATGTAGCCTTAACAGGTAGAGAAAATGATGAGTTTACACAATTTTTAAAAGCGCAATTGCTCAGTTAAAATGCTGAAATTTAAGCAACATAATATACCTGATTTAGAGTTTCAAAGCGCAATAAAGAAACCTATACCTATAAGATGCATTCAAATAAACGAATCTTTTGAAGTGGAAACTTTAGAGGGCATCATGAGGGGTAAAAGAGGCGATTGGTTAATGATTGGTGTTAATGGAGAAATGTACCCTTGTGACAAAGGTATCTTTGAAAAAACCTATGATTTAACTGATGGGACAGAGTAATTGACAACAATAGCAATTGTTAGTTTTTTTAATTAAAAATTTAAATTCATAAATTAACCAAGTAATTAACCAACCAAAATCCATTAAAAACGTGTCTAAAGAAACCATTTTTATTAGTTATTCTCGTGATAATACTGACTTTGTAATGAATTTAGCTAAGACGCTCCGTAATGCGGGTGCAGATATATGGCTAGATCAATTAGATATCAAAGTTGGAGAGAACTGGGATATCGCAGTGCAAAATGCAATGCAAGAATCAGAAAACTTCATGATCATACTTTCCAAATCATCTGTAAATTCCAATAATGTTATGGATGAAGTAGGTTATGCCTTAAGTGCAAATAAAAAAGTTGTACCTGTCTTGATGGAAGAATGTGAAATCCCTTTCAGATTACAGCGACGTCAATTTGCAGATTTTACTGGAGATAAAGAAAAAGGAATGAAAGGACTGGTTACAGCTCTTGGTCTAGAATATAAGGTGGCCAAAAATCTGGTAGCTGATACTCCAGAAAATAAGGGAGCAGACCCTAAAAGAGAAACTCCTAAGCCAGATGAAAAGCCCAATGAAAAACCAAAAGACACAAAACCAAGTCCTGCACCTCAACCACAACCAAGCAAACCCAAAAATAAATCGCCTTACATTATTATAGGAATTATTGCAGTATTAGCAATTGTTGCGTTTTTGATGAAGGATACATTATTTATAGATAAAGATTTACAAGCTTGGGAAGCTGCACAGGCAAAAGATACTGAAGAAGAGTATAATTTCTATTTAAGAACAAACGAATCAGGAAAATATATTTTAGCGGCCAAAGACAGTATACTTTCCAAGCAAAAACAGAGAGAAATTCTTGCAGATAATACTGAATGGAATGCTGCTATAGAGAAAGACACGGAAGATGCTTATAATGCATATATTAAACACTACCCAAGAGGAATTCATGTTGTTGAAGCAAATAATAAAATTCAAGCATTAAAAAATAGACAAGCCCTAATTGATGAGGACGATAACGCTTGGAATGCCGCAAAAGATGATGGCAGTGTTCATGTTTTAGCTTCATATTTAACAAATGCTGGCTTAAAAGTGCATGCACATAAAACAGATGCTATCAATGCCATAAAAAATACTTCAAATGAAGGTTGGTTATATTACGGTAGAAAAAATGGGGATAAGGCAAATAATGATGTCTTTGATTTAGTTTGGAGGGATAACGAAACTGTAGAAAAAGATATGATGCCAGTTGCTGGTGACGTACTTATAGTAAACAAACCATATATGACTTATAGAAGCGTTGGTAGCACAGAAGCTCAAGGAAGAACTGGCAAACCTGTTAAAACAGGTAAAAAAGTATTACTTACTGAAGTTACGGAAAGAGGTAGTGCGATATTCGTTAAAGTTATACATGACTAATTTTTTAGTCTTATTACCATAGGGCTTAAACCTTTTTTATTCACCAATAATCGTTGCCGTGAGTTGCCTTGACCCACCATGGTTCCTGTGCTCACCTAAATAGATGCCTTGCCATGTGCCAAGGTTTAATCTTCCGTTGGTAATAGGAATTTGAACTGAATGACCAAACATGGAAGCCTTTATATGAGCAGGCATATCGTCAGGCCCTTCATAATTATGCTTGTAATATGGCATATTTTCTGGCACCATATTATTTATATGAGACTCAAAATCTTCTCTTACAGTAGAGTCTGCATTTTCATTTATTGTTAAGCTAGCTGAAGTGTGCTTTATAAACAAATGAAGTATGCCTGTTTTAACTTGTTGAATCCCTTCAAGATGAAGCAATATTTCTGATGTGATAAGATGAAATCCTCTTTGCTTTGGCGACAGTTGTATTTCTTTTTGAAAAGTATTCAAACTAAATCAAAATTAAGTTTTTTGCTTTTTCTTCTTCGCAGCAGGGAACAAAACGTTATTTAAAATAAGCCTATAACCTGGCGAAGTTGGGTGAAGGTCTAATTCCGTTTTTGGGTCTCCTACCCTATGTGTATAATCTTCAGGATCATGACCACCATAAAATGTAAAAAACCCTTTCCCTTTTATACCATGTATATACTTGGCTTCTCCGTTTGTTCTATTTTCACCCATCACCAAAACATTAGACTTAATTTGATCTCTAGTAAATGAGGTTGTCTGACCCATAAAACCTTTCACTAATGCAGTATGATTCTGTGTGAGCATTGTTGGTATTGGATCCCATTTAGCCGAATATTCCATTAATGAGAAATAGTCTGTCTTAAAGGGAATTTGTCGCTTCCTTGTCATATCTATTGAAGAGAACTCATAGACATTTGGACTTCGCTCTAGTATAAAATCTTTAAATGCAAACGTTTTGGAATAATCAATTTTATTTTGATAGCCAGGATCGCTCCCGTCACCATCAAACATTGGTTCACATATATCCACATTTTCAGCACTTAAAGCAATATCAAAACTATCAGTTGCGGAACACATCGCAAACATAAATCCACCACCAACAACATAATCCCTAATTTTTAATGCAACAGCTAGTTTAGCATCAGACACTTTTGAGAATCCAAGTTTTGTCGCCAATTCTTCGGCAGACTTCTTCTCTTCAATGTACCAGGCAGCAGATCTGTAGGTTCTGTAAAATTTGCCATATTGACCGGTGAAATCTTCATGATGCAAGTGCAACCAATCATACAGTAGCAATTCATCATTTAAAACTTCTTCATCGTAAATGGTTTCATATGGAATTTCGGCATAGGTTAATACCATCGTGACTGCATCATCCCAAGGTTGTTTGCCATATGGTGTATACACAGCTATTTTTGGCGCTTTTTCCAAAACTACAGTTTCTTGATTTACAGCAGGACTGCTAATCTCGTCCAATATTTGAGAAGCTTCTACATCTGATAATACTTCAAAAGAAACCCCTCTTATCTGACACTCTCTTCTAATAATATCTGCATCTGGCAACAAAAACGATCCGCCTCTATAATTTAGCAACCAATTGACTTTTAATTCCCTTTCCAGAGTCCAATAAGTTACACCATATGCCTTCAAATGATTTTCCTGAGATTCGGCATCCATTGGTATTAGTATATAAGATGCCCATGCTTTATGGCTAAAGCACACCACAAAAAACAATATTAGGAGGTTTTTTAGGTTCATAGATCTGTAACGAAAGATACTTAAATTTTAGTCTTTAGAGCTAAAATTATATTTCTTTTAAGACCTCTAGTTTTTGTTTAATCAACTTCTAAGGATGTGTTTTACTTAAATTTAAGAAGTGATTCTAAGCAAAGCGAATCTTTAAATCAAAATTTACACGCTTGGTCAATTAATACTTTTGAAGTTGTGTTTCATCTCCAGATAAAAGACTGGCAATTACTTTAGTACTATCAAACTGTTCGAGAATAATTTTTATAAAAACCGTAATTGGTATGGCCATTATTAAGCCTGGAATTCCCCATAAAAATCCCCATAGCATAAGCATTACCAATACCGCTATTATATTGATTGAAAACGATTTGCCCATAAAAATTGGTTCTAATATTGCACCGAAAATTACTTGAACCATAGTAATTGAAATGATAAAGAAAAACAAAGTGCTTGTTGGGTCCAATTCTACAAATGCGAAAATGGACAGGAAGATTACTGAAATAAAAGACCCTACCATTTGCACAAAATTAATGGCAAAGGCAAACAAGCCCCAGAAAATAGGGAAGCTAACATCAAAAAATACACACATTAAACCAGTGAACAACCCGGTTAAAGCACTTACCAAAAATTTGACCTTTATAAACTTGATAAGGTCTTTTTCAATTTTCATAAATGCTTTTATTGAAGTATGCCTTTGTTTTAATATTGTGTTATTCAAAAGCTTGTGGACATTTATAGATTCTGCCAGCCAAAGAACTACAAAGAATGCAGTCATCAAAATTGTGGTAAAAAATTTTCTAAGAAACCCTATAGTTGAACCAATGTTTTCTTTTTGAAAAAACTGTGAAATAAGGTTTTGGTCCTGTTCAAATTCAATACCATAATTATTAAAAAGATATAACCTAAGATCTGCTAATTTTGCTTCTGCCTTTGGGAAAAAGTCTGATTTGGTTGCAAGAATTTCTTTACTTGAAAGCTGTACTAATTCTGCACCCAATTTTAAACCACCAGTAACGAGTAATAGTACAATTATTATACTTATAAATTTAGGAACATTACGTCTTCCCAACCATCGCATTAATGGTAAAAACAGTAATGCAATAAACATTGAGAATATTAGTGGTATAAATATGAAAGAAAGTATCTTTAGGAGATAAAATATAAGCGGTATCGCTATGGTTAACAACAAAATGTTTGTTGTTCGTCTCTGATTTAGCATGAGGCAATTTCTAGGTAAACTTTTTTGGATTGCAAAGATAGACTAAAATGAGTTTAATAACCTTTTAAATGACTGTTAAAACGGAACATCGTCTTCCTCAGGACTATCAAATGCGTCTGATGCAGACGGATAAGTATCGGGTTTAAAAGTATCATCATTGGCGGCGGCGTTCATTTTTGAATGAAACTCACCAAAAGGTGTATCAAAGTCATCCAAATTATCAAACTTACCAAGATGACCTATAAACTTCAACCTTATATTATCCAGGCCTCCATTTCTATGCTTGGCAACAATAAACTCTCCCTGTCCTTCTGTTGGTGAGCGCTCTTCATCGTCCCACTCATCTATTTTATAATATTCTGGTCTGTAAATAAAAGAAACAATATCTGCATCCTGTTCTATTGCACCAGACTCACGTAAATCAGAAAGCAATGGTCTTTTGCTTCCACCACGTGTTTCAACAGCACGGGATAATTGCGAAAGTGCTATAACGGGGACATTAAGTTCTTTTGCAAGTGCCTTTAGATTTCTTGAAATAGTTGATATTTCTTGCTCACGATTACCACCTTTTTGACTTCCTCCAGCCGTCATTAACTGCAAATAATCTATCACAATTAGTTTAATACCATATTGCGATGACAGACGCCTTGCCTTAGCTCTTAAGTCAAAAATTGAAAGCGATGGGGTATCATCTATATATAGCGGTGCTTTTTCTAGTGTTTTTACCTTTACATTAAGTTGCTCCCACTCATGTTTTTCTAATTTGCCTGTTCTTAGTTTTTCTGAAGACAGACCTGTTTCGCTAGAAATTAATCGTGTAATTAATTGTACTGAAGACATCTCTAAAGAGAAGAATGCAACAGGGATATTACTATTCACGGCTATATTTCTTGCCATGGTGAGTGTGAGTGCAGTTTTACCCATACCAGGACGCGCAGCAACGATAATTAAATCACTAGGTTGCCATCCAGATGTAAGCTTGTCTAATTTATCAAAGCCAGATGGTATGCCACTTAGCCCTTCTTTGTTAGATATTTCTTCTATTTTTTTCTTGGCTTGAATTACCAGACTCTGAGCTGTTTCTGTAGACTTTTTTACATTACCTTGAGTTACTTCGTAAAGCTTAGCTTCAGCATTATCCAAAAGATCGAAAACATCTTTGGTCTCATCGTATGCCTCTTCAATTATTTCGTTTGAAATCTTAATTAAACTTCTTTGGATATATTTTTGTAAAATTATCCTGGCATGAAACTCAATATGTGCTGAGGATGACACGCGCTGTGTCAAAGAAATGAGATAAAAATCGCCTCCTACAACATCTAATTTTTCATCTTTCTTTAGTTGGCTTGAAACAGTTAATAAGTCAACAGGTTCACTATTTTCAAACAATTTAAAAATAGCTTCAAAAATGTATCTATGAGCATCTTTATAAAAAGCTTCTGGACTTAGAATATCAATTACCTCATCAACCCCTTTTTTGTCAATCATCATTGCGCCAAGCACAACTTCTTCTAAATCAATTGCTTGAGGAGGTATCTTTCCTTTTTCCAAGCTAATAATCGCGCTTCTGTCTACTTTATAACCTTTAACAGGATTGGGTTGTTTCATAAGGTACAAATGTAACCAAATAGTATCGATGAAGTGCAAATTTAACATTTGCCAATCTCAACACTTCGTTAACAATTAGACTGTTAATAACTTGAAAATAATGTTAATAGGTATAAAAAAAACCGAAAATTAAAACTTCGGTTTTTTTAAATGCTTATGATTATTGAAATTAGTCTTTAAACACACCCATGTTTGCATATTTATCCATGCGCTGTTTAACCAATTCCTTTGGTGATAAGTTTTTAAGTTCTTCGTATGATTTTACAATAGCATTGCTAACTGACAAAAAAGTCTTTTCCCTATCCGTATGAGCACCTCCTAAGGGCTCCTTTATTATTTGATCTACAAGCTTCATTCGTTTCATGTCCTTTGCAGTTAATTTTAAGGCTTCTGCGGCTTGTTCTTTGTATTCCCAACTTCTCCATAAAATCGAAGAACATGACTCTGGTGATATTACTGAATACCACGTATTTTCTAACATAAGAACTCTATCTCCTACTCCAATACCTAAAGCACCACCTGAAGCTCCTTCTCCAATTATTACTGTTATTATTGGCACCTTGAGTCTAGTCATCTCTAATATATTGCGAGCAATAGCTTCTCCTTGACCACGTTCTTCTGCTTCCAAACCTGGGTAGGCTCCTGGCGTGTCTATCAATGTAACTACAGGAATACCAAACTTTTCGGCAGATTTCATTAAGCGTAAGGCTTTTCGATAACCCTCCGGATTAGACATCCCAAAGTTTCTATATTGCCTTGTTTTAGTATTGTAGCCCTTTTGTTGCCCAATGAACATGTACGATTGATCACCGATTTTACCCAAACCACCAATCATCGCTTTATCGTCCTTAACACTTCTATCGCCATGTAGTTCCAAAAACGAGTCACCACATAGTGCGTTAATATGATCTAAAGTGTATGGTCTATTTGGATGCCTCGATAACTGGACTCGTTGCCAAGCTGTGAGGTTTTTGTAGATTTCTTTTTTGGTTTCTGCTAGTTTTTTTTCAATCTGCTTGCAAGTTTCAGTTACATCTACATCACTTTCCTGACCAATTATTTGACATTTATCTAATTGCTCTTCTAGTTCTTTTATGGGTAATTCAAATTCTAAATATTCCATATAATTTGAAATTAGATTTTTAGTTAGTTAGGCTACAAATATAAAAACTTTAATTGGTAATATTATTCGTTTTCTGTTGACGTCTCTTGTAATTTTTAAATACAGCATCAAGTAAAACCGTCACCAATACAAGAATGGCACCGATATAAAATTGGGGTGACATTTTTTCTGTCTCCGGAAACAAAATCAAGGCAATGCCTATACCGTAAACAGGTTCTAGATTGTAGCTCAAGATAACGGTAAAAGGACTTATGTAACGCATAACCTCAACTGCACCGATAAATGCATAAGCCGTACAGATTGAAGCAAGAATAAACAAGTAAATCCAATCTGAACTTGATAAAATGAAAAATTCTCTATTGAATGTTGTTCCTGTTGCAAGAATGAATATTGTTAAAAAAACCACACCGCTAATAAACTCATAAAATGAAATTATAGTAGAATTATATCGTTCTATAAAACGTCCATTTATAACTGCAAAAAGTGTTGAAAATAAAGCCGACAAAAGTCCTAAAACAATACCGTTGACATAGTCTATTTCACTGCTAGTAATAAGGAAAACTCCCAAAATAACTAACAGTCCAAACAGAATTTCATAGCCTAGGATTTTACGTTTAAAAACAATGGGCTCTATAAATGAAGCAAAAAAAGCACCCGAAGAAAACATGGCAAGGGCGATGGATACATTAGCTTGATTTATAGCCTCAAAAAAGGTTACCCAGTGCAAGGCAATAATTATACCTGCTATGGAAAAAAGTACTAGTGTTTTCCTAGAAATCGCGAGTTTTATCTTTACGAATTTAATGAACAAAAACATTAATATGCCAGCGATTGCCATTCTATACCAGACCAATTCTAATGAACCAATTGAAATTAATTCACCAAGTATTGCTGTAAAACCAGCAATAAAGACTAGAAAGTGTAAGTGTATATAATACTTTAGTCTAGCGTTTCGCATTTTGTAGCAGGATTATAGCTAAAATACCAAATATAAAATTGGGAAACCATACTGCTATAAATGCGGGAAAGTTGGATTGCGCCGCCATTACCCCAAAAATTTTATCGAAAAACACATAGACCATAGCTATAGTGATACCAATTGCCAAATTAACACCCATTCCACCACGCCTCTTAATTGATGATACGGCAACGGCAATAATTGTTAAAATAAAAATAGATACAGGCAAACTCCATTTTTTAAGTTTTACAACTTCATATCTTCCTATGTTAGACGAACCACGTCTCTTTTCCGCCTTTATAAAATCAAGTAACTCAAAATATGGTTTAGTTTCTGCGGCGTACTCCACAGGTGCTAGATCTTCAATTTCAAATGGCATTTTCATATTTTGTCGCCTAGCCTTTTCAATAGTCTCGATGCCATTATCATAACTACGCTTCACATATCCTGTGAGCCTATAAATTGAATCTTCCTCTATATACCTTATATTGTCTGCAAAAATTTTATATTTCAATTCGTTACCATCAAAATGTTCATAGGTAAAGTTCATGCCAATATTTCGTTTAGGTAAAAAACTGCTTATGTAGATGTAGTCGTTATCATTTATTTGCCTGTAAACATCTCTTGTTTTCTGTATTTGTTTATTCTTCTTTAAATATTCGTATTTAAATTCATTAAATCCCTGACTTGCAATTGGTGCAAGGAACATGCCTAAAAATAGAGCGAAAGTCGCAACAATTGTAGCACCTATTATGTATGGTCGTAAAAATCTTGAAAAGGAAACACCTGAACTTAAAAATGCGACTACTTCAGTATTATTGGCAAGCTTAGAGGTAAACCAAATTACACTCAAAAACAAAAACAGGGGAAACAACAAATTGGCAAAATATACCGTAAAATTAAGATAATATGTTGCGACTTCTCCAAATGGCACATTATTTTCTAGGATTCTCCCTATTTTCTCAGCTAAATCAACTGTTATCCCGATTGGAATAAATAATAGAAGCATCATTAAAAAGGTAAAGATGTATCGTTTTAATATGTACCAATCTAAAATCTTCAATTTTACAAGCGCTTATCCATTTGTTTAACCATATTACTCTTCCACTCATCAAAATCACCAGCAATAATATGTTTTCTTGCTTCCCTGACTAACCAAATATAAAATCCCAAGTTATGAATTGTTGCAATTTGTTTTCCTAATAATTCATTTACCGTAAATAGATGCCTCAGATAGGCCTTACTATAATCTAGGTCAACATACGTGATACCCATTTCATCAATTGGCGAAAAATCATTTTCCCACTTCTTGTTTTTAATATTAATTGTACCATGAGATGTGAAAAGCATGCCGTTTCTTGCATTTCTCGTTGGCATAACACAATCAAACATATCTACACCTAACGCAATATTCTCTAATATATTTATTGGTGTACCTACACCCATTAAATATCTTGGCTTATCTTCGGGCAATATATCACAAACCACTTGGGTCATGGCATACATTTCTTCAGCTGGTTCACCTACCGATAGACCTCCAATGGCATTACCTTCTGCTCCTACGTTTGCAATATATTCTGCCGATTGCTTTCTTAAGTCTTTATATGTACTTCCTTGAACTATAGGAAAAAACGTCTGTCCGTACTCATACTTAAATGGTGTTTTTTCCAAATGACTTAAGCAACGCTCTAACCAACGATGCGTCATATGCATTGAGCGTTTAGCATAATTATAATCACAAGGATAGGGGGTACATTCATCAAAGGCCATTATAATATCTGCACCTATACTTCTTTGAATTTCCATCACATTTTCAGGAGTGAAAACGTGATAGCTCCCATCTATGTGCGATTTAAACTTCACACCTTCTTCCTTTATTTTTCTATTTGCAGATAAGGAATATACTTGATATCCTCCTGAATCTGTTAAAATATTTCTATCCCAATTCATGAATTTATGAAGACCACCTGCTTGTTCTAATATCGAGGTCTGAGGCCTTAGATACAAGTGATAGGTGTTTCCCAAAATTATATCAGGATTAATATCATATTTAAGCTCTCGCTGATGTACTCCTTTGACAGAAGCTACTGTACCAACAGGCATAAAAATTGGTGTTTCAATTGCTCCATGATCTGTTACAATTGTACCAGCTCTTGCCTTAGATTTTTTGTCGTTTGCTATTAAATTAAAATTCATGAAACCGCCTCTGCACTGGCAAATATAATTAACTCACATACATACATCTCTTAATTAAAATTAAAATTGTTAGCAAATCTTGTAAATCGTTAATAAGTGAGCTATTTGTGTTTTTGTAAGGCTTTAGTAAAAGATTATTTTTGTGCCACAAAATTAAGCAACATAATATGCCAAACATTAAAGCATTAAATGATTTAACAGTTCAAGTTCGCAGAGACATTTTGCGGATGGTACACAAAGTAAATTCTGGACATCCTGGAGGCTCTCTTGGCTGTACAGAGTTTTTTGTTTCACTCTATCAAGAAATAATGGAGACCAAAGATGGTTTTGATATGGATGGAAAAGATGAGGATATTTTCTTCCTTTCTAATGGGCACATTTCTCCAGTTTATTATAGTGTCTTAGCAAGATCTGGTTATTTTGAAGTAGACGAATTGAATACTTTTAGACTTATTGACAGCCGTCTGCAAGGTCATCCAACCACTCACGAAGGTCTACCAGGTGTTAGGATTGCATCAGGTTCATTGGGTCAAGGAATGTCTGTAGCCATTGGTGCCGCAGAAGCTAAGAAATTAAATAAAGACAATCACTTAATTTATAGTTTACACGGTGATGGGGAATTACAGGAAGGTCAAAACTGGGAGGCTATTATGTATGCTGCTGGTAATAATATAGATAATCTCATTGCAACAATTGATGTTAACGGTCAACAAATTGATGGAGCAACAGATACAGTTTTGCCACTTGGAGATTTAAAGAAGAAATTTGAAGCTTTTGGATGGACCGTAGTGGAAATAGAAGAAGGTAATAATATAGAAGCTATCCTAAATGGAATGTCTACTGCAAAATCATTAACAGGAAAAGATAAACCAGTTTGTGTACTCTTACAAACTATAATGGGTAATGGCGTTGATTTTATGATGCACACACATGCATGGCACGGAAAAGCACCGAATGATGAACAACTTGAAATTGGATTGGCTCAAAATCCCGTAACCTTGGGAGACTACTAAATACTTATGGAACTAACTATGAAGACATATATAAATTCAGGAAATAAAGACACACGATCAGGATTTGGTGCAGGATTAACAGAATTGGGCAAGAGCAACGAAAACGTGGTTGCACTTTGTGCAGACCTCACCGGATCTTTAAAAATGGACGAATTCAAGGCTAACCATCCTGAACGTTTCTTTCAAGTAGGAATTGCCGAAGCAAATATGATTGGCATTGCGGCAGGAATGACCGTTGGAGGTAAAATACCTTTTACAGGGACATTTGCCAACTTCTCAACAGGACGTGTTTACGACCAAATAAGACAAAGCGTTGCATATTCAGGAAAAAATGTAAAAATCTGCGCGTCCCATGCAGGTATTACATTAGGTGAAGATGGCGCAACACATCAAATTCTTGAAGACATAGGATTGATGAAAATGCTACCTGGCATGACAGTGATAAACACCTGTGATTATAATCAAACTAAAGCTGCAACTTTAGCTATAGCTGAGCATAAAGGACCTGTTTACTTGCGATTTGGAAGACCTAAAGTACCAAACTTTACACCTGAAAATGGTGAGTTCAAAATTGGCAAAGCAGTTCAGTTAACTGATGGAAACGATGTAACGATTGTAGCAACAGGTCATTTAGTATGGGAAGCATTAGAAGCTGCAAGAGCTTTAAATGAAGAAGGTATTTCTGCTGAAGTTATAAACATTCACACTATTAAACCCTTGGATGAAGACGCTATTTTAAAGTCAGTTGAAAAGACAGGTTGCGTTGTTACAGCGGAGGAACATAACTATTATGGTGGATTAGGCGAAAGTGTAGCACGAATATTAACGCAACATAATCCAAAACCTCAGGAATTCGTAGCAACAAATGATACTTTTGGCGAGTCTGGAACGCCTGCTCAACTTATGGACAAATACGGTTTAAACAGTGAAGCTATCAAAAAGGCAGTAAAAACTGTCTTAAACAGAAAATAAGTTCGTTTTGGCAACGTTTTTGATTATTAGATATCTAATCTTAAAAACGAACATTATGAAAAATTTGAGAAAAGCATTTATTCTATCTGCATTGTTTAGTTTTATTGGTCTGGCCTCTCAGGCCCAAAATGGTAGTTCCTTTGGTTTTAAAGGCGGGTTAAACTACAGTGCTAATGGCGATTATTTTGAGTCAATCGGAGAAAATGCAAAAAATCCCGACCGTAATATTGGCTACCATATCGGTGTCTTTGGAAAACTCGGTAACGACCTTTATTTTAGGCCTGAATTGGTTTACACCGCAACTAAAAGTGATTATGATGGTAGCGACTTTGAAATAAAAAAAATCGATGCCCCTTTATTAGTTGGTATAAAGGTGTTGGGACCAATTAGTGTTTTTGGTGGCCCATCTTTACAATATATACTCGATTCAGATTTTGATGGGATTAACATTAATGATGTAGAGGATGATTTCTCAGTGGGATTAAATTTTGGTATAGGATTAAACTTTAATAAGGTTGGAATAGATCTGAGATACGAAAGAGGCTTTAATGATAATGAGGCGAATTTTATTGATAACAACTTAGGCAATGGCATAGTTAGTAGAATTGATGCCAGGCCTGATCAGCTAATCTTGAGTTTATCAATTGCATTATAATAGATAAAAAATAAAAAAAGCCACTATTATCTAGTGGCTTTCTTTTTCTTTAGGTTTTTATATTCTTATTCTATCTATCCTTCCTCTTCTTCGTTATAATTGGTCGTTACCTCTTCATCTAAATGATCAAAAACATTGTTGTCATTCGTATCCACCATAGTAACCGTTTCAATTGTTATAACACCATTTTCTTCAACTCTACTTAATTCAAATTCATTTGCGCCTAGAACTGGCTCCAACTCCCCCATATTAGTATCAACTACGTAAGTGGTTGGTACCAATTCGTTTCGAGTGATTACTCCGTCATTATCATCATCAAGATCTATATAATCTGGTGCTGAATCTCCGTCGGTATTGTCATCAAACGGGTCCAAATTATTATCATAATCCTCAATAAATGATGGTATGCCATCGCCATCATGATCATTTACCTCTGTTTGCAACAATTCAAATTTGAAAATCAAATTTGAGTATTGAGGGATACCTTGTCTCGGAAAAGAGAAGTAGCCCAGTCCAGACGGAACAAACATTACACCTAATCCATAATCGTCATAACTAACTATATTATCTTCACTAATTGAAAAACCAACCGAACTATTAAACTCTGGCAAAATACGTTGCCAAGCTGTTATTGCACCTGTTCCAAAAGCAATACCGTAAAGATCCAAATCTATTGGTGTACTTACTTGGTCAAACGTATCTCCACCATCAACAAAATAGCCTTCATATCGAACCCTAACTTTGTCAGAGAATTTTGGTGCATCACCTCCTCCTTGGTTCAGCTTTAAAAAATAATATTCATATTCTACATCTAAGTAGGTAATATTTCTAGTAGTAATATTTTGAATTAATAAGGTATGACCATCAGGAACATCTTCACCTTCCCCTAATTCGGTGATAACAATATCATCAATAGTATGATTTGTCCCTGCTTCGAAGAATTCAGAATTATAGTAATGCGTATTTAAATAAGCTAAAAGTGAATCACGATCCTTAGCTTGCTGTTCTGTTCTATCCTCTTCAATAAATTCTGTTTGTATCGGCGAATCATCTTCTTCACAAGCTACTACAACTCCTAAAACACATAATAGCAAAAAGGCGAGCTTTAAAGTCTTAATTTTCATAGGTTTCTTTTTATACTTGATTTTGGGTTGACTCAAATCAAGGTTCATTATTGCTTTTAATTATGGTGCAAGATACAATATTATAATATTTTTGCATTACAAGATTAACGTCGTTTTTAGTTAAAAAATATATGCGTATTGATAAATTCTTATGGTGTGTGAGATACTACAAGACTAGAAGTCTTGCGACTCAAGCCTGCAAAAAAGGCCAGGTCAAAATTAATGGCGTAGTCGCAAAACCGTCAAGGGAAGTGTATGCTACAGATAAAATAGAATTTAGAAAAGATCAAATCAATTACAAGATGACTGTTAATGATATACCTCCTAATCGAGTTGGTGCTAAACTTGTTGATATTTATAGGACAGACACTACTCCTAAAGAGGCATTTGAGGCTAAAGACCTTTTAAAGTATAGTAAAGATTACTACAGAAAAAAAGGTGCCGGACGACCAACAAAAAAAGATAGAAGAGATATTGATGATTTTTATGAAAATGAAGACGCTTAATAAGGAATATTGGGACAACAGATATGAAGAAAATAAAACTGGATGGAATATCGGTTATATTTCCACGCCAATAAAAGCTTACATAGACCAATTAACTGATAAATCAGTAAGAATTTTAATCCCTGGTGCCGGAAACAGCTATGAAGCAGAATACCTCTGGAAGAACGGGTTTAAGAATGTATTTGTAATTGATATTGCTAAAATTCCACTACAGAATTTAAAATCTAGAGTTCCAGATTTTCCGCTTGATCACTTAATTCATGATGATTTTTTTGACTATAGTGGTTCATTTGATCTTATTATAGAACAAACTTTTTTTTGTGCACTAAGTCCAAATCTTAGATCTGCATATGCTAACAAAACGCTCCAACTTCTAAAGCCACAGGGAAAGATAGTTGGGTTACTGTTTAATTTCCCCTTGAGTTCAGATGGTCCTCCATTCGGAGGAAGTGAAAAAGAATATAATCAACTTTTTATAGAAAACTATACCATTAATATTTTAGAGCCTGCAATTAATTCAATAAAAGAAAGACAAGGAAAAGAACTGTTTTTTATCTTTGAAAAAAAAGATGACCTTAATTAAAAACACCATATTGACCCATAAAGAGATTGAGCATAAAATTAGAAGAATGGCTTATCAGATTTATGAAAGCAATGTCAATGAATCAGAACTTATCATTGCTGGTGTTGAGAGCAATGGTTTTTTATTAGCAAAAAAAATAAAGGCTCAAATAGATAAAATATCTGAAATAGAATGTACACTTTGCAAGGTTTCTATTGACAAGGTTAATCCACTCAACCCAATAAAAACCACTTTAAATAAGGAAGATTACATTAACAAATCCATTGTTTTAATAGACGACGTACTTAATTCAGGTAGCACATTAATTTATGGGATAAAACACTTCTTGGATGTACCTCTAAAACAGTTTAAAACAGCGGTTTTAGTAAACAGAAATCACAAAAAATATCCTGTTAAAGCAGATTTTAAAGGCATTTCACTATCCACTTCCCTTTTTGAGCACGTGCATGTTAATCTTAGTAAAAAACCTTACGAGGCTTACCTAGATTAAATGTAGCAAAATAGCTTCTGTTGTGTCTTTGACCGAGCTGTTTTGGACATCAATTATTACATGCGATTTATTATAATAATTGGCACGTTCAAAGAGATGTTTGCCAATAAACTCTTGAAGATCATCTTTCGTTTTTATATGGCTTATTAAAGGTCTTTTATCCTTTTCATTAAGCAATCTATCAGTAAGTTGTGAAACAGAAAGTCTAAGGTAAAAAGATTTAACGTTTTGACGATTTAAAATTTGGTTCATATTAATTGCATAGCATGGTGTGCCACCTCCTAGCGCCAATACCAAATTGTTTGAATTGTCTAGTATATCTCTTAAATATTGAGCCTCTTTTTTTCTAAAATATATTTCACCTTTTGTCCGAAAAATTTCGGCTATTTTGCTTTTCTCTTGTAACTCAATAAACGTATCTAAATCAATAAAATCATAATTCAAGATATTAGCGAGATAGCTACCAATGGTAGATTTTCCCGAACCCATATATCCTAATAAAACTACAATCATAAACCTTCAAAATTGATTATTAAACCAATAGTTTTCCACAAGGCAAAAAAACAAAAATTAAAGTTAAATATGTATTGTTTTATTAATTAATCATTTTATATTTGCACCCTCGTAAGAGAAAAAATGACCGGGTAGCTCAGTTGGTAGAGCATCTCCCTTTTAAGGAGAGGGTCCTGGGTTCGAGCCCCAGCCCGGTCACAAAGTTAAGCTTAGTGCTTAACTTTTTTTTTATCTTTACGCATCAAATTTGCGCACGTGGCGGAATTGGTAGACGCGCTGGCTTGAGGGGCCAGTGACCGTTTAGGTCGTGGAAGTTCGAGTCTTCTCGTGCGCACTTTTTAACTTCAAATTAGCTTAATTTTATTGCCCTTTTGATAATACTCCAAAATCGAAGACATTACACTACCATTTTTATTTAAATTTTGTTAATTATCCCGTTCATATTGTAATAAAATGTATTTTTGTTTAAACATTTTTTACAAAAAATGAACAACATAAAAAATAGGTTTAGTATTAAAGATCTTGAAAATCTTACAGGTATTAAGGCGCACACTATAAGAATTTGGGAAAAACGATATAATCTACTCCAACCAAAACGTACAGAAACTAACATAAGATACTATGACTTAGCTAGTTTTCAAAAACTTCTAAATGTAAGTTATTTAAACAATAATGGTCATAAAATATCAAAAATTGCAACATTAGAGGAACATAAAATTCCTTTATTAGTTCGGGAAATCGCCGCGCAAAGCAATATAGAAAGTCATGCGATCAATGCATTTAAACTCTCTATGTTAAACTTTGACCAAACCTTATTCTATAATACCTATAATTCACTTTTAAAAGAAAAAGCATTTGATGAGGTATTCTATGAAATATTTATTCCGCTGTTAACAGAAATTGGATTGCTCTGGCAAACAGATACGATCACACCCGCCCACGAGCATTTTTTAACCTCATTGATCCGCCAGAAAATATTGATTAATATTGAAAAAGTTCAATCTCAAAAAATAAATCCGTCAAAAAAGGCATTTGTACTTTATTTGCCAGAAAATGAAATCCACGAATTGGGTTTAATGTTTATAAACCACGAACTCGTTAATCGTGGTTATCAATCCATTTTCTTAGGATTTAGTGTACCGTTAGAAAGTTTGTCTTCATTGCAGGATTATTATGACGAGCTAATCTATATTTCATACTTTACGGTTAAACCAGAAAAAGCAGAGATTGAACAATACATAAAAGATTTTGATAAGCTTCTAATCAGTAATGGAAGCAATACGAAACTTTGGATTTTAGGTCAAATGCTTAACGCCTTGGATTTAGATAAATTACCTAAAGGCGTTACAGCATTTAAAAGTATTCAATCATTAATTGAAAATCTATAATTCGTATCATGAGTAAAACAATATCTATAATTGGTTCTGGTTTTTCGTCGTTATCCGCTGCATGCTATTTGGCAAAAGCAGGCCATAGGGTTTCAGTTTTTGAAAAAAATGATACGGTTGGTGGCAGAGCAAGACAATTGGTAAAGGATGGGTTTACTTTTGATATAGGTCCCAGCTGGTATTGGATGCCAGATATTTTTGAAAAGTTCTTCAATGACTTTGGAAAGTCTACAAATGACTACTATAAACTAGATAAACTTAGTCCAGCTTATAAAATTTTCTTTTCAGATGAAGTCATCACAATTGGAGATCACATGGATCAGATATGTGAGGAATTTGAGCGCATTGAAACAGGTAGTTCTAAACCTTTAAGAAAATTCATTGCTCAGGCACAAGAACACTACGATATTGCCATAAACAAAGTGGTGCTTAAACCAGGGCTATCGCCATTAGAGTTAGTAACAAAAGAGACTGTAACACGTGTAGACCGATTTTTCAAAACTATCAGTTCAGAAGTTAGAAAGAATTTTAAAAATCCTAAATTGGTTTCAACCCTTGAGTTTCCAGTATTGTTTTTAGGAGCCAAACCAAGCCAAACACCATCATTTTACAGTTTTATGAATTTTGCCGATTTTGGTCTTGGAACATGGCATCCTAAGGGTGGAATGTACGAAATTATCAAGGCAATGAAGGCCCTTGCCGAAAGTCTTGGTGTAACCATTCACACAAATAGCAATGTCAACAAAATAAATGTAGAAAACGGTAATGCACACAGCATAATTGTAAACGGTAAAACAATAGAATCTGATATTATTTTGAGTGGTGCGGACTATCACCACTCTGAGTCCTTATTAGATAAAAAACATAGACAATACAGTGAGGCATATTGGCAGAAAAGAACCTTTGCGCCATCGTCCTTGTTGTTTTATGTAGGTTTCGATAAGAAGTTAAAAGATATTGAGCATCACAACTTGTTTTTTGACACTAATTTTGAAACACATGCTGAAAATATCTATGATGACCCAAAATGGCCTGAAAATCCTTTATTTTATGTAAACTTTCCTTCTGTTACAGATGAGAGTATGGCACCCAAAGGATGTGAGACGGGTTTTTTTCTTATACCAATAGCACCAGGTTTAGAGGATACCCCTGAATTGCGAGAGCAATACTTTGATATTATAATAAATAGATTTGAAAATTTAACCAAGCAAAAGGTTCGCGACAATATTTTGTTTAAGGAATCCTTTTGTGTAAATGATTTTGTCGAAGAATACAACTCTTATAAAGGAAATGCATACGGAATGGCTAATACACTTATGCAAACTGCATTTTTAAGACCCAAACTAAAGAGTAAAAAAGTAGATGGTTTGTACTTCACAGGACAATTGACGGTACCTGGTCCAGGTGTGCCACCATCACTAATTTCAGGCAAGTTGGTTGCAGAGTTAATAGAGAAAAATGAAAAATAGATAAAAAAATCGAAAAGGATTTATTAAATTCAAGAGCACAAAAAAGACTATGAAAACAATTTTTGACAATGTATCCAAAGAATGTAGTAAGATGGTTACCAATGCTTATAGTACATCATTTTCAATGGCTACGAAAATGTTGTCTGAAAGTATTAGACAAGATATTTACAACATTTACGGCTTTGTGCGCTTTGCCGATGAAATCGTAGACACCTTTCATGATTACGATAAAGAAAAATTATTTGCTGATTTTTCTGAGGCATTAGAGAATGCGCTTAACGACAAAATTAGCCTCAATCCTATATTAAATGCATTTCAAGAAACTTACCACAAATATAATATTGATAAACATTTGGTTGATGCTTTTATGCATAGCATGAAATTAGACCTTCATAAAAAGGATTATTTAACGGAGGAAGAATACCGCAATTATATCTATGGTTCTGCCGATGTAGTAGGCCTTATGTGTTTAAAGGTTTTTGTAAAAGGAGATAATGAAAAGTATGAGGAACTTAAGGACTCAGCAATGAGTTTGGGGTCTGCTTTTCAAAAAGTTAATTTTTTGAGAGATTTGAAAGCAGACTTTGAGGATTTAAGTAGAACTTATTTTCCAAATACCGATTTAAATCATTTGGATGAGCAATCAAAAAAGGCTATAATAAATGATATAGAAAGTGATTTTGCAAAGGGACTACAAGGTATAAAACGCCTGCCATTAGAAGCCAGATTTGGTGTGTTCATGGCCTATCGTTACTACAATAAATTATTACAAAAATTAAAGAAAACACCGGCCTTGGAAATAAAATCTACGAGAATCCGTGTACCTAACTATAAAAAGATAGAATTACTTACACGCAGTTACGTAAAATATCAATTAAATTTGCTTTAAATATTCCCAGTTATGCAAATTGTGTTTTGGATTTTAATCTTTCTTGCAACCTTTTTTATAATGGAGTTTAATGCTTGGTTTACCCACAAGTATATCATGCATGGTTTTTTGTGGGGCCTTCACAAAGACCACCACCATAAAGACCACGACAGTTGGTTTGAGAGAAATGATGCTTTCTTTATCTTCTATGCTGTGGTTAGTATGTTATGTTTTTATCTATGGGGAGAGCAAAATATGTGGTACTGCTTACCAATTGGCATAGGAATTATGGCTTACGGTATTGCATACTTCATTGTACATGACATCTTTATTCACCAACGTTTTAAATGGTTGCGAAACATTGATAATAAATATGCGCGTGGTGTTCGTCGTGCGCACAAAATACATCATAAACATTTAGGACAAAAAGATGGTGAAAATTTCGGGATGCTTATCGTACCACGAAAATATTTTAAATAAAAAATCATTCGGCAAGAAGTGTAGTCAACTGCGTTTTCACTTTCTGACTATACCAATCTACAGCTCCTTTTTCATCTACTACTATTGCGCCAGCCTTATCAATTATAAACGTTCTTGGAATTGATTTGGTTTCGAGGTTTTGTGGAATTTTATTCACAGCGTTGTAGACCTTAAACGAATATGAATTTTTTGTTTTAAATTTTCGAACAGTTTCAAGCTCATCTCCCGTTACAAAAAGAAAAACAACCTCCTCATTAAAATCATTGTACAAGTCTTGCAGGCTAGGCATTTCAACAATACAAGGTGGACACCAAGTAGCCCAGAAATTGATAAATAATACTCTACCCTTTAAATCTTTTAGATTAAGAACTTCACCATTATCAGAAATTAATTTCCAATTCTGATAGCTTAAAATTTCTCTTTCTCCTTCTTCTATAATCGTAGATTGATTAATATAACTCAAACCCTTATGAACCAACAATTGGATAGGATAACGTGTCTGGGGAATTAGCAATAATGCAATAATTATTGCAAATAAAATATTTTGCTTGGTGAATTTATTTTTCATAAATCGACATCAAAATTGTTTAAGAATACTTGTCTTTTGATATTTGGAATTGATTATAACCTTAAATCGATATACGATTTAAACAAAAAAACTCTCAGTAGATCTACCGAGAGTTTCTAGCTAAAGCATGTAATTAGTGCTTATGCATTTTGTTTCTTTATTAAATTTAAAGCCGACCCTTCCTTAAACCATTCAATCTGTGCATCGTTATAAGTATGATTTAAAGCAATTACATTTTTAGTGCCGTCTGTATGAACAACCTCAATATGCAATTGTTTATCAGGAGCAAACTCATTTAAATCAAGGAAGTTAAATGTGTCATCCTCCTGAATTAAATCATAATCCGATTCATTGGCAAAGGTCAACCCTAACATTCCTTGTTTTTTAAGGTTGGTTTCGTGGATACGTGCAAAAGATTTTACAATAACTGCCGCTACACCTAAGTGTCTAGGTTGCATCGCTGCATGTTCCCTTGACGATCCTTCTCCATAATTGTGGTCACCCACAACGACAGACCAAATTCCATTTTTCTTGTATTCTCTTTGTGTATCTGGTACACCACCATAGTCACCGGTTAATTGATTTTTTACAAAGTTTGTCTTTTTATTAAATGCATTAACAGCACCGATTAGTGTGTTATTAGCGATATTATCAAGGTGTCCTCTAAATCGTAACCAAGGTCCAGCCATAGAAATATGGTCTGTAGTACATTTACCAAAGGCCTTAATCAATAATTTAGCACCTTTTATTGAGTCGCCAATAGGCTTAAATGGTGTTAGCAGTTGCAATCTTTCTGAATCTGGTTTTACCGTTACCTCTACTTTGCTACCATCTGCTACTGGAGCCAAATAGCCATTTTCTTTAACCTCGAAACCTTTTGGAGGCAATTCCCATCCCGTAGGCTCGTCTAACATCACTTCTTCCCCATTTTCATTAATCAAAGTGTCTGTCATTGGATTAAAATCTAAACGTCCTGCTATTGCAATAGCAGCCGTTATTTCAGGAGAAGCAACAAAAGCATGCGTATTTGGGTTACCATCAGCTCGCTTGGCAAAGTTTCTATTAAACGAGTGCACTATGCTGTTTTTTGGTGCATTTTTAGGATCACTATAACGTGCCCATTGACCAATACATGGACCGCAGGCATTCGTAAATATTTTAGCGTCTAATTTTTCAAAGACTTGTAAAATTCCATCTCGCTCAGCTGTATATCTTACCTGTTCAGAACCAGGATTAATTCCAAATTCAGCTTTTGTTTTCAGACCTTTATCGAGAGCCTGTTGTGCTATTGAGGACGCTCTAGACAAATCCTCATAAGATGAATTTGTACAAGAACCAATTAGTCCCCACTCTACCTTCATTGGCCACTCATTAGATTTTGCCTTTTCTGTCATCTCAGCTCCAACTGTAGTAGATAAATCTGGTGTGAATGGTCCGTTTAAAAGTGGTCCTAATTCTGAAAGATTAATGTCTATGACTTGATCAAAGTATTGTTCTGGATTAGCATAGACCTCTGGGTCTGCAGTGAGATATTCTTTAATTCTATTTGCCTCATCTGCTACATCTTCTCTATCTGTAGCACGCAAATAACGCTCCATTGAATCATCATAACCAAAAGTAGAGGTTGTAGCACCAATCTCTGCACCCATATTACAAATGGTTCCTTTACCTGTACAAGACATAGAAAGTGCTCCTGGTCCAAAATATTCAACTATGGCACCTGTACCACCCTTTACCGTAAGGATTTCTGCCACCTTAAGAATAACATCTTTTGGCGCTGTCCATCCAGACAATTTTCCTGTTAATCTCACACCAATTAATTTCGGAAATTTCAATTCCCAAGCCATTCCCGCCATTACATCAACTGCATCTGCACCACCGACTCCAATAGCTACCATTCCAAGTCCACCTGCGTTAACGGTATGTGAATCAGTACCAATCATCATTCCACCAGGAAAGGCATAATTCTCCAAAACTACCTGATGAATAATACCAGCTCCAGGTTTCCAGAAACCAATACCATATTTGTTTGAAACCGATTCTAAAAAGTTAAAAACCTCACTACTCGTGCTGTTTGCATGTTTCAAGTCCGCCTCTGCACCACTTTTTGCTTGTATTAAGTGATCACAATGCACGGTCGTGGGAACTGCAACTTTTGATTTCCCAGCTTGCATAAATTGCAATAATGCCATCTGTGCCGTAGCGTCCTGACAAGCAACACGGTCCGGTGCAAAATCGACATAGTCTTTTCCGCGCGTATATGCTTTTGTAGGTTTTCCATCCCAGAGATGGGCATATAATATTTTTTCTGAAAGTGTAAGTGGTTTACCCACAATGGACCTTGCCGCATCAACGCGCTCAGCCATATTAGCATAAACCTTTTTAATCATGTCAATATCAAAAGCCATAAAAAAAATTTAAAAGGTTGATAATTCAATTTTTGTCGCACAAATTTACGAATTAAAAAGAGTATTTAAAAATATGTAACAGAATTGATGTTTCATTATAAATAATTCATAAATAATATGTCATTTATATAATTATTTAAATTTTTTGCAAGTAAAATAGAAATAAAGTAAATAATTAACAGTTTTATTTATTTAGAACAGGAATGAATTACGGTTTGTGTAACCCTAAATGAAAATTGAATAAATTTCAATACTTAAAAAAGACTTTCAATAATAGTCTCATCAGTAATTCCCTCGGCTTCTGCCTTGTAGTTTTTGATTATTCTGTGCCTAAGGATTCCCGTGGCAATTGCCTGTATATTTTCAATGTCGGGAGACAATTTTCCTAAAGTAGCGGCATGTGTTTTCGCGGCTAGAATTAAATTCTGTGAGGCACGCGGACCTGCTCCCCAATCTACAAATTCGTTTACAATTGAAGCTGCTGTCTCTGTATTTGGTCTTGTTTTGGAAACCAAGGATACTGCATACTCAATTACATTATCTGCAACTGGTATTCGTCGTATTACATGTTGAAAATCCATTATTTCTCGCCCTTCAAACAAGGCATTTACCTTCTGTTGCACATCTGTTGTAGTAGCTTTAACGACCTCTACCTCTTCATTAAAAGATGGGTATTTTAAGTTTATAGCAAACATGAAACGGTCTAACTGGGCTTCCGGCAAAGGGTATGTGCCTTCCTGCTCTATTGGATTTTGAGTTGCCAATACAAAGTATGGTAAATTTAGTTTATACCTATGACCTGCAACAGTAACTGCGCGTTCCTGCATGGCTTCCAATAAGGCGGCCTGAGTTTTTGGAGGTGTTCTGTTTATCTCGTCCGCTAAAATAATATTAGCAAATATTGGACCTTTAATGAATTTAAAATGCCTGTTCTCGTCTAATATTTCGCTACCTAAAATATCACTAGGCATTAAATCTGGAGTAAACTGTATACGTTTAAAATCTAAACCGAGTGCTTGTGCAATGGTATTTACCATTAAGGTTTTTGCTAATCCAGGAACACCAATAAGTAACGAATGGCCACCAGAAAAAATGGAAATAAGTATCTGGTCAATTACATCTTCTTGTCCTATGATTACTTTTGCAATTTCTTGCTTTAACGCACCATACTTCTTTACAAAATTTTCAATTACTGCAACGTCAGACATATTTACTGTTTTAACCAATTACTTTGAAAATCGCAATTCCTGTATTCACCATTAATCTTCACATAGGTATCTTCAATGGTTCCTTTCTGCCATTTTTCAATTGCCTTTACTTGTTTGTCTTGAAGTGCGAGTTCTTTTATCTTGAGGTAATCTCTCGCAAAATCTGCCTTATGGTCGTCTATTCGATCTGTAACGGTCATAATTTTGAATTTAACTCTGTTAACCCTATCTTCATCTTGAATGACAGGACTTATCTCACCATCCTTTAATCCTTGTACTTGAGAATATAACTCAGGCTCCATTCTTGTAAGCTCAAAATTAAAATCTTGTGTAGTAGGATTGGTTAGCTGACCGCCTTCGTACTTAGTTTCTTTCTCGTCACTAAATTCCCTTGCAGCATCTGCAAAAGAAATCAAGCCACTAATTATTTTCTCTCTTACCATTTCAATTTCATCCCTTGCCTTCTGCACTGCCTCCTGAGTTAATTCTGGCCTTAAGAGAATGTGCCTAACCTCATATTCTTGGCCTCTTACCTTCTCCAAATAAATAATATGGAAACCAAAATCGGTTTCAAACGGTTCTGAAATCTCTCCTTCCTGCAAATTGAATGCAACGTCTCGGAATTCTTTAACCATCCTTGGACGTTTTCTGTTCATAGTAGGAAGTAAACCGCCATTATTTTTGGATCCGCTGTCCTCAGAGTAAAATAAAGCTTTAGTGGTGAAGCTCGCACCATTTTCTTCTACGTCTCTTTTAAACTCTTTTAACTTGTCTATTACATCTTGCTTGGCGTCTTCTGTCACCTCTGGAATTACAACAATTTGTGCTAGTTTCAACTCTGTACCAAAAGTGGGTATTTCGTCTTTAGGTATATCATTAAAAAATGTTCTTACCTCTTCAGGTGTAATCTCAATTTCACTAATCACTTTATCTTGCATCTCTTTAGCCAGATAAGCGTTTTTGTTAATCTCATACATTTCATCTCGAAGTGCCTGTTCAGAGTCTTTTTTATAAAAATTAAGAAGTCCGGCCATATCACCGTTGGTCTGGGCAAGAATACCTTCAATTTGCTGTTCTACTAACGATTGGATATAGAGCTCATTAACAAGTATACTATCTTGGATTGCCTGGTGTGCATATAGCTTACTTTCTAAAAGACTACCAAAAAGTTCACATCTTGTTACACCTTCCAAATCTGCACCTTGTGCCTTTAACTGGGCAATTTCACGATCCAAATCAGATTCTAACACAATGAACTCACCTACAACAGCAGCAACGCCATCTGCTTTAATCCTTGTTTTCACAATGGTATCTTGTTTTACCTCTTTAACTTCATCTTCAATTATTTCTTGGGAAAAGCCAAAATTGAAACTAACTAACACGCACAAGATTAGTACTCTAATTGTAAGTTTCAAACTGTTTATTTCTAATGGCATCTTTTGTAATTTCATTTTCGAGTTGCTTTATAAGCTCTAACTTTCTCTTATTTATAACGATCTGTTTTATGGATTCATTGACGTACTCTAGCGGTGCATATTCGTATTGCGTTTTTACGTCGTTCACATGCATCAAATATAGGTTTAATGAATCTTTGAGCTCTATAAAATTAGATTTTTTTAACAGTTGATTTTTATTTTCAAAGGTTACCACTGAAACTTTCTCTACTACTTGAGAATACTTAACCCATAACGAATCGTTTAGTGAATAAGCCTTGAACTGAACGGATATTGAATCTAGATATCTTTTATCGTCATTATTAAACCTTTTAAACCGCATGGTGATAGTATCTAAGTTTATTGGGTTTTGTGGTAGACTAACATATCGCAATTGTAATATGTCATCGTTTAGTTTAAAGGATTCTTTATTTGCCTCATAAAATATTTCGGCCTCATCCCTTGCTACTATGGTATCTATGTTTTTCTTGACCAATGCATCTAAATATGCTTTAGTGAAAAGGTCTATTTTGTACTGTTCTACCAATTTGGTGAAATCCTCTTGTTTTGTTTCATTAAGATTTACTAATGCCCCTTCCATTAATAAAATTTGAGAGGCCCATCTATTTATGTACTGATTAACAATTAAGGTACTATCAGCAGTTGAAGCGCCATCAGGAACCAAATTTTTTATATCATTCTTATAAAGATAAACATCATTAACACGTGCGATAGCTTCCTCTTCCTGTTTTAATTTAAAAAATTCACAACTAAACAAAAAGCTTGACAGAACCAATATGTAGAGACGGTACTTCAAGCTTATTAATTATTGATTTGCGCTTTGATTCTTTGTAAAACTTCTTCATTGACCTCAATTGTGAATCGTTCATAAAGGGATTGAATCCAATTAGACTCTATTTGAGACTGATAATCATTGATTACCATACCCTTTGCTTCTTTTAACGTCTTAGTCCCTGGAAGTAAAATATTATTAATCTTGACCACATGAAATGCTTGGTTATGTCTATGTACACCCGAAACACCTTCAATTAATTCCAGATTTGCCGGTAATCGGTTGTCATCTGCATCATAAATACCTGAAGTAAATATTATATTCTGCTTTTCCTTAGTATTCAATGACGCTTCAATCTCTCCTTGTGATTTTCCGCGTTTGAATAGTTTCAAGGCTTTTTTAGCAATGTTTTCATCAGCCGAAGAAGCCATTGTAAAATCTAATCGTCTATTCCATTTATACTTTAATTTGTTCTGCTCATAAAAGGACTCCAAGCCTAAAGTATCTTTTGAGGCTTTATTCCAAATCTCCTTTTCCATCAAATCAAAAAGCAGAAGACCATCTCGATATTCTTTAAGAATGTTTGCAAATTCCTCATTCTCTAATTCTAGGTTTGCTTCCCTGTATTTCAAAATAACGGCTTCAAAAAAGGCATTGTATTCCTTTTCAACAATTTCCGTAACGGCTAACTTTCTGTTTGCATAGGCTCTTTGTGCGGCCATTAAATGACTACCAAATTGGTCATATAAATAATCCTTTTCGTTAATTGTAAAAAGTACTTCATCCTTATTGAAAGACTCAGGTAAACGCCATGATCTTGAAAAAAAATCATCGTTGATTAATTTTTCAAAATATGATTTAGCATCTTTATTGTAAGTAATGTTATATCGGCCCTTTAACTCATCTACCATAGCCTCATTGATAAGTTTCGATCTTGAATCGCGCTTAACCTTTGCCTCGAGTGACGGTTTAAGATCGTCAAAAGACTTTATAGGCTCTAAAGAAATCCGTTTTACAATATGCCAACCGTATTTGGTTTTAAAAGGTTTGCTCACTTCGCCATCATTTGCCAATCCGAAGGCTTCATCTTCAAATATAGTAGAGCTTAACTGGCCGCTTTTAAATGGGGACAATTTTCCACCATTTTTTGCAGAACTTTTATCATCTGAAAACTGCTTAGCCAACGCTTCAAAATTTTCGCCTTGATTAAGTTTCTTATATATTTCATTAATTCTTTCTTCAGGAATTAAAAGAGAATCCTTTTGATCTAAAGCAATCATTATGTGCGCAGCAGTTACTGTTCCTCTTGATGGACGTTTGTCATTTACTTTTACAACATGATAGCCAAATTGGGTCCTAAAAGGTTGTGATATTTCTCCAACTGGTGTATTGTATGCAGCTGTTTCAAAATCATATACCATTTTAAAGGCAGAAAAATAGCCCAAATCTTCAACGAAAATGGTGGTTCCATCATGTACATCAGATCTTAATTTATCAAATCCCTCTTTAAGAACACGCGCTCTTAATGCAGAAATCTTATTGTATGCTTGAGCTGTATCCTTGACCGTTTCATCAAGCCTAACCAACACATGAGACGCGTTCACATCATAAGAATTACGGTCATACGCTTCTTTGATTAAGGCATCCGTTACCTTATTTTCCGATAAATAATTCTTAGTCAGTTGCTTCTTGTAGTTTAAAAATTCACGTTGGTATTTTGGATCTTCATCTAATTTAAGTCGTTTAGCTTCTTTGAGTTTTAGTTGGTACTCTTTAAATAACTTAAGATAGCTATCTATATTTTTCTGACTTTCATCCTTGACCAAATCTAGGTTTTTATTATAAACACGCAAAAATTCTGATGTTCTAATGGAATCGCCATCAACAATAAGTAGCAAATCATCTTTTTGTTGGGCTAAAAAGCCTTGAATACTTAGCAGAAATACCAATAAAAATTTCACCTTTGATACCATAAATCTTTCTTTTAAATCGTGTGTCTTTATTCCTTTTTTGAAGCAAAACAAAAATATAATATTCTAGACATTTTACAAGCTACTGATAAATGTTAATAACGCTAGTTTTAGATTTTATTTCATTACATCGTAGAAGAAAAATTAACTTTATCAAAAAGATATTTGAAATTTATTAAATTTGGTTTAGTGAAAACCCAAAACATACTGATTATGGCAAAAAAATACTTATTTATTTTACTTTTTGTATTTAGCTTAACCATATCCGCTCAAGAAGTAATTAACCTATCAGGTTATGATGGTTCAACAATTAATGTAACTGCGACCTCAACAGTTAACGATGACATAACAATCATTTTTGAAGATGTTGATATTATTAACAATTTCTACACCGATTTCCAAACAGAAATCTATATGTATGGTGGACTGGACACGAGCTCTGGCGGATTTCAAGGTGCACCAGATTTTGGAGATTTAGGCGCACAACCTGTTCTTTCATTATTTGGAGATAGTGATGTTAACGCTGGTCCTAATACCTATAGCATAACCATTAATTTAGCACAGCAATACAGTGCTGTGCCAGATGGTACCGAAATTTTTGGCTTCAATCTGCTATTTCAAAATCAATTTAGTGGTGGTGGCAATAATCAAACTACTGATTTATACATAAATTTAATCGATGCTTTGAAGGACAGTACTTTAAACACACCAGATTTTGAAAAGATTGAAAATCTAAAAGCTCATGTTTCAAATAAACTTGTCACCATTTCTGGTAGTAATACCATAAATACTGTAAGTATTTTCAATATACTGGGGCAAAATGTGTACAATAGGGCTTTTAATAATGCATCAAATGTAAAAGCGGATTTAAGTTCAGAACCACGTGGTGTTTACATTGTAAGAATAAATTCTGATTTAGGACAGAAAACCTTAAAAGTATTATTGAATTAAATTTGTTTGCACAATCATATTAAATGAAAACGCCTGAGTCATCAGGTGTTTTTTTTATCTTTATTTAACATGAATTTTAAAACTGAATGAAATACACAACGGAAATAATTATAAACAAACCGATTAACGAAGTTGTGTACAAAATGAATTCTTCAGAAAACATGTTGCATTGGCAAGCAGGACTTGTAAGTGCAGAACATCTTTCCGGGACACCCGGTAAATTTGGCGCCAAAATGAAATTAAATTATGATTTTGGCAACCGAAAAATGGAACTCATTGAAACTATTACTAAAAGTAATTTTCCCTCGGAATTTCATGCAACCTATAATACACAAGGTATTCGCAATATACAGGAAAACTATTTTGAAGCCATTGGAATTTCGCAAACTAAATGGATCCTAAAAAATGAATTTCAGCCAACTTCTTTTGCAATGCACGCCATGTTGTTTTTTATGCCAAGAGCATTTAAAAAGCAAACTAAGACATACATGGCTAATTTTAAAAACTTCATAGAAAACGGGACATCAGTAAAAAATGCGAAGACTTAAATTAATATGGGATTTTAGAGGTCCTGCAAGCAAAAAAATTGCAGAGCATCATTTAATTCACCTGAAAGAATACATTGCCATTAATAAGTTAGAGATAGACATAACTGGTATTGAAACTATAAACGATATGCATAGCTACGCCTATATTGTTGTACCGGAAAATGAAATGCCACCAATTAGAGATGCCCTGAAACCCCATAGAGGACAATTATATATAGGCTAAAACAGACGCTTAAACAAGGCTGTCAAAAACTGTTTTGGCGGTACAGAAGTAATGATGCTTAAATCCTCACTCAATGAAGATTCTTCATCTAAAAATCTTAAAATCGTCCTTGTTTTTGCATTCTTAAACAATGACGCGAACAACTCAGAGCCCTTCCCGTTATGTTTATCCAAAACATCTAAAAACAGAAGGTCATACCACCAAAATTTAGTTTTCTGATGAAATTTTGATAAATCATTATTGTGCTTTAAAAAGGCTAGCAATTCTTTTGTTTTTTTGGTTGTATTCCTAAATGTATACCCAGTGCTCGCTTTTGTCCAACCACCAGCAGTCCCAATATTTAAAACGTTTGAAGAGTTTAATTTTGAGAATTTAAATGAGGTCATTGGGATAGAACCCTTTTCCTTTTCTACAATTTCATATTCTGTAATACCTTCTCTGGCTAAATAGTCCGCAATAGCATTTTCATATTCTTCAAATTTGAGTAACTTTTCAGAAAAGAGGGTATACTCAAAAAGTGCTATATTTTTTTCTAAAGGCAATACATACATAAATCTTGTATTGCCATTTTGTGATACAGAAAAATCCATGAAGGTTGCAACCCTGTCATCAAATTGATTGGTTTTAGTTTTTATAAACCAACCAACAAAATGCTGTTGTAAAACTGGATATTTTTTTTGGTTATTATAATGTTTTGGGTTCGCTATACTATTAAAAACCTTTTTGCCTTCGTAAGTTTTTTTTGAGGTTAGTACTTTGACATTATTTTGAGATTCATCAATAGCCTTCACCTCATCATTTATGAAATTTATATTTGGTTTTTGATCTATAACATCCCACAACAAGTTATATAATGATTGACTTCTAACCATTTTATAATTAAAATCCTGAAGGTCTATGGTTTTCGAAAAGTTCTTGCTCCCAAAATAAATTTTTGGCCAACTTTTGTGTAGAATATTATCCCATTCGCCTTTTCCTTCCTCCCAATAACACCAAGTTCTGTCGTTACCCTTATCCTTGTCTTTATCAATAATTAAAATGGATTTATCCTCAAAATATGTATCTAAGGCCATCCTGTAAGCTAACATTAACCCAGAAGCACCTGCACCTAATATTATGTAATCATGGTCGGCCATTAAAAAAACAGAAAAACAGTAAAAAATAAAACAATCGAAATATAGACATGAAATGAAATCCCTTTATGGGTCTTCACCTTAAAATACTGATAACCGTAATGTGCAATGAAAGCAGTACACAACCAACCAATATAATTTTGAAGTGGGACATGCCCATTCTCAAATTCCCAATAATCAAAGCGAGGTGCAGATACTTCAATGATAAAATCTAAACCAGTCATTAAACCTGCACCAACTAAAGAAGCCAAAACTATATTTTTGCTTAAATAACTAGCAATATCTGCAGTGGCCATCGTTAACAAAGCCCAGTTAAAACAAATCATTATAGGTACTCCAAAAATCTTATACCCAAGATTTTCACCATAGGCATAGTTACCGAATATTAGTCCAAAATTCACACCCAATGCCTCAGTAATAAATCCCAAGAAAAATGGAATTGCTATGGCAACTGGTATCTGCCATTTATATTCTTGGATATTAACCAAAAGAATTACAAAAGTAAGGAGCAAATTAAAGGGCGTCATGCTTAGGAACCAACCAGAATATTCTGGTGACAGAATTCCTATTATTCCAGAAATGGAAAATAACCAAATTAAAAAAACCGACAAGTATCTGATAAATTTTCTATCTATCATTTAGTTGTTCTTTTGTATTAAATCCGCAACAATTTTTCCTGATAACAAACATAAAGGTATACCTCCACCAGGATGTACGCTACCACCACAGAAATATAAATTCTTTATTGAGTTCTTAAAATTTGGATGTCTTAAAAACGCCGCAAATTTATTATTGCTTGCCGCCCCATATAAGGCGCCTTGATAGCTCTGGGTTCTAGATTCTATTGTTCGAGGCTCCAAAATACTTTCATACGCTATTAGACTTTCCAAATTTACATCTAACAACCGAGTTAGTTTAGTCAAGATATTTTTTCTCGAATATTCTATTATCTCATCCCAATCCTGACCTTTATTGCTAGGCACATTAATCATTACAAACCAATTTTCACAACCTTCTGGTGCGTCATTTGGCTCCTCTTTAGATGTAATATTAATATATACCGTTGGGTCGTCATAAACGGTATTTTTATTAAAAATTTGGTCAAACTCCGTTCTATAATCCTTAGAAAAGAAAATATTATGCAAATCCAATTCTTCGAATTCCTTAGTGATTCCCCAATAAAAAATTAGGGCCGAACTACTTCGAGGTTGTTGCAATACCTTTTCGGGAGCTTTATGTTTTTTTAAAAGTTGACGATAAGTGGGCACAACATCAGAATTCGACACAACAATATCTGCATTTACAATGGCGCCATTGGCTTTAATTCCAGTTACTTGACGCTTATTGGTAATAATTTCTTCGACCTTGGTATCAAAATTAAACACTACACCAATGTCTTTTGCTAGCTGATAAAGACTCATTGTTATTGAGTGCATACCACCTTTAGGAAAAAACGTTCCATAATGTTGCTCCAAATGCGGAATCATAGACATTATACCAGGTGTTTGATAAGGTGATGATCCATTATATGTTGCAAAACGATTGAAGAATTGCACAAGCCTTTCATCTGAAAAAACATTGGCATTATATTCGTTTAGGCTTGTGTTTAGGTCTAAGGTGTTTATTTTTAGAATGGCGTTAAGTGTATCAGTACTTAGATAGGTTGACAACTTGTGCAGTGACTTTTCAAGAAATAAGGACGCTGTTAAGTCGTATTTTCTTTTGCTTTTATTAAGGTAACCAATTATGGCCTTTTTATTGACATTAAATGTTCTTGAGGCTTCTGTTGCAAATTTATTTTTGTCTGCATAGGCGGAAAACCGCGTACCGTCTTCGTAAAAATAATTACAAACTATAGATTTCTGATGGTATTCAAAATAATCCTTAACAGATTTATTAGCGACCTTGAACAAGTCTTCTACAAAATGAGGCATTGTGAAAAGCGAAGGGCCCATATCAAATCGGTAACCTTGCTCAGTAAAAGCAGTAAGCTTACCTCCTGGATAGTCATTTGCTTCAAAAACAGAAACATTATGACCTTGTGATCGTAATCTAATTGCAGATGCTAGCCCTGCTAATCCTGCTCCTATAACAGCTATACTTTTTTGAGTCATAATTATTGCAAAGATAAGTCTTGGTATAATTGAAAATACCGCACATTAACATTTCATAAAGTTTTTAATTTACTACACTTAGGTTAAACAAAAAACAGCATTTAAAAATGCTGTTCTTATATTCAGATTTAAATTGTTATTATCTTGAATAATTTGGTGCTTCTTTTGTAATGGTTACATCATGAGGATGACTTTCATTAATACCACTAGCTGTAATTTTTACAAAACGTCCTGTTTCCTTTAATGTCGGTATATCCTTAGCCCCACAGTAGCCCATACCAGCTCTCAATCCGCCAACAAATTGATGAATGCTTTCAAACAGCTCACCTTTATATGGTACGCGCCCAACAATGCCTTCAGGAACTAACTTCTTTATATCATCCTCTACATCTTGGAAATAACGATCCTTGCTTCCTTGTTTCATTGCTTCGACAGAACCCATACCTCTATAAGATTTAAACTTACGCCCTTCATAAATAATGGTCTCACCAGGGCTTTCTTTCGTACCAGCAAGCAGTGATCCCAGCATCACCGTATCAGCACCTGCAGCAATAGCTTTAGGAATATCACCTGTATAACGAATACCTCCATCTGCGATTACGGGAACACCTGATCCCTTTATAGCCTGCGCAACTTCCAAGACAGCTGAAAACTGTGGAAATCCAACACCTGCAACTACACGTGTTGTACAAATAGATCCCGGACCTATACCTACCTTCACTGCATCGGCACCTGCTTCTACTAGATACCTTGCAGCTTCTCCAGTTGCAATATTTCCGACAATAACATCTAGTTCTTTGAATTGTGACTTAATATCTTTTAATATTGAAATAACACCTTTGGTGTGGCCATGTGCCGTGTCAATAACTACTGCATCTACACCAGCTTTTACCAAAGCTGAGGCTCTTTCGACAGCATCACCTGTAACACCAATTGCTGCTGCCACACGTAAGCGTCCGTAAGTATCTTTATTGGCTATTGGTTTTTGGGTGACTTTAGTAATATCTCTAAATGTTATTAAGCCCGCTAATTTGTAGTCATCACCAACAATGAGTAGTTTTTCAATTTTATGAGCTTGGAGAATTGCTTCGGCATCTTTTAATGATGTACCAACAGGCGCAGTTACAAGGTTCTCACCTGTCATGACTTCAATAATTGGTTTTTCATTTTTATGTTCAAATCGTAAATCACGATTGGTAACAATTCCTTTTAGCTTGCCATTTTCGTCAACTATAGGTATCCCGCCAATACTATGCTCTCTCATTGCATTTTTTGCATCAATGACCTTTGCATCCATTGGTAGCGTCACCGGATCTATAATCATCCCGCTTTCTGCACGTTTTACACGCCTTACTTTAGCAGCCTGATCTTCAATGGTCATGTTTTTATGCAAAACACCAATACCACCCTCACGAGCCATAGCAATAGCCATTTTGCTCTCGGTAACGGTATCCATCGCTGCAGAAACAATGGGAACGTTTATACCAATATTCCTTGTGAACTTTGACTGAATGTTTACTTCACGCGGTAGTACTTCTGAAAATGCCGGGACTAATAAGACGTCATCGTAGGTAAGGCCTTCACCTAAGATTTTGTTTTCGTGTGCTGTCATGATGCAATTAAGATATAATTGCGTGCAAATATACGTTTTTTTTAAGTGCTTAATGTCAACTAAAGGTTAAATGAAATAGTTATACTCAACCCATTCAAAAACATAACAAATTCATTTAAAATCAATTGCGGATTTTATTTTTATTTATTCTAAATAAAGTTTGAGAATTGAAATTACAGTTTTATTTTTGTCTGCCTAAAATTATATTTATTTTTAATAAGTCTAAATTAATGAATGCGAAATTTACCTTATCAATACTAGGCTTAGTAATGATTACTAACCTAAAAGCTCAAGAAAATCAAAAAGAAAAACAAAATGATTCCATCCAAAAACTGGATGAAGTATTAATTGACGCCAATGCTATATTTGGTAATAAATATGTTGCAAGAAATAGAACGGGATCTGCATATTATTTATCTCCAGAGGAACTACAAAAGTTTAATTATACGGATATCAATAGAGCATTAAGAGCAGTTCCTGGTGTAACTTTCTATGAAGAAGATGGATTTGGTTTAAGACCAAACATTAGTTTAAGAGGGACATCACCTCAACGAAGTGCAAAAATTTCCATTATGGAAGACGGTGTCTTAATCGCACCAGCACCTTACAGCTCGCCTTCCGCGTACTATTTTCCTTCCGTAGCGAGAATGCAAGCCGTAGAAATCCTTAAGGGAAGTAGTCAGGTCCAATTTGGACCATTTACTACTGGCGGGGCTATAAATATGATTTCAACACAAATACCTAAAACACTTACAGGACAGATTAGAGCAAACTATGGAAGCTATAACACAAGTCAATTTCATGCTCGTGTTGGTGACAGTAAACCGACTTTAGGCTATATGGTTGAATATTTAAATTATAACTCCGATGGTTTTAAAGATCTACCAGATAATAGTAATACTGGGTTTGACATCAATGAAGTTGTAGCAAAATTTAGAGTGAACTCAAAGGCAGAGGCAAAACTACAGCAATCCCTGGAAGCTAAATTTCAATATTCTGACGAAGTGTCAAACGAAACCTATTTAGGTCTTACAGAAACTGATTTTGCCAACTCTCCTTTCAGCCGATATGCATCGTCCCAAGAGGATGTGATGAACGCTGAACATGTACAATTTATGTTAACTCATAAATTGAATTTCTCAAAGAACTTTAGAATAACCACCAATGGTTATTACAATAAGTTTACACGAAATTGGTACAAACTAGATGATGTTATTTTCAATGGCAATAAACAACGGATCGCAGACGTCATCTCAAACCCGAATCAGTTTCCCGACCATTTAAGTATTATTAGAGGTGACGTCGATTCAGAAGCCGATGCCCTTTTATTAAAAGCAAATAATAGAGCTTACTACTCTAAAGGCTTACAAACCAAATTTGATTACCATTGGTATGGCGAAAATACGTTCCATGATTTAGAAATTGGTGCCAGATACCATTACGATGAGGAAGATCGCTTTCAATGGGAAGATGGTTATAACATTATTAATGGATCAATGACTTTGACCTCCCTAGGCGAAAGAGGTGCCGAAGGTAATAGAATTAGTAGCGCAACGGCATTTGCTGGATATGTGATGTATAAATTCAAATACAATGATTTAACGCTTACACCAGGTGTACGTTACGAGAACATTCAACTTGAACGTGTGGATTATGGTAGTGATAATCCTGGCAGATCAAACATAAATCCTTCCTTTAGAGATAATTCCCTTGATATTTTTATTCCTGGAATCGGTTTTAACTATGCTCTTAAAAATGATCTTTCTGTATTTGGTGGTGTCCATAAAGGTTTTTCACCGCCAAGTAATCAACCAGGTCAAGAAGCCGAAGAAAGTATCAACTATGAACTAGGATCTAGATTTGTTTTTGGAGGTCTAAGAGGAGAAATTGTTGGATTTTTTAATGATTATAGTAATTTATTAGGAAGCGATATTGCCGCAACAGGTGGCACTGGCTCACTAGAACAGTTTAATGCTGGTGAAGTTGCCGTTAGTGGTTTGGAATTATTGCTTAACTATGATTTAATGTCAAAAAATGACAACTTCTCAATGCCTTTAACTTTTGGCTACACTTACACCAATACTGAATTTCAAAATAGTTTTGATAGTGCTAACGGTATTTGGGGAGAAGTATCTGAGGGTGATCAACTACCATATATCCCAGAGCATCAATTCAATGCGATGATCTCACTGGAACATGCTAAATACGAATTGAATTTCAGCGGTAGATATAATGGAGAATTTAGAACCCTTGCAGGGAATGGAACCATTCCTAATGACGAACTAGTGAAATCTAATTTTATAATTGATTTTTCTGCAAAATATCACTTCTCAAATAAGTTGAGCCTAACTGGAAACATTATAAATATGCTAGACGAAACCTATGCAGTTTCAAGAGTTCCTGCAGGTTTGAGGCCTGGCCATCCTTTTGGAGCGAACTTAGGATTGGAGTTTAGATTTTAAACACAAGATTGGTTAATTAGTGAAAAGCGCTACTTTGTTTTAAATAGCGTTTTTTTAGTGGTACTTTCTAAAAATTTTTGTAGCCTCATTATAGGCACTTTCAAAGGACATAGCGTTTAAATCGTGCGCCTTTTTTTGTGTGAAGTAAGAAAACATCTTTTCGGTTGGCATATTACCTGTAAGCTCATCCTTCGCCATAGGACAACCACCAAATCCTTGAATAGCTCCATCAAACCGTCTACAACCTGCAGTATAAGCTGCATCAATTTTTTCGAACCATGTTGATGGTGTTGTATGTAAGTGAGCTCCAAATTCAATATTTGGATATCTGGGAATTAAGTTAGAAAATAAATAGGTGATATTCTCTTGATTGGAACTGCCTATAGTATCACTTAAAGATAGAATTTTTACACCCATACTTGCCAGCTTAGCAGTCCACTCACCAACAATATCCACGTTCCACGGATCACCATAAGGATTACCAAAACCCATGGAAATGTATACCACTACTTCCTTATTGCTCTTATCTGCGATTTCCAAAATTTCGGCAAGGGTAATGACCGATTGCGCTATCGTCTTATGCGTATTACGCATTTGAAAGTTTTCAGAAATTGAAAATGGAAATCCTAAGTAATCAATTTGGTCATGTTGAGAAGCGTCAGTTGCGCCGCGCGTATTTGCAATAATTGCTAGGATTTTACTTTTAGTGCTTGACAAATCTAACAGTGATAAAACTTCTGCTGTATCTACCATTTGAGGTATCGCCTTTGGAGAAACAAAACTTCCAAAATCTATTGTATCAAAACCAACTCTAAGAAGACTTTGAATGTATTGTGCTTTCTTTTCGGTAGGAATAAACTCCTTAATGCCTTGCATGGCATCCCTTGGGCATTCAATTAGCTTTACACTGTTCTCCATTGCCTCAAATATAAGGCTTAGAATACCTTTTTCATAACTTAAAATTAAACTAAAATAAACACTGCAATACCTATAAAAACCACAATCTGAAGCCATTTAAAAACAACTCCAGAATTTCTGTGGTTTAGGGTAAAAGCTTTTATTTCGCCAGCAAATAAAGCTATAGCAGAGAAAATAATAAAGGAGACTAACATGAAAATGCCACCAAGAACATAAAATTGAAACACTGAACTCAAGGAATCACTAAATAAGAAACCAGGGAAAAAGGCCAGAAAGAAAATTGTAACTTTTGGATTAAGGACATTCATAAAGAAACCTTGAATAAATAATGCCTTTAAACTTTTTCTTGGTGCACTGTTTGATGTAAAATCTATATTCGAATCTGATTTGTAAACGGAATATGCCAGATACAGAAGATAGATTGCACCAAAAATCTTAATTGCCAAGAAGATATTTTCATTTGCCTTGATGATTGCAGAAACACCAAAAGCTAAAAGCGTTGTATGAACGATACAGCCAGTAATGAGACCACAAACAGTGGCAATGCCATAAATCTTCCCATTGGTAATACTTTGCACAAGTACATAAATATTGTCTGGTCCAGGAGATAAGGCTAATGCAGAAGTCGCTAATGCAAATGATAATAGTATCTCTATATTCAAAATAAATGTTTGGCCTAAATTACATTATTTGTCTTTTATATTGCAAGTAAAACCATCCTTGCATATACATTCCGTCCCAATAAATACCTTGAAAATGAACCCGTTATTAATATTTGGATTTGTTAAAATATTTAGTTTTTTATCGAAAAATCATCCATAATTATAGGTAAATTCATATTTTGGGATACCTACTAAACACAAATTACCAAACCAAATGCATTATAAATTAATTAAGCAGTCTATTTTTTTAGGGCTAATCTCTCTATTTTTTGTACCCTTTTTAAATGCACAATCAGATGATTGCGGATTTAAATTTACAGAAGAAGAACAAAACTATTACGATTCTAAAATAGACCAGATCAAAGCTCTAGAAACTGAATTTTTACAGAACCAATCATTTGGTCGAAATTCTAATTTACTAAGCTCTGTACCAATTAAAGCTCATATTATAAGACAATCGGATGGTACCGGTGGATTAACTGAAATTCAGCTAAATGATGCCATTGCTACGATGAATTCAATATATGTTAGTGCTGGTCTTGAATTCTTTTTGTGTGATGGAATTAACTACATAAATAATGATGATTATTACACTTACGAGAGCTCTGAAGAAGGCTTACTAACCTCTGTCAATAATGTCAATGGTGTAATTAATATCTATTTTACCAATTCAATAACCAGTAGTTCTGGAGGCTCATTGTGTGGCTATGCCTATTTCCCTGGCGGGCCAGAAACCATACTTATGGCAAACAGTTGTACAACAAACGGCAGTACTTTAGCACATGAAATGGGTCATTTTTTTGCGTTGCCTCACACACACGGTAACAGTAATGTTTTTGCATCTACAGAGGAGCTTGTAGATGGTACTAACTGCGAAAGTACAGGAGATTTTATTTGTGATACACCAGCAGACCCAAAATTAGGTTTTAACAATGTTAATACGAATTGCGATTACACTGATTTTTTTAGTCAAGATGCCAATGGTGATGTTTATCAACCTGATCCGTTAAATATTATGTCTTATTCACGAAAGCAATGCAGAACGTTGTTTTCTCCGCAACAATTTGCCCGAATTAACGCCGTTTATCAAATTTCTAGAAGTAGTATGGCGTGTCCAAGTTTTAGTACAGATTTCGTCGCGGATGAAACTGAAAGCTGTGGTAGTGATTTAACGGTAAATTTCACTGATAACAGTGTTGGTGCGACAACATGGTCTTGGGATATTAATGGTGACGCCATTGAAGATTATAATACCCAAAACATAACACACACTTATAATGGTATTGGTACTTATGACGTCGCACTTACTGTTTCTAATGGTACTCAAACAATCAGTAAAGTTAAATCGCAATACATTAATGTCGGTGCTCAAGAAATAAGCACAATAACTATTGAATTGAGCCTGACTTTAGATGACTGGCCAACAGAGACTACGTGGAGTTTCTCAGATGGCGATGGCAATGTTTTATATTCAGGAGGTCCTTATGTAGAAGGCATAGATGATTTTACAACAAAGACTGAAACCTTTACAGTTAATCCTGATGTCTGTTACAAATTTGAAATTAACGATAGCTACGGTGATGGTATTTGTTGTGCCTCAGGTAACGGCAACTATCAATTAAGGGCAGCTGACAATACCTTATTGGCAAGTGGAGGAGATTTTGGGAATGGCACCTCAAATAATTTCTTCAATGGTGTTCTTAGCATAGATGATTTCAGTACAGAAGACATTCGCCTTTGGCCAAATCCAACATCTAATACGCTAACAGTCAATACTACTACACTACCTGATAGGTATGAAATATACAATACGCTTGGTCAAAAAATCAAAGCATCTAAAGTAGTTTCAAATCTAGATTTAAATATTTCGGTTGAGGATCTAAAAGAAGGTATTTATTTTATAAAGCTTACGAGGGACAATTCAAGTCAGGTTTTATCATTTGTGAAGCAGTGATATGTAAACTAAAAACAATCAAAGAAGGCGCGTTTACTGCGCCTTTTTAATTAGTGCTTTATTAATATCCTTAATGAGCTTTGGTCCTTCATATACAAATCCTGTGTAAAGTTGAACCAAATCTGCCCCTGCCTCAAATTTTTCAAGTGCATCTTCAGCAGAATGAATTCCTCCCACACCAATTATTGGAAATGCTTTGTTACTTTTTTCGGCTAAAAAACGAATCACTTCAGTTGAGCGCTTAGATAGCGGTTTACCACTTAAACCACCTGTTTCCCCTTTATTCTTGCTTGTCAGCCCTTCTCTTGATATTGTGGTATTTGTAGCAATAACACCGTCAATTTTAGTTGTTTTTATAATATCAATAATATCACGGAGTTGATCATCGCTTAAATCTGGTGCAATTTTTAGTAAAATGGGTTTAGAGGTAGTCTTACCAAAATTTAACACCTGTAAGGCTTTTAACAAATCCGTCAGTGGTTCCTTATCTTGTAATGCTCTGAGATTTGGTGTGTTTGGAGAGCTAACATTAACCACAAAATAGTCCACATAATCAAACAAGGCTTCAAAACAGATTTCATAATCTTCTATGGCCTTTTCATTTGGTGTAATTTTATTCTTGCCAATATTACCTCCTATTAGAACGCCCTTATTCAATTTAAGCCGTTCAACAGCTTCTTCCACGCCTCCATTATTAAAACCCATTCTATTTATGATAGCCGAATCTGATTTAAGTCTAAATAAACGCTTTTTTGGATTTCCTGGTTGTGGTTTGGGTGTTAAAGTTCCTATTTCTATAAATCCAAAACCAAAATTTGAAAGTTCGTTGTAGAGCTTAGCATCCTTATCGAAGCCAGCAGCCAATCCAACTGGATTTTTAAACTTCAAACCAAATAAATCGCGTTCTAATGACTGGTGTTCTTGAAAAAACAGACTCCTAAACAAAGCTTTTACACCTGGTATCTTTGATAAAAATCTAATCGATGAAAACGAAAAATAATGAACTTTTTCTGGGTCAAATAAAAATAAAATGGGTCTAATTATAGCTTTGTACATAAAGAGTCGCTTTGAGGTGCAAAAGTAATAATCTAATTAGTAATACATTCTGAAAATGTTCAGGAAATATTAATCATAAACTGTCAATTGTCATTATGTTTTAAGGGATATATTATTAACTTTGGCTTACAACTAAACAAAAACAATCATGAAAAAAATCATCATTCCAGTAGATTTTTCGCAACATTCAGAATATGCCCTAGAAACTGGAGCAGCCCTTGCTAAAAAACACAATGCAGAGCTTATTGTTATGCACATGTTAGAGCTTTCCGAATCTTTGATTTCATCTTCTAATAATGAACGAAGTGAAGAAACAGCCTTCATGTTAATGTTGGCTAATAAAAAATTCGAAGCTTTTTTAGATAAATCTTATCTTGAAGATATCACTGTTACGCCCTTAATCAAGCATCACAAAGTCCTAAAAGAAGTTTCGAAAGTTGCCGCTTTTGAAAAAGCAGACTTGGTAGTTATGGGTTCTCGTGGTCATAGTGATTATGATGGGATTTTTACTGGTTCTAATACTGAAAAGGTTGTTCGTTACAGTGAAATTCCAGTATTAGTTGTTAAATCACCACCAACCTCAGTTGAGTTTAAAAATATTGTCTTGGCTACAGATTTTTTAGAAGGCAGTATTCTTGCCGTTAAAAATGCACTGGAATTACTTAATGAATTGGCAGAAAATGTCATTCTCCTTCATGTTAATTTACCTAATTTAAGTTTCCTTAGCACGGACGAAATTGATGAGCGTGTTGCTGATTTTTTAAAATTGGCGCGACTGGGGGACAAGGAAGTTAATATAGATTACATAGCAGAGCATAACGTTGAAGACGGTGTTTTAAGCTATGCCAGACGAATTAATGCAGACGCAGTTGCGATGATTACTCATGGCAGAAAAGGATTGAGCCATTTCTTTGGTGGCAGTATTTCTGAAGATCTTGTTAACCACGCAAAATTGCCTGTGGTCACATTCAGAAAATAATTTTAAAAGCCTTGAAATTCAAGGCTTTTTACTTATATATTCTTTTGATCTATTAGGATAAATTATTTCAAACCATATAAACTATTTTTTCAACTAAACCTTAACATGCAAAATATAATTGATCGCTTTATAAGCTACGTGACCATAGATACGGAATCCGATCCAAATTCTGAAACAACCCCTAGTACTGCGAAGCAATGGGACTTAGCCAATAAACTTGTAGAAGAGCTTAAAACCATAGGAATGAGCGATGTGTCAATAGATGAGAATGCCTATATTATGGCTACGCTCCCTAGCAATGTAGATTATGAGGTCCCTACTATAGGATTTATTTCTCATTTTGATACCTCTCCTGACTTTACCGGTGCTAATGTTAAACCACAAATTGTCAAGAACTACGATGGAAATAACATTGTTTTAAATAAACAGGAAAATATAATTCTCTCACCAGACTATTTTGAAGACCTTCTATTGTATAAAGGTCAAACACTTATTACAACAGATGGCACAACACTTCTGGGTGCAGACGACAAGGCTGGGATTACAGAAATTATAACTGCGATGGAGTACCTTATCAATAATCCGCAAATTAAACACGGTACTATCAAAGTTGGTTTTACACCAGACGAAGAAATTGGCAGAGGTGCACACAAATTTGATGTTGAAAAATTCGGGGCGGACTGGGCTTATACCATGGATGGTAGTCAAATTGGTGAACTTGAATACGAAAATTTTAATGCAGCCAGTGCCGTAGTAACCGTTAAAGGTAAAATTGTCCATCCAGGCTATGCTAAAGATAAAATGGTAAATTCTATGTATTATGCTAGTGAGTTCGTAAATGCACTTCCTAAAAAAGAAAAACCCGAACACACCGAAGGTTACGAAGGCTTTTTTCATTTAACTCAAATAGACGGCAAAGTTGAAGAAACTAAACTTCAATATATTATTAGAGATCATGATAAGGCTAAATTTGAAGGGCGTAAAACGCTTATGAAAAATGTAGTTGACGAGTTAAATTCAAAATATGATTCATTAATTTTTTCAATCGAAATAAAAGATCAATATTTTAATATGAAAGAAAAGGTTGAACCTGTTATGCATATCGTCGATATTGCTGAGGAAGCCATGAAATCAATAGGCCTTAAGCCAATAATTAAACCCATTCGAGGAGGTACTGATGGTTCTCAGTTGTCTTATATGGGTTTGCCATGTCCAAATATATTTGCTGGTGGACACAACTTTCATGGCCGTTACGAATACGTTCCTGTTGAAAGTATGCAGAAAGCAGTTGAGGTTATTTGTAAAATTGCTGAACTGACCGCTTCAATGGCTCAAAAATAATTAGCGTATAAATTAAAATGAAAAAAGTCCATTCCATAGAAGAATACGTTGAGGTAAATTCTCATTTTGGAGACGAACTGAAAATACTTCGTGACCTTATTAGTAAAACCGACCTTGAAGAAACCATTAAATGGAGTGCGCCTGTGTATACATTAAATGGTAAAAATGTGTTGGGCCTAGGTGCCTTTAAGCATCATTTTGGTATCTGGTTTTTTAATGGTGTGTTTTTAAAGGACGAGCATAATCTTCTTATCAATGCACAAGAAGATAAAACCAAAGCACTGCGACAAATGCGGTTTACCCATAAGGATGAGATTAATGAAGCTACTGTGCTAACTTATATAAAGGAGGCCATTGAAAACCAGAGGTTAGGAAAAGAACTAAAACCAACACGACATAAAAAAGCAGTGCTAGTTCCAGATGCGCTAAAAGAGTCTTTTAAGACTAATAAAGACTTACAAGTGGCATTTAAGACATTAACACCGGGGAAACAGCGTGAGTATTGTGAATACATCTCTACCACAAAACGAGAAGCCACCAAACTCGCACGATTGGAAAAGATTACACCCATCATTTTAAGTGGCCTAGGTCTAAACGATAAATACAAAAATTGCTAATAAAAAAACCCGCTCTAAAGCGGGTTTTAATTTATGTTAATAACAACACTGTTATTTTTTAGCAACAGCGGTTGTATTTAGTTTTTTACTCATTTCCATAGAAATTGCAGAGCGGTCGAATTTAATTTTACCTGCAAGGGTTTCAATGACGCAACTGTTATCTTTATCGTTTAAGTCAACAACTTTTCCGTGCATACCGCTTTTGGTAATAATACGATCGCCTTTTTTTAGTTCACTGGCAAATTTCTTTTCTTGTTTAGCACGTTTCATCTGTGGTGCAATCATAAAGAAGTACATTACAGCGAAGATTGCAATAAATGGTAAAAAAGAGCTTATTCCTTCCATTAAATTAATTTAATCGTGGTTATGCCCTTCGTGTCCAGGCTGCGTTGACGTTTTGGTTGTAGATAAAGGGTTGATGTTTGCTTTACCTGCTGGCTGAACAGGAGCGTTAGGATCTTTTTGAACCATGGCAGTAATTTTAACCATTTCTGATCCTTTCTCTGTGTTGGTAGTCATTGTTAGTGACTTAGAAACCTTACCGTTACCTTTACCATTAAACTTAACTGTAAACTGACCTGTTTCCCCTGGAGCAACTTCTTTTGTCCAGTTGTTTGGAACTGTACAGCCACAAGTACTTTTTATATTACTTACAACCAACATAGAGTTACCAGTGTTTGTGTAGTTAAAAATGGTCTCCACTGGTGTTCCGTCCATTATGGTCCCGAAATCATGTGTTGTTTTGTCAAATGCAATAACAGGGAAATCACCTGCATTCGCATCTCTTTCTGCTGCAACTGCAACATTTTCAGACTTTACTTTACTTGCTGCATTGTCTTTACATGACGTAAAGGCTACCATACATAATGCGCTAAATCCTAAGATTATTTTTTTCATCACTTAATAATTTAAATTTATGATCTTTTGTGGGTTGCGAAGTTAGTAATAATTTCAACGAATTAAAACTTTTAAATGCGCAAGTGTTCTCAATGTAAGGAAAATACCACTCTACATGAGTCCGCGACCTGCTTTTGGGTGCAATCCTTTGGATTGGTATTCTTTCACTATTTTATCTAAGACACCATTTAAAAATAAGCTGCTTTTTGGAGTGGAATATTCCTTTGCAATCTCCAAGTACTCGTTGATTGTTACCTTTTGTGGTATGGATGGAAACTTTTGAAATTCGCAAATGGCCATTTTTAGCAACGTGCCATCCAAGCTGGCCAAACGCTCCGAATCCCAATTGGTAGTTTTAGAGGCAATTTCTTTAACCAAACTAGACGAATTAAGTAATGTTTTTCGCAATAAGTCCAGAGCGAACTGCTTATCATCAGTATCTTTAAAAAGTTCCGGCAACAGCGCGGTTTCTGAAGCATTTGGTCCAAGCTTTTTAAAAATCTTAATAAGATTAGTATTCACCACTGGAAGGTCATCTACCCAGGTTAACTGCTTATCTTCAAAATAATCGTATAGTTTGTCGTTAGGCGCAATTATATTGGTGTAAATGTCAAGAACAAACTGCTTATCGGTCTTAAAACTACTTGTTTCATTATTTATGTAAGCTTCATAAATTGGGTTTTTGATAATGGCTTTGAATAGGATATCTACATATTCAGAATCTAAATCCCAAAAATTGAGTTTTTTCTTGGCGATAGCACCTTGTAGCATTTTATTATTGCCAATCAATTTTAGAAATTGATTATTTGCAAATTTGGAACCATCATCTTCAATAGCATTAACCGCGGAAAGTTTATTCTGAACCTTTTGGCTGTAGTCTTGACTCTTTTTGTGAATTTGAATAAGTAAGGCTAGAATTGATAAATAAAGGTCGTACATGCTATTAATACTGTGAAGTAAAAACTTTTCATCCTTGGTAATATCATCGCCTTCCGTGCTTTTAAAAGCATACAAGGACTGCATTACTTTAATTCTGATGTGTCTGCGGTTTAGCATGATTAAGAACTTCTTTATAACTATTTAAAAAGGTGAATCAAAATTGATTCACCTTGCAAAAATACTATTATTTGTTTCTGAAAAAAATTATTTAGAATTTTCCCTTTTTCGTGTTTCAATACGCTCTTTAGCTATATTAAATGCTGCATTATGCGTAGTAAGATTATTGATTTTAGCATTTTCTAATATTTCTAAGGTCGTGTTATAAATATTCTCGGTTTTACGCATAATTTCTTGTCTGTCATAATTTTCTAACTCGGCATAAACATTTATTATTCCACCAGCATTTATCAAAAAGTCTGGTGCATATACAATACCGCGCTCTTGTAATATTCTTCCGTGTTTACTTTCTTCAGCAAGTTGGTTATTTGCAGCTCCTGCTATAATATCTGCCTTTAATCTATATACAGTATCGTCATTGATTGTTGCACCTAATGCACACGGCGCGTAGATATCCATATCCTCAGTGTATATGTCATGACCACCATAAATAATAACACCGTACTTGGATCTTACTTCCTCCAATCGTTCTTGATTTATATCTGCAATGGTGACATCTGCGCCCTCATTAACCAAATGCTCTACTAGCTCCTCACCAACACTACCTATACCCTGTACGTACACTTTCTTGTCTTCGAGTATATCAGTTCCATACTTAAACTTTGCAGCCGCTTTCATTCCCATAAAAACACCATAAGCCGTAATTGGTGAAGGACTTCCAACACCACCTTTGGTTTCTGACATTCCTGTAACATATGGCGTTACCTCTCTTATGATATCCATATCTTCAGTATGCATGCCAACATCTTCGGCCGTGATATATTTTCCATTTAGTGAATGTACAAACTCTCCAAATCGTTTTAAAAGCTCAGGTGTTTTCTGAGTTTTAGCATCACCTATAATTACCGCTTTACCACCACCCAGATTTAAACCTGTTATGGCCGATTTAAATGTCATGCCACGAGAGAGACGCAATACATCATTTAATGCTTCCCACTCATTATTATATGGTAACATTCTGGTACCTCCTAGTGCAGGTCCTAAAACCGTATTATGGATACCAATTATAGCTTTTAAACCAGTATCTTTGTCGTTACAAAAGACAATTTGTTCGTGATTATCAAAAGATGCTTGACCAAATACAGGATCTACTTTTGACAAATCTTGGGAATTTATAACTTCTGAAGTCATATTGATTGATTCGATTTAAGACTCTTAAAAATTGTTTAAAAACAACATGCAAAAATAGTCTAATAGTAGAGGATTAGCAAAATATTAACTATAAAATGGGATTATCGTAATACTTTTGACCGACCAAATGCAACATGAAAGAATTAAAGCACCTTAATAAATATTTTTACAAATATAGATATCGGTTAATCATAGGGGTTATCATAACCATTGTTGCCAAGATATTTGCACTTTTTACGCCAAGGTTAGTTGGTGCCTCTATCAATATTGTCTCAGAAAGACTGGATGGAGAGATTACGCAACAAGTATTTAAATCCGAACTGCTAACCTACATCTCATTTCTAGTCGGAGCAGCAATTATGGCAGGACTTTTTACGTTCTTAATGCGCCAGACAATTATCAATGTTTCACGTTACATTGAGTATGACTTAAAGAATGAAATCTACCAACATTATCAAGTGCTCTCATTAAATTTCTATAAATCTAACAGAACAGGAGATTTGATGAACCGTATAAGTGAAGATGTAAGCAAGGTTAGAATGTATGTAGGGCCTGCTATAATGTACACAATTAATACCATAACCTTATTTGCGGTTGCTTTGATTTATATGGTAAGTGCAGCACCTAAACTAACCCTGTACACGCTTATACCTTTGCCAATACTTTCTATTTCGATATATAAGCTTAGTAGACTTATTAACACGCGCAGTACGATCGTACAAGAATCCTTGTCTACACTTTCAACTTATACCCAAGAAACCTTCAGTGGTATTTCGGTAATAAAGTCCTACGGAATTGAAGCCCGTACCAATACAGAATTTGAGGGCTTATGCTCCGAAAACCGTCAAAAACAAATTGATTTAACCAAGGTACAGGCCTTGTTTTTCCCGCTTATGATATTGCTAATAGGCTTAAGTAATTTAATTGTTATTTATGTAGGTGGTATTCAATATATGAATGGCGAAATAGAGAGTATTGGTACCATAGCAGAATTTATAATTTATGTAAATATGCTCACATGGCCCGTAGCAACGGTAGGTTGGGTAACGTCATTGGTACAACAGGCCGAAGCATCCCAAAAACGAATTAATGAATTTTTAAAAACCGAACCAGATATAAAAAACGTTGCACCACAAGAAACACCTATAATAGGCGACATTGAGTTTAAAAATGTTTCCTTTGTTTACCCAGATACCAATATTGAAGCTTTAAAAGATGTTAGTTTCAAAATAAAATCGGGTAAAACACTTGCCATTTTAGGTAAAACCGGTTCTGGCAAATCAACAATACTTGACCTTATCGGTAGGTTATATGATATTGATAAAGGTGAGATTTTAGTTGATGCTACATCCATTTCAAAATTAAATCTCAATAGCTTAAGAGAAAGTATTGGTTATGTTCCACAAGATGCATTTTTATTCTCAGATACCATTAAAAACAATATCAAATTCGGCAAGGAAAATGCCACAGATGATGAAGTAATAGAAGCCGCAAAAAATGCTAAGGTTCATAAAAATATTGTTGGATTTAGTAAGGGTTATGACACTATTTTGGGTGAGCGCGGTATAACACTTTCGGGCGGCCAAAAACAACGTGTTTCCATCGCTAGAGCGATTATAAAGAAACCAGATATTTTACTTTTTGACGACTGTTTATCTGCTGTAGACACTGAAACCGAAGAAAAAATTCTCAACAATTTAGAAAAGCTCACCAAAGATAAGACTACAATCATAGTGAGTCATCGTGTTTCTTCGGCAAAGAATGCTGATGCAATCATTGTATTAGATGATGGCAAGGTAATTCAGACTGGAAACCATGAGACCTTAGTCACAACAGAAGGGTATTACAAAGACCTTTATACAAAGCAACTGTCCGAAAAAGAATTGCGTTAAATTATTTGCTAGTTTACTTTTTTTTTAGATTTTTGAGAAGAATTAAAACTATCAATATATGAGTGATTATGATATGACGGACAAAGAAGAAATATTTTCAAAAGTACTTCGGGCTGGAAGAAGGACCTATTTCTTTGATGTAAGAGCCACAAAAGCTGGAGACTATTATTTAACAATTACGGAAAGTAAGAAATTCACCAACGAAGATGGGTCTTTCCACTACAAAAAGCATAAAATTTATCTTTATAAGGAAGACTTTTCAGAGTTTAAAGAAATCCTAGGTGAAATGACAGATTACATCATTAATGAGAAGGGTTCAGAAGTGATTAGTGAAAGACACCAAAAGGATTACAAAAGAGAGGATGATTTTGTAGAACAAGAAGCAAAAACTCCCCAGGACACTGAACCAACTACAGAAAGCTTTACAGATATAAGCTTTGACGATATTTAAAATTTACTTTTGTTAAATTAAAACTAAGAACCGTTACCCATCGTAACGGTTTCTTTAATTTTAGCGCCTAACCAACTTAAATTATTATGTTTCGTAGTATCCTATTTTTATTACTTACCACTACCCTCTTATGCTCACAGTCTCAAACAGATCTAGCCTACTATTTACCACAAGATATTTCATACAATGAAAGCATTCCAACACCACAAAGTATAATAGGTCATAATGTTGGGGAGTGGCATATAACCCACGATAAACTGGTACATTATATGTATGCCTTAGCAAATGCTTCTGATAGGATAACCATTGAAGACAGAGGTAAAACATTTGAGGACAGACCTCTTATTCTACTTACCATTACCTCACCACAAAATCATCAAAATTTAGATAAGATTAAAACCAAACACCTGGATGCTACAGAAAAAAATAGTACCACCTTCAAAAACCGCCCTGTAGTTGTTTATCAAGGTTATTCGATACATGGTAATGAACCTAGTGGTTCTAATGCAGCACTATTAGTAGCCTACTACTTAGCTGCAGCTGAAGGTGCCGAAATTGAAAATCTTTTAAATAATACAGTTATTCTATTCGATCCATCATTTAATCCAGATGGTTTACAACGCTTTGCATATTGGGCCAATACTAATAGGAATATAAATCTCAATCCTGATCCTAATGACAGGGAATACTCTGAGGTATGGCCAGGCGGGCGCACAAATCACTATTGGTTTGATATGAATAGAGATTGGTTACCAGTGCAATTACCTGAATCTAGAGCAAGAATAAAAACCTTTCATGATTGGTTGCCTAATATCCTAACAGATCATCACGAGATGGGAACCAATTCTAGTTTCTTCTTTCAACCTGGGATCCCATCGAGAACCCATCCGTTAACTCCAAAACTAAATCAAGAATTAACAAAAGGTATCGCAGAATACCATGCCAAAGCTCTTGATAAAATTGGTTCGCTCTACTATTCCGAAGAGAGCTTTGATGACTTTTATTATGGAAAAGGTTCTACATTTCCAGATATTAATGGTGGTATAGGTATCTTATTTGAGCAGGCTAGTTCTCGTGGTCATGTTCAAGAAAGCGATAATGGTCTTTTAACCTTTCCTTTTACCATTAGAAATCAATTCACCGCTTCATTATCAACATTGAGCGCTGCAGTTGGTATGCGCCAAGAGATTTTAAAATACCAGCATGACTTTTTTAAAAATGCACGTAATGAAGCCTCAAAAGAAAAAAATAAAGCTATTGTTTTTGGCAATACTAAAGATGCTTCAAGAACCAAACATCTAGCAGAAATTTTATATCGTCATAAAATTAAGTTTCACGAGTTGAAAACTGATTTTACCGAAGATGGCAAAACATTCAAAAAAGGCAACGCTTTTATCGTTCCTAAAAATCAGAAAAATACAAGACTAATTAATGCCATGTTTGAAAAACGTACAAGCTTTCAGGACAGTTTGTTCTACGATATTTCGGCCTGGACGTTTCCTTTAGCGTTTAATTTGGATTATTCTGAGACTACGACTGCCAATGCTGGGAATGTCATTAATGAACTTAAGCATAAACGTGGCGGTGTGACTTCAAAAAGCGAATACGCCTACCTATTTGAATGGCATGAGTATTACACCCCAAAACTCTTAAATAAGATATTAAATAAAGGTTTAAGAGCTAAGGTAAGCCTGAAACAATTTAGGTCTAATGGTAAGTCATACGATTATGGTACTATAATGATTCCAGCAAAGAATCAAAAACTAAATACAACTGAACTCTATCTTTTTTTAGAGGATCTAGCCCAAGAAAGTCATATCACTATTGATGCTGTTTCAACAGGATTAAATGAAGGAATTGATCTTGGAAGTCGAAACTTTAGATCAGTAGAATTGCCAAAAATAGCATTGTTAGTTGGGGATGGAATGTCTTCTTATGATGCTGGCGAAATATGGCATTTATTGGACACACGTTACGATATTATTGCTACCAAACTGGATACCAAATCAATTGGTAGAGCTGATTTGAGTAGATACAACACCATTATCATGGTAAATTCTAATTCTGGATTAAGTGAAACCAACACCAAAAAGTTGAAATCCTGGATTGAAGCCGGTGGTACTTTGGTCGCTTATAGAAATGCTCTAAGTTGGTTAAACAGTAAGGAAATATTGAAAATCGATTTTAAGAAACGAAATAACATCAAAGCCAAAAATATAAACTTTGAACAACGAAGTAATTTTAGAGGAGCACAGGTTATAGGCGGTGCAATTTTTAATACTAAAATAGATCGTACGCATCCAATAAATTTTGGAATTACCTCTTACGAATTACCAATGTTCAGAAATACAACATTGTTTATTAAAGCAGATAAAAACAGCTATAACAATCCTATTCAGTATACTGAAAAACCATTGTTAAGTGGCTATATTTCTGAAGAAAATCTTGATAGTCTAAGCCTCTCTGTACCCTTAAAAATCGGAAGATTAGGACGTGGCAAAATCATTGGATTTACCGATAATACCAATTTTAGGGCGTTTTGGTATGGTACAAACCGTTTGTTAATGAATGCAGTTTTCTTTAGGGACGAAATGTAATTTTTATGAAACTTGAGTGCCGTTTTTAACCTTAGTTTCAGGGTGCAATAAATACACGTCGTTTGCTTTAACTGCTCCCATAACGAGACATTCACTCATAAAGTTGGCTATTTGCTTTTTTGGAAAGTTTACAATAGCAATAATCTGTTTGTTTAGCAAATCGCCTTTTTTATAAATAGTTGTTATTTGAGCTGAAGATTTCTTTATTCCAAGAGGGCCAAAATCTATAGTGAGCTTGTAAGCAGGGGTTTTGGCCTCTGGAAAATCCTTGGTTTCAATAATAGTACCCACACGCAAATCTATCTTTGTAAAGTCTTCAAATGTTATTATATTATCCATAGTTTAAAAGTAATAAAACTAAAAAAATGGCTAGAACAGAATCTAACATGATGCCTTTGGGTACTAAAGCTCCAGACTTTTCACTTATTGACACAAAAGATGATAAATTAAAATCTTTACACCAACTGAGTGGTAAAAAAGGAACGTTGGTAATGTTTATCTGTAATCATTGTCCATTTGTAATTCATGTAAATAAAGAATTGGTTAAGCTGGCAAATGATTACAAAAAACAAGGTATCAATTGTATTGCCATATCAAGCAACGATGTTGTGAATTATCCTCAGGATGGACCAGATAAAATGAAGTTACACGCCAAAGAAAATGGATACCCTTTTCCATATCTCTATGACGAGACGCAAAATGTTGCCAAGGCGTATGACGCGGCTTGTACTCCAGATTTCTTCTTGTTTAATACCAATTTAGAGCTGGTTTATGCCGGTCAGCTAGATGGCTCACGACCAGGAAATGATATTCCTGTAACTGGCCAAGATTTAAGAAATGCCATGAGTGGTTTGGTAAACAATACTCCAATTAGTCAAAACCAAAAGCCAAGTATGGGTTGCAATATTAAGTGGAAATGACGCATCTAATTGAAACAGCACGCCTTTATCTAAGGCAATTATTTCTTACCGATGCACATGATATGTTTGAAATGGATTCTAATCCAAAAGTCCATAGATTTTTGGGTAATAAACCTGTAACTTCAATTGAACAATCACGATCAATAATAGAAAATATTTTACAGCAACATCAAGATTACGGTGTAGGACGTTTAGCAATGATCTTAAAATCGACCGATGAGTTTATTGGCTGGTCTGGTTTGAAATATGAGCGTGAGGTTCGAAAAGAATTAAATTATTACGATTTAGGTTACAGATTAAAAGAGGAATTTTGGGGAAAAGGTTATGCTACAGAATCGGCAATTGCCTCCCTCAAATACGGATTTACATCACTCAAATTAAAAGAAATAAATGCATGTGCACAGTCAGATCATATGGTATCCAATAAAATTTTGAAGAAAATTGGTATGATACAAGATGGCACATTCATTTTTGATGGGAACCTTTGTAACTGGTATAAAGTATTTAATCAAGCTTTATAAAGCAACAAAACCTCATTTCTGAGGTTTTGCCGTCAATCAAATTTATCTAAACCAAGTTTTATAAATTTTAGTTTCTATTGTTGTTGCAATACAAAATTAATTGGTATGCTATATGGTACGCCTACTGGTTTGTTTCGTTGTTTACCTGGTTCCATTTTAGGAAGTAAACTAATAATACGTTGAGCTTCTGTTTCTAACAATTTATCCGGACCTCTGGTTCTAATCTTTGTGACCTTTCCATCTTTGTCAATTAGGAAGAAAACAAATACTCTACCTGTTATATTCAGCTCAGCCGCAACAGTTGGATATCTAAAATGCTTGTGTAGGTGTTCTTGCATTTTCTTTTGGAAACAAGCTTTTAATGCCGCATTGTTACCTTTACATCCTGGGAAAATAGGCACTTTCTCAATTACTGCGAAAGGAACTTCTATATCTTCTTCTACTTCCTCTACTGCTACTTCCTCTACTGCTACTACCTCTTCAATAATATCATCTTGGCTCATTTCAGTACTTTCAACAACTGTTTCTTCAACATCATCAACGTCTTCAACTACTTTAATTGCTTCTGAAACGATAGCCTTTGGAGGTGGAGGTGGAGGTGGAATGTTAATCGTAGTTATAGGAATATCTTCTTCTAATTGATCTTGTAACATTAAGATATCTATCTTAGTACTCTCTTTTTCGTAAGTCTTATGTTCTAGTCCTAAATAAGTAAGAACTAACATTACGTTTAAGCCAACAGCAAAATATAAACTGCTGTTTCGACCTACATTGGCTTTTGGATTTTTTTTGAGTTCCATGACGTTTAATTTTATAGTATAAAGTTAATCATCACTTAGCGTAATAATTATGACAAAAGTCATATTTGCCCAAATGGTCTGTATCTGCAAGCTACAAATTGTCTAATTGATTATCTGTACCATCCTCGCTTATGGTCCAGAAAAAGCCGACAAAAAAGAATTGATCCGTCGCTGGGCGGAACGCCATTCGATCAAATTGTCCATTTACATCTGGCGTATTTGAATATTGATAGCCATTGATATTCTTAAAGCCAAGTACATTGTTCACCGAGAAATACAATATCTTTTGCTGATCGATTAAATATGCCCAGTTTAAGCTTATACTATTGAACGATTTTGTTCGCTCTGCAAGAAAATCATTTGTATTGGGATTGTTGTATGGACGACCTGAAGCAAATGTATAATCGATACCAAGTTGGCTTTTCCAATCTTCAATCCAATATTTTCCAACTATAGAAAAATTATGATTTGAAGCAAAGTTGGGTTGTGCCGCTTCTCGAAAATTCTGATGGTTGCGCTCCGTGTCTAAATAAGAGTAGCTTATCCAGTAATCTAGATTTTTAATACTTGAATTATCGCGCCAAAATAAATCAATTCCCTGTGCATAACCATCTCCGCTAGTATTGAAGTTTGTATCGATATTATTATTCAAGTCATTGTTTAAATTAGTAAAATCACTGTCAAATTTTACTAAGTTGTCATAGTCCTTTCTGTAAGCCTCTGCTCTAAAAATTCTGCCACCATTAACATACTGATAATTTAGAATGTATTGTGTTGTTTTTTGAGCCTCAAGATCTTGTTCAAACCGAAGGATATTATTACCTGGGTTTTGATAAAAGTTACCGTAGGCCAGAGAAAACTGACCATTTTTGGAGCTTTTATAAGCCAAAGCTAATCTTGGTGCAACTTCCATTTTGTTGAAAATTGAACTATAATCAGCACGTATTCCAGCCTTTAAAGCAAACGTTTTAGAGAAAATGACATCGGCTTCAGTGAATCCGGCGGTAATATTATTGTCAAAACCATAGGATACATTAAAATTATCGTTCTGAAAACTTTCATTGTAACCCGTAATGAATTGCTCAGCACCTAGACTCAGTTTAAAACGGCTACTAAAACGTTTTTTTAATCTTAATTTCAGGTGAGCAGAGTTCTCAAAACTATTTATCCCAATAGACTCAATTCCATTTGTTGTGTTATCGTGAGTAAAACTAATTCCAGTCCTAAGAGACCAACTATCACCTAGCGCACCTATGTAAGAAGAGTTGAGGTAAAAATTCCTATTATCTAAACTAAAATTTAAACCGTCTTCAAAATTAATATCCTCTTGCGTCAATTTAAAGTTAGTAAAGTCAAAAGCTGAATAAAACTTAAAAATACCGCTGTTTAATTTTTGTCTAAAGACCATTTCGCCCTGTGCGGCTTGAAATGGCTCTTGAAAAGTGTTGCGATTGTCAAAAATTTCAAAATACGGAGCTAAATTGATATATGAAGCATTAAAACTCAATGATGATTTATCCCATTTTTGAGTATTGCCCAAAGTAGCACCAACAGTCATTAAACTCACTTCTGTTTTTTCCTGATCCGGCTCGTCAATGGTGTTTAAAAGAAGGACACTTGAAAGCGCCTGACCGAATTCAGCAGAATAACCTCCTGTAGAAAATGTTATACCATCAAATAAAAATGGCGAATAACGACCTCGTGATGGAAGATTATTAGTAGTAGGCGTAAAAGGCGTAAATACACGGATACCATCAATAAAAATCTGGGTCTCATTTGCGTCGCCTCCTCTAACAAATAAACGACCGTCTTCTGCATTATTGGACGTTCCAGGAAGTGTTTGTAATGCACCAACAAAATCGCCTAATGCACTGGCAGTAGTAACTACATCTAAAGGTTTTAATACAGAAACCTTACTGTTGTCGCTCGCTTCGAATGTCCCAGCGCTTAATACCACAGCATCAAGGGTTTCTACATCCTCTCTTAATTTAATTTCTAATTTGTTGAGTTGCGAAACGTCCTCAAATATTGTTTTGGTTTCATAAGAAAGAAAGGAAATAATCAATGCACGTTGGCCCTGCTCTTCTGTGGTAAATATAAAACTTCCTTTTTCGTTTGTGGTAGCTCCGTCATAAGTACCTTCTAAGTAAACATTGGCACCTTGTATAGGCTCATTTCTAGCGTCGGTCACTCTTCCTGATATTGTAGTTTGGGCGTAAATAGTGCTACCTATTAATAATGTTACGAGTGTGATTAGCGTTTTCATTAATGATACTGTTCGTTAATTGATTGTGATACAAATTTCTGGTAATACCTAAGATTTGGAAATTCATTTTAACTGAACTGTTATATATCAAGGACGAATTGAATATATTTGAAACTACATCAAAAAATACCTATGCTTTCTACTGCTGAAAAAAAGTTCTCAATTTTATTCATGTTAATTGTTATAGTAGAGTTAGTTACCGGCAATCTGTCCAGTTTGACTTATGCGCATTACCTTGCAAAACCAGCAATCGTATTTAGCTTAATGATTTTGGTCTATAATAATTCCGATGTATTGCCAAAGGACATTAGAAATACTACTCTTTTAGCATTGCTGTTTTCTGTTATTGGGGACATTTTACTCATGTTTGTGACCCAGAATGCCCTTTTTTTTACATTGGGTTTACTCGCTTTTTTACTGGCACACATAATGTATATAATTACGTTTCTAAAACACAGAAGTAAACCAACGAAAGCAATTGGGTTTGGATTAATATTAGTTATTTATGCTGTTTCACTGTTTACTTTATTAAAGGAAAGACTAGATGAAATGATAATACCTGTTTTGCTCTACATTATAGTAATTCTAACTATGACTATAACAGCTTTTCTCAGAAAAAAACAGGTATCAAATAGGAGCTATCTACTTGTACTTGCAGGAGCAATAAGTTTTGTGATTTCAGATAGTTTATTGGCAATCAATAAGTTCTATGTCAGTATTCCATTTTCAGGTATATTTATAATGATTTCCTATGCATTAGCGCAGTACTTAATTGTTATGGGTATTTTAAAAATTAATGTAACAAACACCTAAGTATAACTACTAATGGTGTAACTAACCAAAATCATCAATTGAACAAAGAACTCGAACATCGTTTTGTTGAACAGTTGCAGCAGCATCAAAACATTATTCATAAAGTATGTAGGTTGTATACCAATAATGCAGATGCACATAATGATTTGTTTCAGGAAATAACAATCCAATTATGGCGTGCTTTTCCAAAATTTAGAGGCGATTCAAAGTTTAGTACCTGGATGTATCGTGTTGGATTAAATACAGCTATTACGCTATACCGAAAATCTAAACGAAGAATAAACACACAAGAGTTTGATAGTGTTCAGTTTAAAATTAAAGCTGAAGAATATGATGACACGGAAGAGGAACAGTTGAAACTCTTATACAATGCAATTCATCAATTAAACGACATAGAAAAAGCCTTGGTATTCTTGTATTTAGAAGATAAGGATTATAGAGAGATTAGTGAAACTTTGGGTATAACCGAAGTAAATGCACGTGTTAAAATGAATCGTGTAAAAAAGAAATTGAGAACAATATTAAATCCGTAAAGCGATGGATGAATTAGAATTATTAAAGAAAGATTGGAAAAAAGCGGAAACTGGGTATAAAAATCTAACGGATTTAGAAATATATCCGATGCTACATAAAAAATCTTCATCGATTATAAAAACCCTATTCTACATTAGTATAGCCGAATTTGTCTTTTGGATTCTTGTAAATACATTACCCTATTTCTTATCAGATTCATACCGCGAAAAACTTGATGCCAGCTATGAAAATCCTCTATTTGTAGGATTGTCACTTTTGAGCTTTGGAGTAATCATTTTATTTATCTATTTACTCTACAACTCGTATAAGTCCATTTCAATCACAGATAATGCAAAGCGGCTTATGGAGAGTATTCTAAGAACACGCAAAGTGATCAAATACTATGTGATCTTTAATTTGGTTATGATTTTTATATCTATTCCTTTGTCGCTCTATTTTGAGTTTAATCAAAACCCAGAGTTTCATGACCAGGTAGCCTCTATGAATTCAACACAAATGCTCGTACTTTACGCTATCACAATTGTTATGACAGGCGTAATTATTTTAATTTTTTGGCTATTCTACCGATTGATTTACGGTATATTATTGAGGCGTTTAAATAGAAATTATGTCGAATTAAAAAAGCTAGAAGTCTAATACTTTACCAGTTACGAAGCGCTTTATTTAAGCGCTCTTTTTCTTCCAATTCCTCCTGTGGAATAACTTTTAGAAACGAAGGGTGTTGTTCTATGGCGTATTCAATTTTTTCAACAATTTGATCAATCGTTTCGTTTTCATAATCTATTTCTAATGGCTCTTTAATTTCAAACGTCTGGAAGATATTTTTCTTTTTTATACGTAAGCCCTTTTTATCAAACGAACGTCTAAATCCATCAATAACAATAGGCACAACTATTGGCTTATATTGCTTAATAATATGTGCAGTACCCTTTCTTATCGGTTTAAAAGGTGTCGTTGTACCTTGAGGAAAAGTAATAACCCAACCGTCGTCTAGTGCTTTCTTTATATTCGTGATATCGCTCATTTTTACCTGACGGTTAACATCCTGCCCTTTTGCACGCCAAGTACGCTCAATACTAATTGAACCAGTGTATGCAAATATTTTGGGAATCAGACCGGATTTCATGGTTTCTTTTGCCGCAACGTAGTAGATATTTAGTTTGGGATTCCATAAATAACCAACATTTTTTATACTGTCTAACCTATTGCTTAAACTAGCGTTGAAAACATGAAACATTGCAATTACGTCTGCAAAGTAAGTTTGATGATTGGATATAAAGAGCACATTGGTATCGGGTAAATCTTTAATAATTTCAGAACCCTCTATTTGAAGTTCATTAAAACCTCTAAACCTTCTGTGGGTAAGCAATCCCAATACGCGAATTAAAAGCTTTTTTACCCAAAGAATATGTCCAAAAGGATTGGTTTTAAATAAACCCATTTTAAATATTTAGATTACTTTTAACTACAAATGTAACAAATAAGACCAGCTATAAAACTTGTTTTAACATGTCTTTTAATTCACTTAACATCATCGCCGTAGCACCCCAGACGATATGATTGTTGAGATTAAAGGCTGGTACCTCTACCTCAACATTGTAAGATGTGGGCACTTTTGTAGTCAGTACGTTGCTTTCATCCAAAAAATCATACAGAGCAACTTCTATAATATCTTCTACCTCTTCTTCCTGTTTGTAAAATTGCGGTGTGTCCGACATTACTCCAAGAAATGGGTGAACTATATAGTTACTTGGTGGTATGTATAACGGTGACATAGGCTTTATTATATTTACCCTGGATGAAGAAATGCCAACCTCCTCCTCTGTTTCGCGAATTGCAGTTGTCATAAGATCTTTATCATCATCTTCAAACTTACCACCTGGAAAACCTACTTGTGCAGAATGTACACCTTTATAGGTTTTTCGTAAAATTAAAACCAAGTTTGTCTGCAAATGTGCGTTTGGATAAAACAAGGCCATTACTCCTGCTTTTTTAGCCGATTTGGCCTTTTCCTTCATTTTTTTGGCGAGTTCCAATCGATATGGAGGAGACATTTTAGCGTGGGACAATTCGCCCAAAAGCTCGAGATGTTTTATTTTTACAACAGAATCTAAAAACGAATTAAAACGCATCTATGAGAATTCTTTTAATAGCCTTTCTAGCACTTTTTCTTACAAGTTGTGAAGATAAGCAAACTACAAAACAAAAGGCGCCAATAAAAGATAAAGATTCTTTAAAAACAACTGTTGAGGCAAAGCCCAAAAAGAAAACTGCCATTACGTATCCTAAATTAACGGATGCCAATGCAATGGAGTTCTTCTTGGAGTATGAAAAAGAGCATAAGGAAAATACGGTTAGAATTACAACCGATTTTGGAACCATTGACATTCTACTGTACGACAAAACAAAATTCCATAGAGCAAATTTTATTTATCTCACCAAACTCAAGTATTTTGATGGCACCCAATTCTATCGTGTAGTAGAGAACTTTATAATCCAGGGAGGAAGTAGCGACGACTATAACATTGCAAAACGTCGTAGAAAAATTGGTAAATACTTGTTGCCTCCAGATACTAAAAGAGGTTACACCCATAAACGCGGCGCTGTTTCGATGCCAAGCAGCGAAATTGAAAACGCCTATAAGCTCGCCTCTCCATACCAATTCTTTATTGTTCAAAGGCCTGGTGGTGCGGATTATTTAGACAAGGGTTATACTGTTTTTGGTGAGGTTATAAGGGGTATGGATGTAGTAGATGAGATAAATAAAGTAGAAACAGATGAAGGCGAATGGCCACTACAAAACGTATACATTAGAAAGGTTGAAATATTACGGTAATTGACAGCATTTCCGTACTGTTTTTAATACCTTTATAAGCCTGATTAAAAACTAATAACTATGATATTCAAATCAATTAAACCTGCACTCTTTTGTACGGTGGTTCTCCTTTCAAGTTGTAAAAAAGACAACGTATCAAACGAAGAATTAATGACAGATAATAGTTTACTTAAAGAATGGACAGGGCCTTATAATGGCACTCCAGCCTTTGACAAAATGAAAGTTGAGGATGTTAAAGAGGCTGTTGAGAAAGGTATGGAGCTCAACCTTAAAGAAATTGAGGACATTGCGAACAATCAAGATGAGCCAACCTTTGAAAATACTATCGAAGCTATGGAAAGCTCAGGTAAGGTTCTAGATAGGGTTTTTGCCTATTATGGTATCATGTCTAGTAATGTTTCTACTCCAAAGTTTAGGGAAATTCAGGCTGAGTTAGCACCAAAATTATCGGACTTTAGATCTAAAATTTCTCAAAATGAAAAATTATTCCAACGCATCAAATCTGTATATGATGCGTCTCAGGAAAATCCACTTGAACCTCAAGCGCAACGCGTTGTTGAACTTACCTACAAGCAATTCGAAATGAATGGTGCTAACCTTGATGCTGAGAAGAAAAAACGTTATGCAGAAATCAACAAAGAATTATCTTCGCTTTATACCAAGTTTTCAAATAATGTTCTACACGATGAAGAAAATTATATAACCTATTTGAATGAAGATCAATTAGATGGATTATCAGATGCATTTATTAAGGCCGCTGCTAAAATTGCAAAGGATAATGGTAAAGAAGGTATGTACGCTATTACCAATACACGTTCGTCAATGGATCCATTTCTTACCTACTCTACTAATCGTGACTTACGCAGGCAAGTATGGACCAATTACTATTCAAGAGGTGATAATGGCGACGAATACGACAATAATGAAATAATCGCTGCCATTTTAAAGTTACGTAAGGAGCGCGTTGGCTTGTTAGGCTATGATAATTATGCTGAATGGCGCTTACAAGATCGTATGGCTAAAAACCCTGAGAACGCCATGAATTTAATGGAAGCGGTTTGGCCAGCGGCAACAGCAAGAGTAAAGGAAGAAGTGGCCGATATGCAGGCAATTGCTGATGACCTCGGCGATAACATTACAATTGAACCATGGGACTATCGCTACTATGCAGAAAAAGTAAGACAGAAAAAATATGATTTAGATAGTGATGAAGTAAAACAGTATTTGCAATTGGATAAGCTCAGGGATGCTATGTTTTTTGTCGCAGGCGAACTTTTTAATTTTGAGTTCACACCTGTTGAAGAAGGCACAGTTCCTGTATTTCAAGAAGATGTTAAAGTTTGGGAGGTTAACGATAAAACTACTGGTAAACATATTGGCCTATGGTATTTAGACACATTTGCGAGACAAGGTAAACGTTCAGGAGCTTGGGCCACAACTTACAGAAGTTACACGTCTTTTGAAGGTGAAAAAACAGTCTTAGCTTCAAATAATAATAACTTTGTGAAACCAGCTCCTGGTGAACCCGTTTTAATATCTTGGGATGATGCCACAACGTTCTTCCATGAATTCGGTCATGCATTACACTTCTATTCTTCCAATGTGAAATACCCTACCTTAAATGGTGGCGTAAGAGATTATACAGAGTTTCAATCGCAATTGTTAGAGCGCTGGTTATCCACAGATGAAGTCATCAATACGTATTTGGTACATTATAAAACAGGAGAGCCTATTCCAGCATCATTAGTTCAAAAAATTAAGAATGCTTCAACCTTTAATCAGGGGTTTGCTACAACTGAATATTTAGCTTCTGCCTTAATGGATATGAAGTTGCATTTAGCAGATCCAACGGATATTGATATCTATGCTTTTGAGCAGAAGACTTTAGATGAATTAGGCATGCCAAAAGAATTGCCAATGCGCCACAGAACACCACATTTTGGGCACGTATTTTCGGGTGAAGGTTATGCAACAGCTTATTATGGTTACATGTGGGCAGATGTATTGACTAGTGATGCCTCAGAAGCCTTTAGAGAAGCACCAAACGGTTTTTATGACAAGGAATTAGCAGATAAACTGGTGAAGTATCTATTTGCACCACGTAACGCTATGGATCCTGCAGAAGCGTACAGATTATTTAGAGGACGAGATGCTAAAATTGAAGCCCTCATGCGCGACAGAGGGTTTCCTGTACCACAGAGCTAATTTTTAATGGATATTATTTCAAATGCCCAAGAATAACAATTTGGGCATTTGAAATAATATCGGAACTAAAGTTGTTAATGTAATACGTTTTAATGCAGATTTAGTTAATGATGTAGTTGTACAACTGCATTTCTCAATTTGGAATGTTTTGAACGACCACCAAGAAAAATTTAGCGGTAAGTAAATAAAACGAAAAATAGACCGTTATTTTAATAGCCAATCCAATAAATTAATTTGAAAACAAAAACCCTCCTCCAACTATTGCCTGAGCTATACCTTGTTGTAGCAACAATCTATTATTGGATTTTAACAGCAAATCTTTTTAATCCGTTTGCAATTATCTTTCTAGCTTTACTGACCTATCAGCTCTTTTACAAGAAGTCAGTATCAGGTATAGTAATTGCTTCAGTATTAATTTTTGTTAACCTCTATTTAGTATTGGCGCTATTATCTGAATTATCAGAATTTACAAAACCTAATGATAACTATACACAACTTATAATTTATGGATCTCTTTTTATTGGTTTAAACTTAATAGCTGGTAGCTTTATGCTTTGGAAATATTTAAAACCAAGCATTGAAGAGCGTTAATTTTTTTTGAATCATTAGTCTCATGAGCATGGGACTATAAAAGTGTGCCTTGTAAATAAAGAATGTTAAACGATAATCCTCACCAAAAAATAAACCTAAAGTCCAAACTTATAAGTAGTTTTTTATTTTGAATCCAAAGGAAATGACACTATCATCTTGTTTTTGATCCTGAATTACAACACTTTCAAAGGTATCTAGGTAATTTATTTTAAAGCTAAGGAACTTCCAAATAGGAAATTCTAAACTAAAATCTGCGCGCCACCTGTAATTATCACTTTCTTCCAATGAAGGTTGAAAATAACTTTCGTGACTAAATATCATTTTGTTCTTAAACATATGGTATTCTCCTTTGACCCACAGCGTTCCTCGCCAAGTATTAATGGAGGCATTGCCATTATACTGTGACTGATTAAAGACAGTTTTCTTAAAATCAGTGTTTTCATACTCGAAAGTTAGCGCAAACTTCAAAAAGTTCTTTTTTTCTTTGAAAATATTAAAAGTAGCACCTGCACCAAAAATGTATCTTATATCAATTTCACGTCTAAAATTTGTGCTCACAAAGCCAAGTACAAGAGGTGAAATAGTGCGTTCTGGCGTGAACCGCAGAAAATTAAGACTCAAGATGTCCTCATCTGCCTTTTGCTTGCCAAATTCCTGATATACATAGGAATTGTTGGTTTCAAAAAGCGCCTTTTTCCATGGTTTAAAACTAAAGTTAGAAGTCGCCCTAAAAATTACAGTTTCAACGTTCCCTGCCTGTAAAAATCCAGTTAGTGACAGATCTGCATTGATCTTAAGAGAATCTTTTTCCTTTAGCTGCCCAAAAACAATGATAGGGACAAATAAGAAGCTGAATAAAATAGTTTTCATTTTAGAATAAATAATGGTGTTACCCAAAGTCAAAACAATATTTGATTTAATGCTAGATTTTGAATTGCAAATATAATTTATGTATTGTAGAATGAAATGATTACCTTAAGAAAGCAATTAAAACTAGCCAACTTTACATTAATGGAAAAAACTGTCACTGCATTAAACAGGCTCTACGATTTCTTTTTATCAGAAAAAACAAAAAAACAAACTGAAAAAGTAATCTTAGTAATAGCTTTAGTAAGCTTTTTTATCCATCTCATTTTAATTTATCTAACCAATTTTAAGGTGGTAGGTTTTACACCTGATTGGGAATTACTGCAAAATCCCATTTCGGCAATTTACACGCCGTTCTCCTTTATACTGATTTATGAGGTCTATCTTCTTATTTATTACTTGCCTAAATCGTTCACAACCTATATTACAAAACAGTATGAGATCATTACCTTGATTATTATTAGAAAATTATTCAAAGATCTGTCTGTCCTGGAATTATCAACAGATTGGTTTGAAATAAAGGATGATCTTCAATTTACCTATGATATTTTGGCCTCGGTAATTCTTTTTTACTTAATCTATCAATTTCAAAAGCAAGGCAAACTTAAACAGATTATAAAGCCTAATTTACAACCAAAAATCGTTCGATTTATAAACAAGAAGAAGCTTATTGCAGTTGTTTTAGTCCCACTTTTCTTTCTTATGGCTATCACCACATCAATTGAATGGTATTCAGGTATTTCATTATCAACAAATCAAGTTCCATCTTTTGAAAGTATTAATAATCTTTTTTTCGATGACTTTTTTACTGTACTCATTTTGGTGGATGTTGTATTGCTTCTCGTATCGTTTTTTTATACAGACAAATTCCATAAAATCATAAGAAACTCAGGCTTTGTTGTTTCAACTATTTTAATTAGATTATCCTTTGGTGTTACAGGCCTTATAAGTACAATATTAATTGTCTTTGCAGTGCTGTTTGGGTTAACCATTATTCTAATTCACAATAAATTTGAAGAGAACATAAATGTCAAGATCAAAAATCATTCTACTAATGATTGATAATCATAAAACACTTATAGATTTAGAGTCTTGTAATAGAAAAGACCCTTTTCGTTTTTTCTCTGCGTTTAGGAGCCTTAAGCTTAGGATATCGCTGATTTAAATTAAAACCATTTCAATAATATGTTCAATAAATTTAGTAGTTCTTTTTTTTTCCATCTATTGGTCTTAATAATACTTCAGTCCTGTGACCGCCCAAAATGTGTAAATACAAATCCAATATTCGATATTAATACTCCTAATTCAAAAATTTATAAAGACGAATTACTCAGAGTACTAAATACTTTAGACCGCAACAAATTAAATTATTGGCTTAAGGATTATAAAGAGATTGAAGGAACAGAATACCTGTTTTTTTACATTCAAGGAGATGGCCTGTGTGCAGTTATACCGCTACAAATGAAGCATTGGAATAAATTAGAAGATTTACAACCAAAAAAGGGTTCTGGACGCTTTAATGCAAAGTTCACTAATTTAAAATTCGATATTGTTACGGATTCAACTTCTACTCGGTTTATATATCAAACTTTTGATAGAATAATAGATTAATATGAAAAAAATTGTATTCACACTTAGTTTATTAGTGATTGTCTCTTGTTCTGTTTTTGCGCAGACAGATCCTGTAAAAATTGGTGTGATTGGCTTAACACATACACACGTTCACTGGGTTTTTAACAGTAATCAATTCGAGGATTTTGAAATCGTTGGGATTGTTGAGCCAAATAAAGAATTGGCGCAACGTTATGCAGATCAATACCAGTTTTCAATGGACATGGTTTACGAAAGTTTAGATGAACTTATTAAAATTAAATCTCCCGAGGCTGTAACCGCTTTTGGTACTATTTATGACCATTTAAATATTGTTGAGACTTGTGCTCCTAAAGGCATACACGTCATGGTAGAAAAACCCTTGGCCGTAAGTTTAGAACATGCCATGAAAATGAAAACGATAGCGAACAAACACCAAATTCACTTACTAACTAATTATGAAACAACATGGTACCCTACCAATCATAAAATTTATAACCTTATTAAACAAGACACTTTAATTGGTAACCTTAGAAAAGTAATAGTGAGAGATGGGCATAAAGGACCAAAAAAAATTGGCGTTGATAAAGAGTTCCTCGAATGGCTAACCGATCCAATATTAAACGGAGGTGGTGCAATTATGGATTTTGGATGTTATGGTGCCAATTTATTGACATGGATCACTAACGGCCAACGACCAAATAGTGTTACAGCCATAACGATGCAACAACAACCCCAAAATAATCCTAAAGTAGATGATGAGGCCATAATATTATTAACCTATGACAAAATGGTTGCTGTAATTCAAGCATCATGGAATTGGCCCATTGGTCGCAAAGATATGGAGGTATACGGTCTAAAAGGTGTGCTTTATGCAGATAATAGAAACGATATGAGAATAAGAATCGGTTTGGGTTATGACGATTATAAAGAAGAAAGAATGACACTTGAGGAGCTAAAATCACCTAATAATGATCCTTTTGTCTATTTTGCCTCAGTCATAAAAGGGAAAACAAAAGTTGCTAAATACGATTTATCGTCCTTAGATAATAATATACTGGTCATGGAAATACTAGATGCTGCGATAAGAAGCGCTAAGCGAAACCAAACCATATTCCTTAAGCATTAAATGAAATTCACTTAATTAAGTCTGAAAATCGATGTCACCTAAAACTAATATAAATCATAAATGAGAAATTTGGCGTATCCATTATTTTTAAAACTAATTCTCATTCCATAATCCGCAAAAACTACTTTAAGGACTTGATTTAAAAACAAAAACTATTGTTAATGTCAAATCCAAATGCTTTAGATACGTATATATAGAGTAATAACCGTAACACTATTAACATTATGAAATCTGTTTTATTTTCACTATTTACCCTTTTAAGTGTTTCTTTATCCACAGCTCAAGAACCTTTGATATTAGAATTAGATTCTTCCCAAAGTATGTGTATAACAGGTAAAGGTCCTGGGCAAGACGGCGCCATTAATCCTTACTTAGGGAAAGATTCTTATGCTATTGTAGAAAATATGGGCAAGAATGGATTTGAGATTCGTATACAGATTAAAGAAGAAATTATTGAGATTATTCCGATAAAACCAATGGAGAAAAAGAGAATTCTTCTTTTAAAAAATCAGGTTATGTATTTTGATACTAACAAGGATTGTACAGTCAAAGTAGATTTTGAAGAGAAAACCGAATAATAAGCCTATTGGCTTTCATGCTTATATAGACTAGGAAGGCTTATTTTGAATATCACAGCTAATAGACGCAACAGAATAACCACCACACCTGCAATAACAAATAAATAATTTCTGTCTTCTAAAAATTCGCGTAATAAAAAATAGGTAAAACCTCCTATAATACACGCCGTAGCATAGATTTCCTTTCTAAAAATTACTGGAATCTCATTACTTAGTATATCTCTAATTACACCTCCAAAGCAGGCAGTCATGGTTCCCAGAGCAATACAAATTAAAGGATGTAATCCTGCCACAATACCAGTTTCAATTCCAACAACCGTGTAGAGGCCAATTCCAATAGTATCAAACAAAAATAACGACCGCCTTAAGTGCTTTAATTGATTTCTAAAAACCACCGCAAAAATTGTTGATCCAACAATAACATAAACATAGGTTATATTCTGCATCCAAGAAACAGGCTCTACACCCACCATAATATCCCTAAGGGTACCACCTCCTACTGCTGTAACAAAGGCAATTATAATAACACCAAAGGCATCCATACGCTTACTCATAGCTACCAATACACCAGATATGGCAAAAGCTATTGTTCCTAATATATCTACTACTTCAAAAAACATTACATGTTCTGGGTATAATAATTATAGTCTTTTAGGACTTTGGCAATAAAATCTAAAGGTTTTTCCTTAGGTTCTACCGCCATAACTTTGACAAGTCTATTGTGTAAATTCAAAATAACGTTATGGTTTCCATTTCGTACAGCATCCTCGTAAAGATTTTTAACTTTTTGAATATCTGCGTCATTTAGCACAGTAACCTGACTGTAGGAAGGTACATAATCTGCCGGTATTTCCTTTAAAATAGTATCGTGAATCGTTACTTTTCGTTTTTCGCTAATAACGGTTGTACCTGCAGCTATATCACCTATACGCTGACCATTTCCCTTTATTAGAATTGTTAGAACAGCCGCACCTCCTGAAGTGAGCACAACATCTACAATACGCAATATCCATCTCACAAAATAATTAGCAAAACTTGGTTTAGACCCATCCAACTTAACTACACGCGTTTGCATGGCACTCTTTCCCAAAGTTTTACCATCCCAAAAAGTTTCTAAAAGCACATAGTATAAAAAAGCAGGTAGGTTTACCAAAAGATAGACGGCCCATGCATCTCCCATATCCAAATCTAAGGCAACCAAAAGCAATATGGAAGCGATGACATAAAATAGTATAACCGCACTATCTATAAGGTATCCAAGCATACGATCTCCTATATTGGCAACGTTTTGGTTTATGCCTACATTTTGAGCCGTTTCTATTTGAAATTCATCCATATTTTCTTTTCTTTGAAAGCTAAAGGTTTGTATATGCGCGAGGCGGCTTTTGTGAAGCAAAATAAGGATAAATGGATAGAATTTGAAAGCATTCTAAAAAATAAAACTACCATAGATCCCGATTTACTTTCAGACCTTTATATTGAAGTTACGGATCATTTAAGTTACGCTAAAACGTTCTATAAAAACAGTAATACAGAGCGTTATCTTAACCAATTAGCATCACAGGCTCATCAATTAATTTACAAGACAAAAAAGGAACCCAAAAATAGACTATTCTCTTTTTTTAAAACAGAATTTCCGTTGATGTTTTACCAACATCACAGAGAACTACTTATCGCATTTTTGACATTTACATTTTTTGTCCTCGTTGGTGTATTTTCTGCTGCCAATGAAGGCGATTTTGTTCGTTCATTCTTAGGCGATGGTTATGTAAATATGACCTTAGACAATATAGAAAAAGGAGATCCTATGGCCGTGTATAAAAAACAAGGCGAATTCAACATGTTTTTGGGTATTACCTTAAACAATATCAAGGTTGCACTTTTTGCTTTTGGCTATGGTATTTTATTTGGTGTTGGCACACTGTACATCATGATGCAAAATGGTATTATGCTCGGTAGTTTTCAGTATTTCTTTTATGACCAAGGTTTGCTTTGGGAATCTGCAAGAACTATTTGGATACATGGCACCATCGAAATCTCGGTTATTATCATAGCAGGTTGTGCTGGTCTCGTTATGGGCAACGGCATGCTCTTTACAGGAACACTACCTAGATTGGCCTCATTTAAACGTGGTGTACTAAACGGGCTTAAAATTTTAATGAGTACGATACCCTTTTTTATCATTGCAGGCTTCCTAGAGGGATTTGTAACAAGACATACAGAAATGCCAGACTGGTTAGCTATTGTAATTATTAGTAGTTCTTTGGTACTGATTTTGTTTTATTATGTTTACTATCCCATAAAACTCCATAACAAATTAAAGAGCGAAAACGCATAGCAGTTTATTTTGTCTATGTTAAAAAACTCAAATCCGACCAATATGAACAGAAAATTTATCGAATTTAGAAAACAAAGCGATTTCAGTGGTATCCTTACTGATACATTTGGATTTATACGAAATGAATTTAAGCCATTAATGAAGATGGTAATAACTATAGCAGGACCGGCTATATTGGTATATCTTTTGTCACTTGCTGTATATAACTATGTTGCAGGCGATATTTTTAATATAACCTCCGTTGGAAATCCAGAAGTTAATTCTGGCAGTTTGGCCATTTCCATTTTGGCCTTTTTCGTATATGCCATTTCTGCAATTGCAACATACATTCTTATAGGCGGGACCGTTCTATACTATATTAAATCCTATATTGATAATAAGGGTGTAGTAGACTATGAAGAAATAAAAGGCAACACCTATAAGGCAATTGGTGCTTTTTTTGGACTAGGTGTTTTAAAGGTAATTACACTCTTTTTTGCAACCATGCTATGCGTGTTACCGGTGTTCTATGCAATGGTTCCTATGGCAGTAGTTTTTAGTCTTTATGTTTTTGAAACTGAAAATTCAGTTACAGATGCTTACAGTAAGAGTTTTTATTTGGTTAATGCAGATTTCTGGACAGCTTGGGGTTCTTACATAGTCCTTTTTATTATTTATTACATAATTATAGTAGTATTTGCATTACCAAGTTCTATTTACGCAATGATTAGTACTGGAATTTTTTCTGGTGAGATCGACCCAGCTAACATAAATGAATTTTCAAGGGACCCAATATTAATTGTTCTGAGTGTTCTGCAAGCTTTTGTTCAAGTATTGTTAAATGTTATCTTAGTGATTGGTGGCGCTGCTATTTATTTCCACTTACATGAAAAAACCAGTTTTACCGGTACCTACGAACGCATTAATGAAATCGGCAAAATAGAAGAATAGATGCAGGTGCTTAAGATTTTTCTGAGCTTCTTAATGCTTTTTGTGCCTGTAATCCATGCACAAAATGACCAACAGACTGTGATATTTGACGACAGCCAGATTGAAAGACAGCAAATCACAGAGGAAAATCTTGAAACTTATAAAGCTGATAAAGACTTCAATTATGTAGAATTTGAAGCTGAAGAAACCTTTTTGGATCGCGCTTACCGCTGGTTTAGAAATCTGCTAAGAAAGTTCTGGGAATCTATATTTGGTGTTGGTACAGCATCTGGTTTCCTCTATTTTATTTTTCGAATATTGCCTTATATCCTGCTTGGCTTTTTAATGTATTTATTAATACGGTTCTTCTTAAAAGTAAATTCAAATAGATTGCTGCTGCATACAAAAGAACAAGGTAATATTACAATTACTGAAGAAGAACAGATAATCAAAAACGAAGATATCCCAGCATTGATTAGTGAAGCAATTCAGCAAAAAAATTACAGACTAGCCATACGCTATTATTATTTACTAACACTTAAATACCTTACAGATAACGGAACAATAAATTGGGCGCCTCAAAAAACAAATGAAGATTACATAAAAGAAATTAAGAAGAATGAAATAAAGGACAGTTTCAAAAACATTACACGCATATACGACTACGTTTGGTATGGCGAATTTGGTGTAAACGCTTTAAAATTTGAAGCCTTAAAACAGCCCTTTGAAAACCTGAATAAAACATTAATAAAACATTGAGTATAAAGGGTAAAATATATATTGCACTAGTACTTATAACCATTTTATCAATAGTGGTTTTGGAGATGACCAAGCCCAAGGAACTAAATTGGTTTCCGTCTTATGCCATACATCATAAAATTCCTTTTGGGTCAATTGTTTTTAAAGACCAGTTACAACGTTTGGCCGATAGCCTCAACCTTGTGGAGCGGCCACCATTTGAATTTCTCAAGAACGATTCAGTAAATGGATCATATCTGTTTTATAATGGAGGTATAAACTTTGGTGAAGACGAATTAGAACGCATTTTAAATTGGGTTGATAAAGGCAATACGTTATTGGTTGCAGCTACAGACTTTGAGAAAGCCCTGCTGGACACACTGCATCTTAGAACTAAATCAGTTAACACGGTTGATAATTTTAATAACGAATACCAAGTGCAATTGGTAAACCCATATCTAAATAATTCGGTAGCTTACAAATTTGATAGACCAAACACCTTCTTTCATTTCAATAAAATTGATACATCTCAAACTCAAGTGTTAGGGTTTATAGACAAATTTCATGGTGAAAATAAAACCGTTCAAGATTCGCTAATAAATATAATCAAGCAACCCTTTGGCGAGGGGCAAATCATTCTAAGTACTTTTCCTCAAGCATTTACAAATTATTTCATATTAAATTCTCCAAACCAAAACTACACAGCTGGTTTATTGTCTTACTTAAATATGACTGAGCCTATTTTCCTGGATAGATATTATAAAGATGGTAAAAAGTTCTACACCTCGCCCATGTATTTATTTTTAAATACAAAATCCCTTAAATGGGCATATTACACCGTACTCGTTGGTGTTTTAATTTATATACTATTTGAAGGCAAGCGCAAACAACGTGCAATACCTGTGGCAAAACAACTCACAAATCAAACCGTAGCGTTTACAAGGACCATTTCTAATATGTATTACGAAAACGGTAAACACAAAGATATTGCTCATCATAAGATTCAACATTTTCTGGAATATATTAGAAATAGCCATTATCTAAATACGTCAGAATTAAATGAAGCATTCATAAAAAACCTTGCTTCAAGGAGCAATAACAGTATTGAGGACACACGGGCACTTTTTAATTATATGAATAACTTGAATAAAAAATCACAGATTAATACTATTGAATTAGAGCGTTTAAATACCTTAATAGAAAATTTTAAATCCCATAACCAATGGAAAACGAAGAAGTAAAAAGCGACTTAAATTTTGACAATAGAATTCCCCTTGACGATTTACGCGAAGCCGTAGACCAAATTAAGGCCGAACTGCGCAAAGTAATTATTGGACAAGACAGTTTTGTAGAGCTACTTATAGTTGCGCTTCTCGCAGACGGCCATGTTCTTATAGAAGGGGTTCCAGGAATAGCTAAAACCGTAACAGCAAAACTATTTGCCAAAGTTTTAAAAACAGATTTTAGCCGCATACAATTTACACCAGACTTGATGCCAAGTGATGTATTAGGCACCTCGGTTTTAAATATGAGAACATCGGATTTCGAATTTAAAAAAGGTCCAATTTTTTCAAATATTGTATTGATTGATGAAATTAATAGGGCTCCAGCAAAAACACAGGCCGCCTTATTTGAAACCATGGAAGAACGACAGGCAAGTATTGATGGGATAACCTATAAATTTGAAAATCCCTTTATGGTTTTGGCAACTCAAAACCCTATTGAACAAGAAGGGACCTACGCACTACCTGAGGCGCAATTAGATCGATTCATTTTTAAAATCAAAGTAGATTATCCATCATTAGAAGATGAAATCAAAATAATTTCAACCCATCATGAACGGAAAGGTCAGGCACCTCAAATGTTGATTAATCCTGTTTTAGACACAAAATCGCTAGCTGATTATAAGGCTAAAACCCAATCTATAGTTGTTGAAGAAAAAATTATAAAATACATAGCAGAGATTGTTTCAAAAACGCGCAATCATCCGCATCTCTATTTAGGCGGTTCACCACGAGCTTCAATTGCAATATTGAATACCTCAAAGGCCTTTGCTGCGATAAATGGAAGAGATTTTGTTATTCCTGAAGATGTGAAAAAAGCACTTAATCCTGTATTAAATCACAGAGTTATACTTACTCCAGAACGGGAAATGGAGGGTATGATTGCAGAAAATGTCATTGAAATGATTGTTCAGTCTGTAGAAGTTCCTAGATAATAAACATGAAATTCCTGAGGTCATTATACATTCATAAACAATTCTATATTTATATAGCTATCATTGCTGTCTGTTTTTTAATGTCTTATTGGTTTCCTTCACTTTATTCATTATCATGGATACTTGTGACGATTATAGCAGTAGTATTACTCATAGATTTGATTATCCTATATGGTCACAAACAGGGTATTGACGCTAGACGACTTTTGCCCGATAAGTTTTCGAATAGCGATAATAATCCCGTTCCTATTACTATTAATAATTTGTATGGTTTTAAAGTATTTATAGAAGTTATTGATGAGCTACCTTTACAATTTCAAAAACGCGACTTTTTACTTCAAGTAAATTTAAAACCAAATGAAATCTATAATTTTGAGTATCAAGTAAGGCCTGTAGATCGTGGTGAATACTATTTTGGCCATCTTAATATTTTTACATCCTCTTTGCTCAAAGTAATTAAGCGTAGATATAGATTTCAAAATGAGCAATTAGTTATGGTTTACCCATCTATTATGCAAATGCAGAAATATGACTTTTTGGCAATTAGCAACTCCCTTACACAAATTGGTCTCAAAAAAATTAGACGTATCGGTCATACTTCAGAATTTGAGCAAATCAAAGAGTATGTTTTAGGTGACGATTTTAGAACTGTCAATTGGAAAGCCACAGCAAAGCATGGGGAACTAATGGTAAACCAATATCAGGATGAAAAATCCCAGCCAATTTATTCAATCATCGATACAGGAAGGGTTATGAAGATGCCGTTTAATGGATTAAAATTACTTGATTACGCTATTAATTCAACCTTGGCCTTTAGCAATGTAGCCCTTAAAAAACATGATAAGGTAGGCATGATTAGTTTTTCAAAGAAGATTGAAGCCTTTTTACCAGCCATACATAAAATTAGCTATCTCAATAAAATACTTGAAGCATTATATAACATTGACACCAAATTTAGCGATAGTGATTTTAGCTTATTGTATGCCCAATTAAAACGAAAGGTAACACACCGCAGTTTAATTCTTCTCTATACCAATTTTGAACATATAAGTGCATTAAAACGGCAAATGCCTTACCTGCAGGCTATTTCGAAAAAGCACCTGCTAGTGGTAATTTTATTTGAAAATACAGAGCTAGATAATATCCTAAAATTAAATGCAGAAGATTTACAGTCTATTTATCACAAGACAATTGCAGAAAAGTTTGCTTTTGAAAAACGTCTTATGGTCAAAGAATTGCAAAAACATGGTATACAGACCATTCTAACACCTCCTGAGAATCTTACAATTAATACCATTAACAAGTATCTAGAAATTAAAGCCAGAGGCTTGTTGTAATAGTTTTCTACGATTCGTCTTCACTTTTCAACAATTCGGTAATTATAATTACAAATAATACCTTAATTGATGGAATTTTGAATCATCAATCATTAACCATTAAATATTATATCATGAAAAAGTTATTTTTAACATTCGTTTTAGGATTAACAACACTATTTAGCTACTCACAAGTTGAAGGCATAACAATTACTATTACAGTAGATAATTTAACAAGTGATAAGGGTATCGCTGCCTTTGCTTTACACACCAAAGAAACATTTATGCGCGGTGAAGGTGTTATGAATACCGAAAGTACTATTGAAGCAGGTAAAGTTGTTGTAACATTTAAAAACGTGCAACCTGGCGAATATGCCATTATAGGATTACACGATGTAAACGAAAATGGTCGAATGGATTATAGAGAAAACGGTATGCCTCTAGAAGGATTTGGAACATCAAATAACGTTATGTCTTTTGGACCACCACAATATGATGATGCTAAATTTAAAGTAGAAAATGAAGATTTGGAATTGTACATAAGATTTTAAAGCATCAACGTTACATCAATCAATTAACAATAAAAAGCCAGCTAATTGCTGGCTTTTTATAATTTCTATTATACTGTTTCTCCTAACCACGCTTTCATCATCCAAACTGTTTTCTCTTGTTCGGTAATGAAATCACTCATCATTGCATTAGTTCCTTCATCATTTGCCGCGTCTGATGCGTGCAAGATAGAACGCTCAATTTTCAATAACTCGGTTAAGGAATCTACGATTAATCGCACTGCATTTTCGTCTTTAGAAATATTTTTTCCAACAGGAACCTTTGCTGCTTTTGAGTAATCATCAAATGTGTGCAGAGGCACTTCTCCAAGTGTTAGAATACGTTCTGCTATTTCATCGACTTTAATATTTGCATCAGTATACAATTCTTCAAATTTTGTATGTAAATCAAAGAATGTCTTACCTTTAATATTCCAGTGAATTCCTCTTAAGTTTTGATAATATACCTGAAAATTAGCCAAAAGTTTGTTTAATTCTGCTGCTAATTCTTGAGTTTTAACGGTCTCAAGACCAATACTATTTAATTTCATAAGTTATGTATTTTATTATCACAAAGTTACGAGTTAATTATAGCTTAATTACTATAGATTTTATTAATAGTTTATATATTTTTATAGTCTAAATTAATATTAATGACTATCACACAACTTAAATATGCCCTTGCCATTGCAGAGCACCAAAACTTTACCAAGGCAGCTGAAAAGTGCTACGTAACACAGCCAACACTTAGTACCCAAATTCAGAAACTCGAAGACGAACTTGATGTTGTGATTTTTGATAGAAGCAAAAAACCAATTGAATTAACAGAAGTTGGCAGAAAGATTGTATTTCAGGCAAGAAATATCGTTAATGAAGCGGATAGGATACAAGATATAGTAGATCAACAAAAAGGATTTATTGGAGGCGAATTTAGATTGGGTATTATACCTACTATTATGCCTACATTATTACCTATGTTCTTGCAAAACTTTATTAAAAAATATCCAAAGGTAAAACTTAAGATAGAGGAGCTTAACACAGAGGAAATCCTGTCTCGAATAAGTGACGGTCACCTGGACGCAGCAATTGCTGCAACGCCCTTAGAAAGTGACAACATAAAAGAACGTGTGCTTTATTACGAACCTTTTGTAGCTTACGTACCAACCAATCATAGACTACGAGATAAAAAAAACATCGAAGTCTCTGATTTGGATATTGATGATATGCTTCTTTTAGAGGATGGGCATTGTTTTAGAGAAGGCGTGATAAATCTATGCAAATCCTTTAAAGATCATATAGATGATAATTTTCAGCTAGAAAGTGGCAGTATAGAAACATTGATTAAATTGTCTAATGAAGGATTGGGCATGACACTTTTACCCTACTTACATACTTTGGATGTTAAAGAGAAATTAAATCCAAATTTGAGACATTTCAAAGAACCTTCTCCGGCAAGAGAGGTAAGTATAATTTATCATAAGAGTGAACTGAAAATGCAAATTATTGATGCCTTATATAATGTAATTTCAGGAGTAGTTAGAGGAGCAATTGCCTTTCAAAATGTCGAAATTATAAGCCCACTGTCAAAATAAAAAAAGCGACGGGTGAGTCGCTTTCTTTTATGCTTTTAAATAAATTAAACATTGGTTTAATTCTGGATTTTGATTGATTAAGGATTCTATAAAAACCTTTAAATCTTCTAGTTCGTGCGGGAGTAATCGTCTAACCGCTTTTTGAACCTCCTTACAGAATAATGTAACATCAAAACTTACTTTATTTAGTACAGTTTTGGTATACTCATACATTGCTCTAGCCATATGCATTTTGGGGTTTAAAATTAAACAATAACGTAGATTTTTTCTATAGGCTACTGGATCAAATTATATTTTAAATTTAGAAAAAAAACTATTTGATTTTTATTGTTTAACAGCTTTTTATGTTAAATGTTATCTTTATCCGATTATAATCTTATTAATAAAAAGACATTTCTTACAGGACAATCTTTTGACTGTCGTTATATTACATTAATCTAAAATCGATTATCTCCATCTAACAAATCGCCCAGTCCTCCTAAGATACTGCCCTCTCCTCTATCCTTTCCACCAGCTCGTGGTGCAGATGCAATAATCCTATTTGCTAAGCGACTAAATGGCAAAGATTGAATGTAAACTTTTCCAGGACCTCTTAATTTGGCAAAGAATAACCCTTCTCCTCCAAATATTGAGTTTTTGATACCTCCAACAAATTCAATATCGTAGTCCACATCTTGTGTGAAACCAACTATACAACCTGTGTCAACACGCAATGTTTCGCCTGGTTGCAATGTCTTTTCTGCCATAGTTCCGCCAGCGTGTACAAAGGCCATACCGTCTCCTTCGAGTTTTTGCATTATAAATCCCTCACCGCCAAACAAACCGCGTCCAAGCTTTTTTGAAAACTCAATACCAACACTAACACCTTTTGCAGCGCACAAAAAGGCATCCTTTTGGCAAATAAACTTACCGCCATATCCTGTTAAATCAATTGGGATAATTTTACCAGGATAAGGTGAAGCAAAAGAAACGTTACGTTTTCCTGTAAGATCATTATAAAAAGCCGTCATGAATAGACTTTCCCCAGTTAGTATGCGCTTCCCTGCACCAAGTATCTTGCCCAAAAAGCCTTTATCTTTTTTAGAGCCATCTCCAAATATGGTATCCATTTTTATACCATCGTCCATCATCATGAAGCTACCGGATTCTGCAATTACAGCTTCTTGAGGATCTAACTCAATCTCAACGTATTGCATTTCTTCGCCATAAATGCGATAATCGATCTCGTGGGCATTTCTATCTGTAAAGTCGGGTAATTGTTCCATTTGATTTTTTATTAAATGATTGATTCAGTCTATAAGTTGGAATAACTTTTATTTTGTTACACACTTTATGTTTTAACCTTGATTGTCCATTCAAAATTAAATGAGGATACTTCAATTCCTGCATCATTTACACCATTAGCATTTAACCAAACTGTTTGTCCTTCACCAGTCTCTATTGCTTTAGCTATAGCCTCATTAATTTTAAGTCCATCTTCACAGGTAAATATAATCCTGCCTGTGGCCTTTTTTGTAAACGTAGCATTATTATTTGCAACCAGCATTGAAATATTTTTGCCACTTTCTTTGATTTTTTTCATTACTAAAGCTCCAGTACTAAGCTCTGCCGCCATACCTTGAACGGCCCAAAACATTGACTTGAAAGGATTCTGGTTAATCCAACGATGCTTCACCGAGACAACACACGTTGAATCCGTAATTGATTTGGTTCTGACTCCTGTTAAGTAAGCAGATGGTAATTTAAAAAGTAAGAATGTGTTGAGTTTTGTTGGCGTAATTTTCATTAGTGTGCATTAACATTGGCTCTAAAATAACCCAAATATCCTAATCGCACCAATGTTAATATTTTGTTAATTTTTAGTACTATGCGTAACATAATACCTTTTAAAAGACATATATTTGTATAAGAAACTATTATATACTTTTTAAAATGATAGCAAACCACCATAAAAATTTAGCAACGTTTATACATCTTTCAACCTTTTCGAGATTTGTAATTCCGTTTGGAAACTTTATTGGACCTATACTATTATGGGCAGCCAATAAGGAGAAATCAGATTTTGTAGATCAGCATGGTAAACAGGCTATTAATTTTCAAATTAGCATATTGCTTTATGCAATAATAATAGGTACAATAAGTGTCCCATTTTTTATTTTCAAATTATTTGATGGCATGAGCGTATTTGATTTTCGCGGCTTCAATAATTTCCACATCAATATTGGAGAGCCTTCTCCTCTACTATATATAGGAGGCGGACTAGGTGTCTTGGCCGTTATTGCTTTTATAATTGAGTTGGCATTGATCGTGAAGGCAAGTCTAACAGCCAGAGATGGTAAGCTATATAAGTACCCCTTAACCATTAATTTTTTAAAATAAATTACAGATCATCATAATCAATCAAAAAATGGACAGTTTAATCGAATTTAAGACACTATTAATATGACACGAGCGCACAAGAAGAATTTAGTTATTAACCTAAGAACTCATGCGCGATCAGCATGTGACCTTAAATTTAAATAGAAGACACACATGAAAATAGAAAACACAAAAGCACAAATGCGTAAAGGTGTTCTAGAATATTGCATCTTATCTATTCTTAAAGATGACGATGCCTATGTTGCAGAGATTCTGAGCACACTTAAAGATGCAAAAATGCTGGTAGTAGAAGGAACAATTTATCCTCTACTCACACGATTGAAAAATGCTGGATTGCTCAACTACCGTTGGGAAGAATCCACATCTGGACCGCCAAGAAAATATTACGGTCTTACAGAAACAGGTAAATTGTTTCTAAATGAATTAAACACTACTTGGAGTGAATTACAAAATGCAGTTAATCTAGTAACAAGTACAAAAACAAAGAAAAAATGAATAAAACAGTCAATATAAATTTAGCAGGTATATTCTTCCATATAGATGAAGATGCATATCTTAAATTATCACGCTATCTTGAGGCTATAAAACGTTCATTTACAGACTCTCAAGGTCGTTCGGAAATAATTTCAGACATAGAAGCACGTATTGCGGAATTATTTGCAGAGCGCATACAAAACGAAAAACAAGTTGTTGGAATTAAACTTGTAGACGAAGTTATTGCCATTATGGGTCAACCAGAAGATTATTTGGTAGACGACGAAATCTTTGAAGACGAACCTCAACCAAGACCTTCTTACGATAATAGGGCTGTAAAAAAACTATTTAGGGACACGGACAACTCTTACATTGGCGGTGTCGCTGCGGGTTTAAGTCATTATTTTGGTATTGATACTATTTGGATGCGTTTACTTTGGATTTTACTAACCATAGGTTCTGGAGGTACCTTTATTCTTATATATTTGATTTTTTGGGCTTTAGTTCCAGAGGCCGTTACCACTGCCGAAAAGCTAACAATGACAGGTGATCCCGTAAACATCACCAATATTGAAAAAAAAATTAAAGACGGTATTGATACCGTCTCCGATAAAGTAAGAAATGTAGATTTAAAAAAACAGGGTGAAAAACTAAAAGATGGTTTCGATTCGGTTTCAGATAACATTTCGGAAACCGTTAAAAATGTTGATTTTCAAAAACAAGGCAATAGATTAAAATCGAGTTCCCAGAATTTTTTTGATACTCTTGGATCTATAATCCTATTTTTCTTAAAGGTAATCGCAAAATTTATTGGTGTTATACTAATTATTGTTGGTATTAGTACACTAATAAGTCTAATAGTAGCCTTTTTCACCGTTGGAGTGACGGATGCGGTTCATTATCCTGGCATGGATTTCATTGACGCTGCAAACGCTGCAAATATTCCATTATGGCTAATGTCCATGTTATTGTTCTTTGCAATTGGTATTCCGTTCTTTTTCGTATTCTACTTAGGTTTAAAAATCTTAGTGAATAACTTAAAATCTATAGGTAATGTGGCAAAATTTACATTATTAGGTATTTGGTTAATTTCTATTATAGGACTAATAATTACAGGTGTAAAACAAGCAACCGAGCATGCCTTTGACGCAAAGTTTACTGTTAAAGAACAATTAGATGTAACTTCTAACGATACCCTAAGAATTACCATGGTTAACAATGATAGTTATAATGGTTATGTCTATAGACGGTCTAACAACTATGATCTTATTGAAGACGAAGATGGACGTTATATAAAATCCTCTGACATAAGATTGGTAGTGCGTTCTACAAAAGATTCATTAGCATCTCTTGTAATAGAAAAACAAGCAAGTGGGAGTAGCTATGAAATTGCTAGAGAAAGAGCAGAGAACATTAATTACAATTTTACTCTTGAAGATGGCAGATTAGATTTGAGTGCAATTCTGACCACAGATATTGAAAACAAGTTTAGTGACCAAGAAGTAATGGTGATACTTTATCTACCGGAGGGAACAGTAATTTATGCAGATGATAACACATACAGTTTCCATAGAAATTCTAGTTACTACAATGATATTTTAGATAACGGGATGGAAGAACAATATTTAAAAATAATTGAAAATGGCACCGAGTGCTTGGATTGTGCAATTGATGTGAATGAAGATGAGTCAGAAGACAAATCGAGCAAAAATGAAGATAAACCAGATGTTAGTATTAAGATTAATGATGAGGATGGTGTTAATATCGAAGTGAATGACGATTGAGTCTTAAAAAATGACAACTCAGTCATTTTTAATTAAGATTTTCAAATTCGCACAATACATTTGATCTATCAATCAAAAACAATCATAACTAAATCGACAAAATTCAATCAAAAACAAAAAATCATGAGTACACTAGTCAGAATTATTATTACAAGCATAGTTAGTTTATTAATGCTTTCCTGTATCGCAGATTTTAATATGGGTATGGGTGTTGATGGAAACGGTAAAGTTGTAACTACAGACAGAACTATCCCAGACAATTTTAAAAACGTAAAAGTTAGTCAAGGGTTAGAGTTAGTTATCACTCAAGGTAATAATGTAGGAATAACCATTGAGGCAGACGAAAATCTACATGAGCTTATAATGACTGAAGTGGAGAATAACACACTAAAAATTTACAGCACTGAAAATATAAGGCGTACCTCAGCTCGAAAAATTATGCTAGACCTGATTGATGTTGAATCCATAAAAGCAACAAGCGGCAGTGATGTGTTTTCTACAAATACAATTGAAGTCGATGAACTTGAAATTAATTGCACCAGTGGTGCAGAAATCACACTCAATGTCAAAACAGAATCACTAAACTGTCATTCAACTAGTGGTAGTGACGTAAAGCTTAGTGGTTCAACTAATCTTCTTATTGCCGAAGCTACTAGTGGAAGCGATATTAGAGCTTCAAACCTAAGAGCAAATACCTCCAAGGTAAAAGCTACTAGTGGAGCTGATATTACGGTAAATACATCCAAAGAACTAACAGCGAGAGCTTCTAGTGGAGGCGATATTAGATATTCTGGTAATCCAGAAAAAGTTGAGAAATCCGATAGCTCGTCAGGTAGTGTAAGAAAACAGTAAATCAATCAAAATAATAAATAGCCTTAATTCAACATTAATTAAAGTATTTATAACCAATCAGTTATAAACCATTTCAGACTCAATCATGGAGTTTGGGATGGTTTTTGTATATATTTGTTAAACAGCTATTAAAGTGACCAATAAAGAAGATTGTGTCCCATTAGTAGATAATAAATAGAATACATGAAAAAACAATTACTCGTTTTAATATTTGCAGTAGCTACCTCCTCTTTGGTTTTTTCACAAGCAACTGATAAAATCAAAGGAGACAGAAATGTAACTATAAAGCAAACTTATATCGACGATTTTCAAACCATAATTGTAGATAGTGATTTTGCCATAGAAATTGTATACAACAGTAAACCTTCCGTAGAAATTGAAGCTGATGATAATCTTCATGAGGTTATCCAATTCAATGTTGTAGATGGCGTACTTTCATTTGCACAGACCATGCGCATCACATCGAAAAAGAAGCTCAATATTAAAGTTAACTATGGCGATGCCCTAACTAATATAGAAGTGAAAGACAACGGTGAAATAAGATCATTGACCTCAATGGAGTTAGGCGATGTTAGCCTCAAAACCTTGGATAATTCCAGAGCTTACCTTAATGTAAATGCTAGAACTTTTGACTATAAAAGCTACGGAAAGTCTAAAACACGATTAAATCTAACCTCTGATTCTACAATAGTTGAATTAAGCGATACAAGTAAACTAGATGCATTGATTAAAAGCCGAATAGCCAATTTTAATTTATATCAACGGTCCGACGCATCTATTGAAGGTGTTTCAGAATTTTCAATGATAAGAGTGGATAATTCATCTAACTTCACAGGTGCCAAATTCAATGTAAAGGATGTTGAGGCTATCTTGGAAGACAACAGCGACATTACTGTTTCAGTCGAAGATTCTGTATCCATAGAATCTTCGGGAAATAGTGAGATTTATCTTTACGGAAATCCTGTAATAACGATAAAGAAATTTGAAGACACATCTAAACTTCAAAAGAAAAAAAGGTAGTCTATTTTTACAAGGATGTCTTAACCCCTAGATTAAAATCTATATTTATATAGTTTGAAACCTTTATCATCCCCAAAAGCTTTTTGGGAGGATCTAAATTAAAATCATTAATATCTATATGTAGGGATCCACAGATCAATATACCCTTCGCTGTATTATCTACTTCTACCATTAAATCATAAATCTTAGAGATACCGCTTATGGTTATATTTAATTTGGTGTTTATCATGTTGCTTTCTGGTTCACCTTCAGCACTAATCAATTCCAAATTAATACTAGGGAATTGTTCTGTTTTCAAAAGTTCATGAAAGTCCCTATTAATAGCCTTGTGCCCACAATTAAAAGACATATTCTTTAAAGTCAGCTGGGCGTTTGAAAAATAAATAAGGGGTTTTTCCGAGGTAAAGCCTATTTCAAGTGAATCTGAAAATTGGGAAATATCATAAGCACATTGAAACCTATTAACGTTTGATTTTCCATTTATTATAAGAGAACTATCGGGAGATACGGCAACGGTCAATGATTTCTCTTCGGGATGCAGAATTAGCATCACCATAACAAGCTTTAATATTAAAAGCCCAGAGTACTTTAACAAATAATGCATTTTTAAATTTATAAAAAAAAAGGAGGTCACCAAATAACGAGACCCCCTTTATTTTATTTTAGATTTTAGAAGCTTATTACAGCCTCCATCATTAGACCTTTAAATTCACCGCCATTTAAGATATCTCCAGTTGGAAAATCTGAATACGTTTGATTTACATACTCTAATTTGGCTAAAATATTTTTTGTCATGAACCAGCCTGCACCTAATTGAAGACGATCTACACTTATGTCTTGTGTTCCAGTAAGCTCACCATCTACATAGCTATATCTACCACCAACATAAAAGTCTTCAGTTTCGCCAAATCTATATATAACGTCAGCAGCATAATGATTATAAGTTCTGCTTGGAGGATTAGGCCCAAAACCTTTGCCTTTAGCATTTTCATAAATTCCAAAGAATTCTAATCCTTTATATCTAATAAAAGGGTTAATCATAATGGAAGTAAGTTCAGTATCAAGACCAGGATCAACTCGTCCAGATCTGAATTGACTTACTGCAGAAGATCCTTCCTCCTCTAAAACAAGATAATATCTCGAACCTGCTCTATCACCATCATACAAAAAGTTTTTAGAAGACTCTCCTGTAGAGTATAAAGATCCAGTCAATCTAAATCTAAAATCATCATTAAACTGTTTATCATAACCCAACTTTGCAAGGAATGAGGCTTTTGTATTAGTTTCCACTGGCGATTGATTTAATCTGCCATTGGTCATCCCCAACATTGCTATCCAGCCGTTTCTACGATAATAAACTTCAAATCCGACCTCAGTATTAAATGCATCCATTAAATAATTACCCACAAAAGGATTATAAATGGCCTGAGCATTATCAGTTCTTCTAAAGTGTGCATCGCCATAATTAATTTCCATATGCCCAAACTTGAATGTCAAATATTTCATCCAATCTTCCATAAAGCCTTCACTAACAAAGTCAAGCTTATCGATTAAAATATAGCCGCCTTTAACCCATGCTTCAGGATGGTGGCGTGCAGACAAATAGGTTCTCAAGTGCATTCTTACACCATCATAAAGTTGAACATCAACATCCAAATTAGCAGTAGCAAGATTAAAGTTGTCACCTAGTGACACTAAAGGTACTGCTCCAGAATTTTCGTGGTTTACAGACTGATACTGCAGCGTAGAAGCTCCACCAATTCTTACTTTTAAATTTTCAAAGGATGTTACTGAGTCTTTAGGCTCTTCAAATACATTAATCCCTCTTTGGTCCCGAGGCCTGAAGTTGTCTAAATCTCTTTTGTTTTGTGCACTTACATTAAGCCCTATAGTCAAAATAATTATAAAGCTTAAAAATTTTTTAATTGATTTCATATTAAGGTTTATTTAGTTAAAATTCTTTTTATTTTTTTGTTTCATAAACGGCTTTGAATACAACATTAATTTCATTACCTGTTTTAATTGTTCCGAACAAAGCCTTTGGAGGCTCAATACCATAGTCAGTCATTAAAAGCGGTTTTTCTCCTTCTATCAATAATTGATTATCCTCCACTCTCATACTAAACTCAATCGGTACACTTTTAGTCACTCCACAAATTGTTAAATCACCTAAAGCGTAAATTTTGTAATGGTTTTCATTAATTCTTTTTGTTGCCTCTACGCTTTTTAGATTAAAGTCAATTTTGTTATATGAGTCAGTTTTTAAAGCCTTATATGTATTTTTATCCATGCCAGACTTACCACTTTTAAGACTTTCAGAGATAACTGAAAAATTCAGTGTCTTAATTTCTAGAACATTCTCAAATGATATATTTGCATCACCATATTGACTTTGAGCATCAACATGCCAATCGTGAAGTGATGAAGTGCCATGAACTTCTAAAAAGGAAGTATCATTATTTAAGTTGTATGTTTGACTTAATAAGAACTGGAAAGAAAAAAGAATAGAATAAATAATGAATCTCAATAGACGTTTTAAAGGGGGTAATTGTAACATAATAATTGATTTTTCGAATACAAAGATTCTTACAAATTCAATTATAATTTATGATAATTGTCATATAAATAAATTATTTTAGTAATATGGCAATTAAATAGAAGTTTTTCTGATAATACAACAAAAAAGCCAAAGTAAAAACTTCGGCTTTTATATTGATTAATTAATGGAATTAATTGTAAGTAGATGTAGAAACTTCAAAATCTGCCTCTTTTGCCGCCAAATAGCGTTCGGCATCCAAAGCGGCCATACAACCTGTTCCTGCGGCTGTAATAGCTTGTCTGTAAACATGATCTGCCGCGTCTCCGCTCACAAATACACCTTCTACATTTGTCTTGCTTGTTCCAGGCTGTGCATTAATGATATAACCGGTTTCGTCTAAATCCAAATAATCTTTAAAGATATCCGTATTTGGCTTGTGACCTATAGCAACAAAGAAACCTGTAGCTGGTATGTCAAATTCTTCACCAGATATGTTATTCTTTGCCCTAACACCTGTTACTACCTGTCCATCACCTAATACCTCGACAGTTTCAGTATTATGTAATATCTCAATATTCTTTGTATTGCGCACCCTTGCCTCCATGATTTTAGAAGCTCTGAACTCATCTCGCCTAACAAGCATGGTTACTTTTTTACATAGCTTTGATAAATAATGAGCTTCTTCGCAGGCTGAATCTCCAGCGCCAACAATAACAACTTCTTGATTTCTATAAAAGAATCCATCACACACGGCACAAGCAGATACACCACCTCCAAGCTGTAGGTATTTTTGCTCAGACGGCAATCCTAAGTACTTCGCCGAGGCACCAGTAGATATAATTACTGTAGAGGCGTGGATTTCTTTTTCATCATTAACCCATACTTTATGAAGGTCTCCTGAAAAGTCTACTTTAGTAACCCATCCATGACGAACATCAGTTCCAAACCGTTCCGCTTGTTTTTGTAATTGAATCATCATTTCAGGACCTGTTATCCCATCAGGATAACCAGGAAAATTCTCAACATCATTAGTAGTAGTTAACTGACCACCAGGTTGTTCACCTTGATATAAAACAGGTTCCATATTAGCTCTTGAAGCATAAATGGCTGCTGTATAGCCTGCTGGTCCTGAGCCTATAATTAAGCATTTAACTTTTTCAATCGTATCTGACATAAATATGTTTTTACTATGTAGCAAAAGTAGGATTTTTGACCTAATCCTTACAGATAAGTTATCAACACTTATTATAGCATTATAAATTTGGTTAATACACTCAATTTCTGCTTTAAATTTTGTAATTTAAAAGGGTCAAACAGCTAAATCAACTAAATCATGAAAATCAAGTTTTTTATTATTTGCCTCATTTTTGTGTTTATATCGTCCTGTGCAGACAGCAACACAGACAAAAGTGAATCATCAGAAGAAGTAGAAGCAATTACTTCAAAGAAAAATGGACTAAAGGGTGCGTGGGAACTAAAGGGATTCTATAATTATCAAGACAACAAAGTTGTAGATTCTTTTGAAAATAATACCTTATCTAGACAAATTAAGATGTATACAGACACCAAAGTCATGTGGTGCAAACTGTTAAAAACAGATTCCATTGAATTTTTCGGATATGGCTCTTACACCTATGACGATGGCCTACTAACTGAAGTATTAGAATTTGGCTCAGCTTTTATGAATGATGTGATTGAAGAACAACAAGAGTTTGTATTTCAGTTTGAACTTGGACCAGATCGCTTTGAGCAAATCGAAATCGATGAGGACGGAAACCGGATCTACTCGGAAAATTATGTCAGGATAGAATAATTAAGTATTACATGACTTCTATCATGATCTAGTAATAAATAATTTGGCAATTTAGCCTTCACTGAAGATTTATAAAATCGAATAGCAGAAAAATGGTTATTCTAACTTGTGCCAAATTAATGTATGATATCTGAATTTTCATTAGTTGCGGGAATACTCGCATCAGCATTACATGTTATTACGGGCCCTGATCATTTAGCAGCTGTAGCCCCTTTTGTAATTGAGTCTAAAAAAAAAGCCTGGAAAATAGGTCTTTCTTGGAGTATAGGCCATATTGTTGGAATGGTTTCAATAGGCTTGTTGTTTTTTTTGTTTAAAAACCTAATTCCCATTGAAAAAATATCAAATTACAGTGAACAGCTTGTAGGACTTGTACTTGTTGGGATTGGTGTCTGGGCGCTTTACAAAATTTTTTGGAAGAATACCAATCACAAACACTTACACATACATACTGAAAATGTGCCGATTATACACAGCCATAAGCACATACATAAAAGCGAGAAAAATCACGATCACAGGCATACCAAAGATATGAAACAAAGTTATTTTGCGTCCTTCTCAATCGGTTTACTCCATGGTTTCGCTGGTGTTGCACATTTTATTCTTTTCATACCTGTTTTAGGCTTTGATAATCAACTCGACTCTATTCTTTATGTTGTAGGGTCATGTATCGGGATTATCTTAGCTATGACGGCATTTGCATTTGTAATTGGAAAAGTTGCTACCCTATCTAAAAATGAGCATAATCCTAATTTCTTCAAAGGTGCTCGATTAGCCGTTGGCCTGTGTGCAATTATTATTGGCACTTATTGGGTGTTCATGAATTAACATATCCTGGGTAAATGCTCTCCTATTAAAGGTGTAACTATGCGTTTACCTCCAATGGCACTTTGCATTACTACTTTACCCTTATGATCATTGGTTATTTCACCAATACAAACAGCATTTAATCCTTTTGAATCCTGTTTCATCATTGCAACCACGTTTGAGGCTATTTCACTATCAACAATTGCCACAAAAACACCCTCATTAGCCACATACATTGGATCCAATCCCAAGATTTCACATGCAGCAGCTACCTGCCTCTCCAAGGGTATTTTATCTTCTTCTATGAGAATACCAATATTCGTATCTGTGGCTATTTCTGACAGCGTACTAGCCAATCCTCCTCTCGTAGGATCCCTAAACAGCTTGATTTTAGCTCCAAAACTATTGAGAAGGTCTTCTATTAAAAAGTTTAAGTTAGTTGTATCGCTTTCAATATCAGATTCAAATTTTAATCCCTCACGCTGGGACATAATAGCCATACCATGCTGGGCAATATTCCCACTAACGATAATTTTATCTCCGATTGTAATTCGCTTAGCAGAAATTTCGGCTTCGGGATGTACTGCACCAAAACCTGTAGTATTTATAAAGATTTTATCGCCTTTGCCCCTTTCAACAACCTTTGTATCACCAGTTATCACCACTACACCACATCTATCTGCTGTTGCTTTAATGGTTTCAACAATTTCGGAAAAAGCATCTGCTTTTAGCCCTTCTTCTACAATAAATGCTAATGACAAATACTTTGGTATTGCACCACACATGGCTACATCGTTCACAGTTCCATTTACGGCCAATTCGCCAATATTTCCCCCTTTAAAAAATATTGGAGATACAACAAAGCTATCTGTTGAGATTGCAATTTTACCTTCAATATTAACAATAGAGCCATCATGCTTTTGATCTAGATAGGGATTGTTAAACGTTTTAAAAATTAATTCATCCAACAGTTCCCTAGTCATAATACCACCACTACCATGCCCTAAGTTTATCTTATCAAAACGAAATCGTTTCTTTTCCATTCTTAATTAATAAGGTGATTTGAAAAATGATAATATGCCGCACAAGCACCTTCGGAAGAAACCATAGGTGCACCGAGAGGATTCGAAGGATTACAAGTAATACCGAATTGTTTGCACTCATTTGGTTTTTTTATTCCTTTTAGAATATCACTTGCTATACAGTCTGAATTTTCAGAAACTTTAATGTTTTCAATACCAAATTTTTGCTCCGCATCAAAACTCTTAAAGGGTTTAGTTAAAACATAACCACTATTAGGAATATTACCAATGCCACGCCATTCTCGATTACCAATTTCGAATACCGTGTCAATTACTGCTTTTGCTGCGATATTACCTACTTCTTTAACAGCTCTCGAATACTGGTTCTCTACTATATGAACTCCACTTTCCAACTGTTTAACAGCCATATAGATCCCTTCTACCAAATCCACAGGTTCAAAACCAGTTACCACTATTGGTATTTTGTATTTTTCGGCCAGTGAATGATACTCCTGATATCCCATTATTGTGCAAACATGGCCTGCTGCCAAAAACGCATTTACATTGCAAAACTCATCGTCTAGAATCGCCTCCATAGCAGGTGGCACAAGGACATGAGATACCAAAATAGAATAATTATTTAAACCTAATTTCTGGGCGTGCAAAACGGATAAGGCATTTGCAGGTGCTGTTGTCTCAAAACCAACAGCAAAAAATACGACTTCCCTGTCAGGGTTATGCTTTGCAATGGTAACCGCCTCCATTGGAGAATACAAAATTCTCAAATCACCACCATCTGCTTTGGCTTCCAAAAGACTTCTTTTACTTCCTGGAACTCTCACCATATCCCCAAAAGAACAGACAATGACATTATTTTCTAATAGCTCAATAGCTTTATCTATGAGATGTAATGGTGTTACACAAACAGGACATCCCGGACCATGAATCATTCGTACATTTTGAGGGAGCAGGTCTAAAATTCCATTTTTAACCAAACTATGCGTTTGGCCTCCACAGATTTCCATAATATTCCACCGCATAGTGACGCATTTTTCAATCTTTTTCAAAAAGCGTTTGGTAGCCTCTAAGTTTCTATACTCATTTAAATACTTCATTAATCTAACCCATTCAAATAATACATCATTTGCCCTAAGGAAATATTCTCATCATTTGGACTTAAGTTACAATTAAAAAACAATTCATAATCGGTTCCAGCCAATTCTTTAAGCATATCCAAAAGCACAGTATTCTGAAAGACGCCACCAGTACAGGCAATTCTTTTAATTTCATAGTGATTAGCAACGCCTAAAACTATATTGGCCAATGTGAATAAAAAATTACAGATAATCTGGGATTTTTTGACCCCTTTTTCTAAATCTGATTGCACGCCTTTAATTATAGCCTTAGTAGGAACATGTGCGTTACTTGAAACTGAAACATACCGTTTGCACTTCGACATATCATAATCTCCTATTGTATTTTCTAGTTTTATTGCAGCTTCTCCTTCGTAAGTATTGATATCACATATATCCAACAATGAAGCTACCGCATCAAAAAGCCTACCAACAGAAGACGTTTTCAGTCTATTTTTTTTCTTGAGTTGCTCATAGATCACAATCTCGTCTGGAGTGAATTTCCTGGAGATGCAAGGAGTCTTTTCATCTTCAATCAATGAAAACAGAGACAATCTTGGTTCCTTTGCCATTTTATCGCCTGCTAACCAATCAAAATAGTCAAAATAATTAATGCGTTGCATCTTACCTTGATAATACTTAAAAAATTCACCACCCCAAATCTGCTTGTCATCACCATAACCAGTTCCATCCCAAACTACTCCCAAAATTTCGCTAGAAGTATTGAACAATGAATGTTCTGAAAGTAATGAAGAAAAATGCGCTCTATGATGTTGAATTTCATAAAGCTCTACACCCAATGATTTCGCAAGCTCCTTTCCATATATAGTACTTTGATATGATGGATGCTTATCAACCAGAACCACATTAGGTTGTTGCTGAAAAATACTGATGAAACCAGAAACTTCATTTACAAACCGTTCATAAACACCATAATTTTCCAAGTGACCTAAATACTGGCTTATGTAAATATAATCATTGGGCATAAACCCAATTGAACTTTTTAAATGTGCTCCCATGGCCATAACCTTCGCCTTGTTTACGGTTTTTTGTGAATAGTAGTTAGGTGCAAAACCTCTAGAGCGTCTAAACAAAACCCTTAGGTTAAAATTAGAACTGAATTTTATTACTGAATCGTCTTGAGGATGCTCAATGTCCAGATTATGTTGTAAAAAATAGTCGGCTATTGGACTCAAGCGTTCTAATGCTTCGGAATTATGACTCAAAATTGGCGAACCACTTACATTACCACTTGTTGCAACTATGGGAAAGTCAATTTCATTAGCCATCAATTGTAAAAGTGCTGAATTAGGTAACATAACTCCTAATTGATTTAATCCAGGAGCTACGCTTTTTGCAATATGACCATTATTACTTTTTGAGTTTGGAATTATCACAATTGGTCGTTCTACTGAAGTAATTTCTTTTTCTATATCATGTTTAATATCATAGTGGTCTTTAAGTTTTTCTAAAGTAGGATATAGCAATGCAAAGGGTTTTTCAGGACGATTTTTTTTGTTCCTCAACTTTTGCACAACAGATTCATTTCTCGCATCACAGCACAATAAATACCCGCTTGTATTTTTGACGGAAATAATTTGGCCTTCAAGAAATAACTCTCTTATTGATTTAAAAATAGAGCTATTGTCTTTTGATATCAGTTTTGAATTCTTATCGATTAATTTAAGTTGAATGCCACATGTATCGCATGAATTTGTCTGAGAATGAAAACGTCTGTTCCTTGGGTTGTTATATTCGGTCTTACACCTTTGGCACATTTCAAACTCATCCATACTCGTATGATGTCGTTCAAATGGAAAAGTCTTTGTGATTGCCCAACGAGGACCACAATGCACGCAAGTGGTGAATGGGTATTTATATCGAATATTATTAGGGTCAATTATTTCTTGCTTACACGCATTACAAATACCAAAATCGGGAGTAAGTTGCAGATTCAGTCTACTATCACTCTTCGACGGAATAATCTTAAAATCATTGAAGTTATGGCAAACAATTTCAGATATATTATGACTATTTATCTTTGAGACTTTGGGCGCCCTATCAATAATAGCGTTATAGAAGGACGCTATTATTTTTTGTGACGCTTCAGCAAAAATAATTAGCCCTTCTTCATTGTTAGAAACCGTACCCTTTACCTTAAATTCCTCAGCTAGATTAAAGACAAAAGGCCGAAAACCGACTCCCTGAACCTGACCTGATAGTATAATTTTCACCGTTTGAAGAGCCATTAAATTTTTAGGTATAATAAGCAATGTAAAGAAACATTAGCAAAAGCTGGCATCATATGATTTTTGTCATACGCTTTGTTGTAAAAAAGAACTAAAATTGAAGCATAAAACGCAAATAGACATGCATGAATTGTCAATTGCAATGAGCATTGTTCGTATCGCTGAAAATGAGGCAACAAAGGCTAATGCATCTAAAGTAGATCTTATTGAGCTCGAAATTGGCACATTAGCAGGAATTGAATTTGAAGCTCTTGATTTCGTATGGCCATCTGCGGTAAAGGATACTAAATTAGAACATGCCGAGAAAAAAATAAACAAGATAAACGGTGAGGCAAAATGTAATGATTGCCATACCGTTTTTCCGATAGACGACATTATTGATAATTGTCCTAAATGTGGGAGTTTTTCAAAGACAATTATCAAAGGAAAAGAACTACTAGTGAAGTCACTAGAGGTGTCTTAATAATGGTTAAGCATAGCTTTAGTACGTCTCACAAAGTTGGTGTACTTTTTTTTAATAAATGATGTAGGTCATTTATTGATCTATTTGCCATAGCTATATTACGCAATTAATCATAAGACCTCTATTATGATACCAGACAAACACATTCCCCAGCGTTTCAATTTAGTAAATGTTCTTTGGGATATTCAAAAAAAACGGCGTTACATAAGCAAAGATGATATCGCCAAAATCGCAAATGAATTCAACATCTCTAAAACTGAGCTTGAAGGGATTATCTCATTTTATCATTTTTTTCATTTTAAAGATGCAGGCAAGTATACTATTTACTTGAATTGTTCAACAATTTCGAAGCTTTATAACTACCACGAGGTCAAGAAAGCCTTTGAGGATGAACTTGGAATAAAGATGGGAAATACCACCAAGGATAAAATGTTCGGTTTATTCCAAACGTCTTGTATAGGGCTTAGTGACCAAGAAACCTCTGCATTAATAAACTATTATCCATTCACAAATTTAACGGCAGAAAAAGCCAGAACTCTAATTGCAAAAATTAGGGCTGGCCATTCATTGCAAGAATTATGCAATTTCCCAAAGGATAATATCCAATACAAACCTGAAGACGAAAATAAAACCATTTTTTTCAAACCTTTTGAAATAGGAGATGGACTTAAAAAATTAAAAAAACTAAGTCCTGAAGATGTTATAAAAATGGTAGAAGATTCCAAACTATCAGGGCGAGGTGGTGCTTTTTTTCCAACTGGTACTAAATGGAAATATTGTCGAAACAACGTCTCAGATCAAAAATATATTATTTGTAATGCCGATGAAGGCGAGCCAGGAACCTTTAAAGATCGTGTACTCTTAAATTCATATCCTGAATTATTGATTGAAGGCATGGCAATTGCAGGTTATGCTGTCGGTGCTACAGAAGGTTTTATTTATCTAAGGGCTGAATATAAATACCTAAAAGAAGGTATTGAAAAAGCCATAGAAAATTTCAATCAGGCCAAATTACTTGGAAAGGTAATTCTAGGTATAGAAAATTTTGATTTCAATGTTCAAATTTTTATAGGAGCAGGAGCCTATGTTTGCGGTGAAGAAACTGCTCTTATCGCATCCATGGAAGGTAAAAGGGGTGAACCAACGACCAAAGAATATTTTCCTGTAGAAAAAGGTTATTTAGGCAAACCAACTGTGGTAAATAACGTAGAGACGTTGTGTGCTGTGCCACGACTATTGGAAATGGGACTTAAAAACTACTTAGCCATAGGTACAAAATCCACCCCTGGGACAAAACTTTTAAGTGTGTCAGGTGACTGCACAAAACCTGGAGTTTATGAAATTGAATGGGGAATGAAATTGAAAGATTTCCTAGTACTTATTGGTGCTAATGATCCTTATATGATTCTTTTTAATGGATTTGCGGGAGAGTGCTTATCGTCAGTCGATTTTGAACGAGAAATTTCTGGTGAAAACCTACTAGCTGACCAGATTCAATTTACATTCAAAGATCCCATAGAATATGCGCACAAGATGAGTGGTGTCGGTCTAAGAAGTGGTGGTTCGTTTATGGTTTTCAATCAATCAAGAAGTTTGATTTCCGTTTTGAAGAATATTACTGACTTCTTTGTTGCCGAATCTTGTGGTATTTGTGTTCCATGTAGAACTGGTAATTTCTTGTTATCTCGTAAAATTGATAAAATTAAACTAGGCCATGGTAGCAAATCAGATATGGAAGAAATTCAAGAATGGAGCCATATCATAAAACAATCTAGTCGCTGTGGACTTGGAAAAACCTCTACAAATTGCTTATTGACCGCCATGCTCAAATTCCCAGAAGAATTTGAAAAACTAACAAAAGACGAAAGTGATTTTAATGACGCATTCAATATTGATAGAGCTACTCAAAACTATGATAACATAATTCAAGAAATAGAAAGTACATATGACTAATAGTGTTAACATAACAATTGATGGCAAAAGGTACAAGGCGCAAAAAGGAAAAAACCTTGTTAACGTTGCCAAAGCGAATGGATTATATATTCCTACCTTATGCCATTTCAGGGAAGTGGATCCGCCACTAGGCACCTGCCGCATTTGTACTGTTGAAGTAGATGGAAAAACAACCGCGGGCTGTACTACTAAGGTCTATGAGGGCATGAATGTGCAGATAAATACTCCTGAACTTCTGAATACAAGAAAAGCAATTATAGAAATGCTTTATGCCGAAGGCAATCATTTCTGTCCGTCATGCGAAAAGAGCGGTAACTGTGATATGCAAAATCTAGGTTATGATATGGGGATTACTGTATCTCGTTTTCCTCACGTTTATAGCAAAAAAGCAGTAGACTTTACTTCTGATAGGATGATTATGGAATCTAACAGATGTATTTTATGTAAACGCTGTGTCGAAGAAATTAAAACAAAAGATGGAAAGGATGTTTTCTCCTTCGTTAAAAGAGGTGTTGGTACAAGAGTTCAAATTGATTATGAAGAAGAAGCAAAATTATCTGATGAAGAGGCACTTTATGCCATGTCCATTTGTCCTGTAGGAGCAATATTGGTTAAAGGTGTCGCCTATGAAAAACCCTTTGGCAAACGTAAATACGACAAGTCCGGCAGTTCAAAGCAAATACAATTAAACGATAAATTAAAACAAAAATCAAAAGATCAAAAATTTGTTGTGGCTACTACTTCTTTAGCAGGTTGTTTTGGGTGCCACATGTCCTTGTTAGATATCAATACAGAACTCCTAGATGTTTTAGAAATTGTTGAATTTAATAAATCGCCATTGACCGATATTAAGAAGTTTAGTAAACAATGCGACATCGGTCTTGTAGAAGGCGGTTGTGCTAATTCAGAAAATATAGAAGTTCTAAAAGAATTTAGAAAAAAATGCGACATCCTAGTTGTTTTCGGTGAATGTGCGATAATGGGAGGTATACCAGCCATGCGTAATTTTTTTTCACTAAAGGAGTGTCTAGAAGAAGCATACATAAATGGAATAACAACAGAACTTGGTGCCAATATCATCCCTAATCACGAGGATATCCCTAAAATGTTAGATCAGGTTTATCCGTGCAACGAAATTGTTAAGGTTGATTATTTTATTCCTGGTTGCCCACCAAATGCAAATCATATATGGAAAGTTGTAAAGAATATATTACTGGGAGAAGAATATTCCATTACTCATGAAGAGTTTAAATATGACTAGCTTCATATAATTACCGAAGAATAAGAATAGACTATAGAAATATTGAGAAACATGACCGTCCAAAAGATAATATATTTAAGACTATGTAATTTTTAAATGAGATTTTTATCATATTGATAAAATACATGACAGAAATCATATCTTTTTTAAAAGATTATCATTTATTTTATTTAGTAAATCTACTCCAATGAGATTTGCAAAACGTTCTTTAATTAAATAGCAAGGCCTTAAACGCATTAATTATGGACAGAACACATCTTTTAAATGAACTTTGGGAATATCAGCTAAAATTTGGATATATTTCTGAGAAGGCTATTTCTAGAATCTCAAAAAAACTTAAGGTCTCTATTGTAGAGGTTGAGAGTGTTACGACATTTTATCATTTTTTTCATCAAAAACCTACAGGTAAATTTATCGTTTACCTCAACAATAGTATTATCTCGGACATAAAGGGACATGAGGCTGTGAAAGCTGCCTTTGAAAAAGAAACAGGGAGCACTTTTAATGAATACGGCGATAATGAATTTTCACTTTTTGATACCTCGTGTATCGGTATGAGCGATCAAGAACCTGCAGCTTTAATAAATTTTCAACCCTTTACAGATCTTACGCCTAAAAAAGTAAAAGGAATAATAGATAGTCTAAAAAATGATGAAAACGTAAAGGATATTGCCAGTAAAACGAAAAGCAAAATACAATACCATCCGGAAGGCGATAAAGCTATTATTTTCAGATCCTATGAAATGGGTAAAAGCATTCGGGAAGGCATAAAGTATTCTCCTGATGAAATTGTAGATAAAATTTCAAAAGCAAAATTATTAGGGCTTGGAGGAGCATTTTTCCCAGTAGGGTACAAATGGAATTCTTGCAAAAACAATGAAGCAGATACAAAATATATTATTTGTAATGCAGACGAGGGCGAACCTGGAACTTTTAAAGATCGTGCATTGCTACAATATTTACCAGGATTAGTAATTGAGGGAATGGTTTTAGCAGGTTATGCAACAGGAGCCAAAGAAGGTATCATTTATCTAAGAGCGGAATACCAATATTTTAAAAAGAGATTAGAAGGGCTTCTTGAAGAATTTAGAAAGACCAAACTACTAGGAAAAGACATCTTAGGTGTAAAGGATTTTGATTTTGATATACGCATTCAACTTGGCGCAGGATCTTATGTCTGTGGCGCAGCTTCTGCATTAATAGAATCTTTGGAAGGCCGTAGAGGCGAACCTCCTGTAAGAACTTGGTCTGCAACCAAACATGGTTTTAGACACAAACCAACCGTAGTAAATAATGTAGAGACATTAGCTTATGCATCACGAATAATTGAATTAGGAGAAGACCATTTTTTAAGTCTTGGTACGGAAGAATCTCCAGGTACTAAATTAATTAGCATATCTGGCGATGTGGCAAAACCAGGTATTTATGAAATAGAATATGGCACACCAATTATTGACATGTTAGGTATTGAAATGAGCCAGGCTACATCTCCATATTTTATTCAAGTTAGTGGCCCATCCGGAGAATGTATAAATAATACCGAATTCAATAGAAGAATCTGTAAAGAAGATATTATGTGCGGTGGCTCCTTTATGGTTTTCAACCGAACTAGAGATTTACTTAATATCCTAAGAAACTTCATGGAATTTTTTAAGGAGGAGTCTTGTGGTGTTTGCACGCCTTGCCGAGCTGGTAATTATATTTTGAATGAAAAAGTAAAGAAAATGCAACGCGGTTTAGCTAGCCAAGAAGATATAAAAGAGATAAAACAATGGGGAAATATTATTAAACTATCCAGTCGTTGCGGATTAGGAAAATCATCTCCAAATAGTTTAATCTACGCAGTGGAAAAATTCAAAGATTATTTCAATCTCAAAATTCCACCAACAAATGAATTTCTTAATGTTGAATTTGACATGCAAGACGCTGTTCAGGAATTTGACAGTTTTATAAAAGATACACAACCAGAGCTAGACAAGTAATTATATGAAACCAGTAAAGTTTAAAATAGATGGCAGGGTTTGTACCGCAGAGAAAGGACAAAACCTAATAGAAGCAGCTAAAGCCAATGGCATCTTTATTCCAACACTTTGCTACTTCAAACACCTAAACCCTCTTGGAAGTTGTAGAATTTGTACGGTTAAAAATAATGGTAGACCAATTGCAGGATGCACTTTAAACGTCGATGAAGGCATGGACATTGAGGTAAACTCTGCAGAACTACTTGACTTGCGTAAGGCTATTTTGGAAATGATGTTTGTAGAAGGAAACCACTTCTGCCCTTCTTGTGAAAAAAGTGGTGACTGCGAGATGCAAAACCTTGGTTACGAGACAGGAATAAGGTATGCCCGTTTTCCTCACTTATTTGTAGATAGAGTTGTAGATGCAAGACCAGAGCGTATTGTTGTTAATCAAAATCGATGCATTAAATGTAAGCGCTGTATAGAAGAGATTAAAACCAACGATGGCCATAAGGTATTCCACCTTACACAAAGAGGAAACAGAACAATGGTATCTGTAGATTACGAACAAGAAGCCAAACTCTCTGAGCAACAAGCCGAGCATGCAATGCACATTTGTCCAACAGGTTCCATATTAGTGAAAGGAAAAACTTTTGGGAAACCATTTGGCGATAGACAGTTTGACTACGCCAAGGCAAATACCAATATTCCATTAACAGATCTCAAAAAACATGTGAATAAAAATAAAAAGAAAAAACGCGTAGCAACGGCGTCACTTGCAGGTTGCTTTGGTTGCCATATGTCCATGCTTGATATCGATTTAGGAATACTAGACCTAGTGGATATTGTAGAATTTGATAAGTCGCCATTAACTGATTATAAGAAGTTTAATGAACGCTGTGATATAGGCTTAATTGAAGGAGGTTGTTGTAATACTGATAATATCGAAGTACTAAGAAAATTTAGGAAGAACTGTGATATATTGATTTCAGTTGGAGAATGTGCAATTTGGGGAGGTGTTCCAGCAATTAGAAATACTTTACCTTTAGAAGATTGTCTAAAAGAAGCTTATATAGACTCTCTAACTAGCGAAGAAAATGAAACAGTTATACCAAATCATGAGGATATACCCAAAATATTAGATAAAGTATATTGTAATCATGATGTTGTAAAAATTGATTACCATATACCTGGTTGTCCTCCAAATGCCAACCATATATGGAATGTTGTTAAGAATATTCTTTTCGAAGAAGATTATTCTATTACCTACCCAGAATTTAAATATGACTAGAAAAACAAATTGACATGAACAGTAGAAAAATAGTTATAGAACCCGTAACCCGTGTAGAGGGACATGGTAAGGTTACAATTAAATTAGATGAAAATGGCAAAGTCGATGATGCCTTTTTACATATAGTAGAATTTAGAGGATTCGAGAAATTTATACAAGGACACCCTTATTGGGAAGCACCAGTTCTTGTGCAACGCTTGTGTGGTATTTGCCCCGTTAGCCACCATTTAGCAGCTGCAAAAGCCATAGACCAATTAGTAGGTATTGATCCAGATAGCCTATCACCTATTGCAACAAAATTAAGAAGATTGCTACATTATGGTCAGGTATTCCAATCGCATGCATTACACTTCTTCTATCTAGCATCTCCGGATTTACTATTTGGAGTTGATGCGCCTGCCGAAAAAAGAAATGTTGTTGCTGTAGCGACTGAGAATAAAGAATTGGCCAAAAAAGGAATCTTAATGCGAAAATTTGGTCAAGAAATGATTAAGGCACTGGCTGGTAAGAAGATTCATGGCATTTTGGCTGTCCCAGGAGGTGTACATAAAACATTTATGCCGGATGAAAGGGATTATTTCCTTGATGGTAAGCAAATTCCAAACATTGATACAATGATTGAGTGGAGTAAAGAAATAGTAGACTTCATGAAATCGTATCACGCTGAAAATGCTAAATGGATAGATAGTTTTGCACGATATCCTTCAAACCATTTAAGCTTAGTCCACAAAGAAACAGGCGCTCTAGAGTTATATGATGGCCGTCTTCGCTCAATAGATGCAAGAGGTAAAGAATTAATGAACATTGCAGATATTGAATATAGTTACCATTTTAAAGAAGCTGTGGAGCCTTGGTCGTATTTAAAATTCCCTTATATGAAGGAGTACGGAAGAGAAAATGGTTGGAATCGTGTTGGACCGCTAGCTCGAATCAATACATGTACTCATATCAGTACACCATTGGCCGAAGCAGAACGAAAAATATTTAAAGCATATACCAAAGACTTTCCAAATAATATGACCATGCATACGCATTGGGCAAGATTAATTGAAATGTTGCATTGTGCAGAATTAATGAAGGAGTTACTCCTTGATGATGATATTATGGGTAATGATTTGGTACGAAAAGGCACGACTAGAAATAAGGGCATTGGTATTATCGAAGCACCTCGGGGTACATTAATCCACGAGTATCACACAGACGATAAAGGATTGATTACAAAATGTAACTTAATTGTTTCAACAACCCACAATAATGAGGCGATGAACAGAGGAGTTAGAGCCGTAGCAAAAGACGTGCTGAATGAGAAACCAGAGATTACAGAACCAATGCTAAATCAAATAGAAATAGCTATTAGGGCATATGATCCTTGTTTGAGTTGTGCTACGCATGCTTTAGGTCAAATGCCATTAATTGTTCAATTAGAAGATTTTAAAGGAAATTTATTAGATGAAAAAGTTAGATCATAATACAATTATTTTTGGGATTGGAAACAACGGTCGGCAAGATGATGGATTAGGTTGGTCATTTTTAGCGCTTGTTGAAACTGAGAGCCCACCATTTGATCTTGAGTATAGATATCAATTGCAAATAGAAGATGCAGAACTTATCTCTAAATATGAAAATGTCATATTTGTGGATGCATGCAAAACCAAAATTGAAGGAGGTTTTAAATTGTACCCATGTGTACCAGAAGACAATTACAGTTTTAGTACACATGCACTTGCACCAGAGACAATTTTGTATATTACCAAAAAGTTATATAACCATGAACCTAATGCTCAAATTTTGGCCATTCAAGGCGAAAATTGGGATTTAAAAATAGGTTTGAGTAATATAGGAGAAGGTAACTTAGTAAAAGCTTATGAATACTTTAAGGACGAAATTTTGTCTAAAAATTTTATCTTAAACAAAAATTACTAGATATGTGTGGAACTTGCGGCTGTGGTACAAATGAAAACGGCATTGCTATTCAGAATCCAAAAGAGTTAAAATCTTTAGAGCATCGTCATCACGATGAGCATTCTCATAGTCATGATCACCATCACGATGGGCATGTGCATAGTCATGGACATCACCACCATGATCATGATCATAAAAGAACAGTTATTGAGGTGGAGCAAGATATTCTTCACCATAATGAAATTATGGCTTCAAGAAACAGAGGCTACCTCGATGCCAAGAATATTTTTGCTCTCAATTTGGTAAGTTCACCTGGTTCTGGAAAAACCTCAATTCTTGAAAGGACACTTTTAGATTTAAAATCTGAATTGCCGTTTTATGTTATCGAAGGTGATCAAAAAACAATGAATGATGCCAATAGAATTGATGCGCTAGACATTCCTGTTGTTCAAATAAATACAGGGAAAGGATGCCATTTAGAAAGTGATATGGTATACGAAGCTATCCAAAAATTAAATATGAAGGATAATTCTATTTTAATGATAGAAAATGTTGGCAATCTGGTTTGTCCATCTATGTTTAATCTAGGTGAATCTAAAAGGGTAGTTATTATAAGTCCTACTGAAGGCGAAGACAAGCCAATTAAATATCCTGATATGTTTCACACTTCGGATATTTGTCTGATTAACAAAATAGACCTCTTACCCTATTTAAATATAAATGTTGAAAGAATTAAAGAGTACGCTTTGCAAGTAAATCCAAATCTTATTTTCTTCGAGATATCTGCTACAACAGGCGAAGGAATGAATTTATGGTATGATTGGCTGAAATCTAATTTAAACCCTTAAAAAGAAATGTGTCTTTCAATACCCGGAAAATTAGAGGAAATATACTCACACCAAGATGAAATATTTAGAACTGGGAAAGTTTCCTTTGATGGGGTTATTAAAGAGGTAAGTTTAGCTTTAGTGCCTGAGGTAGTGATAGGTAATTATGTTTTAGTACATGCTGGTGCAGCCATAAGCATAATTGATGAAAAAGAGGCAAAAAAAACCTTCGAAATTTTAAAGGAACTGGATGAATTAAATGATTTGGATGCTAATAAAATGTAGCTTTAAATAAACTCTAGTTACGTATGTTTAATAATTTAAAAATAAAAAAAGCTCAGAAATATCTGAGCTTTTTTTGTCGGGGTGGCAGGATTCGAACCTGCGACCTCCGCGTCCCAAACGCGGCGCGATAACCGGGCTACGCTACACCCCGAAAACTAGTTATCTAAATTGGACTGCAAATATATTATTTTTCTTTAGAAACCGACAACAATTTAATAACTTTAAGTTCTCATTAATCGCTATAGGTAATACATGAATTTTAGACCTTTTTTATTAGTTCTTATTTTATTAAGTACTATAACATGCGCTCAAGATAAAAATCCTAAAAACAAGGAAAATACCTATGAACTAGTTGTGCCAGACTTAACAATCCCTTGGGGATTTGCATTTCTTCCTGACGGATCCATGCTAATAACAGAAAAAAAAGGGGAAGTAATTCATTTTGTAAACGGTAAAAAAAACAATATTACAGGATTACCCAATATCTATGTTCGTGGACAAGGCGGTCTTATGGACATTACTTTGCATCCTAACTACACTTATAATGGGTGGATTTATTTTTCCTATGCTTCTTCTGAAGGAGAAGGAAATGGCGGCAACACAACAATAGCAAGAGCCAAATTAAAAAACAATACAATAATAAATTGGCAAGTACTCTATAAGGCTTCTCCAAACTCAACCAGAGGTCAGCATTTTGGTTCCAGATTAGTATTTGATGATAATGATTATTTGTATTTTACAATTGGTGATCGTGGGGATAGGGATATAAACCCTCAAGATATTACCAGAGATTGTGGTAAAGTTTATCGTATAAATGATGACGGTACCATTCCAAAAGACAATCCCTTTTTTAATATTCCAAATGCCAAAAAAGCAATTTATTCTTATGGACATAGAAATCCTCAAGGTATGACGCTTCACCCCGTATCAAAAGATATTTGGACTCATGAACATGGTCCAAAAGGAGGTGATGAGATTAACGTTATTAAAAAAGGAAAAAATTATGGTTGGCCCGTTATAAGCTATGGTGTCAACTATAGTGGCACTAAATTCACAGATTTAACTGAAAAGGAAGGAATGGAGCAACCACTCCATTATTGGGATCCTTCTATTGCACCAAGTGGAATGGCTTTTATTAATAGCAACAAATATGGTGATTGGAATGGTAAACTCCTCGTTGGTTCGCTAAAATTTCAATATCTAAATCTTTGCACTCTAAGAGATCGCAAAGTTGTAAAAGAAGAGCAATTGTTAAGTGGTTTGGGAAGAGTGAGAAGTGTTGAGCAAGGTCCTGATGGATATGTATATGTGGGTATTGAAAATCTTGGAATCGTTAAGCTCTTAAGAAAGTAAATACTATGCAATTCTTTTTATTAGAAATGACAAATGTCATCAAAAACATACCTTAAATACATAACTTTGCAACTAACTAAACTAATCAAATAATACGAATGCTGATAATTGGAATAGCTGGTGGAACTGGTTGCGGCAAGACCACAGTTGTCGATACTATTTTAAATGAATTACCTGAAGGAGAAGTTGGCGTTATTTCTCAAGATTCTTATTATAAAGACACCTCTCACTTGAGTTTTGATGAGCGTGTACAGATTAATTTTGATCACCCTAGATCAATAGATTTCGATTTACTTGTCGAGCATCTTAAGCAACTCAAAGAAGGTAAGACTATTGAACAACCTGTTTATTCCTTTGTTAAACATAATCGTACGGGAGATACCATCAAAACTTTACCGAGAAAGGTAATTATAGTAGAAGGTATTCTAATTCTTACAAATCCTGAGATTAGAAAGTTATTTGATATTAAAATATTTGTTCATGCAGATTCTGACGAACGCCTTATAAGAAGATTAAAACGTGATATTTCTGAGCGCGGTCGTGACCTCGATGAAGTACTTACACGCTATCAGAATACATTAAAACCAATGCATCAACAGTTTATTGAACCTATGAAAGAATATGCAGATATAATTATTCCTAACAACAAATACAACACTGTAGCAGTAGATATCGTTAAAACAATAATTAACGAAAGATTATAATGCCAAAACCTAAATCTAAATACCTCAAACCGTTCAAAAATATCTATGTAATTGTATTGCTGGGCTTTGCTATTTGGATGTTGTTTTTTGATGCCCATTCCTGGTTGTTTCATCATGAACTAAATACCGAAATTAATGAGTTAGAATACCAGAAGCAACATTACAAAAACGAGATGGCTAAGGACAATAAGGCTATAAAGGAATTGAGCACAGAAGAAGGTGTTGAACGCATGGCTAGGGAAACCTACTACATGAAAAAGCCAAACGAAGAAATTTATATAATTGAATACGAAGATAGTATTGCAAAAGAAAACCAAGATGAGTAAAAATTTATTTGATGAATTTGAAGCTGTTACTTCAAAAGCTTGGAAACAAAAAATACAGGTTGATTTAAAAGGAGCGGATTATAATGAAACTCTTATTTGGAGAACAAACGAAGGTATTGATGTAAAGCCCTTTTATCATTCTGATGAATTTGAAACACTACCAGAGATATCACAAACAAGCGCAACCGGATGGAAAGTTTGTCAATTTTTTGAGGTAAAGGATGCAACAAAAGGAAATAAACTTGCAAAAGATGCCATTTATCGTGGCGCAGAGAGTCTTATTTTCCAAATTGCAAACGATACCATCGTTATCGAGGATTTACTAGATGGTATTGATCTAAAGAAGATTCGAGTATTTCTTAAATGTGGTTTTCTATCGGATAGTGTTATAAAAAAAACGTTTGAATTCGCTTCTGGCAATATCACAATCCTAACAGATATTATAGCTAATCTATCCAAATCAGGCAATTGGTTTAAATCCCTAACTGAGGATCATAAAGAATTAGAGGGTATTATAAAATCAACCAATCAACTTACTGTAGATTTAGATCTTTACCAAAATTCTGGAGCTAAAATAATACAACAACTGGCCTATGCCCTAGCTCATGCAAATGAGTATCTCAATCATTTTGAGGGCATACTTGATACTAGTGCTAAAAAAGCTTTCGAGGTGACATTCTTAGTCAGTATTGGCAACAATTACTTCTTTGAAATAGCCAAGCTAAGAGCTTTAAGAAATCTATGGTCTATTCTCGCTAGGGAATACGGCATTAATGAAGAATGCACGATAATTGCTTCACCTAGCAGACGAAACAAAACTATTTACGATTATAACGTTAACATGCTTCGTACTACAACAGAGTGTATGAGTGCTATAATAGGAGGCGCGAATGTTATTTATAATTTACCCTACGATAATCTTTACCATGAATCGAATGAATTTGGGAATCGTATAGCTCGAAATCAGCTGTTGGTCTTAAAAAATGAAAGTTATTTAGACAAAGTAAATAATCCTGCAGATGGTGCTTACTATATTGAGACTCTTACTGATCAATTAAGTAAAAAAGCTCTTGACCTGTTCAAGGATATTGAAAAAAATGGCGGATTCTTATCTCAGTTGAAGGAAGGAACAATTCAAAGAAAAATTAAAGAAAGCGCATCAAAGGAACAAGACGATTTCGAGAGTGGCAAACTTGTATTGTTAGGTACAAATAAGCATCCAAATCCTGAAGATAAAATGAAATCCAATATTGAGAAGAATCCTTTTTTAAAGAAAGAGTCACGTAAAACATTAATTGAACCAATTATTGAAAAAAGACTATCAGAACAATTGGAAATCAGAAGATTAAATGAAGAGTAATTCATGGTATTGAGAAAATCTATAGTAACTAGTTTAGTCGTTTTATGTTTATTTCTTACATCTTGTTTAGAGGTGGCACGTGGTATTTCAGACTGGACTCAAATCGAAGATATAGAGTCTATTGAGGGTAAGACCCATTACCTTGGTGACGATGGCATTAAACTGTTTCTACCAACAAGCTTTAAACGTTATTCATCTATCAAATATCTGGCGCTTTTAGATTCACTAGCGACAGATAACCATGAATTAGAAATTGAGCGCACAAGATTAAAGCATATGCGTGAAATGGAAGGTAACCATTACATCTATTTTGATGATTCTGTAAATGCAACCTACACGTTAAATACGGTTCCCTTTACACCTATTTCTAGACAAGATGCCAAGTACCTATTGGGCCTCATAAGACAAAACCATGAACAACTTTCGGAATTTACTGATTTAGACTATTCAAAAATAACGGCTAAACACAATGATAATGGAAAAGTGCAGGTGTTTAAAGCCATCTTTAAGATTGAAAATAAGAAATTAGAACAGCAAGCCTTTCAACACGCGTATTTTATATCGTCAAACAACAAGACGGTTCTAATAAATCTAATGGCTCCATTTGAGGTTTATTTTGATCCGTTTATTGAAAAAATGATATTATGAGAAAAGATATTCAACATATTAAACTAGATTCAAAAATAGGATCTATACAAACCTCAAACGAAGCCAAATTCCAAACAGCTGAAGGGATTGACGTTAAGCAGACGTATTCCAAAGAAGATATCAAAAACTTTGACCACTTGGATTTCGTTTCAGGTATTGCACCAAACCTCAGAGGTCCATATTCTACTATGTATGTGCGACGACCATGGACCATTAGACAATATGCAGGTTTTTCTACCGCAGAAGAAAGTAATGCCTTTTATAGACGCAATTTAGCGGCAGGACAAAAAGGGCTTTCGGTAGCATTTGATTTAGCAACGCATAGAGGTTATGACTCCGATCACGAGCGTGTAGTTGGAGATGTCGGTAAAGCTGGTGTAGCTATAGATTCCGTCGAGGACATGAAGGTTCTTTTCGATCAGATACCTCTAGATAAAATGTCAGTATCAATGACCATGAACGGCGCTGTCTTACCTATTATGGCCTTTTATATAGTTGCCGCAGAAGAACAAGGTGTTAAACCAGACCAACTTTCAGGAACAATACAAAATGATATTCTAAAGGAATTCATGGTGCGGAACACCTACATTTATCCTCCAACACCTTCAATGAAAATTATCTCAGATATTTTTGAGTATACAAGCCAAAATATGCCACGCTTCAACAGTATCAGTATCTCTGGTTATCACATGCAAGAAGCCGGTGCTACGTGCGATATAGAATTGGCTTACACTTTAGCGGATGGCTTAGAATATATAAGAAAAGGGCTTGAAGCTGGAATGGATATAGATACCTTTGCGCCAAGATTATCTTTTTTCTGGGCAATTGGCATGAACCATTTTATGGAAATCGCGAAAATGCGTGCTGCACGAATGCTATGGGCAAAACTTGTTAAACAATTTAACCCAAAAAACCCTAAATCTTTAGCATTACGTACGCATAGCCAAACATCGGGTTGGAGTTTAACAGAACAAGATCCTTTTAACAACGTTGCCAGAACATGTATCGAAGCTGCCGCAGCGGCATTTGGTGGTACACAAAGTCTACATACCAATGCATTGGATGAAGCTATCGCTTTACCAACAGATTTTTCAGCAAGGATTGCAAGAAATACTCAAATATATCTCCAAGAAGAAACATACATCACCAAAACGGTAGATCCTTGGGGTGGTAGCTATTATGTTGAATGCCTGACAAATGAAATTGCACATAAGGCATGGCAACATATTCAAGAGGTCGAAGAATTGGGCGGTATGACAAAAGCAATTGAAGCTGGCATACCTAAACTCAGAATTGAAGAAGCCGCTGCCAGAAAACAAGCAAGAATAGATTCAGGACAAGACACTATTGTTGGTGTAAATGCCTACCAGTTAGACCAAGAAGACCCTTTACATATTTTAGAGGTTGATAATCAAACCGTTAGAAATGAACAAATTGAACGATTATTAAACTTAAAATCTAAACGAAATACTGCTGAAGTTAACGAAGCCCTAGATAAGTTGACTAAGGCCGCCAGGACAGGAAATGAAAATTTACTAGCTTTGGCAGTAGATGCCGCAAGAAAACGAGCCACTCTTGGTGAAATTAGTGATGCATTAGAGGCAGAGTTTGGACGCTACAAAGCACAAATCAAATCATTCTCAGGTGTGTATAGTAAAGAAATAAAAGACGATAAAAGCTTTAAAAAAGCAAGGGAGCTTGCCGATAAGTTTGCAGAACAAGATGGTCGTAGACCGCGAATAATGATTGCAAAAATGGGACAAGATGGTCACGATCGTGGTGCCAAGGTCGTCGCAACAGGTTATGCAGATGTTGGGTTTGATGTAGATATTGGCCCACTCTTCCAGACACCGAAAGAAGCAGCCAAACAAGCCGTAGAAAATGATGTTCATATTCTAGGTGTTTCTTCACTGGCCGCTGGTCATAAAACATTGGTACCTCAGGTCATTGAAGAACTTAAAACCTATGGCAGGGATGATATAATGGTAATCGTAGGCGGTGTTATCCCAAAACAAGATTACCAGTATTTATTTGATGCTGGTGCAGTTGCAGTGTTTGGACCTGGCACCAAGATTAGTGAGGCTGCTATTCAAATTTTAGAAATCTTATTGGATTAAACGCATAATATATTCTAGATGAATTTTAAAGAGAAGATGCTTAAAGATGGTGCCTTGAAAGGTAAAACTATTGTAGTTACTGGTGGTGGAAGCGGACTAGGAAAAGCCATGACACGATATTTTCTAGAACTGGGCGCAAACGTTGCTATTACATCTAGAAATTTTGAAAAGCTCGAGAATACCGCAAAGGAACTTGAAGCCGAGACAAAAGGCAAATGCCTTCCCGTACAGTGCGATGTTAGGGAATATCATCAGGTAGATGCAATGAAAGAAATAGTAATTGAACGCTTCGGCAAAGTTGATGTATTATTAAACAATGCAGCTGGTAATTTTATATCACCTACCGAGAGACTTTCTCCTCGCGCTTTTGATGTCATAATTGATATCGTTTTAAAAGGAACCAAAAACTGTATCCTTGCCTTCGGAAAGCACTGGATCGATACAAAACAAACCAATACTAATGTCCTAAATATTGTAACAACTTATTCTTGGACAGGTTCTGGTTATGTCGTGCCAAGTGCAGCAGCTAAAGCTGGCGTATTGGCAATGACAAGAAGTTTGGCTGTAGAATGGGCAAAATACGGTATGCGCTTCAACGCAATTGCTCCAGGACCCTTCCCAACAAAGGGTGCTTGGGATCGATTGATGCCTGGTAATCTTCAAGAGAAATTTGACATGGCTAAGAAAGTACCGCTCAAAAGAGTTGGCCAACATCAAGAGCTGGCAAATTTGGCCGCATATCTCGTTTCTGATTTTTCTGCTTACATAAACGGTGAAGTCATTACAATCGATGGTGGCGAATGGCTTAAGGGTGCGGGAGAATTCAATATGCTATCGGAAATCCCTGAATCGTTATGGGATGAACTCGAAAAATTAATTAGGGCAAAAAAGAACAAATAATTCCATCAAAAATGACATTCCTCATTTTAATTTAAGTTTAACAACTTTCTAAACTTGCCGTTGTTACCTTTGTGTAAACGCTAGAAAAAGATGTTATTACGTAATTACTTTCCCCATTCAAAGCAATTTAGATATGTTGCTTTAGTTATCGTGTTTGCTTCATTTGGTTTAATTGCTTGCTCAAGTAATGAATCTGAAGACAACTACTCAAATAGTGCCGTAGAGATATGCAACGACGGAATTGACAACGATGGTGATGGTTTCGTAGATTGTGAAGATCAATCCTGCAACTCTAGTACGTTATGTGAGGAAATATGCAACGATGGTATCGATAACGACGGTGATGGTTTCATAGATTGCGAAGATGCAAATTGCGAAGAATTTCAAGATTGTCTGATTGAACGCTGTATTGATGGCGTTGATAACGATGGTGATGGTCTGGTAGATTGTGATGATCCCGATTGCGACAGCAACCCAAGTTGTGAATAACAAGCGTTTCAATTTCCTTTTTCACTGTAAAAATCAATAGGTTTTGTTTACTCTATGTTAACAACTTCCGTTTTTAGAACCCATAATTAGTTGTATTTTTAGTCCCTATTAAAACCAAATCATTTAATGGGTAAAATCATTGCAATTGCTAACCAAAAAGGCGGTGTAGGTAAAACAACAACATCGGTTAATTTAGCAGCTTCTCTAGGTGTTTTAGAGAAGAAAGTCCTACTTATAGATGCAGATCCTCAAGCCAACGCGAGTTCGGGACTTGGGGTTGATGTAGACGAGGTCCAAGTTGGGTCCTATCAAGTTTTAGAACATACAAAAACTGCCATTGAGGCTATTGTTAAATCCAACGCGCCAAACGTAGATATTATTCCCGCTCATATTGACTTAGTTGCCATAGAGATTGAATTGGTGGACAAGGATGAACGTGAATATATGCTAAAAAGTGCCATAATAGATTTAAAAGAGCAATACGATTATATTCTTATAGATTGTGCGCCATCTTTGGGTTTGTTGACCTTAAATGCACTGACGGCTTCTGATTCGGTCATAATTCCAATTCAATGTGAATATTTTGCCCTAGAAGGCCTAGGCAAATTGTTAAATACTATTAAAAGTGTACAGAAAATACATAATGAAGCGTTAGATATTGAAGGTATGCTCCTTACAATGTACGATTCTCGTCTGAGGCTTTCAAATCAGGTTGTAGAAGAGGTACAAAAACATTTTAGCGATATGGTTTTTGAAACTATTATTCAGCGAAATGTTAGATTAGGTGAAGCACCTAGTTATGGTGAAAGTATCATCAATTATGATGTTAGTAGTAAGGGTGCCTCAAATTATTTAAGTTTGGCCAAGGAGCTAATCAAAAAAAATGAATTGTAATGGCAAAGGCAACTAAAAAACAAGCATTGGGCAGAGGACTTTCAGCGCTATTGAAAGATCCTGATAACGATATAAATACCGCTCAAGATAAGAATGCCGATAAAGTAGTAGGTAATATAGTAGAACTAGACATTGATAGTATTGAAGTAAATCCATTCCAACCACGAACCAACTTCAATGAAGAGTCCTTGAGAGAACTTGCCTCCTCAATTAGAGAACTTGGCGTTATTCAACCTATTACTGTTCGTAAGCTAGCATTCAATAAATATCAGCTTGTTTCTGGTGAACGTAGATTTAGGGCCTCAAAACTTATTGGGTTAGAAACGATACCCTCGTATATAAGAATTGCAAATGATCAGGAATCGTTAGAGATGGCCTTAGTAGAAAACATTCAACGCCAAGATCTTGATCCTATCGAAATTGCACTTTCATACCAACGTTTAATTGACGAAATAAACCTAACACAAGAGCAATTGAGCGATCGTGTTGGTAAAAAACGTTCAACAATTGCCAACTACCTAAGACTTTTAAAGCTAGACCCAATCATTCAGACCGGTATGCGAGATGGATTTATTTCCATGGGACACGGACGTGCAATGGTGAATATAGAAAGTCAAATTGATCAACTAGAAGTTTACGAAAAAGTAATATCAAATAAGCTATCTGTCAGAGCAACCGAGCAGTTGGTTAAGAATTTAAATAGCCCAAAATCCCCAACAAATGAAGACTCCCCAATTGAAGTGCCTAAATACATCAAAAAAGGAATAAAGGATTTTTCTGAATATTTTGGTCATAAAATAGATGTGAAACTCGCTAAAAACGGTAGTGGGAAAATCACGATCCCATTTCACTCTGAAGAAGATTTCAACCGTATTAAAAAATTAGTGCAACGTGCTAAATAGGCATCTATATACATTTGTCCTGTGCTTATTTTCAGTCTGCCTTTTATTTTCTCAGAAAGAAAAAGACAGCACCAGTTTAGGAATAGATAAAGAAATCGTTCAAATTAATCAAAGTGTTATAGAAAAAAAGCCTATCGATCCTCTTAGGCCATCAAAAGCTGCCTTTTATTCTGCTGTACTTCCTGGTCTAGGACAAGCGTACAATAAAAGATATTGGAAAATACCAATCGTTTGGGGCGCTATTGGCACTGGAGTCTATTTTTATATAAGAAACGACAATCAATTTGATAGATTCAGAGATGCCTATAAAAGGCGTTTAGCTGGTTTTACAGATGACGAATTTTATGGCGATGGCCTCACACCACAAATTTCTGATGACGGCTTAATTAGAGCGCAACAGCAGTTTAGACGAAATAAAGAGGTTGCACTTTTAGTTACCATAGGATTGTATGCTTTAAATATAATCGACGCTAACGTAGATGCGCATCTACTGCAGTTTAATGTAGACGAAAATTTGTCGTTAAGACCACACTACAAATTTAATCAGTTAGAAAACACAACCGATCTTGGGCTCACACTCAACTTTAATTTTTAGAACATGAATATTGCATTATTGGGTTACGGCAAAATGGGTAAGAGTATTGAAGAGATTGCACTAAAACGAAACCACATCATTTGTCTAAAGGTTTCTGAACCTGATGATGAATTTAACTTTTCTGAATGTGATGTTGCGATTGACTTTAGTGTTCCTTCTGCAGCCGAGACTAATATAAAAAAGGCTTTGGATGCTAATATTCCTGTAATTTCTGGAACTACTGGTTGGCTGGACAACTATAGTTCTATCGTGAATTACTGCAATGTGAAGAACGGAACATTTCTTTATGCATCTAATTTCAGCTTAGGTGTAAATATTTTTTTTGAAATCAATAAGCAGTTGAGCAAACTCATGAGCGGACATAAAGACTACTCTGTCTCGATAGAAGAGATACATCATACTCAAAAACTTGATGCACCAAGTGGAACCGCCATTTCACTGGCCGAACAAATAATCGAGAACACCGATTATGATGGATGGGTTTTACAAAATGCTACAAAGGACAAAATAACTATTGAAGCAATTAGAATTGAGGGCGTTCCAGGCACCCATGAAATTTCTTATGACTCGGAAATCGATTCCATACAAATTAAACATACGGCTCATAGCCGAAAAGGATTTGCTCTAGGTGCGGTTATTGCAGCAGAGTGGATAAAGGACAAAAAAGGGATATTCACCATGAAAGATGTGTTAAACATTGGTTAATTGCACCTACATTTGAAACAAATTAAAATAATTTTCAACCTACTAGACTAAATAAGATTACACTATGAATTGGACAGAATGGTTCGTCTTCGTTATTATAGTTCAAATAATTCACGGTCTTGGAACATGGAAGCTTTACGCCAAAGCTGGTCGTAAAACATGGGAGGCTTTCGTTCCGATTTATAATGCATTCGTTTTAATGAAAATTATAAACAGACCATGGTGGTGGATTATTCTCATGTTCTTACCAATTGTAAATTTAATCATGATTCCTGCAGTTTGGGTTGAAACTGCAAGAAGCTTTGGAAAGGACTCAAAAAAAGATGCCTTGCTATGTCTAATTACATTAGGTTTTTACTTATACTATCTAAACTACATTGAAGATGTGTTGTACATTGAAAATCGCAGATTAAAACCAAAAACATCCTCTGGCGAATGGATTACATCAATACTATTTGCTGTTGTGGCTGCAACCATAGTACACACCTATTTCTTTCAGCCATTTGTAATTCCTTCCTCGTCTTTGGAAAAATCCTTATTAGTTGGTGATTTCTTGATTGTGAGCAAGATACACTATGGTGCGAGAGGTCCGATGACTACAGTTGCACTTCCGATGGTACATGACACCATTCCTGTGTTAAAGAAAAAATCATACCTCTTTAGTGATCGTTACGAAAAAAGAAACTCCAGTATATTAAACAAACTGCAACTACCCTACTTTAGACTACCTGGTTTTGAAACTATAGAGCGTAACGATATTGTAGTATTTAACCAGCCTGCAGATACACTTCTGGATATGAATAAGTTTAAGCCAGATCGTAATTATTATAAACCGATAGATAAGAAAACAAATCTCGTTAAACGTTGTGTTGGTATTGCTGGTGACACTCTAGAAATTAGGGACGGTTTTGTATTTATAGACGGGGAACAAAATCAACTACCTCCTAGATCTCATTTACAATTTAGCTATGATATAAGATTTAAAAGAAATCTACAACCATCAAGGATTTACGATATCCTAAAGAAGCACGATATTACAGATGGACTTGGCTTTGGAACTCAGGAAGGATTTTATCGCATTCCTGCAGCAACAGACAGGGCTATTGCACGATTAAAAGCACACCCTGAAGTTGCGGAAATTATACCTATTAAACAGGCTAGAGACCAAAGAGAAGATATTTTCCCTAGAGACCTTAATTATAATTGGAACATCGATAATTTTGGACCTATTTACATCCCAAAGGCAGGTGCAACAGTAAACCTTACTACCGAAAATATCTCAATATACAAGCGTGCTATTTCAGAGTATGAGGGACACAAAGTGGTCACACGAGGCAATCAAATATTTATTGATGATAAGCCTGCAAACTCCTATACTTTTAAACAAGACTACTATTGGATGATGGGTGATAATAGGCATAACTCTATTGATAGCCGTTTTTGGGGCTTTGTGCCCTATGACCATGTGTTCGGTAAACCCGTATTTATTTGGATGAGCATTGATGGTTTAATGGACGGTTTAAAAAATTGGAGTTTCCGATGGGATCGAATTTTTACAACTGTTAGTGGGAAAGGTAAAAGGGTATCTTATTTAATTCCGTTTATTGTTGTTGTTCTTGGTCTTACATTTTTTAATAAATGGCGAAAGAAGAGGAAAGTTAAATTAAAGACTTAACCAATCTGAAATGGGCTGTTTAATACATCCATCTTACTTTCCGAATTTAGCTCAATTTTCCATTATTTTAAATACGGAAAATGTAGTTTTTGAAGTCTATGACAATTATCAAAAACAGACCTATAGGAATCGTGCTGAAATCTATGGAGCCAATGGTAAATTAACACTTACCGTACCTGTTATTTATTCGCAAAAAAATAGGCAACTTTACAAGGATGTGAAAATTGCAAATGATGGAAATTGGCAACAGGCTCATTTAAAGTCGTTGCAATCTGCTTATCGCATGTCTCCCTTTTTTGAATTTTATATCGATGACTTGATGCCACTATTTAAGGATAGATTTGAATATATTCTTGATCTTAACCTGAAATGTTTTGAAATTTTGAGCAGTTGTCTTCAATTAGATCTATCTATCCAATTTACAGAATGTTTTGAAAAAATTCCAACCAAACTAAAGGATTTTAGACATCTAATAAATCGTAATTCTGGAGTATTCAAATTCCAGCCATACACACAAGTTTTTACTGAAAAACACGGATTTATTGCAAACCTGAGCATTTTAGATCTTCTTTTTAATGAAGGACCAAAAACCGAATTGTATCTTAATGAACAGAGCCCTATATAATGATTAAACCACTAGTGCATTATGGCATACATTTTTTACTGCCCTTGGCTTTTGCATTATTGTTCTATAAAAAAATTTGGGGCAAAGCATATCTAATTATGCTGTTTGCCTTCTTAATCGACTTAGATCATTTATTAGCTTCTCCAATATTTAATCCTAATAGATGTAGCATAAATTATCATCCACTTCATTCCTATTATGCTATAACAGTTTATTTGGTTATGCTTATACCGAACAAAACGAGATTGATTGCACTAGGACTTGCTGCCCACATTATAGCAGATAGTGCGGATTGTCTATTGATCTAGTTTTACTATAGCCTTTATAGGATAATGGTCGGACAACTTTACGTCATAATTTTTAAATCCATTAACAGTAAAAGCCTTATCTACAAAAATAAAATCAATACGAAAAGGAAAAAATTTAAAATCAAAGGTACGCCCAAAACCATTTCCAGCTTCTTCAAACGTATCTTTTAAATCATTCTTAATCTCCTTATAAACATAAGAGTGTGTAGTGTTGTTGAAGTCTCCTGTAATAATAGTTTTATAATGGGTATTGGAACGATGTCTGTTGATGAGTTCAGCTTGTTCTTGTTGTTTTTGAAATACATTTTTTAATCTGGAAAAGATTCCATCAGATGATTCCGTTTTCAACGATTCAACATTGGTATTTATACCCGATGATTGCAGATGTATATTATAAACCCTTATTGTATCATTTCCTTTCACGACATCCATAAATAGAGCATTATTGTTAGAATCTGGAAAATCCAGAGAACCACCGTTAATTATGGGAAATTTAGAAAACATTGCCATGCCAGGTCTAACATTTTTCATATACCGCGCATTAAATTCATTATAACCCTCAAGCCTTATTGGAAGCCCTCTAGTATATTCTTGTAAACAAATTATGTCTGGACTTTCATTTTCGAAGAATTTTACAATTTCTTCTCTAACAGATTTATCAGGAATCCAATTATAATGGTTAAAGAGTCGTACATTAAAGGACATAATGGAGATGTTTTCTTGATCTGCATTATCTAATGAAGATGAAAATTTGTAAAGTGCTGTTACATGACTCCAACCTAAAACCAGTACTAAGAGTGATATAAGCAATTGTTTTTTAATCCTTAATAACCAATAGATAAAGAAAAATATATTAAGGATAATTAAGATTGGTACACTTAAACTTAATGCTGACACAGTAGCAAAACTCTTTGGAGGTACAAACGGTAAAAGGTAAGATATAAGTAATAAAAAGGCAGCCAACGAATTGAAGGCAAAAATTATCTTATCCAAAAAATTTAATCCCTTCACTTAATTCAATCCTGTCCTGCTTTAAACAAAAACTCTTTTTCCTCAGTTGTAAGACTATCATAACCACTCTTACTAATCTTATCGAGGATCATGTCTATTTTTTTCTGTTTATTAAACGTTTCAAATTCTTTTTTTGTTTTGCCTGTATAACCGCTTTTCCCCTTTCTACGATGAACAGTTTTAAGTTTAGACTTTGGTTTAAACCAACCCACAAAAGTATCCATTAGGCGCTCAAAGCCAGCACCTATGTCTTTACCTTTCAAAAGGTTCGAAGCATACAAATAACCTAACAGGTAACCACCAAGATGAGCAATATAACCACCTTGATTGAGACCTAATAAAAGTCTAAAGATATCATAGGTAACAAAGACAACAGCAATATGCTTCCATTTTACATTAAATGCGTTAAATAACCTTATTTGCGTATCTGGCATATACACTGCAACAAACATTAATAAGGCTGATACTCCGGCCGATGAACCTAACAAAACTCCTCGTGCCCTAAAAAAGTCAGTTGGAATTACATTGGCAACAATGAGGTATGATAGGCCACCAAATAGTATTCCCATGAAATAAACATTAAGAACCATTTTGGGTCTAAAAATATTTGTAGCTACTCTTGCTAAGTAAAATAGCAATAACATATTGAATACGATATGCCAAAAACCACTATGGAAAAAACCGTAAGTAATTAATGACCATGGTTGCATTAATACATCCATAAAATCTGAGGGTAGGACAAAGTATTTGGCTATATTCCATTTTAACAAGGCTGATAAAACAAAGCTCAGAATAAAAATGATTGCATTTATGACAATAATCTTTCCGAAAATATCTAATCTCCTATATTTAAACTTTAAATCTTGAAAAGAACTCATATTTAATTCCAACGGTATTTATCAGTTTCATTTTTTTTCCAAAAATACATCAGCAAGAATCCTGTTAACGCCCCGCCAACATGTGCCATATAAGCTGTATTACTCGGACTAAATATTGAGCTTCCAGTTAAGGCAGAGAATAAATCCAGCCCTATAATAGCAGGAATAAAATACTTTGCTTTAATGGGAATTGGCAAGAAAATAAGCATGAGCTTAGACTCAGGAAATAGCATACCAAAAGCAACAAGAACACCCATTATGGCTCCTGAGGCACCAACCATGGGAGCTATATAGGATCCAACAAAACTATTCAAATCTTTACCTAAAACAGTTACCCACCTTGTATTATATTCAGCATTTGAAAGGGTGGATAAGACCTCTGATTGTGCAAAGCCAGCATCTATTAAAGTGGACATTCCGCTATTAAATTGAAAATATAAAAAAGCAATTTGTATAGTGGCAGCACCCAAACCAGACAATAAATAAAATATTATAAACTTGCGCATACCAAAAATCTGTTCAACAGCAGTTCCAAACATCCATAGTGCAAACATATTAAAGAGAATATGGGCAAAAGTTGCATTACTATGCATAAACATGTGCGTTATTACTTGCCAAGGCTGAAATAGTTCATTTTTAGGGAAATAGAGTGCAAACCACCTCATAAAAAGTTCGCCATTATTGCCTAGTAGCATCATACCAGCATACATAATAATATTAATAATCAACAAGTGTTTTACACCTTCTGTGATTGATGGTCTCATAACAATTTTCTAGAATTTTTTTTCAATTTCTTCAACACTCCAAGTTATGAATGTTAGTTTATTGGTTGGTGATAAATTTGGTTCCTTACAAGCAAACAAACTATTGACAACATGTTCTTGTTCGGAACTATTTAAACTCTGACCATTTTTTATGGCAAGACTTTTCGCCAAGGACTTTGCAAGCAAATCTACAGCACTAAAATTGGTATCTGGTACTTCATTTTCAATATCGCTAATAAGTTGTTCCAAAATTATTGATACTTCACTTTCAGGAACTCCAATAGGTACACCAGAAATAGTTGCGCTATTTTCTTCTATTGCTTTAAACACAAAGCCTGTGTGCTCAAGATCTTCTTTCAATTGGTTGATGATTTCTAATTCACTTGGCGTAAAATCCAATACAATTGGGAAAAGTAATTGTTGGCTAGTTGCTTCTTTAACTGTAATATGCTTTAGAAAAGTTTCATATAAAATTCGTTGATGCGCTCTATTTTGATCAATTACTAGCATACCGGATTTGATTGTGCTTATAATGTATTTGTTATGAAGCTGAAATGTTGGTTTTTGCGCATCTATTCTTGCCTCATTATCAAAGATCGATGGCGTTTTAGTATCACTTTCAAAAGAGAGTTCTCTAAACGGCTTTTCAGATGAAATCCCACCTGAATCTAGACCAACATACAAACTTTCCCAAGATTCATTGTGCTTTTTAGTATAAGATATATTTTGTTTTACAGATGTTTTGTGATTAGACTGATCTTTAAAAGGATTGTACGCTCTATCTACGCCTATTGAAGGTGTTTTTGCCATTTTATCTTTATAGCTGTACGGTGTGTTAAACTGTTCTTGATGTTCAAAATCTAAAACTGGTGCTATATTAAACTGACCTAAACTATGTTTTATCGCAGATCTAAGTATGGCATATAAAGTATGCTCGTCATCGAACTTAATTTCAGTTTTTGTTGGGTGAATGTTTATGTCAATTGTCTTTGGATCTACCGAAAGGTTAAGAAAATAACTTGGATGATAGCCTTCTTTTAACAACCCATCGTAAGCAGCACTCACAGCATGATTTAAATAAGGGCTTTTTATAAATCTATTATTTACAAAGAAAAATTGTTCGGACCGAGTCTTCTTGGAAAATTCAGGTTTACCCACAAAACCACTTATTTTTAATACTTCTGTAGATTCATTGACTGGAACCAATTTTTCATTGGTTTTGGCTCCAAAAACATGGACTATGCGCTGTCTATAATTTTCAACGGGTAAGTTAAAAAGTTCACCGCCATTATGATAAAAAACAAAACTTAAATCAGGATGTGCCAGTGCGACTCGGTGAAATTCATCTGTAATATGACGTAATTCTACTGTATCCGATTTTAAGAAATTTCTTCGAGCTGGAATATTAAAAAATAGATTTTTTACAGCAACCGATGTTCCTTTTGGAGTTACGGAAACCTCTTGCGATTTTACCTTACTACCTTCAATTTCAATAGCTGTACCTAATTCATCAATTTCTGTTTTTGTTTTGAGCTCTACATGAGCAATAGCTGCAATACTCGCTAGGGCTTCACCTCTGAAACCTTTAGTATTTAGTTGAAATAAATCTTCAGCATTTTTAATTTTTGAAGTTGCATGACGTTCAAAACTTAGTCGTGCATCTGTAACACTCATTCCTTGACCATTGTCAATCACCTGAACAAGTGTTTTACCAGCATCTTTAATGATAAGCTTTATTTCTGTTGCGTGTGCGTCTATTGCATTTTCAAGAAGTTCTTTTACTACGGATGCTGGACGTTGTACCACTTCCCCAGCTGCGATTTGATTTGCAACATGGTCTGGTAAAAGTTGAATAATATCTGCCATTATTGTCTTATAGAGAATATGGATAAGTCAAAATCAATAATGTATAAGAATATAAGAATGAATATGGCAATTAAAATTAAAATGGTACTATTGAAGCCTGAGTTATTTCTATTTCTATTTCTTATTCTACTTTCATGCCATTGACCTGCAAAATCATTTTTGTTGTAGTTATCGGCATAGGCATCAAACTTAGATGTGTATTTAGAAACATCTGTTTCGTCCTTACCCTTATAATATCTGGGTGTATAATTGAACCTCTTGTTGCGAGGGAGTCTTTTAATTAATGTGAATTTTATTGGTCCCATAATCTCATTTAGTTCATATATCCGTCTAGGACATACATTAATACTATAATTGCAATAAGCATAATAATAAGAGCAGGCAATGAAGTTAAAAAACTTCCTCTACGTTGTGTTTCTCTTCTTGCTTCATTCCATTTAGCTTCAAAATTGGTCTTTGATTTTTCTTCTTCAGTTTCACTAAACCTAGGCTTGTAGCTAAATCGTTTATTTTTTCGTTGCTTAAACAAAAGGGATTCTTAACCTGTTATGACTCAAAAGTACTTAAAATACTAAGAATTTTTGCTTAATGATTCCTTAAAATTATCAACAAAAAAGATGCCATAGATGTTTTTAAATTAGGTGGTTATCGAAAAGTCTTAAAAGATTTTATATTAAAATCATCAAACAAAACGCAAGTTTGGATGTAATGAAAAGACAAGGCTTGCTAATTTGTGTCTTTTCTAAGTTGTGCCATTTTAATAGCAGTAATTGCTGCTTCAGTTCCTTTATTTCCATGCTTACCACCAGAGCGTTCTATAGACTGTTGTAAATTATTGTCTGTTAATACGCAGAAAATTACAGGGATATCTCCTTTTAGATTTAAATCTTTAATTCCATGGGTAACACCTTCGCAAACAAAGTCAAAATGCTTGGTTTCACCCTGAATAACACAACCAATCACGATAATTGCGTCTAGCATACTAGATGTTGCATATATACTTTTGGACATTCTTGATGCACCATAAGTGAGCTCAAATGTACCTGGAACATTCCATCTTACAATATTTTCTTTTTGTGCACCGCAGTCTACAAGCGCATCAAATGCTCCTTTCCATAATCCTTCGGTTATCTTAGCATTCCATTCTGAAACAACAATCCCAAACCGAAATTCTTTCGCGTTTGGGACTGTAGATTTATCGTAATTAGATAAATTTTGATTTGCCGTAGCCATGTTTTATAAACTCGCTTCTACTTTACCAATTAACACATCTGCCTGCGATGCCTCTGTAGAACTAGGAAACTCTGTTTTAATTCTATTTAAAAAATCCTGTGCCTTCCGAAAATCTTCTAGATCAATTGCCACTCTTGCAGCCTTAAGCAAATATAATGGTGTGGTAAAATTGTTAGTATTTGCATTTATTGCTTTTTCATAATACTCAAGCCCTTCTGGCAATTGTTCTAATTGAACAAAGGCATCACCAATACCGCCTTTCGCTATTGGGCTCAACATCTTATCATTACTGGAGAAATCGCCTAAATAAGTTATCGCATTTTGATAATCTTTCAAATTTAAATAAGCCATCCCAGCATAGTAATTGGCTAAATTGGCTGCTGGTGTACCACTGTATTCGCTAATAATATCGAGCATACCATACTTACCTTCACCTCCATTCAAAGCCATGTTATACAGTGAATCCGATTCAATTCCATTAACCGCATCTTCAAAATATTTTTTCGCTTGATACATTTCGTTCATTGCTTCTTTTTGTGCTGGTTCAGCAATGAATCGATTATAACCTAAATAACCTAATACAACCACTGCAATGGCGCCAATAACACCAAAAATGTAATTCTGGTTTCTAACAACCCATTCTTCCGTTTTTGATGCACCTTCATCTAAAGACTTAAATACCTCAGCTGTTGTTGAGTTTTCTTCTGCAACTTCAACCTTCTCTTTTTTGGTTTTTGGTTTATAGCCTCTTTTCTTGTACGTTGCCATATATTCTGGTTTTATGCGTGCGCAAAAATAAAATTTTTATTGGGATTTAAAAGCCTATTTATTTGTTATTTTTGAATAATTTTTATCTCAAAAATCCCCGAAATACGAGAAAAATCAGCGTAGGTTTCGTTTTATATGAATCTAAACACTCTATCCTTAGTTAACTATAAAAACTTTGAAAGTCAGGTTTTCGATTTTGATACTAAAATCAATTGCTTTGTTGGCTCAAACGGTATTGGTAAAACAAATGCATTAGATGCTATCTATCATTTAGCCTTTGGAAAAAGCTATTTCAACCCCATTGCACTTCAAAACATAAAACATGGTGAGGAGTTTTTTGTTGTTGAAGGAAATTTTACCAAAAACCAAAGAAACGAAAAAATAATAGTTTCACTTAAACGTGGACAAAAAAAAGTAATCAAACGTAATGGAAAGGCTTATGAGAAATTCAGTGAGCACATTGGTTTTATTCCGTTGGTAATTATTTCACCTGCAGATAGGGATTTGATTATTGAAGGTAGTGAGACACGACGAAAGTTTATAGATAGTGTGATTTCCCAAAGTGATAAGGCCTACTTAACCGCACTGATCTCTTACAATAAAGTCCTTGCGCAGCGTAATGCACTATTAAAATATTTTGCCCTAAATAACACTTTCAATGCAGATACATTAGAGGTTTACAATGAGCAACTTACAACTTTTGGAACCGAGATTTTTAAAAAGAGAGCAGACTTCTTAAAAACCTTTATTCCCATTTTTTTACAACGGTACAATGCCATAAGCTTAGGCAAAGAATCAATTAATTTGACCTACAAGAGCGATTTGTTTGAGACAACTCTTTATGAACTTCTTTCTGAAAATCTAAGCAAAGACAAAGCTTTACAATTTACCAGTGTAGGTATTCACAAAGACGATCTTGTCTTTTTAATTGATGGATTTCCTATAAAGAAATTTGGAAGCCAAGGGCAACAAAAGTCGTTTTTAATCGCACTTAAATTAGCGCAGTTCGATTTCATCAAACAACAAAGTGGTGTTTCTCCAATTTTATTGTTAGATGATATTTTTGACAAGCTTGATGAAAACCGTGTTGCTCAAATTATTAATTTGGTAGACGATGAGCACTTTGGACAAATATTTATTAGCGATACCCATGCCGAACGTACTGAGAAAATAATTAAACAGATACATCAGTCTTATAAAATCTTCAAGTTATGAAACGATTCCTGTTACTACTTTTTATCTTATTGTCTTCCTGCACCAATAATCCAGAAAACTATTTAGAACACATAAATGGGTATTGGGAAATTGAAGAAGTAGTTTTGCCTGATGGCACAAAACGCGAGTATCGTATAAATGAAACTATTGATTACTTAAAGATTAATGATAGCCTTAAGGGATTCAGGAAAAAAATGAAACCAGGCCTTAATGATACCTATTATACTTCTGACGACGCAGAAGCGATTGTTGCAAGAATTGAAAACAACAAATTGATTTTACAATATTCAACGCCATATTCGATTTGGGAAGAAGTAGTATTAGAAGCAAACAAAGAACGACTAAAAGTAGTGAATGAAGAGAAGGTTGTATATTTATACAAACGATATAGTCCTATAAACCTAAATCTAGAATAATAAAATCTTATGCTTATGGCAAAGCGTAATAACGATAACCAACCTATTCAGGACATCTTAAAAGAGTTTGTTAAGTCAAACAATTTACAATCAGGATTGGATAAAGTCAATGTGCGCGAGGCATGGGTTAATTTAATGGGAAATGGTGTAAACAATTATACTACCGCTATAGAGCTAAAACGAGACACACTTTATGTACAACTAAGCTCTAGTGTCCTCAGGGAAGAACTTAGTTATGGTACTGAAAAAATTATCACAATGCTTAATGAATCTTTAGGTAAAGAAATTGTCAAAAAATTAGTCCTTCGTTAGTTAATGGACAATCTCTTTGTAAATAAATTTCCCATTCCTTGGTCAATGACTAGGGCAGAAAAATCTACTCTAATTCAATTAGTAAAAGAAATAAATCCCGAAATTTCAATTGAGATTGGAACTTTTAATGGAGGTAGTTTACAGGTCCTTAGTCATTATTCCAAGAAGGTCTATGCCATAGATATAACACCAGAATATAGAGATGCACGTTGCAAAGAACTTAAAAACGTGGATTTTTTAATTGGTGATTCAAAAAAGGTAGTGCCAAAACTCATTGAAAAAATAAATGCTTCCAAAGAAAAAGTTGAGTTTATCTTAATTGATGGTGACCATACTACCAAAGGAGTACTAGCAGATATAACCAATGTATTAAAAATAATTCCATACCTCCCTATTACAATTTTCCTACATGATAGCTTCAACCCAAACTGCAGAAAAGGCATTTTATCATATGACTACAGCAAAAATCCTTATGTCCACAACGTAGAATTAGATTATGTCACTGGAGCCTTTAATCACGATGGATTGTACAGGGAAATGTGGGGCGGATTTGGTTATATCAAATTAATGCCTGAAAAAAGAATTAAGCCTCTAAAAGTTTCACAATATCAGGAAAAACTCTTCAAAATCACATATTATAAGTCCATTCACTTTTACAGAAAATGTTTTGGCTTCCTCAAACCAATTTATAAAGTTTTCAAAAAATAAAACCTTTATCTGTATCGTCAGTGTATCTTTATAAAAAGGATTGCTATGAGAGGATTTTTCTTATTAATTAGTGCAATATTTATGCAACAAATTACAGTCTTTGATTTCAATTTAAATTGTGATCTCACAAGTTGGAACATTGTCGATGATGTTGTAATGGGCGGAAGATCAGCAGGCGACTTTCGACTTAATAAAGAAGGTCATGGAGTGTTTTCTGGTGAAGTTTCTCTTGAAAACAATGGTGGATTTTCATCCTTAAGATATAATTTTAATACAATACAATCTGCAAATCAGTCAAAGTTTGTGATTAAATTAAGAGGTGATGGCAAAGCCTATCAGTTTAGGGTTAAAGATAAACGCTACAATCGTTATTCTTATATTTCTGAATTTAATACTTCCGGAGAATGGCAAACTATCGAAATACCTTTCAGCATTATGTATCCATCGTTTAGAGGTTATCAATTAGATATCCCAAATTTTAATGGTAAACAAATGCAAGAAATCGCGTTTTTGATTGCAAATAAGAAAGCGGAACAGTTTAAGTTGATAATAGATTCAATTACCATTGAATAATATTTATTTGGTATCTTTCTGACTGTTATTACTTTTAGCTAATGAAACACCTCAAAATTATTATTTCCTTGGTCTTTACTATAGGAATTTTTTATGCCTTAAATACAAAGTTTGGTACAATCCCTCCAATTGGTAAATTTTTAAATCCTTATACTGGAATTTGGCAAAATGAAATCGATGAATCTGTAAATGGAGAGGTAAACATTGAGGGACTCAAAGAAGAAGTCTCAGTCCACTACGACAATTTATTAATTCCGCATGTGTTTGCACAGAACGAAGAAGATCTTTATCTAACCCAAGGTTATTTAACTGCTAAACACAGACTGTGGCAAATGGAGTTTCAGACTTATGTTGCCGCTGGTCGATTATCTGAAATTGTTGGTGAAAGTGCTTTAAATTACGATAGACAAGAACGTCGAAGAGGTATGGGTTACGGTGCGGAACAAGCCGTTGCTGTCATGAAACAGAATCCAGAAACCTATAAATTAGTTGATGCTTATGCGAAAGGCGTCAATAACTACATAAACGAACTTACACCAGCAACTTACCCTGTAGAATACAAGTTATTAGACTACGAGCCAGAATCATGGACTGTAGAAAAAACAGCACTTTTATTAATGTACATGACAAAAATGTTGGCTGGTGCAGACTCCGACATGCAATATACCAATGCCTTACGATTATTTGGAAAGGATAGATTTGATATGCTTTTCCCGGATTTTTTTGATATTACCGACCCTGTAATCCCAAAAGATACGGATTGGAGTTTTATTGATGTTCCACAAACCCCACTTCCTGAAACTCAAAAAATAGCTTTAGATACAATTACAGAAATTATTGATCAGCCAAATCCTGATAATGGTAGTAACAACTGGGCTATTTCTGCAGAAAAATCAGCAACAGGAAACCCAATTTTAGCTAATGATCCTCATTTAGGACTAAACCTACCTTCCATTTGGTATGTGATGCAGCTTAGCACTCCAAATCAAAATGCATTTGGCGCAACCATACCAGGTGCCTTAGGCGTTATTTCTGGATTTAATGAGCATATTGCTTGGGGAGAAACCAATGCAACAAGGGATGTGATTGATTGGTATAAGATTGAATTTAATGATGATAGGACCAAATATAAATACGATGGAAATTGGAGAGCTGTTTCCATGCGCATTGAAGATATCAAAATAAAGGGAAAAGATAGTTATAAAGATACTGTACTTTATACGCACCATGGTCCAGTGGTTTATGATAAAAACTTTAAATCAGACATGGAACTTGCTGGTTATGCCATGAAATGGATTGGTCATATGGGAGGCAACAACCAACGTACGTTTATTGAGCTTAACAAAGCAAAAAATTACGACGGTTATGCCAATGCACTTAGTTATTGGAACGCACCAGCCCAGAATTTTGTATTTGCATCTGTAGAGGGTGATATTGCGCTTTGGATACAAGGAAAACTACCTAACAAATGGGAAGGTCAAGGTAAATTTGTAATGGATGGTAGCATACCTGAAAACGATTGGCAAGGGTTCATTCCACAAGAGTTTAATGCACATACAAAAAATCCTAAACGAGGTTATGTAAGTTCAGCAAATCAGCATCCCGTGGATGAGAACTATCCTTATTTTGTTTTTAACGACAGGTACGAAACCTACCGAAATAGGGTAATTAACGATTTTTTCGAATCCAAAGAGAAATTCAGTATTAAAGACATACAAGATTTACACAATAACAATTATAATCTTAAGGCTTCAGAACTTATGCCACATATGTTAAGTAGTCTTGATACTTCTGGTTTTAATGATGCGGAAATGAAAGTTTATAACCAAGCTAAGGCGTGGAAATTTAATAATGATATTGATGAAATAGGACCAAGTATTTGGCGTGAGTGGTGGAAAGCTGTCTATAATCTTACTTGGGATGAATTTGAAGTTGAAGATTCTGTTATGAAAACACCGTTTGCCTACCAAACCATTTATTTGTTAACTAATGGTGGTAATAATGAATTTATGGATATAGTAGATACACCAGAAAAAGAAACGGCTCAGGATTTATTTCAAATTAGTTTTAAAGAAGCTGTAGTTGCATTAAATGAATGGAAGAAAGATAATGGCGATTACGTTTGGAAAAGTTATAAAGCTACCTATGCTGGTCACTTGTTACAGGGCTTACCTGCATTTTCCAGGTTTAACATTCCAATTGGTGGAGACCGTAATATTGTAAATGCCACTTCTGAAAATCATGGCCCTTCATGGCGAATGATAGTCGAAATGTCTTCTCCTCCGACAGCGTTAGGCATTTATCCTGGTGGCCAATCAGGCAATCCTGGAAGCAAGTACTATGATAATTTTATTGACGATTGGGCTAGTGGTAAATATCATGAGCTTAATTTTTTACAAAATAATCAAGCCAATGATCAAATTATTGGTACACAAACCTTAATACCAACGAACAATGAATAAAACTCTAATTAACTTCATTGCCACCATAGTACTTGCATACGTTCTATCATTGTTTATGAATTGGTATTCGGTTATGATTGCATCGGCATTAACAGGGCTTTTAATACCTTTAAAACGCTTTGCAGTCTTTTTTATACCCTTTATTGCCATATTTATTTTATGGGCAATTTATAGTTACAGCCTTGCCTCAAATAATGATTTTATCTTGGCCAAAAAGGTTGCCACCTTACTCGATTTAAACGGGAATACGACCATGCTGATTGTCGTAACGGGAATTGTAGGTGGTTTAGCAGCAGGGATTTCTGGTATACTTGGAAAACAATTGAGTATCCTTTTTTCAAAAGACTAGAATCATTTATTCTTTTCCTCAATCCATTTGCTCATATATTTGGTACTCTGCATGGATTGATGTAAAAGCATTTGTCCAATAAAATTTTTTTCTCGGTGTTGTTTTAGCCCAGTTCTAATAGCATTCAATTTTTCTAAGAATCCTTGTTCAAAATCTTCCCTCGTAAATTTGGACTTAAGGGTATCAAAACCCAATTGTTGAGCCTTGTACCATAATTTCGAATTCATATAGAGGTCTATTGCCTTTTTAGCAAATAGATTTGGGTCGTCATCAATTAATAAAGGAGCTTCATCAGTTTCTAATATACCTTCAGATGCTATTGTAGACATCATACAAGGCGTACCATTCTTAAAAGCATCAAACACCTTACCCTTTAAACCAGCGCCATAACGTAATGGTGCCAAGCTAACTCTTATCTTCTGCATAACTCCATGGACATCATCAGCAAATCCCTTTATTAAAAAACCTTCTTTTTCACTATGCATTTGAGTGACTTTAGCAGAGTCATAGGCACCATAAACATGCAATTGGGTGTCTGGTAATTGTTTCCTGATGAGTGGCCAAATTGTGGTTTTTAAGTGTCGTACACTATCTAAATTGGGTTGGTGTAAAAAATTACCAATGATTAAAAAGTTTAGCCGGTCTTCATATTCAGGTAATCTGGCTTTTTGTTGATCATCAACCTGATTTACTAAAAATGGAATATAATAAAGGATGCTTGGATCTATTTTAAAACGTTCCGTTAGGATTTCCATTTCAAAAGTTGAAATTATCAAACTTAAATCACATTTATAAATACTAGCTATTTCACGTTTTGTAAAATCATTGAATAGATGTCTTAAATCAAAATCTTCGTTAGCTTTTATAGCTAAGCCTCTGCCCTTTCGTAAACCATGAAGATCCTCAGTGTCCAAAATTCTTATTGCATTAGGGCATTGGTCTAAAACACGCCAACCAAATTGTTCCTCAGTCATGAAGCGGTCAAAAAGAACTACATCTGGATTTAATCTTTTGATAAAAACATCAAATGACGAATTATTTAGCTCAATTTGGTTTATTGCAATTCCGAGAGTCTCTAAATTGAAACTCTTACTTGTTCTATTAGCAATAGAACAAAATGTGATTTCGTAATTCAGATCCTTAAAATGTTCAATTAATTGTAACATTCTGCTTCCCGCAGCAGAACTTTTTGGTTCTGGCCAAACAAAACCAATTATAAGAAGTTTATTGGTCACTGTGCTTCTTTTTGAAACGCATACTTAATTCTTGCAACTTTTACCCATTCTACTATAGCATTGATTTGTTCTTGTGATAAATCGGCATCCCTATGTGTCCAAGTATAACTCGGTAATGGCATATGCTTTTCCTCTACCTCTTCAGCTAGTTCCTCAAGCTTATGATCTTTTTTCTTGTCTGAGTATTCATTCCATTTAGACACATTAAAATCTCCTTTCCCATGTCTTATATGGTCTGCTAACCAATAGTTTACAGGAGTGATGGTATTATACCATGGGTAGCGTGTGTAATCACTATGACAATCAAAACAAGCTGTTTTTAGAATCATTTTTACGTCCTCAGGTGGGTTGGTATCCGCCAAAAATGGTTCAATTGAAGCAATATCTCCATCATTTTTTTGTGGACCAAATAACTGGGCAACCACAAATACAAGAAAAATAGCTAATCCTAATTTTTTGAGAAGTGTTTTTATCATGATTTTTTAACTAATTTAGAAGAGCCAAAATTAAGAAACGGTTTGACAAAAGACCAACTTTATAGAGAATTAAATTACGTTAATGCTACACGCGAATCTAGAACAAAGTATGCAAATTTAATACTGGAAAATCCCAAATTGCTTCAACCACTTCTTGAAATTTTGTTTACGGTTAATAATAAGATCTCAATAAGAGCAGCTTGGATTTTGGAGTTTGTGTGCAAGCAAAATATTGCCCTTATACTTCCTCATATAGGCTTTTTTATTTCAAATCTATCAAGACTACGTTTCGATTCGGCAATAAGGCCGTGTGCCAAAATAGTTGAAATTCTTATTCAATTATTTTACAAGAAAAAAGCACCTGTAATTACTGAAGCCCTAAGCATATCCAACCGTGCAGCACTGGTTGAAATTTGTTTTGATTGGTTAATAACTGATCAAAAAGTAGCTGTTAAAGCATATAGTATGAGTTCGCTGTATTTATTGGGCACCGAATTCGATTGGATCCAGAACGAGTTGAAACTTAATTTACAAAGAAATTACAGTTCAGAGAGTGCAGCATTTAAAGCGAGAGCAAAATATATATTGCAAGATTTCGGTGTAAACGTTCCAAGATGTAAGTCCAAAATCCGATGAAGTCTATTTAATCTTCTAACTTACTTCCTTATCTTTGAGGCTTTAAATCTAACTAATGGCTATTACATCGCTTAATGCAATTTCACCAATTGACGGAAGATACAGATCTAAAGTAGATAATCTTGGTAAATATTTTTCTGAAGAAGCACTAATAAAATATAGAGTTTTAGTAGAAATAGAATACTTTATTGCACTTTGCGAAGTTCCACTACCTCAACTAAAATCCATTTCACCTGATATTTTTGAGGATTTACGTGCTATATACAAGAGTTTTACACCATTGGATGCTTCTGCCATTAAAGAAATTGAGAAGGTCACCAATCATGATGTTAAGGCTGTCGAATATTTTATAAAAGAGAAGTTTGATAATTTAGGATTATCTGATTTTAAAGAATTTATCCATTTTGGATTAACCTCTCAAGATATTAATAACACAGCTATTCCATTGAGCATCAAAGATGCCATGAATGAGGTGTATGTTCCTGAATACTTTAAACTACTTGAAAAAATTGAAAGTCTTGCAGATGAATGGAAAAATGTACCAATGTTAGCCAGAACGCATGGCCAACCAGCCTCCCCAACACGTTTGGGTAAAGAACTAATGGTATTTGTCGTTAGATTAAAAGAGCAATTCAATCTGCTTAATGATGTCCCAAGTGCGGCAAAATTTGGCGGCGCTACTGGTAATTTTAATGCGCACAAGGTTGCGTATCCAGATATAAATTGGAAAGCTTTTGGTACTAAGTTTGTCCAAGAAAAGTTGGGTTTACAGCATTCCTTCCCTACTACCCAGATTGAACACTACGACCATATGGCTGCTCTTTTTGATGCTTTAAAACGTATTAATACCATTATAATAGATTTAGACAGAGATATCTGGACCTATGTTTCTATGGACTACTTTAAACAAAAAATCAAAAAGGGGGAAGTTGGCAGTTCTGCTATGCCACACAAAGTAAATCCGATTGATTTTGAAAATAGTGAGGGTAATTTAGGTATTGCAAATGCCATTTTTGAACATCTATCTTCAAAACTGCCAATCTCAAGATTACAACGTGACTTAACAGATAGCACTGTTTTACGTAATGTCGGTGTTCCGTTTGGACATACATTAATTGGTTTTAAATCTACATTGAAAGGGCTTGATAAGCTACTTCTAAATAGCACCAAGTTTGAACAGGATCTTGAGAGTAATTGGGCCGTTGTTGCAGAGGCAATTCAGACCATATTAAGACGAGAGAACTACCCTAATCCTTATGAAGCTTTGAAAGGATTGACCAGAACGAATGAAGCTATAACACAAGAATCTATTTCTGGTTTCATTGATGCCCTAGATGTTTCTAAATCCATTAAAGAGGAATTAAAGGCAATATCACCAAGCAATTACACAGGAATATAATGAATTGGTTTCCGACAGATAAGAATACGATAGTTTTAATATTTGTATCCTTAATTACAATTGGCTTTTTTATTGCAGGTCTTTTTGATGTCCTTGACTATTTAATCATAAAATTTTTACTTATATCTGGCACCATTGCACTTCTTGTTGTAGCACTTTATTTTGCCTTGAGAAATAGAAAAAATCGCCTTGAAAATAAATTTCAAGACGATTCCAAATAACATTTTAAATATTTGTCAGTTTATTTAAAAAAATCTGTTAGCCCATCTAGTTGGGAGTCTTCTATATTTGCTTTTTGGAGTACATCACCCAATTGCATAAGCTGCCCAGCATTCATATTATCACCCAAGATTCTTGCAATTGCAAATCCTTTATCGCTTGCGCTTCCAAAAAGTATCAATTCGTCAATACTCGCTTCAGACTCTCCAAGAAATTTTACAATAAATCTGCCCTCTGCTGTTGATCCTCTCATCAACTCTTCATACTTCGGGTTTTTGAGAATCGAATTAACCTTTTCAAGTTCAATTTTATATGCATCTGAATTGGTTTCATTCAACACAAAGGTTAAAACATTAAGCTTATCTACAGAGTTGTATGCTACTTGTTGGGCATCTGTCATTTCAACTTTCTCAACGTTTATTACACTTGCAGGTACATCAAATGAGGAAAAGCCAGGCTGCAATTCATTGTCTACGTAATACGTTTGTAAAGTGGGCCCTTGGTTACAACCTGTAAAAGCTGTAACCAAAAGCAACATTACTACTAATTTTTTGATTGATTGCGTCATTATAATTTAGTTTTTCTTTTCAGCTTTCTTTAACTGCTCACCACCAGGAATATCCATTTGATTAGTGATTTTTGACACTTGTCGTAAATCTATATCTCCAGTTAAGGTCATTACTACAGTTTCAAACTCACGCTTCTCACCGTTAATTTCAATATTAGAATCTTTAGTCATTTCTTTAAGACCCGTGATAAACATTAACAATTCTTTTACATGATTATCATCTTTACCCTCTTTGACATAAAACTTAACCGTTTGTTCTCCATCTTTAATGCGCATTAATTCCTCGAGATCCGCAGATTTTAAATATCTATCTACTGTGGTTTTCATATCCGCAGAAATTTTCTCGTCTCCAGTGGTAAATACCTTAAACCCGGTAATGTTATTTGCCATTTCTGCATATTCTTTGGTTTCAGGATCATCGATATCTACACCCATTGTTGCTAACATTTTAAACATTTTCTGATTTAAGATAACAGATGTTACACCTTCTAAGTCTTCAAACTTATCAAATACGCTTTGACTAAAAGCGGTGATTGATGTAAACATCATAGCTACTACTATTACTACAACTTTTTTCATGATTTCTTGTTTTTTAATTTTAATTCTTTAATAATTTATTTGTTGTTTCGTTTAACTCTGTGATGTGGCTAGCTTTTTTCAAGCCTACATTAAAGTTTTCGGATGCCAAGTTTAGTGCGTTCAAACTTGATGTCCCTTGATTGAAATTTTCTGAAAGCATTGCCAAAGCTTCCTTAGCCTCCAGATACATTTCTTGTTCTTCTTGCGAATAATCTGCAAGCGTTTTTGGTCCTCCAAACCAATTTGGAATAAAGATCCCTAGCATTAAAATTGCAATTGCTGCGACAGAAATCCACTGATAAAATACTGTTCTGTTCTTAGGTTTTAATGGAACGTCTTTAGTGTATTGCTCTTTTTGTGCTTGAGAAAAGTACTGGAACAACGGCTTGTAATGCTCCAAATGTGGTGCTACATCATCACTATTAAAATAAGCTCTTAATTGTGCTTCTTCCTTTAGGGATGTTTCCGCGTTGTTATACTTTTCTATGAGTTTATCTATATTATTTAATACCATAACTATGTGTATTAGTTAATCTTTCTCGTATTGTTTTTCGTGCTCGAGATAAAGCGACTCTTATGGCTGTTTCATTCATATCTAACATCTTCGAAATTTCTGCAAAATCATATTGCTCTATGTCTCTTAATTGCACTATTATTTTTTGTTGTTCTGGTAACTCTTCCATTATCCTAGACACCCAATTTATACTGTCTTTTGCTTCAACCTGTTTTTGTAAAGAGGACCCTTTGTCAGTATAGTTACTGTGAACTATCTTTAAATTTTGCGCTTGTTTGGATTTCAATCTATCCAAACAAAAATTCTTTGTCATTGTCATAGAAAAAGCCTCTACATTCTTATACTCACCAATCTTTTCCTTATTTCCCCACAGTTTCAGCAAAATCTCTTGTGTAGCATCTTCTGCTTCTTCTTTAGACACCAGTAATCGTTTTGCCAAACGAAATACTTTGTCTTTAAAAGGCATGACTAAACTCACAAAATCTGCTTGTTTCATTACTAATTTGATTGGTTGTAAAGACTTAACTTTTGCGTCTTCATATTTACGACGATAGACATTACATTTTGTTACAAAGTTTTTTTTTTAATAATAATGTGAGTAAATTTATAGTTTTACAAACAGAAGTAAAATTTTGCTACCCCTAAAAGAAAAATGATGAAAAATTCAATGAATTTTCACAATTACCTGTTGAGTAAACGTATTGTGATTAAAAAAATTAAAATCCTACTGTTGGGCTGTTTTGCATTATTCACGGTCACAGCTTGCTTTGAAGACTTAGATGATAATGCAATTAATGCGTCTGAAATAACAGATTTTATTTGGAAAGGTATGAATGCCACATACCTTTACAAGTCCGAAATACCCGATTTAGCAGATGATAGATTTGCCTCCGATGAAGAGTATGTAGACTATCTAAACGATTTTGAATCGCCCGACGATATTTTCTTTTCGTTATTATTTGATCCTGTAAATGTCGATAAGTTTAGTAGACTGTTTGCTAACTACTTCGATCTGCAGAATTTGCTTCAAGGAAATACAATTACCAACGGTTTAGAATTCAATCTTTATTTTGTGCCAGGAAGTTCCACTGAAGTATTTGGGGCTATCACCTTGGTTTTAAATAATAGTACTGCCGATAGCGAGGGGTTACGACGCGGCATGATTTTTAGGTCTATTGATGGACAAGATTTAAATACCAACAACATAAATACCTTATTAGGACAAACCTCTTATACCTTAAACTTTGCAGACTATGATGATAATGGTACTGCTGAGGCAGCTGACGATACAATTATACCTAATGGCTCTAGCACAACATTAACCAAGGTAAATTATGTTGAAAATCCAGTGCACTTAACAGAAATACTTGAAGTTGATAATACAACTATTGGTTATCTTGTTTATAACGGTTTCAATAGCAACTTCAATGAAGAGTTAAATGATGCCTTTGGTACGTTGCAAAATGCAAATATCGACGAATTAGTTATTGATTTACGCTACAATGGTGGTGGATCCGTACAAACCGCTACTTATTTGGGTAGTATGATAACTGGACAATTTAATGGTGCCGTTTATTCTCAACTAAAGTATAACGACAATCTCTCTAGTCTTAATAGAGATTATTTATTCACCAACGCATTTGAGGGAGGTGGGTTATTAAACAATTTAAATCTATCTAAGGTTTATGTGTTAACAACTAATAGAAGAACTGCCTCTGCAAGCGAGCTATTAATCAATAGTTTAAGACCTTATATAGATGTAGTTGTTATAGGTGAAAATACGGCAGGCAAAACACAAGCTTCAGTAACGGTTTATGATTCTCCAACCTTATTTTCTACTGAAGGGATTAATCCCAACCATACCTTTGCAATTCAACCATTAGTTGCTAATTCGTCAAATGTGAATGACCAATTAGTGCCTTCAAATGGTATAGCTCCTGACTTCTTGGTATCAGAATTTCCTGGTAATTTAGGTGTATTGGGTAATACTGATGAACCGCTTCTAGCGGAAGCTATATTCCAAATTACAGGAACCATGGGCCGAAGTTTAGAACAGTTCAGTTTGTCCTATGAGACACCTCGTGAAGTAGATATGAGTAAATTAATACACCCATTAGAACAGGAGATGTATATAGAATAATAAAAAAGCCACTTCAAAAAGTGGCTTTTTTATTAAAGATTTACATTAATACCCAAATTTAAATTACGCCCTCTAGTTGTAAAACCAAATAATTCTTGATAATAAACATTGAAAATATTAGAGATGTTCGCGAAAAGAGTCATTCTATTGTCTAAAATTTTATGACTTACATAGAAATCTAACAAACCAAACGCATCTAAATTAACTGACTCAGTTTCAAAAGTTGTGTTGTTAAATACGGCATCCTCCCTATCATCATTATACTGATAAGCCAGACTTAATTGGGTTTTTTCATCTAAAGTATAGTCTAACCTAGTATTAAGTTTTATTTCTGGTATTCTCAAACTTAAATCTTCATTTAATGATGTATAAGTTACATTTAAGTTTAAATCTAGGTTTTTAGTCAACGAGGCTTGCGCCACAAATTCCAAACCACTCGCTGTAAAGGACTCTTCAATGTTTTGATATCTAAATACAAAACCACCTGTATCTACAAAATCGATAAAATTATTTTCATTCCTACTAAAATATACAAGGCTAAAAATAGCTTTGTCATTTATTGCGACTTCCGTTCCAAATTCTATTGTTTGGTTTTCTTCTGGCTCTAATGACGCATTTCCAAAACTTGGTTCAAATAGTTGAAATAAAGATGGTGTAATAAAAGCCGTACTGTAACTTGCTAACCCTTTAATATAACCAAAGTCTAAATCGAATGCATAAGAAGGATTCACGCTATATACCAGATGACTCCCGTATTCACTGTGGTTATTTAAGCGTAAACCTGCATTGATGTTTAATCCAAAATCAGAAATATAAACGGCATTAACATAAGGATCAGTAATGGTAAATTGGGCTAATTCAGGATCGATTGATTGACTTAATTCACTTTGTCCATAGGGTATAGAAAAACTTTCCATCTTATTATCCTGATAATTAAGTCCTAAAACAGCATAAAACTTATCAGTAATGTTATAACGATTAAAAGCGTCTACAATGACACTTTGTGCATTAAAACGCGAAGGAAAACTAGATTCAAATTGGCGTTCTACCTGATTATATGCTGCATTAACTGTAAAGCTTCCATTTTTGTATTTAAGTTCGGGTGACAATCCTATTCTGTGTTGTTTTGAAATAGCTACATTATCTGCATCCATCAAAGCAAAACCCTCATCAAAATCAGCTTTGTAATTATCTAAACTAACATAAGTGTTAATCTTAAATTTATTGCTAAACCTATAACCAAGTTTTACGTTTGCGTTGTAACTATTAAATGCATCTGATTCTTGACCGCCTTGAATTGCAGATAATCCATCCGTGAATTGCTGTCCAAAGCTTGCTAAATAATTAAACTTACCTATTGTCCCATTAATTGAAATACTATTTCTGAAGTCCTCTAAAGCATAGTTATTTTCATCTGAAGATTGATTCGTTCCTATTATGCTTCTTAAATTCAAATTAAATGCCTTTTTTGAAGCTTCTTTCAATTTAATATTAATTACAGCGCTCGCTGCACCTGTACCGTACAAGGTACTTGATGCGCCTTTAAGAATTTCAATCGACTCAACCTGATCAGCGTTTAATAAGCGTAAATCATAGTCATTAGCAATTTGCGAGGGATCTGTTACCTGTACGCCATCAATCATAATAAGCACCTGACGATTACGCCCACCACGGACAAAATAAAGAAGGTTTTGTCCAGCATTACTTCGTACACCATTTACTTCTACTCCTACCGTTCTACCAATAATTTCTGCAATAGATTGTCCTTGTAACTTGTCTAAATCTTTTGATGTGATTTTTGTAATTACCTTACCAGAATTTTCACGCCGAATAGGAAAACGTGTGTCTGATAGAACTACTTCATTCAGCTGTTCAACTTTAATTGAATCTTGCTCAATTTGTGCAGATCCAATTGATAGCATACCCATAATAAAGAGCGCACTACAAAACATCTTTGTTTTGTTCATTATAGATTTTATTGTTCGAGAGAACATACAGCGATATCGAATACTTTAATTCAGAACTTGACCAATAACTATTAGTTATGTCACTAACAAGTCTATAAGTAAAAAACTCGAATATCGAGTAAACTTTTATCCCGAAAGTTTGGCTTCGATGCTGAAATTGGCAGGTCTCCTGACTTGCGTCTTGTTATTGGTCTTCCCAGAAAATAATTCCAGTGACAATGAAGTATAATAACAAGCTTTGTAGCTTACAGTTGCGGGAACAGTTCCGGATTTTCACCAGATTCCCTTTTAATCGACTTTAAAATTAAAGCCGAACCAGATTTCATGGCGAAAATAGCATTTTTAACCCATTGGAAGAATTGGGTATTACTTTTTTTTGTTCAATTTATAAATGAGATATATAAATCCTATCAAAAAATGAAGAATGATTACACCTGCAACAATATATAGTGTTAAATTTGAATCATCTCTCATGGTTGTTAGATTATAATTTTTTCAAACTTAAAAAATGCACAAGTAATTCAATGCCACTTAAGTTACACATCAAACCTATTTTCTTACTGATATCTTTAGTTTGCATAATATCATGCAATAATGATGTTGCAGTTAAATTCCCAAAAGTCAGTAAGGAAATAAAATTAAAATATGCCAGCGGTTTTAGTGCAAATTATTATGATGGTTACAAAATAATATCCATAAAAACGCCATGGCCAAATGCCGAAAAGGAATATAGTTATTGTATCATTGATGATAAAGCAAAAATAGATTTTAACTTAAACACTTTTGATGCTGTTATTGACACGAACATCGAAAAACTAGTGGTAACCTCAACAACCCACATACCTGCATTGGAATTACTTAGTGTAGAGAATGCCCTGGTTGGGTTCCCAGGTACTGACTATATTTCTTCTGAAAAAGTGAGAATGCGAATTGACAACGGGGAAATAAGAGAATTGGGTAAAAACGAAGGAATAAATACAGAAGTTCTTTTAGAAATCGATCCTGATATAGTGATTGGTTTTGGAGTTGCTGGCGTTAATAAAACATTTGAAACCATAAAAAAAGCTGGGATTCCTGTAATTTATAATGGTGACTGGGTTGAATCCTCTGCCCTTGCCAAAGCCGAATGGATAAAACTATTTGGCGTTTTATTTAAGAAAGAAAGAGAAGCTGACTCAATCTTCAACCAAATTGAGAAACGATATAACGAAGCCAAAATACTCGCGACACAAGCTGGTGACTTACCATCAGTATTAAGCGGTGCTATGCACAAAGATGTGTGGTATTTACCAAACGGATCTAGCCCAGAAGGTCAATTTCTAAAGGATGCTAACGTTAATTATTTATGGGGCGATACTGTTGGTGATGGCAGTTTGGCTTTAAGTTTTGAAGCTGTTTTCGAACAAGCCAAGGACGCTGATATATGGCTGAGCCCTTCCTATTTTTCAAGTTTTGCGCAGTTGGAGGAAGCAAATTCACTTTATACTAAATTTAAGGCTTTCCAAACTAAGAGGGTTTATACTTTCTCCAATACAACTGGTGCAACAGGTGGTGTATTATACTATGAATTAGGTACGGCAAGGCCGGATTTAGTACTACAGGACTTAATAAAAATTTGTCACCCTAACTTGTTACCAGACTACGAACCGTATTTCTTTAAACAACTTGATTAATTGAGAAGCAATAAGTCCTATAATAAGCAACTTGCTTTACTAACTGCAGCCTTGTTAGTTTGCTTTTTACTTAATATAAGCTTAGGTTCAATACGTATACCCATAAATGAAATTGTAAGTGGTTTGTACGGTTCTGCAGAGAATAAAACTTGGCAGATTATAATACAGGATTTTAGACTACCTAAAGCTATAACAGCAATATTGGTTGGTTCTGGATTGGGCGTATCTGGATTATTAATGCAAACCCTGTTTAGAAACCCTCTTGCCGGACCATTTGTTTTAGGAATTAGTTCTGGGGCCAGTTTGGGTGTAGCTTTAGTTATTCTGGGATCAGGTTTGTTTGGTGGCATTCTCGCAACCTATCTTGTTTCTAAGTGGAGCATTGTAATTGCAGCAAGTATTGGCAGTTTACTGGTTCTCATAGCTGTTTTAGCCGTTTCTAGCAAAGTGCGTGACACAATGGCTATTCTAATTATTGGTTTAATGTTTGGTAGTATTACAGCAGCAATTGTGAGTGTACTTTCCTATTTCAGCACCGCCGAGCAGCTTCAACAATATATTTTTTGGGGTTTTGGAAGTTTAAGCAATCTTTCTTGGAATGAATTGACTATTTTCTTTGGACTTTATGTTATTGGTATACTACTAGCGATTTTTTCCATTAAAGATTTAAATAGTTTATTATTAGGTGATAACTATGCGAAAAGTTTAGGACTAAATTTAAAACAGAGTAGAATGGTTATAATACTCTCAACGAGTATTATTGCAGGTACAATCACCGCATTTGCTGGTCCTATTGCATTTATCGGTTTGGCTATCCCACACCTTACACGTCAGATTATTAAAACCTCTAACCATAGAGTCTTATTGCCTGCAGTATGCCTGTATGGCTCAATTGTAATGCTTATTTGTGATAGTATAGCCCAACTTCCTGCGAGCGATTATATCTTACCAATAAACGCAATTACAGCATTAATTGGTGCTCCTGTTGTAATTTGGTTATTAGTTAGACAACGTAAAATGATGTTTTAATGGTAGAAAATGAAACTATTATTCTAAGTACAACCAATCTCGCAATTGGTTATTTAACTAATAGATCCAAGTTAGTAGTAGCTTCAGACATCAATTTTGAACTTAAAAAGGGGCAACTCATCGGGCTTGTCGGTGCAAATGGCATTGGCAAGTCAACCTTACTAAGAACTATTATCAAAGTCCAACCCGTTATTTCGGGTAACATCACTATAAATAATCAAGACTTAATATCGATAGATTCTACAGATCTTGCCAAACAACTAAGTATTGTATTAACTGAACAACTGACCTCTAAGAATCTATCTGTATATGAATTAGTTGCTTTAGGTAGACATCCTTACACCAATTGGATCGGTAATTTAACCACCAGCGATGAAAACATTGTAAATAACGCACTAAAGCTGGTAAACATTTCTGACTTAAAGGATAAAAAATGTTTTGAGTTAAGTGATGGCCAATTTCAAAAAGTCATGATTGCTAGAGCTTTAGCCCAAGATACGGATATCATAGTTCTTGATGAACCTACCACACATTTAGATATGTACCATAAGGCATACATATTAAAATTGCTTCAACACCTCGCCAAAGAAACAGGCAAGACTATTTTGTTTTCATCACACGAAATTGATTTGGCTATTCAACTTTGTGATACCATGATTGTAATGACAAAAGAAGCAGTAATTTGTGATCAACCATGCAATTTGATATCTAATGGTGTATTTGAATCGCTTTTCCCGAAGGATCTCATATCCTTTGATAATGCAACAGGAAGTTTCAGGGTAAGTAAATAGTAATTGTTAATAAATTGATAGATTTTACCAATTTCATTTTAGGTTTTTAAAGGCTATCTTTGAATTATACACTTTTAATAATGAATGATACCCTCTTAATTTTAATAGCTATTCTTATTTCTGCGAGCATTGGCGCCTTTTTAGGAATGCAATTTGCCAAATTAAAAAGTAAAGGAGATAAAAGTGCTTTAGAGGAACGGCAACGTCAGCTTAGCAATACTATTTCAGAATTAAAACATAATGTTGAAAAGATTGAGCTAGAGCGAGAATCAATACGAAAAGATAAAGAGTTTCTAAATTCTCAATTATCCAAACGTAATACAGAGCTCGAGAATCTTCAACAACAAAATTTAAAACGTGATGAAGAATTGGAAGAGCGCCAAGCGCAACTCAGAAAAGACTTTGAATTACTTGCCAATAAAATATTAGAAGAGAAATCAAACAAATTTACAGAACAGAATAAGGAGAACATAAAAAACATACTCAATCCCTTACAAGAAAAAATCCAAGGCTTTGAGAAAAAAGTTGAGGACACACAACTAAAAAGTGTAAAAATGCACTCTGCATTAGAAGAGCAATTAAAAGGCCTAAAAGACCTTAATCAGCAAATGGCTAAAGAGGCAACAAATTTAACAAAGGCACTAAAAGGAGACAGTAAAACACAAGGGAATTGGGGCGAGTTGGTTTTAGAACGAGTACTTGAAAAATCAGGGTTAGAAAAAGACAGAGAGTACTTTGTACAACAAAATTTTCAGCGAGACGATGGCACTCGCGTCATGCCAGATGTTGTTTTACACCTGCCAGACTCAAAGAAAATGATTATTGATTCTAAGGTGTCTCTAACAGATTATGAGCGTATGGTCAATGCAGAAGATGACCAAAGAGAACTTTTCCTAAAGGCTCATGTAAATTCTATAAAGAAGCATGTAGATCAGCTTTCCGCAAAAAATTATCAAGATCTGTATGATATTGAATCGCCTGATTTCGTATTGATGTTTATTCCTATTGAACCTGCATTTGCAGTTGCTATAAATGAAGACAACACGCTTTATAATAAAGCTTTTGAGCAAAACATTGTAATTGTTACGCCGTCAACACTTCTTGCCACATTACGAACAATAGATACCATGTGGAATAATGAGAAACAACAACAGAATGCAATTGAAATTGCCAAACAAGCTGGTGCTTTATACGATAAGTTTGAAGGCCTTGTAAGCGACTTAACTGGTGTTGGTAAAAAAATAGATGCAGCAAAAAGCGATTATTCTTCTGCAATGAATAAACTTGTTGAAGGAAAAGGAAATTTAATTTCACGCGTTGAGAAAATTAAAAAAATGGGAGCAAAAGCAAAAAAATCACTTCCTGAAAATATAATAAAACGCGCAACCGAAGATTGAGAATAGGTTATTTAATAAATGTGAATTTGTAATGTTCAAGGCGGTCAACGATTCAAGAATTCAAATGTCGGAACTCATGTTACCTTCCTATACTAATTTTGGTGGAAAAATACATGGTGGATATATTTTAAGTCTTATGGACCAAATTGCATTTGCCTGCGCCTCAAAACATTCTGGGAGTTACTGTGTTACAGCATCAGTAGATAAAGTAAACTTTCTAAACCCAATTGAGGTTGGCGAACTGGTTACCATGAAAGCATCTATTAATTATGTCGGCACTTCTTCTATGGTTGTTGGCATTCGTGTTGAGTCTGAAAACATCAGAACTGGTAAAAAAAAGCATTGTAATTCATCCTATTTTACCATGGTAGCCATAGATGAAAATGGCAAAACAGCCCAAGTACCTGGCTTAAGATTGGACTCTAAAATAGACGCCAAGAGATTTATCAAAGCAATAAAACGACAAGAAAGCGAATCTAAAAAGAATAAAGCCTTGAGTTCAGTTTACAAAAATGTTAGTGACCATTTAGACTTACTTCAGAACTATCGTGTTAGAGTAGATTTTTAAAATAAAAAAAGCCATTAAATGGCTTTTTTTATTTTAAAAATTTTATTGTTTTATGAAACGCTTTGTTTGTACACTTTCGTTATTTGAAACTCGTACCAAATACACACCGCTTCTCCAATTAGAAACATTAACTGATGATTGGAGTTGAGTAATGATTCCTTGGTAAACACGTTTACCTAAAACATCAAATACCTCGAGCTTCATATCACCGTTTGAAGTTGGCAATTTTATATTTAAACTGTTTTTACCTGGATTAGGTGAAATTGTGAATTCGGTGTTTTGATTTTGAAATTCTGGAATACTCAAAGATGAGGATGCCAAGATATTGTCTACTTGTATTATTGCTGCTATTACATCAGGTCCATCCCAAGTTGGTGTGGAACTGCTCAAAATTCTCAGGGTTTGAACATTAGACAATACGGTAGCAGCATCTACTCCACCTGAAACAATGGTAAAATCAGAAGGATCAATCGGTATTGTAATATTTGACCAATTACCAGTAGCAGGCACATTTATTGCACTAGTCGAGCAAATACGTGTACCACTGCCTTGCAATGCAATTCTTAAGTTAAGTGCATTTGTTTGCACATTAACATCAAAATTGATTTGATCTATACCTTGAGTTATGAAATCACCGCTCCATTGGTTATTTTGAGAAAAAAACACCATTTTACTAGCAACGCCTGCTGTACCTGTAGATGTGTATTGTAAGCAATTGTCTCCAGCTCCACTTGGCCCACCATTAGTTACATTGATTGGCCCATCAGTCGCATTACCAGCGCCACCAATTCTCCAGTTTTGTGTTGTTCCATCCTGGAAATCATCTACTTGGTTTAAGGTAACTTGGGCTGTTAAACTAAAAGTGATTAAACAAGTGGAAAATAAAAGTAAAGTTCGCTTCATATGTAGGTTATTTTAAAGCTAAGTTAGTAATAATAAAGCAAATACCACGCTAACTTTAACAGATAGAAAGAATTTACTTACTTAAATACATTTTTCTACGTGCATATAGATCATAGAATTCATCATCCTTGAGGCTATCAATAAACAAAATACTCTCACCTGTACTTTTCATTTCAGGACCAAGTTGCTTATTCACATTTGGAAATTTATTGAATGAAAATACAGGTTGCTTTATGGCATATCCATCTAGATGAGGTTTAAAATCAAAATCACTTAGTTTTTTGTGCCCTAACATTACTTTAGTCGCATAATTAACATAAGGTTCTCCGTAGGCCTTTGCAATAAACGGTACTGTACGAGAAGCTCTTGGATTAGCTTCAATTATGTATACCGTATCGTCCTTTATGGCAAATTGGATATTTATTAAACCAACCGTATTTAACGCCAGAGCGATTTTCTTTGTGTGGTCTTTGATTTGTTGCATCACAAATTCACCTAAATTAAAAGGTGGCAATGTAGCATTACTATCACCAGAGTGGATTCCACATGGTTCTATATGTTCCATGATACCAATTATATAGACATTTTCACCATCGCATATAGCATCTGCTTCTGCTTCTATTGCGCCATCTAAATAATGGTCTAGTAGCAACTTATTCCCTGGAATAGATTTTAAGAGGTCAATTACATGCTCCTCTAATTCTTTCTTATTTATTACAATTTTCATGCCTTGTCCACCTAAGACATAAGACGGACGAACTAATATTGGAAAATTTAACCGTTCTGCCACTTCAAGAGCTTCTTCGGCACTTTGTGCTGTATCAAACTCAGGGTAAGGAATGTTATTGTCTTTTAACAAGGTTGAGAAATTACCTCTGTCTTCTGCCAAATCAAGTGATTGGAAACTCGTTCCCATTATTCTTACACCATAACGTTCTAATTTCTCTGCCAATTTAAGCGCTGTTTGCCCACCCAATTGTACAATTACACCTTCTGGCTTTTCATGTTGAATTATATCATAAATATGCTCCCAGAAAACAGGTTCAAAATAAAGTTTATCCGCAATATCAAAATCTGTTGATACCGTTTCAGGGTTACAGTTAATCATGATTGTTTCATAACCACATTCTGATGCAGCTAAAACTCCGTGAACACAGCAGTAGTCAAACTCAATTCCTTGGCCAATCCTATTTGGTCCAGAACCCAAGACTATTATTTTCTTTCGGTCTGTAACAACACTTTCATTTGCAACATAAACGTCGCCATTCGCATCTTCTACTTCACTTTCAAAAGTTGAATAATAATACGGTGTTTCTGCCTTAAATTCTGCTGCACAGGTATCAACTAATTTATATACTCGATTGATATTGAATTCACGCCTCTTATTATAAACTTGACTTTCTAAGCATCCAAGCATGTGAGCAATTTGGCGATCTCCATAACCTTTTTGCTTTGCTTCCAGAAGCAATTCTCTTTCAATAGAATCTATTTTATATGTAGAAATCTCACGTTCAAGATGGAACAGTTCTTCATACTGCTTTAAAAACCACATATCTATTTTCGTGATCTCGTGTATACGACTCAATGGGATACCCATTTGTATGGCATCATAAATTACGAAAACCCTGTCCCAGCTAGCTTTAGTCAATTTTTGAATGATTTGGTCATAATTCTTATAACCCTTGCCGTCTGCTCCTAATCCATTTCGCTTGATTTCTAGTGATTGCGTAGCCTTGTGCAATGCCTCCTGGAAGGAACGTCCAATTGCCATTACTTCTCCAACGGCTTTCATTTGCAATCCTAATGTACGGTCAGACCCTTCAAACTTGTCAAAATTCCAACGTGGAATTTTAACGATCACATAGTCCAAAGTAGGTTCAAATAGAGCCGATGTTGACTTTGTTATTTGATTACTCAGTTCGTCTAGTGTGTAACCTAGTGCGAGTTTTGCCGCTACTTTGGCGATTGGATAACCCGTAGCTTTACTTGCCAATGCAGAAGACCTAGAAACCCGTGGATTAATTTCTATGGCAATAATCTCTTCTTCTTCATCTGGACTAACAGCAAACTGAACGTTACACCCACCTGCAAAATCTCCAATACTGCGCATCATATGAATGGCCATATCACGCATTTTTTGGAATGTTTTATCTGACAGAGTCATTGCAGGCGCCACCGTAATAGAATCTCCTGTATGAATTCCCATAGGATCCATGTTTTCAATGGTACAGATAATTACAACATTATCATTTTTATCCCTTAACAACTCTAATTCATATTCTTTCCATCCCATCATAGCTTTGTCAATCATAACCTCATGTATGGGAGAAATTTCCAGTCCTCTCGTTAAGGATTCATCAAATTCGTCTTCATTATAAACGATGGAAGCACCTGCTCCACCTAAGGTAAAAGATGCTCTAATACATAAAGGAAAACCAAACTCTTGAGCTATCTCTTTTCCTTTAAGAAAAGAGGTTGCAGTTGCCTGAGGTGCCATGCCAACACCAATTTTTGTCATTAACTCTCTAAACTTTTCCCTGTCTTCTGTAATATTAATGGCATCTATATCAACACCGATTATATCAACATTAAAATCATCCCAAATACCCTTTTCATCTGCCTCAATACACAAGTTTAAAGCCGTTTGTCCACCCATTGTTGGCAGAACTGCATCAATCTGCGGATGTTCCTTTAAAATCTTTATTATTGATTTTGTTGTTAATGGTAAAAGGTAAACATGATCTGCCATGGTTGGATCTGTCATGATGGTTGCTGGATTGGAGTTGATTAAAACGGTCTCAATCCCATCTTCTCTTAACGAACGTAGCGCTTGGGATCCTGAATAATCGAACTCACAGGCTTGACCAATAATGATAGGACCTGAACCGATTAGTAAAATAGATTTGATGTTTGTGTTTTTTGGCATGAGTATTAGTTTTGGTGAGCAAAAATACTTATCAAAAGGGTACAAAAAAAGGTGTTACACCTAAGTAACACCTTTAAAATATTAACAATTGTTAATCATTATCTCTTATGTCTTGATTCTGAAGATACAGACAATTTCTTTCTTCCTTTCGCTCTTCTACGAGCTAAGACTTTTCTTCCATTAACAGAAGCCATTCTTTCTCTGAAACCGTGCTTGTTTCTTCTCTTTCTTTTCGATGGTTGAAACGTTCTTTTTGGCATTGCCCTATCTTTTTAAATCTTTTATACTTATATCAATGCGGTTTTCTTCAAACCGCGTGCAAATATACAACAACTTTTTACTTTAACAAGAGCCTGTTTAAAAATATTTCTATTACTTTTTATTAACTTTGACCTCTCTTAAAACACGTATAAATGTTCAATAAAAATATTAAACTTGTTCTTGCTGCACTTATAATAGCTTATGCCATCTATCAATTTACCGAGGGTTACATTGGTAATGGCATTATGTATATTCTCTTTTCTACCATCTTTATTTTTTTGTATTTTAAAAATGAAATTATTCTACTTGCTTTTTTAAGATTGCGTAAGCAGGACTTTACAGGTGCTAAAAAATGGTTGGACAAAATTAAAAACCCAGAAGGTGCGTTGGTAAAGAAACAACAAGGTTATCTAAATTACCTTAATGGTATCATGGTTTCGCAAACCAATATGAATGAAGCTGAAAAGTACTTTAAAAAGGCTATTAGTCTTGGACTATCAATGGACCACGATTTAGCAATGGCTAAATTGAACCTAGCAGGAATTGCATTTTCTAAAAGACGTAAACAAGAAGCACAGAAACTGTTATCTGAAGCAGAAAAATTAGATAAGCGTGACATGTTAGCCGACCAAATTAAAATGATGAAACAACAGATGAAAAAGGCTTCTATACCAAAACAACATTACGGCCAACCAACTTCTGCAAGGCAACACCGCAGAAGCAGACGTTAATTCCTAGAGTAATGGCGCCATAAGTCGAGCGAATCCTTCTAGAAACTTCTCTTTATTAGAACGCCTTTCCCACTCGTTTGGTTCAACTTTTTTTGAATTCTTCAAATCCTCATTAAACATGGCTTTAATTTGACTACTAATTAGTCTATTGTAAATCAAAGCATTTACCTCAAAGTTTATGTTGAAACTTCTGTAGTCCATATTTGCAGTACCTACAGTACAAAAAACATCATCTACAATCATAGTCTTACTGTGAACGAAACCTTTATGGTACTGATATACTTCAACACTAGCTTCCAGTAACTTCTCTATGTAGGAATTTGTTGCATACTCTGCAATCCATGAATCAGACTTCTTCGGTATTATGATTTTAACTTTGATATTGCTTCTTGAAGCAACTTGTAATGCGGTGACTATCTCATCATTAGGTATGAAGTACGGTGTTGTTATATAAATAAAGTCTTCGGCATTATTTATTGCAACGAAGATAGACTCCATGATATTAGACCAATCTGTATCTGGGCCACTCGCAGCAATTTGTAATGGAATTTTTGATTCTATATCTATCCTTGGAAAATGAGCTTCTCTAATTTGTAATTCTCCTTGACTTACAAAATCCCATGTTGTAAAAAATAAAATCTGAAGTTGATGCACTGCCTCCCCAGCAATTCTCAAGTGGGTATCTTTCCAAAATCTTTGATTTCTACTATTTATATAGTTGTTGGAAATGTTAATACCTCCAACGTAACCAATTTTACCATCTACAATTAGAATTTTTCGATGATCCCTATAATTCATCCGTCCTGTAAATCTTGAAAAAAGTACTGGCATGAACTTGTAAATAATAACACCACTTTTCCTCAGTGAAGACAATCGTCCATTTGAAATCTTACTTCCAACATCATCAATAATTATTTTTACCTCCACACCTTCTTCTGCCTTCTTTGAAAGTAGATTTAAAACCTCAGTACCAGTCTCGTCATCTTTAATGATAAAATATTCTAGATGAATATGATTCCTTGCTGTTTTTAAATCCTCAAGAAGTAACCTTAATTTTTCATCTCCGTTACATATAACCTGAACATCATTTTTTAGGGTTAATTTTGAGCTTTGACTATTATATAACAAACGGATTAACTTTGACTTCTCTTCGAGTAGCTCATCTACTTCAGAAATTGCCTGTGTATCAATTTCCAATTCATTCTGAATTTTGGCAATTACAGATTGGTTAAGTACGTGTTTTCTGTTAAAAATCTTGGTCTTTCTATAATCTTGACCAAAGAAGTAATAAACGAGTAACCCTACAAATGGAAAAACCAACAAAACAATAATGTAGGTCAATGTTTTTGTTGGATTAATCTTTTGGAAAAGCAACGTTATTGTTGCTAATAGCGCTAAAAAATAATTTAGCCCAAATAAAATATAAATGAAGTTGTCTTTTACAAACTCCAAGTTTATGGTGTTGTTTTGTAATACCCTTCTTTTGGAATTTCAATCTTGTATAACTTCCTTGAGCCATTGTTGAGATGTTTCTCTCTTAACCAAGGATTATGAATTTTCAATATTTTATAATTTATTCCAAAACGACTAGCAAACTGGGTGAAATCTGTAACAGCGGTATCAACTTCAACTTTATAAGTAGGTACAGGTTTATATAAATCGTTTTTATTGAAATTAAACCCATACTTACTTGGGTTGTTTAATATTTCCTTTAATGCTACAATTCTAAATATATATCTACCTGTTTCCTCACCCAAAAGTAAGTCGTAGTAGTCGGCAACATTCTGCTCTTCCAGTCGTCTTTCAATTCCAGCGTTTCCAGCATTATATGCCGCTGCTGCAAGGGTCCAGGAACCTAATTGCTCTTTTGCCTTTTTTAAATATTTACAAGCCACCTCAGTTGCCAACTCCAGGTTGTAGCGTTCATCTACATTACTATTGACTTCTAGACCGTTTTCGCGACCGGTAGTTTTCATTATTTGCCAAAATCCTTTGGCACCTGCAGGAGAGACTGCATTTGACAATCCGCTTTCAATAACAGCTAAATATTTAAAATCATTTGGAACACCGTTTTTTTCTAGAATTGGTTCAATGATAGGAAAATACTTTTGTGCTCTTTTAAACATTAACAACCCATTAGACTGCCAATAGGTATTTACTAGAAGCTCACGATCCATTCGTTCGTAGATATCTGGATTGTCTACTGGTACAGGTTCACCAGAAAAATTTAGACCTTCAGGCATCTCGAGGGCATAAACATTGTAATCATTAACAATAGGTTGTTCTTTACCAATGGTTTCGTCAGAAGGTGCTTTCTGAACTGCAAATATGAATAATCCTGATATACATACTAAACCAATTCCGGCTAAAATATTTTTTAAGATTTGCATGGCTTCAATTTTTTTTAAATGTAAGTAATCTATTTAATTCTTTCAAATTCAAGACTCTATAAGTTTAGGTAGATTTTCATTAAACCATTTATACTTATTTATAATCATGACATGTGTACCTCCTTTAATTACAATACAATCGCCTTCACAGGAGTGTGGAAAAACAGCATCTTTATCTCCATGGATGTAGATCGCTTCTGGATGTGGTTTATCCTGGTCCCAGCATACAACTTGCTTAATAGACCAATCTAAATATGCTTTATCATTAACAGAAAGGTACTTTTTATATAAGTCTACTCTTTTTTTTATTGTCTCTCCAAAAGCATATTTGGCCAAAATATCAATTTTTCCTGCTAGCTGGGTTGGCAATATTTTATAGGCTTTAGTAACTTTTAGAAGTTTAAATTTCTTTGGCAATTCATGGCGTGATTTTACACTGGATACAACGAATAACTTTTTTAGGTTTAGGTATTTGCTCATCTCTTGGACCAAAATACCTCCAAAAGACACACCTAGAAGCACGGCATTGTCGTACTTTATAAAACTACACATACGCTTAGCATAGTTTTGTAACGTCTCATCTCTATTCGGAATTTGCCATTCTAGCCAATGGATTTTATATCTATCTTCTGGAAGAGAAATGTATTCAAAAATTGTAGGGCTTGCTGCCATACCAGGCATGAAATAAACATGAGTAAGTTCTGATACCATTTTTAATGTTTATGTAAGGGCTTAAGTCTTGGCGGAATCCTTTATAAATACCGAGATTACAAGCATTTAACACTTGGGACCTAGGAGAATTCCCTAATTATTTATACCTTTGCATTGCAAAACTATATAAAATATAGTATCTACACGCCAACCGCTAATCTTAAATAATGAAATTATGACTGAAACTGCCGAATTGATTGACAATGATTTTCTACGTCAATTTGAATTAAAGGTTGAAAACGACATGGCTGTTATTGAATATTCTCTTCAAGAACGCAAAATTTTCCTTACAAAAATGATTATTCCAGACCCGATGAAGTCTGATGAGTTTGAAAAAGAATTTTTGGCAATGGTATTTGATAACATTAAAGAACGAAATATCAGTGTTGTACCCACAAGTCCTGAAATTGCGAAATTTGTGAGAAGTAATAGAAAATATAAACGTATGCTGCCAGTTGGCATTCGAATATAATTTGAAAAAGAGATAGATTGAGAGGCCCATAACTTTATAGTTATGGGTTTTTTTATTCATGGACTAGAGCTTGTGTGAAATTAAAACGTACTAGACCGTCATCGTCAATTTCAGAAAGCTCTACTCTGTGCAATGTATTGACCAATTCAGGATTCCAAGGCGCTTTAACTTTTACATAGTTTTCTGTGAAACCATGAATATAGCCTTCTTTATTTTCGCCTTCAAACAATACCACACGTTCTGTATTTAGCTGTTTTTCGTAGAAAGCACGTCGTTTCTTTACTGATAAACCTCTCAACATTTTGCTGCGTTTCGCCCTTATATTTTTAGATACAACGCCTTCCATATAAGATGCCTCCGTATTATCTCTCTCAGAATACGTAAAAACATGCAGATAAGAGATATCCAATTCATTTAAGAAGTTATAGGTTTCTAAAAATATCTCGTCTGTTTCTCCTGGAAAACCAACAATAACATCAACGCCTATACAAGCGTGCGGCATTACCTCTTTAATTTTTTTGACTCTGTCTACATAAAGTTCACGCATGTAACGCCGTTTCATCTTCTTAAGGATTTCATTGCTTCCGCTCTGTAAGGGTATATGAAAATGAGGCACAAATGCTCTTGACCTTGAAACGAGTTCAATAGCTTCGTTTTTAAGTAAATTTGGTTCAATTGATGAGATACGCAAACGCTCTATCCCTTTTACTCTATCCAACTCTGTAATGAGATCTAAAAAAGTATGCTCGTGTTTTTTGTTACCGAATTCACCTTTACCATAATCACCGATATTTACACCAGTCAATACAATTTCCTTAATACCTTGTTCAGATATTTCCCTTGCATTATTTAAAACGTTGTCCATAGAATCACTTCGAGAGATACCTCTAGCTAAGGGAATTGTGCAATAGGTGCATTTATAATCACAACCATCCTGAACCTTCAGGAATGCCCGAGTTCTATCACCAATAGAATAGCTGCCGACATAGAAATCTGCCTCTTCAATTTCACAGGAATGAATTTCGCCAAAATCATTTTTAGAAAGATCATTAATATAATCGGTGATTTTGAACTTTTCAGTTGCCCCAAGAACTAAATCTACACCGTTTACATCTGCCAATTCCTCTGGTTTTAATTGTGCATAGCAACCAATGGCAGCGACGAATGCATCAGGATTAACTTTTTGAGCTTGCTTAACAATAGTTTTAAATCGTTTGTCTGCGTTTTCTGTAACCGAACATGTATTTATAACATAGATATCAGCTTTGTCTTTAAAATCAACACGCTGAAAGCCCTTCTCCTTAAAACCTCTAGCAATTGTTGAGGTTTCAGAATAGTTAAGCTTACAACCAAGTGTGTAAAAAGCAACTTTTTTTGTTTCCATGTTTTAGACTTCCAAACTTGTTTACAGACCTTTATTCGTATATATTTACTCGGCTTTAATTTTAGAGTTGGCAAATTTACGATTTAATACTTACATGTTAAAACAGAGCGGTTTAATATTAAAATTCTTGATTTTAGTTGCTTTTAGCTTTATTTCAATTTCTTGTGGACCTAAATCCAAAAAAAGTAAAAACCATCTTGTTTTTAGATACAATGAGCATAAAAACATAGGTTCTCTTGACCCTGCATTTTCAAAAGACTTAGCAGATATCTGGGCTACACACCAACTATTTAACGGATTGGTGCAGATGGATAATAATCTCAATGTTATTCCTTGTATTGCAAAGAATTGGACGATTACTGACAGCGCTAGAACATATACGTTTAGCTTGAGAAAAGATGTCTATTTTCATAAACATTCATTGTTTGGAAAAGATTCAACACGACAAGTTTCAGCTTATGACTTTAAATACAGCTTAAACAGACTAAAAGATCCCTCCTTAGCCTCTCCTGGAAGCTGGGTTATGAATAAAGTGGAACGTTTTGAGGTAATTAATGATTCAACGTTTCAAGTAAAATTAAAACAACCTTTTCCTGCCTTTTTGGGACTTCTTACAATGAAATACTGCTCCGTTGTTCCAAAGGAAATTGTCGAGTACTTCGGAACAGATTTCCGGTCTAATCCAATAGGAACTGGTCCCTTTAGATTTAAACGATGGGAAGAGAACATTAAACTAGTTTTTAGAAAAAACAACAACTATTTTGAACTTGATGAGAACGGTGAAAAACTACCTTATTTGGAGGCAGTTTCCATCACCTTTTTACCTGATAAGCAAAGTGAGTTTTTACAGTTTGCCCAAAATAACATCGACTTTGTTTCGGGATTGGATGCTTCTTACAAGGACGAAATTTTGACCTATGACGGCAAATTAAAAGCCTTATATAAAGATGATGTAAACATGATAAGAGGTCCATATTTAAACACAGAATACCTCGCATTTTTTATGGAGACTGATGTTGAATCTTTAAAAAGTAAAACCATTAGACAAGCTATTAACTTAGGTTTTGACAGGGCCAAGATGATTACCTATCTAAGAAACGGCATCGGCACGCCAGCCTATGGAGGCTTTATACCCAATGGATTGCCAGGATACAATTCAACAATCGGCTATACCTATAATCCAGAAAAGGCAAAACAGCTTGTAGAAACTTTTAAGACTGAAACTGGAATTCAGAATCCAGAAATAACACTAACCACTACGAGTAACTATTTGAGCTTATGTGAATTTATTCAACGTGAGATTGAAAAAATTGGAATAACAGTCAACGTTGATGTTATACCTGCATCGAGTTTAAAAGATGCTAAAGCTAACGGACAGCTTGACTTTTTTAGAGCAAGTTGGATTGCTGATTATCCGGATGCCGAAAATTACCTTTCGCTTTATTACAGTAATAATTTCGCTCCAAATGGACCAAATTATACACATTTTGCGGACAAAGTATTTGATAATTATTTTGAAGCATCGTATTTAGAAACCAATCCTCAAAGGCGGGCAGACTTATATACAAAAATGGACTCATTGGTTATGGTTTCTGCCCCTATTGTTCCTTTATTTTATGACGAAGTAGTAAGATTTACACGCAAGACCGTTAATGGTCTTGGAATTAATGCTACCAATCTATTAGAGCTAAAAGCAGTAAGGAAGACTAAAATTTAGTAAAGTAGTATAAATCGTCGCCACCAGCGCCTTTCAATCGTCTTGAAGACAAATAACCTGATGTTAAATCATCATTTAAAAAGAACGAGAAGTCATCACCAGGACTATTTATTGGTGTTTCAAGCGAAACTGGTAGTTGCTCTGGATCACTTAAATTTAAGTCGTAACGATAAATATCTAGTCCTCCTTTACCATACCTACGATTTGATGTGAAATACAATACGTTATCTGCACTAACAAATGGAAATATTTCTGTTCTTGAACTATTGATGGTTTCACTCAGTTTGGTTACTTCACCATATGTCTTATGATTTGTGACGGATACTTTATATAAATCTGATTTCCCCTTTGTTCCCCTGATATCTGAAATGAAATAAAGTGTATTACCATCTGGACTTAAAGCGGGATGTGCAAAGTTGTTGTTGGGTTTGCAAAATGGCAAGGTTTCAAAGTTTGTCCAGCCTTTTCCCTCAACATACTCCGCTCTCTGTATTAAGAGATTATAAGTCTCAATGCCTTTTAGCTTATTAGCACCCTTTCCTGTATGATTTGAAGTAAAGTACATAAATCTACCATCCTTTGAGTAGGTAGCTGCAGACATGTTAAATTGTCCCAATTCTGTTTTTACTATTGGTTTTCCATTAACAATTTCACCATCAGAATTTATCTCACCTTCATATATCCCATAAACAAATCCAGAATACTTATCCTTAATTGGCCTGCCCCTTTTTGTAGTAAGATTATGGCTGTAAAATATTTTATCACCCACAACACGCGCTGCAAAATGGTCTAGTTCTGTATTTAGTTCTAATTGTCTTACCTCAACATCTTTACTCTGCGTAAAAGCAAATGTACTGATGAATGCAAGTAGGATTGAGATTTGGTGCTTTTTCATGGTTTTATTCTCTACGGTATTGTTTAGTTTCTTCAAAAACATGTTCTAAAATAGCTTTATCCTTGTTCGTAAATTCCTCATTTCGTCTGCCCATAACCACTTCGGCAACTTCAAATGCCTTGTTGGTTTTATAAGTAACGAAGCCTTTACTTCCTCCCCATGAAAAACTTGGAACGAAATTACGCGGAAATCCACTCCCAAATATATTAGCACTTACACCAACAACCGTACCAGTATTGAACATGGTATTGATGCCGCATTTACTATGATCTCCCATCATTAAACCACAAAACTGAAGTCCTGTTTTAGCAAATCCTTCGGTTTTATAATCCCACAAGCGTACTTCTGCGTAATTATTTTTTAGATTAGAATTATTGGTATCAGCACCAAGATTGCACCATTCACCCAGTACAGAATTTCCTAAAAAGCCATCATGACCCTTATTTGAATAACCAAAAATCACCGAGTTATTCACCTCACCTCCAACTTTACTAAAAGGACCAACGGTTGTTGGACCATATATCTTAGAAGCTAGTTTTACAGTAGCACCTTCGCAAAGCGCAAAAGGCCCTCTTATCACTGAGTTTTCCATAACCTCAGCATTCTTGCCAATGTAAATGGGTCCAGAACTAGCATTTAACGTTACAAATTCCATTTTAACGCCTTTCTCAATAAAAATCTGTTCGGGATTTATAGTATTAACTGAAGTCGGTATTGCTTCTGATTGACGACCGTTAGTTATGAGATTAAAATCTTCAATGATAGCATCACCGTTTTTTGCGAATATATCCCAAGTATGTTCAATCTTAATAATATCGTCGTCATAATCGATTGCTTCAAATGAAGAAAAATCCTCTACTTCTTCACCTTCCTTTGCAAAAAAGGCAATAACATCTTCACCTTTAAACAACGCCTGATTGTGACTTAACCCTTTAACAATTTCAGCTATTTCTCTATTTGGTAAAAATGAAGCATTAATCATGATATTCTCGTCCATTTCAACCATTGGGTATTTATCAGAAAGGTAATCTTCAGTTACTGTTGTAGTAGTATACTCCAGGTAAGATTCCCACTTTTGTCTAATGGTTAATATACCTACTCTTATATCGGCAACTGGACGTGTAAATGTAAATGGAAGCAAGTTATTGCGATAAGGACCATCAAATAGGATATAATTCATAAACAGATTATAGCTTTAGTTACCTATCAAAAGTAGGGTAATTGCTCAAAACAAAAAAGCCTTTCTTAATGAAGAAAGGCTCTTAAATATCAATTCGTTAGAATTACTTCTTAAACTTCGCGTATTTGCTTTTAAATTTATCAATACGACCTGCCGTATCAACAAGTTTGGATTTTCCTGTGTAATAAGGATGAGATGTTCTAGAGATTTCCAATTTCACTAAGGGGTATTCAACACCGTCAACTTCAATCGTTTCATTTGTATCAGCCGTAGACTTAGTTAAAAACACATCGTCATTAGACATGTCTTTAAAGGCTACGAGTCTATAATTCTCTGGATGTATTCCTGTTTTCATCTCTAAACTTATTTAATCTGTATTTCGAATTTTTCGAGGTGCAAATTTAATTAATTTTATTAAATCTACAATCTTTTTATTCTTTTTTATTTAGAGAAAATGATGTAACAAATTCTTATCTTTAAGTACTAACAAGTCAATTAACTAAAAAATCACTTTTTAATCATGGAACATCAAAAACCATCAATTAAGCCAATAGCCTATACTTATGGGTTATATCTCGCCTTATTATCTATAGCAGGGCTAGTTATTTTATATGTTTTAAACGAAGAACGCAACTGGATACTCAGTGGCATTAGCATAATACTTACCATCTATATTTATTATTACGGTATTAACCTTTTTAAAAAGCAAAATGCTAATGTTCTAAGTTTAAAAGACGCATTGAAAGTTGGTATGGGTATGGCAGCCATTGGTGGTATCGTAGCTGCGCTCTATGCTGCACTGCATTACGGTGTTATTGCACCAGAATTTATGGAAGGTATCCGCGAAAAAGCAATGGATGATATGCTGTCACAAAATCCAAACATGGAAGGCGAACAGCTAGAAATGGGCACAAAGATGGTAAATATGTTTACCTCAACGTTCTTTTTGTCTACTATGTTTCTTGTTTCTAGTCTATTTTTCGGATTTATTATATCCCTTATTATTGGTGCGATACTCAAAAATGACAAGTAATATCCTTAAATTATTTCTTTATTTTTGAAGTCTACAAAGAAGACTTATAGCCCATGGACATATCAGTAGTTATACCACTACTAAACGAAGAAGAATCTTTAAAAGAATTACACGATTGGATTGTATCAGTGATGCAATCCAATTCGTTTTCTTATGAAATTCTTTTTATCGATGACGGAAGTACAGATAAGTCTTGGGATACTATAAAAAAACTAGCATCAATCAATACCAATGTAAGAGGTATTCGTTTTCTTAGAAACTTCGGTAAGTCACAAGCCCTTAATGCCGGTTTCGCAAAGGCTGATGGCGATGTAATTATTACTATGGATGCAGATCTTCAAGATAGCCCAGAGGAAATTCCAGAGTTGTATAATCTAATAAATTCTGGTGATTTCGATTTGGTCTCAGGATGGAAGAAAAAACGATATGATTCTGTCATCTCAAAGAATATACCCTCTAAACTTTTTAACTGGGCGGCTAGGCGTACCTCAGGAGTAAAATTGAATGATTTTAACTGTGGTCTGAAAGCCTATAATAAAATTGTTATAAAAACCATCGATGTATATGGTGAGATGCACCGGTATATCCCTGTTTTAGCAAAAAGTGCAGGGTTTTCTAAAATTGGCGAAAAGGTGGTGCAGCACCAACCTCGAAAATATGGACATACAAAATTTGGTATGAGTAGATTTATCAATGGATTTCTAGACCTAATGACCGTTTGGTTTATTTCTAGATTTGGAAGAAGACCCATGCATCTATTTGGTGCACTAGGCGTCTTAATGTTTATAATTGGTTTTGGATTTGCCGCATATCTCGGCATTGACAAACTTTTCATAAACCCAACAGGTCGATTAATTACTGATAGACCACAGTTTTTTATTGCATTAGCAACAATGATAATTGGTGTCCAATTTTTTATTGCTGGTTTCATTGGCGAACTAATACTTCGAACCAAAAGGCAACAGCAACGTTATTATATAAACGAAGAAATAAATACAACAGACTAATAATCGAATGTATTAATGTAATACAGTGAAAGCATATTTGATTAATTTTATATTATAAATTTTTTCCAAATGATATACATCAAACCAGAAATATTAAAACGTGTAAATACATGGTTGACCCCAAGTTTTGATAAGGACACACAAAGTCAAATTAAAGAACTCATCGCTTCAAATCCGAAGGAATTAGAGGAAAGTTTTTACAAAGATTTGGAATTTGGTACGGGTGGCATGCGAGGTATTATGGGTTTAGGCACCAACAGAATAAACAAATACACACTTGGGAAAAATACCCAGGGCCTAAGTAATTACTTGAAAAAAGTGTTTTCCAAGGAAGCCATAAAAGTAGCAATAGCATACGACTGTAGGCATAACAGCAAAACGTTTGGTAAGGTGGTAGCAGATGTATTTTCTGCCAATGGTATAAAAGTATACCTCTTCGAGGATTTAAGGCCAACTCCAGAATTATCGTTTGCTTTAAAGCATTTACATTGCCATTGTGGTATTGTATTGACAGCATCACATAATCCTCCAGAGTATAATGGTTACAAAGTTTATTGGCAAGATGGTGGCCAATTGGTACCTCCTCAAGACGCTGAAATTATTGATGAAATCAATAGTTTAGATTACTCACAGGTTAAATTTAAGGCCAATAATGATTTAATTCAATATATAGGCAAAGATATTGATGATGTTTTTATAAAGGCTTCTATTGAAAAGGGGAGTTTTACTACGCAAGAATCAAGAGATGATCTTAAAATTGTTTTTACATCACTCCATGGCACATCAATTACAACAATACCCGACACATTGCAACGTGCTGGCTATAAAAATGTTCATATTGTTGAAGAACAAGCAGAACCAAATGGAGACTTCCCTACAGTAGATTCTCCAAACCCTGAGGAACCTGAGGCACTTAAAATGGCTTTAGATTTGGCAGAAAAAACCAACGCAGATATCGTTATAGGTACAGATCCAGATAGTGACCGTTTAGGAATTGCAATTAGAGACCTTGAAGGCAACATGAAACTTTTAAACGGAAACCAGACCATGGTAGTTATGACCGAGTTTCTTTTAAACAATTGGAAAAAAGCCGGCAAACTTAAAGGAAGAGAGTTTATAGGTTCGACAATTGTATCAACGCCAATGATGCAAGCCTTGGCAGATGGTTATAATACAGAATTGAAAATTGGTCTTACCGGTTTTAAATGGATTGCCAAAATGATTAAAGACTTTCCTGAACTTGATTTTGTAGGCGGTGGTGAGGAAAGTTTCGGTTTCATGGTAGGTGATTTTGTTAGAGATAAGGATGCTGTAACATCTACACTATTAGCTTGTGAAATTGCCGCGGATGCCAAATCAAAAGGAAGTTCGTTCTACAAAAAGCTGATCGAACTGTATGTTGAATTTGGATTTTACAAAGAGCGTCTTATTTCTTTAACCAAAAAAGGAATAGAAGGTGCTAAAGAAATAAAACAAATGATGGTTGATGCCCGTGAAAACCCCTTAAAGGAAGTTAACGGATCAAGGGTTGTACGCATTGAAGATTATCAATTATCTATTGCTAAGGATATGGTAAACAAGAAAGAAGAGAAAATTGATATTCCAAAATCTAATGTGTTAATTTACTATACTGAGGACAACAGCAAAATTGCTTTAAGGCCAAGCGGTACAGAGCCTAAGATTAAATTCTACATAAGTGTTAAGACTAAATTAGACAATGTGTCCGATTTTGAAAAAAAGGAGCAGTTATTGGAATCCAGAATTGATGCTATCCTGAAGGATATGAATTTAAATTAATGGATTATCTAAAAAAACTATCAAGATTTATTATTCCGTATAAGCGCTATGGAATATTAAATATTATCTCCAATATTTTATATGCATTATTTAGCACATTGGCAATGGTATCTCTAATGCCCATGATAAATGTGTTATTTGGAGAAGGAAAAAAAGTTACCTCAAAACCCATTTATGAAGGTATTAGGTCTTTAAAAGACTATATTGAAAATTTCATTAATTATATTATTACTACAACATCACAGCAATATGGCGCACAGCGCTCTTTGCTATATATGATAGTATTAATTATAAGTTTGTTTTTGCTTAAAAATCTCTTTAACTATTTAGGACTCTATTTTATCACATTTCTCAGAAATGGTGTTTTAAAGGATTTAAGAAATGAAATCTACTCCAAGGTCACAAGCCTCCCTATATCCTATTATTCTGAAAAAAGGAAAGGTGACATTATTGCAAGAATTTCTGGAGATGTTAACGAGGTAAAAAACTCATTGTTGGCCATATTGGAATTGATTGTTAAAGAACCTCTCACTATTCTATTTGCAATTATCGCGATGTTCACGATCTCCGTAGAACTAACAATTTTTGTGTTTTTATTCATTCCTGTTTCTGGTTTTATCATATCTAGAATTGGAAAAAGCCTTAAAAAGAAATCAGATCGTGTTCAAACTGAGCAAGGCGTTTTTCTTTCGACGTTAGAAGAAACATTGAGCGGTTTAAAAGTTATCAAGGGTTTTAATGCGGAGGATCGATTTAATAATAGATTTAAAGATTCTACAAACAGATTCTACAACTTTTCAAATACTTTAATGAACCGTCAAAATTTGGCCTCACCAACAAGTGAATTTTTGGGAATCGTCACTATCGCTGCTTTACTCTGGTATGGTGGTAGCATGGTTTTAGTTGAAAGATCACTGTCTGGCGGTGCCTTTATTGGGTATATGGCCTTGGCGTATCAAATTCTTACACCAGCAAAGGCTATCAGCAAGGCAAGTTATAAGGTAAAGGCAGGCAATGCCGCCGCAGATCGTGTTTTGGAAATTCTAAACACAAGCTCTCCATTAGAAGATATACCAAACGCTAAATCAAAAAGTGACTTTAATTCAAATCTAAATCTCAATAATGTTTCATTTAAGTATGATGATGAATTCGTTCTTAAGAACTTTACTTTAACCGTACCAAAAGGAAAAAGTGTTGCGCTAGTAGGCCAATCCGGTAGTGGTAAAAGCACTATTGCCAATTTAGTAACTCGATTCTATGATGTTAACGAAGGAAGCATAACAATAGATGGTGAAAACATCAAGGAATTGACCAAAAATTCATTGCGTAAACTTATGGGCTTAGTTACCCAAGATTCAATTCTATTTAACGACAGCATAAAGAATAATGTACTATTAGGTAAGGAAAATGCGACCGATGATGAAATTATTGATGCACTAAAAATTGCTAATGCTTGGGAATTTGTAAGGGATTTACCCAATGGAATTGATACAAACATCGGTGACTCTGGGAATAAATTATCTGGTGGTCAGAAACAACGACTTAGTATTGCACGCGCCGTATTAAAGAATCCCCCAATTATGATTTTGGACGAGGCGACCTCTGCTCTTGATACTGAAAGCGAGCGACTGGTCCAAGAGGCATTAGAAAATATGATGCGTAATAGAACTTCAATTGTTATAGCTCATAGATTATCTACCATACAAAATGCAGATCAGATTGTAGTTATGCAAAAAGGTGAGATTGCAGAGCAAGGCACTCACAAAGAACTAATGACCAAAAATGGCGTGTACAAAAGGCTTGTAGATATGCAAAGCTTCGATTAAAAAATGTCAACGTATTTAAATCAAAAAGGATGCACCTTTCGGCACATCCTCTTCTGTTTGTTACCAGATTTGGGGACACTGGCAACAGTTAATAGGTTAAGCAGGTCAAACATATGACAAAAAATATTACAAACCAAAAAAAAATTGCTTTTTATCGTATTTTTTTGCGTTTTGTCGATATAAAAAATCATATATACCTCATTATCAATGTATTAATTTACCACTAGTAATTTTGAAAAAATTCTAATTAAACTTTTAGTATTTTAACGAGTCAAAAAGCAAAAGAAATTAATTGACCGACGAATCACAATTCATATTGCGTCTACAAGACCCCAAGTCTAAAGAAGGTGCTTTCAGGGAGTTATTACAGCTCTATAAAGAGCGACTATATTGGCATATACGAAAAATAGTTATAAACCATGACGATGCTGATGATGTTTTGCAAAACACGTTTATAAAGGTTTATAAAAGCATTGACAAATTTAAAGGAGAGAGTAAATTATTTTCATGGTTATATCGTATTGCGACCAACGAGTCGATTACACATTTAAATAAAAATGCAAAACGATTACAGATTAGCAATGAAGAGCAGAAAAGCAATGCAATAAATAATTTAACAGCTGATGTATATTTTGAAGGTGATGAAATTCAGCTTAAATTACAGAAGGCAATTGCATCATTACCACAAAAGCAACAACTGGTATTTAATATGAAATATTTTGACGATATTAAATACAAGGATATGGCAGATATTTTGGAAACCAGCGAGGGTGCTTTAAAAGCATCATATCATATAGCCGTAAAAAAGATTGAAACTTATTTGACCTCTAATTAAACCATTGTCACAATTATGAGTCAAACCAATAGATATTGAAACCAGTTCAGTACAAGTGAAAAAAGATAAATTACATAACATCAAAAATGAAGGGTTTAAAACTCCTGAGGGATACTTCGATACATTCGAAGACAAACTCATGGATAGACTGAATCTATCTGATACTTTATCCAAAATCAATAATTCTGGTTTTAAAGTACCTAATGATTACTTTAAAAAAGCAGAGACAGAAATATTGAATAAGGTAAAAGAAAATGATACGCCTGTAATTCAACTATTTTCTAGACGCCAATTGTATTATGTGGCTAGTATGGCAGCTTCAATTATATTGATGCTGGCTATTTTCATCAACAAACCATTTGAAGAAGAATTATCAATAGAAATGGTAGAAAACTACCTGGAAAATAGAGACCTAAGCAGTTATGAACTTGCAGAATTACTGGCAGATTCAGACTTACTAGAAGATGATTTTGTGATAACGGAAACAAGTTTTGAAGAAGATAATTTAGAATCCTATCTTCTTAAAAACTCAGAAATAGACTTAATTATAGAATAGAACTTTACAATATTATGAAACAATTAATCCCAATATTAATATTATTAATAGGTCTCTCAAGTTATGCACAACGTGATGGCAGAATGAATGAGCGTATAAAAGCACAAAAGGTTGCTTTTATAACTGAGAAGCTGAGTCTTACTGCAGAAGAAGCACAACAATTTTGGCCTATCTATAATGCATTTGAGGAAAAACGTGAACGAATTAAATCTGGCCCTCTTAGAGATGCCAAGATCAAGATTAGAAGTAATCCTAACATGTCAGATAATGAAGCTAGTAGACTTTTAGAACAAGTACTAGATGCTGAAAATGAGATTCACAATGCAAAAATAAAATTGGCGAAAGATTTACAATCTATTTTGTCCTCCAAAAAAATTATTAAGTTAAGGGCAGCTGAGGACGAGTTCAACCGAATACTTTTAGAGCGCTTAAAACAAATGCGACAAAAAAGAGCAAACAGAAACTAATCTAGAGGGAGCCTAATCGCTTCCTTTTTTTATCTAAAAGTTAATTTACTTATTCTACCCTTTCCCGCAGCATAAGCAACAGAATCATTCAAAAACCTAATGGTGTAGAAGCCTTCATCACTCAAGTGCGTCCAAGACTCTCCAGAATTATTTGAAAAATCTATTCCTTTAAAACCAACTGTTACCAATTCTTTTGCATCTCTACCAGGCACATATTGTACGCAACTTCTATAACCTGGACCAATACCATCGGCTACTATTTGCCAAGTTTTACCACCATCTACTGTTCTTATTTTATTTGCCAATGTGTCATTAGGTTTTGTATAATCACCACCAATAGCAAAGCCATTCTTTTCATCATAAAAATCAATAGAATACATTCCAGTTGTAGATTGACCCTGAATTATAGGAGTTTCAAATACTACCCAACTTTCACCCTTATCCGATGAGTAATACACTCGACTTGCCACACCTCCAGTTGCTACCCAAGTGTTGTCACCAACAATAGCAATATTAGTATCGCTAGCTGCAAAAGCCGCTTCACCCTCCTTAGCTTTTGGCAAATCAATACAGTTTATTTTTGACCACGATTCTCCAGCATCCCTAGTTATAATAATACTAATGCAATCTTCGGTTGGGTCACCAATGGCAATACCTTCTTTGTCATTCCAAAACGCCATAGCATCATAAAAAACGTTGTCATTAACTTCTTCGTAGACCAATTTTGGTTCTCTCGCTTTTCTATAAAGTTTATATAGTCTTGCTGGATTCTCAATAGATAAGGCAAACAAATCACCTTTAACTTCTTCAATTGCTCTAAAATGAAGGGGCTTAGCATTATATGTTAAAATATTCTTATAATGTTCTCTTCCATTTTCTGTGGAAAAATTATTTAAATTTATTTTGAATTGCCCAATGAGATCACGCTTACCTATATGACTAGAACTACCATAAAAAATATACTCATCATTAAATTCTAAAGCTCTTATATTTAAAGTAGAATCGATGTAAATAGATTCAATTTCTACCAGTGCAACATTAGAAGGCCTACTATATTCGTCTTTACAACAAAAGAAAAAAAGCATAACAAAACAGAATAGTATCGTTCTCATAGAGTTATTTTTCATAAAAATAGAAAAGTCTAATGATTAACCTGATAAACCTTTTAGCAATTAAACATTTATGTACCTTTGCCTGCCTAATTAATTATAATGCGACTACACAGAAACTTATGCTTTGCAGTAATTGATGGATTACACAAAATCTTCAATGAAAATGAATATGCCGATAAAGTAGTACAACAATTGCTAAAACGTGATAAACGTTGGGGAAGCAGAGATCGAGGTTTTATTGCCGAAACGACTTATGAAATTGTTAGATATAAGCGACTTTATGCAGAGATTGCTCATGTAAAAGAACCATTTGATCGTGATAATCTGTGGCGTATGTTTGCTGTTTGGGCAACACTTAAAGGCATTAGATTACCAGATTGGAAATATTTCTCTGATACACCAACCAGAAAGATTAAAGGAAGATTCGATGAGCTTTCTAAAATTAGAAAGTACAGCGAATCTATTCCAGATTGGATGGACGACTTGGGTCTTAAAGAATTAGGGGAAAAAACATGGTCTAAGGAAATTTGTAAACAGAATGAGCAAGCAGAAGTAATTCTGCGCGTAAATACTTTAAAGACCAATAAAAAGGATTTAAAATTAAAGCTTCAATCTGAAAGTATTGAAACAGAATTTTTACCTAATTATCCAAGTGCTTTAAAATTAATAGAACGTGCTAACGTTTTTAAAACCGAAGCATTTAAAGATGGTTGGTTCGAAGTTCAAGATGCGTCATCGCAATTAGTAGCTGATTTTTTAGATGTAAAACCAGGCATGAAAGTTGTGGACGCCTGTGCAGGTGCTGGTGGCAAGACGCTACATTTGGCATCCTTAATGGAGAACAAAGGTCAGATCATTGCAATGGATGTCTATGAAAGTAAATTAAAGAAACTTAAGGTAAGAGCAAGGAGAAATGGCATTCACAATGTAGAATTGAAAGTTCTTGACTCAACAAAACCAATTAAAAAACTGTATGGTAAAGCAGACAGGTTATTAATAGATGCACCATGTTCTGGACTTGGCGTATTAAGACGAAATCCTGATGCAAAGTGGAAATTACAGCCAGAGTTTATTGATAACATAAAAAAAGTGCAAACTGAAGTATTAGAAAAGTACTCTAAAATGGTTAAACCTGGTGGCAAAATGGTCTATGCAACCTGTTCTATTTTACCGTCAGAAAACCAAGAACAAGTTGATAATTTCTTAACTTCGGAAGCAGGAAAAGATTTTAAATTTGTGAAAGACAAAAGAATTCTTGCACATCAATCAGGCTATGATGGTTTTTACATGGCTTTATTAGAAAAGAATTAATCCAAATCTTAATCAGATTAATTTATATGAAACAGCTTTACATTCTATTTTTATTCACTTGTAGCCTAGTATATGCGCAAATTCCAGCAAATTATTACGATAGTGCTAATGGCCTTAGTGGTTTTGCACTTAAAACCGAATTAAAAAATATTGTTTCAAACGGTCATATCGCAAGAACTTATGATCAGTTGTACGATGGTAATGGAATCACTGGTTCAAATGGGTATGAAGACACACATTCCGACCTTAATGTTACGGGTGGAACCAATTATGAAAATGATGGCACTATACTAGATTTTTACTCCGAAAATCCGATTGGTGCAGACCCTTACAACTATACACATGACATCATCAATCAATGTGGTAACCAAACGGCTGAAGGCGATTGTTATAATAGGGAGCATTTAGTACCACAATCATCATTTAACAGTGCATTCCCGATGCAAAGTGACATTCACCACGTCATTCCAACAGATGGCAGAGTAAATAACTTTAGAGGGTCATTGCCTTTTGGTATTGTTGATATTAGTGACCCGGACCTTTGGACCTCTTTAAATGGTTCTAAACGTGGCAATAGCGATGTTAGCGGATATTCAGGAGATATGTTTGAACCAATAGATGAGTTTAAAGGAGATATTGCTAGAGCGCTACTCTATTTTGCGGTAAGATATGAGGACACAGTCGATGGTTACACAAGTTTCGATATGTTCAATGGCACAAATGATGAAGTATTTTTTACATGGGCAATCGATTTACTCTTAGATTGGCATAATAATGTAGATCCTGTTGATCAGAGAGAAATTGACAGAAACAACGAAGCCTATAATTTCCAAGGCAATGCAAATCCCTTTGTGGATCATCCTGAATACGCATCAATGATTTGGAATCCTTCACCAGATACCGAAGCACCAACAGCACCGACAAATCTAATGGCTGCTAACCCAACTACAAGTACGATTGATCTAAGCTGGACAGCTTCTACAGATAATGTTGCAGTCACTGCTTATGATATTTACATTGGTGGTTCGTTTTCAGAAAGCGTTGCAGGAACCAGTACCACAATAACAGGATTAGCTCTTAATACAGAATACTGTTTCACAGTATTTGCAAGGGATGAGGCCATGAATACATCGGCTTCTAGTAATCAAGATTGTGCAACGACTTTAGATTCTTCTGGCGGAACTAACGATTTATTCTTCTCTGAATATGTTGAAGGTTCTGGGACAAATAAGGCACTAGAAATTGCAAACTTTACAGGTAGTTCAGTCAATCTGTCTGATTATACATTGAAATTAGGGTCAAATGGAAACCCTTTCGGAACAACGTATTCCTTCCCAAATACGATAATTGCAAATGGTGATGTGTTTATAGTTGCCAATAGTGGTCTAGATAGTTCTTGTCAACCTCAGCAAGATGATGTTAATAACACGATAACCTCTTTTAATGGCAATGATGCAATAGGCTTATTTAACAATGATGTCTTAATAGACATTATAGGTATAGAAGGCGATAGTAGCGATTTTGCCGAAAACGTTACTTTACAAAGAAAGCAATCTGTAGAATTCCCAACAACCACTTACAACAGCGCTGAGTGGAATATTCTACCAATAAATGATTGCTCTGGTCTTGGTAGTCATTCACAAGTTCTCAATATTGAGACATTTGAATCTACTCCAATAAAAATCTATCCAAATCCTTTAAGCGGGAACATACTGAAAGTGAGATCAAACTTTAATTTGAATTTTGAAGTTTTTTCAATTTTAGGTAAAAAAGTTTCAGAAGGTAAAGTTTTAAATAGTCAAATCAATATCAGCGATTTAAAAAAAGGTATTTATCTGATCAAATTCACTTCGGGTAGCCAAAGTAAAACCTATAAATTGGTGCGTCTTTAATAATCTTATTGATGGAAGACTTAAAACGACATCTTGAGTCTTTTCTTAATATGTCTATAATTGACTCACGACCTCTTTCTGGTGGTGACACATCCTCTGTTTACAAATTAGATACAGAGAACAAAACGTCTTTTATTCTAAAGTGTGGTCCTGTGAAAATTTCGAATGAAATGTTTCAAGCTGAAGTCAAAGGGCTTCATCTCATTGAAAATACCGAAACCATTAAGACTCCTAAGGTTTACGATTCGGGAGTACACAATGACATTTCATATATCCTCATGGAATATGTCACGTCTAAATCACCTACCAAAGCTGATTTTTCAAGACTAGGACTTCAATTAGCAAATCTACATAAGCACTCATCAGCTAGTTTTGGATTAGATTATAATAATTTTATTGGAAGGCTCAAGCAACAAAATAATCTTACGAATAGTTGGATTGATTTTTATGGTTCACAGAGGTTAGGAATTCAATTTAAATTAGCTTCTAATAATGGACTATTAAAAGATTCCGAAATACCTTCTAGTGAGCTAATAAAATCATATTTAGAAACCATTTGTCAAGACATCAAACCTACATTACTTCATGGTGACTTGTGGAACGGAAACTTCTTGATTGCCACCGATGGCACACCTTATTTAATTGATCCTTCTGTTTATTTTGGGCATGCAGAAATTGATATCGCTATGAGCAAGCTATTTGGTGGGTTTGATATAAGTTTCTATAATGCTTATCACATTCAAAATCCAATAACCGCTCACTACCAGAAACGATTAGAAATCTATCAATTGTATTATTTACTTGTGCACCTTAATATGTTTGGTGCCTCGTATTACAGCTCTGTAAAACGTGTTTTAAATAAACACTTTTAACTTTATCTCTTTGGTCGAACTTATTGTTTAAAACCTGTTGAATAATTAGGTATTTGAATTTATTTTTCTTGAAGGTATATCACAATTTAGATTAACTTTGTGTTTTTAATTTTCACACCAAACCTGAGACATAAATGATTCATTTCTTTGGAAACCAAAACAGTAAAGTTTTTGCTGTTCAAGCAACAAGAGAATTTTCAACAGAAACAATATCAAAATTAGTATGGTTGTTTGGCAACCAACCTAAAATAGAACAAGCATCGTTAGATGCTTTTTTTGTTGGTCCTAGAGCTGCAATGATCACCCCATGGAGTACCAATGCCGTGGAAATTACCCAGAATATGGGTATTGATGGCATTGTAAGAATTGAAGAGTTCACAATGGTTGAAAAAGATTTTAAAGGTTTTGATCCGATGATTTCTGAAAAGTACAACGGGCTAGATCAAGAGATTTATACAATAAAAGTTGTACCTGAAGCCATCAAAGATATTGTCGATATTGAAGCTTATAATCAACAAGAAGGTTTGGCCCTGAGCAAAGAAGAAGTAACATATCTGGAAGGTGTTTCCAAAAAAATTGGTCGTCCTTTGACCGACTCTGAAGTATTTGGTTTTTCACAGGTCAATTCTGAACATTGTAGACATAAAATTTTTAATGGCACCTTCGTTATTGATGGCGAAGAAATGCCTACATCATTGTTCAAATTAATTAAGAAGACTTCTGAAGCAAATCCAAATTCAATTGTTTCAGCTTACAAAGATAATGTCGCTTTTATTGATGGTCCTGTAGTTAAACAGTTTGCGCCAAAGCGTGCCGATATTCCGGATTACTATACAACGGAAGATTTTAAATCTGTTATATCCTTAAAGGCAGAGACACATAACTTCCCAACTACTGTAGAACCATTTAATGGAGCTGCAACAGGTTCTGGTGGAGAAATTAGAGATAGACTTGCCGGTGGAAAAGGTTCAATACCGTTAGCAGGAACAGCTGTTTACATGACTTCTTATTCGCGCTTGGAAGAAGAGCGTCCATGGGAGAAAGCCTTTCCTGAACGTAAATGGTTATATCAAACACCAATGGACATTCTGATAAAGGCAAGTAATGGTGCTTCTGATTTTGGAAACAAATTTGGCCAACCACTCATCTGCGGTTCCGTCTTAACGTTTGAACACCAAGAACAAAATGATAGACTAGGCTTTGACAAGGTGATAATGCTTGCTGGTGGTATTGGATATGGTAAAAAAAATCAAGCATTAAAGGATACACCTAAACAAGGTGATAAAATAGTTATACTTGGAGGCGACAACTACCGCATTGGTATGGGAGGTGCAGCAGTATCTTCTGCTGACACAGGTGAGTTTGATAGTGGAATCGAACTAAATGCCGTGCAACGTTCTAACCCAGAAATGCAAAAACGCGCTGCCAATGCCGTAAGAGGCATGGTTGAAAGTGACGAAAATTTTATAGTCTCTATTCATGACCATGGTGCTGGTGGACATCTTAATTGTCTCTCTGAACTTGTAGAGGATACTGGTGGTCAAATAAACTTAGACAAACTACCAATAGGAGATCCAACACTTTCCGCTAAAGAAATTATTGGTAATGAATCCCAAGAACGAATGGGACTCGTTATATCTAAGGATCACTTAGAACTCTTGCACAAAATTGCAGATCGCGAGCGCTCACCTATTTATGATGTTGGTGATGTTACTGGAGATGATCGATTTACTTTTAAGTCCGAAACAACTGGCGAAAAACCTATGGATTTGGCCTTAGAAGATATGTTTGGTAGTTCTCCAAAGACCATTATGACCGATTCAAAGCTTGATAAAACCTTTTCAGGTATCTCATATAATACAGATAATTTCTACGACTATTTGGACCAAGTTTTACAACTTGAAGCTGTTGCCTGTAAAGATTGGCTAACCAACAAAGTAGACCGTTGTGTTGGTGGTAAAGTTGCAAAACAACAATGTACTGGTGCCTTGCAACTACCTCTAAATAATGTTGGAGTAATGGCTCTAGACTTTAAAGGAAAGGAAGGTATTGCAACTTCTATTGGCCACTCTCCTATCTCTGGTTTGATAAATCCAGTTGCGGGCAGTAGAAACTCAATTACTGAAGCCTTGACAAATATTATTTGGGCACCACTTAAAGATGGATTAAAGAGTGTGTCATTATCTGCAAATTGGATGTGGCCATGCAGAAATGAAGGTGAGGATGCCAGATTATACGAAGCTGTAAAAGCAGTTTCTGATTTTGCAATTGAATTAGGCATTAATGTTCCTACAGGGAAAGATTCACTTTCAATGAAACAAAAGTATCCTGAAGGTGATGTTGTTGCTCCAGGAACTGTTATCATTTCTGCGGCTGGTAATTGCAACGATATTACACGAGTGGTAGAACCTGTCTTACAAAAAAATAAAGGTAGTATCTATTACATCAACATATCCCAAGATTCCTATAAACTTGGCGGAAGTTCTTTTGCTCAGATTAACAATAAAATTGGAAATAATACACCTAGCGTGTTAGATGCTGGTTATGTCAAGACTGTATTTAATACCCTACAATCTTTGATAAAACAAGATAAAATTGTTGCAGGTCATGATGTCGCCTCTGGTGGATTGATTACAACGCTTTTAGAAATGTGCTTTGCCGAAAATAATCTAGGTGCTGAAATCGATTTAACGGATTTAGGCGAGAAAGATGGCTTTAAGGTACTTTTTGCTGAAAATGCAAGTGTCGTAATCCAATCATCAAATGATTCCATAGAAAAAGATCTTTCAGATGCAGGCATAGACTTCCATAAGATTGGAGAGGTTAAAGAAAGTGATGTTTTGGGTGTAATTAATGGCAACGAAGTTTACACGATGACTGTTTCACGCTTAAGAGATGTGTGGTATAAGACATCTTATTTGCTAGATGAAAAGCAAACGGCAAACAAATTGGCAAAAGACCGTTTCAATAATTACAGGAATCAACCGCTTGCCTATAAATTCCCTGATCATTTTAATGGTAAAATACCTTCTGTTGGTAAAACGAGACCAAAGGCAGCCATCTTAAGGGAAAAAGGAAGTAACTCAGAGCGTGAAATGGCAAACGCTATGTATTTAGCAGGATTTGATGTTAAGGATGTCCATATGACCGATTTAATTTCAGGAAGGGAAAATCTAAATGATATTCAGTTCCTTGGTGCGGTTGGTGGTTTTAGTAATAGTGATGTTTTAGGCTCTGCAAAAGGTTGGGCAGGTGCCATTAAATACAACGCAAAAGCAAATGAGGTGATCCAAAAGTTCTTTGAACGAGAAGATACTCTATCGGTAGGTATTTGTAATGGTTGTCAATTATTTATGGAGCTCGAAGAAATTTACCCTGAACATGAGTATCATGGTAAAATGGTGCATAACGATTCTCACAAGCACGAAAGTAGTTTTACATCCGTAAAGATCGAAGACAACAACTCTGTTATGCTATCATCCTTGAGTGGTTCTACCTTAGGAGTTTGGATATCACATGGCGAAGGAAAGTTTGATTTACCTTATGCTGAAGATCAGTATAACATTGTGGCTAAATATGGTTATGAAGGTTATCCTGCCAATCCAAATGGGTCAGACTATAACACAGCTATGCTTTGTGATAAAACGGGTCGTCATTTGGTAACCATGCCACATATAGAACGGTCAACATTCCAGTGGAATTGGGCAAATTATCCATCAGGAAGAAAAGACGAGGTTTCGCCTTGGCTAGAAGCATTTGTCAATGCAAGAAAGTGGATTGAGAACCTGAAATAATAGCTTATATAGTTTTCAATATTACAGCATGATTTTGTTTTGAAATCTGTATAGATTTACTTACTTTTAATAGGTAAACTATGCGACTAAATCCAAAAATTCCTGAAGGTGATCTTGAGAAAAAATGGAGCAACTATCAGTTGAAATCCCAACTCATTAATCCTGCCAATAAAAAAAAACTTAGTGTAATAGTAGTAGGTTCTGGTTTAAGTGGTGCAGGCGCTGCATCTACTTTGGCAGAATTAGGCTATGATATAAAATGCTTTTGCTATCAAGATTCCGCAAGGCGTGCACATTCGGTAGCTGCACAAGGAGGTATTAACGCAGCAAAGAATTATCAGCATGATGGAGACAGTGTGTATCGCATGTTTTATGATACACTTAAAGGTGGCGATTTTAGATCAAGAGAAGCCAACACATATCGTCTAGCAGAATTATCTGCTCCACTAATTGATCATTTCGTTCAACAAGGTGTTCCATTTGCCAGAGAATATGGGGGAACATTGGTTAACCGTAGTTTTGGTGGTGTACAAGTGCAACGTACGTTCTATGCTCGTGGACAAACAGGTCAACAACTTTTATTGGCAGCCTATTCGCAATTGTATAAAATGATAAAGGCCAAAAAGGTTCAAATGTTTCCAAGAAGTGAAATGTTAGATCTGGTAGTAATTGATGGAAAAGCAAAAGGCATAATAGTTAGAAACTTAGTATCAGGACAATTAGAACGTTATGCAGCAGATGCTGTGGTTTTAGCGACTGGTGGTTATTCTAGGGTGTTTAGATTGTCTACTTTGGCCATAGGATGCAATGGCAGTGCCATTTGGAAGGCCCACAAAAAAGGTGCTTTTTTCGCGGCGCCAAGTTTTACGCAGATTCACCCAACAGCCTTACCACAATCAAGTGAAGCGCAATCTAAACTTACATTAATGTCAGAGTCTTTGCGTAATGATGGACGCATTTGGGTCCCAAAACAAAAAGATGATAAACGAAAAGCCAATGAAATTCCTGAAGATGAACGCGATTATTATCTTGAACGACGTTATCCAAGCTTTGGAAACCTTGCACCAAGAGATATTGCCTCAAGAGCCGCAAAAGAGCGCATCGATGCAGGTTATGGTGTAGGCCGACTCAAAAATGCAGTTTATTTAGACTTTAAACATGCTATTGAAAAGTTCGGTTTAACAACCATCCAAGATCGCTATGGTAACCTGTTTAATATGTACAAGAAAATAACTGGGATTGATGCCTACACCACTCCAATGTTAATTTCTCCAGCAGCTCATTTCTCTATGGGTGGCCTTTGGGTAGACTATGAATTAATGACCACCATACCTGGCCTATATGCTGTTGGTGAATGTAATTTTTCAGATCATGGCGCAAATAGGTTAGGTGCTAATTCCTTATTACAAGCCAGTGTTGATGGGTATTTTATTCTACCAAATACAATAAATAATTATTTGGCCAATGAGATCAAAGCAGACCATCCTACAATTGACCATCCTGAGTTTGAGAAAACCGAAAAAGAAGCACAAGCACATATTGATAAAATTCTTTCAATAAATGGAACCAAGACAGTAGATCATTTTCATCGCGAACTTGGTAAAATTATGTGGCACGAATGTGCTATGAGCAGGACAAAAGAAGGTCTTAAGAAAGCTATTTCTAATATTGAAGCCCTAAAAGAGGAGTTTTGGAGGGACGTTAAAGTGACTGGCGATCAATATGAGATGAATACCGAATTAGAAAAAGCGTATAGATTAGCAGATTTTATTGAATTAGGCCTTTTAATGTGCACGGATGCATTACAACGCGAAGAATCTTGTGGTGCACATTTTAGGGAAGAATATCAAACTGACGAAGGCGAAGCATTAAGGGTTGATGATGAATTCTCATTTGTCTCGGCATGGGAATATGATAATGGCAAATTCAATCTACACAAGGAACAATTGAAATTTGAATTTGTGAAGCCTACGGTACGTAGTTATAAATAAGATTTTTGATGAAAGTAACATTCAAAATATGGAGACAGGACAATCCAAATGTTAAAGGTGGATTTAAATCTTATGACGTCGAAGGATTAACTGAAGATATGTCTTTTTTGGAGGCCTTAGATCATCTTAATGAACAACTTGTTTTAAAGGATGAAAAAGTAATAGCCTATGAATATGATTGCCGTGAAGGTATCTGCGGTCAATGTGGCGTTTTTATTAATGGACGTGCACATGGACCCCATCCAAATATGACCACTTGCCAATTACATATGCGCAGCTTCGAGGACGGCGAGACAATTACAGTAGAACCATGGCGCGCAAAAGCGTTTCCAATAATAAAAGATTTGGTTGTCGACCGTTCGGCATTTGACCGGATTATTGAAGCAGGTGCCTATATAAGTTCTAAAACAGGTACAGCACCTGAAGCTAACGCTATTCCAATACCAAAAGAAATTGCTGATAAAGCAATGGACGCAGCGGCATGCATAGGCTGTGGCGCTTGTGTTGCTTCATGTAAAAATTCATCGGCCATGCTATTTACTTCTGCGAAGATAAATCATTTAAATAGTTTACCACAAGGCAAGGCAGAATCCTCTAATCGCCTAAAACAGATGACCTATCAAATGGACATAGAAGGTTTTGGAAATTGCACCAATACAGGAGCATGCGAAGTAGAATGTCCAGAAGGAATCTCGATTAAAAATATTGCTGAGATGAACGCCAACTGGATGCGAACAAAATTGTTTGGCTAAGAAAAAGATAACCAGTGCTTGAGCTCAACTTTGTAGACTAAGTTTATTATTCAGTTTCTGACTAAACTGTTTTACTTTTTTAGAATAATCATTGAGAGTATTTTCAAAGAGGGAAAAGCTTATTAGCGTTAGTTCCTCGGTGTTTTTATTATAATATAACAGTGCTCCACAACCATTAAGAAAAATAAGCCTTTGCCTCATTTTAATAATATTTTTATCGCGATTTAAATAGGTAATCAGCATCCCCATATCTTGAAGTGTCGCTATTAGATTATCTATTTGAAATGATTTGCTTGCCATTACCACTTTTGAAATATTTCGGTTATGAGGAATTTCGATATGCTCAGTAGTTAAAAAACTAAATATATCCTTAATCATATTCCTATATATAAATGCTGTAATAGAAGAAACTACTATAGCAAACAAAAGTGAGGTCGCAATGCTATGATAATCAAAGGCGTTACCAGAAATAAAGTCGTAAATACCATGACCTGCAAGAGACGCAAGAAACAAAAGTAACACGTAGAGCAGAGAGAATTTTACTAATACTATGCCTAACGAACCATACTTTAGTGACTGATTACTCATAATTTTTAGTCTTCAGTTTTGCTTTACTTTGTTTAGTTGGTCTTGACTCAAAAGGTAAATTGGCAACTAATCCAAACCATCTAAGGAACTTTGTTCTTGTAAGGTCGGAATAAGACGGAACCTTAACTCGGTAATCCAGTCATGGTAAAAATCATAACAAAAAGTGCTACAGTTTCAACAACACCGATTATCATAATATACTTGGCTGTATCATTAGCTCCAGATGCAATAGCATCACAGGCTCTTGCACCTGCTTTACCTTGAAAAATCGCAGAACCTGCCATAGCTGCTCCGGCAAACAAGCCAATAATAATCTGCCACAAATAGGAATCAGGATTCAAATTAGCGTCAGCGATTTGATTTTTAAGTATCATACCGTAAATAACTTGGGACAAGGGTGCGCCAACAAAAATTAATAATGCAGTAGCAGCTTTTTGACCATTTGTTATCATTTTTTTCCAAGCACCAATGGCTGCCATTCCTGCTATACCCGTACCAATAGCCGAACCGATTGCGGCAATACTAAGAGACATTCCCATGTCTCCTAAGCCTTCAACTGTTGTTTGTATAAGTGAAAAAATTCCCATAATTATCTGGTTTTAAAATAGTGTTATTCTTTTTATATTCTTTAATTCGTCTCTTGAGTTGACTCTGATACATCTAGTCTAAATGGCACATAGGCCTCGCCTGAAAACTGCACACCTAAATGACCTGCAAATTCAAGCATATTCAATCTAATACCATGTACCATAACAGCCATTAATGCCAATGCTATATTCAATGTATGTCCTAATAATAGTGCAATGACAGCCATTATAAAATCAAGTATTCCTATTCCTGAAATGCCATCAGGTAAAGCCATATTGTTAAAACTTGCGGCCACAGCTGCTGTAGCCATACCCACGGCAAAAAGTCTTACATAAGATACAATATCAGAAAAGCCACTTATTAAACTCAGAGGTAAATTGGCAATTGATGCACCCATGCTTTTTAAGAAGCTGTTACTTTCTTTAGAAAACAAAATAACCAACCCTGCTCCTACTATAAACAACCAAATATACCAACTTGGCGCAGGTTTACCCAGTACCAATTGTTCCGTAATAAAATAAAGTCCCCAAACCAATGAAATCCACCCAACTTCACTAAGTGCTTTAATGGAATTAATAAATTGAAACACGCGTATACCATGGGCTACCGTTAAATGTATAGCACCTATTAAGAAGGACAAATGCATCATAAAATTGACGTTGTCTACACCAAAACTTGAAATATTTGGCACTACTAGTTCCTTTAGGAATGGTAATTGTGCAATTTGCTCAGCGCCAAAATAAGTGCCACTCAAAACTCCCCAAATGATTGTAGAACCGCTTAATACATAAATCAATGTACGAAGTTGTGGTACCATTTTCCTCCTAAAAATAATGGCTAACACTAAGAATATAACACCATAGCCTGCATCACCTACAAGCATGGCAAAAAACAAAGCAAATGCAATTAGAAAATAAATAGATACATCTATTTCTTTATAGCCAGGAACTATATCGATAAACTTCATCATTGGATTGATTATACTAATCCATTTTGGATTTTTGATATATACTGGCACCTCATCCATATTGGTAGGTTCGTTAATGACATAACCTAAGGCTTCTTGTTCTGCAAATTTTTTAAATCCTGTAACCTCGTCTTTTGGAATAAAACCTCGAAGATACTTGACTTTTGATTGTATGTCTCCCATCCCATCAATTGCAGTTTCAGAAGCCAATCTTTTTTGTAATGATTGTTCGTAGGATTCCAATACCGATTGATAGCTCATATATTCATCCAGAAATGCTGTCAATTGCACAAATTGACGCAGTTTTCGCGCCTTGATGTCCATTAAACTTTTATAGGATAAGTTGGGTATTTCTTCTTCCTTATAGATGAGCTTTTCGTTCTTAACTTGTGAAAAAAGTGCAATTGGAATTTTATTTTCAAACTCATCAAAGGATAAAATTACCTTATCATCTGGAAGTGTTTTTAAAAGTGATTTATCTATTCGGTATAACCTTACATAAATGCCATTTTTTTCTAAAAAGTTTAAATCCTTTTCGTTAAGGTTATCTCCCCAGATTTTATAGAAGGCTAACTTCTCGTTTATGTCATTAATGCTACTTAATATATTCTGCTTTACAATTTTAGACTTTAAAAGACGCTCTACTAACCTTTTTGGGTCTTTGCCGTTAGGATCAAACTCCTGAGTACCTGAATTTTCAGATAGTTCGTGTTCTTTGAGTAGTTTTAAAGCTTCCTTGGTTTCATCAATTTCAATTTTACAGCGCTCTATTGAATCACTATTTGGTAAATTAACTTCTTTAATATCAACAACACCTAACGCGCCCAACTTTTGTATCGTTTCATCAACTGTATTGGCAGTCGTAAAGAGTAGTATTTCCTTCATGCGTACAATCATACTACTTCACTTTTAACTTGCTTTTTCTTCTTAACCAATTTAGCACAACCTATGGCAAGACGCTCTACATCTCCTAAATAAATCTCTATTTTTCGAATGTTATGCTGTGTTTCTGGTATAAAGACCTCTTTTAATGCATTTTTCATGCGTCGTGCTTCTGCCAATTCTTCTCTTACATTTTCTAGATTTTTCAATTCTAGTTTTAATATTTCATAGTTCGTTGTTTGGTCTTTACTAGATTGGATAGCAGTATCAACCCAAAGTGGTGTTTCGTAGAGATCAACATTACTTTCTTCGAATTCAATATCAACAAATTGTTCAATAATAACACCTGCTATTTCACGAGTTGTAGATTTGAGTTCTTTTACTGAAACCAACTTTTCCAAAGACATAATAGGTTCAGCCATGACTGCAGCCCATTCCTTAATCTCATTATTAGCAGTTTCAATGGCTTCTTCCAAGCGTTCGACAGCAGTTTCAATTGTGGTAATCACCTCCTTTAACTGCTGTTCCTTCATTTCAAAGACAGGTAACGCTGTTCTGTAACCTTTCAATTCAATCTTCAAGGCAGCCAAGGTGTTTTTATTCATTAAAATCTTGTCTGCCATATCACGCTACTTTTAAGGATTGTTGAAAAACTTCGAATCCTACCTCTGCATCAAATTGCCACCAACGTAACAATACCTCAAGCTTAAGTTTATATAGTGTTAAAGCAGAAAAGTTCGCATAGTGACCTAAAGATAAGGTTTCTAATTTCTGCCATTGCAAACCGAGTAGATACTCTTCTGCTTTTAAGGGATTTTCTGGCAGTTCACCTAGGATTTCATAATGCAATTTACCAGTAGATTCAATTGATTTACGATTTATACGATAGTCTTTTAATTCACTTTTTAAGTGGTGCATAAATTTTGAGAATTTAGCAACCACATCTACAGAACTGTCTCGAAAGTTTGGTAGATGAATGGATTTTAACTCAATAGTTTTAAACCTATTAAATTCCGAAGGTGATAAATATTTGGAAGCATCATCATGTAATATGGAAACCAAGTCTTGAGAGTCCTCCTCATTAGAAGCATACTTTTGAAACAGACCCCTAATCTCAAGTTTAACCGTATCCGAATAACTAAAAGTAAGATTTGGAAGACTGCTAATGAGATATTCTAGGTTTCCTGTGAGCATTTATGCGTTTTTAAGAATTTCAGCCCATTTAGGACTTAAATGTTGACTTAACAATTCAGCAATTTCTTCGGCAGTTATATCATAGCTCCAACCTTCATCAATTTTGGTAACTGATAGTCCTGAGAGTAAATTATTTTTTTTTATTATTTGAGGTACTGATTTAGAGGTTGCAAGACTATTTTGCAAAGATTTAATCATCTCGTCTTCCATATCTTTAGGAAGCGTAACTGCTACTTTACCCCCCAAACTATCCATTACCTTAGAAATAACTTTAGTGTATAAATCTGTTGTGAATGCTTCTTTTACCTCTGCTTCTAGAACGGATTTAAAAAGATTGTGAATATCGTTTTTTACTGAAATCTGTACATCTCGTGCCGCTTGATTTAAAGCTATTTTTCCTTTTTTGACTAAGCCTTCGGCATGTACTTCAGCATCTTTTATAAGTGCTCTTTTGTCTGCCTCAGCCTTATTTATAATCTGTTTTGCTTTCAGCTTCGCGTCATTAATAATACTTTGAGCTTCTAATTCAGAGGCTTCTATAGCCTCAGATTTTACCTTGGCAATCAATCCATCTAATGTCTGTTCACTCATAAGTACTCTGCTTTTAAAATCTTAAACTTGCCTTTTTCTGGCCAATATTTTTCAACGAGGTTTGATGCCAATCCTACTTCCTCTTTCTTGAAATGATTGGCTAAAATATCCCAACATAAGTCCAAGGCCTCTTCTAATTCCAAATACCTAAACGGATCCATTAATTCACGCTGAAACGTTTTACGATAATCCAATAGACGTAGCGAATAATCATCCTTAACAGAACCAAATTTTTGAGCCTTTACACGCTCTTCTGCTTCCGATAACAATCGCGCCATGGCGTTCATAATCCCGCGATGGTCGTCACGGGTTTTATCATTGACCTGTTGCTTTAAGCGACTCAGAGAGCCGAACAATTCCAAGTAACCATCCTTCATAAAAAACTGGCCTTCGGTAATATAGCCTGTGTTATCTGGAACTGGATGTGTTACATCATCCATGGTTGTAACCCCTAAAATGGTTAAACTTCCTGAATCCTCTATGTCTGCGGCCTTTTCATAACGACTTGCTAATTGCGAGTACAAATCACCAGGATACCCTTGGTTAGCCGGTATCTGATCTTGGGCATTGGCCACTTGACGCAAATAATCTGACCATTGGGTCATATCCGATAATAACACAAATACGTTTTTGCCCTGTAGTGCAAATCGTTCACCAACTGCCAATGCTAAATCTGGAACCATTAATCCCTCTACAATCGAGTCGCGATGCGTATGAATAAACATAATCGTTTTACTCTTACTACCTGCTTCTTCGATACGTTCTTTAAAGTAGTGGTACTCGTCATATTTAAGTCCAACACCGCCAATAATAATAACATCGGCATCAGTTTGCGTCGCTACATTAGCCAATAGTCTATTATAGGGTTCGCCAGCTCTAGCGAAAATCGGTATTTTTTGAGACCGTACTAAAGTGTTAAAGACGTCGATCATGGGTACACCAGTCCGTATCATATTTTTTGGAATGAGACGTTTAACTGGATTAATTGACGGCCCTGCAACCCGAGTCATATCTGATGTTAATTGAGGTCCTCCGTCGATAGGCTCGCCATTTCCAGCATATACTCGACCCAACATATCGTCAGAAAAACCAACTTGAACGGGGTGTCCTAAAAAACGAATTTTACAATCGGTTGAAACCCCAAATCCACCTCCAAAGAGTTGCAAGGTTACCTTATTACCATTCAGGGCAATAACTTGAGCAAAAGCTTTTTTACCATCTGGATAAATTACCTCGGCCAGCTCCTTATTATGGACGTCCTTGGCCTCAATGGTTAAAATAGCCCTTCCAATACTATCTATGTTCTCATACGTTTTCCTTAGCATGTGCTTTTTGTTTAACCAGATTAACAATTTTAGCTTTTTGGTTTTCAAAATTAGAATCATCTAACTTTAAATTATTCCAATCAATAAAGGCTTGACGTAAGAAATTGAAATGCGACCGAATATCCTCCTTGGTTTCTATGTGAACTGGCGAATCAATAATGTGTTTTATCATATCGAACATCATCCGTAGACGATCCGGCGCAGTTACCCCATCGATAGGATGGAAACTATTTTGCTGTAAAAATACGGCGTCTAATAGTTCAGATTTTTGATAGGTAATATATGCTTCATTAGTAATACCACGTTCACCCATTAGCAACAAATTAGAAGAAATGGTTTTTCCTTCTTTTAGCAAATTCTTTAAAAACATTACTTCATCTGCTGTTATCAATGATGGATATTGAGAACTACTATCAATGCGATCTATTGCTGGATATTTTCTGGCGTCAGAAAGTTCTCTGGATAATCCTAGAAATGCACCTGTACTTAACAATGTAGCTTGAGTAACCGGTTCGTCAAAATTACCACCAGCTGGTGATATGGTTCCGATAATACTGAGGGAACTTTTGGTTCCGTCAGGTAAGATTTCAACACCTGCTCTGTCATAAAATGCTGAAATAAGGGTTGATATATACATTGGAAAAGCTTCTGGACCAGGAATTTCCTCTTTCCTTCCAGAGGTTTCGCGTAGTGCTTGTGCCCATCTTGAAGTAGAGTCGGCCAAGATTAATACATTAAGGCCTTGCTTACGATAATATTCGCCTACTGCGGTTGCCATGTAAACTGAAGCTTCACGTGCGGCAACTGGCATTGACGATGTATTACCAACGATATAGGTTCTATCCATTAGCGACTTACCTGTTCTAGGGTCTATCAATTCAGGAAAATCTTTAAATACCTCAACTGCCTCACCAGCTCTTTCACCACAAGCTGCAATAATTACAACATCTGCTCTTGAGTGTTTTGCAATACTGTGTTGCAATACAGTTTTCCCAGCACCAAAAGGACCTGGACTACATGCCGTGCCACCATAGGCTATGGGAAAGAGTGCATCAAGAATTCGCATTCCTGTAGGTAAAGTTTCTGTAGGAACTGAGCGTTGATGAAATGGCATGGGTTGTTTTACCGGCCAGTCGAAAACCATCGTAAGATTTATCGTGTTACCTGACTCATCCTTAATGGTTGCAATAGTATCATTAACTGAATAATCACCCTCTTCTGCAATACTGTAAATTGTGTATTCGTCTTGGAATGAAAATGGAACAAATATTTTGTGGGTAAATAACTTTTCAGGAACTGAACCTAAAATAGAACTACCACTTACAGAATCTCCTTTCTTTACCTTAGGGGTAAAATGCCATTTAGTTTTAGTATCTAAAGGATCGACCACCATTCCTCGCTCTAGGAACCATGCTTCTTTGGCGAGCTCGTACAAAGGGTTTTGAAGCCCGTCTGTAACAGTGCCTAATATTCCAGGACCTAATTTTACGGATAACGGTAAGCCAGTAAATTCTACCACATCACCAACACGCATCCATGACGTGTCTTCAAACACCTGAAGATAGACCAGTTTACCAGGTTTAACATCAATAACTTCGGATTTTAATCTTTTACCTCCATCGATAATGATATAGGCTACCTCTCCATTCATTACTGAACCCTCAGTGTTTTCAACACCAACTAAAGATTCATTAACGCTTACAACTTTTCCTTTTGCTTGTCCCAAGTAAATTCGGTCTTTTTATTTTTTTTTAACTGCCTCTCAATTTTCGCACCTCTTCCTCAATTTTATTATACCATATACGCTCCTTGATTTCATTGGCACTTTTACGGTACAATTTTGCCTTCTCAGGTTTATCTAACTTATCGTACAGTTTAGCAATAGCGCTATATGCGGGAACATGCATGGTATTGATCCCCAAACTTGCCTTGTATTGCTCTATGGCTTCTTCATAAAAACCATCTTTTTCAAGTTGCTCTCCAGCCTTATATAAGGTTTCAAAATCTTTGATATCTGTTTCAAGATGAAGATTTATAACATCTTGCGATTTTAAAGTTAAGAAACTACATGGAACTTCACGAATGACCTTTTCGGTTACACTCCCAACTACTAATCTATTCAATCCTGTTCTGCCAGCAGTACCCATAATTAATAAATCTACGCTGTCTGATGCTATGGTTCCTAATATTTCTTTAGACGCTTCTCCTCTGGTTTCTAATTTATCCCAGTTAAGATTATCAAGATTAAATTGCTCTAAAAACTTGGCGAATTCTTTTTTATGCTTTTCAAAGCGCTCCTCATTTTCCTTGTTGAGCTCCTCTTTTGATGTAAACCAAGAGGATGTTTGTTCTTCCGAAACACTTAATATCAAAAGATTTGCATCAAATCTTCTTGCTATAATTATTGCGTTGTTTAAAGCACGTTTTGACGGGTCTGATAAATCCACCGGACAAAGTATTGTCCTTATATTAAATTTGTCATCTTCTTTAATAACCAATACAGGTTTTTCACTATACTGTATTATTCGCTCCGTTGTAGTACCCAACTTAAACTTATCTTTAGATTTATTTTCACCTGATCCAACCAGTATCATATTTGCATTCACAGCAGATGCCGTCATAGCAATCAAATCATGGGCAACACCATGCTTAAGTATTGGGTTTTCTGCGTTTATACCATTGCTCTTAAACGCTTCGATTGTTTCATTTAGTTTTTCTTTTGCAACGGTATCTAATAACTCTTTTGCCTTTGGGTTAACAATATCCTCGGGTAAGACATGAATCGGTACAATGGTTGACTTAAATGTCTTAGCTAGTGACATGGCCACATTTTGTAGGTTTTTTGATGTTGATGCAAAGTCTTGAGCAAATAATATTTTATCGAGTATTTTCATCTAATTTAGATTTATCTTTATGTGATTTTTATATGAGCCGAACTTATTTTGACAGAAAACAAGTATCGTTTGAAACTGCTCAAATTTAGTGAATTCTCAAAAAAAAATAATGACAATTCTCATGATTGTTGAAATTAATTTAGCGAATTTTCGCCTGCAACTTTTTTAAGAGAATGAATGGAATATAATTGATGTTATCCTTGATTTTTCAATTTAGTTATTATACATTTAAAAAGAAATTAAGAGTAATTTTAACCCTTTAGAATGAAAAGAATTCTTGTACCTGTCGATTTTTCGGATACTTCAAAAAATGCGCTTCAATATGCTATTGATTTGTATAATAGTAATGCTCTAGAAGTTACAGTTTTACATATATACGGCACAAAATCTACTGCATTAATGATGAAATCTATTGACAGCATTTTAATCAAGGAAGCTACTAAGGAAATGGAAGCTTTGATTAGTGCTATGAGAGAAAAAGCGCCTGATGTGGTCTTCAAAACTAAAATGGCTAAGAACTATGCAGTTTCAACGATTTCTGAACTCGGAAATTCCGGTAGGTTTGATATGGTTGTGATGGGAACGAAAGGCGTGAGTGGTCTAAAGGAAGTCTTTATGGGCAGCATTGCAGGAGGTGTTGTTTCAAAATCATCAATTCCAGTCATTGTCGTGCCTCTAGATTATGAACTCAAGGACATTGAAAAAGTTGTTTTTGCAATTGGTGATGATTCAATAAAAGATGCCTCTGCTCTGTCATCTCTAAAAGAAATAGTTACACTTCATAAAAGCAAGCTAGAAATTCTTCATATTTCGAATAATGGGTTGCCCAGTTTCGATAAAATCACTACAGCTGTTAAGGATTTAAATCCTGAATTTACACATAAGAAAGCTAAAGGAGATTTAAACCAACAACTAAACGTTCATATTAATAACAATGATATAGACTTACTTTGTTTATTGCGAACTAAAAAGGATTTCCTAGACCGTTTATTTAGCGGAAGTGTAACCTTAAAACAAACATTTAATAGTCCTGTACCGATTCTAATACTACATAGCTAATTTTTTCTTACATGTACCACAAAGAATAAAAAAGCCTGAAGAAAATCTTCAGGCTTTTTGGAACCAAAAAATATTTACATAGTTGCTTTGATAGCTGCTTGTGCAGATACCAACCTTGCAATTGGAACTCTATAAGGTGAACAACTTACGTAATCCATTCCTGTATTATAACAGAACTCAACTGAACTAGGCTCTCCGCCATGTTCTCCACAAATACCTACTTTTAGGTTTGGTTTTGTAGCTCTACCTCTTTGTGTACCTAATTTTATTAATTGCCCCACTCCTTCCTGATCTATTACTTCAAAAGGATCTACTTTTAAAATTCCCTTTTCAATATAGATTGGCAAGAATTTACTCGCGTCATCACGTGAATAGCCAAAAGTCATTTGCGTTAAATCGTTTGTACCAAAGGAGAAGAAGTCTGCTTTCTCTGCTATTAGATCTGCCACAAGAGCGGCTCTTGGTACCTCAATCATAGTACCAACTAAAAATTCTATTGTGTCATCACGTTCTTCGAAAATTTTATTAGCAGTGTCTCTAATTATTTCACTTTGCATTTCAAACTCCTTAACGGTTCCCACTAGAGGGATCATTATTTCAGGTTTACAAACAATGCCTCTTTCTTTTAAATTAAGTGCTGCCTCAATTATTGCTCTTGTTTGCATCTCTGTAATTTCAGGATAAGTATTACCTAACCTACAGCCTCTGTGTCCAAGCATTGGATTAAATTCTTCCAATTCGGCGACCTTATTCTTAACCGCCTGTAGTGAGATATGCATATCTTCAGCCAATTCCTTTTGAGTAGCTAATTGGTGAGGCACAAACTCATGTAATGGCGGGTCTAACAATCTAATCGTAACTGATTGTCCCTGCATAGCTTCAAAAATACCTTCAAAATCAACACGTTGCATTGGTAATAATTCGTCTAATGCATGTTTACGTCCTTTAATGGTATTTGCTAAAATCATTTCGCGCATCGCTTTAATTCTATCAACCTCAAAGAACATATGCTCAGTTCTAGTTAGGCCTATACCCTGTGCACCAAATGCTCGAGCTATTTTTGCGTCTTTCGGTGTATCCGCGTTGGTACGAACTTTTATTTCACCATACTTTTCAGCAAGTGTCATAAGTTCTGCGAACTCACCACTAAGTTCTGGCTCCATAGTTGCTACTTTACCTTCAATAACGTTTCCTGTTGTACCATTTAAGGAAATCCAGTCACCATCATGAAAAACGTGATCCCCAACAGTTAGTGTTCTAGTCTTATAGTTAATGTTGAGCGCCCCTGCGCCAGATACACAACATTTGCCCATACCCCTAGCTACCACAGCAGCGTGAGAGGTCATACCACCTCGTGCTGTTAAAATACCCTTGGCAATATTCATACCTTCTAAATCTTCGGGAGAAGTTTCGATACGGACTAAAATACTGTGTTTATACTTTTTGGCTTCATCCGCAAAGAACACTATTCTACCTGTTGCTGCTCCAGGAGAAGCAGGCAAACCTTGTGCTATAACATTTGAGCGTTTTAATGCAGTAGGGTCAAATATGGGATGTAATAATTCATCTAGTTTGTTCGGTTCAATTAACAACAAGGCTTCTTTTTCGTTAATCATGCCTTCCTTAAGCAAGTCCATTGCTATTTTAACAGTGGCCGCTCCGGTACGCTTACCGTTCCTAGTCTGAAGAATCCAAAGCTTACCATCTTGAATCGTAAACTCCATGTCCTGCATATCGCGATAATGCTTCTCTAATATATCTTGATATTCGTTTAATTCATTAAAAATTGATGGCATCAATTCTTCGAGTGAAGGATAATTTTCTAATCGATCGTCTTCTTCAATTTTCGCTAATTTTGCCCAGCGTTGAGATCCTAATTTTGTGATTTGCTGTGGTGTGCGTACCCCTGCAACAACGTCCTCACCTTGCGCATTTATTAAATATTCACCATTGAATACATTTTCGCCAGTGCCGGCATCACGTGTAAAACAAACACCTGTACCAGAATTATCTCCCATGTTTCCATACACCATAGCTTGAACATTTACAGCAGTTCCCCAATCAGCAGGGTAACCATGCATATTACGATAATAGACTGCTCTATCACCATTCCAGCTATTGAAAACAGCCATTATTGCACCCCAAAGCTGTTCCCATGGATCTGTTGGAAAATCTTTACCTGTGCGCTTTTTGATTGTGTCTTTAAAATCGTACACTAAATCTTTTAAATCTTGAACGGTAAATTCAGTATCTAGTTGAATGCCTCGTTTATGCTTTAGGTGTTCCATTATTTCTTCAAAAGGATCAATATCGTCTTTTGATTCTGGTTTCATCCCCATAACAACACCGCCGTACATTTGAATGAAACGACGATAAGAATCCCATGCAAACTGTTCGTTGTTTGTACGTTTGGCTAAACCAATTACAACCTCATCATTCAAACCTAAGTTCAACACAGTATCCATCATTCCTGGCATAGATACTCTTGCTCCAGATCTGACTGAAATTAATAGTGGATTTTCTTTATCCCCGAATACTGAACCCATTTGAGTTTCAATATTAGCTATAGACTGCTCAACCTCTTCTTTTACCAACTCAATTATGGCATCTTTGCCTAGTTGATTGTATTCAGTACATACTTCAGTTGTGATAGTAAATCCAGGAGGAACAGGTATGCCGAGCGCACTCATTTCTGCTAGATTAGCACCTTTACCTCCTAACAAATTTTTCATTTTACTGTTTCCGTCTGCAGTTTTGTTTCCAAATCTGTAAACTCGAGTTTTTAACCCTTCCATTACTTCCATTTTATATAATTTTTTGATTCTCTTTTTTAATGTCTAATTTTCCAAAAGACGGTATAAAAGTAGATGTAATACGGAAGAATTTACATGATAATTATCATCTATCAGAAAAAGTTTTGACATTAATATGAATTAATAAGGTCAATAAACATGATTAAGAAAATTGCATAAAATTAGGCTACAAGAGTACTGTTCTCCATTTTGGAATAAGCCTTTTTTACAGAGCGTTTCATTAAAAATGAAACTATCAAAGCAACCACGAATAAACCGCTAAACACCTTTAAGGTGATGTCGAGTGATCCCGTGGTATTTTTGACTACATCGTAGATCGTCGGACCTATGACGCCTGCAAGTCCCCAACCTGCCAAAACCATTCCATGGATAGCACCAAGCTGTTTGGTACCAAACAAATCTCCCAAGAATGCAGGAAGTGTTGCAAAACCCCCACCATACATCGTTATTACAGTAAAAAGAATAATTAAAAATACTATCTCAATAGTAATCTGAGGTAAAAAATAGAATGCTAAAATTTGAAATGCAAAAAATATAATATAAGTGTTTGGACGACCTAGATAATCTGATAATCCTGACCAAATAATCCTACCCAGTCCGTTAAAGACACCTATTAAACCAACCACCGTAGCCGCTTGCATTGGTGTGTAGCTCAATTTCTCCTGCATCATTGGACTTGCAGCCGCAATAATTGCAATACCACAAGTTATATTTATAAACATCATTAACCATATGTAGATAAAACGTGACGACCTTAAGGCTTCTCTTGCAGTAACATTAGATATGTCTGCTTTTACCGTTTTAGATTGCCCTGGCTTGTAACCATCTGGTAAATAGCCTTCAGGAGGACGCTCAATATATCTTGCAGATGAAAGTATAAGAATCATGTAAATAAGACCTAATAAAAAGAAAGCATTTGCTACACCAACTGCTTCGAAGAACGTTTGCATAACAGGACCAAAGATTAAAGCAGAAAATCCAAATCCCATTATAGCCATGCCAGTTGCTAAGCCTCTTTTGTCAGGAAACCACTTAACAAGCGTACTTACGGGAGTAATATAGCCTAGACCAAGACCTATACCACCAATTACACCATAACAGAGGTAGAACAAAACCAAAGACTCTAATTGTACGGCCAAACCTGAGCCTAGAATTCCTATTCCATAAAAAATACCTGCCGTGGTTCCACTTACTTTTGGACCAACCCTTTCTACCCAAGGACCAAGGAAAGCAGCTGAAAAGCCAAGTAATAAGATTGCTATTTTAAAGGCCCATTTTATGACACTTCCTTCAACATCAAAAATTTCCTTAACCGGATTAGTAATTACAGAATAGGCATAAACCGAACCAATTGATATATGAATTCCTACGGCAGAAAGTGCAATTAACCAACGGTTTTTTAATTTAGGAGTATTCATATCTAATTTCATTTAGTTATCATTAGTTCTTATAGTATATTCAATTTACAACTACTTTTTTAAAGTAAGGTTTTAAAGTTTGAACAGCATGTTCAATTTCTTCTATCGTATTTTCTCTAGCATTTTTTAATTTATAGTCCCAACCTAAAGCATCCCATTTATGAACACCTAATTTGTGATATGGTTGAATTTCTAGTCTTTCAATGGTTTTATAGTTTTTAAAGTAATTTCCCATTGATTGTAAAAGCTCTGTTTGATCAGTTAGTCCCGGTATTAGAACATAGCGCAACCACATTGGCTTGCTCGATAGTTCCCTATATCTTGAAAAATTAAATGTCGTTTCTTTATTCTTCATCCCAGTAATATATTGGTATCCCTCTTCAGTCATATGCTTTACATCGAGCATCACTAGATCTGTATACGCATCCAGAAGCTCTTGTGCAAAATGATTTAATATTCTTCCATTTGTATCCAATGCTGTATGAATACCTGCTTCTTTCAATTTCTTAAATAAAGGAATAAGCGCTTTAGCCTGCAGCAATGGTTCACCACCTGATACCGTAACACCACCATTTTTGCCAAAATAAGGTTTTGATTTTAGTATTAAACTAAATAGAGTCTCAATATGATAGGGTTTACCCCCTTCTAAACCAATTGTATCAGGATTATGACAATACAGGCACTTAAGTTTACATCCTTGAAGAAATATAACAAATCGCACTCCTGGACCATCATGAGTGCCAAATGATTCAATGGAGTGTACATTTAGTATGTTATCTTGCGTTTTTATAATCTCTGATAAAAAAAGCACCTGAAAAATCGTCTTGTTTTCAGATGCTTTGGTTAGACCTTTTTACATCATTTCATGGAACGACCTTGAAATGACCTCTATTTGTTGCTCTCTCGTGAGTCTCACAAAATTTACCGCATAACCAGAAACCCTAACTGTAAGTTGCGGGTAATTTTCAGGATGCTTCATCGCGTCTAGTAATGTCTCTTTATCCAATACATTTATATTGATGTGCTGTGCATTGTTCTCAAAATAACCATCTAGAATTGATGTTAGGTTTTCAACTCTCGTTTCAATATCAGGACCTAAGGATTTTGGTACAATTGAAAATGTATTTGAAATACCATCTTGTGCATCGCTGTAGTTAATTTTAGCTACTGAATTTAATGACGCAATAGCTCCATTTTCGTCACGTCCTTGCATAGGGTTTGCTCCTGGTGCAAATGGCACACCCTGTGCCCTACCATCAGGTGTAGCTCCAGTTTTTCTGCCGTAAGCAATATTAGAAGTTATGGTTAAAACAGATAATGAAGGTTCTGCATTTTTGTAAACAGGAAACTGTTTGAGCTCATGATTAAAATCTGAAACTGCTTGCGCAGCCAATTGGTCCACACGATCGTCATCATTTCCATATTTAGGAAATTCACCTTCTATTTTAAAATCTACAGTTAAACCTTTTTCGTTACGCACAGGTTTTACTTTAGCATACTTAATAGCAGATAATGAATCTGCCACTATTGATAAACCTGCAATGCCATATGCAATATTAATATGCGGATTTGTATCAATCAAGGCCATTTGGGCTTTTTCATAGTAATACTTATCATGCATAAAATGAATGATATTCATAGTATCACTGTAAACTCGGGCGATTTCTTGCATTGCGATTTTGAAGTTGGTCATCACTTTATCGAAATCTAAATACTCATCTTTATCTAATGGAACACCTTCAAATATTTGGACTCCGGTAAGCTCGCATCGACCACCATTAAGCGCCAGTAATAGCGTTTTAGCCAAGTTGGTTCTTGCACCAAAAAATTGAATGGATTTACCTAAATCTTGATGTGAAACACAACACGCAATTCCGTAATCATCACTATGGCGTAATTCGCGCATTAATCGGTCATTTTCAAATTGCAATGATGATGTTTCGATGGCAACTTTTGCACAGAATTTTTTGAAGTTTTCTGGTAAATCCTCAGACCATAATACAGTCATATTTGGTTCTGGTGATGGTCCTAAATTATAAAGTGTATTCAAGAATCGGAAAGACGTTTTTGTCACTTTTGTTCTGCTGTCCGAAAACATACCACCAATAGCCTCAGTTACCCATGTTGGATCACCAGCAAAAATTTCTTCATAAGCCTTCATTCTTAAATGACGTACCATTCTTAATTTCATCACTAACTGGTCAATATACTCCTGGGCTTCAGCTTCAGTAATTCTTCCCTTCTGTAAATCATTTTCAATATAGATGTCTAAAAATGTAGAAACATTACCTAAAGACATAGCTGCTCCGTCTTGTTCTTTTACAGCCGCCAAGTAAGCCATGTAGGTCCATTGTACGGCTTCTTGGGCATTTTGAGCAGGTCTACTTAAATCTAAGCCATACTTGTCACCTAGACGTTTCATGGCTCTCAATGCCTTGATCTGTTCAGATATTTCTTCACGTAACCGTATAACATCATCAGTCATTGGACCAGTAACCTTTGCCAGATCTTCCGTTTTCTTTTTAATTAGAAAATCTAGTCCGTAAAGTGCAAGGCGTCTGTAATCGCCAATAATTCGACCTCTTGCATAATTATCTGGTAATCCTGTAAGGATACCTAATGAACGGTACTTTTTAATCTCATCGTTATACGCATCAAAAACACCATCATTATGGGTTTTTACATATTTTGAGAATAACTCTTTTATTTTTTTATTTGGTTTTAGACCATATTCAGATAGGGCCTTATTTACCACTTTAAAGCCACCAAATGGCTTCATTGTTCGTTTTAAAAGGTCGTCTGTTTGTAATCCAACAATTACTTCACTTTCCTTATCAATATAGCCAGGATCAAATGCATCAATTGTAGAAATGGTTTCAGTATCGATTGAACGTATACCATTATTATTACGTTCTTCAGCCATTGCTTTTTTACAAATACTCCAGAGCTTTTTAGTTCTAAATGTTGGACCTTCTAAAAATTCAGCATTGCCATGGTATGGCGTAATGTTATTAAAAACAAAACTTCTTACATTAACTGATTCGGTCCAGAGACCATCCAAGAATGGTTTTACTTCCATGATTATATGGTTTTATTTCTTAACTATTTTCGTTTCTTAACGCTACAAAATTAATTTTGAAATAAATTGGGAATGCTGATTTTTATCATGTTTTACTTTTTCAACACCTTATAATTAAAGGGTTTTTGAGCGAAAACGTTTGAAATAAGGGAAGTCAAATATGTTAAATTATTACACCACTTTCAAAATTAAGTATCACCTTCAACTAAACACTTAATTTTGACAAACGATAGTTATGAAATATAGAATTTCCAAAATTTTGTTAAAAAAACAACAAGCATTATTCAATTAGTCATAATTATAGAAGAGATTTTCATATTTTCGTACTAATCCGACTAATTATTTGCAAAAACTACTATGACTGAAGTTACACGTCTTTTTGATTTCCCTTACTATCAATTAGAAAACAAACCAAACGATTCTGCACTTGTAACCAAATATAACGGTAAATGGACGCCTATGTCCACAAAAGAATATTTGGATAAAGCCAATGCAGTAAGTAGAGCACTTTTACAATTAGGTGTTCAGAAAAATGATAAAATTGCTGTCATATCATCTACCAATAGAACCGAATGGAACATTATGGATATTGGTGTTTTGCAAGTAGGCGCACAAAACATTCCAATATACCCAACCATAAGTTCAGAAGACTATGAATATGTGCTTAACCACAGCGAATCCATCTATTGTTTTGTTTCTGATGAGGAGGTTTTGGAAAAAGTAAATAAGATTAAAGCTAAAACAAAGGTAAAGGAGGTTTATTCCTTTGACCACATTAAAGGGTGTAAGCATTATTCGGAATTATTTGAACTCGGTAAGAACGAGAGTTCACAGATTGAAGTTGAAAAACGAAAAGATGCGGTTAAACCAGATGATCTAGCAACAATAATATATACCTCTGGAACCACTGGCAGGCCAAAGGGTGTAATGCTTTCGCATTGGAATATTACAAGTAATGTTTTAGATAGTTCTCCTCGAGTACCCTTACCACCTTCTGGTAAAACTAGAGTTTTAAGTTTCTTGCCCATTTGCCATATTTTTGAGCGCGTTCTTATATATGTTTATCAATATGCCGGGACATCCATTTATTTTGCAGAGGCCTTAGACAAGATTGGGGAAAATGCAAAAGAAGTGCACCCACACCTAATGAGTGTAGTACCACGTCTCTTAGAGAAGGTATTTGATAAAATAATGCTTAAGGGAGAAGATTTAACAGGACTAAAAAAAGCATTATTCTTTTGGGCAGTGCGTTTAGGTGAAAAATGGGAACCCTATGGTGCCAATGGTAGTTGGTATGAATTCAAATTAAAAATTGCCAATAAACTCATATTCAGCAAGTGGCGTGAGGCTTTAGGAGGTGAATTGGGTACAATGGTTTCTGGTAGTGCAGCCCTACAGCCAAGACTTGCAAGAGTATTTGGGGCTGCAGGCATGAAAGTTATGGAAGGCTATGGCCTTACAGAAACCTCGCCAGTTGTGTCTGTTGGGATGATTGATGACAACCACTATAAAGTGGGAACAGTTGGAAAACCAATTGAAAATGTTGAGGTAAAGATTGCAGATGATGGTGAAATTCTCATCAAAGGCCCTAATGTTATGAAAGGATATTATAAAGATCCTGAAAAAACAGCTAGTGTTATGACAGGCGATTATTTTCACACTGGTGACAAGGGTGAAATTGATGAAGATGGCTTCCTAAAGATAACAGGACGAAAAAAGGAAATGTTTAAGACATCCGGTGGTAAATACATTATACCTACGCTTCTCGAGAACAACCTAAAACAATCTCTTTTTATAGAACAAGTTATGGTCATAGGTGAAGGTGAAAAAATGCCTGGTGCATTTATTCAGCCAAACTTTGAATTTATTAGAGATTGGATTGAAGATAAGGAATATGACGATATCGGAACATCTGAGCATGAAATAGCTACCTCAGAAAAAGTAATTAAACGTATTCAGAAAGAGGTGGATAAATACAATCAAAACTTTGGTAAATGGGAGCAAATAAAACGTTTTGAACTCACAACAGACATTTGGTCTATAGACGATGGTCACCTCACCCCAACTATGAAAATGAAGCGTGATGTCATTAGAAAGAAATATGATGCCTTGTATGAGAAAATTTACCGCTCCTAAAGATATACTTTAATAATAAGACGTATTGCTGTTTTCATTTAAGGATACAATCGAATGAATTGATCACATTGAAAAAAAATTGAGCCTATTAAAACTCTACTATCAATATTTCTTTTTTTATTGTTTTTAACAATTCCTGTTTTATCCTTTTTTACAGGATAGCTTTTCTAAAACAACTAGTGAATTGAGCTTTGAAAATAGTTCTGAGGAGAGATTTATTGAGGTCTATGTGTCGGAGAATAGTTTAAGTGTTCATTTCATTGTTAACTGTCAATTGTTAAAGGGTTCAATGTCTGTTCTCATATCTAATACAGATACTGGAGAAAACTATGGTTCCTTTGCCGTTGGTGGATCTAAAACAAACAATCCTCAGGATAATGCTACTTTTAAGGAAAATGTAAAAAGTGACATAAATAAAGTTATCAATAGTCCATATCTAGGATTTTATACTGTTAAGATAAAGTCTGAAGATGCTAATGCGCTTTTAAATGTCACTATAGAGCAATATGCAAATTAATTTTACCCATTAAAACCGCTTCGCAAAGGGTAAAATACTCCACATTTAATCCAAAAAAAATTACTCTAAATTTAAAATATACTATGCGTGCATAATTTTTTTATTTTATTATGCACGCATAGTATATTTTTATTATATTTGGAATCGTCCAACAAACTATGAAAGAAAAAACAATAGATTATATCCTGAGAACCACCTGGTTAGCAGTCAATAAAATGTATAATGAAGAAGCCTCAAAGTTTGGCACAACAATGGCTACCGGCTTTGCATTGCTCAGTATAGATCCTGATAAAGGTACGGCTTCAACGTCCTTAGGACCAAAAATGGGAATGGAAGCTACTAGCTTATCCCGTACATTAAAAACCATGGAAGAAAAGGGTTTAATTGAGCGTAAACCAAATCCAGAAGATGGTCGAGGTGTATTAATCCACTTAACAGAATTTGGAAGGGAGAAACGACAATACTCAAAGGAGCGCGTTTTAATTTTTAACGATGCTATTAGAGGTAATATAACTTCAGAACAACTACAAAACTTTTACGAAGTAGCTGAGGTAATAAATAATATGATTTCAAATAAAAAGATATACACTAAAAACGAACAGACATTAAATAATGAGTAAACGTAGAATAAAAAAAATAGCCATTATTGGTTCTGGTATTATGGGAAGTGGTATAGCTTGTCATTTTGCTAATATCGGTGTAGAAGTATTATTACTGGACATTATACCTAGAGAACTTAATGAATTGGAAAAAGCCAAAGGGCTAACGCTAAACGATAAAGTTGTAAGAAACAGGCTGGTTAATGATGCATTAATGACATCTGTAAAGTCTAAACCTGCCCCACTCTATCATCCATCATTTAAAAATAGAATTACTACAGGTAATTTGGAAGATGATATTGCAAAGGTTGCACATGTAGATTGGATTATGGAAGTTGTTGTTGAGCGTTTAGATATTAAACAACAAGTTTTTGAAAAGCTTGAAAAACACAGAACGCCAGGAACATTAATTACCTCAAACACATCTGGTATACCTATTAAGTTCATGAGTGACGGACGTAGCGAGGATTTTCAAAAGCATTTCTGTGGAACACATTTTTTTAATCCAGCGCGCTATTTAAGATTATTTGAGATCATTCCAGGCCCTAAAACTGATGCGAGTGTTTTAGAGTTTTTAAATGGGTATGGTGAACAGTTTTTAGGCAAAACATCTGTTGTTGCCAAAGACACACCTGCTTTTATTGGTAATCGTATTGGAATCTTCAGTATTATGAATGTTTTCCATGTAGTACAAGAACTAGGAATGACCATAGAAGAGGTGGATAAATTATCAGGACCTGTTATTGGGCGTCCAAAATCCGCAACCTTCCGTACAGTTGATGTTGTTGGTTTAGATACTCTTGTTCATGTAGCCAATGGAATTAAAGATAATTGCCCAAAAGATGAGCGATTAGAGCTATTTACTATACCAGGATTTATAAATACCATGATGGAGAACAAATGGCTGGGAAGTAAGACTGGCCAAGGTTTTTATAAAAAGAGTGTGTCTGCAGAAGGAAAGAAAGAAATTCTTTCATTGGACCTTAATACCTTAGAGTACCGACCAAAACAAAGCGCAAAATTTGCAACATTAGAACTAACTAAAACCATAGATCGTGTAGTAGATCGATTTAAAGTTCTTGTGAGTGGAAAGGATAAAGCAGCAGAATTTTATAGAAAGCACTTCGCCGCACTTTTTGCTTATGTTTCTCATCGTATTCCTGAAATTACAGACGAAATATATAAGATTGATGATGCTATGAAAGCCGGATTTGGCTGGGAAGATGGACCATTCCAAATATGGGATGCTATTGGAGTCGAAAAAGGAATTGAAATGATAAAGGCTGAAGGGTTAGAACCTAATGCTTGGGTCAGTGAAATGCTTTCTTCTGGCAGTAATTCCTTTTATACAGTAAAAGATGGAGCTTCATACTGCTATGACATTCCTAAAAAATCACAAGAAAAAATTCCAGGACAGGATAGCTTTATCATTTTAGATAACATTCGTAAAACGAATGAGGTATTTAAAAATTCTGGTGTTGTAATTGAAGACCTAGGGGATGGAATACTTAATTGCGAATTCCAATCTAAAATGAATACTATTGGTGGTGACGTTTTAGCTGGACTTAACAAGGCCATTGATTTAGCTGAAAAAGATTTTGATGGTTTAGTTATTGGTAACCAAGGTGCTAATTTCTCTGTAGGTGCAAACATAGGAATGATTTTCATGATGGCTGTAGAGCAGGAATATGATGAATTAAACATGGCTATCAAATATTTCCAAGATACTATGATGCGGATGCGCTATTCGGCAATTCCAACAGTTGCTGCCCCTCATGGCATGGCTTTAGGCGGTGCATGTGAATTATCTATGCACGCAGACAAAGTTGTAGCCGCTGCTGAGACCTATATTGGCTTGGTAGAATTTGGAGTCGGCGTTATTCCAGGAGGTGCAGGGTCAAAGGAAATGGCATTGAGAGCCTCAGATACATTTAGAAAAGGTGATGTAGAACTAAATGTTCTTCAAGAATATTTCTTGACCATTGGTATGGCCAAAGTCGCTACTTCTGCTTATGAAGCTTATGATTTAGGCGTTCTTCAAAAGGGTAAAGATATCGTTGTTGTAAATAGAGACAGACAAATTGCAACAGCCAAAGCACATGCAAGACTTTTAGCTGACGCTGGATATACACAACCTGTTCGAAGAAAAGATGTAAAAGTGCTAGGTAAGCAGGCTCTTGGTATGTTCTTGGTTGGTACAGATTCTATGGAAGCAAGCCACTACATTAGTGAACATGATCAAAAAATTGCGAACAAGTTAGCCTATGTTATGGCAGGAGGTGACTTATCAGAACCGACCTTGGTTACTGAGCAGTATTTACTAGATCTAGAGCGTGAAGCTTTTCTATCGCTTTGTACGGAGCGTAAAACATTAGAAAGAATTCAGCACATGCTAAAAACAGGTAAACCTTTAAGAAACTAAGAAAATGAAAGACGTATATATAGTAAAAGGATATAGAACTGCCGTAGGAAAATCCAAAAAAGGTGGTTTCAGATTTAAGAGAGCTGATGAATTGGCTGCAGAGACCATCCAATATATGATGGGTAAGTTACCAAACTTTGATGTTACTCGTATAGATGATGTTATTGTTGGTAATGCGATGCCAGAGGGCTCTCAGGGTCTTAATATGGCTCGCATTATTTCATTGATTGGCTTAAACACCGTTGATGTTCCAGGCGTTACAGTAAATCGTTTTTGTTCCTCCGGACTAGAAACTATAGCCGTGGCCGTTGCAAAAATAAAAGCTGGGATGGCAGATTGTATTATTGCTGGTGGTGCAGAAAGTATGAGTTCCGTTCCAATGACTGGCTTTAAACCAGAATTAAATTACGATATCGTAAATTCTGGACATGAGGATTATTACTGGGGAATGGGAAATACAGCAGAAGCAGTGGCTAACAAATTTAATGTATCTAGAGAAGATCAAGATGAATTTGCCTATAACTCACATATGAAAGCTTTAAAAGCATTGGCAGAAGATAGATTCCAAGACCAAATCGTTCCAATAGATGTTGAAGAAACTTATGTTGATGAAAATGGCAAAAAAACGAATCGTAATTTCACCATAACCAAAGATGAAGGACCAAGAAAGGGAACTAGCAAAGAAGCGCTTGCTAAACTAAGACCAGTTTTTGCACAAGGTGGTTCTGTTACCGCTGGTAACTCGTCACAAACCAGTGATGGCGCTGCATTCGTACTAGTAATGAGTGAAGCTATGGTTAAAGATTTAAAACTAGAACCAATAGCACGCTTAGTAAGTTACGCGGCAGCAGGCGTACCGCCAAGAATTATGGGTATAGGCCCTGTCGCTGCAATTCCAAAGGCCTTAAAACAAGGTGGACTATCACAAAACGATATTGAATTGATTGAACTCAATGAAGCCTTCGCATCTCAGTCACTGGCAGTGATGAGAGAGTTAGATTTAAATCAAGACATCGTTAATGTAAACGGTGGTGCAATTGCATTAGGGCATCCACTTGGTTGTACAGGTGCAAAACTATCAGTTCAATTATTTGATGAAATGCGAAAAAGAGACATGAAAAATAAATACGGTATGGTCACTATGTGCGTGGGTACAGGTCAAGGTGCTGCTGGGATTTTCGAATTTTTAAACTAAAACAACAATATCAATAATATAAGCAATGGAAACAGTTGAGAAAGAATTATTAAGAGGTGGTCAGTTTTTGGTTAAGGAAACAAACAGTGAAGATGTTTTCACACCTGAAGATTTTAACGAAGAGCAACGTATGATGAAAGAAGCGGTTATAGAATTTAATGACCGTGAGATTATTGCTCATCGAGAACGATTTGAAAAGAAGGATTTCGCCTTCACAGAAGAATGTATGCGCAAAGCCGGCGAACTTGGTTTCTTGGGTATTGCTGTACCAGAAGAATATGGCGGATTGGGTATGGGCTTCGTTTCTACAATGCTGGTATGTGATTATATTTCTAGTGGTACAGGATCATTTAGTACCGCTTTTGGCGCACATACTGGAATTGGCACAATGCCTATAACACTTTACGGTACAGAGGAACAAAAACAAAAATATGTGCCTCAATTGGCTTCTGGAGAATGGTTTGGCGCATATTGTTTAACTGAACCAGGTGCTGGTAGTGATGCCAACTCAGGTAAGACTACAGCAGAACTAACAGAAGACGGAAAACATTATAAGATTAATGGTCAGAAAATGTGGATATCAAACGCTGGATTCTGTAAACTGTTCATTGTTTTTGCTCGAATAGAAGACGATAAAAATATAACAGGATTCATTGTTGAAAACGATCCATCAAATGGTATAACGCTAGGAGAAGAAGAGCATAAATTGGGTATTAGAGCAAGTTCTACAAGACAGGTCTTCTTTAATGATACTATGGTGCCTGTAGAAAATATGCTGGCTGGTCGTGGTGAAGGTTTTAAAATTGCAATGAATGCACTTAACGTAGGCCGCATCAAACTGGCCGCAGCATGTTTGGATTCACAAAGACGAATAACTACTACAGCCGTTAAATATGCTAACGAGCGGAAACAATTCAAAACGGCTATTGCAGATTTTGGCGCTATAAAATCCAAAATTGCTGAAATGGCGGCTAGTGCCTATGCAGGTGAATCGGCTTCATATCGTGCAGCCAAGAATATCGAAGATCGAATTGCAATCAGACAAGCTTCTGGCAATACACATCAGGAAGCTGAATTAAAAGGTGTTGAAGAATATGCGATAGAATGTTCTATTCTTAAAGTAGCTGTTTCTGAAGACGTGCAAAACTGTGCGGATGAAGGTATACAGATATTTGGAGGTATGGGATTCTCTGAAGAAACACCTATGGAAGCAGCATGGAGAGATGCACGAATTGCTCGAATTTATGAAGGAACCAATGAAATAAACCGCATGCTATCAGTTGGTATGTTGGTTAAGAAAGCAATGAAAGGTCATGTAGATTTACTAGGTCCAGCAATGAAAGTTGCCGATGAATTAATGGGCATACCTTCATTTGATGTTCCAGATTTTTCCGAATTGTTATCGGAAGAAAAAGATTTAATTGCGCGACTGAAGAAGGTATTTTTAATGGTAGCTGGCTCTGCTGTTCAGAAATTTGGACCAGACTTGGAAAAACACCAACAACTATTGCTTAATGCATCAAATATTTTGATTGAAATTTATATGGCAGAATCTGCAATATTAAGAGCTGAGAAAAACGCTAAACGCTTTGGCGAAGAAGCTCAAAAAGAGCAGATTGCTATGGCTAAACTGTATTTGTTTAATGCTGTTGAAATTATTAAAAAGAATGGTATGGAAGGCATTATTTCATTTGCTGAAGGTGATGAACAAAAAATGATGTTAATGGGCTTAAAACGCTTTACAAAGTACACGAATTATCCAAATGTTGTTGAGCTTAGAAATACAATTGCAGAAAAAGTAAAAACAGAAAACAAATACTGTTTTTAGGTAGACCATAAAATTTTATGAGAAATCTAATAGCCAATTCAACTTTACGAATTGGCTATTTTATTTTGTTAACTTTAAAGGGCAAATTTTTATATCATGACGTTACGAGTTCTTTTATTTTTCTCCATTATATCGCAATTTAATTTTGGACAGACTAATACTGAAATTTTTCTCTATGATATAGAGGCAAACAATAATTCAATAACTGTCTCAAACGGTGAGAATATATCCAATAATGAAGGTTATGATAACCAGCCTTCATTCTTAAATGATGAAAGGCTTTTGTATTCATCAACCAGAAATGGCCAGACTGATATTGCACAGTATTTCATTAACTACAATTCTAAAGTTTGGATCAATTTTACAGAAGGTGGCGAATATTCACCTCAAAAAATTCCAAATAAAAGTGAAGTCTCAGCGGTAAGACTGGATACAGACGGCAAACAACGTTTATATAGGTATAACTTAAGCAATGGCGAATCCACCACACTAATAAATGACTTAGTTGTGGCCTATTACACTTGGTCAAACGACAATACGATTGTGTCGGCGGTTATTGAAAATGAAAATCTCAATCTATTCAGCACAAATATTAACTCAGGAACAAGCCGAAAATATGCCACAAATATCGGTAGGTCATTTCATGAAATTCCTGGATCAAACCTTGTTAGTTTTATTTCAAAAGAGAATAATGAACAATGGCAGATAAAATCTATAAATCCTTCAACAGGTGAAACAAAACTTATTGCGAATACCATAAGCGGTGTTGAAGATATTTGCTGGTTAAACAGTAAGACTATTCTATCTGGAAAAGATGCTAAACTATACAAGCTAACCTTAGAAAAGGACAATAACTGGAAAGAAATAGCCGATCTATCTTCTTTAGGAATTACATCAATTACAAGATTGGCTGTAAATCCTTCAATGACTAAGTTGGCAATTGCGGGTTCTATATCAGTAGAATCTCAAACCAATGAAACGTCAACACAAAATGAAGAAACAGAAACTATTGAAACACCTGCAGAAAGTAAATCTGAAGTCTCAGATATCGAGGCTATTGTACAACGCAATCTTGATGCTTACAATGCTCGAGACATTGATGCTTTTATGAAAGATTATGCTGATGATATAAAGCTTTATACTTATCCAAACACACTTCGTACTGAAGGCAAAGAAACGATGCGCAAAGGTTATAAGGACTGGTTTGATAGAACTCCAGACTTAAGAGCTTTTATCAAACAGCGAATAGTAATTGGCAACAAAGTAATTGACGAAGAGCAAGTTACAGCCAATGGTCAAATCTTCAATGCTGTTGCCATTTATGAAGTTGAAAATGGATTAATTACAACAGTTACCTTTATTCAAAATTAATTTGTATCACATCTCCTGGTAAAATTACCTTATCTGTGGCATGTGAATGGCCTCTATCTGCACCAGAATTTACATTAGGATTTTGATCTGGTGACCAGGCATCCGTAACACCATATTCCGCCATTTTTTGTTTTAAAAATCTCGCTATATCAGCATCAGTACTTTTACCTGGAATAACTTGCTTATAAGCTTCAATTTGCCAATCTGCCGTAAGCTGTGCGGCTGTTTTCAATATTTCTACTTCTTCGGGCAGTTTTATGGAAAGCCATTCGTACACTACTTCGGTCGCCGATACTAATCTATCCGCGCTTGCTCCCATAAATTCTTCAATAGTCTGTCGTTGTGTAAAGGACAACCCATCTGCCATAGAGTTTGTCTCTGAAGAATTTACTGCAATAGTTTCAAAATCTTTTTCAAGTATAAAATCAACTGCCATCTTTACGGCCGATGTGCCGCGCGCTACACTTATAACCTCATCATGAATTTTGAGATCGCCTAGTGCAGTGGCTTCACCAGATGGTGAATACACCTTAGAATGAAATCCTGCTTCATCATTTTAAAATAAAAAGGCTGCTGTCCCACCTGCATTCTCTCCACCAATATGGTCTGCTATAGGATAGTTGTTGTTTTCACGACATATAACCAACCAACAATCAACGCCTGCTGACTTAAGTGCCGGCGGTAAAAGTTGATTAATACGCTGGGTTCTAATTTCGGGCCATGGATTTTCGCCCCAATATGTTTCTGGGTTTATTTGAGATGTTTCATCGGAGTTCTGTGCACAAGAAAAACAAAGAAGGAGTAAAAGGGCAATACGGAGTATATTGTTCATATTCAAAGTTTATAGTATCTTGAGGTAAGATAACAAGTGCTTTAAAAACTAAAAGCTTCAGTCAATGAAAAATATCATTATACTTTGTGCTCTTATTAGCTTTACTTTAAATTCCCAAGAAAAACTTGATCCAAAACTAGAGAATATAGCTTGGATCGCTGGTACATGGCGTGGTGAAGCCTTTGGTGGTATAACCGAAGAAATATGGAGCGAACCATCTGGTGGTTCAATGATGGCCACTTTTAAACTTATTAATGATGGCAAAGTCACCTTTTATGAGATTGAAGTAATTAGGGAGATAGAAAATAGTCTTGTCCTTCAATTAAAACATTTTGGCCCTGATTTGAAGGGTTGGGAAACAAAAGATGAAACTGTTGACTTTCCCTTAAAGGAAATTACCGATAACAAAGTAGTTTTTGAAGGTATGAGCTTTGAGAGAATTAGTGATGCTGAAATGAATGTGTATGTTGATATCGATGAAGGAGGAAAAACAGAAATCGTGAAATTCAACTATCATAAACAAATTAAAAATACAAAACCTATTAAACAGTTAATAGCGGTAAAACAAGCAAAAACAGCTCCTGTAATTGATGGAATTGCCAATGAAAATATTTGGGAAAATTGTAGCTGGCATCCTTTAGATCAAATTTGGTTAGGTGATAAATTGACTGAAGGTGATTTTAAAGGTCGATATAAACTAACATGGACAGAGGATGCTCTTTATCTACTTGCTGAGATAGAAGATGATAATCTTATAGACATTTATGAAAATCCATTAGAATTCTGGTGGGACGATGATTGCTTGGAAGTATTTATCGATGAAGATAATAGTGGTGGTGAACACCAGTACAATCATAACGCTTTTGCGTATCATATAGCATTAGATGGGAATGTAGTAGACATGTCCACAAAAAAAGAGGGTAAATTGTACAATTCTCATGTGCAATCAAAACGCAAAACTGATGGCAATATTTCTATTTGGGAAGTACGTATTTCACTATACGATAACACCTATAATGACCAAGCTGAAAATTATCCAGTAAAATTATTTGCAAATAAAAACATTGGTTTCGCTTTGGCCTATTGTGATAATGATAACAGCAAAAGCAGAGAAAATTTTATTGGTTCTATTCCAGTTGAAGGAGAGGATAAAAATAGAGGCTGGATAGATGCTAATATATTTGGAACCTTAGTCTTAAAACGATAAAAAATGAATCATTCGAGAGGTCGTGTCGCAGCACTAAGTGACGGTATTTTTGCTTTTGCGTCTACTTTAATGGCGGTATTTATTTTAGAAAGAAATACCAAGGGGTGTTTTCATAGGTATTAACAGTTCTTTAGAAGAATAAAAATTGTAAAACCTTAATTTTACTACCATAATGACTATATTATTATGAGATACAATATTACAACTTTATTATTAGCATTTTTTGCTTTGGCATATGCCCAAACTGATCCAAAAATTTATGATATCATTGATGCTGTTTCCGAAGATCGTCTACGCAATGATGTTAAAAAATTAGCCGATTTTGGAACAAGGCACACACTTAGTGACACACTCTCAGATACCCGTGGAATTGGTGCGGCAAGGCGATGGATAAAATCTGAGTTTGACAAGATCTCAGAAGACTGCAACAATTGTTTAGAAGTTTTTTATCAAAAAGATTTGGTCGAGAAAGGCACAAACCAAAGAATTGTCAAAGATGTAATGGTAGTAAATGTAGTTGCTATACAACGTGGCACAAAATATCCCAATCGTTATATTATAATGAGTGGAGATATTGACTCCAGAGTTTCTGATCCTACGGATTATACTTCTGACTCACCTGGAGCCAATGATAACGCCACAGGAATGGCAGGTGCCATGGAAGCCGCTCGTGTTCTATCTAAGTATAAGTTTGAAAACAGTATTGTATATGTTGGCCTTTCTGGTGAGGAGCAAGGATTATTTGGCGGACAGGGTCTTGCGCGCTATGCTAAGGAAAATAATTGGGATATCATTGGTGTTTTAAACAATGATATGATTGGCAATATTGAAGGGGTTGACGGTGTTATTGACAATCGTACATTTAGAATTTTTTCTGAGCCAATTACGACAGATGTCACAGATCCGCAACTGCTGGCACGGCAAGCAAGAGCAAGACGATTCTATGGTGGTGAGGTAGACGGAATTTCACGTCAACTTGCCCGTTATGTTTATAAAACAACTAAGACTTACATGCCAGAAATGAACCCAATGATGGTTTACCGTTTAGACCGATTTGGTCGTGGTGGTCATCACCGACCATTTAATGATCTGGGATTTGCAGGATTAAGAATTATGGAGGCCCATGAAAATTATACACAACAACATCAAGATATTAGGGTTGAGGATGGCATAAACTATGGTGACACCTTTGAACATGTCAATTTTCCTTACTGCAAAAAATTAACGGCAGTAAATGCCATTACAATGGCAAGCTTAGCCTCTGCTCCACCTTCTCCAAGTGAAGTTGCAATTGGAGGAATTGTTGAAGCCTCAGCAAAATTAGAATGGAATAAGGTTGAAGGTGCTAAGGGTTACAAAATCTATTGGAGAGATACTACCTCACCTACTTGGGATTATAGCAGATATGTCGGTGATGTCACGGAATTTACTCTAGATGGTATTGTTATAGATAACTTTCTTTTTGGCGTTTGTGCTGTTGGAGATAATGGACACGAAAGTGTTGTAGTATTTCCAAATTCAATTAAACGATAAATGAAGAAATCAATATTAACTTTATCAATCACCCTTTTTACAACAATCTGTTTTGCTCAACTCTTGCAAGTCAAAACCCAGTTTACGAGACAAGACACGTTAAGAGGAAGTATTACACCAGAAAGAGAATGGTGGGACCTTACCTACTATCATTTAGACATTGAGGTAAAACCGGACGAAAAGTTTATTTCTGGCAAGAACACGGTTCATTACAAAGTTTTAAAATCGAACAATGTGATGCAAATTGACTTACAGGAGCCAATGAAAATCACAAACGTCCTTCAAAAAGGCAAACCGCTCGCGTTAAAACGAGAAGGCAATGTCTTTTTTATAATGTTACCCAATCAAGAGATTGGCGCTATCAATTCTATTGAAATTCATTATGAAGGCTATCCAAGAGAGGCCAAACGTGCGCCATGGGATGGTGGTGTATCGTGGAAAAAAGATAAAAATGGTAAGCATTTTATAGCGACTTCTTGTCAAGGCTTAGGCGCTAGCGTGTGGTGGCCAAACAAAGACCATATGTATGATGAAGTTGATAGTATGCTTATAAGTATTACTCATCCTAAGGAATTAATGAATGTTTCTAATGGTAGACTTAGAGAAGTTAAAGATAATGGTGATACACTTACCACACATTGGTTTGTGAACAACCCTATTAACAATTATGGTGTAAATATTAATATTGGAGATTATACCAATTTTTCAGAGAAATACGAAGGGGAAAAAGGAATATTGGATATGGATTATTGGGTGCTATCCTATAATCTTGAAAAAGCCAAAAAGCAATTCAAAGATGCGCCAAAAATGATGAAAGCTTTTGAGCATTGGTTTGGACCCTATCCCTTTTATGAAGACAGTTTTAAATTGGTTGAGGCACCTTATTTAGGGATGGAACACCAGAGCTCAGTAACCTATGGGAATGGTTATCAAAATGGCTATTTAGGTAGGGATTTATCAGGTACTGGTTGGGGTTTAAAGTTTGATTTTATCATTATTCACGAAGCCGGTCATGAATGGTTTGCCAACAATATCACAAATAAAGATATTGCAGACATGTGGATTCATGAGAGTTTTACCAATTATTCTGAAAATCTATTCTTAGATTACTATTATGGTAAAGAAGCCTCGGCAGATTATGTAATTGGTTGTCGGACTAATATTAGAAACGATCGGCCAATTATTGGACATTACGATGTGAATCACGAAGGCTCTAGTGACATGTACTACAAAGGAGCTAATATGCTACATACATTACGTCAGTTAATTGAAGATGATGAATTGTGGAGACAAATACTAAGAGGTTTAAATACTGATTTTTATCATCAGACGGTAACAACAAAACAAATTGAAGAATATATAAGTCATAAAACCAACAAAGACTTGACGGCTTTTTTTGACCAATACCTAAGGGATATACGTGTTCCAACACTAGAATATAAGATTGAAAACGGTGAATTAAAATTTCGATATACCGATATTGTTCAAGATTTTGATATGCCTATTGAAGTGGAAATCAATGGTAAAACGGAATGGATTTTTCCCAACTCAGAATGGAAAACAAAAACAATTAACGCAACGGATTTTAAAGTAGATAGAGATTATTACATCTATACTAAGCAGATTTAACTTGTGGGATTTTTAGAACTTTATTTTGAGCGTGATACCGATTGGTATGACTGGCTACTTCAAAACCATAATCGGCACAGTGCCGTTTACCTGATCTTTTATAAACTGGAAAGCGGTATGCCAACTATGCGCTGGGAAGAAGCAGTAAAAGTTGCACTTTGTTTCGGTTGGATAGATTCTACAGTAAAAAGTTTAGGCAATGGTAGACGTAAGCAATATTTCTCACCCAGAAATCCAAAGAGTTCCTGGAGTGCACTCAATAAAAAATATATTTTAGAACTGGAAGAGACTGGTTTAATACAAGAACCAGGTTATAATATGATAAACCTTGCCAAAAAAATGGGTACTTGGACAGCAATGGACGATGTTGAAAATGGCATTATCCCACCGCAATTGCAAAAAGCCTTTGACGCTAATCCTAGAGCATATGAAAATTACAAGAACTTTAGTCGCGGCTATCAAAAAAGCTACTTGTCTTGGCTAAATAGTGCAAAACGTGAGGCCACTAAAGAAAAAAGAATCGCAGAAATCATAAGACTCTGCGATTCGAATATTAAAAGTCGTCAATAATCTTTTTTAGAATAGCCTAGTTTTCTACAATTGTCAATTCGTCAACAATATGCTTAGCGTTAGAATAATTATCAATTAACCAAAGTACATATCTAATATCTACATTTATTGTTCGCTGCAGATTATCGTCAAATATAACATCACCAGCCATTGCTTCGATATTACCATCAAATGCAAGTCCAATCAATTCGCCTTTCCCGTTGAGAACTGGTGAACCTGAATTGCCACCTGTAATATCATTATCCGTTAAGAAGTTTACTGAGAGTTGTCCTTTTTCATTAGCATAACGACCATAATCTTTCTTTTCATAAATCTCAAGCATGTCTTTTGGTAAATCAAACTCGTCGTCATTTGGCTTGTACTTATTGATAACACCTTTAAAAGTGGTATAATTATTCTTATCTGCGTCATTTCTTGGGTCTTTTGGTAATGCTCTCACTTTACCGTAAGACAAGCGTAACGTAGAATTTGCATCCGGATACCTTATTCTACTTATACCAGAGGTACGTAAACCTTCGACCAATAATCTAAATGATCTTTGAAAATCATTTAAAGGCTGCTGAAGCTCTTCAGGATCTTCCCTGTATTTATCCAATAATGCCGAGGATAATTTGTATAGTGGATCATTTGCCAGTAAATCGGAATCAGGATACTCTAAAAACGCTTCTACACGTTCTTTAGACGAAAACATACTAAGATTAAAAATAGCATCAACGTAAGTATTAAAATCTAGCTTCATCTCTTCTTGACTAATTAATTCAGGCAACGGATAATTAGATTTTGAGGTGTATAATTCTAATTGTGCTGCCATTACTTCTTTCTCCAAAGGTAAATGATAGTCTGTATATAAACTGTTGATGAGTGCCAATAAGCGAGGTCTTAACTCCTTGCGTTTTGCCTCATTAGAAGTTGCATAGTTTTCGAGACCACTTCCTATTCGGTATGGAAGAATGGCAAATTTGCTTGAGCGCAACAATGATATTAAATAATTATCGTGCTGTGCCTTCTCGTTAGTTAAGCTGTAATAGTTGTTTATTGTTTTTATAACATCACCAAACTTATCTTTATTTTGAGGTTTATTGGCCCATTTATCAAATTTTGCCTCAATTTTACGTTTAGTTGCTGCCGTTCCGTGCTTGGTCAAAGCATCAATCATACCTTGACGATTCTTCCAATAATTGGCAATTCCAGCGTATTGTGAAGCATACATCAAGTTAACAGACTCATCTTTGTCCATATACTTTTTCATGACATCCATGCTTCGTTTAGAACCTTCTACCCATGCCGGATAAGCATACTTCACGTTTTGTTCAATTCCCTCGGCTGGCATCCATCGATTTGTTCGACCTGGATAACCTAGAATCATGGCAAAATCGTTCTCTTTTACACCATTGATATTTACTGGTAAATGATACTTTGCTTTTAAAGGCACATTGTCTGGAGAATAACTAGCAGGTTGCCCATTAGCATCAGCATAAACTCTAAATAATGAGAAGTCTCCTGTATGACGTGGCCATTCCCAGTTATCAGTATCACCTCCATATTTGCCAATGCTTTCTGGTGGTGTACCAACTAATCTTACATCCGTGTAATCCTCATAAACGAAGTAATAATATTCGTTACCTTGGTAAAACGATCTTACCGAAACGGTATATTTTCCACCATCGTTATTCTCTTCTTGAATTTTCGCTATTTCCTTATTTATAGCAGCTTCACGTTCTTTTTCTGTCATAGACGCATTAACTTGTGATAGAATGCGTTCACTAACGTCATCCATTCTAACAAAAAACCGTACCGATAGGTTTTGAGGCTTTAGTTCCTGATCCATGGAACCTGCCCAAAAACCATTTTTTAAATGGTTTTGCTCTGCAGTTGACAATTCGGCAATAACATTATAACCACAATGATGATTGGTAAGCACCAAGCCATTGTCTGATATAATACTTGCGGTACAACCGCCACCAAATTGAACGATAGCATCTTTTAAGCTTTGGTTATTAATACTGTAAATTTCTTCAGGTGTTAACTGAAGTCCCATTTTCTGCATGTCACGTTGATTAAGACGCTTGATATGCATTAAAAACCACATACCTTCATTAGCAAAAATGAGTGATGGTAGTGCAATTAAAAGTGTGATTAGAAGATAATTTATTCTTTTCATTTTATGTTGATTGTTTATAAAGTTTATTGGTTGTTATTCAAGTCTCTAAAGATAAAAATTACTTGAGTTTTGGTGAAATTTAAAGTTATGTATTTAGCGCATTTATGGAATATTTTTGATTGGAGTATTTTAGCACAAATATGATAACTCAACTCTTCAAGTCGCTTTGTTCATTTATCGATAAAGAATTCTAAATTCAAATAGGGTTGGATATGAAAAAAGGGAAGCAATATCGCTTCCCTTTATTCTACAGTCCACTGATATAGCTTCCATAAGGATCTTGAAACTGAAGTCCTTCAGAATAACGATACTTACTTAGCTTTTTAAATTGCACCAAGCCCCAAAGAATAAACTCTTTTTCAAAATAAACATCCTTCGGATCAATATCTGGCTGAAATTCTTCAATCAACTTATCTAAAGGTGTCACCTCATCTAGCTTTGCTTTATAAGTTTCGTCGTTATAGTCATCTAACAACTCAAATCCGTTACTATTGAAAAACCAAGACACTAAATCATCATAAGGCGTCTCTTCATCCTGTTTCTGGAGCTTTTCAATTTTTGGGAAATACTTAGGAAATAAAGTTTTTATAGCATTATCAAGTAAATTTTGTGCTACAAAATCTGCTCCTTCTTGCTCACCTTCGTAAACCAACTCTACCTTTCCAGTAATTGCTGGAATAACGCCTATAAAATCAGCTAATCTTACTGTGGTGGATTCATCACCAGCAATTAATGCTCTTCGCTCTGCTGTACTCAATAAATTCTCAAAGGCTGTAATACTCATTCGCGCACTCACACCACTTTTCACGTCAATAAATTCACTTTCGCGAGCCTCAAAACTTATCTGCTCGATTAAGTCTTTTGCTAATTCAGGAACGTAGATAGTAGCTTTTTGGCGCTCATCTAATCTTGATTCCTGATTCGTAATCACTTTAGCGATTTCGGTGTTGTTTGGATAATGGGTGAGAATCTGTGAACCTATTCTATCTTTTAGAGGTGTTACAATACTACCTCTATTGGTATAGTCTTCTGGATTTGCTGTAAATACAAACTGCATGTCCAAAGGTAGTCTCAATTTAAATCCACGGATTTGAATATCTCCTTCCTGTAAAATATTAAATAATGCAACTTGGATTCTTGCTTGTAAATCTGGCAACTCATTAATAACAAAAATACAACGGTTGGCACGTGGTATCATGCCGTAATGTATTACGCGATCATCCGCATAACTCAGTTTTAAATTGGCCGCTTTAATGGGATCTACGTCTCCAATAATATCAGCTACAGTCACATCGGGAGTTGCCAATTTTTCAGCGAAACGTTCACTGCGATGAATCCATGCAATTGGTGTTTGGTCACCTTTCTCATTTATTAACTCTAAAGCATAGCGTGAAATAGGACGTAATGGATCGTCATGTATTTCTGAACCTTCCACATAAGGAATGTACTCATCTAAAAGATTGACCATCATTCTAGCCAATCGAGTTTTAGCCTGCCCCCTTAGACCTAACAAATTAATATTATGTTTGGATAAGATGGCACGTTCCAATTCTGGTATTACGGTATTCTCATAACCATGAATACCTTCAAAAGTGACTTTCTTTTCCCTTATATTCTTAATTAAATTATCACGCAATTCATCTTTTATTGATTTACTCTGATAACCTGATTGTTTTAACTCTCCTAAAGTTGTAATCTTGTCTTTGTTCATTTTATCCTTTTATTCTTCTTTTTCTATTATTCTCGTAATCTTCAAAAATCATTTCGCCCAAGCCTTTCAATCCAGTATAAAACGCCTTTCCTCTATTCGCTTGCGTAAACTCTCGCACAAAGCGCATTAAGTAAGGATCTTCAGCAATCATGAATGTTGTGATAGGAATATGTAAACGCCTCGCTTGTTGTGCAGTAGCATAACACTTGTTGGTAATAAACGGATCCAATCCATTACTGTTTTTGTAATACTGGCCATCTGGTAAACGCAAACAACTTGGTTTACCATCTGTAATCATAAAAATCTGCTTATTTGTATTACGTTTACGCCTTAACATATCCATTGCTAACTGCAAACCAGCTACTGTATTTGTATGGTATGGTCCAACCTTTAAATAAGGTAAGTCCTTAATTTTAATGGGCCAGGCATCATTACCAAATACCAAAATATCTAGTGTATCCTTTGGATAGCGCGTCATTATCAATTCGGACAATGCCATAGCAACTTTTTTCGCTGGCGTAATACGATCTTCACCATATAAAATCATACTATGGCTAATATCTATCATTAGAACGGTACTCATTTGACTTTTATGCAAAGTCTCTTCTACAACCAAATCGTCTTCGGTGAGATTAAAATCTCCTATACCATGATTTATCTGAGCATTTCTCAAGCTCTCAGTCATAGAGACTTTTTCTAAAGCATCTCCAAAATGGTAAGATCGGAATTCGCCTGTATGCTCATCACCAATTCCAACACCCTTACTTCTATGGTTTCCCGCGCCACTTCGTTTAATTTTTCCAAAAATATGTTCAAGGGCTTGCTTTCGGATGGCGCGTTCTGTTTTTTCAGTTATTTTTAGGCGGCCTTTCCCTTCTCCTTCACCATCACCAGAGCCATCAATATCTATTTCTTCTCTTATGTAACCCTTATTTTTTAGATCTTCAATAAAATCCTCAATGGTATATTCTGGGGTCGTAAGACTATATTCCTGGTCTAACTGTCTTAACCAGTCAATAGCCTCATCAAAATCTCCTGAGGTGTATGTAATAAGTTCTTTAAAAATTTCGAAGAGTTTATCAAAAGGTGATTGGAAAGGTGCTTCATATTGTTTAAATACAAAACCGGACTTTTTTAAATTCTCGTTCATAGTAGTATAAAAATACTGCTTTTTAATAACCTCTCATTGGTAATATTTTGATTCTAACATTTTATTAACTTTACCTGAAAACAAATCAAAATGTCTGAAGAACCGGAACAACCAAAAAAAGGAATAAAATGGACTACTAATAAAATTATGAGTTCTTCAGCTCTGTTTATTAGTGTCATTTCGCTAACAGCACTTTTGTACCAGAGCTATTTAGCTAGGGAAGAGAATAAACTTATTCAGAAGCAGCAAAGTGCATCGGTCTTACCACATCTTAACCAATGGTTTAGCAACTCTAATGGTTCCTTCAAATATATTATTGGCAACAAGGGTGTTGGCCCTGCATTTATTGATGAGGTTGAAATTGTTCTCGATTCAGTTCACAAATATGATAACACAAAAGATTTATTTCAGTATATATTTAATAATACGAAAGGCCTTGATACCATTCCCTATGTTTACAGCACACTTATAAAAGGATTTGTTTTACCAGCGAATGATCAAATCAATTTGCTTGAAATAAACAATCCTGAACATATTCAGTTAACAAGGTTCGCGCTATCGAAAAAGAAAATTGTATATAAAATAATTTACAAAGATGTCTATGGATCAAAATGGCTTTTAACAAATGACAATGATAAGAGTAATAGCACTAATAGTCCTATTGCGATAGATCCATAAAAGCTCAGAAATACCTTAACATCTCTTTTAGATTTTCAAAAAATCTTTTCATTATTTTTAGGCTTCATTTAACTAACCTAATACTAATGAGACAATTTTTTTCCTTGTTTATGCTTATTTGCATAGCTGCGCTTTCTGCCCAAGAATTATCAATGGACCTTTTAAAAAATATAACCCCACGTAATATTGGTCCTGGCGGAATGTCTGGCAGAGTGACTTCCATTGACGTCGTCATAAATAATCCTGATATTATGTACGTAGGTACTGCTTCAGGTGGACTTTGGAAGTCTACCTCTGGTGGTATAAAATGGGAACCTATTTTTGACAAGGAACTAACAGCCTCGATTGGTGCTGTAGAAATTCAGCAATCCAATCCAAGTGTTATTTGGGTCGGTACAGGAGAAGGCAATCCACGTAACTCACTCAACGGTGGTTTTGGTGTTTATAAATCGCTCGATGGTGGTAAAACTTGGAAGGCTATGGGTCTTGAAAAAACACGTCATATTCATAGAATTATTGTAGATCCAACAAATCCCGATATTGTTTATGTTGGTGCGATTGGTTCACCTTGGGGCGAACATCCAGAACGCGGTGTTTTTAAAACTACCGACGGTGGAAAAACGTGGAATAAAATCCTGTTCGCCAATAATAAAACCGGTGTTGCTGATATGGTTATGGATCCTACAAATCCAAATAAACTATTTGTAGCCATGTGGGAACACAAACGCGACCCTTGGTTTTTTAAATCAGGTGGTAAAGGATCTGGGTTACATATGACCCATGATGGTGGTAAAACATGGAAAAAAATAACGGATGAAGATGGCTTACCAAAAGGAGAACTCGGCAGAATTGGTATCGCCATTGCACCTGGGAAACCGAATATTGTGTATGCCTTAATTGAATCTAAAAAAAATGCGCTCTACAAAAGCACTGATGGTGGCTTTAAATGGCAAAAAGTCAATGACAAGAATGATATTGGAAATAGACCCTTTTACTATTCTGAAATCTATGTTGATCCTCAAAATGAAAACAGAGTGTATTCCGTTTTTACTTACGTAAATGTCTCTGAAGATGGTGGTAAAAACTTTAATCAGCTTATGCCAGCCTACGGAGTGAGTAATGGTGTACATCCAGATCATCATGCTTGGTGGATACACCCCGAAGATGGTAGTTTTATGATAGATGGTAACGATGGAGGCATGAATATCACACACGATGGTGGAAAGACATGGCGTTTTATTGGCAACCTGCCTGTAGCCCAATTTTATCATATTGCAGTAGATAATGAATATCCTTACAATGTCTATGGTGGTATGCAAGATAATGGCTCGTGGAGAGGACCTGCCTATGTATGGCGTGCTCAGGGTATCAGAAATAGTTATTGGCAAGAAATTAGTTTTGGTGACGGCTTTGATGTAGTGCCAGACCGCGATGATTCTAGATATGGTTGGTCTATGAGTCAGCAAGGCTTTGTTAGTCGTTACGACTGGCAAACAGGTAATAATTATTCGGTAAGACCAACACATCCAGATCCAGATGTTCAATTACGCTTCAATTGGAATTCTGCAATTAATATTGATCCATTTGATAATAGTACAATATATTTCGGTAGTCAATTTGTGCATAAGTCAACCGACAAAGGTGAAACTTGGACTATTATTTCACCAGATCTTACCACTAACGATCCTGAAAAACAAAAACAATCAGAAAGTGGTGGATTAACCATGGATGCTACAGGAGCAGAAAACCACTGTTCTATTTTGGTAATTGAACCTTCATCATTAGAAAAAGATCTGCTTTGGGTAGGTAGTGATGATGGACGAGTTCACTACACAACTGATGGAGGCAAAAGTTGGACAGATGTGTCAAAAAACATAAAAGGGCTACCAGCGGGTAGCTGGATTGCACAAATAAAAGCATCGAACAAAAATAAAGGTGAAGCCCTATTAGTTGCTAATGATTATAGACGTTTCAATTACACACCTTATGCTTACAGAACAAAAAATTACGGTAAAACGTGGGAACGCATCGTAGATGGAGATGATGTACAGAGCTACACATTAGCTATTGTAGAAGATTTAGAAGAACCAAACCTCTTGTTCTTAGGAACTGATGATGGCCTTTACATTTCTATTAATGCTGGTGAGCGTTGGACAAAATGGACAGAAGGTTTCCCAACAACTTCTGTTAAGGATCTCGTTATTCATCCACGAGAACACGATTTGGTAATTGGTACTTTTGGACGTGCTGCTTGGGTACTTGACGATATTAGACCGTTACGCGATATTGCAAAGAATAGCTCGGTGATACAATCGAATATTAAATTATTTGATCCACCAACAGCATATCAAGCAGCTTACCAACAACCAACAGGAAGTCGCTTTGGCGCAGATGCCATGTATCATGGTGAAAATCGTGGTGGTGGCGCAAGATTTACTTATCTGTTCAATAAAAAAGAACAACTTAAAAGTGATAAGGCTGAAAAAAAGAAAAAAGATGATGAAATCCTGAAACAAGTTCAGCATGACAGTAAAAGTGTTGTCAAATGGGACTCATTAACCTTAAAACTGTATGATGGTGACCGTTTAATCAGAACCTTAAAACGTAAAGCACCAGAAAAAAATGGTATGCATAAATGGACTTGGTACGTGGATGAGGCTGGGGTTGATAGACCATCGAGACGAAAAAGAAATAACAACATTGAACCTGGAGGAGTATTTGCAAAACCGGGAACATATAAAGCGGTTCTTTATTATGGAGATATGACTTCAGAAACTTCAGTGACGGTTGAATCAGACCCAAGATTGGATATTTCAAAGAAAAATATAGATGACGTCTATACTGCTGCGAAAGAACTTGAGCAATTGCAACAAACAGCAGCAGATGCCGTAAAACAACTAACTGAAAGTAAAAACATCGCGGAGAAGTTCAAAAATGATCTGAGCAAGATCGATAAAGATGGTTTCAAAGATCATATCGAAAAATCTGAGAACGTGGTTAAAGTAATTGATAGTTTAATTGACAAATATTTAGGTAAGGTTGATAAGCGTCAAGGTATTACCAGAAACCCTGAAGTTACTCCGCTCCAGAGATTAGGTACGGCAGCGAGTTATGTTTATAATAGTCAGACTGGTCTTACCTCAACGGAAACAACATTAATTAAACATGCCAAAGAGGCTCTTGATAAATTATTCGGCCAAACAAATAATTTCTTTAATAATGAATGGAAAATCTATCAGGAAGAAATGAAATCGGTAAAAATGGATCCGTTTAAGGAAACCAAACTATTTGGTATCGATTAGACAATCTCTAAGAGTTTAAAAAAGCTGTCCAAATAAATTGAAACAATAATTTGGACAGTTTTTATATTGCAAAACTTAAAATATATTATTTATCTAACGCCTTGAGTTCCTTTACACTGCTTACGCCTAGTTGAATCATATTATTTTTTAGATCATCGGTAAAAATATGGATCACATGGTCTGGTCCATAATTCCCTAAGGCTGCAACACCGTATAAAAACGGTCTACCCAGCATAACAAAATCTGCACCTAGATATAAGGCACGCATTACGTCCAATCCTGTCCTTACGCCACTATCAAAGATTATTGGGACACGTTTATTCACAATATTTGCAATATCTGGCAATGCTTCAATTGAAGCTGGTGCTCCGTTAAATTGGCGACCACCATGATTAGAGATCCAAATAGCGTCAAGGCCGACTTCAATAGCTTTTTTAGCATCATTCGGATGCATAATTCCTTTTATTATCACAGGTCCACCCCAATAATCCTTCAAAGTTTTGCAGTAATCCCAATCAAGCGTTCCACCTAATCTATTGCCAACAAAACCACTGACAAATTTAAAATCGGTTTGTTCAGCATAGTCTTCAACAATACGAAGCCTCGGCATTCCTCTACGAAGCGTGTAGTAGGACCATATAGGATGTTTTATACCATCCCATAGTAGCCGAGCTGTAATTTTAGGTGGCATTTGCATACCAGCACGTCTAGTTCGTTCTCTTCGACTTGCCATAGGTACATCAGCAGTAATAACAAGAGTATGAAACCCTGATTGTTTTGCTCTATCCAGCAAAGCATACGTTAAATCCAAATCCTTAGGTGGATACAACTGAAACCAACCTTGTTCCCCAACGATTTTACCTACACGTTCAGGTGTTTCTGTTGCTACAGTACTTAAGCTGAAGGGCACTTGAAGTCGATTTGCGGCTTTAGCAAGAATGAGTTCAGCTTCTGGCCAGATCAAACCTGTTAAACCAACAGGAGCCATACCAATTGGACAGGAATACGCTCTGCCAAAAAGTTTAGTACTTATGTCTGCTTCTAGATGACCCTTACAAAATCGTGGTGTAAACTGAATTCTGTGAAATGCAGTTCTGTTGTGCTCTAATAACGCTTCATCACCTGTACCAGACTCTAAATACTCCCAAGCCACATGTGGAATACGTTTTTTTGCCTTAATTGATAGATCCTTTATGGCAGGGAATTGATTAGAATATTTGGTTTGATAGTTCTGATAAGACATTAAAGCAAATTAAAGTCAGCTTCTATTCCATCCATTTTAAGGCCGAATAATCTTCAATCCTAATTTGCTTACCACGTGTTGAGATAATTCCTTCCTTTTTAAATTGAGACAAGATACGAATGGCAGATTCTGTAGCTGTACCTACAATACTCGCATAATCTTCCCTTGAGATTACTATACTGAGGTAATCTTCGTCATCAGTCCCAAAATTATCATGGATATACATAAGAATTTCCGCCATTCTGCGCTTAACCGATTTTTGAGCCATATTGACCAAAGACTCGTCTGATTCCTTAAGGTCGTGTGCCATTTTCTTTAAAACATCCATTGTAAATTTTGGATTTTTTTGAAGATCTTCCATGATTTCGCTTTTCGGAATAAAACACATCTCCATATCGCTTAACGCAATAGCACTTAAATTTGTTTTTTGCTCCGTAACCAAAGAGCGCTTTCCTAATAGACCGCCTTTAACAACCAATTTTACGACTTGGTCTTTTCCGTTTTCGCTAAGTTTGGTCAGTTTGCAGACGCCATCTTTAACACAGTACACGCCATTTAAAGTTTCGCCTTCTTCAAAAACTACCTGACCTTTTTTGAAGATTTTACCCGTTTTACAGTTAGAAACTCGCATTAGTTCTTCTCTTGTCAAAGCTTTTAATGAATTAAATTCTTTAACAATACAAGATTCACATTTACTCATACCTATTGATTTAGTGATAGTATCAAATATAACACAAACATGACAAATATCATATTTTTAGTTTGATGATAATGTCACCTTTGTTACAGGTAAAATGAGCAAATAAAGATGGAAAACAAATCTTGTTTTCATTGCGGTGATGACTGTGGTCAACATCCCATAGCTTTTGATGATAAAATATTCTGCTGTAACGGTTGCAAAACGGTTTATGAGATCTTTAATGAGAACGATTTAACCTGTTACTACGATCTACAGCAATCACCAGGCGCAGTGCCAAAAGAAATAGAAGGAAAATACGATTTCCTTTCCCGAGACAACATCATTGAAAAACTAACCGAATTTAGAAGTGAGCAATTAGAAATTGTGACACTTTATATACCTCATATTCATTGCAGTTCTTGTATCTGGATACTCGAAAACTTGAATAAACTTAACAAAGACATCTCTGATTCTCAGGTAAACTTCGGTAAAAAAACAGTTAGGGTTACTTATAATCCAGAAGCTACGAATCTTAAAGAAGTTGTCTTACTCTTAAGTACCATAGGTTACGAGCCTTACATAAGTTTAGACGACTTTAGTGCTGGAAAAAAACAGATTAACAGAACGCTTATTTATAAACTTGGTGTTGCCGGTTTTGCTTTTGGTAATATTATGTTTTTATCTTTTCCAGAGTACTTTGAAATCAATGAGTTCTGGTTAGAACAATACAAACACATGTTTAGATGGCTCATGTTTGCACTTTCAGTTCCTGTTGTGTTTTATTCTGCGCAAGATTATTTTATTTCGGCTTTTAAAGGCCTTAGAGCAAAACTTCTGAATATAGATGTGCCTATTGCATTAGGTATTACCGTACTCTTCTTGCGTAGTACCATAGAAATTGTTTTTGATTTAGGTTCTGGTTTTTTCGATAGTCTTTCTGGTTTGGTATTCTTTTTATTGGTGGGTAAGTTTTTTCAGCAAAAAACATATGATTTTCTATCTTTTGAACGTGACTATAAATCCTACTTCCCTATTGCTATAACTAAAATCAATAGAAATGGAAGTGAGGAGGCGGTTCAAGTCTATGACATAAAAAAGGGGGACCGTCTTTTAATAAGAAATGAAGAGCTGATTCCTGTTGATGGTATTCTTATAAATGGAAATGCAAAAATTGACTACAGCTTTGTTACTGGTGAATCGCAATCGGTTAGAAAGAAATCTGGCGACAAACTATTTGCTGGTGGCAAACAGACCTCTGGCGTAATTGAACTGGAAGCTCTAAAATCCGTTGAACAAAGTTATCTCACACAATTGTGGAGTAATGATGTATTCAGTAAAAACAAGGAAGATCAATTCTCAAACATTACAAACAAAATAAGCAAGCACTTCACTATCACTATTTTAACCATTGCGGTTATTGCAACCACTTACTGGCTATTCACTGATGCTAGCAAAGCTATGAATGTGTTTACCGCAGTTTTAATTATTGCTTGTCCTTGTGCCATAGCATTATCTGCACCTTTTACTTTTGGCAACTTATTACGCATTTTTGGAAAACTTAAATTCTATATTAAAAATGCTAGTGTTATTGAACAGTTAGCACATATCAACACCATTATTTTCGACAAAACCGGTACAATAACCTCCAATAAAACTAGCAATGCAGTTTATGATGGTCTAAGTTTAACGGACTCAGAAAGTCTTGTTCTTAAAAATTCATTACGCGGTTCCAATCATCCTTTGAGCAGAACCTTATACCAAATCTTAGAAGAAAATAACATTGTGACACTTGATAATTATAAAGAGCACATTGGCAAAGGAATTGAAGCCACCTATGATAATATCAGTTTAAAGGTTGGGTCTGCAAGTTTTGTAGGTAATGAGGATCATAATGCCACACTCAATACAACCGTGCACATAAGCAGTAATAATAAGTATAAAGGGAAATTTACATTTTATAACAGCTACCGGAAAGGTATTTCAAAACTATTTAACCAGCTAAAAAATAATTACGATTTGGCCATTTTATCCGGAGATAATGAAGGTGAGCGCAAAAATCTTGAAAAGCTTTTACCCGCTAAAACAAAGCTAATCTTCAATCAAAAACCGGATGATAAGCTCGAGTTTATAAAATACCACCAAAATGAAGGTGCCAAAGTACTGATGATTGGCGACGGACTTAATGATGCGGGTGCATTAGCACAAAGTAGTGTTGGTATCGCCATTTCTGAAGATGTAAATGTATTTTCTCCTGCTTGTGATGCCATTTTGGATGCAACAAAGTTAAATTCGCTCTATAAATTTATTAGCGCTTCAAAATCAGGTATTAAAATTATCAAGTGGAGTTTTGTACTCTCGTTTATATATAATGTCATTGGCTTATACTTTGCAGTAACCGGACAACTAGCTCCTGTTGTGGCTGCAATATTAATGCCTTTGAGTTCTATCAGTATTGTGGTATTTACAACCATATGTACAAATTTGATAGGCAGAAAATTAAAATAATTTAATAGACATGATAAATGTCATGTTTTAAAAACTCGTTCAAAATTATTTTTGAACCATAACTTCAAGTAGGTATGAGTGTTATATATATTGTTTTAACTGTTAGCGTCATTGTTGGCATTGCCTTCTTTGTCGTGTTTTTATTGGCTGTTAAATCAGGCCAGTATGACGATAGTTATACCCCTTCCGTACGTATGCTGTTTGAAGACGAACTCGTAAAAGAAACATCAAACGAATCAATAAATTCAAAAACTGACTAATTAGATTATTAATATGGAAATGCAACAATTTTACTACGATAATAAAATCGTTAAAAAATTCCTTTACGCCACGATACTTTGGGGAGTAGTTGGGATGTTGGTAGGTTTGCTTTTGGCTTACATGTTTTTATTCCCAAATGTAACCGATGGTATATCTTGGTTAAGCTTTGGTCGTTTAAGACCTTTACACACCAATGCTGTTATTTTTGCCTTTGTAGGTAACGCTATTTTTGCAGGTGTTTATTACTCTCTGCAGCGTTTACTTAAAGCAAGAATGTTTAGTGACTTGTTAAGTAACATTAACTTTTGGGGCTGGCAGTTGATCATTGTAGGTGCCGCATTAACATTACCACTAGGCTTTACAACATCCAAAGAATATGCCGAATTAGAATGGCCATTCGATATCGCCATTGCCCTCATTTGGGTTGCCTTTGGAGTTAACATGATTGGAACTATTCTTAAACGTCGACAACGGCACTTATACGTTGCGATATGGTTCTACATCGCTACATTTGTTACAGTTGCTGTTCTTCATATTTTTAATAGTTTAGAATTACCTGTAAGTGGCCTTAAAAGCTATTCAGTATATGCTGGTGTTCAAGATGCCTTGGTGCAATGGTGGTATGGGCATAATGCAGTAGCATTTTTCCTTACAACACCTTTTTTAGGACTGATGTATTACTTTGTTCCTAAAGCGGCTAACAGACCTGTGTACTCTTACAGACTATCAATTGTACACTTCTGGTCTTTAATTTTTATCTATATCTGGGCTGGCCCTCACCATTTACTTTATACAGCGCTACCAGAATGGGCACAGCATTTAGGTGTTGCATTTTCGGTTATGCTTATTGCACCATCTTGGGGTGGTATGATAAACGGTCTATTAACCTTACGTGGTGCCTGGGATAAAGTACGTACAGATCCAGTACTAAAGTTCATGGTTGTTGCTATTACAGGATACGGTATGGCAACATTTGAAGGCCCAATGCTTTCGCTGAAAAACGTAAATGCAATTGCACACTTTACAGATTGGATTATTGCTCACGTGCATGTTGGTGCATTAGCATGGAACGGTTTCTTAGCCTTTGGTATGATCTATTGGTTAATACCGCGACTGTTTAAAACAAAACTGCATTCAGTTGGTCTGGCAAACTTACATTTCTGGGTAGGAACATTAGGTATAATCCTATATGCCTTACCAATGTACGTTGCTGGATTTACACAAGCTAGTATGTGGAAACAATTCAATCCAGACGGCACATTGGTTTATGGTAACTTTTTAGAAACCGTTACAGAAATTATCCCTATGTACTGGATGAGGGCCATTGGAGGTACTTTGTACATTACGGGTATGTTAATCTTGGTTTACAACGTTATTGTAACTGTTGCTAGATCAGGAAATAAGGTAACAGATGAATTGGCTGAAGCACCTGCACTTAAGCGCGTGGCTAAAGGTCGTGTTGCTGGTGAAGGATGGCACACTTGGTTAGAGCGTAAACCAGTATTATTAACAATATATGCTACTGTAGCCATATTGATTGGTGGAATCGTTCAGATTGTCCCAACCTTAGTAGTAAAATCTAATATTCCAACAATCAGCAGTGTTAAACCATATACACCGCTAGAATTAGAAGGTCGAGACCTTTACATTAGAGAAGGTTGTGTTGGATGTCATTCACAAATGGTAAGACCATTTAGAAGTGAAGTTGAGCGTTATGGTGGTGAATACTCTAAAGCTGGAGAATATGTTTACGATCATCCATTCTTATGGGGAAGTAAACGTACTGGACCAGATTTACACAGAGTCGGTGGTAAGTATTCAGATAACTGGCACTTTAACCATATGTACGATCCACAAAGTACATCGAGTGGATCTATAATGCCAGCATACCAATGGCTAATTAAAAATGAATTGGATAAATCTATGACCGAAAAGAAAATGGAGACTATGGTAAGTCTTGGAGTTCCTTACACTGAAGAAGACATTGCGAGTGCACAACAAGCAATGCTAGAGCAAGGAACCCAGATTGAAAAGAATCTATATGCAGATCCTGATTTTGTTAAAGCTTATGAAGCAGACAAAGCTTCAGCTGGAGCTGATTTTGTAGAAATGCGCAATAGAGAAATAGTTGCATTGATTGCGTATCTGCAACGACTAGGTACCGATATAAAGGTTAAGGATGTAAGTAAAACAGCTCAAAACTAATCAGCCATGTTAAAATTCGTAAAAAATCATATGGAAAGTATAACAGGTATAGAAATATACCCGATTATTTCGCTCCTCATATTCTTTATATTTTTTGTAGTCTTATTCTATTGGGTTTTTACTGCAAAAAAAGAATACATCAAAACTGTAAGTAATATACCTTTAGATAACCATCAAAACGACACAACATCATGAGAAATTTAATTCCATCATACATCAGGGTTCCGATAGTGTTTTTCATTATTGTAGGACTAGTTGAATACTTTGTAGAATCTGGTGACCAACCAGCTTTTATGGAACAACCGGTTATAATGCTATTCTTATTACTTGTGCTTCTTGTGCTGTTGGCAATTGAAGGTATTGTGGGTTCTATGGATAATATTTTGTACCAGAGCTTGGATGAAGAAGCCAAAGCTAGATATGATGCAAAACGGGCTGCGCCCTCTAAATTAGTTGTTTGGGTCAAGGATACTTACCAAAAACTTCTTGGATCTAAACCAATTGAGCAAGAAGGTGAAATTATATTAGACCATAATTATGACGGTATTAAAGAATTAGACAACAGTTTACCTCCTTGGTGGCTCTATGGTTTTTATGCAACCATAATATTTGGAGTTGTTTATATGGTGCGTTATCATGTATTTAATGCAGACGACCAATTTGCAGAATATGAAATAGAATATGCCGAAGCCCAGCGCGCAATCGAAGAATACAAAAAAACTGCTAAAAACTTGGTTGACATAAATACTGTTGAAGTCTTAACCGAGGCAGCTGATTTAAATGCCGGCCAAAAAATATTCGAAACTAACTGTGTGGTATGTCATATGGCAGACGGTGGTGGCGGTATTGGACCAAACCTAACAGACAACTATTGGATATTAGGTGGTGGAATAAAGAATGTTTTTAAAACGGTTTCTGAAGGTGGTAGAGATGGTAAAGGTATGGTTGCGTGGAAAGCGAGTTTAAAGCCACTAGAAATTGCACAGGTATCAAGTTACTTACTACAGTTCCAAGGTACTACACCAGCCAATCCTAAGGATCCTGAAGGTGAAATTTGGGTAGATGAAAGTGCAGGAGAAACTGGCAATGAAACTGAAGAAGGTAACGAAGAAGAATCAACTACCGAAGATGCAGTTGAAACGATGGAAACAACGACCGTAGCCTCAAATAATTAGTAAAGGTAAAAGCACATCAAGATGGAAGCACCATCAAACGAAGTATTTAGAGATTCAATTGCCACAATAGATGAAGAAGGTAAACGCAACTGGATATTTCCTAAAAAACCTTCAGGCCCCTTATATGAAAAGCGAAAATTAGTTAGCTATTTCTTATTAGCGTTTTTATTTGTTTCGCCATTCATTAAAATAAATGGCAATCAATTTCTAATGTTCAATGTATTAGAAAGAAGATTTAATATTTTCGGATTTCCGTTTTGGCCACAAGACTTCCATTTGTTTGTAATCTCCATGATTATTGGTGTTGTTTTTATTACACTTTTTACCGTTGGTTTTGGTAGAATATTTTGTGGTTGGGTTTGTCCTCAAACCATTTTTATGGAAATGGTATTTAGACGTATTGAATATTGGATTGACGGCGATCGCAACAAGCAAATGAAATTAGCTCGCCAGAAGTGGGATGCAGAGAAAATTAGAAAACGTGTAACCAAATGGTTCATCTTTCTAGTTATATCTTTCCTAATTTCAAATATTTTCTTGGCCTATTTAATTGGTAGTGACAAACTGTTGCGATACATAAAAGAAGGACCGAGTGAACATATGGGTACACTTATACCTTTAATCATATTCACTGGTGTATTCTATTTTGTATTTGCCTGGTTTAGAGAACAAGTCTGTATTATCGCTTGTCCATACGGGCGATTGCAAGGTGTCCTTTTGGATACAAAATCAATCGTCGTAGCCTATGACCATAAACGTGGTGAAGGTGAAAACGGTCGTAAAAAGTTTAAGAAAAATGAAGATCGCCAGGCATTGGGTCATGGCGATTGTATTGACTGTTTTCAATGTGTACATGTCTGCCCTACTGGTATTGACATAAGAAATGGGACACAATTGGAATGTGTTAATTGTACCGCATGTATTGACGAGTGCGATTCCATAATGGAGAAAATAAATTTACCTAAAGGATTAATCCGTTATGCAAGTGAGGAAAATATTGAAAAGAAAACGCCATTTAAATTAACAGCACGCATGAAAGGCTATATTGCTGTGCTTGTTATTCTTATTGGTGTATTGCTGGGTATGTTAGCATTAAGAAATGATGTAGAGGCGAGAGTTTTGAGATTACCTGGACAACTCTATGAGCATAAAGAAAATAATATTATTAGTAATGTTTTTACCTACAAGTTGGTTAATAAAACAAGTGAAACCATAGAAGACGTTAGTTTTAAACTTAGAGGTATAAACGGTACAATTAAACTCGTTTCAGCAACAGGAGAAGTTACTGTTGATGCTCAAGGATTAGCTGAAGGGACCATGTTCATTGAAATGAAACAAAGTGATATTGGCGGTGATAAAAAGAAAATTAGAATAGATGTTTACAGCGGTGAGCGACTCATTGAAACAACAACAGTAAGTTTCTTAGGTCCACGAAGCTTTAATTAAAAAACTATGAAAATAAACTGGGGAACGGCAATTGTTATAGCATTTATATGCTTCATTGGATTTATTATGTACTTCGTAGTAAATATGAGTACTAACGATAAATACGATCATGATTTAGTCGTTGAAGATTATTACAAGCAAGAACTAGAATTTCAAAAAGATATTGATAAAGAAAAGAATGCAAAAGCATTAACTACAAATATAAGTTGGAAAAAATCAGAAGAAGGAATTGTTATAACATTCCCTGAAGAATTGAAAATCAATAAAATTAAAGGTAAAGTGTTCCTATACAGACCATCTAATAAACAATTGGATTTTGAAACACCGATTTCATTATCTGACCACAATTTGCTCATACCTGACAACCGTTTGTTAGATGGTCGCTGGAACATTAAGGTAGACTGGACTTACAATAATAAACCTTATCTCTACAAGGCCGAAATTAACTATTAAATATGCTTTTATCTGGCTTGATATTAGGACTATTGGGAAGTTTACATTGTGTAGGCATGTGCGGGCCAATTGCCTTTATGCTTCCGGTAGAACGAGAGAATTCATTTAAGAAAATAGGCCAAATTAGTATGTACCATTTTGGCCGTTTATTAGCCTATAGTATTATTGGCCTTGTATTTGGCTTAGTAGGTAAAAGTCTTTATTTGTTCGGGATACAACAACAATTATCAATTGCCATAGGTGTTTTAATGATTATTGTGGTTTTAATACCATACCATACGTTTAACAAATACAATCTTTCTAAACCGCTTCATAAGATAATATCTAAAGTAAAATCTAACCTAGGAAAAGCATTAAAGAAGAAAACAGGAGATACCTTTTTAACAATTGGCTTTTTAAATGGCTTCCTCCCTTGTGGTTTAGTTTATATGGCCGTATTTGGATCTATAGCTACGGGAAGTCTGTTACAAGGTAGTTTATACATGATTTTATTTGGTATAGGAACAATTCCCTTAATGACCTCAGCTATTTATTTGGGTAAATTTTTGAATAGCACAGTAAAACAACATATTCAAAAAGCAATTCCTGTATTTGTTGTAATAATAGGTGTGTTATTTATCCTTAGAGGCTTAGGCCTTGGAATACCTTATATTTCTCCTGCTCCAGTTGTAGAAATGGCAACGAGTACAATGGAGTGTCATTAAAAAATTACTTACTAATTATTATCTAAAACAAAACGCCAGAGAATTACTTCTCTGGCGTTTAACTTGACATTTTAAACAATACTAACTAATAAACATCAAGAAACTATATTTTAAAAGTCATTACTGGCAATGTACTGTGGTTGGCTATATCCTCAGATATACTACCTTCAAAGAAATGTGCCAGTCCTTTTCTACCATGTGTGGCCACAGCTATTAAATCTGCACCTATCATATTCGCAAAATTCAGTATACCCTTTTCAACAGAATAATCAGATACTATATGTACATTACCTAGATTATCTAAATCACCATCGGCCTTCTTCAAGAATAAGGATACACTCTTATCAATTTCAGAAGAACTTCTAAAATTACCATCAGGTGAGTTTACATATACCAAATGCATTTTTGCTCCAAGTTTAGCGAAGGTTCTTCTTGCATTTAGATATGGTTTTATAGCATCTTCAGAAAAATCACTTGCAAAAACTCCATTCTCAAAATCCAACAAAATTGGGTTATGCTTAATAACTAACACAGGAATATCAGAATGACGCACAACTTTCTCCGTATTTGAACCAACCAAAACTTCTTTAACACCACTTGCACCATGTGAACCCATTACAATGAGGTTGGCCTGGTGCTCATTAGCAATATCATTGACTTCACTAAAAACTTTAAAGTGTTTAACGATAGGTGTAACTTTTATTCCTTCTAAGTAAGGTTTATCTAGAAAAGCATCAAACTTTTGTTCGGCCAACTTCAAGTAGAAAACAGCTTCGTCATTAATGGCTGCACCATTTGATGTTAATATTGCACTAGACAACTCTAGCATATGCAACACAATAAGTTCAGAACCATACTTTTGCGCCAAGTTAGCGGCCGCTTCTAGAGCAAATTCAGATTGCTCAGAAAAATCTATAGGTACTATTATTCTTTTCATTCTTTCTTTTTTATATGGTCATTGAAAATAATTGGGTGTTTGGTTTTTTACGTTGCAATTGCAAATCAAAAGCCATACATATATTTCTAATAAATGGTTTCCCTTTATCAGTTACGCTTACTTGTTTTCTCTCAAACTCAAGTAAACCGTCGCGCTCAAATTCTTTTAATTTTATAAGGACTTCTGGTAGCTGTTTAAAAGCCATATGCGTGTCTAACCACGAGGTCTTGAAGTGGCACATTAGATTTAAAATGTGCTTTCTAATTATTAGATCTTCATTGTTTAAAATATGGCCTCTGTATACAGGTAATTTCCCTTGGTTAACCAGATTGTAATAGTCTTCTATAGATTTTACATTTTGTGCAAAACCATACCAGCTATCACTTATAGACGATACACCAAGTCCAATCATTGTTTTGGTTTTTGATGTGGTATATCCCATAAAATTTCTGTGTAAACTTTCGTTTTGCATCGCCTTAAAAAGGGAATCCGTCTTAAGGGCAAAATGATCCATTCCAATTTCAAGATAACCTGCCCTTTCCAGCAAAGCTTTACCAGTTTCATATTGCTGTCGTTTGGATTCTGGAGTTGGCAAATCCTCGTCTCTAAAACCACGTTGACCATTACCTTTAATCCATGGCACATGTGCATAGCTGTAAAATGCTATTCGGTCTGGCATTAATGCTCTTGTCTTAGCAATAGTTTCAATGATATCTCCTTCAGTTTGAAAAGGTAGTCCAAAAATAATGTCATGACCTATTGAGGTGTACCCTATTTCTCTTGCCCATTCAGTAACCCGTTTTACATTATCAAAGGATTGTATCCTATTTATGGCTTTCTGAATTGTAGGATTATAATCTTGTACGCCATAGCTTACACGTCTATATCCTAAATCAAATAATACCTGTAAATGTTCTCTTGTGGTATTATTGGGATGCCCTTCAAAACTAAATTCATAATCACGCGCTACTTCAGAGACATGCAATAACTCTGTAATTAATTTTTTTAAGTTATTTGGCGAAAAGAAGGTTGGTGTACCACCACCTATATGCAGTTCTCTTATTTTGGGTTTGTAACCGAGTAGATTACGATATAGTTCCCACTCTTTTAATAGCGCTCTTATATAAGGCTCCTCAACTTCATGTCTTTTGGTAATACTCTTTTGGCATCCGCAAAATGTGCATAAACTTTCACAAAATGGCAAGTGAATATAGAGACTAATACCATTTTTAGAATTACTCTCATTAAATGATTTTACCAGTGATTGCCTCCAAGCTTTCGCAGTAAAAGTCTTAACATCCCAATACGGCACCGTTGGATAACTGGTATAGCGTGGTCCAGCGACATTATATTTATTTACTAGGGAAATGCACATGACTAATCAATCTTACTCAAAATTAGTTGTCAGGGTGCTTAAAAAATATGATTTTTGTCATATGCCCTTTATTATATACACATTTACTAGAATCTTTGGAATTCTTTTATGACTTAAGCTTTATCCCATTTGCATTGAAGCCAATTGTTACTTAACTTTACTTAAAACAAAAATGACGAACATGAGATATTTTAAACTAGTGGTATTCGTACTATCAATTATGGTTGCCACGTCGTGTAAAGAGAATAAAAAAGAAACGGAAGAAATTATTGAAACTGAAGTTGAGGAGGTTGTTGAAGGAACTAAAATCGAGAAGACTATTTCAGTGACCATGTCACCTAAAAGTGACAGTAACGTTACCGGAACTGTTGTTTTTACGGAAATAGATGGTATGGTTACAATGGAAGGAACGTTTAGTGGTTTAACCGAAGGCGTGCATGCCATTCACTTGCATGAAAAGGCTGATTGTTCCTCGCCAGATGGAACATCGTCAGGTGGGCACTGGAACCCAACGGCACAACCTCACGGTGCTTGGGGTGCAACAACCGGTTTCCATAAAGGTGATATTGGGAATATGACTGCAGATGCCGAAGGAAATGCTACAATATCACTAACAACGGATGAATGGTGTATAGGTTGCGGTGATGACACTAAGGATATTATGGGCAAAGCTGTAATTGTACATCAAGGTGAAGATGATTTAACCTCTCAACCTTCTGGAGCTGCAGGTGCTAGGGTAAGTTGCGCGGGAATAATCGAATAACTTTATTAAAACATAAATAGAAAGTCATCAGTTTTGAGGATTTTTTATTCATTGCTATTTACAGATAAAAATTATCTTTATAAGATAAAACCAACTTTATGAATCCATCAGCTCACGGCTGGATAAAGAAGTTAATTCGGGAAGTTTCAGAAACCATATACGCAGAAACCGAACTGACCGAATTCTACAGTAAGCTGAAACAGACAGGTTTTATCTATGGCAGTAATATCAAAGTTGTTCTAGATATCGTTAAGCCTTTTGATTTCACTGAGGAAGAACGTTGTAAAATCAACCTACTGCTCACCTACTATTTTATTTATAAAAAATCAGATACCAATTTAGATTTTATCGGAAGTCTTATTGGATATTACAAGGCAATCAGCGACCATAAGCGCTCCTTTTTTCAAGACTTATTTGGCGACAAATCATCGGATAGCTTATTAGAAAAAATGATCCATAAGCGTATTCACATAGATGATAATTTTATTACTAAAAACTTCAATTATTTCTTAATTAATGCCTTATTGTTTGTAGATGTATTGGGATACCAACGCTACTTAACAGATTCTGGTGCAATAAAAGACTATGTCAATAATCTTGAAGCATCGCTCGAAACTATTGTGTTTACCGTCTTAGAAAAGAAAACCCAAAAAACGGATTATGACCATAACCTCATCAAATTGTTTGAGAGTTCAATTCGGCATAAAAAATTTCAAGGTCTATCCTATCAGGATGCAATAAAACATATTGACACGACCTTTGAAAAACTTTACGTAATCGATTTGGTATGCATGGCCTCATGGACAGACAAGGTTATAGACCATGCAGAACTTGAATTTTTATATGAACTTAAGAATATATTGGCACTTAGCGATAAGGATATAACGCGCTCTGTAGACGATATAAATACCTTTTATGACGCACATAAGCAAAAGGTAGCCTTTTTAAGTTCTAAAAATCTTGCACAAAGTTTTTACGATAACAGTAGTAAAGTGGTAACGAAATTGATTAAACGTAATAGCAAACGACTTATTCGAGAACTATCAGAAAGTAAAGAAGCTATGTATTTGTTGGCACAATCTACACAACGTAACCTTTCCGACGAGGAGCAAAAAAAAGTTCAATCTCAATTATTGGATATCTTTAAATCCATACCTAGCCTGGCAATCTTTATGTTACCAGGTGGTATGCTTTTATTGCCACTCTTTGTAAAGTTTATACCCAAACTTTTACCGTCTGCTTTTGATGATAATAGAATTGATGACGACTAAAACAGTATTATTCTAGCCAATTTTTAAAATCCTTAACACGCTCTCTGGCAACAATAACATCTTGTTCGCTATAATGGTTTAGTTTTATCTGAAGCCTTGAATTGGTGTAGCTTATAATATCCTTAATCGCATTGATATTGACGTAAAACTTTCGGCTTATTCTATAAAACACATGTGGTTCAAGCTCATCTTCCAACTGATCTAAGGTCAAATCCAACAAGTAATTTCTGCCTTCATTGGTATAAGCATAAGTTCCTTTGTTCTCACTGTAAATACATTCAATATCTTCAATATTAATGAGTTTAATATGTTGCCCAACTTTTACTGAGAATCGTTTTTTGTATTCACGTTCAATAGGGTTTACCAGCAACTTCTTTATATCGTTAAAATCTAGAGTTACGGACTTCTGCTGATTCGTACCTTTATATTGTTTTATAGCTGCTTTGAGTTCGTCCTCGTCAATTGGTTTTAGCAGGTAATCTATACTATTGAGTTTAAAGGCCTGAAGCGCATACTCATCATAAGCAGTTGTAAAGATTATTTCAGATTTAATCTCAAGCGCCTCAAATATTTCAAACGAAAGGCCGTCACTAAGTTGAATATCCAAAAAAATGAGATCTGGATGTGCATTATTTTGAAACCAGGTTATGGATTCTTCTACGGAGTGCAACATGGTTTCAGCTTGGATTCCTTCTGCACTGAGCATGCGTTGCAAACGTCGTGCTGAGGGCTTTTCGTCTTCAATAATTATTACATTCATTATTTAAAAATAAGTTTTTTTAGTTGGTTTAAAATCAACCTACTCCCACATTTTTGTTTCTTCCTCTGTATTTTTATTGAGGTACTCCTTAATCTTACGATCTTCCCATTCTTTCTTAAATAGGAACCTACCTTTAAATACAGTCCAATAATGGATAAAGATAAATATGGTCCACCCTACTAAGGTCGTTGTGTTAACCCATGTAATGGCCTTTTCATGAAGTCCCTTATCCATGATGTAAAAATTCAATAAGACTAAAGCGACGACTACTAAATAACCAACCAAATGAATATAGAATAATTTAATGCGCTTAACCTGCCTTTTGGCTTCTGCAAGTCGCTCTTTATTATGGTCTGAATGATTCATATTTTACTCCCAATTTTGACGTTCCTTATCCATAAACTCCTGCATCTTGCGTTTCTCCCAATTTTTTCCAAAAAAGAAATCAGGACCAAATACACCGATAAAGTGAAAGAACAATCCAATGCCCCAAAAAATTGCTGTGGCGTATGGACCAAAGCCACCAAAACCTGCATTAACACCTATGAGGATAATCAAGAAAAGATTAACCACAATGTAAACGGCTAAATGCCAGTAAAACCCAAGCAGGGATTCTACTTTTTTCTTTGCTCTTATGTATGCTTCTTCTTTTCTATAGTCTGAAACTTTGTCCTTTTCTTCATAAGGCTCTATACTGTACTTTTCCATAATATCTTCTATTTTCTTGAATTATTAGATAATTCGTCGTTCATAAACTGTTCTATTTTGCGCTCTTCCCACGCTTGTCCGTACTTTACCGATAAGAAATGTAGCCCTAAAAATATGCCCCAAAGTAGCCAGGTACTTAAGACGTTGATGCTTACTAGCGCATTGATAAAATCGTCCCAATTGTTTAGATCACCCCAAACTTTAAAACCCGTTAGTGCTACGTTTACTACAAGGTAAATTGCCAGGTGCGTGTAGAAGCCTTTCTCGCGCTCCACGCGATTTTTAGCTCTTGTATAACTTAAATTTGAATACTTTTTTTCCATGATGATTGATTTTAATTCCAACGCTTTTTTTGTTCTTCTTCCTTCATGTACTCCTGTATTTTACGCTCTTCCCATTTGGCGCCAAAGGCCCCTTGGTCTACAAATACACGATAGGCATTAAATAGTAATCCTATGCCCCAAAATACCATTGGGAACCAAAACCACTGGATGGTAAAAGGTGTAAAATTGTACCAAATAAAATATAAAAATGGTATAACTATGACGTAGGAAATTAAACTGTAATAAAATCCTTTTAACTCGTCTACGCGCTTGCGTGCTCTTACATACTCGTCTCTGAGTCTGTCGTCTGATTGTTTTGCTGATCTCATGATTGATACTTGTTTTGTGAGCATCGGGATTGCTACTGCGAAATCCTTATCTCGTTGATTGATGTATACGTTGCGTTCGGTTAGTAGCGCATAGCGTTGCTTAATGTTTTCTAAGCCTACACCACTACCTTTTTTTACAATTTGTTTTGGTTGAAGATTGTTCATCACCACCAAGTGATTACCGTCTTCGTATATTTTTATATGCAAGGGTTTACTCGTGGTAACCATATTGTGCTTTACGGCGTTTTCTAATAACAGCTGCAGCGATAAAGGCACCACCTTGCTTTCTGGATTTAATGCTTTTTCCGGTATCTCGAATATGATACTGTCCTCAAACCTCATTTTTAAAAGCGACATGTACGTTTTTGCAAAACTAAGCTCCTCGTCTAAAGTTACCAGTTCCTTATTTTTCTGCTCTAGTACATAGCGATACACCTTAGAAAGTGAAGTGGTAAACTTCTGTGCACTCTCAGGATTTTCCTCTATTAAACTCGTAAGTACATTTAAACTGTTGAACAGAAAATGCGGATCCAATTGATTCTTTAAAGCATCAAACTTAGCACTTGCTGCTCCCGCAATTACTTTTTGTTCCTTTACCTTATTCTTCTGATAGCGGTTATAGAAATACCCAACATAAAAAATTGAAAGTATACTGAGTGTAACCCATAGCCCGAATGAATAGCCACCCCATCCATCATTCTGAAGAAATGTTTTAAACGACTGACCGTACAAAAAGACCAATATCATAATTCGTAATATGAATATGGTTGTTAAAGTAATTACCGTTGCTCCAGAAATACCGTAAACAATGCGTTTTAGCACATCATAATTTCTGATATTAAGTCTTTTAATAAACCTAAAATACAGCATATTAACATAACTCAAGATAAAGGTATACAGCTGCGTAATACCAAAATCAATCAAGTAAAAGTTGATGTTTTCATATTCAACCTCATCGCCTATCAAAAAGTATCTGATGGCAAAAATGACGCATCCAATGATAAAAACAACGATTATATTCTTAATTGACTTATTCATTTCATTTATGAATTATTAGGATTTACAATCTACAATTGATTGCTCTGCTCTGTCTTTTCCCCATTTAGGATGAAAAGGACTCTCTGCTTTAAAGGTATCAAAAAGTTCTAAGGAAGCTTCAATAGCTGCACAATAGGGTTTTGTGTCCTGCCCAAAATATTTGGCACTTCCCATAGCCCAACTTGCCTTACCGTAAGCCACTCTAGGGTTTTTAGGAGCCAACTCATACGCCTTTGCATAGATCTCACTTACCTTGGCAGCATACTTCATGCCGTACACGGCACCATCATAAGCGATCCAGTTGGTCAAAACTTGCGCTTGCATCACTAACAATTCTGGATTGTTTTCGCTTTTTGTCATAGCAATATCAAGGTGCTCTTGGGCTTTGTCCAACTGTGCTTTTAAAATGGCTTCGTCCTTTACATTCCAGCTTTTAAGACTGTTCATAAAAGCCACATAATAATTTGGCAACCACTCGTTTGCTTCGGCTTTTGAGATACGTTCAAAAAGATTTTCGGCTTCATCCCATTTATCGGCCTCCCAAAGTTCAAAAGCCTTAACCATTCCTTTCTCGTAATTGCTCTGCGCCTGTGTCATCCCTGAGACAACTAATAGCACTATTAATAGTAACTGTTTCATTTTTTGATTGATTTTTAAAGTGTTATTGTTATTGATTTATCTGCCTTTAATTCAAACTTGGCATCCTTCCACTTTGGTGGTCCCATAAACCCTTTTGCATTATTAGAACAACCGTAATCTTCCTTGGGGATGCCAATAATATTGCTGTCTAACTTGTCATTATCATTTTCATCATGAAAAATTGAAACCGCATAAATCCCTTCTGGTACATTTTCGAATGTTACTACACATCCATTATTACTTATTTTGCTAAACAACCCCTTAAGCTCGTTCTCCAAAAAATCTGAAGCATTATCGTAAAGTGCAATCATCATTTTACCGTCGTTACTCTTCGCATTTTCAATAGTAACCGTAAGGTTATAACCACTTTGGGCATTTGTTACATGTGTTGTGATACTCATAATAAGGATTACTGCTAATTTTGATACTACATTCATTACGTTTGCTTTTGTTTGATACAAATATCCGACACATTTCCAGTTTATTAAAACGCATATTACCGAATTGTAAAATTTTACGGACGAATTGTAATTTTTGGAAAATTAGCTCCAAAATTCAGTAACTTGTTGCTTCGATCTGCTACTTATACCATGTAGCAATAACTAAAATCAATCCATTTATGAAACGCAATGTTCTTCTTCTTGCTCTATCCCTAATACTCTCAACCACCTATGCACAGACCGATAAACGCCTAAAAGGCATTGAAAAACATTTCAATTCCGTTTTAGAAACTAGCCAGGCACCAAGTTTTGCAGTGGCTATTGTAGAAGGCGATAAAATTGTTTACGCCAAAGGTTTTGGCTATAAGGACTACGAGAAAAAATTGCCAGCAGATGCCAACACGCTCTATGCTATTGGTTCTTCTACTAAAGCCTTTACGGCTGCCTTGTTAGGTATATTGCGCGAGGAAGGCAAGCTGGATTTTGACGACAGCCCAATTAAGCATGTTCCAGGTTTGGCGTTTTATAATGGCGAGATGAACAACAATATAATCATTAAAGATTTAATGCGTCACAGTACAGGACTGCCACGACATGATGGTGCCTGGTACTTTTTCCCAAATAAAAGCAAGGATACCCTTGTGGCACGGATAAAATACCACGAACCCTTTACAGGTGTTCGCCAGCAATGGTATTATAACAATTTTGGCTTTTTGCTTCAAGGTGTTATTGCAGAAAAGCTTACAGGCAAATCCTGGGAACGCAATATTGAAGAGCAATTCTTTAAACCACTGGGAATGGACCGGTCACAAACCACGCTTATCGGTTGGAAAAACTCCAGCAACATTGCCAAAGGCTATACGCTTAGTGAAGACCGAAACGTAAAGCTTATGGACTACTACGATATCTCGGGTATGTCTCCAGCAGGAAGCATTAACAGCAGTGTAAACGATATGAGCAAATGGATGATGCTTTGGCTCAATAAAGGTAAAGTTGGTGAAGAACAACTACTGCCAGAAGACTATGTACAAGAAGCAATGAGCTCGCAAATGGTTGCAGCGGCAGGTTTCCCCTCTGAGGAATTACCAGGTATACACTATGCCAATTACGGTTACGGTTGGTTTTTACACTCCTACAAAGGCCATTATTTAGTGGAGCATGGTGGCAATATAGACGGCTTCTCGGCAAGCGTGGCACTCTACCCTAGGGATAGTTTGGGTATTGTGGTGCTCACCAACCAAAACAACTCTGCTGTTCCACGACTAATCCGCCGCATTGCGACAGACCATATGCTTAAGCTTGAAAAAACCGATTGGGCAGAAGATTATAAAAAAGAAGTAAAAAAGGCCGTAGAAGCCCAAGCTAAGGCAGATGATGGTGGTAAGGAAGAATCTTATGTTAAAAACACGAGACCTTCACATATTTTATTAGACTATACAGGCACTTACGAAAATAAAGGCTATGGCAAGTTTGAGGTTGTCGTAGAAAACGATACCATGTATGCCGAATTGGATAACAATAGACAGTACCTGCATCATTTCCATTACGATACCTTCGAGCTAATAGATGTTAAGGAGGGCGTCATAGACACCACACAATTTGGTGGTGCCCTAAAAGTAACCTTTACTACCAATGTGGCGGGAGACATTGATTATATGAAAGCCAACATAGAACCAATGACAGACGCCATTCCCTTTAAGCGCACACCAAACACGATAGATGTAGATGCCAAGACCTTAAAGCAGTATGTAGGGCTTTACGATCTAATGGGTACAGAAATAAAAACCTATATCAAGGACGAAAATGTACTCTATGTCTTTGTACCGGGCCAACCGGAATACCCTCTGGTACCCACAGCCGAACATAAATTTAACTTTAAGACCTTAGAGGGCTTCAAGGTGGAGTTTATAGAGGAAGGTGATGCCATAACAGAAATTAAGTTTGTACAGCCAAACGGTACTTTTATAGGGACGCGGAAAAAAGACTAAATTTTAGTAAAGCATACCTAAGTATACGTGTTGAATAGCTTACATTTTAGTTTAACTTATAAGGATAAAACATAGTGGGAATAAAAACATTGTTATTAGCTAACTGCTGAGCTCAATATGGATAAAACTATAATTCCGAATATGGGAACTCAAAAAGTGATGAATTATTCGGTTGCTATATTAACAGCAATTCATTGCATAATCAGTATTGCGGATAATGATATCTACAGGGATGGAGAATGGGCTAATGCACAATGGCTAGGGCAAGACATTATAACCTTAGTTATTGCTTTACCTCTTTTATTAATTAGCATTCGAAAAGGGATTGAAAAGAACAAGGAAAAATGGAAAATTTTAAATTGTGGAGTCCTTCTCTATTTTGCTTATACATATAGCTTTTATGTATTTGTAGCAAAACTGACTTATTTGTATTTTTTTCAAGCTTCAATATTTGGTCTTTCACTGATTGGATTTGTTATTTCTTGCATAGGCATTTTTAACCATAAGTGCAGTTTTAATTTGCCTAGCAGAAACCTAAAAATGATAATCGTCATCTATTTAAGTCTAATTGCACTAATGCTTTCATTTATTTGGTTAAGCGATATTATTGCGCATATCACTAATCCTGCACATAAATCGGACACACCTAATGGAGAAGCACCTTTAATCATCTACACGCTGGACTTAGCTGTGATAATTCCTTTAATGTTTACATCAGCCATTTTGCTTTATCAAAAAACCAATTGGGGCTATCTTTTAAGCGGGATTATTCTAACGAAAACAAGTACTCTTGGATTTGCTCTTATGGCTATGTCACTGAGCATGTATTTGCAGGATCTGAATCCAGATTACTTTTTAATCATTTTATGGTGTATAATTGGTTTGATTGGAACAATTCTAACGCTGTTATTCTTAAACAAACTGAAAATTAAAGAAAATACTGAATCCAACAAGGAATATAAAAAATAGCGGTTTAATCGCTTAATCGAAACAAAATGAATAAATTAAAAGCCTATTATAAACCGAAAAGTTAGTTCATTAAACTCGCTACTTTTCATATACAAGACCGATGTACAATTTGACTCGTCCTAAATAAAGGCTACTTAATTTTAAAATCCATTAAAAAACTACACTTATCGCTCGAAATAATGCCAAATAGAATTTGCACATTGATCCTTCTACCACATTCTAATTGAAATAAATACCATTTATGGCCAATTTTGCTAATAAAGTAATAGAATTTCACAAAAATCTCGAATACAAAGGCCAACTTAAAGAAAACATCCAAGTGATGAATCCCTTTAAGGCCAATCAGGAGATTCTTTTAATACTTAATGAATTTTATAAAAAGTTTTTCAGTGACAACAAGCCAAGAAGAATTCTATTAGGTATTAATCCAGGGCGACTTGGAGCTGGTGCTACTGGAATTCCCTTTACAGACACGAAAAGACTATCACAAGAATGTGGCATTCATTCAACGTCAATTCAAACCCACGAACCATCTTCAGTCTTTGTGTATGACTTAATACGGTCATATGGCGGGAGTAAAGCGTTCTATGATAAATTTTATATTAATTCTGTTTGCCCTCTTGGGTTTATCGAGAAAAATAAAAAAGGAAATTGGGTAAATTGTAATTATTACGATTATCCACAATTATTTGAGGCTTCAAAGGAATTTATTATCGGGACGCTTCGAAAGCAGATTGAATTTGGAATTGATACATCCAAGTGTTATCTATTGGGTAAAAAGAATGCAAAATTTTTTAAAAAGATTAATGACGATGTTAAATTATTTAACGAAATCATTGTCTTTGACCATCCGAGATATATCGTGCAATATAAGCTCAAATTTAAAGAAGATTACATTAAAGCCTATTTAGAAGAACTACGAAAATGGTAATTTGAACCTATAATCATTTTGTAACTAGGTCTTTTTTTGACAATTCTAAAATTAGTTTAACTTTAAATAAAATGCTATTTAAGTACAATTAGCCAATTGATAACTCAATAACGAAATGTAACTTAGTATAAAGAATAGAATCCAGATTATAAATTGAAAATTGTCATTATAATTATAGTTGCTCTATTATCAGGCACCAGTAGCCTAGCTTCGCAGGTCCTTGAAATCCCCTTTGAGCTTAAAAATGATATTGTATTAGTAGACCTAAAGATTAATGACAAGGACACTACAAATACCTTTATCCTAGATACAGGTGCCTCCACTGACGTTCTTGATAGTAACGTTGCAAAGCAACTAGGTTTAAAAGGCGATTTTAAACAAGATATTAGAGGTGCTGGAGGCATCACAACCGTAGATATTGTTATGAATCAGAGTTATGCGCTAAATCATACGATTACCATTGACAATGTCATGTTTGTGCTACTGGATTTAGTAAAACTAAGAGGCAAGCTAGAACAAAATTTTGATGGTATAATTGGCTATAGTTTACTCAGAAATCGGGTTACAAAAATAGACTATGACAACCAAAAGCTACAGTTTTACAACAGTATTAAAGAAATAGATACAGCAGGCTACACGGCTATTCCTTTCCAACTAAAAAACGGAAGTCCTATACCTCAGTTTGACATTTCTATTACGCTTAACAACGGCGAAACGCTTTCTGGAACTATTTTCTTTGATAGCGGTGCCGCACTTACCTTAAGCATAAACACACCTTATAATAAACAAAAACGAATTAGGCAAAAAGTCGACAGAAGTATTACTAACGAAACCCAAAATTTTAATACCACATCGGTCTCAGATGTTATTGCGATTAAATCCATGAGCATTGGCGACTTTAAACTAGATGAGATGACAGTTTCACTAGCCAATGACGAAGAAGGCGTTAGCAGTTATAAAGGATACTTAGGGCTTTTAGGCGCAAAGGTAATTAGCCGATTCAATGTTATTTTAGACTACAACGCTTTTAATTTATACCTACAGCCCAACACGAACTATTCAAAACCTTTTGAATTCCCGATGAGTGGCATCACATTATCCAAGGATGAGGATAACATTATGGTAAAAAGTATTACAGAAATTAGTGAGGCCTACCAAAAAGGTATTGAAAAAGGTGACAAACTGATTTCCATAAATGGAACTACCACCAAGGATATAGAAACCTATCGTGAGCTTTTAAAACAAGAAGGAAAAATGTGTCAGCTCGTTCTTGAAACTAAAAATGGAACTCGAAAAGAAGTTACTATTACACTTAAACGGTTGTTATAAATTATGAGGAGAAATTGCTTAACATACATCGTACTAAGCATAATAATTATCTTGCTAACCAATTGCTCTAATGACGACGACTGTCCAAATGAAATAATTGCAGATATAGATGATCCCGAAAGTATAGAACGCGCGGAAGATTGTGGCCTAAGTCCTGCAGAGCAATTGGGAGAAGAATTTTGGCTTTATAATATTGCTGAAGTGCAATAATTCTTACAAACATTTACTATATTCACATTGCTAAATGTCAACCCAAATAAATGAACAAATACCTAAAATATTACCTTTTGGTCCTGGTTGCCCTTAGTTGGGTTTTTAATTCATTTGCACAAATTACCCTATCCCATAATGTGGGCAATACACCAATAGATACTGGAATGTTCTCTTGTGAAGGTGACGAAACCTGGATGCGTATTTTTAATCTCGCCGATTTTGGTGTTGGTCCTAATGAGGAGTTTGCCATTACCTCTGGGCAAATAGCCTTTGCAGAATCCTATTCTGGCGCTAACCTACAATTTCGTTTTTATCGTGTGGGTCCAGAATTTCCAAATTACCCATATTCTTTATACCCTACAGACTTACTTGGTACACGTGGTATTGGTGAGGCACCAACCATTACTGGTGCACCTGAGATTGTACAAACCGATTTTGACGAACCGGTAATTATCCCAGCAGGTACTGAACAGATACTGGTAGCTGTAGAAAAGTATTGGGGCATCTATGAAGAGGAGTCTTCTGTCGTTAGGATTGCTGGTACACAAGAGGATAATGATGTTTCGTATTATTATGGTTGTGACGAAAGCTATAGTCTTATACCCACTACAGACCTACCCAACCCACAGCCCAATGCCAATTTCTTTATTAATATTACTGGTGAAGCTTATGATGTGTATAGTAATGGCCCAGAAACACGATTATCGCATAATACCTGTGGTGATATTATAAGGACTAATATTTTCTCGTGCTCGTCCTCCTTTTTGTACTGGTCAAGAACCTTTACCTTGGCGGATTTTGGGATATCAACGAATGAGGAGTATGTGATTACAAAAGGTCAAGTAGCCATTAGTGGCGTTGGTTGGCTACCGGAAATTAATTTTAGAATTTACGAAATAGACGAAAACTTCCCAGCGTCGTTCTCAGAGGATAATTTAATAGGTAGTAGTCAGTATCAGACACTCAGTCCTGCAATAACCGATCATCCCGAAGTGGTGGAAGTTGAATTTGACACGCCTATTACTGTGCCTGCTGGTGTGGAGCGTATCCTAGTCGAGGTGCATAAAGGGATTGTCTATGGTGATGCCCTAGCCTTTGTTGGTGGTACAACAGTAGATAATGACGTCTCTTGGCAACGTGGTTGTATCGTAAATGCAACACCTGTTAATGGCTTTGTTACGGCAACAGAAATGGGGTTTCCCAACTCCAATTTTTATATAAATGTAACAGGTAATGTTAATCATGTAAGCAATACCTATGGTATTTCCGTTACAAACATTTGTTCCGAGTTTTTAAAGGAATTTAGTATAGAAAGTAATCCGAACATTAATTCGGTATTATGGGATTTTGGAGACCCTGCCTCTGGACCTGACAACACCTCTAGTGATTTGTCACCATTTCATGATTTTACAGTGGATGGCACATACACCATATCGGCTACCGTTACTTCCTTAGATGGTAGTGTTGAAGTACTCACAGAAACCATTGAGGTAAATGAGCCACCAAACGCCTATGGCATTAATAACATTTATGCGTGTGAGGACACCTTAAATTCTGGAATTTCCTCCTCGTTTGATATAACAACGATTGAGACTCAGGTCCTTGGTGGCCAAACGGGTAAAACAGTCACCTATATAGATGGTAGTGGTAATACCTATGATACCTTACCCAATCCGTTTACCAATACAGTGAGTGGACTCGAAACCATAACGGTTCGTGTGGCTAATGCAAATAATCCGTGTTGTGTTTCAGAAACCACCTTCGACTTAATCACATACCCATTGCCAGAACTACAGACCGTTCCTGCATTAGCAAGTTGCGACAATGGTTCTAATGGTTTTTCACAATTTGATCTGACCAGTTTACCGAATGCCATTATAAATGGACAACCCAATTTAACGCTGGAACTTTTTGACAGTAGTGATAACCTTATTGCATTTAATGACTATAACAATTTTGCAAATGTTGTGGCTAATCAAGATTATGTGACCGCTCGCGCCACAAATACCACTACAAATTGTACCTCCGAAATAACCATCGAACTCTTTGTAAGTGAAAATCCAGTGGCCAACAGCTTGTCACTCATTAACGGTTGCGATGATAATAATGATGGTATATCTGAATATTTTGATACCTCAACGGTAGAGAGCCAAGTATTAAATGGCCAAACCGGAATGACGGTAAGCTATTTTGATGCCAACGGTAATCCTTTACCGAGTCCGTTACCAAATCCATATACTAATAGCACACCTTTTAGTGAAACTATAACGGTAAGAGTCAGCAACGCGGCTTCGACCTGTTATGCGGAAACAACTTTGGAATTTCAAACGGTAAATCAGCCGAACATTAATCAACCGAATAATTTATATGCCTGTGATACAGGTAATGGCTTTGCACTATTTAACACTTCCAATATTGAGCAAGAGCTTATCGGCAACCAAACCGGCTTAACTATTAGTTATTTCGATGCCAACTACAATGCCTTAACAAGTCCTTTGCCAACTCTATTTGAAAATACCGAGCCTTACGCACAAACCATAAACGTACGTGTTGAGGATAGTGCAAATCCGCTGTGTTATTCAGAAACCTCGTTTGACTTAATCGTCAATTCATTACCAGAAATTATACTAGAAGACCAATACTACATCTGTAATTTAGAACCGTCCATTACCCTAAATATTGCTTCGGGCTATGATGCATATAATTGGGTCTTTGAAGATGGCACCTCGATTTCAACTACAAGTAGTGCTGAAATTATTGAGGAAGGCAACTATGAAGTTACGGTTACCGAAATTAGTAATGGGCTTAGCTGTACATCTTCCTTTAACTTTAGTCTGGTACGTTCTGTATTACCAGAAATACAAAGTGTGAACTTTGGGGAATTAGGTAATAACTTTATTGAAATCATTGCTTCTGGTGATGGAGATTTTGAGTATTCTATTGATGGACAATTTTTCCAGGACTCTAATTATTTCCCGAACATTCAAGGAGGTATTTATACGGTTGTTGTGAGAGACAAAGAAGGTTGTGGCGAAGATGCCGAAGAAGTTGTCATTGTGGATTATCCTAAATTCTTCACACCAAATAACGATGGCTTTAATGATTATTGGCAGATAAAGGGCATAGCGAATTATCCAAATTCAAGTACCTTAGTTTACGATCGCTACGGAAAATTGATTGCACTCATCTCGTCTAATGATACAGGATGGGACGGTCTATATAACGGTAAAAAAATGAAGTCTAGTGATTATTGGTTTACAACAGATCTTGGTGATGGCCGATCTTTTTCTGGACATTTCGCATTGAAAAGGTAGAAAACAAGTTGTTTTATCCAGTAAATTTAATTGCGAGAATAATAATGCAATCTAAAAATTAAAAATTGGAATTATGAGAAAAACACTTTTAATCACATTCTTATGTAACGCTTTAATAAGCTACGCCCAGACTAAAGTCGTTGATACCAGATCACAATTAGAGAAAGAAGATTCAAACGACATGTACAACCAGGCAGATATGAGTACCTTAGATCTTTTAGAAGCATTAGAATTGGCTGGAATTCGTGTGCACAAGTTCAACATTGGTGAAATGGACAAACTGTATAAATTCCAAATCTTTGCAGAGGAGTATGTAAACAGTAAGCTGATAAAAACAGATACCCTTGTAGATTATAATAACGAGTACGGCTTTTGGATAGACGAGGAATACAATCCTGCCTATATAGACCAAATCAAGATCTTTACCAAGACAGAAGAAAATTTCGCTAAAATCAATATCAGGACTTATGCTATGGGCTCTACCAAAGAGATTAATCTTGGTAAAACAGACCACAGACAGTTTTACAACTGGCGCGCCTATGAAGACACCCAGTGGAAACTCAACGAAAACGTACCCTTACTCATCTTTGCTTCATCGTGGTTAGACAAACAGTTTAATTTTCACCGTTTCTGTGGTGTGGTTAACCTTAAGGAAAATGATGAAGGCACCCAAGAACTGTTGGACAATTCACCAAATTATGTTGTGCTGAGTTTCAGGATTTCTGAGATGGAGTAATGCTAAAAAGTAGTCATGGATAAATTAAAATATTGGATAATACTTGTTGGTTTAGTTATAGGTGCGCTAGCCTATTGGAACGTTCCATATAAAGAGCTACAGCTCAACAATCTCAATATGTGGCTTTTTGTGGGATCAGGAACTTTTATTGGTGGATTTGTATTAAAATTAGTATCCAAAAAAGCGCCTATAAATGTTGCTTTATTCCTTATGTTGGGGGTTATAACATCCATAGTACTGCGTATTGTTTACGATGTATCTTTGTGGGACTCGACCTCTCATAACGTAGCACCATTTGAAATTGTATTGGCAGGATTGCAGTCCTTTCCTTTTGCGTTGCTCGGTGCTTATATAGCTGTACTTATTAAAAAACTCTAGCTAAAATAAAAAAAGAAGGCGTTTATGAGGCCTTCTTTCTTTTTTATACTATGTCTTTAAGACTGTTTAAATTGTTTTCTATTATCGTCTACCAACCAATATACTACGTAAAACGGCAATAATAATACAGTAAATAATAGGAGTTGTGGTTTTATGAGACTTATTTTATTATTTAACTTTTTCATTTTTATCCTAACTTTAGTTACTAATTAATTTGAGGTTAATCCAAATAAACTAATATGTTATACGCACCACTAGTCGAAAAAGATTTCATTTCTTACAGAATTGCTACATAGGTGCCAATATTTAATATAATTTTATGATTAAAGGACTTTACGAGACCCATTTGTTTGTCGAAGATTTAGAGCGCTCCGTGGCGTTCTACAAGGATATTCTAGGTTTAACGCTTTGCCGTTTTAATCCAGAACGCAAAGTAGCCTTCTTTTGGATTGGGGAAGATAAACAGGCCATGCTAGGACTTTGGGAAAGACCCAAGGACGAAATTGATATCAGGCACTTTGCTTTTGAATGCGACCCGGAATGGGTATTAAACGAATCCGTAAACTTTTTAAAGTCGCACAACTTAGTATTCTGGAATTTTCTACAGGACGATAACGAACAACCTATGGTATTCTGTTGGATGCCAGCCATATCTATTTATTTTAAAGATCCAGATGGACATGATTTAGAGTTTATTGGTATTTTACCAGGGCCTACACAACCTGTAGAAGAAAAACGTGTAGTAACGTATGCGGAGTGGCTAAAACTAACTGAGATATAACAGTAATTTAATTACAGGACACCCTTTGTTTATATTTCTTTGTAAAAATTGAATTTAGGGTAGGAATTTTATGTGCTTACTTGTTATATAGCAAATAAATTAAACAATTATTTAAATATGAAAACCTCAAATTTTAAACTACTTACACTTTTTTGTGCAATGGCACTTTTTGCTACAACATTTTCATCGTGTTCTGATGACGATGGCCCAACTGTAAACATTACAGTCAATGAAGGTCCTAACGGAGATATAGGGGGCGATTTTACCGGAGATGGCGGTAGTGGTTCTAGAACTATTAACTGGACTAATAATCTGGCCACGGCAGATTACAATGCGGATATTACGGCTACTTCTACTGGAGTTTTTGAATTGATCGTAGCAGATGCTAATGGCGACGTTGTTTTAAACAGAACAATTACTGGTGGGACAGAGCCTGATACTATTGACGGTGTAACTAATGCTGGCGAACCTGGTGAATGGACAGTTACCATTGTCCTGGCCTCTTTCAATGGCGATGGCAGTTATTCGCTTAGTGCAGGCAACTGATGCTATTAATTATAATTAAAAAAAGGCTATCTCATAATGGAATAGCCTTTTTTTAATCACGAAAAGTAAATTAGAGTTTTTAATTTTAACAAAATTATTACGCAACCTTTTGAAAGGTTTTTCATCTACAATAAAAATAAATAAGCTATGAAATATCCTATTATTCTCAATTTGTTCCTATTGATTTCATGCTTCGTCTTTTCACAGGAACAAGTCATAAAAATCACTAAAATTAGTACAGGTAAGGAAATTATCATTAAAGAGAATAAACGCATTAAAATAAAGACCCAAGATGGTCGTAAACTAACGGGTCGTTTTAGTATTGAGGGCAATTCAATAAGAATTGACAATGAGCTATTAGAATTGGATGCAATTGCAGAACTAAAGCGAAATCCATTATTAACCTCTATTTTATCTAGTACCTTTTTAATTTATGCTGGTAGTCTAGCCATTGGATTCGGAGCGCTCATAGGCGTTTTAGTAGACAGTACAGCCTATTGGTTGATTCTTCCTGGAGCTGGAATGGTTTTTGCCGGAGCAAAATCGCCAAATTTTAATAGAAAATTCAAAAACGATGGGAGTTGGTCCTTTGAGATCATCAATCTATCAGATTAAATTTTACATAACTTACATATGATTTCTTTTAACATTTAACCAATCTTAAATCTTCTAACTTATGAAATATTCAAAATACCTTTTAGCAATACTATGCCTTGTAATAGCAAATGTTGTAACAGCCCAAGATGAAAGCGACTCAAAATTTAAGTTCATTGCTTATGGTGGTATTGGTTATGGTATTGTAAACAACGATGATGAAGCAGACTACAATTTAAATAGTAATACTGCAGAGTTACTTCTTTATTATAAATTCAATGAAAAGTACGGTGTCGCAACAGGAGTAGGCCTTAACGAACTAACAGGCAACGGTTTTAGTACTTTAGGTGAATTTTATCATCAGCGCGACTTTATAAAAATCCCTTTGTTGTTTACGTACGACTATGGATTTAGTGACACATTTAAGGTTTACGGAAACTTAGGCCCTTATGCCCAAGGAATTATAAAAGACGAGTACCGATTTGTTGATACTGTTGTAGAAGATGTCTTTGAAGGTTGGAATTTTGGGTTTCAACTAAGCCTTGGCTTGTTATTCCAAGTTTCAGATCGATTTAGCACTGGTATTAACTTTACGGGACAATCAGATTTTACAAAACTTGAATCCAATAGTGGGTCTGGCCTTGAAGATAAACAACGCATGCGGAATCTAAATACTTTTGGATTGCTATTTATGTTTGACTTATAGATAATTAATAGCAACCATTAAATGTTTATTAGCAAGATTTCAAAATCTATATGAACAGATTAATACTAACATTTTAATAACAAAACCGAAACACAGAATTATATTTTACTAACTAATTTTAGATAAATCAATATCATGAAAAAGAAGCTTCTAATACTTATGCTTGTGCCATTCTTAGTGGCCTTTCAATGCGAAAGCAACGATCCGGCACCATTTGACAATCTAGAGTCAACAGGATTATTGGGAAGTTGGGAAATCCAAAATGAAATTTTAAATGGAAACATCTCAGATATGATTCCTAGATGTTGTGAATTTCTAGAATTTGATCCAGATGATAATATTAGAGACAATATTGGACTATTAACCTATAACGATACCCAAGGTTTAGTAAATAGCGGTACATTTGAAGTAGACTTAAACAACCAAACCATTCTTTTTATAGACGACGATAATGATCAGTTGTTGATTACGTACTCAATTGACGAAACACAAGGAACACTTACTATAGACTTCACAGAAGGCGATACAATTATTACGCAAGATTGGGCGAGAATAAATTAAGCACTTGATTTTTTTAATAGCTAACTATGAAAAAACACATATTACTGTTGCTACTGCCACTTTTTCTGGCGATGCAATGCGAAGACGATATTACCACTGGTTTTGAAACCACCTACATCATTGACAATACAACAAATTCAGACCTTTTGTTACTCAATGATTCGGGAAGTTTTATTGATATCCCAAGTCAATCACTTACAACAATAGGTAGTACATTAAACTCTGAGGCAAATGCAGTTGCACCTTCTGAGGCATTTGTTTTCAACACCATAAAACTCTACAGAAATGAAAATGACAACTTCATTTATGTATACGAACAAGATCCTCTGGAGGACGATTTATGGGAATTGGATGAGCCTACTGTAAATCGGTTTGAATACAAGCTTATAATTACAGAAGATTTGATAAACTAAACGTTTTCTTCAGTTTCCTAGGCCAACATGAGTATATTTATGTGTCAAAACACAACCAAAAACGGCATTTAAATACACTGGAATCTTGAGAATTAAATAGTGTGAAATTTGTAATAAAGACTTTCCTACCATGTTTAGGATCCAATACAAACAGCCTAAAGCGTGGGGTTTTGTTTGCGAATTTTGCTTATTAGAGGTTAAAAAAGATAATCCAAACTATCGCTATGGTGGCACTTGGAAACGATAATAGCACACTAAGACTAGCAGGCATCCTTTTATGTTATGTTTTGTTTGTAGGAATACTTTTTGGGCAAGCTAATGCCGTTCATAAGAAAGGTGTTTCAATATTATTTGTAGGTAACAGCCTCACTTACTATAACAATTTACCAGAACTTGTAAAACAAAATGCAAAAACCCATGGTATTAGGTTAAAGTATGACCTAGTAGCAAAACCAAATTATGCCATTGTAGACCACTGGGCTGAAGGCAAAGTGCAAAAACTAATAGCAAAAAACAAATACGACTATGTCATTGTACAACAAGGGCCATCATCTCAAAATGAAGGCAGGCAAATGCTTATAGAATCTGGTAAAGATTATAAACAACTTTGTGAAAAAAGTAATACTAAACTTTGTTATTATATGGTATGGCCTTCACAAACCTATTACCACACCTATGATGGTGTAATTAAAAATCATAGAGACGCTGCACAACTTAATGACGCTATACTCCTACCTGTTGGTGAAGTTTGGAAAGCATATTTTGACCGAACTGACAATTTTCAATACTATGGACCAGATGGATTTCATAGGTCTTTATTAGGAAGTAAAGTGGCCGCAAGGGTTATTGTTGAGTATTTACTTAAAGACAAAAAATAATACCTTAAAATAACTATTTGTTTGAAAGGTCTTCTTTAATCTTATTAATAAAATCAGGTATAACATTAATATCTAAAAAATTCATATGTGTGTAGATATCCGGTACACATTCAAATGAAAAAACAATAGGCTTAATATCTATTAACTCTTCCACAAATCTTTTATAGGCAAGATCCATTTCATTCTTGCAGTGGTTTTTACCATAATATTCCTCAGACATAACAGGTATAAAGACCTTAGAATCAACAATTCCCCACATATACTTAGCGGTAAATGGCTCTCCTATACCAATGCTTTTTACATCAAAGAAAATACTTAGCTTATCCCCATTAGGTTTTCGAAATTCATTCAATGGCTCAAAAACATTCTTTTTTACCCAATCACTATTACCATGAGAGTAACTGATGAAAACATCATATTTTTCAGAACCTTCTGCAACTCCAGTTACAAGAAACTTATGAGCAAATCTCCAACTCAGAATTGCTACCAAGGCCATTGCCATAATGGTTAATCCTATTGGGATAACTTTTCCAAAGGCATAAACCAATAGACCATAAACTATTAAGAATAATAATGTAATGGAAAAGGCCAACAGGGCTAGTATCTTTGGTTTGGTTTGCAATCTCTTAAGGTATTTAAATAACAACGCAAAAATCAAAACCGTGAACAAGCTAAAGAAAAGGGTTTGTCCAATAATTATTGATAGATTGGTAATAGGTTGTTTAGCAATACGGTCTGTTACAATCTCTTCATTTAAAGCCCATGCTAAAAAATAAGTTCTTGGTGTAGCCATATTAGTTTCAAAATCATGCGTAAGATCGCCTACAAAAACAAACTTATCGTCTGTATTTAATGATGGCTCAAATGTACCTAAAGATGAATCACTCTCAGAATTTTGAAATTGATAAGTTCGCTCTTGCATGGCTTCAATTGGGCCAAAAGGCGTAGTTAAATTCTGAAACTCTTTTGTGAATTTGGTATTACCATCATCTAAAGCAACTCGCTTTATAATAGATTCTATCTGAATTGAATCTTTAAAAGCGCCTTTTAAAAATATATCTGAAGGATATGAAATTAAACCATCAACTATCTCAAATCCAGAGTGTAGTCTTCCACCTTCTAAAATGCTATCATATAAAACTTGTGCTTGTTGAGCGTCATTAGCCTCAAAAATTGGAATATTATTAAAATATTCTTTTAAACTGTAGACAGCATAGACCTTAATCCTTCTATCCTTAAGTTCTTTAAGCGCTACCTCTAATTCTTTGAGTTTTATGGTATCACTTGAAAATGCAACATCTAAAATTATAGCTTCAGGATCTTCATTTTTTGTGTTTTCATATTCACCAACCGTATTTAAGAATGAAATTATTCGTTTTCTAAACTCTGCAAGTGATGCACTTTTACTATCTAAATCAGGACGTTCAATATTGACTATTGCAATATTTTGAGAAAGTTTTTCTGCAACAGATTCTTTGTCAATATATACAGTTTTGTAAAGTGAATAATCCCAACTTTTCCAAAAACTAGTTGCGAGAATTAAGGTTAAAAGAATAATTACGAATGTTGCCAAGTAAACAGCAAGACGTTTTAACGTGAAAATTTTCATATCTTAGTTACAGTCTGCTTTTGTATGTATCTGCCCAAACATAAAACTCATTGGCTTTATCGATATTATTTAACAACATATAAGACCAGCCTAAATACTCATTAATATCAACCAAATCATAACAAAGATCCCACGCCCAATCTTCATCTTGCATCTGATTGGCATAATTGTATTGCTCTATGTAGCTATTAAGCTCTGGTATTAATCCATTAATCAGTTCTGTTGTTATATTATATCCAGTATTTCTATTAATATTATCGCTTGAATTTAAATAAGCTTCAGCCAGATATAATATAGAATCGAGTATTAAAATATCGTCTGGATCTGCAAGATTTGTATACTCGACAGCCTTATTCAATGGGGAAATAGCATTATCAAACCATCCTAAATCGAGGTAAAGCTCACCAATAAGCGTATAACTGTCCGCCAATTCTTCATAATAAGCCATGCCAGTTGCTTCAAGTTTAATGACTTCTCTTTCAAATGCCATAATTGCCTCTTCATAAGTAGCATATCTGATTGGTTGCGCATTTGAACCTGTAGTATATTGTTGACCTGCTGTATGACTTGTTCTTACAACCGCCTTTAAATCCCGATGACCTTCACGCCCACCTCCTTGAGTAACTGCAGCCTGATTAATAGATACCGGAACTTCATCTGTAATTATAACACGACCTTCTGAAGTTGAAATTCTGACAGCCTTGCTCTTATTACCTGCCGCTTCAACTGTAAATTGTGTACCCTCAGCATGAGCCCAAGTATATCCGTTACCTGCTCTGTAAAAACCAACTTTATTTTTAACATCGTTCAGTGCATGTTGTACAGTACCTTTTAAAGTCTGTGCTTTGATCCCACTATTGTCTACTATTACCTTTAGGGTAGAATTAGGATGCATAATCTGAGTCTGTCCTTTATAAAAAACCGAAATGGATGTATTTGCATGTGTCGTAAATGTTGTACCTGATGGATATTTCTTAGCATAATCAATAACTACATTACCCGTATATGCTTGTTTTCCAGGCTCAAGAATGGTTAAATGTGCTTGATTTGATTTTTGCCATCCCGAATTTGTATTAACTTGCATACCAACTATTTGAAATTGCGGAAAGCATGCGATAGGAAACAAAATAAAACACAGAAATAAGAGATCTGTTCTTAAACTTATATAACTAATGTGTTTTGTTGATTTAGTTTTCATAGTATTTGAAATTGAGTTAGTTAGTTTTCGTAGCTCATTAAAGGTACAAAAATATTCTCTTGATTATCAAAAGATTAAACAAAAGCTAGCCTTTTTTGTGCCCTTATAATTTCTAAATATTTATATAAAGGTTTATTTATGTTCTTAAAGAAGTTGGCATAAATACATCAGATTGGTCCTTGAAAAACAAGACATACAAAGAAGAACTAAAAACTGTGAGTTTTAAATTTTTATTTAACATATTAATTATGAATTAATTTATGCAGAGTCAAAATAATGATTAACAGGCATAAAAAAAGACCATCAATTCTGATGGCCTTCTTAAATCTTATAATTTTTTGTTTAAAACATCTCTCTACCCGAGAAATGAAATGCCCCTTCTATAGCAGCGTTGTCATCACTATCACTTCCGTGTACGGCATTTTCGCCAATAGAAGCCGCATACAATTTACGTATCGTTCCCTCAGCTGCCTCAGCTGGATTAGTCGCTCCAATTAATGTTCTAAAATCTTCAACCGCATTTTCTTTCTCCAAAATTGCTGCAACAATTGGACCTCTTGTCATGTATTCTACCAATTCTCCAAAAAATGGACGTTCCTTATGTATTGCATAAAACTCCTGTGCATCCGCCTTTGTCATTTGCGTAAGCTTCATTGCTACTATTCTAAAGCCTGAAGCCGTTATTTTTTCTAAAATTGCGCCAATGTGTCCTTTTTCAACAGCATCTGGCTTTAACATTGTAAATGTTCTGTTAGTTGCCATGTAATGTTTTTTAAAATGTGGTGCAAAAGTAATGTATTTCTTTAATTTATCAAGTCTCTAATTTTAATAAATCTTTATCATTTCAAAATCATAAATTCCGTTCTTAGATTGTAAAAAATCGTATCTTCGTCAACTATGATTACAGGTGCTATTTCAGAAATAAAATCACTTTTAGGCAAGCCCAGCAATATTGTAATTGTACCACACAAAAATCCCGATGGAGATGCCATGGGCTCGACCTTAGGCCTGTACCACTATCTCTTAAAATGTAAGCATGACGTTGTGGTTATTGCACCTAACGACTATCCCGATTTTATAAAATGGCTACCAGGTGATGAAACGGTTTTAAAATATGAAAACCAGCCAGAAGTTACTGCTTCATTGATTAACCGAGCATCTGTCATTTTTACATTAGATTTTAACGCATTGCATAGAGCTGGTGACAATTACGGAGATTTAATTGAGGCATCTGATGCCATCAAAGTTATGATAGACCATCACCAACAACCTGATGATTATGCCAAATATACCTACTCAGATGTTAGCATGTCCTCGACAAGTGAAATGGTTTATAATTTCATTGAAATGATGGGTAATTTAGATGCTATAGATGCAACCATTGCGACATGTTTATACACAGGCATAATGACAGATACCGGTTCGTTCAGGTTTCCGTCAACAACAAGCAGAACACATCATGTAGTTGCAGACCTAATTGATAAAGGCGCCAATAATGCCGAGATTCACAACAATGTTTACGATACCAATAGTTACAGCAGATTGCAATTATTGGGCAGAGCCATGCAAAATTTAAAGGTTGTTCCTGAGTTGCGAACAGCTTACATCAGCTTGTCTCAAGCAGAATTGGATAGTTTCAATTTTAAAAAAGGCGATACTGAGGGATTTGTAAATTACGGTCTCTCTCTGAAAGGCATAATATTTGCCGCAATTTTCATTGAAAATAAGGCAGAAGGTATAGTAAAGATTTCTTTCAGAAGTAAAGGCGAATTTTCCGTGAATGAATTTGCACGTGCTCATTTTAACGGAGGAGGTCACACTAATGCTGCTGGTGGCAGGAGTCAAAGTACTCTTGAAGAGACAGTTGATAAATTTATTAGTATATTACCACAGTATAAATCACAATTGTCCCAAAAATGAAAAACCTATTTATAATAGTAATAATCCTAATAACATTTTTTAGTTGCAAATCACCTGAGGCGCGTGTGCCAGTATCGGTTAAATCGGGCTCATTCTTAAAAGAGTCTGCAGAACGCAACAAAAAACTCAATGCACTGGAAGAAAAGAAGATTCAATCCATTATGCAAAATAATCCAGAGCACGATTACATTGCATCAGAAAATGGGTTTTGGTACTTCTATACCAGTAAAGTAGAAGCAGATACCTTGCAACCGCAGTTTGGCGATATTATAGATTTTGATTTTAATGTTTCAAATTTAGAAGGTTCTGAAATCTACGCATCAGAAAACAAAACCTACGTCATGGACAAGGAAGAGTTGTTTACAGGTCTCCGTGAAGGCTTGAAACTCATGAAGCCCACGGAAAGCGTGACTTTTATCTTTCCTTCTCAAATAGCTTATGGCTACTATGGCGATGATAATAAAATTGGAACAAATGTTCCTTTAATTTGTGAAGTAACCTTAAATACTATAATTGAAAACAATGATTAAAAAAACACTTACAGCGTTTGTTGTATTACTCGTTTTGGTAAGTATTTCTTGCCAAGAGCGTTATCCTGATTTAGAAGATGGTCTTTATGCAGAAATCGAAACTACAAAAGGCACAATGGTCGCAAAACTTTTTTACGATAAAGTACCTGTAACCGTTGCCAACTTTGTAGCATTGGCAGAAGGAAATCATCCTATGGTTGAAGAGCAATATAAAAATAAACCGTTCTATGATAGTTTAACCTTTCATCGCGTTATGGACAACTTTATGATTCAAGGTGGAGATCCATTAGGTAATGGTACAGGAACTCCAGGTTATAAATTTGTGGCTGATTTTAGTCCAGATTTAAGACATGATAAACCCGGAATCTTATCCATGGCAAACGCAGGTGGTATCAATACTAATGGCAGTCAGTTTTTTATTACTGAAAGACCCTATCCTAGAGGTGATATTTATGATCAAAGTGGCAAGTTAAAACCTTGTGATCAACCAGGTGTAAGTTGCCATTCTGTGTTTGGAGAATTGGTGATTGGACTTGATGTCCAAGACTCCATTTCTAACGTGAAAGTAGCAGGACGAAATAAGCCTGTGGAAGATGTGGTGATTGAAAAAGTAAACATTATCAGAAAAGGCAAAGACGCCAAATTCTTTGATGCACCGAAGGTATTTGAAGAAGAAATGCCAAAAGTTGAAGAAAAATTCATGGCTATTAGAGCAGAAGCTAAAGAACAGGCTGAACAAATGGCAATGAAAGCAAAAGAAGAATGGTTGAAGAAAAACGAAGCCTTAGACGGTCGTAGAATTGACTCACCAACTGGAATGGCTATGATTTTTACCTATGAAAGTAACGGTGTGAAACCAGAACCAACCCAAAGCGTAAATATTGATTGCGCTGGCTATTTTGAAGACGGCACCCTTTTCTGGACCACATGGAAAGAAATTGCGGAAAAGAATGGCAAGTACGACGAGCGCCAAGATAAAGCAGGCTATTACGCACCATTTGCAATGCCATACAATGAAACTGCAAGTTTAGTTGCTGGATTTAGGGAAGCAATGCTTAACATGAAGATTGGTGACAAAGCGAGAGTCTTTATACCTTATTACTTAGGTTATGGCGATGCTGGAAGACCACCCGTTATTCCTGGAGGAACAAACCTTGTATTTGATATTGAATTGGTAAGTATTAAAAACTAAGATCTAATAGAAAAAAAAGCAGCTTTATCGCTGCTTTTTTTATGCCCTGTTTTTAGCTTGCTTTTGGTATGTTTTCTAATATCTCTAGCACAAATGTCCAATACTTTTGTGCTGACGATATTTGTGCACGTTCATCTGGTGAGTGTGCGCCCTTAATGTTTGGACCAAAGCTTATCATATCCATTTCTGGGTAATTAGTACCAAGTATACCGCATTCCAATCCAGCATGACAGGCAGCAACATGTGGTTTGGCGCCATTGTTTAGACGTTCGTAAATAGGAACCATAACCTTTAAAATATCTGAATCCATGTTTGGTGCCCATCCTGGATAATCTCCAGAAAGTTCAACAGAAAATCCCGCTAATTCAAAAGAAGCGCTAAGAGCATTGGCTAAATCAGCTTTTGTGCTTTCAACAGAGCTTCTTGTTAGGCAACCAATTTTTATGTTGCCATCCTTTACAATAACACGTGCGATATTATTAGACGTTTCCACTAAATCCGCAATATCAGGACTCATTCGATAGACGCCGTTGTGTGCTGCATAAACGGCGTGCAATAACTGATTTTGCGCTACAGTATCCATCATTTTTTCAGGTAAATCTGTTTTGCTCACCAAAATTTCTAATTCGGGCTCAAGAGACTTATACTCGTGCTTTATAGTTTGGCCTAAAGCTTCAATTTCTGACAACACGGTTGCTTCTTTGTTATTATCTACAACTATTACGGCAACACTTTCCCTAGGAATAGCATTACGCAAACTTCCCCCATCTATCTCAGCGACTCTTACAATTTTATTCACAACATGCAACAATCGATTCATAATCTTATTGGCATTTCCTAAACCTTCGTGTATTTGCATACCGGAATGGCCACCCTGTAAGCCTTTTACTTCAATTTTATAAGCACTATAATTTTCAGTTACATGTTCTTCATTGTAAGTTCTGGTAGCAGTTACGTCTACTCCTCCTGCACAACCAACACCAATCTCATCATCTTCCTCAGTATCTAGATTTAAAAGTATTTCACCTTTTAGAATACCACCTTTAAGCCCCTTAGCACCAGTCATACCAGTTTCCTCATCAATCGTAAATAAGGCCTCCAGAGGTGGATGGGCTATACTATCACTTTCTAATATGGCCATGATTGTAGCCACTCCAAGACCATTATCGGCGCCTAAGGTTGTACCTCTGGCTTTTATCCAATCACCTTCAACAAACATATCTATACCTTGCGTATCAAAATCAAAAACAGTATCGTTATTTTTTTGATGCACCATATCTAAATGCGACTGCATAACCACTGGCTTACGGTCTTCCATACCTGGCGAAGCAGGTTTTCTAATTATGACATTCCCAACCTCATCCTCTAAAGTTTCTAAGCCTAAGTTTTCGCCAAAATTTTTCATGAATTTAATGACGCGTTCCTCCTTTTTGGATGGTCTTGGTACAGCATTTAAATCTGCAAACTTGTTCCATAATTCCTTTGGTTTTAATGCTCTTATTTCTGCACTCATATCTATCAAATTTAAGTTTTACAAAATTACAAAACGATATGCGTTATTGTAAATCTATAGACCATAACTTTTGCTTATTTTTGGACTATGCAAAAAAATAAAAGACTTGTTTTTGTTATTCTTTTTGTAGCTCAAATTCTACTGAACAATGTATTAAAACATTACCCGGAGTTTGTAGAGCGATACTACAGTCATGGCATCTATATATTTCTTTCTAAATTAATGCGGTATACATTCGGCTGGTTACCGTTTTCAGTGGGTGACCTATTCTACACGGTGGCGTCAATTTATCTCATAAGATGGTTGATTGTTAACCGAAAACGAATTATAACGGATACTAAAAATTGGCTTTTAGATGTGGGTGCTACCCTATCCATAGCTTTTATTGCCTTTCATATACTTTGGGCTTTCAATTATTATAGGCAACCACTTCACAAATCGCTCAATCTTGAATCCGATTATACTACGCACGCCCTTGTAGATTTAACAGAACGTCTGATTAAAAAATCAAATGATTTTCACAATAAATTAAGTCCAGGAAATGACTCACTTAAAATTGAAATCCCTTATTCCAAATCTGAAATTTTTGACATGGTCCAAAATGGGTACGATGAATTGGCAAAAACATATTCACACCTAAAATATGAGCCTACAAGTATTAAAAAATCAATCTACAGTATACCATTAACTTATATGGGTTTTTCGGGATATTTGAATCCTTTTACCAACGAGGCACAAGTAGATGGCCTGATTCCTGTTTATAAATTTCCAACAACCTCCTGCCATGAAGTGGCACACCAATTAGGATATGCCGCTGAAAACGAAGCTAACTTTTTTGGTGGTTTGGCTGCAATACATAATAAGGACAATTATTTTAAATATGCTGGATATACCTTCGCCTTGAGATATTGTCTTTCCGAATTATTTAGACGGGATGCCGATATATATTACAGTATTTTGCCAACTTTAAATTATGGCATTATTAGAAACTATCAAGAAATACAAACCTTTTGGATGGATTACGAAAACCCTTTAGAACCTTATTTTGAAAAAACGTTTGATCGCTTTTTAAAAGCAAATAACCAATCAGATGGCATGAAGAGTTACAACTATGTTGTCGCTCTATTTGTAAATTATTTTAAGGATAGACCTTTATAAACCAGCGTTCTCAATAAAAATTTAAACGTTAAAAATTCTTAAGGAAAAGTAGACACGACTCATATATCCTTATCTTTAGACTTCTAATTTAACTAACTGACATTTTATGATGAAAAGAACTGTATGGCTGCTCATTTTTATGTGCAGTATTTCCTTGTTTGCACAAGAATACTTCCCAAGTAATTCTGGAGTAATTGCAAACAACACCAACTACACTGCATTAATAAATGCAAAGATTCATGTATCTCCAACAACAGTTATTGAAAAAGGAACCCTTTTGATTAAAGAGGGTAAAATTGTTAATGTTGGAGCGACCATTTCGCTACCTAGCAACACCACAAAAATTGATTTGAATGGTAAATCGATTTATCCATCGTTTATTGACATTTACACATCTTATGGTTTAAATAAACCTAAACGTGCTACTGGTAACCTACCACAATACGAGGCAAGCAGAAGTGGTTTCTATTGGAACGACCATATTATGCCCGAGCAAGATGTCATGGCCAGCTTTAAGTATGATGATAAAATAGCATCTGAAATGCACAAATTAGGTTTCGGTGTTGTTAACACCCATATGCCAGATGGTATAGTGAGAGGCACAGGTGCGTTGATTGCCTTAAACAACAATGCCGACAATTCTATGCGCGTTTTAGATGGTGAAACTTCCCAGCATTTATCTTTCAATAAGAGTGTTGCGTCACGACAGTCTTATCCTTCATCCTTAATGGGTAGTATGGCCTTGCTAAGACAAATGTACAATGATGCCAAATGGTACGCTGATGGAAATGTAGATACGAGAGACCTTTCATTAGAAGCTTTGAATAAAAATAAAAATTTACCTCAAATTTTTGAAGCAAATGGTAGGGCTAATGTATTGCGTGCAGACAAGGTAGGCGATCAATTTAACATCCAATATATAATTGTTGGTGGTGGTGACGAATACGAACGTATTAACGAGGTAAAAAGTACCAATGCAACCCTAATATTACCAATCGATTTTCGATTGGCTTACGATGTTGACAACGCATTTTTAGCAAAAACACTTTCATTAAGTGACATGCGTGCTTGGAATCAAGAGCCACATAACCCAAGACTTTTAGCCGAAAACGGAATAAGCTTTGCATTGACCACACATGGTTTAAAATCTAAAAAGTCCTTTAAGGATAATTTAATGAAGGCCATAGAGAGTGGCCTATCAAAACAAACAGCGCTTGAAGCTTTGACTACCGTACCTGCAAAACTATTAGGAAAATCTAATGAGATAGGAACATTAAAAGCAGGAAGCTATGCTAATTTCTTAATTACAAGTGGTGATATTTTCGACAAGAAAACTAAACTCTATGAGAATTGGGTTCAAGGAACACCTCATATTATAGCGAACATGAATGTTAAGGATATTGATGGCGATTACAATTTTAATTTGGCAGGCAAGGTATATGACCTAACGATATCAGGAAGTATTTCAAAACCATCAGCTAAATTGATAAGCGGTGATAAAGAACTAGGAATAAAACTAAATTACAGTGACGACTGGGTAACCTTGACGTTCAAGACTTTAGACACCACTAAGACTGAATATATAAGAGTTGTAGCAAGTGCCACTGATTCCAATAGTCTCAATGGAAAGGCTACTTTACCCAATGGAAATGAACTCTCATTCTATGCGAAAAAGGCTAAAAAAGAAGTAGCTCAAGATAAAATGGATGATAAAAATACGGAAAGTAAGCCAGAGGATGAGCCATTCATAAGTCCAATCACCTACCCTAACCTCGCTTATGGTTTTTCAGAAAAACCAAAGTCTGAGACCTTACTTTTTAAAAATGCAACGATTTGGACCAACGAATCAGATGGTGTTCTTAAAAACACCGACCTTCTTATTAAAGATGGTAAAATTGCTAAAGTTGGAAAAGACATAACCGATAAACGTGCAAAAGTTATTGATGCCTCAGGAAAACATATTACAGCAGGTATCATTGATGAACATTCGCATATTGCCGCAGCTTCTATAAACGAAGGTGGCCACAATTCATCAGCAGAAGTAACTATTGAAGACGTTATTGATGATGAAGATATTGACATTTACAGAAACCTTGCAGGAGGTGTAACATCAATACAAATATTACATGGCAGTGCCAACCCAATTGGTGGCCAATCTGCAATCATTAAACTTAAATGGGGCGAATCTGCAGATGATCTAGTTTACGACAAAACACCAAAATTTATAAAATTTGCCTTGGGTGAAAATGTAAAGCAATCTAGAAGTCGTTTTAACGTGCGTTTCCCACAATCGCGTATGGGTGTGGAGCAAGTTTTCATGGACTACTTCAGTAGAGCTAAAGCATATGATGAACTTAAGAAAAGTGGTAAACCATACAGAAAGGATACCGAAATGGAAGTTCTTTCTGAGATTTTAAATAAAGAGCGCTTCATTTCTTGTCACTCTTACGTACAGAGCGAGATAAATATGCTCATGAAGGTGGCAGAACAATTCGACTTTAACATCAACACCTTCACTCATATCCTAGAAGGTTATAAGGTGGCTGATAAGATGAAAGCACATGGTGTTGGTGGTTCAACATTCAGTGATTGGTGGGCCTATAAATATGAGGTTAATGATGCAATTCCTTACAACGCAGCAATTATGCATAATGTTGGAGTTGTGACTGCTATAAACAGTGACGACGCCGAAATGTCGAGAAGATTAAACCAAGAAGCGGCCAAATCTGTAAAATATGGTGGTGTCAGTGAAGAAGACGCACTGAAATTTGTGACGCTAAATCCGGCCAAATTATTACACCTTGATGATCGTGTAGGAAGTATTAAAGTAGGTAAGGATGCCGATGTCGTATTATGGTCTGACCATCCATTGAGTATCTATGCGAAAGCCGAAAAAACAATTATTGAAGGAACTACCTATTTTGATATTGATAAGGATAAGCAGATGCGTGAAGCCATTAAAAAGGAAAAAAGCACATTGGTTAATCTGATGCTGAAGGAAAAGAACAAGGGTTTAAAAACCCAACCTGTGAAGAAAAAGGAGAAGGTTCTCCTTCACTGTGACTCAATGGATTTTAATACAACAGAAAAAAAGTAAGGCAATGAAAATATTAAAACAAATTACTACTATCATAACACTGTTGTGTTTTACAATCTGTTTCGCACAACAGACACCTGCTTCAGATCAAGTTAAGGATTTTGCAATTGTTGGAGCAACCGCTCATATTGGTAACGGTGAAGTCATAGAGAATTGCATTATTACATTTTCCAATGGAAAAATAACAAGAATTGCTTCTAATGATGTTACCACTTCATTAGCTTCAAATCATGAAATTATAAATGCTGATGGTAAGCACGTTTATCCTGGATTTATTGTTTCCAATGGAACCCTAGGTCTTGTGGAAGTAGATGCTGTAAAAGCATCTAATGACCTTTCAGAACTAGGAACATACAATCCACATATTAGAAGTATTATAGCTTACAATGCGGAGTCTAAAGTAGTAGAATCTATGAGACCTAATGGCGTCCTTTTAGGTCAAGTTGTTCCGAGAGGCGGACGCATCACAGGAACCTCATCTGTTGTTCAATACGATGCCTGGAACTGGGAAGATGCGGTCATTAAAATGGATAATGGTCTACATATCAACTGGCCAAATAGTTTTAGTAGAGGTCGTTGGTGGTTAGGTGAAGATCCAGGTTTAAAACCGAATAAAAACTATTCAAAACAGGTTAAGGAATTAGGAGATTACTTCAATGAAGCAAAAAGCTATAATAATGGCGATAAAAAAGAACCGCATTTACCTTTTGACGGCTTGGCTGGTGTTTTTGATGGCTCGAAAAGATTATATATCAATGCCAATGATGAAAAGAGCATAACAGATGCAGTAAACTTTGCAAAAGCCCAAGGTATAAATAAAATTACAATAGTTGGTGGCTATGAGGCTGGTAATATTACAAGCTTTTTAAAACAGAATAATGTTTCTGTATTCTTAAGACGTGTTCATACTAGACCAAATAATGAAGATGATGATTATGACCTTCCATTTAAATTGGCTAAACAATTAGTTGATGATGGTGTATTAGTTGCCCTTGAAACAAGCGGTCAGATGGAACGTATGAATTCTAGAAACTTGCCATTTTATGCAGGAACAACAGTTGCTTATGGTTTAACCAAGGAACAAGCACTACAACTCATAACACAGAATCCTGCAAAGATTTTGGGTATTGATGCTATGTACGGAACTTTAGAGGAAGGTAAAAGTGCAACGCTTTTCATTAGTGAAGGTGATGCCCTTGACATGCGAACCAATCAAGTAATTCATGCCTTTATCGACGGTAGAAAAGTCAGTCTGGAAACACATCAAACGAAATTATGGAAGCGCTATTCTAAGAAGTATGGCGTAGAAGACTAACATAAAAAAGCGAGCGTAACAGCTCGCTTTTTTATTCCTTATGTTTTAGGAAATTAATCTATAATTTTAGCGGTTTCAGGTTTAATAAATAAACTGGCATCAGGTGCAATGTCAGATATTTGTATATCCTCAAAGACTACTGTATTTCGCTTTTCTGTTGGTACATTATTTTCAAATTTGTACCAATCTATACTTTTAGGTAACACCAAACCATTTACCGTTTCCCAGTTATTATATCGAATATAATGAAAGTCCTTACTTCTTTCATTCTTACCGAAGGTTACTGTATAAGCTAACCATTCCATTTTCCCTGATGCTTCATCATAATACAATATGTATTGATCGTCTGGCGATTCACCAACTCCAGACTCATAGGAAATAAGAATACCAGGATAGGCCTTGCCTTCAAATGTGAGCGGTTCAACTTCTTCATAGATAATACCGTTGTCGCCAAGAATAAAAGGCATGGCATAGAAATACATCATTAGGCCTTTATAAAATCTAGCATTTCCATTATACGCTTCACCATTCTTTTCGTCTACCCAAAGTGTTTTACCATCAAATCCCAAGGCATATGATGGTGTTTCAATTCGTTCTGCTCTAGTTTTTAAATCGGTGGTAGTTATTTCTTTACCATTTGGTTTATTAATAGTAAAGGAGAGCGTTTGCATTTTATTCCACGTATCTATACCACCATGGGCTTCAAATACCTTTGTAATGGATTCTGGATATATGCTAGTTGTTATATCTTCCTTAGTAATCTCATCGATCACTGTAGATTCAATTTTATTATCATTTTTGCACGCTGTGACTAAAACCATTAAAAGAAGTACTGCTAAAATGTTTTTCATGTTCAGTTTGTTTCTCACTTTGGACGTTAAACAAACGCCAAAATTACAGTACTTTTGCTATAATTATGATTAAGGCCATTACAAGCACACAAAATCCATTAATAAAACAACTCGTTTTATTAAAAGACAAATCGCGTGAACGTAGAAAAACAGGTCAGTTTTTAATTGAAGGTAAACGCGAATTATCGTTAGCAATAAAAGGTGGCTATAATATTGAAACACTTCTTTTCTATCCCGATTTTTTTTCTGAAAGCGAAGCCAAGGCAATGTCACGTTATGGAATTGAGATTATCGAAATCTCCTTAGATGTTTTTCAAAAACTAGCGCATAGAGAAACAACGGAGGGGATCATTGCGCTTGTTAATTCAAAATCACATCAATTAGAAGAACTTCAATTAAAATCTAAAAATCCTTTGATTCTGGTTGCAGAGGCTCCTGAAAAACCAGGTAATATTGGAGCTTTATTACGTACAGCAGATGCGGCAAATGTCGATGCTGTAATTATTGCTAATCCAAAATCGGACTTGTATAATCCAAATATTATACGCTCCAGTGTAGGTTGTGTATTCACCACGGAAATTGCATTGGCAAGTACTAATGAAGCCATAGAGTTTCTAAAGAAATACAACTTCAATATTTTCGCTGCTATACTTCAAGATTCACAACCCTATCATAAACAAGATTATACCCTACCAACGGCAATTGTAGTTGGTACTGAGGCTACAGGTTTGACCCAAGAATGGCGAGATGCGTCAACACAGAAAATTAATATCCCAATGCAAGGTATAATTGATTCTATGAATGTGTCTGTTGCCGCAGGAATCCTTATTTTTGAAGCCAAAAGACAACGCGATTTTAAATAGCATGACTGCACAAACCCTTTTCTACATTGTTCTTGGAATATTAACGATCAATTTTATTAAGGATAAAATTCTTAATGCACTAAATGCTAGACATTATAATGACCCAATTCCAGTCGAATTGGACGATGTTTATGATGAAGAAGCTTATAAAAAATCACAAGCCTATAAAACAACTAACTACGGCTTTAATCTATGGACATCATTGTTTTCTTTTGTACTCACTTTTGCATTTTTACTGCTAGATGGTTTTGAATTTGTAGATAATATTGCCCGCGATTATTCGGAGCATCCGATTGTTAATGGTTTATTATTTTTTGGAATTATCATGATTGCAAGCGATATAATAACCACGCCCTTCTCCTATTACAAAACCTTTGTTATCGAGGAAAAGTTTGGCTTTAATAAAACCACTAAAAAAACCTTTATTGTAGATAAGATTAAGGGTTGGTTAATGATGATTATTCTTGGAGGTGGCATTCTTTCAATAATTATTTGGTTTTATCAATTAACTGGCGACCAATTTTGGCTTTATGCATGGGTAATAATAACTGTTTTTACAGTGTTGATGAATATGTTTTATTCTAAACTCATTGTACCGCTATTCAATAAGCAAAAACCGTTAGAAGATGGTGAACTGCGCCATAAAATTTCAGATTATGCAAAATCTGTAGGATTCAGTCTCAGTAAAATATTTGTCATTGACGGGTCTAAACGAAGTACTAAAGCCAATGCCTATTTCTCAGGGTTTGGTAGTGAAAAACGGGTCACATTATATGACACCTTAATTAATGATTTAGATGATGATGAGATAGTCGCTGTTTTGGCTCATGAAGTTGGTCATTATAAAAGGAAGCATATCATTTATAACCTCACAACTTCTATTTTACTTACTGGACTTACATTATTTGTTTTATCCATATTTATATCCAATCCCCTGCTGTCTAATGCAATAGGTGTGGCAAAACCAAGTTTTCATGTTGGACTGATTGCCTTTGGACTGCTCTATTCTCCTATTTCCGAAATTACCGGTTTAGTAATGAATTATGTCTCAAGAGTTTTTGAATATCAAGCAGATGATTATGCTAAAGCAACGTATAAAGCTGCACCATTAATTACCTCATTAAAAAAACTATCAAAAAATAGCCTTAGTAATTTAACGCCCCATAAAGCCTACGTGTTTATGCACTATTCTCATCCAACACTATTGGATAGAGTGAAAAATCTTAGCAAATAAGGTCGTTTGCCTTTAATGCTTCATTAATTTATGTACTGTTTTATCTTAATTGTATATCTTTAAATCAAGTAACCATGTTTATTTGTAATAGTACACAAATAAAACTACTAATATGTCAGATCAATGAAACAAATCCTATTTATACTGGTAATAGTTCTAGTTATTCCTACATCAAGTTGTAAAAATGAAAACAAATCCAATGACACCATGAAAAAAAGCACAAAAACATGGGAAATAGATTTCTTTGATGATTTCGACACCTTCAATCCCGATAATTGGCAGGACCAAAGAATCTGGGTAAATAATGAAAATCATTGTTATGTGCCAGATGGTGAATATGGTACAAGAGAGGTAAGCAATAGCACCCTTAAAATCAAAGTGGTTAAAATAGACGAGAAGCGACCATGTGATAATTTTGACAAACACGGAAATCAACATCCTGATACAGAATATGTAGCCGGACGGATTTGTTCTAAAAACCGAAAGGAATTTGTAAAAGGAAAATGGACCGCCCGTCTCAAATTATCAAGCAATGGAGAACCTAGTATGTTTCCAGCATGGTGGTTACTTGGTGCACAAAATAATGAACCACCCGTACAAGAAGAAGATGAAACTATTTGCTGGCCTCTTACCGGTTCTGGAGAAATTGACATATTTGAACATCATGGAGACCATATGAAAGACGAATTTACTACTGGTGCCATAGTTAGTTTAGGGGAATGTGATAAAGGAGATTGGCAAAGCAAAAGGCGTAATTTCCCTGCTACACTTAATGAATTTCATGAATATTCTGTAGAATGGGAAGACAGTGATCTCGTCTATCGTTTAGATGGAAAAGAAGTATATCGTAACGAAGGGGAAGGTGACAAATATCCAGAACCTATGTTTGCGATATTAAATTTTGCAAAAATCACGGACTCACCAATGGAAGGAGAATGGGTTATGGAAGTTGATTGGGTTAAGCACGAATACAGAATGTGATTGAATTATGAGATACAGTATTATTACAATAGTATTTTGCCTGGTGTTTACCAATTGCACTCAAGTACAAAATACCGAGACTCAGAAGAAAGAAGAGACCAATATCACATCAGATTCGGCAAAAAGCACCATGCTTGGTAAAGAATCTGTTGTTTTTACAACAGCGAGCGATACAGAATTAAGGCTTGAAAAAACCAATACGGTAATATTTGAAACTGCATCACAACCTTTGGAAAATGAAGTTTCAGTTTTTGTAAATCCTAAGAAATCTTTTCAATCTTTTCTTGGTATAGGAGGCGCAATAACAGATGCATCTGCAGAGGTTTTTGCGCAATTACCTATTGAAAAACAAGAGGAATTTTTAACTGCATATTATGATAAAGAGAAAGGAATAGGATATTCACTCTCGCGAACTCCAATACACAGTTGTGATTTTAGTAGTCACAGTTATACTTATATTGAAGAAGGTGATAAAGAACTAAACACGTTTAGTATTGAACACGATAAAAGGTATAAAATTCCGCTAATTAAAAAAGCAATTAAAGCCGCAGGAGGTGAATTAATGCTTTATGCGAGTCCTTGGAGTCCACCAGCATTTATGAAAGACAATAATAACATGCTCCAAGGAGGTAAGTTACTTCCGGAATACTTCGAATCTTGGGCACTTTACTATGCAAAGTTTATTAAAGCCTATGAGGACGAAGGAATGCCAATCTGGGGCATTACCATTCAGAACGAACCAATGGCAGTTCAGCGATGGGAGTCATGTATATATTCAGCGGAAGAAGAACGCGATTTCTTAAAAAATCACCTTGGCCCTACTTTAGAGAAGGAAGGATTAGGTGATAAAAAAATAGTCGTATGGGACCATAACAGGGATTTAATTAATCATAGAGCCAATACTATTTTTGAAGATCCTGAGGCTTCAAAATATGCCTGGGGCATAGGGTTTCATTGGTATGAGACTTGGGCTGGTGGAGATCCTATGTTCACTAACTTAGGTAACATAAATGAATCTTTTCCTACAAAAAATCTATTATTTACAGAAGGTTGCCAGGAAGGTTTCAGAAGTGATAGGTATCAATTCTGGAAGCATGCCGAGCGCTATGGTCGGTCAATAATCAATGATTTCAATAACGGAACCGTTGGTTGGACCGATTGGAACATTTTATTAAACGAAAAAGGAGGTCCTAACCATGTTGGCAATTATTGTTTTGCACCAATTCATGGAGACACGCAAACAGGAGAGTTAATCTATACGCCTACCTATTATTACATTGGTCATTTCTCAAAGTTTATAAGACCTGGAGCAAAAAGAATAAGCACTGTAAGTAGTAGAAGCCACCTATTGTGTACATCTTTTGTTAATGAAGACAATAGTATGGTCAACGTAGTAATGAACCAGAGTGATGAAGCCATTGATTATAAACTTTATGTTGGTGAAGCTGAAGCCATTTCAATGAATATTCCAGCACATGCCATTCAAACGATTATTACCAACCTATAAGTTGTTTAATTATTATAACCTATTCACGATAAGGCCAAACTTAAGAAAAAACTATAACGAAAGTCATAGGGTTATATGGATGGGGCGAGTTAAGAATCATTATTAGAATACTACGGTGTAATAAAACCCTTTTTTTCATATAGCTGAAACTACTTTTGAAACCATTGTCTGGAGGAAAGATAAAATAATTCAAATGCTCGTTCAACCTGTAAATAAGGAACTAGGGCTCATTTAAACTTAAGTCAATCATATTATTTATCTTTAGTTGGAATAAAAATCAATCAATTTTCTTTTTCAATATATTCAATGAAAACGCCAATCGGAATACTCCTGTTATTTGCCCTAGTATTAAGTTGTCAAGAAAGCGAAAATTCAAACCTTAGTGAAACTTCAGAAGGAATCCCTAATATTGTTGGCAAACAGGAATATTTGAATTCGCCTTATGTCACGGCTGGTAATAGGGTGTACATGGTTGGTCATCAAAACGGATCTTTTCCGGATATAGGATGGCACATCAAAGGAGAAATGGGTGGTATTTGGAATCACCCAATTAAACTCATGGATGGGTTCACTATCACTTTGTTTGATAATCAAGATACTTTAAGTTTAGACAAAGCAGATCGTTTTACAAACTATCCTATGGCAAGTAAATTCGATTATACCTGGACCAAAAGGAATATTGAAATCGAACGATGGCAATTTGCCCCAGATGACAGACAAGGCGCCGTTGTACAACTTGTAATTAAGAACTTAGGTGCCGAGCAAAAATTAAAATTGAAATTCGAAGCGGTATCCGACTTAAGACCAACTTGGTTAGGGGAACGCACAAACATGTTTAATGGTAAAGATGTAGCTGAATTTGATGATGATAACCAAATTTGGAAAATAAAAGACAGCCTTAATGAGTGGTATACATTATTTGGATCAGAATTAGAATTTGATCAAAAGTCATCATTTAACTCCTCAGTTACTCAAAATAAAACGTCAAGAAATGGCATTGAAGATGTTCTCTTTTTGGAAAATGGTCAAACACATATTATAAATTATATAATTGCGGGTTCATATATTTCTGAAGAAGATGCTTTGAGTACTTTTGAAGCTCTAAAAAACAATATTAAGACAGATTTTATTTCAAAACGAGATCGGTACAGGACTTTGGCAGAACAATCAAAACTTACTGTACCAGATAAAAATATTGAGCAAGCCTTTGAATGGCTAAAATATAATTGTGATTGGCTTGTTAGAAAGGTACCAGAAATCGGAACGGGTATCACAGCAGGTATACCAGACTATCCTTGGTGGTTTGGCGTGGATAGTGAATATGCTCTAAAAGGCTATATGGCAGTTGGGCAGAGAGACGCTACATACAGTACTATAAAACTATTAGATAGTTTATCTGAAGCTACTAATGGAAATGGAAGAATTATCCACGAAGTATCTACCAATGGCGCTGTTTTCAATGAAGGTAATATTAATGAAACACCTCAATTTGCTTCGCTTATATGGGAAGTTTACCAGTGGAATGGCGATAAGGAATTCTTACGAACCTACTTTCCTACAATAAAGAAAGGACTACATTGGTTAATGACAGAAAAGGACTTGGATAACAATTTATTCCCTGACGGTTATGGTATGATGGAAATCCATGGTATGGATAGTGAAATGATTGATGTTGCTTCTTATACCCAACGTGCTTTCGATGATGCGTCTAAAATCGCTGAAGAGCTAGGTGAGAAAAATCTAGCAAAAGAATACCGAAAAACGGCAAACGCACTGAAAATCAAAATTAATACTGAATTCTGGTCTGAAGATTTTAATTCATATGCGGATTTTATAGGGACAGATCAACAAGCATTGCGTTTGATAGACGATGCCATTAAAAGAGCCCAATCACTAAATAAACCCTGGGCTGTAGAAGAACTAGAGACTACTAAAGCAACAATATTGAAAAATCCATCAGATAAACCAAGACCATTTGTGTTGCACCATAATTGGGTGGTTAATACGCCAATGGAAATGAATATTGCAGATGAGGATAAAGCAGAGAAAGGATTAAAAACAGCAGAAAAATTTGTAAATCCCTTTGGTGTTTTTGTTACGGGAATAGATAGAGATGAATCTGTTGGCTCGGACGACGGCTCATTCAAAGGCACAAAGGTCTTTTCTTATACTGGTGCTGTCATGACCTTACCAACCAGTGTACAGGCCGTTGCAGAAAACAATTACGGAAATCCTGACCAAGCACTAAATTATATCCAACGTATGACGAGAACCTTCAGCTTTGCATTTCCAGGCAGCATTTATGAGGTTTCTCCAGATTATGGAATGATCACACAAGCTTGGAATATTTATGGCTTTGCTATTCCAATAGTTCAACAGTTTTTCGGAATTAATCCTCAAGCTCAAAACAAAAAAGTTATCATTCGTCCACAAATGCCAACAAAGTGGGATAACGCATCAATAGAAAATGTAATTGTTGCTGATAATACCATTTCAGTATACTATTCAAAATCAGATGGAAAACTAAATCTAAAGGTACTTCAAAACAATCCTAATTGGGAGGTAGAACTAATTCTTCCGAAAACAGTTGGAAATATCTCTTATGAATTTACTCAAAGTTCAGAAGAACTAATTCCTAATGACAATTCATATGTCGTAAAATCAAAATCAAAAAAAATAGAATTAATGTTAAGCTATTAAAACATGAAAAGCATTTTCATAACCCTTATACAATTGTGTTTCCTATTCAGTTTAAATGCACAAAATCTCATCGGAGCCTGGGAATCGTATTCCTCTTCATCTGAGGGTGAACCATTAAAAAGTGTATTAATTCTTGCTGATGGGTATCAAGTATTAACAATTTATAATATGGCCACAGGGGAATTTGTACATACAAACGGTGGCTCTTGGAAATTAGATGGCAATATTATAACAGAATTGGTAGAGTTTCATACTGATGATCCTGGAAAAATTGGTTCTGAATTTAGTTTTAAGGTTGAACTTACCAATAATGAAATTAAAATCGTAGATCGGGCGGAAGTCTTTAAAAGAATAGATGATGGCACTCCTGGAGATTTGCAAGGTGCGTGGTTAATGTCGGGAAGAGTAAGAGATGGCAAAACACAATTACGAGACACGGAAAGGCCAAGAAAAACTATGAAAATTTTATCAGGCTCTAGATTTCAGTGGGTTGCTTACAATACGGAAACAAAGGAGTTCAAAGGTACAGGAGGAGGAACATACACAACAAAAGATGGTATTTATACTGAAAATATTGAGTTCTTTTCTAGAGATAAAACCAAGACTGGTTTAAGTTTAAAATTCGACTATGAATTAATTAATGGTGACTGGCACCATAAGGGATTATCCAGCAAAGGGGATCCCATACACGAAATTTGGAGTACAAGAAATAAATAGAAAATGGCTGGTCATAAATATACCGGTAAAGCTACATTAGTTATTGGCATTTTAGGGACCTTGGCAGTTATAATTCTGATTTTTCAGAATTCTTTGGTGATTGGGATATTTGGTACTATAGCAAGTCTGGGAGTTACCATTAAAGGCTACCAAGATTATAAGACTTCAAAGCAAAAATAAATTTAAAAAGACTTCCCAAAAAATGAATATAATTTACTTATAACCTTATCTATTTTTCACATTACAAAGCATTGCACATTACAATAGCTTTCACTACATTAGTTCTATGACTGAGGTGGAAATAGAAAAAGAAAATGCAGCCATTGCTAAAGCTTACAAAGAACTATTAAAAGTAAGCTACCAAACTCTTAGTAAGGAGGATAAGAAACTAATCCGCCATGCTTTCGAGGTTGCTGTTGACGCACATAAAAATCAGCGCAGAAAATCTGGCGAAGCTTATATTTTCCATCCTATCGCAGTTGCAAGAATTGTTGCACAAGAAATAGGGTTAGATGCAACTGCTATTGCCTCTGCCCTGCTCCATGATGTCGTAGAAGACAATCCTAATTACACCATTGCAGATATTGAGCGGTTATTTGGTGAGAACGTAGCTAGAATTGTTGACGGACTCACAAAAATTTCGTCCTTAAAAAAGGACTTGGATGTATCGTTACAAGCAGAAAACTTTCGTAAAATGCTCTTAACCCTTCATGAAGACATAAGGGTTATTATCATTAAAATAGCAGACCGTTTGCATAACATGCAAACAATGGAAGCCATGCGATCGGATAAACAAGTGAAGATTGCTTCAGAAACACTTTACATTTACGCTCCATTAGCGCACAGAATTGGACTTTACAATATTAAAACAGAACTGGAGGACCTTGGCCTTAAGTACACGGAGCCTGAAGTATACAATGATATTGCAGAAAAGATGCAAGATAGTAAAGAAGAGCAGGATGCCTACATAAAATCATTCTCCAAGGTTATTGAAAACTCTTTGAATAAGGAAGGTCTTAAATATGAAATTAAAGGCAGACCAAAGTCCATTTTTAGCATTCGAAGAAAAATGCTAAAACAAGGTGTATCCTTTGAAGAAGTTTATGACAAGTTCGCCGTACGTATTATTTACAAATCAGATTTCGAAAACGAAAAATTCCTCGCTTGGAAGATTTACTCCATAGTTACGGACCATTTCACCCCTAACCCAACACGACTACGCGATTGGATTTCATCTCCGAAATCTACAGGATATGAAGCATTACACATTACCGTTGTTGGACCAAAAAGTAGATTTGTAGAAGTCCAGATTAGAAGTGAACGTATGAATGAAATTGCAGAGAAAGGCTATGCGGCGCACTACAAATACAAAAATCAAAATGATAAGGAGGATAATTTGGATCTTTGGATCAATAAGTTACAAGAAGCTCTGGAAAGTAACGAAACCGATGCTGTTGATTTTGTAGAACAGTTTAAGCTCAATCTTTATTCTAAAGAGATCTTTGTGTTTTCGCCAAAAGGCGACCTCAAATCTCTTCCTAAGGGAGCAACACCTTTAGACTTTGCATTTAGTATACACACTGAAGTTGGCATGAAAACCAGAGGTGCTAAAGTAAATGGCAAATTGGTTCCATTAAGCCATGAACTTCAAAGTGGTGACCGTGTTGAAATTTTAACCTCTGATAACGCCAAGCCAAATTCAAACTGGTTAGATTATGCAACAACTGCAAGGGCCCGAAGCAAAATAAAATCAGCTTTAAAGGAAGACGTAAAACTAATTGCTGAGGAGGGTAAAGAAATATTGAGACGCAAGTTAAAACAATTGAAAATTACTCTTAACGAAAGTTCAGTAAATGAGCTGGTTAATTATTTTAAGTTAAGCACCTCACTAGATCTTTTCTATCGCGTTGGCATTGGTACCATTGATAATTCCAAACTTAAAGCTTTCGCTTCTTCAAGAAGCAATGCCTTTGTCAGTTATTTTAAAAATAAAATACGAAGACCAGATGTCCCAAAAGATATTGATAAGGACGAAATAACGTCAAAATATGACATGCTGGTTTTTGGTCAAGGAGAAGAAAAATTAAACTATAAATTAGCTAATTGTTGTAACCCAATTCCAGGGGATAAAGTATTTGGTTTTTTAACCATAAATGATGGCATTAAAGTACATAAAAAAAACTGTCCAAATGCTGTGAGCTTACAATCCAACTATGCCTACAGGATTATTGCTGCCAAATGGATAGATTCCACCCAACAAGTTTACACATCGCAAATTACTTTATCTGGACTTGACAACCTTGGCCTTGTTAATGATATCACAAAGCTCATATCACAAAACATGCATGTAAACATGAAAAGTATAAGTTTTACAACTGATAGCGGTGTATTTACGGGCAAGATTACTTTAGAAGTTAAAAACCAAGCCATGCTGAAAAAACTTATTGAAAGATTGAAAAAAATTAATGGTATTGATAAGGTATCGAGAGTTTAAATTTGTGTAAATTTACACTTTGATTATGAAGGCAACTACAGAAGAGAGTAACCAAGAAATTGTGAAACGTGTTTTTACGCAATTCCTTGAAGAAAATGGGCATAGAAAAACACCTGAGCGCTATGCTATACTCCAAGAAATTTATGATAGTGAAGAACATTTTGATATAGAATCACTATATCTTAAAATGAAAAATAAAAACTATCGCGTTAGTAGAGCAACACTTTATAATACTATTGAATTACTTTTGGATTGCAATCTCGTGCGTAAGCATCAATTTGGCAAAAGCCAAGCACATTATGAGAAGTCTTATTTTGACAAGCAACATGATCATGTAATTCTAACCGACTCCGGTGAAGTTATAGAATTTTGCGATCCTCGTATTCAATCAATTAAGCAAACCATCGAAGAAGTTTTCGATATTGAAATAAACAATCATTCACTATATTTTTACGGCACGCGTAAAAAACACGACTAACTTATTTATTAAAATGGCAGTAGATTTACTACTAGGATTACAATGGGGTGATGAAGGAAAAGGTAAAATTGTTGACGTATTCACCTCCAAATATGATATTATTGCAAGATTTCAAGGTGGCCCAAATGCAGGGCATACTTTAGTTTTTAATGGCAGAAAACATGTTTTACACACAATTCCATCAGGTATTTTTCATGATAATACTATAAATCTTGTTGGTAACGGAGTAGTTATTGATCCCGTAATATTCAAAAAGGAATTAGTTAAGCTCAACGAGCAAAATGTGGATTATAAAAACGCGCTATACATTTCACGCAAAGCACACATCATATTACCAACCCATCGCTTACTAGATGCTGCAAGTGAAGCCTCAAAGGGTAAGGCAAAAATAGGTTCAACCTTAAAAGGAATAGGACCAACATACATGGACAAGACGGGTCGCAATGGTATACGAGTTGGAGATATAGAATTAAGTAATTGGAAAGACAAATACAGAGCGCTTGCAGATAAGCATGAGGCAATGATAGCATTCTACAATGTAGATATTCAGTACAATCTGGAAGAATTAGAAGCAGATTTTTTTGATGCTATCGAAACCTTAAAACAGTTAAAGTTCATAGACTCTGAAGAATTCATACATCAGGCTCAACAGTCTGGTAAAACTATTTTAGCCGAAGGAGCCCAAGGTTCCTTGCTTGATATTGACTTTGGTACATACCCCTATGTAACATCGTCTAATACTACTGCAGCTGGTGCATGTACTGGACTTGGTGTTGCTCCAAGTCAGATTGGTGACGTATTTGGCATTTTTAAAGCTTATACAACGCGTGTTGGCTCAGGTCCATTCCCTACCGAACTTTTTGATGAAGACGGTGAGACTATGGGCAGAGTTGGCCACGAATTTGGTGCAACAACTGGTAGACCTAGACGATGTGGATGGTTAGATTTGGTCGCATTGAAATATGCATGTCAAGTCAATGGAGTTACCCAACTTATAATGATGAAAGGAGATGTACTGTCAGGTTTTAAAAAACTGAAAATCTGTACAGCCTACAATTATAAAGGTGAAACCATTACACATTTACCGTACAATATTGAAGAGGAAAATGTAACTCCAATTTACACAGAGATTGACGGATGGAAGGAGGACCTTACAAAAATGACCCAAGCTTCCGATTTACCAAAGGAGTTTAATGCTTACGTCGAATTCATAGAAAAGGAGCTCAATATTCCTATCACTATTGTTTCAGTTGGTCCTGACCGTAAGCAAACAATTGTAAGAAAGAGTATTTAATATTTAACTAAAGACTGTTAAATATTCTGTTAAGTCATACTAAAGCAATAGCGTAAATGTTACTTTGTAAAAAATACTTACAGTTTTGAGAGCTTTAAAAAATCTATTTTTTTCAATACTTCTATGCACGGCTAGTTTACTTTTTTCACAGGAAAAACAAAAAATCAACATTAAATATGCAGGTACTGCATACACAGACTCGGAAATTGAAGATGGTGCCAAAGTTTTTCTAAGGGATAAATCACAACAAGTTCACTTTGTTCATAAGGGCGTTAATATGTGGTGTGATAAAGCCATATATTTTGAAGATCAAGATTTCATCGAGGCCTTCAGTAATGTAGTTATGAAACAAGGTGATTCTATCAATATGGTTGCAAAATATGCTACCTACAGTGGTAAAACACAATTGGCTTTCGCACGTGGCGATGTGGTATTAACTGAGCCAAACTCCGTACTTACTACAGATAAACTTTATTTTGACAGAACAAGACAATTGGCCTTTTACAATACCAAAGGAAAAGTTGTTAGAGATACATCAGGCACCATCACTAGTCAGATTGGACGCTATTACATGAATTCAAGAAAGTATCAGTTTCTCCAAGACGTCGTTTTAGTCAATCCTGATTACACCTTAAATACGGAGCGTTTGGATTTCTTTACAGAAAATGGTCATGCCCATTTATTTGGACCTTCTACAATTGTAGGAGAAGACAGTAGTATCTATACCGAAAGAGGATTTTATAATACAAATACGGATAGAGGGCACTTTCAGCGTAATGCGCGCATAGATTACGATAATCGTACTGTTGAAGGCGATAGTATCTACTTTGACAGAAATAGAAGTTTTGCATCTGCAACAAATAATATTACGGTTACAGATACTATTAATAACAGTCTGGTTAAAGGGCATTATGCAGAGGTTTGGCGAGACAGGGACTCGGTTTTTATCACTAAGCGAGCACTTGGAATTTCAGTGCAAGATCGAGATTCTGTTTATATCCATGCAGATACACTAATGTTAACAGGCAAGGAAAACAATAGAATTACTAGAGCTTTTTACAATGTTAGGTTATATAAAAGTGATCTTGCTGGTAAGGCAGATTCTATTCACGTTAATCATCAAACAGGATTAACACAAATGATAAATCTACAGCGCTTTAGTTCAAAAGATGCATTTGCTACTATGCGCAAACCCATTTTATGGAATATGGGCAATCAAATGACAGGAGATACGATTCATTTAATTTCAAATATTGAAACAGAAAAACTAGATTCACTAAAAGTCTTTAATAACGCCTTCTTAGTTAGCAGAGATACTATTAGCGAAACCGGATATAACCAAGTAAAAGGAAAAGTGTTAATTGGCTTGTTTGAAAATAACGAACTCTACAACGTTGATATCATCAAAAATGCCGAAATGATTTACTATATGCGCAATGATGAGAATGAACTTGTTGGCATCCAAAAATCTAAATCCGGAAGTATAAATATGGAAATATTGGAACAGGCCATTGAGGAAATTAGATTTATAAACCAAATTGATGGTGAGCTTTATCCTGATTCAATGTTTCCAAAAAGCGGTAGGCGTTTACGTGGTTTTGATTGGCGTGGTGAAGAACGTTTGATGTCAATAGAGGATTTGTTCAAAGATGACCCTCCTCTTGATTTACCAGTAATCAAAGGCTTAGATGACTATATTCCACCTGAGGAATTTGTTGACAGCTCCATGACTGAGCGTATTGAAGAAGCTGGAAAAGAAACACCGAACAAACCCAACAAAGCCGCTCAAAATTTACCAGAAAAAAACGAGGCATTTCCGTTTCCCAATACTGTAAGTCTACCCAAGGGATCTAAGAAAAAGACTAGTCAATAATGTGCAATGCAAGAAGGAGACTTTTTTAAATATCAAGCACAGACTACACCACATCCATTGGCCATGGAAATTAGCCATGCCAAAGGGTCATATATTTATGACAGTAATGGGAAAGCCCATCTTGATTTTGTAGCTGGAGTTTCAGCATGCAGTTTAGGTCATTGTCATCCAAAAGTTGTTGAAGCAGTAAAAAAACAACTCGATCAATACCTACATGTGATGGTCTATGGAGAGTACATTCAAAAACCGGCAGTCGATCTATGTAAGTTGCTGGCTAAACACCTCCCAGCACCTTTGGATACTACATATTTAGTTAATTCAGGAACAGAAGCCATTGAAGGAAGTATTAAACTCGCAAGACGCTACACAGGAAGAACTGAAATAATAGCAGCAAAAAATGCTTACCACGGTAACACCATGGGCTCATTGAGTTTAATGGATTTTCAAGAAAGAAAACAACCTTTTCTGCCTTTAATTCCGGACGTTAGGCATATTAGCTTTAACTGTGAGTGGTGCCTAAATCAGATAACACAGAAGACTGCCGCCGTTGTTCTTGAAACAATACAAGGTGGAGCTGGATTTATAGAGCCTATAAATGACTATCTACATAAAGTACAGCAAAAATGTAATGCAGTTGGAGCACTTTTAATCTTGGATGAAATTCAACCTGGTATTGGCAGAACAGGTAAATTATTTGGTTTTGAAAACTATAATTGCTTACCAGATATCGTCGTAACAGGCAAAGGTCTTGGAGGTGGGCTTCCAATAGGTGCATTTACTACATCCAGTAAATTAATGAGCTACCTATCAGACAAACCAAAGTTAGGTCATATTACCACCTTTGGAGGAAACCCTGTTATTGCTAGTGCCGCACTGGCCACTTTAAAACAGATCACCGAGAGTAATTTGATTGAGGGTACACTCAAAAAAGAAAAACTTATTAGAAAACACTTACGGCATCCCTTAATTAAAGAAATTAGAGGGCGTGGGTTAATGTTAGCTGCTTTTACAGAATATCCAGATGTAACGAATCAAATAATATTAGAATGCAAGGAAAAAGGGTTAATTCTATTTTGGCTATTATTTGAGCCAAGAGCTATTAGAATTACGCCTCCACTAACCATTTCTGACGATGAAATTATTAAAGGTTGTCAAATAATTCTATCTGTATTAGACGAAATTGATGAGAAGCTAGTATAGTAAATTATTGAAATTCAGTCACCAAAAATTATTGTATGAATAACATTTCTATGTTAATTAATTTGTTAAAAACATTAACGCTTTTTTTATAAAATCGAAGGGGATAACTGTATTTTTATTTCAGTGAAACCTTAAAACCGCTTATGGAATACAGTCAAAACGACGAAAATTTCTCTCTTACTAGATTTGAATCGATGTTAAAAACAAATGACATTTTGTTTTTCGACTCCAACGAATTTGAAAACATCATTCACCACTACCTTGAAAATGGTAAAATAGCCTTAGCAAAACGCGCAATCAAATTGGGCTTAGAACAACATCCTTCTTCTGTTAACCTACGATTATATCAGGTTGAAATCCTCGTCATTGAAAATAAATTTGAAGAAGCAAACACTATTTTGAATGAACTTCATGATTTAGAGCCAAACAACGAGGAGATATATATACAAAAGGCAAATGTGCTATCCAAGCAAGACCAGCACGAGAAGGCAATTGAAATTTTGCTAATGGCTATTGGAATGTCAAAAACACCTGAAGATGATAGTGACCTCTACGCACTTATTGGCATGGAATATCTTTTTCTTGATCAATTTGAAAACGCCATTATCTATTTTAAAAAATGTTTAGAGGCCGACACAACCGATTACTCTGCTCTTCACAACATTATTTACTGTTATGACTTTTTAAACCAAAACACAGAAGCTATTTCGTACTTAAATGGCTTTTTGGACAATAACCCTTATTGTGAAGTTGCGTGGCACCAATTAGGACGTCAATATTTTGCAATTAAGGAATATTCCAAGGCAAATGCAGCCTTTGATTTTGCAATAATATCTGACGATAGTTTTGTTGGTGCTTATATAGAAAAAGGTAAGGTTTTAGAAAAATTAAAGCAATACGAAGATGCAATTGAAAACTACAAAATTACGCTTGCATTAGATGATCCAACTTCCTTCGCTCTTCTTAGAATTGGATATTGCTATGAAAAACTTGGTCAGGATGATTTGGCCCTTCAATTTTTAAAAAAAACGGTAGATGAAGATGCGTTATTAGATAAAGGATGGCTCGCCATAACAAAATTCTACATGAAACGCCTCAACTATCAAAAAGCCCTCTACTACATAAATAAAGCAGTGAATATTGATGGTGAAAATGTTTTATATTGGAAACTATATGCTACGGTTAATAAACGGCTCAACTTTTTGGAAGAAGCAGAGCGTGGCTATAAACATTGTATAGAGTTAGGAAATTACGAATTAGATACATGGCTGGATAGATCAGATATACTTATTTCTCTAGGTGAATACGAAGCTTCAATTCATAATTTATTGCAAGCGTCAGAGTTTTATCTCGAAAATGCAGAAATTGAATATCGTTTAGGTGGCTTGTATTTCACCTTAAATAAAAATGAAGAGGGTCGTTTTCACTTAAAGAATGCTATCCAACTCAATTTCGAGTATAATTTTATCATAACCGAGCTCTTTCCTAACCTTAAAGATAAGCCAATTGTCAAAGCCATAATTTCGGATTTCAAAAAGACATCCAATTAAAAAATCCATACCTTAGCATCTCATTATAATTCTTAGAATGAGAAGAAGAATAATTGACTACATAGTCGTTTCTCTTAAAGGGATAGCCATGGGTGCAGCGGATGTTGTCCCTGGTGTTTCAGGTGGTACAATTGCATTTATTTCTGGTATTTATGAAGAGCTCATTGAGAGCATAGATAAGGTAAATCTTGATTTTTTTAAAAATTGGAAAAATCATGGATTTTTAAATGCTTGGAAGTCAATTAATGGAAGCTTTTTGTTTGCACTATTCTTGGGTATTGGAATAAGCATTCTTTCATTGGCTAAGCTTATTAAGTGGTTATTGCATAACGAACCTATTTTGCTTTGGTCCTTCTTTTTTGGATTGGTGCTTGCCAGTATCATTTACATTGCAAAGCAAATAAACAAATGGTCACTTAAAGTCCTTCTAGCAGTTTTAATAACCTCTGTATTATCATATTATATAACCCTCGCAGAACCATTTGCATCTCCGGACAGTCCTTATTACTTGTTGTTTTGTGGGTTCATTGCAATAATAGCAATGATATTACCTGGTGTTTCAGGCGCGTTTATTCTATTAATTTTAGGCGCCTATCAAACTGCCATTGATACAATTAATAATTTAAGAGATGGCCTTTTGCAAGGCAACATGACGCTTTTTAAAGAGGCATTATTCAATTTTATCCTACTAGCAATTGGCGCCGTAATTGGATTAAAAGTCTTTTCTAAAGCACTAAACTGGATGTTCAAACACCAAAAAAATCTTACCCTGGCAATACTTACTGGTTTTATGATTGGGTCTTTAAATAAAATCTGGCCATGGAAAGAGGTTTTAAAAACACGTATAAATTCTAAAGGCGAAGAAGTTACCCTATTAGATAAAAGTGTTTTACCATCTACATTCAATGGCGACAATCAGTTAGTGTTAGCAATCATATTTGTTGTTATTGGTTTTGCCACCATATTGATATTAGAAAAACTTGGCAAAAATAAAAATGTCGTGTAATGCAAAGTACAAGGCATCTTAAAGATCGTATTTTTTTAGTTATCAAAGGTCTTGCAATGGGAGCTGCAAATAAGGTTCCTGGTGTGTCTGGAGGTGTTGTTGCATTTGTCGCTGGATTTTATGAAGAATTTATTTACTCACTTCAAAGAGTCAATAAAACAGCATTTAGATTATTATTTAACGGTCGCTTTAAAAGCTTCTTTCGCTATACAAACGGAAAGTTCTTAGCACTGCTCTTTCTTGGGATGGTAATTAGCTACTTTAGTGTTTCAAAACTATTAGACTATCTCATAGTTAATTATGAACTGTACGTTTGGAGCACTTTTTTTGGAATGATTTTAGGCTCTATTTATTACATCAATAAAGATTTTGAGTCCTGGAACAAAAGAACTTTAACGTTTTTGATGCTTGGAGCTTTAGTAGGTATAAGCATCAGCTTTTTAGATCCTGCAAAAGAAAATGATAATTTGTTTTTTGTATTCTTTTGCGGTATCATAAGTGTGTCTGGCATGACACTTCCAGGGTTTTCAGGATCATTTATTCTCATTTTACTAGGAAACTATGTACTCTTATTAGTTGACTCCGTAAATGCCTTATACGACACTATTGCCGATATTTTTTCTGGAAATTTCGATTTCATTAAGAATGAAGTGAGAATTAGAATGCTTAAAGTACTAGCCGTTTTCACTTTGGGTTCTGTTACTGGATTAGTAACCTTTTCGCATATCTTGAATTACATTTTACATCACTATAAAAATATTACACTTGCAACCATAATTGGTTTTATCGTTGGTTCCTTGGGTGTTGTCTGGCCATGGAAAAAAACGATATATCTAACCAATGAAACCGGTGGCTATATTTTAGATTCTGCAGGCAAACAAATTATTTTAAATTACAAACGATTTTTCCCAGGTGCTAGTACAGAAACATACATAGCAATAGCTTACATTTTTTTAGGTATTTTGATAGTGCTAGGATTAGAATGGTATGGACAACGGACAAGACAAATCAAAGCTTAAATTCGGACTCATAGGTCGAAATATTTCCTATTCATTTTCACGTGGCTACTTTGCTAAAAAATTTGAAAAGGAGAATCTCAATTTTACCTATGAAAATTTTGATCTAACCTCTATTGATAAATTTCCGGTTATTTTTGAAAATAATCCAAATCTCAAAGGACTCAATGTTACAATTCCTTACAAAGAACAGATTATACCGTATTTAGACAAAGTATCTAAAAAGGCTCAAAAAATAGGTGCCGTAAACACCATAAGAATTAAGAACAAAAAAATAATTGGTTACAATACCGACTATTACGGTTTTAAAAAATCAATTACGCCGCATTTAACAAAATACCATAAAAATGCTTTAATTCTCGGTACAGGAGGAGCTTCAAAAGCCATAGCTTATGCCTTAGAAAAACTCCAAATTGAATACGATTTTGTTTCGCGGAATAAAACGCAAAAGGTCAAATATCAATATTCAGACCTAACACCAGAATTAATTAGGTTATATAAGATAATAATAAACTGTACTCCAGTTGGAACCTATCCTAACGTAGACCAATGCCCTAATATTCCTTATGAAGGGATAACATCTTCTCATATTCTCTATGACTTAATCTATAATCCTGAACGCACAAAATTTTTGCAATTTGGAGAAATGAAAGGCGCCGCAATTATTAATGGACTCCAGATGTTAGAACTGCAGGCTGAGAAGTCTTGGGAAATATGGAATAGATCTTAATATGTATTCCAACCTCTCAATTCCTTTGTAGTTCAAGGAGTTGTTAGTATCTTTATTGTCCGTTTAAAATTATTGACTTATGTCTGAGAATGATAACCTGCAAGAAGCAGAAGGAAAAAAAGAAGTAGATACCTTAGAAACTACTCCAGAAAAAGAAACTGTTGTTGAGGCAAAAAATGAAGATGATAATACAACCATTGATGCCAACGATAAAAAGGAGAATCATGTAGATGAAATTGAAGCATCAAACGCTGAAGATGCTGAAGATGAAACTAATGCTGAACGTCATGAGGTAGAAGAAAAAGACTACCATGCGATGAATTTAGATCAATTGGTAACCGAGTTCAATAGACTTTTGAGTCATCATAAGATCCAAACAATATCAAAATATGTTAATCAAATAAAGTCAGAATTCAATTCTAAATTTAATGCGCTATTAGAGGAGAAAAAAGAAGAATTTGTTAATGAAGGTGGCAATGTTATTGATTTTTACTTCACTAATGATGCAAAGAAACTCTTTAACCAATTATACAAAGAATATAGGCAAGGTATTAATGCGTATTACAAAGCACGTGAACATACGCTCAAGGAAAACCTCGAAAATCGCCTAGCAATCATAGAAGAAATAAAAGGACTTTTAAATGTTGAAGAGAATATAAACACAACTTACAAACACTTTAAGGAACTTCAGGAAAAATGGCGACACGCTGGTCCAATTCCAAGAGATAAATACAATAATGCTTGGAACTCTTATCATCACCACGTGGAACGTTTTTACGATTTCTTGCATCTCAATAACGATTTGCGAGATATGGATTTTAAGCATAATTACGAGCAAAAACTTAAAATCATTGAACGTGCTGAAGAGCTTAGCAAGGACGAAAATATAAATCGTGCTTTTAGAGAATTACAGGTACTCCACAAATTATGGAAAGAAGAGCTTGGTCCCGTTGCCAAAGAGCATAGGGAAGAAATCTGGGAGCGTTTTAGCAATGCAACTAAAACCATACACGATAAAAGACAAGCTTATTATGCAGATTTAGATAAAGCTTACGAAAAAAATCTTGAGAAGAAAGAAGAGATTATAGCAAATATTGTAGCAGTTGCATCAGAGCACGTTTCTTCTCATGGTGCTTGGCAAAAAAAGATAAGAGAAATTGAATCTTTACGAGAAGCCTTTTTCAACGCTGGAAAAGTGCCTTTAAAGTCTAACGAAGCAACATGGGCTAAGTTTAAGGATGCCGTTCGCGAATTCAATCGAAATAAAAATCTTTTTTATAAAGATTTAAAGAAAGAGCAATACGAGAATCTCAAAAAAAAGAAAGAACTTATCAAAATTGCAGAAGCTAATAAAGAGAGTGAAGACTTTGCTGTTGTAACGCCACTGATGAAAAAAATTCAAAGCGATTGGAAAAAAATTGGTCATGTTCCACGACGCGATAGTGACAAAATATGGAAACAATTCAAAGACGCTTGTAACTATTATTTTGACCGAATGCATGACAAGCGTAAAGCTGAAAACCAACATTTATATGATGCCTTTGATAAAAAAGTAAAGTTACTAGACAGTCTAAAATCCTTAAACCTTGCAGAAGACAATAAGAAAGCTGTTGCAACTTTAAAATCTAAAATATCAGAATGGAAGACCATAGGCCACGTACCACAAAATAAGCGTTACATTGATGGGAAGTTCTACAAGGCTATAGACGTAGCTTTTGACCAACTCAAGATGGACAAAGCTAAGTTAGAGATGGTAAAATTTGAAAGCAAGCTTGAAAATTTAGCTAGTGATGATAGCGATACAAGATTACTGGATAACGAGCAAAACTTTATTCGTAAGAAAATAGGTGATGTACAATCAGAAATAACGCAATTAGAAAACAACCTTCAGTTCTTCACAAACGTAGATGAAACAAATCCGGTGGTTAAAGAAGTACTAAATAATATTGATAAGCATAAGAAGGAATTAGATACTTGGAAAACCAAACTATCAAAGATTAAGGGCATGTATAGTTAAAATCAAAACCCACTTGAGTTTATCAAGTGGGTTTTGCCCTAACTAAACTAAATTAATCTTAATTACAACCGCTATTTAAATAATTAAGACCTACTACTAAGAATATAAAAAACGTAATTGTTTTTGTATACAGTATCTACGGACACACATATGTATTGGACGTTTAAATTGGAAATATTCTGAAACTTTTAACACTAATACTATAAATGTGCTAAAAAATTAAGGCTCAATACGTTTTTTTAAACTGATTTGGCTTCTTCCCAAAAGACGTCCATCTCTGAGAGAGTCATATCTTTTAAAGATTTGTTTAGTTCCTTTGCCTTAGACTCTAAATATTGAAATCTTTTAATGAATTTTTTGTTAGTTCGCTCAAGCGCATTTTCAGGATTTACCTTTAAAAACCGAGCATAATTTATCATTGAAAATAACACGTCGCCAAATTCATTCTCGATGGCGTCCATATTGCCTTTAGATATTTCAGATTTAAGTTCACTGAGTTCCTCCTCTACTTTTTCAAAAACTTGTTCCGGTTTTTCCCAGTCAAACCCAACACCTGCAACTTTATCTTGAATTCGGTTGGCCTTTACCATTGCTGGTAGACTTTTCGGCACACCTTCCAAAACACTTTTCTTGCCTTCTTTAAGCTTAATCTGCTCCCAATTTCGTTTAACATCCTCCTCATCATTTACTTTAACATCTGCATAGATATGCGGATGTCTTTCAATAAGCTTATCACAAATGGTGTGGCAAACATCGGCAATATCAAAGTCATTGGTTTCACTCCCAATTTTAGAGTAAAAAACAATGTGCAAAAGAACATCTCCAAGTTCTTTTTTAACTTCATCTAAATCATTATCTAAAATAGCATCACCTAGCTCGTAAACTTCCTCAATTGTTAAATGTCTGAGTGATTCCATAGTTTGTTTTTTGTCCCATGGGCACTGTTCGCGCAACTCGTCCATGACAATTAACAAACGCTCAAAAGCTTGAAGTTGTGATTGCTTTGTAGACATGATTATTCTTCTTCTGAGGTATCTGAATTTTCCTCAGATTCAAGGCTATCTAGAAGATTGTTCTTATGCAGGATATTGTACCACTGAATAACTTTCTTTATGTCAGAGGCATAAACTCTGTCTTCGTCGTATTCTGGTAAGATTTCGAAAAAATATTCCTCTAAGGTATCCTTGCTGTCTTTATGGCTTATAGATGTGGGTTTGCCATTTTCCTTGTCTTTTACTTTTTTCAGTACGTCTCTAAGCGGTACCTCTTCGGTCAAGGTATATATAGCAATTTCGCTTAGTATACTAATATTACTGTGTGCCCCAACTGTTAATCTTTTTTTGTCTAACAGTGATTCCACCACTGCACCTGTCCTTGTCTGAGTCACAATTTCAAATAATCCTGGTTTACCGGAAATTGCTAGTATTTTGTCTAAACTCATATTTCTTTAGTTAGCGTTTTCTACTCATAAGTGGAAAACGCATTTTATAGTCAATTTTTATTTTTCCTTTTGAAATATTATTCAACTTTCCTTTTATTAATCGCTTTTTAAAGGAGGAAAGTTTGTCTGTAAATAATATGCCTTCGATATGATCATACTCATGCTGTATTACCCTTGCAATGAGGCCTTCATATTCCTCTACATATGTATCAAAATTTTCATCTTGATATTGTATTTTTATTTTTGGTTGCCTAAATACATCTTCCCTAACATCAGGAATACTTAAACAGCCTTCATTAAACGCCCACTCATCACCTTCTTCTTCTAATATTTGAGCATTTATGAATATTTTTTTGAAATTCTTAAGTTGTTCTCTTTCATTTTCAGAGAGATTTTCATCATCTGCAAAAGGCTCTGTATCAACTAAAAATAAGCGGATAGGCAGTCCTACTTGCGGTGCAGCAAGTCCAACACCAAATGCACCATACATAGTCTCGTGCATATTTTCAATCAGTTCGTCCAACTTTGGATATTGCGCATCAATTGCCTTAGCTTTTTTCTTCAGTACAGGATCGCCATATGCAACAATAGGTAAAATCATATTCTAATTATTTCGGGAGCAAAAGTACAATTCTTATTTAAGATTTTGAAGCCAAATAACTCTGCAGTATAAGTGTAGCACTTATTTCGTCAATAAGCGCTTTATTTTGTCTTTGTTTTTTCTTTAAACCACTATCTATCATTGTTTGAAATGCCATTTTAGAAGTAAAACGCTCATCTACTCTTTCAACAGGGATTTGTGGCAATGCCTTCTTTAGACGTTTTAGAAACAATTGAATATAAATTTCACTTTCTGATGCTGTATTATCCATTTGCTTAGGCAATCCTACGACAATTTTTTCAACCTTCTCCTTTGCAACATAATTTGTCAAAAACGCTATGATGTCTTTTGAATCTACAGTAATTAAACCAGATGCAATTATCTGTAATTCATCAGTTACAGCCAATCCTGTTCGCTTCATTCCATAATCTATTGCTAAAATTCGCCCCATAGGCTACAAAGGTACAACGGATTAAATAAAAAACGCTTCTAGTTAAAGAAGCGTTTTAATTAAGCTATCAATTAAACCATGATATTATTTCCCTCATTTAAATAAATCACGTCGTTAATCAATTATAAGACACCAAAACATTAAGTAGGTCACATTCTTCAGATATTTTTAAAAAGAAAACTCCTCAAAAAAAGGGGAGAGGAGTTTTCAAAATTAGCTATTAATTAAACTCTCAGATACACTTACGTATAGTTAGTTATCCTTGATTTAACATTTATAAGACACTACTTTTCTGGGTTAGTCACAAATATTTCAAAAAATTTTATGTTGCTTGGTATTGGACTTATCTTTGGTGCAAATAAATGGATACAATTTGATGGAACAATTAAAAAACGTTATAGAGAATGCGTGGGAAGATCGTTCTCTTTTGAACAATAAAGTTACTGTTGATGCTATTAGAAGCGTTATTGGCTTACTGGATGAAGGTACCCTAAGAGTTGCAGAACCAAAAGGAGATGGATGGCAAGTTAATGAATGGGTTAAAAAAGCAGTTGTTCTCTATTTCCCTATTCAAAAAATGGAAACTCATGAAGTTGGTATTTTTGAATATCACGACAAAATTCCTTTAAAGCGAGATTATGCGCTTAAAGGTATAAGAGTTGTACCTCATGCTGTGGCAAGACATGGTGCATACATTTCTAAAGGTGTAATTATGATGCCCAGTTATGTAAATATCGGTGCCTATGTAGATGAAGGCACAATGGTAGATACTTGGGCAACGGTAGGGAGTTGCGCACAGATTGGTAAAAACGTACACCTTTCAGGTGGCGTTGGTATTGGTGGTGTTCTAGAACCATTACAAGCCGCACCTGTGATTATTGAAGATGGCGCATTTATCGGTAGCCGTTGTATTGTAGTAGAGGGTGTACGCGTTGAAAAGGAGGCCGTATTGGGCGCCAATGTTGTACTAACTATGAGTACCAAAATTATTGATGTTACAGGTGCCGAGCCAATGGAAATGAAAGGTGTTGTTCCTGCAAGATCTGTTGTTATTCCTGGTAGTTATACAAAGACATTTTCCGCAGGAGAATATCAAGTCCCTTGTGCACTTATTATAGGTAAACGTAAAGAAAGTACAGACAAAAAAACTTCTTTGAATGATGCATTACGCGAGTATGATGTAGCTGTCTAAAAGCCACATTTAAACTTGGTTTTCATAACATGAAAATATTAATCATACAACAAAAAATGATCGGTGATGTATTGACATCTAGTATCCTTTTTGAAGCTATTAAATCTAAGTATCCAGATGCTGAACTGCATTATGTAATAAACACGCATACGTATCAAGTTGTTGAAAACAATCCTTTTATTGATAAATTTCATTTTTTTACGAAGGAACATGAGAATAGCCTTAAAGCAACTCTGGCATTTGGTAAGTTCCTTCAAATGGAAAACTATGATGCTGTCATAGATGTTTATTCAAAAACATCGAGTAATATCGTATCATTTCGTACTAAGGCTAAAAAAAGAATATCTAAATATAAATGGTACACGTCCTTTTTATATACTCATACCGTCAAGGAAGGTAAAGAACCAAAAACCAGTGCTGGATTAGCCATTGAAAACAGATTAAGCTTATTAGAACCTCTTAATATTAAGTCAGAGGTTATTAAACCAAAAATTTACCTTACTGCTTCTGAATTGCAAAAAGGAGAAACGATTTTATTAGATAATGGTCTGGACTTAACAAAACCACTTTATATGATAGCTGTTTTAGGAAGTGGTATAAACAAAACCTATCCTTTAAAGTACATGGCACATGTCCTTGATACTATAATCACCGAGCAACCAAATGCTCAATTAATCTTCAACTACATACCAACACAATACAGCCATGCCAAAGAAGTTTATGAGTATTGTAAACCAGTTACAAAAAATCAGATTTTTTTAGATTTATTCGGTAAAAGCCTCAGAGAGTTCTTAACATTAACAATACATTGCACAGCTTTAATTGGAAATGAAGGTGGTGCAACAAACATGGCAAAAGCACTGGATATACCTACATTTACAATTTTTTCACCATGGATAGATAAAAAAGCTTGGAACATGTTTGAGGATGGTATTCGGCATAAATCCGTCCATCTTCAAGATTATGAAAGTAAAAGGTACAATAAAATTGCACATTACAAAGACCTGAAGAACGACTTTAAGAATTTATACGAGAATTTTAGACCAGAATATTTTAAAGAAGATCTTACAGAATTCTTGGACCAGTTAACTTAATTTTTCTATCCCAAAAGGTGTCGTTGTTATTTTAGATTTTTTTGTGTGCGCCCGTATTTTAAGGTTTTTTTCAATCATTTCTGGTGTTACATAACCCCTTTCATGATATAAATGTACACAAACTGCACTATATCTCAATTGTTTAGCCTTAATGTCTTTATTGAACAAACGTTCACCCAATTCTCTATCCTCACCACCATATTGCATGCGCTCATCGAAACCATTTGCTTCAATGATATCGGCTTTCCATCCAGAAGCATTATGACCATTCCAAGTCGCTTTAGTTGGCGTCAGTGCATTTAAAAGTTTAGTTTTTAGTCCTTTAGAGGATAATTTATTGTTTTTAAATGAAGATTTTAAACCTTTTTCTTTTAGCCATTTAATATTAAAGCACTTTTGATCTAAAATAACTTGCCTTGTTATTAACTCGCTAATGTGCATTGGGAGTTTAAAATAGCCTCCTGATAAAAAGTAGCCTTTCTCTCTATTATTTAAATGAGTCGCAATAAAATCGTTTCGTAAAACACAATCTCCATCGGTAAAAATTAAATAATCCGTATTTGAAGCTACAATAGCCTTATTTAAAATTATAGTTTTTTGAAAACCTCTATCCTCATGCCAAACGTGCTTTATTAATAGCTTTGATGTTTTCTGAAAAGTATCAATAAGCTTTTTGGTATCATCTTTTGAGCCATCATCTGCTATAATAACTTCGAAATTTGCTTCTGTCTGATTTTCACAACTCCAAAGTACTTTTTCTAACCATTTTGGTTGGTTGTAAGTACTAATTATTAATGATGCCTCAAATGATTTCATGTGGGACAAAAATACTATTTTTACCTACTTAAAATGCAAAAGTGATTAAACTATCTGGCGTAATAATTACCTACAATGAACAGCGCAATATCGAGAGGTGTCTAAAGTCGCTGATAAACGTTGTGGATGAGATCCTTGTGGTTGATTCGTTTTCTACAGATAGTACAAAAGCCATATGCAAAAACTATAATGTCATATTTATTGAGCAACAGTTTTTGGGCTATGTTGAACAAAAAAACTTTGCCCTTGAGAAAGCAAATTACGATTACATCGTATCCTTAGATGGTGATGAGTCGCTTTCTGAAGAACTTCAAGAATCTATTGTAAAACTCAAATCCAATTGGGCCTGCGATGGTTACTATTGCAATAGATTAAATAATTTTTGCGGGCAATGGATTAAATATTCTGACTGGTATCCAAACAAAAAGTTACGGATATTTGACAGAAGAAAAGCGAAATGGGAAGGTATTAATCCACATGACCACATAAACATGGCTCCCAATTCTAAAATAGGAAAATTAAAAGGTGACATCCTACACAAAACCTATCAAAGCTATTCTGAATTCAATCAAAAAACAGAATATTTTTCGAGTATTGCCGCAAAAGCCTATTTTGAAAAGGGTAAAAAAGCTCCTATATGGAAAATCATCTGGAATCCAACCTGGGCTTTTTTCAAATCTTATTTCCTGCGATTGGGATTTTTAGATGGCTTTAATGGGTTTGTTATTTGTGTACAAACGGCCAATATCACATTTTTAAAATACTCGAAACTAAGAGAATTACATCAAAAAAAACCGAGTTAATTCTTCCAGAATTTTAGCTTCTTTTTAAGATTTCGTCTTCTATGGTAAGCTTTTTGAAAATCTTCAGTTGCTAACCACATAAGCTCAAAGATTTTGTCCTTATCAGTACCAGAACATTTTGCATATTCGTCACTCATAACCTCAACCATAGATTTATGGGTGGTTAATCGCCTAAAATTCTCAATGCGTTCCTTTAAAGATAAATTTTTAAACTCCATACGGTTTAAATCAACTAAAAAGAATTCATAAGAATCTCCTTTTTTCCGTATTAATGTATTGCCTGGTGAATGATCCAAAAAGTTTACGCCCTTTTCATGAAGAAAATATGTGAATCTTGTGAAAGCTCTTAATATCTGCTCATGTTCGGGAAAATTTAAATCCAGGGTAAGCTCCCTATATGTCAAATCTACATCCAGTTGTTTTGATATGTAAAAACTATTTTTAAATAAAAACGGCGTTGTGTATTCATAATAAGCAATTGGTTGTGGTGTACCAATGCCAAGCTTCATCAGTTTATTAGCGTACTCAAAAGAGCGTTGCGCTTTGCTTTTTCTAAAAAACCTATAGGCAAATTGATTGATAAAATTGGGAACCTTAAATGACTTCACGTTAATGGTATCATCGTCTAGTTCAAATAATTTTAAAGTATTTCTATCTTGTTGACCAAAGTCTTTACCTTGAGAATCAAAATTCTCAATAATCTCGTCTAACTTTTTTGTTTTAGATTCAAACTGTTCGGCAATTACCTTTTTCATTTAAAAATCCATCTTGTAGATCAGCAAAAATAAGTTTAAATAGTTAATTTTGGCACCAATAAAATTAAGATGTCCAGAAAAACCCCTACCTGTAGTTTAGTAACTCCAACTTATAATTGGCCTGAGGCTTTAGAATTACTTTTATTGAGTGCGTTGAACCAAAGCTGGTTACCAAATGAAATAATAATTGCAGATGATGGATCTAGACAAGAGACTAAAGAACTTATTGATCACTTTAAAACAATAAGCCCTGTACCAATCGTTCATATATGGCATGAAGATAATAAAAATCAGAAGCCCAAAATTATGAATAAAGCCATTGCGAAGGCAAAATATGACTACATTATTGAGATTGATGGTGATATAATTATGCACAAACATTTTGTTAAGGATCACTTAGTCATGGCGAAAAAGAATACGTTTTTATATGGTAGCAGAGTAAATATTAAGGAGAGTCATTTGCAAAAACTATTCAAAAAGAAACAGATTTCATTTAACTTTTTTTCAAAAGGCATAAAAAAACGCGGTAGAACTCTAAGGCTGCCATTTCTTTCAAGTTTTTATAAAGAGCAGGACAAAAGATCATCAAAATTAAGAGGTTGTAATATGTCTTTTTGGAGAGATGATTTTATAAAGGTAAACGGTTTTAACGAAAATCTAGTGGGCTGGGGAATTGATGATAGTGAGATGATTCAACGCTTATTGAATATTGGTGTAAAAGGAAAACGTCTTAAATTTAGAGGTATCGTTTACCATATTTATCATAACGAGCAGTCTAAAGATCATATCCACTTAAATAAAGAAATTGAGGACAACACTACCAAAAATAAAATTACCCACATCCCATTTGGTGTACAACAATATCTGTAAATAAATGTCCCTGAAAAAAACTATAGGTAAATTTCTACCCATTGTAGATGGGGATGAACGAAAAGAAAGAATTGCCAAAAAAGTTCTTAAGCTACATCAACAAAATAACGATATTGTAAATATTCATAGGTACGACATGAATAATGTTGGCGATTACTATTGTGCTCCTCATCTCTATTTCAAAGAATTAAATGGCAAATATCTTGATATCTCGGATATTAGAAGTTTAAAGAAAGAGGTTACTAAAAATTGGATAAAACAGGTTTCAAACAACAGTTTAATCATTGGAGGTGGCGGACTTCTTAACATTAAGTATTTCGATAGACAAATGAAACTTTTTGAAGAGTTGGGTGCGAGAGGAAAAAAAACAGTGATTTGGGGGGCTGGTCATAATGAAACTGATAGATCTCAATTTGGTAAAGTCAAAAACTACAACGTTGATCTAAAAAAGTTTGGTTTAGTTGGTACAAGAGATTATAGTATGGATACGGAGTGGATTCCTTGTGTTAGTTGCCTTCACTCCATTTTTGACAACTCTTATAAGGAAACACAAGACATAGGAATACTCTACAGTAAAAAAACAATCAAGAATAATAAAAACTTAGTAAATAGGTTAAGTGATTTTCCCTTTACATCCAATACCACCAATCTTAAGGATATGATTTCTTTCATTGGCAAATCAAATACGCTAGTTACAGACAGCTACCATGCGATGTATTGGGCTATTTTATTGGGGAAAAAAACATTAGTCGTCCCAACAACTTCAAAATTTTACGATTTTAAGTACAAGTCTGTCATTACGACATTTGAAAACTTTACCAACGATTTACCTAAGGCACAATCCTATTCTGGTGTACTTGAAGAAAGTAGAGAACTAAATATCAAATTTGCTGAAAAGGTTTTTGACTACCTAAATTTATAAATGCCAAAACAGCGCTAAAAACATAAATTAATTACCATAACAAGTCTTGTAAAGGCTTTGATCATATCGTATCTTTGCCAAGCCTATTAAAAAAAGAAGATTTAGCTCATCAAACTTTGACAAACATGAAGTTTGTGTTGTTATGAATCATAAAGAAGCACTTCAACATATCATCTTTAAATATCTAGCCGATGCCTCAACAGATGTAGGTATTGAAAGCTATGTCATTGGCGGGTACGTAAGGGACTTTCTATTAAATCGTGGTGACGCCAAGGACATTGACCTAGTTGCCATTGGAAGTGGTATAGAATTGGCCAATCGTGTTTCGAAAATTTTACCAAACAATCCTAAAGTAAAGATTTTCAAAACCTATGGTACTGCAATGCTGAGGTATGAAGATCTGGAAATAGAATTTGTAGGTGCTCGTAAAGAAAGTTACAACGAAGATAGCAGAAATCCAATAGTAGAAGATGGCACCTTGGAAGACGATCAAAATCGAAGAGATTTCACGATTAACGCTTTAGCGCTAAGCCTTAATAAGAATAACTATGGTGATTTATTAGACCCTTTTAACGGGCTTTCTGATTTACAAAATGGGATCATTAGAACACCTTTAGATCCTGATGTTACTTATAGCGACGACCCGCTTAGGATGATGAGAGCAATACGTTTTGCAACACAATTAAATTTTACAATTGAGTCCTCGTCCTTAAATGCTATTGCGAAAAATAAAGAACGTATAAAAATTATAACTAAAGAACGAATTGTTGTTGAGTTAAATAAGATTCTTGAAAGCAATAAACCCTCTGTTGGTTTTAAATTGTTGGAAAAAACGGGGCTTCTAGAATTAATTTTGCCAGAACTGACAGCACTAAAAGGAATTGACGAAAAAGAAGGGCAACGCCATAAAGACAATTTCTATCATACACTAGAAGTTGTAGACAATATCTCCAAAACGACAGACAACCTTTGGTTACGTTGGGCTGCACTACTTCATGATATAGGCAAATCACCTACCAAGAAGTTTCACGATAAAATTGGCTGGACCTTTCATGGACATGAATTTGTCGGTTCTAAAATGGTCTATAAACTTTTCAAACGTCTTAGAATGCCTTTGAATGAAAAAATGAAGTTTGTTCAAAAAATGGTACTCATGAGTTCTAGGCCAATAGTTCTTGCAACTGATGTAACAGATTCTGCAGTAAGACGCTTAGTATTTGATGCAGGAGATTACGTAGATGATCTTATGACACTTTGCGAAGCAGATATTACAACTAAGAACCCACAAAGGTTTAAAAAATACCACAATAATTTTAAAATAGTAAGAGATAAAATAATTGAGGTAGAAGAACGTGACCATGTGAGAAATTTTCAACCACCTGTTTCAGGAGAAGAAATCATGAAAACCTTCAATTTAAAACCATCTAGAGAAATTGGTATTATAAAAGAAGCTATCAAAGAGGCCATTTTAGAAGGCGAAATTCCGAATGAATATGAGCCTGCTTTCAAATTAATGATAGAAAAAGGTAAATCACTAGGTTTAAAACCTGAAGCATAATATATGAAGAGAAGATATAGAAAGACAGTAAAGATTGCTTTAGTACTTGTTTATCTAGTAATATGTGCTGGCGCCATTGTAAGAATGACGGGCTCTGGAATGGGATGTCCTGATTGGCCAAAGTGTTTTGGATATTACATACCACCAACAGATGTTTCAGATTTACAGTTTAAGCCAAATCATGAATATAAAAAGGGTATTGTAATAATTGTTGATGAGGCATTACAAGTAGCTAAGTCTAAATTCGTTTCTGGAGAACAATTAGATTTATCTAACTGGGAACCCTACACCGCACATGATTATGCAATTTTCAACCCTCTACATACTTGGGTGGAATATATAAATAGGCTAATTGGCGCACTATCTGGAATACCTATCCTCATTTTTACAATAATGTCTATCTGGCTTTGGAAAGACAGAAAACGATTTCTCATTTTATCAATTATAACTGTCCTTGCAATGGCATTTCAGGCTTGGCTAGGGAAAACAGTCGTAGACTCTAATCTTGCACCTTATAAGATTACCATACATATGGTAATGGCCTTGGTCATTGTTGGTATTTTGCTTTACCTCATTTTTATATCTAGACCCGTTGAGAGACTTAAAATAAAAGATGTTCTCTTTAGAAATATTTTGATTTTTGCAGTTTTGCTCACCTTAGTTCAAATCATTTTAGGTACGCAAGTACGTCAATTTGTAGATGTACAAAACAAATTATTCGGTTATTTAAATTGGGATATTACAACCACAGCACCATTAAATTTTTACGTGCATCGCAGTCTATCCATCCTTGTCGTTTTGGTAAATGGATTTCTTTTTTTTAGAAACAAAAAACTGGGGTTGGGCTATCAAAAATTAAATTTCGTAATGCTCTGTTTGGGTATTGAAATTGCAACTGGAATTGCCATGTACTACTTCAATTTTCCATTTACATCGCAGCCACTGCATTTAGCAATCGCTACTATTTTAATCGGAATTCAGTTTTATATTCTATTGGAAAGTACGCAAACAAGAGAACTGAAAGCAACAAATTAAGTTTTATATTTACAATACAATATTTAGAAATGATTTACAGATTCAGAGTCATATTAGATAACGATACCGAAGATGATGTTTTTAGGGATTTAGAAATCCGAGAAACAGACACAATGGAAGATTTACACAATATCATTACACAATCATTTGGTTTTGACGGTATGGAAATGGCCTCATTTTACATTAGTGATGATGAATGGAATCAAGGTGAAGAGATTGCTATGTTTGATATGAGCGAAGCTGGCAATGAAGTGCGCGTAATGAATCAGACCATAATTAAGGATGTTGTTCATGAGGCTTCACCAAAATTAATATATGTGTATGATTTTCTTAGTATGTGGACATTTTATGTTGAGCTTGCGGAGATTGTTGAAGAGGCAGAAGGAACGGACTATCCAAATTTAATGTTTGTGCATGGTCAAATTCCAGATGAGGCACCAGAAAAAGCATTTGAATCAGAATCTGACGATGCTTTTGATGAATTTGAAGATGACCTAGATATAGATGATTATGGTGATCTAGATTTTGACGAAAACTGGAATTGATTTTTATAGCCTTTTTGTACTCACATTCTCGTAATTACGCTTTACAAAAATAAGAATGTTCTTAACGATTTCTCCCATAGATTTGCACGACCTAAAGTTTTTATCATGGGAATAATTATAAATTTCCTCTTTTAATCTATCTATATGATTTTGTGTTGAAATCTCATCAGACTCCATACAATCTAACAGGGCGTTTAGCCTATCTTTATAACTAATAATTCGTTTTGCTACGATAGATCGCTCTTCAATTTTATATTGCTCAATTGACTCTTCTTGAATTTTATCTTGAACCATTTTTACCATCTTATAATTCTCTTTAAAAAACTGAGGCATGTATATTTTTAAATTACCTTCATAAGATTGTTGATCAAAATCAATGGCTCTAATTTTAAAAATGACTTGATCAAAATCATGTATGGGTATGATGACATAATTATAAGAGCGCATATCACCTAAAAGTGTGATGGTGCAACGTTCATTAAACTTTATAAACTCCTTTGCTATCTGTGCTTTTTCAGAGCTGCTTCTATCCTTGAGACTATTCTTTATGAACTCATCTCCAGGAATACCTGCAATATGCTCTTCAATTAAGGTATCACGACACACAAGAAAATTAAGGTTATATGGAGATAACATATGCTCTAATTCCAAACCATAAATACGTGACGCATCTGCCTTTTTTACATAGAAGTATGTGAAATTATCATTTAATATATTCCTAACTTTAATTCTAAATGGCTTAGAATTTCCAAAGGTGCAGTAATCAATGGCATCAACATTAAGGTATTTCAAAATCCAATCACCACCATCAGACACCAAATAAGAATAGACTTTTTTCAAACTATTGTCTATTTCATCCCTATCAGAATCACTGTAGTAAACTCTTATCCAAAGTGTATCTTCATCATTATCATCGTATACAATTACAGAACCTTGAAAGCGCAATAGATCCTCATAGAAAATTGGTAAATTTATATTCCTTCTGTAATTAGACAAATAAGAATCTAGTTCACTAGAAACAGGGTAAGAAGGTTTCCTTTTTGAAATTTTTACATCGTCTTCCATTGTCTAAATTTAATCCTTTTATTTAAAAATTGTAACAAATAAATCCCTCAATCGTCTTACATTAATAACCACAAGGTCTGTACTTTTTTCAGTACCTTTTAATCAATCAATTAATAAAACCAGTCAATTTTGGAGCAACCAATATTATCAATCAATAATCTTACTAAAAAATTTGGCTATTTAACTGCAGTCAAGGATTTAAGTTTTACTATAAACAAAGGAAATGTCTACGGCATATTAGGTCCAAATGGTAGTGGTAAATCAACTACACTAGGCATTGTATTAAATGTTGTTAATAAAACCAGTGGTGATTTTCATTGGTTTGATGGCGATATTTCAACACATGATGCTTTAAAGCAAGTGGGAGCTATAATAGAGCGTCCCAATTTTTATCCGTATATGACTGCAGAACAAAACCTGAAATTAGTCTGTAGAATTAAAGGTGTTGATGAAAGTAAAATTTCAGAAAAACTAGAAATTGTTGGTCTCCTTGATCGTAAGGATCACAAATTCAGGACTTATTCTCTTGGTATGAAGCAACGTTTAGCTATTGCCTCTGCCCTTCTTAACGATCCTGAAATCTTGATTTTAGATGAACCAACAAATGGCCTCGATCCGCAAGGAATTCATCAAATAAGACAGATAATAAAGGAAATAGCGAAAAACGGAACCACAATTTTACTGGCTTCACATTTATTAGATGAAGTAGAGAAAGTCTGCTCACATGTTGTTGTGCTTCGCAAAGGTGAAAAATTATATTCTGGAAGAGTTGACGAAATGATTAGTAGTCATGGTTTTTTTGAGTTGAAATCAGACAAACACGACGAACTAATTCAATTGTTAGAAAACCATGAAAATTTTGGTAAGGTAAAGGTTGAAGACGATCTCATAACGGCATTTTTAAATGAGCCAATGTCTGCTTCAGACTTTAATACATTTATGTTTAAGAAAGGAATTACCTTGTCCCATTTAGTGAAGCGTAAAGAAAGTCTTGAAGAACAATTTTTACAACTAACCGATAATCAATAATCAATTAAAAAACAGCTTCTTTTGTAAAAATTGAAGCAAAACCAATCAAATTTATGCTACGTCTCATCAAATTAGAATTACAAAAACTATGGCTAAATAAGGTAAGCCGTATACTGATTTTTGTATCGTTTATATTACCATTTACAGTACTTGTTTTATCCTCTATTAAGATTAATTTCTTTGGTTTTTTTACACTGGAATTAGGAGAGCTCGGTATTTTCAATTTCCCGATAATTTGGCATATCACTACTTTTTTTGCTTCCTACTTTAAATTCTTTTTTGCCATTGTAGTTGTTAGTATGATTGGAAACGAATACAGTAATAAAACGTTAAAACAAAATCTTATTGACGGACTTAGCAAAAAGGAGTTTATTCTATCCAAATTCTACACAATTGTATTTTTCTCTTTATGTGCAACCGTATTAATTGGCTTGGCCACCTTTTTAATTGGTTTATATTATTCGAGTTATACAGAGACCGCAATCATATTACGGGAAGTAGAATTTCTATTAGCATATTTTGTAAAGCTTGTTGGCTTCTTTAGCTTGTGTTTATTCTTTGGAATGCTCTTAAAACGCTCTGCTTTTGCATTGGGCTTCCTATTTGTGCTATATATTGTCGAGTGGCTAGCATTTTGGGGAGCGTATGAGGCACTTGGAAATGCAGATGATGCTTTTAAAGTAAAAAACTTTTTACCGCTAGAATCGATGTATAAACTTATAGATCAGCCAATTCAGCGGATTGTAATGACCAAGTTTCCTGAAAAAACAGAAATCGCCTACGACTATGCTGTGCATTGGTACGAAATTGCAGTTGTTTTAGGCTGGACCGCACTTTTTATCTTTTTATCCTATCGATTATTAAAAAAGAGAGATTTATAATATCTTTGATAGCAATTGCTATTTAAAATTAACCAACATACTAATACTAAGGTACGTTAACGTCTTGGTGTTTTAGTATGTTGTTGTGTCTTGGACACTAAAGATGTTATGAAGAGAATAAACTATCTATATATTTTCCTCCTTGTTATTTTCCAAATGAGTGCTCAAAACGAAGCCTCGTTTTGGTATTTTGGCCAAAATGCTGGTGTTAGATTTGATGCAGATCAAGGTACGGTAACCGCTGTTACGGATGGCCAATTAAACACCTTAGAAGGTTGTACGTCAATATCAGACGTAGACGGTAATCTCCTGTTTTATTCTGATGGAAGCACTATTTGGAATCGAAATCATCAAATAATGCTTAACGGCACAGGTCTAAGAGGTGATGATTCTAGTACATCCTCAGGTCTGATTGTCCCCAAACCTCAAGACCCTGACTTTTACTACTTATTTACAGTAGACGAGCCACACCATAACAATACATCTGCGTTTCCAAATATGAGTGCCAACGATGGTGTAAATGATGGTTTTATGTATTCTAGAATCAACATCTTAGATGATGGTGGACTTGGAGCAGTTGATGCTGTTGAAAAGAATATTCCTTTAATAACATATGATCCAACGGATCAACTACAAAGTGAATTGAAGTGTTCTGAGAAGATTACAGCCGTTAGAGCGGATGATTGCTCCTCTTTTTGGGTTTTGACACATTTTGGAGATACCTTTTATGCATTTAAAGTGGATGAAAACGGAGTAAATACAACACCTATAACTTCTACAGTTGGACCAAATATACCGATAGAGGGCTACAGACGAAATGCTTTAGGTTACTTAAAAGCATCACCTGATGGCAGCAAACTGGTTGTTGCTCATTTTGGTGAATCTACGATACTGGCTGAAGATGCTGGCGGGGGAATTTATTTATTTGATTTTAATAATGATACAGGAATTGTCTCAAACGCTCTAGAACTTTACAGTGCGCAAAATAATAACAGCCCCTACGGCGTAGAATTCTCAGCTGAAAACAGAAAGGTATATGCAACCGTTGGTTTTGGTCCTGGTGGTGGTGGCGCAAGTCAAGTACTGCAATGGGATTTAGAAAGCACCAACATACCTAATTCACAGCAGGTTGTTCATTCCTCTAATACTATGAGTGCTGGAGCATTGCAATTAGGTATTGATAGACGTATTTACAGAGCTCAATATAGTTTTGCTGGAGATGTAAATATATCGAGGTATCTTGGTGTAATCGAAAATCCAGAAGCCGACGGTCAACAAGTTATATATAATGAACAAGGTGTGTTTTTAAGCACAAGTGCGTTTGGTGCAAATACAAGTCGCATCGGTTTACCACCATTTATTCAATCTTTATTTAATTCGCAAACAGATATTATTAGAAATGGTATCAGTACCACAGAATTGAGATTGTGTACTGGTGACACTTACACGCTTCAAGCGGACGACTTACCTGGAGCAGACTATGTGTGGTCCCTTGATGGCACACCCATTGCAGGTAATAACCAACCTCTATTATTTATTGACGCACCGGGATTTTACGAAGTTTTTATTGAACCAAATAATGGCGAATGCCCAATTGAAGGTAGTGCTGTTGTTGGTATTTTCGATATCCCTGTCGCAAATAATTTATCAGACGTGATTGTGTGTGATGATGAAGTTAACGATGGTTTTACTCAATTTACGTTTAACGATAAAGACCAGGAAGCATTAGAAACCCAGGATCCAAATCAATTTATTGTTGGCTATTATGAATCTGTTGATGATGCGATTAACAAAGCAAATGAAATCACCTTTCCATATCTAAATACTTCAAATCCTCAAACAATAATTGTTAGGGTTGATAATGTTGACAATTCAAATTGCTTTGATTTAAACTCATTTGAACTGGAAGTTTTCAATACACCTCAAATTGCACAAATAGATGATGAAATATTCTGTGATAATTTTGGAGACGTTACTGATGGAATTGCCAATGTAGATCTTAATTTATCAATACCTTTAATATTAGGATCACAAGATGCCTCAGAAATTGAAGTAACATTTCATGCAACACCAGAAGATGCTGAAATGGATAATGCGCCATTACCTACTAATTACATTAATTCAATAGCATTTAATGAGACGCTCTACATAAGAGCCGAAAACACATTAAATCAAACCTGTTATACTACACGTAGCTTTAATTTAATCGTCAATCCAATTCCGGAAGCCAATGACGTTTCGGTCCTCCAGTGCGACGAGGACGGTATCCCAGATGGCTTTACCACCTTCAACATCAACCAGCTCCTGGAGGATATTACGGGAGGCAACCCTCAGGTTGAAGTGGCCTACTACCTCTCGCAGGCAGATGCAGACGCGCAGGCAGACCCTATCGATGGCGATGCCTTCGAGAACTTCGTGAACCCCCAGGTCATCGTAGCGTGCGTTACCGATACCGCAACCGGCTGCTTCGACTTCGGCGAGGTTACCCTTGAGGTCAGCGCTACTGCCACCAACGACGCAAGCCTAACAGTTTGCGACGACGACGGCCAGGAAGACGGCTTTGCAAGTTTTCAGCTCTCGGATGCCGACAGCGAAGTGCTGCTTGGCGCGCCAACGGGCCTTGACGTGGTCTACTACGCAACCTACGACGATGCACTTATCGAGAACAACCCGCTGGGAGGCACCTTTGCAAATACAGTAGCCTTCAACCAGACCATATACGCAAGGGTGGAAAACGACAACGCGTGCTTCGGCATCAGCGAGGTGGAGCTCACCGTATTCGAGCTCCCGAACATAGAAACTCAGGCAGAGACCATTTACTGCCTCAACTTCTTCCCTGAGACCGTAGTACTTGATGGAGGCGTCATAGACGACGCGCCAAGCAACTACAGCTACGACTGGTCCACAGGAGAGAATACGACTTCCATAGAGGTAAACCAGCCAGGCATCTATACAGTGACGGTGACCAATACCAACGGTTGTTTCAAGGACAGGACCATAAACGTACTGCCCTCCAACATTGCCACCATAACGGATATCGAAGTTGTTGATGCCACAAGGAACAACTCCATTACGGTACTCGTAACCGGTGAGGGTGTATACGAGTACGCACTGGACAATCCCAACGGACCCTACCAGGAAAGCAATGTCTTCAACGATGTTCAGCCCGGCCTCTATACCGTGTACGTAAGGGACCGGAACAACTGCGGCATCGCCGAGGAACTGGTATCGGTCATTGGCTTTCCAAAGTACTTCACGCCAAACGGAGACGACAACAACGACTTCTGGCAGGTCTACGGCATTACGGAACAGTTCCAAGCCGATACCTCAATACTCATTTTCGACAGGTACGGAAAACTGCTAAAGGAACTCGATCCGCTCGGGCCGGGATGGGACGGCACTTTCAACGGAAACAAAATGCCCACATCGGACTACTGGTTCAAGGTCAACCTGCAGGACGGCAGAACCTTTACAAGCCATTTTACCCTAAAGCGTTAAAAAATATGTACATTAGTCTTACCAAACTTAGGCTTTGAGACGATTTAAATACATATTTTATTCGCTTCTGTTTGGTGCAACTATCCCTCTTCTTGCGCAAGATGTAACATTGTTTGAACAATTTAACGGTAGATATGACTATACCGCAATTGGAAATACAATGAATGTATTTGAAAATGGCCCTAACACGCCCTGTATCATTCAAACCTCATCTACTGCAACACTCACATTATCACCAAATCAAACTGTTGTTGCAGCCTATCTATATTGGGCTGGTTCTGGGAATGGTGACTTTAATATAACTTTAAATGGTAATGCTATTACAGCAGAACGTACGTTTAGCGACGCCTTAGATGAAAATCGGATATTTTTTGCAGCATTTGCCGATGTAACAGCTCAAATTGTCAGTGAAGGGAGCACAGAGTACACGGTATCTGATTTTGATCTTTTGGATATAATTACGCCCTATTGTCCTACAGGAACAAATTTTGGCGGTTGGGCCATTACGGTTATTTTTCAAGATGAAGGCTTACCACTTAACCAATTGAATGTTTATGACGGTTTACAAAGTGTACCAACATTACTTAATATCACTCTTGACAACCTAAATGTTCTGGATAATGAAGATGCGAAAATAGGGTTTATTGCCTGGGAAGGTGACCGATCCTTAGCTATAAATGAACAACTCACAATTAATGGCAATGTAATAAGTAATTTACCTTTAAATCCAGCGAACAATGCCTTTAATGGAACGAATTCCTTTACAGGAGCTACAGATTTATACAATATGGATATTGACGTCTATGATATTCAAGATAACATAGCTATTGGCGATACTTCTGCAACAATTTCGTTGACTTCTGGTCAAGATTTTGTAATGATAAATAACATTATTACTGTTCTAAATAGCCAATTACCAGATGCAACAATGAATATTGATGGAAATTTAGTAAACTGTGGGGATAATACTGTTGAAATTTTCTATACAGTAAATAATTTTAATAGCACTGCGACTTTACCTGCAAATACACCAATAGCATTCTATTTGGACGGCATTTTAATTGGGCAAAGCGAAACCACTAACCCAATTCCTATAAATGGTTCTGAAAGTTCTTCAACATTTGTAAATATACCTGAAGGGTCAAACGCTAATATCACAATAATTGGTATTGTGGATGATGATGGCAATATGAATGGAACGGTGACGGAAACCAATGAAGACAATAATGTTACTTTTGAGGATATTGAATTATTACTTATTCCTGACAGTATAACATTACCTAGTCTTTTTGGCTGTAACGAAGGATTTGAAAGCTCAACATACAACCTTCTTGATGCTATGTTGTCCTTAAACATTAATGAAACGGATATTTCATTTCATCGCTCTATTGAAGACTTAGAAAACAACTCAAATGAAATTTTGATTCCAACAGCCTATACCAATCTTTCACAGCCTGAAACTATTTATGCTAGAGTGGCCAATCCTCCATGTTATGACATTTTTGAATTTACACTAGTAGTTGAAAATTGTCCTCCCGTCGTTCCAAGTGGATTCTCTCCAAACAACGATAACGCTAACGACTGGTTTAATATCCAAGGGCTCTATAATATTTTTACTGACCACGAACTATTGATATACAACCGTTATGGTGATCTAATTTTCAAGGGTAATAATGATAAACTGTGGGACGGAAAAGTTAACAAAGGAATTAATGCTAATGGTAATGTTGTTCCTGTTGGCACCTATTTTTATGTACTAAATCTCAATGACCCTAATTACAAACCTATAGTTGGCTGGGTGTATGTAAACTATTAGCGGTTTCTAATTCAGAATTGGTCGTTATTCTCCTCTACACAATCTTCAAAAACTTATAACTCATGGATTTCTCTATGTATTGATTCAAAATCCTCTTTATTTGTTAACTTTTTATGTATTTCAACGTATTTTTTTGTATTTCATCTAAATAAATTCTACTTTTCCTCGCATTTTAAGAGTAACCATTGTGACTGCCCCAAACGTCCCAAAGAACACTTTTAAGCTTAACCTAATTTTATGTTTTGCATTAACCGCTTTATCCTCATATTTTTTTGTGCGTGCAGTACTTTAGGAATGGCTCAACAAATTACTGTAGATAACACTGTTACGCCACAGGATCTTATCGAAAATACATTGATACAAGGTTGTGTAGAAGTTTCTAATATTTCATCACCTATTAATGGTTCGATATCAGGACTAGGGAGTTACGGTTATTTTGAAAGAGCTGGTTCCTCATTTCCGTTTGAAAATGGAATTGTTCTTACGACTGGCAATGCACTTTCAGCTGGAAATGGCCAAAATACATCAGTACTTAATGAAGGTGGCAATTCTTGGACAACAGATAGTGATTTAGAAACCGCTTTAGGGATTTCAGGGACTTTAAATGCAACATCGATAGAGTTTGAATTTATTTCCATTTCAAATCAAATACAGTTCAATTATATACTAGCTTCAGAAGAATACTTCGGAAACTTCCCTTGTCAATATTCAGATGGATTTGCTTTATTAATTAGAGAGGCAGGAAGTGGCAGCCCATATACTAATATTGCTTTGGTACCTGGTACCTCGACACCTGTTAACACAAATACCGTACATGACGAAATAGTGGGCTTCTGCGACGCTTCAAACGCTCAATATTTTGAAGGTTATAATATAGGCGATACTAACTACAATGGAAGAACTTCTGTACTAACCGCAACAGCTTCAATTCAACCAAATGTGCAATACCAAATTAAGTTAGTGATTGCCGACCAAACCGATGAAAATTATGATTCTGCTGTCTTTTTAGAAGGTAGTAGTTTTAATGCGACAGTAGAGCTAGGTGCAGATATTGAAACTTGTGCGAGCAGTGTACTGCTAAATGGCGATATTCAAAATCCCCAGGCACACTATTCATGGTACTTTAACAATGCTCTAATTCCAGGTGAAAACAATGCAACTTTTGATGCCGTGCAATCTGGCAATTATAGAGTACAAATTGAAATTCCACTTCCAAATGGCATATGTACTATTCAAGACGATATTAATATCTCACTCAGTTCAACGCAACCAGCAAGCCCTATAACTAATTATGAAGTCTGTGACGATAGTACCAATGACGGCGTAGCGTTATTTGATCTTTCTACAAAGGATGCAGAAGTATTTAGTGCGGTACCTCCCGCCAATTATAATATTACATATCATTTTACAACAAATGATGCCTTAACAGGTACTAATTCAATCTTAGCCCCGTTTCAAAACTCATCAAATCCACAGTCTGTATATGTAAGAATTGAGGATACTGATAACGGTTGTCTAGCTTTTTCGACATTCGATCTTGTTGTAAACGAGTTGCCAAATATTGTAGATCCGACACCTTTAGAAGTTTGTGATGACCAAACTGCAGACGGCTATACCACAATTGATTTAAGTGTAAAAGATGTTGAAATTACTAACGGGCAAAACCAACTTGTTGTTACTTATCATGATAATCCTGGAGATGCGCAAACTGGTAGTAATGCCATTCCATTACCTTATGTAAATACAAATACTAACGAAACTGTTTATGTTAGTGTACAAAACCCACTTACAGGATGTGTAAGCACAACGGCACTAGACATTAGTGTTTTAGATAATCCTGTAATTAATACAGAATCTCACTACATCGATGCCTGCGATCCAGAACATGACGGGTTTGCAACATTTGATTTAACCTCCATTATTCCAGATGTTCTTGAAGGATTAACCGATGTAACAGTTACGTTTCATGAGTTATACGATGATGCTTTAATTGGTAGCAATCCAATTGGAGATAGTACTAATTATGACAATATCACTCAAGATGTTCAGATTGTCTTTATTCGTGTTGAAAGCAATACTACGGGATGCGCATCAATAACACCAATAGAAATTCATACAAATCTCCTATTAACAGGAACAAACATAAATGACTATTCTGCTTGCGATGTTGACAATGATGGCGTGGAAGAATTTGATCTTATCAATGTTGCCGACGGAATTATTAATAATCTTGAGAATGTAACGGTAGCTTTTTATGAATCTGAAACAGACAGAGACAATCAAGTTAACCCTATTGACCAAACTGTACCCTACACACCTTCAAGTAATCCTCAAACATTATATTTAGGACTTGAAAGTACTACATGTCAAGATTCTGCTGAGATTCAACTCATACTTACTCCTATACAGGAGTTCGACCCTATTGATGACCAAACGTTGTGCGATGAAGATCAAGATGGTTTTACAACAATTGAACTCTCTCAGTTTGATAATTTGGTTACCCAAGGACAATCAAACTTTGGGGTGAGTTATTTTTTGTCAGAAAGTGATGCAGATGCAAACACAAATGCGCTACCAAACTTTTATACGAATACTTCTAATCCTTTTACAGTTTATCCAAGAATACAATCTCTAGATACAGGATGTCATGATGTTAACGCATTCAATATTACAGTATTAGAAGCGCCTGTTACCTCAACTCTAAACCCAATAGTTATTTGCGACGATGATCAAGACGCCTTCTTTTTAATTGATCTAGAAAGTGTTATTCCAGAAGTAGTGTCAAACACAAATGACAGAGCCATAACGTTTTATAATACAATTCAGAATGCAGAAAATGCAGTAAATCCCATTTTAAATACTACGAATTATAATGCCGAAACAGAAACGGTAACTATCCGAGTAGAAAATACAAATACAGGATGTTACTCGATTGAAAGTCTTGATATAATTGTAAACACACTGCCGATTTTTAGCACAATAAGCAATTACAGAATATGCGAGGATAATAGTGATGGTATTGGTGATTTTATTTTCAATACAAAGGATAATGAAATACTTAATGGCCAGATTGGAAAACAAGTTTTGTATTATCTTAATCAGAATGATGCGGACAATCGCATTAATGCTATTGATAAGGACAATACTTATCAAAACATAAGCAACCCCCAAACAATATTTGTTCGTGTAGAAAACCTTACAGATCAAGACTGCTTCGACACATCGAACTTTACAATAGAAGTCGGTACAAATCCATTGTACAATATACCAACAGACTGGTTTGTTTGTGATGATACCTCTAATGATGGTTTTGAAACATTCGATTTAAATGAAAAAATAAACGAAATCGTACAAGGTATTCCTGAGAATCTAAATGTTACTTTCTACACTTCACAATTCAATGCAGAAAATGGTTTAAATCCATTACCATTAGAATTTACCAACACAGTAAATCCACAGCAGATCTATGTACAGATAGATAATGGAACCATCTGTAACTCTGTAATTTCATTTGAGCTAAATGTAATCCAGGTACCCCAGGTAAATCCATCACAGCCCTTAGTGCAGTGTGATACGGATTACGATGGCTCCGTAACCTTTGATTTAACAGTAGCAGAATTTGATATACTCGATGTTAGACAGGACAACATTGAGATTGCATATTTCAGAAATTTGGCTGATGCAGAAAATAATACGAATCAGATTACAGATCCTGAAAATTATTCTAATAATTCTAATCCCGAGACGGTGTATTTAAAAGTAACCAATACAATTTCTAATTGTTTTGTTACAGTTCCTATAGAGCTAACGGTATATCTACCTCCTGTAATTAATGATTTTCAGGTCTATGATATTTGTGAAAATGACACCAACACCTTTGATCTTAATGAAATAAATTCTGTGATAACAGATTCTGTTTTTAATATTGAAATCAATTATTATTCAAATTTAGCCGATGCTGAAGCCGAAACCAACATACTCGATCACAACTATACCTACCAAAGCGCATTTGATACAATATTTGCACGAGTAGAATTTACCACAACACAATGCTTTGCGATATATGAGTTTAATTTAAACGTAAATCCATCTCCTCTAATTAACGAATTAAGCGATTTAGCATCTTGTGACGATGACTTTGACGGTTTATTGGAATTTGATTTATCGCAACAAAATAACACAATTTTAGGTGCTCTTGATCCAAATGCCTATTCAATAAATTACTATAACACAAATATGGATGCCACAAACGCAACCAATTCAATTGAAACTAATTACATTGCATTTAACGATGAAATTATCTATGCAAGAGTTGAAAATAATAGTACTGGTTGCTTTAGTATAGAGCAATTTTCAATAATCATTCATCCCCTTCCAGAAATAGACATACCAGACCAGGTTATCTGTCTGGACAATCTCCCGTTGATTGTCTCCGCAAATACAAATTTTGG
>NZ_JAIUJR010000039.1 GCF_020166335.1 Winogradskyella alexanderae | reverse complement strand
TGGTTTAGCGCTCTGTTGTGAACAATTTACTTTAAGATGCACTGTCAGCGAAGCTGCGCAGATTAAAGTTCGCCCTGGGCGAATTGTTCACAACGTGTTTGGCTATGGTTTCGTTGCGTGAAAATCCGCAAGGATTTTCCACCGTAAACCGAAGATAGCAAATTTGCGAGGACTTTCCGAGAGGAAAGTCAGAAGCAATGAACTATAGCCAGTGTTGGGCATAGTTTTTTTACATATTTTCAAATTCATTTTTCCGTTTCTCAAATTCAAGAAATTCAGATTCGTTTAAGCCTAAAAGTTGGCGAGTAAATCCCACATAATTATTGTCAGTTTTACTTTTTAAAAAATCAAATATTCTGTGTTGGTAAAAAGGATTTTCTAAATCCTCAATTTTTAATTCAGAGTATCGTTTTCTTGATTTCGGATATTTTTTCCAGCAATCTTGGTAATATTCGTAAATCAAGTTTGTAATATATTCACTTAATTCAGTTACGTTTTCTTTCGGGATTTTATTGTCCGCTAAATTCAAGTAATATTTTTCAATTTTTGATTGAAATACTTTTTTTGATTCAAGTTTATATTTTGTTTTCCAGAACATTAATTACTCCGTTTTATAAAAATCAGACACGAAACAGTTGTCAAAATCAAAATTCCGATTGTTCCAAAGATTATTAAATTCAGCCACATTCCAACATTGTGAAATCCTGAAACAAATATGTTTAATAATGTTTCGGCTGACAAAAAGAGAATGATTGTCAAAGCGACAAAAGTCAATAAATGAATTCCAATTATTTTTCGTTTTCTCACTTTTTTCAAATTATGCCCAACGGTTTTGGCTATGGTTTCGTTACGGAATGGTACGCGAGTATCATTCCGCCGTAACCATAAATTTAGCAAAAAGGCTCGAAATTCCGATTAG
>NZ_JAIUJR010000038.1 GCF_020166335.1 Winogradskyella alexanderae | reverse complement strand
TACGCGAGTATCATTCCGCCGTAACCATAAATTTAGCAAAAAGGCTCGAAATTCCGATTAGGAATTTCAGCCGTAATGAACTATAGCCGTTGTTGGCTACAGTTTTTTTAATTCCGATATAATTGTTTTTCCTAATTCAAAGAATGCCTCATTCCAATCTATTTCTTTTTTCTCTGCATATAATCGTACTTGGTTCGGCCAGCCTTGATTCGAACCAAAGATATTATATTCAGATTCAAGATGTTTTTTTAGTAAAGTCGTGAAAAATTTGTTGTCAGAACCAGCTTCAAATCCATGTATAAAGGAAGTAATAGTATTCCTGTCGATCGGATGTATCCACATGAAAGTTCTGTCAAAGAAATGTTCAAGTGTTTTAACTTCTTTATTGGTCATTTAGTTCTTTTTGCTCAATTCATTTGGATTAAAACCGTACATAAATTTATTTAGTAGTCCATTTGAGCTTTGCAGTTCGACAATATCCATTAGCTCCTCAATGTATGTGCAAACTCTCTCTCGGTCTTCGGTATCCAATTCTAAATAAACGTCCGAAAAATTCGAAAGTCCAATTCCGATTTTTTCTTGATATTTTTTGTCAGTCGGATTTTTAGATTCCGAAACAGTTTTAAAATCCGATGCGATTTGATTTATTTTCTCCGTAAAAACTGGTCGCATTTTTTCATCTGCAATTCCTGGGTAGTGGTTTTCAGCCACGAACTTTTTCTTAGCAATAAACTCCGCAAACTTTTCATTCGCATTTTCAGGTGTTTTCATTTCATTCGCATTTTGTCCACAAGCAGAAAGAGTTAAAAGAATAATTAAAATTTGAATGTATTTCGTCATTTTTCAAATTGTAGCCAACGGGTTTGGCTATGGTTTCGTTACGGAATGGTACGCGAGTATCATTCCGCCGTAACCATAAATTTAGCAAAAAGGCTTGAAATTCCGATTAGGAATTTCA
>NZ_JAIUJR010000037.1 GCF_020166335.1 Winogradskyella alexanderae | reverse complement strand
AGCGACGACTGTGGTGCGACCGGTTCTGCTACGGTAACCTTTACGGCTACGGATGACTGTGGAAACACCTCTACTACTTCTGCTACTTTTACTATTGAGGATACTACGGCCCCTACGTTCACTGTTCCTGCCGATATCACTATCGAGTGTACCGACGACGAGTCTTCTGCCAATACTGGCGTGGCTACTGGTGCGGATACCTGTGGTATGGTAACTATTACCGAGTCTGACGTGGAGACCGCTTCTTGTGGTAATACTAAAACTATTGTGAGAACTTGGACCGTAACGGACGAGTGTGGAAACAGTACTTCTGCTGACCAGACCATTACCGTTGAGGATACGACGCCTCCAACTATAGATAGCTCAGGTGTTTCTAATATTGATATCCAGTGTGGTGTTACTCCTGATGGAACTTTAGGGGCTTGGATAGCCAACAATGCTGGTGCAACTGCAGCTGATACTTGTGGAAACGTAACATGGTCTAACGATTATGGTGCCAATACAGATGTAGATTGTGCTAATGGTGCCATTACTGTAACATTTACTGCGACTGACGACTGTGGCAATGCTTCAAGCGTTACAGCTACATATTCTATTATTGATACGGTAGCTCCGGTAATCACAGTGCCTGCTGACGTAACCATTGAATGTACGGAAGACGAATCTCCAGCAAATACTGGTACTGCTACTGCTACTGACGATTGTACAGCTCCTGTAGTAATGTTCTCTGACAGCGAGGTAACTGCATGTGGCAATACCAAAACAATAATAAGAACATGGACGGCTACAGATGCTTGCGGAAATACAGTATCTCAAGACCAGACAATCATTGTTGAAGATACAACGCCTCCTACTATTACATTACCTGCCGATGTGACTATCGAGTGTACCGAGGATGAGTCGTCTGCCAATACTGGTGTTGCTACTGGTGCGGATACTTGTGGTACGGTAACTATTACAGAGTCGGATGTAGAGACTGCCGCTTGTGGAAATACAAA
>NZ_JAIUJR010000036.1 GCF_020166335.1 Winogradskyella alexanderae | reverse complement strand
TTTAGCAGGGCGTTAGAGCACATAAGCTTGTGGGGCGGGAGTTCGCAGAACGTAGCAACACAAGTCAGCTTTAGCTGAATGTGCTCTAACGGTTTGTGTATGAAGCGTAGTGGCGTTTAGCCAATATGATTTTATACACGTTGTTGTGCTTTCGTTATTTATATTTTAGATCATTGTTAATTATTTGAACTAAATCTTCCATATAATTTTTGAGAATAGGAAGTTGGAACTGTGTAAAGGCGAAATGCACTCTACGGACGGTTAACATCCCAATAAATTCTTCTGTTGGTGTTACGTTTACAAAATCAGCTACTGGGCTTCGTCGAGATGCCATTTCTTTAAATCCATATCTATTTGAATACGCTGCACTAACTAAACCTATTTTTGCGAGGAAAGGGACCATATGATTTTCTGACCATTCTCTTACCATTAATTCATCTTCTGTTAGATCCGTCAGTATCGCTGGTAAATTGGCAAGTTTAACACGAAGTTCTTCATTGGTCAGTTGATTTAAAGTTCCTGAAGCAATCATAGCATTTAATGTGTTAATAGATACATCTGAAGTGCGCCACATAATTGTAGAGCCAAGCAATTCGCCTGATATCTCAAATGAGTTTGGCATCGATTTTCTCATCATATTGATTAATGAATCAATATTATTAGAATGTAAATCAATTTTTTGCAGAATTAAATCAAGGTTTTTTAGTCCTAAATCCAGCTCTGATTTAATAGACTTAAGTTGTTCTGTTTCTACTAATTTTTGTTTGCGTTGATCATTCCAATTATTTATTGACAGTGCTATCAATATTCCAATAACTACAAGTAATATTTCTCCAATGGCATATTTGAAATACTTTCCAGTTTTTCCTTCTGAGAGTAAGTTTTGTCTAATTTTTCTAAAAAATTTTATCATTGGTTATTCGTCGGTTATAATGAAGCACAACGCCCTGCTAAACGCAGTTCCGTATTGCGAATGAAAAGATAATAAATTCTGTAGCAATAATTGGAGAAAAGGACTTCCTTATACTCTCT
>NZ_JAIUJR010000035.1 GCF_020166335.1 Winogradskyella alexanderae | reverse complement strand
ACAATAAATTGATTAGTAGCTAACGGATTGACAAACTGATAATTAGCAAATTCTGGTCTCAAAATTCCTGTGAAAGGATTAGGTTGCCCAGTAACCGTCATTGAATTTAAGGTAGCAGGTAATGTATTATCACCTGGGTTATCAATATCAAAAGTTACCTCTGCACCAGTCAATGGTGAAGTTGGGTTACCTATTGGAATCACATCAGGACAGGCATCATCACTACATTCAAAAGGTGCAGTAATTGATTCAATACTTTCAAATATACACGCTGGTGCATCGGAGAATGAAGCTCTGAAAACTGATAAAAGCTGTCCATTTGTTGGTAAAACAACATCATTAAAAGTATGACTTGTTGAACTGTCTAAATTAGTTGCATTTTCAGTCAAAACAACATCACCAGTAATATTTAAAGTCCCTGAAGCAGGTGGATTTACAAAATCAACAATTACATCGAGGGTAAAGAAATCATCTGTTATGTCACTTGGTGTTCCATTATTGTTACACGATGTTACATCTGTAACTGTAATTCCTGTTATATTAAATCCAGAATTATCTAAAACAATTGGGTTAGAAGAAACCGCAATACAACCTGGGTTTGATTGGTAACGAACAACAGGTGTGTAGGTATCAACAGGTAAACCTGTAAACACATTAGAAGCTTGCCATGGCCTATCATTTAAGCCACTTAAACTTGTTAAACTATATTCTATAGTACCACCACCATTATCTGTAGCATCAACTGTTATGGTCCCTGAATTAAGTGGACAGGCTGCCCCTGTGGTAGCCTCAAATGTTGGTGGAGGTGTTAAAAATGCCGGATCATAAAGTATAAATACCTTACCATCACCACCATCTCTCAAAAAAGAAAGGTCTCCAGCACCAATTTGGGTAATTCGAATACCACTTATTTCAGAACCAGAAGAAACCAAAGCTGTCAATGGATATACAGCAATTTCAATATTTTGACCAAAGTCGGTCACAACCCCTGTATTAATGTAGTTTGCATTTGTGACATTTATAACATTTCCAGTAAGGTTATTCATATTATCTAATGCCTGAACTGTAACAGGGTTATTACCAGCTCTTTCCGTAATTAAAACATATTTATTAGATGACGCGGTAATTGGTGCATTATAAATAAACTCAACATAATCAGTAGGATCTATATCATTACCTAATGACAGATAATGTCTTAAATCAGGGTTACTGTTAGCTTCTATTAATGCAGGGTCAAATATCGCCGGACCTTCTGACACGTTTGCAATGTTAATTGTCTGGTCTACAATAAATTGATTAGTAGCTAACGGATTGACAAACTGATAATTAGCAAATTCTGGTCTCAAAATTCCTGT
>NZ_JAIUJR010000034.1 GCF_020166335.1 Winogradskyella alexanderae | reverse complement strand
AAGTCAGCTTTAGCTGAATGTGCTCTAACGGTCTGGCTATGCGCAGTATCCCGAAGGGTGTTGCGTATAGGTGTTGTTGGGCGTAGTTATGTGATAGTTCATCTTTTAGAAAATTTAGACCCAATCTAATCGCCAATTATATAATCGAGTACAGAATCTCTACCATTAAAATAATCACTAAAGCTAAGGGAGATTTTCTTATCCAGATCCAGATTACCAGCTGGAAAACTATCAAAGTAAGCAATCCAGAAACATTTACTTAAATCATGGCAGCCATTTCCCCAGTCATTAAATGCTGTCCATATTCTTGGAGATATTCTGGAGTTGGGAAGTGTCATTTTTACGCCTCCATCTGCCCAAAACTGCATTCTATCTCCAACCTTTTCACCTACAATGATCGCCTTTTCTCCCAGTGTATATTTTGCATAAGAAGCAGTGATCAATCCGGCTGAAAAAGTATCGTGACCAGTAATGATCCAGCATTTTTGATCATCTCTGAGATAGTCATTCATTGAGCGGATAAATGGCCATGGTAAATGATAATTATCTCCTCCTGGATTAAACCTAAGATCGAAAACAATCTGATTAGGTTGTTTTTCTTTCATTTCCTCACTTACCAGTTTGAGATACTTGCCAAGATGTCTTTCGTCTGTATTGTAATTATCATTTATTTGTACATATAGAGTTTTATTGATGAACTCATGATGAACGTTTCGATATATATTCTTTATGGTTAATGAATTATGCTTCTCCGATTTACATGACTTCCACTTTGTGTTGTTGATCTTTGAATACGGATTTAGCCAGTAAGGAACCCAATATCCAGGAATTTCCTTTTCCTCCTCCAAAGCAAAAACATCATGAGTCTGAACATTACCATTGTCATCTTCTATCGATATTTGAATCGAATCAGAACTCTCACTTAATCCAATTGCATGCATAATCTCAGGTGATATAAAATAAAGTGGGCTGCGGGCCTTTAGACTTTCGACAGTGCCGCCATACCAGGGTTTCATTTTTATAAGAAGCTCTTCTGGAGGTATTCCATTGAAACTCAATATTCGCTTCCCAAGAAATTGTTCATAACCCTCCATAGAAAGAATCGTATATAATCCTTCTTTAAACCAATAGACCCTGAGGGGTATATTGTTTAATCTCCTAGCTCTTGCCCCAGCACTAATGTTCGTATGCCCATTATCTGCAAATGCCAGAGCTCTTGCAACTTCCATTTCAAATGCTGCCTGTGACAGAGGTAGTCTTCTTTTTACATGGTCGATCCGGGAAAAAAAAGAATCTCGCTTAATCTGAGTATCAAAACTTCTATCATAATCGGGATATAGTGCTAAATATTCAAGGTCTTGTTGCTGATCTTCCAAAATATTCCTTGGTTCACTAAATGTATGATCAGGAGGACTAACAACAAATCGCTTATAGAAAGCAAATCCAAAAATTACAATAATTAGAATTAATGAAGTTATTGACCACAATGCTATTTTTAACCATTTTTTCATTTTCATTAGATTACGCCCAACGG
>NZ_JAIUJR010000033.1 GCF_020166335.1 Winogradskyella alexanderae | reverse complement strand
CGCGAGTATCATTCCGCCGTAACCATAAATTTAGCAAAAAGGCTTGAAATTCCGATTAGGAATTTCAGCCGTAATGAACTATAGCCGTTGTTGGCAATAGTGTTTTTATTTTCAGCTAAAATGGCCATCCGTTGATTATTTTATAATTCGTTTTCGGGTCAAATTCAATTCCGATTTCTTTTTTCGGATTCCACTGTTGGTTTATAAATTCCGCTGGATTTTTGGTTATGTCAGTCCAATTTACATTTGGGAAAACATAAAGTTTCCAATGGTCAGAATCCCAAGTTCCGTATAGTTTTTCATTCGGCAAGTAGAGTAAGATGTATTCAGGGTCATAATGTTCACATTGGTCAGTCAGATTGATTGCAGGAATTTCGTAATAAGATTTTCTCCTAACATTTCCCTCAATCCACACTTTTCCGAGACCTAGTTTGTCAAAGTCAATAATTCCGACAAAGTCAGGTTCTACAGAATTATAGTCGTAAATCAATTCCGATTTTGCCTTTAGGAATTCAGTCAAGTCTTTTGGTAAATCAATATTTTGCGCGAAAATTGGAAAGGTTGTTAATAGAATCAGGATAAAAGTTTTCATTTGTACAGATATAATAACAACAAGAAACCACCAATCCAGAACACTATTCCTAAATAGTAAAGAATAATTGCAATTGATTTTTCATGTTTAGTTATTCCAGGAATTTTTTCAAAATAGTTAAATCCAGCAAATAACACGATGAACATACCGCCAAAGAAAATCAATAATTTGTGTTCGAGTCTTAACCCTTTTTCCATTTATGAATAGCTTTCAATTTTACATTATTGCCAACGGTCTCGTATAACCGTCAGTTACGGGTTAATATGCGTTAATTTTCGGTTTGGTACTGACGTTAGCAATTCCGAGTGGATTCGGACGTAGTCGAATCCGCCGTAATTGCGGTTATACATTGTTGTAGTGCGTTTTTTATTTTTTCTTCCCATTTAGTATTCCTCTGGTGTCATCCGATTCAGGTGTGAAAAACCTGAATTGATTTGTGTTTCCAAATTCAATTGCTATTCGTCCACAATTTTCACATTCGAAAATTTCTTGGGTCTTATCACTAACATTAAGCAAGTCGTGAATCATTGATGATTCTTTTAAATCCATTGGATAAGGTGGTACCTGAAAGTGTTTTTTAATCCAGTCAGTTTTATTTCCTTTTTTCAATGACTCAATTAAGGAATCAATGTTGTTGGTCAAATTGATAGAAACATCATCAACTAAAGTGTCTGGAAGAACATAACCTTTATATTCTAAGTTGTCAGTTTGGTCAACAATTATATGTCCACATTTACATTTGAGTTTTCCCATTGTCATTTATTGCCTTTCGTTTAATGAATTCAGACTTGTTTCCATTCCAACCGCATTTTATGCAATTTCCATTATCGAATTTATGTTCGCAATTTAGATATCCATATAATTCGTGTGCACAATTCGGACATAATTCAGCCATTTCCGAACTATTTTTAAAATAGTCAGATTCACATTCAACACAAACTGCTTTTTCTTGATTCATCGTTTTTCAAATGCACTACAACGGTCTTGTGTATGGCTCGTTGCGGAAAATCAGCTATGATTTTCCGCCGTAACCGAAAGATAGCAAATTGCAATGAATTCCGATTAGGAATTCAGCCGCA
>NZ_JAIUJR010000032.1 GCF_020166335.1 Winogradskyella alexanderae | reverse complement strand
ATTAGAGAGTATAAGGAAGACCCATTCTCCAATTATTGCTAAGGAATTTATTATCTTTTCATTCTCAAAGCAGAACTGCGTTTAGCGCTCTGTTGCCACCAATTTGAGAAATGAGTAGAGTAAAAAGCTTTCTGACTGAATTAGACGACTATGAATTGGCATTTTTTGCGAAATTCAAGCTTTTGACTTATATGAAAGAAACTCAATCGGAAATAAAAGAATATCTGATTGAAAGAAACCTGAACGAATCTAAAATTGACCGATTAATTTCAGAGAATCCAAAGTCAAAATTAAATGACGACAGAAAAAGATGTCCGCGTTGTTATTCAGACAAAATACGAAACGACAAAGTGGAATGGACAAATACTGGAGGTGGAATTGGAATTGGAGACGAAGTAGCAACGTGGGACGGAATTGGTGGAAGAGCAACTTATAAAGACGAAGTTATCTGCAATGTTTGCGGAAATTGGTTGGAAGACCCGAATCAAGAAAAACCACTTCCAACTTCCAAAAAAATATTATACGGAATTTGGGACTTTGTAATCGGAGTTTTACGGAATTAAAAACTGTGGGCAACAATGGCTATAATTCATTGTGGTTATGTGCCATACCAAAATAAAAGTATAAATCAAACGGCTGGATTTCGGCGGAATAATCCTGCGGATGATTCCACAACGAAATCATAGCCGAGACCGTTAGCCACAAGCACAAAAAACAATGCGAATAGCTTTATTTATATTAATTGGAATACACGGAATTATCCACTTATTCGGATTTCTGAAAGCATTTAGCATATCAGAATTTAATACTATTTCACAGCCTATTTCAAAGACTTATGGAATACTATGGCTCGTAACATTTATATTATTTGCTATCACAATTGTTTTAAATCTCATCCATTCAGATTATTGGTGGTTAAGCGGATTTTTAGCTGTAATTGCTTCACAGGTTTTGATTTTCAATTATTGGTCTGATGCAAAATTTGGTACAATAGCAAACCTGATAATTCTCGTAGCTGTAATAATAGCTTACTCAAACTTTAATTTTAAAAACAAAATTGTCGAAGAAAGAAAAAAGTTATTCGAAAACTCAAAAGCTGTTAGTGAAAAAGTAATTACCAAAGAAACTATTTCGGAATTACCTTCAATTGTTCAAAAATGGTTGACCAATAGTGGAGTAATTGGCACACAAACCGTATCCAATGTATATCTGACTCAAGAATTACAATTAAAATTAAAGCCTGACCAAGAAAATTGGAATGAAGGAAAAGCCGAACAATATTTTACTATTCAACCACCAGCATTTAATTGGAACATTAATACTGAAATGAACTCGTTTTTAAGCGTAGTCGGTAGAGATAGATTTATTGAAGGTAAGGGAGAAATGACAATTAAACTTCTTTCTCTTATCCCAGTTGCGAACGCAAAAGATGAGAAAAAAATAGACCAAGCAACATTACAGAGATATTTAGCTGAAATCGTTTGGTTTCCCTCTGCCTCATTGAGTCAACATATAGAGTGGGAGACTATTGACGATTACTCTGCAAGAGCAACAATGACATATGAAGAAACTAAGGGTTCAGGTGTATTTCATTTTGACGAAAATGGAAATTTTGAAAAATTCGTAGCAATGCGTTATCAAGATTCAAAATCAGAAATGCCAACCGAATGGACGGTCGTTGCAACCAAAATAGAAGAACGGAATGAAATAAAAATCCCCGTCGAATGTGAAGCAAGTTGGGAACTAAAGAGCGTTAATTGGACTTGGCTAAGATTGAAAATCACGGATATCCAATACAATGTGAAAGAAATGCCAGTGGCTAACAACGTATATAAAAAATAGCGGTTTAGTCGCTTGATCGAAACAAAATGAATAAATTAAAGGTCAGTTATAATCCGAAAAGTTAGTACGTGGAAATCCGCTACTTTTCATATACTAACCGATGATGTCGAATACGCCTGCGGCGTACTTTTGTCTGCGCTGCTTCGCAGGCACTACATCCAAAAGCATTTCGACATCATCGCTGCGCTAAACCAAATTGCACCTATCCCTTAACACAAAATATCGCCCTAGGACGGGCTTCGAGCCAAAACAGTACACAACTCATGCTAAAAGCAATT
>NZ_JAIUJR010000031.1 GCF_020166335.1 Winogradskyella alexanderae | reverse complement strand
TAGAGAGTATAAGGAAGACCCATTCTCCAATTATTGCTAAGGAATTTATTATCTTTTCATTCTCAAAGCAGAACTGCGTTTAGCGCTCTGTTGTAAAACATTTCGAAAAAAACTGATAAATCAAATTGACATATCGAAATCGAAACAAGCTGAAAAGTTAGTTTTTAAGCGATGGATTATTGAACGCATTGCTGAATATTTACTTTATGGAATGTTTGTAATTGCTTTTCCTTTCATCAGTTTTATGGAATTTAATTCAGATTTGACCAAAAATGAGCCGATTGGAATTTCTTTAATCTTTTTGACATTATCGCTTATACTTAGTTCTCTGCTTATCTACTCAATTCTGAATTTAAACACGCTGAAAAGGATTAAAGGTTTATCGAGAGGACAAAACACAAATCTGATTAAAAAAATTGCGGAGAAAAATAATTGGAATATCTATTCAAGCAATCAACAAATGACAATCCTAAATTTAAATTGGAAAGAATCAGGCGGATTTGATTGGGGAAAACAATTGACAATAATTTATGATGGAACTGATGTACTCGTGAATTGCATATCATTCGGACTTCACTCAAGTCCTTCACCTTTTCATTGGTTTGTGAATAAAAGAAAAATAAATAAACTAAAAACGGAATTTGAAAGCGGAATAAAAAACGTTTTACAACAACGGCTATAGTTCATTACGGCTGAAATTCCTAATCGGAATTTCGAGCCTTTTTGCTAAATTTATGGTTACGTCGGAATGATACTCGCGTACCATTCCGTAACGAAACCATAGCCAAAACCGTTAGCTAACATTTGAGAATGAACAAAATTATTACAATAGCATTATTTGGATTTATTATTCTGAGTTGCCAAAAAAAACAGAATGTTATTGACTTTGAATCTGAATTAAAATGGAAATCCTTCAAAGTCGTTAACTCTGGAATTGATGAGGATATGGAGTTTACTGATTCAATATACAGAAACTACGGATTAATGTTAATAGAAAATAATTATAGAATTGAAAAAATATCTGATTATTCTGCTAGACTATTTTTTGGCGAGAATTCATCAATCATTAAAGCTTCGGATTCCGCTTATTCAGATTTTGTAGTCATAGGAGAGAATATAAGTGATACTTTGCATTTAAAACAGAACAAGACTAAGAACGATTTAAATCTTTTCCAAGGAACTTGGGTTGAAAATTCAAAATTAAGCTATACAATTAAGGACTTATCTATTGAAATGAAAAAGAATGATTCTGTTAATAAGGAATCTGAATTAAGTTTTGATTTAACAAATAGGTATTTGAAGTTTAAGTTCAAACATTCAGAGAATAAGTTGGAATATATGTGGAAAATAGAATCGATTAAAAAGGATTCTTTGTTTATTAGCAAAAGCTATAAAACAGACACAGGTTGGTCGACCGTGAATAATAAAGTTCTTATAAAAAAACGTTAGCTAACAATGGCTATAATTCATTGCTACTACTCGCCTATCCCAAAAAATAGTTTAACTTTAAACGGCTGGATTTCTACGGTCGAAAATTCCGCTGGAATTTTCAACGCAACGAAATCATAGCCGAGACCGTTGTACGCAAGCTAAAAAAACGAACCTGAATTGAAATACTTCTTACTGATTTTTATGTTGACACTTAATTTGTCGAAGGCATTCGGACAAAGCTCTGACCGAACTTATTTATGGCACGGACATCATTATGGTTCTACATATTCTTATCAAGTTTCGCAAATCACCATCCATTCTGATTCAACCTATACTTGGAAGGTCTGGATAATGAATATTAAAAAGGAATGGAAAACGTACAAGCAATATGTACCTCAAATTAGTAAGGGGAAAATTACTCGAAATGGAAAATTCTACAATCTGACTGAATATCGGAATGGAAATAAAACCGACTATGACTGGAAAATAAAGATTATGGATAGACGACTGAAATTTTACTATCTGAATATAAAAGAAAAACTAAAATTAGGTGCTAAATATAAACGGATTGAATAAAGAGGACTTAAAGCCAGCGTACAACAACGGCTATAGTTCATTACGGCTGAAATTCCTAATCGGAATTTCGAGCCTTTTTGCTAAATTTATGGTTACGGCGGAATGATACTCGCGTA
>NZ_JAIUJR010000030.1 GCF_020166335.1 Winogradskyella alexanderae | reverse complement strand
CGTATTGCCGCAGCCCGTTGCGGCCGAAGTGCTCGTATCCGTGACCGTAACGCTATAGGTACCGCCCTGGGCCGGCATATAGCTCGCGCCGGTCGCACCTGCTATCAACGTGCCGTTGAAGCTCCACTCGAACGCATAGTTCGCCTCCGAAAGGCCCGTATCGAGAACCAGAGGCTCAAGCGCCTCGGTGCCGTTGGTATTAACGCACAGCACGTAGGTATCCTCAAGGTCGAAGGCCGGAAGCGGGTTCACCTGCAACGTCAGCGGCGCCACAGCAAAGCAGGTAGTGCCTGTGTTGTCAACCCTCGCATAGATCTCCTGCGGGTTCGACGTGTTCTCGTAAAGGAAAGGCAAGGGGCTGACGTTAAGGTTCGCGTCGACCTCGCTCGCAAAGTAGGCAACCGTGTATACCGAAGGATCCTGGCCGTCAAGCACCTCCGCATCACGTGTCGACAGGTCGAACTGTACGCTGTCGTCGGAAGGGTCGCCGTCAACCTCCATGTTGTCGTCGCACGCCTCGTAGAGGATAGGTGCCGCGTCAGGGTTGGCCTGGGCCGATTCCTGAACCTCGATGTCGAAGCGCTGGCTCGTGACCGAGCAGCCCGTGGACGTATCGGTGATCCTTACGAAGATCTCCTGAGGGTTGCTCGTGTTCGTATAGGGGCTGGCCAGTGCGCCGGTCCCTGACTGCGCGTCCGTCAGGCTTGCGTGGTAGGTGACCGCATACTGAACCGGATCCTGGCCGCCAAGAACCTCGCCGTCCTTGGCCGTAAGGTCGAAGGCGTCAAAGCCGTCCGTGCCCAGCTCGCACCGTATAAAGTCCGTGACCGCCACGGCCTCAGGCAGCGGGCTTACCACTATAGCAAAGTCCACTACCGTGAAGCAGCCCGTAATATCGTTCGTGACCCTCACGTAGATCGTCTCCGCCCCTCCAGTGCCCATATTGGTGTAGTTTTCAGGATCCGCTATGGCGTTCTCGCCGTTAACGGCGTCGAGCTCGCCCGTATGGTAGCTCGGCGTTACGCCTGCCTCCCCGTTGAGGATCAGCGCCTCGTTCTCCGTAAGGTCGAATACCTCCAGGCCGTCGTTGACAACCGTCGCGTCGCAAAGCTCCAGCGCAGGGATCTGGCCGCTGGGCGTAGGCGTGGGCACCGGAAGCACCCGAAGCGTAAGGGTCGTAAACTCCGTGCACCCGAATTCGTTATCGCCGCGTACCCAAAGCGTCTGGGGGTTTGCCGTATTCGTATAGGGATCCGTTATCGCACCGGTACCCGCTATGGCGTCCGCCTGTGTCTCGTAATAGCCCAGCACTATCCCGGGCTGGCCGCCGAGGATCTCCGCATTGGCCTGCTCGAGGACAAAGGCCTCCCGCTCGTCGCCGGGCGCGTTGTCGTCACAGAGCTCCAAAGGCGATGGCGCCGTAAGTACCGGCAAGGGCCGGACTACGAGCGTGAGCTCTGCAAGCTTGTAGCAGCCGGCCACCGTGTTGATGCCGTCGACACGTACCCATACCGTATCGTTGAAAGCAACCGTGTTCGCGTAGGCCGCAGGTACGGCTATCGCATTGACGCCGCCCTCGGCGTCCGTTTCATTACCGTAGTAGCTGAACACGTAGTCCGCAGGGTCCTGGCCCGACTCGAGCAACTCGCCCTCCGCCGAGGTCAGGTCGAACTGCGCTAGGCCGTCGGCAACGCCGTCGTCGCAGACCTCCAGGGGAGCCGGGTCCGAAACAAGCTGCGGCGTGGGCTCTACTACGAGCTGGAACTGGACAACGGTAGCACAGTCCGTCGCTATCGTAGCGCTCTCAAGCCGCGCATATACCGTCTGGACGTCCGCCGTAATATTCTGGTAGTCCGACGTGGTGTCTATCGGATTAATATCATTGTCCGCATTGGCTAATGTCTCGTGGTAGCTAACCGCAAGGCTCGGGTCCCCTCCCGTGATCTGGGCCTCGGCGTCCGTAAGCGAAAAGAAGCCGATACCGTCGTTGTCGGGGTCGCAGTAGCGCAGCGCATCGGGAGACGCATTGAACGGTACCGGCGCCTGCTCCACAACAAGGTCCAGCGTCGCGGTATCGAAACAGCCAGTGGACGTGTCCTCTACACGGACTACAACCGTCTGGGGGTTCGAGATGTTGTCGTACGGCACCGCAAGAGCATTGGCGCCGGCATCGGCGTCGGCCTGGTCCAAATGGTAGCTTACCGCATAGCCGGGATTGCCCCCGGTGATCTCAGAGTCCTTAAGGCCGAGGTCGATTGACGTGACCCCGTCGGGAACGTCGTCGTCGCAGACCTCCAACGGCGT
>NZ_JAIUJR010000002.1 GCF_020166335.1 Winogradskyella alexanderae | reverse complement strand
GTAGGCGCTAGCCTTGGCGACGAGCTGACCTATACGATCACGGTAGAGAACACGGGCAACGTTACGTTGAGCAACGTAGCCCTTACGGATACGTTTGTAGATGCATTTGGTAATCCATTGACTCTTGTAACAGGTCCAACGTTTGTAAGTGCAGACCTTGGAAGTGTAGAGGGTACGCTTCAGGTAGGCGAGACAGCTACTTATACAGCTACTTATGTAATTCAACAGAATGCTGTAGATGCTGGTGCATTTTCGAATAGCGTTGTAGCCGATGGCGATAGCCCGGCAGGAACGAATGTTAACGATACGAGCGATGACGGTGATGATGCGGATGGTAATACAGAGGATGATCCAACTACTACTATTGTACTAGAAGATCCTAGTATTATTGCAGTTAAGACAGTAGCAATAAGTAACGATGTTGCGCCAGTTGGAGTAAGTCTTGGAGATGAGCTTACATATACGATTACGGTTGAGAACACGGGCAACGTTACGTTGAGCAACGTAGCCCTTACGGATACGTTCGTGGATGCCAACGGCAACCCGCTGACCTTGACAGGTCCAACGTTTGTAAGTGCAGACCTTGGAAGTTTAGAAGGCACGTTGCAAGTCGGTGAGACGGCAACCTATACGGCAACTTATGTCATCACACAGAGTGATATTGATGCTGGTGGATTAAGTAATAGTGTTGTAGCTGATGCTAATAGTCCAATTGGTACAGATGTAAGTGATACGAGCGATGACGGCGATGATACGGATGGTAATACAGATGATGATCCAACGGTTATTGTCATCCCTCAAAATCCATCTATAAGTTTAATTAAAACAACATTGCCATTGGAAGATACAAATGGTGATGGTATAGAAGGAAGTATCGATGACATTATCACTTATGTCTTTGTAGTAGAAAATACTGGCAATGTTACTTTAACTAATATTGAAGTTCAGGATGTTTTACCAGGGCTTAACTTAGTTGGTGGTCCAATTCCTGTATTAATTCCAGGTCAGGTAGATAACACCACATTTACAGCGACATATCAAATCACTCAAAGTGACTTAGATACAGGATTTGTAACAAATTCTGCCACAGTTACAAGTGAAGGGCCTGACGGTGATTTATTAGATCCTACTGATGACGTAGTTGATATAAGTGATGATCCAAATGACTTAAATAACAATGACAACAATGGTAATGGAAATCCAGATGATCCTACTGTAACAGCAGTAAACTCAATTTATGACCTTGAAGTTGATAAGGTTGTAGACCCAACCGATCAAGTTGTTGTAGGAGACGAAATAACCTTTACAATTGAGGTAGCTAACATTGGTAATGTAACGTCTACAGATATTGTAATAAGTGAGCAAATACCGAGTGGTTATGTATTCGTTTCAGCAATTACTACAGCAGGAACTTATTCTGAAGTAAGCGGTGAATGGATTATAGATCAACTAGATCCTGACCAAGTTGAAATCTTACAGATTACGGTTGAAGTTCTTGGTTTCGGAGACTATGTCAATTCAGCTTTTGTTCAAAGTTCGGTAGGAGGTATAGATATAAATCCTAATAACGACGAAAGTTCAGCTTCAGTAGATCCTATATGTTTAACTATATATAACGAATTTTCACCAAACGGTGATGGCGTGAATGAGACATTTGTGATTGATTGTATAGAGCGTTTCCCAAGTAACAAATTAGAAGTATACAATAGATGGGGTAACATAGTTTACTCTAAGAATAGCTATCTGAATGACTGGGACGGCACATCTAATGGCAGAACTGTAATAGACGGATCAAATAAATTACCTGTAGGAACATATTACTATGTTTTAGACTTAGGTGATGGTTCTGAACCACGAGTTGGATGGTTATACATTAATAGATAAAACTAATTAACACTTAATTATAAAATACGTTAAAAATGATACATAAATCATCAATAATAAAAGGATTAATAGCCGTAGTATTTATACTAATTAGTGCTAATAGTTTTGCACAGCAAGATCCTCAGTTTACGAACTATATGTACAATACGTTGAGTGTGAATCCGGCGTATGCTGGTCAAAGAGAGACTTTGAGTGTAGTGGGTTTACACAGGACACAATGGGTAGGAATTGATGGAGCGCCTCAGACTCAGACTTTAGGGATTCATTCTCCACTGAGAAATGAGCGCATTGGACTAGGTCTAAACATTGTCAATGATGCATTAGGTCCAGCAAGAGAAACGTGGGTAGATGCTAATTTTTCATACACTATTCCACTTAATGCTAATGATTTAAAACTATCATTTGGTGCTAAAGCTGGATTTCATATGTTAGATACCGACTGGAGTAAAGGTCGTTTTCAAGATCCAGATGTTGTATTTAATCAAAACTTGAATCTAATCTCGCCAATGATTGGAGCGGGTCTGTATATGCATACAAGAAAATGGTATTTAGGTTTTGCAATACCCAATTTTCTAGAAACAGAGCACTACGACGACTTCCAAGAATCAGTTGCAACAGAGCGTATGCATTTTTATGCGATAGGTGGTTATGTCTTTAATCTAAGTGAAACCTTAGAATTAAAACCTGCCTTTTTGGTTAAAGGTGTGTCAGGAGCACCTTTAATTGCTGACGTTTCAGCTAATTTTTGGTACAAGAAGAATTTAACAGCAGGAATTGCTTGGCGTTGGGATGATTCTGTAAGCGCACTGGTTGGATTTCAAGTAACACCTGGAATGTTCATTGGATATGGATATGACCTTACTACAACTGGTCTAAATAATTATAACAGTGGTTCTCACGAAATTACACTTAGATTTGAAGTGAAAAGACTAGGCAGAATTTTATCACCACGTTTCTTTTAATAAATTGAACATGAAAACAGTATTTAAATATTTATTATTTGCAATTGTAGTTGGCTCAACATCAATTTCATTTGCACAGCAAGGAAAGATCAAAAGTGTCGAAAATGATTACAGGGACTTTGCCTATGTAAAAACTAGTGAGGTTTTATTGGAGGTTGCTAATAAAGGCTACAAATCGGTTGATCTGTTTCAGAAATTGGCAAATTCTTATTATTTCAGAAATGAAATGGAAGATGCGGCCAAGTGGTACGGAGAGCTTGTAGCATTAAACGAAGTAATCGACCCTGAATATTATTTCAGATATGCTCTCGCACTAAAAGGAATAAAAGATTATAAAAAATCTGACATATGGATGAAGAAGTTCTATGAGCTAAAACCTAATGATATGAGAGGTAAGGCTTTTATGTCTATGGTTGACTATAGAGAAGCAATAGAAGAACTCAGCAGAGAGGATGTAGAGCCAATAAACCTTGAAATAAATACTGAGGTTTCGGATTTTGGAACTACAGAATATGAAAATAGTATTGTATTTGCCTCGTCTCGTGGTGGTGGTAGAAAATATAGATGGAATAATCAGCCGTATCTTGATTTATTCAGTGTAGAAAAAACAGATAATGGATTTGGTGAAGTAAAAGAAATTCAAGGCAAGGTAAATACTAAATACCATGAGTCAAGCGCCATTTTCTCACCAAATGGAAAATATATGTTCTTCACTAGAAATAATTTCATAGATCTTAAATATAAAGAAGATGAAGGAGGTATAAATAGACTGCAATTATATAGAGCAACATTAAGTGAGGACGGAACATGGGATGAGATTCATTCTGTACATTTCAATAGCAAAGATTATAGCGTAGCACACCCAGCTTTGAATCTATTGGGGAATAAATTATATTTTGCTTCTGACATGCCGGGAACATTTGGTCAATCTGATATTTTTGTGGTAGATGTGAAGGAAGACGGCACCTTAGGAGAACCAGAAAATTTAGGACCATCAATTAATACGGAAGGGCAAGAGTCATTCCCGTTTTTAAATACAGATGGTGATTTATATTTCTCGTCAAACGGTTATCCTGGTCTAGGCGGTTTTGATGTTTTTAAGTCGGAAGACCTTGATGCAAAAGTAAGAGCAGGGTCTAATAGAAATTTTCCTATTGAAAATGTAGGGAAACCTGTTAATAGCCCATTTGATGATTTTGCTTACTATGAGAATCTTGTAACCAAACGTGTTTATTTCAGTTCTAATAGAGAAGGTGGCAAGGGAAGTGATGATATCTATACTTTCGAAATACCTGAGTGTGATCAAATAGTTAGTGGTACTGTTCTGGATAAAGATACAGATGAGCTACTACCAAACTCTACGGTTGTTTTATTTGATGGCGAAGGTAACGAGTTGGAGCGCCTTACTGTAGGTCCAGACGCAACATTTCAATTTAGTCTAGATTGTGAAACGGAGTATTTGATTAGAGGTGAATTAGAAGCATTTATATCAGACGAAAAACGATTTACTACTCCTGAGAGAAAACAAGAATTATTGCTTCAATTATTACTAGATAGAGATGAGCAAGAGGTTGAACCGTGTGATGATTTAGCTAAGATTTTAGATATTCCAATTATTTATTTCGACTTTGATAAATCAAATATCAGATACGATGCCGAAATTGAACTTCAAAAAGTTCTCGCTGTATTAAACAAATATCCAACAATGACAATTGATATAAGAAGTCATACGGATTGTAGAGGCACAGAAACTTACAATGAAAACCTATCGGAAAGACGTGCCCAATCAACTAAAAAATACTTAATTGATAATGGCATTGCTGAAGATAGACTCACGGCTAAAGGCTATGGTGAATATAGATTGGTAAACGATTGTGGTTGTGAGCCAACAAACCAATCTAGCTGTTCTGAAGCTGACCATCAGTTAAATAGAAGAAGTGAATTTATTATTACAGGGATTAACGGTAAAACGTGTCCTGAAAAATAAATATTCAATTTTAAATAAAACACAAGCCGATTATATATTATAATCGGCTTTTTTTATGATATCCTTTACTTTTTTTAAGAGTATTGGTAGTAATTTTGCAATATGAAAGAAGATAAAGTCATCCTAGTTGATGAGAATGACAAAAAAATTGGTCTAATGGCAAAGATGGAAGCACATGAAAAAGCCCTACTTCATCGTGCATTTTCTGTTTTTGTATTCAATGACAAAAATGAGTTAATGCTTCAACAACGTGCATTACACAAATATCATTCTCCTGGATTATGGACCAATACGTGTTGCAGTCATCAGCGTGATGGTGAGTCAAATATTTCAGCAGGCAAGCGCAGGCTTCTAGAAGAAATGGGTTTTGTAACAGAACTTAAGGAAACAACATCTTTTATTTACAAGGCACCATTTGAAAACGGCCTAACCGAACACGAATATGACCATGTAATGATAGGTCACCATAACAATGATCCAATAATTAACAAGAATGAAGTGGCCGATTGGAAATGGATGTCTATTGAGGCAGTTAAAAGAGATATTTCTGAACACCCGGATTTGTATACAGCTTGGTTTAAGATAATATTTGAGAAGTTTTATGAACATATAAATCTAAAACAATCATGAGAGTTACCGTACACAGAAAAGCACATTTTAATGCAGCGCATAGATTATACAGAAAAGATTGGTCTTTTGAAAAGAATGATGAAATATTTGGAAAGTGCAACAATCCAAATTTTCATGGGCATAACTACGAACTAATAGCAAGTGTTACAGGAGAAATTGATCCTGAGACTGGCTATGTTATAGATGTTAAAATTCTCAAGGATATTATAAAGTCTGAAGTTGAGGATGCTTTTGATCATAAGAATCTAAATATTGAAGTTCCGGAGTTTCAGAACTTAAACCCAACAGTCGAGAATATTGCGGTTGTTATCTATAATAAGGTAAAAGCCAAATTAAATCCTAAATTTGACCTTGAAATTACACTTTACGAAACACCTCGTAATTTTGTAACCTATTCAGGTAAATAGATTTATGTGTAACTTATATCCGCTAAAATTCAATCCCATTTTAATGGACAAGTTTTGGGGTGGCTCAAAACTTAGTAAAAGACTAAGAAAGCAGTCTACTTCAGAGAATCTAGGAGAAAGCTGGGAGATTAGTACCGTGCCTGAAAATGTATCTGTAGTTGCAAACGGTACATTGAAAGGAACTGATTTGCAATACCTTTTAAATGAGTATAAATCCGATTTAATAGGATTAAAGAATTTTGAACGATTTGACACAAAATTTCCTTTGTTAATAAAATTTATCGATGCAAAAAAGGATTTAAGCATTCAACTGCACCCAGATGATGAGCTCGCTAAAAAAAGACATAATTCATTTGGTAAAACAGAGATGTGGTATGTGATGCAAGCAGATGAAGATTCAAATTTAATTATAGGTTTTAATAGGGACATGGATAAAAAAACCTATCTAAAACATCTCGCTAATAAAACCCTTACAGAAATATTAAATTTTGATAAAGTAAATGAAGGAGACAGCTATTTTATAGAGGCTGGTCGTGTACATGCCATTGGAGGCGGTGTTTTATTAGCAGAAATTCAGCAAACAAGTGACGTTACGTATAGAGTCTATGATTGGGATAGGGCAGATGCAGACGGTAAAGAAAGGGAGCTTCACAATGACATTGCAATTGATGCTTTTAAGTTTGATTTAAAGAATAATTTCAGGATTGATTACAGTAAAAATCCTAATGTATCAAACAAAATGGTTCAATGTCCATTTTTTACTACGAACTATTTGCCTGTGGATGGTACAGTTGAAAGGCAAAATACTTATGATTCTTTTATTATTTATATCTGTGTAAAAGGCAAGGTGAAAGTTGATTCTCGGCAATATTCAGAGACCATTTCCGAAGGCGAAACTATCTTAATGCCTTCTTGCATTAAAGACTTTACTCTAATTTCTACGAATGCTAAATTACTTGAGGTTTACATCTAAACTCAAAAAATAATACGTAGTTTTAAGTTAAGTATTTATTACTTTTGTACCTGTAAATTAAATGAAATATGGCCAATAAAAGAGACTTAAAGAAAGATATAAATTATGTTTTAGGCGACATCATTGAAGCGGTTTATATTTGGGAACTGGCAAATGCAGAAAAGCCAACGAAACAAAGTGAAGCAATAATAGATGAAGCTATTGCTACATTTGACGAATTAATTGCTAGAGTTAATGACAGAAGTGTTGAAGATAAAAAAGCACACTTCAAGGCTATCAGTAGCGATTTGGAAGCAAAAGGAAGAAGTTTGATCGAAAAGATTAATACGTTAAAATAAATCAATTTAGGTTAATAGTTAGACTTTAGATTACGTTTTTTGCCGATATAGCTCAGCTGGCTAGAGCAGCTGATTTGTAATCAGCAGGTCGTGGGTTCGAGTCCCTCTATCGGCTCTAAACAAAAAATAATCCAACTGAATTCAGTTGGATTTTTTATTGATCTCAAGGTACTATTCTATGTTTCTAGCTTCAATAAATTTTTTCAGCTTTTTGCCGTAAAACGATAATTTAATATTATCTGTGAGTTTATTATATATAGAGTCTATATAAATTGGATTTGCGCTTGGTACTTCATACAAGGCTAGGTAAGGGGCTATTTCGCTATCGGAATTATTCATGGCATATTGTATGGTGTAAGAGTACTTTCGTTTAATTAGTCGTTCAGAAAGTTTGGTAATTGAATCAAATGCAATAGAGTCACCATCCTTTTGAGCTAATAAGGACGCTTCTATTAAATCTAGGTTTTGATTTTTAAACTCTTCCATAATATCTAAATAAGAGTCAAGTAGTTTTTGTTGCTCTGAACCATTTATTTCTACGTCAAAATTAAAATTGTCTAAAGTTGTTTTTATTTCAGTAACACCTTTATCAGCAAAAAATGGAATGAAATGTTCTTCACCATCATTTTTAAATAGTTTTAAATAAAGTAGCATGGGTTCTTCTAAATTGGTTTCCAGAATAAATTCTTTCTCACCAATAATTTGAAGCGAATCTAAATTAACAATACTTGTGTCACTATCTTTTTGTAAATAAACTGTACCTTTCTTTAGTCCTTTTATACTGCCTTTTAATGTGAAGTTTCCTTTATCGTCGTGTCCACAGGAAACAAATAATGTAAATAGGATAAAAAGACCTAGTGCATTATAAAATTTTGTCATGTTTTGAAGTATTAACGGTTAAGTTACTGGAGCTATAATTCGCATTAATTCAGCTGTAAGCATGGCACCATAAGTTCCAACCACATATCCAAATACGGCTAATAAAACACCAACGGTAGCTAATGATGGATGAAAAGCGGCAGCTACCACGGGAGCAGATGCTGCACCTCCAATGTTAGCCTTGCTCCCCACGGCTAAGAAAAAATAAGGTGCTCTTATGAGTTTTGCAATGAGGAAAAGTAATCCTACATGTATTGCCATCCATACCAAACCTACCACAATTAACCCAGGGTTATCGGCAATCTTGGTAAGATCCATTTTCATTCCAATGGAGGCAACAAGAATATAGATGAAGACACTACCTATTTTACTTGCACCTGCGCCTTCATATTTTTTTAACCTGGTAAATGATAAAAGAATTCCCAGAATAGTAGCTATTGATATCATCCAAAAGAACTGAGATCCGAACGAAGACCAGGAAGATTTCTTGTCGCTTACAGCCTCGACATTGGCTTTTAAGAATTCGGATATTTCATTTGCTCCAAAATGAGAAAAACCAACAACGGTAAATGCCACACCAAGTATGACCATAAAGTCTGCTAAACTGGGATTTCGTGATATGCTGGCGGCATAACTTGAAACCTTTTCTTTCAATGTGTCAATTGCACTATTATCTGCTTTTAACCATTTGTCAATCTTTTTTTGTTTGCCAATACCAAGTAATAGTATTGCCATCCATATGTTTGCCACTACAATATCAACGATTACCATTCCAGCATAATTAGCAGTATTATATTCATAAATTTCTAGCATTGCGGCTTGGTTGGCTCCACCACCAATCCAACTACCGGCAAGTGTAGCCAGTCCTCTCCAAACGGCGTCTGCACCTGCACCTCCAACGGTTTCAGGAGATACTAAAGCAGTAAGGTAGACGGCAATGGGACCACCAATAACAATTCCAATTGTTCCCGTACCAAACATAGCAAGAGCTTTCCAGCCTAAATTAAATACAGCCTTTAAGTCTATGCTTATTGTCATTAATACAAGTGCAGCGGGAAGCATAAACCTACTGGCAATATAATAAGCCTGAGATTTCCCAGTAACTTCAATGAGTTGACCTTGTTCGTTTTCAATTCCCCATTCAGGAGCAATTAATCCAAATGTTGTTAGTGCTGCAGGCATCATATATGCCATTAATAAAGCAGGTATGTATTTATAGAATTTTTTCCAAAATTTGTTTTTACTGGTAGAGGTATAAAAAACAAACCCTAATGTCAGCATCAATAAGCCAAAAACAATAGTATCGTCTGTAAAAATAGGAGTAGTGTCCATAAGTTAGCTTTTAGAGTGGTGCAAAATACAAAAATTAAGTGCTAAAAAAAGTGACCTTAAAGATCACTTTTAATTTGCAGGCGGTTCCTTTTTTTTTGGTTGTCGCTTGTTTGCTTTTAATGACTGCATAAGCATCCATTCTATTTGTCCGTTGGTACTTCTAAATTCATCCGATGCCCATTTTTCAATTGCTTTTAGCATATCTTCATTTATCCTTAATGCAAATGCTTTTTTCTTAGCCATGGTCTTGCGCTTTAATCTTTGTTTTGTAGGTTGCTAGGATACTCTTAGCATCATTTTCTTTTTGTGTGCCAATTAGCAGCTTTTTACCATTTTTAAGCCGAAGCTGTATTCCTTTATCTCCAGAAACATTAATTGCGGTTCCTTTAGATTTTTTCCATAGTGCACCACCTTTAAATCCCCAACCGCCATATTCATTTAAGGCGTCATAGGTCCTTACGTAAGCTTCATCAATAGCGTTCCATGCGATACTTCGATATTTTAGATGAAACGGAAAAAATTTATAGTGTATACCATGTTCGTCTATACGTGTATAAAGTTTAAAAAAGAAGATTATGCATGAAGCTAGTACGATTATGCTAATCGTTACTACTAACTCTATTGGAGTAAAGCTACTTTGGTTTTTAAGGTACGCACCCAAAATTAAACCAAGAGGTACAAGCATACCTATGCCTAAAAGCAGGATAATCCATAATTGGTTAAACCGTTGTTCTTCTTTAAAAACTCGCATTATCTGTTTTTATCACGTTCAAAAACAACACTCATAAAACCTTGTGCTATGAAATTTACCTGCCAGCCCTCTCTGGCATATTGATTCAATAGGTCCTCGAAATTTTGAAGCCGATTTCTAAACCCCAATTTTGGCTGTATTACTTTATATTCTTTCATTTTATTATTCGTCTTTGTTCTGTAAAAATGCAAAAGCCACTATAGTACCCCCTATGATACCTATAAATTAACCCGATACTGTGCCCATTGCCACATTTCCAATAGTGGCACCAATTGTAACACCGATACTTGTACTGATGGCACTTCCAATACCAACACTATATATTTGATATTTATTCATTATTAATGATTTAATGTTCCTGTATTTACCACAGGCGATGCGTCTTTATCACCACATAATACAACCATTAAATTACTTACCATTGCCGCTTTACGTTCCTCATCTAATTCTACAACTTGATTTTTATTAAGTTCTTCAATTGCCATTTCAACCATACTCACTGCACCTTCAACAATTTTATGTCTCGCAGCAACAATGGCCGTAGCTTGTTGACGTTTTAGCATGGCGTTAGCAATTTCTTGAGCATACGCAAGGTAACCGATACGAGCTTCTAAAACCTCAATACCCGCGATTGATAAACGTTCATCAATCTCTTTTTCAAGAGCGTTACTTACTTCGTTAACACTCGATCGCAGTGTGATGTCCTCGTCATGGCCTTCATCAGCAAAGTTGTCGTAAGGATACATGCTTGCTAATTTTCGAACAGCGGCATCGGTTTGTACACGTACAAAATTTTCATAATTATCAACATCAAAGGCGGCTTTATACGTATCCTGAACGCGCCAAACTAGAATTGTGCTAATCATAACTGGATTACCAAGTTTGTCGTTAACTTTTAGTCGTTCACTATCAAAATTACTCGCACGAAGTGATATTTTCTTTTTTGTATAAAAAGGATTTACCCAGTAAAATCCATTCTTTTTTACTGTGCCCACATATTCTCCAAAAAGTAGGAGAACTCTAGATCCATTTGGTTGTACCATAATAAAACCAAACATAATTACAAGTGACAGGAATAATGAAATTCCTGGCCATGCTGTTTCGTAGGTAAAAATTAGCACGATGCTTCCTACAAACATTATTAGGAAAACTAACAACATCAGATAGCCATTTGCTGGGACAATTATTTTTTCTTCTTTCATGATTTAAAGGTTTAATTGGTTAATCATATAATTTATATTGATATTAAAATGATATCATAAAGATATACTTTATTTTGTTAGTATCCAAATTGAAGATTTTGTTACAAATTAATTGAAAGAAAATTTTAAGATAGTTTGGCACGAGGTTTGTTATATAATAATTGTAATGTTCCAGACGATAATTGCTTTAAGCAACATTACTTCAAAATCGTTGCATTACAATTTGGTTGGTTAGTTAGTAAAAAAGCATCTCATAATTGAGATGCTTTTTTAATTTTTAGGAGTTAGCTCTTATCCTTTAATAAAAGCTGTGATGTCTTCAATGAGTGTAGAGGATATATTTCTAAAAGCTTCATTGTATGATTTTGAATTTTCAAGATCATCTCCTTCAATTATAAAAAGCACATGGTTCATATTATCAATTATGCTTAGTTGTGCCTTTTCGTTAGCATTTTTTAAAAGTTTTGCTTCTTCTACGGATACTTGTAAGTCTTTAGTTCCATTAATAATGAGAATTGGTATTTGCAGATTAACAATAATTTCTGTTGGGTTGTAAGACATCCAGTTAATCATAAAGGGTTGAATATCTTTATTAAACATTGAGGCTAATGCGAGAGGATAGTCTTTAGTTGTTTCACCTTTTTTTAGGATATTCACAACACGTTCTGTATCAGATCGAAGCATTGGTGCAGTCTTACCAACTTGCTCTACAATTACATCACCAATATTTTGCCCAGCACCGGCTAACGAAATAAAGCCATCTACATTTTCTCTCGAAGCAATCATTCCTACCAAGCTACCTTGGCTGTGACCAATTATATAGATTTCAGAAAACTGTTCAGTTGACTTAAAATAATTAATTACATCGATAGCATCTTTAACAAAATCGTCAAAAAGTATATTCTTGTTAACATTGCCCATTTTAATTTGTTTTACAACGCGCTTATCAAATCTAAAGGTTGCAATACCATTTTTTGTCAAACTTTCTGAGAGCTTTTTAAGTGAATTATTTTTAAGGAAATTTTGATTGCCATTTCTATCCGTTGGTCCAGAACCAGCAATTATTATTGCCAGTTTAGACGAAAAAACATCTTTGGGAACTAACAGCGTACCGTCGATCCATTTAGAAATCTGTAAGTCTTGGGTATGAAAACCAGCATCATCTGCTTGTGAGAAACATAAATTGGCGATGAAGAGAACAATGACAAATCGGTAATTTTTCATGATAAGCTTTTAGTCAAATTTAATTATTAATTGATTTTTCTAGTTAAAACTAGAACAAAAATGAACAGGATTTAGTATCCAGAAGTTGTAGAAATCGTTTTTTTCGCTGTGCTTTTTATCGATGAAATGCATATTTTCATCTTTAAATGTTAAAATTACATGTAATACATCGATTAAATATGTTTTTAGACGTTAATATTAAAAGCTAATTCTATATTTGAAGTGTACTAAAATTTAGTTTTTAGTTCAATGGATTAATTAATTAATATTTGCATTATGTTATGTTGACTTAGAGACCCTAAATCTACTTACATAATAAAAAAGCAAATTAGAAAAACCGGGTTTGAGGGAACCCGGTTTTTTGTTTATTGGTCAATAAGTTTTCTAAATGTAAGATTAATACGTGGCCCAATTTCTTTTTTCGTTTTAGCAATTTGGTGTAGCCAGAAATGTTGCATTTCGCCTTTCATTATCAAAAGACTTCCATGTTGTAAGAGCAGTTTATGTCTTTCTGTTTTTAATTTCCTGTGCTTAAAGTGAAATGGGCGTTCCTCACCCAAGCTAATTGATGCTATAACGGGATTTTTACCAAGTTCTTTCTCGTTATCTGCGTGCCAACCGTTACTATCGCTCCCATTTCTGTATAAATTAATGAGTACGGTATTAAATTTTACCTGTGACTTTGTTTCAACCTCCTTTTTTATGATTTTTAAGTCATATGTAAAAGGTTCTGGATACATGATAATATCTGAGTAGCGGTATGGTTTTCCAGACGCTCCATATAGCGCAGTTAATCGAGGCTGTTTGTAGGTTTTACCAAAAACGGTGATGTCGTCATGTTGCCAATTTGTTTCTTTATTAATAGTATTAAAGTATTCATCTGCTTTTGGCCTTGAAATGAAATTGGGAAAATAGATGAGCTGGGCATTTGGTAATTTTAAAAATTCTTTCTTTTTGGAAAACAAGTCCATAGCTTATTTTTTGACTAAATTAGTACTTAGATATGAAATTTAAAACGCTTTTATCTACAGTTATTATTGGCTCACTCTTCGGTGCTAGTATTATTCAAAAAGACTTACCCAAGGGTTTTGTTTATGTCAACGATATTATAAAGGACTTGAATGTTGACTTACGTTACTATTCTACCAATAATTTTGTGGGAGATACGATAGACGGCTATAATTCAGACAAGTTAATTCTTACTTTAGAAACAGCAGTAAAATTAAAATTGGTTCAAGAGGAGTTACAATCCCAAAATTTGTGTCTAAAGGTTTTTGATGGCTACAGGCCACAACGCGCTGTAAATCATTTTATCCGATGGGCTAAAGAATTAAATGATACAATAAAAAAATCAATCTTCTATCCAGACGTTGACAAACAAAATCTGTTTAGAGAAGAATACATTGCCTCGAGATCTGGTCATAGTAGGGGAAGTACAATGGATTTGACTATAATTGATGGAAATACAAGTATTCCTCTAGATATGGGTACACCATATGATTTTTTTGGTCAAGAATCTTGGGTGGCTTATCAAGGATTAACAGAAACTCAAAAAGCAAATAGGCAGTTATTACAGAAAATAATGCTTAAACATGGCTTTAGAAATTATCCTAAGGAATGGTGGCACTTTACCTTAAGGGAAGAACCTTTTCCCGATACCTATTTTGATTTTGTTATTGAATAATCACTTTTTTAAATTTCGTTTTAAGTGAATACCAACTCCAATAATATTTACTGCAAGTCCTACAACAATATAGGCAGGTGCTGTGTTTTCTGTTTTAGCCTGATATATAATAACTCCAACGAGAATTGCAATACCAATAAGCGCAATTATTAATCCTGTTTTATCTTTCATTTTATTTAAATATATATCCAAGCCCAATACATAAGGGCAAATTGTAATGGAATTCGTAGTATTAATATCCATTTTGGAATTCCTAATGATGCTTTCTCATTTGTAAGCATGTAAAAGTGAACCAACAAAAAAACAGCAAGCATTGCAATTATAGAATAAATAGAAAATACCTTCAACGCAGGAATGCACAAACCAATACCCAAGAGAATTTCAATAATACCACTCAAAATCACCAAACCTCTATGATTGCTCAAATACTCTGGCATGATCAGCATGTACATTTTCGTTTTTACAAAATGCATAATACCCGCTATTATATAAAGAGCAGCCATAAAATATATGCTCAAGGGTTCATTCATCTTTATATGTCTTTAATTCTATACCCATTCCATAATTGTACAGCTCTTTATCTAAAAGACTGGATTTAAAACCGTTTCCCTTTTCAAACATAATCCATTTATTTCCATTAATAAAAACACGTTTAATAAAAGTACGTTTTGTGTCAATTTCATTTGTGAAAGGTAATAGGGGTCTAAAATTGGTAGGAATTTTTACCACACCACTTGGCGATTGTATTTCCTTATATTTTTTGTTAGGAAGTAATTTCCCTTTTTTATCTGTATATCCCAAAACTTGGAGTGACACAAAAAAACCATTTTTAGGAACATAAAGATTATAGTTATCTAAATTTAGTGTAAAAGCGTCTCCATTGCGTTCTGTGGCTCTAAAAACGATGGTTTCTAAGGTTAAGGGCTTGCCTGGTAAGCCATCCTTGTTGTTGTATATCTTTACTTTGAATAAGGTTGAAAACTTCTTTTTATCACTATTTGCTCTTTTACGCTTGGTCCAATCCCTAGACTCGAGAGCAATAGGAAAGGTAACCGAAGCTAGTTCCTGGTCTTTTTCTGTTGTTTTTGGAAAATACACAGCTATTTCAGATTCAATTGTTGGTAACCAACAGTTATAGTAATCGTCATCGAGATAAGGTTTAAGTTTTTCTATTTTGAATTTTCTGCTGCGTTTAAATCCTAGTACCACTTCATCAAGCACATCAGCTTCTTGCACCATAAACAATTCCTTGGGTAGATTGGTGGTAGAAATGCTTATATCCTTATAACCTAATGCCGATATAAATAAAGAATCTATATCTGGATAGAGTTTTTTTGTGAATACAAATTTACCTTCGTCATCTGCAAAAATTCCGTTACCATTACCAAAGGAGATTGTTGCATAACTAACTGGGAATTTGGTCAAACTGTCTAAAACTGTCTGTGCAGAAGTGAATTGAATAGATAAGAAAAGGAAAAATAGTAGCGCTCTCTTCATAGGCATGACCTGAAAGTCCTAAAGATACATTAAAAAGACCATAAAAAAACGCCCCAATTTTAGGGCGTTTACTATGAAGCGATTTATAATTAATCGTCGAGTGCTTTTTTGGTTTGTGTAAAACCAATGTAAAGTCCAATACCTGCAAATAAAAATATCATTGCGGGATAAATCGAATCTTCATCGAGGGCAGTAAATGTCTCTAAAATGTGTGCAATAAAAACACCAAGCCCAATACCAATTAGTAAAAATGCTAAGTTTAATACTACTACTTTCCATGATTGTCCTGATTTTTTACCAATGTTAAAAATACTAGCATCGGCACCTTTTTCTATTAAGGCCAGGCGTTCTTTGTTTCTAGTTGAAAAATAAAGGTATACCATACCAAATATTGCAGCAAAAAAACTGATTGGAATTAATATTTCTTCGTCCATAATTGTTTGTTTTTAATTGATTAATTTTAAATAATTACCCTTATGACGATGAATTTTTACTTTAGGTTACAACTTCTTAAAGTTTTTTGCCAGATTGTAACCTTTTCAGCTAATTGATCGTCTTAACAACAAAATGACCACTAACGAACATCAATTAATCGAATCTATAAAAAATGGAGAAACAAAAGCTTTTTCTATTTTGGTAGATCGTTATAAAGATTTGGTATATACGTTGTCACTTCGTATGTTAAAAAATAAAGAAGAGGCAGAAGAAGTAGCGCAGGATACTTTTATTAAAGTATATAAATCGTTGGATAAATTTAAAGGCGATTCAAAACTGTCTACTTGGATATACAGAGTGGCTTATAACGCTTGCTTGGATACTATTAAACGAAATAAAAAGCGAATAAACGACGTAGCAATAGATGAAATCTCCTTTAATAAGTTAGATTATATTGACAATGCATTAGAAAATCTTATTAAACAAGAACGAAGCCAACTGATTAAAGAATGTATTGATAAACTTCCAGAGGATAGTAGTGCCTTATTGACTTTATTCTACTTCGAGGAGTTTTCGTTAGAAGAAATATCAAAAATTGTAAACATTGAAACAAACACGGTAAAAGTGAAATTATTTAGAGCTAGAAAAAAACTTGCTATAATACTAGAATCGTACTTACAACCACAAAACAGATTGACTTATGGAACAGGATGAAAAAAGAATTACTGATCTGATAAATAAATTAATGGAGTCTGATAATCTAGAGAAAGCTCCAGAGGGTTTTACGCATTCTGTTATGACCGAAGTTGAAAAGTTTTCCAAGTCTCCTTCCATTGCTTATAAACCGTTAATTCCTAAATATGTTTGGTGGTTAATTATTCTATTCTTTCTTGGGTCTATAACTTACTTTAATCTTAACAGATCAAATACTAATAATGATTCACAATTTTTTGTTTTACCAGAGTTTTCTTTTAGACTATTTGATACCTCAATATTAGATTTTTCAGCAGGATTAATGTACGCTATGGTATTTCTTGTGATAATGATTTGTGTTCAGGTGCCTCTTGTAAAACAATATTATGACAAGCGCCTAGCAGTTTAATCCGGATAATACCAAAAAGGAATCCTTGCTACATAAAGTGTCTGTGTATCTTTTTTACGAATTCGTTTGCGCGTTAGGTTCATTAAATGTTTGCCTTTTTCAATGCCTTCTAGACTTATATAAGTTTCAAAACCTTTTTGCTTTTTGCTGCTTTCAGTAAGAATAAATTCACTTTTAAGTTCTAAACTATCAATTCTTATTGTGTAAACTTCATTTAAGGTTTTCATATAAGCACGTCGAATACTATCCCTTTTTTCCCATGACATTTCATTAATAATTATTATATCTGAACTAAAACCTCTTATGTCTTCCTCTGGTTTTAAATCTGGGTTGTAACTAAAGACATTATCTTCTATCTCATCGTTAAACAACATAAAAACCTTTAAATAATTGGTGCTAATTACCTTTGAAGGTATACTCACGTCATTTATGAAATCTTCGTCGTCAGTTAACATATCTTCGTAATTACTCGTATTACCTATAATTTCGCTCGAATTTAAACTACGGTTAAAAAAGTTTGATGTTTTATTTTGAAATGAACTTAGTACAATTAAAATGATATAAATTGGAAGCAAAAGAAAACTAATGCGCTTTCCAAACTTGTTGTCTAAAAAATTATATACTAATGGTCTGTAAAGAAAGGATAGGGTAATAAAACTAAAAAGCCAATAAAATGGAAAATAGAATTTACTTATCCATTTTTTCTTTTTGAGCCAGCCTTGCGTTGCAAAATCAATAAAGACAAGTAACATACCAACAATAAGAAATAGTATTAATGGTATACCTATGATTTTGCCATATGGATCAATGCTATCATTATCAATTAAGTAAGTTGCAACAAGAGGAAAGGCGCCAATGGTTAAAACAGTAGCAAAAACATAAAAAATAAGTAAAAATGAAATTGCAAAAATAATGCTGCAGTAGTTCTCTAATCTTGCTATGTACCTATCAAAAGAACCAACTTTTTTTCTTAAGTAATTTGTGAATTTTTCACTGTATTTGAGACTGTCGTAATCTATTTCGCCAGAAACATATCTTAAACCAAGTGCACCTATCCAAAGACCTCTTAATACCACATGAAGTAATAGATTAAAGGCTAATATCACGCACGAAATCAATAAAATAACATACACAAAAGCAATGATATTATTGCCGTCAGTTTTGGCCTCAGTGTACAACAATTTCAATGGTGTAAAGGCAGAAAACAAACCAAAAATTGCAAAACCAGATATAATTAATTCAAGTTGCCAGCTTTCTTCCTGCAGTTTTTTTAGTAGCTTTTTAAAGGCGGGATTTGTGTAGTCAGAACTCATAACGAAGGGTGTTATTAATTTTAAAATTTAGAAATGACTATCATAAATTTTATCATTATAAAGTGTTTCAAACTGAAAATAGACTATCTGTCCAGTCTAAAGTTATTCAGATTAATATCGTCTATACCAATACTGTCAAAAGGGTATTCAAGTTGATTTTGAATATTGTACAATGAAATTAGTATAAATTGAGTAATAAATACAACACCGTATACAATCAAAGTCGACTGATTAACGGAGACATTTTTTATGATTTCTGGAGCATATATGAATGGAAAGATATAAATAAAAATTAGACAATAAGCTTTTAGGCTTATAGGAGTTCTATGTATATGAATAGCATTTAAGTTTTCTACACATTCATGCATGTCTTTCATAAAACGAAAAACTTTATCCCTAATTTGTCTAGAAATTGTCTCGTTTTTATCAATCACAAAATCATAAACCTGTTGCATTGATGCATCAATATTTCTAATAGTAATTTCTTTGCCTGATAAATGATGTAATACGGTTAGGTTAATATCTAGTAAAATATTATCGACATCTTTTTTATATAGTTCAACTAAATCAGGTCTGCTCAATAAAAAGGACCTGACAGTATGCAAAGAACTCTTGAACTCAGACAAATGTTCTAATGCCCTTTCCCTGCGTCTAAAGGAACCTCTTATGGAGAAAACCAAAGGAAATATTATAGCAATACTTAATAAAGTCAAATCAATATTAAATCTTATTTCAAAATGATATGACATGTAAGTTGTCAGCATAGCAAATACTAATACCAACAAAGTTTTGAAATTTAATATGATGGAATACTTTCTGATATAAATATTAACTAATTGAATTTTCTAAAGTTATGAATAATTGTCCATATATGAGCTTTATTCGTAAGATCTCTTTTATTTAAAATTTTACTGTTGAACTTTTAAAAAGATGTAAATAATGGTATCATATTTTTCACTATTTTTATGATAATCAACCAATTAATGATTTTTTGTAAGTAAGTTGTCAATGATAGGCCAAATTTCAAGAATTTTACTTTTACTTTTTTTTGTCATTCCTTATTCTGTAAGTGCGCAGCCAGATCAAATTAAAAAGAGTAACAAACTTCGTTTGTTTGAAGAAAATAAGTCTTTACCTATAAAATTCAAATACTCGAAAAAGCAATTAAAGAATGAAACTAATGATTCGACATATATGATAGCTGAAATGTCGTATGAAAAGCACAATGGAATATGGGATACTTTAGAAGTTAAAATAAGAGCCAGAGGAAACTTTAGACGCAAATCATGTTTTTTCACACCAATTAAATTAAAAGTAAGCAAGAAAAATGCTAAAGGAACATTATTTGAGAAGAATAGAAAACTTAAGGTAGTATTTCCTTGTTTAAATGAGTATTTGAAAGATGATTATGTAATGAAGGAATATATCATATATAAGATGTACGAGGTTGTTATGCCTTATCACTTTAAAACTCGATTAATTGAGGTAGAATTCGATGATGTGAAGAATAAAAAGATAAAAACGTATCAATTAAAAGGGTTCTTGATTGAGGACTATGACAAAGTAGCCAAACGATTAGAAGGTAGGGTTGTAAAGCGAGCTTTTTATCCTCAAGGGTATGACGATTTATTTGCAGTTAGAAATGCGATGTTTCAGTTCATGGTTGGTAATACCGACTTCTCAGCTACCTACAGCCATAATTCAAAGGTTATTTATGTAGACAAAAAGTTTGTTCCAATTCCATACGATTTTGATATGTCTGGTTTTGTAAACACAAGCTATTCTGTGGTTTCAAAAACAAGGAAGGCCGAATTACCTATAGAAAATGTTACTGAACGCTATTATATGGGTTATAGGCGCGATATTAAATTGTTTGAAAAAGTAAGATTAGAATTCTTAAATAATAGGAAAGAATTACTTTCCGTAATCGATAATCACAAGAACTATTTTGAAAGTCAACAAAGTTTTGAAACTGCCAAATCTTATATAAAAGGATTCTTTAAGATATTGGAAGATAGAAATACTTTCAAAAGACGTACCTATGACATAGCCCTTAATATGGATTAATTATTGCGTTCAAACAATTGTTTGACCTCGAGCTTGCTTAATTCAATGAGCGCAAATACACCAAGAAGTATTCCAAGAATACCAGTGAGACAACTCACTACGGCCATTGCAAAAATAAAATTGTAATTCTTTACGGCCTTAAGGTAATTTGAAGCCAAAATTGTAAGAAGCCCTATTGTTACAGTAATTACTAGGCCAATAGCGCCGATTATTATCACAATAATACCCGGATTAAAAGGTATATCATTGGATTGATCAAATGCTACGGCACTGGAAACAAAAAATCCTAATCCAACATAAAACATAAAAAATATTGAAAAACAAAGGGTAAGTATACCTTTTATTAAAAATAGGATACTAAAAGTATTAAGATTATGATTGGATTGCATGAGTGAAGATTAGTATGAAGTAAAATTAATAAAAAAACACCTCAATTAGAAACGGGCTTTATAATCTATTTGATTCCTTCTTTTGTTTCATTCAATGCAATAAAAAAGCACAAGTATAACCTACTTGTGCTTTCTTGCTATTAATTCTCGGTGGGTAACCTCAGTTAATTTTATTAATCCAAATAAAATTAGACTAAATAGATTTTTCAAAAATTGATGTATGTTAATTAAACTAAGTTTGTGCAATATCCCTTCGAATCCGACTTAAACTTTCTGTGGTTACGCCAAGGTAAGATGCTATATGATAGTTTTTTACGCTTTTTTCAATATTTGGATAGGTCTTCACAAAGTTAAGATAACGCTCAGTTGCATTTTGAGAAAGATTTCGAAGAATTCTTCGCTGAAATGCAGCAAAGGCTTTTTCAAGCTTTATTCTAAAAAAATGTTCAATTTTAGAAATTTTAGCATATAAGTATTCTTTATCATCTTTACTGATTCGATAGAGAATAGCATCTTGAATAACTTCAATTGTCATTATTGAATTTGATCCTGAAAAAAATGCTGTATAATCGCTTATCCACCAATCTTTAATTCCAAATTGAACTGTATGCTCTTTGCCATGATCATCTATGTGAAAGGCTCTTAAACAACCTTCTAAAATATAGTAGTGCTCTTTGACAGAATCACCTGGTTTAAGTAGTATTGTCCCTTTTTTGACCTCAACTTTGTGAAATACGGTTGTGATTATCTCAATCTCGTTTTCAGTGAATTCAAGATCTTTAAAAATCTCTTTTATTTTAGAGTTATCAGAACGCATAATAGGTCAACCTGTGACTATGAATTTATGTAATACATTTAAACAAGCAATTTACATATGTTAATTCAGATCTATTAAATATAAAAAAACCACCGCATAATGAGGTGGTTTTAAAAGATAATTTCGGACAAATTGGTCTAATTTACTTAATCATATCATAGCTGCGCTTTATAAAATTGGTTAACTCTTCGCCTTTTAAAAGACCTTGAGATAACCTTGCCAAGTCTAAACTTTGATTAATTAGCCGTTCTTGTTTTTTACGAGTTTTTGTGTTTAAAATCTGTCCTACTAATTCATGGTTTGTATTTACAACTAAGTTATACATTTCTGGCATGTTGCCCATACCAAACATACCGCCACCTGTTTGTTGCATTTCTTTCATGCGACGCATAAACTCAGGCTGCGTAATTATAAATGGAGAAGCATTGCTATCCATGGCTTCTAGTTGTACCATGAATTTTTCTGATGGTACGACCTCTTTTAATAACTCATCTAATTTCGTTTTTTCGTCTTCACTCAATTTAGAAATAGTTGTGTCGTCCTTCTTAATTAAGTTATCAATATGATCTGCATCTACACGTGCAAAAGAAATATTCTCCTTTGAAGTTTCCAGTTTTTGCATTAAGTGGCTTACGATAGGTGAATCTAGTAATAAGACTTCATAGTCTTTATCTTTGGCTGCTTGAATATAAGCATGTTGTTCATCTTTGTTTGATGCATAGAGAATTACCATTTTATCATCTTTGTCAGTCTGCTTTGCCTTTATAGCGTTTGTTAGTTCTTCAAAGGTGTAGAATTTACCATCTACCGTAGGATAAAGTGCGAATGCATCTGCCTTTTCAAAGAATTTCTCTTCAGAAAGCATACCGTATTCAATAACAATTTTGATATCGTCCCATTTTTTCTCAAAATCTTCACGATTATTATTGAATATAGACTTTAATTTGTCAGCCACCTTTCTGGTGATGTAAGATGAGATTTTCTTTACATTGCTATCTGCCTGAAGGTAACTTCTTGAGACATTCAGAGGAATATCTGGAGAATCGATAACACCTCTTAACATGGTCAAGAATTCAGGTACTATTCCTTCAACGTTATCCGTTACAAAAACCTGATTTTGATATAGTTGAATTCTATCTTTTTGAATGTTGAGGTCATTGGTCATTTTTGGAAAATATAGAATACCAGTTAGGTGAAAAGGATAATCTACATTTAAATGAATATTGAATAACGGCTCCTCAAATTGCATTGGGTATAGCTCTCTGTAGAAGTTTTTGTAATCATCTTCTTCTAAATCCGTTGGTTGTTTAGTCCAAGCAGGATTAGGATTGTTTATAATATCATCTACTTCTTGCGTTGGAGCAGGGTCGTCTTCTTTTGCTCCTTCAGGTTTTGGCAACGTTTCTGTTTTTGTTCCAAATTTGATTGGAATTGGCATAAACTTGTTATACTTAACCAATAATTCTCTAATTCTCGATTCCTCTAGAAATGCCTCTTCACCTTCGGAGATATGTAAAATAATTTCGGTTCCCCTGTCTTTTTTGTCAGTCTCTTCTAGAGTAAATTCTGGGGAACCATCACAGGTCCAATGTGCTGCAGGTGCATCTGTGTGAGATTTTGTTATGATTTCTACCTTGTCGGCGACCATAAATGATGAGTAGAAGCCTAGGCCAAAGTGCCCAATAATTCCTGCATCCTTTCCTGCATCCTTGTATTTATCAAGAAACTCCTCTGCGCCTGAGAACGCAATTTGGTTAATGTACTTTTCAACCTCTTCAGCAGTCATACCAATACCTTGGTCAATAATGTGCAATTTTTTACCGTCTTTATCTATCTTAACTTCAATTTTTGGTTCGCCATATTCAGATTTGGACTCACCAATACTAGTAAGATGTTTTAACTTTAGCGTAGCGTCAGTTGCGTTACTTATTAATTCACGTAAAAATATTTCGTGATCACTATACAAGAATTTCTTAATTAACGGAAAGATATTTTCTACCGATACATTAATATTTCCTTTTGTCATGATAATTTATTTTTTTAACCTTTACAAAGGCATTAGTTAAAGTGTAATTTTGATTCTTTCTAGTGTATTCAAATAAAATACCAAGTATAAAACTGTGACAAGATGGCATAAAAAAACCATTCAGAAATGAATGGTTTTCCTGTATTTTATTGGTTTTAATTTTTGAGCATTTCTGTGTTTTCTATTTTTTCTTCTTTTTTCGGTTTGTTTTTTACATGCTTTTCTAACCATTGATCTTGTTCCCAAAGCATATGCATTATGGATTCTTTGGCTCTATAGCCGTGACTTTCTTTAGGTAGCATTACAAGCCTAACAGGTGCTCCTAAGCCCTTTAATGCATTGAAATAGCGTTCACTCTGTAGCGGATACGTTCCTGAATTATTATCTGCCACACCATGTATAAGTAAAAGTGGTGTTTTCATTTTGTCAGCATGCATAAATGGTGACATATTGTAATAAATTTCAGGTGCTTCCCAATAACTGCGTTCTTCGCTTTGGAAGCCAAAAGGTGTCAATGTTCTGTTATAGGCACCGCTTCTGGCAATTCCAGCAGCAAATAAGTTAGAATGTGATAATAAATTGGCGGTCATGAATGCACCATAGCTATGGCCACCAACAGCTACTTTATCACGGTCTATATAACCTAAATTGTCTACAGCATCAATAGCAGCTTTACCATTTGCTACCAATTGTGTTCTGAATGAATCATTCGGTTCTTCATCACCTTCGCCAACAATAGGAAATGCCGCATCGTCTAAAACTACATAGCCCTTAGTTACCCAATATATTGGCGAGCCCCAATACGGATAAACAAATTCATTTGGATTTGCCGTGCTCTGGGATGCACTGGCTTTATCCTTGTATTCTCTAGGGTATGCCCACAAAATCATTGGATATTTTTCTCCTTCTTTATAATCTAATGGTAGATAAAGTGTACCTTCTAAGTCTAGGCCATCGTCGCGCTTATAACTAATAACACGTTTGTCAACATTCTCAAGGCTCTTAAACGGGTTTTCAAAAGCAGTAATGGCTTTTAAATCATTCTTTTTATTGATATTTCTAATGTAATAATTTGGATATTCTGTTTTGGACTCTATTCTAACTAAAATTTCACCCTTTTTCATGTCTATTGCACTATTTAAACTTTCAAGCTTATCTGTGTAAGCAGACTGATAGAGCCTTTTTGTTTTTCCGGTTTTGATGTTGTATTCATCAATAAACGGAAACTGACCTTCTTTAGAATAGCCATCTCCCATAAGATAAAGTTTGTCGCCATTCATTGTTAAGGTATATCTTCCGTATTTGTTTTTTGAACTTACAAAATTTCCAGGGTCACTATAAACATCTTGATAATTACGATCTGAGATTAATATTGACTTAGCTGTCGATGGATTAAATATATAGGTTTTTGTGTTCCTAGTGTTCCACCAATAATCGTATGCTATGGCTGTATCATCATTTCCCCAATCAATTCCGGCAAATCGTTGTTGCGTTTTTAATATGAGTTTTGGTGAGCCATTAAATGGTGCCTCTAATTGATATACTGCATCTCTAAAATCAGTTTCAACTGCAGGATCTCCGCCATCTAGTGCTTCTGCCCAAACAAGAGTTGATGGTTTGTCTCCTCGCCATGTCATATTACGTTTGCCTAGTCTTGTAGACATAAATCCTTTAGGTCTTACTTCATCTAATGGTACTTCATTTACAACTTTAACTTTGTTTCCTTCCATATCATAAATGGTACTTTCACTTGGAAATCTCCCATAGGTAACCAAATATGAAAAAGGACGCATAGTCTTTGTTATCATCACATAGTTACCATCAGGCGAAAAACTTATGCCCCGATACATGTCTGCTTCTAAATAGTCACTAACTTCGCCTTTAATCGATACTTTTTTAATTTCTGAACGAGCCAATTGCTCAAAGTTGTATTCGTCATTTGGCGTTTTTAATAAATCTTGATAGGTACGGTTCTGTGCCTTTGCACCATCACTGACTGAAACAGTTGGTCCAGTAGGGACGGCAATGGCAGTATTAATAAGTGGTTTTCTGTCTGAAGGTAGCATTTTAACTAAGAGATGCTTATTATCCTTGAACCAATTAATAGTACTTCCCATATTTGCATTTACCGACGCATCGGTTAATTTAGTAACCTCAGCCTTTGCAATATCGAGTACCCAGACTTCAACGCCTGTAGAAGTAGTATTAAGGCAGGCAATCATGCTTTCATCCGGCGACCAACTAAATCCAGATAGTCTTGCATTTTCTGGTAATCCCAACACTTGCCTTGCCTCCTTGTCATTTATGCCTTTGACCTTTAAGTTGGTATAGTAGTTAGTACGACTTCCGATATTAGTAACCGGATTGATCCTAAGACCAGCCAGACGCATTTCGGTTTCGGACAACTCTGCAATCGATTTGTACTGATTGCGATAAAGTAAAACCATGTTCTCTCCGTGGCTGTCTATTTGAACACCTGGTGCAAGTTCTACATCTGCTAATTCTAAAATTTCTTCTGATGGTTTTTGGTATTCTAAGCTTTGTTGCGCATAATTGTTCAATACCAAGAGCAATGCAAAAAGTCTGATGATAGTTTTCATGTTTTTTGATTATTTATTAGTGGCTTGAAGGTAATTAAAATAGCCTGTACGAGAGTTCTAGGTGCTGTTAAATAATTGCAAATTTTCGAAGTTTAATTTATTATGCATGCATAACGAATAGATTTAAGAATAGATGCAAATGGGTTAATTTTGTAAATCTAACTTTATATAATAGCTAATGTACAATTCAAGAATAACAGGCCTAGGAAAATATGTTCCCGAAAATGTAGTAACCAATAATGATCTTAAGGTTTGGATGGACACAAGTGATGAGTGGATTCAAGAAAGAACGGGTATTAAAGAACGTCGTTGGATTGATCCAAAAACTAGTGATGACACCACATCCTTAATGGGTGCTAAAGCAGCAAAAATTGCAATTGAACGCGCGGGATTGACAAAAGGCGATATTGATTTTATAGTATTTGCTACTTTAAGTCCAGATATGTATTTCCCAGGAGGCGGTGTAAGAGTTCAAGAACTATTAGAAATGGATACCATTGGAGCTTTGGATGTAAGAAATCAGTGTTCTGGATTTATCTACGGTTTGTCTGTTGCAGACCAGTTTGTGAAAACTGGTATGTACAAGAATGTATTGGTAATTGGTAGCGAGAATCATTCAGGTGGTTTAGAACGCTCAACTCGTGGTAGAGCAGTAACTGTAATTTTTGGTGATGGTGCTGGTGCTGCAGTGGTAAGCAGGGAGGAGGACAATACTAAAGGTATATTGTCTACACACTTGCATTCTGAAGGCAAACATGCAAAAGAGTTATCATTAGAAGGACCGAGTACCGGACGTTGGGTTGATACTATTATGGAAGAAAATGATCCAAATGATACGTCATATTATCCATATATGAATGGTCAGTTTGTGTTTAAGCATGCTGTAGTACGTTTTAGTGAAGCCATTATTGAAGGACTAATTGCCAATAATATGCAAAAAGAGGATATAGATATGCTCATTCCGCATCAAGCCAATCTTAGAATTTCTCAGTTTATCCAGAAGAAGTTTGGATTGAGTGATGATCAAGTCTATAACAACATAACGCGCTACGGCAATACAACCGCTGCATCCATTCCTATTGCATTAACAGAAGCATGGGAAGAAGGTAAAATTAAAGAAGGTGACAATGTCGTGTTAGCCGCCTTTGGAAGTGGTTTTACTTGGGGAAGTGCTATAATAAAGTGGTAAGAAGAAATTGAATAACAAAAAAGCCCAAACAATTACGTTCGGGCTTTTTCTGCTATTAACCAACTTTAACTAACACTACAATATAAAATATTCATTTTATAAAGTTTATTACTTAAAACTTATCTCTGAACTATAGACGTAGCGTTTCTAATTTTATTTCAAACTTTAACATATTAGGGTAAATTTTAACAAAAAACCCGAAAACTATTATGTTTCGGGTTTTCTTATTTAATAGTTGTACACTAACACTAACCATCAACTATATTTATGTAAACTATTAAATTTGCTTTATATAAAAGACGAACTTTTATGATTATTGTTACGCAATAATTAGAGATTAAATATAATTTAACATCAATGCAAGACACAACTTTGGTATTTGGAGCCTCATTAAAACCAGAACGATACGCTAACATAGCAATAGGCAGACTTTTAAATTATGGAGAAACCGTTAAAGCTTTTGGAATTAAAACTGGAGAAGTAAATGGAGTGACTATAGATACCGAGCTTTTATCTTATGAAAAGATAGATACGGTAACACTTTATCTTAATCCAAAAAGACAAAAAGCATATTACGATTATATAATTGGTCTCAAACCAAAGCGTGTAATTTTTAATCCAGGGACTGAAAATCCTGAGTTTTATGAGCTTCTGAAAGAAAACAAAATTCATGTGGAAGTGGCTTGTACTTTAGTTTTGCTAGCCACCAATAAGTATTCTAATTATTCAGTAACAGAGTAAAGTTTTAGTGGTGCATCATTAGCAAGAACAAAAACAATGTTTCTATCTTTCATTTTAACAACTTCAATCTGCTTTATTTGATCATTAAAAGGTGCCATTCCTAATTGAGAAACCGTTTCATAGTTTTGTGCGTCTTCTAGCAAAAGGCCCTTAAGCGATAAATAAGATCCATGATAAGTATTGACTTTATATGAATTACCACCAATTATCAGTTCAGACTTTTCACCAGAACTTATTTTCGTAAATGTTGTAATTGGTGCCAATTGCAAAGCTTCTTCAAAGGGTATAAAAGCAGTATATTGACCGTTGTCATTTCTTAAATATCCTGAGGCTAAAGTATGAGCAAATGATTTTTCGGCATCGTCAATTGTACCTTGTTTCATTACTTCTTCGATCGTTTTACCAGCAACACTTTTATGGTCTACATAGATTTTATTAATAATATTCATTTGACCAGCTAGTTCATCTTTAGAATTTACCATGTAATATTTACCATCTCTATTGTAAGCTATGAGGGTTTCATTAACACCATTTTTATCAAAGTCAGAATAGTACAAATGTAAAGGGCCATCAAAATACAAATTGAATTTTGTGTTTAATCCCCAATTTCCGAGCAGGATATCTTCATCACCATCACTATCAATGTCAAATGTCCCTACAGATTGCCATAAGCCATTGATGTTCTCTGGGATAACTTGGGGCTCTAATTTGCCATTATTATTTATGTAAATTCTTGGAGCATCCCATTCACACGCCACTATTAAGTCTTTAACATTATCGTTATTTATATCTTTCCAAATAGCTGAAGTTACCTTACTCACATCAAGTTCTGTGCTCTTTTTGAAATTACCTTTTCCGTCGTTGTTAAGGACATATGAGGTTACCTTCTTGCCATAATCTCCAGCAACGGAGTGGTTACCAATAAATAGGTCTGTATCTCCATCATTGTCGTAATCATAAGGCTTAACAACTGTTGTAATGAGATTGTTTACGGGAATACGATTGTTAGCAATCTCAAATTTTCCATTTTGATTGAGGTATAAACGATCATGCATTAAAGTTTCTGTTTTTAATGCTGTAATTCCAGAGGCGACATATAGGTCTAAATCACCATCATTGTCAGCGTCAAAAAGAGTAGCGTCATTATCTTCGTAAACCATATCTCCTTCGAAAACGGTTTGTTTAGAAAGACTAAAACTACTACCTGAATTCAAATAGAGTTGACTCGCTTTACCAGAGGCGCTTCCAATGTATATGTCATCGTAGCCATTACCATCAACGTCTCCTTTCGTGAAGGCTGGACCAAATGTTGAAACTTTGTAAGGGATTAATTTTTCCTCTTGGAAATCGGTGTAATTGTCTTCTTCATGAACGTAGGAAATACTCTCATCAACTTTAAAGTAAGAGTTCTTATTAGTTAAATTGTCATAGACATAAAACTGGTTGGTTGGAGTGTATGACACCTTTAGTTCAGAATTAATTTTGGGCGCATAAATCTTCTGATATTCATTATTTGGCCATATGATTTCGATAGAGTCGATGGTTTCAGCGTCATTTAGTCCAAAATATAGTTTGCTATCCAGTGATGAAATAAAACCACGAGATTTAAATAATTGTTTTAATTGAGACTTACCATTTGCATGAACAATGGCCTTTGTTCCAATGCCATCTTTATTTCCGCTTTGATAGTCTAATTCTAAATTGATATAATTTTTAGTGCCATTGGTTGTATTTCTATATACATCTGCCACCGCATTAAAATTATTGGTAACAATATCTAAGTCACCATCTAAATCTAAGTCAACATATACAGCCCCATTAGACAGGCTAGGTTTATTCTCTATCCATTCACCTGTTTTACTTTTAAAGTTTTTTGAATTGCCTTCAAACATCTCGTTAGTAACGTCTCCTGGGGTCATTTCGCTTATAGAATTGAATAACCATTCTAGTCCTTCACTTTCAGACCTGCCTTTAAAAGCATTTGATACATATTTTTTAAAATCAAGACCATTTGGACGTCTCAAAATTCCATTAGAAATAAATAGATCTTGGTGACCATCATTATTAAAGTCTGCAAACAAAGGCGCCCAACTCCAGTCGGTATCTGCAACCTTATTTATTAGTGCCGTTTCATGGAAATACTCACCATTATTGTTGATCTGAAGCATATTACGCGAATATTGATCCTTATAACCCAAATTCTCTAAATGCTCCTGCATATTGAACATGGCATCGTCACCTTCAGTTTCTTTTAGGATGCGTTCATCTTTAGGTAACATATCTAAAGTCATTAAATCTTGGTAACCGTCGCCATTAATATCAGCGGCGTCACTTCCCATCGAAAAACGACTAATCGTTGTAAACGATTTATCTAATTGCTCCGAAAACGTACCGTCTTGATTATTTATGTAGTAATAATCATCCTCATGAAAATCATTGCAAACATATATATCATCCCAACCATCATTATTGAAATCCGCGATAGTAGCACTTAAACCATATCCATTTACACCGCCATATATATTTGCCGATTCACTCACATCTTTAAATGAACCATTGTCGTTGTTCAATAAAACGTCTCCAACAAGTGGCATACGTTTGTTTCTAAGATCTGCATTACCGTGAGAAAGGGTAGTATGGACGGCATGGTTCACAATGTAGACATCGAGATCGTTATCCTTGTCGTAATCAAAGAAATATGCCTGTGTGGAATAGCCTTCAAAATCTAAGCCATAAGCTTTTGCATTTTCAGTAAACGTGCCATCACCATTGTTAATGTATAACTCATTATGACCTGTAAAGTCCAATAAACCAGAAACAGCACAAACGTAAATATCAAGTAATCCATCGTTATTTATATCAACCATAGTTACACCAGTCTGCCAACTGGATTTACCTTGAATATTAGCAGTTTCTGAAATATCCTCAAACCTGAAGTCGCCTTTATTTACATATAACTTGTTTTCTCCCATATTTGAGACGAAGAACAAATCTGGTAGGTTGTCCCCATTAATATCTCCAGTTGCAACACCACTGCCATTATAATAATAGATGTAGTTTATAATGCTGTGTTGTGGATCTTCTGTAACTAAATTTTTGAATTTTATTCCAGTTTCATCAGATGAAACGGATTCCAACAGATAAGAAGTTTTTTTTGGGTTGGATTTTGAATCTTCAGAACACGTTAAAAAAAGAAAACAGACTAATGCTATTAGATATATTTTTTTCATAAAGTAACTAGAAAGTGCAGTTAAGCAAATATACTAATATTTTAGGCTTTCAAATCTTGATTTTCTTAGGATAATAGAAGGAGTTATTTCCTTTTTTTAATGAGCAGAAGTCCTAAAAATGTTATTAAACCGTTAATTGGAAGTAATTCGTAGCCCAGTGTATAACCACCTAATTTTTCTGGTGGAATTGCACCAACAATCGAAATGATAACAGCAGAAATAAGTGCCACGATCCACACATACTTATCTTTTATTTCGAATTTGGTAAAAATGCCGAATGCAAACAATCCGAGTAATGGGCCGTAAGTATAACCAGCTACCGTTAATAGGCTATCAATGACATTACTTGTCAGCACATACTTAAAAATTATTATGACCAGAACTAATAATACACTCATGGCTATGTGTATTCTTTTTCGAAGTTTTTTCTGCTGATCCTGCGGTCTTTTATCAATATTTAAAAAATCCACACAAAATGAAGTGGTAAGCGATGTAAGTGCACTATCGGCACTACTATATGCTGCCGCAATCAAGCCAAGCATAAATGTAACGGCAAGTGTAATACCAAGGCCACTATTTAAAGCAATTTCCGGGAAGAGTAGGTCTGTTCTTGGCTTTCCATCCATTAGTGGCACTTCGACATTATTCTTATTCGCATAGATGTATAATAAGGCACCCAATAGCATAAATAAAAATGTAGCAATTACCAGTACCACACTGAACGATACCATATTTTTCTGTGCGTCTTTTAGCGATTTACAGGTTAGATTTTTTTGCATCATATCTTGATCTAGGCCAGTCATGCATATGGTGATGAACATGCCACCAAGAAAAGATTTTACAAAGTGACTTCGTTCTAAAAAGCTATCGGTAACAAAAACCTTATCGTAGTTTTTTAATTCTTCTGAAGCAAGAAATTCACTAAATGACCATCCTAAACTATCATTAATGAAGTAAATGGATAAACCGACAGCTAAAAGCATAAATAGGGTCTGTAATGTGTCTGTCCAAATAATTGTCTTTATGCCACCTTTATTTGTGTAAACCCAAATCAATAAAATGGAAATTATAACCGTGATTTCAAAAGGTACATTCCAAGCGTCAAACACAAATTGTTGCAAAACAATTGCCACTAAAAACAATCTAAATGCGGCGCCAATAACCCTTGAAATAAAAAAGAAAAACGCACCGGTTCTATGGCTTACCACACCGAATCGAGTCATGAGATACTCGTAAATGGAGGTGACATTATGTTTATAATATATAGGCAAAAGCACAAAAGCAACAACAAAATAACCAAACATATAGCCAAGTACTACCTGAAAATAACTAAACTGAGAACCTTCTATCCAACCTGGTACAGAAATGAAGGTAACTCCGGAGAGTGATGCACCAATCATTCCAAATGCAACAATATACCACGGTGATTGTTTATTTGCTCTAAAGAACACATCGTTATTGTCCTCTTTTCCAGTTAAGTAAGAAATTAAGATAAGAATACTGAAGTAGCTCACAATTAAAATCAGTATTGAAAATGGTGACATTTAGGTATTATTAAGGATATTTTTGGAAAAGTACTATTTTTGGAAAAATTAGCTAACCGAAATTAAAAAAATATGAAAAAGATTGTTTTTTATTTTGTATGTCTGTTTGCTTCACTAACATTATCGGCACAAGAATATCTTGATTTAATTGCAGAAGGAGATCACACCGTTCAATATATTACAGAACGTGCCGAAGCTTACTTTGATGAAGTGGGTAGAGATAGAGGTACTGGATATAAGCCATTTAGAAGATGGCAATATTTCGCAGAACGTGCCATGGATGAAAATGGCTATTTAAAAACTCCAGAATTTTACTATAATGAACTTATAAACTACAATGCACGATTGAATAATGAAGGCGTGCTGTCAAGAACTACAGTCGGAACATGGGAAGAAATGGGACCAACCTACTGGAATGCGACGTCAGGTTACAACCCAGGAGTAGGCCGTATAACATCTATTGCTGTAGACGAAGCTAACTTAAACCATATCATTGCCGGTAGTCAAACAGGTGGTGTTTGGAAAAGTCTGAATGGCGGTTCAACTTGGACTGTGTTAACAGATAATTTATCAAACATAGACGTTTATTCATTGGCAATAGATCCACTAAATAGTAACATTTATTATTGGGGATCGACGGGTGGGTCTATTTTTAGATCGACTGATGGTGGTGCAACGTGGACACTCCATGGAAGTGGATTAGGAGGAACGGTAAATAGAATTTTAATTGATCCAACTAATACATCAAAAATGTATGCAAGTGCACAAAGCGGAGGATTATTTAAATCTATAAATGGTGGTTCAACATGGACATCTATAAACACTAGTGCAACAACTGGTTATGATTTTCAATTTAAACCAGGAGATACTAATACAATTTATGCCTCAGGGACTCAATTCTTTGTCTCTACTGATGGTGGCCTAACTTTCAATACTAGTGATGGTTTAGGTGCTTGGACGCAAGAATATGTGAGTGGTTCAACCGATTGGACAACATCTGGTTCAAACCAAAATGGTACAGTCTCACCAAGAACAGGTAATAGCATGGCACTGTTTTATATAGGTAATTTTTCGCAGCCAAAAACTAGATTGGTTACTCCATCATTAAATTTAGCTGGAGCGGTTAATCCAAGTGTAAATTTTTCCTATACCAATGTCAATTGGGCAGGGGATATAGATGAGCTGAGAGTATTTTATAAAACATCTGCCGGCGGAAATTGGACCCAAATCGCAGAGTATACAGCAGAATCAACAATCTGGGCAGATATTACTTTAAATCTTCCAAACCCTACTGGTGATTATTATGTTGCATTTGAAGGTACTTCCAACTATGGAAGGGGATTAACCTTAGATGATATTTCAATTGAAACAAATAATTTAGGAACAGTTTTCTCAGATGGTTTTGAATCTGCACCAAACAATTTTTCCTCAGGTGTTAAGATGATAGGTGTTTCACCAGATGACCCGTCAGTAGTTTACGTTGTAGAAGCAGATGGTAATGTATTTGGCGGTTTTCACAAGTCAACCGATAGTGGTATAACCTTCTCGCAACTTAGTCATCCTTTTCAAAATTACTTCGGGTATGATTCCAATGGATTTGATAATCTTGGACAAGCACCAAGAGATATGGCCATAACAGTTAATCCGAATGATGTTAATGATGTTCATATTGCTGGAATAAATACTTGGCGCTCTACAAACGGTGGTGTGTCGTTTAATATAAGTTCTCAATGGACACCTGGAGGAGCTTTTAATGAAAATATTGGCTATTGCCATGCAGACGTTGATATCATGTTTTTTGCTGGCACTGGCGCAAATGCAAAATTATTTGTAGGTACAGATGGTGGGATTTTTAGAGCAGAAGACCCAACTACAGTAAACACAAATTATTATACGGATTTGACCCCAGGTATGGGGATTCGGCAGTTTTACAAAATTGGTATAAGCCAAACGGATCCGGTGATCGTAACAGGAGGTTCTCAAGATAACGGATCCTCTGTTTTAAGAGCTGATGGGAATTGGTACGATTGGTGGGGCGCTGATGGTATGGAAGGATTTGTAGATAAAAACAACACTCAAATTTTATATGGGACATCACAGTTCGGATCATTTGTAAAATCCTTAAATGGCGGCAATTCTGTAATTGGCGTTGATCAACCAGATGGAAAGGGAGGTCAAAGTAACTGGAATTGGATTGTGCCTTTTGAACAGGATCCAATAATTCAGAATACTATTTATTGTGCTTTTGATCAGGTCTACAAATCAATAAATGGAGGTAGCTCATGGACCCCTGCTTCCCAAAATTTTGGTGCTAGTGTTGACCATTTAAAAATAGCACCAACTGACAGTAACAAAATGTATCTAGCTATAGATGGTGCTTTTTGGTACACCTCCAATGGAGGATTATTCTGGACACAATCTGGATTAAATCTTGGTGGTGGTCGAGTAAATAGTATTGCAGTACATCCAACAGATCCTGATAAAATCGCTATAGCAACAACCAATAGCACTAAAGTTTATGTAAGTATAGATGGTGGCCTGTCATTTACAGGAATTCCTTGGGATCTTCCTAATTTTTCTGCTCAGGCTGTAGCTTGGCAGGATAATGGAGAAGATGGTCTCTATGTAGGTATGAATTATGGCGTTTATTACACCGATAATGATTTAGGAAATACATGGATTCCATTTAATAACAATCTTCCAAATGTTAGAATCAATGAACTTGAGATAAACACGGCAGATAATAAGATTTATGCTGCTACTTATGGCAGGGGATTATGGCGTTCTAACTTATATGATGCGGCCCTAAGTATAAACGAATTTACTATTGAAGACTTTAGTATTTATCCAAACCCAGCAGCAGATGAGGTTAATATTAAATGGACAAAATCAGACGACGTTAGTGTAAGAATCTATAATACCCTAGGTAAGTTAGTATTTTATTCTAAAAAGTTAAATTTAATTAATGGTCAGCGTATTGATGTTTCAAATTTTGAGGAAGGAGTATATTTCGTAAAATTGAATAGTTCTTACGGTGAATTAACCAAAAAATTAGTTCTAAAATAAGAACAGGTTTATTATAACAAGTTCAATTATTACTACTTAATAATTGGACTTTTTTATTTTTAGGAATGAAGCTAAAAGCTGTAACTTCGCAAACATGGAATTTTCTTCTAAATTACTTGAAAATGCTGTTAATGAAATGTCTCAGCTACCTGGAATAGGTAAGCGAACTGCCTTGAGGCTTGTTTTACATTTGCTTCGACAACCAGACACTCAAACATTTCAATTAGCAGATGCCCTTTCAAAAGTAAGAGCCGAAATTAAATTTTGTAAATCATGTCATAACATTAGTGATAAGGACATTTGTGAGATTTGCGAAAATCCAAAAAGGCAAACGGATATAATCTGTGTAGTTGAGGATATTAGAGATGTCATGGCAATAGAAAACACAAGTTCCTTCAAAGGTTTGTATCATGTTTTGGGAGGAAAAATTTCACCTATGGATGGGATTGGACCGCAAGACTTAACTATTAAGGCGCTTGTGGAAAAGGTTAAAAAGGGAACTGTTAAAGAATTAATTTTTGCCATGAGCCCGACGATGGAAGGCGATACGACCAATTTTTACATTTTTAAGCAAATCCAAGGTATGGATGTTGCTACGTCGACTATTGCTAGAGGTGTCGCGGCTGGAAATGAGCTAGAATATACTGATGAGATTACATTGGGAAGAAGTATTGTTGATAGGGTTCCGTTTGAGGCCTCTCTTAAATCATAAAGTTCGGTGAAACTTTCTGTTATTATCCTAAATTACAATGTTCGTTATTTTTTAGAATTATGTTTAAAAAGTGTCGAAAGGGCTATCTCCAATCTTGATGGTGAAATTATCGTCGTAGACAATAACTCAACTGATGGAAGTTGTGAGATGGTAAAATCTCTTTTTCCGAAGGTCATACTAATCGAGAATAAAGAAAACTGTGGTTTTGCTAAGGGTAATAATATTGGTGTTAATAAAGCAAAAGGCGAGTATCTCTGTATATTAAATCCTGACACGGTTGTTTCAGAGGATACTTTTGAGAAAATTATTGAATTCTACGATGTCAAGCCCAACGCAGGAATAGTAGGATGCCATCTTATTGACGGTACTGGTAGCTTTTTACCAGAGAGTAAAAGAAACATTCCAACACCAACAGTAGCATTAAAAAAAATGCTAGGATGTAGTAAATCCTATTATGCCAATCATATAAATGAAAATGAAATTGGTATTGCAGACATATTTGTTGGTGCATTTATGTTTTTGAAGACGTCAATTTATCGTGAAACTGGAGGATTTGATGAAGACTATTTCATGTATGGTGAAGACATCGATTTATCGTATAGAATAAAAAAGGCAGGCTATCAGAATTATTATTTCGGAGAAACATCTGTTATTCATTTTAAGGGAGAAAGCACGTTAAAAGATACTATTTATGCTAAACGGTTTTTTGGCGCAATGCAAATCTTTTACAAAAAACATTTTAAGCGTAATTTGGTATTTGATACAATTGTCGGGATAGGCATTAATTTGTCCAAACACCTAAAATTTTCAAAAGTCGAAAAGCCAATATATATAAACAACATCTTTGTTTATTCGGATAAAACAGAAGGCGGTTTTAAAGGGATAAATAATAGAAAAGTTCATATACTTGAAAATCTGGAAGCAGAGCTTACACCTAACGCAATGCTTATTTATGACTGCGATTACATAAGTTTTACGAGTATAATTTACGATATAAGAAAAAGGCGTCTACAGAAAAATCTGGTATTTCGGTTTTTACTTAAGGGTAGTAATTTCATTATTGGAAGCGATTCTTCTGTGAGGAGAGGTGCTGTAGATAAAATTTAACCTACTTTTATGATGCATAAAAACCAACAAATTATTGGTTTTTTTATTAATTTTGCAGGCAATTAGCGAATAAGGACCTTCAAATTAAAGATATGGCAAAGTTTGAACTTAAGTTACCTAAAATGGGCGAGAGCGTTGCAGAAGCGACAATTACCTCGTGGTTAAAAGACATAGGTGATACCATTGAAGCAGATGAAGCTGTTTTGGAAATTGCAACCGATAAAGTAGATAGTGAAGTGCCAAGTGAAGTTGATGGTGTTTTGGTTGAAAAATTATTTGAGATAGACGATGTTGTTCAAGTGGGTCAAACCATTGCTATTATTGAAATTGAAGGTGAGGATACCGAAGTAGCTCAAGGGCCAAAAGAACAGCCTAAAGCTGAACCTATAAAAGAAGAACATGTAGAAGAAGTTGTTCAAACTGTAGTTGCTGCAAAACAGACGGTTGAAGCCGTAGTATCTTCAGAAGATCGCTTTTATTCACCATTGGTTCGAAATATAGCTAAGCAAGAAGGTGTATCACAGTCAGAACTAGATAGCATTCCTGGAAGCGGTAAAGATGGCCGAGTTACTAAAAATGATATTAAGGCCTATTTAGAAAGTAGAGGCACAAAACAAGAGGAGGAAGTTAAAACCAAACCTGTTGTACCGCAAGAGCCTGTAGCGAAACATACTTCACCAGCACCAATACAAGAACAAAAGGTTGCACCAATTGTTGCTTCGGGAGATGATGAGATAATCGAAATGACCAGAATGGGTAAACTCATCTCAAAACATATGGTAGACTCAGTACATACATCTGCTCATGTGCAGTCGTTTATTGAAGCTGATGTCACCAACATCTGGAATTGGAGAAATAAGCACAAGGATGGTTTTAAGAAAAGAGAAGGTGAGAACCTAACCTTTACACCAATATTTATGGAAGCAGTGGCGAAAGCATTGCGAGATTTCCCAATGATGAATATTTCTGTTCAAGGTGAAAATATCATTAAGAAAAAACACATTAATCTTGGTATGGCAGCAGCCTTACCTGATGGAAATTTAATTGTACCTGTAATCAAAGATGCAGATCAGTTGAATTTATTAGGTATGGCTAAGAAAGTTAATGACTTAGCTAATAGAGCCAGAATAGGTGCACTACAACCAGACGAAATACAGGATGGAACTTATACAGTTACAAATGTTGGTACATTTGGGAGCATAATGGGAACTCCAATAATTAACCAGCCGCAAGTGGGTATTTTAGCACTTGGCGCAATAAGAAAGGTGCCCGCAGTTATTGAAACGCCTGATGGAGACTTTATAGGTATCCGTTACAAAATGTTTTTATCACATTCATATGACCATAGAGTTGTTAATGGGGCATTAGGAGGTCAATTTGTCAAAGCTGTGAAAGACTATCTTGAAGCTTGGGACATGGATAGAGAAATTTAAATTTATACCAAATAGATTTAAAGTAAAAAGCGCAGATAAACTCTGTGCTTTTTTAGTTAACAAAACCTTCCCAGCGTCTCATATAGTTAATAAAGGTTTTACTTAAACCTTCATTTAGAAGATAGCCTTCTGTTACGGGATTTTTAATCGGTTCAAAATTTGGGTTTTTAATAACTCTTTTTGGGAAATCATGATGCAATATTGCGGATCGACCTATGGTTGCAAAATCAACACCTGAATCGAGTACTTTTTGTACATCTTTGCCAGTTCTAATATTTCCTGCTACAGTAAGTTTTACGTTTTTATAGTCTAGTTGAAGCACGTGCTCAAGGAGACTTAGTTTGCTATCTGGAAATTCCTCAGGAGTTTTAAAACAATCCCAAAGTGAGAGGTCCAAAAAGTCGATATTATAGTCGTTAATTAATGTTTGACTCACTTCTTTCATTTCACTCAAGTACATTCCAAAACGTTCGGGTGAAAGTCTAACACCCAATAAAAATTCCGGACCACATTTTTTACGAATACCTCTCACAATTTCGAAGAGTAATCGTGCTCTATTTTCTAATGATCCTCCATACTTATCTTCACGTTGATTAATTTTTGAACTTAAGAACTGTGTCAAAATATAACCATGAGCACCATGGACTTCAACACCATCATAGCCACAATCCTGAGCTCTTACAGCCGCATTGATAAAATCCTCCCGTAATTGTCGAACTTCTTCAATACTTAGTGCTCTAGCATTATGTTTTTCATTGTCAGATGGGCAAACGGCTTTAGTCTTTATCACCTCAAATGGTGATCGCATACCAGCATGATGTAATTGTACAACGGCAAGACTGTTATAAGACTGAATTTTAGAAGCCAGCCTTAAGTGCCCCTCCTTATGTTCGTCTGAAAAAATACCAAGTTGCCCACTAAAACCTTTGCCAATCTCTTGAACGTGAGATGCGCACGTCATAGTTAAGCCAAATCCGCCCTTTGCACGCAGGGTTAGCCAATTGAATTCGTCTTCAGATAGTTGTCCGTTTTCATTACTTTGCTGATTGGTTAAAGGTGCGAGCATAAATCGATTTTTCATCGATAGCCCACAGTTAAAGTGAATAGAAGAGGCAGGATTTGTATTCATGAATAAAAAATTTAGTACGAATTTCGACTATTTTAATAATATCCTCAAATTTCATTTATGGGCATCTAGTTTCCTTAATTCGACTACCTTTGCAAAAAAATATGGCCCATGCAGTTGAATCTTAATAAACCCATTTGCTTTTTCGATTTAGAAACTACTGGAATTAATATTTCAAAGGACAGAATTGTAGAAATTTCAATCCTAAAAGTTTATCCAAATGGCAAGGAAGAATCTTATACTAAATTGGTGAACCCAACAATTCCTATTCCCCCTGAGGTAACCAAGGTACACGGAATTTCTGACGCTGATGTGGCAGATGCATCAACGTTCAAAGAAATAGCAAAGGAGGTTCACAATATTATAAAAGACTCCGATCTCGGAGGATTCAATTCTAATCGATTTGATATTCCCTTGTTGGCAGAAGAGATGCTCAGGGCCGAGGTAGATTTTGATATGAAGAATCGAGTTGCTGTAGATGTTCAGACCATTTACCATAAAATGGAACAACGTACATTGAGTGCAGCATACAGGTTTTATTGCGACAAAAACTTAGACGATGCGCATAGTGCGGAAGCAGATACTAGAGCGACCTTTGAAGTTTTAAAGGCTCAGCTTTCAAAATATGAGACTCTAGAAAATGACACCAAGTTTTTAGCTGAGTTCAGTTCGCGCAAAAAATTTGCAGATTTTGCAGGATTTTTGATATACAACAAGGAAGGAGAGGAATGTTTTTCTTTTGGAAAACACAAAGGTAAGCGGGTAGTTGATGTTATGGAACAAGAACCCGGCTATTTTGGATGGTTATTAAATGCAGACTTTCCTTTATATACAAAAAAGGTATTAACGGCTATAAAATTGAAACAATTTAATAATAAGTTAGATTAAATCCATTTCTGAATGAAGCTCATTTGTATTGGCCGTAACTACACAGAACATATTAAGGAACTTGAAAATGAAAGGCCAAAAGATCCTGTAGTTTTTATAAAACCCGACACTTCAATTTTATTGAAAAAAATGCCTTTTTTTATTCCAGATTTTTCTGATGAGATTCATCATGAAGTAGAAGTTTTGGTGAAAATAAAAAAGGTAGGAAAGTATATTGATAAGAAGTTTGCCCATAAATATTATGATGAAATTGGGCTTGGAATAGACTTTACTGCAAGAGATTTGCAAAGCCAATTAAAGTCAAAAGGGTTGCCTTGGGAGAAGGCCAAAGCTTTTGATGGCGCCGCAGTTATTGGTAAATGGCTGCCCAAAAATCAATTTGACAATATAGATAACATTTCTTTTAGTTTAGAACGAAATGGAGAAATTGTTCAAACTGGTAATACTGAACTAATGCTTTGGAAAATTGATGAGCTTGTAGAATATGTATCAAAATATTTTACGTTGAAAATTGGAGATATTATTTTTACCGGAACTCCGGCAGGAGTTGGTAAGGTTTTTGCAAATGATGAATTAAAAGGATATATTGAAGACCAAGAAATGTTTTCAATCAAAATTAAATAGATGGCAGAACATTATAAATTAGATCGCGTAAGAGAAATGGCAGATAACGACGAAGATTTCGTTATGGCTTTAGCGGCAGCCTTCATTGAGGAAGTACCAGTTGATGCAGAACGTTTAAGGATCGCCGTACCAGAAAATGATTACTATGAAGCTTATCAGGCAGCTCATAAAATGAAACCTACCTTAGAACTTTTTGGTATAAAGGCCTACCATGCATTGCTCGAAGTTCAGGATTGGGGAAAATTTGAACAATCGGAAAAGGATATTACTTTACAATTACAGACTGTTTTAGACGGTGTTGAAAAGGCAACAGCAGAAATTAAATCTGATTTTAATTTATAATCATTTAATTCCCAAAACATCTTTAGACATATGCATGGTAACAAGCATATGTGGCAAATCAACCGTTTCAGCTATTTTAAGGTCTCCGGCAAGGGAACAAAGGGCATAGGCCTCATTTTCGCTTAATCCATGCTCCTCCATTAGATAATCTACCATATATAAGGTCGCTTTTTTAGCAGCAATATCAATGGTTGTTCCATAGCCTGTGGTAGCATAATAATCATCCGTTTCATATTGAGGCTCTTTTATGGACTTGTTTTTAATTAATTCGATCTCGTAAACGATTCTTAATGGCACTTCTATGGCTGTACCACATACTTCGCCCAAACCTTGTACAGCATGGCCATCACCGATTGAAAACAAACCACCTTCAACAAATACTGGGAAATATACTGAGGTGCCAACTGTCATATTTGGATCATCCATATTTCCGCCGTTCGCTCTAGGCGGAATAGTACTAAGAAGCTCTGAGGTTGCCGGAGCCACACCCATAACCCCTGGGAAAGGATTTAGCTTTAGTTGAATGGAATCGTTAAAATTAACCTTAGTTTTATTATTCTTTAGGTCATATAATCGCAGGTATTCTCCTTTAATTGAGTCAGCTACAAAGCTAAAACCAGGATATATGGCATTCCAGCCCCAATCTCCAATCTCAATTTCATGTAAGGTCACCTTTAATACATCGCCTGGTGCTGCACCTTCAACAAAAACAGGTCCTGTTAATGGGTGAATTGGATCAAAATTGAGATTTTTAAGATCATCAATTGTTGAATTTAGATTAAACTGCTCATCACTGGCATCTTCAGTGAAAGCCTCAATGATAGCGCCGGATTTTACTGTAAGTATTGGTGCAATAGTGCTACTGAATTTATTGTGTGTCTGGTCCTTAGTTAGAGTGTATTCTGGTTTTACTTTCTCCTCTATCAACTGAGTATCAGTCGATGCTTTTTCCATTTTATCATTACATTGATAAAAAACGGAACTAAATAGTATACAGTACAGAAGCGTTTGGAAAATAGTTTTAGTAGTCATAGTTAGCTTAGAATTTTATTAAAGGATGTTTAAAATTAATGAATTAACCTTTTAATAGCATTACCTTTGTCAAAATCATTAAAAATACCAACTTTTGACGGCAGAAATTATCACAATTGGCGACGAAATTCTCATAGGCCAGACTATTGATACCAATTCGGCATTTATTGCAAAAGAATTTAATAAAATTGGTATTTCAATTTTCCAGATTACCACGGTTCAAGACGATAAGGAACATATATTAAAAGCATTAAAAGAAGCAGAAGATAATGCCGATATTGTTATTATTACCGGAGGCCTAGGACCAACTAAAGACGATATTACTAAGCGCACTTTATGTGAATATTTTAATGATGTTCTAGTGGAGGATAAGGCCGTCCTACAAAATGTAGAATACTTATTCTCAAAATATATAAAAACACCAATTTCAGATATTAATAGGCATCAGGCTTTGGTACCTTCCAAATGCAAAGTACTAATGAACAGATATGGCACTGCACCAGGCATGTGGATGGAGAAAAATGGAAGGGTATTTGTTTCTCTTCCTGGAGTACCTTATGAGATGAAGGCATTGATAGAGAATGAGGTCATTCCGTTATTGAGAAAAACCTATAGTTTTCCATATATAAAGCATAAGACACTACTAACTTATGGCTTAGGAGAAAGTGCTATAGCAGGCAGAATTGAAGATTTTGAGGATAGTTTACCAGACTTTATAAAATTGGCCTATTTACCAAGTTTAGGACGCGTAAAATTACGTTTGTCTGCTAAATCCATGGATGAAAAATTGGTTGAATATGAAATGGAAAAACAGGTGGATAAACTTATTCCCTTAGTAGAGGATATTTTTGTTGGTTTTGAAGATGATATGTCTATTGAGCAAATAATTGGCTCGCGATTAACTGATGTCGGTGAAACACTGTCCATTGCAGAAAGTTGTACGGGAGGGAGAATTGCCCAAGCTTTCACAGCTAATTCAGGCGCATCTCAATACTTTAAGGGTAGTTTAGTTACCTATGCAACCGAAGCTAAAATCAATGTTTTAAAACTTTCCGAAGAAGAAATAGAACAGAATTCCGTTGTAAGCCGTCAGGTTGCTGAAGCTATGGCCAATAATGTACGGAAACTTTTTAATACAGATTATGGATTAAGTACGACAGGAAACGCTGGCCCAACTAAAGGTGATTCTCATGCTGAAGTCGGTACAGTTTGGATTGCTATTGCAACTAAAGACAAGGTCATATCTAAGGTTTTTAATTTTAGTAATCATAGGGAGAAAGTAATAATGAAGGCAACCAACAAAGCCTTTGAAATGTTGCTCAAAGAAATTTCAAAAAAGTAACACTTTATGTTTGTTGAAACGTAAAGATTTACTAAATTTGCACCCTGTTAAAAATTAACGTACCTAAAGAAAGAATACAATGTCAAGAGTTTGTGAACTTACCGGGAAGAAAGCAATGGTTGGGAACAACGTATCTCACGCCATGAATAAAACAAAACGCAAGTTTAACGCAAACTTGATTAAGAAGCGTTTTTATATTCCTGAAGAAGACAAATGGGTAACACTCAAAGTATCTACTTCAGCTTTAAAAACTATAAACAAAATTGGTATTTCTGCTGCAATTAAAGAAGCAAGGGCAAAAGGTTTTTATAAATAATAGCAAACGCTAAAGTCAATAACCATGGCAAAAAAAGGAAATAGAATACAAGTAATCTTAGAGTGCACGGAGCACAAGGCTTCTGGTATGCCAGGAACTTCAAGATATATTACAACAAAAAATAAAAAGAATACGCCAGACAGAATGGAGATTAAAAAATTCAATCCAATTTTAAAGCGTATGACAGTTCACAAAGAGATAAAATAATTGAATCATGGCAAAGAAATCAGTAGCAACCTTACAGACAGGATCTAAGCGTTTGACAAAAGCTATAAAAATGGTAAAATCACCTAAGACTGGTGCTTACATGTTTGTAGAATCGGTTATGGCACCAGAACTAGTCAACGACTTTTTGAACAAGAAATAATTCGTTTTTAAAATATAGATTCATAAAACTGCTTTCGTTTGAAAGCAGTTTTTTTATGGCTATATTTGATCGCATCATGACAACTTTGCATTTATACCACAAAGGCAAGGTTGTTGCTATTTAATCAGCAAATTGATATTTAATGAGTTTATTTAAAAAAATATTTTCTTCTGAAAAGAAGGAAACACTGGATAAAGGGCTTGAAAAATCCAAAACATCATTCTTTACTAAGTTAAATAAGGCAGTAGCAGGTAAATCTAAAGTAGATGATGATGTTTTAGATAATCTTGAAGAAGTGCTAGTAACGAGTGATGTAGGTGTTGATACAACTTTGAAGGTAATCGAGCGCATTGAGGAGCGTGTAGCGCGTGATAAATATTTAGGCACTTCAGAATTAAATCAAATTCTTAGAGAAGAAATTGCATCATTGCTGTCTGAAACCAATGTTGGTGAGGCAACGGAATTTTCGGTACCTCAAGATAAAAGACCTTTTGTTATTATGGTCGTTGGTGTAAATGGTGTTGGTAAAACTACGACCATTGGTAAATTGGCGTACCAATTCAAAAAACAAGGACTTAAAGTAGTACTTGGTGCCGCAGATACTTTTAGAGCTGCTGCTATAGATCAATTACAAGTTTGGGCAGATAGAGTAGAGGTTCCTATAGTAAAACAACAAATGGGAAGTGATCCTGCTTCGGTAGCTTTTGATACATTGCAAAGTGCAGTTAACCAAGATGCAGATGTGGTAATTATTGATACTGCTGGTAGGCTACACAATAAGGTTAATCTTATGAATGAACTTACAAAAGTGAAACGGGTTATGCAAAAGGTTGTAGGTGAAGCGCCTCACGATGTACTTTTGGTACTTGATGGTTCAACTGGTCAAAATGCGTTTGAACAAGCTAAGCAGTTTACCGCTGCAACTGAAGTTACCTCATTAGCCGTTACTAAATTAGATGGCACGGCAAAAGGCGGTGTTGTTATAGGTATTAGTGATCAGTTTAAAGTTCCTGTAAAATATATTGGTGTGGGAGAGGGAATAGAGGATTTACAGGTTTTTAATAAGTTCGAATTTGTAGATTCCTTTTTTAAGTAGGCAAAGAAAATAAATATTGAAACCTGATTTACTCATGGCTTTTGAGTTTTTTTACTTTTCACTAAACGGCCTTTAATTCTAATTTTTATGAAAAAATCAACTATGCGAATTACCATACTTTTTTTGTTTCTATTTGCTTTTACTTCTTGTAAGAATGATAAAAATTCTGATCAATCTAAAACCGAGGCGTCTCAAGTCAATGACAATTCAGAATCTAAAGAAGAGGATTTAGACCTAAAAGCTATTTCTACTAAAGATTTCACTGAGTTTAAGGTTTTGGATTCCAAGATTATTACCAAAAAAGAAATCTGGGAAAGCATTAATCCTCAATTAGAAGATTTTTCAGAGGAAAATTATGATCGTTTAAAGCCCCTCATATTAGAACAAGATATTCCTAGTCTTCAAAAGCATATTTATGAAGGTAAATTTAACTATGAAGAACTGACCAAGTTTTATTTGTATAGAATTAGAAAATACAATAGAGAAAATCCGCTTTCGCTTAATTCAGTTATTTCTGTTAACCCTAAAGCAATTGAAAAAGCCAAACAACTCGATAATGAAAAAAGTCTAAAGGCTCATCCCATTTACGGCATGCCTATCTTGTTAAAAGATAACATAAATGCTTCTGGTATGGCAACTACGGCAGGAGCTGTAGCGTTGCAAGATAATCTAACCGAAGATGCTTTTATTGTTGAAAAACTTAAAGATAAAGGTGCCATAATTCTTGGTAAGGCAAATTTGAGTGAATGGGCATACTTTTTCTGCGGAGACTGCCCAAGTGGATATAGTGCAATAGGAGGACAGACCTTAAATCCTTATGGTAGACGTATTTTTGATACGGGAGGTTCAAGTTCGGGAAGTGGTGTTTCGGTATCGGTCAATTTTGCGGCTGTAACCTTGGGAAGCGAGACTTCAGGATCAATACTATCACCAGCGAGTCAAAATTCAGCCGTAGGATTAAAACCAACCATAGGATTGGTAAGTCGTTCAGGTATTGTACCCATCTCATCAACTTTAGATACAGCAGGTCCAATTACACGCACTGTTATTGATAATGCTATTGTATTAGATGCCATTTTTGGAGAAGATAAAGCGGATGGCAAATCTTTTATGATGATGTGGGAACCTGGATTTTACACTAAGAATTTAACAGAGGGTAGTATTGAAGGAAAACGATTTGGAGCTCCAAAACGATTGATGGAAGATACGTTATTTGTAAATGCTTTAGAAGTTTTGAAAGCGCAGGGTGCTGAAATTGTAGAAATTGAGGAAGAAGAACTTGGACTTCCTAACTTTTTACGTCTTTTAAATCTTGATATGAAAAAAGATTTACCAGCCTACATGGAGAACTATGCCAATACGGATATTGAACTTAGAACTGTAGCAGATATGATGGCATTTAACCTTAAGGATTCAGCTAATACAATGCCTTATGGGCAAAAGTTATTCAAGGGTATTGTTGAAGATGAAGGCGATGCTATTTTTCTAGAAAAAATAATCGATACCTTGCAGACCAACGGAAAGCAATATTTTGATGTCCCTATGGAAGAACACAATCTCGATGGGTTTTTATCCATAAATAACTATCATGCTGGTTTTGCTGCAGTGGCTGAATATCCTGCTATTACGGTTCCTATGGGTTACACTGAAGAAGGTAAACCAAAAGGACTTACCTTTATTGGAAAACGACTTCAAGAAAAGTTGTTGTTGGAATGGGCATATATTTACGAACAAGCTTCAAAAGCAAGAAAAGCTCCAGAAAACTACAATTAGTCAATAAATGCACTGAGCTTTTCCCAAAGTAGGTTGTCGTAACCTGAGGGCCCAAGTTGTCCCTCTCCACCATTGTCTCCTAGTCTTATAATAACTAGATTTCGACTTGGAACCACATATAATTTCTGGTCATTGGCGCCTAGTCCTGCGATTAAATCATTAGGTGCATTAGGGATAAGTTTACCAGTGAAATTTTCTGTAGAACCTGGCAAACGGTAAGACTCTTTGCCGTTGAGCCACCATAAATAACCATAGGCTTTGTTCAAATTTTGTGAAGTGTTAACCATAGCTTGAAAATAGTTCGTATCATTAAGTATTACCTCATTATTCCAAGTACCATTATTCAAACACAATAATCCAAATCGTGCCATACTACGTGCATCACTTCTGTAAATATTATTGTAGCCATTTTGCAACCAAAATCCACGCATGCCAATTTTGTCTCTGATTTTTTCGGCAAAATAATCTTCAAAATCCATAGCAACAGCTCCAGTTATGACATTATCCAGTAACGTATAAGGAGCATTATGATAATACCAGAATTCTCCGGGTTCATTTAAATAAAAAAGACAATCAGGGTCAGTACAAAACTGATTAAAGAAATCTGTAAAGTCTAAACCTGTTGTCATGGTTAAGTGATGAATTACTTTGATGTTAATTTCCTGCTCCGTTGTTAGACTAGACCAACCACTTCCTAAGTAATTTAACGATGAATCTTCCAAATCTAAATATCCTTCTTCTTGAGCTATACCAAGTGTCAATGCTGTAAGTGTTTTACCAGCTGAAGCCCAGTACCAAATATCATTTTGAGAGAAGTTGTTCATGTACCATTCTATCACAATTTTACCGTCTTTCAATATTAAGAAAGCGTTGGTATCAGAAGCTTCAAGAAAATTATAAAGTGCTTGTTCTTCAGAAATATTCCAATCCAGACTTTCAACTGTAAGGGTTTCCCACTCCTCAGAATCTGTTGGTGGAAAGTATAGTTCTTCGTTTACGGATGGATTTCCAGTATTTGAGTCATCTGATGAGCATGACAAACTGATTATGATGGTCATAATGATTAGAACTAATCTCATGTTTTTCATATTTCGATTTTCGAATTAAGACTTTTAAATATACTAAAGGTTTAATTTACATTGTATCTTTGCCAACTGATTCATAAACTGATGAGAACAAAGACGCTAAAGAAAAATAGAATCAATGTTGTAACCCTTGGCTGTAGTAAAAACGTTTACGACAGTGAAGTGTTAATGGGACAACTTAAAGCGAGCGGTAAGGATGTGGTCCACGAGCAAGAAGGTAATGTGGTGGTGATTAACACTTGCGGCTTTATCAATAACGCTAAAGAGGAAAGTATTAATACGATTCTTGAGTTTATGCAAAAGAAAGAAGCTGGAGAGGTTGACAAGGTGTTTGTTACTGGTTGCCTCAGTGAGCGCTATAAACCAGATTTGCAAAAGGAAATACCAAACGTAGATCAATATTTCGGTACAACTGAACTTCCAAGTTTGCTTAAGGCTCTTGGAGCGGATTATAAACACGAGTTAATAGGTGAACGCTTAACCACAACTCCTAAAAATTATGCATATTTAAAAATAGCCGAAGGTTGTGATAGACCATGTAGCTTTTGTGCCATTCCGTTAATGCGAGGTAAGCATAAAAGTACACCAATTGAAAAGTTGGTTACTGAGGCTGAGAAATTGGCTGCCAATGGTGTTAAGGAGCTTATTTTAATTGCTCAAGATTTGACCTATTATGGACTAGATCTTTATAAGAAACGCAATTTGGCTGAACTATTAGAGCAATTGGTAAAGGTTGAAGGGATTGATTGGATTCGCTTGCATTATGCATTTCCAACAGGTTTTCCTATGAATGTTTTGGAGGTTATGAAGAGAGAACCAAAAATCTGTAATTATCTTGATATTCCATTACAGCACATATCAGATGCTATTTTAAAGAGTATGCGCAGAGGTACTACCAAGGAGAAAACTACAAAACTATTGAAGGAATTTAGAGTTGCCGTACCAGAAATGGCGATTAGAACTACCTTAATAGTGGGTTATCCTGGTGAGACGGAAGAAGATTTCCAAACCTTGAAAGAATGGGTTGCAGCCATGCGTTTTGAGCGTTTGGGTTGTTTTACCTATTCACACGAAGAAAACACCCATGCCTATAATTTAGAAGATGATGTTCCTGAGGACGTGAAAATGCAACGCGCTAATGAGATCATGGAAATACAATCACAAATTTCTTGGGAGTTGAATCAAGCTAAAATAGGGCAGGAGTTTAAAGTAGTTATTGACCGTAAAGAAGGCAATTATTTCGTGGGACGTACCGAATTTGATTCACCAGACGTAGATAACGAAGTTTTAATTAATGCATCAAATACTTACTTGAAAACAGGAGAATTTACCAGAGTTAAAATTATTGATGCTGAAGATTTTGATCTCTATGCAGAAGTCGTTTAGATTTTAAAATGAATTAAATCACCTTTAATTTCAAATGGGTGGAAACGTGCAAAAAGTTCTTCTGAGTACCAACCCAATTCACGTGTTTTTTTTACCATATCTGCATGCTTTTTATTTTTATATGCATAGCTCATCATATCATCTCCATTGTTCCACAATGAAAATGTTGCCTGCATAAATATGGGCCATTCACCAATACCTTTTGAAAATATTAAACCTTTATGACCATCCATAGATTTTGAAACAGATGGAACGTATTTCCAAAACTTATGAGTGAGTTTTGGTTTTATCGTGGCCCTTGTAATTACACCTAAAGGTTTATTAGCATTATATTCAGTAGATTTCACAAATGGTTCTTCATCGCTCCATTTACCATGTGCTTTCACACCATGCATTAAGATATGGCTAAAGGCTTTTGCAGTATTGGTATATTCTTGAACTATTTTTGATTCCAAATAGTTTGTTGCATCAGCTTCTGATTTAAATACAGTAAGTAGTCCGAAAGTCGAAAAATCTGGCCAGATAGAAAATCCATTGCCACTGCCACTACCAAAAGATTTCCAAAAGGTTAGACCATCAATTGAAGCATTTAGTAAGGGCGGTCTTCCCATACGACCTAAGGCATCCCATTTGTGGCGAATACCTTTGTATTTAAAAAAGGAGATGACCGTTGTTTGTGGCATTAATTCTTTTCCGTTGCTTTTTACAAAGATAACGCCTACAGGATGGTATTTAAGTTATAAAAAAACTAAAATGTGACCTTTTTGAAAAGAAGGGTCTTAATTATAAATGGTGTAATACACTAATTATGAGAAATTCAGAAAAAAAGAATCAAACAAAGATAGTATTGCTTTCAATCTACACAATTATAAGTGTGTTTATTTGGAACATGTTACTGTAAACTACCTACTACTTGGATGGTTAACTATTTACGTAATTAAAACTACGTTTCAAATATTTTACCATCAGCCCTAAAGCCTCCCAAAACGACTCTGGAATCCAGCCATTGTCTCTCACTTATTGGAGTCTATGAATAAAAGTGACCAGTTTCGCAATCTTCCATAAACTTGACCGCTTTTTCTTTAAGTGATCTAAAGCCAATAAAAGTTGCCTTCCTTATTTATGATTAGACATGCTGATCTACTAGAATGGCATTTCCATCAGGATCTAGTATCACAAAACTTGCTGGACCAGAATCTGGCGCATCAATTTCGCTAGCGAAGGTAACATTTTTTGATTTTAAATGTTTTTGAATTTCTCTGACGTCGTCAAAATTGTCTAGGGTATTTGCATCTTGATCCCAACCTGGATTAAAGGTGAGGATATTATTTTCGAACATACCCTGAAATAAACCAATCAGTGTTGATTCTTTTTTCATTATGAGATAATTACTTTTTAAATCTCCAGCAAAAACAGAAAATCCCAAGTCTTCATAAAAGGATTTCGAAGCCTTTAAATTTTTCACGGCAAGACTAACAGAAAAAGCACCTAGTTTCATTTTAATTGATTTTAATTAGTACTTAAAGTTAATAAAATCAAATAAATAGAGTCAAGTAGAATCTTTAATTCTCCAAATTCAACAAAATAGGTTTGCCAAATCCGAGTGCTTCTAATCTATCTAATTGTGTCGCTGCATCACCAACAATTAAATAAATCATTTGATTTGGTTTTATGTATTTTTCAATAAGTGACTTTACATCGTCTACAGTCATATTTTTTACCAATGACTCACGCTGTTTTGCATAATCATCTTGTAATCCATAATTGCTAATATTGGTTAGCATGTTTAGTTTAGCACCTAAAGTTTCAAATGCTCTCGCTGTACTCTTAATGGTATAGCCCTTGGTCACCTCAAGATCTTCATCTTTGTAGTTTTTACCGTAGTCTTCAAGTATCTGTTTAACTAGACTAGCAGATTCATAAGTTACATTTGTCCTAACGCCACTGCTTATAGAAAACTCACCAGTGTAATTTGATCCTGAAAATCTAGAACGAATACCGTAGGTATAGCCTTTTCCTTCCCGCAGTTGTTGTGTAAGTTGCGATGCAAATCCGCCTCCTCCTAAACGATAATTCATAACGGTAGAAGCATAGAAATCTTTATCAGTGGCCTTTAAAGATGGATAACCAAAACGGATAACAGATTGTTTTGCGCCAGGCATATCATAGAAATACACCTGTGAAGTCTCAGGTATTAATGGCAGAGGTAATTCTGGTATGTCAACCTGTTTTGATTCCCATTGACTATTTAGTGTATGTAATGAGGCCATTACTTGAGATTTTGAAATGGCACCCACCACGTGCATTAGCACTAATTGAGGTGTAAGGTTTTTATTGTAATAATCTTGAAGATCTATCATTGAAATTAATTCAACCGATTCTTCGGTACCACTATTACTGTTAGCCAGGATGTTATTACCACCATAAAGCAGTTTTGCAAATTCATTAGATGCAATACTATTAGGATTACCCTTACGTCTTTTAATACTGCTCTTGGTACTTGCTTTAAGAAGCTCAAATTCATTCTCATCCCAACGCGGTTCTAAAAGAATTTCATTTACCAAAGCCATAGTTGCATCAAAATGCTTAGAAAGTGTGTTGCCTGAAATGATAATATTAGTATCTGTAGCATAGGCATTTATACTAGCACCTAAACTTTGAATGGCATTTTCTAGTTCTTCAGGTGTTTTGTTTTTAGTACCTTTAGTAAGCATGTTTGCTAAAAGATTTGAAACACCAATTTTTTCTTTATTTTCCAATAATAAACCACCTTCAATCTGCAATTCAAACTGTACTAAAGGAACTTCGTAATTCTCAATTCCAAATACCTTAATACCTGAATCTAGATTCTCCTTCCAGACTTCTGGAATATTTAATTCTGGACTTTCTCCATAAGGCGGTTCCATACTACGATCAAAACTGCTTGGCGTTTTTTCGTAAGAAGCTGCAACACTGGTGTCAAATGTCTCTTCGGCACCTTGAACTATCTTCTCCTCTACGACATTTGCTAGTATTGAATTGTCTAATACCAGATCAATTTGACCTTTAGGCACAAAACTTGTTGCGACATAGTTTTTGTCTTTGATATATTTATTATAAACATTCATAACATCCTCTGGTGTAACAGCCAAGATGTTTTTTACGTCTTGATTTATAAATGCTGGATCACCTGCAAAAATCTCATATTGCGCGAGTTGAAAGCCTTTACCGAGCACACTAGATAATCCATTATAAAAATCGGTTTCTTGGCCAGCTTTAATTTTATTAAGATCAGTTTCAGAAATTCCGTTTAATTCAAAGTCTTTAAAACCATCGTTTATAGCATTAGCCACTACGTTTAAATCGGTTTGGTTAAATGCGGTAACTGATAACATTATTTGTCCAGCTATTTCAGAATTGTATTGATAGAAACCTACATTATCCGTCAGTTTCTCCTGATCAATCAATATTTTATTAAGTGGTGCTTTTTTGCCTTTAGATAAGTACTCAATCAACACGCTCAAAGCATATGAATCTTCGTGATATTGGGGAACGCCTGGCCATGTCATGGATAATCGTGGCAATCTTGCAAAGTTATCTTCATAAAACAGTCGCTTTGAAGATTTTAGAATAACAGGTTGCTTTTCAATTTCTGGAATGTCTTCACCACGAGGTATTTCATCAAAATATTTTTTAACCCATTTCTTGGTTTGTGCTACATCCAAATCTCCAGCAATTGTAAGTGTAACATTATTTGGAACATACCAACGATTGTAAAATTCCTTGACATCATTTAAAGTAGCATTTTGAAGGTCCTCCAAGGAACCAATGACTTCCCAACTGTATGGATGGCCCTCTGGATATAAATTAGTATTTATCACATACGAGTTATGTCCATAAGGTTGATTGTCTACGCGTTGCCGTTTTTCGTTTTTTACGACTTGTTTCTCTTTTGCTAACACAGGTTCTGTTACTGTATTGATGAAAAAACCTAGTTTATCAGCTTCAGCCCAAATCATTTTTTCCAAGGCATCTTTGGGAACAGTTTGAAAGTAGTTTGTGCGATCTCTACTCGTTGAGCCATTTGCGCCAGAGCCACCAATTCTTGCACTCATTTGATCCAGACCACCTTTGCCTAAATTCTCTGATTCTAGAAACAATAAATGTTCAAACAAATGCGCAAACCCAGTACGTCCTTCTTTCTCCCTAGCAGAGCCAACATGTGCAGTGAGTGCTACAGCAACTACAGGATCTGATTTGTCTACATGCAATATAACCTGAAGTCCATTATCTAAAGTAAATTTTTCAAAATCAACTTTAAATTCAGTTGATTCTTTCGTTTCATTTTGCTGGCAAGCTGTTAAAAATGTAATACAACTAAAAACAAAGATTAAGGATTTTAAAGTTTTCATATTTTGGGTTTGATTGATATTTAAAATTCAAAAGCATTTATGTTTACAAAGAAAATGGAATTTACAAAAAAGAGTTTACCGTTATCCCAGAAATTCCTGAACAGTACATTATCTACAAAGTATATGATACTTCCATTGCCTTTGCGTTCTTCACCAAAAACTAAAGTATTTCGTAGTTTTTCAATTGTGTTTTTACCTGCAAATCCTGAAAATACTTTTGGTTCACTTATGTGTGCAATATTGAAACCACCATCAAGCAAATCATAGGTAGAGCTATTCAATTTTAATGTAAAATAGTGTTTGTTGTAACCAAATGCCAAAGGGTGCGTATTGTCTACCTTAGCCTTAAATATAGCTCCAGTTATCATATTATTCGTGTATTGACGCTCTCGATCTGCATATGGAATGAGGTTATTGTCCTCTCCCAAACTTTCTGAAACTTTGTATTTTAGGCTAAAACCTTCTTTTCCAGCCATGCTGCGCAAGGCACCATCAATTGCAATTAACGTGCCACCTGATTTTACCCAGTCATTAATTTTGCTAAAGTTGGATTCATTCAAAACCCTTCCATAATAGCCATTAGGTAAAATAAGAACATTGAATTTATCAAGATTTGTACGTCCTAAATCATCCGTATTAATAGAGGTCAATGGATACTCTAATTGATTTTCAAAAAAGTTCCAAATTTCACCATAATTCAAAGAAGAGGTACCATCACCAGATAATACAGCTACTTTTTGTTTATTGATTAGTTTAATATCTGGCGAACCAATATCTGGTGTGTTTTGTGAAAACCCAGAGAAGAAAGGTGTAAGTTCTTGACCATGATTCTTCATTATCTCGTTTAATAAAGTTGTGAAGTTCTCTAAGTGCTTATTGTCACCCTTGGTAATAATTAATGAACCACGTTCAAAATTTGTTCCGTTTGTGTTTAAAGGCTTTTCAGTAAATCTTACTTTAATATTGTTTTTTAATAGTGAAGCTAGGAACTTTGCGTCTTCCATAGAGTTCCACTTACTAATATATCCATAAGCCTCCGCAAGTGATACGTCTACCTTATTTTCAGATATAATCTCACTGTTCACTTTAGTAGTTGTAGCTATCCCTTGTAATCCATAAGCATATGGTAATGACCAAGCGGTGATGTCATAAGTTAGTGAATCAACCAATTTAGTATTTGGTTCAAATAAGACCTTTACCATTTTACCCTTTGGTTGATCGGAATGGACAACTAAATCCTCGTCAGAAAGCGACATGTTAGATTGTCTTCCTAAGGTATAATCATAACCAGAAACACGCGTACCTATTGGGCGCTCATATGTTATTTCGTGTTTATCCAATAAGGTCTTGAGTCTGTCCAATTTATCAGATTCCCCTTTGAGTACGTAGCTTTTGTATTTCAAATCCTCATTTTTGAAAAACTTCGAAAATTCTGTATTAAGCTTATTTGCATTAAAGGAGGCAATTTCTACGGTAGATAAACTTGTAGTGGTATGGTGTGTTAATCGTTCAATTAACGTTAAAACATGTCCTTCATCATTCAAAACACCTAAGCCAGCCATGCCATGACCTCCTTGTTCATAAGTCATTCCAATTGCTCCCATAAAAGTTGGATAGGTGTCGCCATAGCTTGGATAGAGTAAATCAAAGCGTTCACGTGTAAAAAACAGCCAACCATTAGCATCAAAATATTTTGCATGATTTTTTCCAATTTCAGTTTGGAACTCGCGTTGCCAATCTGTGATAATTTCGTGATAAGGTTCAGCTGCTGGAGCGAAATAATAAGGTTCATTCATGCCTTGTTCATGAAAATCGACATGAATATGAGGCATCCATTTGTTATATACTTTTAAACGATTTTGAGTTTCAATTTGGGTGGCCCAAACCCAATCTCTATTTAAATCAAAAAGATAATGATTTGCACGCCCTCCAGGCCATGGTTCATTATGCTCACTAGCTTGTCTGTCTATATCGTATGGTTTACTTGCGGTTTCATTATACCAATTTACATATCGGTCCCTGCCATCTGGATTTACACAAGGATCAATTATCACGATAGTATTTTCCAATAATTGGTTTTTCTCCGTAAGCAATTTGTATAGTGTGAGCATGGCGGCTTCTGAACTTGAGGCCTCATTACCATGAACGTTGTAACTCAACCAAACTATGGCTACGTCATTCTTGTTTGCTGTACCCCTTAATAAATCCGCTTGCCTAAGGTTGTTTTCTCTAATAGCATTCAGATTTTTAAGATTTTGTTCACTAGAAACAAATGCCAAAAAAAGAGGACGTCTTTCATTGGTTTCTCCATATTGTTCTAGTTTTACTTGAGAGGGAATGGCATTGGCCACATGTTTAAAATAATCAATAACCTGATGATGTCGGCTAAATTGAGTTCCGATTTCATAGCCAAGAAAATCAGTTGGTGTTTGTAAGGATTGTGAATTTATTAAAGAAAAAGAACTCAGCGCAATGAGTAACTGGCAAATAAATTGGCGCATAATTTAGTTGGATTTATATCAAAACCAGTAAATATAAATACTGTAATTTAGAATATTTGATTTGTGATTTTGAATTAACTAAAAATTAGCAGTTGCAAAATCCAAGAGCCTTATATTTATGGCATAATTATTTATTGTATGCCAACTAACTACATACCCTTTAGGGAAACCAACTATTTCTCTAAGTTTATTTGTGATTATGTGGAAGAAAAACCAGAATTGGCTCAGTTTTACAATCGCTTCCCAACTCTCAACAACTTCAAGAATCAGATTAAGGAGAAACAAGGCAATTACAATCAAGATAACAGAAAAGTTTTGGTTGATGTTCTATATAAGCAATACGGTGCTTTAGATACCTCAAAGGCAACAAGAAAAAACATAGCATCCTTGTTAGATAAGGACACATTTACTATAACTACAGGACATCAGCTGAATTTATTTACCGGTCCACTGTATTTTCTATATAAGATTATTTCTACAATTAATCTATGTAAAGAATTATCAAAAGCTTATCCCAACAAAAACTTTGTTCCTGTTTTTTGGATGGCTTCAGAGGACCACGATTTTGCCGAAATTAATTATTTTAATTTTAAGGGGAAAAAGATACAATGGAACAGTCAACAATCAGGCGCTGTTGGACGATTTAAAACAGAAGGCTTAGACGAGGTTTTTAAAGTTATAAAGGCAGAATTTGGATCTGGAAAACACGCAGAACAACTAAGTGGTTGGTTTTCAAAAGCATATCTTAAACACAATAATCTGGCAGACGCAACCAGATACATAGCAAATGCCTTATTTAGTGAATACGGGCTTGTAATAATTGATGCAGATCATTCGGATTTAAAAAGACTTTATATTCCACAAATGAAGGCTGAAATTCTGAAAAATTTGGCCTTTAAAAATGTCTCAAATACAAATTCTGAATTAGAAAAACTCAATCTAAAAATACAGGTTAACCCAAGAGAGATAAATCTTTTTTATATCAAAGGCAATGTACGTGAACGCATAATTGAAATAGACGGATTTTATTCAGTAATAAATACAGACCTAAAATGGAGCAAAACCGAATTACTAGATGAGCTTAACACATTTCCTGAGCGTTTTTCTCCAAATGTAATTTTGAGACCACTATATCAAGAAGTGATATTACCCAATCTTTGCTACATAGGCGGAGGAGGCGAAATGATTTATTGGCTACAATTAAAATCTAATTTTAAGGCTAACAATGTGGTATTTCCCTTGTTGTTATTAAGAAATTCGGTATTAATAAAAATGACTAAACAAGCTGACAAATTAAATAGGCTTAATATTTCAGACTTAGATTTATTTCTTGATCGAAATACTTATATTAATAAACGCGTTCGAACAATTTCAAATATTGACATTGATTTTTCAGATCAAATAAAGCATTTAGAAAAACAGTTTGAGGCGTTGCACAACCTTGCCCAACAAACCGATAAATCGTTTTTAGGAGCAGTAAAAGCTCAAGAAATGAAGCAAACAAAAGGCTTAAAACATCTAGAAAAGCGATTGTTGAAAGCTCAAAAGCGTAAATTAAAAGATCAAATTGAGCGTTGTACGGATTTGCAAGAACAATTGTTCCCCAATCAAAGTCTTCAGGAACGCAACTTGAACTTTTCAGAATTATATCTTGAATTTGGTTCGAGGCTTATTCCCAACCTAGTAAAAACTTTAGAGCCTTTAAAGAGTGAATTTATTGTGTTAACAATTTGAGGTAAATTTTATTAACACGTCTTTTAATATGATTTGCAATTATTACTTTTGCACATGCAACATAATAAAGTCCTTATTTTAGATTTCGGTTCGCAATATACACAGCTTATAGCGCGCCGTGTTAGAGAATTAAACATCTACTGCGAAATCCACCCTTTTAACAAAATTCCAACTGAAATTGATTCCTATAATGCCGTAGTGCTTTCAGGTAGTCCCGTTTCCGTCAGGTCAGAAGATGCGCTTCATCCAGATTTATCACTTATAAGAGGTAAAAAACCAATTTTAGCTGTTTGCTACGGAGCACAATATTTGGCACATTTTTCTGGTGGTGAAGTGGCAGAATCAAACACAAGAGAATACGGTAGGGCAAAACTAGCCTATATTAAGGAAGGTGAAGATTTTTTTGAAAATATCCATGAAGATAGCCAGGTGTGGATGAGCCATAGTGATACTATAAAAAAATTACCAGAAAATGGTGTTTTACTTGCTAGTACACATGATGTACAAAACGCTGCCTATAAAATTGAAGGTGAAGATATTTATGCCATACAATTTCACCCAGAAGTATACCATACCACAGATGGGCACCAATTACTGCATAACTTCTTGGTTAAAATAGCAAAAGTAAAACAAGACTGGACGCCAAGTGCCTTTGTTGAGGAAACGGTGGAGGATCTCAAAAATAAATTGGGTGATGATAAGGTTGTACTAGGTTTATCAGGTGGTGTTGATTCTTCTGTTGCGGCTATGTTATTACATAGAGCGATTGGTAAAAATTTGTATTGCATTTTTGTGAATAACGGTTTATTGCGCAAAAATGAGTTTGAAGATGTATTACATCAATATGCAGATATGGGTCTTAATGTAAAAGGTGTAGATGCTTCGGCACGCTTTTTGGATGCTTTAGCAGGAAAGAGCGACCCAGAAGAAAAACGAAAGATAATTGGTCGTGTCTTTATTGAAGTTTTTGATGATGAAGCACATCTTATAAAAAATGTTAAATGGCTTGCACAAGGGACCATATATCCAGATGTAATTGAGAGTGTTTCCGCTACCGGTGGACCAAGTGCAACTATAAAAAGCCATCATAATGTTGGTGGTTTACCAGACTTTATGAAGCTTAAAGTGGTTGAGCCTTTAAAAGCCTTATTTAAAGATGAGGTTAGGCGGGTTGGTACCTCAATGAATATGGATTCCCACTTGCTAGGAAGGCATCCATTTCCTGGACCTGGATTGGCAATTCGTATTCTTGGAGATCTAACACCAGAGAAAGTGCGTATATTACAAGAGGTAGATGCAATTTTCATTAATAACCTACGTTCTTGGAATTTATATGATAAGGTCTGGCAAGCAGGCGCAATGTTATTGCCTGTAAATAGTGTAGGTGTAATGGGAGATGAGCGTACTTACGAAAAATGTGTAGCGTTGCGTGCAGTAGAAAGCACAGATGGGATGACTGCAGATTGGGTTAATCTACCTTATGAATTTTTGCAGAAGACTTCGAATGAAATTATTAATAAAGTGAAAGGTGTAAATAGAGTTGTTTATGATATTAGCTCAAAACCACCTGCTACTATAGAATGGGAATAGATTGTGACCTTAGGTCTAAATATGTCTCTAATATCATATAGTCACGAGTATAATATGAAGAAAATTTTATCCCTCTTATTGTTTGTTTTTACAATTAGTCTTTTTGGTCAAAATTATAAGACTCACAAAGTATTGAAAGGTGAAACGATTGAAAGTATTGCAAAGCAGTACTTAGTAACACCATTTGATATTTATGCACTTAACCCAGATATTAAGTCACGCTTAAAACCAGACACCATTATAATAATCCCGGACTCTAAGGTTAAAAACGAACCTCAAAAAGAAGAATCACGCGATCTCATAGGGTATAAAAGTCATAAGGTTAAACGCAAGGAGACATTATACAGTATTTCAAAAAAATACAATGTATCTATAGAAGAAATAAAAAAAGCCAATAGATTTTTATACTCAGAAAACTTAAAAAAAGGAGATAAGCTTAGAATTCCAAAATTCAAAACAGTTATTTATAAAAAAACGTTTCGTAATACGGTTAAAAAATACGTTGTTCAACCTAAGGAAGGCAAATGGCGTATTGCATATAAATTTGGTATTACTGTTGATGAGTTAGAAGCTCTAAATCCCAATATGAAGGACGTGTTGCAACCAGGTGACGAACTTAATGTCCCTAATATCGCCAATAATGAAGAAAAGGTAATTGAGGAAGCCTTCAACTATTACGAAGTACTTCCGCAAGAGGGTTTTTACAGGCTTAAAATCAAGACAGGGTTAACTCAAGAGGAACTTGAAGAATTGAACCCAGGATTAAAGGAAATGGGGCTAAAGGCAGGTATGGTATTAAAATTACCAGCTAAACTCAATGCTGAAGCTGAGCTAACTGAGGTTGAGACTACAGCCTTGTACTCTAGACTGTCCAATTTCAAGACCAAGAAAATTGCCTTAATGTTGCCGTACCGTTTAAATAGGGTAGATACAGACTCTGTATCAGAGACTAAGGAAATGATAAAAAACAGTAGGCTTATGTCTGTCGTTTTGGATTTCCATGCAGGCGTCCTTATTGCTATGGATTCTGCGAAGCAACTAGGTATTTCTACCGATTTAAAAGTGCTGGATACACAATATCAAATTTCCAAAACCAGAGAATTATTAGAAGAAAATAGTTTCGAAGATTATGATGCTGTTATTGGACCGATGAATGCTGATTGTTTTGATAGAGTTGCCACAACATTGAGACGTGATGGTGTGCCTGTTATCGCGGCGATGACCAAACCTAAGGAGATATATTCTAACGTGTTTCAAACCATACCAGATGACAAACTTTTGCAACAAGCAATGATTGACTTTATCAAAGCAGATAGTTTGAAACGTCAAGTTGTGATCATATCAGATTTATCAAAATCGACAAGGAGTGAAATGCTCAAAAGCGAATTTCCAACAGCAAAACTTATTTATTCACGTAAAAACAGTAAAACAGGTAAAGACGGATTTTACATAAACCCTACAGATTTAGAAAATGTATTTCCAAAAGGCAGATCAATTGTCTTCTTAGAGACAGAAAGTAATGCTCTCGCCTCTAGTGTTATAAGCCTGCTTAACGGATTAAATAATGAAAATGAACAAATTGTCCTTGTAACATTAGATAAAAATAGTGCTTTTGAGGGTAAGAATATAGACAACTATCACCTGTCAAATCTTAATTTTCATTACCCATCGGTAAACAAGAATTTTGAAGATCAAAGTAATTCCTACTTTGTAAAAACTTATAGAAAACTTTATGGTGTCTCACCGAGTAAGTATGCCTCAAGAGGGTTTGATGTGACACTTGACCTTTTATTGCGTTTAGCTTCAGGAAAGGATTTGTATGAAGCATCAGCAGATGATATTGAGACGGAGTATATCGAAAATAAGTTTAGGTATAAGAAAGCAATGTTTAGTGGTTATGTTAATGAAGCATTATATATTGTTAGGTATCAAGATTTAAGAATTGTAGAAGTAGATTAATGACATCAAAAGTTATTTATCTTGGCGATTTAAGGACCAAGAGCACACATATAAAATCCAATGATACATTCCTTACGGACGCTCCTTTAGACAATAACGGTAAAGGAGAAGCGTTTTCACCAACAGATACGGTTGCAACAGGATTGGCAAGCTGTATGTTAACGGTTATGGGTATTAAAGCAAGAGACATGGGTGTAGATATGTCCGGAACGACAGCTGAGGTGACAAAAACCATGGCGAGCAATCCAAGACGGATTTCTAAAATTGAAATTGCCATAAATTTTTCATTTGATTCTGATAAAAAAACAAGAAAAATTCTTGAGCACACGGCAAATACCTGTCCTGTTCACTACAGTTTACATCCTGATATCATTAGAGATATCACCTTTAATTGGTAGTACATGCAACTAAAGCATTTTATACTTTGTTTCCTGTTTTTCCTATTGGGTCAAAACCCTGACGAGGAGACCATCACATGGAATGAGTCGCACAAACTTACTTGGGCAGATTTTAAGGGACCGATTAATCCTAGTTCAGATGCTATAGCCCTAACAGCTTCGGGAATAACATTTGGATTTTCAATTTCAACATCTGGTTCGAAAATTGTGGATTATGATACAACTGTTGAGGCACATTTTTACCCTAATAAATCTTGGTGCAATAAAAAAAAAGCCAATCAGTATATTCTTGGGCATGAACAATTGCATTTTGATATAACCGAATTATATGCACGCATATTCAGACAAAGGCTGACAAAGCTTAGGGTAAATCAGAATATAAAAAAACAATTAAAAACACTCCATAATGCTATTAATAGCGAACTCAACGAAACCCAAAAAAGATATGACGCACAAAGTGTACATTCCATAAATACAGAGGTGCAACACCAATGGCAAACTTTTATACAAGTTGAGCTCGAAAAACTCAAAGAATTTAAATCCTTTTGAATATGAAAGGCAGTAAAGAGTCGCTTATTGAGTTGGCACATTACAAAATGCCATTCGGTAAATATAAAGGTGAGTTTTTAATTGACATCCCAGAATACTATTATACTTGGTTCCTCCAAAAAGGTTTTCCAGAAGGAAAACTTGGTATGATGATGCAACAAATGCACGAGATAAAAATTAATGGCTTGGAAGATTTGATAAAGAAAGTAAAACGTGAATTTCCACGCTGAATTTTGGTTAAACAAAACATATAAACAAACCTTCAACAAATCGGCAAATACTCGTTTTATTTTGTAAATTTGCCTGCGTTTAACAGCGCAACATGACCGAAAACCCTAAGTATATTTTTGTAACAGGAGGTGTGTCTTCTTCTTTAGGAAAGGGCATTATCGCAGCTTCACTGGCTAAACTCCTGCAAGCACAAGGTTATAGAACAACCATCCAAAAGTTAGATCCTTACATTAATATAGATCCAGGAACACTAAATCCATACGAACATGGTGAATGTTATGTTACTGACGACGGTGCAGAAACGGATCTTGATCTTGGTCACTACGAACGCTTTTTAAACGTGCCCACTTCTCAGGCCAATAATGTAACCACAGGAAGAATATACCAAAGTGTAATTGATAAAGAAAGACGAGGTGAGTTTCTTGGTAAAACGGTTCAAGTCATTCCACATATTACAGATGAAATAAAGGGCCGTATCCAAATTTTAGGTAATTCTGGGGACTATGATATTGTTATTACTGAGATTGGCGGAACAGTTGGTGATATAGAATCACTTCCATACATTGAGGCTGTGCGTCAGTTACAATGGGAGCTTGGGGAGAATAATGCGTTGGTAATTCATCTTACACTTATTCCATATCTTTCTGCTGCAGGAGAGTTAAAAACAAAGCCCACGCAACATAGTGTGAAAACACTTATGGAGAGTGGTGTCCACGCAGATATTTTAGTTTGTCGTACAGAACATGAATTGAGTGAAAGCATAAAAGCAAAATTAGCGCGGTTTTGTAATGTGAGGCAAGAAGCGGTTATACAATCTATAGATGCCTCAACCATTTATGATGTTCCAAATTTAATGCTTGAGGAAGGCTTAGATAAGGTAGTCCTTGAAAAATTAAAATTGAAGAGCGTCACACCAGATTTAGATCAGTGGAACGAATTTCTAAAACGGCACAAAAACCCTAAAAGTACTGTCACTATAGGACTAATTGGGAAGTATGTAGAACTTCAAGATTCTTATAAGTCTATACTCGAAGCTTTTATTCATGCTGGAGCAGAAAATGAGGTAAACGTTAATGTAGAACCGATACATTCAGAATATCTAACACCAGGGAATATAGAATTCAAGTTGCAACACTTGGATGGTGTTCTTGTGGCTCCTGGTTTTGGCGAACGTGGACTAGAAGGGAAGATTGAAGCAGTTCATTTTGTAAGGGAAAATGACATACCTTTTTTAGGCATTTGTTTAGGTATGCAAATGGCTGTAATTGAATTTGCCAGAAATGTGGTAGGGATCAAAAATGCCAATTCTGTTGAAATGGACGAAAATGCAATGCATCCTGTAATATCCCTTATGGAATCCCAAAAAAATGTGGTTAATAAAGGCGGTACAATGCGTTTGGGTGCTTGGGACTGTAATATCGTTAAGGACAGTATTGCGTATAAGGTTTATAAGAAAGAAAACATAAAAGAAAGGCACAGGCATCGTTTTGAATTTAATAACGATTATAAGGAACAAATCGAAAAGGCTGGTATGAAGGCTACAGGTTTTAACCCTGAAACTGGATTGGTAGAAATAGTTGAAATACCAGCACATCCATGGTTTGTTGGTGTTCAGTACCATCCTGAATATAAAAGTACGGTTGCTAATCCACATCCTTTGTTTGTTGCATTTGTGAACGCTGCATTACAACATAATAAGAAAAAATAGTATCTGCCACTTTGACGTAAAGTGAAATTTGGATAGCTTTTTGGGACAAGCCTTACAACTAATCAAGATTACCGTAAATAGCGGATTAAAATATGGAAGAAAAGAAGTTAGATATTAATTCAATAATAGGATTCATCTTAATTTTTGGAATTCTCTTATACATCATGTATCAGAATCAACCTACTCCAGAGGAAATTGAAGCACAAAAGAAAGCGGAGCAGGAGCAGGTAGAAGCCGAGCCTAAATCAAGTAGTAAGCAGAACGAAGCAATCGTTACGACAGCTGAAGATTACACAAACACTCAAAATTTAGATTCTACACAACGCGTAGCATTACATAATAAATTAGGCGCATTCTCATATGCATTAACCCAATCAACTAATCTAGAGAAAACAAAGGTTGAAACCGATGTTTTTAAACTTACTTTCAATAATACTGGCGGTCATTTGGCCGAGGTAGAGCTGAAAAATTTTGTAGACTATGATTCTGTACCAATTTATTTGGTTAAGGACAATAACAGTAACTTTAATATTACTTTTGGTACTTCAGATAATCGAATTTTTAATACTCAGGATCTGCCCTTTCAACCATTTGTAACAAAAAGTGGTGAGAATACAATTGTATCTATGAAACTTAAGGTTTCAGAAAGTGCGTTTCTCGAGTATCGTTACGAGCTGAAACCCGATGACTACATGATTGATTTCTCCATTCGATCACAAGGTTTAAGTGGCGTCTTCAATACTTCCCAGCCTATTAATCTAGATTGGAGACAAAAAAATATTCGCCATGCTAAAAGTATTAGTTACGAGAACAGGTATACACGTTTAACTTACATGTATGATGGTGATAAGGTTGATAAGTTATCCCAGATGGGAGATGATGATGAAACTGTTAATGATTTATCTTGGTTATCCTACAGACAGCACTTTTTCAGTACCATACTAGTAGCTGGAGAGGGTACATTTAATGATGTAGCTATAACTTCTACTGACTTGGTGGAGGATGAAGAAGTTGATACACTTTTTACAAAAAAATATACGGCAAAAATGCCTTTGGCATTCAAAGGTGGCGAACTTAATGAGAGTTTTGGCCTTTACTATGGGCCAACAGACAGTAAGGTTTTAAAAACCTACGGTAAGAATCTTGAAGATAGTATACCTTTTGGTTGGGGAATTTTTGGCTGGATAAACAAGGCATTATTTATACCATTATTTGGTTGGTTAAGTGGTTTCTTACCCTACGGTATCGCCATTATTGTTATGACCATTTTGGTTAAAATATTATTGTCTTTCGTGCAGTATAAGCAATTCCTCTCTCAGGCTAAAATGAAAATATTAAAACCAGAACTCGATGCCATAAGACAAAAGTATAAGGACAATAAATTAAAGGCACAGCAAGAAACGATGGCTTTACAAAGTAAAGCTGGTGCAAGTCCACTAAGTGGTTGTTTGCCTGGTTTAATGCAAATACCAGTATTTTATGCCTTATTTATGTTTTTTCCAACTGCCTTTGATTTGAGACAAAAAAGCTTTTTGTGGGCAGACGATTTAAGTTCTTATGACTCTATTTTCGACTTACCATTTAATATACCATTTTACGGTGATCATGTAAGCTTATTCCCAATTTTGGCGGCAATAGCGATTTTCTTTTATATGAAAATGACTACTGGCCAACAAATGGCAACTCAGGCCCCTCAACAAGAGGGAATGCCAGACATGGGTAAAATGATGAAGTATATGATTTATTTCTCACCTTTGTTAATGTTAGTGTTCTTCAACAATTACGCCTCAGGACTAAGTTTATATTATTTTATTTCTAACTTAATTAGTATCGGTATAATGTTGGTAATAAAGAACTACATTATAGATGAAGATAAAGTACTTGCTAAAATAGAGGTAAGTAAGAGCAAGCCTAAGAAGGAAAACAGATTCCAAAGAAAGATGAAAGAAATGATGGAGCAAGCGGAGCAACAGAAGCAAATACAACAGCGTAAAAAGAAAAAATAGTATAATTAATTATTTTATAAACGACCTCAACAGAAATGTTGAGGTTTTTTTAGTCGTATGAATAGGCTTTATATAAGAAAACAGACACATCAAGCTTATATTATAAACGCGTATACAACTTAGAAAAGGATTGAAAATCATTGCTATGAACCACCAGCTAACTATGACGATTTAAAAGTCCTATCCTTTACATTTCGATATGGATGGGAGAAAAGTCATCGGTTTGCAATAGGACCTTAGAACGCATGTATGGTTATACACACCAGTTCAACAAAAAGGGATAATATAGGGATTGTGATAATGTTGGAGCGACGTTAATTACTGGCAATGAACATGGTGATAAAAATTGTGCTATGAACATATTATTTTTCTTATAAAATATTGGTTATACAATTCCACCACAGCCAGACGGTAGTTGGATAGGAGAAGCTAACCCAGGGCCATCAAATAGTGATGAAGGATCAGGGGTCCAGAAAATTATTTTACAAATAGAAATACCACATTTTTAGTTTGGAATTGTTTGCATTTAGCGAGAATGCTCAAATATAATGGTGGTGTACCTGCTTATGGGAACTTACCAGATGAATGGCAGGCAGGTTGCAGAGCTGGTTTTGATAGTCCAGAACATAAGAGATAGTTAGTAGAGCGTATCTTTTAAAAAAAGCAAACCCGGACTTTTGTCCGGGTTTCACTACTAACTAAATCAATCAATATAAAAATGAGGTAATCAGCCTCGACTTTCCTTAATTATAGACTTGGTAATATCACTCTATCAACAACGTGTACTACACCATTAATCCCTTGTATGTTTACTAATGTTGTTACGATATTAGTTACTCTGTCATTAGGGTCTGTTAATGTAAACGCACTGTTGTCTACTATTAAGTCTGTTCCACCAATTGTTGAAACAGTACCGTTTGGTAAACCTGAAGATTGTACATTTCCGCTTACTATATGTGCTAATAATACAGCATCAGTTGTTGCTGCATTTAATTCGCCTTGACCTTCACCGAAGCCAGTTAAGTTCAATTCTGCTAGTACATTTACAAATGCATCATTAGTTGGAGCAAATACAGTTAAAGGTGCACCTTCTTCGTCAAAAACAGTATCCACATATGGTACGGTTGGTGTTCCTTCATCATCAGCATAGATTAACGCATCTACCAAAATAGATAGAGCCGGATTTGACGTTGCAAATGTCCCTATGGTTGGTAATTCAATTACGTCATCAACAATGTGTATTACTCCGTTTGTAGCCGTATTATCAGCGTCTGTTACTTCTGAGTCGCCATTTATAACTACTCCATTTGTTGTTGAAAAATATAAGCTTAAGTTTTCTCCATTTGGTCCAGTCGCACCTGTATTCGTATATCCAGATCCTGCGGCAACTAAATCAGTAGATAATAAATTATCACCGATGATGACATGGTTTAATAAAATATTAGTTACAACTGCTTCTTGTTCCGTTGTTAAATTATCTAAATCAATGCCTTCTTCGGTTAAGAATGCTGTAAATGCGTCATTAGATGGAGCAAATACTGTAAATGGTCCAGTTCCTTGTAAAGTACTTACTAATCCTGTTGCTTCTAAAGCAGCAGCTAAAGAGGTTAAGTTGTTTTCTAAAGCAACATCAACTACTGTAGTAGCCTGTACACCGTTACCGTTATTGTCGTCGTCGTCACTGCATGCAGTAAGACCAAATACCAAAAATAATACTGGTATTAATTTGATTGTTTTTGAAATAAATTTCATTTTTTTAAGTTTTTAAATTTGTTCAACATTGCACAAACGTTTGTTACATTTGTTTAACAAAAATATAAAATGATTAAACAAACAATAATATTCACGTTAATTTTTACAATAACTTTAACAACTTGTTTAGGACAACAATCCGTCAATCAGTACGATAAAAACGGTGAACGCCACGGATACTGGACTAAAAACTATGATGGGACAGATCAGAAACGGTATGAAGGTAATTTTATAAACGGTAAGGAAGTAGGTACTTTTAAGTTTTATAAACTCAAAGATGGTAAAAGTGTGCTTAGTGCAACAAAAGAATTCAATGAAAGCGACGATATTGCCAAGGTAACATTTTACACTTCTGCAAAAAAGATTGTAAGTCATGGTAAAATGATCAGAAAGAATTTTATTGGTAAATGGATTTATTATCATAATAATTCTGATGCAATTATGATCGAAGAGCATTACAATGACAAAGGTTTGCTAGATGGGAAACGATTGGTTTATTATGAAAATGGCAACATTGCAGAAGACACGTATTACAAGAATGGAAAACTAAATGGGGAAGCGCAATGGTATACTAAAGCCAAGCAATATATCAGGACCGTAGAATATCTAAATGGTGAGCGCCATGGACAAACAATAAATTACGACGGTAAGGGCAATAGGGCTTCTGAAGGGATGTTTCAAAAAGACCAAAAGGTTGGTGTTTGGAAATATTATAAAGATGGTGTACTTTCCAAAGAAATAGATCATACTATAAATAAAGTGGTCTATGATAAGGATTAATAATGAAAAATTTCCTAAAAGCTTTTTGTATAATTTTTTTGTGTTTGTCTTGCGCAAAGAAGAATGTGAACCTAAAATCAAGTCAAATCACAAAAATTGATAGCATATCAAATTTAAAGGAACTACAAGATTTTGTAAAAACCGTGGACTCCTCGTTAATTGGATTTATCTGTATTCCACCACATGAGTACAAAAAAGTAGAACTTGCAAATTCAACTTTAAAACAACAATTAGATTCTTTAATACCAAAAACTGACTACATTAAGGCAGATTTTGATGGCAATGGGTTAAATGATTTGGTAATAACAGGAACATCTAATTTTTCCTTCAATGCCTTGGCAATTTTAGACCAAGGGGCTAACAATTATAAAGTCTTATCCTTAGTACCGTCCCACAGCATTGAACAATTTCCAATCTACACAAAATTGCTTCAAAAAAATGATTTATCCTTAGTAGAAATATATCGGAAAAATTCAGTTTTTGGAGGAAAGGAATTCATTAAATCAACTATGGTTTTTAAAAGCGGTAGTTTTATTGAATATGTGGAACGAACAGCAGATTACCAGATTGAAAAAATTGAATTTGGGACTACCGGCTGTTTTGGTACTTGCCCAGTTTTTGATTTAATCTTATTTCCTCGTGAAAAATCCAAATTTCACGCTAAATATTACAATTTTAAAAACACTCCTCAAAACGAAGATAAGGAGGAGGGTGTTTTTGAAACTGTCCTTAATCCTTCAGATTTCGAAGCTATTGTAAAATTGATGAATGAAGTTAATATCAAAGAACTCGAAAATAGTTATAAGGTTGGATGGACGGACGACCAAACCTCAGTGCTAAAAGTCTATTTTTCTGATGGTTCTTTTAAGTTCATTCAAGATTATGGCATGCGCGGCACACTTGGTTTACAATTACTTTACGAGAAACTACTAGCACTGCGCTTTAATCAAGATTGGAAGCCTTTGTAGTACTACTTTTTTTGATAATTACTGTCTTTTAAAGTGTATTTAATTTCGGTTTAGTATGCTGATATAAAATGCTTTTTTTATTTGTAATTTTGCTTCGGTTTTTGAGACAAAGTAGACATGAAACGCGTTATTGTTGGACTTTCTGGTGGTGTTGACTCTAGTGTTGCGGCCTATTTATTAAAGGAGCAAGGTTATGAGGTTATTGGATTATTTATGAAAAACTGGCATGATGACTCTGTGACAATATCAGACGAATGCCCTTGGTTAGAAGATAGTAACGATGCCATGCTGGTTGCCGATAAATTGGGTATTCCTTTTCAAACTGTAGATTTAAGCGTCCAATACAAAGAACGGATTGTAGATTATATGTTTAGCGAGTACGAGAAAGGACGTACACCTAATCCAGATGTATTATGTAACCGTGAAATTAAGTTCGATGTCTTTATGGACATTGCTATGGAACTCGGAGCCGATTATGTTGCTACCGGTCATTATTGCCGAAAGGGTTCTATTAATAAGGATGGCGAAACCATATACCAATTACTATCTGGAGTGGATGGTAATAAAGATCAATCGTATTTTCTTTGTCAATTATCACAGACGCAATTGGCAAAAGCTTTATTTCCGATTGGTGAATTGACAAAACCAGAAGTTAGGGAAATCGCTAAGAACCAAGACTTAATTACGGCTGAAAAGAAAGATTCTCAAGGTCTTTGTTTCATAGGAAAGGTACGTTTACCTGAATTTTTACAACAGCAATTAAAACCCAAAGAGGGTGTTATTGTTGAAGTGGACGAATCATTTCCAGCATATCAGCAAAAAATTCCACAGTTTGAAACCAAAGAGAACGAATTGGCTTACTTTTCAACCAAACCATCGTATAGCTTATCTGATGGAAAAATAGTTGGGAAGCACCAAGGTGCACACTATTTTACTAAAGGTCAACGCAAAGGCCTAGCTGTAGGTGGAACTAAAGAACCCTTGTTTGTTATTGAAACTGATGTAGATGAAAACGTCATTTACACTGGCCAAGGTAAAAACCATCCAGGTTTGTTAAGAAATGTTCTTTTTGTCACGAATGATGAATTACATTGGATTAGAGAAGATTTAGCATTGAACAACGGTGAAACCATGGCGGTTAAAGCACGAATTAGATACAGACAACCCTTGGAAGAGGCTACCTTACATAAGGTGCATAATGGACTTTATGTAGAATTTAAAAACAAACAATCTGCCATAACCGAAGGTCAGTTCGTTGCTTGGTACATTGAGGAAGAATTAGTCGGTTCAGGCGTAATTTCTTAACTTGCAATAAAAGAAAAGCCATGTTTAGAAATATATGCATGCTTTTATTGCTTCAAATTTCAATAACTGCAACAGCGCAACAAGATGCTTGGGTTTATTTGACCGACAAAGCAAATGTTGCTTCATCTTTGGCAAATCCAATTACTATTCTTACCCAAAAAGCAATCGACCGCAAACAACAGTACAGTATTGCGATTGATGAGCGTGATGTACCTGTTAACGAAGTCTATATTAGCAATCTAAAAACACAGACAGGAATAACCGTTATGGCTAAATCCAAATGGTTTAATGCAGTTCATGTCAGAGGAACAGAAGCAGATATTAATGCGCTTAATGCGTTATCTTATGTAGATAGTATTGATTTTGCAGACAAAAGTCTCAATTCTGGATCTCGTGACTACCACGCACAGGATAAATACGACAGTGTCGAAGTGCAAGAAGTTTTTACTTATGGTAGTACCCAGAATCAAGTAGAAATGATTAATGCTGATAATCTTCACCTAGAGGACTTTACAGGTGAAGGTATAACTATCGCTGTTATGGATTCTGGTTTTCCAAATGTAAATACTTTGGGTGCCTTTCAGCGTTTACGTGATAATGGTCATTTGCTAGATGGCTATGATTTTGTAACAAGAAATACAGATGTGTATGCGAATACCACAAGTTCGCATGGAACACGTGTGCTGAGTGATATGGCAGGTTTTATACAAGACCAATTTGTGGGTACCGCTCCTGATGCATCGTATTATTTGTTCTTAACTGAAGATGTGTCTAGCGAAAATCCTGTTGAGGAAAGTTACTGGGTAGAAGCCGCAGAACGTGCTGATAGTCTCGGTGTTGATATAATAAATACCTCATTAGGCTATCGCGTCTTTGATAATAGTAATTATGATTACACACCTGCTGATATGAATGGTCAAGTGGCCTTTATATCTAAAGGTGCTTCTATAGCAGTTGAAAAAGGAATCTTAGTGGTGGTTAGTGCTGGTAATGCTGGAGCAACAACATGGCAAACGGTTGGTGCTCCTGCTGATTCGCCAGACGTGCTTTCTGTTGGTGCAGTTGATGCAAATGGTAATTATGTTGCTTTTAGTAGCCAAGGTGGTGCAGCACAAGTGGGTTACCAAAAGCCAGATGTCGTCGCTAGAGGAGGAGCTGCATTTGTGGTAGATCAAAATAATACTATAACACAAAATAATGGTACTTCGTTTAGTAGTCCTATACTTTGTGGTGGTATTGCATCTCTATGGCAAGCCATTCCAGATGCTTCACCAACCGAAGTTATGGATTATGTAAGGCAATCTGCGTCTCAGTACACTGCACCAGATGATTTATTGGGTTACGGAATTCCGGATTTAGACCTGGCAAGAAGTATTGCCTTATCTGTGGATGAAGATCTCATACCAGAGTTTTCAGTTTATCCAAATCCAGTTGGAGATGAATTAAATATTCAATTCCCAGTGGATGATATTAGTGCTGAACTTAATATCTACAACCAACTAGGACAACGAATTTTAAATACAAACGTAGCCAACAATTTTAATACGGTTGATGTTTCGTTTATGGCTCCAGGACTCTTTATTTTAGAACTTAATTCTGAAGGAACTACGAAAACCTACAAGTTCATCAAGCGATAGCGATAAAAATTTTAGGAAGACGACCTAGGACAATTTTATGTGAAAAATAAATTGAAGATTGCCATCTGTTCGAGTGTCCCAATTGTTCTTGGGATGTATCGAGAACCCTTTGCACTTTAATTCTAATTCTCGATAAAATTTCTCTCATTTACATTCGTGAAATTCACTCGAATTGACGAATTTTATGACCAAATGAAATGTCATTACGAGGATTTCGATAATAATCGAGAGACGTGGCAATCTCATTTTACATGAAGCAAATACCTATGAAAAACAGAATAACCCAACTTTTCAATATTGATCACCCAATAATACAAGCTGGAATGATCTGGAATAGTGGATGGCGCTTAGCATCGGCTTCGAGTAATGCAGGAATTCTTGGGCTTATTGGTGCAGGATCTATGTATCCAGAAGTATTACGAGAGCATATTCAGAAATGCAAAAATGCTACAGAAAAACCCTTTGGTGTTAATGTACCGATGCTATATCCCAATATTAAGGAGATTATGGACATCATTGTTGAGGAAGGCGTAAAAATTGTCTTTACTTCTGCAGGAAATCCAAAAACTTGGACGAAATGGTTACAAGATAAAGGTATTAAGGTTGTTCATGTTGTGAGTAGTGTTAAGTTTGCTTTAAAAGCTCAAGATGCTGGTGTAGATGCTGTGGTTGCTGAAGGCTTTGAAGCAGGTGGTCATAATGGGCGTGACGAAACAACTACCTTAACTTTGATTCCTATGGTAAAGGAACATCTCAAAATTCCATTAATTGCTGCTGGTGGTATTGCAACAGGAAGAGCCATGCTCGCCTGTATGGTTTTAGGTGCAGATGGTGTGCAGGTTGGAAGCCGATTTGTAGCAAGCGAGGAATCTTCTGCACATCCCGATTTTAAAAAGGTTGTAGTTGATGCGAAAGAAGGGGATACACAACTCACCTTAAAGGAATTGGCACCAGTACGCTTAATAAAAAATAAGTTTTACAACCAAGTGCAAGAACTCTACAAAACCGCACCAACACTAGAGCAGTTAAAAGAACTTTTGGGTAGAGCACGAGCCAAGCGTGGTATGTTTGAAGGTGATTTGGATGATGGCGAACTCGAAATAGGCCAAATCTCGGGATTGATTCACGACATTAAACCAGTAGCGACCATTGTAAACGATATGCTGACCGAGTTTGAACTTGCTAAAAATGACTTGTCCAAACTTTGATAGAATGAAACAGTTACTTCTATGTTTGTGTGTTCTAATAAGCAGCTTAGTTTTTAGCCAAGAGCAATTTGTAATTACAGAAGACGGTCTATCACCACGCTTTATAGCAATAGATGTTGAAAGTAACACCTACACAAAAGTGCTAGATTGGCTTGTAGCCAACATGGAAAACTACGACATTACTATTGTTGAGACTATTGAAAACAAAAGCATACAATTTACTAGCGAAAAAGGCAATGCTACCAATTTAGACAAGCAATATTTTAATGCCAAGTATGGCATCATACTACATTTTACGACTAACCAATTTACATTTGAACCAACAGCCATAGACCTAAAGCAGAATAGCAAATACGACATGGGTTGGAAACCAATTGACCTGAACGCTGGAGCACCATACTTTAAAAACGGAAAACCCATTAGAAAGTTTAGAGCCTATCTCTATGGAATAGTGGCTCCGCTAAATAGCCTATCTTTAAAATTAATGACTAATTAAATAGGGTACCAAAGCGTTTATAAACTTAGTATAAGCAGGAAAAATTGCTTTTGTTTTTGTACCTTCTTAGCTACAATTAACAACTAATCTCTAAGCTAATGCATAGGTTTGTAGCGCAGTGTTTTATAATTCTTTTATGTTTAGGCTGTCAATCGGAAAAGACATTAAAGACCTTAGATGAAGAAGATACCAATAACTGGGCCTTTCCCTATTTTGAGAAAGTAGATAGTTTAAATCCAATTTTAAAGCCATCGGCATTTTTACAGTTTCAGGATCCAATTAGCTTAGATACGGTGAATTGGGAAGAGCGCAATGTACTTAATCCTACTGCTGTTGTAAAAAATGATACTGTATTTTTAATGTATAGAGCACAAGACAAACTAGGTACCTCAAGAATTGGTATGGCCGTGAGTACAGACGGTCTTAACTTTACGAAAATGCCAGAACCCGTGTTTTACCCGGACAAGGATGCCATGAAGGTCTATGAGTGGAATTACAAAAAGGACGCCAGCCAACAGAATAATACAGAAGATTGCTATTTCTGTTATTTTGATGGTGTGGAAGACCCAAGAATTGTAGAAAGCGAGGATGGCAACTATTTTATGACCTACACGGCTTACGATGGTAAAACGGCAAGACTCTCCATAGCCTCTTCCAAAGATTTAAAGATTTGGACCAAACACGGTTTGGTAATGAAAACCGACGCATACAAAGATGTATGGTCTAAGGCCGGAGCCATTGTGGGTGAACTCAAAGGCGACAAAATAGTAGCCAAAAAAATAAACGGAAAGTATTGGATGTATTTTGGTGATACCAATATATTCATGGCCAATTCTAATGACCTTAGAGATTGGGAGGTGGTTGAAAATGAGGAGTACCAAAGACGAATTTCTGTACTACACCCAAGACCAGGCTATTTTGATAGTAGATTGGTAGAACCAGGACCTTATGCACTTTATAAAGACAGTGGTATTTTGCTTATTTATAATGCCAGTAATGCTAATAGTAATAATGATAGTAATTTACCAGATTTTACATATGCGGCGGGACAAGCCTTATTCGATAAAAACGAACCTTACAAGTTAATAGACAGAACAGAGAGTTACTTTATCTATCCTGATAAGGACTATGAAAAGGTGGGAGAGGTCAATGAAGTTTGCTTTGTTGAAGGTCTTGTATATTTTAAAGAAAAATGGTTTTTGTACTATGGAACCGCAGATTCTAAAATTGCTGTTGCTGTCTACGAATAACTCATATCAATACCATGTTTCCTAGTTCAAAACCACTACTTTTGCGCCATGGTTTTGAGAAACTATACCAAAGAGTTTAAATATAATCTTAGGCTAGCATCTCCAGTTATTTTGGGTATGCTTGGGCACACCTTTGTTAGCTTTATAGATAACGTTATGGTAGGGCAACTCGGTGCGGCAGAGTTGGCTGCTGTATCATTGGGCAATAGCTTTATTTTTATTGCCATGTCGCTAGGTATTGGCTTTTCTACAGCCATAACACCATTAGTAGCAGAAGCAGATGCAGAAAATAATTTTGGTAAGGGGAAGTCCGTATTTAAGCATGGCTTTTTTCTCTGCTCTGTTTTGGGTTTTGTATTGTTTTTATTACTTCTATTGGCCAAACCTTTAATGACTGTTATGGATCAGCCAGAGGAAGTGGTTACTCTTGCTATTCCATATTTGGATTTGGTGGCTTTTTCATTGGTGCCTTTAATTATGTTTCAGGCTTTTAAACAGTTTAGTGATGGTATGTCACTTACCAAATACCCAATGTATGCGACCTTATTGGCTAATGTGCTTAATGTGATCATAAACTATGTTCTCATCTTTGGTAAGTTCGGCTTTCCGCAATTGGGTATTGTTGGTGCAGCAGTTGGTACCTTGGTATCACGCATAGTCATGCTGTTCTTTTTATGGTGGTTATTGGCCAAACGTGATAAGTCCAGAAACTATGTTACCAATATCAAATACTTTAAACTTAGTAGTCAGCCAATAAAGAAATTGATCAATCTTGGTTTGCCTTCTGCCATGCAGATGTTCTTTGAAGTGGCCATTTTTACGGTTGCTATTTGGCTTTCAGGCATATTGGGCAAAAACGCTCAAGCGGCTAATCAGATTGCACTTAACTTGGCCTCCATGACCTTTATGGTGGCTATGGGATTAAGTGTGGCTTCCATGATTCGAGTAGGCAATCAAAAAGGACTTAAGGATTTTGTGAACCTACGACGTATAGCGGAGTCCATCTTTTTTGTAGGGACCATCTTTGCTGTAATATTTGCCCTATTCTTTGTAGTCTTCCACCAATACCTGCCACATCTTTATGTGAACTTGGATGATGCTACGGAACTAAACGATATCACTGAGGTAATCGAGATCGCTTCAAACTTGTTATTGGCAGCAGCTGTCTTTCAAATTAGTGACAGTTTACAGGTCATCGTTTTGGGTGCTTTACGTGGCTTACAGGATGTTAAGATTCCAACCTTAATTACATTTATTGCCTATTGGGTGATTGGATTCCCAATTAGCTATTTCTTAGGTAAGGAAGACGCCTACGGTAGTTTGGGTATTTGGATTGGTCTTATAGCAGGACTTACCTCTGCGGCAATTTTATTGTTTTTAAGGTTTAATTATCTCACAAAGCGTTTAATTTTGCAAAAAGACAATAACTAACATGGAATTACCAAAGTTTATTTTAGGCGACAATACGGATTATCCTGATGCGATTTTTATCATCCATACAGAGTTTCCTAGATTCATTCTTAATTTACAAAACGATGAGGTAGAGTGGTTCGAAGAGTTTGATCAACATGATCAAAAAGAGCTCGAAACCGAAGCTGAAAATTATATAATACAAGCCACAGCGTTTTACGATAGGGAGGTACAACGCTACGAAGACTAATGATAGACCAACTACTAGAACTAGATAAAGAATTATTTTTATTTCTTAACAATTTAGGGAGTGAGACCTGGGATACACTTTGGCTGGTCATCACAAACAAACTAACCTTTATTCCGCTCTATGCTATTTTACTATTTCTTATTTTCAAAAAGTATGGGTTAAAACCATTCCTCATGATGATTTTGGTTATTGCAGTAATGATAACGTTCACTGATCAAATTACCAACGTATTTAAGGATGGTTTTATGCGCGCTAGGCCTTGTAGAGCAGATGGCGTTTCCGATTTTGCACGTTTTGTGGCAGAGCGTTGTGGCAAATATGGTTTCTTTTCTGGCCATTCGTCCAACTCTATGGCAGCGGCTGTTTTCGGTGGTCTTGTCCTCAGACCCTTTTTTAAAAAGCTGATTTTCGTTTTACTCTTCTGGAGTTTCATTGTTGCATACAGCAGAATTTATGTAGGTGTGCACTATCCTTTGGATATTATTTGTGGTATGGCATTTGGTGCACTTTCAGGGTTTATGTTTTATAAACTCAATGGTTATCTCCAAAAGCGCTTTATTCCTTCCGAGTAAGTTTGTAAACGTTATTTACTAATCGGCTTTTATGGGATTTTGAACCCTCCTCAGTGAAATTAGTATCGTAAGTTTTAATATATTCTATATTGTAAAGTTTATCTAGAGTCTCAATGGAGATAGGATTAGTTTTGGTTGCAATGACATAAAATTGGGATTCATCCGGAATTAAAACACCATCTTCCTTACTGATACTGGGAATCTTATCGCCATAGTTATAAATGACCTCAGGAGCAATATAATTTAAGCTGTACAAAGGCAGGGAATTATTGGCCAATTCTGAAACAGGATTGTAATTTTCCTGAATTTTTAATTGTGCTAATGGAAGCGCAAATAGACCCAGACTGAGCATAAATAAGATGGTCAAATAAAAAACTGTCTTAATCTTCTTTTGTTTCAGTCTAACAAGAATAAGTACGCCTATAATAGCTAAAACTACTGCGCAAATAATAAACTTAACTAACATTAGACCACTGTTAAATGGTCCCAAAAAGAAAGCCAATGTACCAAATAGAAGTGCAACCGTTGCTATTAATCCAAACTGAAAGTAAACTACAAAGGTCTCTTTTTTGTCTTTAAGTGATTTAAACTCACGAATTAAATAATCAAGATAAAACCCAATATTTATGGCTAAAGGAATAAGTACTGGCATTAAATAACGTGATTTTTTTTCTGGAATGATAGATAATAAGATTACCGCTATAATGGTCCAAAAGAAACTAAATCTATAGGCTTTAAGGTTAGTAACCCGAGTTTTCATGTAAGGGTATAGCAAACTCATAAGTGCTGGTATAGTCCAGATGCCGCTTTGTGCAAAAAAGCTCCAATAATAATAAAATGGTCTTACGTTATAACTACTCCAGTTTGAGGTTTCACGAGTTGCAATAGCAGTAAATGTCTCAGGATCGGCAATACGGACATGAAAATACCACCACCCTCCAAGAGCAATTCCAAATATTAGCAAACTAAATAGTTTTAAGAAATGTGAAATACTACCTATTAACCTATAAGCTATTCCATATGCCATAATAAAAGATAAAAGGAGCACATATAAGGGCACAGGGCCTTTAGACAAAATTGAACATGCTAAAAAGACAATAAACAAAATACTATTTAATAATGTTGTTTTTTGATTTTTAAACAGTTGAAACAGATTAAACAAAGCTAAAAGCATAAAACCATGTGCATAAATATCCCAAGGTCCTTCAATTGTGATTCCAATCACATAAAATGATGTGATGACAATAAAACCATTGATTAGGCTATGGGATTTATTTAGTTCCATTTTCGTTGATAACTTATAGATAGAAATACCAACAATAGCAACAAAAAGAAGTGCTGGCCAACGTAGCGCTAGGACAGATTTAATACCAAACAAAAATCCAAAAAAAGCTGTTATCCACGTTGGAAGAGGTGGCTTTTCGTAACGTGCTTCGCCATTCATGGTGGTTAGTATCCAATTACCATCAGTAAGCATTTCTCTGGCACTTATAAAATTTCTAGCTTCCATAATGCTCACCGGAAGGTTATCAACAGTAAAACCAAGCATTACTATGACAAAAAGGAGTAAACTCAAAACCGGATATTTCTCAACCTGTCTAATCATTAGTCTTACGGATAAGATAGGCATTACGCGAGTAAATGAGTAGTCCAAACAAATGCCCTACAAATAGAACTGGATCTTCACGTATAATGGCGTAGGTTAAGATTAATCCAGCACCTATTAAGCTCAATACCCAAAAGCCCATAGGTAGCGTTGATTCCTTTTGCCTTTCTGAGTGAATCCATTGGTATATAAAACGAAGCGTAAAAATTATCTGTGCTATGATACCCAGGATCAGCAACCACAGTGGAATTGCTTCATTCTTAAACAGTAGCTCAATATCAATTTTATTATTGTTGTAATAATAGATAACTATACCCGCAGGAACAACCAGCAAAAACCAACGTGCCACTTTAGGAAATTTTTGCCACTGCCCTTGCAACTGCAAATTTCTTATGTAGACAAAATAAGTGATACTTTGCCCTAGCATAATAGCAAAGTCTAGTCTCAAATAACCGTATACAAAAAGTAAGAAGGATGCTATCAGACTTAACGTCCAAAAGATGCTCGGCGTAATAACTTTACGCTGTTTTTCTGACGTGATCCATTGTATGATTAATCGAGAGGAAAAAAGTATCTGAGCTAAAAATCCAATGCTGTAAATAATCCAGTCTTTCAAATTGAAGGTTTTATTTACTCGATTTTTCGATCTCGTAGTTAATATACTTTTTCTTCATCCATAAATAGGCAAAACAATCCATCAACGGACCAAGAAGACGATTCCAAAGTCCAAATTTGGCCTTGCCTGCGAGTCTTGGAAAATGTCTAACAGGAATCTGTATAATTCGTCCATTTTGTAAAAGTATCATCGCTGGTAAAAAGCGATGTAGTCCTCTAAACATTGGAATGCGTTTTGCATTAGCTGTTCGTATTACTTTTAGAGGACAACCTGTATCATCCATACCATCGTGAGTGAAAGCGCGCCTTATACCATTTGCGATTTTAGACGAAACATTTTTCACAAACGAATCTTTACGATTAGAACGTACACCTGTGACGAGTTCAAAGGAATCAATATGTTCTAAAAGTAAATTGAAATCTTCTGGTGCTGTTTGGAGATCGGAATCTATATAGCCCACTAATTCGCTATTTGCATGGTCAAATCCAGCTTTAATAGCTGCACTTAAGCCACAATTCTTTTTAAAAGAAATAAAATCAAAATGTTCATTTCGCTCACAAATAGATTGTATTAAAGCCTTACTATTATCTGATGAACCGTCATTGACAAAAAGTACCGAAGTGGGTACTGACGCAATTTTTAAATAATTTTTGAGCTCAGTCTCTAGGCGCTCTAAGTTATCCTCTTCATTATAGACTGGAACAATAATTGTAAATTTATACGTCATGAATGTCTTGGCTTACAAGGCGTAAAAATATAGATTTTTTACAACTCGGTGGGAACCATTTTTCGGAAGTCTCAAATAGACTAGCTTTTTTACAGTTGAAGTAAATATTCTGCTGCCACAAAAGGAGTTGTTTTACCTGCTTCGACAAGAGCAAGTTGCTTGTCTAATTCAGTTTTTATCTTTTTAGAATTATAGAAGTTAGACTTTAAGCGTTCGTCTATAGTTTGTAACAGCCAAAACTTATTTTGGTTGTTTCTATTATGTTCAAAATAGTTAGTAGACTTTGTTTTCTCTAGGTATTCTGAAATAAGTTCCCAAATCTCAGAAATTCCGCTTTGATTTAATGCACTGCAAAGCGATACTTTTGGCAACCAACCGGAATCCTTTTCTGGATAAAGGTGTAACGCCCTATTAAATTCTACTTTGGCTGCTTTGGCTGCTTTTAAGTTATCACCATCAGCTTTATTGATAACTATAGCATCTGCCATTTCGATTATGCCACGTTTAATACCTTGGAGTTCGTCACCCGCTCCAGCAAGTTTCAATAACAGGAAAAAGTCTACCATGCTATGTACGGCTGTTTCGCTCTGGCCAACACCTACGGTTTCTATCATAATGGTATCAAATCCTGCTGCTTCACATAGAATAATGGTTTCGCGTGTTTTTCGCGCAACACCACCAAGCGAATTACCAGAAGGCGAAGGTCTAATAAAGGCATTTTGGTTTTTTACCAAGTCTTCCATACGGGTTTTATCACCCAGTATACTGCCTTTACTAAGGGTGCTACTAGGGTCAACAGCTAGAACTGCAATTTTTTTTCCAAGATTCGTCAAATGGGTGCCGAAAGCTTCAATAAAGGTACTTTTGCCTACACCTGGTACACCTGTAATTCCTATTCTTATAGATTTGTTGGCATATGGTAAACATGCTGTAATGATTTCGTTGGCTTTTTGGTTATGAGTAGGGTTGGTACTTTCTACTAATGTAATAGCACGGCTCAGAGCCGTAATATCGCTTTTAATTATTCCTTCAACTAAAGATGCTACAGATGGTTGCTTTTGGCGTTTGGCTTTTATGGATTTTGCAGATACACTATTAAGAACTTCTGGAGGTATAATACCCTTTTGTTCTTGCAAAGCAGATTTATATTTTGGATTTTTTTTTGACAAAACAGTTTAATTTAGGACTTTCTTGTCCAAGGCTTCAATAGGAATTTCAATTAAGGTCTTATCCCAAGCCATGGTTAGTTTGAGTTTGCCTGTGGTGTTATCAAAAGCAATGGTAAATTTCTCAACAGTGTCTTCTAATTCCTTGACCTGTGTCTCTAGCTCAATTGCATCATAATTTGGGTCCCACATGGGCTCCATTTTTTCATTGACGCCCCATTCATACTGGCGAGTGTTAAACATGACTTTCCAAGAGGTCTCCATGGGTACCGTCCAAACAGTATATTTGCCTTTAGCTAGTCGCATCCCATTAATCTCCAAATCTTTATTTGTCTCAAAAGTAGTTGCTTCGTTAGCTCCTGTACGCCAAACCTTGTTAAATGGCACAAGTGCTCCGAAAATCTCACGTTCACGTTTGGAGGGACGGTTATACTCTACTTTTAGGTTTAAATCGTTCAACTCGATTTTTGCAGTATCCTTTGGACTTAGACGCGGAGAAAAGATATTTTCTACAAATGCTGAATACAAAAGCAGACCAATTGCCACAATGGCTAGAAAAATAAGTAGGCGCTTAAGAAAATTGTTCATTAATAGGAGTTTTAATATTAAGTTAAAGATAAATCAATTGCATAAATTTATAAGGTTCAAACGCCTAATTTTAAGCAAATCTTATAATTTCTAAAAAATTTAATTTTTTTTGCAACACTTAATTTTTTGTCTCGTCTTTAAAATGAAATTAGTTTGAAAACGTAATTATAGTTCAACAAATTTGTCTCGATTGTCGAGAGCATCAACCAAAACCAAAAAAAATCAACACGTTTCAGATTCATATTGTTGAAAAATGTAAACAGAATGATCGGCAAGCTCAAATGCAACTATACAATCAGTATTGCAATGGCATGCTAGCAGTAGCGCTGCGTTTTGTAGGCGATACTATGGAAGCTGAGGATATTGTACAAGAGGCATTTATCAGAGCATTTGCAAAATTAGAACAGTACAAAGCCGAGGTAAGTTTTGGAGCGTGGTTAAAGCGTATTGTTGTAAACAGATGTATTGATGTGCTTAAATCCAAAAAACAGCGTCTGGTTGAACTTGAAGAGCATCAATTAAATATTGTTGATGCAAGTTATGAAGGCGAATGGTTGGTTGAAGATAACATTACCATTGATGATGTAAAGGATGCAATTGAGCAATTACCCGAAAAGTATAAATATGTCGTAATGCTATACTTAATTGAGGGATACGATCATCAAGAAATTTCGGAAATACTAAACATATCCGAAGTCGCATCTCGGACCCAATTGTCGAGAGGCAAACAAAAATTACAGGTTGTTTTAAAATCAGATAAAAATGGCACAAGATCTTAGAGAACTATTTAAAAAAGAAGAAGGCAAAAAATTGGTACAGATGTCTGAAGGTCACGAGGCGCGTTTTTTGAACCTTTTAGATAAGGAGCTTCCGAATAAGAAAAAATCGAGTCATTTTGGATTCTTAAATATGGCAGCAAGTGTTATAATATTATTAGGACTTAGTTACGGTGCATTTCAGTTTATGAAATCAACCTCCACTGACAATTCGGTTGAAGAAACTGTAGTTGATAACATAAAATCCCTAGGCGATGTGTCGCCAGATCTAAAAAAAGTTGAGGATTATTATTTAGCAAGTATTAACCTAGAGTTGTCTAAAGTTAAACTAACAAGTGAAAATAAGGATTTAGTGGATGGTTACATTGAGCGCCTTAAAGAACTAAATGAGGAATATAATTTGCTAACCAAGGAGTTAAATGATAATGGCCCTAATGAAGAAACGTTAGATGCCTTAATTTCCAATTTAAAATTTAGATTAAATCTGGTAATGCGCCTTAAGGATAAGCTGAGTGAATATAACAAAGACGTCTTTATACAGGAAAGTATATAATCAATTAAATAAAATCAAAAAACGAACAGTTAAATTAAAAATCATGAACACAATTAAAATTTTAGCATTGTGCTTAATAACCAGTATTGGGTTTGCACAGAACAAAATGACTAAAACTTCACAGTCTATTAAGGTAAATAAAGATGTAGTCGTTGACCTTAATACTAATTACGTTGAAATTGAAATCGATACTTGGAATAGAGATATTGTTGAGATTGAAGCTTATATTGAGAGTAATGTACTATCTGATGAAGATTTAGAGCGCGCATTAGAAGCTTGGAATTTAGATATTAGCGGAACCAACGATAAAGTGGTTATTACCTCTACAGGAGGAAAATCAGTGGGTCTTTTTGGTGAGGCAGATTATGCCGATTTACTAAAAGATCTTGAATATCGATTAGCTGACCTTCCGGAAATTCCTGAGTTAGCCAGCCTACCAAATATTCCAGAAATGGAAGATATGCCACCATTACCTAAAATACCTGAGATGCCAGAATTTCCTGAACTTCCAGAAATACCAAACGCTATTACAACAATTAAGTTTGACTATGACAGGTACAAGAAGGAGGGTGAAAAGTATTTACAGGAGTGGAGCAAGAAATATGAGAAAGAAGGTGGTAAAGAACTTAGAGATAAAATGGAACAATGGGCAAAGGACTTTGCAGATTCTGGATTCAAGGAAAAGATGGAAAAGTGGGGTGAGGAATATGGAATGCGCTTTGATAAGGAATGGGCAAAGGATATGGAGAAATGGGGAGAGAAATTTGGAGAAAAGTATGCTAAGGATATGGAAAAGTGGAGCGAGGAGTTTGGTGAAAAACTTGGAAAGGAATGGGCCGAAAAAATGGAAGCTTGGGGTGAACGATTTGGAAAAGAATGGGAGAGAAAAGCACAACAAATAGAGCGAGATGCAGAACGTCAGGCAAGATTGGCTGAGCGAGAAGCTACAATCGCTGAGCGAACAGCAGAACGTGCAACACAAATAGCAGAGCGTAAAGCAGAAATGGAAGAAAGAAGAAAGGAGATGAAAGAAAGGCGTGAAGTTATTTTCGCTAAGCGTTTTGATAGTGGAAGCAACAGTAAAATAAAGAAGGTGATTAAAATTAAAATCCCGAAAAAAGCGAAGCTAAAGACCAATATAAGGCATGGCGAATTAAAACTATCATCTGTTATACATAATATGAGTGGTGATATATCACATTCTTTTTTAGTAGCAGAAAACATTGATGGAGGAGATACCTCCATCAATGTATCCTATTCACCAGTGATAATAGATAGTTGGAATGTAGGTACATTAACGCTAAACTTTGTAGATAAAGCTCAAATAAAAAATGTGAATGATTTAATTTTAAATGCAAAGTCTTCAAATATTAATATTGAACAACTTTCAAATACTGGTATTATTGACGGTAGTTTTGGAGACTTGACTATTTCTAATTTATCGGAGACCTTTAGAAATCTCAATTTAGTTTTGGAAAACAGTGACGCCTATGTGAACTTGCCAAAAAACACTAGTTATAGTTTGCATTATAAGGGCAATAGATCTAAATACAATAATGAACCTACCAACCAAAAAACAATTAGAAACTATCCTGAAGGTAGTAGCACTGATAAAACCATAATTGTAAATGCTAAGTATAGCAATGTTATTATAGATTAAATCCCTTTAGCGTTCTAATGTTAAAGGGTTAATTCTAACATTTTTTTGATGTTTTCCATGAAATAGATACCTATTTTTATGGAAATTTTTGTTTTTATGGCCCTTAATGAATTTCAAGATTTATTAAAATCAATTGTGCCTCATTCTTTATTGCCTTCCTATATTACTCCTACAGATTATGTTCCGTTGAATTTATCAGTTGAAAACAAAGAATTAAAATCTGTAAATGTTGGTTCTGTACAAGATTTACAGAACTATGTTTGGCATATTATGGCAAAGAATACTGGTAAAGTTGCTTATGGTGGTTATTTAGAAAAGCGCGGTATATACAAACGTAGCGATTATTTTAATCAAGAGGACCCAAATACTGAGCGAAACATTCACTTAGGCATTGATTTATGGATAGATGCAGGTACACCAATTTATGCTCCTCTATCTGGAACACTACACAGTTTTAATAATAACACCAATTTTGGAGACTATGGTCCTTGTATAATCCTTAAACATCAGATTAAAGAATTAGAATTTTTTACGCTTTATGGTCATTTAAGCCTAGAATCCCTTAGTAATAAAGAAATTGGAAAACAGATTGAAAAAGGTGAGCCATTTGCTACATTGGGTACTGCTGAAGTTAATGGTACGTATCCACCACATTTACATTTTCAGATAATAAAGGATATCCAAGATTATAAAGGTGATTACCCAGGAGTTTCAAATATTTTAAATCTACAATTCTATAAAGACAATTGTCCCGATCCTAATCTCCTCCTAAAAATCAACTAAAATTATTTGTATACCACATACTTGTAAACAACGAAGCGAAGCGGCGCCAAAATGCCTATGGTAATTACTGTGGCAATCAAATAATTGATTCTTAAGTAGATTCCAATGTTATACAAAAGATTGGCCAGAACATAAAACGTGAAAATTGTTGCGACGAAGCTGACTAATTTTCTCTTGCTGTGAGTGGTGTTAAATAAATATTTCATTTGTATGAAGTAGAGCAAAACATATAAAACTCCATAGACGATAAAGAAAGAAACAGATTCGTTAAACTTGAAGTAATCAACCAGGATGTAAAGGCTGATAAATACGTAAGAATAACTTATTAAGCTAATTTTCACATACTTAATAAGCTGAATAATTGTAGCCTTAGTTATCTTTTTCAAAATATTGTTTCTTTTGGTAATAAAGAATTTTCTCTTGATTTTTTCTAATCCTTCCTAACATGTCCGCCATAAGAGCATAAACAGCCAATAAGAGCGACATCCCAACAAGGGCTAGTCCGATAATCCCTAAACTTTTGTAAGGTGTAATATTCCCTGTTTGTATCCAATGTATAAGTACAAAACCACCAAATATTAATCCTACAAAAAGAATAGCCATCGCAATGGAACCAAAAAAATACAGTGGTTTATAATCTTTAAGGCATTTAAATATTATAGAGGAGGTTTTAAACGCATATTTTGTTAGGCTATTTGCTACCCTAGATACTCTATTATCAAAATAGGTTACGTTTACGGGAATTTGCGCCAAACGGTATCCTTTATTGGCAAGGTCTAAAATCGTTTCGTGTGTATATGTAAAGCTACCATCTAAATTTAGATTGAGTAAGCAATCTTTACTATAAGCCCTAAATCCGCAAGACGCATCCTTTATTTTAGTTCTGCTAACAAAGCTCACTATTTTACTTATGCCTTTATTACCCCAATATTTTAGTTTTGGCATGCCATTAGGCCTTCCATTACTAAATCGATTTCCTATTGTGAAATCAACTTCGTTAGTAATAATTGGCGCTATCATTTCTTGAATTTGACAGGCATCAAATTGCCCATCTGCATCTACACTTACTAATATCTCGACACCTTGTTTTAGAGTATAGTCTACTGCAGTATGAAAAGCGCTTCCAACCCCTTTATTATAATTATGACTTATAACTGATGCACCTGCTTCTAAAGCCTCAGATTCAGTATTATCTGAACTCCCATCATTGATAACCAATAGTTCAATTTCAGTAACCATATCTAATTGTTTTGGAACTGATTTTAAAACCGCTTTGATTGTTTTTCCCTCATTAAGGGCTGGCATGTAAATAATTACCTTTGTTTCGCTCATTAAACTTAAAGATATCGGTTTAGTATTAAATAATCGAGTCTAAATTCATTGATTATATAAATTATACATAAGGTATATATTCCATATATAATCCACTTTTCTGAAATCTCAAATTTTTGGATGAGGTAATAAAAGCCTAGTAAATATCCTGGAAGAAGAATAAGCCAATATCTGCTAAATCCTGTACCTGCAAATATTAACCCCAACATTGTGAGTATAATGGCTGTTGCAAGAATTTTTTCTCCAAGCATTAGTTTTCTACTGAAGTACCCTGCTAAAAAAGCAAAAACCAGTCCAATGCTCAACCAGTAATTTCTGTAGCTATCAATTGGAACGAACAACGATGCAAAAGCAGGAATACCATTGACTTTTCTTACCTCCTCATGTTTTATTAAACCTAATCCTGCCTTAATGTTATAGACTATAGGATTTTCACTTTTAAACCTTTTAAAATAACTGACTTCTTCAGAAGTTACTTCTTGTTCTATAATGTAAACATATTTAGCCCAAAATAAAACAGGTATGCTAAAAACAACGCAATAAAGCCCTAGTTTATATATTGACTTAGCACCTTGAGCTTTATAATAACGATAAAGGTTGTAAACTATAATAACACCTAATACAGCATAGAGGTATCTTGTTAAAACTAAAATCACAAAAAACAGCAACATTTTAATAAAATGGCCTGTTTTTATGTTTGCTGTGGCATAGTACATAAAACCCCAAAAACTGAACATTAAAATTCCTTCAGGATACAATCTACCGTAAAAAGCAATACCTATTGGATTAACTGCAGACAAGGCAACTAGAGCAAAAACTATTTTTTGGCCTAGTTCCAAATTTGAAAGAAACAAAAACAAATATCTAAAGCCTAGTATTGCAAAGACAACATGTAATATTTTGTGTAATATTATACCAATAATTGGGCTAGCAGTTGTTTTAAAAAATGCAACAATAAAAGGAATAGTAGGTGTGACAGTTGAAGGGTAATCTTTTAGATAATATTTTCCATTTAATAAATTAGAAGCTATTTTGTAATAGGTATTCTCATCTGCAATTAAAGGCATTATTAAGGATCTAAGTGATGAGAGGATACTTAGAAAAATGATTAAGGAAAATAACTTATGATTTTTTATAAATGAAATAACCTTCACTACGAGTTAATACAATTGATGAAATCTTTTCAAGGGAGCAAACACGGTAGAAAGATAGTAAATAAACAAAGTAAAGCTTATCCCTGTTTAATAAACTTATCAATATCGTTCATGGCATAAGCTTTCTCAAAGTCTTTCAAGCCAATAGAACCACCTTCAATAGAGTCGTAATCCATGGTAATAAGCCATTCGCCATCAATTTTTTTGAACAATACATAAAACTGTCCACAATAGTTTTGTTTGTCTGGTTTTCCTTTATTAACAGTTAACTGATAAATACCGCGCTAACTTGCAGAATCATCATTATTAATTCGTTCAAAAAACCTAAGCTCAATCGTGTTAGAAATTCCAGTTTCTTTATTTCGCCTAAATCTATTCTTGTAATTATTTATAAAAGTATCATAATCAAAAATAGATTTACCACCCGAAATTCTCATTAAATCTTTACTGTGGATTTATGCCATTAACGTATAATCTAATGTATCAAAGGCCTCATAAAATTTATTCCAAGTTTTATTTATTTCTATCAGATTCTGATTTGATTGTCCAAAACATAAATAGGAAAACAAAACAAGCCACAAAAAGTTTAGAAGCTTTGTCATTTTAACTCAGGTCCCTTTATATTTGGTTTTTGCCAAGTTGTCTGCCTAAAAGAAACCCTGCAATAGCAAATAATCCGTCGGATAGTGTAAACCATAACTCTTTTGGAAGCATCACTATATTAAACATCGTTGCGGCCAACATTAAAGCACCAACAATATAACTTGGCACCAATGATTTTTTCGATATCATTGCTGCAACCAGCATACCAACAACGATACCTGCAAAATGGGCAATCACAACAAATATCTTAGAACCCATCGGAATTTGATCCATGTTATTTTTTATCCACTCCATGTCCATTGGATTTCCACCTTCAGGGAGAGGAAAAAGACTGTGGCCAATTAAAGTTTCAAAGATGTAAACGGTAATCGAGGCAACGATAAAGCCAACAATAGTAGCAAGGATATTTTTCATGTTTAATTGATTTAGTTAGTGCCCTTAAATTAATAAAAATTACCTTGATAAGGTTTTAGGCAAGATACTTGATAAGGTTTTAGGCAAGATATTAGAGCCATAAAACTAGCTGAAATGTGACTTTTATATAGTTTTAGTGTCTTATTATTAGAGGATGCAAAAATCATCCTTAATTAATGAAACATAAAGTAAATCCTTAAACGCGGATCACTAAAAAGAAACATTAATTCCGAATATAAAATATTAACGGTCAATAGACCATGATAAAAAAATCCTGACGAAACTCATCAGGATTTTATTCTTTGTAATAGATGTTTAAAAATATTATTCATCAACCAATACCCATTCACCCTTATCAATTAGAGGTATAGCTTGCTTGTATTTTACAACTTTATTTTCGCCACTCATCACATGTTTAATGGTAACTCTATCATTTCGTCCAATTTTTGGTTTGTCTCTAACAATTGTTTCAACGACTTGTTGCTGTCTTGATGTATTGGCTCCCGCAGCTCTATTTTGTGCCGCACGTTCGTCCATATTAGGGATTTCCTCTTTTTGGGTTTCAAGTTTTTCTTGTTTACGCTTTTTCGCTTCTTGAATAGTATTTGCGGTTTCTTGAGGAATTTCACCTTTAAACAAGAAGGAAATAACGTCTTTGTTAACTTGGTCTATCATTGCTTTAAACAATTCAAAAGCTTCAAACTTATAAATTAGCAATGGATCTTTTTGCTCGTGCACAGCCAATTGTACTGATTGCTTCAATTCATCCATTTTACGGAGATGTGTTTTCCAAGCATCATCTACAATGGCTAGTGTAATATTTTTCTCAAAATCGTTTATAAGTTGTTTTCCTTTAGATTCATAAGCTTTTTCTAAATCGGTAACTACTTGAAGATTTTTTACGCCATCTGTAAATGGTACTACAATACGTTTAAATCTATCGCGTTGCGTATTATAAACATTTTCAATAACCGGATAAGCCAAGTCTGCAGCACGCTGCATTTTATCACGATAATGCTTAAAGGCTTCTTTATAAATTATACCAGAAATTTCTTGAGCACTCATTTTAGCAAACTCGTCTTGGCTAATTGGAGAGGCCATTGAGAAATATCGGATTAATTCAAACTCGAAATTTTTATAATCATTAGCATCCTTATTGGTATGGGTAATGCCTTCTGAAGTGTCAAAAATCATATTTGCAAGATCCACTCTTAAACGTTCACCATGTAAGGCGTGACGCCTACGTTTGTAAACCACTTCACGCTGGGCATTCATTACGTCATCGTATTCCAACAGTCGTTTACGTACACCAAAGTTATTTTCTTCAACTTTTTTCTGAGCACGTTCTATGGATTTTGAAATCATGGAATGCTGAATTACTTCGCCTTCCTTTAGTCCCATTCTGTCCATCATTTTGGCAATACGGTCACTACCAAATAAGCGCATTAAGTTGTCTTCTAACGAAACATAGAATTGTGAGCTTCCAGGATCTCCTTGACGACCAGAACGTCCTCTTAGCTGACGGTCCACACGACGTGAATCGTGACGCTCTGTCCCAATTATAGCTAAACCACCCGCTTCTTTAACTTCGTCACTGAGTTTAATGTCTGTACCACGACCTGCCATATTTGTTGCTATGGTAACTTGTCCCGGATTACCAGCTTGAGCTACGATTTCTGCTTCTTTTTTGTGTTGCTTGGCATTCAGGACATTATGTGAAATTTTTCTAATACTCAGCATTTTACCAAGTAACTCAGAAATTTCAACATTTGTTGTGCCTATAAGAACCGGTCTTCCAGCTTTAGAAAGCTCTGTAACCTCGTCAATAACAGCATTGTATTTTTCGCGCTTAGTTTTGTAAACTAAATCGTCTTTATCATCTCTTGCTATTGGCTTATTGGTTGGTATTTCAACAACATCTAATTTATAGATTTCCCAAAATTCGCCAGCTTCTGTAACCGCTGTACCTGTCATACCAGAAAGTTTGCGGTACATTCTAAAGTAATTTTGAAGTGTTACCGTAGCGAATGTCTGTGTGGCAGCTTCAATTTTTACATTTTCTTTAGCCTCTATTGCTTGGTGTAATCCATCAGAATAGCGACGACCATCCATAATACGACCTGTTTGCTCATCTACAATCATTACCTTGTTATCCATAACAACGTATTGAATATCTTTTTCAAATAAAGCATATGCCTTTAAAAGCTGATTTAAGGTGTGAATCCGTTCAGATTTAATACCGAAATCCCTGAAAAGATCTTCTTTAAGTTCGGCTTCCTCTTCAGAGGATAATCCTTGATTCTCAATTTTGGCAATTTCAGTTCCCATCTCAGGCATAACAAAGAAATTTGGATCGTCTTCACCTGATAGAAAATCAACACCCTTATCAGTCAATTCAACTTGATTGTTCTTTTCGTCAATAACATAATAGAGTTCAGCGTCTACTTTTGGCATTTCTCTATTGTTATCTTGCATATAAAAATTTTCTGTTTTCTGAAGGAGCTGTTTAATACCTTCTTCGCTCAAGAATTTAATCAAGGCTTTATTCTTTGGAATACCTCTATAAACTCTTAATAATTGAAAGCCACCTTCTTTGGTATCGCCTTCTGCTATTAATTTTTTAGCCTCGGCTAGTACGCCAACCAAATATTTACGTTGAACATCTACAATTTGGCTTACTTTAGGTTTAAGCTGATCGAATTCATGTTCATCGCCTTTTGGTACTGGCCCTGATATGATAAGTGGTGTTCTAGCATCATCAATTAAAACTGAATCTACCTCATCTACAATAGCAAAGTGGTGTGGGCGCTGCACTAAATCTTCTGGAGAGTGTGCCATATTATCACGTAGGTAATCAAATCCAAACTCATTATTGGTACCATAGGTAATATCCGCGTTGTAGGCTTTTCTTCTAGCATCTGAATTTGGTTTGTGATGATCAATACAATCAACACTCAACCCATGAAATTCAAATATTGGTGCCATCCAAGCACTATCACGTTTTGCCAAGTAATCATTTACAGTTACAAGATGAACACCACGACCAGCCAATGCATTTAAATATACTGGTAGCGTTGCAACAAGGGTTTTACCCTCACCAGTTTGCATCTCTGCTATTTTACCTTGGTGCATGGCTATACCACCAATTAACTGTACATCATAATGAACCATATCCCAGGTTATAGGCTTACCTGCTGCATCCCAAGAATTAGACCAAATAGCTTTATCGTCTTCTAGAGTAACATAATCTTTTGCACCAGAAACTTCTCTGTCAAAGGCATTTGCCATTACCGCGATTTCTGTATTGTCTACAAAACGTTTTGCGGTTTCTTTTACTACAGCAAATGCTTCCGGTAAAATATCGTCAAGTAATTCTTCTGTGATATTATAGATGTCATCCTCAATTTTATCTGCTTCTAAATACAAGTCCTCTCTTTCATCAATATCTTCCGTTTCTTCTGCTTTAGCTAGTAGTTCATCTTTAGTTTCCTGAAGTGGCTTGCGTACTGCAGCTATTTTATCTTTAAACTCATTTGTTTTTGCTCTTAGCTCGTCGTGCGATAATCCTTCTAAAGCCGATTCATAAGTTTTTATTTTTTCTACTATCGGTGTAATAGCACTAACGTCTTGTTTGGATTTATCTCCAACAAAAACTTTTAATACTTTATCTAATATGCCCATGGTAATTATATTCTGGCAGATTGAAACACTTCAACCCTTTAATTCTATTTTTTGTAATTGTTTAAGCTTCTTTTTAACCTAGAAACGGATTCTAATTACAAGAATCCGAAAATAAAAAAAGTCTCTTACTTAAATTAATGCAAGAGACTTTTTTTGTGATTTAATATCTATTAATATTCGTCCTCGTTCCAGAGGTAATCTTCATCAGTTGGGTAGTCTGGCCAAATCTCTTCGATTGAGTCGTAAGAATCTCCTTCATCTTCAATCGCTTGTAGGTTTTCTACTACTTCTAAAGGCGCACCTGTTCTAATCGCATAATCGATAAGTTCGTCTTTAGTTGCTGGCCAAGGTGCATCACTCAAATAAGATGCTAATTCTAATGTCCAATACATTTGCGTACGTGTTTAATTTTTTGCAAAAATAATTTTTTAGCTGAATAATTCAAGAAAAAATTAAATTAATTAATCATTAATAAAAAGAACGTGTAATCTTCAACTTTTTAAGACCCAAATATTGCGCTATCTGAATCCAAGGCATGTAAGATTAATCTTAAGATTCTTTTTGTGGAATCCATTTTATTTCTTCAGCCTGCAAATCATGTGACAACTTCCGTGCCAACACAAAAAGATAGTCAGAAAGACGATTAATATACTTTAATGTTTCTGGTTGAAACGGTTCTAACTCATTGAGATGAGTAGCCATGCGCTCTGCTCGTCTGCATACTGTTCGTGCAATGTGACAGAATGACACGGTTTGGTGACCTCCAGGTAATACGAAGTGTGTCATTGGAGGAAGGCTTTCTTCCATTTTATCCATCTCACTTTCTAATTGTTCGATATCTTTTTCCGAAATTTTCGGGATATTAAGCCTTGCTTCTCCTGATTTTAATGTTGCCTTTTCAGGGTCTGTGGCAAGAATTGCACCTATTGTAAATAATCTATCTTGAATTTGCATTAATATGCCTTTGAAATGCTCATCTATATTTTGGTCTCGCAGTAATCCAATATGTGAATTGAGTTCATCAATTGTACCGTAACTCTCAATACGTATATGATGTTTAGGTACGCGTGTTCCTCCAAATAAAGCAGTAGTACCCTTATCGCCTGTTTTTGTATAAACTTTCATGATCGTAAAGATAAGGCTTAAACCTAAGTTTTGATTAATCCTTAAGCTTCAACTTAGTAACTTTAACATCGAGTTAGGATTTACTCGTTGTATTTATCGCTGGCAACCATTCCGTCTATTAGACGAATAACCCGTTTTGCGTTGGCAGCAATGTCTTCTTCGTGCGTAACCATTATAACTGTATTGCCTTTGGCGTGGATTTCATTAAAGAGTTCCATAATTTCTAAAGATGTTTTGGAGTCTAAATTACCTGTTGGCTCATCAGCAAGGATTATTGAAGGTTTATTAACCAAAGCTCTGCCAACTGCAACCCGCTGTCTTTGTCCACCAGATAATTGGTTTGGCTTGTGGTCCATTCTGTCGGCCAGGCCAACATCCGTCAATACTTCTGATGCACGCTCAGAGCGTAGCTTTTTAGATGCTCCAGCATATATCATAGGTAGAGCAACATTTTCTAATGCAGTAGTTCTTGGTAGTAGGTTAAATGTTTGGAACACAAAACCGATTTCGGTGTTTCTTATCTCAGCTAGTTCATCGTCTGTCATCTGGCTAACATCCTTTCCGTTTAGGATATAAGTACCAGAAGTTGGTGTATCCAAACAGCCTAAGAGATTCATTAATGTAGACTTACCTGAACCAGAAGGTCCCATTATAGCAACATATTCACCTCTTTTAATATCAAGATCAATACCTTTTAAAACATGGACTGTTTCTTGTCCCAATTTAAAATCTCTGATGATGTTTCTGATTTCTATGACGTTGTCACTCATAATTATAGATCTTGGTTGCCAAATTACCTGCAAGATACAGGATTTTACAGTTAATAAGACGTTAAAGTTGGTTGGTTGTTACACTCTAATTTTAAAATGTTCTTTTGTCTGTTCTTTTCTAAAAAAAACAAAACCAAAATGGAAGATATCCACAGTTACGGTTACAGAGTTATGTGCTTTTATGTGGTTCCAAGCTTCTGTCATTCCTTGTGACCAATAAATATCGTCAAAAATAAATAGCGAATCATTTTTGGCCCTAGAAAGAAGAGCTTCAAAGTAGCTAATCGTAGCGTCTTTATCATGATGACCATCAAAATAGATTAAATCAAAAATAGATGCTTTTATTTTAGGAATATATGAATCAAATTGATTATTTATAAGCTCTATTTTGTTACAATTAGATAATGACTTTTTGGTAAATTCAAAGGTATTTTTGCAACCTTCAATGCTAGTAATTTTCTCTACAAATTTACTAGTTGCCATTGCTTGTGTTGCAATGCCGAGTGATGTGCCTAATTCCAATATATTTTGTGTCTTAAAGTAATTTACAACTCTAAAAAGTAATTTTGATTTTTTAAGTGGTGTGCCTGAATTGGCCGCAATAGCACCTATTTTTCTTCTGTTCGTTCTAAAATACCTTGAACCAGAACCAAAATCGGTTACTGTAATCCTATTATTATTTTTTAACAAGGATTTACGATAGGCTTTAATTAATTGGTATTCTTGGTATTTGGTTTTGTCGTAAAGACACTTGGTAACAAAATTGTAAATAAAAGGCGAATGTACCCCATGTTGGTTTTTCGATGCTTTAAGAAATTTTAAATAGGAGCGTATGCTGTACATTTAGCCTTCTAATTTTTCAGATAACTCAAACCAACGTAATTCTTTTTCTTCTATAGAATCAATAATTCCTTGCAACTCTTCGGAAAGCTTATTAATTTCATCTTGCAATAAATCGGGATTATTAAATTTATTTTCAATTGCGATTTTATCCAATTCCAACGAGCGAATTTTTGATTCTAAATTTTTGTATTCCTTTTGCTCGTTATAGGATAATTTAGTGGCTTCGTTTTGCTTTAATGCTTTTTTAATGTTGGAATTAGAAGCTCTTTCTATTTGCGATGGCTGACTATTGTCATAAGCTCTAAAATCTGAATAATTCCCAGGAAAGTCATCAATAACTCCATCACCTCTAAATACAAATAAATGATCCACAATTTTATCCATAAAATATCTATCATGTGAAACAACCAACAAAACACCTGGAAAATCCAACAAAAAGTTTTCTAATACATTTAGAGTTACGATATCTAAATCATTCGTAGGTTCATCTAAAATGAGAACATTAGGATTTTGTATCAAAACAGTGCAGAGGTAAAGCCGTTTTTGTTCACCACCACTAAGTTTTTCGACAAAATCATATTGTTTTTTTCTATCGAATAAAAACCGTTCCAACAGTTGCTGTGCACTTATTTGCCGGCCTTTTGCAAGGGGTATATAATCGCCATACTGTCTAATTACTTCAATAACTTTTTGATCTGGTTTTACAACAATTCCGCTTTGTGTATAATATCCAAATTTTACAGTTTCTCCAATAACAATTTTACCACTATCGGGTTCTATTGACTGTGTCAAAAGGTTTAAGAATGTAGATTTACCTGTGCCATTTTTACCAATAATTCCAACTCGTTCACCTTTTTTAAAAGTATAGTCAAAACCATTTAGGATTCTTTTTGATTTAAACGCTTTTGAGACATTATGAAACTCGATAATCTTGCTACCAAGGCGCTCCATGTTTATTTCTAACTGAACCACATGGTCCTTTCGCCGTTGGTGCGCTTTCTTTTTTATCTCAGAAAAATCATCAATCCTACTTTTGGATTTTGTCGTTCTTGCCTTTGGTTGCCTGCGCATCCATTCTAATTCCTTTCTAAATAATTGTTTCGCCTTACCAACTTCTGCTAATTCATTGGCAATACGTGCTTCTTTTTTTTCTAAATAATAGGAATAATTGCCTTTGTAAGTATATAATCGCCCATGATCTAGTTCAATTATTTCATTACAAACACGCTCTAAAAAATACCTATCATGTGTAACCATGAAAAGTGTTTGCTGGCTCTTTGTAAAGTAGTCTTCTAGCCATTCTATCATCTCTAAATCTAGGTGGTTGGTTGGTTCGTCTAATATTAAAATATCAGGACGGCTCAAAAGTGCTTTGGCTAAGGCAAGACGTTTTTTTTGACCACCGGAAAGAGTACTTACTTTTTGAATTATATCACTTAATTTAAGTTGAGACAACATCTGTTGGTATTGGGTTTCAAACTCCCACGCATTATTGCGTTCCATGGCTTCAAAAGCCAATTGATATTTTTCGGTATCGTCAGGGTTTTTTAAAGCGCTTTCGTAGTTTTGTATTGTTTTGAGAATAGGGATTTCCGACGCGAAAATAGTTTCTTCGATAGTTAATTCTGAATCTAAACTTGGCTCTTGGTCCAAGAAAGCCAATCGCAGTCCTTTTCTTATTACTACTTGGCCTTCATCGGGAGAATCTTTGCCTGATAAAATGTTTAGAATTGATGTTTTACCACTTCCGTTTTTAGCAATAAATCCAATTTTCTCATCCTTATGAATACTAAAGGACAAATCCTCGAAAAGGACAAGTTCTCCATAGGACTTGGAAATATTTTCTACATTGAGGTAATTCACACTAACTTTTTTACAAAGAACGTAAATAAACCAAAAACAAACTATTAAGTTTTGTTATTGGTATTGATAAGCTATATTTGTGATACAGGAGATCAAAAGCCTAAATGAAAACTAAACTATTGTTTTTTGGATTAGTGTTGTGTATTGGATTATCGTCATGTATACCTCACAAGGATTTGGTATATCTTCAAAATAGAGAGGTAGCACTTGACTCCTTGGCAACAAATAATCTTACTGAAATACAAAAACCCTACAGAATTCAGATTAATGATATACTAAACATTCGTGTTAAAGCTTTGGACCAGGAAAAAGTTTCAATTTATAATCCTGTTGGGAATGAAAATTTAAATGCAGAAAGCCAAGAGCGGGCTTACTTTGACGGATTTACAGTAGATGTCCATGGTAATATCAGAATACCAGTGCTTGGAGAAATTAATGTTTTGGGTTATACAACCGAAGAAATTCAAAATATCCTTGAACAAAAGTTATTAAAAGATCAGTTTAAGGAAACCGCCAATATTTTTGTTACGGTTAAGCTTGCTGGATTACGTTACGTTACTAGTGGTGAAGTTAATAGTCCTGGTACACAAGTTTTATTTCAAGACCGCGTTAATATTTTTGAAGCTATTGCCAATTCAGGTGAAATTACTCAAACTGGCAATAGAAAAGAGGTTATGATCATTCGCCAATATCCACAAGGTCAGCAAATACATAAACTAGATCTTACCGATATAAATGTTATGAAATCACCGTATTACTATATTCAGAATAATGATATGATTTATGTAAAACCGTTAAAACAGAAATCATGGGGTACAGGGGTTACCGGAACCCAAACGATTACAACGCTCATTACGGTGATGGGATTGGTTACGACCAGTATTTTGCTAATTGATAGATTATAAAAATGTCTGATTTTGAATATGAATTAGAGACAAATGAAGGAGGTCAAACCACTTTTGATATCAAAGGATTATTCTTTAAAATCATAAGTTTTTGGCCTTTAATACTTATTTCAATCCTTTTTGCACTTGGTATTGCTTATTATATTAATGTTAGAAAGCAAAACATTTACCGTTTAGAAAGTCTCATCTCTGTAGAAAATGAACAAAGTCCATTTTTTACCACAAATACAAGTATCTCTTTTAATTGGGGAGGCGTTTCTGGTAAAGTTGGTAAGGTTGTTACGGAAGTAAATACAAGAACTCATAATGAATTGGTGGTTGATTCACTGGAGTTTTACAAACAATACCTCAGGGAAGGAAAGTATAATCTAATAGATATCTATAAAAAATCACCTTTCGACGTAGTTATTGACAAAAACAAACTGCAGTTGCTTGGTAGACTTGTAGAAATAAAACCTATTGACGATGTCAACTTTGAGCTCAGTATTGATTTTGGTGAGGCGACATCCGTGGCTTGCCAGAACTATATTACAAGACAAATAGAATCTGTCGTTCTTAATACAAATAGTGTATCCCAAAAATACGCCTATGGTGATAAAATTGAATTACCATTTTTAAATGTTGTAGTTAAGCGGAACAACAACGTAGGGTTTGTCCAAGATTCAAAACATTATTTGAGATTTTTAAATTTTGATTCTGTTGTAAATCAGTATCAAAATGCAGTAAGGGCAACGCCAAAATCAAGAGATGCATCTTCGATTTTGCGAATGATTATGACAGGTAACAACAAGGCTAGAATTGTTGATTATTTAAATGCTACTGTAGAGATACTAGCTAGAACGGAACTTGCGCGTAAAAATTTATATGCTACAAACACGATTAAATTTATAGATAGTAGTCTTGCTGAGGTAGACGCAATTTTAAAGGCTGGTACAATTGAAATGAGCGATTTTAGAAAGCGTAACAAAGTCTTTGATGTTACCGAAGAGCTTTCTCTTGTTTCAGATAATTTAAAAGGACTTGATAATTCTAGGGAAGTGGAGCGATCTAAATTACAATACTTAAATTCTTTAGAACAATATCTTTTGACGCAGAAAGATTACACAAAGATTGTGGCGCCAACTTCAGTTGGAATTACCGAAACTAACATAATTGCTAGTGTTCAAAATATTACTGCACTCGCAATTGAAAGGCAAAATCTCGAATATACAACACAACCTGGTAATGTCTTATTTGATGATCTAGATAGAAAGATTGACGCTGAAAAGAATGTTTTGCTCGAAACCATTACCGCAACAAAACGGACTATAAATTATCAGCTGAATGAAGTAAATAATAAGATTGCAAAATTAGAAGCAGAACTCAGAAATTTACCAGAGGATCAGCAAGAGTTCTTAAAGATTCAAAGAAAATTAGATATAAGTATTGAGACTTACAATGTTTATCAAAGTAAATTGAGTGAAGCAAAAATTATTAAGGCGGCAAATGTATCTGATATAACATTTATAGACAAGGCCAAAGATGTTGGTGGAGGAAAAATAGGGCCAAACACATCTCTAAATTATATAATGGCTTCCTTGTTAGGTCTTGGTTTACCAATTCTGCTTGTTTTTATATTATATCTTTTAGATAACAATATTCACAATACCAATGAGGTTGAAAAACTATCCAAAATCCCAATATTGGGATTAATTGGAAAGTTTAACCATCCAAATAATCTTGTTGTTTATGAAAAACCAAAATCAACAGTCTCAGAATCTTTTAGAGCTTTAAGATCTAGCCTGCAGTTTATCTACAGACAACAAGATGATTCAAAACAACGAGGTAAAACTTTAATGGTTACATCTTCAATAAGCGGTGAGGGGAAAACGTTTTGTTCTATTAATATTGCAACTGTTTATGCTTTATCTGGTAAAAAAACTATTTTACTTGGTTTAGACCTTAGAAAACCAAAAATATTTGGTGATTTTAATCTTAAAAACGAAAAGGGAATTGTTAATTACTTAATCAGTGAGGAAAAATTAGAAGATACTATCGCTTCTACTCATATAGAAAATTTAGATTTAATTTCTTCGGGTCCTATTCCACCAAATCCGTCTGAGTTATTGATGAGTGAAAAATTAAAAGATGCTATACTTAAATTGCGGGAAGTTTATGACTTTATTGTATTGGACACTCCACCTTTAGGATTGGTTGCAGATGCTTTAGAACTTTCACATTACGCCGATGCGACAATTTACATGATTCGATTCGATTATACTAAAAAAGGTATGCTTCAACTCGTTAATGCAAAATATAGAAACGGTGAAGTTAAAAATATAAGTTTTGTACTTAATTTCTATAAGTACAAAGCCAGATACGGCTATGGTTATGGCTATGGATACGGCTATGGTTATGGTAGTTATGGAAATGCATATCACAAAAACGACAAAGAATCCTTCTGGGAAAGGGGAAAACGACTCCTGAAAAGGAAAAAGAAATAAATTAGTTTGATTACACGTTCTCAATTAAGAGTAAAACGTTATTTTGATTTGTTTTTGGCATTAATTCTTTTGCCAATACTCCTTTTACCAATAGTAATACTAATCATCGCTTGTACTATCGATACAAAAATGTGGGGTCTATTTAAGCAAAAAAGAGTAGGTCAAAGCGCTAAATTGTTCAATATTTATAAATTAAGAACTTTAAAAAAAGAACATCACCAATTAGGAGAATTGGATAGAAGTGCAACCAGACTAGGAAAATTTTTAAGAAGCACCAAGTTAGACGAACTTCCTCAACTTTTCAATGTAATTAAGGGCGAAATGAGTTTTGTTGGACCAAGACCTGATGTTCAGGGGTTTGCAGACGTTTTGGAAGGGGAAGACCGAAAAATATTAATAGTTAAACCAGGTATTACAGGACCTGCAACATTAAAATATAAGGACGAAGAACGTGTATTAGAACGACAAAAAGATCCCGACCACTACAATAGAAATATTATTTGGGTAGATAAAGTGAAAATAAATAAAAATTATGTAGAGAATTACAGTTTTTATTTAGATTTGAAGTTCATTATAAAATCTACTTTAAACCTATGAGTTCTACCAATGAAAAAATTGCCATAATAGGTTTAGGTTATGTCGGTTTGCCCCTCGCTGTTGAGTTTGCCAAGAAATTTTTTGTTGTTGGATTTGATATCAACAAACAACGTATAAATGAATTAAATTCTGGGGTTGATTCTACTTTAGAAGTTGAAAATGAAAATCTTCAGTCAGTTTTGACAACTAGTTTAGACTCTGACAAGGGATTATACATAACTGACAGTATTAAAGCTTTAACACGTCCAAATATTTATATTGTTACGGTTCCAACACCAACAGATGCGTTAAATAAACCTGTGTTTACACCATTGATAAAAGCAAGCGAATCTGTGGGTGGCGCGTTGTCTAAGGGTGATATTGTTGTGTACGAATCAACAGTATATCCTGGAGCAACAGAGGATATTTGCATACCTATTTTAGAAAAAGTATCCGGATTGACCTACAATAAAGATTTTTTTGCAGGATATTCTCCTGAACGAATTAATCCAGGCGATAAGGAGCACACGGTCACCAAAATACTTAAAGTTACTTCTGGATCAACACCAGAAATTGCAAAAAAAATAGATAATTTATATAAAAAGGTAATCACAGCTGGTACTCATATGGCACCATCAATGAAAGTGGCTGAAGCGGCTAAGGTTATCGAAAATTCACAACGTGATATCAATATTGCTTTTGTAAACGAATTATCCAAGATATTTAGAATATTGGATATTGATACTAAGGCCGTATTAGAAGCTGCTGGTACTAAGTGGAATTTTTTGAAATTTACGCCAGGGCTAGTTGGTGGTCACTGTATAGGTGTTGATCCCTACTATTTGGCACAAAAAGCTATAGAATCTGGGTACAACCCAGAAATAATTCTAGCAGGTAGAAAGATGAATGACAGTATGGGTAGTTACGTCGCTACTGAAACAGTCAAGATGATGATAAATAAGGGTGTAACTATAAAAGGATCTAAAGCTTTATTACTGGGTATTACATTTAAAGAAAACTGCCCTGATATCAGAAATTCTAGAGTCATTGATATAATCGAGGAATTAAAATCTTACCACGTCAATGTCGATGTTTATGATCCTTGGGCCTCTCAAGAAGAAGTAGCGCACGAATATGGGTTGGACTTAATCACAAATAAAGAAAAATTAAGGTCAGATTATGAAGCGATTATTTTAGCAGTCTCTCATAAAGAGTTTTTGGAAATAGATATAAATAAATTGAAATCCAATAACTGCGTTACATTTGATGTAAAATCCCTTTTACCGAGTGGTACATTTGATGCACGTCTTTAAATTCTTGAATTATTTATCTAAATCAATACTACTCTGAAGATATTTCAAAACTTAATTTTTTAATCACCGGTGGAGGTGGTTTTATCGGTTCAAATTTAGTTGAGTATCTTTTGAAGTATAATGCCAAAAAAGTTAGAGTTTTAGATGATTTTTCTAATGGTTATAGAGAAAACTTAACAGAATTTATGTCTAATCCCGCTTTTGAACTTATCGGAGGTGATATCAGGGATTTGGATACTTGCAAGCGAGCTATGGATGATATGGATTATGTATCTCATCAGGCAGCTTTAGGGTCAGTGCCTCGTTCAATAAATGATCCAGCCACAACAAACGAAGTTAATATTTCAGGCTTCTTAAATATGATGATTGCCCTGAAGGACAGTAATACAGTAAAGCGTATGGTATATGCTGCCTCCAGTTCTACTTATGGAGACAGTAAATCTCTGCCAAAGGTCGAAGATAAAATAGGCAAACCATTGTCACCTTATGCGGTAACAAAATTTGTAAATGAACTATATGCAGATGTTTTCGGTACAACGTATAATACCGATGTAATAGGTTTAACATATTTTAATGTTTTTGGGCCAAAGCAAAGTCCAAATGGTGCTTATGCTGCTGTTATACCTCTCTTTATGAAAGCCTTAAAAGAAAATAAACCTTGTAAAATTAATGGCGATGGCGAGCAAACTAGAGATTTTACATTTATAGACAATGTAGTCCAAGCTAACATAAAAAGTTTCTTTGCATCAAGCGATGCTAAGAATGAAGTTTTTAATGTAGCTTGTGGAGAGCGTATTACTGTCAACTATTTATGGGATTCGTGACGTTCTGCAGCCGGTTCGAATTTGCAAGCTGTTTATGGCCCTCCGAGGTTAGGTGATGTTAGAGATTCTCTCGCAGATATATCTAAGGCCGAAAAATTGTTAGGATATAAACCACAATTTACAGTTAGAGAAGGACTAAAGATTACATGGGATTATTTTAATCCGTAATCCTTTTTAAAAATAGACTCTTTTATTCGAGCAGTCAACGAAATTAAATCTTCAATATTTAAAGAAATATACCTAATTTTCAGAATACATTGTTTATTAATGTGAATTGATGAAGGTAAGGCAGTTATTATTAAAATTAAAGTCGTCACTTAAGGGATTTTACCTCATTGCCATATACGGTAGAAAAGTTAGCTCCGAAGCAAAGTGTTTTTTAATAGAATTACCTCAAAATAAATTTAATAGATATCTCTATCCCTTGATCTATATGATTGTAGAACAGGGTTACATCCCTATATTGAATCTTAGCTTTTCAGAGATTGCTCATTTAACCCATGACCCTTATCAAAAGTTAATTATACATAATCAACTATTGTATCTTAAACATCGAAGAAACAATATTATCAAGCACATAACTTTAGATCCAAATTACTTCTGCGCTATTAAAAATACATCTTTAAGAACTAGCATTTTACCAATAAGTATGCACCCCTTAATTTACGGAGAACATGATAAAGAAACAGGAATTTCTCAAGGTGAAAATAAATCCATTTTATTTGCTGGTACAACTGAAGGTCAAGGACATAGTAAAAATCAAATATTTGAAGGTGTTATACCTAGATTTAAAATTATAGAGTTCATTAAAACATTGAAAAATATAAGAGAAGTAAAAAACAAAAAAGAATACGATGTTTTCGAACCAGCCCAATCAGAATCTGAATTTGTAATATTTGAGAGACATAATTTTAATCTTACACAGGATCAACTTTTCAAAGAATATCGAAGACATAGTTTTTTTCTTGCTTTACCTGGAAGAGGTATGCCTTTATGCCATAATTTGGTAGAAGCTATGTTTTGCGGAAGCATACCCATTTTACAAGATGTGTATTCCAAGATGATGCCTGTAACACTAGGCCATGGTTTAAACTGTTTTGTATATAAGAACGAAGAAGATTTAAAGGCAATTTCGTCGTTAATTCAAAATTTAAGCTTGAGTGAAATTGCCAAAATGAAAAGCAAAGTTTTAGATTATTATGAATCGAATTTATCATCTAAGGCAGTTGTAGAAAAACTTTTAAACAGAAAAAAAACTAAGTTTTATTTACAGGCCGAAGGTTATAGTATAAAATTATTTCAGCAATTGCGAAAGGATGAAGCAAAGGATAACATTTGAGTTTTTAAGGGACTAGAAATCATGTCTATTTCTTATATTCGCTTTTGTTAAAAAAAGGACTTATTGAAAGTATCTGACCAAAATTGGCTTTACACTATTTCTTCCAAACAGAAATTAATTGATTTTAATTTTAAGGAAATCTGGAGGTATAGGGATCTTCTTACTCTTTTTGTAAAGAGAGATGTAATAACAGTATACAAGCAAACTATTTTAGGGCCTTTATGGTACATTATACAACCTTTGTTTACCTCAATAATATTTACACTTATTTTTAATAATCTTGCAAGCATACCCACAGGTGATGGTGTACCTGCATTTTTGTTTAACCTCGCAGGTATTACCGCATGGAATTATTTTAAGGCCTGTCTTACTGGTACTTCAGATACCTTTACCAAGAACCAAGGTATTTTTGGTAAGGTCTATTTTCCTCGCGTAATTATGCCTTTGTCTTCGGTAGTATCAAACCTATTAAAATTTGGAATTCAACTATTAGTTTTTGCTGCCTTTTACCTCTTCTTCGTTTTTGGTAAAGGTGCGACGGCGAGTCCCAATATGGGATTGGTTTTTCTCCCATTGCTAATTCTTACTATGGCAATGTTAGGACTGGGATTTGGAATGGTTATATCTTCTTTAACTACAAAATATAGAGATCTTAGTTTTTTAGTTCAGTTTGGTGTTCAATTATTAATGTATGGATCTGCTGTAATGTATCCCTTATCCTATTTTGACGAAAAACTACCAGAATATTCATGGTTGGTAGAGCACAATCCAATTGCCATTGTAATAGAAACATTCAGACATGTAGCACTGGGTGTAGACTCGCTTTATCCTTCTAAATTAATTTATGCTATTATATTCAGTGTATTGGTATTCTTAGCAGGACTTATAGTGTTTAACAAAACCGAAAAAAGTTTTATAGATACAGTCTAGACATGAGCGATATTATTTTACAAGTTGAGAATATTAGTAAGCAATACCGCTTAGGTTTAGTAGGTACGGGAACTCTCAGTCATGATTTAAATCGTTGGTGGCATAAAGTAAGAGGTAAGGAAGACCCTTATTTAAAGGTTGGCGACATAAATGACAGAAGTAAAAAAGCATTAAGTGATTATGTTTGGGCACTTAAAAATATATCATTTGAGGTAAGAAGGGGAGAAGTTTTGGGTATTATTGGGAAAAATGGCGCCGGTAAATCAACCCTTTTAAAGATTCTATCTCGAGTTACTAGCCCAACTACAGGAGAAATAAAAACAAAGGGACGAATAGCTTCTTTGTTAGAGGTAGGGACGGGTTTTCATCCAGAAATGACTGGACGTGAAAATGTATTTCTTAATGGTGCTATTTTAGGAATGACAAAAAATGAAATCCGCAATAAATTAAATGAGATTATAGCATTCTCAGGTTGTGAACGTTATATTGATACACCAGTTAAACGCTATTCTTCTGGAATGAAGGTAAGATTGGCATTTGCAGTTGCAGCGCATTTAGAACCAGACATACTTGTGGTAGATGAAGTGTTGGCTGTTGGAGATATTGAGTTTCAAAAAAAGGCTATAGGCAAAATGCAAGATATAAGTAAAGGCGAAGGACGTACTGTATTATTTGTTAGCCATGATTTGAGCGCAATCAGTACGCTAGCCCAAAAAACAATAGTACTCTCAAACGGTGAGATTGCCGCAATAGAAAATACAGATAAGGCTATAGCCATATATTCTAATATGGAAAGCCAAGCAGCTGTTTTTAATCAAGAACCATTAAAGAATGTTCCTTCTGTAACAAGAGTTGAAATTGTAACTTCGGAAGGCGGTGTATTACAGGCCAATTATAAACCGTTTAAGTTAAATTTTGATATTAATGTACCAGAAGCAGATTACAAAAACCTGTCCGTTTCATTTCAGGTGTTTAATAATTTAAATAAGGCCATGCTTTTCTCTTATATTTTTGATATTGATCAACCAATATGTCGTAAAAAAGGCATCAATAACTTGAGTTATGTATTTGAAAATCTAAGGTTATATAAAGGTAATTATTATATAAAGGTGCATTTGGCCAACTCTAAAACACGGCAAAAATTTCAAGAATTTGATTGTTGTAGTTTTGAAGTTGAGATGTTAAATCTAAAAGAACCAGAATGGGGCTGGCAACAAAACGTTTGCCAATACATTGATGACGGTAAATGGGTTTATTAGAAGGAGATAAAAAATATATTTTTAGACCTATACATTTGATAAAAGCTATATGATTCAGAAGCTAAAAAAAATTTATAGAATTCTATTTCCGAAAAAAATAGACGCCCAAAGGCTATTTGAATATAGGTTAAAAACAAACCCACTAATAAGCACTTTTCTTAAAAAAGAACAGATATACAATCTAAAGTTAAATTCTGGTTTAAACCTTAACATAAGAGGTCATAACCATAGTGACTACAATGTTTTTCAGCAGATTTTCAATAATGAAGAATATCAAATAGTAGTTGACATTTTTAAATTGAATGATTTTGATAAAAAAGGCAGGGTTTTGATAGATGCCGGAGCAAATATTGGCTTTACAAGCATTTATTTTTTATCTCATTTTAACAATCTAAAATTAATCTTTGTAGAACCTTCAGACGAGAATATGAATCTTTGTCTTTCCAATGTTAAGCGCAACTTTGACCAAAATGATGTTGTTCCTTACCATAATGCTTTAAGCGAAAACAACAATACAAAGTTTAAGGTGCATAGGGATTTCAGAGATAGTTTAGATTGGTCAATTTCGACTACACAAGATGAAAACGGAACTATTCATGGGATTACTCTAAATGAAATTGTTAAACAGAATAATTTAGAGGAAATTTCAATATTGAAAATAGATATCGAAGGCGCCGAACGGTTTATCTTCAAAGATGGTAATGATTTGAGGTTTTTGTCTATTACTAGAGTCATTGCCATGGAGATTCATGATGAATTTGAGATTCGAAAATCGATTAATCAAATATTAGTTAATAACAACTTTTTTATTTTTAACTATGGAGAATTAACTATTGGTGTAAATAAAGACTTTATATAAAGGAAAGAATGGTTATTAAGCTTTCTCATAAGTATTTTTAAAATGAGTAGAGAGGTAAATTTAAAGCGATTAGATAATCTAAAGCATATCAATACTTCAAGTAATGATTACTTGGCCTACTTGACTTTTTCGCGAGACTTGCAAAATGCTGTTAATGAATACGCAAAAGGTGAATTGCTTGACATTGGCTGTGGTAACAAACCTTACGAAGAATGGTTTAACGGCTTAACAAGTAATTATATGGGTTGCGATGTGGTTCAATCAAGCAGTAAAAAAGTTGACATTATTTGCAAGGCAAATAACATACCGCTTGATGACAATAGTTTTGATACTATTTTCTCTACTCAGGTTATAGAGCATGTGGAGGATATTCAAGGAATGCTTAATGAAGCTTATAGATTGTTAAGGCCTGAAGGTATAGCAATTATTTCTGGTCCTATGTATTGGTATTTACATGAAGAACCGTATGATTTCTACAGATTTACAAAGTATGGTTTTAAACATATATTTAATAAATCTGGATTTGAAATACTAATGATTAAGGAAAACGGTGGAGCGTGGTCTACCTTGGGTTTAATGATGAACCATACGTTTAGTTTTCAAAATCCAAAGGCAAATTGGGTAGCAAGAGGAATAAAATTCATTTATAGAAAACTGAGGTTAAGGGTATTAGTTAATAAGGTATTTGCCTATTTGGACAAGAAAGATTACAATACTATTAATACCATGAATTATGTTGTTGTAGCAAAAAAGAATTAAGATGAAACCACTTCTAAGTATCGTAATACCTTGTTACAAATCAGAATTCACCCTTCAAGAGACTTTAGAATCTGTAGTTAACCAAGACTTTGATTCCTGGGAAGCACTCATAATTAATGACGGTTCACCGGATAACCTTGAGACTATTGCCTTAAAATGGGTACAAAAAGACACTAGGTTTAAATACTTCAAAAAAGAAAATGAGGGTTTAGGAAAAACCAGAAATTATGGTATTAAAAAGGCCCAAGGGGATATTATTTTACCCTTGGATTCTGATAATAAAATAAGGCCAAATTTTGTGAAAGAAAACATCAAAAAATTTGATAGTGATTCTAAAATTGGAGTAATATACGGTAATGCTGAGTATTTCGGAGAGAAAGAAGGTGCCTGGATAGTTGGTACTTTTGATAAGCACAGACTACTATACCATAATTACATCGATGCTTGTGCCTTGATTAGAAAAAGCGTCTTGGAACAAGTAAATTGTTTTGAAGAGAATTTACCATTTCAAGGGCACGAAGATTGGGACTTGTGGCTCAAGATTATGGCATCGAAGTTTGATTTTTTGTATGTAGATAAAATAACTTTTGATTATCGTGTAACGCATAACTCAATGATTAAAAGTTTTGATGATGATATGTTAAATGCCAATATCTCATTTATCAAAAACAAGCACAGTAATCTGTATATTCAAGCTATGAGCGAGCTATATGAAGAGAATGTATTATTGAAATACGAATTAAAGAACAGTAAAAAAATTAGGTTTTTACAAAAACTGAGAAATATTAAAAAAAGACTATCTTAAGTTTTGAATCCGTTAATCTCTATATGTATTCCTACATGTAATGGCGCCACCTTTATTGAAGAAGCCATGATTTCTGCTATAAATCAAACTTATAAAAATATTGAGATTATTGTATCTGATGATGGGTCAAAAGACGAAACTTTGAAAATCGTAAATTCCTTTATTTCAAATACAAGAGTACCTATCAAGATTTATAATCATGATGCTAATGGCATTGGCGCAAACTGGAATAATACTGTAAAAAAGGCAAGTGGCGAATTTATTAAATTCTTATTTCAAGATGATGTTTTAGCTCCAACTTGTGTCGAAAAATTGGTTGGTACAGCAACCCAAGAAGAAGAAATTGGATTGGTATATTGTAAAAGGGAAATTCTTTATGACAAAACGAATGAAGGTCATTTATTATGGCTAAATAAATATGAATCCTTGCATAATCATTGGGAAAAATTAGATGTGACTATAAACAAAGTAGTTTCCGGACGGCATTATATGTGGGATTACCATTTACTTGATGAACCTTTAAATAAGATAGGAGAACCCACAGCGACACTAATCTCGAAGGTGTGTTTTGATAAATTGGGTTTTTTCAATGAATCCCTAAAGCAAGCTTTGGATATCGAATATTGGTATAGAATAATGAGGCATTTCAAGATTGGCTTTGTAGATGAAGAACTTGTTTCTTTTAGGTTGCATGATAAACAAGCCTCTAATCTCAACCAAAATAATAACTTAGACGAAGTTTCTGTGGTTATTTCAAGTGTTTACAGAAATTATTTTTCATATCTACACCCAAGATTGAAGTTGAGAAAAATAGTAAAGGCTATAAGGAGTAGGATTATTCAAATATTCGTTAGATGACGTTTAAAACAGCAACCATTATAGCTACTTACAACGGAATGCAGTGGATTGAAGAATGCATTGAATCCGTTATTGAGGATACTCAAGTAATAGTTGTAGATAATAAATCCACAGATGGTACAGTAGAATTTATTAAGAAAAATTTTACTGAGGTCATTTTAATAGAGCAAAATCAAAATCTTGGTTTTGGCAAGGCCAATAATATTGGCATTTCCTATGCCATAAATAATGATGCTCAGTATGTTTTATTATTAAATCAAGATGCTAAAATTCAATCAGGAAGTATAGACAAACTTATTGAGGCATCAAAAAACAATAAAGATTTTGGCATTTTAAGTCCAATACATTGTGATTGGGAGGGTCACTATTTAGAGTCTTCTTTTGCAGATTATATATCCTATCATAAGAATAAAGATTTTTATTCTGACTTTGTCTTGGCTAAATCTTTGAAAGAAGTTTACGAGGTACCGTTTGTTGCGGCAGCGTGTTGGTTTATACGTGCAGACGCTATTAAAGCTGTAGGTGGTTTTGATCCAATATTTAAACATTTAGGAGAAGATGTTAATCTTTCACAACGATTTAGATTTCATGGCTTCAAAATAGGTGTTTTGCCTAATTGTATTGTAATGCATGACACCAAGGAGAGGATATATGAAAAGATTGAGAAATTTTCGGATGCATATTACTACAAATTTGATTATAGAAGTAAAATGAAATATGCAAATTTGAATATTCCTAATTGGGAAGAAAAGCTGAGTTATGACAAAAACCAACTTTGGAAAGAATTGATTCTGTGCCTGATAAGATTACGAATAAAAGACGCCAAAGGTTATTTCAAACAAATCAAGTATATTGAAGATATCAAATCTCATTGTGCATCAAGTAGGGCCTTAAATGAGGTAAAAGGAAGTCATTACTTAAATTAAATTGAAATGCGTAAAAAAATTGTGCATGTAATTAATGATTTCCCTTCAAAATCGGAAACTTTTATTGTTAACCATATTGTTGAGACTATTAAAAGAGGATATGACCCAATACTATTGGTGAATAATTTAAAGCCTCTAAATTTTGCATCTCAAGAAAAATTGTTTGAAGATTACAATCTTTATGAACGGGCTATTTCTTTTAATTCAAAATTACCAAGCAGTAAAATTTTAAAGGTAATTAAGGCGTTTGCCATTTTGATAAAAAATATTGGATACGCCTCAGTTTTGTTCAGAACATTAAATAAAAAATATGGTAAAAAGTCGAGATCGCTAAAAATGTGGTTTCAAGCTGCATCCTTCTTAAACTATAAGGATGCCAATTGTTTTCATGCACATTTTGGAATATGTGGAAAACTAGTTGCTGAGATGATAGAGGTAGGAGCTATAAAAACAAATCTTATAACTACATTCTATGGCATCGATACCTTTTCAACTGAAGAAAACAGGGAGTCTTTGGCAAAAGCTTATTCGAACTTATTTCATTTTTCAAATAGAATAATTACCAGTTCAAATTACTTGGCAAATAATTTAAGGCTGTTAAATGCTCCTTCAGAAAAACTTGTTGTAAATCCAGTTGGTGTAGATGTGAATAAATTCAAATTTCAACATAGAAAAATTCATGACGAGCTAAATTTGGTCACAGTGGGGCGATTAATTAAATTGAAGGGACAACATTTGGGAATAAGAGCCGTAAAAATATTGGTAGACAGAGGGTATAAAATAAACTATACCATCGTTGGGACAGGCGATACTTATAATAACCTGAAAAATTTGATTAAGCATTTGGAGCTAGAAGATTTCATAACGCTAAAACAAAGTAAATCACAGAATGAAGTAATTGACATTTTAAATAGATCACATTTATTTCTTATGACATCAACAACTGACTATTTTGGTAGGGCAGAAGGTCAAGGTCTGGTAACTGCCGAAGCACAAGCCACAGGTATTCCCGCGGTTGGTTTTAACTTTGGTGGTGTGCCTGAAACCATATTACATGGCAAAACAGGTTTTATTGTATCCAAAGCCAATGAGGTAAATCTTGCAAATAGCATTGAAAAGTTCATAAAAGCGCCTGCTTTAATTTGCCAAATGGGTGAGAAGGCTAGAGAACTGGTTGAAAGAAATTTTAATAGTGAGATACAGAGTAAAAGAATAATAGATTTATACAACGCCAATTGAAACATTGCAACCTTTAATATCCATAATAATTCCAACGTATAATCGAGAAAAGATATTGATTGAAACATTGGACAGTATTCTTTTACAAACCTATCGTAACTGGGAATGTATAATTGTAGATGACCATAGTACGGATAGTACGGAATCAACTATAAAATCTTTTGTAGACATTGATTCTAGATTTCAATACTTTAAAAGATCAATTGAGAGACCCAAAGGTGCTAATGCGTGCCGTAATTTTGGATTTGAAAAATCAAAGGGCGACTTTATAAACTGGTTTGATAGTGATGATGTAATGCACCCAGATTTTTTAATGAAAAGAGTGTCGGAGCTAATAAGTGATACGACGTTAGACTTTTGTTGTTGTGTATACTCGACTTTTACAGATAAAACAGAAAAAAAAGACTACTCTGAGAAGGCCATAAAACCCTTAATCTTTCAATCTGAAAATTACATAGAGGATTATTTGTTAAATGGATTGTCTTTTATCACAGATTCTGTTTTGTGGCGTCGAAAGTTTATTTCAGATAAAGAATTGTTTGATGAAACACTGCATCGCGCTCAAGAGTGGGATTTTCATTTAAGGATGCTTACTTACAAGCCAAAATATAAGTATCTAAAAGATGTCCTGTTTTATTTAAGACAAGGAAATGAGAGCATAACAAAAAATGCGTCATTTAGTTTAAAAGCTCAGACTTCGATTTTCAAATTTTTTGATAATGCTTTTAATATTGTTCGAAAAAGTAAATTGAAGCATAGTAAGCAATTGAAACAATATATTTTTTATAGGCAGTGTGTAAATTATTACAATATAAATGTGTTATCAAGTGGCATCAAAGAGCGTTTTATGTTCTTTAAAAGACTTGGTGTTAATATTTTTGATTATACTTTTAATTCAGGACTAAAATTCCAAATAAAAATAAGAGTACTTTTAGGCCTATTGGTCTTGCTGTTTTTTAATAAAGGATATAAACTATTGTATAATCCAAAACTAGATTATAGATCTTACACAAGATAAACCGATTTACCCATTTTATAATTTCAAAGAATGATTGAAAGAATTAAAAGGAGAATAAGAAGAATATTGAATAATCCATATAAGCTATATTCCAACAACGAAGAACTAAAATCTTTGTTTTCAGGCTACAAACAGGCAGTGATCTTTGGCTCTTCGGGTTCTATAAAAAAACTAAATTTAACATCGTTTGCCAATGACTTTGGAATTACTGTTGGGAATTTCTTTGAACATCCGGACATTCAAAAAATAAATCCAAAAATTCACATTTTCGCAGCCTCACATCCACCCATAACTAAAGGGGTTTTAAAAGATTGGTGGACACGTTGTAACCATATATTACCAAAAAATGTACCATTACTTATTGAGAAAAGAGACAAAGAAATGGCAGATCTGGTTTTTGATAATCGTAAGGTGTATTACTATTCCTATGGAGGCCAATTGCCAATAGACTTTACCAAACCGGTTATTTCACCTTGGAGTGTTACACTTATTGCACTGCAGCTAGCAATATATTGCGAAATACCTAGAATAGGGATTTTTGGTGTTAATCACGATTGGCAATGCATTAAGCCATATACTCATTTTTACGATCATGATAAGCCTTCACTAGAATTTTATCTTCACAAGGCCGGAATTGAAATCGCATATGAGAAACAAAAGCAACCATTTCCCAAAGAAAGGCTTTACAAAGAATATGAGTTGTACCAGCAATATGAAACCTTAAAACTCGAAGCGGAGAAAAACGGAATTAAAATTTATAATTATGATCCTTTTTCAGATTTTGACGTGTTTGAATTTGATAAAAAACTAGAAATAATAAAAAAGTGATTCTCGTATGTCATGCGATCTCTTATCTATAATTACAATAAACTACAATAATGCCTTAGGTTTAAAAAAAACTATGGAAAGTTTAGGATCACAAAGCTCTAGGGATTTTGAACATATAATTATTGATGGTAATTCAACTGATGATAGTTTAAATGTTATAAAATCTTTCAACTACAAAAATTTAAATTTTGTGAGTGAACGGGATTCCGGTATTTACAACGCTATGAATAAAGGTATAAAGATGGCAAAGGGTAAATATATATTGTTTTTAAATAGTGGTGATTATCTTGAAAATAAGAAGGTGATTTCACACGTATTACCTTATCTAAAGAACGATTACGGCGTATTATCTGGTAGTTTAATATTCGACGAAGATTCAGGTCCAAGACTGCGAGAACATCCTGAAAAAATGACATTCTCCTATCTAGTGGGTAATGCTATTTCTCATCCATCTACCTTTATAAAAAGAGAATTATTTTCTAAATATGGATTATACGATGAGTCGCTCAAAATTGTATCGGATTGGGCTTTTTTCATAAAAGTTTTAGGTTTAAATAATGAGTCATTTGCAAAGATTCCGCTCACAATTTCTGTGTTTGATACCAAAGGTGTGTCGTCAAACGAGAATAATTATGATTATGTTTACAAGGAGCGAAGAAAAGTATTAGAGACCTATTTTCCACTTATTTTTAATAACGAAAATGACACGTACATATTCGAAAAATTCTTAAAAACTAATAAAAGATTTAGGTATTTGAAAATTGTAGACAAATCACCTTTTTTTAGAAAGATAGCAACAGTACATCTTGGTGTTAGTGCTAAACTTTTAAGATTATTCGGCGTAAGATAATGAGCAAAATATTGATTTTTGGACCTCTAGGTGACCATGGCGGTAGGGAACTTGAAACAGGCTTTATTGCTCATGCACTTTCTAAAGATTTTGAAGTTGAAATTTTGTCTTCAGGAAATTTAACGTTTAAATCTCAGCTTTTTGATTTTGTTCCTTTTGAAAAGGTATTTACTTTAAATCAACTTATTTACAACAAAAGTTTTTGGTTTAGATTATTGTCTGTACTAAGTTCTATTAGGTCCAAGAAAAAATTAGATAAATATGCTTTTGTGAGTAATTCTGTCGCCAAATCAAGTGGTTATAGAAAATTTGCACTGAGTCAGATTCATTCTGAAATAGATAAATGCGATTTAGTGTTGCTTTGTGCACAGATTACCAGTAATTATGTTGGAGAGATTGTTGATTACGCAAAGCGCAATTCAATACCAGTTGTATTCCGGCCCTCTACAACGATACATGAAGAAAACCTTATTCATCGAGACTGGTTAAATGATATAAATTTGTATTTACATCATTCTACATCAAATGCCAATAAGTTAAATTCCTTAAATCAACATAGGTTTGAGATTATAGATCAATGTGCTTACAATGAGGCTAAATTACTTAAGTTAGATGTTACAAACAAAGCCGAGAATTTACTTTACGCAGGCCGAATTTCAGAGGAGAAGGGCATTCTAGATTTTACCCAAGAATTCATGAAATTAAAAACCAATTTAAGGTTAAGGGTAGTAGGAGATGGTCCACAAATGAATAAACTAGAATCTGTTGCAGAATCTTTCTCGAAAATACATGTACTTGGATTTTTAGATCAAGATAATCTTGTTAAGGAAATAGAAAAATCTGATATTGTTGTTATTCCTAGTTTTGAAGAGTCAGGACCCTTAATTGGTCTTGAGGCAATGGCATCAGGAAGAATTATTTTATCTACCAAAGTAGGTGCTATGCCAGAGCGATTAGAAAATCTTAAAAATCAATTTTGGTTTCGAGTGGGTGATATGGAATCTTTAAAAAGTAACTTAGTCAAAATTCAATGTTTAAAAGCAGAGGAGATTGAGAAAATAGCATACCAAAATAGAGAGTGTTATCTTCAGAAATATACCGTTGAGCAAATTAAAAGTCAATATAAAAATGCTATTTTTAAGGCATTAAAATCTTATGAGCTACAGTAAAAAACACCCTAGAATTTTACATTAAAATGGATGCAGAGGTTATTTTAATTTCAGGACTAGCCTTGCCATTTCATAAAGTGGCTAGCTGGACTAACATGTATGGCTATTTGTTAGAGAAAAAAAAGCATCCTTTTAACTATATTATTTGTCCTGAACCAGAGGTTAAGTCACCTCATATAAAATACCAATTCTTAAGAAAAGTTTCTGTTTTTGATAAGGTGAAGAATAAATTGCCTTCGCAAAGTTCTCATGGCAATTATATCGAAGCAATAGACAAAATCATTGAGCCCAATAAAAAATATATAATTCAAATTATTGATAATAGCGGTATCGTTATTCCAATTGATAGGTACCTCAATGAAAAACATAATAGAGCAGATTTTTACATCCAATATTATTTCCAAGGATTTGCACCAATTGTTTCTAGAAAAAAAGGGAAGAGTTTTTTGTATGCCATAGATGAGTTTTTCTTTCTTTCACATTTATCGTATAAGGCCTATCTCGAATTTTATGATGATTGCCCATTCAAGGCAAGAATTTTATATAATGCGGTAGAGCTTAATAAATTTTATACGGTTGATGAAAATGAAAGAAATAGTTTAAGAACCAATCTAGATATTGAAAAGGACGACATATTATTTATGTGGTGCTCTCAAGATAGACCTAAAAAAGGATTGCACATTGCTTTAGAAGCTTTTGAAAAAGTACATAGTAAAAACAAAAACACAAAACTTATAGTAGTGGGTATTAATAGAGCGATAAATCAAAATGGTGTTATAAATATTGGGCGCGTTCCAAATATAGAATTAGCTAAATATTACCAAATGTCAGATATATACCTTTTTCCTACCCTTTGGAAGGAAGGTTTCGGGATTGTGCTTGCAGAAGCCATGCACTGTGGATGCTATATTATCGCATCAGAACAAGGTAGTGTCAAAGAGGTATTAGGAAATGGGAAATATGGCGTGCTCATAGAATATCCTAATCTAGTAAATGAATGGGTAATCGCTATGCAAAATGCAATTGAAGAGATTAGTCAAAAAGGGAATATATTTAGGGATAAGGTTCCAAAAGATCTTTACAGCTTGGATAAATGGTGCGAACAGATGAATGCAATTGTTCATGAAGCAAAACAGAAATTAAAGGATTAGTCAGATGAGAGTTGGAATGAATCCTCAAAAGCAAACTAATCAAATTGAGCTCGAATTTCAACATCGTCTCATAATTTTAGTATTTATTCCATCTTTGGAGGGCTATTACAAAAATGTACTTGAAGTATTTAAACTATGTTTAGATTCTGCGATTACCACAACCAATGCCAATTGTGCAATAACCGTTGTAAATAATGCATCATGTAAGGATGTTAAAGAGATATTAGATCAAAAATTAGCTAATGAAACAATTGATAGTGTAATACATCATACTAAAAATATTGGAAAAATTGATGCTCTAATCGGTGCCGCAAGGGCTAGTAGAGAACCAATTATTACACTTGCTGATGTTGATATTTTATTTAAATATGGTTGGCAATCTGAGGTCGAAAAGATATTTCAGAATATAAAAAATGTGGGTTCGGTTTCACCTATACCATGCAGAAATTTTAAGAATTACGAAACCTCTTCAACTTTAAGTAAAATTGTTTTTAGAAGGGTAAAATTTAATTACCAATCCATTCCAGAAAATCATGACGATCACAATAAATATCTTGATAGCTTTCATTGGGAATTGGAGAATGATAAAAATGCTAAATGGCCAGTTATTGAGTTAAATGACACAAAGGCAATCGTAGGTAGTGGGCATCAAATATTGAGTATGCGAAGAGAGCTATTCTTTTCTACAGTTCCAGAGGAACCATCATTAATTTTGGTTGGTAATAACTCTGAGTTTTTATATTGTGATCAGCCCATAAATTATGCAAAAGGAATGCGACTTTCAACTTATAATAATTATGCTTATCATATGGGTAATACAGTTGAAGCATGGATGAATGCCGTACAGGATGAGAACAGAAATAAAGCTAGAGATGGTAAGCAAAACTCATATGATTTAAAATTGCCTAATTTTAGACCAAGGCCAGTTAACTTTTGGGTTTACAAACTAAAGAAGCGTATCATTCATCGATTATTTAACTTAATGTATGGCAAAGGCTAAATCAATAATTATAATACCGGCTCGAGGAGGCTCAAAACGATTGCCAGGGAAGAATTTAAAATTACTATCAGGCAAACCACTTATTGAGTATAGTCTAAATTATGCCAGAGCTAATTCTGATGATAATACAGAAATTGTGGTCACCACAAACGATGAGGATATCAAGAATTTTGTATTGAAAAAAGGTATCGAGGTTATAGATAGACCAGAAGCCATTTCAAAGGATGACTCAACCACAGTTTCCGCACTAAAACATGTACTTGAGACTATGGGAGAATCTTATGAATATGTTATCCTACTTCAACCTACAAATCCATTTAGACCTAATACATTATTAAACGAAACGGTTGGTGTTTTCAAAAATGGAAATTATGATAGTCTAATGACCGTATCACTGAACGACAAAAAACTAGGCAAAATAAAAGATGATCGATTTATACCATATACATATAAAATGGGTCAGAGAAGTCAAGATTTAGAGCCATTATATTTTGAGAACGGATTGCTATATATCTCAAAAACCGAATTAATACTAAATAATCAAATTTTAGGTCATAAGAATTACCCCTTCATAGTAAATCATCCATTTGCGTCTGTTGATATTGACACGCAAGAAGACTTAAACTACGCAGAATTCGTGGCCAAAACCTACTCAGATGAATAATCCATCAATTACAATTGCAGGAAGAAAAATAGGACCAGATTACCCACCTTTGGTAATTGCAGAAATTGGTATTAACCATGAAGGTTCCCTGGATGTGGCAAAACAAATGGTCGATGCTGCTAAACGAGCTGGTGTTGAAGTTGTAAAACATCAAACTCATATTGTTGAAGATGAAATGAGTGGTGCAGCCAAAACTGTAATACCAGGAAATGCCGATACATCAATTTATGATATCATGGAACGATGTGCACTCAGCGAAGAAGATGAGATTGCATTAAAAAATTATGTAGAGGATAAAGGTATGATTTTCATATCTACTCCATTTTCTCGAGCAGCATCAAATCGCTTAAATAAAATGAATGTGGCTGCCTATAAAATCGGATCTGGAGAATGTAATAACTATCCCTTATTAGAGCATATTGCAAAATTTGGTAAACCGGTAATCATGAGTACAGGCATGAATACAATTGAAAGTGTGTCTAAAGCCGTAGCAATATTCGATAAATATGAAGTTCCGGTTGCTTTACTACATACCACTAATTTGTATCCTACTCCGAGTCACCTTGTGCGATTTGGAGCCATGACGCAATTGCATCTGGCTTTTCCCGATAAGGTATTTGGATTAAGCGATCATACTCTAAATAATAATGCATGTATTGGTGCAGTTGCTTTAGGGGCGTCTATTCTCGAACGTCATTTTACGGATCATATGGATCGAACAGGTCCAGATATTGTTTGTAGTATGGATGAAGACGAAACTAAAGCATTAATAACAGCAAGCAGAGAAGTCTGGTCAATGCGTGGTGGTACCAAAGAACCGGCTAAAGAGGAACAAGTGACTATCGATTTTGCATTTGCCACCGTTTGTACCATACAAGATATTAAGCAAGGAGAAGTATTTACAGAAGAGAATATTTGGGTAAAACGTCCAGGTACTGGAGAAATTTTGGCTGAGCATTACAAAGACATATTGGGGAAAACCGCTACTAGAGCAATTAAACAAGACCAACAAATTTCGTGGGAGGATATAAAACAATAATACTTTAGTAAATGAGTAGTAGAAAAATTGTTTTTTTAACCGGAACGCGTGCTGACTTTGGTAAAATAAAAGGATTAATTGCCATTTTGGAAGAAGCAAAAGCGTTTGAGCCCTATATCTTTGTTACTGGAATGCATCTTATGGAAGCCTATGGTTATACCTTGTTAGAAGTGGAGCGCTGTGGTTTTAAGCATATTCACACTTTTAGTAATCATACACATGAAACCACAATGGATCTCACTTTAGCAAAGACTATTGAAGGATTTTCAGAATATGTTAAAGCTATTCAACCTGACTTAATTGTGGTTCATGGCGATAGAGTAGAAGCTTTAGCTGGTGCCATAGTAGGTAGCCTTAACAATATTTTAGTGGCACATATTGAAGGTGGTGAAATATCGGGTACCATAGATGAGTTAATTCGGCATTCTGTTTCAAAATTGAGTCATATACATTATACCTCAAATGACGAAGCCAAGAATAGATTAATTCAAATGGGAGAATTGCCCGAGTCCATTCATACCATTGGCTCACCGGATATAGATGTCATGTTTTCGGACAGTTTGCCCTCAATAGAGGAGGTAAAATCTTACTACGAGATTCCATTCGATGATTATGCTGTGGCTATGTATCATCCCGTAACAACAGAAGTAGATCATGTTAAAGATGATGCCAAAAAATTTGTTAAGGCATTGAAAGATAGCATGAAAAACTATGTCGTAATTTTTCCTAATAATGATTTAGGAAGTCAATTTATAATTGAGGCTTATGCATCATTGAAAGAAAATGGAAGTTTCAGAATTTTTCCTTCCATCCGATTTGAATATTTTCTGACGTTACTAAAACATTCACAGTTTATGATTGGTAACAGTAGTGCAGGAGTCCGAGAAGCACCTTATTATGGGATTCCTAGTATAGATATTGGTACACGTCAAAGAAACAGAGTAAAAGTTCCGAGTGTTATAAACTGTGATTGTATTGTAGATAACATTGTTAATGCTATCCATAATATTGATGAAGTTCAATCAGAAAAAATGCAGATATTTGGTTTTGGTGATAGTGCTTCCTTGTTCTTGAAAAGTCTAAAGTCAGGTGCTGTTTGGAGCATAGATCATCAAAAACAATTTAAAGATATTGATGGCTCTTAAATCTCATGTTGTAATTATTGTTCCAGATGGTGTTGGAATTAAAAACTACCTCTATTCCAACTTATTAAGTTATCTTGACAAAACATCTATAATCACAATATGGTCACCTTTGGATGAAGGTACCTTTGAAGAAGTAAAAAAATGTCATCCAAATATTGCCCTGCAATACAGAAATCTGAAGTTATTTAAAGAACCAATTAAAACAAGACTTTACAGGGAAGCAGCAACTTATGCTCGTCTTCATTTTTTTACCAAAAAAACCAAAAACAAGACATTACTTTTAAACTGGCGTAAGCCTAAGACTAATTTCAAATTAAGAGTTTTATATGCTATTTCAGAGTTTATTGGTAATAAGGCAAAATCAGATTACCAACGTATTAAATCCCTCGAAAAAAGAAGTAAGTTAAACTGGACAACTTCAATAATAGATTATTATAAATCAGAATTGAGTGAATTGAAGGCCGACCATTTGTTCATTACGCATCAGCGAGTTGCGGGATTAATGCCCATATGTATCGCTTCAAATTCTATGGGAGTTAAAAGCACTACAGCTATCTTTTCTTGGGATAATTTACCCAAAGCTCGTCTTTGCGTCGAGACAGATTTTTATGCCTTATGGAGTGATTGGATGAAAAAGGATATGAATCTGTTCTATCCAGAAATTTTAGATTCTCAGTTAAAAATTGTAGGGACACCACAGTTTGAATTTTATAAAAACCAAAAACAGATTAAAACTAGAGAGGAATTCGCTCAATCCCATGGTTTAGATTCAAATAAACTATGGATATGTTTCAGTGGTGATGATGAATTAACCTCACCATACGATCCAAAGTATCTGCAAGATATTGCTGAGACAATTTCAAGGCATTTTGATAATATACAGTTGATTTTTAGACGGTGTCCTGTGGATTTTTCAGATCGCTATGATAAGGTACTTCAAGATTATAGAGCTGTTATCGTGCCAATAGATCCTGTTTGGGATGTAGCATCAAAGTCATGGGTTGGATATTTTTCAAAAATTGAGGATATAAGCCTACAGGTCAATCTCGCTTATCATTGTCTTGGCGTGATTAATCTTGGAAGTACAATGGCATTGGATTTTGCGTCTTTGGATAAACCTTGCTTTTATATTAATTATGATAGTGTAATAGACCCTAGTTGGAGTACTAATCTTATTTATAAATACCATCATTTTGGTACACTGGACAACTTGAATCCGGTTGGTTGGATAAACAGTAAAGAGGAAATAAAAAAAGCGCTAGAGAGATTATTAAATGGAATTGATGATATGTCGGTTGATACAAAAAAATGGATGGAACGTATCGTCTTATTCCCAATTGAAAGTAATTCTGAAAAACTATCTAAGATTTTAACGTAATGCACATTTGTTTTATATCAAGTGAATATCCTTTATGGAAATCTGGTGGAGTAGGTACTTTTCTCCAGACTTTTGGACGTGCATTAGTAAGGGAAGGCCATAAGGTATCAATAGTAGGTCTCGGAAATTCGTATGAAGAGCAATTGATCGATAAAGGTATTAAGATATATAGGCTACCACGATCAACTGTTCCAGTTGGTAAGTTTTTCTTCAATACAAGATGTATTGCAAGCAAAATCGCGATGTTGCATAGCCAAGAAAAAATTGATATTGTTGAATCAGCTGAATTGGGTTTAGCATTCCTAAAAAAGAATTCAGAAATAAAATATGTAATACGATTGCATGGTGGTCACCACTTTTTTGCTGAAAGTGAGAACCGAGATGTACACTGGTGGCAAGCCTTAAAAGAAAGACTATCATTTAAGAAAGCAGACGGCTTTGTTGCCGTTTCAAACTACGTAAGGGAGCATACGTCAAGGTTCTTATCATACCATGACAAGCCTATAGATATAATTTATAGTCCGATTAATACGGAGTTATTTAAACCGAATGCTCATCAAGAAATAGAGCCATTAAATATAACTTTTGTAGGTACGATTTGTGAAAAGAAAGGTGTACGACAACTAATTATGGCTATGGAAATTATTTGTAAAAAATATTCTAAAGCTCATCTAAATATCTACGGCAGAGAATGGTTTTATAAAGACGGACGCTCCTATACTGATATGTTACATGCTGAATATGGAGATATTATAGATAAATGTGTCACGATACACGGTGTTGTACCTTACGAAAAGCTTCCAAGCCGTTATGGTTTAGCTCAAATCTGTGTATTTCCGTCACACATGGAAACACAAGGATTGGTTGCTCAAGAAGCAATGGCAATGGAAAAACCTGTGATATTTTCAAAATTAGGACCCGGTCCGGAGACTATAGTAGAATATAAAACTGGTTTACTTTGTGACCCCTTAAATGTTAATGATATCGCTTATAAGATTATATGGTCGTTTGAAAATATGGATAGGGTAAAAGAAATGGGAAAAAATGCACGAGAATACGTGCTAAATACTTTTAATATTAAAACAAATCTTTCCAAGAATTTGGATTTTTATAGAACGTTGATTGAAGCTTAAAATGACATTTGCAATATTCACATTGGTTCAACATAAAAAACACCGTAACAAATACTATGGCTATGCACCTTATGTTCGTGAGATGGATATTTGGAATTCACATTTTGACCATGTAATTGTTGTTGCGCCCATATCTAGTTCAAATCGAATAGATAGTATTGATATAGCTTATAAAAATCAGAATATCACTTTTTTTGAAGTTCCTGTTTTAAACGTGAAATCTTTATCTGGAATTTTAAAAGTATTAGTTAAAATACCTAGCATCTTATTTAGGATGTTCAATGTTATGCGAAAGGCAGACCATCTACATTTTAGATGTCCAAGTAATATTGCTGCCATGGCTTCATTGGTGCAGCTTTTTTTTCCAAAGAAGAAAAAAACGATGCGTTATGCTGGTAATTGGGACCCGAAAAGTGTTCAGCCATTCGGGTATAGATTTCAAAAGTTCATTTTTTCAAACACATTACTGACACGAAATATAACCACCTTGGTTTATGGTGATTGGCCGAAACCTACAAAAAGTATGCGTACTTTTTTTGCAGCAACCTTTCATGAACAAGACAAAGTTGATTATAAGCCAAAGAATTATAGGGATTGTTTAAACTTTACCTTTATCGGAGCGTTAGTGCCAGGAAAACAACCATTAATGGCAATTAAAATAATGCAGCTATTAAATACTAAAGGTGTAAAATGTAAACTCAATATTTTTGGTGACGGTATTTTAAAGGATGAATTAATTAATTACATTAGGGAAAACGAGATTGAGCATATGATTAAAATAAATGGAAATGTCACTAAAAAAGAATTAATGACGAGTTTACAAAGTGCTCATTTCAATATTTTGCCTTCAAAAAGTGAAGGCTGGCCTAAGGCCATAGCTGAAGGGATGTTTTTTGGGGTGATTCCTATTTCTACAAATGTCTCCTGTGTGGAATGGATGCTAGATTATGGTAAAAGAGGAATAATAATAGAAAACAATGTTAAACTAGCAGTTGAGGATATTAGAGAGGTCATTTCTTCGAGAGATCTTAATGTAATGGCTAAAGAGGCTCAAGATTGGTCGCAAAAATACACGATTGAAAAACAATCCGAAGAAATTAATGATATTCTATCTACATGATTAGGGCAATACAGCTCATAGATTCTTTGGATGCCGGAGGTGCAGAACGATTGGCGGTTACCTATGCAAATTTGCTTGTTAGTGAAATAGATGGTTCGTTTTTGTGTGCTACACGACAAGAAGGATTACTAAAGGATTCAATAGGCAAAGGAGTTAAATATCTTTTCTTGCAAAAAAAATCGAGTATAGATTTAAATGCTGTAATAAGATTTAAAAAGTATCTCAAAACAAACGATATTAGTATAATTCATGCTCATGCAACATCCTTTTTTTTCGCCACACTAACCAAACTCTTTTATCCTCGAATTAAAATATTTTGGCATGACCACTATGGAAAAAGTGAGGAACTGAAAAAAAGACCAAAATTTATTTTACAATTTTGTTCGCTTTTTTTTCATCAAATTTTCAGTGTAAATCAAAAGCTCCTTACATGGGCAAGTAAAAATCTTTTTTGTAGTAAGGTTCAGTACTTACCAAATGTTGTGATGCTTAACGATTTAGATCAGGAAACAAACCTTTTTGGAGAAGATAACAAGCGCATATTATGTCTGGCAAATTTAAGACCACAAAAAGATCATTTGAATCTTTTTAAGGCTTTTCAATTAATCTTAAAAACATATCCAGATTGGACATTACACTGTGTGGGTAAAGATTTTGAGGATGACTATTCAAGGTCTATAAAAGAGTTTGTGTCTAAAAATAGTTTAGAAGATTCTATTTATTTTTATAATAGTAAACCAGATATAAAACATATAATTAGCCAATGCGAAATTGGTGTTTTGTCATCAAAATCCGAAGGATTGCCATTAGCTTTGCTCGAGTATGGATTGGGTGAACTTGCCAGTGTGGTAACAAATGTTGGAGATTGTGGGTTGGTATTAAGTTCAACAAATCTAGGTCAATTAGTTGAAGCTCAAGACCCATCGGGATTAGCCGAAGCTTTAACAGCATGTATTGCTAAAACGGATTATAGAAAAGAAGTAGGTTTAAACCTAAAACAAAAAGTAGAACAATCATTTTCTTGTCACTCAATAATTAAGAAGCTTAAAGATGCGTATGAAGGGTAAGAGAGGCGAATTGCATTATAAAAACTTGAAGTCTAATTATAATAAGAATAACAAGGAGAATTATCTTACCTTGGTTTTACTCCATGTAGGTTTTGCCTTTTTAATTGCCCTTATTCCTATTTTTTCAAAGATTTATTTTATTGCCTTAATCTTGTTTTTTCTTCATAGAATTTTCAATGCTCCAGAGAAGGAAAAGCACAAGGAGGTTATAATGGCATGTTGCTATGTTGTGGGGTCTGAGGTTTTGTTTAGAATGACTTCAGGTGCTTTCTTCTATGAGGGTTCAAAATATTTGGTCATTTTGTTTGCAATAATTGGTTTGTTCTATAACGGTTTCTCCAATAAAGCCTATCCTTATTTCATTTATCTTATCCTCTTAATACCCTCTATTATCGTAGCTTATATGACAATAGGTTATGATTCAAATTTTAGAACAAATATTGCTTTTGTTCTTAGTGGACCTGTTTGTTTAGGAATTTCCGCGCTATACCTTCTCAACAAAAAGCTTTATATGAACGATTTTTTAAAGGCGCTCCTATACCTAAGCTTACCAATAATTACAATGACTGTATATCTTTTTTTATACAGTCCAAGTATTAAAGACATATTAAAGGGCACACAATCTAATTTTGCAGCGTCAGGAGGATTTGGACCAAATCAGGTTGCAACAGTTTTGGGATTGGGAATGTTTGCACTTACGGTTCGGTTTTTTATGAAATCCCCAACACTTACATTAAAAATATTTAATGGAGTTCTTCTTGGTCTTATAAGCTTTAGGGGCATTGTGACTTTTAGTAGGGGAGGTATAATTACCGCTGTTTTAATTATTATACCATTTCTGTATTTATTGTTTTTTAAGTCTACCAAACAAATGAAGGGTAGGATTATATATACGTTGATACTTTTTAGCGTTTTAGGAGTAGCTGTTTGGTTTATCAGTTCTAATCAAACCATGGGATTGATTGATAAACGATATGCAAATCAAGATGTTTCGGGAAGAGACAAAGAAGATTTGTCCACAGGGCGCGTTACTCTTTTTATGGACGATCTTCAAGGATTTATCGAAAATCCTTTGCTGGGTGTAGGTGCTAATGGTGCCAAAGAGTTAAGATTAAAAAAAGGTCAAGGACTAAAAGCATCGCATAATGAACTAAGTCGATTGTTTTCAGAGCACGGGACTTTAGCTTTTTTTATATTATTGATATTAATTTTTGTTCCACTATTATATCGATTAGAAAACAAACGAAATATCTTTTTTTATTCCATGCTTGGCTTTTGGTTTGCTACTATAAACCATTCTGCAATGCGAATCGCTGCACCAGGCTTCATTTATGCTTTGGCATTACTAAATGTATATTATGACAAACGTCCTTTATGTAGGAAACGCCTTATCAAAAAAGGGTAGAACACAAACTACAATTGATACATTGGGTTACAATTTGAAAGAATTTTGTAATGTCAGAATTGTTTCTAAAAAAAGAAATAAGATACTAAGATTAATAGATATGGTTTGGGCTGTCTTCCGGTACAGAACCAAAACAGACTTCGTATTAATAGACACCTATAGCACCATGAATTTTTACTATGCATTGGTCGTGAGTCAGTGCTGTAGACTTCTGAATAAGAACTATATTACCATTTTACATGGTGGAAACCTTGAAAATAGACTAAAAAACAATCCAAAAATTTGCCAATTAATTTTTAATAACGCATTTAAATTAGTTACTCCTTCTTTGTTCTTAAAAACTATTTTTGAAAATTATAACTATACTAATCTTGTCTATATTCCCAATTCCATAGAAATAGAAAATTATACATTTCAAAGACATAAGATTGAGAATATAAACTTGTTATGGGTACGCTCTTTTTCTTCAATTTACAACCCTAAGTTAGCTGTAGATGTCCTGGTAGATTTAAAAAATAAAGGTCATGATGCAACCTTAACTATGATAGGACCTGAGGTTGATGGTTCTCTTGAAAAAGTCAAGTCATATGCAACGCATAAAAAAGTAGATGTAGAATTTACGGGAAAGCTGGAAAAGTCAGAATGGATCAAAAAATCCAAGAATAAGAATGTATTTATTAATACAACAAATATTGATAATACACCTATAAGTGTTATTGAGGCCATGGCTCTTGGTTTGCCAGTTGTTTCAACAAATGTCGGCGGACTCCCATTTTTAGTCCAAGATGGTAAAGAGGGATTATTGGTAGAGCCTAATAATAGTGAGGCTATGAGTCATGCCATTTTAAAGCTATTCCAAAACGAAGAGTTTGTTACGTTGCTAACTGAAAATGCTCGCAAAAAAGTCGAAGATTTTGATTGGACCCTAATAAAATTGAAATGGCAACTTCTGTTGCAATATAATTGTTAAATGCTTTAGACTTTTTATCTTTACATAACCCGCCAGATTAAATCATGAAGCATAAAAAAGGTATTCACTTTGAAGTATCTGAACGCAAGATTCTTTTAAGAATCATGGATCTAGTAATGGTTTATCTTGGTATTTATTGTCTTAATACTTTTACGGATTTTGATTATCTTTTATTTGTCATAGATAATATCATCCCCTTAATCTTATTGGGTATTTATGTTACAATATTTGGAACAGTATTTGAACTTTACGATCTTCAACAAGCCAGTAAATTAGACATTACCGCTCGAAACTTAACATTGGCGATTTCTGTTTTAGTGTTGTTTTATTTATTGACACCTTTTATCTCACCAGTCTTACCAGAAGAACGTATTCAAATTTTATACTTCTATTTTACGCTTATTACAGCAATATTCTTGTGGCGCATTGCCTACACCCAGTTAATTGAATCTCCTAGGTTTTACAAGAGAATACTCTTGGTTGGTGATGTTTCAAATATCGAAGGTTTAGTCAAATCACTAGACACTTCTGACCCAAACTACAAGATAGTAGGGTTTTTAAATAGTGAAGAATCCGATAGTGAACCTATAAAATATAAAGGCCTCAAAGAGTTTCCTGCAAAAGATTTTCTAGAGGTTTTACAACGGGAAAATATCTCTGAAGTTTTGGTCGCCAGCTTCAATACAGAGGCTATGGTTACTGAGGTATACCATGATTTAATACTTCTTTTAGAACGAGGATTTAAAATAAGAGATTATACTCAAGTTTATGAGGAAATGTTACAAAGGGTACCGATACAATTTGTAGGTAAAGATTTTTATAAATATTTTCCGTATAGTAGAAGTAACGAAAACAAACTTTACCGTTTTTTTCAGCGTACGTTTGATATTATATTCTCATTGTGTGGTTTGATATTTGGACTAATAATCTTACCCTTGGTTTATGTTGGAAACCTTATGGGAAATAAAGGGCCAATATTTTACATTCAAGAACGAATTGGCAGAAATAGTAAACCATTCAAAATTTATAAGCTCAGAACTATGGTCGTCAATGCTGAAGAGGATGGCGTAAAATGGGCAGAAAAAGGAGATAAAAGGATTACTCGATTTGGTCGATTTTTAAGAGGCAGTAGGTTGGATGAGATACCACAATTTTTTAATGTTCTTAAAGGCGATATGAGCATTATTGGTCCCAGACCAGAACGGCCGTTTTTTGTCAATGAACTCTCGCGAATTATTCCGTTTTATGAAATGCGACATATCATCAAACCAGGCCTTACAGGCTGGGCGCAAGTTAATGCAAGATATGGGTCTTCAATAGACGATAGTTTAACCAAGTTGCAATATGATCTGTATTACATAAAGCACAGAAGCTTGTTCATAGATTTTAGCATTATTATTAAAACTTTGAGCACGGTATTATACTATCGTGGACAGTAGTAAGTTCAGAAGGTTCTAACTAAATAAACATATCTCAAAAATAAAGCTAATAAAAGTGGTATTAATCCGATAGCAAATACTTGAACTCCAATAAACCAGTGTAGTGTCATAAGGCAAAGCATAATGATTAAAAACTTAAGATAACCCTTTACCCATGATTTCATTTTAGGCTTTAGCATCTGTCTAATTAATATAAAGTTAAGAGGAAATGCCCATAGTAAATTATAGTTATTGGCCGTAGCACTGTGATCTGTTGCAAACCAAAGTAAGAAAAGAATCAAACCAACAATACCTGTTAAGCAGAATAAGGAAACATCTAACCATTTACTTCGACTTTGATTTTTGTAATCTTTGTAGGTAATGAAAAGAATTAAAGCTGAAATCAATCCGATTACGAACAAAGGACTTATCAAGAAATTGAAAGAGGCCTCTTCTGGTCTACTTTTGTAGATTATTTTAGAACGATTAACCAAAGAGTTCATTCCATCATAGGTGGAATTTTCAAAGTAGGAATTAATGTATTTTGGTAAAAACATGTATTCATTTGGGGTGGCATTTTGATCAATAACAGAACCTAATGCTAGGTCTATGCCAAAACTGCCCCAGCTATTTTTATTCACGTGCTCGTAAATTAATTCCCTAAATGTTTTTTGAGCTAAATCATCAGGACTGTTAAATTTTATTTTATTGTTTGTAACGGTTTGTGAAACATCTCTTATCCGTGTAGCACAATTATCATAAAAGAAGTCATAGAGATAACGTCTGTTTTCAGGCTTGTAGTTGTTTTCTAGATAATCAAATAATGCTTGTTTTTCGGTTGGATCAAAATTCAGAATTTGTTCCTTAACCGTTCTATTATAACGTACATAATGTCTGTAAAAATCATCATAATTATGTCTACTGATTAAATAATTTAGCTTCCCTTGCGCAAATTTGAGATAAAAATTAGGTGCATCAAAGTCATATTCGCCGTAGCCATAGGTTACATCGATACCTCTCGATACGTCTTTAATTCTAAAGGCATTATGACCAAAAGCATCATTCAAGGATTTTCCGGGCCCAACTGTAAGAACAGAAACCTCTGCATTTGGAGTTAATGTTATTTGTTGACCAAATCCATATACAAAAATTAATAAACCAACTAGAAAAGATAATTTAAATCTCATAATTATCTGAAGACACCAAAGTCAATTTTTAATGAAAATACATTTGAATATAGCGCTGCACTTTGATCTCCTATATCTGTGAAAGCATAGTCTATTTGGAAACCTTTATATTTAAAACCAACTCCAAAATTTGGTTGAAAGGTTAGGTTTTCAGAATTATCGATTTGCAATTCGTTTTGAAAATTACCAACGCCTCCTCGAAGGAAGACAAGGTCGGTATAACCAAACTCAAATCCCAAAGCCGGATTTATACTTGCAAAAGATGTTGAAATAATATCATTATTTTCTTCAAATCTAGCAATAAGATTTGTTGCAGCTAGAAAAGAATAGTCATAATTGAAAATCCACTTTTTTGAAATGCCAAATTGAAGTTTTGGAATTGTTATTTCTGTTGTTTCTGGCAATTCTTGATTTTGACCTTCAACAGCGCCACTTATTTGTTCAAATTTTTCTTCATTTATAGACCAAGCATTAAAAGTCGTTGTTATATCTCTGGCCATTAGGCCAAATTTCCAGTCATTATCCGTCTGAAATTGAATTCCAGCATCGAGACCAAAACCCCAAGATGAGGCAAAATCGCCAATAATACGACGAATAACTTTTGCATTAACTCCAAAATTCAGACCATCTAAAGGAAGCTTTCTTGCATAAGAAAATGTCAGGCCATAATCTGCAGTAGAAAACGTATTGATTCTGTCATAATTAATATTTCCTTGGTCATCAATTAATTGCGTAGTGTCTAGAATATCGTCCACTCCAAATCGAATTAAAGATACTCCAACCGCACTTCTGTCATCAAGAGGCATTGCGAAAGCTATGTAATTGTAGTTTGCTATGTTAGCAAAATAGCTAGAGTGCATCAATGCCACTTGTTTATCTTCGACGTGTACAAGTCCTGCTGGATTCCAATAACCAGAATTTACGTCTGCCGTCTGGGACACTACTGCGTTGCTCATACCCAAGGAAGCGGCATCAACACCAATATTCATAAATTCATTTGAATATTTTCTAGCAGTCTGTCCAGCAATAGCAAAAGTGGTAAGCGTTAAGAGAATTACTAAGTAATTTTTCAACAGCAAAAATTTTTTACAAAGATGCACATTATTTTCTATCTATTAAACTTCAAATAGTGGTTCTTATTGTGTGTTTTTATAAATTGCAACATATATCTGACAGCAGTAAAATAGTTTTATATTTTTACCCAAAGATCAATAATGAACATTAAAAAACATATACCAAATACAATTACACTTCTTAATTTATTATGTGGTTGTATTGCCCTGATTTTTGCAGTTTATGGAAATTTTGTGGTGGCTTCACTTTTTGTATTTCTAGGTATCTTTTTTGATTTTTTTGATGGTTTGGTTGCAAGGAAACTTAATGTACAGAGTCCTTTAGGTATTCAGCTAGATTCACTGGCAGATTTGGTTACTAGTGGAGTTGTACCAGGCATTGTAATGTTTAAGCTGATTTCATTGACCGTAGATGCACCAAGTTTTGAGAATTATACAAACGAATGGAATTCTGTTTTTCATTGGCAAGGGTTTAAACTGTCAGCACTTCCATTAATAGGGCTTTTAATACCTTTAGCCTCAGCTTACAGGTTAGCAAAATTTAATTTAGACGAAGAGCAACAGACCTTTTTTAAAGGATTGCCAGTACCAGCAAATACGCTACTCATTCTATCCTTTCCGCTTATATTGGAGTATCAAAATAGCGATATTATGAACTCTATAATAGTTAATAAATGGTTTCTTATTGCAGTTACACTTTTAAGTTGCTATTTATTGAATTCTAAAATCAAATTATTTGCGCTAAAATTCAAAGATTGGCAGTTTAAAACTAATGCTACGCGATACATTTTTCTAATCATAAGTCTGGTAGCGCTAATTGTACTGCAATTTGCCTCAATTCCCATAATAATTGTACTTTATATAATTATATCATTGCTTGACCAGAAACAGATTAAAAAATACAAAACCTTTAATTAAATACTATTAATGGCCTCAGGATTATTTGCCTTATTAGATGATATAGCAACCTTAATGGACGATGTTGCTACAATGACAAAAGTATCCACTCAAAAAACAGCTGGTATACTAGGAGATGATTTGGCGGTCAATGCGGAGAAGGCATCTGGTTTTAGTCCATCGCGAGAATTACCTGTTTTATGGGCTATTTCTAAGGGGTCTTTTATAAACAAGGTTATTATTTTACCACTTGCTTTTTTAATGAGTGCATTTGTGCCTAAAATGGTGATTGTAGTTTTGGTTTTAGGTGGTTTGTATTTGGCATACGAAGGTGCTGAAAAGATCTATGAATTTTTATTTCATAGAAAAACAGAAAAAGTAGTAGTAGCAAAACAAAATATATCCGCTCAAGAATTACTTAAGATTGAAAAATCAAAAATTAAATCTGCGATTATAACAGATTTTATACTTTCTGTGGAGATTGTCATAATTGCACTAGGCGCTGTGGTAAATGAAAATCTTACCACTCAGATTATTGTTGTATCTATTGTTGCGCTAATAGCAACAGTAGGAGTATATAGTATCGTTGCACTAATTGTGCGCATGGATGACTTTGGTTTTAGACTCATTCAAAATAGTAATTCCAAGAGAGGGTTCGTTTATAATATAGGCCTTTTACTAACTAAGGCTTTACCCTGGGTCATAAAATCACTATCGGTAATTGGTACGCTGGCCTTGCTTCTTGTTTCAGGTGGTATCTTTGTACATAATATAGAACAGCTTCATCATGTACTTGAGGGAATTCCAGGAGTATTAAGGGATTTTTTGATCGGTCTTGCCGTCGGAATTTTATGCCTTTTGGTGGTCAAACTCACTAAGTCCATCATCCCTAGCCAGAAACCAAGAACAGAATAACTTTAGTTTGGTGTTTTAAAATTCCAATTTCTTTTTACGAAGCTCAAAGTTTTGTCCTAAGTATACTTTGCGGACCATTTCGTCGCTTGCAAGTTCTTCAGGGATACCTGCTTTAAGTATACCGCCTTCAAACATAAGATAGGTCCTGTCAGTTATGGCCAAAGTTTCTTGTACGTTGTGATCTGTTATTAATATACCAATGTTCTTTTTAGTAAGTTTTGCCACGATACGTTGAATATCCTCTACGGCAACTGGATCAACACCTGCAAAAGGTTCATCTAACAAAATAAAATTTGGGTCTGTTGCCAAGGCACGCGCTATTTCTGTTCTTCTCCTCTCGCCACCAGAAAGCAAATCACCTCTATTTGTTCTAATATGCCCTAGGCCAAATTCCTCTATGAGCGATTCCATTTTTTCGTGCTGTTCTTTTTTACTCAGTTTTGTGAGTTGCAAAACACTCAAAATATTGTCCTCGATGCTGAGTTTTCTGAAAACTGAAGCTTCCTGAGCCAAATATCCAATACCATTTTGAGCACGTTTGTACATTGGAAATTTGGTAATGTCAGTATTATCTAAATATATTTTACCACCATTTGGTTTTATGATACCAACTATCATGTAAAATGACGTTGTTTTACCAGCTCCATTTGGTCCTAGTAATCCTACGATCTCTCCTTGATTAACTTCCAAGGATACATCCTTTACAACTTTGCGTCCGCCATAGGACTTCATTAAATTTTCAGCTCGTAACTTCATTTGTTTTCCAATTACGCTAAAAATAGCAAATTCATATAGACTACTATAAAATGAGTTTTGGTTTTATTAAAAGTTTAACCTTGATTCTCTATTGCCTCCCAATATTCATGAGCTCTTCTTAAGTGTGGTATTACGATAGTGCCACCAATTAAGGTAGCTATGCCTAAAGCTTCACTCACTTCTTCCTTAGTTACACCTTCCTTGTATGAGGCTTCTAGGTGGTATTTTACACAATCATCACATCGTAATACTGCAGATGCCACTAATCCTATTAATTCTTTAGTCTTTTTGTCTAAAACACCTTCATTGAAGGCATTGGTATCTAAGTTGAAAATCCGTTTTACAATTTTATTGTTATCTGCTAGGATTTTATCATTCATCTTAGAACGATATTCATTGAATTCTTTTACGATATCAGACATTTTTCATTTTTCTTTTTTGATTTCTTACAACAACTGCAGAAATGTAAATACTTACTTGATATAAAATTAAAATTGGTATTGCCACGATAACTTGACTTGCAATATCTGGAGGTGTAATCACCGCAGCCAAAATTAAGACTATTACAAGTGCAAACTTTCGGTATTTTTTTAGAAATTGAGGTGTTACAAGCCCTGCTTTTGTAAGGAAATAAATTATTATTGGCAATTCGAATACAAATCCAGACGCAATAGCAGAACTTCTTACAATTGCAATGACAGAACTTACGTCAAACTCATTTAATATCTTATCACTAATTGTATAATTAGCCAAGAAATTAATAGACAATGGTGTTACAATATAGTATCCAAATAAGACGCCGATGAAGAAAAGAATGGATGCTGTAAACAAAAAGCCTCTTGAGTTTTTCCGTTCGTTCTCTTTAAGTCCAGGACTAATAAAGCTCCATAATTGATATAAGACATAAGGAAATGCAATTATAAAACCTGCATAAATAGAAGTCCATATGTGTGCGGAAAACTGACCAGCAACAGTACGATTTTGAATTACAAATGGAAATTTATCTGCACAAAAAGTGGTATCATTTAAACCTATTAATTTAGACATACTACAAAGCCCCTTGTAAGTTGGGAAACTCATATCTGTTGGTCCAAAAATAATAACATCAAAAATGAATTTTTTGAAAATAAAAGCTAAGGTACCAGCTATAACTATACCTAAGGTTGCTCTAATTAAATGCCATCTTAGATCCTCGAGATGGTCTAAAAAAGACATTTCATCAATATTCTTATTCGCCATTATAAAATGCCCTCTTTTATTAAATCGTGAAGATGAACTACACCGGCATATTTGCCATCTTGTTCAACCAGTAATTGGGAAATTTCGTGCGCTTCCATAAGCTCTTTAGCATCAACTGCCATGGCATCCTCCGCTATTCGTCTAGGATTGTTGCTCATTATATCTTTTGCAGTAAGATTTGCAATGTTATCGCTTTTGCTTAACATACGGCGTAAATCACCATCTGTTATGATCCCTACAATTGTATTATTTTCAACAACTGCCGTCACACCTAACATTTTTTCAGTTATCTCTACGATTACCTCTTTTATTGTTGCATTTAGTCCTACTTGTGGTTTTAAATTTTGAGAGGACAAATCATTAACTCTTAAATACAGGCGTTTTCCTAGTGAACCTCCTGGATGATATTTTGCAAAATCCCTACTTGAAAACCCTCTTAATTCTAACAAGCAAACCGCTAGGGCATCGCCCAAAACTAGTTGTGCTGTAGTACTTGTTGTAGGTGCTAAATTATTGGGACAGGCTTCCTGTTCAACGTATGCATTTAAAACAAAGTCTGCTTGCTGTCCTAAATAAGAATCTTTATTACCCGTAATGGCAATCATTTTGTTTTTAGCATTTTTAATCAGAGGTACCAAAACTTTAATTTCTGGAGTATTACCACTTTTTGAAATGCAAATAACCACATCGTCTTCGAGGATTAGTCCTAAATCACCATGGATAGCGTCTGCGGCATGCATGAAAACCGCAGGTGTGCCTGTTGAGTTTAGAGTCGCTACAATTTTTGTAGCTATTATGGCGCTTTTGCCAATTCCGGTAATGATAACTCTACCCTTGGAATTATAGATTAATTCTACTGCTTCGGCAAACTCGTCGTTTAATAATTCAGATAAGTTCTCAATAGCCTTACTTTCTATCTCTATAGTACTTTTCGCAGTACTTAAAATGGACTGTTTTGTGTTCAAAACTAATTAATATTGCTTTTTTATGTTTTAAAGAATTGTGTTATCTTTAAACATATTGCAAAAATAGATAAAATACTAATAGGGATTAATGAGTATTGCAGAAATTGACTTACACTCCGCATTAAAAAAATACTTTGGTTTTTCTGGGTTTAAGGGTCTTCAAGAAGAAGTTATAAAAAATGTAATAGAAGGTAATAATACCTTTGTAATTATGCCAACAGGTGGAGGTAAATCACTCTGCTATCAATTGCCTGCATTGATAAAGGAAGGGACTGCTATTGTGGTTTCACCATTAATTGCCTTAATGAAAAATCAGGTGGATGCGATAAGAGCTGTTTCGGATAATGATGGTGTAGCTCATGTGTTGAATTCTTCTCTAAATAAAACGGAAATCAAACGTGTTAAAGATGATATTCTCAATGGCATTACAAAGCTTTTATATGTTGCACCAGAATCTCTTACCAAAGAGGAATACGTTGATTTTCTGAGGTCCGTGCAGATTTCTTTTATGGCTGTAGATGAAGCCCATTGTATAAGCGAATGGGGACATGATTTTAGACCAGAATACCGTAACTTAAGACATATCTTAAAACGTATTGGTGACGATATTCCTATTATAGGATTAACTGCAACAGCAACACCAAAGGTGCAAGAAGATATTTTGAAGAGCTTGGGAATGACTGATGCTGTTACATTTAAAGCGTCTTTTAATAGACCAAATTTGTTCTATGAAGTAAGACCAAAAACAAAAAATGTAGACGCTGATATTATTCGATTTATTAAACAGAACGAAGGTAAATCTGGTATTGTTTACTGTCTTAGTAGAAAACGTGTTGAAGAATTAGCTCAAGTATTACAGGTTAATGGAATTAAAGCTGTTCCATACCATGCAGGTTTGGATGCCAAAACACGTGTAAAACACCAGGACATGTTCCTGATGGAAGATTGTGATGTTGTTGTGGCTACCATAGCCTTTGGAATGGGTATTGATAAACCAGACGTTCGTTTTGTAATTCACCATGATATTCCAAAAAGTATAGAAAGTTATTACCAAGAAACAGGTAGAGCAGGACGTGATGGAGGCGAAGGGCATTGTTTGGCCTTTTACGCCTATAAGGATATAGAAAAGCTCGAAAAGTTTATGTCAGGTAAGCCAGTTGCAGAGCAGGAAATTGGTCATGCATTGTTGCAAGAGGTTGTTGCCTTTGCGGAAACATCGATATCGCGTCGAAAATTCATTTTGCATTATTTTGGTGAAGCGTTTGATAACGAAACAGGTGAGGGTGGTGATATGGATGACAATGTCCGTAACCCTAAAAAGCAGGTCGAAGCTAAAGATGAAGTAAAAACCCTGTTAGAGACCGTAAAAAACACAAATGAAAAGTATAAATCAAAAGATTTAGTACAGGTAATTATTGGTAAATCAAATGCGCTTATATCGTCCCATAAAACAGATACATTGCCATTTTTTGGAATTGGAAAGAACAAGGAGCAACGTTTTTGGATGGCACTAATCAGACAAGTTTTAGTTGCTGGACTCTTAAAAAAAGATATCGAGACTTATGGTGTGCTAAGACTTACTAAAATGGGTAAGGATTTTATTAATAATCCAAACTCATTTATGATGGCCGAAGATCATGTTTATGATGAGGAATCAGATGCTGGTATAATAACAAATGCTAAAAGCTCAGGTGCTTCTGCTGACGAAAAGTTAATGACCATGCTCAAGGATTTACGTAAACGCAATGCCAAACGACTTGGTGTACCGCCTTTTGTAATTTTTCAGGATCCTTCCTTAGAGGATATGGCATTGAAATATCCAATTACCTTGGAAGAATTGGGCAATGTGCATGGCGTTGGTGAAGGTAAGGCCAAAAAATATGGCAAAGACTTCGTGGCTTTGATTGCAGATTATGTTGAAGAGAATGACATTGTAAGGCCAGATGATATGGTTGTGAAGTCAACAGGTTCTAATTCTGCATTGAAGCTTTATATTATTCAGAATGTAGATCGCAAATTACCATTAGATGATATTGCCTCGGCTAAGGGCATGGAAATGCCAGATTTTATAAAGGAAATGGAGTCAATAGTGTATTCGGGTACCAAACTTAACATCAGCTATTGGATTGACGAAATTTTGGACGAAGACCAACAAGAAGAAATCCATGAGTATTTTATGGAGTCCGAAAGTGATAAAATCTCAGATGCTGTCGAGGAATTTGAAGGTGATTATGAAGATGAAGAATTAAGACTCTATCGTATTAAATTTATTAGTGAAGTAGCCAACTAATTATTCTTCTTCCTCAGTTTGTCCAACATATTTGGTAAAACTAATATCCCCTTTATTAGTTTTTAATATAATTTGAGTAATCCGTTTACTCTGCGGTTTATTAATGTCAGATTCTTCAATCTGAAAATCAATTTTCGTAATAAAACGCTTGGATACTTGTGTTGGTTCAGATTCCAATTCAACTGTATCAGAATCCAATTCTATCTCAAAATCATTAGACTTCATTATTAATTTGGCACCATCAAAAGTTTTGAACTTAAAGTTGCCTACAACTACCGTCTGAAAAAAGTAATAGCCACCAAGTTCATTCAGACCGGCAAATAGAACATTAGATTCGCTTAGACCAAAGGGTGTATTTTCAACTTCAGCTATTATTTTTTCTGTAGTATCAACAGGTTTATTAGGTTTAGATTCACCGCCAAATGCCGCCTTTAGTTTAGAAAATGAAAATCCCATAACACAAATTTTGGCAAAACTAACCTTAATATAGGACTTCTCAAATAATCCACCAGAATTCGTAAATCATAAATCATTGACTATCTTTGCAACCTTAAATAAATGACAATACAATGCAAGACGGATTATACGCAAAATTCACAACAACAAAAGGAGAAATACTAGTAAATCTAGAATTTGAAAAAACACCTGGTACGGTAGGTAACTTCGTGGCCTTGGCTGAGGGTAATTTAGAGAATTCTGCCAAACCACAAGGAACACCTTATTACGACGGCCTTAAGTTTCATAGGGTAATTCCTGACTTTATGATTCAAGGTGGTTGTCCATTAGGAACAGGAACTGGAAATCCAGGTTACAAATTTGACGATGAAATTCATCCAGATTTAAAGCACGATGCACCTGGTAAATTATCTATGGCCAACGCTGGCCCTGGCACCAACGGTAGTCAATTTTTTATTACACATGTCGAAACACCATGGTTAGACGGTAAACATACAGTTTTTGGTAATGTAGTTGATGGCCAAGATATTGTTGATGCTGTTGCTCAAGGTGATATTATGGATAAAGTGGAAATCCTAAGAGTTGGAGATGCGGCGGAAAAATTCAATGCCATCGAAGCATTTAGAACTTTTGAAGGTGAACGGGAAAAGCGTGTAGCAGCAGAACGTGAAGCAGTAAAAGCTGAGCTGGACAAGTTAGCTGCTGGATTTGATGAAACAGAATCCGGTTTACGCTATAAAGTAATTCAAAAAGGAGATGGTAAAAAGGCTGAGAAAGGTAATATGGTTTCTGTTCACTATAAAGGTCAGTTAGCTGATGGAACTGTTTTCGATTCATCTTATAAAAGAAACCAACCGTTAGATTTTCAAGTTGGAGTTGGTCAGGTTATTCCTGGGTGGGACGAAGGCATTTGTCTATTGAGTGTTGGAGACAAAGCACGATTGGTAATTCCTAGTGATCTTGCTTACGGTGCTGCAGGAGCAGGTGGTGTTATTCCTCCTAACGCTACTCTGGTTTTTGATGTAGAGTTAATGGGAGTTAAATAAACGGCAACCGTAACAATTTTAATTTGAAATCGTCTCACTTTTAGTGAGACTTTTTTATTTTAACCAATCAAATCAACAATCAAATGAAATTCAAGATAAATTTTTATGTTCTGGTTTTAGTCCTTTTGACGTTAGGCTGTTCCGGGACTATTGAGTTTAGTGATGAATTTAAGAAGGAAACAGCAGGGAAATACCAATACAATGAAGACGAACTCATCTTGGTGTACTATAAGGATGACAAGTTAATGCTAAATTGGAAGGAAGGTGTCTTTCAACCTGTGGTCACGGATAGTAATGAAATATTTGTTGCAGACATGTATAAAAAGCTTCGTTTTGTTAAGAAGCCAGGAACTGCTGAGCGCTATCTTTCGATTGTTTCAGAAGAAAATCCAGACTCAGTTTCGTATGATTATTTAAAAGTGCCTGATTCTTATAAGACACCAAGTACGCATTTAAAGGAGGGTAATTATGAAGAAGCTCTTGCAGGGTTTTTAAAGATTAAGGAAAAAGACTCAACGAGTTCATACATACGAGAGTGGGATTTCAACAGAAAAGGTTATACGCAAATGAGAGAAAAGGAGTATGACAAGGCCATTGAAATTTTTAAGTTAAATTTGGCATTACATCCTACAAGCGCTAATGTTTACGATAGTTTAGCAGATGCTTACCTTAAAAGTGGTGACAGCCTCAATGCATATATAAATTACAAAGAGGCATATAAACGCAATTCGGATAATAAGAGGGCATTGAAATATGTGAATGCCTATAAATCCAAAGACTCTATACAATAGTTTGTATTAGTGATTATCTAACTGTATGATAAAATTTGGAAACTATCTAAATGTAAAGTATATTTGTCATATTGTAAAAATAAATTTACTAAATGTAAAATATATTTGTTAATTATGGGTACAGAAAAATTTGTTGAATACGAAAGGAAACGATTAAACAAAATAGCCAGTTTAAGGCTGCCAAATCAGTTCATGATAATTGGTGTAATGGTAGTTGCTATCTCTATTATTACGATGATGCTAAGAGCTTTTGCCTTGGAAGGTGATACCCAATGGTTAAAACTCTTATTGCAAAAAACGTTGTTGGTAGGTCTTTTACTAATGTCTTTATCTAAAGACAAGATTGAAGATGAGATGACTATCGGATTACGATCACAGTCTTATGCTATTGCCTTTATTATAGGTGTAATCTATGCGTTAGTAATGCCTTATGTTGAGTATGGTGTGTCTAATGTTGTTCATTCAGGTGGGGAATCTTACAAAGATTTGGGCGATTTTCAGGTCCTTCTTTTTATGTTAATGATTCAATTGTTGTTTTATCATACTTTAAAGCGCTACAGATAATGCAAAATACCATAAAAGTTGAACGTGCGATATTAGGTATTACACAAGACGAACTTGCAAAAAAGATTGGCGTATCAAGACAAACCATAAATTCTATTGAGGCTAATAGATATGTGCCGTCAACGGTTTTGGCCTTAAAACTTTCAGCAATTTTCAATAAACCCGTTAATGACTTTTTTAGGTTAACCGACCAGGATTAATTTGAAAGTAGTTTTATAAAGTCCTTCATTCCCTCAGTTGCGGTTTTGGCAATTACAGTAATATTTGGGTGGTTTACTGAAGCTGGTCTAGGGTCAATATAATATATAGGTGTTCTGCCGTCTACATAATGCATTAAACTCGCTGCAGGATAAACTTGCATACTGGTGCCAATTATTAAGAGTATATCTGCTGTAAGACAAATTTCAACGGCTTTCTCAATCATTGGAACATCCTCTCCAAACCACACGACGTGAGGTCTCAGTTGATAACCTTGCTCACAAGTATCACCAAGATTGAGATCTTCCGTCCAATATCTTATATCGTTTGGATTTCCTGTACTTCGAATTTTAAACAACTCACCATGTAAATGCACAATATTGGTGCTTCCGGCTCTTTCGTGTAAATCATCTACATTTTGAGTTACTACGGTAACTCGATATTTAGATTCAAGTTGCGCTATGGCCTTATGTGCCTCATTGGGTTGTACCGTTTTGAGTTGGCGTCGCCTTTGGTTATAGAATTCCAAAACTAATTCTGGATTCGAACTAAATCCATATGGAGAGGCAACTTTCATTACATCATGACCTTCCCAGAGACCATCGTGATCCCTGAATGTTTTTACACCACTTTCGGCACTCATACCTGCTCCCGTTAGTACAACAATGTGTTTCATACTATAAAAATACTATTTTTGGTTTATGGCCAATTTAAAACTTCTCGAATACTTAGAATCGTATCTCACGGAGCATAGACGTAACCGGTTTGCTCAGGTTTTGGCACAACGCACCAAATACTTTACGGTAGCAACAGAAGATGTATATCAATTGCACAATACCAGTGCAGTTATACGTTCTTGTGATGTATTTGGTATTCAAGAAGTTAATATTATTGAAGAAATTAATACCAAACGCATTGATAGAGAAATAGCAATGGGAGCCCAAAAATGGGTGGATTTAAACCGCTATAATACTGTGAATCAATGCATTTTAGATTTAAAAACTAAGGGCTACCAAATTGTAGCAACTACACCACATACAGAAGATTGTGATCTCATAGATTTCGACATATCAAAAAAATCGTGTTTTTTCTTTGGGCGTGAGACCGAAGGGCTCTCGCAAAAGGTGTTAGATGAAGCAGATTGTTTCTTAAAAATCCCAATGTTTGGTTTTACGGAGAGTCTCAATATTTCTGTTTCAGCGGCCATAATTTTACAACATGTAACCTCCAAACTTAGAAACTCAGATATTTCTTGGCAACTAACTGAGGAGGAGCGAATAGAAAAACGTTTTGATTGGATTAGAAAAACAATAAAGAACTACGACGCCATTGTAGAGCGCTTTCAATCTGAAGCTTAAAATTTCGTAACTTTAAAGGACTTACTATTAAATCTTATTAATTATGACAATCGCATTATATGTGGTGCTTGCTATTATTGGTATAATAGTACTACTCGCTCTAATAGCACCGAAAAGTTACAATGTTAGTAGAAGTATACAGATTAATAAACCTTTAGAAGAAGTATTTAATTACATTAAGTATATTAAAAAGCATAATGATTGGTCGCCATGGAAAAAGAAAGATCCGAATATGACTCAAGAATTTGAAGGGAACGATGGTGAAGTTGGATTTATATCACGCTGGAAAGGCAATAAAGATGTTGGTACAGGTGAACAGGAAATCACTCGTATTATAGAAAATGAGTGCATGGAGTCGCAACTTCGTTTCTTTAAACCGTGGAAATCCCAATCAAATGCCTTTATCACAGTCGACGTTGTAGATAGTGATACTACAAAGGTAACTTGGGGTTTCTCTGGTGTAAATAAACCACCATCCAATATTTTTTTCCTGTTTTTTAATATGGATAAAACCGTTGGTGCAGACTTTGAAGACGGACTAAATGATCTTAAAACAATTCTTGAATCTTAAATAGTATAATATGGTAGGTTGGTTTGAAATTCCGGTTAATGATATGGCTAGGGCAAAACTGTTTTATGAAACAGTATTTAACATAGAGATTAAAGAAGTTGATTTTGGAGGCTTTTTAATGGGATGGTTTCCTGATAATAATGGTGCTTACGGTGCTACAGGAACATTGGTAAAACAAGATAGTTATATACCAAGTCAAGAAGGAATATTGATTTATTTTATGTCCGAGGATGTTCAGAATGAATTAGATAGAGTGGAGGATGCAGGTGGCAAAATCTATCAGCCAAAAACTCAGATTTCAGAAGAACATGGGTACATGGGAGTATTTATAGATTCTGAAGGAAATAGAGTCGCACTGCACTCTAATTCTTAAAATATTAAGCTCTATTTTTCTTTTTGCCCTTGCGTTTATTGTTACGGCTAATCACCTTATATTCTTCATAGCACTCGCTTATGGCATCTAAAATTTGAAGATCATTTGCGGTATTGATAAAATCCTTGGAGTAATTACATTGATTTACAATTTCGTCTAGATCAAACTTATTTACTTGAAGTAAAACCAATAACATTTCGCGATCAAAACGCTTGGCAAGTTGATTTCTTATTTCGTCATCCTCTTTCATTTTTTTCAACTTTTTCATTTCGTTTGGTTTCTTGCCAAACATGTTATAGAGGAAGTCTGCAGGATTGAAAATTGCACCTAATACTTTTGTAGCAATATTTGGTCTGCCAGCTTCATAACCTTGTCCTGGTAAACCTGAGATGCGATATCTATTATTAGATTGAATAGGCACTTGCATCATGTCAACCTTTAAATAGCCTGTGAGCTGGAGCTGTTTTACAGTAACTTCTTCAAGCGCTAATGCGAGCTCTGTCATGGTTATTTCGGTATTCCCAAACTTAATCCAATCATTGGTAACACGTACTTTTATAGATTTATAACCTAGGTAGGAAAGCAAAAGTGTATCATTGGCTACAGCACTAATTTCAAAAACACCATCGTCGTTGGTTGAGGTTCCAACCACTTGGTTAATATTCACAATATTGACTTCACTTAAAGGCGCATTGGTAGTACTACTAATAATCGTGCCTTTAACGCGCGTACGTTCTTGAGTAGTGCTATTGTCTTGGCTATAGCTATTAACTGTAGTAAAACATAAAAGCAGTATAAGTAAGTATCTTATGTGCATAGATTTTGATGTAAATGTACTAAACAAAACGCATTTTAAAGTATGGCCGTCATAGATTTGACTTAATATTAACAAGAACTATGCCCATTAATGGTACCTCATACATATCACTCAAATGTTAATACATATTTCATTTTCTACAATTGTTTGTAATTTAGATTACTGGACAAAATGTTCAATCCAAATTGTTAAGGTTTCATAAAAATTGAAAAGGATTATTACCCAAATAGTACTAACGTGTTGTTTCATCCATAGTGTTTCTGCACAAGGTGAAGCTTCAAATTGGTTTTTTGGTGCCAATGCAGGTTTAAATTTTAGCTCGGGAAATCCCGTATTCAATTTAGATGGCCAATTGAACACAAATGAAGGTTGTGGTACAATATCAGATGCTAACGGTCAGTTGCTATTTTATACAGATGGAATTTCGATATGGGATAAAAATCACAATCAAATGCCAAATGGCTTTGGTCTATTAGGAGATCCCTCAAGCACCCAATCTGGTTTAATCGTGCCACGTCCTGGTTCTGAGACAGTATATTATGTTTTTACGGTAGATAGTTCTGCTGGCGATAATGGTTTTAGATACTCTATCGTAGACATGAGTCTTAATAATGGAAATGGAGACGTGACATTAAAAAATGAAGAACTACTAACGCCAAGTACAGAGAAAATTACAGCTGTAAAGCATGCAAATGGTATTGATTACTGGCTTATAACGCACGGATGGAGAAACAATGAATTTTTAGCATACCAAATCTCACCTCAAGGCATAAACTTAACTCCTGTTGTTTCAGCAGTAGGTACATTTCATGGTAATGATAATTTCAATGAACTCGATCAGTTTATTGCCAATACTATTGGCTATTTAAAAGTTTCTCCTGACGGAAATCGTATAGCAAGTGCCAAATTTGGTACGGAAAGCAATGTCGAAATATTTGATTTTAACGATAATACTGGCGTCATATCAAATCCGATTTTACTCGACAATCTATTTTATAATAGCTCCTCAGCCTCGGGTGCATACGGTGTAGAATTTTCTCCCAATGGAGAACTGTTATACGTTACGGACAAAAATTTTGATTTTTTTACAAATGAAGCTGGGTCAAGGCTCTTTCAGTTTGATTTAAGGTTAAACACTGCTAATGCCATTATAGATTCTATGACAATATTGTATGAAGGTGGAGATGAATTTGGTGGCTTGCAGTTGGCACTCGATGGTAAGATATATGTTTGTAATTCGGGTAAAACAGCGCTCGATGTTATCAATAATCCCAACACTTTAGGTCCTGATTGTGATTACCAAATAGGCGCTGTAGATTTGGGTGGACGAATTGTTACTTTGGGTTTACCACCATTTGTGCAATCGCTATTCAATGCTACATTTAGTATAAATAATTCATGTGTTGGTAGTGAAACAGTTTTTGAATTGGTAACTGAGGTAGATAACGCTACAGTAACATGGGATTTTGGAGATGGCAACACCTCTAACGACATGAATCCTGCGCATGTTTATACAAATCCAGGCATATATACTGTAAACGTTAGCGCGTCTGTTGTAGGACAATCACTTGAGTTAACCGATGAAATCACCATATACGAAATTCCTATAGCCAATACGCCAATGGATTTCTATCAATGCGAATCGCAAGATGATAGCGGTTTAACCACCTTTAATCTCGAAACTAAAATCAATGAGGTCTATGGAACTCAAGATGTTGATACCTTTTCTGTTTTGTTTTATGATTCTGAAGACAATGCACTGAGCGGTCTCAATCCTTTAGACTTGAATTATAATATTTCTAATACTCAAACGGTTTATGCGCGCATTCAAAACAATTTTAATCCAAGCTGTTTTGATATTACCGCATTTGAACTGGTCATTTTGGAGCGACCAGATATTATTGAAGACGAAACACTGATACTATGTGAGGACGAATCATTGATATTAAATGCTGACGAGGGTTTTGATGCTTACCTTTGGTCCACTGGAAATAGTAGTGCATCTATTGCTATTAATGAAGCTGGCACGTACACTGTTGAAGTATTTAAAAACCATAATACAGCACCGCAAATAGCTTGCAGTACCATAAAGGTGTTCAGCGTTTTGCCTTCAGGATTAGCCACAATCACTGATTTAGAAATTGAAGAATGGCAACACCTAAATAGCATTACTGTATTTGCTGAAGGCTCGGGCGACTATGAATATTCGCTTGATGATTTGGTATACCAAGATTCCAATACGTTTTCCAATGTAACCTATGGTGAATTTACGGTTTATGTTAGAGATAAAAACGGTTGTGGTGTTATATCAAAATTGGTTACTGTCTTAGGTTATCCTAAATATTTTACACCCAATAGTGACAACTTCAATCCTTATTGGACTATAAAACTCTCACCTGATGAAAATGACTTTGAGATTTTGATATTTGATAGATACGGTAAACAATTAGCCGCGCTTAATGCAGCATCACCTTTTTGGGATGGTACCTATAATGGAAAACTAATGCCTACTTCAGACTATTGGTTTATTTTAAAGCGACCCAGTAAAAATGAAACCTACACAGGTCATTTCACCCTAAAACGATAGTAGGCTATTTATTATTTGCGTCTTGAGCGTCTTGGTCTATCAGAACCAGATCCTGATCGTCTGCGATCAGATTTAGGACCTCCTGAACGTCTACCAACTCTCTCACTGCGATTACCAGAATCAGATGAGCGTCTTCCGCCACGTTTACTATCATTACGTTTTTTACCTCTGCCACTACGATCGCGTCTACCACCTCCCTTATTTTCCGTGATTTCAACATTGACAAAACGATCATTGTATTTAAAATCCGTAAAAAAGTCCAATACCCTTTTCTCCATGGATTTATCAGTGTTAAAGAACGAGAAACTGTCCTTCACATCAACCTTAAATACATCGTCTCTGCCAAGCTCTAAGACTTCTTTTATGAAGTCTTTAAGCGACATCCAGTCGTAGCCGTCCTTACGACCTACATTGATAAAGTAGCGCGTTTCATTATTAGAAGGTGCTCTGTCACCACCTTCACTCGAATCTGTGACAGCAAGATCTTTTGCTTTTTTGTAATAGTCGTAAAATCGTGAAAACTCAACTGAAAAGAATTTTTTAATCAATTCTTCTTTGCTTGTATCTTCGAAGAGTTCATTGATGCTATCTAAAAACGCGTCAATCTCATGATTTATCTCGGTATTATGCATTTTGTTTGCTAGGCTCATTAGCTGTACCTCGCAAATTTCCATGCCCGATGGCATATCCTTTTTCTCAAACTGCTTTTTTATGATGCGCTCAATACTTTTTATTTTGCGCACTTCACTTTTAGCGACAATAACCATGGATACACCTGTTTTACCAGCTCTACCTGTTCTGCCAGAACGGTGAGTGTAAGTTTCTATCTCGTCTGGTAATTGGTAATTAATCACATGGGTTATGTCATCTACATCAATACCACGTGCAGCAACATCTGTTGCAACAAGCATCTGTATCTGCTTGTTCCTAAAAGCTTTCATTACCAAATCGCGTTGGTTTTGACTGAGATCGCCATGGAGTGCACCTGCACTGTAACCATCTTCTACCAATTTTTCGGCTACTTTTTGTGTATCGCGCTTCGTTCTGCAGAATATCACCGAAAATATATCAGGATTAGCATCTGCCAAACGCTTAAGTGCCAAATATCGGTCTCTACCGTTCACCAAATAGTACTCATGCGATACCTGATTGGTACTTTCATTTCTGTTTCCTACCGTAATTTCAATAGGATCGTACATAAATTTACGCGCAATGGCTGCCACTTCTTTTGGCATTGTTGCTGAAAACAACCAGGTACTCTTGTCCTCTGGAGTGTATGATAAAATATCTGTGATATCCTCGTAGAAGCCCATGTTAAGCATCTCATCAGCCTCATCGAGTACGCTATACTCAATTTTGGATATATCTACCAATTTACGGCTAATCATATCTTTCATACGGCCAGGAGTCGCCACAATAATCTGTGCACCCTTTTTTATTTGCTTAGCTTGTTCTGTTATGCTTGCACCACCATAAACGGCAACGACGTTTAAGCCTTTGCAATATTTGCCATAAAGTTTTAGCTCGTTGGTAATTTGCAAACACAGCTCTCGCGTTGGCGATAAAATAAGGCCTTGTGTCGTTCTGCTGTTAACATCTATTTTTTGAAGCATTGGAAACCCAAAGGCGGCGGTTTTACCCGTACCTGTTTGTGCTAGCGCCACAAGGTCTCGTTCTTCGTTTAATAATGCTGGGATTGCTTTTTCTTGTACTTCACTAGGTTTTGTAAACCCTAGGTCTGTAATAGCATTTAAAAGGTCTTGGTTAAGACCCAATTCTTGGAATGTAATCATTCGTTTTGGTTAAAATATCGATTATGTTATGCAGTGTTACATAAGAAGGGAACCGACATTCTTTAACCTAAACTTCTTATAACACCTGTCCTAAACTTTTTAGGACCTCGCGCTCAATAAAGGCGCAAAGATAGACTTTTTATTGGATAAACAATTTTAGTGTATCGTTAATTGGTAATATGAATTCAGTTTTAATTGGATGATAAACGAAGTTAATTTTTCTTCTTTGGGATTTTAATACCTAACCCGACGTATTTTTAAGAAAATCTATTAGCTGTTTTACAGCCAAACCTCTGTGGCCAATCTTGTTTTTTTGCTCAAGATCAATCTCGGCAAAGGTATGCTCATAGCCTTCTGGTCTAAAAACAGGATCGTAACCAAAACCTTTATCGCCTTGTTTGCTTTTAGTAATCGCTCCTTTGCAAATACCTGTAAACTCATGATACGCACCATTGAGATGTAAAGCAATAACCGTTTTAAATTGGGCGTTTCGATTATCTTTATGTTCTAGATTTTTAAGGAGCTTATTCATGTTGTCATTGGCATTGCGTTGTGGTCCTGCATAATAGGCCGTATCGACGCCAGGTTCGCCATTTAAGGCTTCAACCTCTAGACCTGTATCGTCTGCAAAACAATCGTAACCGTAATGGATTTTGATATAGTCGGCCTTCTGCTTGGCATTGCCTGCTATGGTTCCTGTAGTCTCTGGAATCTCTTCGGTACACCCAATAGTAGCTAAGCTTAATAGCTTAATGTGTTCTGGTACCAGAGCCTGTACCTCTTTGATTTTGTTGGGATTATTGGTAGCAAAAACAAGTTGCATATAGTGGTGTATTAAGGTTGCTCAAAGGTACTTTATAATTCGTTTAAACACTAAATTATGATTAGCTTTATGGTTCTAAGACAATACCATGCGATATATCGTTTTTTGTTTGCTGTTTTCCTTTTTTTCTTTTTCTCAAACCACTGTGGAAAAGATTGATAACCAATGGATTTTAAAGGTAGATGGTGCCCCTTTTGAGATCAAAGGCGCAACTTGGGGCTATGATAAAGATGTTGCCAACTACGAGGCGTATTTTAAGGATTTACAATACTTGGGTGTGAATACCATACGCCTTTGGGCCACTGGAGAAAACACTCCCAAGCTTATGGATATAGCGCATGCCTATGGAATAAAAGTCATGGTGGGTATTTGGATGCGCCATGGCAGACCTGGTATGGAAGACGATGATAGTTTTGATTACATCAACGATAAGCAAGGTATGGAAGACCAATACAATTATGCGATGGAAGTGGTGCAACAGTTCAAAGATCATCCGGCAACTTTGGCTTGGGGCGTGGGGAATGAGGTTTACCTTAATATGGCCACAGATGAAGAAAAGTTGGTCTACTCGAAGTTTTTGGAACGTGTTTGTAGCGCTATAAAAAATACGGATAGCAATCACCCAATTTCTTCAACCGAGGCATGGACCTTTGGCATGGATTGGTGGAAGGAGCATGTACCTTCTTTAGATATTTATGGCTTAAATGTTTATGGCGCAGGAGCACATTTCCTTCAGGATGAAATGAAAAAACGCAATATTGATAAACCGTATATCATCACGGAGTTCGGCCCGATGGGCGAATGGGACGCTGTAGAAGATAAAAATGGTGTTAAGATAGAACCAAGCGATGCTCAAAAGTACGAGGCAATTGCCAAGGGTTATGGTGACTGGATAACTAATAAGAGCAATTGCTTGGGTGTATATGTATTTCATTACAGCAATGGAACCGATTTTGGCGGTGTTTGGCTCATGACCCATTTTAATGGGAGCTATAGACCTCAATATTGGGCTATTAGAGAAGCCTATACAGGAAATAAGCCAGAAAATGATGTGCCAGAAATTAAAAGTTTTACCTTACCAGATAACGCCAATAATAGTGCGTCTTGGGTTCCATTGACTTTAGAAGTAACGGATAAAGAAAATGAAGCCTTGGAGGTCAGTTTTGGTTACAACCATCGTGTTGGGAGCAGACGCTACAGGAATCAGCTATTGACGTTAAACCATAGAGGCAATTTAGAAAACGGCTTTGAGGTGCAACTTCCAAAAGTCAACGGCAGTATTAAGGTGTATGCCATGGTTAAGGATGGCTTTAATAATATGGGAATTGCATCAACCTCAATAGTAGTTAAGGATGCCGAAGCTAGCAAAAAGAAATTTTTAGTCCCTAAGGTAGCCTTGCCATTTCATGTCTACACGGATTCTATTGACATGCCTTATTTTGCTTCTGCTTATATGGGCAATTATGACGCATTAGAGATAGATTTAAACCACACTTCTGAGCACTACAGAGGAGAAACATCTATGCTCATTCACTATAAAGAACGCAGTGGCTGGTATGGTATTGGCTTGGTAGATCCTGCGAATGATTGGGGCGACATTTTAGGAGGTTATGATATCATTGGTGCCAAGCGCTTCAGCTTTTGGGCTAAGTCCGATTTTGGAGGCGTTGTTGCAAAGGTAGGTTTCGGGTTAATAGGCGAGGATAAGACCTATCCAGATTCGGCAATCGAGGCTAAAGAAATAGAACTCGATTCAAACTGGAAGCAGTTTACCATTAAGGTCAGGAAATCAGATCTGAGTTGCATACGCTCAGGATTTGTGCTGTTTGCACAGGCTTATGGTGCACCGCATAAGATTTACATTGATGATATTGTCTTTGAATAATTAGTTGTTATTTATGATATTTATCAGCTATATACGGTTTTAATAATCGTATATTAGAGTAAGGAATTATTAATTAAAACAAGTATATATATGACGGTGAATTTTCAATATGTAAATACTGATGTAAGCGAAACACTTTCAGCATTTATAACGGAAAAACTAGAGAAATTAGCGAACAAATTTGAGTTTATCATATCCGCCCAAGTTTATATTAAACATGACGATAAAGACCATAAAGCAGGTAAAATCTGTAATATCGAATTAAGTTTACCTGGTCCTCGCATTTTTGCGACATCAAATGAAAGAGAATACGAATTAGCCGCTAGTGAAACAATTAACGATTTAACGCGCCAATTAAAAAAGCGCAAGCAAGTATATAAAACACATTAATATTCATAATAACGCTTACGGCGTTTAATTATACCAGAGGGTTTACTACTATCTATGATGATAGGGTTCATTCTTTAAAATAGTAAACCCTCTGTATAGTTGTTCTATAAAAAATAAACGTACCATTTGGTGGGAAAAAGTCATTTTAGACAAACCTAGTTTACCATTTGCACGTTGATAGACCGCTTCAGAGAAACCGTAGGGTCCTCCAATAACAAAAATTAAGTTTTTTATTCCAGAATTTAGATGCTTTTGTAGGTAGTTGGCAAAAGCTACTGAATCCAGTTGTTTTCCCTTTTCATCCAATAATAGCAACACATCTGATTTTTGGGTTTTGGCCAAAATAAGCTCCCCTTCCTTGTCTTTTTGTTGACTTTCGCTGAGGTGTTTGGCATTTTTAATATCTGCAATAATCTCAAACTCAAACCTTATGTAATGCCCCAAGCGTTTTTGGTAATCGGCAATAAGGCTTTGCAGATTACTATTGTCGGTTTTACCTATAGCGAGGAGTTTAATAGTCATAATTTCAAAGTTATGCTTTTTTAGAAATAGCCATTAGCTTTTTGAAATTTTAATCTTTCAATTCCTATTTTTACGGTAAATATCTACACATGATTTCACAAAAACAATTTGATAAGGAAATAGAACTTATTATAGCCAATGCTATACGCGAAGATGTCGGTGACGGCGACCATAGTTCATTGGCTTGTATTCCAGCCTCGGCAACAGGTAAAGCAAAACTATTGGTAAAGGACAATGGTGTAATTGCAGGTGTGGAGTTTGCAAAGCAGGTTTTTGCTTATGTTGACAAGGATATGAAAGTTGAAACCTTAATAGAAGATGGAACTGAAGTCAAATATGGTGATATTGCTTTTTATGTTGAAGGTGCTTCGCAATCCATACTTAAAGCAGAACGACTGGTGCTAAATGCTATGCAGCGTATGAGCGCTATTGCAACGAAAACTAAGAAGTTTGTGGATCTGCTTGAAGGTACAGGAACCAAAATTTTAGATACCCGTAAAACAACACCTGGAATTAGAGCTTTGGAAAAATGGGCTGTTAAGATAGGTGGTGGCGAAAATCACCGATTTGCCTTGTATGACATGATCATGCTAAAGGATAACCACATCGATTTTGCAGGAGGTGTGGCTAAAGCCATCAACCTAACCAAACAATACTTGAACGATACCAATCGTGATTTAAAAATTATCGTTGAGGCTCGTGACCTTGAAGAAATCAAGGAAATATTGGATTGTGGTGGTGTATACAGAATTTTGATTGATAATTTTAATTATGAGGATACACGAAAAGCAGTAAAACTTATTGGTGAACAGTGCTTAACCGAATCCTCGGGTGGTATTAATGAGCAAACGGTGAGAAAGTATGCCGAATGTGGTGTGGATTATATTTCGTCTGGTGCCTTAACGCATTCGGTTTATAATATGGATTTGAGTCTAAAAGCGGTATAAAATTATTATATGACCAAACACATAGAAGATAAACTAGACAAAATTCCAATTATCAATATCGTTGTGCGTTTTTTTAAACAATTACGATTACCGGGTTTTGAGGGTTTATCTGTATATGACCTTTTGGAACTCTATACGATGGGTATTGTAAAAGGAGCGCTAACTACTCGAGCAAGTGCTATTGCATTTAATTTTTTTACTGCAATCTTTCCTTTTTTGTTGTTCGTTCTCATAGTAATGCCTTATATACCAATAGAAGGTTTTCCGGAAGAATTTGAACAATTCTTAAATGATTTTTTACCACCACAAACGTCTGACTTTTTCTTCTCAAATATTTTCGAAAACATTAGCGATAGTGGAGGAGCAGGATTAATATCTACCATATTTTTATTGTCCATGATACTAATGGCCAATGGTGTTAGTGCTGTATTTTCAGGGTTTGAGTATTCCTATCACGATCAGTTAACCAGAAATGTGGTACAACAGTATTTATATGCGTTTGGTGTCTCTTTAATATTGGTCTTTTTGGTGTTGCTAACGGTGGCTGTATTTGGGTATTTTCAGATATACATCATTCAGCCTATTTACGAAGGCTTAACTGGGCAAGATGCTCTTAAAACAGATTCTGGAGTAGGGTGGATTGTCTTTGCAAAGTATTTGTTTTTTGTTCTTATGGTGTACTTGGCTACAGCTACACTCTATTATTTTGGGACAAAGGAAGGTAGGCATACCCGATTTTTCTCGGTTGGTGCCTTGTTAACTACACTGTTAATTATGTTAACATCTTATTTGTTTGGTGTATATATCGAAAACTTCTCTCAGTACAACAAGTTGTACGGCTCTATCGGCGCATTGTTAATTTTATTGCTTTATTTATGGTTAAATTCTAATATTTTGTTGCTTGGTTATGAGCTAAATGCAACGCTGAGACGGTTGCGCAAAATTTAGGGATTCTCTATTTGAATAATTTTAAAAATTCTTCTTTTTTTCTAGCAGAGACATCAACAGTGTTATTATTAGACATCGTTACAAAACCTCCTTTTCCTTTTGTATACTTTTTCACATGACTAATATTTACCATATGTGAATTGTGAATTCTAAAAAAATTATCATCCTTTAAAAGGTCGTCAAAATATTTAATGGGTTTGGATACAAGCAGTTTAGAGTTTGTTGTAAAGATATGTGTATAACTGCTATCTGCTTGGCAGTGTATAATATCCTCAATGGTTATTAATTCAAATCCTTCTGAAGTTGGGATTCTTATGGTTTTATTTTGATTTTCCTTATTGAGATTATTTAATAATAGTTTTATTTGTAATTCTTGGTCTAAGGCATTTAACCGTTTGGTTAATTTATCAATTGCTTGAATAAAATCATCACTGTCAATGGGCTTTAGCAGATAATCCATAGCGCTATATTTAAAAGCCTTTATGGCATAATTGTCAAAAGCTGTGGTAAAGATGAGATGAAAGTTGTATGAACCAAGTTTTTCTAGATAATCAAAACCTGTTTTATCATGTATTTCAATATCAAGAAAAATCAGTTCAGGATCTAAAGTTTTCGTAACATCTACAGCTTCTTCCACATTATTGCAAACGGCAATAACTTTCAAATTAGGAGCATGATCAGAAATAAGTTTTAACACACGATCGCTACAGTGTTTTTCATCATCTATAATTATAGTTCGTATCATGTTTTAGAATGCTGACATTAATGGTAATTTAATTATTACTTCGGTACCTTTAGATAGGTCTACAACCTCAATACTACCATTTGTATTTTTTATTTTGTTAATGATATCTATTCTACTTTTGGTAATCTCCATACCCAAAGATTTCTTATTGCGATTTGGATTGAATTTATTAGTCTTATCTCTTCCAACGCCATTGTCTTTAACCGAACATACTAACATTTTATTTTCTTGACGGAAACTGATTGTAATAAGACCATCACCTGAAATATTGCTTAAGCCATGAATAATACTATTTTCTACGAATGGTTGAAGTATCATAGGTGGTACTTCTACGGTTTCGGGATCCAGGCTATCATTTAGTATAAATTTATAACTAAATCGGCCATTAAAACGTTTCTTTTCAATATCCATATAGGTCTTTAATATTTGAATATCCTCAGACAATAAAATTTCTTTTTCTCTAGATTTTTCTAATGTTTCACGCATTAACTTGGCAAACTTGGTTAAATAGTTGGTTGCATTATCGATATCATTATTTGCAATATAGGCGTTAATAGAATTTAATGAATTAAAAATGAAATGTGGATTCATTTGTGACCTCAGCGCCTTAAGTTCTGTATTTGAAACTGTGAGATTAAATTTGGCTTCTTTTGTTTTGGCTTTCTCTTCTTGTTTTCTTTTAAATAAAATAAAGCCAATAACACCCAATAATAGTATGCTTGATCCGCCAATGATTGATGAATTTGTAATCACTTTTTGCTTTTCGATTTCGGCCTGTTTTAAAGCTTGATTTTTTTCAAATTCAGTCTTTAATTGATATGCTTTCTTTTCAAATTCATATTTGGTCTCAAGCCGTATAAATTCTTCCTTTTTCTCTACAGAAATAAAACTGTCTTTCAATTTGATGGCCTTTTCCTTATCCAAATAGGCTTTTCGGTAATTGTTAAGTTTATAATTTACGTCTGCTAGTTGGTGAAGTACACTCGATAGCCTTTCTAAATTATTTATGTTTTCGGCATAGACTAAACTTTGGTCAAGATTTCGTTTCGCTAAAAGTAAATTGGTTTTTGATGCATTACCATGATTAAATTGTCCCAAATAAATCGAGCCAATATTTTCATAAACTATAGCTAGATTGTTTAGGTTATTTAAGTCTTCCCATAACGCTATAGATCTGCTTAAATAGTTTAAAGCTGTATCATAGTTTTTTAAACTAATATGAGCAATACCGGTATTGGTTAATGCGCTAGCTATTCCATAGTCGTTTTTTAACGATTGCATTATGGCAAGAGACTGGTTATAATAGTCTATCGCAAGATTTGGTTGATCCATATTGTCATAAACATTCCCGATATTACTTAAGGTATTACCCTTGGCATATGCATCATTAATCGTGGTCGTAATCTCAAGACTTTTTTTGTAGTAATCAAGTGCGGTTTCATAATTTTCTATCCTTGAATAGAGCAATCCAATATTACTAAAAACTTCAGCATGACGTGGGGATTTTGAATTACCGGTCATTTCATAAATGGTGGACGCACGCATGAAGGTTTCGATTGCCTCAGGATAACGTGTAAGGTACATTTCGTTAGTGCCAATACTATTTAGAACTATGGCCATAAGTATGCTGTCTTGAGTCTTTTCGAAACTAGCGTATGCCAATTCCTGACAATTTAAAGCTTCCTCGTAATCAGATTTATTAAAGTAACTAAGACCCTTATTATAGGAAATCCGACCAACTTGGTCCCAATTATTTAATTTTGTTTGAATCGCAATGGCTTCGTTAAAGTCCAAAATAGCCAAAGAGTCTTCCTTTAAAGTTTGATGATTAAATGCCTTAAATTTATGTCCATAAGCCAATAAATCGTTTCTTTTTAATTGTTTGGCCAAACCTATAGCCTCTTTTGCATATTCTAGTCCTGTATGAGCATCTATGGTATGATATTCATATGATAATTCACTAATTATTTTGAATCTTTCCTCATCTAATTGTTTTGAATTATTAAGAAGATTTGATAGTGAATCGATTTTAGGGTTTTGTCCATAGCAAAGGAGGTTGAAGATTAAAAAAAGACAGCTTGGGTAGAACTTCATAATGAGATTAGTAGCGATTTTGGTCGGTTAATTTTTAATAAAAATACAATTTCTACACGATTATAAACTGAAAGTGCACAGTTATAAATTGTGCCTAGTATTAATAGGATTAATTCAAGTACTTCGATGTGAATTATTAATCCAATTAATATGAAGACTCATAGTTTTAAATTTCAGATGCTCCCGCTTCTACTCGTTGTTTTTCTCATATTTCCAATTTTAGCTCAAGGTCAAGCAAAACGTATGAAACCACCAAAGCGAATATCAAAAGTAAAAAGTGTAGATTTATTTGTAGGTAAGTCTTTTGACATTTACAACAAAGTATATGTCTATGATAGTCTATCTCAGAAGGGATATGAGATTCCAGTAGATTTAGAGGAAGAGTTAATAGAACGGACAGAACGTGATTTGGATAGCTTATGGCAAATAACACCTGATTTATGGGATGATATTTCTGAAGCTCCTTTTATTAAACAGGCTAAGGCTACAATTAACCTCAAAAAAGCATCAAAGGCACTTAAATACTGCCTTAAAACAGCTAAAGCTTATGTTTTAGGTAATGATAAAGAATCATACGATTAAACGTATTACGTTTTATCGATATTAATTGCAGTTTACAAGATACAAGGTTATAAAATTGTAATTATCTGATAATGAAACCATAGACTCGAAAGAAAATTCATATATTACTAACGCTATTAATTAAAATCCCTCTTTAACATGTCTTTTTTTAAATTTGGACCATTCACTTTGTTTGTCTTTTTTATAATTTTTTTGGCACCAAATATTGGTAATTCCCAGAAGAAAAGACTTAAACCTCCAAAGCGAATATCAAAAGTAACAAGTGTAGATCTGTTCGTTGATAAATCCTTTAACTTGTATAACAAAATCTTTGTTTATGACAGTTTAACCCAAGCCGGAATTGATATTCCGTCGGAGCTTGAAGATGAGTTAACAGAAAGAGCAGAACAAGACCTTGACAGTCTCTGGCAATTGGCACCAGATATTGTTGATGATATCTCGGATGCTTCGTTTATGAAACAGGCAAAAGCTACTCTAAATCTCAATAAGGCAAAAAAAGCCTTAAAGTACTGTGGCTTAATTATAAAGAGCTACTTCATCCCTGAAGAAGAAGATTAACAATCAATACATTCACCAAAGTAAATTTTAACCAATGAAAAATAGCATTGCTTTATTTGTGTTTATAATACTCTGCCCTACTAAGTTTAGTGCTCAAGATTATAACGACCAGTTCAAAAATGATATATGTGACTGCTTAGAAGATAAATTCTACAAATTAAAAAGGGCATCTTCGGCTTATGACAAATGTTTTCAAGAAAAGTTGCCTGTTTATGCCAGCCTCATTGATGCTGAAATTAATGAGGAAAATACCAAAGTTAAATTCAGCAAAGGACAGCTAGCAAGACGAGAACTTAAAAAGAGGTATCAGATAGAATTAATGTACAGTTGTGATTTGTATTACAGAGCTAAAGAAGAAGAGTATAGGAAAAAAATGGCAAAAGGAGTTACAGAGGTGAGTTTTGCAGATTTGAAAAGTCTTAATGAAATGGTGGCTATGTATCCAAAGGCTATTAGTTATATGTTCAGGGCTAAAACCCATTTTTACCTTGGTAATCTTAAGCAGGCAGAAGCAGATATTATTGAAAGCTACAAAATAGACACAGGACGATTGAATTCTTTAGAAGAAAAACAGCGTAAAGTATTGTATGCTCTAATATTACAAGAACAGAGACGTTATGCTGAAGCAGGTAAATTATACGATGAAATTTATGAAACATCTAAGGACATTGAAGCTGCTATATACCGAGCAATGGTTAATAGACTTAATGGTGACGATCCGCCAATAAAAACGTCATCTTTAAACAATAAGAATTCTCAAATGAAAAGTGCAAAAACAAACGGGTCTAATAATAAGTCTAATGATGCCAAAGACTCTGACTTGAGAAAACTATTCAAACTCAAAAAAAATTAATTAATTCTAAAAACAAAAAACATGAAAAAAATTACAACCCTCAGTTTGTTATTCCTATTTACCATACTATTTATCAATGCGCAAACAACAATTACTGTAGACAATACTGTGGGCGCAGATGCGAATTACAGCGATTTACAAGCAGCCATAAACGCCGCATCAGCTGGTGATATAATTTATATACATGCATCTGAAATAAATTATGGTAATATTCAAATAGATAAATCGATTAATCTAATTGGCTATGCCCATAGTGATATAGATAAGAATACATTCATAGATGATATTATTTTTTTAGATAATTCTTCTGATACCCGAGTAACTGGTTTAAATATTGATGATGTGGCTTTTAATAATTCCAGTTTGTTAGATAACATCATTTTTGAAAATAATTATTTTGGAGGTAGTAATTCATCTGGTTCTGGTGTATCTGCAAACAATGGTCTGGTAAATAATTTAATTTTTCGCGGAAATGTAATAGATTTTATTGGAACAACTTCTGCGTCGACAACTGCTAATAATTTTAATAATATTATTGTTTCAAATAACATTGTAACAGGGAACATTAATATAAGGTTGCATGAAACTGCAATTATCGAAAACAACATATTTATCGATTTTGCAGGGGCCTCTAATAGAAGTGTAAGTACAGGTAATTTAGAAGTAGAAGATTCTATTTTTTATATTGCTTCTTCCGGAAATCCTGCGGACTTGAATAATGAAGGGGTAATTTACAATAATTGTTTAACGTATAACTCAATTAGCGGAGTGTTACCTTTAAATGGCTCTAACAATATTAATGATACCGATCCTCTATTTGTAAATGTTTCAAACCCTGTTTTTGATCCATTATTTGATTATAGTCTGCAAGCTGGATCACCTGCCCTTATGATGGGTACTGATAACGATGACATCGGTTTATATAGTACCAATACAAACTTTACCTTTAACAATTTTGGTTTTACAGCAGGTATACCAATTGTTACGATAACGGCAATTACATCTCAAATTGCACCGGGAGGAACTTTAGAGGTCACCATTCAGTCTAACTCTAACTAGGCACTAGTTATGAGATTGATTTTAATTCAACTAGTCTTCTGGCTAGGCATGAGTATTGTCGGTGCACAGAATATTACGACAGCAGAGTATTACTTCAACGATAACGACCTTGGTTTAGGCCTAAATACGTCCTTTGTCATTTCCACAGCAAGTCACACAGAAAGTATTGATATCAGTGGTCTTTCCGACGGATTTCATGACCTTCATATACGAGTTTTTGATATAGATGGTAATCAGGGTGCTGGCGCATGGAGCCACTATGATAGAGCCACTTTTTATATTGGAACCTTTTTAACAGGTCATAACATTACGGATGCACGTTATAGAATAGATAATGGTATAAATAATCCTTTAGGTATAGGCACTCCAAGCATGTCAATTAGTGAATCTTACCAAATTGGCATAGGAAGTTTAGCTCCTGGATTTCATAGTCTGTATATCGAGACACAAGATTCTGATGGTACTTGGAGTCATTACGACAGAATTACGTTTTTCGTTTCAGAGTTTCCCTCAGGTCAAGATATCATCGCTTACAGATATCGTGTAGATGATGGTACTACGATTTCAGGTTTAGAAACACTTAGTCCTGGAGCACCATCAATTACCGAAAGCTTTACCGTACCTGTAACTGGTCTAAGTGAAGGATTTCATAGTTTTTATGTAGAGATGCAAGTAGCCGATGGTGCCTGGTCATTATACGATAGGCACATCTTTTTTATTAGTGAATTAACTAATATGCCATCGGATATTGTCGCAGCTGAATATTTCATAGACGAGGATCCTGGTTTTGGAGCTGGTACACCATTTGATCCAACTGTTATGCCCTTATTAGCAGGAACTCCAAATGATATCACAGAAGGCGATCATTTACTTTGTGTTCGGGTACAAAATGTGGATGGTGTTTGGTCATTGTATAATTGTGCAACCTTTAACGTTGATAGTACACTTGGTGCAGACGAGAGTCTATATAAGTCTATAACTGTTAACCCTAACCCATTTAAAGATACTATTGATTTAGAGATGTCCAGACAGGTAGAATTTGAATTGATTTCAGTATTCGACCTAACTGGGAAAATAGTTTTTAAATCTTCGGACAATTTGAGAAGGTTGGATTTGGGTCATTTAGATTCTGGAACATATATTTTAAGTCTACAGTCTCAAATCGAAAAGGCAACATTTAAAATAATCAAAGAATAAACGAACATTTATTATTTGTAGAACCATCTCTAATTGAGATGGTTTTTTTGTTTAAAAGGCGTTATTTTTGAGATATAAAAAATTAATCAAATGAAATTGAAATTAGCGCTTATTTTTGGTTTAATAACAGTACTAAATATTCAAGCTCAAGACATTTTTGGAAAATGGAAAACCATTGATGATGAAACTGGTGAGGAGAAATCTATAGTAAATATCTACGAAGAGAATGGAAAAGTCTACGGTAAGATCGTCGAAATCCTTAATCCAAGCCGCAAAAATGCCTTGTGCGATAAGTGCGAAGATGAAAATAAAAACAAGCCTATACTTGGGATGAAAATCATTGATGGCTTAGAAAAAGACGATGATGTTTACGAAGGTGGCACGATTTTAAATCCTAGTAATGGTAAGGTTTACAAATGCAGATTAAAACTTGGCGATAAGCCAGATACTTTACAAGTAAGAGGCTATATCGCTTTTTTTTATAAGACACAATATTGGCATAAAGCAGATTAGTGGAGATTTTTTTAGATGTCATACTGCCAATCCCGCTTCAAAAAGCGTTTACTTATCATATAACAGAAGCTGAGGCAGACTTTATTAAAGTAGGTATGCGAATCGCTGTACCTTTTGGAAAAAATAAAATTTACACTGCATTAGCCTATCAGATTCATAACAATCCTCCAGTGGCCTACGAACCGAAGACCATTCATCAAATTTTGGATGAAAAACCCATTATTACCGAATCGCAACTGAAACACTGGGAATGGATTGCCGGTTATTACATGTGTAGTTTGGGGGAAGTGATGAGAGCTTCTCTACCAAATGCACTTATCCTTGAGAGCGAAACAATTATATCAAGAAATGAGGATATAACTCCTAAGGATGCTGAACTAAAGGATGATGAATTTTTGATTATTGAAGCGCTACAGTACCAGACCTCCTTGAAAATTCAAGACGTAATTTCTATTTTAGATAAAAAGCGTGTGCTTCCGGTGATTAAGGAAATGGTAGAAAAGGGGCTAGTGCAGTTACATGAAGAACTTTATGAGAAGTACCAACCTAAATTGGTCCGATATGTAAAGTTAGATGAAGTTTTTAGAACCGAGGAGAAATTACAAGAGTTACTTGAATTGTTGAGTAGAGCACCAAAACAACGCGAGGTCGTACTTTCCTTGTTCACGCTTCAGGCAAGAAGCAACAAACCAATCAAGCTTTCTGAATTAACAAAAACAAGTGGTGCTTCTACAGCAATTGTTAAGGCATTAATCGATAAAACTATTTTAAAAGAATATCACATTCAAATTGATAGAGTTCAATTTGAAGGCGAAGCTGATGGTGCAATAAAGGAACTTAGTGTTGAACAAAATGATGCCTTAAATGCAATAGAAAACCATTTTGAGGAAAAATCCGTTACGCTATTGCATGGTGTAACGTCGTCTGGAAAGACAGAGATATACGTCAACCTTATTCAAAAACAGCTAGAACAAGGTAAACAGGTTTTATACCTTTTACCTGAAATAGCCTTAACCACCCAGTTGGTAGAGCGATTGCAGTATTATTTTGGTGAAAAAATTGCAGTGTTTCACTCCAGATATTCCAGCAATGAACGTGTTGAGGTATGGAATAATCTCTTAAGCCAAAAGACTAAAGCACAAATTGTAGTAGGGGCACGTTCTGCGGTTCTTCTGCCATTTTCTGATCTAGGACTTATTGTTGTAGATGAGGAGCATGAACAGTCTTATAAGCAGTTTGATCCAGCGCCAAGGTATCATGCAAGAGATGCCGCAATAGTTTTGGCTAATTTCCATAAGGCAAAGGTCCTGTTGGGATCAGCTACACCGAGTTTAGAAAGTTATTTCAATGCTTCTAGCGGTAAATATGGCCTGGTTGAATTGACAAAGCGCTATAATAATGTTCTGATGCCAGAAATTGAATTGGTAGATTTGGCAGATAAGCACAAGCGTAAACGTATGAAAGGGCATTTTAGCGATCGACTGATTGAAGAGATGACCATTGCCTTGCATGAAAGCCAGCAAATTATTTTGTTCCAGAACAGAAGAGGATTCTCGCCGATTGTTGAATGCCTAACATGTGGTCATTCACCGCAATGCCCAAATTGTGATGTGAGTTTAACCTTTCACCAGTACCGAAATCAATTACGATGTCATTACTGTGGATTTAATACAATTATGATGACCAATTGTGAAGCTTGTGGCAATGCAACCATAGATACCAAAGGTTTTGGTACTGAGCAAATAGAGGAGGAGGTAAAGGTGTTATTTCCAGAGCATCAGGTGGCGCGTATGGATTTGGATACCACGAGAGGAAAATTCGGTTTTGAAAAACTCATAACCAATTTTGACCAAGGTGAAATTGATGTTTTGGTAGGTACACAAATGCTCACCAAAGGATTGGATTTTAGAAATGTGAAGCTCGTTGGGATAATGAATGCAGACAATTTGCTCAATTTTCCAGATTTTAGAGCTCACGAACGTAGCTATCAACTCATGTCTCAGGTTGCAGGTCGAGCTGGACGCACGGATTTAAGAGGAAAGGTATTGATACAAACCTATAATCCGCATCACAAAATATTGCAGCAAGTATCTACCAATGCTTATAATGAGATGTTTACAGAACAGATGAACGACAGGTACAATTACCATTATCCACCAATATTTAGGTTAATAAAAATAACGTTTAAGCATAAGGATTATAATAAGGTAAATGCTGCATCAGACTGGTTCGCAACGTCGTTGCGACAAGTATTCAAGGCAAACGTTTTGGGGCCCGAATTTCCACCGATTTCGAGGATAAGAAATCTATACAATAAAAATATTCTAATTAAAATTCCTCAAAACCAATCTTTAGCAAAAACAAAAGAAGCTATTATGAAAATACATAATAGCTTCAATGCTGTAAAAGATTTCAGGCCTGTGAGAGTAGTGTTGAATATAGACAACTACTAATTACATGTTATTTAATGCATCTACCAATTGTGTCTTTTTATTTCGACTCAATGGGATCTCATAAGCACCAACTTCAACATTTTTACTGTTAAAGCGATCTATTTTGTCTAAATTCACAATATATGATTTGTGAATCCTTAAGAACTTACCTTCCGGTAATTCTTTTTCAAATGCTTTCATTGTAGATAAAACCACTAGGCTATTTTCTTCAGTTACGACTTTTACATAATCGCCTAATGCTTCAATCCACTTAATATCCTTAATATAAACTTTACGTTTTTTAAGGTTACTCTTCACAAAGATGTGTTCACCGTCAGTTTCGTTAAAGTCTAATTTTAATTTGTGCTGTTCAATAGCTTTTTCAACAGCCGTATTAAATCGTTCTTTAGTAATTGGTTTTTGAAGATAGTCGGTAGCGTCGTAATTAAATGCTTTAAAAGCATATTCGGTTTTACCAGTAACAAAAATAATTTGGGGTTTGTTGTTGAGTACATCCAATAACTCAAAACCGTTTAATACAGGCATCTCTATATCTAGAAAGATAAGATCTACTTTATGAGTATTAAGACCGTTTTTTGTCTCTAACGCACTGCTGTACTCTGCAATAAGATTAAGTGAGGAATGGTTCTCAATTAACTTTACTATTGAGAGGCGCTGAATCGCAGAATCATCAACAACTACACAGTTTAAAGTCATAACATTAATATTTTATTAGGTTAAGATATCGACAATAGTACAATAATTTCGGTTAAAAAACAAATTTTACCGACAAACTGTAATATTTAACAAAATATTTTGTGCAAAATAATACGATATTTTACTTGCAAAAACGTTGCCAAAATAAGAAAATATGTGTATTTTTGCACCCGTTTTAATAACAAACAAATAGAATATTATGAATCATTATGAAACTGTTTTCATCTTAAATCCCGTTTTATCTGAAGATCAGATAAAGGAAACAGTTAAGAAATATGAAGATTTTCTTGTTTCTAAAGGTGCTAAGATGATAGCCAAGGAAGATTGGGGCTTAAAAAAGCTGGCTTATCCAATCCAAAACAAAAAAAGTGGTTTTTATCACTTGTTCGAATACCAGGTAGCTGGTGAAGCGATTGAGCCTTTAGAGTTAGAGTTTAGACGTGATGAGCGTTTTATGCGTTACTTAACTGTAAAATTAGACAAGCATGCAATTGCTTGGGCTGAGAAAAGAAGAGAAAGAAACAAACAAAAAGCGTAAATTATGTCATCGATAGAACAACAAGCAAAAGGAAAAAAAGATGGTGAGATTAGATATCTTACACCATTAAATATAGAGACTACAAAAACTAAGAAGTATTGTCGTTTTAAAAAGTCTGGTATTAAATACATAGACTATAAAGACCCGGATTTCTTATTAAGTTTTGTAAACGAACAAGGTAAGTTATTACCAAGACGTTTAACCGGAACTTCTTTAAAGTATCAAAGAAAAGTATCTGTGGCTGTCAAAAGGGCTAGACATTTAGCTTTAATGCCATATGTTGCCGATTTATTAAAATAAAATATCATAACAATGGAACTTATATTAAAACAAGACGTTGAGAATTTAGGATTTAAAGACGATATTGTAACAGTTAAGAACGGTTATGGTAGAAACTATTTAATTCCGCAAGGGCATGCTGTAATGGCAACACCTTCTGCAAAGAAAGTATTGGCAGAAACGCTAAAACAACGGGCCTACAAAGAAAAATCAATTATTGCTGAAGCTGAGAAAACCGCTGAAGCTTTAAAGGCATTAGATATAAAGATCACTGCCAAGGCAGGAACTGGTGCCACGGCTGGAGATAAATTATTTGGTTCAATAACTAATATCGATTTAGCTGAAGCATTAAGAAAAGAAGGCCACGAAATTGATAAAAAGTTTATTTCTATACAAGGTGGCAACATTAAGCGCCTGGGTCAGTATGATGCAGAAATCAGACTACACAGATCTGTAAATGTAGACTTTACTTTCGAAGTGGTTGCAGAGGCTTAATTTTTGTAATTAAAAATAACAGAAACCGTTTAGTTTACTAAGCGGTTTTTTTATACCCAATATAATGAAAAAGGTTATTTATGTACTCTGTATATCACTGCTTATCGTTTCTTGTAAGAGTAACAAAAGTGAGCCGATAGTAAAGTCTAAGCTCGTCGAGGTTTTTAAAGCATCTAACAAGAATTATCCTAACATTAGTGTTCATAGAGGCGGTAAGGACATTTTTAATTATCCAGAAAATTGTTTAGAAACAATTAAATATATAAACGATAGTATTTCTGCCATTTTTGAGATAGATATAGCTCAGACTAAAGACAATAAATTGGTGTTGATGCATGATAACTCAATAAATAGAACAACTACAGGAAGTGGCTTGGTGCGCAAAATGACCATTAATGAGTTATTAGATCATAATTTGGTAGATGATTTTGGGAATGTAACAAACTTCAAAATTCCGCTATTTAAGGATGTTCTAAAATGGGCTCAAAAAAATAATGTGATTCTTACGGTAGATATAAAGCGAAGCGTAAAGCAAAGTGATGTTATTAAAGCAATTAAAATGGCAAATGCAGAAGACGTTTGCGTTTTAATTACATACGATGTTAACCAGGCCAAGTCTGCCTTTAAGCAAGCCCCAGACTTGTTATTGTCCGTTTCGGCACGTAATCATGAAGAATTTGATAGGCTGTTACAAGCCAATATCCCATTGGAGAATATGATCGCCTTTACAGGCACGCGTTTATCGCCGTCATCATTATATAAGCGCCTTCATGACAATGATATTGTTTGTATGCTTGGTACCTTAGGCAACTTAGATAGACAAGCAAAAGCTCGAGGTGACCAATTATATGCTACATGGAAATCTGCAGGTGTAGACATCATAGCTACAGATAGACCCTTCGAAGTAGCAAATGTAATTAATTAAAAAGTTAGAAATGAAATATACCAGACTTACAAAAGAGCAATTTGAAGAATTGCATCAAGAGTTTATAAATTTCTTGGCAACGCAGTCCATTACGGCTGATGAGTGGGAGGATATTAAAAAAAATAAACCCCAAGCAGCAGAGCAGGAATTAGATGTTTTCAGTGATTTAGTTTGGTATGGTGTGTTAAATAAGGTTGAATATTTAGAACATATTTCACCACAGCAAATACATTTGTTTAAATGCAAGGAAAAAAATATGCATCTCATTGCTTTAAAGCTTAAACATAATAAGGCAGATTTGACTACCAAAGATGGCTTTCAATGGCTAAGGGATAATTTACTCTCAGATGATGTTGAGTTTTATAATGCCCAAAAAGACTATTCAGACGATAAACATCTAGATATTTTCAAGCTCATTCAGCAAGGCGCCAATATTACCAGAGGTGATTTGTTTCAATATTTTGAGAAGTTAATAGGACAATAAGTATTTATTCGTACCGAAGTGATTCTATAGGGTCTAATTTTGCAGCTTTTGTTGCTGGATACAAACCAGAAATAACAGCGACTATAAACGCAATACTTGTTGCCCAAATCATAGCAATCCATGGTGTGGAAAACTCTAATTCAAATCCAGAAGCTACACCCCAGCCTATTAAAATACCCAATAGAATACCTAAAATACCACCAAGTTGACCGATAATTATAGTTTCAATAAAAAACTGGAATGCAATCGTTCTGCTTTTTGCTCCTAAAGCTTTGCGTACTCCAATTTCCCTAGTGCGTTCTGAAACAGATACAAGCATAATATTCATTAAGGCAATTGTAGAGCCAAAAATGGTAATAATACTAATAATCCAAGCTGCGATATAAAGTGCAGCGGTATTCTCTGCTACACGATTAAGAAGATCGTCACTTCGCTCAATGCCAAAATCATTCTTTTCAATTGGATTTAAACCTCTAATATTTCTAAAGGTCAAAATGGCATCGTCCTGTGCGGCCTGAAGCATATCCTGCTTGTCAACTTTGATGCTGAGTCCGTAATTGATTCTGGGATTTGTAAATATGGAGCGCGCTTTCTGTATTGGTATGATTGCCCTTAAATCTTGATTGTTGCCAAATGTGGAGCCCTTTTCTTTAAGAACTCCAATCACTCTAAACTTTGAGCCTCTAATACTAATAACCTTATCAATAGGGTTCTCCTCTGGAAAAAGTGCTTTTTGCAAATCGCTTCCAATAACCGTCACTGCGTTACTATTTTCAATATCGAAAACGTTTAGTGTTCTACCGTTTTCAACTTCAAGACCTGAGTTTTCGATATAGTTTTCGTTTGCACCTAGAATGGTAACCTCAGGATCAGTTTTAATATTATCGTATTTAACTTCGGCACCAATTGTTCCTGTAAAGACTACTGCAACTCGAGTAAAAGGATAATTATAATTCTCTTCAAATTCCTTTACGTTTCTGTAGCTGATTACTGGGTTTATTTTTTGGCGCTCTCTGCTGCTTTGGCGTTGAGCTGTAAACTCATAGCGCTGAATGTTAAACGTATTAGAGCCCATTGAGGAGAAATTACTCGATAATGTATTTTCTAGTGCAGAAACACCGCTTAAAATACCTACAAGTGCCATTATACCTATGGCAATTATTAAAACCGTTAAAATGGTACGTAAAAGTTGGCCTTTGATTGAGCCGAAGGCGATCCTAACATTTTCTCGTGCTAATGAAAACATAAAAATTTTCTACTAGTTGGGTTGTTTAAATTATAAGACTACTTAAACAGCATAAAGTTACTATAAAATCAAAATATCTTAGTTTTGCCTCTAAAAATTATAATATTTTTGTGAAAAATTAATTGAGGAGATGGGGCAAAAACCAAGTATTCCAAAAGGTACAAGAGATTTTAATGCAGAAGAGGTAGCTAAGCGAAATTATATTTTTGATACGATTAAAGCGAAGTTTGAAGTTTTTGGATTTCAACCTATTGAAACACCAAGTTTTGAAAACTCTGAAACCTTAATGGGCAAATATGGTGATGAAGGTGATCGATTGATTTTTAAAATTCTTAATTCAGGAGAATATCTTCGTAAATTGTCAGACGAAGAATTTAGTTCGAGATACGAAAAAATTATTACACCCAAGATATCTGAGAAAGCACTTAAATATGATTTGACGGTTCCCTTTGCCAGATATGTTGTGCAACACCAAAATGAAATAGAATTTCCCTTTAAACGCTATCAGATTCAGCCTGTATGGCGCGCTGATAGACCGCAAAAAGGACGATTTAGAGAATTTTACCAGTGTGATGCCGATGTTATTGGCTCACAATCATTATTTCAAGAAGTTGAGTTCATTCAACTGTATGACGCTGTTTTCAATGCCTTACATTTAAAGGGTGTAACTATAAAAATTAATAATCGTAAAGTGCTTTCTGGTGTCGCTGAGGTCATAGGAGCACAAGACAAACTTATCGATTTTACTGTAGCTTTAGATAAGCTTGATAAAATAGGTGAGGTGCGCGTAAAAGAGGAGATGCTGTCTAAAGGGATTCCCAAAGCTGGTCTTGACAAATTACAACCACTTTTTGAATTGGAAGGCGATTTTGGCTCTCAAATAGAACAATTGAAATTAATTTTGAGCGAATCAAAAGAGGGCTTAAATGGAATTGAGGAGTTAGAGTTTGTAAATAATGCTATAACAAGCCTTGGATTAAAATCGGCCAAGCTTCAATTTGATGTAACATTAGCGCGTGGACTCAATTATTATACTGGTGCCATATTTGAAGTAGCTGCTCCAAAAGGTGTTGATATGGGTTCTATTGGTGGTGGCGGTAGATATGACGATTTAACGGGTATTTTTGGTCTTAAAAATATGAGTGGCGTTGGTATTAGTTTTGGCCTGGACCGTATTTACCTAGTCCTTGAGGAATTAAATCTATTTCCTGAAACAATTACCGATGCAACCAAAGTATTATTTATAAATTTTGGTGAAACAGAAGCTATGGCCTGTCTGAAAGCAGTTTCGAAGCTAAGGGAGGAAGGCATTAAAGCAGAATTATATCCAGATGATGCTAAGATGAAAAAGCAAATGACCTATGCAAATAGGCGCAATATTCCATATGTTGCTCTAGTAGGGGAAGAGGAGCTAAAAACCAATAGCTTCACATTGAAAAACATGGAAACGGGTGATCAGGAAACGATCGATATACAACTGTTAATTAATAGATTAAAATAAAAAGGTTTAGTAGTAAACTAATCGAGTAATTAAAATCCAGAGAATAAGGATTATTTCACAATGAATTTTTTAGAAACCTCACTATTTTCGGTTAAGAGTTTAACAATATAAACACCCGTACTAACCTCGGGTATTGAATATTCATTATAAGATCCTTCTCTTGTTTCGTGCTTGAGGACTTCTCTACCATTAATATCGTAAATACGCAATTCTCTAAATTGTATTAATTCTGGATTTAAGACTACAATCTTTTTTCTGCCCATCGCGTAATAAAGGTTAAAACCTTCTTTAAATGCATCATTGATGGATAGTGTTTGAGGAACCGTGAAGGTAATTTCAAAACGATTTAGATATTCTCCAGCATCTAAAGTGAGCTCAAAGCTAGATGCTCTTAAATCGTGGTAATTACCCGTAGTCTTATCATGTAAATATATTTCAAGATCATTAGGTACATTTTCTAAATCGTCAATAGTTATTTCGTATATCTGTGATGATGAGGTATGTAAACCAATGGGTAGAACTGTAGTATCCTCGATTGCATCGTACCCTTGAATAGTATATTTTCCTTCATTAATCATCCAGTACATATCATCAGTAAGGCTATCATATATTGCGGCATCAAAACCTCTATCTACTTCTGGACTTGCAATACTGTCGATTGTGAGTAGAATTTGTCTGTGAATGGTTCCAGGAGCATTGAAACCAATTCTAAATTTCATTCTGTCATCTTCAAGTTCTGAGTTATCTTGTGAACTGCTAGGGTTAGAATTTTTCATAAAAACTGAACTGGCACTTGTTTCTTTGACAAATACACGTTGGCTATTTCTAAATTCTACATTACCGTCGCTCTCTCCGAGTACAAAGAATCCCTGACTTACTGGGATATATCTTCCAGGTATCTTGGTAGGTGTTCCTCCAGTAGCTACATCCGGATCATTAGTGCCGTAAGATGGAGCTGCTACGCCACCTGCAAGGTTATAAACAGCATAGCCGCCCTGATACTCTTGTAAAATGTGTGATCCACCTCCCCAGTGTTCCCAAAAATAAATTGTACCACTTATTGTAGGATCAGGATCTGAAGAATTTTCATAAGCAAGTATTGCAGCGTTATCAATGATAAATTGACGAGCATCTAGAGCAGATGGATATGGATTACCTAACATATAATTGTTACCTGCATTAATAGGTAAGCTTATGGTTCCATTATTTGGTTTGCCTACAAAAACATAATTCTGATCTGCATTGATTGGGCCTGTTCCAGGACCTTTCATGGTAAATCCTTCACCTGCACTCATAGTTCCAGTACTTCTTACATGTTGCCATGAGGAATAATCATTACTGAGATGATTGTCAAATTTCCAAATCCAATAATCTGCCAAACCAATAGGTGATGAATTGGAGCCGTTATATCCCGAAGTAATCCAATTTATTGGCATTGGATTTTCAGGATTACTACCATCCATTAGTACCGTATTGAGTTGGTAATCATTATTATTTGTATTGCTATTGATTGAACCAACAGGAGAAGACCAATAATTATAGGTAAACGTATCTGCTGTTCCTTGTTGATCACGTTCTAATTTTCCTTTACTTAAGGGATCAAGCATGCTGTTATCGCCTTGAATAAGTTGAGACTCGCCTTCAAGATCTATAAAGCCATCCAGTTTTAAATACCATGACACATTTAACTCAGAGTCATTTGTTACGTGGAATTCAATTGGGTTAGAACTTGAATCATTTTCATCAACAAATAGTCCAAGATGTTTTTGACGGTCATTATATGATATATTGTTATGAGAAATGCGCACAATTGACCAATCATAAGTAATAGCATCACTGCCAAAAACACCATCTTCAATATCATTTAGTGCACTAATTATGTCTGTATCACCACTATTGGTTATAAACGGTAAAGGTGCGGTTTCAAATGTAATTCCTTTGATGTTGTATAAGGTAGCGCCACTACCTTCATCAACTCCAGGTGTTTTTAGATCATCGGTAATATTGCCTTTAAAGTTATTAAGGCTGTAATATTTTACAAGATCAGACCAATAAAGGGTTTCTATATCAAGTGGAATTTCTTTACCACGTATATAACCGTTATTTCCATTTCCTATTTGTTGATAAGTAATTTTTTGAATTTCGTCTGCACTTAGTGCTTTATTAAAAAGTCTTATTTCATCAAGATATCCCTTAAAGTATTGCGAATTTGTAGTTGGGTTTTTTGCCATAGTAAAATTACTGGTATCTGGATTTAGTGTACCTGATTTCTCGCCGGATTGTACATTTTCACCATTGACATAAATATTGTAGGCTTCATTGGATGCACTGTAGCTAACAGAGACATGAGTCCATCTATTGGTTGGTATTTCTGTAGTATACATAACAGAAGTTCCACTTATATCAGCCTGCAGTAGGCCACTATTAAGAATACGTAGGTTAAAGTTATTCTGACCAAATAAAAATTGTTCTCCTGATCCGTCAGTATCTAATCTTATCCAGCCCATTAGGGTAATCTCTCCCCATTCACTAATTATTGGACTATCCTGAATATAATCATTGCGTCCATCAAAATGAATTTGAAGTTTTTTGCTGAGATGTCTTGGTGATCCAAATGTATCATCTGCAGTATCAAATAGATCTAAAATACCATCACCATCAGTGTCGAGGGAATCGTCTATAATACCGTCATTATTGCTGTCAAGTCCGGCATAAAGGGTTTGAGAAATGTTATAAGTTGCATCAGAATCGTTATAAATATCTATATAATCAGGGAGGCCATCACTGTCAGAGTCATTTACGAATAAAGTATATTCCATACCTTGTCCCTCATTACCATACGCAGTGGCTAATGTAGTACCGTTATGAAAGTCGTAGACATCAAGAATACCATCACCAAAAAACTCAGGAATGCCATCCGAGTCTAAATCTTTTTCCCTAACTGCATCGCTATCCTCGCCGTCACCCACTCCATCACCATCTATATCACCATCGCCATTCTCAAAGAACAGGTCAGCAATGTTACCAGCACCAGATTCATCTACATCAAATAGTGTATCATTATCACTGTCAAGATCTAAATAATCGGGAGTACCATCACCATCTGAATCAACAGGATTTAAACTTTCAAAGGCATCGTGCATGCCATTGTTATTGTTGTCAATCCATGAATCTATTACCGCTGATCCGTTGCTTACTGGTGAATAACCCGATTCAACAACATCTGGAATTCCATCATTATCACTATCAAGATCAAAGATATTAGCAACTCCATCACTATCTGTATCGCACAGTGATTGCGTTATCTTTATGTCATCTAGAGCTAAATCATTTCCTAAGCCACCGGTTTCATTGTTGTAGAAGTACACATTAAACTCACTAACGTCAAATGTCAAATCTGCTGAAAAATTATACCAATCACCAGCTAAATTACCGGCAGTAGTTGGAGGTATTTCTCCTGTTGTAATTGAAGCCAAAAGGTTATTCTCAAGATCTCTAAATTCCACTAAGATATCAGGGCGGAGTCTAGAACCTATATCAGGTGCATCTGTTCTATCGAGATTGATTACCCAGAAACTATAGGAGATTGGCACATTAGGTAAAGCACCGGAAATATTTGCTGTATAAAAGATTCCTGAATCATGAGAGGCGTTAAACATTGCCATTCTGCCATTCGTGTCATCTGGTGTATGATCTTCTCCAAGATACCAATGAGTGTCTGCCCAAGATCCGACTTCTCCGTTAGGGGTATCGTTAGTTCCGTTGCCATTACCTGCTCTATAGTAAACCGTATATTCACCATCATTTAGATCAATACCGCCAAGATCAGGGCAACTTGATGTGCCATCTTCGTAACAATACGTTGTAACTGCATTATAAGTTGTGTTTATTGTTGTTCGTTCACCACTACCAAAAGTTTCATTAAGGAACTTATAGTGCGTCTTAACTGCGATATCAGAATTGTTACATTGCATTTCTTCAACAGCATCAGCAATACCATCGTTATCATCATCAATATCTATATTGTCTAGTACGCCGTCACCATCACTATCATAAAAATTCTGAACTCCTGAGGCTTGAATTACAAATTGAAAACTAAATTCATCAGCATCGTTATTTTCAATAGTTATAGTTGAATTTTTTAACCCAATAGAAGACGTGTTAAATGCAACCTCAAAAGTTATGGATTCATCAGGGTTTAATGTTGAAGGAGAAGGGGTTCCTACAATGCTAAAGTCCGTGGTATTTGAAAGGATAATATCCGTAATTTCAAGGTTTACGCTTCCGGTATTCAAAACTGTGAATATTTTGGATTTGGTTTCGTTAAGATTTACAGATCCAAAATCAGTATGATCAGTCAATGATGGCGTAGTATCTCCATTCTCGATTTCATATCCATTTCCTGAGACTGCGATTTCTGCAAGTGCATTAGAAGTAATAATTATAGTGTAATCTTCGACTTCACCATCAAAGTTGGTTTCACAGCTTGAAGGATCGCTCCAATACTTTGCCGATACTCGCATTCGTGTCTCGCCAATCTGCGCTCCTTCAGGAATCGTAATGGCCAATGGTGATAAACTTGTAATGCCATCTGGCACATTGACAGCTGAACCGAGATCATAGCTCTCACCTTCGTCATCAAAATCAAAGTCCTGATTCCAATCTATCCAAGCAAAGGCATGAACTACATAATTACCATCCGTATCTACCTTGACACTTAAGTCATGGGTTGTACCTATTTCAACTGAAGTAGCGTATTCAGAGGTAAAATCTTCATATCCAACATCTTTAGGTGCTCCATCAGAATTATTAATTGTATTGAATGTCACATTAGTAACACTTGTTTGGTAGGCTAAATTTCCAATTGAATTACAATAGGTAGGTACTATACCTGTACCTTGAATGGTAAAATTATACGGATTTTCATCAGAATCGCTGCTGGCAATAGATATTATAGCAGTTCTTAATCCTTCTCCACTCGGATCAAAACTAAGTGTAAAGCTCGTACTCGCTGATGATGCTATTGTGTTTGATGGCATAGCAGTGATGCTGAAATCTGCTGCATGGGCACCTGAAATACTAATGTAAGGCGCTGTACCATTTAGGTTGAGCGCGTTGGAGTTTCCTTGATTTTCTATGGTAAAGATTCTACTTATTGAACCAGAATCAACATAAACTTCACCAAAATCCGTGTGATCAATAATTGTTGGAGTAGTGTCGCCGTCCAAGATATCGAATCCATTACCAGTAATATTAATCTCGGCTTCAGGAGTAGATTCGGTCACAACAATCTCGTAATCTTCAACTTCACCATCAAAATTTGTTTCACATAATGATGGGTCTTCACCAAACTTAACAGCAATGCGCATTCTTGTAGCTCCTAAAACGGCAGTTGTGGGAATAGTTATTGCTAGAGGCGACAGATTAGTAGGTCCGTCATCTACACCGATAGCAGTACCTAGATCATAACGCTCTCCATCATCTTCAAAGTCAAGATCCTGATTCCAGTCGATCCAAGCAAACACATGTACGGAATAGAAACCGTCTGTATCAACATTTACACTTAGATTTCGTGTGGAATTTAGTTGAACGGTTGTTGAGTGGGTCAGTGTAAAATCTTCATAACCATTATCCTTTGGAGACCCATCAGAGTGATTAATGGTATTGAATGTTACATTAGTTATCCCAGTATCATATTGCGTATTGCCAAAAGAATTACAATAATCTGTCGGTGTAGAATTATCATCTGATGTTAGATCAGACAAATCAATAATCTGAATCTCATGAGTCATATTATTTCCACCTCTGTGCGACCAATGAGAAGCTTGTGTTGTTGATTTCAAATCATAATTACGCCAACCTCTACCATATGCCGTTCCGTTTCCACTTGTAATTGACGCACCAACTATTAAAGCTTCTTCAATATTACTGAGGTTAGATGAAGAAATATCAAAATCTGTTTCACCTCCCGAATTAGAGTTTAATTGATAACGTGACACTCTTAAATCTGAATTGGCTAAAACGTGTACAAATTGTCTGTTGGTACCATTAGAGTCATGGTTTACATGAAACCTCCAATCAACACTTTGGTTATCTTCTCCAGGGGAAATTAATGGCCAATTGTCTGAAATGGCCTGGTTAATGCCATTTATTGTATTGTCACCTCTGTGATGGGTGAATATAGCTGCCTCGTCCCATGATTCAAGAGTGATTGGTGAACCTGTACCATCTGATTCATTTGTCAACCTTATAGTACCTGTATCTGTCGATACATTGCTCGAATCTCCATGTAATACTGTCCAATTAGATCCTGTAAATTCCACTACTGTAACAAATACAGTAACATTGTTAGAATTTGTTCCTTTTTCGACTCTTAATGTGGATAAATCTTCTAAATAGGCTAGTGCAGTAGCAGAATCTGCACCTCTGTTTCCGTCGTTTGTGAGTATACCACTAATAAATGGTATGCACCTATTAGCATCAGTAATTCCATTTAAAAGTTGAGTGGCACTATTGTTTGACCCATTTAGTGATACTTGATAACGTCCTCTCACTATAATTTCGTTAGGACCGCCTTCTGGTCCAATATATTCCAAAATAGAACTATGAAAACGCATTTCAGAATTTCTGGATCCATTTTGTCTGTAATAGCTAAGCGTACCAGTATTTGTTAAAACTCGAGCACCAGACAAATCATCTGCATGAAGTGTACCACCGAAACCTGGAACACCTGCATGAGTTTTACGATTGCTATTTGGAATGGCAATTGCTTTTTCAAGCGAGTTAACTGGAGAAAATTCTGTGTTTATACCGCCTGAATTCCCAATGTCATCTTTTACATGTTGTACCTTAAAATCCGAAGATTGACCATGTAATAAAGTACAGAGCAGTAGTGTTGTAAATGACAATACCCATTTAGAGGCATTGAAATTACCTTTCAAAGAAGATGCAATTTTTAAGTTCATGAGTTTGGGGCTCTAGAAAATTAAATCTTTGATTCGAAACAAACATAAAAAAAAATCCATAAAAATCCATAAAGTGCATTAAAATATCGATGAAATACACAATTACTACCAGATCAAAGAAAAAACAAGCAAAAAACCCTGCCAAATAAGACAGGGTTTTTTTAGGTTAAGATTTAAGATTTGGGAAAATTACCTTACTAAAACTTTCTTAGTAAATACCGAACCGCTTACAGTATATAACTTAATAATATAAGTTCCAGTACTTAAATTTTTAACCTCATATTCAGAGTAACCGCTCTCTGAAATATCTTCTATTTGATATACCGATTGTCCTAGGATGTTGAATAACTCTATTGAGCTCACATCTATTAGATTTGGGTTAATCAGTACAATTGATTCATTATCGTTAGAATATAACACATCCAAGGATTGCGTTTCTTCGTCGTCGATGTTCAATAAGTTGGAGTTTGTACCAAACGTTATTTCAAATCTATCTTCATATTCTCCGGCATTAAGGAAAATTGAATAATCACTTGCTCTAAGATCATGGTAAAGTTCTAATACTTTATCATGCAGATAGATATCTATGTCTTCGGGTACATTTTCCAATTTATCAATGGTAAAGGTGTTGGTACCGTCTGTATCCGTTTTTACACCTATTGGATATACCGTCTCTTCTCCGGCTTCACTATTAGCCTGAATCGTATAGGCTTCATTATTTATAATCCAGTACATATCGTCCATTTGCTCTTCGTTAAGAATAGCATCGTATGCCCAATCTACACCTTCAGTTGTATTTTCATCAATTGTTAATAACAGCTGTCTGTGAATGGTGTTTACGGAATTGAATCCAAACCTGAACTTCATTCTGTCGTCTGTGTCTGTATTAATGTTGGCACTCTTGCCACCATTAAAGTTTCTCACAAATACGGACGAGGCTACACCTTCTTTTTGGAATACACGTTGACCGTTGTTAAAGTTTATTGTACCCGTATTTTCACCTACAACAAAGAAACCTTGTCCAACTGGAATATACCTTCCTGGAAGTTTAGTTGGCGTACCTCCTGTACCAACATCAGGGTCATTGGTTCCTAATGAGGCAGCACCTACGGCTCCAGAGAAGTTGTAAGTAGCGTAGCCACCTTGGTATTCTTGCAATACGTGCGATCCGCCACCCCAATGCTCCCAGAAATAAAGGGTTCCACTTAACAATGGTGTTGGGTCTACACCTGGTTCATAATCTAACTCAGGACCATTATCTTGAATAAATTGATGTGCATCAATCGCTGAAGCATATGGATTACCAACGAGATAGTCGTTACCAGCATTAATTGTGAGGTTTATATCACCATTATTAGGTTTGCCAAGATAAACGTAATTCTGTTCTCCCAATATTGGGCCTGTACCTGGTCCTTTCATCGTAAATCCTTCTCCAGCATTTAGCGTACCGGTACTTCTTACGTGTTGCCAAGCCGAATAGGTATCACTCGGTAGGTTGGCATATTTCCAAATCCAATAGTCAGCAATTGTAATTGGGTTTGTTGCGGCCCCATTAAAGGTGCCGTTATCAAAATTAACTGCATTTGTTCCATCGTAGAAAATATCCTGAAGTGCATAGCTGTAATTATTTGTTGCTATGTCCGTATCACCTACAGGAGCTGACCAATAGTTATAAGTAAAGGTATCTGCTGTTCCCTGTTGATCTCGTTCTAATTCACCATTAACTGCCACATCAAGATCACTATCAATTTCTTGTATTAATTGAGACTCGCCTTCCAAATCAATTTTTCCTGTTAGGCTTAAATAATGTGAAATGTTTATCGCATTACCAGTATCTGTGGCGTTATCACCATCAAGCGTAAGCTCGTTAGCATCTACATAAAGCCCCAAGACTGTTCTTACGTCATTATTGCCTGCGGGCAATGTCGTGTTGTCCATGGTAATGTTGTGTGATGTTCTTACAACATTCCAATCTATCGTTGTATTCGCATCAACAATAGAGGCCGTGCCAGGAATATACTGTACATTACCGTTTGTCCAAGTTGCATTGGTATCCCAATCACCGTTTTGTGTTGATTCATAAGGTAGGGGTGCCGTTTGCCTATCAACAGTATCTAAATTTCTCAAAGCACCTTGGTTACCATTACCAGATAAATCATCTGTATTGGTATAGGTATATATAGTCATTGGATAATAACCGGCCAAATCTGTCCACGGAATTGAATTTACCTCGTTTCTAGTGATTGATGTTGGTAGTTCATTGCCCATAACCTGACCAGCATTATCAGAAATCTCTTGGTTCATGATAAAGTGTAATTCGTCAACAGAAAGCGCGGTGTCCCAAACCCTAACTTCATCGATGTTTCCTCTGAAGTATTGTGTTGGTGTGTTTTTACCTGCTGCGGCGATATAGAAATTTTCGTCCGTTGCAACAGGTGGCGTTCTGTTTGCACTATTGTCTTCAACACCATCTATATACAATTTGACCGTAGTTCCGTCATAAATTACGGCCACTTCGTGCCATTCGTCATCCGGAACTGCTGTATTTGAAATTAAACTTTGGTCAGAACCGTTTTTCCATATGATTTCGATTCTGTTGTCATTTAGAATTCTAAGGTCATATCCTTCCGTAAAGGCGGCATCACGCTTTGAAACGATTGATGCTGTACCAGTATCTGCGGCATCTCTTTTTATCCATGCAGAAATGGTAAATTCAGCAGGATTTAAATCTAAACGGTCATCTACGTCAATGTAGTCTACCGCACCATCAAAGAAAACCGAACGCTCTGCAATAATTTGAGGTGCATAACCAAAGGTTACGTATTTAACACCGTCAAAATCGTAGACTGCTTCTAAATTACCGCTACCGTCTGGAGTCATAACTCTATAGTCTGCTGTTGGGTCAAATATTCCTGTATCAGAGATAAACATGTAATAACTTCCTGGAGGTGTAATGTTCCTTATGGCATTTTGTGGAATCCGTACTTTAACTTCCGGAATATCACCGCCAGTTTCTACAAACTTCCATGTGCGTTGCATAGCCGTAAAGGTTACATTTGTAGTTAATGCAGGTGCTATACCAGCACTCATGTTTACTGTAACTGTTGAAGCGGCAAGGTTAAGATCTGTACCATCGTTACCCCACATTAAGAATTCCTTATCACCTAATGTTGTTGCATTAAGGTCTTTGTTTTCTTTATTAGTATTGTAAATGTCAGTTAGTCCGACAGTTAAGACACCTTCAATTGGCCCAGTGCCATCGGTAGCATCATTTACACTACTCGATTGTTTCTGATTCAGTTCAGAAGCATCATCCCGTCCAATACCAGCAATATCGTAGTTGTAAGTTCCACCATCAGAAGATTGGTCCCAAATTACAGTTCCGTCACTATTTACGTAATCTTGAGATGTTCCATTAACACCAAGGGTTATACCATACTTTACGGCCAGATAAGACTGAATTCTGTTCCTTGCTTGGCTAGCATTACTGTCATTCTGTGTAGATGAGTAGGTTATTACTTCAGCAATACGTCCATCAAAACTACCGTTCCAATATTGGCTTCTTCCTAACCAATATTTAGTATTCGTTACCGTTGAAAAATCTGGAGCATCGCTGGTAACATTGCCAAATTGATCACCATTTAGATATAGCTCCATATCATTAACAGTTGCATTGTGCCTAATGTTTATAATTCCTATTTGGTTATAGTTTACGGTATTTAATGTAGAGCCTCTGCCGTAACCAGTAATTGGAGGACCAGCTTGTGATGTCCCTACGCAATATCCAAAATATTCATTTGTAAATCTTTGACTATATGCACCATAGCCAAAACCTGTAACATCTTCCGCCTGTGTATCATTTGCTGTAGGATCTGAACTGGTGAATGTATCCAAAGGAATCATACTAGTTGTAATAGTTGGGTCAGGCATAATTACCACAAACATATCAGCACTATTAAATCCTCCGGTACCTGTCAATTCATCTCTACTACCATCACTAATAATGTAGGTCATATCAGAATTGGCGGTATTGTTGTTGTTTTCAAAATCAATAACAGGATTAAAATTAAAGTTTCTCGTAGTATTGTCTCTGTAAACAGGTTCTAAACCACTTACCATGACTTCTGCATGGTTACCTTTTCCATTATCAAACCAGTCAGTTACTAAACTACCATCAGCATTTTCATCTACCCCGTCAATCATGTCCGCTCTTAACCAAAGATCTAGATCCGTGGTAATTCCACCTGGGCCATTTGTTGGTGTACAATATGTTGTTCCGGTAATTGTAATTTCATCAACGAAAACTTGGTCATCGTCAGCACTGGCATTGCAACGAACTCTAAATCGTGAGATCGCAGAGGCAGGAAAGGTGTAATCCGTACTTTGAAGCGTTACAATTTTACCATAAAAAATGGTACTTGTTGTAGTTTGAAAATCTGCTGTTTTATCGACTACGTTACCACCTTCATAAACTTGAACCGTGGTCCATGTTGCACCATTATCATCGCTGTATTCTATCATAAACTCCTCGGTGTCTTCAACACTACTTGGTGAGAAGAAGAATTTAAAGTCTACTTTGTCGTAATTAGACAAATCAAAAGCAGGGGAGTCAAAAGATGATGCAGAACCAGTTGCATCGGCATGCCTAACCCGAATACTGTGACTACCTTGATAAGACCAAGTTGCGTTGTTTACTCGTGCTGCGTCAACGCCACCAGAAGTCCATCCATCTAAACCAGTTTCAAAATTTGCAGTGTGAATAACCGTATTACCACAAGGCGGTGGCACAAAACCAGTACCTTGAATACTAAAGTTGTATGGATTTTCATCTGGATCGTTATTTGCGATTGAAACGGTTGCCGTACGTAGTCCTAATGCACTAGGATCAAAGGTAATGCTAAACGTAGTACTACTGCCAGCACCAATAATTGAAGCTGGGATAACAGCAATGGTAAAATCTGCGGCATGTGCACCACCAATCGTAACGTAAGGTGAAGCTGCCGTTAAAAGGAGATCTAATGAGGTACCCTGATTTTGAATCGTAAAGATATTTGTATTAGTACCGCCTGCAATATCAACATTTCCAAAATCTGTATTATCTAAAAAAGTTGGGGTAATATCACCGTCTGCAATATCTGTTCCGCTACCTTGTACATTTATTTCCGGCAATGTCGTAGTACCGTTACCTTGTATATCAAAATTATAAGGATTTTCATTACTGTCATCATTGGCTATAGAGACTGTGGCTGTTCTAATTCCAGTTGCACTAGGATTAAAGGTTATTGTAAATGTCGTGCTCCCACTTGCTGCAATGGGTGTTGTAGGGTTAGCAGTCAACGTAAAATCTGCTGCGTGTGCACCTGTAATATTGATATATGGTAAGGGATCTGTTAAGTTTAAGTTTGATGTTCCTGTATTTTGAATTGTAAAAGTATTAGCATTCGTACCAACTGTAACATCAACATTTCCAAAATCGGTATCATCAGTAACCGACGGTGTTATGTCGCCGTCTACAATATTGGTTGCATTTCCTTGCACATTCATTTCTGGTACAGCACCACCCACAATATTAATGGTATAATCTTCCACCTCACCATAACCAAAACTTCCGCATGGTCCAGGTATCGCATTCCAACTCATACTAACCCGCATTCTTGTAGCACCCAAGGTTGCACCAGCTGGTACAGTAAAAGCACCCGATACTGGTGTAGCCGTCGTAGCAGCCTGCGCAAAAACACGTTCTCCTGCTTCGAATGTATTATTTTGGTTGTAATCAATCCAAACAGCATAACCTTCTGCATAGGTTGGCCCTGTCCAGGTAGGTGTTACTGTTATTGTGTATCCAGTTGATAAGCTCAAATTTGTGCTTACAGCCGTAAAATTTGAATATCCAGTACCAGAAGTTCCTACTCCAGAAGAATTATCAATAGTATTTAATTGAACTCTGGAAATATATTCGTCAGCGGTACTATTTCCGTTGGAGGCGCAATATTGGGCATAACCCAATGAAGTTCCTAACATAAATATGGCGAAACTATACAGTCTACGCCTGTAGGTAATAAAAGTTTTCATAAGCGGTTAAATTTAGTTTGGGGCTAAATCTGGCTCAAACTTAGAACAAACATCTATAAAATGCAAAAATAATCGATGAAATGCATGTATATTTTTTAACTACCTGAAAATCAGTGATTAAAAAGTTATATAAAAATGAGTAATAAATGGCCGTGAAATTGGAAAATGCTTAGAACGTGAAGGTTAGGAATTTAAGAATAGTATGAACTATCAATTAATTGACTTACAACTTGTGCCAAATACCGTCAGCATCTAAATAAAAGCTTCCAACATGGTTAAAGTTGCATTCATCAGGAGAAATAATAGATAGAAAAGTGGTTTCGTTCTCCCTTTTATATAAATGATAATTTTCACCGACTACTGGTTCAAAATTAAATGATGCGTTATAAACCAAATTGTTATACTCGTACTCTTGCATCATCTTATCATATGCCGCTTTGAGTTCATTGTATTTGGCTTGGATGTGTCTATTAATCTTGTTTATGTTTCTATTCTTCCAAGCAATAGAATCAGTATTGGTAATAACTGGAGCGGCCAAATCTGTGGCATAGGGCATAAGATGTGCCTCGTAGCGCTCTTTTTCGGTGTTATATACAACCTGATCGGGTTTCTTCTCTTTTTTCATAACCTTAATTACCTTGCAAAGTTAAGGAATACCAGCTCATATGTTAACGCCTTTAATACTTTATTAGGAAGTTTGTCTCCTTTTAACGATAGATTTTTGTCCCTAATGCCATACGTTGAAAAAAAGTTACACTTATCGAAAAAAATAGTTGTGATTGTTTAAATTCATAAGAATTTAATTACATTGAACCGCTTTAAATAATTAGCTATTAAAGTTTTATGCCTAAAATTAAATATAACCTACTTGTTTTTATGTTCATTCTTGTGTTTGGTTGCATCGGTGCATTTAACTTGGCAACCAGCATATTAACAGAGGATCTCTTAACTGAAAAGTGGGCCTCATCAATCTTTAACCTTCCTCCAGATGCGGCTATATCTGGTACAACTACAGTTTGCTTAAATGATGCACCACTACCTGAGGTCACCTTTACAGGTTCGGGAGGTGATGCACCATATACATTTGTTTACACAATAAATGGAGGTGCAAATCAAACTGTTACTACGGCTGGAAATGATGATTCGGTTTCTGTAACTGTCAATACCAATGTTGCTGGAGATTACGTTTATGAATTAGTAACTGTTACCGATAGTAATAATGATACAGAAACTGTCGCTGGAACTGCTACAGTTACGGTTGCAGCGCCACCTACTGTTAGTTTTACTTTTAATGATGGTGGTTGTTCAGCAGATCCTGTAGCATTTACTTCTAACGTTTCAGGTAATGGACCATTTACCTACAATTGGACGTTTGGTGATGGCAGTACTTCATCAGACGAAAACCCTAATCATATTTATGATGCTTTTGGATGCGGATTTTCCAATTTTACTGCAGAATTAACCGTAACTGATGACAATGGGTGTAGCGCAACTTTTTCTTCAGTGGTTAATGTTGAGCAACGTCCAAGCTTGAGTTTTGAAGATTTGGATGCAATTTTTACTGAGCCCTTTGATAATTGTGGTAACAATACGGTTGATCCTTCATATACTATTAATGTTGGAAATACATCCACGTCTACAGCTTGTATAACGGGTTATGATATTGATTGGGGTGACGGTACATCAGAAACAAATGTAACATTTCCAATTTCTCACACTTATGCAGAACTTGGTTCGTTCAACATGGTAATTACAGGCTACGGAGATACAGGATGTAATGCTACGGAGACGATATTAGTTAAAAATTCCAGTAATCCAGTTGGGGCAATAATAAGTCCGGGAAATACTGTGAATTTATGCTTGCCAATAAATGAACTTGATTTTGCTATAGGTTCTTGGGGAACCAATCCACCAGATACAACTTATTTTATAAATTACGGAGACGGAACAACTGCCCAATATACACAAGCGCAACTTATTGCGGCGACGGCAAATTATGACCCGAATAATCCTGCTATTGCAGATCCTTTTCCAATTCCACATGAATATACAGAGTCTAATTGTCCATTACCGTTTTACACCATCACATTAGTAATTGCGACATCTTGCGGACAGACCGTATTAACAGCTGGACCTATAATTATATTAGACCAACCGACTGTAGATTTTGAATTTGAGACACCTGGTTGTGTTAATACTGAAATTCAATTTACCAATACAACAACAGGTGGTTTTGGTCCCAATTGTACTACAATTGCGAATCACTCATGGGATTTTGGAGATGGCACAACCTCTAATTTAGAAAATCCAACACATACCTATACAAATCCAGGCACTTATACCGTTACGCTGATTGAAGAAAACTTCTGTGGCGTTGCCGATCCTGTACAATATGAAATATGTATCGAATCTGAATTGGTTGCTGATTTTTCGTTAGATAGCAATAATGGCTGTATTCCTTTTGATGTGAATGCAACAAATACAACCGATTTAACCGATTCCTGTGGTGGCGAAACATACTTATGGGAAGTAAACTATACCCCAGATTTTTGTGGAACATTCGCATCTTGGAATTACACTAATGGAACGAATGAAAATTCTGAGAATCCTTCGTTTCAGTTCAATAGCGCAGGTATCTATGAACTCACCATGACGGTTAACAATTCTTGTGGTGATTACACGACATCGCAATTAGTTGAAGTAAAACAACCTCCAGCCTCGTCATTAAATGCAATACCAGATTTCTGTGGCACTGCATCTATTAATCCGGTCGCTACAGTACAAACCTGTGCTCCTGCGTCGGAGACCATCATATACAGCTGGTCCTTTCCTGGTGGAACACCAGCTACATCAAACCAGTTAGATCCGGGAACCATTACCTATGTGGCTGTTGGGGACTATACCATTACTTTTGAAGTGAACACAAGTTGTGGTATATCCACAGTGACTGAAACATTCTCCATAAATGAGATTCCCTCAATTACTAATACAGATTTAGCACAGACGATATGTTCTAGCACGCAATCGAGTGAAATTAATCTTACGTCAGATTTACCAGGCACAATTTATACATGGACCTCTAATAACCCTGCTGGATTAACAGGTTATATTCCTTCTGGAAATACGGATACAATCCCAGCTCAAAATCTTGTAAACACAACTGGTGCTGACATTACGTTAATTTATACCGTAACTCCAGAATTAAATGGTTGTTCAGGAGCGCCTGTAAATTTTGAAATAACGGTTGAACCTGCTCCATTAATTTTGGATCAACCTATTTCTGACGAGGTTTGTTTAAATGGTACCACTAGCGATTTAACGGTTACTTTTCAGGGTACTGGTACACCAGTTTACCAATGGTACTCCAACACAGTAGATGATAATAACACGGGTACAGCAATTGCAGGTGAGACAGGAGCCACGTTTTTACCGCCAACGGATACGGTTGGAACCACCTTCTATTATGTAATTATAACATTTTCTACGGGTGGTTGTAACGAAATAATTTCGAATACCGCTTCAATTACAGTAGCAGATGTAGCCCAAGTAACCTCCCAGCCAACACCAACACAGTCTGTTTGTATTGGTGGTACGGCAGATGAACTATCAATAGCCATTTCTGGCGGTATTGGATCGGAGTCCTACCAGTGGTATATAAATACGGTCAATTCGAATACAGGTGGTACGGCAATAGCAGGTGCCACATCACCAAACTATACACCGCCTTTATATACTGCAACGGGTACCTATTACTACTATTTGGAAATTAGTTACACGGCAAATGGTTGTACAGGTGTTGTTAGTGATGTCGCTGAAGTTGTGGTTGTTGATGATCCGGTTATAACTAGCCAACCGTTGATTGATCAAATTGTTTGTGAAAACACGGCTACACAAGACCTAGAAGTTCTGGTTAGCGGTGGATTAGGAAACATTTCCTATCAGTGGTATGTTAATACGGTTAATGCTAACTTAGGAGGAACACTAATTCCTGGAGCAACAAATCCTACATACACACCACCTTCTAATATTGTTGGAACTTTATACTATTATTGTGTTGTTACACAAGACGTGTCCGGTTGTGAAGTTACCAGTGAAACGGGTGAGGTCATGGTTAATCCTGGTGCCCAATTCACGGCACAACCCATATCAGATGAATTATGTTTGGGTGAAACTACCGCTTCTTTAGTGGTAAATTTTACTAATGGAACGGGAACACCCACCTACCAATGGTATGAAAATACAATAGATGACACAACAACTGGAACACCTATCGCAGGCGCAACAACAAATACGTATGATCCACCTGTTAATACAGTAGGAACAACCTATTATTATGCTATACTTACGTTTAATTCGGGAGGATGTTCAGAAATAATTTCTCAGACTGCCGAAATAATCGTTAATGAGACACCTAGCATATTGGATGGAAGCGTATTGATATGTAGTGGTAATACCTTTGAATATATTCCTGATACAACAGGAGGAGCTATTGTACCCGGAAATACAGTGTACACCTGGCCAGAACCAGTTGTGGTTCCTGCTGGAGCAATTACCGGAGCAGTATCACAGCCTACTCCATCTACAACGATAAGTCAATTTTTAGAAAATAATACTACTAATCCTGCAACTGTTACATATACAGTTACGCCTGCATCTGGTGATTGTGTTGGTGCCGCTTTTGAAGTTGTGGTTACTGTTAATCCTTCAATATCTGTAACGTCATCAGTGACAAATAATAACTGTTTCGAGTCGAATAATGCGTCTATAGAAATTGATATTGCAGGAGGTGTGCCTTTTGCCACAGGAGTTCCATATGTAATCACTTGGAATGGACCAAATGGATTTACCAGTTCCGATGAAGATATATTTAATCTCCAAGCGGGTACTTATACGTTGGATATTCAGGATAATGGCGGTTGTCCGTATACAGAAACCTTTACAATTACAGAGCCAGATGAATTGGCATTTAGTCTTGTTGATTTTGATCCTGAAACGATTTCATGTTTTGGAGCAAACGATGGCGAAATAAATATTGATATTGAAGGCGGTACCATGCCATATGACTATACGTGGACTCTCGATGGTGCACCATTTTCAACAGATGAAGATCTTTCAAATTTAGGACCTGGAATCTATGCTGTTTCAGTTACTGATGCTAATAACTGTGGACCAATAGAACTGACATTTGTAATCGTTGAACCAACAGAATTACAAGCCTCTTTAAATACTGTATCGAGTATTATCTGTTTTGGTGAGGATACTGGTGCGATAACCGTAGATATAGCTGGAGGTCGACCAGGATACACCTATTCTTGGATCGGACCAAACGGGTATACAAGTTCAGACCAAAATATCAATACCTTATTCGCAGGTACTTATACATTAACCGTAACAGATACGTCTGATTGTGCGGATACTCTTGATGTTGAGGTCATTCAAAATGATCAACTAGATATTGATGTCACCACAACTGAAATTGAATGCTTTGGTGATAACGATGCATCTATAACAATAAACGATATAACTGGAGGTGTGCCACCGTATACAGTAGAGTGGAGTAACTTTGGGACTGGAAATAGCCAAACCAATCTTTCTGCGGGAGTCTATATCATAACCATTACAGATTCTGAGGATTGTGTGCGTGATTTTGAAATTGAAATAGAAGAGGCACCAATTTTCTTAATTGATCCAGTGGTAACTCAAATGTCATGCTCGGGTGAAAATGATGCCAGAATTGTATTAAATTTTCAAGGTGGTATTGATCCAGTAACTGTAGTTTGGGATGATGACCCTTCAGCGGGCGTAGAGCGAAATAATTTGGCACCAGGAACTTATTCTGTTACAATTACTGATGGCACACCATGTGTTATACAAGAAACGTTTACCATATTCGATATTTTACCCTTGCAGTTATCCGCTGGTGTTACTGATGCATTAGATTGCGACGACACCAATAGTGGTGCTATTAACCTTTTGATTGAAGGTGGAACGCCACCATTTACAATTTCCTGGTCTAATGGTGCGTCTTCGGAAGATTTGGATGCTATTCCACCAGGCACGTATGTGGTCAGTGTTATCGATGCTAATGGCTGTGACATTGAAGGTAGTTGGGAGGTTAATCGGTTTGCCCCATTGGTTTTAGATGTTCAAACCCAAACGGAAGTAGATTGCGAAACCCGATCTATAGCACAATCATTTATGGCTGTGGCCAGTGGTGGCGTGCCACCATTTCAATATACTTGGTCTAGCGGTACAGTTAGTGGTGTTAACAATGAAATGATGACAACCGATGAAAATGGGTTGGTAATGTTAGAAGTAACCGATAGTCAAGGCTGTATGACTAATTTTAGCCTTAGTATTGAAATACCAGTATTAGGTGAACCTGATTTTGATGTGTCATCGTTTGGCTTCTTGAATTTTGGAGTTTATGCCATCCAAGATCCTATAGAATTCACGAATACTGCAACTGGTGACTTTGAAAGTATCCTTTGGGATTTTGGAGATGGTAGTTTTTCGTCGGAAGAGAATCCTATCCATACCTATTTAGAGGTAGGTAGTTATATCGTTACCCAACGCGTTACATATCCTTTTGGTTGTGTTTACGAACGTATTATTACTCTTGTTGTAGAAGAAGGCTACAAATTGGTTATGCCAGATGCATTTACACCAAATGAGGATGGGCTTAATGATTATTTTGGTCCAGTGTTTAGGGGATTGAATACGCTGGAACTGAACATCTTCGATACTTGGGGAAGTTTAATTTATTCGGAGTCTGGTGAAAATCTTCGCGGTTGGGATGGTAAGATTAAAGATGAAGTTGCAGAAAACGGTAATTACTATTACACCTTCACTGCAAAAACATTCTATGGTGACGAAGTTAAAAAACAAGGTGCCTTTGTATTTATCAGATAGATCAAACATGAAGTTTAGATATTTAACCCTCTTGGTATTTGGTTTTGGTATTTGGTCTGTCTCGGCACAAGATCCAATTTTTACACAGTCCAACTATGTTCAAGAAACGATAAATCCAGCATTTTCCGGATTTGAAGATAACGACCGCATTAGTGCTGGTGTGCTGAGTAGAACACAATGGCCAAATCTAAACCTGCGCATTAATACGCAATACGCATACGCAAATAAGTCTTTTGATTATGGTCCAAGTTTAGGATTTGGAATTGGAATAAGTGCCTTGTGGCAACACGAATCTTTTAATAATTACAATTTCTATCAGCTCAATGCAAATTATGCGCATCGCGTAAACCTTAATGGTGGTTGGTTTTTTAGACCCGCAATTGAGGTTGGTTTTGGTTTTAAAGATATTCGGTTTAGAAGCCTGACTTTAGCAGACCAGATTAACATCAATACAGGAGTCATAGCACCTACTTCGGTAGATCCTTTGAGTAACAATATTGAAAATGTATTTTTTGCAGATATTTCGAGTGGTTTTGTTTTTGAGAAAGGTGAGTTTAACGGCAAAACGTATTGGTTTGGATTTACCGCTAAGCATTTAAATACGCCTAACATTTCATTTGTGGATGGCGAAAACTTGCCTTTGGATATTTTCTTTTCAGTACATGGGAATTATAGATTTCCATTTTTGAATGATTATAGTATTATGTTGACAGCCAATTACATGCAGCAAGGTCAATATAACCGTTTGGATGTTGGTTCTTTGTTTCAGGTTAATGAATTTTTAATTGGTGTTACGGCTGCAACAAATCCAGCAAAGAATGATGAGAACAGCCATTTGCTAACCTCTATTAATGCCTTTTTAGGCTTGGAGTATAAAGAGTTTAGGTTTGGTTTATCTTATGATATAAATACTTCTGGCATTGGTCGTACAGATGGTGTTTACGAGGTTTCGGTTACTTATTTATCGCGTTGCAGACGCTGTGATACGGATCGAAGCAGAAAACGCTAAATCAAAATGCGATGATACCTTTAAGAGATCACCGCATTAAGACGTCATGTTCACACTAATCTTAAACTAGTGCTAAAATTTTTTAGATGAAAAGAAGATGGGTACCTTCTTGATCTGCACGACTGTAGAAATCACCAATAGTAATTATGCCATCAAGTTCGTCTATGAAATCTTCTCTCTCAAGATGGAACATGTCTACTGCCAACTTACATCCCCAAAGCTTACAGCCAGAATCGGAAAGAATTTCTAAAAATTCCCCAACAGGAGGCATATCTAGTTTTTCCATTTCTTTTTTCATCATCTTTGTCGCTAATGCTTCAACGCCTGGTAGCCCACCTAGCATGGTAGGGATGTGCATTGCTGGATTTCCTACGGTTGCTACGTGGAGATTTTCTAGTTTTTTCTTCTGAATAGCTTCTAAACCAAAGAATGTGAAGAATATTTCAGACTCGATACCTTCCATACGTGCGCCGTTTGCCATTACAAATGCAGCATAAACATTCTCAATTGTAGCTTTGGATAATATGAAAAGCATTTTTTTAACTTTTGTGCTCATAATTTGTTGTTTTTTTAGGTTAGAGACGCTATTTAAATACAGCTTTTTGGTTTAGGAATACCAGCTATTTTAGTTGAAATTTTTAGTGGTCCTCCAGGAAAAAGATTGTAAAACTCCTTAATGTTAATCACACCACTCTTTTTGATACCTCTTATAGAAAGAGCCTCTTCTTTATGGTGTTTGTCTTGAAGATAATCAATTACTTCCCAATGTTTATCGGTCATAGAAACGTTACATTCGTTAGCAATATAAGTTCCTATTTCTTTATCCCACTGGTTAAAATCGAGAAGGTATCCTTCTTCGTTAACATCGATTTCTCTATTTGCAATTAATTTTTTCATGTTCAGTATTATTTATTAGTTATTTTCTTTTATGTCAAATATTTTTCCTTTGAAACTCATGTTTCTGCCAACAAATGGAATAGGTATGCCTTTTAATAGCATATTCCAATATATCCATCTAAAAGCTAATTTTCCCCAATGATTAAAAACACTTTCTTTTAACAATTTTAATGGGCCAATTTTGGCAAATGGGAATGTTCCGTGTACTGGTTCCTGGTCATAATTGAAATCTATTAAGAGTGCTTTATTGTCACCTGTTTCTATAAAACAGTTGGCATGACCGTCAAATTCTTGTTTTAGCTTGAAGCCTTTTGTGAACAAAATAATATTATCCGTAAGTGTTTCTGCCTGGAAATGGGCAACAGACCCTGCTTTTGAGGCAGGTACATCCGTTGCATCGCCAATCACAAAAATATTCTTGTGTTCCTTAGACTGTAAGGTGTGTTTATGGGTTGGAATAAAATTTAAATCATCGCCTAAACCAGAGCGTTCTATAACTTCATCACCCATATTTGTAGGTACCGTAACCAATAAATCAAAAGGAATTTCACGATCTACATAATCTACAATCACTTTCTTATCATTATCAACCTCCATTATGGCAAAGTCTGTTTCAATCTTAATGTTCTTTTCTTCCAAAAGATAATTTAATGCTTTAGTACAAGTTGGTTTGGTAAAGGCACCATCAAGAGGTGTTACATAGGTTATTTCAACCTTGTCGCGCATACCTTTTTTCTTAAAAAAAGTATCTGCCAAGAATGCAAATTCCAAAGGTGCGACAGGACATTTAATTGGCATTTCCGTAATATGAACCACCATTTTGCCACCTTCCCAAGTACGTAACTTGTCTCTTAGTGCTTTGGCGCCTTCAAAAGTGTAAAAATCAAAAATATCTTTACGCCATAGTGGGCCTAATAAGCCATCTGTTTCGTCGGGAGCTGTTTTAGATCCAGTAGCGACAATTAGGATGTCATAGTCAATACTTTCGTTATTTTCCAACTCAACTTTATTGGTTTCAGGTTTAATTAATTCAATTTTTTTCTGAATATAATTAACACCTTTGGGAATAAACTTCTTACCTGTTTTTTTTACCTGTTCTTCTGTGTAGGTATCAAAGGGTAGAAATAAAAATCCGGGTTGGTAATAATGTGTTTTATATTGATCTACAATTGTAATTTGCCACTCTTTCTTTGGTAGCTTTTTTACTAGGTGGTTGGCCATCATTGTTCCGGCCGTTCCTGCACCTAATATCACCAATTTTTTCATTGTTTTAATTTTTAGAATTTATGTAAATATTCTTTGGTTCCAGATTGTAAAGTTACCGTGATAGGTCAACTTGTAGCATGATATTTGTCATATACTTATGTAACAAATGTTACTTAAGTTTAGCCTTCGAAAACCATTGATTTTATTGGTGTTTACGAAGGATTTAAATTTATATCATGTGCGAATTTCGTTTTATGATATTTGTCATAAGACAACAACTATTTGCCACTTAAATTTGCTATTGGCTAAGTATTAACCAACATTCTATTACGTGATGAATAATCCTATTATATAAAGCCTTTTTAATCGCGGAATGTTTAAAACTATTACTAATGAAAACAACTTGTACTAAATTTATCTTGCTATTATTTTCGATTGGTCTGTATGCCCAGACTGGTCATATCATGCAGGGTGTTGGCTCCGTAAATATGTCAATGGGCGGTGCTGCAACGGCGCAACCATTGGATATTTCAGGTGCCATGCATTGGAATCCCGCGGCAATCTCAGTTTTTGATGATAAAATCTTAAAGTTCGATTTAGGATTGTTCTTCTCATCACCAGAATTGAGCTCTAGCTTACCTGCAGGATTATTATATCCAGAGGGCGCTTTTGGACCAGGTTCACCAGCATCACCTCGCGTTTTTGGGACAACTGAAGATGATAGAGGGATCTCTTATTTACCTGCAATCGGAATGGTATGGGGAAAAGAAGACAGTAAGCACACTTTTGGCGTATCTGCATTTGGCATCAGTGGTTTTGGGGTAACATTTCCTCAAGAAACCAATTTACCTATGGATATGAGTGGCAACCCTAATATGAATTGGAATCCTAATAATTCTAACGCAATAAATTGGCCTCAAGGGCTTAATGGATTTGGACGTATTGAGTCTGATTATTTGTTATTGCAAGTAAGTGGTACTTATGCCTATGAGCTAACCGATAAGATATCTATTGGTATTCAGCCTAACTTTAATTATGCGGCACTGGAGTTAAACCCTAATCCTCTGGCATCACCTGATTTTCCTGCCTCAATGGGAGGGAGTGGAAGAGGTTATCCAAAAGCAGATAGTACACCCGCCATTGGATTTGGTGCTCAAGTAGGTATTTTTTATGATTCAGGGTCTGGCTTAAAACTAGGAGCTTCTTACAAAACCAATCAGACGTTTGGAGAATTTGAATTTGATAATAAGTACTTAGATGGCTCAGATGCACCTGACGTTAATTTTCAGATGGATTATCCCGCGATTATGTCCCTTGGTTTAGGGTATTCTTTTACTAATTTTGACTTTGCCCTGGATTTTAGACGTGTATTTTATGAAAATACAGAAGGTTTTGAAGCCAGTGGTTGGGAAATTGGAAGCAATGGATTCCCAACAGGAGCTGTACAAGGTTTTGGATGGCAAGATATTTCAATCCTCTCTGTGGGATTGCAATATAAAGGCATTAAAAACGTACCACTTAGAGTGGGTTACACCTACAGTTCTAATCCAATAGATGAGGAGCTCGCGTTTTTCTCTACACCGGCAACAGCTATTATAAAGAATGCTTACCAATTTGGATTAAGTTATGAGATTAATGATAATTGGCGACTAGATGCTGTTTACCATTATGGTGATAGTGATGGTGCTACCGAAGGGCAAATATTAGACCCAAGACAAATTACACCAAGTAACCCATTAGGTAAGATTCCTGGTACAACCGTATCTTATGATATGACCACATCAATGGCTATGTTTGGTATTAATTATACATTCAAGCGAAAGACTACAGATTAAGAATTTATCTTAAGATTATTGATTTTTTAATGGTTAATGTTCAAAATCCAGTATGCAAGTACTGGATTTTGTTTTTTGGTTTTAGTCTGCAAAAAGGAACGGAATAATTAACTTTACGGTAATTGAACGTAAACAGATGTCTAGTAATAACAATTTGGTAAATGCGATAAAACAACTGATAGAAGCTATAATAAAAGCCTTAGGGCATAGCCCAAAACGTACTTGGCATCAGCATATAGTACCATTTGAAAACGGTTGGGCCGTAAGAAGAGAGGGCAATAAGCGCATCACCTCCAAACACAGAAAACAAAGCACTGCCATACGAAAGGCTAAAACCTTGGCCAAACGCAAAAAAGCCGATGTCATTATCCATCGTGAAAGTGGTGGCATACGCGAACGTATTAGTTATGCAGAAGATTAGAATAATTAAGTTATAAAAATGAGTATCATCAAAGACATCTACGATGTGGCGAAAGAAGGTGCTAGCCAAGCCTCAAAAATAGGTGCCGTAAAACGTGCCTTACGCACTGAGGCTAAACTAAACCTGCAGTTTTTAATGGATGTAAGCTTGTCTTTAGCTATAGATGATGAACGGCGGGTAGAGATTATTAAAAACCTGGAAACCGTAGAGCTTGCTGCGGCTGTAAGATACGAGTTGCCCTATTTGGCGATATCACGAAAAAAGGTTACCAAAACACTTGCAGAAAATTACAAGATAAAGCGTATTCAGGGCTACGATTTAGAAAAGCTTATAGAAAGCCTTTTTTTGATGATAACCTACCTTAAAAAAGACTTTAAAAACAAGCGCATAGACCTTAATTTAAGGCTCATTAATATTAATAAGTATAATAATTTACTGTTGGAACTATTAAAGTAAATACGCTCAGATTTTAATAATATCCGTTGGTGTTTCTACCAAAATGGCAATATCGCCTCTTAAAGCGATAGGCTGTTTCATAATATCAGGATTGTGCTGTATCATTTTCATCCAGTCTCTGTCTGATAAATCGGCATGCTCAAATTTCTCCTCGTAATTTGGGTGGTCTTGGTTAACCAAGTCCTTAATTTCTAGGCCTAAGCGGTAGGCCAAATTGGCAATCTGTGTACCCGTAAGCGGTGTTTTTGTAATATCAATGGAAGAGACCGGCAAACCTTCTGCAATGGCATAGACCATCGTTTGTTTGGCCCTAACGGATTTAGAGCTGTAGTATAATGTAATTTGTCGTGGTGATGTGGTTATTGCTTTCATGACTATTGATATTAATGGTTAAATCTCAGCTAAATAAAAATAGTAATGGAATAGCAAAACTAAAATGACCTACATCAGTATCCTCACTATTAATATAAGTACTACACTAAACTGCAACACATCGAAAAAATTTGTCGTTAATAGGAATAGGCACTACTTTTAAAATCCCAAAAAGAACTATTATGAAAAACTTAAGCACTTATTTTGTCTGTTTGGCCTTGGTATTCTCATTCTCCTGCCAGACAGAAGCAATAGAAGTAGATGCATTTCAATTAGATGACATTACTAACCAATCTAATGCTGGGCAAGACGATGACGATGATGCACCTGAAGAAGAAGAATCATGTGAGACCCTATTTGCCATTGGAGGTGAGGATAATTCAACATGTTTTTTAGATGATGGATTTAATCGTTGGGGATGGACCATAGGGCCATTATCTGGTGGCGACTATAGTTTTGACTTGTATTCTGGTGCCGGACAATGCGATACCGATAAAGGTACTCATGTGGGTACCATCAGTGTAAACTATGATGAAGGTCTTGGAACTGTTGATGTAAACTTTGACATGTTTGACGGTTTTGTATTAAATGAAACCCACTTATACGTTGGCGAACTGCCGTATCCGACCGATAATAATGGTAACCCAACTGTGGCACCTGGTCAATATCCACATCAAAATGCATTAGACGATGCCTCATCAGACGCTTATTCCTTAACAGATGTTTCTGGTGAGATTTTCATCATTGCCCATGGTGTATCCTGTGAAGATGATGACGATGATAATGACAATGGTGGTGGCGGTGTCTTCTAGGCAAAATGTATTAAGATAAAAGCAAAACTAAAATGATGTGTATCAATTAGTCTCTAAAAGATACACATCATTTGTGTTTCTGATTGATGTATTAAACGTCACTAATGATCAATCAGTGCACTTTCAACTTTATAAGAGATTATATGCTGCATGCCTTTTGTAATGGCTTCCTTGTTTAAAGGAATTAAGTGATGATAGCGTTCCGGTAAAGATTTCTTTAAGCCTGCAATCACATTGTCTAGCTGCACTATGGGTTTCACCTTCAAGAAGCCACCCAATACAATCATATTAAACACCTTCTTATTACCCATTTCTGTAGCCAAGCGATTGCCTTCAATCTGATAGATAGCAATATCGGTTCTGGTTGGGTGATCTATAATACCATTAGGATCATAAATTAAAACACCACCGGGTTTCACCGAGTGTTCAAACTTATCCATGGATTGCTGGTTGAGGATAATGGCTGTATCATAGACTTTTAAATAGGGTGAACTTATACGGTCGTCACTTAGTATAACCGTGACATTGGCCGTACCACCACGCATTTCAGGTCCGTAAGATGGCATCCAGCTCACTTCTTCACCTTGCATCATGCCTGAGTATGCCAGTATTTTTCCCATGGATAATACACCTTGACCACCAAATCCTGCTATAATAATTTCTTCTGTCATGACTATTGTTTTAATTTGCCTTTTACTTTAATATCGCCTAATGGGAAATAGGGGAACATATTTTCTTCCATCCACACATTTGAATCGTTTGGATTCATTTTCCATCCGGAGTTACAATTGGACACAATTTCTATAAAAGAGAGACCTTTCTTTAATCGTGTATTTTCAAAGGCTGTTTTAATAGCCTTCTTCGCTTTCCGTACATGCTTATGCGTATGGACGGCTTGACGTGTTACATAGTATGTTCCCGGCAAATTTGCAATGAGTTCGGTAATTTTTAATGGCATTCCCATGGTCTCGATGTCTCTGCCATATGGGGAGGTTGAGGTAGACATACCAGGTAAAGTAGTCGGTGCCATTTGGCCTCCTGTCATTCCGTAAATACCGTTATTCACAAATATGATTACGATGTTTTCCCCTCTGTTGCACGCATGAATCGTTTCGGCCGTGCCAATTGCTGCCAAATCACCATCACCTTGATAGGTAAACACGTATTTATCAGGCCATGTTCTTGAAATAGCTGTTGCTAGGGCAGGAGCACGTCCATGAGCGGCTTGGGTAATATCTACATTCATAAAATCATACGCCAATACCGAACAACCTACAGGAGCAACTCCAATAGTATCTTCGACAATGCCTAATTCGTCAATGACTTCCATGGCTAGGTTGTGTGCAACGCCATGACCGCAACCTGGACAGTAAGACAAGGTTGTATCAGTCATTAAGCAGGTTTTATTAAATACCTGATTTTCGGGTTTTATGATATCAATTACTTCCATCGCTTATTATTTTTTGTTCTAAGGCTTCCAAAACTTCTTCAGGTGTATGAATGCTTCCCCCAGTTCTACCATAATGTTTAACAGGCACTCTACCCTTAACAGCCAATCTCACATCTTCAACCATTTGTCCGGTGCTTAACTCAACACTCAATATGCCTTTCACCTGATGCGCTAGTACTAGTAATTGTTGTTTTGGGAAAGGGAATAAGGTTATCGGTCTTAACAGGCCAACTTTAATACCTTTTTCTCGTGCTAATTGTACCGCTTTTTGTGCTATTCTGGAACTTGAACCATAGGCAACGAAAAGATATTCGGCATCTTCACATTGTATCATTTCATAACGTAGGTCTTCACGTTCCATCTGTTCATATTTCTTCATTAATCGATGTACTCGTGCTTCCATTTTTTCCGGTATCAAATCCAGTGAGGTGACGATATTTCGTTCTCTTCCTTTTTTACCTGTTGTGGCCCAGCTACCATAGCGTTTGATAATCTCTTCATCTGGCATACGATCTTTCTGGTCCTTTAGCACTACTTTTTCCATCATTTGACCTATTAATCCATCGGATAGAATTAAAACTGGTGCACGGTATTTAAAAGCGATATCAAAGGCATCAGACACAAAATCGGACATTTCCTGTACTGAGGCAGGTGCTAAAACATACAATTTGTAGTCACCGTGACCACCACCTTTCACCGCTTGGAAATAATCGGCTTGTGACGGTTGAATGGTTCCAAGACCTGGTCCTCCTCGCATCACATTTACGATTACGGCTGGTAATTCGGCACCAGCCAAATAAGACACGCCTTCAAGCTTAAGAGAAACGCCTGGACTTGACGATGAGGTCATAGCACGTTTTCCAGTGCTGGCAGCACCATAAACCATATTGATGGCGGCAACCTCACTCTCGGCTTGTAAGACAACCATTCCAGTTCGTTCTTCAGGACGTTCTGTCATTAAATATTCAATAACCTCAGATTGAGGCGTGATAGGATATCCAAAATAAGCATCAGCACCCGCTCTAATGGCGGCTTCAGCTAATGCTTCATTTCCCTTCATTAATCTTAATTCGGACATATATTATGTTTTAATGAAATACATTTAGACTTTTGCACGATACACCGTAATGGCACGATCGGGACAAACTATAGCGCAATTGGTACATCCTGTACATGCGTCAGGATTGCTCATATAGGCATAGTGGTAGCCTTTTCGGTTAACGGTTGTAGACATGCTTATGACGTTTTCTTGACAAACCGGAATACAGACTTCACAACCTTTACAGGTCTCGGTGTCAACAACTATTGCTCCTTTAACTTTTGCCATATTCTTAAATTTAGATACAAAATTGACGTATCAATTGTATAATTAATAAAGTTACGCTAAGTTCATTGAAATAAACATGATATTTGTCATGACTAATAATGTTGTAACAACGGCTTTTTTTGATGTTAGTTCACTTATTCTAATGAATGTTCTGCTACTAATTTGACAAAGTCCAGAGAACTGAGCATACCCTTAATTTCACCGTCTTCCATTGCTACTATGTGATGTACATTGTGTTTCAGCATCATTTTTGCAGCTGCTTTAGCACTTGCATCGACGTGAACCACTAAAACGTTTGAAGCTGTCATGATATCTTCTATTGTGGCATCATTACTCACTTCTTCACTGATATCTGTTGCAGTTATAATACCTTCGATAGTCTTATCGACCTTTAGCTTGTCATTGGCATATGAAATAATTGGAATGGCGTGGATTCCCTTTTCTTTCATCAGTGTTCTAATTTCCAAAACGTTTTCATCTTTCATAGCAGCTGTGACTGGAGCTGACATAAAATCTTTTACTTGTATGCGCATAAGTACTCTTTTTTGGATTAATACTTTTTGACTTAGTTTCAAATTAGAGCTTACTCTTTTTCAGCAATGCATAAAGTTAGGAATACCTTTGCGCAAAAGAAATGACAAAAATCATGCAATGGATTTAATACTTGAGGATTTAGTTTCGGTGAATCTGTGTTAAGAAAGTGTACAATAGTAAAAGCCCTTCAACACTTCGCGTTGCATAGGATTTTTTTTGTGAGCCTGCACTAGCAAACACGTTTGCGATTGGCGCATAAAAAAACCCTGTACATTTAGTACTGGGCTTTTACTGCTGTAGCGAGATCGAGATTTGAACTCGAGACCTCCGGGTTATGAATCCGACGCTCTAACCAACTGAGCTACCTCGCCATTATTGCGGGTGCAAATATAAAAACAAATTCTGCGACAACAAACAGAAGATTCTAAAAAAATAATTTTATAATAAAGTTTTGAATTGTACCATAAATGTATATATTGAGCACATAATACTTACCTTAAATGGACGACAAAGAAAAATTTGAAATGGAGTTTGTAATTCATGCTTCTCCCTCCTTATTATATCAATATATTTCTACGCCTTCAGGACTTTCCGAGTGGTTTGCAGATAATGTTAACTCGCGTGGTGAGTTATTTACATTCATATGGGACGGCTCAGAAGAGCGTGCAAAATTATTGAGTAAAAAAAGTAGCGAACGTATTAAGTTTAGATGGATGGTCGATGAGGAAGATGGTGCATCGTACTACTTTGAAATGCGCATACAAGTAGATGAGATTACTAAAGATGTTTCCTTGATGGTTACGGATTTTGCCGAAGATGATGAGGTAGATGAAGCAAAAATGTTGTGGGAAAATCAAATCTCAAGTCTAAAGCAAGTTTTAGGTTCTGCTTAACACGTAACTGACTATTCTATTATATCTTTGTCTCGATTTTTTTAACATAAATCGGGACTTTTTTTATGGTAAATTTTAATGGAGAACTTGTTTCTCTTTCCGAGTCTAAACTTAGCCCTGAAAATCGTGGTTACAAGTATGGCGATGCACTTTTTGAAACGCTCAAAGTCGTAAATAGTAAGATCTTCTTTTGGGAAGACCACTATTTTAGGTTAATGGCTTCCATGCGAATAATGCGAATGGATATTCCAATGAATTTTACCATGGAATTTCTAGAGGACGAAATCCTTAAAACCGTTGAGGCCAATAATTTAAGCAATGCAGTTGCGCGCGTGCGACTTAATGTAGATAGAGGAGAAGGTGGAAAGTATTTGCCAAAAAAGGATGCCAATATCAATTATTATATAGTTGCGGAAGTGCATCCTAATCCTTTCTACACTATTGACGATAGTTTTTATGAAGTTGATCTGTATAAGGATTACTATGTTGCACCAGGGCTGTTGTCTGGTTTAAAGTCAAATAATAAAGCCATACAGGTTATGGGAAGTATTTATGCCAAAGAAAATGGTTTTCATAATTGTTTGATTTTTAATACCAATAAGAGCATAATCGAAGCCTTAAATGGTAATCTCTTTTTGGTTAAAGGCGATCGTATTAAAACACCACCACTTGAAGATGGCTGTTTAAAAGGCATTATGCGTCAACAAGTTTTGGATGTATTGCGCAAGGATGTTAATCTTATTGTAGAGGAAGCGTCTATTTCACCATTTGAACTTCAAAAGGCAGATGAAATGTTTATCACCAATGTAATTGTTGGTATTCAACCTATTTCTAAATACCGCAAAAAAGAATACGGTGCAGACTTTGCCAAGTTGGTCATCACTAAAATAAACGCAAAACTCAGATTACTTTAATTATAACTCGGATTTTCTGGTGCATTAGACCAGATACTATACTCGCCGCCGAGTTCTAACATCTTTTCACGCCAAAAGGAATTACAGCTTTTGGCAATAATCTCATTGTCATAAATGTTTTCGGAGACTAGCCAGGCGTTAGATTCTAGCTCGTTATCTAGTTGTTGCTCTGCCCAACCACTATATCCTAAAAAGAATCGAATATCATTCTTAGAGATTTTATTTGAATTAATAAGATCTAAAACCACATTGAAATCACCGCCCCAAAAAATACCATTTGAAATCTCAACGCTGTTTGGTATAAGTTCTGGTGATTTGTGTATAAAATATAGATTGTCCTGTTCTACAGGGCCACCATTGTAAACTGTGAATTCAGATTCCGTACCGTCAACCAAATCTTTTAAATTATACTCTAATGGCTTATTTAAAATGAAGCCAACCGAACCCAGAGCATTGTGATCTGCTAATAGAATCACTGCACGGTTAAAGGATAAGTCGCCAATTATAGATGGTTCTGCAATGAGTAAATTGCCTTTTTCCGGTTTCATTGGTTTGGTTATTAATACATTATCTAATCTAGAGTATTTTTGTGAATTATACAACTTTGGTACTATAAACTTAGGTCAACAAAAAAAGCCTGCTATTTCAGCAGGCTTTTTCCTAAAAGAAAAATATCTTAGTTTACAGCGCTATTTAAGTCAGAACCTGCCTTAAATTTTACTACATTTTTTGCTTTTATCTTGATTGTTTTACCAGTTTGTGGGTTTCTTCCGTCTCTTGCAGCTCTTCTAGATACTGACCAAGAACCAAAACCAACTAAAGAAACTCTGTTACCTTTTTGTAATGCGCCCTCAATGTCAATTAATAAAGAGTCTAATGCCTTTTTAGCAGCAGCTTTAGTGATACCAGCATTCTCTGCCATACCATTGATTAAATCTGTTTTGTTCATAAAATTTTAATTTTAAATTGTTAAAAATTCGGTTTTAAAAATACTTTTTAAAAATCCGTACACAAATTTATGAGGAATATTAAGCTACACAAGTAATAGCAAGGGAAAACGGCGTTTTTGTTAATAAGTTGAGCCTTTTGTTAATAAAGCCACGCGTTTTGTCGGATTTTTTACTAAGCCAATGGCAATAAGGGCTTAACGAAGTTTTGCATTTTCTGAAAACCGAAACCCATTAAGTAACGATTTTACATCCATTTTTCGTTTTCCTGGCAACTGTATTTCTTTAATTAAAATATAACCACCACTACAGGCAACTTTTAGTTTATTCTCGCCTACAACAATAGTTCCTCCACTTAAATTGTGCTTTCTTTCTAACTTTTCAACATCATATAGTTTTATTGCCATAGGTTCAGAATCATCATTGTCTAAATAACACCAAGCTGCAGGGAAAGGGTTTAATCCTCTAATTTTATTATAAATGTGTAACAGGGATGCATTCCAATTAATCTTGCAATTCTCTTTATTTAGCTTGTAAGCCGTTTTGAGTTGTTTAGATTTAGGTTGAATGGAGGTCGTAACTTCATTTTGCTCAATCTGTTTAACAGTTTTAATAACCAGTTTACTTCCTAATATCATGAGCTCGTCATGTAATTCGCCAACTGTGGTGTTTGACTCAATAGATATTTTTTCAGATAAGATAATCGCTCCAGTATCAATTTTTTCATCTATAAAAAAGGTTGTAACACCTGTTTCGGTTTCACCATTAATTATAGCCCAATGGATTGGTGCAGCACCTCTATATTGTGGTAATAGTGAAGCGTGTAAATTAAAGGTCCCAAATTCGGGCATTTTCCAAACAACTTCTGGTAGCATTCTGAAGGCTACAACAATTTGTAAATTGGCATTTAGTGCTTTTAGTTCTTCTACAAAGTTTTCTGCTTTTAGGTTAGTTGGCTGTAACACATTTAAATTATGTTCTATCGCAAACTCTTTTACTGCTGAGGCTCTCAGCTTTCGTCCTCTGCCAGCAGGTTTGTCAGGAGCTGTTATAACACCTACGATATTATAATTATGATCTAACAGGGCCTTAAGCGTTGCTACTGCAAAATCTGGGGTTCCCATGAATACGATTCTCAAGTTGCGCTTGGTTGTCATATTTTTTTATATGTGTTTGTTTCTGTAATTCCTATTTTTTTTAGTTCTATAAGTTCCGTTAAACTTTGAAATAATTGTGTTTCAGTACAATCGATTCGATTTAATAATTGTCGAGATGTTAAGTCGTCTTTATTCAAAGCGTCCAAAATTTGTTCTGAAATGTTGTCCTTAGAAACTAAACCTTTTTCGGTTTCATTTGCTCTGCATACGGAACAGTTGCCACAATTTACCTCTATTTTTTCCCCGAAATATGAAAGAAGTTGCTTGTTTTTGCACGTTTTATCATTATTTATATAATCAATAACTGCCTGTATCTGCTGGTGTTTCAACGTATGTTGAAGTGCAATAGTTTTCGAAATGGGATTAATGGTCACATCGTCTTCGCGTGGTTTCAAAAATATAACTTCAGAATCGGTATTCGCAATTTGTAAGCTAATAATAGAATCTTTCTCTAAAATTTGAAGTTGTTTTAAAACTTCCTTTTCGTCTAAATCGGACTTTTTGATTACTAAATTAAGATTCACTTTGGTTTCGTAATCAAAGATTCCGCCATAAGTGCGCAAGAGTACTTTGACCAAAGTATTGAGCTTTAAGTTCTTATCCAAATAGTGAAAGAGCTGATCGCTTTTAATTAAGAACTGAATTTTTGTTCTAAAATTAAACTGCTGCGCTAGTGTTATAATACCATTTCGGTCCAATGCTATTAATACATTATAAGTAATACTAGAATTGAGACTATATGTGCTGCAAAACGTTTTAAAATCGAATTGATGTTGCGTGTTTTTACCTTCACCATAAGATATTTGAAAATAATTACAGAGTTTATTGTATACCAACTTAATATAATCAATTGAAGGTAGGGTACTTAAGAACTGGTTTTTTAAACGATCTTCGTCAATATGTTGCTTTAAAATATAGGCGTACGCATCATTTCCGTCACGACCAGCTCGACCTGCTTCTTGGTAATAACTCTCTAAGCTTTCTGGTAAATTGAAGTGTATTACGGTTTTTACATTGGCCTTGTCAATTCCCATACCAAATGCTGTAGTAGCAACCATGATTTTTTTACGATTATTGGTCCATTGCTCTAGTCGCTCTTGTTTTTCTTTGTTTGTAATGCCACCATGATAAAAAGTAGAGGAGAATCCTTTAGCAGTTAAAAAATTATGGATTTCAGTTGTTGCTCTTCTGTTTCTCACATAGATTATGGCCGAGCCATCGTGCTTTTTCAATAGATTTTGCAAGTGGTAGAGCTTGTCATCTGTGTGTATAACTTGATAAGCAATGTTTTGTCGGTTAAATGATCCCTGGAATATTTTTGGTGAAACAAAATCGAGATTTTTAATGATATCACTTACAATGTCGTATTTAGCAGTTGCTGTAAGCGCAATGCAATTAACATGAGGGTGAATATCCCTTAAAACCGAAATATTCTTGTAAGCTGGCCTAAAATCATTTCCCCATTGGCTTATGCAGTGTGCTTCATCAACAGCAATAAGATTAACTTTCATACGCTGTATGCGCTCTTGTACCAATGGTTGCTGTAGTCGTTCTGGTGATAGATAAAGAAATTTATAGTTGCCATAAATGCAGTTGTCCAATAGGGTATCCAAATCTTTATACGAAAGGCCAGATGTTAGAGCAATTGCTTTTATGCCTTTTTGCTTTAAGGCATTGACCTGATCTTTCATTAAGGCAATTAATGGTGATACCACAATACAGGTGCCATCTTTTATTAAGGCTGGTATTTGAAAACAAATTGATTTTCCTCCACCTGTTGGTAGTAGGGCAAAGGTGTCTTCATTGTCAATGACAGCGTTTATGATATCTTCTTGTAGAGGCTTAAAAGAAGTATAATTCCAGTAACGCTCTAAAACTTCAATTGAATGCATTGCTACAAATTTAAGACCTCAAGAACAAAATCCGAACGTTTTTCTATAGATTCAAAAGGAACATCAATTAAATGGTAACCAAATCGCTTATAAGTCTTTAATAGATGGTGATGAATGTCTATTGCTTGTTCAAAATTTTCGTAGCGTTCACTATCTGAAGTAAAAATTTCTTGCCAAGGCGCTAGTACAAAAATGTAGTCGTAAATATGATTTTGGCAGGTTTGCACAAAATGATGCGGATAAGTATCACCTATAAAATCCATATAAGCCAATACGTCAGGTAGTCCTCTATCTAAAAAAACAACATTTTTGGTTTCGTTTGTAGCATCTAAGAACTGTTGTTTTCTGCCATCAAGTAGTTTTTTGCTAAATAATAGTGGATTAGCTAAGAACAATTGTTCTATACCATCTTTTCTAGCTTGAAGTGTGACTTGTCTTGAGATTTCATCATAGCACAGAAATCCTCTTGTTTTTAGGTGTTTAATAATTGAGGATTTACCTGTACCTGGCCCACCTGTAATTACAATTTTCTTTGGCGTCAAATTGGCAATATTTTTGCAGTAAAAATCGTGATAAAAAATAAGACAGAAAAATGCAAAGTTAAGCGTATCTTTGCAGTCGTAAATTTGTGATATGAACGAGTCTAGAAATTCGGAAGAATTTTATAAAAAACTTAAAGTACAGCTCCAAGATACGGCCATGTGGCCAACAACCTATTTATATAAGTTTATTGTAATTTCTGAAACTGAAAAAATCAATAACCTCAAAGAGCTTTTTAATCATTTAGGCGCTGTAATAAATACTAGGACTTCTAAAAATGGTAAATACACAAGTATTTCCGTAAATGTTAGAATGAAGAATCCTGATAGTGTAATTGCAAAATACAAAGAGGTTGCAACAAAAATTGAAGGTGTAATTTCCCTTTAAAATCCTTTTAAGCTTCATTATTTTTTGTACTTTGCAACAAAACCTAAAGACTACGGGTTTTGCTTATGTTTACTACACATTATTATTATTTTGATTGACGATTTAGAATACAACACAGAACGCGAGCATTTAATTATTCCGGAATACGGGCGTCATCTTCAAAAGATGATTAACTATGCTAAAACACGCGAAACAAAAGAAGAGCGAAATAAACTTGCTAAGGCCATAATATCTGTAATGGGCAATTTGCAGCCACACTTAAGGGATGTGCCGGATTTTCAGCATAAATTATGGGATCAGCTATTTATAATGTCCGACTTTGAGTTGGATGCAGATTCCCCATTTCCAAAACCTTCAAAAGAGGAGCTTTCCTCAAGCCCTGATCCTCTAAGATACCCTCAAAATCATCCTAAGTATCGTTTCTATGGAAACAACATTAAAACTATGATAGATGTTGCCAGAACTTGGGACGATGGTGAAATGAAGGATGCTTTAATTTACACAATCGCTAACCATATGAAAAAATGTTACCTAAATTGGAATAAGGATAGTGTGGAGGATTCAGTAATATTTGACCATCTTTATGAATTATCGGAGGGAAAAATTAATCTTAAAAACAGCGAGGAAGATCTATCTGATTCTGCGAGCTTAATGCGTGCAAAGTCTAAATACGGTAGTAAAGGTGGTAAAAAATCCAAAAAGAAATATTCTAGCAGTAGAAAACGTTACTAAGACGTATGAGTACATTCAAAATAGAAGGTGGCCACCAACTAAAGGGTTCTATAAAGCCACAAGGTGCAAAAAATGAAGCGCTTCAGGTATTGTGTGCAGTTCTATTAACTCCGGAAACAATTACTATTAATAATATACCTGATATTGTTGATGTCAATAAACTCATAAAATTACTCAGTAACCTTGGTGTTGAGGTTAATAAACTAGATGGCAACACATATACGTTTAAGGCAGAACATATCAATTTAGACTATTTGGAGTCTGATGATTTTAAGGTAGAAGGACGTGGGTTACGAGGTTCTATAATGATTGTAGGGCCATTATTAGCACGTTTTGGTAAAGGTTACATACCAAAGCCAGGTGGAGATAAAATTGGTCGTAGACGCCTGGACACCCATTTTGAAGGATTTATTAATCTAGGTGCTAGCTTCAGATATAACAGAGAAGATCATTTTTATGGTGTTGAGGCAGAAAAGCTCAAAGGAACTTTTATGCTTCTAGATGAGGCCTCCGTTACAGGTACGGCAAATATTGTCATGGCAGCTGTTTTAGCCGAAGGGGAAACAACGATATATAATGCTGCTTGTGAACCTTATTTGCAACAGCTCTGTAGAATGTTAAACCGAATGGGTGCCAAAATCAGTGGTATTGGTTCCAATATGTTGGTTATTGAAGGTGTCAAAAGTCTTGGCGGTACAACACACACCATGCTTCCTGATATGATTGAAATTGGAAGTTGGATCGGTTTAGCGGCAATGACAAAAAGTGAACTTACCATTAAGGATGTAAGCTGGAAAGATTTAGGACAAATACCTAATGTTTTTCGAAAACTGGGAATAACAGTGGAGCAGCAAGGCGATGACATACATATTCCTGCGCATAAGAATGGATATCAAATTCAGAACTACATTGATGGGTCCATCCTAACTATAGCAGACGCACCTTGGCCAGGCTTTACGCCAGATCTTTTAAGTATAGTTTTGGTAATAGCTACTCAAGCTCGAGGTGAAGTGCTGGTGCATCAAAAAATGTTTGAAAGTCGTTTGTTCTTTGTTGATAAATTGATTGATATGGGAGCAAAAATAATTCTTTGTGATCCGCACAGAGCCACTGTCATTGGTCATGATTTTAAATCTACATTGAAGGCAACTACAATGACTTCGCCAGATATTAGAGCAGGTATTTCCTTGCTAATTGCAGCGCTTTCTGCAAAAGGAACTTCAATCATTCATAATATCGAGCAGATTGATCGTGGTTATGAGAATATAGATGATCGACTACGAGCTATTGGTGCTAAAATTGAAAGATTGCCAGGTAATTAATTATTGTTTTATAAACGATCTGAATATGTATTACATCATGTAAAAGAATTGTTCACTAACAATTTTTCCATTTTTTACTTCCCAGATACCAATTTCTTCCATTTGTTGTCTTCCTCTGTCCTTAAACGTAATATCAAATTCCAACTTAGATGTGAAGTGACGACCAGCAACAATAGGCTCTGTAAAACTGCTACTATGCAATTCCTTGACGTTATCAAACCATTCTTTGTTTTTATTCCATACGCTTTGCTTACCCGTAGTGACTGAAAAACGAGGCATGCCAGGCATCTCTGTACTCGATATATTTTTGTCATAAAGTTCCTCTATACACTCTAGGTTTTTACCTTCGGTGCACAGTCGGTGCCATTTGCTGGCGACATCCCAAGTATTCATATTGACTTATTTTTATAAAGCCTTCTAAAGGTAACTAAAAATAGGCCTATTTGTTTTAAGAAAAGATTATGTTCAGAATAAAAAAATAAAAAAAGCCCCGAGGCACATCAGAGCTTTTAGAATTGTTTTTGAAATGGTTATTTTCAGGTCAAGACGTTAACGTCTTAAAGTAACAACGGTAAATATTTTAATTTATTATGTAAGTTATTATTAAAAAGTGAATATTTTAAATAATTATTTATAATTGTGTTAATTTAATGCTGTTTTATAAGTTTCTAAACAGCGTTCTCTCGCCATTTTGTGATCTACTATTTTTTCTGGATAGGTAAGCTCTTGATAGTCAGGAACCCATTTTTTAATGTATTTCATGTCTTTGTCAAACTTTTTAATCTGAGAGGTTGGATTAAAAATTCTGAAGTAAGGCGCCGCATCTACACCAGAACCGGCAACCCATTGCCAATTACCTACATTACTTGCCATTTCATAATCGTGTAGTTTTTCTGCAAAATATGCTTCTCCCCATCGCCAGTCAATTAATAAATGTTTGCAAAGAAAACTGCCAACGAGCATTCTTACGCGATTGTGCATAAATCCCGTTTCATTTAATTGTCGCATACCTGCATCTACTAAAGGATAACCTGTTTTTCCTTCGCACCACAACTTAAACTCCTCTTCATTGTTTCGCCATTCAATTCTGTCATATTTAGATTTAAACGCTTTATTCTTGGTATGCGGAAAATGCCATAAAATTTGCATAAAAAATTCACGCCAGATGAGTTCCTGCCAAAAAGTTTCATTTTTTTCATTGATGGCTTTTTTCATCATTTTTCTAATGCTAACCGTGCCAAACCTTAAATGTGGCCCTAGGCGCGATGTTGCTTCCTTTGCTGGGAAGTTGCGTGTTTCTTCATACTGTTGTATTAAAGTTGGTGTAACATCGTATGGTGCAATTTCTTGCTCCGATTTTTCAAAACCAATGTCTGAAAGTGACAGATTTGATAGATTACTGTTTTTGACTAAATTATTGAGATAGTCATTGGTGTAAAATATTTTAAAATCAAGAGTCTTGAATTTTTCCTTCCAGGTACGCATGTAAGGTGTATATACGACATAGGGATTACCATCTTTTTTTACAACCTCGTCTTTTTCAAAAATAACCTGATCTTTAAAGGTTTTAAATTCAATATTTTTTGCTTCTAGGAATGTTTTTATATCCTTATCTCTATTGGTTGCATAGGGTTCATAATCATGATTTGTATAGACACTAACAACATCATGTTCATCAACAAGTTTGTTGAAAATATCAATTGGTTTGCCATGATACATAGCGATACTGCTTTGATGCTCATTTTGAAGCGTTTCACGCATTTCTTGAAGTGTATCATGAATAAATGTAATACGTGGGTCGTTTTTAGGCAACTTGTTCAGTATCTCAGAATCAAAAATAAAAATAGGCATAACTTTGTTTTCGCCTCGTAATGCCTTGTATAAGCCTGCATTATCGTCTAACCTTAAATCTCGTCTAAACCAAAAAATAGTTAATGGTGTCTGCATAATTAAAATTTTCCGAATAGTTGTTCTAATTGTTCTTTCCTGAAATTGAAAATAGATTCGAGCTTGGGTTTAACCAGTATTGGATGAACTAATCTACCGAGAATACCGAGAGGTACTTTATAATCTATAATATCTTCCATCTCAACTCCACCTTCAATCTCGTGTACAAAATGTTTGTGATGCCAAAATGCATAAGGTCCATAAAGCTGAAGGTCCACGAAATATTTTTTTTCCTGATACTGCGTGATTTCACTTACCCATTTGGTTTTAAATCCAGGCAATGGTGTAACGCTATATTGTAAAACCTGTCCAGCATACATAGGTCGGTCTGCACCAGAAATAATTTTCATGTTCATTTCTGTTGGTGTTAGTTTTGAAAGATTGGCAGGATTACAAAGGAATTTCCAAGCTTCATCTAGCGTTATAGGTAATTTCTGCGTTTTATGTAATGTGTAGATTTTCATTTTAATTAATTGTTAACCACTACATATGTGTTCAAAGATATAGCCACACATAACCATGAGATATATGGCAGGAGTAGATATTTGGCATTTTTTAGCCTATCGCTCCTAAAGGTAATAAAGAAATAGGTTATGACTAGGGTTAAAAGAATAAGTCCCAATAAGGCTATCCCTGTTAAGTGCTTGTTGAAAAAAAGCCAATTCCAACTAACATTCAATACTACTTGAAGTGTGTAGATTGACCACAAAAATTTAGAAGCTCGAATTATAAATAATTCGGCCAAATACCATGAAAAACAAAGCATTATTAAAGTCCAGGAAGCACCAAATACCCATCCAGGGGGTGTCCAAGGTGCTCTTCTAAGTGTATTGTACCATTCACCTGTTGGACCTTCGCCCATAATAAGATTGCCAATAGCTAGGCCACCGAAATTAATTAGCAGAAATACTATGAACAAATAGATTTTTTTCAAATCTATTCATTCTTTAAGGATTCAATCCTGTCTAATATTTCTTGGGCTTCCGAATATTTTTTATCACTCTCTGATCGGTTTGTTGTGGAGAGTCTGTGCCAATCTGCCATAAGTTTTTCATACTTCTTTTGAAGTTTCTCTACTTCAGACGTCTTTTTAAAAATTCCAAACATGCTATTTAGTTTAAGTACTTGGTAATTCTATTATTGAATGGTTTTGTAATTGAATAGAAGTAATCTAAAAACTCACCATTTTCATCTATAAGGTATTTTTGGAAATTCCATTTTACTGAAGAATTCTGTTTCCCGTTGAGATATTTTTTTGTTAACCATTGGTATAATGGATGCTGGTCTGGACCTTTGACATCAATTTTTTCGGTAATTAAAAAAGATACACCAAAGTTCACCTCACAGAATTCCTGTATTTCTTCTGCATCGCCAGGTTCCTGACTTCCAAATTGATTACAAGGAACACCGATAACAACAAGTTCATTTTTGAAGGTGTCGCTCAATTTTTGAAGTTCTGTGTACTGAGGTGTAAAACCACATTTTGATGCTACATTGACAAATAAAATCTTTTTTCCTTTGAACTCTGAAAGATCTATAGCCTTTCCATTCAAAGCATTTATTTCAATATTATATAATGGTACTGAAGGTTTTGAAACAACGTCGTTATCTACAGTTTTGAGTGTGCCAACAAAGGCTTTTATTGGGTTCATTTAATTAAATTTTAAAACTTACTATACCACAATCCATTTCAAAAACTTGACCTGAAAGAGACGCAGCCTTATCTGAGAGTAAAAACGTTGCCATGTCCGCTACTTCCTCTGGTTGCAAGTATTTTTTTAGTGGATGGCGCTCATTCATGTTCTCAACTAACCGTTCATTACGCAATAGCTTTGAGGCCAAATCCGTATCTGTTACGGTTGGCGCTATAGCATTAACTCGTATGGTTGGTGCGAGTTCTGCACCTAGTGATTTGGTTAAACCTTCAATTGCCGATTTTGAGGTTGCAACACTTGCATGAAATGGCATACCAAGTTTTGATGCTACAGTACTAAAAAATACCATTGCAGGTTTGTCGCCTTTTTTTAAAGCTGGTAAATACTTTTGAACTGCTTTTACAGCACCAAGAACATTAATTTCAAAATCGTTCTTAAAATCTTCAATGCTTAATCTGTTTATTGGCTTTAAATTTATACTGCCAGGACAGTACACCAAACCATCGGCTTTTTCTATTTCCGGTAATTCATCAGTAGTAATATCACATTTGTGATGCTCAAGATTTTCGTGTGATCGCTCTGGAGCAGTTCGGCTTAGGTTTATTACTTTATTAGAGGTGAGCAAAGACGAGACAATTGCCTTGCCTATGCCTTTGCTTCCTCCAACCACAATTATTGTTTTCATATTTTTAATTACGCTGCTGTTAGCGGACGACCTTTAAGGCGTTTTTCTATTTTCTGTTTTATTACTGTAAGGCGCTTCATTAAATCCATTAATTTGGCGTCTTTTTTTTGTTTATATATTTCATTTACGCCAAGTATAATTTCTTTAGCTTCTCTTGCGGCTAAAATTCTGTCGCTTGTATTTTTGAAAGAAAACTTTCTGTTCTCAAATTCAATTGCTTTTTCTAAAATATCCATAGCTAATTATTTATATAGTTTTGTAATTCTGCAATTTTTTCTGGTGAGTTAAACACGCCACCATAATATGTTGTTACTGTTGCTGAAGTATCATCTTTTACACCTCTTGATGATACGCATAGATGTTTAGCATCAATAATAACTGCAACATCTTCTGTTTCAAGTATGTTCTTTAATTCATTACCAATTTGTTGGGTTAAACGCTCTTGTACCTGAGGACGCTTTGCGTAGTATTGTACAATTCTGTTTAGTTTAGATAATCCAATTACTTTACCCGATGATTTATAAGCCACATGAGCTTTACCAATTATGGGTACAAAGTGATGTTCGCAGTTTGAATAAAAGGTAATGTCCTTTTCGACCAACATTTGGTTGTATTGGTATTTGTTGTCAAACAAAGCCACTTTTGGTTTGTTCTCTGGATCTAATCCTGAGAATATTTCTTCAATATACATTTTCGCAACACGGTCTGGCGTTCCTTTTAATGAATCATCCGTTAGGTCTAAACCTAACACGTCCATTATTTCGGAAAATAATATTGAGATACGTTGTTTCTTTTCATCATTAGACATTTCAAAAGCGTTTGGCTTCATTGGTGTCTCTAAACTTGTAAATAAGTGGTCATCACCTATGTCTTCTGTTGTAAAACCGTTTAGTTGATGTCCGTTTTTTTGGGAAATAGTTTCTGTTTTCATAGAATCTTTTTAATGTGCTGTCTTTAAGTACTCCAAGCTTAAATCAAAGCACGTGTTAACGTTTTGATATAGAGTTATTTGATATTGTTCTTTGACGCGAACATTTAAATCTGCCCTTGTCAAACGTTCTTTTTTTACTGTGTTTTGTTGCACGCCCCTGAACCCGTTCTCGCCACATTCTGAAACTACTTGGTTTCATTTCTCTTCGCATTAGGTCAATGACTTCTTGCTCTTTTAATCCAAATTGAAATGTAATTGCCTCAAAAGGTGTGCGGTCTTCCCAGGCCATTTCAATTATACGGTCTATGTCTCTCGCTTCTAACTTCATAATTGTGATGGCATTGCATACTGCATGTCATACTTTACCTTTTCATCCAAAAGCCTATCAAAAAACTTTTTATTTTCCTTGAATGTTTTGTTATTTCTGAAATGAACAAAACGTCCTTGAGCGTGTAAGCTAGAACCGTTAGTTTTATAAATAACTAACTGATAATAAGGTATAATCCAAGTGAAACTTTTTAATCCTTTTGTTATCCTAACCAGAATACCCTTGGGTCTTAATTCTATACTTCCATAATTAATATCTGAGACCGTATTCATCAGGCTTTGCATGTTAGGACTTACTTCATCAATAATCATTCGTTTGGAGCCTATACCTTTCATTTTCAATTTTTGTACCAAACTAAATGGTTGTCCTACTAGATCTGCTATGATCTGTTTATGGTCCGGGTTATGATGTGTTGTATTCAGTATCATATCTATGTAAATATACACAATGTTTAACCTTTTGGATGAATAGTTAAACAAAATTAACACAGAATTATGATTGTAAGAAAAAGGATACTAGATTGGCCAGTCTACTCGTTTTTTAACATACGGCTTCTGTCTTGTAGAGTATGTCGTTTTAAAATGCGAAAACTTTCTTTTACCACTTCTGGGTCTTCTTTCATGTTCCACAGTATCTCACTTGCACGTTTACGATTTTCCTTTATGTTCACTATTGGCTCAGGATAATCTACGCCAAGTTTAAAGCTGTAAAGTCCTTGTTCTAGCTCAGTCATTAGATAAGGTTCATGTATGAAAGGAGTATCTAAATGTGCTAATTCTGGCACCCATTTTTTAATAAAAACTGCATCAGGATCATGTTTAAGTCCGTTTAATGTAGGATTGTAAATTCTGAGATTATTGATGCCTGTTTCACCGGCTTGCATTTGTAATTGCGGAAAATGAATGCCAGGTTCAAAATCTAAAAACTGCTGTGACAAATGCTCTGACGCATTTTGCCATGGTTGCCATAATATATGGGTAAAGAAGGATACTAGCATTGCACGCATTCTAAAATTTACATACCCAGTTTCAACAAGACATCTCATGCTGGCATCTACCAATGGAAAGCCAGTCTGACCTTCTTTCCATGCTTTTTGGTATTCTTTTGAAATACTCTTTTTAAGTTTGTGATAGCCTTTGTTAACGCTCGCATTTTCCATGGTATGTTCCATCTCAAATTTTTGAATGAAATGCGCCTGCCATCTTAGTCGCGATAGAAAGGCACCAATGTGGCGCTTGTTGTCTGACTGTTGTTTTATATCCTGACCTTTTTGAAAGATCTGTCTAATAGATACATTTCCCCAAGAGATATAAGGTGAAAGCCTGCTACAACTGCTTCGTGATGCTTCAGGCTTTGAAATATTAGACATGTAGTCTTCATGCCTGCTCTCAAAAAATGAATTTGCATATTTCCAGGCCATTGTACTACCACCCTTTTGAAAAGGGGTATTAGTTGGTGTTTCTAAATCGGTTTCCGTCAGAACACTTTCGAACTGAGCTATAGCATCAAAAGACAAAAATTGGTTGGCATTGGGTTGAAAATCTGCCAGTGGTTGTTGCATGTAATTTTCCCAATTTTCAAACCAATTATCTCGGTTTACCAATCCACGTTCTACACCATTATTCTTACTTTCTTTCCATTGAATAAAATTATTTCTACAGTAGCGATTGAATTCTTTATCACGATTGTAGGTTACCAAAATACCTGTTTCGACATGTGAATAAATGGCATCAATTTTATAGATTTCTTGAATTAGATTAAACGTACTCTGTATATCATTTGTAACGGATAATACTTTTGTGTTGTGCTGTTTTAGTTGAGCATTAATATCTCTTAAAGACTCTTTAATGAAGTTAAAATGTCTTTCGCTGTAATGATTGTCATTAAGCAAAATATGCTCAAACACATAGAGTAGAAGCGTAGGTTTACCGTTTTTTAGGGCATTGGCAACTGCTTCATTATCCTGAAGTCTTAAATCGCGCTTAAACCAAACGACATTAATATGTTGTTTATCGATCATTTAAAGTTTTTCAATAAAGTTTTTTGCGTTATTAAAATGATTTTCTAGGGTTTCTTTTTTCATTCTGTCTAAGTTTCCTAAGAGCATACTGAGTCTCGGATTACTCGAGAAGAAATCGCGATGTTTATCCATAAAAGTCCAGAACAGGCCGTCCCAAGTGTTTTGCCAGTCGCCTTTTGAGTAGTTGCTCATCTTCATGATATAATTACTACTGCTTATGTAGGGTTTTGTTGACATTAAACCACCATCTGCGTATAAACTCATGCCATAGACGTTAGGTACCATTACCCAGTCGTAAGCATCTATAAACAGCTCCATAAACCATTTATACACTTCATCAGGATCAAACTCACACAATACCATGAAATTTCCCAGTATCATTAAACGCTCTATATGGTGCGCATAGCCTGTTTTTAGTACCTTTTTTATGACATCGTCAACTGGTTTAATTCCTGTTGTACCATCATAAAACGATGAAGGTATTTTTCTATTGAAATTCCAGAAATTTTTAGTCCGCTCTTCTGTACCTTTTACCTCATATACACCCCGTATAAATTCGCGCCAGCCTAGTATTTGTCTCACAAATCCTTCGGTAGAGTTGATTGGTACATTATTTTCTTTAGCATAAGCAATAGCTTTTTCAATCACTTCTGCTGGATTCAATAAACCAACATTAATGAGTGGTGACAGCAAACTGTGGTTAAGAAAATGTTCTTCTTTTACGATGGCATCTTCGTATGATCCGAAATCGTGAAAGCGCTTTATAAAGAATTGTTGTAGCCACTGTTCGGCCGATTCAAAGTCTATTGGATAATTTACAAAATCATTAAGTGCACCATAATGATCACTAAAATTTGCTCTTACATAGTTTTCTGCTTCTTTATGGTAATCACTTTTATCTGGAAACTGAATGTTTGGTGGTGTTTTGTCTTTGGGGTATTTCTTACGATTATCCGAGTCGTATGTCCATTTTCCACCTTCAGGTTCGTTAGAGAGCATTAAAATACCTCGGTCTTTTCTTTGGTCTTTGTAAAATGAGGTTTGAAAAAATTTTTTCTTAGTTGGTTTAAAAAATGAACTTAAGTCGTCTTTTGTATTTATAAAAAGAGGGTTCTCGTACCATTCAATTTGTATGTTCTGAGCACTTTTGTTGATATGCTTTTGTAACCAATTATCCGTTGGATCAATTATGTGTAGCTTTTCTAAGCCATCCTCAATTAACTTAGGAATCAACTTACGAACATCGCTATTTTCTGAAGTTGCTTCTACATAGTTTATAGTTTTTCCTTTGCCTTGAAGATAATCTACGTAAGCTTTCATCGATGCACGATGGAATGCAATTTTCTGTTTATGGAATTTATAGTGCTTAAAGAATAAAAATTCTTCAACAATATGTATGTCACAATCAATATCAAGAATGGGTGTGTTCTTAAAAAGTTGATGCGGAAATACAATTATATGTTCTTTCTTTTTCATGTTTAAAACAAGCTTGTTTGAAGCCAAAGTTTTCTGAACTTACCATTAGCATCGTAACGATCGGCTTGTAAGTCTACATTAAATTTTCGGTCTCTAGGGTCGTTACCTACACCAGCCACATACATCCAATTACCATAGTTGCTGTGCACATCATAATCGAGTAATAGAGACTCAAAGTACGATGCACCAATGCGCCAGTCGAGTTCTAATTCTTTGGCAAAATAACTTGCAACATTTTGACGACCACGATTGCTCATCCAGCCTGTTTCTTTTAATTCAATCATATTTGCATTGACAAAATCTGAATGGGTTTCGCCATTAATCCAACGATCTATTTGCACTTGACTGGTAAACCATTTGTAATCTTTTTGAAGAATACCTTCGAGTTTAAAGATTTGGTTGCCATGTTTTAAGGATATATACTTAAAGTAATCACGCCAAATAAGCTCAAAAACAAGCCAATAAGTGGATTGATTTTTAAAATATTCTCTTTCAAATTGCTTTACGTTCCAATAAATGGTTCTTGCTGATATGCTACCATTAGCCAACCAAGGTGAGAATTTAGAACTGTAATCTATACCAACAAGTCCGTTTCTTGTCTTTTTATAATACCCGAGTTTTTTAGTGTTGAAGAAGTAATCGTTCAATCGTTTCAGTGCTTCTGTTTGACCTCCTTTAAACGGGAAGGCAGAGCTTGGATGACTTTCAAAATCTTTAAAACCTAGATCTGTGATTGTTGGTATATTGGTGCTATTTTCTACCCTATTATCTATAGGTTGTTGAGCAACCACAGATTCTTCTTTGATATCTATATATTTTTCAAGTTTTTTTCGGAATACTGTAAAGACTTGTGGTGTACTAGCGATTTGGAAATTAATATCTTCTGGATGGAATAAAAACTGATTATAAAATGAACGCCAGTTGATTCCTTCAGTTTTAGATTTCACAGCATTGTCAATCTCAACCTCATCCTTAGTCCATTCTTTTTGAATATAAATGTCTGTTATTTTGTATTTATCACAAATTTGAGGAATGACGTTTTCCGGTATATCGTGGTATACCAAAAGGTCAATGTTCAATTGATCTAATTGCGCCTTTAAATTTTGTATTGTTTCTATTAAAAACTTGGCTCTAAACTTTTCGGTCTTTTTAAATCCGTAGGTATTGACTTCGAATTGACGCGGGTCAAAGCAATATAAGCCAATAACGCTGTCTCCATTTTTACAAGCTTCTGCCAAAACAGTATTATCTTCTGTTCTTAAGTCGTTTCTAAACCAAACCAGGTTATTTATTTCTGTCTTCTGCATTTTTCACTACAATATTTAACGTTTTCCCAGTCTTTTGCCCATTTTTTGCGCCATAGGAACGGGCGCTCGCAAACAGGACATATTTTTTCTGGTAAATGTTCTTTTTTTATTCTTTTGGGCATATTAAAATCAATTTGTCATATCGAACGCATGTGAGATATCTCAATATTTTGAGATTTCTCGTTCCTCATTCTTCGCTCTTTCGTAATGACATACCACTATTCTAATCTACTTATTTTGGTTCTACCAAAGCTTTTATCATTCCTTTAAAGACAAAAGCATGAAAAGGGAGAACCATATACCAGTATAACCTTCCCCAAACACCTTTTGGCCTGAATACGGCACGCTGAAACAATTTATCATTGACAATTTTAAACTCTAGCCACGCTTCTCCAGGTAGCTTCATTTCGGCAAATAACAAAAGCCGTTTTTCATTTTTGTCTGCAAACAGCACGCGCCAGAAATCTAATGGATCACCAGCCTCTAGATAAGTGTCATGCGTTCGACCTCGTCTTAAACCAACACCACCAAACAACTTATCTACATATCCTCTGAGTTTCCATAAGCCGTTAAAACTATACCATCCGTTGCGTCCTCCAATGCTCCAAATCTTGTTAAGAGTAAATTCTTCATCCTTAATTTTTCTAGAGCGTACATCTTTAAAACAGCCGTATTGAGGCAACTCGATATGCTTTGACAATTGGTCTTTAAAACGACCACTGCTTACAGCATCTTTCCAGCTGGATATAACACTGTTCTGCTCAATCCGCTGAAACGCAAGTTCTACAGCAGTTTTGTACGACATTGGTTCAATAGCTATATGTGTGTTTATGTCACTCGGTTTACCGATTACTTCAACCTTCATACTATCTACCAAGGCTTGAGCTAATTGAAAGGATGTCGAAGTAACAAAGTATAGCCAATAAGACGATAGCTTTGGTGTCAATACTGGTAAGGTGTAGATATAGCGCTTTAAACCGCGTACTTCTGCAAACTGTAGAAGCATTTCTTTGTAGGTTAAGACTTCTGGACCGAAAATGTCATACGATTTGTTGTAAAGTGCTTTTTTGCCTAGAGCACCTGTTAAATAGGTGAGTACATCCCTAATTCCTAATGGTTGCGTTTTGGTATTCAACCACTTTGGTGTAACCATGATGGGAAGCTTTTCAACAATATCCCTAATGATTTCAAAAGATGCACTCCCACTGCCTACAATAATTCCTGCTCTAAACGTTGTTAATCCGTATGTATTGGATTTAAGGGTTTCTTCTACCTGTAAACGCGATTTTAAATGTTTTGAAAGGGAATCATCATTGACAATACCACTTAGGTAAATTACTTGTTTACAATTAGTGACTTCAACTAGATTTTTGAAATTAAGAGCACATTGACGCTCTAAGTCCTCAAAATCATCCGCATCTGTTGCCATGGAATGTATGAGGTAATAGGCAGCATCTATGTCTTCAGGTATTTTTGCGTGTTCAGGTTTTAGAAAATCGACTTTGATGAAAGAACAAAGTGGGTGTTCTTCTATTTCATCCGGAATACGATTCATATCACGGACACAACAAATAAGTTCGTGCTTATCCTCTAATAGCTGGAGCGCTAGTCTTTTGGCTATATAGCCTGTTGTGCCTGTAATTAGTATTCGCATTAGTCATTAGGAATTGCAAATTGTGGTTTTGGGCGTTGGTATTCTAGGCGTTTCTTTAATTCTGGAACAGCGTATCCATCAAGTCCGTTAATTGTGGCTATTTTACCTTTTGACAAATTTATAAATCCATCTTTTTCAAGCAGTTCATCTGGAACATAGAGATTTTCAATTTTTCCGATAAGTAAAATGGTATTATTGACCTTAATTGGATATTCTTCTACATAACTCATAGCGATTTGAATAGGGCAACCCTTAACAAAGGGTGCAGAGAAGTTGTCTCTGTACTCTTCTTCTAAAGCCGTTACATCAAATTCTGAGATGGTAGAATGATATTTTGCTGATGTATGATGCGCATCCTCCAAAATTCCGTCATGAATGTGATTAAGGGTATACTTCCCTGTTGATTTAATATTCTCATAGGTGTTCCTTATAACTGATGTGGGTCTAAGGAAAAACGCTAACAAACCAGGATTAGAGCCCAAATGTGTAATAGAACTAAAAACGGCAACATTACTCACACCCTTTTTGTCTTTTGTTCCAATGAGGTTAGCAGACTTGTAGCCAGAACAACTATTAATTAAGTTGATGCGATACAAATGATGCATCTTACTAATATCTTCTAAGCTAAAATGTGCCATCCTACAAATTATGGAAATTATTGATTTTAATATTTTCCGCTTTTAAATCGAACATGAGATTATACAGTCCAAAAAACGTTCTGTTGATGTAAATAAAATGCTTAGAACCTCTATTGCCATTCATGTTACGTAATTCTGTACTTTTAGAATATTTCTGACCCATTTCACCTACTTTATTGAAGAATTCCGGATCCGAAAAATCGAATATTTCATTATGAAAAGGCTGCGTAAATAGGCTTAATAGTTCATAAAACATATCACTAAAAAATTCTACTTCCTCCTTACTATCGTCTTCGCGCAGAATTTCTAATTCGTACATTTTTTGTTTAAAGACTTCTGGATTCTCTAAGCTTTCCCTCTTGGCTAATTCAAAATAAGGTACATAAAATTCATCAGGAATAGCTTTCATACATCCAAAATCCAGAGCTATCAATTCACCTTCCTTTGAAATTAAGAAATTACCAGGATGAGGATCTGCATGTACTTTTTTCAAGTTATGGATTTGGTACATGTAAAAATCCCATAGCGCCTGTCCCAGCTTGTTTGACAAATCTTGATTGTCGTTGTGGGCAACAAACTCCGAAAGATGTTTACCTTCCATAAAATCCATTGTGATGATGCGCTCAGATGAGAATTCTTTGTAATACGTTGGGAACTTAATGTTCGGTATATGCCTGCATGCCTCTACGACGGCCTGGCTTTGCTCAATTTCTAACAAATAATTGGTTTCTTCTGTTAATTTATCCTCAACCTCTTTAAAGTATTTATCAGAATCTTTTCCTTTTATGTTAAACATTTTAATAGCCACAGGTTTAACCAGAGCTAAATCTGATGCGATACTTTCTGCAACTCCAGGATATTGGATTTTCACAGCAAATTTTTTCCCATCCTTTTCTGCAATATGGACTTGTCCTATACTTGCAGCGTTGACTGAAGTTGCATTAAAAGTATCAAATATGGCTTCTGGCTTATTGCCAAAATATTTTATAAATGTTTTTATAACCAATGGAGGAGATAAAGGCGGTACAGAAAATTGAGACAATGAAAATTTTTCCACATATGCTTGTGGTAAAATACTTTTTTCCATACTCAACATTTGCGCTACTTTAAGGGCGCTTCCCTTGAGCTTTTTCAGGCTGTCATAAATGTCCTCTGCGTTATTTTGATTTAAACGCTCTTTGGCTTCCTCTTTTGTAGTAACGATTTTATCACCGTAATATTTGAGGTAATTAACACCTACCTTAGCACCTGTTGTTACTAATTTTGACGCTCGGGATATTTTTGTAATTGGAATACTATCAATAGTTTTCATCTAGTTCATGTGCATTTTTTCCTTGTATAAAAATTTACCGAGGTCTATTAAGCTTTTAATTGGAGATGTATCTATAAGATCAAAACTTGCTCTCACAGATTTTTCTATAAACAAGTCTGTCTTTTCAAAAGAAGGTGAGGTATCATTTATCCAAAATTTCATCGTCAACAATAGTTGCAACCATGCAGTTTCCTTTAATCCTCTTTTTTGTATTCTTTCAAACTGGTCTTGCTTAAAATCGACAGTTTTGATATTCAGATGTTCAATGTAATTTGTAAATCTTTGTTTTAACTTACTTAAAGTTTTAATTGATTTAAGTTGGTCTTTATTTTCTTCAAGCACATGAACAACATAACTTCTGTTTGCTGTTAAAATCTCAAAAAAGGTATAATAAAAACTAAGTAGTTTATTTCTAGGATCAAATGTGAGGTAATCTTCACTCTTTTCTAGTACATCGTGAGCATTATCAAAAAATATTTTGAATACAGCTTGTTCTAATGTTTCAAAAGAACCAAAAAATTCATAAAATTTTTGTTCTTCAAAATTGTTGTGCTTTGCAAAAGCATAGACAGATTTAGGCTGTTCTCCATGAGACAGAACATAATCCATGTAGAAGCTTATAATGTCTGATTCTTTGATTGATTTTTTCTTTGCCATTGTATTTAATTTACAATGTAAAGATACGTAATGTTTAACTATTTATTATAAAGGTTAAACAAAGTTTAACAACATATTATTACTGGTAATATTTTTTTCGAAGCCAAAAAGCAACTCGAACCAATAAAATAAGTGCAGGGACTTCTACTAAAGGTCCAATTACACCTGCAAATGCTTGTCCAGAATTTAAACCAAAAACAGCGATTGCAACAGCAATGGCCAGCTCAAAATTATTGCCGGCTGCAGTGAAAGCAATTGATACGTTTTTATCATATGTTGCACCAACAGATTTGCTCACAAAAAAACCAATTATGAACATAAGGGTAAAATAGACAAGTAATGGTATGGCTATGGTTAATACATCCATAGGGATTTCTACAATTAGTTCACCTTTAAGCGAAAACATCACTACAATGGTGAATAACAAAGCAATTAATGTAAGTGGCGCTATTGATGGTATAAATTTGCTGTTATACCAGTTTTCACCTCTATATTTTACGAGTATTATTCTAGACAAAATCCCCAACAAGAACGGTATACCTAGGTAAATAGCAACACTTTCTGCAATTGTGGCAATAGAAATATCTACAATGGCGCCATCAAATCCAAAATATGGCGGTAATATTGTAATAAATAAGTAGGCATAAAAACTATAAGCAAACACCTGAAAAATACTGTTAAGCGCAACCAGACCAGCACCATATTCACTACTGCCTTCAGCGAGATCATTCCAAACCAATACCATGGCAATACACCTTGCTAGTCCTATAAGTATCAGTCCTACCATATATTCTGGATAGTCTCTGAGAAATATAATAGAAAGAACAAACATTAAAGCAGGTCCAATGATCCAGTTTAAGATCAGTGAAATGGATAAAACCTTTACATCTTTAAATACTTTTGGTAATAAGGTATAATTTACCTTGGCTAGTGGAGGGTACATCATCAAGATCAAACCGATAGCTATAGGAATATTTGTTGTCCCGCTACTGTAAGAATTAATGATCTCAGGAATTGATGGTATAAAATAACCAATGCCGACGCCAAGAGTCATAGCTAAGAAAATCCATAGTGTTAAGTAGCTGTCTAGAAAGCTTAACTTCTTTTTCATAGTGATATCTAGTTACATCCTGATTTTAGAAAATACATATTTCATTTCCGTGGCAATTTGAACGCTACGTTCTTCATAAGTTTCTAATTGATGTATTGTACCATCAGATATTTTTGGATCTTCATAGGTAATGGGTATGCGTTTTTCTGCGCCGGCTATAAAAGGACATCCTTCATCTGCTGAAGAACAGGTCATTATTGCAGCAAATCCATTTTCCGGATTAAATTCAGAATTTAAAGTTTTGGAAAACCCTATGATTGGGTGATAGTTCTCGCCATATTTTATGCTATAAATGGGATTGTTACTTTCTGAGAGCTTTTCAATTTTAAATCCTGAATTAGCCAAGGTTTCCACAACCATTGGAAATAATGCCGTAGTCTCTGTACCTGCGGAATAACAAAACAAATTAGCTGCGCCAAAATATGTACCGATAGTTTGTGCCCAAATTTGTGATAAATGACTTCGTCTAGAGTTATGTGTACAAACAAAATTTAGATTTACCGAAGTCGTTGTATCAACTTTTGACTGTATAAAGCTGATCAATGGTTGTAATACGGCTTTTCTTTCCATAGAAACTGAAGCCGTATCTAAACTGTCTATTTTTTCTTTTAATTTCGCAAATACCATCTATTGATTGAGCTTAAATTTAACAACAATTACCATCTGGTGAGCAACACGGTTCATCAGACAAATCACTTAGTTTAATTTTTTTCTTTTTTGTTTTTTCACCTGGTTTTTCTGCATATACCGTTATACTAAAAATACCAAGGTCACCAGACTTAAACTCATTTATTTCTTGTAAACTTAAATACTTGCTAAGAATGTCATCGGGAATAGTGATGGCCTTTTCTTTTTGAATTTTAATACTAGCGAACCCTGCATCCACTATATGCTGTATGTAATCCGTTTTTTGAATTGCACCAGCAACACAACCAGCATACATTTCTGCATCTTCTCTTAGTGCATCAGGTAGATTGCCAACTAAAACAATGTCTGAAATACTGAAATGGCCACCAGGCTTTAATACTCTAAAAATTTCACTAATTACTTTTTGCTTATCAGGAACGAGATTTAAAACACAATTGCTAACCACTACATCAGCTATATTGGCATTAACAGGCATATTATCTATATCACCTTCTCTAAACTCAACATTGTTATAACCAAGCTTGTCTGCATTGAGTCGAGCTTTCTCGATCATTATTGGTGTAAAATCAATACCAATTACTTTTCCTTCAGCACCAGTTTCGTGTCTTGCAACAAAACAGTCATTACCAGCACCAGAGCCCAGATCGATTACTGTATCACCTTTATTAATATGAGCAAATTGAGTTGGAAGTCCGCATCCTAAGCCTAAATCGGCATCACTCACATAGCCATCTGTATCTGAGTAATCATCCATCATGATATTGTATACTTTATTAGATGGTGTTGTTGCACCGCAGCACGAAGAAGCGTTTTCAACTTTTCCTTGTTTTGCAATTTTTGAATATTTTTCTTTTACGATGGCTTTTAATTCTTGTTCAGTTTTCATGTAAATAATATTTTGTTGGTTAACTTTAACGTTAACAGCAGTTTGTTTTTATGTTTTGGTTAAAAAAAGAAGAAAAGATCTCTTTCATTTCTTCCCATCGTTCCTCATTAATGCAATAACAGACGCTTGTACCTTCAATATTTCCCTTTATTAATCCTAAATTCTTTAATTCTTTTAGGTGTTGAGAGATGGTAGCTTGTGCCAGACCAATTTCATCTACTAAATCACCGCAAATGCAAGAGTTGGACTTAAATAATTGATGCAGAATGGCGACTCTAGCGGGATGAGCAAAGGCTTTTGCTAGTGATGCAATTTCATTTTGAACATCTGTAAATATTTCACTTTTAGTTAAACCCATAATTACTTTAATTTGTATATTGCAATATTACGATAAATAAACTTAAAAGTGATTATTTTATCTATTTATTTACTATAATTACAGATTTTCTTTTAGGGATTTATTAACATTTGAGGCAACGGTTTAATCGTAACTTTACACTACTATATAATTAACCTTAATACGGATTGAAATGAAAAAAATGATTCTAATGATGTTTGCGATAGTAATTGCATTATCATTGAACGCACAGATTGAAACACCTCAACCAAGTCCTTTTACAAAAATTGAACAAAAGGTCGGATTAACTGATGTAACTTTAGAGTATTCACGTCCTAGCATGAAAGGACGTAAAATATTTGGTGATTTAGTGCCATTTGGCAAGGTATGGAGAACAGGGGCTAACAAAAATACGATGATAACTTTTAGCGATGATGTTGTTATCGATGGTACAACTGTAAAAGCAGGTTCATACGCAATATTTGTGACGCCAAATCAAGGCTCTTGGAACGTAATGCTTTACAGTGATACGAATAATTGGGGAACACCTCAAAATTGGGATGATTCTAAAGTTGCAGTAAAAACAACTGTTGAAACGTATGAAATGCCAATGCAAGTAGAGTCTTTGACTATTGGTATTGATGATCTCACGAGTAGCTCTGCTCATATTGGTTTTGTATGGGAAAACACATATGCGGCAGTAAAATTTGAAGTACCTACTGATGCTAAGGTAAGTGCCTCAATTGATAAGGTTATGTCTGGCCCAGGTGCTGGAGATTATTACAGTGCTGCGGTTTATAATTTGACGGAAGGAAAAGATTTAAATAAAGCCAAGGAATGGATGGATAAAGCCATGTCAATGATTGAAACACCAGGATTTTGGCAATTGAGACAGCAGTCATTGTTGTATGCAAAATTAGGAGACAAAAAGAAAGCAATTGAAACTGCGAAAAAGTCTTTGGAAGGTGCAAAACAGGCTGGAAACGAAGATTATATTAAAATGAACAAGGAGTCATTAAAAGAATGGGGAGCAATGTAATAACAGCTTCTTAGCTAATAAAATAAACTAAACGCAACTTTAAAAGTTGCGTTTTTTTTATGCCTTTTTTATTGTTGTGTTCCTAGTGACGACTTGTAATAAATTGGCAATAAATATAACCACAAGGCATCCAATTAAATTCAACCACAAATAGGGTAGATTAATTACACCTTCGTTATCCATAAAATAAAGAATAATGATGATTACTTGTGTTATAAGAGCAGCAGTAAACACAGCTTGACCCTTTACGACCTTGAAAAAGAAGGCCAATAAAAAGATACCTAAAACATTCCCATAAAATATGGATCCAATAATATTTACAAGTTGAATTAGATTTTCCGCGAGGTTTGCAAAACATGCTATGATAATGGCAATAACACCCCAACCTAAGGTAAACCATTTTGTGACCTTGACCATATGGCTTTCCCCTTTGTCCTCTTTTAAATTTCGGCCATATAAATCAATGGAGGTAATTGTAGCCAAAGCATTAATCTCAGATGCAGTTGAGGACATTGCAGCGGACAAGATTACAGCTAATAACAAACCGATTAATCCTGTGGGCAAATGGTTTAGAATAAACCTAATGAACATGTAATCCCTATCATTTGTTAGTGTGTCCTTAGCGGCATCATTGTACATGCTATTTAGGGCTTGCAACTTTTCTTGATAATTCTGGCTTTCTTTGTTTGAAATAGACTCTAATTCTGCATATAATGTTTTATAATTTGAAGCATATTCTGGATCTATAGCGTTTTTGATTAAAAACTTGGATTTAGCACGATTTGATTTTTCTTTCTGATCTAAAATTGCGATTTCTGATTTGATTCGTGATTTATCAGATTGAGCCTTTCCAAACTTTAAGGATAAGTCTTTTTTCTTTTCAAATAAAATGCTTTGTTCCTCTTGAAGTTTTCTATACTCATTACCATAAGGTGATTCTAAAACCAACTGGGTAGATGAGTCAATAAAATTTAATGGAGCTGGATTAAATTGATAGAAAACAAAAACCATGACACCTACCAAGAGAATGAAAAATTGCATTGGCACCTTTAGCAAGCCATTAAATAAAAGCCCCATTTGCATTTCCTTCATAGACTTTCCGGAGAGGTAGCGTTGCACTTGACTTTGGTCTGTGCCAAAATAGGAAAGCATTAAAAATGTACCACCAATTAGCCCTGTCCAAACAGTATATCTATTCTCTAAATCAAACGAAAAATCTAAAACTTCCATCTTTCCGGTTGCGCCAGCAATATCAATGGCTTCTTTGAAAGATACGTCATCAGGGATTAAATCTATTACAACAAATAAAGCTGCAAACATTCCTGCGAAAATGACGAACATTTGTTGTTTTTGGGTTACCGTTACTGCTTTTGTTCCGCCGGATACCGTATAGATAATAACCAATACTCCAATTACTACATTAAGTGTTACGATATTCCATCCTAACAAAACAGAAAGAATAATTGCCGGCGCAAAAATGGTAATACCCGCAGCTAAACCACGCTGGATTAAGAATAAAATGGCAGTTAGGCTTCTTGTTTTAAGATCAAAACGATTTTCTAAAAACTCATAGGCAGTGTACACATTTAATCTATGGTATAGTGGAATAAAAACCATGCAAATGATAACCATTGCAATAGGAAGGCCAAAATAGAATTGAACAAACCCCATTCCATCCGAAAATGCTTGTCCTGTTGTGGATAAAAACGTAATGGCACTGGCTTGTGTAGCCATAACCGAGAGACCAATAGTCCACCACTTGGTAGTATTACCACCTCTAACATAATCCTGAACATTTTTACTGCCTCGAGTTTTCCATGTGCCATATCCTACAATTGTAAGTAAGGTTAAGGCTAAAACTGTCCAATCAATCCAATTTAGAGTCTGATGCATAGTTTAATTGAATGATGCAGTGATGAAGTAGAAAAGTATAATGTAGATAGCATTTGCTACTAAGACTAAAGTGTACATCTTTTTCCATTTCTGTTTAGGCTCAGGACCGTTTAGCATTTTATATTAGTTTTTAAGTTGTTTATTCTTTTCTTTACCTGCAGAGATTAAATTTGCGAATAATCTGTAAGCTCCAGGCACACCAGCAGGGAATTCCCTAAAAAAACTCAAACCTGTATATATGAAGTTGCCTTTACCATAAGATGCTACTAAAAGACTTCCTTTTTTTTCGGTTTCGCCGTCATCATTCATTGAAAGTAGTGGCGTGAATTCTTCTGACCATTCATTTGGAAAGTACAAACCACGTTCTTGCACCCAACCATTAAAATCTTTGGAAGTAATCTGATTTGGAAAATTTAAAATTGGATGATTTGATTCTAAGATTCGTACTTCAGCATTTTCATCGGTTACGCGATCTCTAGAAAGTTTTATATTGTATGGCGCAAGATTCTGAGTTTTTAGGCCTCTGTTTGTGTTATATTGTACAATCATGTTACCACCATTCTCTACATAATCGAATAAAAACTTTTGTTTAAATTCCAGCTCATCAATTATATTGTAGGCTCTTATACCAACAACAATTGCGTCAAAATCTGATAGATTCTCTGTAGAAATTTGTTCTGGTTTAATAAGTGTAACATTATAGCCAATTTGCCTTAAGCTTTCAGATACCACATCTCCTGCACCTTCTATATAGCCGATATTGTTACCACGCTTTTCAATATCTAACCTTACAACCTTACTTTCACTCGGCATTAAAATCGTTTGAAAGGGAATATGAGGATAGTCTATTTCTATTAGTTCACTGGTGTAAAAAACATCCCCTATAATAACCATTGGCCTAATAAGACCTTCACTTTGGTTTTTTGGAGGTACTACCGTAAAAACCACCTTTTGGATATCGCCTTTATTAGCAATTTCTATTTTTTGTTTTTGAGGATATATACTCCAATCATCTGGATGGGCCATTTCTACATAACCTTCAATGCTATTTTTGCCGGCTTTAACAATTACTTCAATATCTTTCTGTTGGTCATCCTCAAAAATGTAAACTTTGTTTGCCAAACTTACAGCTACTGAAGGTATAACTTCAAAGGGTCTGTATAGCTCACCTTTATCTGGCTTTGAATATCTATAAACAACGGGTTTTGTGAAGGAAATCGGCACATTATTTATTAGTAAATTAAAGGTAATTTCAATACCACGTGGGGTTTCAGGTAATCCTATTAATTCCTGATTTTCAACGTTGTACATGCCAATGCCATTCTTTCTATTTAACCAATATGGTGTGGTATATTCTATTTTTGTTGGAATAACAATATCCTCAAGAAAATTAAGTTTTTGATTGCCAGACAAATTAACTCCTTTTGAGATACCGTCTGGTAGTGAAGATATTTGATACGAAACCAATTCAATTTCAGCATTGCTTCTGTTGAGTGCCTCAATTCGAAGTCCTACTACTGAGCTAGGCGAGGCTTGTGGTACCGTTGCAGATCCTTCTAGATATAACCCAGCACAAGCCTCTATGATTTGTTTGATTTCATTGGTCTTTATAGTTTTCCAGTGGTTATCCTCTAAATTTTGAATTAGTTTGTAAGCTTCGGTTAGTTGATCTAGATGAGAAGATGGATTGATGAAATTAAAATTGTCTTCTACCTTTTTTAAGATAGCTCCAATGGCTTTACCTCCTTTTATACGATTCCAAGAGACATCGATACCTGCAAAAACATCGTTGTTTCCTTCTAATGGTTCCCCTTTCAGAAATTCGATATATTCCTGTTGGCTGCCGCGTTGTGAAAGTCTCCCAAAACCTTGACATAAATGCTGGCTACTGGCTAAGGCAGCAACTTCATTATTTGATAATCCCTTTGTCGGATAATATACACCTACATCAAAGTTGAGCATATTTGATTTGTCCGCCTTCTCAAAATTTTCTTGACTGCCGTAGAACCACCACGAAGTATTAAAAAATAAGCGTTTAGGTTGCCATGGTTCGGTATACTCAAATTGGGACGTGTATTTGGTTTTATCGTTGGAGAGATCAAAAGCTTCCATACTAAGCATTGCTGATGCCGTATGATGACCGTGGGTTCTTCCAGGTGTTCTGTGATCAAAACGATTGATAACAATATCTGGTTTAAACGTTCTTATTGCCCAAACGACATCTGCCAATACTTTATCTTTATCCCAAATTTTTAGTGTTTCATCCGGATGTTTTGAATAGCCAAAGTCATTGGCTCTAGTAAACAATTGTTCACCACCATCAACACCTCTTGCGGCCAATAATTCTTGTGTTCTTATAACTCCTAAGAGTTCACGCAGTTCCGGGCCAATTAAATTTTGTCCGCCATCACCACGTGTAAGAGAAAGATATGCAGTCCTTGCCTTAACATGATTAGACATGTACGAAATAAGGCGTGTATTTTCATCATCTGGATGTGCTGCAATGTATAAGACGGAACCAAGGACATTAAGTTTTTGTACAGCATCGTATATCTCTGACGCATTTAGTTTTTTTGGTTGTTGTGCTTGTATTGAAACTATTGTATTTATGGCGAGCCATAGACAAATTGCAAATTGCCTCATGTTTTTACTAGTTAGTTATGTCTCAAAGTTATAAAAGTTAATAGGCGATAGTTGCCATTTTAGATTTATTTAACGGTCATTAGCTTATGTTTCATTCAATCTTTACAATGTTTCAAAGCCACTTTTTGCGCTTAAAGTAATAAAGCATGGCCAGAAAAAGTAAGATCATTATTCCCCATAGGATAAAATAGCTGTATTTATAGTGCAATTCTGGTATATGGTCAAAATTCATTCCGTATATACCAGCGATAAATGTTAACGGAATAAAAATGGTTGCAATGATTGTTAGTACCTTCATTACTTCATTCATTTTATTGCTAATGGTGGTCATATACATGTCCATTAAACTCCAGATCATTTCACGATATATATCTATATTTTCAGATACTTGTATTAAGTGGTCGTAAATATCTCTATAATAGGTGATTGTACGTTTATAAATTAATGGATGATCACCCTTTTCAATACGATTTATAATTTCTCGCAGAGGGAAAATGGCACGTCTAACTTTTAGTATTTCACGTTTTAATTGTTGTACCTCAATATTTATATCTTCTCGGGCATAACCTGTAAACAGTTCGGTTTCCAAATCTTCGATTTTGTTTCCTAGGGTTTCGATAATGCCGAAATAGTTATCTACAACAGCATCTACAAGGGCGTAAAGAAGATAATCTGATTTCATTCCTCTAATACGACCGTTATTTAATCGCAAGCGTTCACGAATAGTTCCAAATACATCACCTTCAGATTCTTGGAATGTGAGCACGTAGTTTTTTCCTAGGACAAAGCTTACCTGCTCTATGACTATGTTTTCTTCCTTGTTATAATATAGCATTTTTAAGACAACAAACAGGTAATCGTCGTATTCGTCAATTTTTGGTCGTTGTGAGGTATTTACAATATCCTCTAAAACTAATGGATGTAAGTTGTATTGCTTGCCAATGTCTTCAATTTTGTCAGTATGTTTTAAGCCATCGACATTTATCCATGTTACCGAATCTGTTTCTTTATAGTTAACAGCGTCTTCAATATTGAGTAAAATAGACTCTTCTATATGTTCTTTCGTATAGTCAAAACATTCGACATGAAAATCCTTATCGGACTTTTTCCCTGTGTAGATTAGTGTGCCGGGAACTTGACCAATATGTTTTTTAGATTCTTGGGTGCGTTTTTTCCTCGTTCGTTTAATCATATTCTATAGAATACTGCTATCGTCTAAGGCATCTTTCTCCATTAAAGTTACAGCTTTTTGGAGAATCAAGTTATTAGGGTAGGTGACTAAATCACCGTTATCCTCTCTAAGTATTAGTTGAAAAGCTCTAATGTCTTCTATAATGGCCTCTACAGGGTAATCCTTGTCGTGTATTTTTATTTTATCACCAACTTTGTATGGAAATGAAAAGAACATTATTACGCCAGAAGTTATGTTGCTTAAAATGGACCAAATAGCAAATAAAGCAATACCGATAACAGCAAATACAGAAGAAAACAGCAGTGTTATGTCACTGGTCTCGGCACCAAATATAAAAGCCTCCAACAATAAGGCAATGAATACAAGGGTAACGGTTACGTAACGCCCAATTAATATAGCCCTTGCTTCTGAGGTGCCACTTTTTTTACCGATTTTTTTAACAGCAATTATTATTAAAGCTCTTACTACAAATAATATAAGCAGTAGTAATACCGAATATATTATTTCCGACTTATAAGAATTAAAAATCATTTTAAACCTAATTTGAATGAAACAAATATAAGCCTAATTCTATTTAAGTTTCAAGGTTTGTCTTAAGTCGTTATCTGCATTTTTATTTTTCCTCCAGTAAGCAGACTTTATCGTTTTTAGCCTTGTTGCTTTTGTTGTTAGCGTTTTTGCACTAGCTCCAAAACCACTTGTCCACATTTCTTCCCAACCCATTATTTCATAAGGAAAAACGTTACTAAAATTAATCTGGAGACTTCTGTTTAAACTTGGGTAGGAAAGAATATATACGCCATCTTTTAGTGCGGCATATGCATCATAGGCTTTAATCTCTTCATGTCTTAATCGTGTATATTCTAAAGATGGAATAATTTTTATGTCTCCAGTTGGAAGACTGTTTGGGTTAATCCTTAGTTTTGTAAATAGCTCATTTTCAGTCCAGGTTTTGTCTAATTTGAAACGCTGATCTGCCTCGTTTTGAAAGTAGGAATGGGATGTGATTTCAAAGCTCTCTCTATTGTTTAGTTGTGTATAGACTTGACCACACCATTCTTGTATTGAAGCTGATATTTTGATGGCATGTTGATTATTTGAAACAGGATAAAACGTACTTTGCATTATAGAATAAGGATAAATACCTGTATTAAAGTTCTTGGTTGTGTTTAATTTCAGCACAGGAATATTAGATGTTTTATAATTGTCCGCTTTAACTTGAACTTCGGGAAGAAAATCTTCGGTTACAAAAACCATTACTGCCTTACCTTCTCGGATTTCACCGTAGCGTGCTTGTTCCAGTTTGTATGAAGTTATTTCAGCCTCGCCATTGTACCAATAATCCTTAAACGCTTCCGATAATTCCACTTTTTTAGTCGTTGATTTTTCAACAACATCATTCAAGGCAATTTCTTTTAAAGTATTCGATTCATTCTGTTGGCAGGATAGCATAAAGATAAAGGCCAACATTAAAAACACATTTGGGAAATTCTTCATTTTCTTTTTGTGCAAAGTTACGGCCCTAGCTAGTGCTAACAATGCTATTTAACGTTTCATAAAGTAAATGAGTAGGCAATCCCACCACGTTATTGTAGGATCCCTCAATCTTGGTAATTGCAACAGAACCAATCCATTCTTGGATACCGTAAGCACCGGCTTTATCAAAGGGTTTGAAGTTGTTTATATAAAACCAAATTTCTTCGTCACTTAGTGTTCTAAAAGTTACTTTGGTGATTGTATTAACAAGTATTTGATCATATTTTTGAGTGAAACATATCGAGGTGATAACATCATGTGTTTTATTACTCAATGATTTAATCATATCGAATGCATGTTGTTCATCTATTGGTTTTTCAATAGGTTTGTTTTCTAACCAAACTATCGTGTCACTTGTAATAAGTATTTCTTTTTCCTTGAGCGCTTCTGTAAAGGGCTCAGCTTTTAATTTTGCCAGATAATCGGTTATTTCTGTTCCTTTTAAAGTATCAGGATAAACTTCTTCTACAGGATGTTGTCTAATTTCAAAATCAATACCCATTGCTCTTAAGAACGCATGCCTACGAGGTGATCCTGAAGCAAGGATAATGGTGTGGTCTTTAAGTTTCTCCCTAAGCATTTTATTTCAAAACAAATTGATAAAGTACAACTGACAACATGCCCGTGAGCATTATAAGTTTGAGTATTGAGCTAATATGGCGGTACTGTTTTTTGTTTTCGGCATTGAATAATTTTATACTGACATAAATAAGAGGTCCCAAAACGAGTATCAAAAAATAACCGACCATAAGTTGCTGTTTGTAAAGGTATGTTGCTAAGTAATAAACAATTGCAAATATTGGCACTAATGAAACAAAGAAAGCCACTTTATTTGCTCGTTCCCTTCCTACTAGAACAGGAAGTGTTTCGATCCCAGCATTATAATCACCATCAATATCTTCTATATCTTTAACAAGTTCTCTTACAAGATTAATAATGAAAGCAAAGATGGCATAATCCCTAACAATTTCTAGAAATGTTTGTTGCGCTGTTTTATTTACTTCAGACATAACAGGTAAAAGTTCAAAAATACCAACAATCATAACGCACAATGCAACGACCAAGGAGACAATGATATTACCAACTAATGCAATTTGTTTTAAGGCGGTAGAATATAAATAGAGTAAAATAGATGCGATAACAAATATGGCAAAGAAGCCAGATTTACCAATACTGTTTGATAAATAGAACCCAAGCCCAATACCAATAACATTTAAAATGATGAACAAATTGTAAGCTGTCTTTTCATTGATGGTCTTATTTATAATCAGTTTGTCTGGTTTGTTGATTTTATCCGTGACAGTATCATTAATATCATTAATTACATAACCTGCGGCGGCAATACAAATAGTAGCTAGTACCAATAAAGCAAATTGAAAATTGTTTAGTGCGGTAAAAACACCATATGTATTTTTGAATGGGATTAAAAGTGCATATTTCAATAAACATTGCACACCGATAATCATTAATAAGTTTTTCCAACGAACAAGTTGAAGAAAGTGAGTCATTTTCTTAGTTAGCGAGATAATATTTGGTTAATGAGGTAGTAGGCGAAATAGGCAACACCCATAAAAACGAATAAGCTAATTATTGTGGTTCGTATAAATAATTTACGTTCTTGACGTCTTATTTTATCCTTTATTTTTTGCTTGTCTTGTTTACTAAGGTCCTTGTGCAGAAAATGCATTTCGTAATGCAGATGAGCTTCTAAATCTAGTTTTTCCTTATAAACAGAAAACGGCGTATTTGTCCTTTGGTTAAAGGTGGCTTGGTTGTTTCCAAAACCTATATAACCAAATCCAGTACTATGTCTTCTGCTTCTGCGTCCCATTTATCTAATCGTATTTTGCATCAAAACTTTTGTTCCATTTTCCGTGAACTTTTAGCACTTGCTCAATAACATCCCTAACGGCTCCTTTACCGCCGTTTTTGTGTGAAATGTATTTACATATCGCTTTGATCTCTGGCACAGCATCTTGAGGACAACACGGTAAGCCAACAAGTTTCATAACAGGGAAGTCTGGGATATCGTCTCCCATATATAAGACTGATTCGGCTTTTATATTATAAATATCAAGATATTCATCAAGTTTTTCAATCTTGTTATGCGCCCCTAGATAGATATCCGTAATGCCTAAACCTTTAAGACGTTGTCTTACACCTTTATTGGTACCGCCAGAGATTACACAAACATTAAAACCAGCATCGACAGCAGTTTTTAGAGCAAAACCATCTTTGATATTCATTTGCCTTAATAATTCGCCGTTTGTTGTTACAGTAATTGTGCCATCAGTCAGCACGCCGTCTACATCAAATATGAAAGTGCTAATATGCTCTAAATACTCTTTATAACTTTTATCGTTGTCCATGTGTTTTTTTTATGGATTTTGTCAGCAACTCATAGATTGCTTTGTGTTCTTGGTTTTCAATTAGTTTTAAATGTCGCTTAATGGTTTTTTTGTCATTTCGTTTTGCAGGACCTGTCTGTGCCATATACGGCGACATTGTTTGAACTTTACGTGCTGTCTCTAATATTAATGGTTTCAATATATCAAAATTAATGCTTTTAGCATCGCTAATCTCATGAGCAATTCTGTATAGTTGATTTACAAAATTATTGACATAAACAGCAGATAGGTGTAGAGTCTGTCTTTGCTCTGTACTTATTTTGTAAGTAGTACAACCCATGGCATCTCCTAATGTTTTTAACGTAGTGTAACTATTTTTATCTAATGCCTCAATGCATATGGGTACCTCCTTAAAGTTTACATCAGCATCTTTTGTAAAGGTCTGTAATGGATAAAATACACCTCTTATATGTTTTTTATCGAGATGGTGAATTGAAACGCTACCAGAGGTATGCACTACCAATCTATTGTCAAAAGGTAGGGCAGAGGAGATTTCATCAATACTGTCATCGCTTATGGCTAATATATATATATCTGCTTTATTAAGTTTATCTAAACGATCAATGGTCTTAACTTCATTTTTATAACTGCTAATCTTATCTAATGATCTATTGTACCACTGATTAACAATGATAGCATCGGATTCTGAAAATGCTTTATACAAATGCATGGCAAGATTTCCCGCTCCTAATAACGTTACTGATATCATAGTGTAAAAATACTAAGATTTACAATTCTTGTTTACGCATTTAGAACAAATGAAATAACTTTAACCTTTAATTCTTAAAACAAATCAATCTATTATGAAACTATTTAGAGAATTTAAGGAATTTGCAGTTAAGGGCAATATGATGGATATGGCCATAGGTATTATAATCGGCGCTTCTTTTAACAAAGTGATTGACGTGTTGGCAAAGGAGGTGTTGTTGCCTCCATTATCATTGCTGTCAGACGGAGTAAATTTCCAAGATAAGAAACTTATTTTAAGAGATGCAATTGTAGATGCAACAGGAGCAATAACTACATCTGAGGTATCCATAGCCTATGGTCATTTAATAGAAACTATTTTAGATTTCCTAATCATAGGATTCACTGTTTTTATCGTTGTGAAATTTATGAATCGATTAAGACGTAGAGCTCAAGACACAAAGGATGAAACAGTAGTTACACCTAAGGATATTGAGTTGCTTTCAGACTTGAAAGAACTTATGCAAGAACAAAATCAGCTTCTTAAAACAACTAAATAAATCACGACTTTTGTTAGATTATTTTAACACATTTTGATGGTATAATTGTCTTACATAAATCGGTAAAAAGCTTTATCTTTGCACGTGCTTAAAAACAAGCCCAAAGCTATGCAAAAGAAGATATTTAATTTCCTTTTTTCAACACGACTTACAGCAGTTTTATTTATAGTTTTTGCCGTTGCAATGGCAGCAGGTACAATTCTAGATAGAAACATGGATACTTCGCCAACACCTTACACCAGACAATTAATTTACAATGCTTGGTGGTTCGAGGCAATAATGGTGTTTTTTGTTATCAATTTTATCGGAAATATTTTCAGATATAAGCTTCTTAGAAAGGAAAAATGGGCGACACTAGTCTTGCATTTATCATGGATATTTATTCTAGTCGGCGCCTTTGTAACACGATATATTGGTTACGAAGGAATGATGTCTATTAGGGAAGGTGCTACCGAAAGTGAATTTTTATCTCAAAAAACATATATCAAAGGACGTATTGTTGGTGATTTTGTAATAAATGGACAATTACAGCAACGCAATATCGAGGAAGAAGTAGATTTTTCGCCCAGACTGGCTAATGATTTTGAACAAACCTACGATTATGGCGGTACCCAAGTAAAAATAAAGCTAAAAGAGTTTATAAATGGAGCCGAGAAGGACATATTGCCAGCAAATACTGGAGAACGCTACTTAAAAATTGTCGAGGCAGGAGGAGGTCAACCACACAACCATTTTTTAAAGGATGGCGACATAACTAATCTTCATAACGTTTTAATATCCTTAAATAACTATCAAGAAGGTGCTATTAATATTTCCGAAACTGATGAAGGGCTTTTTATCAATTCACCTTACGATGGAGAATATATGACTATGGCTACTATGAGCCAGGGAAAACTGTTTAAAGATAGTCTACAACCGTTGAGGTTACGCTCTAGATATATCATTGGCAATATGCAAATGGTATTTCCAAAACCAATTATAGAAGGTAAGTTTGGTGTTGTTAAGAAATCAGAAATACTTAAGAATGATGCAGATGGTTTAATACTTAGTGTAACTGCCAAAGGAGAAACAAGGGAAGTAGGTTTGATTGGAGGCCAAGGCAATTATAACGGATTTGAAGAATTTCAAGTTGGAGGCTTGGAGATGGCCTTACAATATGGTTCTAAAGTATTGCAATTACCTTTTGAGGTTAAATTAAATGACTTTATAGCAGAAAAGTATCCTGGAACAGAAAAGGCTTATTCTTCTTACGAAAGTAAGGTGACTGTATTAGACAAAGAAAAAGGAGATTTTGATTATCACATTTACATGAACAATATCTTAGATCATAGAGGCTATCGATTTTTCCAAGCGAGTTTTGATCCTGACGAGAAAGGAACCATATTATCAGTAAATCATGACCAGTGGGGAACATACCTCACTTATATAGGTTATTTATTACTTTATTTTGGACTGCTAGCCATTATGTTTGCTAGACATACAAGATTTGATGATCTCAGACAAAAGCTTCAAAAATTGAAAATTAAGAAAGCTAAATTATTGGCAGTACTATTGGTGCTATTCAGCATTTCAGGTTTTGCACAACAACATTCTCAAGATGATGGTCATGATCATTCATCAGGAATTAGACCAACGAAAGCACAAATTGATTCTATACTTGCAGCAAACATAACACCAAAAGAGCACGCGGATAAATTTGCAAAAATGGTCATCCAGGACTATAGTGGTAGAATGATGCCAATGCATACGTATGCCTCTGAGATGCTCAGAAAACTGAGCAAAAAAGAAACTTACGGCGATTTTACCGCTACACAGATTTTTCTTTCTATCCAAGAGAGCCCATTGCTTTGGTATAACGTTCCGATAATATATCTCAAGCCTCGGAAAGCAGACTCTATTAGGACAATTATTGGAGTTGACTACGACAAAAAGTATGTAAGTCTTCTTGATTTTTTTAGCTCAGATGGTCGCAATAAGCTCGGGCCATATGTAGAAGAGGCGTACAAAGCGCAAGTGCCTAATGGCTTTCAAAAGGAGGTAAAAGAAGCTTATGGTAGATTAGGTTTGTTATCTGACGCCATTGAAGGTAGATCGATTAAAATATTTCCTGTTCCCGAAGATGAAAACAATACTTGGATTTCATCATTAGAATTTAGAGAAGGAAATTTCAGGGAAAAAATAAAGGACAGTTTGTATGGAAATTTCATCAATAATGGTTTTAGCGCTTATTTGGTTACACTTAATAATGCGAAGCAAACCGGTGATTTTTCTCGAGCTGAAGAGCTGTTGAGTGGCATTAAGAAAACGCAACAAAAGTACGGAGCCGATGTAATGCTATCCAACGAGAAGATTGAAGCGGAAATCATGTATAACAAGTACGATATCTTTAAGCGATTATTTAGCTGGTATATGTATGCAAGTACGCTTCTGTTTATACTAATTATTGTCCAAATATTTAAATACCGCAGTAAGTTGCTCGATGTCGCTGTTAAAGGCTTGATTGGAGTAATACTATTCTTATTTTTATTACATATTGCTGGATTAGCTACGCGCTGGTATCTTTCAGGACACGCTCCATGGAGTGATGCCTATGAATCCATGATATATGTTGCTTGGTCAGTAATGTTATTTGGTCTTTTATTTGGTCGAAAAAGTAATTTAACTATTGCATCATCTGCCTTTGTGTGCTCAATGATTCTTATGGTGGCACATTGGAATTGGATGGATCCTGCAATAGCAAACCTACAACCTGTTTTAAAAGGGTATTGGTTAATGATACATGTATCTGTTATTGTAGCGAGTTATGGACCATTTGCCATTGGAATGATTTTGGGCGTAGTGGCGCTACTGCTTATGATTCTAACGAACAAAGAGAATAAGTCCAGAATGGATATAAATATTAAAGAATTAACTATAATTAACGAGTTGGCCCTAACAGTCGGACTTGTAATGCTAACTATAGGCAATTTTCTTGGTGGTATGTGGGCTAATGAAAGTTGGGGACGTTATTGGGGATGGGACCCAAAGGAAACTTGGGCCTTGATAAGTATTATGATTTATGCCTTTGTAATTCATATGCGGCTAATACCAGGATTAAGAGGTAGGTGGTTATATAACCTAATGTCCGTTCTGGCATTTGGAAGTATCTTAATGACTTATTTTGGTGTTAATTTTTATCTGTCGGGTTTACATGCCTATGCAAGTGGTGATCAAATATTGAGTTTTCAGTTTATAGCAATCACACTCGTTGTGATTGCAATATTAGCATATGTTGCTCACCGTAAGTATAAGGTTTATTACAAGTAAGTGTCAGAAATTATAAAGTATTTTTCAGAAATAAAGCGTATTTTTTATAAATTAAGCCTTTTAAACAATGAATTTCTTCAAAAAATTAGGAACTGCAAATCTATTAATGCTCATTTTATGTGCAGTCATAATTGTTGTTGCTGAATACCTATTCCTAAGTGGAGACCAGATGCACGGGTTGTTTGTTGGTCTTTGGGCACCTACATTGCTTGGAGTAATGATATATCTAAAACTCGTAAGGGATGGAAGGGAATGACATAGTTTTTTGGTTCTCTGTCTTAGTTATTTTGCTAGTCGTACTTTGGGCACTTTTAATGATTAGGGCTTATAATAAGGTAGAAAAAGATAACTAACCTTTATTTCTCTAATGAGATATATGCTAATTAGTCGAAAATTAGCTTAATTGACTGTTAGAAACTATCTGCCATGCAGTGTCCTCAATACAAATAGATATGAAACTAACATTACGTTTAGCAGCAGTTTATAACCTGCTTTGGGGAGCTTGGGTCGTACTATTTCCTGATCATTTCTTTGATTTGGTTGGTATGGAACCATTAAATCATCCCATGGTTTGGCAAGGTATGGGAATGGTAATTGGAGTTTATGGACTTGGTTATTGGTGGGCATCCTTCAATCCCATGAGACATTGGCCAATTGTGACGGTTGGTTTTTTAGGAAAACTATTTGGACCTTTGGGCTTTCTTTTCAACTACTTAAATGGTGTTGTACCGTTTGAATTTATTTACACCTTAATAACAAATGACTTTATATGGTGGATCCCTTTTTATTTAATCCTGAAAAAGGTCTATACAGAATATAAGTGGAAACTAACATGATAAAGTTTCTAAGAGTTATACTGGTATTGTTTTATCTTGTTGCAGGCATTAATCACTTCATTAATCCAGATTTTTATTTGGGATTAATTCCTGAATATTTGCCGTATCATGTGCTGATAAATTTTATTAGTGGAATTCTCGAAATTACATTTGCCATAGGTGTGACAATACCTCAAACCCGATTATTGGCTGTGAAAAGTATAGTTGTATTATTGATTTTGTTTATTCCATCCCACATCTATTTTATAAAAATTGGATCTTGTATAGAATCTGGACTTTGCGTTTCGCCTTGGATAGCTTGGGTTAGGTTGGTATTAATACATCCATTACTCATATATTGGGCTTGGGTGGTCAGAAAATAAAAATGACATGTCTCTAGATTTGGCAAGATTAATTATTGATTTTGGATTCATGATCCTTATATGGGCAGTACAATTAGTCATTTATCCAAGCTTTGGTTTTTATAATGAAACAAACCTCATTCAATGGCATAAAAAATATACCAAAAGAGTTACTGTAATAGTACTACCTTTAATGACTGCACAACTTATTCTTGCGCTAATTCAAGTTTTTCAAAAACTGAACTGGTATAGCATCGTAAGTATTTTAATAATTGGTGTTCTTTGGTTAATTACCTTTAAAGTATTTGTGCCTCTGCACATGAGTATTGATTTGGAAAAACCTGAAAAAAATGTTTGTTCTAAACTGGTCAATAAAAATTGGGTGAGAACATTCCTATGGAGCTCATTATTTATCATTTCATTAGTTTATTACCTCTTCTTTCAAAAATAATGTGGATATTTATCGCATTATGATTGCATAAATTCACTTCTCAAATTCAAAAGAATTACCAATTTAAGGTATACTAAGCATTAAATATATTTTGCGTGGTCAGTCAATATTCATAATTTTCATCTAATGCAATCTAACAAACTCTCAATCAAACAATTATTATACTATATCAAAATTGCTGTTTCTGGCAAGGAACAGGATTTTACCTCTGGAAGTATAAGAAAAGCAGTCTTTATGTTGTCTATTCCTATGATTCTTGAAATGCTAATGGAATCTATTTTTGCTATTGTAGATATATTTTACGTTTCTCAGGTTAGTGTAAATGCAGTGGCGACAATAGGGCTTACCGAATCTGTTATTACATTGGTATATGCTGTTGCCATTGGATTAAGTATGGCAGCCACGGCAATAGTTGCGCGGCGTATTGGTGAAAAAGATAATAAAGGTGCATCTAAGGCCGCTGTTCAAGTAATATTTTTAGGTATAATAGTTGCTGCCTTTATTAGTGTGATTGGTATTCTCTTTCCTAAGGATATTTTGAGCTTGATGGGAGGTGAACCAGATCTAATTGCAGAAGGCTATGGTTACACTCAAATTCTTCTTGGAGGAAACGTTACCATAATGTTACTTTTCCTTATCAATGCAATTTTCAGGGGTGCTGGAGATGCTTCGGTTGCGATGTGGGCTCTAGTAGTATCTAATGGTATTAATATTATTTTAGATCCTTTATTTATTTTTGGTTTGGGACCTGTACCATCGTTTGGCGTAAAAGGAGCAGCAATTGCTACCACAATAGGAAGAGGTACTGCGGTAATATTTCAAATATTGGTCCTTTTCTATGGATGGAGCAGAATTAAAGTAAGATTTAAAGACATTGTGTTTAGACTCTCAGTAATGTTTAATCTAGTAAAGGTTTCTTTGGGAGGGATAGGCCAATTTTTAATTGGAACATCGAGTTGGGTATTTTTAATGCGAATTATGAGTGAATTTGGTAGTGAGGTCCTTGCTGGTTATACCATAGCGATTCGTGTAGTGATGTTTACGCTAATGCCAGCGTGGGGAATGAGTAATGCCGCAGCTACTTTAGTTGGACAAAATTTGGGCGCTCAAAAACCAGAAAGAGCAGAAAAATCAGTTTGGAAGACAGGCGAATATGCTGCTGTATTTATGGGTTTGGTATCTGTTTTTTACTTGTTGTTTGCACCCGAAATAATTGGTTTGTTTACGTCAGAAATAGAGGTAATAACTAATGGAGCGTTGTGTTTAAGAGTTATTGCGGCAGGTTATATCTTCTATGGTTATGGAATGGTAATAATTAACGCATTTAATGGGGCAGGAGATACCAAGACACCAACTTACATAAATTTTTTCTGCTTCTGGTTGTTTCAATTGCCACTTGCTTATATGCTCGCCATTACGATTGATCTTGGACCTTTGGGTGTGTTTTTAGCCATAACTCTAGCAGAGATTTTGATAACTATTTCCGGAATAATACTATTTAAAAAAGGAAAGTGGAAATCTGTTAGCGTATAAAGAAAAAACCTCTCGACTGAGAGGTTTTTTCTTTCTTTTTCATAAGTTTTTTCTAAGCTTCAGATGCAGCTCTCGATGCTACTGCAGCACCATATACCACAAGACCAAAACCTATTTTGTTAACAGCATCACCTATGTTGTAAACAACATTCATAGCTTGTTGTGCTGCTCCGATATCTGATACAAGTTGTGCACCAAATAATCCACCTTCTGTACCTAAGATGTAACCTACAGGATAGATAGCCCATCCAACTAGTACAAACCAGCATAATGTTTTGTGAGCAGCTAATACTGCCCCTCCTGCTTGTTCTGCCAATTTCTTAGCTTCACCAAACCAGATAATATATACTATTATGAAATATGCTATACCTGATATTAGACCCCATACCCACTGCATAGTTGGGTCTCCGATTGCTATTGCCTCTCCGAAGTAACCTGTTACAAGCATCACAACTGACCAGAATATCAATTTCCACATTAAGGATTTTTTCGCTCCAGCAACTTTAAGAATCAAATAGAATTCTACACACATTAGTGGAACTGTAAGAACCCAATCTACATATCTAAAGAATGTTGGAGATTCAGCAACTGTTGCCCAATAGTCTCTCATGTACCAATAGTGCACCGCTGCAATGAACGTAATTAATCCTGATACCAGGATAGAAGTTTTCCACTTTCTATCAAAGCTATTCATTGATAAAAAGAAAAAGGCCGAAGCCGCCATCATTGCCATACATCCTACAAAGAATGTAAAACCAACGTAATCATCTGTAGCAATCTTGCTTACATCAGCTAATAAAATGGTTAGTAATTTCATGTTATAATAATTTTGTTTAAGCAAATTTACTATAAGTTGAACAATAAATGTTTAAAATTTTCATAAAAAAATTAAACATTTTGAAATTTAAATACCTTTGTAACGTGAAATATTCAATTTTTGCCCTTGTTTTAACTGTTTTCCTGCTTTGGTTAACGCTTCGAATAAACGAAACCTTCGAAGCCATCTTTGCATATGTCTCAATACTTACTGTTGGTATTTTTCACGGTTCCAACGATATATCTTTAATACGATACATTAAGAGAGGTTCTACTACAAACATTATTAAATATTTGGTATTTTATGTGTTATTGGTCCTTTTCACATGTTTAATTTTTATAAAATTCCCTTTGGTTGCACTAATTGTATTTGTTGCGTTTAGTTGTTATCATTTTGGGGAGCAACATTTTCATGCGCAACTTTTATTGCAAACTATAAAGAGCCAAATTCTTTATGTAGCTTATGGTATCCTAATATTTGGACTATTATTTTATTTCAACCAAGACGATACTAGCCAAGTTATTTATGAACTTACACAAGTGAATTTATCCGAAGTCACATATCAAGCATTTCTAATTTTAGGTATAGTTTTAACGGCTGTTTTTGGGTTTTTAAATAGGAAAAACTTTAAAGTTGAAGTTGAATTTTTTAAAGAAATTTTTCTTCTAGTGCTATTTGCACTTTTATTTAAGTTAGCTTCATTGCTCTGGGCATTTGCAATTTACTTTATAGTCTGGCATTCTATGCCCTCACTAAGAGATCAAATTGAATCGCTCCATGGACAAATAAATTCAAGAACTATAATTAAATATATTAAGTCTTCATTAATCTATTGGCTTATTTCGGTTATTGGTTTGGTAATTGTGTATTATATTTCTCAAGGATTGGAGCTTCAGTTCATAACCTTATTTTTCGCCTTTTTAGCAGCTATCACAATTCCACATGTCATTGTGATGTTTTTTCTCAATAAGAAATAATATCTTTACTTTTTCAGTCACTACAATTACGCGCTACCATGAAAAAATATGGTTTAAATACAATATGTACCCACGTTGGTGAAATAAAGGACAAACAATTTAAAGGTGCTGTCTCCCCAATATTTTTAAGCTCTTCTTATGAATTTTTAGATGTAGATGTTAAACGATATCCAAGATACTTTAATACACCAAACCAAGAGTATCTCGCAAAAAAAATAGCCGCTCTAGAACACGCTGAAGAAGCTATTATTTTTGGTTCAGGAATGGCCGCTATAAGTACTATGTTTTTAGCCTTCCTACAAAAAGGAGATCATTTAGTAGTGCAGAACACACTTTATGGTGGTACCGTAAATTTTATAAAGGAGGAGTTTCCTAAATATGGTATTGAATTTACTTTCACGGAAGGTTATGATGTAAGAGATTTTGAAAACGCCATGCAGTCCAACACGAAATTAATTCATATTGAAACACCTTCTAATCCTTTGATGACAATCACAAACATGAAAGCCATATCTAATTTGGCAAAATCAAAAGGCGTAGTAACTTCAATGGACAACACATTTGCCTCACCGGTTAATCAAAATCCTTTAGATTACGGCATTGATATGGTTATGCATTCAGCGACTAAGTATTTTGGAGGTCATAGTGATATTTGTGCAGGAGCCGTAGCGAGTTCATCAGAAAATATTGAGCGTATTTGGAACGTTGCCAAAAATCTTGGAGGCAGTCTTAGCGACATGACGGTTTGGATGCTAGAAAGAAGTATGAAAACCCTTGGATTACGAGTAAAGGCACAAACAAAAAATGCTATGAAACTAGCAAAATGGCTTCAGAACCATCCAAAGATTTCTAAAGTATATTACCCTGGATTAAAATCACATCCTGAGCATAAATTGGCCAAATCGCAAATGAGAGGATTTGGCGCAATGTTATCTTTTGAGCTGACTGAAAATCTAGATTCATATAAATTTCAAAAACAACTTAAGCTTATAAAATCTTCAATGAGCTTGGCAGGAATTGAAAGTACGGTTATTTCACCACATTTAACGTCCCATGCCTTATTAACACAAGATGAACGTGATAAAGTTGGAATTAGTGATCATCTTATTCGATTTTCTGTTGGTATTGAAAATGTAAAGGATATAAAACAAGATATAGAACAAGCTATCAATACGATATAGACTTTTATAATTTGCGTGAGTCTGTTTTTATGCTTATCCCAAGTATTAATCTATTGAGGTTGTTATCCCTGATATGTTGCTTTAAATAGCCAAGCTGAATTTGTGAGTTTTTAGCAACATTAACACCAAGCCCAGCATAGAAACGATTTTCATGAAAAACTTGGTCTTGAAAATTAACGAATGGTTCTTCGGACATAACTAAACTTAGGGTCTCGTCTACGGTAAAGGTAAATTTAATTCGATATCTAAATCGGTTTTGTAATTCATTCCTATTCCTAAAATCTAGAAAACGGTGCTCAAATCGTACTCTATGCGCTATTTTAAGATTTCTATGCTTATGTGATATGGTGTACTGCTCAAGCAACCTGTTTTCATGAACATTAGGCTGGTTGTCAAATTCAAACACAGTATCTATATCAAGATAGGCATAACCTAACCCTAAGCTTTGGTTATTTTTAAAGTGATACTCAGTTCTAAGTGATATAAAGGCCAGGTTGTAGTTTGAAGATGCTTCATAAAACCTAAGTTCTCCATAAGGATGAATACTAAATCTTTCATTTAACCTATGACTACTTCCATAAGTGTACCAAGATCCCAAATAATCTTCCGAAAGGTTTTGTCCTTTACTAGTAAATAGTATAGTTAAGGCAAAGAGGGCAAATAAAATATATTTCATTTTTTGAAATATCATAAAAGAGCCCATTTCTGGGCTCTTTCTTATCATGGAATTATTATACATGGTCACCTAAGTGATGGTGTTCATCAATCAGTGGACCGCCTTCTATAATTTCATTTGACGCTTCACTAGCAAATTTCTCAAAATTCAAGTGGAACGAATGTGCCAATTGAATTGCTTTACTAATGTAAGCACCTTTTTGTAGCCAAGTATTCATTGGATCTAACATTTCTGTTGGCACGTTAGGTATGTATTTTGGCATATTTAGTCCAAAAATAGGATGTTGCTCGTAATCGACATTATCTAATTCTCCATTAAGAATAGCAGTAATCATAGCTCTTGTATATTTAAGCTTGATACGAGAACCAACACCATAAGGGCCACCACTCCAACCAGTGTTCAGTAACCAGACATTAACTCCAGCTTCTTGCATTTTCTTACTTAGCATTTCTGCATACTTTGTTGGGTGTAATGGCATAAATGGCTCACCAAAACAAGCCGAGAAAGATGGGACAGGTTCAGTAATACCTGCTTCTGTACCAGCCACTTTTGCTGTGTAACCAGAAATAAAATGATATGCTGCCTGACCTGGAGTTAATTTAGATACAGGAGGTAATACGCCAAAAGCATCACAAGTTAAGAAGAAGATGTTCTTAGGATTGTCTGCATAAGATGGTTGTTGAATGTTATCTATATGGTAAATAGGATAGCTTACACGTGTGTTTTGGGTAATGCTACTATCCATGTAATCTACTTCTCCATTATCTTTAAAAATGACATTTTCCAAAATAGCACCAGGTTTAATAGCTCTATAGATGTCTGGCTCTTTCTCTTCAGTTAAATCAATAACTTTTGCATAACAACCACCTTCAAAATTAAAGATTCTGTTTTCGGCTGTCCAACCATGCTCGTCATCACCTATTAATTTTCTGTCTGGATCTGCAGATAATGTTGTCTTACCTGTACCAGATAATCCAAAGAATATAGCTGTTTCACCGTCTTCACCAACGTTTGCTGAACAGTGCATAGGTAATACGTTTTTATCAACAGGTAAAATCATATTCAACGCGGAGAAAATACCTTTTTTCATCTCGCCTGTGTAAGCAGAACCCCCAACAAGAGCAATTTTTTTAGTGAAATTAAGTATTGAGAAATTACCTTGTCTTAAACCATATTTAGCAGGCTCTGGGCATTCGTAACCAGGAGCACAAAGTACTAACCATTCTTCTTCAAAATTTTCTAATTCTTCTGGAGTTGGTCTTAAGAACATGTTATAAATAAACATATTAGACCAAGGGTATTCGGTTATTGTTCTTACACCCATTCTATACTTAGGGTCAGCACATACAAATCCGTCGCGAGCAAAAATTTCCTTGCCGCTTAGGTATTTTTCTATTTCTCCCTGAAGGTAATCAAAGTTCTCAGGAGAAATTCCCTTATTAGTTTTTCCCCACCATACCCGATCTTTGGTATAATCATCTTTAACCAAGAATCTATCTTGAGGTGAACGTCCAGTGAATTTTCCGGTATTAATAGCTAAAGTGCCATTTGCAGTTTCTCTTCCCATTCCTTTTTCAACAGTAATGGCTTGTAATTCTTCAGACGATAAATTCCAATGAACTTTAGAATCTATGATGCCGTACTTGTTAAGGTCTCTAGTTTTCATCTTTTGATCTTTTAATAATGTTTCCATGAGTTAATAATTTACTTAAATTCTTTTAAAATGGCCAGATTAATGGCACTAATATTAATGTTGTTATTAGGAATAGTAGGAGCAAGGGTGACCCTACTCTTACATAATCTATAAACTTGTAACCACCTGATGTCATTACCATTGCATTAGTGGTTGTACCTACTGGTGTTAAAAAAGCTGTTGAAGCGCTGATAGCTACAGCAATCATAAAAGGTGCTGCAGATAAGCCTAAGGTGTTCGCGGCGATAATTACTATTGGGGCCATAAGAACTGCGGTTGCAGAATTGTTGATTACCTGACTAAATCCTGTAGTTAACAAAAATACACCTGCCAATAATGCTACAGGATGTAAATTACCTAGGGAATTAACGAGCCCCTGTGCAATTAAATTTGCAGTACCTGTTTTTTGTAAGGCAATGCCCATTGGTATCATGGCAGCAATCATAACAACACTTATCCAGCTAATACCTTTGTAGGCTTTTGTAATAGGAACACAGCCCATGATTAAAATTATACCTGCTGAAATTAATGCAGCAACAGCACCAGGGACAAGGTTAAAAACCAATAAAACAATCATTAAAGCCAAGGCAAATAAGGCTATGTAAGACTTGAATGTAAGATTTGTTACTGTTTTGGACATTCCTTCAGGACTGCCACATATCACTAAGTTTTCGTAATGCACCTTTAGTTGCTCAATATCACTCCAAATACCTCTAATTAAAAAAGCATCTCCAGCTTTTACAGTAACTTCTCTCTCGGTAAATGGTTTATTGTTGCGCGATGCTGCCATAAGTTGCACACCAAAACGCTTAAAGAAGCGTCCTATTCTTATTTTTCTTCCTACTAGCACTGACTTTGGTGTTACAAGTACTTCCGCCATTCCAACCTCTTGGTTTATGAGATTATTTCTAAGCTCATCGGCAACAGGCTCTAACGGTAGAAGCCCTAATCTAAATTTTATCATTAAAGCATTTATAGCTTGCGTATCGCCTTTTACTGTTATGATATCGTGGTACTTAAATTCGGTTTCATTATCTGGAAATTCAATAAAAGGTTCATTGCCTTTAAGTCTATTTGGGTGTCTTCGTTTTATTCTTAAAATTGAAACACTATGATTATCTTCAAAATTCCAGTCACCAATTTTAGTACCTAATAAAGGCGATACGGACCTAACACGTAATCTATAATAGTCGTCATCTACCTTGTAGGCTTCAATCCATTTATGAAGTGTAGAGCTTATATCCACTGGTTTATTATTTGTTTTATTGCTGGGCAGTAATCGATGTCCTATAAATTTAAAATATAGCAGTCCTAATAATAAAAGCGGAAGTCCGATAAGACCAAATTCGAAGAATCCAAAACCCTCTAGACCACTTTCTAGCATGGTATTGTTAACGATAATGTTGGGTGGCGTACCTGTTAATGTTAAAAGCCCTCCAGTGTTGGAACCGAATGCTACAGGCATTAACATTTTTGAAGGGAGTGTACCTATACTCCATGCCGAAGAGATTGTAACAGGCATTAAAGTAGCCACGGTACCTGTATTACTCACAACTCCTGAAAGTAATCCTGATCCTAATGTGGTAATTAATAAAAGTTTTGTTGAACTTTTACCTGCGAGTTTAATAAACTTTTCTCCAGCCATTGCAGTCCATCCTGTCTGCGATAGACCTTCACCAATAATAAATAATGCGGCAATCATAATTACCGTTGGGTTACTGAAACCACTTAATGTTTCATCAAGGTTAAGAATCCCGAAAATATATAGGCTTAACATGGAAAGCAAGGCAATAATATCTGGTGTAAATTTGCCCCAAATAAAAAGGGCTATAGTGATGATTAAAATTGTAAGCATTAAGCTCATTGGCGTACTATCTCTAATTTCATGGTAAAGTTAAAGGCAATAGGGGCCATTAATTATGACGAATGTCATGCTTTGAGATTATTGCGAACTTTTCAATTTCATTTAAAAGATTGCTCCTAAAAACGAAAGATTTTAAATCGATAACGTTTGCGAAGTGCTAAGTGTCCGGTTATCTAACTACTTTTTAATATTTTTGATAACACAGAAAAATTAAAATTAGATGAAATTAGACATTTTGGCCATTGGTGCACATCCAGATGATGTTGAATTAGGGTGTGGGGCAACGCTTTCTAAAGAAGTTTCCAATGGTAAAAAAGTGGGAATTATTGATTTAACACGTGGAGAGTTAGGAACCAGGGGAACTGCAGAAACAAGAGATGCAGAAGCATTTAACGCGGCAAAAATACTGGGTGTACAAAGTAGAATTAATATGCAGTTTGCAGATGGTTTTTTCGCTAATGATAAAACCCATCAATTAGAGCTGATAAGAATGATTCGTTTTTATAGGCCAGAGCTTGTTCTTTGTAACGCCATTGAAGATAGACATATAGATCATGCTAAAGCTAGCGATTTGGTGAGTGATGCTTGTTTCTTGAGTGGACTTAGAAAAATTGAGACTTATTATAAAGGCAATAACGCTCAAGAGGCCTGGCGCCCAAAGGCTGTTTATCATTATATACAATGGCGGGATTTAATACCAGATATCGTTGTAGACGTAACCAATTTTATGGCTGCTAAAATGGAGGCTGTATTGGCTTATAAAACGCAGTTCTATGATCCTGAAAGTAAGGAACCAGAGACGCCAATATCTAGCAAAAACTTTACGGATAGTATTAAATATAGAGCAAGAAACCTTGGTAGATTGGTAGGAGTGGAGCATGGAGAGGGATTTACAGTAGAACGTTATCCTGCAGTAGATTCGCTTTTTGATCTAAAATAAGTAAGAAAAACACTTTGTAGAAAATTGTAAATAAATTACATTTGCAGTCCTAATTAAAATGGTGGTTGTAGCTCAGTTGGTTAGAGCGCCTGATTGTGGTTCAGGAGGTCGTCGGTTCGAGACCGATCTTCCACCCAAAAAGACCAAGCCTTTCATAAACGAAGGGCTTTTTTTGTGCCTAAATAATAAAGCCAATTCTTTTTGAATAAGCTTTACATTTTTATCTGTTTAATTATGGCCTTGTGACTTTGTCTACTACGATTCGTTCATCTCGATTAGCAATTTCCCAAGCTGTGTAAAATACTAGTCGCGTTCTGTTCTCCAATAAATCATACTCTATCTTATCTGGTGTGTCACTTGGCTGGTGATAATCATCGTGAGTTCCGTTAAAATAGAAAATTACGGGTATATTATTCTTGGCAAAATTATAGTGATCTGATCTGTAATAATATCTATTAGGGTCGTTTTCGTCATTGTAAGTATAGTCTAATTCTATATTAGCGTATTTTTTGTTGACGGCTTCGGATAGATTGTGCAAATCTGTACTAAGCTTATCGCTGCCAATTAAATAAACATAATTTCGACTCCCCTCTTTTCGTTTGGGATCTGTGCGCCCTATCATATCTATATTTAAATTAACAACTGTATTTTCTAAAGGAAAAATAGGATTAATATCAGTATAATATCTTGAGCCTAAAAGTCCTTTTTCTTCTCCAGTAACATGTAAAAATAAAATGGAACGTTTTGGCCCTTTACCCGCATCTTTTGCAATTTTAAATGCTTCTGCAATTTCTAGTATAGCAACAGTTCCTGATCCATCGTCATCGGCGCCATTATAAACTTTATCATCTTTTACACCCTCATGATCCAAATGTGCAGAAATAACCAAAATTTCATTCGGTTTTTCAGAACCTTCGATAAAGGCAACAACATTTTCAGAGTCTACGCTTAATGAATTATTTGTAACATTTAACTTAATATTCGATTGCAATGCTTTTGGTGTACTGTTGTTTTCTATATCTGGTAAAATAGCAGATGCCACATTTTCGCTAATCATTATCATATACATACCATTTTCTTCACTTTTTAGTGCTAATCTTCCGGCTGTACGAGATTCAGATTGACGTTTGAAATATCTTGAGTATCTAGAGAACAAATTATCGTCTAGATATAATAGTCCTTTTGCACCATTTTCTATTGCTGCATCTCTTTTGCTTGAGAGGGATTGGCGACCATTGGTCCACTTTGTATTTTCTTTAGTACCAGATGTTATATAGTTTCCATCAGCATCTTTAGGTTCACCCGCTTTTGCCAAAACTACTTTTCCTTTTACATCTATTTTTTCATAATCAGAATAATTGTCGGCGTGAATTCCATATCCAACATAAATAATTTCATTAATTGATTCAATCATCGATTCTGAAACCGATAACGCAACCATGTCATCAAAGTTTTCAAATTCCTTACCGTTTACAGTCAAATTTGCTTCCCCAACTTTTTGCTTTTCGAGAGGGACTTCTTGGAAGTAGTCATCGCCTTTACATGGCGAAGGAATTTTCATTTCCTGATATTGTGCCTTTAAGTACTCTACAGCAAGTTTTTGACCTTTTTCACCTGTCTCTCTACCTTCAAATTCATCAGATGCATATTTGTATAACATCTCTCTTAATTCGTCTGATGTAATTGAAGAAGCGTATTTAGCGGGATTGCTTATCTCATTTGCAATGATTTCTGAATTAACAGATTGAGATTGTGCGGTTTTAGTGGATGTGCCGCAGGTAGTGAATAAAAAGCCAACACATAGTAAAAGAAAAAACTTTTTCATTTAAGTACAATTATTTTAATTAATGAAGCCTAAATTACGAAAATTAGGTCCCTTGACTTAGCAGGTCAAAATCCTTTTAACAAACTTTAACTCAAATTATCTCTGGATTCAATTTTTTTTCAGAGTTGGCCAAATACCATGCAGTTGCAAATATTAATTTGGTTCTTTTGGTTAATAAAGGGTAATTAATTTTATCTGCTGTATCCGTAGGTTTAGTGTAATCCTCATGCTCACCATTGAAGAAAAATATAACAGGAATTCCATTAACTGCAAAATTATAATGGTCTGATCTGTAATAATATCGATTTATATCTTTTTCATCATTAAACGTATAGTCCAACTCTAAATTAGTAAATGTTGAATTGGCCTTTTGTGCTATATAGTGAAGTTCTGTACTTATCCTGTCTGCACCAATTAAATAGACATAGTTTTTGCTATCAGAATGGATTTTATCAACTCTTCCAATCATATCTATATTTAAGGTCGCAATGGTGTTTTCTAGTGGAAAAATAGGATTTCTAACATAATATCTTGAGCCATGTAAACCAATTTCTTCTGCTGTAACATGCAAAAACACAATACTACGTTTCGGTCTAAAACCATCTTTAACTGCTAGATTAAAAGCCTCAGCCATTTCTAAAACAGCAGCTGTACCTGAACCATTGTCATCTGCACCATTATATATTTCCCCATCAATTACACCTTCATGATCGGAGTGTGCTGCGATATAAATGTATTCATCAGGGAATTCTGAACCTTCGATAAAGGCAATTACATTTTGAGAATCATTTTCAATATCTTCTGGTAGCGCTCCTTTTGGTACAGTTTGAAAATAATCAGGATGAGTAATTGGAGCACTTATATCTTGAGATATGTAAAATGACCTCAGGTAATCACAAGCCTCGAAATGCCCCTTTTCACCAGTTTTACGCCCTAAAAACTTGTCATCTGAGAAATTGACAACATGCGCCTCTAATTCACTTTCAGAAATGGTTTTAAGATATTTTTGAACAATTTCCTTGTCCTCAAAAGTGATACCATTCTTTAAATTCTCGATTTTGTCGCTGTGCCTAATTGTTGCACATGAGCCAACTAATACTAGAAGCGAGGCGTACAAAAATTTCATAGGTAAGGTTGTGATTTGCCCAAATGTAAATCAAAAAATTGAGAAAATTTAAACAGACTAATTAAAGACTCAAAAATCTTCATCTATTTCTATTTCTTCAAGTATTTCTTTTGAGTCCTCAAGGTTTTCTTCGGCTCTTTGTTCAAGTTGTTCTGTATCTCCTATTTCGGGTTTGTTAAAAACACTTTTATATATGGTTAGCCCTAATGAAATTATAACCAAAATAAAAATGTACTGAATACTCTTAGGTTTAGTGTTCTGTTTTCTGGAAATAAATAAAATTACTAATCCACATAAAAATGCGACAATTATGGGAATTATGGCTAGGTTAGATAACGGTGTTACCGCCAGAATAGTGGCTAAAATTGCAGTAATAAATCCTAAAACAATAAAAACTCGTTTCATATTTTAATATTTTAAGCCAGTTGCCGATTCTATTTTTAACTCACCATTGCCAACAGGAATTTTAAATTTTGCATAAACGGGAATTTTATTCTGGTCTGCTGTAAGCCAGATCAAATTAGAATTGTTCCCTTGTAATACATCACTACCTTTAACAGCTATTGCTAATTTATAGCACTCCTTTCTACCAATGTTTGTGTTAATACTTTCTTTTGAAACATATCTTATAGTAACTATCGTTTCTTCATTGTCAAATAATACTGTAAAATCTTGCTGATCGCCAGGACTTGCCTTATGTATATCCAAATTTCTTATACTATAAAGTGTGGCTACAAGATCTTTGGTATTTGGGCTTACGTTAACTGTTTTTTTTGTTTCCCAGATAGTGCCATCTTTTCTCTTTTTTTTCCGAAGGCTTTGAACGGTTTTGGATTTATGGCTGTATTTGTATTGCATAAATTTGTAATAGCCTCCTTCGCTGATATCTCTTTTATATAAGTAAGGTGTTAGCGTTTTTGGATTTACATAACTTTCATAGAGGTCTCTTATTTTAAAAAAGTTATCCCATTTTTTGTATGTTGCAGCCGTACATTTTAGTCTAAGTAATGAACTCTTGGATGTTTTTACCTCACTTGTTTCCATTTTAACTTGTGCAATATTGGTTAAAATGCCTGACATATTGTAGGTGGCAGTGTAAACAAGTTTTTCGCCAATTGGTATAGTATTATTTTGAGCAAAGCCAATTGAGCAAAACACCATAAGAAGTATGACAAGATGATTTTTCATGGATATCAATTTCTGTAATAACGTATAAGTAATCATTTATTGTGCCGAAAATACGATGCTTTGATAAATGTTTCTAATTTTATTTATAAACTCATTAGCTCTTGCAAAAAACATAATAAAAATCTTTGCCTACATAAAAAAGGGTTTTATATTTGCGTTCGCTAATGGAGAAATGGCAGAGTGGTCGAATGCACCGGTCTTGAAAACCGGCGAGGGTCACACCTCCGGGGGTTCGAATCCCTCTTTCTCCGCAAAAGAAAGGCTTTACTTGAATAGTAAAGCCTTTATTTTTTTAAACACTCAAGTCTGTTTTTCGATTTTTCAAAGATTTAATAAAGGGTTGTTTTAAAAGTATTTGATCTGTTGCAGCTTTTATAGCATTAGCAAGTGCACCACCTGCAGGTGGAAGACCTGGCTCACCTAATCCTGTTGGCGACAAATCATTTTCAACAAAAAACGTCTCTACTATTGGTGTATCTTTTATACTAATGAGACGATACGAATCGAAATTAAGATTTTGAGGTTTACCATTCTTAAAATTAAAATCACCATACATTGCATGACCTATACCGTCTAATACACCACCTTCTATTTGGTTTTTTGCTCCTGTAGGATTAATAACTATCCCGCAATCTACAGCAACAGTTACTTTTTCAATAACTGGACGGCTATTATCCAAAGAGATTTCAACTACTTCAGCCACATGTGTATTATGGCTATAGTAGGCAGCGAAACCTTGGTATTTGTTTCTCCCAGGATTACCCCAATTGCCCTTTTCGGCTGCCAATTTTATGGTGTCCGTCATTCGTTTGGCTGAATACTCTATAGACTTATCTTCCCCATCTTTGACATTCTTTAAAAGATCTAATCTTAATTGAACAGGGTCTTTACCAACAGCATCTGCTAATTCATCAAAAAAACTTTGTTCAGCAAACCCTAGGAAATTTGTATACGGTGCACGCCAAGCACCTGTTGTTATTTTACTTTGGAAATTTGCAGTATCAACCTGATAGTTCTCTATGGCTCCAGCTGGAAAAAAGTTAGGTATTAATCCATACATATTACTGTTAACGGCAGCTTCTTTTAAATGATAACCAGTAATCTCTCCATCCTTTATGGAGGCAGCGATTTTATATTTTATAGCGGGTCGGTAGACTCCTGTTGCCATATCATCCTCTCTTGTCGAGATTAACTTAACAGGTTGTTTTACCTTATCTGCAATTTCTGCTACTTCATAAACGAAATCACCATAGAGGCGCCTACCAAATCCTCCACCCATTCTCGTCATATCTATATGGATGTCATCAAGTTTTCGATTTAGTAAGGATGCTACAACCTTTGCTGCTGCTTCTGGTGTTTGGATTGGGCCTACTAGATGTACTTTTTCAGCAGTTATATCAGCGAAAAAGTTCATAGGTTCCATACAAGTATGAGGTAGAAATGGCGACTCGTAAACACGTTCAATAACTTTATCTGCATTTGCAAAAGCTTGTTTTACATTACCATCGGACCTTCTTGTATCAAATTTGTTCCCGTTAAGCAGATCATTTAATACTTCATCGTGAACATCTGAACTTTCTTCATTAAAACTATCCTTCCAAACAGCTTTTATTGCTTTTTTCCCTTTAATAGCATCCCATGTAGTTTTAGCTAAAACAACTACTTTATCTGATTCACTTAACCGAACAGTCCAATGCGAAGAGGGGTCAAAATTATCTTGATTTAAGTAGTTTCTGGCTTTTTCACCAATTGTTATCACATCGACCACACCAGATAAAGCTTTAGCCTCAGAAGCATCAAACGATTCTAAAACCTGTCCAAACGCAGGGGGTCTCAGTACTGTTGCATAAAGCATACCGTCAACAACATAATCTGAACCAAACAAAGGCTTACCTGTGATAATTTTGTCCATGTCCACATTGATAGCATCTTTTCCAATTATCTTATAGTCTCTAGGAGATTTTAGTGTTACATTTTCTGGTATTTCTAACTGAGCCGCTTCATTTACAACATCGCCATAACCAAGTTTTTCGCCACTGGCGTTTATTATGATTCCATCCTTGGCACTACATGTACTTGCCTCTACACCCCATTTTACTGCCGCAGCATTAACTAACATTTGTTTTGCTGTGGCTCCCGTTTGTCTGAGCGCATCCCAACCAAATCTTATTGATTGACTTCCGCCAGCTACTTGCCTTACAAAGTTTTTGGTATCTAATGCACCCTGTTCTACACTTACGTGACTCCATGGAACATCTAATTCTTCGGCAATGATCATAGGCATGGATGTTTTTACCCCTTGACCAATTTCAGGATTAGGCGAAAAAATGGTTACATAACCATTATCGGCAATTTTTATAAACGCATTAAAATCATTAAAATTTAATTTTGAAATATCTACAGGAGGCTTAACGGCGTCTTTACAAGAGTTGAAAAAATTGAATCCAATTAATAGTCCTCCACTGGCTAATGCAGAAGTTCGAATAAAATTTCGTCTGCTAAATGTTAATTTGTTTTGATTTTCCATAATATTTTAGCTTAAGACATTTTCTTTGCAGCCAAAGCGACCGCTTTTTCTATTCGATTGTAACTAGCACATCTGCACAAATTACCATTCATAGCATTTCTAATTTCATCCTTATTAGGATTAGGATTTTGTTTCAAAAAGGACGTGGCGGTCATGATTTGGCCAGTTTGGCAATAACCGCATTGCGGTACGTCTAATTCCTTCCATGCCTCTTGTACAGGATGTAATTTGTCTGTTTCAAGGCCTTCAATAGTTGTTATTTCAGAACCTTCAAGTCTTGAGGCTGGTAACAAGCAACTGCGTGTTGCAATGCCATTGATATGCACGGTACATGTTCCACAAAGGCCAATACCGCATCCATATTTAGTTCCAACTAAATTAAGTTCATCTCTAAGTACCCATAATAATGGCACATCATCATCGGAGTTAACATTGTAAACTTTTCCGTTTACCTTTAAATTATAGTTTGCCATAGGAAGTGAAGTTTAGCTAAAGTTAAGCAATAATAGAATAGATTTTAACTTTCTTCCTAAAATATTAACAATAAGTTACTTGGGAGTATAAAACTTTTGTTTAAATTCTTTCAAATTAAAAACCTCAGTATTGGTAAGTTCATATTTATTTCGGAAATCTTCTAAACAGGATTCTTTAACTACAAAAAAAAGACTAGAAGTGCTATCTGTTTAGGGAGTGGTAAGTCGTCTTATTAGTTCATGAAATGCTTTGTTTTTGTAAATTTCAAGAGAACCTATATCGTCCAAAATAATGGTATTTTTCTCTTTATTTTGAAATTTTATCATTTGACACCTTATTTGTTTTTGTCTAAAATATTATAATCCTCCGGTGTATCCACATCGAAAAGATTTACTGTTGATTTTAAGATTAAAACAGGATATTCATCAGAATTTAAGAGCATTTTTGCACCTTTATCTCCACTTACCCTTAATAGATCTTTAAAAAACTTTTTAGGGAAAAGCGCAGGTACTCCATTGTGTTTAATGTATTCTGACGCGATTATTTTGTTTGGGTTTTTAGCACCAAGTTCCATCATTTCATTAAAATAACTTGAGCTTACAAAAGGTTGATCACCAAGCGCTATTAATATAGAATCAAAGTCTAAAAGACGTCTTACGCCTTTCTTGATACTTGAACTCAATCCAGTTTCAAATTCATCATTCACAACCACTTGAATGGTTTTAGGTAAGCCAATTTTTATTTCTTCTGCATAAGCACCTATTACAACAATTACAGCGTTCGCTTTAGAAGTTAAACTGTTATTGACAACCGTACCAAGCATTGTTGTCTCTCCAAATTTTAATAGTTGCTTTGGAGAGCCCATTCTATTCGATTTTCCAGCGGCAAGAACAAGTATTGCAGTACCCAATTGGTATTATTGTTTAATTATACTTTGCTATCTCTCTTAGAGAATAAGCTTCTTTATCTCTAAAAACCGACAAAATTTCAGACACTATGGATAAACCAATTTCTTCTGGTGTAATAGCGCCAATATTCAAGCCGGCTGGGCTGTAGATAGATTCAAAAAAGTCTAAGTCTATATTCGATGCGTAGTTTAATAAATCATTTTTTAATTGTTCCCGTCTTTTTGCTGAACCTAAAACACCCAAATAACGAATTTTTTCTTGATGCAATCGCAACAAATACTTTAGGTCTAAGGCATAATTATGATTCATTAATACAACGGCGGTATATTCATCAATATTTTTTTCGAGTAATTCTGGTTCTTGATATTTAACGAACTTTGCACCAGGAAAATCCTTCAGTTCTTTTGGGTTTTTCGCTGAGGTAATAATGGTTACTTCCCACCCTAAAAGGCTTGCTGTCTCGCACAATTTTGCGGCATCGTGCTCTGCGCCAATAATCATAAGTCTAAATAAAGGATTTAAGTTTTGTGAAAAAATTTGTAGATCATCTTGATGATGAATTTCTGAATCGTTGTATAATTTGAAACTCCTATTTTCAAAATGAATTGTACTTCCAAAATGGCCTGTTATTTCATCTCCAATTTCATAATACGAATCTATTTTAAATACAGCACGTTTTTTTAGAACACCTTCAAAGTAGTTTAAGAATGCATCTGAAATACGAATAGGTTCAATTAAAATATGCAAGATGCCTTCACAACCTAACCGATATCTACCATCATAAGAAATCACTTTGGGGCTACCATCACTAAATACAGATGATGCGCGTCTTTTAATTTCATTTTCAACACAGCCGCCACTCACGGCACCTGTCATACTGCCATTTTCACAAATAAGCATTCTTACTCCAGGCTTTCTATATGAAGAGCCTTCCAAATGTACAACGGTTGCTAATACGCATTTAATTCCTAATTGGTCATTAATGCGTGCTTTTTGAAAAATATTTGCCAATTCGTGTGTCATCGTAACCTGTTAACATTTAGAAAGTTAATTTATGAAAAAGAAATGGCAAATTAGTATTCAATATAGCATGAATTGCCATTTAGTGTTTTATCAATTACTAAAGTGAGCAAAATCATTTCAGTACTACCATAATATCCCTAGTTTTAAATAATTATTTCAAACAATTACAAAATGAAAGTTCTTGTTTATAGTGCAAAAGCTTTTGAAATTCCCTACCTAGAGAAAGCCAATGGTAATAGACATCAAATAAAATTTATTGAGGATTTATTGAATTCTAAATCTGCAGTTCAAGCAATTGGCTACGATGCAATATCTATTTTCTCTGCAGATGAAGCCTGTTTTATTACTATAGAGAAACTTAAAGAGTTTGGTGTTAAGTACATTGCATTACGTTCTGTGGGGCATGACAATGTTAATTTAAAAGCTGCATCTAGATTAGGTATAAAGGTAGCTAACGTGCCAGCTTATTCCCCATATGCTATTGCAGAGCATGCCATCAGCTTATTGTTAGCTTTAAATAGAAGATTGATAGAATCTAATAATAGAGTTAAAGCTTATAACTTTAATTTAGACAATTTAGTTGGCATAGACCTCAATAACAAAACAGTAGGCATTATAGGTACTGGTAGAATAGGCTCCGTAACGGCAAAGATTTTTAATGGTTTTGGGTGCAAATTAATAGGTTATGATATTGATGAGGATCAACGTTTGGTTGAAGACTATGACCTCCGGTATACTTCGTTGACCGAGCTTTGTGAACTGTCAGATATTATTAGTATTCATGTACCATTAAATTCAGACACATATTATTTGATAGATGAAGACCTTATTTCGTTAATGAAGCCAAATGTGATTATCATTAACACAGCCAGAGGAGCTGTAATTAAAACTGAAGATATAATTGAAGCGCTGAAGAAAGGTAATATAGGTGCACTTGGTATAGATGTATTTGAAAACGAAAGAGGTATCTTTTTTAAAGACCGATCTAACGAGATACCGGACGATGTAATGCTTATGCAACTTAATGCCTATCCGAATGTTCTTATTACTGGGCATCATGCCTATTTAACTCATGAGGCTTTAACCAATATCGCAGAGACTACCATTTACAATTTAAACCAGTGGGAAAAACAAATGACATCTGAAAATGAGCTAATCAAAAACTGAAATGATTAACTTCCAATTTGTTGTTGACTTTATATTAAATTTTACTCAGATTCGGCCATTTCCAAAAAGTGTTGTATAATATCTGCAGTAGATACAATACCTACAACCTTATTGTCTTCTAAAACTGGTATAGCTCTAAATCTACCCTCTTTTAAAACGGATGCAACATCTTTAATTGTGGCTTTTGTATTAACCGAATATGGATTTGGAGACATTATATCTTTTACTTTCAAGGTTTTATACACCTCATGGTTGTCGCTGAGCCCAGCACCAGAAATATGGTACATAAAATCTACAAGGCTAACCATGCCTACAAGTTTGTTGTTTTCAACAACTGGTATGTGGTGGTGAAAGTCTTTTTTTTCATAAATATGTTTAACATCTATGAGGAACTGGTCTGGAGTAATACACACCACATTTTTGGTCATAATTTCTTTGATATTGCGGGTTTTCATGGCTGTGATTTTAATTTATTACACTTTAAAAGTAGTACTTATATAATTCATTTTAAATGATTTTAATCATTTTAGAGGTGTGGCTTAATCGATACATTTAAGAAAGCATATATCAGAATTATAATCATGAAAACTAAGACAATTATAGAGTTGCTAACCTTGAGTTCAAGCTTGTATGTTATGGCAAGAGATGCACATCTTTTAGACAAGCTTAGTGATATGTCAGAGAAAGGTAAAGAAAATTTAAACAAGTTCATGGCAGAGCGCAAACTTGATGAAAATGGCAATGAAATGGAGTTTTTTGAACATATAATTGCTAAGACCCAAGAACTAAAAGATCAACTAAACGAAAAGATTGAAAAACAAGTAGTTGCCTTCTATAAAAAAATAAATGTAGCTCACCTAGATGAGATTAAGTCACTAAATGAAAAACTCGAAGATCTGGATGCTACAGTGGCGTTACTTGAAGCGCGTATTAATCATTTGGAAAAAGAATAGCATGAGTATTTTTTCTGGATTAGGTAAAAATTTTAAATCACTTTCTAGATATAATGAGATCCTTAAAGTGTTACTCAAATATGGTTTTGAGGATTTGGTTCAGTATCTCGAAGAAAGCAATAAGTATGCGCTATTGCGTAAACTTGTCCCAAAAGCCTCACGTAAACATGCTATGGCCTACAGTAAATGGGCAAAAATGAGATTGGTTTGTGAAGAGCTTGGACCAACATTTGTAAAGTTCGGTCAGATTCTAAGTAATCGCCCAGACCTAGTTCCAATAGAGTTAACTTATGAATTAGAAAAGCTTCAGGATTGTGTGCCTCCAATGTCCGAAGAGGAGGCTAGAAGAGTTGTAGAAACCGAGTTAGATGACGATGTGAATAATCTCTTTGCATGGTTTGATCCAAAGCCATTTGCATCAGCATCCATGGCACAGGTGCATAAAGTAACCTTACATTCTGGTAAAAGAGTTGCCCTTAAAATTCAGCGATCAGGAATTCATGATATTATTCAAGAAGATATTAAGGTGATGTATAAAATTGCAGATGTCCTCGAACGTCGTATGCCATCGCTCAGGAGTTTTGATCCAGTTGGATTAGTTCGCAATTTTGAAGATTCAATTACAAAAGAAATTGATTTTATTAACGAGTCTATCAATGTGCAGCGTTTTTACAATAATTTAGAGGCAGATACTTCTTTAGACCAATTTGCACATGCGCCAAAAGTATACCAAGAGTTTACAACATCAAAAGTTTTAGCTTTAGAATATATTTCTGGAATAAAAATTCACGAAATCCAAAAATTAAAAGACAAAGAATTTGACCCTAAAATTCTGGCCAACAGATTGTCTGTAAGTTATTTTAAACAGATTTTTGAATATGGTTTCTTCCATGCAGATCCTCACCCTGGTAATCTTTTTGTGTTACCTAACGGACATATTTGCTATTTGGATTTTGGAATGATGGGTAGTATGCTCCCAAGAGATATAGCTACTTTTGGTAGACTTTTTTTAGCAATTACAGAAAAAGATGTTAAGCGTATTATTCAAGCTTTGCAACAATTGTCAAATAATGCACCAATTGAAGACTTGCGCAGGCTTGAATATGATATTAATGAATTTGTAGAAAAATACTACGTTCGTGAAACCCACGAAAACGAACTTAGTACGATCTTACTTGAATTAAAAGATATAATAATGGAGCACGGTCTCAAGGTACCCACTTATTTTTTCTTATTTGCACGTTCACTTGTTACATTAGAAGGTGTCATTAATAAGCTACACCCGGAATTAGAACAATTTGAAATTGTTAAACCCTATCTGCGTAAAAGTGCCGCAAAGATTTATAATCCAATTTTAATGGGTAAGAAAGTGGCAAATTCAGTTGTCGAATTTGCAAACTATTTGGAAGAGTTTCCCGCAGATTTAAAAAATGCAATCCGTAAAATAAATTCAGGGGAAGTAAAGGTAGAGTTAAAGCACAAAGGAATAGACCCCATGATACATACCTTGCAACGCATAACCAAACAACTCATAGCTGCATTTATTATGGTAACTCTAATAGTAGGTGCTTCACTTTTTATAATTTTTGAAATCACTCCTTTATGGAAAGGAATCTCTGTACTTGGTATGACAAGTTTTGCTCTTGCTGTTATGTTAGGCGCAGGAATGGTGCTAAATATCAGTAAGGGAGACTACGATATCTAAAAAAAGCACAGTTTTTATACTGTGCTTTCTTTGTCTTAGACGGGTTTAGCAAATGCTTTCTTAAAATGATCAAAAGCTTCTGAAATTTCGTTTTGGAAATGTTCAAATTGAGTTACTTCTTTTTTGGTTCCATATTTCCCTTTAAAATGTTCAATAAAAGAATTAAAATCCTGCTTGCCTTTTTCAAATGTTTCTTTTGCTTTGACCTTTTCAGTGCTGTATTTCTGTTCTAAGATTTCTAGTTGAATTTTAAATTTTTCGATTTCAATGAGTGCTAAACCATAAATATGATTTAATGTTTCGTTAGTTCTTATTTTACTTTCAATTTCATGCAATTTGGCGAGTAATTCCTTTTTCTGTTTCTTATAGGCATCTAATGATTCAGCTTTGCCTAAAGCCAATTGCACCCGTAATTGATCAAACATGGTATTAACTTCTTCAATTCTTTCCTTTATACCTTTGATTTTGTATTCGCTATCGTGAATAAAAAGATTGAATTTCTTTTTTATATCTTCATATTTATCCTTTGCATCTGCTTTGCCTAACGCTGCTTGAACTTGAAATTCCTCAAGCTCAACTGCTGTCTTTCTAAGTGCATTAATTACTTTATCTACAAAGTTAATTTCTTCATTCGTTTTCATTTTACTAAGTATTTGTGATGATTTTAAAGGTCTATATTTTGGGAAAAAATTACAATGATGCTTATCAGTTTATTAGCCTATGGTAATAATGAAGAGTACTTTTTTTATTCCATAGTTATTAAAAATAAATAGGTGGCAGCCTTATTAAATAGTAGAAAGCAAGTGACCGTAGTCATTTTAAGAACCTCTAATATGCAATACTTTTGAGTCATATGCCAAAGCATGAAAGGTTTGCAAAATATAAAATCACGTATTTTAAAATTCCTTATTGAAACAGGTGATATTGCCACGTTTACCTCTCGATTTTTTAGCGAGGTGGCTAAACGACCTTTTGAAGTGAAAGAACTGTTGCGACAGTGCTATCAAATGGGTAATAAATCGTTATTATTAGTGGGAATTACTGGGTTTATAATAGGCTTGGTTTTAACACTTCAAACAAGACCAACGTTGATGGAGTTTGGAGCTGAATCCTGGATGCCCTCTATGGTCGGAATATCCATTGTACGGGAAATAGGTCCAATTATAACGGCATTGGTTTGTGCAGGTAGAATAGGATCTGGCATTGGCGCAGAATTAGGTTCAATGCGCGTTACTGAGCAGATTGATGCAATGGAAGTCTCTGGTACAAATCCGTTTAAGTATTTGGTAGTTACCAGAGTGCTTGCCGTTACTTTAATGTTGCCATTATTGGTACTTTTTGGAGATGCAATTGCGCTATTTGGTTCTTATTTGGTAGAAAACTTAAAAGGGGATGTGTCATTTATGTTGTATTTTAATAAGGTATTTGATGCTCTTGAGTTTGGCGATATTATTCCAGCCACAATCAAATCTTTCTTTTTTGGACTAGCCATCGGAATCGTAGGTTGTTATAAAGGCTATAATTGTAAAAAAGGAACTGAAGGTGTTGGTAAGGCAGCAAACTCTGCGGTGGTTTTAACCTCACTTTTGCTCTTTGTAATTGATTTTATAGCGGTATTTGTAACCGATATTTTTTATGATTTATGAGAAAAGATTTACAAATATCAAATCAAGAAATTGTACTTCATATCAAAGATTTAAAAAAGAGCTTTGGAGATAATCATGTGCTTAAAGGATTTAATATGAACTTATATCAGGGCGAAAACCTTGTTATTATGGGTAAATCTGGATCTGGTAAATCTGTAATGATAAAATGTCTTGTTGGTTTGCTAGAAGCTGATAGTGGTTTAATTCGGGTTATGAATAAAGACATAACAGGACTAGATCAGAGGGCATTGGATATTTTGCGCGCAGATATCGGATTTTTATTTCAAGGTAGTGCACTTTATGATTCTATGACTGTAAGAGAGAATCTAGAGTTCCCTTTAAGAAGGCATAAGGATAAGTTTGATGACAACATAGATACGGAAGCATTAGTTTCTGAGGCATTAGAAAATGTTGGTTTATTAAATGCAATAGATTTAATGCCCTCCGAATTGTCTGGTGGTATGAAGCGCAGAATAGCATTAGCCAGAACGCTTATTTTACGACCAAAGATAATTCTATACGATGAGCCAACGAGTGGCTTGGACCCAATCACGGCTAAAGAGATAATTTTATTAATGCAAGACATACAGAAAAAGTATAAAACATCATCACTTATAATAACACATGATGTTGATTGTGCAAGGGCAATTTCAGATAGAATGATATTGCTTATTGATGGTATAGATTATGCAACAGGCACATTTGAGGAACTGGCGTCTAACGAAGACCCAAAAATAAAAGCATTTTTTAAACATTAGTTATGAAACGTACAAACACACAAAAGGTAAAACTTGGGTTATTTGTAATATTTGGAACCATCATTTTTGTTGTGGCTGTATATCTAATTGGTCAGCGACAAAATATGTTTGATAAAACATATACAATAAGCTCATATTTTCAGAATGTTAATGGACTTCAGCGAGGTAATAATGTCAGGTATTCCGGAATAAATATTGGCACTGTTAGAGATATAAATATGTTAAACGACTCTACCATTAGGGTTGATATGAATATTCAAGAAGGCATTATTGCCCATATAAAGAAGAATGCTATTGCCACTATTGGCTCGGACGGCCTAGTAGGCAACATGATTGTTAATATTGTTCCGGGTAGGGGAGAATCTGAGTTAATTAATGACGGTGACATTATTGAGTCTTTCAGCAAAATTGGAGCTGACGATATTCTAAGCACATTAAGCGTTGGTTCTGAAAATGCCGCCATATTAACAGCAGATTTATTAGATGTCACTTCTGCCATGCTCAATGGCAAAGGTACTGTTGGTTTATTGCTAAATGATACTGTGATGGCGCAAGATTTGAAATCTTCAGTAAAGAACCTTAAAACAGCTAGTTATCATGCGTCACAAACAATCGATGAGCTCAAAGATATCATTGCATCACTAAAAACTAATGATGATAGTGTTTTGGGTATGATTATGAATGACACTATTTCTGGAGAAAGACTTAAAAATGTAGTTGTTAATTTAGAAAACTCGAGCTTAGAAATAGAAAAAGTCATTGCACAGACAAATGAATTAATCGCAGAAACCAAAGAAAGTCAAGGGGCTTACAATTATTTAGTTAAGGACACATCTCTTGTAAATGGTCTAAAATCTACATTAAAGAATATCGATGAAGGCACTGCAAAGTTCAATGAAAACATGGAGGCGCTTAAGCATAACTTTTTATTCAGAGGTTATTTCAAAAAATTGGAACGAGAACAAAAAAAAGAGGCAAAGCAGTTAGCAAATTAAGATACATTTTTAGCAGGTTGTCCGTATCTTTGCAAAAAATAACGAGCGATGTCTATTATAGAAAAATTAAATTGGCGTTATGCCACTAAAAAATTTGATTCCTCAAGACAATTATCAGATAATCAAATTAATACACTAAAGGAAGCTTTTAACCTTACGGCTTTATCTTATGGTCTCCAGACGTTAAAGATGGTGATTGTTAGTAATAAGGAGATTAGAGAAAATTTAGTTTCTGTAGCTTATGGTCAGCGACAAGTAGTAGATGCATCACACTTACTGGTCTTATGTATCCAAAGTGAAATTGATGCACATGATGTCGAAGAACATTATCAAACAATTAAATCTATTCGTAATACACCAGACGAGATATTAGATCCTTTCAAGAAACAGCTTAAATCAACAATTGAATCTATGCCCGAATCTAAAAAGTTAGATTGGGCTTCTAAACAAGCCTATATTGCCTTAGGTAATCTAATGACGGTTTGTGCAGTTGAAGAAATTGATAGTTGCCCTATGGAGGGCTTTATTCCTGAAAAATTGGATAAGGTCTTGAATTTGCAAGAATATGGTCTAAGATCTGTGCTATTATTGCCAGTAGGATACCGCTCAAAAGATGATATGTTCGCAACACTCAAAAAGGTCAGAAAACCAATTGCAAATACCATTTTGGAATTATAAAAACTTCATCGCAAAACCATAAGTATTAACTTATATTTGCCTGAGACTTAATTAAACAACGTGTCCACATTATGCCAGGATTTGAATTATTTAGTGATTTAGAACGCAAAGAAGTAAGTGATGTCTTAGATAATGGTGTCTTAATGCGCTATGGTTTTGATGGTATGCGAAAGGGCCATTGGAAGGCAAAAGAATTAGAAGCAGAATTGACCAAAGCATTTCAAATTAAGCATGTCCAACTTGTATCTTCAGGAACAGCTGCTGTTTCGGTTGCATTAGCATCAGCAGGAGTAGGTGCGGGTGATGAGGTAATTATGCCAACCTTCACATTTGTAGCAAGTTTTGAAGCTATAATGATGTTGGGTGCAATACCAGTCTTGGTAGATATAGATGATACACTAACCTTGGACCCTCAAGCAGTCGAAAATGCAATCACCTCCAAGACTAAAGCGGTAATGGTTGTTCAGATGTGCGGTAGTATGGGTGATATGGATAGTTTAAAAGCTATTTGTGACAAACATGATTTAATATTTGTTGAAGATGCCTGCCAAGCTATTGGAGGAAAGTACAAGGGTAAACCACTTGGAAGTATTGCAGATGTTGGATGTTTTTCATTTGACTTTGTAAAGACAATTACCTGTGGCGAAGGTGGAGCAGTGGTTACAAATAATTCTGAGTATTACAAACATGCAGATCATTACAGTGATCATGGTCATGATCATTCTGGAAACGATAGAGGCGCGGAGACACACCCTTTTCTTGGCTATAATTTTCGAATTTCAGAATTAAATGCAGCCGTAGGACTGGCTCAAGTAAGACGTTTACAAGAGTTTATTGCTATCCAAAAAAAGAATTACACCATAATAAGAAATGAACTGGCAAAGTTACCTAACATTACCTTTAGAAGAGTACCAGAGGGTGGCGAAGAAAGTTATGCATTTTTAAATTTTTATTTGCCAAATCTTGAAGATGCTAGAAAGGTTTCAGAGGCATTTAAGCAAAATGGTATAGACGCCTGTTTTCACTATTTTGATAATAATTGGCACTATATAAGAAAGTGGGACCATTTGAAGGAGTTAAAATCATTGTTTCCTATCTCAAAAGAAGTTAGAGAAGGGCTTAAATATCTTGAATCAAAAGTATTTGAACAATCAGATGCATATATAGCACGAAATATATCTTGCTTGATTAAGCTATCTTGGTCTGAAAAGGAGGTAATTGAAAGAGCAAATAAAATGGGAGCTATCATTAAATCAGTATTTGCGTAGACTCCTCGTAAAGTATAGTTTATCAAATCAACTTTGCGTTTTGTTTTTAATAAATTAGACCAAAATTAGACTATGAATTACATTTTAAGAATTGCAGTATCTTTTTTTGGTTTTTTTATGTTCTCTTATGGGCAACAAACGCCAATTAATTTTTCCGACAGCCAAGATGCCTTTACAACATTTGCTGGTAGCAGTTTTGCTTTTAATGTAGATCCTACAAATGCTAATAATGATGTTGGTCAGTTTAATAATGACGGGAGCGATCCCTGGCAAGGCTTTTTTATAGATTTATCCCAACCTATTAATTTAAGCGAAAACCAACTGCTTACACTATCATTTTATCAATACGATACCAATTCACATAATATCTTAATGAAATTAGAAAATGGTACAGGTCCTGATGTTGAGGTCTGGCAATCTTCTGCTGGTTCAGGTTGGGACTACGATATTGAGTTTGATTTTTCTAATGCCACTGTTAGTGGTGTTGGTACACCAGTTAATGCTGTTGGGACTTATTCTAGATTAGTTATTTTTATTGATGGAAGTGCAAATATTTCTGGTACTTATTTAATAGATGATGTAAACAATGGAGCTGAAGAGTCAAATCCACATGAGCTTGATGTTATATACAGTGATTTGGTATGGTCTGATGAATTCGATAGCACTTCACTAGAAGCAATAGATAATACAAAATGGTATCACCAAACCGTAGGACCAAATGGTGGTCGTTGGTTTAACGACGAGGAGCAACATTATACGGATAGATTAGATAATTCCTTTATTGAAGACGGGCATTTAAACATTGTTGCTAAAGCAGAGAGCTATAACCAAGATGGCATAACACTTAATTATACGTCGGCACGGCTAAATTCTAAATTTGCTTTTACTTACGGTAGAGTAGATGTAAGGGCTAAATTACCTGAAGGTGATGGTACTTGGCCAGCCATATGGACACTTGGCAAGAACATTAATGAGTCTGGCGCTTATTGGCAAACCCAAGGTTTTGGAACTACATCATGGCCAGCTTGTGGCGAATTAGATATTATGGAGCATGGCTTAGGTGAAACTAATCATGTAAGTAGTGCTATACACACACCCTCAAGTTTTGGAGCTACCGAGAATTTTCAATCTTATATATTGAATGATGTTGCCAACAATTTTCATGTGTATTCTATGAATTGGTCACCGGATCAAATTACTTTTTTGATTGATGGTGTCGGGTTTTACACTTATAATCCTTCGGTTAAAGATGCCAATACTTGGCCTTTTGACGAGGACCAGTATTTAATCTTAAATATTGCTATGGGTGGAGCATCAGGTGGGATAGCATCAAATTTTGTTGAAAGTAGTATGGTTATTGATTACGTAAGAGTTTATCAAAATATAGGATTAAGTATAGATGAGAATTTTGCCAGTAAGTTTAGTGTTTATCCTAATCCGGCTTCAAATTACATAAGTATAGTATCTGTAGAAAATGTGGATAGTGTATTTCTATATAATACTTTAGGTCAATTGGTCTTAGAGGGCTCTAATGATGTGCGAGGGTTTAGCATAAAATCATTGAATTCCGGAATTTATATTCTTAAACTAAATTCTGGAAACAGAACAGTAACAAAAAAGTTGCTTATTCATTAGTAATTGACGTAATCCACAATTTCTAATCCATAACCGATCATACCTACACGTTTGGTTTGTAAGCTATTTGAGATAAGCTTAAGCTTACTAATTTTTAAGTCGTGTAGAATTTGAGCTCCTATACCAAAGTCTTTGCTGTCCATACCAATACTCGGAGCTTTCACTAATTTACCTTCAATTTGACTTTCTTTTAGAATTGAAAGTCGCGTTAATAGATTCATAGATTCAGCTTGCTGATTTATGAAGATTATTGCTCCCTTGCCTTCATTGTTTATAACATTAAACATGTCGTCTAATTTCTTATCGGCATTATTCGTGAGGGTTCCTAAAATGTCATTATTAACTAAGGTTGCATTAACACGCGTTAATACCGGCTCATTAGATTTCCAATTACCTTTTGTTAGAGCAATATGTATTTGGTTGTTCGTGGTTTGCAGATATGCGCGTAATCTGAATTTTCCGAATCGAGTTTCAATATCAAAATCTTCTCTTTTTTCAATCAAAGAATCGTATTCCATACGGTAAGCGACTAAATCTTCGATTGAAACGATTTTTAAATCAAATTTCTGAGCAACTTCCATGAGTTGAGGAAGACGCGCCATAGAACCATCTTCATTCATTATTTCTACAATGACACCTGCAGGCGAGAAACCGGCCAATCTAGCAAAATCTATAGCAGCTTCTGTATGTCCTGTTCGTCTTAAAACGCCACCTTCTTTTGCTACCAACGGAAAAATATGTCCAGGCCTTGCTAATTCAAAGGATTTTGTCTCTTTATTTACTAATGCTTTTATTGTTTTAGCTCTGTCGTTGGCAGAAATACCAGTACTTACACCATTACCACGCAGATCTACTGAAACTGTAAATGCAGTTTCCATAGGGTCTGTATTGTTTCTAACCATCATATTTAGCTGTAATTCCTCACATCTATGTTCTGTTAATGGTGCACATATTAGACCTCTACCATGCATCGCCATGAAATTTATCATCTCTGGCGTAACCATATCTGCTGCGGCCAAAAAATCCCCTTCATTCTCACGATTTTCGTCATCTACAACTATTATTATTTTACCTTGACGAATATCTTCAATAGCCTCCTCAATAGTATTGAGCTTAGTTTTAGTGTTGGCGATGTTGGTACTCATGACAATTTTTTTTCCCTGCAAAGATACGCTTATTTTATGTTTCGCATGCAGCTGAGATAGAAGTGTTGTTCAATTCTGTTTTTTAAGAAGATGTACTTTAATGGATAGACTGGAAGGGTAACAAAAAACCAAATAGGATTTATCCGTTTTTTTTCCTCACTAATGGTTTTGTAAAATTTTGAATAGATAACTGCTGAGACGACCGAATAAATCAATAAGAAAACAAATGCTATTATGCTTAGGCTTATTGAAGCTTCAGCTAGTTCAGGTAATTTATTATTTTTAAACACAAAATGTAAGATCAATAAAATGCCACCTATAGAATATCCAACAATACTCGTTTTTGAGTAGTCTTTAAAATCTTTTAGTATAGATTTGGCAGTTATTAAAGCGTCTGATATTTCAAGTTGGTAAGATCTTAAATCTTCCAGAGAAATTTTTCTGTTCAATAGATTGTGAAGTGCAATTTCTTTCGGCTTTTTATCTAGATCAAATTCACCTTGTTTTTTAATAACAGCTACCAGTTCCTGAACCGAATACTTTTTGAAATAATTGTATTGTTTTGTTTCGCTTTCAGATAATTGAATTGGGCTTTTTGATGTAAACATGCGCTTAATAGGAACAATTACAGCATCAAACTGGAATACTCCTTTATCGTTGGTGGCTCTACTTGTCAAGTAAATACTCAATGGTAACATAACTGCTGTAGATAGCCAAGAGCCAAGAACTGGATTTAAGCTTCCTTTTTCTGCACTATTAATAGAAAAAATTCCAAAAAAGTGATAGGTCAAAAATAGAACGATTGCAATAACCATCGGTAATCCCAATCCTCCTTTTCTGATTAATGCACCTAGTGGTGCTCCCACAAAAAACAAAATCACACAGGCAACAGCTAATACAAACTTATCATGAAGTGCCGTGATATGCTTGTTATACCAAATTTTATTGGTTGCAAAACTACGTTCGTTAGACTCAATGATTTGGGTTGTGCTATTTGCAGAATTCGTAGCCAAATTAATAATTTGTAGCTGATTACGTATATCGAAAAGGTCTAATATGTCACCAACATAAAGCGAGTCTTTTTTGCCCTCTGCCAAATTTAGATTTAGTGCGGAATAGGTGGTCCTATTGTACAGGGTGTTTGATAGCGCTTTTAAGTCATTTTTACGTTGTTGATCTAAGGTATCAATTTGTCTGGTGAGTTGGCTTATGTCTAACATTGTAGCACGGTCACTTTGGCTTTTTTCATCGAGATCCTCAGTATTTAAAATTTCTAGGTCAACATTAAATAGATAGTTTTCAAAGTAACTTCTGGCATGAGGTTTATTTACATTTTTACGACTGTCTTTATTCACTATTTCTTCATAATAGTTGCCATTAATTAACTCTAACTGCAATATGTTTGAATCTGGACTACTTTTTAATTCTCCTTTTTCAGAAACAATAACCTTGTAATTGCCCTGTCTTGTAGTGCTTTTTTCGTGAATAATAACCCCTTCTAAATATTGCCCACGTTCACCTGTTTTTTTATCAACCTTAATATTAATATTACCTATTTCATTGAATTGGCCTTCGGCTATAGCAAGGGCAGGTTTAACTTTTGCAATGTTCTTTCTAAGATTATAGAAGTGATACTCGCCCCATGGAATAACATTATTCGCAAAAAAGAAACATGCAACGCCTAAAATGACAATAAAAACACTTAGACTACGCATGGCACGTTGGAGTGAAATCCCGGTAGATTTCATCGCGGCAAACTCGTAGTTCTCTGCAAAATTTCCAAATACCATTATAGAAGTAAGAAGTACTGTAAGCGGTACAACCAATGGTATAAGTTTAGGCATGTAGTAAATAATAAACTTTGCCGTTACGGTAATATCCAAGTCTTTTCCTGCTAACTCTGATATATACAACCAGACACCTTGTAGAACAAAGATGAACATAAATATGACAAAGACACTAAAAAATGTCTTAAGAAAAGTGATAAGTATGTACCTATCTAATATTTTCACAAATTAATTTTTAACCTTAATCTATTTTGTTGATGAAGTAATCACTGTATTTACTCTCATCAAATGTAAATAAGGTTTTTGAGATAGGCTCGTCCGTTTTAAAAGAATTAACGGTTAGGGTAGTTTTTGTACCGTTTTTCCCGTTCTCAATTAAGTTGTAAATGTGTTTAGTGGTGGCATCAATTCCTAAAAGAATGTGTTTTATTTCAGAATTCGTGTCTATTGGACTAAGTTTTACATATTGTATTTTTCTTCCCTTTACATTTTGAATGATATCCATTTTGAAAATATAACCTTCTTCGTAAAAGGAAAGCATTTTGCTAGGCGTTACGGTGCCCTCTTCTTCAGTATTCTCGGATGAAATGGTTACCTCCTCATCTTCAGGGCTAATTGTATATAAGGTCTCACCATCATAAATACGGGTAATACCTAAAATATTCAATTTGTATTTGTCACCTTCTATAACAACATCACCACGTGTTTCTTGATTAATATTTTCACTTAGGTTATTAAGCTCATATTTAAAATCTAAACTTATGTTTTTATAAGTTTTTATTTTGTTGCTAACTTCGTTAAGTAATGCCTCTGCTTTGGCGTCATTCTGCGCTAATCCGGCAAATCCAATTACTAAACTAACTACAAAAACTAACTTTCTCATTTTTTTATTTATGTCTACGTTTTTATTGATTTTCATTTTCTAATAGTTGGTCTAAAGCTACTAAATCTGGCACTAAAACTTGCCTTGCCTTGCTTCCTTCAAAAGGTCCTACAATTCCCGCAGCTTCTAACTGATCAATGATTCTTCCAGCCCTGTTATAACCCAGTTTTAATTTACGTTGAAGCAATGAAGCCGATCCTTGTTGTGCTGTAACAATAACTTCTGCTGCCTCTCGAAAAAGCTTATCTCTATCTTCAATATCTATATCAAGATTTGTGCCACCTTCTTCACCGACATATTCAGGTAAAAGATGCGCATCAGGATATGCTTTTTGTGAACCAATAAATTCTGTTATCCGTTCAACTTCGGGAGTGTCAACAAAGGCACATTGCAATCTAATTAAATCATTTCCTTGCGTATAAAGCATATCCCCTCTGCCTATTAATTGATCCGCACCAGAACCGTCTAATATAGTTCTGGAATCAATTTTACTAGTGACTCTAAAGGCAATACGAGCAGGAAAATTAGCCTTAATAATACCTGTAATAACATTTACGGATGGTCTTTGTGTGGCTATTATTAAATGAATACCAATAGCTCTTGCAAGTTGTGCAAGTCGCGCAATCGGTGTTTCAACTTCTTTACCAGCAGTCATTATCAAATCTGCAAACTCATCTACAACCAAAACGATATAAGGTAAAAATTGGTGCCCATCATTTGGATTCAATTTTCTGGCTTTGAATTTAGCATTGTATTCTGCAATGTTTCTACAAAATGCATTTTTAAGCAATTCGTAGCGGTTATCCATTTCTATACAAAGTGAGTTAAGCGTATTAATTACTTTGGTATTATCGGTAATTATTGCTTCTTCACTATCTGGAAGTTTTGCTAGGTAATGACGTTCAATTTTATTAAAAAGCGTTAATTCAACTTTTTTAGGATCGACCAATACAAATTTTACTTCTGCGGGATGTTTTTTATAAAGCAATGAGGTTAGTACAGCATTTAGACCTACAGATTTACCTTGACCTGTGGCACCTGCCATCAATAGGTGAGGCATTTTAGCTAAATCTACCACAAAAGTCTCATTACTTATAGTTTTACCAAAAGCGATAGGTAACTGCATTTTTGATTGTTGAAACTTTTGTGAGGCTATTACGCTTCGCATTGATACGATAGTAGCCTTTTTGTTGGGTACTTCAATTCCGATGGTTCCTTTACCTGGAATTGGGGCAATAATCCTTATTCCAAGGGCCGATAGAGAAAGTGCAATATCATCTTCCAAATTCTTGATTTTAGAAATTCTGATTCCTGCATCCGGTACAATTTCGTACAAGGTAACGGTTGGCCCAATTGTAGCCTTTATGCTACTAATACCTATTTTGTAGTTATTTAAGGTTTCTACAATTCTATTTTTATTTTCCTCTAATTCCTCTTGATCTATAGAGATACCTTCATTATCGTATTTCTTTAAAAGATCTAAGGGTGGAAATTGATACTTACCCAATTCTAAAGTCGGGTCAAACAGCCCAAAATCTTCAACCAGTTTATCCGAAAGATTATCAGTTTCTGACTTTTCCTCGGCAATGTGCTCTACCTCCACTTTAAGTTCGGAGGTCTCTGCTTCTTTTTCTTTTGTTGATTCGACTTCAATTTTAACTTCTTCAGAACTGGATTTAGGACTGGAATGTTTAGAAATTGTTGGTTCTGATTGCTCCAAATTGATTTCAAAGGCAGATTTTATGGACTCAGCTTCTTCAGTTAGACTGTTATCTACCGCTACAGTAACTGTTTCATTATCTAGGGTAAGGTCTTCATTAATATTTCGTTTTGCACTTCTAAATAGGCTAACAATAGACTCGCCCGTAACTTTGAAACGTATGGCTAAGTAGGATATAAGGCCAAACAGCAATAATAGAATTGTTCCAATTTTACCAATATAATCTTGAAGAAATTGATTGATCTCAAAACCAATTGTACCGCCTAGAAAATCATATTTATGTGTAAAAAAGCCGAATAAGATTGAAAGCCAAATTGCAATTAATGTTCCCCAAATCCAATGTTTCGTTAAGCGACTTTTTTTAAGATTGAGGGTAACATATACACCAGACAAAAAAACCAATCCAGAAAAGATAAATGAAGGAATACCGAATCCCCTTGAAATAAAAAGTTCACTAACCCATGCACCCAGTTGGCTTGCCCAATTCTTATATGCTTCAGTTCGTTCAGGGAAATTAGATAAGACACTCTGGTCCTCCTTGCCTGTGAAAATGAAAGACAAAAAAGAGATAAAAAGCAAAACACCTATTATTATAAGCAAGCTACCATAAACAAGCTTTTGCTGATTTGAAAGTTTCAAAGATGGTTTTTTTAGGGTTACCTTTGATTTTGTTTTTGAAGTATTTTTTTTAGATATTTTTTTAGCCATATAGTTTCCGAACGGTTCAAAGCCTTATTCACTTTTATAACCCTTTACTTTTTTTGATAAACCATTTACATAGTTATGTATCATCTTCATTTCTGACGCCAGTGTATCTCCTTTAAATCCTCTAATATCTGAGTATTCAATATTTTTATTGTAAAAATCTAAATATTTACTTGCTAAAGGCAGGAAGGACCAATGCCATTTTTCTAGATTATAGCCTGTTCTGCCTATTGATTTTTCAGTATAAACTTGATAAAATCCAAAATTATTTGCATTAGCCTTTAACCACTCATACTCACTTTTGCCTTTTCCGCCGTTAAAATACGAATTATTAAGACTATTTAAATCCAAATCTGTTCCCCAATGGTGCCTAGAGGTGGATGGCATAGAACTGTATTCCAATATCTTTTCTGCTCGTTCTTTTGGCTCAAGATAGGTGTATTTTACCCATTTGCGTTCCCATATTGCTTTTTGTTCACTAAAATTTCGAGTACCTGAAATAATTTTAAGACTAATACCGTCTTTCTCAGCATGGTCATACATTTCAATGAAGGCTTCATATACTTCCATGTTAAGATAAATCTCTTTAGATGAGTATTTTGGATCTACTTTGATAAAATTAGTATCGGTCTTGTAATTAAATTTCCCTAAAACAAATGCTTTATCAATCTGAATTAATGCTTCATTTAAAGAGTGATCCTTTTTTTCAGGACTTAAAGTTGAAAAAACAAAGAATAACCATATTATAAAATGTTTGATTTGCAAGGCAATAACTATGTTGAAATAAGGGTAAATCAAAAATACAAATAAGTAACGCTTATCCTAGCGGTTTTGGTATCAAAGAAATTTAGGAAGATATATAAAACCACCTACAATCACTGCAATTATAGATGCAATGAAAACGGCACCAGCAGCAATATCCTTAATTAAACCAATTTTTTCATGATGTTGCGGATGTACAAAATCGGCCAAGTATTCAATTGCGGTATTGATGCCTTCGATACTCATTACGAGACCGATCATGCCAATTTGTATCATCCATTCTGTTTTAGAAATTCCAAAAACAAAACCTGCAACCGTAACAATTATTGCAATAAAAACCTGGATTTTAATACTAGACTCGGTTTTAATAAGTATGAGCATGCCCTTAAAGGCATAGCCTACACTTTTTAGTCTGTTAACAATAAAGGATTCTTTGTTTTGCATTATTTAGCGGCAGAACTAGCTTAATGCATTTAAGGCTGCCTCATAATTTGGTTCGTCTGCAATTTCGCCAACCTGCTCTGTATGTAATATAGTACCATCTGTGTCGATAACTACGATACACCTAGAAAGTAAAGTTTCCAAAGCACTATTAGCAATAGTTAGGCCATATGACTTTCCAAAATCACCTGTTTTGTAATCAGATAAGTTTGTAACATTATCAAGACCTTCAGCACCGCAAAAACGGGCCATTGCAAAAGGTAAATCTTTTGAGATGCACAAAACTTTGGTATTCTCTAATGCACTTGCTTTTTCGTTAAATGTTCTAACTGATTGTGCGCAAGTGCCGGTGTCTATGCTTGGAAAAATATTTAAAACCAATCTTGACCCTTCAAAATCAGATAAACTTTTATCCGATAAATCTGTAGCTGTTAATTTAAAATCTGGAGCTTTTGTTCCCGCTTGAGGTAAATTACCTACTGTTTGAATTGGATTTCCACCTAATGTAATATTTGCCATTTCTTTGAATATTAGTTAAAGTGTAAATTTAACAAATATTCAGGTGGCAATTATTAAATAAAAATTAATGTTTAAAGCATTCAAAAAAAACAACGCTCATGACTAAAGCCAGTTTCAGGAATTGTTATCTTAATGTTTCCATCTACCTTAATTCTGCACCTAATTTAGTCTCAAAATTAGATTGAAGCTTCGACATTATTTTATCAATCTGCTTATCAGTGAGTGTTTTGTTTTCATCCTGAAGGATAAAGCTAACCGCATAACTCTTTTTACCTTTTGGTAAATTTTTACCTTCGTAAACATCAAAAAGGGTTATATTCTTTAGCAACTGTTTTTCGGTTTGTTTTGCTAGAGTATAAATGTCTTCAAAGGAAACATTACTGTCTAATAATAACGCAAAATCTCTTCTAACTTCTGGATACTTTGGTATAGCTTTAAAAGTGATACTGCCGTGTTTAGCCATTTCTAAAACGTTATCCCAATTAAAGTCTGCAAAAAGAATATGTTGCGTAATACCAAAGCTCTTCAATACTGATTTTTTAACCACTCCAAATTCCACCATTTTTTTCTTACCAAAAGAGAATGATAAACCTTCGCTTAAAAGATCAGATTTAGCAGGGGAAGATTTTAGGCGCGTTAATCCAAGACGTTCCAAAATAGCTTCAACAATACCTTTTAAATAGAAAAAATCACTTGGATTTGATGCAGAATTCCAGAGTTCTATCACTTTATTACCTGTTACATAAAGTGATAGGTGTTTGTATTCTTCTCTATCTTCTGAATACTGATGATACGTTTTACCAAATTCAAATAATTTAAGGTCACCTCGTTTTCTGTTTATATTGTGCGCTACAGCCTCAAGTCCTGAAAACAATAGAGATTGACGCATTACTCCTAGGTCGTTGCTTAGTGGATTGAGTATTTCTACATTGTGCTCTTTTTTTAGGGACTCACTAAAATTCACATATTTTGGTGTAGTGAGTGAGTTGGTCATAATTTCAAAGAAACCTCGAGATACCAGTTGATTGCCAATTATATTCTGGAGTTTGTAATCTTCAAAACGTGTTGAATTAGAAATTGAAGCATTTAGTTTTTCTGTAGTACCAACATTATTATAACCGTATACTCTTAGAATTTCCTCTATAACATCGGCTTCACGTTGCACATCGTTGCGGTAAGCAGGTACAGTCAATCCCAAACCTGTTTCGGTGACATTGTTTACTTTTATATCCAACGATGTTAAAATACTTTTAATGGTTTCCCTCGGAATTTCTTCACCTATTAACTTCCTGGCATTATCGAAACTTAACCTTACCTCAAAATCTTTGATTTTTACTGGATACGAATCCGATATGTCACTAGAAATTTCTCCTCCAGCTATATCTGTTATTAATAAAGCAGCCCGTTTAAGAGCGTATTCTGTAATATTAGGATCTATACCACGTTCAAAGCGAAATGAGGCATCAGTATTTAATCCGTGACGCTTTGCGGTTTTACGAATGCTAACAGGATTGAAATAAGCACTTTCCAAAAAGATATCCTTTGTGTTTTCTGTTACTCCTGAATCTATACCACCAAATACACCAGCAATACACATTGGTTTTTCAGCATCGCAAATCATTAAATCTTCTTCATGTAATTCCCTAACATTTTCGTCTAATGTGGTAAATTTTGTGCCCGCTTTACAGGTTTTAACTTCAACTTTGTTACCTGCAATTTTTTGTGCGTCAAAGGCATGCAAAGGTTGACCTAGTTCATGTAGCACATAATTAGTTATATCAACAATGTTGTTGATTGGAGAGAGGCCTATGGATTTTAATTTATGCTGTAGCCAACTTGGAGAAGGTTCTACTTTCACACCAGAAATAGTGACACCACAATAACGGGGACATTTCTCTTTATCTTTTACTTCGACATCAATTTTAAGCGAACGCGCATCAACATGATATGAACTAACTGATGGTGTAATCAATTCTAAAGTAACCTCTTTTTGTAGCAATCCAGCTTTTAAATCTCTTGCTACACCGTAATGGCTCATTGCATCAGCTCGGTTAGGTGTTAGGCCAATTTCAAAAACCTGGTCGTTTTCTACTTTGAAAACTTCTGATGCTTTTGTGCCAACCTTTAAAAGTTTGTCTAAAACCATGATACCATCATGGGATTCACCCAATCCTAATTCATCTTCAGCACAAATCATTCCGTGACTTTCCTCACCACGGATTTTGCCCTTTTTTATTTTCCAAGCTTCCCCTTCAGCAGTATAAAGAGTAGTGCCAATAGTAGCAACTGGAACTTTTTGTCCTTTTGCAACGTTTGGTGCACCACATACAATTTGCAAAGGTGTTTCACCACCGATATCTACAGTTGTGATTTTTAGACGATCGGCATTAGGATGTTGCTTGCAAGTTAACACCTCTCCAACAACAATTCCTTCTAGGCCTCCCTTAATAGACTCGTATGTTTCTATACCTTCAATTTCTAATCCAAGGTCAGTGAGAAGCTCACCTGTTTTTTCGGCATGCCAATCTATCTTTATAAACTGTTTTAACCAGTTGTATGATATCTTCATGTGGTTTAATTAATCAAGCCACAAAGATAAAAATAGTTGCATGGTATTAAAAGTTAGAGGCCGAAATTTAAAACAGCTCGACTTATCCTTTTTTATGTTAGGTAATTGTTGTTATTTCGAACTTTCTAAAAAAGATTTTTAAATGCAAAAAGTATTAGGTTTATTCATGGCCTTACTTATAGTGTCATGTCAGAGCGAAACAAAGTACCAAAGATTACAGACGGGCATATATCGAGCAGTGATAGAAGTTCAGGATAATGAGGCGTTACCGTTTATTTTCGAGGTTACTTCGGATAGTACGTTAACAATAAGTAATGCTGAAGAGCGCATAGAGGTAGATGAAATCACCTATGTTAACGACTCAATATATATTAAAACTCCTGTATTTAATAGTTATATCGCTGCTGTATTTGACGGTGCTAATTTAAGAGGTCAATTAATAAATAAAACACGTAAACGTGTTGCGCCTTTTAAGGCAGAGTTTAATAATGATACCCGTTTTAATACCATTAATAAGCCTAGTGAAGATGTCACCGGTATATGGGAAACAGTCTTTAGCAAGGGGACAAAAGGGGAATATATTGCCAAGGGTAGTTTTAAACAGCAGGGGAATAAGGTACAAGGAACATTTAGAACCACCACTGGTGACTACAGATATTTAGAGGGCATAGTAGATGGTGATAGTCTTAGGTTATCAACTTTTGATGGTGCACACGCCTTTTTATTTATAGCAAAAGTTACCGACTCTACTTTAAATGGTCAGTTTTATTCTGGTAAACACTGGAAAGAACCTTTTGTTGCAAAACGAAATGCTATGTACGAGTTGCCAAAGGTTGAAGACCTCACTTTTTTAAATGACGGTTACGATCAATTAGAGTTTTCATTTCCTGATGAAAATCAAAATATAGTATCTCTAGAGGATGAACGTTTTAAAAATAAAGTAGTCTTAGTGCAAATAATGGGGACTTGGTGTCCTAATTGTTTAGATAGCAGTAAGTATTACACCGAGTTTCATAAGGCCAATAAAGATAGAGGTTTTGAGGTTGTAGCTTTGGCTGTGGAATTTGTTAAAACACCAGAAAAAGCCTTTGCCAACATCGCCCGTTTGCGTGAACGTATTGGAATGGAATACCCAATTATTTTAGCACAATACGGCACAGGTAGTAAAGCAAAGTTACAAGAGAAATTGCCAATGCTAAATCATGTGATGTCCTATCCAACATCAATTTTTGTTGATAAGAAAGGGAAGGTACGCAAAATACAAACTGGTTTTAATGGGCCAGGTACTGGTGATAAGTATATTGAGTTTAAAAAAGATTTTGAAAATTTCATAGCAGAACTTCTAGCTGAATAAGTTCATAAAATACCCTGTTTATTTATTCAAATACCACCTATACCCAATATTAAACAAAGCGCGTGATTCAAAGAAAATAAATGAATCACTGCCCACAGGATTATATTCTACCGACATAATCCAATAGCCCTTATTTCCGCTCATGAGACTGGCTTGAAAGTATAGGTTAAATGGATATGGCCTTAAACCCACTATAACATGGGTATTGTCGAATTTTTTGCCTATACCAACTTTACCAGTTATAATAGTAGGAAGGGCAAAACCCGCCTCGTATTCAACAATAAAGTTATTTTCATCAACTACTGTTTTACCCCAGAGATAGGAGACGCCAGGAAAAACATCATACTCAGAAGTTAATTGGGCAATACCAACATTCAGTTCCGAGAAAGACGTGATTGTTTTTCCATTAGAATTTTCTTGTGCGTTTAAATAAACGAACATGAAAATTGAAAGTACCGAAACTATAATTAACCTTTTCATTGCCAAGAAATTTTGAACCATTTCCTTAAACTTGTTGGAATGTAAAAAACGCAAGTGACAAAGTAAATGATGTCTGTCAGTTATACGAACTTAATTAAGATATGGAGATTGGGCCTCTGGTGCAATTTTACAACGGCATGTAGGTTACCAATAAGGATTGAATAATGAATAAAATTAAAAATGGAATAAATAAGTACCCTACAACATCGCGCGCTTGTATTTTAATGCCTTTACCCATAACGGGAAATACCATAAGCAAAAAGAAGGGTTGTAATAAATTGCTAAGGCTCTCGCCATATGCAACGGACATTGAGGCTCTGGCTACCATGGCATTTACCTCAGTTTGTGCAAATCCAACGCCAAGATCTTTGACCATATTGATAATACTGGGTCCAATCACCGCAAATTCTCCACCAGCGGATGGTATGGCAAAATTTACAACACCTCCTGTGAGATAAGAGATAAAGGCATAAGAATTCGGTGTAGCAATTGAGGCCAATACATCACTAATTTTAGTACCTAATCCTGAAGCCATCATAATTCCCATAATCCCTGCATAAAAGGGATACTGAAATAAAATTCCTGAAATATTGCTACTTGCTCGCTTCATGGCAATACTATAGCGCATTGGTGTAATATGAAGAAACAAACCTAACACCAAAAATATAAAAATCATGATGTTGAAATTGAGGTCAAATCCTTTAGTCGAAAAATGATAAACAATATAGATTAAACCCAGTAGTGCCACACTGAGCTGTAACCATCCTGCATTGTTAAGCGCGTCTGAGACTGCCTTGAAAGGTAATTTATAAGATAATGCTTCATCTTTAACAGACGAGGTTTCATCAATAGATTCTGTTTTTAAGTCAGACAGTTCTTTACCTATTGAATCTTTAGGTATTAAAAGCCAAATAATTAAGGGTGCAATTACAACAAATAAAAAAATCATGAATAAATTAAGTTTCGAGCCAAGGCTAAAAGTTGTTGATATGGTTGTGTCTAATATTCCATCCTTGATTAAAAAGTTATTTTCAGTATTAAGCAATAAGGCAATTGAACTTGACAGACCACAAACCCAACCGTTAAATGAAAAGTAAACACAAGCTATTAAAAAAGGGTAGTGGATGCCTTTAATGCGTAGTGCCAGTTCACGTCCTAAAATGGCGGTGACAACGACCATTCCAAAACTTATCAAGGAAAGTAATGCTCCTAAGGCTATGACAATAAAATAAACTTGTGTTGGAGTTTTAACCAAAGTGGCCAGTTTGTCTATAGAATTCTTTACAGGAGAGGATTCAGCAATGCAGTATGCTGTAATTATGATTAATACAATCTGCATACCGAAGGACAAGAGTTTCCAGAAGCCTTCGTACCAACCTTCTAAAACGACTATAGGCTTACTTTCTGTAAATGTTAGTGCTAGTAGACCGGTTAAAAGTGTAAGTATTAATGCAAACACATATGCACTAGGCATATATTTGGTAAAGGTATCAGTGAATTTCTGACCTAATCTAGTGAGCATTTTTGTTGGTTAACTTAGGCTAAGTTAATTATTTTAAAATTCTGTTGCCTCATATTTGTGAAGGATTAGGTTAAGAGATGTAACGATTTAACAATACCTCTAAATAATTAACATGTCACTAACACTATTGAATTAGTTATCAAAGTAAATTAGGATCTCGTTAAAAAACTAATATAGAATGAGTTAAAAACTCACAATTCTCTTAGATAGTATTGCAACAATTAATACTAATTTTCTATTTGCTTGTGGGAACTTCAAAAATATTCATCAACAAAACACGATTATTTATGTTTTGGGAGGCCTGGTTTTAGTTGGTGCTAGGCCTTTTTTTATCAATTATCTTAAACTTATTTTTTTTGGTGGGGATTTTAGCCAATCCTAATTTAGCTTATGTAATTCCAAATATTTCTATACTTTGCCATCTGACGATAGGTATTGAGAATGGCTCTATTTTCTGGTAATGCTAAGCTTAGATCTATTTTTAGGGTGTTTTTTGCCATAAACCTTGCCTGGTCTAGAATAGCCTTATCTTTTACAAGATCTGCAATTCTGAGATTTAAAATACCGCTTTGCTGGGTGCCCATAATATCTCCAGGTCCTCGAAGTTTCAAGTCAACCTCAGCAATTTCAAACCCGTCATTCGATCTAACCATGGTTTCGAGCCTTGTTTTACTGTCATTACTAAGTTTATGACTTGTCATAAGAATACAATAACTCTGCTCTCCGCCACGACCAACACGACCACGAAGCTGATGCAGTTGTGATAATCCAAAACGTTCTGCACTTTCAATAACCATTACTGAAGCATTGGGTACGTTAACGCCAACCTCTATAACCGTAGTTGCGACCATTATATTGGTTTCGCCTTTTGCAAAGCGTTGCATTTCGTAATCCTTGTCACTAGCTTTCATTTTTCCATGCACTATGGAAATTTGATACTGAGGAAGGGGAAATTCGCGCGAAATACTTTCGTAGCCATCCATTAAGTCTTTGTAATCCATTTTTTCGCTCTCCTGAATTAAAGGATAAACCACATAAACTTGTCTTCCTTTTGCAATTTCATCCTTCATGAACTTAAATACGTTCAGTCTGTTTTTATCATATCGATGGACTGTTTTAATCGGTTTTCGTCCTGCTGGTAATTCATCAATTACAGAAATATCTAAATCACCATAAACAGACATAGCCAAGGTTCTCGGAATTGGAGTTGCTGTCATCACCATAATATGCGGAGGCGAGTCATTTTTCTTCCATAGTTTGCTTCTTTGAGCTACTCCAAAACGATGTTGTTCGTCTATAATTGCTAGCCCTAAATTTTTAAATTTTACCTTTTCCTCTAATAGGGCATGAGTCCCAACAAGAATCTGTAAACTACCATTTTCAAGATTTTCGTGAATTAGTTTTCTATCTGAAGTTTTACTTGATCCTGTTAATAATGAAATACTGATATTCAATTTGTTACATAATTCACTTAATCCACTATAGTGTTGGACTGACAAAATTTCAGTCGGCGCCATTAAACAACATTGAAAACCGTTGTCAAGCCCTATGAGCATTGACATAAAAGCTACTATGGTCTTCCCTGAACCTACATCACCCTGTAAAAGTCGGTTCATTTGGGCATTGCTGCCAAAATCTGCTCTAATTTCTTTTAATACACGTTTCTGTGCATTGGTTAATTCAAAGGGTAAATGGTCTGTGTAGAAGGTGTTAAAATAGTGCCCTACTTTTTCAAATTTGAAGCCTTTAATTTTTGATTTGTGAATCAAATTTTTTAAAATTAATTGCAACTGGATGTAAAACAGTTCCTCAAATTTCAATCTAAATTGTGCTCTCGTTAGGTGCGTTTGTGATTTTGGAAAATGAATATTAAATAGCGCATCAGATTTTGAAACGAGTTTTAATTCACCTAAAATAGAGCTAGACAATGTTTCAGAAAATTTGCCATTTGTTTCAAGGAAAAGTTGTTGCATTATTTTGGTGATGACGCGATTTGTTATACCCTTGTTTGTGAGCTTTTCCGTTGATGGGTAGATGGCTTGCATAGCAGAACGAAGATTCTTTTCATGTTCAGATTGCAATTCCAGTTCTGGATGTGGCATACTAAATTTACCATTGTACCAATTTACTCTTCCAAAGGCTACATAAGGTTTGCCCGTCTTTAGGCTTTCACGGATCCATTTTTGCCCTCTAAACCAAACAAGTTCCATTGTACCAGTATCATCCTTAAAATCTGCAACTAACCGTTTCCCTCGCTTCTGTGCGACTTCTCTGAAGCCAATAATCGTTCCAACAATCTGTACCTCAGCACTGTTATGCTGAAGTTCATTGATTTTATAATATTTGGTTCTGTCAATGTATCGATTAGGGAAGAGGTTGATTAAATCCTGGTAGGTGTGTATTCCTAATTCTGAACGTAATAAATCCGCTCTATTAGGGCCAACGCCCTTAAGGTAATCTATTGGTGTTTGCAGATTGACACTCATAACACGAAATTACTCAATTTGACAATAAAAAGGAATCTCAATTTTGAAGGAAAATGACTAAAATTCGTACTTTGGCGTTATCCTTGTTTAAATACAAATCATGAAGCACACAATCAAATACTTTATTTTGGTTTTTTATGTTGCATGCTTTGCACAACAATCTAAATATGTCGATTTTACAACAGGTTCTGCTATATTGAAAGTTGTGCCCGACTCTAGTGAAATTGCTGGCGCAATATCCTACAAATTTGATGTGGTTAAGCCGGTTGATTCTGTTTTTATTGATGCGAAACATCTAAAGGTCGATTCCGTTTTGTTAAACAAGAAACCTGTTTTGTATAGTTATAATAACAAAATTTTAGTAGTCCGTCAGGATTTTAAACCATCTCAGGGCAACAAAATTAGTATCTCTTATTCGGCTAGACCTAAAAAAGCATTGTATTTCTTAACGCGAAATGAAGACTGGAATATCTGGACGCAAGGGCAGGGAAAATATACCAGCAACTGGTTGCCCAGTTTTGATGACGTTAACGAGAAAGTGGTCTTTGAATTTAATTTCGAGGTACCCGAAGGATATCAGGTTATTTCTAATGGCAGTCTTTTAGGAAGTCCGTCGTTTAGCAATGGATCTGCGAATTGGAAATTTAGCATGAACAAACCCATGTCAAGCTATCTTGTAGCGCTTGCAATAGGTAAGTACCGCAAAAAAAAAGAAACTGCAGAAAGTGGAATACCATTAGAGTTATATTATTATCCTGAGGATTCTCTAAAAGTAGGGTCAACATATCGCTATAGTAAGCGCATGTTTGACTTTCTGGAAAAAGAAATTGGTTACCCTTATCCTTGGCTGAACTACAAGCAGGTACCTGTTCACGATTTTCTGTATGCTGGCATGGAAAATACTGGTGCTACGATTTTTTCTGATGCATTTGTAGTTGATGAAATCGGTTTTAATGATAAGAACTACATAAATGCAAATGCTCACGAATTGGCGCATCAATGGTTTGGTAACTTGGTTACGGCTACATCTGGCGAACATCATTGGTTGCAGGAAGGTTTCGCAACTTATTATGCTTTACTTGCTGAGCGGGAAATTTTTGGAGATGATTATTATCATTTTAAGTTGTATGAGTCTGCAGTAGATTTGGGTCGACAAGATATCGCTGGGCAAGGAACGTCGTTATTAAACCCAAAAGCTAGTAGTCTGACGTTTTATCAGCGCGGTGCTTGGGTTTTAGTTGCTTTGCGTTCTATAATCGGTGATCAGATATTTAAAAAAGCAGTGCAAAATTACCTTAACAATTATGCGTTTGGTAGTGTTAAATCATCAGATTTTATTACTGAAGTAGAAACATTATATGACAAGAATTTGGATTCATTTGTAAATACTTGGATTACAAATGAAAAATTCCCTGCTTATAGCGCTATTGACCTACTAAAAGAGCGCTCTACATTTATTCAAGAGTACCTTATGGTAGATTGTGAAGTTAAATCCTCAAAGTGCGAGGAATATCTTAAATATGGTGTTTCGGATGAAGCTAAAATCAAAGTAATTTCCCAAGCACCTGAATTGGTGACTAAAGACACATTTAAAAGTAGTTTAAAGGTGAGGCAAGCCATCGCGCAGTACCTGACTAAAATACCTGTGGATTTGAAGGATGAATACGAATCCTTATTAGATGATGCTTCCTATTTAACAGTAGAAAGTGCACTTTATAATTTATGGAATAATTTTCCTTTAGATCGAGCAAAATATTTATCCAAAACGCGTAATATCCACGGTTTTAATGATAAGAATATAAGACTGCTGTGGATTGTTTTGAATTTGAATACACCTTATTACAATGCTGAAAGCAACCAGGAACTATACGCGGAACTTACAGAATATACCAGCGCGAAATACAATGCAGATTTGCGTATAAATGCGTTTCAGTATTTGAAATTAATAGGCGGTTGCAATGAATTGTGTAAGCAAAATCTTGATAATGCAAAATCACATCATAATTGGCGAATGATTAAGTTTGCCAAGGATTTTGATCTTAAACTAGAAGAAAAAAAGAACTAATGCGAGCACTAGTTATATCAGGAGGAGGGAGTAAAGGCGCATTCGCTGGCGGTGTAGCACAATACCTTATGCAAGAAGAAGGGCGCAACTATGATATGTTTTTGGGGACTTCAACAGGGAGTCTTCTGGTACCTCACCTTGCGGTCGGCAAAATAGATAAGCTCTATTCTATTTTTACCAACGTTCAACAACAAGACATTTTTAGCATTAGTCCTTTTGTGCAAAGGAAAAAGGGTGATAGGGAATACGTTTCTATTGATTTCATTAATTCGCTATGGCAATTTATAAGGTTGAAACGAACCTTTGGTGAAAGTAAGGCCCTAAAACGAAATATTCGAAAAAACTTTACCGAAGCAGAGTACAATCATATAAAGAGCATTCGGCATGAGGTTGTAGTTACCGTTTCAAATTTGTCTATGAATAGGGTGGAGTATAAGTCAATTAACGACTGCTCTTACGAAGAGTTTTGTAATTGGATATGGATTTCCTGTAATTATATTCCGTTTATGTCTTTGGCCGTTGTTAATGGCCATGAGTATGCAGATGGTGGTCTCGGAAGTGTTATTCCTATTAGGGAAGCTATATTGAGAGGTGCAACAGAGGTTGATGCCATCGTTTTAGAGGCTGAATCTTTAAATAGGCAAAAGGTGCTTGGGAAAAATCCCTTCTCACTAATGATTAGCCTTTTTGGGCATCTATTAAATCAAGTAGAAAGAAACGATATTGTTATAGGTAAATTGGCAGCAAAGAACAGAGGTGTAAAGCTCAATTTATATTATACGCCAACAACCTTAACAGAAAACTCCCTGATATTTAGTAAGCGACTTATGGAAAATTGGTGGAAACAAGGATTCGATTATGCAGCCCAGAAACACTCTAGTTTATCAAATGTTGAGTAATGCAGTTACCACATCTCACCAACCTCTTCTTTAATAAACGCTAATGCGGTACTACTTGGAGCTTGTTTGTCCATAAGATCGGTTAAAGCTATTTCTCGTAGCTTATTTGCAGTATCTGTTTTTTCGTTCATTGTGGCTTTTCTGATAAGTTGAATTGTAGCATTTTTAGCGCCTCTAATCACATTCCAACATTCGTCACTAACATAGATTTGTTGCGATAAATTATGCTCAAATTCTTGTTCAATAGTAGCTATAAGTAAAGCTTCATAATCTCCTTTATTTGAGCTATTTGGATGTACTCTAGTAAGTAATTTTGAAGGTGAGATACGCTCAAGAAAAAGTGCCATGCGTTCATAAGCTTGTAGCCTCAGTGGGAACGCCTCTCTCTGCATACTTTTTTGAAGCATATAGCGTCTTCTGTTATTTTCATTTTCAATATGTTTCTTAAAAAAATAATAGGCAATAGCACCAACGAGTATTGCCGGAAGAAGATTGAGGGTAATTTCAGTTATTGTATCTATATCCATTTAAAAAAATGTTTTTAGTTGTTGAATTAATTAATAGTAAGACACTGACATTCTTTTACATTTTTCATTTCTCTGAAATTTTTAAAAACGCTTTTTTTAATTGTTATTTAAATAGTCTAAAGTAATTTGAGTAAACGCCTTTACGCCAAGAAGCAAACCACTGTCGTCGATTTTAAAATCGGGCGTGTGATGTGGAAATGCTTCAGTTTCGCCTGGAGTCATACCACCTAAAAAGAAATAAACACCAGGTACTACTTCTTGAAAGTATGAAAAATCTTCACCTCCAGTTGTTGCCTTCATCAATTGTACATTTTCCTCACCTGCAACCTGATACAACGAGGGTAAAATTTGAGTTGTTAAACCAGGATCATTGTAGGTTACAACAGTGTTATTTTGCCAATCTATAACTGCCTCGCCACCATAAGCCGTGGCAATGTCGTGAGCCATTTCATCCATACGTTTAATAATAAGCTCACGCATGTCAGCATCTAAGGTTCTTACAGTGCCGATTAATTCAACAGATTCTGGGATAATATTAAATCGTGTGCCGGCGGTTATTTTACCAACAGTGATTACAGCAGGTGCTTTAGTCAGATTTGACTCTCTTGAAATTATGGTTTGAAAACCATCAATGATTTTCGCTGAAATTAATACAGGATCTACACCAGACCAGGGTTGGGAGCCATGGGTTTGTTTACCTTTCACATTAACTACAAAACGTTCAACTGCGGCCATTATACCACCTGTTTTATATTTTATGGTCCCAACAGGAGTTTCTGAATTTATATGTAATCCAAATATCGCATCGACCTTAGGGTTCTCAAGAACACCTTCTTTAATCATTAATTTGGCGCCACCTTCTTCGCCAGGAGGGGGCCCTTCCTCTGCCGGTTGAAATATAAACTTTATGGTGCCATTTATTTTGTCTTTATGTTTTGACAATACTTCTGCTGTGGCCATTAGTATCGCAATATGAGTATCGTGCCCACAAGCATGCATCACTCCAGTCTCCGTATTTAAAAATGTGGTTCTAACTTCAGACTTAAATGCTAAGTCATTTCGTTCGGTCACTGGTAATGCATCAATATCAGCTCTCAGTGCGACAACCTTACCAGGGTTATCACCTTTTAATATGCCTACAACACCTGTTTTTGCAATACCTGTTTGGACTTCTAGGCCAAGTGATTCTAAATGCTTTGCAATTTTTTCTGCAGTTTTAAATTCGCGATTCGACAATTCTGGATATTGATGAAAATCGTGACGCCATTCAATTAATTTTTCTTCGATTTCAGTAATGTCTAGTGCAATTGAATTTTGTGCTTGGGCAACAAAAAGAAGTGATAAAATAAAGCCGAATACAATTTTCATAGATAATAATTTTGCCTAAAGATATTGAAATTTACTTATAAAATCTTTTCAAATATTGTTTATAATTAATAGGTAAATCATGCGGAATTACTTAATACAATATGTATTTTCACAAATCGAAAAAATCGGCATTTGGAAAAGTATTTAGACCAATTAAATGAAGCTCAATTAGCGCCTACTTTGCAAAAGGAAGGACCTATGATTGTTATTGCTGGAGCTGGTTCTGGGAAAACAAGGGTATTGACCTACCGGATTGCTTATTTAATGAGTCAAGGTGTTGACGCATTCAATATTTTGGCGCTTACTTTTACAAATAAGGCCGCAAGAGAAATGAAAGGTAGAATTGCCGAGATTGTCGGTGAAAGTGAGGCTAAGAATCTCTGGATGGGAACATTCCATTCTGTATTTGCCAAGATATTAAGATTTGAAGGACACCATTTAGGGTTTCCAAGTAATTTTACCATTTACGATACACAAGATTCGCAAAAACTTTTGGCGTCGATCATAAAGGAAATGGGTCTTGATAAGGATATCTATAAAACCAAACAGGTTTACAGTAGAATTTCGTCTTATAAAAATAGTCTTATCACTGTTAAAGCTTACTTCAATAATCCTGAGCTTATGGAGGCCGATGCAATGGCACGCAGGCCGAGGATGGGTGATATTTATGCAGCGTATGTAGACCGTTGCTTTAAAGCAGGGGCCATGGATTTTGATGATTTGCTCTTACGTACTAATGAGCTTTTAACACGATTTCCTAATGTCTTGGCACAGTATCAGAATAAATTCCGGTATATTTTGGTAGATGAGTATCAAGACACCAATCATTCACAATACCTTATCGTAAGAGCTCTTTCAGATCGTTTCCAGAATATCTGTGTAGTAGGAGACGATGCTCAGAGTATCTATGCTTTCCGAGGTGCTAACATTAATAACATCCTTAATTTTCAGAAGGACTATGATGATGTCTGTGTTTACAGATTAGAGCAAAATTACCGTTCTACTAAAATGATAGTTGGAGCTGCAAACTCGGTAATAGAGCACAACAAGACCAAATTGGATAAGGTAGTCTGGACGGCAAATGAACAAGGAGACAAGGTTATTGTGCATAGATCCATGACTGACGGAGATGAAGGACGCTATGTTGCTAGTACCATCTGGGAAACCAAAATGAATCAGCAATTACCAAATAGTGATTTTGCGGTGCTTTACAGAACAAATGCGCAGTCGCGTGCAATTGAGGATGCATTACGAAAACGCGATATTCCTTATCGTATTTACGGAGGATTGTCTTTCTATCAACGAAAAGAAATAAAGGATGTTATAGCTTATTTAAGGCTTATACTAAACGATGCTGATGAGGAAGCGCTTAAACGAATTATTAATTATCCTTCGAGGGGAATTGGCCAAACTACATTAGATCGGTTGGTTGTTGCTGCCAATGCTAGTGGTAAGACGATTTATGATATCATGAAGGATATCGACAATGTATCAATCAATTTAAATAGGGGTACTAAGAATAAACTCAAGGATTTTGTAATACTTATTGAAAGTTACAAGGTGATGAACCAAAGTGCAAATGCCTTTGATCTTGCCGAACATGTTGCAAAAACAAGCGGATTAATCAAAGAACTTAATAAGGACGGTACGCCGGAAGGCGTTACCCGAATGGAGAACGTACAAGAATTGTTGAATGGTATTCGTGATTTTGTTGAGGGTCAGGTTGAATTGGCCGATGCTGGTGATTCCTTAGCTGAATTTTTAGAAGATGTTGCCTTGGCTACCGATTTAGATGGCGATAAAGGCGATCCCAACCACGTAGCCTTAATGACAATTCATTTGGCCAAGGGGCTTGAGTTTCCTCATGTTTTTATTGTTGGCATGGAAGAAGATTTGTTTCCAAGTGCTATGAGTATGAATACACGTAGCGAACTTGAAGAAGAAAGACGCTTGTTTTATGTAGCCTTAACACGGGCAGAAAAACAGGCCTATTTAACGTATACACTATCACGATACCGTTGGGGAAAATTAATTGATGCAGAACCAAGTCGTTTTATTGAAGAAATAGATGACAAGTTTATCAATATTACCACACCGCTCAAAGAACAGCGCTTTAACCCAATGCTTGATGCTTCAATATTTGGAGATATTGAACCTAACAAGGTTCGTTTTGCAAAACCGAAATCACCAAAATTTCAGAAGCGTGAACAAAAGAAAAAACCTGAGCGGTTTGAGATTAGCACACCAAAAAAATTAAAGCCATTGAGCAAATCAAATGGTGCCAGTAATCTTTTTGACACAAAACTTACTGTTGGTAATATCGTAAATCATCAACGTTTTGGTAAGGGAGAGGTTATTAAAATAGAAGGAGCTGGGGGAGATATCAAGGCCGAAATTAAATTTGAAAATGGCGGTTCTAAAAAGTTACTATTACGTTTTGCTAAGCTTGAAATTATAGGATAATCCTTATCTTTATTAGATGTTATTTGCTTAATTATGAAAACGCTCATTTATATTGTTCTATTTTTTCAATTTGCATTAATTAATGCACAGCGCCCTGGTAATATGAGACGCGCTAATTTTGGTCAAGACCAAAACACAGGTATGCGCGAAATCCCAAAGTTTGAATCACTCAAGTTAGCAGGAATATTTGAATATGACACCAAGAAAGCGCTCAAGAAACTGAAACTTAAAAAATCGGATACCGTATCACTTAGTGTTATTTCGAAAATCGAAAATTATAACCAAAAGATCAATCAGATAAACTCAGACAACAAAGATTTATTTGAGGGGTTGGATATTGTTGTGAATCAAAATATGGAAACGGCTAGGGCAAGCCAAAATAGAGAACTAATAAGAGAGACAATGACCATGGTTAGGGACAAGTTAAGTCCTGTTATAGAGCAGGTTAGGGGCCATGAGCAAAATCTTAATAATCAGATAAAGAAACTGCTAAGCGAAGAGCAGAATGAGCGATGGATTAAATATCAAAAAGCTGAAAAGGAAAAGATTATGCCTAGAAGACGTGGTAGCAATGATGCTCGGAATAGACCAGATAATTACAATCAAAATAGACAACGAAGAGGTTAGTTCTTAAGTTTATGGCCCAATTCATAAAAATATATCCCGATAATCCGAATCCTAAAGCAATCCAAAAGGTAGTTGATGTGCTCAAAAAAGGCGGATTGGTCATTTACCCTACCGACACGGTTTATGGATTAGGGTGTGATATTACCAACATTAAAGCCCTTGAGCGTATTGCCCAAATTAAAGGCATAAAGCTAGAGAAGTCTAACCTGTCATTTATTTGTGAAGATTTAAGCAACCTCAGTGATTATGTTAAGCAAATAGATAATACCACCTTCAAAATTTTAAAGCGCGCACTCCCAGGACCATATACTTTTATTCTACCTGGATCAAAAAACTTACCAAACCCCTTTAAAAAGCGAAAAACAGTTGGAATAAGGGTGCCTGATAATTCAATAACTCAAGCTATAGTTAATGGATTGGGAAACCCGTTAGTGTCTACTTCAATAAGGGATGATGATGATATTGTAGAATATACAACTGATCCTGAATTGATTTTAGAAAAATGGGATAAACGTGTAGATTTAGTAATTGATGCAGGCTATGGTGGCAATGAAGCTTCAACTATAATTGATCTTTCAGAGGATCCTCCCCTTATTATTAGAGAAGGTAAAGGAAGTCTTGAGATTTTCTAGCTAGCCTTTAGCAATTTTGAAACCCAATTACTATTGGCATAAAATATCAGAAGCGAAATTGTACCACAGACCAGAAAACCTACAAAAAGGGGTTGGACAGAATCTTTTACGTAACTTCCAATATGATTAGCAATTGGCACTGCCATTACTGTTGAAATAAACCCGTTCAAAGCAGAGCCAATCCCTGCGATATGCCCCATGGGTTCCATTGCAAGTGCTCTGAGATTACCAAATAAGAATCCTATTGTAAAGAATTGTATAGCAAAGAATCCAATCAACACTTCTATTCTGGGATTATTGTCACCTGAGAACATAAGTAAAAAAACAAGGGATGTTAGTACAAAGCTAACCATAGCAATGTGTACAATTGTTCTCATACCATACCTTACAACGACCTGACTGTTCATAAACGTCGCTAGTCCAACCGAAATTGCAAGGCTGGCAAATATTAGCGGAAACTCCTCGGCGAGATTATATTGTTTTTCGAAGATCTGTTGTGATGTGCTCAGGTAGACCATAAACGATCCCGTAATAAAACCTGAAAGTAAAGTGTAAACAACTGCAGATTTAATACTAAAAAACTGTGCTGTACCAGTAGTAAAAATGGTTAATCTATAAGGAATTCGATATTTTTCCTTTAGGGTTTCAGGCTGTCGCAACCAAAACCATAGCATTACCAGTGCACCAAATAATAGCGTGAAAGTAAAAATAAATTGCCAGCTAAAACGATTCATCAAAAACTGGCCAAGTGTAGGTGCTATTACCGGAACTAAAATAAATACCATTACAACTATAGATAATATTTTGGCCATATAATCACCTTCATACGAGTCTCGTACCATAGCAATACACATGGTTCGTGGTGATGCCAAACCGACACCCTGTAATACACGACCAAAAAGCATCATTTCAAAGTTCTTGGTAGTAATACAGACTATTGATGCCACCAAAAACAAAATGAAACCTGCATAAACAATCGGTTTTCTTCCAAAACTATCAGATAGAGGCCCAAAGATTAATTGACCAATGCCTAGGCCTAAAAATATTGATGTTATTAGTTTAGGATTGTCAAGAGGACTTGTAGCATTTAGATACTCTCCAATTAGAGGAAGAGCCGGTAATACTGCATCAATAGACAGTGCAACTATTGACATTAAAGCAGCCATAAGTACTACAAATTCAAATTGTGAGCGTTGTTGGTTTTGCATTGTGCAAAAGTAAGCTAATTATGAGGTGTAGGTCACAGGTTTATAATAATCATAACAAAAAAGGCCTTTTAGACTTTCGTATCTAAAAAGGCCTTAAATAATAGTTGTTAATTAATTAGAGCGGGATATTTCCGTGCTTACGTTTAGGCTTGTTAACCTCTTTGTTTTCTAGCATACTAAAAGCTTTGATTAGCTTGCGTCTTGTATTTTTAGGTAATATAACCTCATCAATATAGCCACGTTCTGCAGCACTGTATGGATTTGCAAAAAGCTCAGCATATTCGGCTTCTTTTTCTTTCCACTTTGTCTCAGGATCTTCAGCACTTGTAATTTCACGTTTGAAAATAATTTCGGCAGCACCTTTTGCACCCATTACGGCAATTTCAGCGTTTGGCCATGCAAAGTTCATATCTGCCCCAATATGCTTAGAATTCATCACGTCATATGCACCACCATACGCCTTTCTTGTAATTACAGTAACCCTTGGTACGGTGGCTTCACTGAATGCATAGAGTAGTTTAGCACCATTCACGATAATACCATTCCATTCTTGATCTGTTCCTGGTAAGAAACCAGGTACATCTTCTAAAACTAATAAAGGAATATTGAAACAATCACAGAATCGTACAAATCGCGCACCTTTTTTAGAACTATCAACACCAAGAACTCCTGCCAAAAACATGGGTTGATTTGCTACAATACCAATAGATTTACCACCTAATCTTGCAAATCCTACAATAATATTTTCTGCATAGTCCTTATGTATTTCGTAGAAAGAGTCTTTATCAATTATGCCTTCTATGACCTGATGCATATCATAAGGTTTATTTGGGTTGTCCGGAACAATATCAGATAGAACTTCTCTAACTTCTTCTTTTATGTCGTAGTTTAAATCTTGCGGTTTTTCGCGATTGCTTTGAGGTAAATAGCTCAATAATTTTTTTACATCCTCTAAACATTCTACATCATTTGATGAGGTCTTATGTGCTACACCGGATTTTGTAGAATGCACGCTTGCACCACCTAATTCCTCGCTTGTAACTTCTTCATTTGTTACGGTTTTAACAACATTTGGTCCGGTTACAAACATGTAACTGGTATCTTGTACCATAATAGTAAAATCCGTCATAGCTGGTGAATATACCGCACCGCCTGCGCAAGGTCCCATAATAGCAGAAATCTGTGGGATAACACCTGAGGCTTGTACATTTCTGTAAAAAATATCTGCATAGCCACCGAGTGAACGTACGCCTTCTTGAATACGTGCACCACCGGAGTCGTTTAAACCAATAATAGGAGCTCCAACATTAACGGCCATATCCATTATTTTACAGATTTTCTCTGCATGTGTTTCAGAAAGTGACCCACCAAAAACCGTAAAATCCTGCGCAAAGACATAAACCAATCTGCTATTAACTGTGCCATACCCAGTTACTACACCATCGCCATAAAATTTTTGGTCTTCCATACCAAAATCTTTTGTTCTGTGTGTTACCAATGCGCCAATTTCTTCAAAGGAACCTTCATCTAAGAGATAAGAAATACGCTCTCTAGCGGTTAATTTTTTCTTTTGGTGTTGCTTGTCTATTCTACTCTGACCGCCACCTAATTTAGATAGGGCAATTTTCTCGTTTAACGTTTTTATTTTAGAATCCATAGTAGCTTAGTTAGGTAGTCTTAATAATTTTTGATCTTTTAAATATTGCTTCAATGCAAGTTTTGCTGCTATTTCGGCTTCTATTTTGGCCGACTCTTCTACAATACTAGGTGAGTAATAATTCTTAACGAAATGCGTATCAAAATTACCACTTCTAAAGGCTTCATGTTTACAAACAAATCTACCAAATGGTAGGGTAGTTTGTACACCTTTTACTTTATAGTTATCGATTGCATAAATCATCCATTCAATAGCCTCGCTTCTTGTTTTGCCATAAGTGATTAATTTTGACAACATAGGATCATAGTAAATTGGGATATTCATCCCTTCTTCAAAACCGTTATCAACACGGACATTATCACCTTCAGGTAATTTATATTCTTCTAGTTTTCCGACGCTTGGTAAAAAGTCGTTCATAGGATCTTCTGCATATACACGAAGCTCTAAGGCATGACCATTTATTTTGAGGTTTTTTTGTTTGATGGTTAACTCTTCACCGCGAGCCACCTTTATTTGTAATTCTACTAAATCAACTCCTGAAATCCACTCCGTGACAGGATGTTCTACTTGCAGACGTGTGTTCATTTCGAGAAAATAGAAGTTATGGTCTGCATCCATGAGGAACTCTACAGTACCAGCGCCTACATAGTCGCAAGATCGTGCAACATTTATGGCTGCCTGTCCCATTTTATCTCTTAGTTGCGGTGTTAAAATAGCGGAAGGTGCCTCTTCCACAACTTTCTGGTGTCGCCTTTGTATCGAACATTCTCGCTCAAAAAAATGCAAGTAATTACCATGCATATCTGCCATGATCTGAATTTCGATGTGTCGTGGAGAAGTCACATATTTTTCTACAAAGACAGAACCATCCCCAAAAGCCGATTTAGCTTCACTAATAGCTCTTTTCATTTGGCTTTCTACATCTTTTTCTTTCTCAACTATACGCATTCCTTTTCCACCACCACCTGCAGCGGCCTTAATAAGAATAGGGAAACCAATATGCTTTGCAACTTCAACGGCTTCTTTTGGATCTTCTATCGCATGATCTACGCCAGGAACCATAGGTATGTTATAGTCTTTAACTGCTTCTTTGGCAGCTAATTTATCACCCATCATTTTTATGGCTTTAGAACGTGGTCCTATAAATGTGATACCATTAGCCTCGCACAATTCTGCAAAATCTGCATTTTCACTTAAGAATCCATAACCTGGATGTATTCCATCGACATTTAATGCTTTGGCAACTTCAATAATTTTGTCACCTCGCAAGTAAGACTGACTTGATGGGGCAGGACCTATGCATACGGCCTCACCTGCATACTTTACATGTGGTGCATGTCTATCTACTTCAGAATATACAGCAACTGTTTTTATACCCATTTGTTTTGCAGTGCGCATCACACGAATGGCAATTTCGCCACGATTGGCTACTAGAATTTTTTTCATGTTATTCGAATTCGATTAAAAGTGAATCTTTATCCACGGTTTCCCCTTGTTTAACTTTTATGGATTTTATGATGCCCTCGCGTGGTGAGTTGATGACATTTTCCATTTTCATGGCTTCTAAGATCAATAAAGGATCATCTTCTTTAACTTCATTACCTTCTGATACACTGATTTCTAAAATTAAACCAGGCATTGGTGCTTTTATATTGTTGACTTTTTTTGATGTACCAATAGCAAATCCCAAAGCGTCAATTTGCTGGTCTAAGACATCCTTGATGGCAACATCATATGTATTGTTATTTATTTTAATCAGATACTTTTTATTGTTGAAGTTGCTATCTAAAATTTTCGCTTTTATGGACGCATTATCATGAAGGATGTGATATTGATTTGTTGAAGTTTCAACAGCATCAAGTTGTTCTGCTGCCTCCTCGTTCACATCGAAATCGTAGGACGCATTAACCTTTGCTTTGTACATAATTATGTTTTTAGAGGTGCTAAATTATTCATTAAAGGTTGACCAAAACATGAAATAAATCATATTTTGAAAGGCACATATTTTAGGCTTTAAATTTAGAATTATCCTGATGTTTCTCAATGGCTTTTTTTGATAGTATAATTGCTATGATTAGTGATATAAAAGCACCAATTGAGATTCCTGGAATAAAATTAATAAATAGAAAAAAATCATACAAACCATGAAACAATACCGCCAAAAATAATCCCGTAATATTGAGACGCACACGATTTTTAGAAAACTTGGCTTTACCGATATAATAACCCATCAATATTCCAAATGTTGCATGTGCTGGGACCGCTGTAAACGCTCTTAAAATAGCTGTAAGATAACCACCTTCTAAAACATACAAGACATTCTCGGTGCAGGCAAATCCCATTGAAACCATAACGGTATAAATAATGCCATCAAATGGTTCGTTAAATGCCTTACGAGGTTGGGCAAAATACTTTACAATAACATATTTGCTAAACTCTTCAGAAAGTGCCACCACTAAAAAGGCCTGGATAAACTGTTCCCAAATGCTATATTTATCTGTAATAGGAATAAAATGCCCTGTAAAAAGGTAAATCACCGTAACAATAATAATGCTAACAACAGCACCTAATAGAAAGTTTAATAACAGTAATCTAATAGGTTCTTTTTCATACTTGTCTTGATAATAAATGAATGTGAGGATTATAAAAACAGGCGCAACAGCGAACATTATTAAATTCATAAACTCAATGTTGCTTTGATGGCATTAATAACAAATTTATAATAGGGTTTGTTCGTTGATACGAAATGGCTGTTTTCCTCACTTCTAGAGAGCAATTCCTCAAATTCATTAAAGTTTACCAATTTAAGCGCCTCAACTTCATCCTCTTGAGGCTTTAACTCTTCGATATCCGTGGTTAGTTGCGCAATATATACCTGGTGAAATTCGTAATCCAATACCTCACCATTATTGTAAGATGATTTATGCAATTTTACGCCAATTTTATTTAGGTGACTTGGAATTAATTCTAAACCGATTTCTTCTTTTGCTTCCCTAATTGCAGCTTCAATAAAGGATTCTCCGGCATCAATATGACCAGCGACAGAAACATCCCAAAGCAAGGGGTAAATTAGCTTTTTATGAGAACGTTGTTGCAACAGAATTTGACCATTTAGCGTATAAAGCCAAAGGTGAATCGTATTATGGTACCAGCCATTTTTGTGGGCTTCGGATTTTAAAGCTACTTTTCCGGTTGGATCTCCTGTTTTTGAAACAATATCTATAAATTCATCCATAAAAAAATAGTCTCATATACATGAGGCCTATCGTTTATTCAAAATAACTAAATGTTTCTCCAGTTTTTATTTTTATGAGGGTCTCATAGATGAGTCTAATAACGTTTTCGACGTCTTCTTTATGTACCATCTCTACTGTAGTATGCATATATCTTAACGGTAATGATATCAAAGCAGAAGCTACACCACCATTACTATAAGCAAATGCGTCGGTATCTGTTCCGGTTGCCCTCGATAAAGCTGCTCTTTGAAATGGAATCTTCTTTTCTTCTGCAATATCTGTGATAAGATCTCTAAGTTTTTGCTGTACAGCAGGAGCATAAGCTATAACTGGGCCTTTTCCTATTTCTGCATAACCCTGCTTTTTCTGGTCGATCATTGGTGTTGTAGTATCGTGGGTTACATCTGTCACAATGGCTACATTTGGCTTAATTGTTTGAGTAATCATTTCAGCACCACGTAATCCTATTTCTTCTTGAACGGAATTGGTAATATATAATCCAAACGGTAATTTCTTTTTATTCTGATGAAGTAAACGTGCTACTTCAGCAATCATAAAACCGCCCATTCTATTATCTAATGCACGACATACAAATTTGTCTCCGTTAAGAATGTGGAATTCGTCCGGGTAGGTAATCACGCAACCAACGTGGACACCCATTTTTTCAACTTCAGCTTTGTCTTTGGCGCCAATGTCTATACAGATATTATCTGGTTTTGGCGGTTCCTCTTTTGCTCTATTTCTAGTGTGTATGGCAGGCCAACCGAAAACACCCTTTACAATGCCTTTTTTGGTATGAATATTAACAATTTTACTTGGGGCAATCTGGTGGTCGCTTCCTCCATTTCTTATTACATATAAAAGTCCGTTGTCTGAAATATAGTTTACATACCAAGAAATTTCATCCGCATGACCTTCTATGACTACTTTGTATTTGGCCTTTGGATTTATGACCGCAACAGCTGTTCCGTAAGTATCTGTAATAAAGTCATCGACGTATGGTTTTAGGTAATCCATCCATATTTTTTGCCCATCCCATTCGTAACCTGTAGGAGATGCATTATTGAGATACTTTTCCAAAAAATCCATAGATTTTTTTGTCAATAATTGCTTTTTTGCCATGTGTAAAAAATTTTCCCTAAAAATAATAATATTAATACGAAATTAGGGTTTATGGTAGTATTAATTCTTAATTTTGAAGGCACCCAAATATGTCATTCAAAATGGTCGTGGCAGGCGTTTTTTTATGAAATATATCTTATCCATTTTTTTATTTTCATCTTTTATTTTGCAGTCGCAAGTAGATCCCGTAAAACAGGACACAACCGTTGTAGAGTATATAATTATCGAAGGCGATTCAATTCCAAGAACAGCAATTGACTTGGATGAGGTTTTGGTGTTGCCAGAATTAAATTTTAAAAATAGAGATGAACGCATTAGATATTTAGTCTTAAGACGAAAAACATTAAAAGTATATCCTTATGCTAAACTGGCTTCGGACCGTTTGGAATCTTTGCAGGACCGTCTTTCTAAATTGAAGCGAAAGCGTGATAAAAAACGCTATGCTAAGGTAATCCAGAGGTATATAGAAGATGAGTTTTCTGAAGAACTTAAAAAACTTACAAAAACAGAAGGGCAGATATTAATTAAACTGATTCATCGTCAAACAGGTACGACTGCATTTGATTTGATTAAAGAATTACGGAGTGGTTGGCGTGCCTTTTGGTTTAATAACACAGCCAAAATCTTTGATATATCATTGAAGAAAGAATTTAATCCACTAAAGGAAAAAGAAGATTATCTAATTGAAGATATTTTACAACGCGCTTTTCAAAACCAGCAACTGGATCGCCAACGACCAGCTTTTGAAATTGACTTTTATGCTTGCGTAAATAAATGGGGAAAGCCGAAATCCGAGAAATAAATGCGTGCTCAAACTAAATTTGAAGAATTGCTCAATGCCTGGTCTCATGCAATTGGTGCAGCCTTTGGAGTTATTGGACTATTGCTTTTAATATGGGATGTCGATAAAGAGAAACCATTCCACCTGTTTAGTGTTGTTGTTTATGGTCTATCCATAGTTATACTTTTTTTAGCCTCAACACTTTATCACGCAGTCAGGGGAGAGAAACGAAAACATTATTTTAGAATTGTAGATCACATAAGTATTTATCTTCTCATTGCAGGTACATACACTCCTGTTTTGCTCATTTTATTAACTAGCTCATTGGGTTGGACTTTATTTTGGATAGTATGGGGTATTGCACTTTTTGGTGTTGTTTTAAAATTATTTTTTACCGGAAAGTTCGAAGTGTTTTCAACCTCACTTTACCTTGTTATGGGATGGCTAATTGTTTTTGATTTTACTAATTTATCAGATGCTTTAGGTCCAAACGGATTATTGTGGTTGTTCTCTGGCGGTCTATTTTACACAGTAGGTATTGTATTCTACGCACTTGAGAGGTTACCATTTAATCATGTTATTTGGCACTTTTTTGTTTTGGCAGGTGCTATATGCCATTTTCTCATGGTATATTTCCATGTTATTTAGCTCAAACTAGCCTTTCACAAAAATCATACAGTGTTGCCAAGGTAAATTATCTAGATTCTTTTCTAATTTAAACCCTGAAGCTTTTAGTTCTTTTACTGCTTGTTTTTCCGTCATTTTGTGAAGTCTTTTAATAGGAACAGTGTTGTCTTCGCCTCGATATTCAATTAAAAATAATTTACCATTTGGTTTAAGTGCCTTTTTTATTGATAACAGCATCTCATATGGAAAGCTGAATTCATGATATACATCAACCATAAGTACTTTATCCAAAGTATTTTCTGGCAGATTAACAGATTTTTCAGAACCTAAAACAGTTTCTACATTGCCTTGTTCGGTGTAATTTCTGTTTGCCTTAATTGCATTTATCATTTCCTGTTGTATATCAACTGCATACACTTTACCGTTTTTAGCTAATGGTGCCATTTTAAAAACATGATATCCAGAACCAGCCCCAATATCAGCAATAACATCGCTTGGCTGGATGTTCATGTTTTTGAGCAATTTTGATGTTTCTTCTTCTTTTTCGCGTTCAGGTCGTTCTAACCAGCCTATACCTTGATAACCCATGACATAAGCAATTTCTCTACCCATATACCATTTGCCAATACCATTATAATCTCCTTTTTTAAAAGTATACTGATTTGTTGGACTATCTACTTGAGCCAATAGAGTAGTACAACAAACAATTAAGAATAAAAAAACTAAAAGTGTACTTTTTTGTACCATATATTATTTTTTCTTTGAATTGTTTATAGGAGAAATCATGATATGAGCTCTATGCGTTCCTGGATTCATAATCCAAGGATGATTGGATGCTATAGGAGCTTCTGGCAGACCGGTTGACTCTGAAGTGGCAAACGGTAGATAAACCACATAACGATAAATTGCATTTTCAACCTGTGTGGTTTTTGGGTCGTAACGTTCACTATCACCATAGTAAATGTGTAGTGTTGCACCAGGTTCTCCCATACTTAGCTTTCCAGATTTAACTTCTTCCTCTCTTATGTCAAAAATTTCAGCTCCTGATTTTCCTTCTGATTTGAGTTCACGTCCTCTCGCCATAAAAGGTTCAAGACTTTTATGATAACATGCTGCATTGAATCCGGACTTCTTGGGATCATCGGTTAAAACAATAAATTCATTTGTCCCCTCTCTGTAGGTAACAAATTCTCCAGCCATATTGTAACCTATAACTTTGCAATTTGCTCTATTAGCTTCGGGAGCAGCCAATAATGCTGTAGCCATTAGTGCCTCGTCATTGTCAATAGAAACGTAATTCTGCTCAGAAGTGTTATTAATAGTTTCTTCATTAGTATTCGTCAATTTTGATTCGGATTCGACATTATTCTCTTCATTTGTATTGCATGACGCAAAAATTGCCATAATTAAAATAGCGGACCATAGATTATTCATGAGTTTAATTTTTTATTTGATATTAAAAAGTGGATTGAATGTGCCTTATAAAAATACTGATTTTTACTGGCATCGAAGTTTTGTTTAGACATTTTTAGGTATGCCTATCCTTTAATGATATCCCTGTATTCTTCAAAAAATGCTTCAAACAGAGTCATATTTTGGTTAAAAAACCCCATAACCTCATGCCAGGTATTTTTATTATGAATAGACACCTTTTTTTCCAGAGGTAAATAAATTCTAGAGATTTCTTTGCCGTTATCCAAAAAGTATTCTTCTTCATAAATAGCATCCGGCAAATAATCACTTTTTAGGATACTTTTTAAAGCAACAAGTTTTTCCCAACAGTTTATTCTGTTTTCTAAATTATCCTCTAAGTCGAGTGCAATAAGTGCTTTTTTTGTGTCAAAATGAAATTTGAAAGAAAGCCCCTTAATTTTGGTATTATACAAGATCCATTTTCTTGGAAAGGATTTACCAAAACTTGTCCAGAACTCTTGTCGTAATAATCTACTTTCTTCCTTTGTAAACATTAAATAAAATAGGCAATGAGAACACCAAGTAAGATAGCAAGGAGTTTAGATAGATTAAACTTATGACCTTCACCAGTTTCAAATAAAATAGTGGTGGAGATATGAAGGAAAATACCAATTGCAATCGCATTAATTATACTTAAATAGTCATGTGGTATTGATGATGTATTTGAAATTACTGTTCCCAACGGTGTCATTATACTGAAAATGAATAGAAAAGTTACAATTTGCAATTTACTGAACTTGGATTGCAACAAAAACGCTGTGATTAGAGCTGCTATTGGAATTTTATGGATAAACACACCATAAACCATATCGTTATGTTGGTGAATTGGAAAGCCTTCAATTAAGCTGTGTAAGCACAAACTTATAAATAGTAACCATGGAAAATTAGTTTGGTTTTTGTGAATATGAATATGGCCATGCTCAGCACCTTTAGAAAAAAATTCTAAAATAACCTGTAGCAAGATACCACACATAATGAAAAGCCCAGTTTCCTTTGCGTCCAAATGATCATAAACCTCAGGTAATAAATCAAAAAGTGTAAGCGCCAAAAGAAATGCACCACTAAAGGATAAAAGTAATTTCGTACCAGTAGTCTTTTGCTTTTTGGTCAACAAAGCAATTGCCACACCAATTATTATCGCATAAACAGGAAAGAGATACTTGTTCATAAAGGAATTTTACTTAAATATCATGATAAGGCGCTCTGATAAATCTGCACGATACTTATTTAAATTATAATCTCCAAAAACATCTAGTAAATGTACATTGGCCTCATCAAATAATTCTTGAAAATCTTCAAGCCTGAATGCCTTTACACGTTCCTGAAATTTGTAGTCCTCATTATTGTAGTTAAAGTTAATATCCTTTATTATGTAACCATCTTCTAAAAAACGTTTTTGATGAAATTCAATTCCTTCCATAGATTTTGTGTCGTGTGGCACAAGATTTTCAACTACATAATTTACATTCATGAAATCAATAACACCAAATCCGTCAGAGTTTAATTCTTGCTTAATAGATTTAATTGTATCTAGATTACAAGATTCGTCCTCAAAGTAACCAAAACTGGTAAAGAGATTAAAAACAGCGTCAAACGTGTCAAGGTATGGCTTGCTCATGTCATGAACTTTAAACCTTAGTGTTTCGTTTTCAAATTGTTTGGCATAATTTATACTTTTCTCAGAAAGGTCTATACCTGTGACATTAAATCCAATTTTATTAAGATACACCGAATGTCTTCCTTTGCCGCAGGCCAAATCAAGGATTTTTCCATTTTCAGGTATATTTAAATAACTAGTAAGATTGTCCATAAAAATCTGAGCTTCTTCATAATCTCTGTCTTTATAAAGAATGTGATAAAATGGTGTGTCAAACCACGAAGCATACCATTGTTTGGTGGAATTATTCATATCGTTTAATGTCGTACAAAAATACTGTATTTTTGCTTTCTGAAAATTCTCTTGCGAGAATAGGTTTTCATTTGTAAATAAATTATCATCAACATTACATAAAATTTAAAAAAGATAATTTGCATTATCAATTAGCCTATGGACAGCAATTTTAAAATGGTGGCTAAGACCTTGTTTGGTTTTGAAGATATTCTTGCCAAAGAACTAACCCAATTGGGAGCTATGCATGTAGAAAAGGGTGTGCGTAATGTTAGTTTTGTTGGTGACAAGGGCTTTATGTATAAGGCTAATATAGGTCTCAGAACGGCTATTAAGATCTTAAAACCTATTGAATCCTTTCGTGTTGTAAAAGAACAAGACTTGTATAATTATGTAAAGCGAATTAAATGGGAGGACTATTTAAAACCAGATGGTACGCTTGCTGTAGATGCTACTATACACCATAGTGTATTTACGCATTCAAAATATACTGCTCTTAAAACCAAAGATGCTATTGTAGATCGGTTTCGAGAAATTAGCGGAACGAGACCGAATATTGATTTGCGTTTTCCAGATTTAAAAATCAATGTGCATATCGATAGGCAACGGTGTACAATTTCTCTTGATACTTCGGGAGAATCATTGCACAGACGAGGTTATAAAACGGCCACCAACATAGCGCCAATAAATGAAGTACTTGCTGCAGGATTGATAGTGATGAGTGGTTGGGATGGTCAATCTGATTTTATGGATCCAATGTGTGGTAGTGGGACCATTTTAGCAGAAGCAGCGATGATAGCTTGTAATATTCCACCTAATCTTATGCGGAAGGAATTTGCATTTGAGCGTTGGCAAGATTGGGATGTTGACTTGTTTGAAAAAATTGAAGAATCCTTACTCAAGAAAACCAGAGACTTTCACTATAGAATTATTGGTTTTGATAAGTCTCCATCAGCTGTCAGGAAAGCAAAGGATAATATTAAAAACGCTCATTTAGATGAATTTGTCACCATCAAGCATGAAGATTTTTTTAAAACTCAAAAAGCTGGTGACGAAAAGTTGCACATGGTTTTTAATCCACCTTACGGCGAACGATTAGAGAACCTTAATGTAGAAGAATTTTATGCTAATATTGGTTCAACCCTAAAACATGGTTATCCAAATACAAATGCTTGGTTGATTACTTCTAATATTGAAGCGCTTAAATTTATTGGATTGAGACCTTCTCGCAAAATAAAGGTATTCAACGCAAAATTAGAATCGCGCTTTGTTAAATATGAAATGTACGAAGGAAGTAGAAAAGCCAAAAAACAGTCGTAAAATTAGAAAACTTCATATTCTTTTGCTTCATCTGGATTAGGCGCAACTAAGGTTTTGGGATATGTTTCATAAAGTTCCTTAACCAAGCCATTAACATAGGATTTAAGTTTTTTCTTTGGTTGGTTTAAATCGCAAATTATTGAGGCATGCCACAAAACTTTCTTAGATTCAAAATCTGCAACATAAACCACTAGTGTTTCCTCCTCAAACGTTTGTGTGTGTATGGTACAATTCTCCCAATATTCTAGTTCCTCAGAATGTTCACAATCTGTAAATTCTGCAGTTTCTTCGCTTATAAGCAATCTGAATCCGGCCTGTAATTCTGGATTTAAGACATTTGTACGATGACCTTTGTTTTCAATTTCTATAGCCACAGCGTCTCCAATTAGACGTCTAATTTCTTCATTGTCCATTTGAGGATGGTTCGTATGCTCTACAAAAAAATCGTCCATACAAAGTACATAGGTTTCAAATTGATTAAAATCAACCTCAAGGTTGTAATCGTAAACGACTTCGCTCGTAGATGCACAGGCAAAGATTAAGAATAAAGTTAAGATTGAAAAAAGGTTGCGCGTTTTCATTATACCAATATTTTGAATCAAAACTAAAGTTCTTAATATTTATGAAGAATAACTATGACAAATGTCAAGTTTAGTAGGAATGTCTATTTAAGATGTTCAATATCTTCTAGTTGTACCGTGTAATCGTATTGTAAATCTGCATGAAGTGCTTTGATTTTTTTCTGGATTGCAAGAATTTGTCTTTGATACAAATTGCTCAGCATACGGTTTCTATGTATGGAGGGGCTAATGCCATTTAGACGTTCGCAGAAATAGAGGAGAAGCTCAATTTCCGTAGTTTTTTTATTTGAATAGCGACTGTATGTTCTTATTTGACGCAAAATTTTACGTATGGTCTTTTTCATGTAGAAATAGCTGTCCGTATTCATAGATTCAAATAACGCATCCAAGGTTTTTTTAACGCTTAAAACATAGCCGTCTTCATCATGTGCTTCAAATAATAAATAGGTGAGTAGGGCCTTATTTTCCTTTTTAAACCTGCCTAGGCGCAAACATAATGCGAGTAAATCCTCTTTGGATGAGTGTTGTAATTCTTTCTTAATAGTAACAATAGATTCAATCTTCATGTTACAAATTTAATGCATTTAAAACGGTTTGTTTATAGGTCTGGCCTACCGGAATAATATGACTTTCAATGGTGATTTGGTTGCCAGAAAGGTGTGTCATTTTATTTAGATTAATACTAAAAGACTTGTGTACCCTTAAGAAATATTCAGGAAGGCTATCAAGTAAATTAGAAAAAGTGCTATGTGTTACAATTGTTGCGGTTTTAGTGTGAACTTTTACATAATCACCAAAAGCCTCCAGGTAAAGTATGTCTTCAAAAAGAACTTTGTGAAGGGCCTTGTTTTCTTTTAGAATAATAAAATCTTTTTTTTCTTCATCAAGATAAAGAAGATTAATCGTTTTATTGATTGCTGTTAGAAACCGCTCAAAAGAAAATGGTTTTAATAAATAGTCAATTGCATTAACTTCAAATCCATCAACTGCATATTGCGGGTATGCAGTGGTGAAAATTACTTTTGGTGGATTTGTCAATCCTTTATAAAATTCGATGCCAGATTGTTTGGGCATGTTAATATCCAAAAATATCAAATCAACCTGCTCATTTAACTGAAGGAATTTAAATGCTTCAGATGCATTATTACAAGTAGCCTTAAGCGTCAATCTATTGACTTCACTTATGAAATGTTGCAATACCTTTTGAGAAGATATTTCATCATCTACAATTATACATGAAATAGTGTTTTTAGATTTCATCAGTTAAGGTTAAAGTAACTTTAAAAATATCCGATTGATCTTCGATTATCAATTTATGATGGTTGGGATATACCAAATTTAAATTATTCTTTAGATTAACTAGGCCCACACCAGAATGTTTATCTTCAATTGTATTTTTTGAAGAAATATTAGCATTAGAAATAGCGAAAATAAAATTATGGTTCTTTTGATTAAGGCTAATTTTAATTGGTGTTTCAGTTTCTCCAGACACAATTCCATGTTTGTAACTATTCTCCAGTAATGGCAGTAATAGCATTGGGTATATCTTGAAATCTTCATTTTCGATTTCAATAGTTAATTCTGTTGCATTTGGAGTTTTTACCCTATAATTTTGAAATTCAATATAGTTTTTGAGTAGGATTATTTCGTCCTTGAGGCTTACCTTTTCAGAATCCGAATCATATATAACATACCTTAAAATATCCGATAACTGAACTATAGCTTTAGAGATATCCTCTTTTTTTTCTAGAGCTAGGGCGTATATTACATTAAGTGAATTGAATAAAAAATGAGGATTAATTTGCGATCTCAAGGCAGTTAACTGGGTTTCGAATAGAAGACTTTTATTCCTCAGAATTTTATTTTGGTTGCTATTAAAGTAAAACCAATCTTCGCCTAATTTTAATAGTGTAGCGCTAATTAGGAAAATAGCAATAACTATAACCAAATTATTATCGGTTAAATAAGAAATAAAAAAGTATGATGGAAATAATAAATCTAGAATATGGAGAAAAAATTTGTAAATAACGTAACCGAATATAACACCTGTGAGTGTATGAGAAATCGCATATAATGCGTACTTTTCTTTTCTTAGAAATCTGGGTATTAACAAATAAAAGTTGATGCAAACAGGCACTGCTATCATCAATAAAAATCCAATTGTATAAATAAGGTCTATTATAACTGGTTGTTTGCCTTTTGAAAAAACAAAAATCAGAATAAGAAATGCCAATGTCCACAGCACACTATGAAAAACTAATGGCCTGTGGACATTTTTTGATTTTAATATCTGATAAAAATTAAGGCTTGGCATTTGCTGGAATTAAAGTTTTAATAACGTCTTTATCCCATTTTTTTTCAATGTCTGAGGCCATGAATTTTTTTAAGAATTTATAGAGTTCTTCACTACTTGCAGTCAGGATAAAATCCTCATCAATTCCTGTTTTTTCATGTTTTATTTTAATCTTTTTCTGGTCTATAAGGTTTTTTAATACAGATTCATCTAACCATTTGAATTTTATGGAGCCATCCTCTTGAAAATCAACAAATGCTGCAGAATGGGTTTTCAATAGGTGCTGAGCAGCCAAGCCATTGATACCGCTATCCTCAAAGTCGAAAGGCGTGAAATCAAGAAAAAGATGCTCATCTACCATGAATGGCATAGCGAGGAAAAGTGCTTCCTTTTCAGAACTTGTGTAATTTATTATATAGGCTTCTTTATATGATTCAAAAGCTTCTTTATCTTCTTCCTTTAAGATAAGATTACCTTCATTATCTTTTTCCCATGACTCTTTAAAGGATGTAATTTGCCAAGTACTATTTTTTCCTGTGGTCCAATTCCCTATTAGTTTTTCATTAAATTTTACATGTTCCTTGAGATAGAACGGTCGTATTGACTTAACAATGCATGAACTAAGCATAAACAATAGACCAATGACTACTATGGATCTTAATTTTCTCATGTCTTTTAGATTTTAAGTTTAATCAAATTTCCAATTGTTCTTTTGGTAAAACAACAAATTTCGACAAACACGCATCTCCTAATGCTAAACACTTTTGAACCTTAAACTTTTAGCTTAATGACTAAAGTTCGTAATGTTTTCTGATTTTTCGTTTAACCCTTAAGAGTCTGTAAATTCCTATGGCAAGAATAATGGCAGAAACAATCACTAAAATAACACCAAATGACTCCAGATCGGAAAACATCTCTAGTTTAATAATTGTTACACCTGTTCCTAAGAGAACTAGAAATGTTCTAAAATAAGCTAAGAAAGTGCGTTCGTTTGCTAGCTTTGTCCGTTCAATTGCGAGCCAGTCTCTTTTAATAAGATGGTCTTTTTTATTGTTGCTCATTAATTCTTTCCTTTTAAGAGGTTAATACTCACGGTTGCTAGTTCGTTGTCAGGAAAACGTGCAAAGTGGTTATCATCTGGTTCTAGCCCAGCTTTTTTTGCCATCTTTCTAAACACATCAACTTCGAGAATATATTGATCGCTGAAACCATGAGTGGCATCATAAGCAGTTGCAGGAGTCATTCCGATATTATTGGCAGTAAACTTCGGATTTATAGTATGTAATTCAATAATGAGCAATCCAAACTTTTCCACATAAGGTTTCCATTTAGCTAAATGCTCTAACAAAGATGACTCAACAGCATTATTAGATAGTCGTTTGCCAATAGATGCAAAAGCACCAGTTGAAGTGCTCAATAAATCATAAGAATTCTTGGGTGGGTTCCAAATCCTATTATGATCCAGAAACGTTCTAACATTTAATAAATCCCTAAGTTCAATATTATAGTCTTCCTTTAAATCGGATGCCAATATTTCTGGTCTTCCTATATCTCCCCAAATAACCTTTGCCCAAATATCAGCTTTTATGAGATTAGCGCGCGTTACTTTCAGCGCTTCTTTATTGAAATCAGCACCCACCAAAAGTAACGGATACTCGTCTAACATGGTGCCTCTATGTGTCTGTTGATCAATAACACTAAAAATATGTTCTATGAAAGCACCATTGCCACAGCCCATGTCTAATATGCCCTTAGGTTGTTCTTCTATTGGACGATTAAATAAATCGATAATGACTTTATCTATCACTTTAAAATAGGTTGCGTGTGCACCACCACTTCCCCAAACATTCATTTCTCGATGCACGTGCTTTTCGGGTTCATTTGCTGAAGTTCTTTGCAATACATTGGGATTACCAAAAATGAGTTCGTCTAGTTGCAGAAATGTTGGAATATAGGATACGGTTACACCATAGGCACTTGCGCGTTTCGCAAAAAATAGACCCTTATCTGTAAATTGATAGGTGCTTCTTTTTTTATTAAACCAACCTAGATGCGAAAAGAAATCGAGTATTTTTCTGAAACTTTCCGGATCACTGTGGTACTCTTCAGCTGTGAATGAAGCCTCCATAAAATATTTATGGAACAGACCGTTAACCCCAAGCAGTACAATAATTGGGCCTGCTATTGCACCTTCAATGTGCTTTAATACTTGGAATTCTATTGATGACTCGTCCGTGTCATCTAAACCAAATTTAACTTCAATTTTTTTAAATATGCGTTCTAATGCTATAAACGCATCAACACTAATCATTTTATCCTCAGCAAAGCGATCGGAATACTTTAACAGCTGGACAGCATCTTCATATAATGGCGCTAGCGAAAATGCTTTAGAACTATTCTTGTTGATCTTATAGGTTACACTATTCGCCTTATTATCCAATTCTTGTTTTAGCCAACCTTGTGAACACAATACTCTTAAGGCAACATTTAAATAACCTTCATTGGCATTAAATTCTTTGGTCAGGTCAGTTAGGTTAACAACTTTTTTATCTACCAGATAATCTAATACCTTGTGTTTGTGAAGTGTGTAGGTCGTTGTGGCTGTAGCGATTCCATCTAAGTGTCTAAATATGGTACTTCTTAGCCTTGATTTATCTGATTTTGTTAGCATTGATTTAGTTTGAATTAAAGATATAAAAAAAGCACTTATGACTATAAGTGCATGTGTTTGGTTAAGTCTAAAATCATTAAGTTATATCCATTTTGCCTTTATAAGATGGCGGATTTGGCCTTATCTTCAATTGCCTTTTGATGATTTCAAAATTGAGGATAAACGACATGATTGCTAAAGATAAGTATCAATTTCTTCTTATTCTGTTTATAGAAGTAAATTTCAGACTATTAAAGTATTTAATAGAGCAAGCACAAACCTTTTTATAGTATTTAAAATTGCTTATTCTTCTTGCATTAAGGTCTTAAATGGTTTTGGTTTAATACGCTCAGTATCCTTAACCTCGTAAGGTATTTCTTTAAGTATGTATTCAAAGGCTCTAATTCTGGCATTTGTCTTCCTATTAGCTTTTATAACTTTCCATGGCGCTGCCACTTGTGTTTTTTCGAACATAGCCTCTTTGTATCTCGTATATTCATCCCAAAGCGAAAGTGCGCGTCTATCAACTTCACTATACTTCCATTTTTTATGAGGTGAATTTAATATGTCTTTAAAGCGTCTTTCTTGTTCGGTTTTTGTAATTGAGAAATAAAGTTTTAGCAAGATTATTCCAGAATCTTGCAGCATCTTTTCAAACTCGTTAACCTGGCCCATGAAAATATCGTACTCCTTTTGTGTACAGAATCCGTTAACGGGTTCTACTACAGCTCTGTTATACCAGCTTCTGTCAAAAAATACAATTTCTCCATTATTTGGCAATCGGTTTATATAACGTTGAAAATACCACTGACCCAATTCTGTTTGGTTTGGTTTAGGCAAGGCAACAACTCTGATAGCACGAGGCGGTAAATGTTGTATTATTCTTCTTATTGCTCCTCCTTTTCCGGCTGCGTCACGACCTTCAAATAAGATAATAACCTTCTTGTCATTTCTAGCAACCCATTGTTGTAGAATAAGCATTTCTTCTTGAAGTTTTTCAAGTCGTTTTTCATATTTCACGTTTTTAACGGATTTTTGAGGGTCTAATCCCTTTTGCCTTAAAAGTGCCTCAACACCTTTTCTTGTGCTGAGTATACTTATGTCCTTTTCTGAAATTGCATCTATTTTGTTCATTACTGATCTAGTTGAATGGTGTTTCTAAAATAACGTTGTACAATGTTTGGGTCGGGTAACAGTGTTTTACAAATACTTCCTTTATTTTCATAATCAAAAAGGCTAAGTACGTACTTTATACTCTCTAATCGAGCAAGTTTCTTGTCATTAGATTTAATGATGACCCAAGGACTAAAATGGTTATGTGTTCTACTAAACATCTGGTTTTTATAAACCGTAAATTCATCCCAGAGTTCTTGTCCCTTTTCATCTACAGGACTGAATTTCCATTTTTTTAATGGATTGTTAAGTCTTTTTTCAAATCGTCTTTGTTGCTCATCTTTTGAAACTGAAAACCAAAATTTTATAATATAAGTACCAGATTCAAAAAGCATATGTTCAAATTCAGGAACTTGAATAATGAATCGATTATATTGGGTTTTGTCACAGAAACCCATTACAGGCTCTACTACTGCGCGGTTGTACCAACTACGGTCAAAGAATACAATTTCACCAGCATTTGGTAATTCTTTGATGTAACGATTAAAATACCATTGATTTTTTTCAACTTCGGTCGGTTTATTTAAAGCAACAACGCGCATTGCCCTTGGATTTAGGTGCTCTTTAAAGCGTTTTATCGTACCGCCTTTACCAGATGCGTCCCTTCCTTCAAAAATGATGGCAATTTTTTTATTTTCTTTTTGAACCCAACGTTGAAACTGGACTAGCTCTGCTTGTAAAGGCAAAAGCTCTTGTTCATAGGCATATTTATCCAGTGCTTTTTGGTAGATTAGGTTTGTGGCTTTGTTGGCCTCTAAATAATTGACTAAATCTGATTTGCGCTTGAATGAATTCAATAGCTCTCTTGTAAGCATAGATTAGTATTGTTTTGTCAGTTAAACTCAAATCTATTCAATAAGGGTAACAAATATTATGACATATGTCATGCAAAAAAATAAAGCCTTCATTATTGAAGGCTTTAATCTGCTATTTATCAATCAAGATTATCTTAAAGATGGATAATCTGTAGGATTCGTTTCATTCATTATTTCATATACGGCTTCAAAAATATCTTCTGCCGATGGTTTAGAAAAATAATCACCATCCGTACCGTAGGCTGGTCTGTGTGGTTTAGCTGCGAGTGTTTTTGGCTGACTATCTAAATATTGAAATGCATTTTGGTTATTTAAGACTTCATTTAAAATATAAGCTGAAGCGCCTCCTTCAACATCTTCATCTATAATTAGAACTCGGTTTGTTTTTGCTATACTTTTTGAAATGTCCTGATTAATATCTAATGGCAATAAGGATTGCACATCGATTACCTCAGCGTCAATACCAACTTCTTGCAGTTCTTGTGCTGCTTGCATCACTAGCCGTAATGTAGAGCCGTATGAAACCAGTGTAATATCTTCTCCTTCTTTTAGGGTCTCAACAACACCAATCGGTGTTTTAAATTCACCAATATTATTCGGTAATTTCTCTTTTAGCCTGTAACCATTTAGACACTCCACAATTAAGGCAGGTTCGTCACTCTCTAAGAGTGTATTATAAAATCCTGCTGCTTTGGTCATGTCACGAGGGACCAAAACATGTATGCCACGTATTAAATTTAAAATACCACCCATCTGAGAACCAGAATGCCAAATGCCTTCCAACCTGTGACCACGTGTTCTAACAATTAACGGTGCCTTTTGACGGCCTTTAGTACGATATTGCAGTGTTGCTAAATCATCACTCATTATTTGTAGTGCATACATGAGATAATCTAAATATTGAATCTCTGCAATTGGTCTTAAACCTCGCATTGCCATTCCAATACCTTGGCCTACTATAGTCGCTTCTCTTATTCCCGTATCTGCAACCCTTAAGTCACCATACTTTTCTTGTAGCCCTTCCAAACCTTGATTAACATCGCCAATATAACCGGAATCCTCACCAAAAATCAATGCTTGAGGATATTTATTAAAAATTGCATCAAAATTTTCCCTTAACACAATTCTTCCGTCTACAAGTTCTGCATTATTGTTATAAGTTGGTTCTACAGCTTTTTGGTTCAGTGCATTAAAATTAGATTGACTATGCAAATGCGAACTGTACTTAGGCTGGTTTTCGTCAAAATAGTTTTTTATCCAATTTTGAAGTGCTCGTTTCTCATCTGTTTCTTCAAGTAGAACATAGCGCAATGCCTTGCGCGCTATGGATAAGACGTCTCTTCTTAATGGTTCACTTATATCATTTAACTCCTGCTTAAGTTTATTTATAAATACTGCATTTGGACTTGAAGAAGCCAATTTATCTAAAACGGAAACCGCTTCATTTCTATCTTCCAATATAGGCTGAAGAAAGGCATTCCAAGCCGCTTTTTTACCGTCTCTTACGGCCTTTTTGACCTCTTTTTCCAGGGCAGTAAGTTCTTCTTCTGTGGCGATATTATTTTCAATCATCCACTTTCGCATCTGAGCATTACAATCATACTCAACTTCCCAAGATAATCGGTCATTATCTTTGTAGCGCTCATGGGAACCAGAAGTAGAATGTCCCTGAGGTTGTGTCAATTCTTGAACGTGGATTAAAACAGGTACATGTTCATTTCTTGCGATCTTGGCAGCACGTTGATAAACATCAATAAGTTCTGGATAATTCCAACCTTTTACTCTGAAAATTTCGTAACCATCTTCTTCTTCCGTACGCTGAAACCCTTTAAGGATTTCTGAAATATTCTCTTTAGTTGTCTGGTGCTTTGCATGAACAGAAATTCCATAATCATCGTCCCAAACACTAACAACCATTGGTACTTGTAAGACACCTGCTGCGTTTATTGTTTCAAAAAACAAACCTTCACTTGTACTAGCATTACCTATTGTTCCCCATGCTACTTCATTTCCGTTTTCCGAGAAGTTCGTAGTATCAATACCTTGAACTTTTCTATATATTTTTGAAGCTTGTGCAAGACCAAGCAGTCGTGGCATTTGACCAGCTGTTGGAGAAATATCTGAACTTGAATTCTTCTGTTTTGTAAGATCTTTCCATTGTCCTTTTTCATCTAAACTATGAGTCGTAAAATGCCCACCCATTTGTCTTCCCGCAGACATTGGTTCCTGCTGTAAATCTGTATTGGCATATAAACCGGCAAAAAACTGTTCAACAGTTAGTTCGCCGATTGCCATCATAAACGTCTGATCTCTGTAATATCCTGATCTAAAATCGCCATTGGCAAATGCTTTTGCCCAGGCAATTTGGGGTATTTCTTTTCCCCCACCGAAAATTCCAAATTTCGCTTTTCCTGTTAAGACTTCCCTGCGTCCTAGTAAACTACATTCACGACTTGTAACAGCTAACTTGTAATCATTGATTACTTCAGCCTTAAAATCCTCAAATGTAATTTCTGTTTTAATGTCAGGGTTTGTCTTCATTTATTTCGAATAATTAAAGATGCAAAGTTATGTAAAACAAAGATTTTACGCAACAGTCAAAACTGTTATAAATTTGAAATATTCTCAGTTTATAGCATTAAACCTTTCATATTTTTGAATAAAATCTAAAATATTAACATTTTGATAAGAATTTGCTAATACCATTTACGCCTAAATAAGCCGAGTAATACTTGGGGATCTACTGTTATGATAAATCGTATACGTTCAGCATAATTGGGTTGCGCAATCTCCCAGCCAAGATTTGAATATATAGGAAAGTAGAGTTCAAAATAATCTTCAACAAGATTTAGGCGTATTCCGGAGTCGTATACAAATTTTGGATTGGTAAATCTATTTTTGACTAAGCCTACATCACCATAGGCTTGAATATAGCGCCATATTGAAGTGCTAATGTTGGCTGTCGTCATCCATTGGTTAGCAAAAGGCGTGTCTAGCATAGATTTAAAACCGCCTTCGGCGATTATAATTTGCTGACTGAACAGGCCTGCTGCTTCAGAACGGCCTAAATAATTTAAATCAAATAAATAATCTGTTGGTCTATCCAGAGCAAAACTAAAAAAGTCTGAATTTGGGTCTGAATTGTTGCTAAGAAAAACACCTCCAAAAAGCCTTATGTTAATATTTCTATTTCCTTTTGTTAGACGTCTAAACTCATAAGTAACAGATAATTTACTAAACTGATCTGCCAACTGAAAGTCTGCGTTGAAACTTGAAAAATTAATTATTCCAGGATTCGCACGTGTATATCTTAAGTTAAAAACACCATAATCGGGTTCGTTTACAACAACAGTTGCATCTTCACCCAGATTACGTTTAATACTTACATACCTTGCCGTAATTAGGTCTCTTCTATCGGCTCTAAAGTCATTATTGTCTCTGAAGATTAATGAAATACTTGGCGTTAGATTTGTAAAAAAAGCATCTTGGGCAAAAGATTGATATGCTGCGCGAATACCATATGTTATGTCAAACAAGTTTTGATTTTCTAAATTATGTGTATAATAAACAGATGCAGAACCAGTAAGCGATTTTGATCTTAATGCATACTGTGGTGAAAATCTATAGTTAAGACGTTTTCTCAGTATGGTTTTGTTGTATACTTTCATGCCCAGAGTTAAACCGTCATAGATATTTTTGAATTCAATTAAAGGCATAAAAAAGACTTGATTATAGTCTGGATCTTCAATATCCTTAAAAAGTCTAAATTGAAACGGTTTATTGTAAAGAAATAAACCATTTACTGCTTTGTAATTATCTCTTTGATTAAACTCTGGTATCACATTATTATAGTCCAGTACAAATTTGTCAGTACTGTCTTTTGGTATACTAATGGTTTTAGTGCCATTAATGTGCTCAACCCATGATTTGCCTATCACCGTATCATTCTTCAATTTAAAAAGTGACACTGGCATGTCATTGTTTCTTTTATTTTTTATTGTGATTTTAATAGAATCTGCTGTTGTGACAACATCCTTTATTTTAAAATCGATTTTCTTACGGGTTTTAACGTAATCTTCAAAGAACCAATTGATGTCCTTTTTTGTTTCATTTTTTAAGAAGTTTTCAAACTCATGTGCGCTTGTGCTTTTTGTTTTTACCGTGTTTAAAAACGCCTTGATACTGGCCTTGAGTTTAATGTCATCGGTAAATTCGTCTAGATAGTTTAGTCCAACACCAGCCTTGTATTTGTTTGCAATATTGGCATTAAATTTTATGAGGGAATCCTTAGAAGTTGCTAATGGTTGGTCTCTATTTTTTCTCGCAATTTCCATGGAATAAAGAAAGTACTGAAAATTGAAATCAAGATCGGCAGCATGAAAGGCTCTAATACCCCAAATATCAGCTAACGTTCCTAATAACTTCATATCTGGGTAAAACTCTTCTACATATTTAATCAAAAAATAAATTTGGAGACCATCACTAAGCCAGTATTCTTTTCTAGGATTTATTAAAAGCGTATTGTCTAAATATTTTTTGAGTGCGGTTTTAAGCAACTTTAATTCATATTGGAACTCTTTGGGAAAAGGCCTAAGAAAAGAGGGTAATTGGTTTAGACCATAAAGAGGATCTTTATTGTATTCAATTTCAGAAACAACCAACTTTTGGTGAGGGTATTCACCAAGGTTTTCTACTAAGTATCGGGTTATTTTATCCGTTAATATTGCTTTATCTGCTGGTGCTAATCCTTTTTCATTTATGTTAGAAAGCACCACAAAATCGTCTGTTTGAACAAAACTATACCTGGGGAATCTATTAATGGATAAGTAGGTGTCAACTCTATCAGCACCCTTTAGATGGGTAACCTGATATTGTTTGTCTTCTGTAAGCCCAATTTGTCCTAAATCTAATTCAGATGTTACTTTATAATTCTTGGGATGTGTGATTTTAAGTTCAATATCTGCTTTAGGAACAAAAAGATCATTTAGATCTTTGTTACTGTAGTAGTGCCATTTGCCGTCGTAAACAGTTGGTGTTAGGTACCAATATTTTAGCTCAAAATTTTTGTTTCTAGTAAATCCGTAATCTGTAAAGGTGGCATCGGGTAGAACCAGATTGTACATTAAATGAAGTTGATAAGATTCGCCAGGATTCAAAACTGATTTCAAAGATACTTTAACAACATCAGGATGCTCAACCAAATTGGTAAAGGCTAAATCATTTCCGTTCTGGTCCTTCAAAGATGTTATGGTCGTAAATCCTCTTTGCTCACTGTTAGCTAAATGAAATTTGGTGCTAAACTCTTCTTCAAAACGTTTAGCTAAAGGTGTGGTTTTTGTAGAATAGCTATTATTCCAATCGTTAAGGTATATTTCCTGTAATGTATCTTTTGTTTTATTCTTATAAATAATGGTTTGTTTAATAGCTAATGATTTGGTTTCAACATCAACAAATGCATCTACTGTAATTTTATTTTGTCCAATTACAGTGCAGGCAAAACAAAATAGAAGGATTGATATGATATATTTTTTTATCAATGCGAAACAATGAATTTAATTGGACTCACCAGTTGATTTTGTAATTGTAAAAAATATAATCCATTGGCTAATTCCGAGCAATCAATACTAATGGATTCTTGAGTTTTTAATCTAACACGTTTTACTACTTTACCAAAACAGTCATAAATGACAAGATTTTGGTTGAATAGTTCTGGTGAAATATTCATAAATCTGAGGTAATTATCAACCAATGATTTTTCTGGTTTAAAGGACATATTTAATACAACCTCATCCATACTTAATAAGCTGCTCTCGATTGCTAAATCTAATGTAACAGGCAGGTGGTCACTAAAATTATGTAACGCATCCCTTACGGCAAAAGAATATTGAGAACCTTCTATTGCACAAGCAGTTGAATTGATGGCGCTGTTGTAACATGCAGATAAACCATTGTTACCATATACTTGATAGCTGTCTACAACGTAATTAATATTTGTTGATCCTAACATGTTTTCAGACGTCAGGATAAAATCGAATCGGTCGTCAAAACCACCAGTAGTGCCACCAAGGCCGTTTTGTGTTCTTGTAGATTGGGTAAATACATCTACAAAATTTGGATTGTTGCTCCAACTTCCCACACGATTTGCGGGATCGGTAAAGGTGATATTATTTGTGTCTTGTAGCAATTGTTGAAATGCAGGCTCAGAAGCAGTATACAAATTTAAGTCACCTCCTAAGAGGACATTAGTCTCAGGCGGAAGAGTACTAAGATAATTGTCCAACTCCACAACCATATTAAAGCGTCGCAATTGGTTTTCAACACCATTAGAGGCTTTTAAATGACAAACTATGACATACAATTCAATTGGGTTTGTATCTTGATCCACAGTATTGACTTTAAGTTTATAAATATTAAAGTCTCTTAAATCCGTTGGTACAATAATTTCGTCTTCCAAGATAAATTTTGCGCTATCGTAATATAGTTGATTCTGTAAATCATTTTGGTCTCCAGTTGTATCATCAGAAGTATTAGAGGTATAGGTTGCCATCTCATAAGTTGACACGATTGAGGATTTAGTGATATTAAGGATGCTGTTGGCACCTGTAGCATTGTTCAATTCACATACCAAGAATAAATCAGGTTGATAGTCCGATAGTATAAATTCTAAATCTTCCTCTCTATTGGGGACGGCTTCTTCTAGAGGATAGTTAAGCAGATTATAAAACATTACTTTGAAGGTCTCCTGCGCAGATACGTCTGTCCACAATAGACAAAACAAAACAAAACATCCTATTATATTCTTTTTCATAGCGTTGAAATTAATAAAGGAGTAGTTTAAAAATTAGGGCTTAATCTGTATTCTTTATAGAAATTATTTAATATTTCAATGACTTCATCTGCGTCGTCAACCACATGAAAAAGATCTAAATCTTTTGGGCTAATATTTCCAGCTTCCAGAAGTGTATTCTTGATCCATTCTACCAAACCACCCCAAAATTCTTTTCCGACCAAAATAATCGGGAAAGTCTCTATTTTTAGCGTTTGTATAAGGGTCATTGCCTCAAACAATTCATCTAAAGTGCCAAATCCGCCAGGCATTACCACAAAACCTTGAGAGTATTTAACAAACATAACTTTGCGTACAAAGAAATAATCAAAGTCTAGGCTCTTGTCTCCATCAATATAGGGATTGTCATGTTGTTCAAAAGGGAGTTCTATATTTAAGCCAACAGATGTACCTCCAGCTATATAAGCACCTTTGTTGCCTGCTTCCATAATACCAGGACCACCTCCAGTAATAACGCCGTAACCATGTTCTACAATCTTACTGGCAACCCTTTCTGCGAGTTTGTAATATTTATGGTCTGGTTTAGTTCTGGCCGAGCCAAAAACCGAAATGCATGGCCCAATTTTGCTGAGTTTTTCATAACCAGTTACAAATTCCCCCATTATTTTAAATATGGCCCAAGAATCGTTGGTTTTGATTTCGTTCCAGCCCTTGTGTTTGTGTTCTTTCCTCATGTATTTAATACTAAATTATGCTTAGAAAACTGTTTAAATATAGCTTTTATTATGGTTATGGAGAATTGAAAAATTGTAAATTAAACTTAATTTTGGTGAAGCTCTTTCTTTAGAAATTTGGCAGTATAGCTTTTCTTATCCTTGATAATTTGTTCTGGTGTACCTTTCGCGACAACTTCACCACCACCTTTTCCACCCTCATAGCCAATGTCAATAATATAATCTACGGTTTTAATAACATCTAAATTATGTTCTATGATTAGTACCGTATTTCCTTTGTCAACAAGTTTATTTAGCACTTTCATCAAAACTCTAATATCTTCAAAATGAAGACCAGTTGTAGGCTCATCCAATATATAAAATGTATTTCCAGTATCACGTTTACTTAGTTCTGTAGCGAGCTTAATGCGTTGGGCCTCACCGCCAGATAGTGTGGTACTTTGTTGACCTAGGGTGATGTAGCCTAGGCCAACATCTTCTATTGTTTTTAGCTTACGGTGAATCTTTGGAATGTGTTCAAAAAATGAAACTGCCTCTTCAATGGTCATGTTCAAAACATCGCTAATTGATTTTCCCTTGTACCTGATTTCTAATGTTTCTCTATTAAAGCGTTTGCCTTGACAGGTTTCACATTCAACATAGACATCTGGTAAAAAGTTCATTTCAATAACTCTCACACCACCGCCTTGACAGGTCTCACATCGTCCGCCAGCAACATTAAAGCTAAATCTTCCAGGTTTGTAGCCTCTAATCATGGCTTCCGGAATTTGGGCAAATAATTTCCTTATTTCGTCAAATGTTTTTGTGTATGTAGCTGGATTACTTCTTGGTGTTCGGCCAATCGGCGATTGATTAATATCTATAACCTTGTCAATGTGTTCCAAGCCTTTAATTGATTTAAAAGGCATTGGCTTTTTAACGGCATTGAAGAAATGTGCATTTAAAATAGGGTAGAGGGTTTCGTTAATCAAGGTAGATTTCCCACTACCAGAAACACCTGTTACACCTATCATTTTTCCGAGAGGAAATTCTACATCAATGTTTTTAAGATTGTTGCCACTGCAACCTTTGATTATAATCTTTTTTCCATTACCCTTTCTGCGATTTTTGGGTACTTCAATTTCTTTTTCGCCGTTTAAATAAGAGGCTGTTAGGGTATGATAGTCTAGCAACTCTTTTGGTGTGCCTTCACTAATAATTTCGCCACCATGTTTGCCTGCAAACGGTCCTATATCAATGACATGATCTGCACGCTCTATCATATCCTTGTCGTGTTCTACCACGATAACGGAATTACCAACATCTCTTAATGAGGCAAGGGAATTAATCAATTTCTCGTTATCCCTTTGGTGTAAGCCAATACTTGGTTCGTCCAAAATATATAGCACACCAACAAGTTGAGAGCCTATTTGAGTGGCTAGTCTAATGCGTTGTGCTTCGCCTCCAGATAAGGATTTTGAACTTCTATTTAATGACAAATATGTTAAACCAACATCCAATAGAAATTGAACTCTATTTTTGATTTCCTTGAGTATTTCAGATGCTATTTTTTGCTGTTTTTCTGTTAACCTTTCATCTAGACTTGCCAACCAATCATAGAGTTCAATGATGTCCATATTTACGAGATCTGCAATACTTTTACCATCCACCTTAAAATTTAGGGACTCTTTCCTAAGTCGAGAACCCTCGCAAGTTGGGCATTGTATCTTGTCCATGTACTCTTTGGCCCAGCGTACTAAGGACGAAGAGTTAGATTGAAATTGGTTTTCAAGAAAATTGGCCACACCTTCAAAGTCAATATTGTAATCTCTTGTTACGCCAAGTAATTTACTCTCTACTGTAAATTTGTCTTTGCCACCATAAAGAATCATTTGCTTAGCTTCTTCTGGAACAGTCCTCCATGGGTCACTTAACGAAAAATTAAACCTTTGGGCAATAGTATCAAATTGTTTAAAGATCCAACTTTTTTTCTGTGGACCATGAGGTGCAATTGCACCATTCTTTATAGACAATGAATCGTCTGGTATAATTTTCTTTTCGTTAACAACGTATTTTTCTCCAATTCCGTTACAATCAGGACAGGCTCCCTTTGGTGAATTAAAAGAGAAATTATTAGGTTCTGGGTTTGGATAGGAGATACCGGATGAAGGGCACATTAAATTTCTACTAAAATACCTCGGCTCATTGGTATCTTGATCAATTACCATTAACACATCGTCTCCATGGTACATTGCTGTGTTAATCGATTCCATAAGACGTTTTTCATTGTCCTTGGAGTCATCTATTTTTAATCGATCAATCACAATTTCAATATCATGTGTAACGTAGCGGTCAAGCTTCATGCCTTTTTCTAGGTCAACTATATTCCCGTCTGTTCGTACTTTAACAAACCCCTGTTTTGCAATCTGTTCAAAAAGTTCTCGGTAATGGCCTTTTCTAGAACGAATTACTGGAGATAAAATATTTATTTTTTTATCCTTGTAGGCCTCGAGGATCAAATCTTTAATTTGTTCATCATTGTAGCTCACCATTTTTTCTCCAGTCTCATAACTGTAGGCATCCGCAGCTCTCGCATATAAGAGTCTTAAAAAGTCATATATTTCTGTAATTGTTCCTACAGTAGAGCGAGGTGATTTGCTAGTTGTTTTCTGTTCAATAGCAATAACAGGAGATAATCCGTCGATCTTATCAACATCGGGACGTTCCAAACTGCCAAGAAACTGCCGAGCATATGCTGAAAATGTTTCAATATACCTTCTTTGGCCTTCAGCATAAATAGTGTCAAAAGCTAATGACGATTTACCACTTCCGGACAATCCCGTGATTACCACCAATTTTTCTCGAGGTATGGTTACATCTATGTTTTTAAGATTGTGAACACGAGCACCTTTAACTTCGATTGAATCGTCTGTTGTTATCATATTTTTATGAGCAGAAATGAGTGATTTTGCAAAGTTGCAAAGGTACAACAATAAGTTGTTAATTTAATGTGAAGGCATTGTCCATAACCATAAAAGCAAGCAACAATTTTCCATAATAGATACTTATACTTAAAGGTTTAAATTTTTATATTTTTGACTATAGTTTAAAAGATTTTAAAGAAATGAAATTATTAGGGATAGGCTCGCGTATTAATCATTCTGAATTTGGTAAAGGTGTCGTGACAAATGTCACCTCAAAACATTACTGGGTTACATTCATTGAAAAAGGATTAGAAACACTAGAGATTGACGATGATTTTGAAGTTATTGAGGCTACTGAGGACGATGTAGACACGATAAGTTTTTATGAAGTAGAAAAGAGTCTACGGGATATTTTGAAAAAATGGTCTGATGTCTCGGAGGTTGTAACTATAGCGGATAAATGGAAGGGAGGTAAGTTAATCCTTGAACCTGGCGATACGAATCTTCAAGGAAAAGAAATGCCAATTGATACCTTTTTTCATAAAATAATTATGGTTAGAGATCGCTTACGTGTCATGGAACAAAAAATCAATTCAAGTAAAAACCTTGACGAACAAGAAAAAATTGATTTGCAGCAATATATCACACGTAGTTATGGCAGTCTAACTAGTTTTAATGTATTGTTTAAGCTGAAGAGTCAACAATTTGTTGGTCAAAGAGGAAAGTAGTTATTGAGTTATCTTTTACTTAATCTTTATTAAATTAAGATGTTTTAATTTTCATTAACTACTCCTTTTACGCCTTCAAGCGTTATACTAAAAAACAATAGTTTATGCAATGTTGGTAACTGTGCTCCACTATCTGTTGTAATCCAATTTTCCCAAGTTGCTGGCAATCCTTTAATTGGTAGAATATCTACCCACATTTGATAACTTTTTGGTTTACCAGAATCATCAAAGTGCCATAAATAAGAGTCGCCAGGTGTTGTGCCTCCTGTTGTATAAGTAACTAGAAGTGATTGTTTGCCGGTTTCATCTGTAACAAGTCGTCTTTCAACACCATCATCAAAAGCCTTATACGGTGCAACCAACCAAAACGAATCGTTATTAAATATAGCTTCTGCCTTACCTATAAGCTTTAGTCTATCTTCGCCATTATAAATTTGCTCCGCAACAAAAACTTTAGAGCTATCAGTATTTTTAAGATTTAGATCAACTTTAAAATCACTCCAATAAACTTCACATCTTTCTTTTGTTTTATACCATTTAAAGGAATGTCTTCCAGAAAATATCCACTCCAGGTAATCGGTAGTATTATAGGCCTCATAATCTAGTGTTTCAAGCATTCTAGAAGCTAGTGCATCTGCTTCTTTTCCTTGTATTCCGTTTGGCAAATCTTCATTGTATTTTATATATAGAAAACCAAAAAACAATAAACTTGGTAGCGTAAAAAAAATAATGAGGCCACCGATGATTTTTAAAACTTTCTTTAAGCGAGACGATTTTTTTTTCATGGATGTAATATACCATTAATAGCATTAGCAAGATAATTTGCCGCATTGGGATTTTTTCTAAACCATAGTTCTGGTTCGATCAATTCTAATTCCCCTAATGCCAGTTCATTATTATTGTCGTAAAAAATATCAACCCTAGCATAAATAGGTAGTTCAGGGCAACCAGTCAAAGCATGTTGTGCAAAAAATATTTCTTCCTCAGTGGGATTATAGTCATGTACCGATCCTCCAAAATCATCTTGTACCCTAAAGTCCCCTGCTTTTGCTTTTTTGAGAATAGCATGCGTAAATTGTCCATTAAATACCATCATTGAAATTTCACCTTTTGATACGATATTATGCTGAAACGATTGTAACATCATGGCTTCCTCTTGAATTAATTTCTCAAATAGTTGCTCATATTTAGATAAATTTTCAGGGTTTAACTTGTAGGTATGTCTTGCTGCTCCAGCAATACAAGGTTTAAGGACTGTTTCATTCCAGCCTAATTTGGCATGTAATTCTTTTAGGGTAATCTCTGTTTTTGGCTCTATAAATTCAGTTGAAGGAATATGGATACCTTTTTGTTTTAAATCTTGAAGATAATGCTTGTCGATATTCCATCGGATCAATTGCTCTGAATTCACCAATTGAGCTGTTTGACTTACTTGACTAAGCCAATTGGAAAATTCATCAAAACGGTCAAAATAGTCCCATGTGGTCCTGAACAATAAAATTTTACTCGTTGCCCAATCGAAATTTGCATCGTCCCATGCTTTACGAGTAACTCTTAATCCAAGCGCTTTAAGACTTTCAACAACTAGTTTGTCCTCATAAAAAACATTGTGTTTATATGGATCCTTGCTATCTTTTAAGTATCTACTATCTGTTAATACGGTGACGTCGTAAATCATTTAAAATGTTTTAATGCCTCTTTCTGGCTAAGTGGTTTCAATTCACTTGTCTTAACAACATTTATAACAGCATCACTGTTGTACTTTGCGTATTCTCGTAATGCCCAGCCAATGGCTTTTTGAATAAAGAACTCGTCAGAATGTTTATGGGCATTACAAACCTGAAATAGAAGCTTGGCATCGGTTTTTTCTTTATAACCCAGTTGAAACAATATGGATGCGCGGTTAAGCCACATGTTTTGACTTTGGGAAAGCTTACTAATCGTTTCTTCTCGCATGTAGGGATGTTCTAATAAGAATTGACCCAAGATATGTTTAGCTATAAAATCAACAGAATCCCAATGAGAATTGGTGGTTATTAAATAAGTTATGAATTCTATGTCAGCTTTTAAATAATTCCTTTTTTTGAAACGTGCAAAAGTTTCCATTGCACAATAGTGAAATTCCCTTTCATGCATGCTATATAGTACTTTTGCTATTTCAGAAATGTTAGAGGTCACTTCTTCTTTATTTGAATGTATTGCCTCTTTTAAAATAGTTTTACGTTGAACTGATTTAATGCCAAAGAATACAAACTTATTTTTCATGTAAGCTTGCATTGCTTTGGCATCAATTTCATTCCTGTTATTAATGAAATGTCTTCTTAATTCTGGAACAAAGTGCATTTATAATCATAAAAAAAAGAGAAAGAATCAATTATCATTTTTCCATCCATCAGGACGTTTCCAACGAATTGGAGGCGCTGGTTCAGGTTTCAATTTAAACTCATTTCCTTTTAATGAATTCAATGCCTCTTGTACGGCACGTTCAAGTTGTGGATCGTTACCTTTGCTAGTTTCCTTTGGGTGCTGTATAACCTCAATATCTGGTGCGACACCTTCACCTTCCACAGCCCATTTGCCATTAACATCATAAAAACCACCTCGTGGTGCTACCATACGACCACCATCAATAAATCTTGGTGTATCCCAGGTTCCAACTAAGCCTCCCCAAGTTCTTGTTCCAATAAGTGGCCCTAAGTTTTTCATTTTAAACATATATGGTAATAAGTCACCGCCAGAACCTGCACGCTCGTTAATAATCATCACTTTTGGCCCCCATATACCTGCAATTGGAGTTGTCCAAGGTCTGTTATCATTGGCCTTACTATTAAAATATCCAAATAATTCGCGAGACATAATATCTATCATATAATCTGCAGCAGAACCACCACCATTATTCCTCTCATCTATTATGACACCCTTTTTGTCTTGCTGTGAAAAATAATATCTGTTAAAGGAGGTAAAACCACCACCACCAGTATTTGGGACATAGACATACGCCAACTTTCCATCGGACATTTTACTTACTTTTCTGCGGTTTTCTTCAACCCATTCAATTGTTCTCAAACCTCTTTCACTACCTACAGGCTTAATCAATAAGGTTCTTGGGTTGCTTCCGTTTGAAGTGCTGCTAACAGTTATATTAATTTCGCGACCAGCCGTTTGTTCTAGATGTTGGTAAATGTTGTCGTTACCATTTAAAGTCTTTCCATTAATAGAAAGGATGTAATCTCCTTCATTAGCATCAATCCCAGGTTGCGCGAGTGGCGATTTTGTGCCTGGATTCCAGCGTTCTCCATCATAAATTTTAGAAATTTGATATTTACCATTTTTTACTACAAAATCGCATCCAAGTAATCCAACTGGTACAAAATCTAAATCAGGAAAATCTCCTCCTGAAACGTAGGAATGCCCTACAGCGACCTCACCACTCATTATATCAACAACATAATTAAGATCAGTTCTATGTCTTACATGCTCTATCCAAGGTGAATACCATTGGTACACCTCATCCCATGGGGCACCATGGACATTGTCTACATAAAGAAAATCTCTCATGTAGCGCCAACCTTCTTTGAATATTTGATGCGCTTCCGCTTTAGGGTCTAGCTTAATTTTCATGTTGGTGTTAAGTTTGTCTTCACCTGGCTTTGGTTTACCATTTGTACTAGCTAAAACCCAACTGCCATTTTGCGCAAGTAGAATTGATTTTCTATCCTCTGATGCAACCATTTGCGAAACCCCTTTTGCAAAATCTGAAGCTTTTTCCTTTTCTACATCGTAAGAATGAACTTTAAGACCTCTTTCATTCGGAATGGCTTCAGCAATAAAGACCTTATGTTTTGGTCCTTTAAGAAGTGCCACATAGTTTCTTGCAGGTAATTCTAGTGCTACGGCTCTATCAAAAATCCCGTTTTCAGTAATAACTATGTCAGCTTTGCCATTCTTTTTATTTTCCTTTTTGTTGTTTTCACTTTTATCCTCTTTTTTTTCTTTTTCTTCTTCTAGATCATTTTTAGGAAGATTAGGTGCTTTGTCTTCAGCGTTAAGTACTAGAGCATATAAATTTCTGGTTAAGTTAGCTGAAGGGTCATAATTGCTCATGTCCAGCCAACCCGATTGCAATCCATAGTTTGTGCTTGCAAGAGTATATATGTATTTACCACTCTCGTCCCAAACTGGTGTTATGGCATCTGCAATAGGATCTGTTATTTGGATGGTCTTACCGGAATCCACATTATGCACAAATATGGATTTAAAATGACTTTCTAGTTGTTTGGCATAAGCTATCCATTTGCTATCTGGAGACCACACAGGATTCATTGTTCTATTAGGATGTGCATATCTATCGGTATCAACTTTTTTAGTTTTTTTTGTTTCAACGTTTAATATCCAAATATTGTAATGTGTATCTGTGTAGGCAATATGTTTACCATCTGGTGACCAATCTGGTTGAAAATAAAATGTTGGGTTTGGTAACGCTATACTTTCGGGATTTTGACCATTTTGTTCTGCGATGACCAGACTATATTCTCCTCCTTTATCGGAAAACCATGCTACCTTGTCACCATTGGGAGACCAAATTGGGTTACGGTCTGCAACTCCTGGAGAATTTGTTAGGTTCATCCATGTACCATTTTCTTTTGGTACGCTGAATATTTCGCCTCTATATTCAAAAATTGCACGTTTCCCTTTTGGAGACAGATTCGGATTAATCAAATTTCTCCCGGAAACATCATCCCATTTAGTACGATAAAAATTTAAATCGGCTTTAACTTCTATATTCAATTGATTTGTGCTGCCTGATTTTGGATCATAAACATGTAAATAACCACCTTGTTCGTAGATTAATTTATCTCTACTAGCGTCAAGGCTTTTTACATCGAACTTTTTATGAAATGTTACTTGCTTTTCTTCTTTTGTCAATGGATTAAATGACCAAATATTCATAGTGTAATCACGTTCCGACATAAAATAAACATTACCATTAAGCCAAACAGGATCTAGATGGCGTTCTTGTGTTGGTTGAGAAGTCCTTATAAGATCTTTGGTTTTGAGATTTACAATCCAAATGGGCATGGCCTGTCCACCACGATAATTGCGCCACTCGGCATCCCAACCGGTAATTGGCGTATAAGCAATATGCTTGCCATCTCTTGATATCTCACCATAAGCTGCTCGAGGAATATCTAAAGGTTCTGGTAAACCACCATTGGTTGAAACTGTATAAAACTTATTGGTCATTGTAGGTTGACTTTCTCTTCCAGATCTAAACAAGACTTTGCCATCTGGTGTCCACCCTTGTACAAAATCACCACCTGGATGATGTGTTAAACGTTTTGGTTCACCACCTTCAGCCGGTATAACATAAACATCTACATTGCCATCATACTGTGCTGTAAACGCAATTAGCTTACCATCATTTGAGTAATGTGGATTAGATTCATAGCCTTCGTCACTTGTGAGCCTTATGGCTGTACCACCGGGAATAGATGCTTTCCAGAGGTCATTAGCATATACAAATACTACATCATTACCATGTAGTGTTGGTTGTCTTAAAAGTTGGGTGCCTTGAGAAAAACTGGAAAGGAAAAGGCAACATGTAATAATACTTGTTAGGAGTTTCATGTTTAGTTGATTTTTTTTTTTGTAAAGTAAATAGCGATTGGTCTCTCTAAAGATACGATTTAAGCAAAGTGTAAAGTGCAAAAAGATGTTAAAACTAAAAGCCTACAGCAGTATCGTCACCACGACGGTCGGCGCCACCTTCTAATCTTCCATCCTCTAATACTAAAATGCCGTCTACTTTGCCTATTACAGGTGACCGCGTTTGATTGATTTTATATCCTTTTGCCTCTAAATGCATAATTAATTGCTCATTGAATGAATTGGGCTCCATACGTATTTCGTCTGGACGCCACTGATGATGGAATCTTGGGGCATCTACAGCTTGTTGCATTGTAAATCCAAATTCATGTACATTTAAAATAGCTTGAAGTACAGAGGTGATAATTGTAGAGCCTCCAGGTGTGCCAACAGACATATAAAAATCACCATCTTTTTCAATAATAGTTGGTGTCATCGAGCTAAGCATTCTTTTTTCAGGTGCGATGCTATTTGCTTCTGCTCCGATTAAACCGTAGGAATTAGGTTCACCTGGCTTGCTGCTAAAATCGTCCATTTCGTTATTTAGGAAGAAGCCAAGTTCCTCTAGATAAAGTTTAGAACCATAGCCACCATTAAGTGTTGTGGTAACAGCGATAGCATTACCAAATGGGTCTACAATAGAATAGTGGGTAGTTTCTTCACTTTCATAACCCAGTATTTGTCCATGCGATAATGAATCTACATGTGTTGCCCTATCGAATGAAAAATCGCTAATTCTATTTTCTAAATAGACATTACTTGTAAGTGTTTCTATAGGTATATCAATAAAATCAGGATCACCTAAATAATAACTGCGATCGGCATAGGCACGCTTTTCAGCTTCAACTAAAACCTGAATAAACTTTAGGGAATTATGGTCATAACCTGAAAGGTCAAAGGGTTCTACCATGGTCATGATTTGATTGAGACAAATGCCACCTGATGAAGGAGGTGACATAGAGGTAATGGTTAAATCGTCATATTGAAAAGTTATGGGTTGTCTCCAAACGGCTTCGTATTTGGCTAAATCTTCTAGAGTAATTATACTGCCATGGTCCTGCAGAAAATTAACTAATTTTTTACCGGTTTCACCTTTGTAGAATTCATCTCTACCAGCATTGGCAATGCGTTCAAGGGTATTGGCTAATGCAATGTTGTTTATAGTATCACCTTTTTTTATCGATTTATTAAAGGGTATTTCTTTTTCATTGACAACTTTAAAAATGCTATCGTAATTTTTAAAACGAGATGCCTGTTGTTCGGTAACCACAAATCCTTTATTTGCCAATTCCATCACAGGTTGCAAAATGGTTTTTACATCCAATAAACCAAAGCGTTCGTGTGCTTTAAAAATTCCGGCAATAGTCCCAGGTACTCCGACCGCTAAACTTCCAACTGTGCTTTTACCTTTTATAACATTGCCATTTTCATCTAAATACATTTCCTTGCTTGCAGCTATTGGTGCTTTCTCTCGGTAATCTAATGCACCTTTTGAGCCGTCTGCCAACCTGTAAACCAAGAACCCACCACCACCTAAATTACCTGCATATGGATAAGTGACCGCTAAGGCCATTTCTGTTGCCATCATAGCATCGAAAGCATTACCTCCTTTTTTTAATATCTCAACACCTACTTTTGAGGCTTCTTCACGAGCACTAACTACCATAGCAGTTTTGGTGATTAAACCTCTATTGGATATTTGAAGTTTCTCTGATTTTCTTTCGTTCTTGCATCCTGCAAGAAATACAATGGTAAGCAGTAGCGAGCGAAGAAGAATTCTCATAAATTATATCTATTTTTTAATATAGTAAGTTGTTCGTTGCTAAAACTATTTAATTCTGTGAAGAACTCTTTGAAATCAGCTTCAAAGTCAGCATAATAAAGTTGCAACTCCTTAGTAGCCAAATTCATTTTTGATTGGTGCTTCGTTCTCCTGTTCATGCCATTTAACACTGATTGAATTCCTTCTATCTTAGAATAGTTTAAAAGCCAATTGTCTCTAATCATATAGGGTGTCAGGTTCTTAAATTTTGGCGGTAGCAATTCAAAATTTGCATTGAGGCTCTTATAAAAGTTAGAGACAAAAGTTTCTAACATTATATCACAATAGTCCGACCAGTTTTTAGCCAAAAAATGGTCATAGAAAATATCAACTATTACGCCGCTGTAGTGCCGATAGGGTTTGTGAAGTTTTTTGGTACTGCGTCTAAAGACCGGATGTGCATCGGTAAAGGTATCTATTGCGCGGTGAAGCAGTATACCAATTTGAATTTCATCTGGGTAATTCTCATATCTTTTACCTCTAATTCCATCAGCAACAAAGTTTCCTATTGCTATCAGTTCGTTGTTACCTGACAGGTAAATATGAGCTAAAAAATTCATCTGTCGAATTTACAAATTCATAATAAATTAATTGTATATAGATATTATATTTGCTGAAAATCAATTCTGTATGACCTTAATTAAATCAATATCCGGTATTCGTGGCACCATTGGTGGAGAAGTTGAAGAAAATTTAACGCCAGTTGATGCGGTTAAATTTGCAGCAGCTTATGGCACATGGGTTAAGCAACAACGTAACAAAGAAAATTATAAAGTTGTAGTTGGAAGAGACGCTAGAATATCTGGAGAAATGATACAGAATTTAGTCATGAATACTTTAGTAGGCATGGGAATTCACGTTGTGGATTTAGGTTTGTCTACAACGCCAACGGTTGAAGTAGCCGTGCCAATGGAACATGCGGATGGTGGTATAATCTTGACTGCAAGTCATAACCCAAAACAATGGAATGCATTAAAACTTCTGAATGCAAACGGCGAATTTCTTAATGGTGCAGAGGGAAAAAAAATATTGGATATTGCCTCTTCTAACGATATGATATTTGCCGAAGTGGATGCATTAGGAAAGATAACAAAGAATGAAGCCTATATCGATTTACATATTGATGAAGTTTTAGATTTACCACTTGTAAACAAGAAAGCCATCGAAGAAGCTAATTTTAAAGTAGTTGTAGATGGTGTTAACTCAACAGGAGGAATCGCAATTCCTTTATTATTGGACCGCTTAGGCGTTCATGCTGTTAAACTTTACTGCGATCCAACTGGCCATTTTCCTCATAATCCAGAACCATTGAAAGAACACCTTGGCGATTTAGCCAAGGCTGTGGTAGAAGAACGAGCCGATTTTGGAATTGTAGTTGATCCAGATGTTGATAGGCTTGCCTTTATGGACGAAACTGGTGAAATGTTTGGTGAAGAATACACTTTGGTTGCTTGTGCAGATTATGTTCTAAGTAAAAAGCCTGGAAATACGGTCAGTAATATGAGTTCAACCCGAGCTCTGAGAGATATTACAGAGAAGCATGGAGGCTCTTACGAAGCAAGTGCTGTTGGTGAGGTTAACGTGGTAGCATTAATGAAGAAAAACAATGTCGTAATTGGAGGAGAAGGTAATGGAGGTATCATTTATCCAGAATTACATTACGGAAGAGACGCACTTGTTGGCGTAGCCTTGTTTTTAAGTTTGCTTGCAGAAAAGAAAATGAAGGTCAGTGAACTCAGAGCAACGTATCCAAACTACTACATGAGTAAGAAGAAAATTCAACTAACACCTAAACTTGATGTTGATGGTATTCTTAAAACCATGGAGCGCAATTACAGTCATGAAAAAATAACAACTATTGATGGTGTTAAGATTGATTTTTCAGATAGCTGGGTGCATTTAAGAAAAAGTAATACCGAACCAATAATTAGAATTTATACTGAAGCACCATCACAAGATAAAGCAGATAGTCTTGCAGACCGCTTCATTGGCGAAATAAAGGCGATTGCTAATATTTAGTATCTTTAACGCGCCAATAATTTTGTTACCATTATGATAACAGATACAAAATCTACTGATTTTTCTAAACTAGAAGCTTATTTCAAGAAGTTTAGGGCACACATTATTGGCCAGGACCAGACTTTTATATCTCCATACGGGGAACAAAAAATTATTTATACGGATTGGACAGCTTCTGGTCGTTTATACAGACCAATAGAAGAAAAACTACTCAATGATTTTGGCCCGTTTGTAGCTAATACCCACACTGAAACAACAGTTTCTGGGACTGCCATGACAATGGCTTATCATAAAGCAAAAAACATCATAAAGGGTCATGTAAACGCTAGCGAAGATGATGTTTTAATTGTTTCTGGAAATGGTATGACAGGTGTGGTGAACAAATTTCAGAGAATTTTAGGTTTAAAAGTGCCTGAAAATCTAAGAAAGTTTACGGAGATTCCTGATGAAATTCGCCCAGTGGTATTTATTTCCCACATGGAGCACCATTCTAATCAAACATCATGGTTAGAAACAATGGCGAAGGTTGAAGTTGTGCCTCCAAATGAAAATGGATTATTCAGCCTAGAAAATTTAGAGGCGCTACTGGTAGAATATAAAGATAGAACCCTTAAGATTGCTTCCGTTATTGGAGGTTCTAATGTAACAGGGATTCAGACACCATATCATGATATAGCCAAATTAATGCACAAGCATGGTGGTGTTTGTTTTGTGGATTTTGCATGTTCTGCACCATATGTTCACATTAACATGCATCCTAAGGATAAGGATGCGTACTTAGATGCTATTTTCTTCTCGCCGCATAAATTCTTAGGTGGTCCAGGCACATCTGGTGTATTGGTCTTTAGTAAGAAACTTTATAAAAATATGATTCCTGATTGTCCGGGAGGTGGAACGGTAAGTTGGACCAATCCATGGGGTGAGCATAAGTATATTGATGATATTGAAGACCGCGAGGATGGTGGTACTCCAGGTTTTTTACAAACCATAAAAGCGGCACTCGCTATAAAATTAAAGGAACAAATGGGAGTGGATAACATGTTGCAGCGCGAACATGAACTTAATGAAATTATTTTCAGAAAATTAGATCCCATTCCAAACATAATTATTCTAGCCGGACAGCACAAAGATAGATTAGGTGTCATTTCCTTTTATATCGACGACCTACATTATAACCTTGGTGTGAAAATTTTGAACGATAAATTTGGAATACAAACACGTGGTGGCTGCAGTTGCGCAGGCACCTACGGTCATTATTTGCTTCATGTAGATCAGCAAACCTCGAAAGAATTGACCGATGAAATTTCTATTGGCGATTTGGTTAGAAAACCAGGTTGGATTAGAATGTCAATTCACCCAACAACTACCAATAACGAGATAGAATTTGTTTGTGACAGCATTATTCAGCTTGCTGACAATCATAAATTGTGGTCTAAAGATTATGAGTATTCACGCAGTAATAATGAGTTTATTCACAAATCCCAGTTAAGCAAAACCTCTGATTTGTCAGATTTAGACAGCTGGTTTGAAATAGATTAGATTCTACTATTTAAAAGCATTAGGGACCTTGTTGCGGTGTTTCCAGCGTTTATGGGTCCATAAGTAATACTCTGGTGCATTCTGTATTTGTTCTTCAACCAGTTTAAAAAATATATCTGTTATCTCGTAGTCTTTATAATCTCTTGGATTTTCAGTGATAGTTCTGAAAGTCGTTTCGTAGTAACCTCGTTTTAATCGTTTTACACTAAAAAAGACTACTGCCATGTCTAGCCTTTTAGCTAAAGTTTCCGCACCTGTGTACATTGGTACTTTAATGCCCATAAAGTTATTCCAGTGATAAGCCTTATTAGCCTTTGGTGATTGGTCTGAGGCAAACCCATTGATGGTAAGCTCACCTTTTTTCTTACTTTCATTTAGTATATCAAAGGTTTCCTTTGTAGTAATGAGATAGGAGTTATGTCTCGCTCTTATGCGCTTTACTAAACCGTCAAAGTATTTATTTCTTAGTCTTTTATATATAGCGTAACCTTTGTGGTCTATGTACTTTTGAAGAATAAATATCCATTCCCAACTACCATAATGAGCACACATTAAAACTATACTTCTTTTCTTATTGCCAAAATCATTGATCAGGCCTACGTTAGTGAATTTATAACGTTTTTTTAATTCTGCTTCAGAAATGGTCATGGATTTAATCGACTCTAGCATCATATCACAGAGATGGTGATAAAACTTGCTGGTAATTCTTGATATTTCTTTTTCAGATTTATTTGGAAATACTAACTCTAAGTTTTCTTTCACAGTAGATTTTCTATATCCAAAAACTCTGTAAATAAAAAAGTATATAATATCCGATAACCCATAGAGTAACCTAAATGGTAAAATGGAGATAAGCCATAAAAATGGATAAACTAAGATGTAAGCAATAAGTTGCATTAATTCCTGTTAGTTCTAAAGGGCAAATATATGTTATATTTGACGTTTTATTTCTGAGTTTATGTACAATTTAGGATTAGTTACCATTGTAATTATTGCGACAAATGTTATAATGTCTTTTAAAGGTTTTGGGGATCGTTTATTCTTTGAAAAGTATAAGTTCAACGTTGGTAGTATAAGGCGAGGTGAACAAATACGAATGGTAAGTTCTGGTTTTTTGCATGCAGATACAACACATTTGTTGATGAATATGATAACGTTGTATTTTTTTGCTGGTTCTGTTATAAGCCGTTTAGGGAATTTTAATTTTATACTAATCTATTTCGCTAGTTTGGTATTTGGAAATCTACTATCCCTTTATTTACATAAGGAAGAATTTTGGTATAGTGCAATTGGGGCAAGTGGTGCGGTTACTGGAGTACTCTATGCTGCGATATTATTGGATCCGAAAATGAGCTTATACATGTTTTTTATTCCTATACCTATACCTGGCTATATTTTTGGTATTGGTTATTTGTTATATTCAATTTACGGAATGAAAAATAGAGTAGGTAATATAGGTCATGATGCCCATTTTGGTGGCGCAATTGGAGGCTATGCGGTAACTTTAATGCTCACGCCAAGTTTATTTAAGACAGATTTAGGGCATGTTGGCCTGTTGGCAATACCAATTGTAATTTTGTTTGTTATGTATAAAACCGGTAAACTTCGCTGAAAGTCTATTGCTCTAGTAATTCTTTTACTGTCATTTCCAATCGCCTTCCCCTGAGGTTTTTAGCAATAATTTTGCCTTCATTATCCAGTACGTAAGTTGCTGGAATGGCATTGATGTTATATAGTCTTGCAACAGGGTCATTAAAATATTTTAAGTGAGATACCTGTGTCCATTTTAATCCGTCTTTTTCTATAGCATCTAGCCATGCTTTTTTTGGATCATTCTGTCTTGTATTGCCGTCTAGTGAAACACCAATAATCTCTAAACCGTCTTTATGATATTGCTCATATAACTTTACCACATTTGGGTTTTCTCTACGACATGGCCCACACCAAGCTGCCCAGAAATCTATTACTGTTACCTTACCACGTAAATCTTTTAAAGAAACAATGTTACCTTCTGGTGTTGGGGCTTCAAAATTAGGAGCAATTTTACCAACCTCAAGATATGCTGTTTTCTCATATTCTGTATTAATACTATCTAGTTTGCGTTTTACTCTTTCTCCCATTGGGGTTTTCTTCAACTCTGGCACTAAATTTTCATAAGATTCTAAAAAAGCTTTTATGTCGAATTTTTGTTTGTTTGCCTCAAGCCCTATAAGATTTAATGTAAAATAGCTGTTATTATTTTCTTTGGTGAATTTGGCTGGAAATTTCAGAAATCGTTGACCATGGTCCTCTAACAAAAATTTTAATGAATCTTCCTTTATGCTGTCCTTGGCTTTTTTAGCTTTTAGAAATGCATCTACCAACTCTCTATTTTCTTGTTGCAATGCTTTTATTCCATTTTGGTATTTAACAAGGTCTTCATGTGTTTTAGATCCAGTGGCTTTTGAGTCAAGCATCAATTGTTTATTAATTTCAATATCTATTTCGCTGTTTTCAAGCATAAAAAGAAATTCGCCTGGAACACCCTGAATCTCCATAAATCTTACCTTTGGCTCATCTACCTTACCTGTGAAGGTGAATTTTTCGTTCATTACAATTGCCGTATCCGAGTAAACTTCTCTTCCTAGGTTACTCACATCTTTTAGGTAAACTCTAGAGCCGTTGTATACTTCTTTTGCTGTTCCATTTATAACAAAACCATCTCGAGGTTCATTCTGGCAACTTAGGGCAAGTATAGAAATGAAAATTAGTGTAATTAGCTTTTTCATATTTTTTCTCTTAATAAACCACCTTCCAAGGGTACGTTTAATCTTTAAATTTTGCCTTGCAAATATAACAACTCCAACTAAAAGCAATTAAAATTCCATGTGAATTATATCTTAAAATAGCATTGGTGAGATTGGCAGAATCTTTTTATTTACAATACTTTTGCAATAAAGTAGTTTGATATGCATAACGATACAATTGTAGCTTTGGCAACACCATCCGGAAGCGGTGCAATTGCAATAATTAGATTGTCTGGTAATGATGCTATTACCATTGCGGATAAGCATTTCAAATCAATTAAAACCAACAAAACTTTAGCCCAAGAAGCTTCACATACTATTCATTTGGGTCATATTGTAGACGGAGCGAGAATTATTGATGAGGTCTTGATTTCAATTTTTAAGAACCCAAATTCTTATACTGGTGAAAACGTTGTAGAAGTATCTTGTCATGGGTCATCATATATACAACAGGAAATCATTCAGTTATTTTTAAGAAATGGTTGTAGAATGGCTACAGCTGGCGAGTTTACCTTGCGAGCATTTTTAAATGGAAAGTTGGATTTGAGTCAAGCGGAGGCGGTCGCGGATTTAATATCTAGCGATAATAAAGCGTCACATAAAATAGCCATGCAACAGATGCGAGGAGGCTTTTCCTCGGAAATAGCTAAGCTTAGAGAAGAGTTATTAAATTTTGCCTCTCTCATTGAATTAGAACTCGATTTTGCAGAAGAAGATGTTGAGTTTGCAGATAGAACTCAATTTAAAGAACTTATAGATCGTATTATTTTAGTTTTGAAGCGATTGATTGATTCGTTTGCTGTAGGAAATGTGATAAAAAATGGAATTCCTGTAGCCATTGTAGGAGAACCAAATGTTGGGAAATCTACCTTGCTAAACGCTTTGCTCAATGAAGATCGAGCAATCGTCTCTGAAATTGCTGGAACAACAAGAGATACCATAGAAGATGAAATTTCTATAGGTGGAATAGGCTTCAGATTTATTGATACTGCTGGTATCCGCGATACTGAAGATGTTGTTGAAAGTATTGGAATTAAAAAAACATTCGAAAAAATTGAACAGTCTCAAGTAACCATCTATTTGTTTGATGCGCAAAAAAACGTCACCAGTCTTGAAGATGTTCGTGTCGAGATAGCTAAAATAAGGAATAAGCACCCTCAAAAGCCTTTACTTGTTATTGCCAATAAGATTGACACGTTAGATGATATCCAACTTGCAGAGATTAATAAAACCATACCTGATGTATTGTTATTATCTGCAAAAACCGGTTTTGGTGTAGAGCAATTAACGAATTCACTACTAAACCTTATCAATACTGGTGCGTTGAGAAATAATGAGACCATTGTAACAAACTCACGCCATTATGATGCTTTGTTAAAAGCTTTTGAAGAAATTCGAAAAGTAAAATATGGTTTGGAAACAGGACTCTCTGGAGATTTATTGGCAATTGATATAAGACAGGCACTTTATCACTTTGGCGAGATAACGGGAGAGATTACTACCGATGATCTCTTGGGAAATATTTTCGCTAATTTCTGTATCGGAAAGTAACTTACACAAACTACATCAAACTACATCAATATAAATAACTGAAATACAGTATATTAAAATTTAGTTATTAAATTAAGCTTTTGTCTGTTTGTTTCAATTTAGCTATTTTTGTCCCGTATTTGTACCTTTTTTAGTTCGCGGTACAAAACGGTACAAAATTTTGTCACATGAATGTATCCATTAGAACACGAAAGAAAAAGGACGGTCAGGAAAGTTTATATTTAGATTATTATCTGCCAAAGGCTAAACAAAAAAGAAAGAAGGAATCGCTCAATTTGTACTTATATAGTTCGCCAAGTACTTCTAAAGAAAGAGCTCACAACAAAAAGACTTCTTTGTTAGCGGAAAGCATCCGTTCAAAGAGGTTTTTGGAGATGCAACAAGATGCTCATGGATTTTCGAATATTGCCAAAGAGAATCTTAATAAAAACTTCATTACTTATTTTTCTGAAAAAACAGATGAGCGCTATAACCAGTCTACTGGGAACTATGGAAATTGGGATAGCGTTTTAAAGCATTTGAAAAAATTCAGGGGTGACTTTGTGCCATTCAAAGATGTTGATGTGAAATGGTTGGAGGATTTTAAATACTATCTAAAGCATACGGCAAGAACTAAAAGTAATCAGCCGTTATCTCAAAATTCATGTTATTCTTATTTTAATAAAGTTAAAGCATGCCTGAGAGAGGCAACGAGAGAACACATCATTTCTAATAATCCAGCTGATAATGTCAAAGGGTTTAAACAAGGTGAATCAGAACGAGAGTTCTTAACCTTAGATGAGTTGAAGAAGGTAGCTAATACGGATTGTGAAATTCCAATCTTAAAACAAGCTTTTCTTTTTAGTGCACTTACAGGACTTAGATGGTCTGATGTCCATAAGTTGATATGGAGGGAAGTTCAATATTCTGAAGAACAAGGTCATTATATCCGCTTTAAGCAAAAGAAGACCAATGGCTATCAAACACATCCTATACCTGAGCAGGCCTTTAACTTGCTTAATGATAGACAAGGTGATGAGGAACGCGTATTTAAAGGTTTGAGATATAGCGCATGGAACAACTTAAAACTGCAACAGTGGGTTATGAAAGCGGGAATAAGTAAAACTATTACGTTTCACTGTGCACGACATACCTATGCAACCTTACAGCTCACATTTGGCACGGATATATACACCGTTTCAAAATTACTAGGCCATAAGGAGTTAAAAACCACACAGGTTTATGCCAAAATCATCAATCAGAAGAAGGTGGAGGCGGCGAATGCAATACCTGACATTAATTCTTAATTATGAACGATAAACTTTATGACATTAATATTGGTGATATTTGGAATTTTGAACAAACATTATTTCAAGAAAATCAAATCTCTGAAAATCATGTGAGAGAATTATTTCAGCGTATTGAAGATATTATAATTCATAAAGGTCAACCATTTTTGTCTACTGAAGATTATGACAATGGAGGAGAAGAATACAGAAGGAATTTTCGTGTCTATGTTACCGAATTTAGAGATAGCTTAGGAGATTTTAAGACCAGGTATACACTTAATTATTTTTTCACAAATGAATACGCTTATTATTATAATCAAGTCATTCTAATCGATAAGGAGTTTAATGATTTTGATTTTTGGTTTACTTGTAAGTTGAGACAATTCGACTCCAAATTAACCAACCTGAATAAGTTTTTAGATTTTCAATTAAAACTTAATTTCGGTAAGAATATTTCTAATTATGTCGATTTTTTAAAAGCTATTATGATCCAATATGAAAACGAGTTATTAAATAAGAGGTTGATTGAATCATTAAATTACTGGATTGAAAGCAATAAGAACGGTGGTTATTTTGAAGGTCGCCGAAAACTAAAAGGTAAGTATAGTTCACTTAGATTAAGAGAACTTAACTCAAACCCAGACTATCTCAAAAAGAATAGTCACATTTTGAACACTGTATTGAAGCAACTCAAGGCTAATAACTTTATTCATGAAGAGACTTTGTTTACGGATTTCAATAGAATTTTTGAAGGTAACGTCATTCCAGAAAATAAAAGAATTGTATGGACTGGAACCAATAAAGACCTAAAGTGGTTTATGGATTACTTGTGTGAGGGTTCAAATAAAATCGAATATCATAAACATGATAAATGGATTTTGGCAAATATGTGTTTCGTTAATAAAGAAAATCAGGAATTTGCTAAAGATGTTCTTCGAAAAGCCAGTGGTGGTAATGAAGTACGAAAAAAATTGCTAGAATCTATACTTACAAAAATTTAGCACTCGACACTTCGGAAAATTTTTTTGTTAGAAGCTGTTTAAATACAGAGGTCCTCTTTATGCTTCTAGAAATTTGCGTTCGACACTCACTCGACACTTGACTATTTACTTTTTTTTTACTTCGTTTTAATGTGTTGTTTTAAGACATGAAATTTCAATAATGCATTGCGCAATGCTCATTATTAATTAAAAATTTAAATACGATGAGCGATTTATCAAAACCCCTTTATTCCCTCACTGTTGGGGAATATATAGACCTAAGTAAGGAGGCTTTTGCTCAAGAAGCAAAAAAGCTACTTAACAGTACTGATGGTACATCTGGCCATTTAAAGTCAAATAGTGATATCATCTTTGTCGACGATGTCCAGCAACTCACAGGTTACAAAAAATCAACGATTTATTCCAAAGTTTGTCGGTTTGAAATGCCAGTCATTTCTAAACGACGACCCTTGACATTTTCAAGAACAGACATTATGAATTGGCTAAAAGATGGCAAGCCTTCTATCATAGATATTGAGGCTAATGATTACTTAAGTAAAACCTAACTAGAACCTAAATAAGCATGTTAATTTAAAATTTATATGGATTTCAGTTCGCTGAACATATGATCAGATACATTAACCTAAATCGGTATAAGTCCAAATACATCCTAATTACATTGAATCACATAAGATATAAGAGATATGAAAGAAGAAATAATGAAAACGGCCATTGATCCCTTAACGGGAGAGGAGTTTGTGCCTAAACGAAGCAACCAAAAGTTTGCAAGCAGAAAAAACCAAATTAGGTACAATAACCTTAAGGCAGCAGAAGAAAGACAAGCTAAGGCAAAGACCAGGAAGATTTTAGATTCTAACAGAAAGGTATTGCAATGGGTTACAGGTCCCAATGATGAAGTTGAAAGGTCTATGGATTTTCTGAAAGGAGCAGGTTTAAACTTTCAGTATTTTACACACAAAATAAAGATACAAGGAGTCACATGGACATGCATAGACGACTACGCATTTGCATTAATTAATAAGAACACTTTTAAGATTATAAAACTAAACCAATAAATTATGGACTACGAAATAATAAACTGTTATGAGCTGGATGTTCGGCAAGATATACCTACTGAGATGGAAGTTTTAAAAATTACCAACAGAAAGTTAGAATCAAAGAATAGGGTTTTTGTCTATCTAATAGCGTCCATTGGATTTGGAGTTATCGTTTGGTCAATTGTGCAGAGTTTGAAAAAGGAAAAAATTGAAAAAGATGACAGTTAAGTGCTTAAGCTGGTATTTAATATCGTTACGTTTATTTAGCTCACTTTACCTTTTGTAATAGATTGATTTTCTGTTAATAACTGTTTATATCTTTTAAGCTTCCATTGTAAAGTTTTCCTTTCATTTTTTTAAAATTGTTAAAGGCATTAATTAGAAATCATTATGGAAATCCTCATTAAATAGTAAGGAAAAATTAAGAACTTAACCAACAAAAAACAGTAGCTTTAAATGGCACTATTTCAAACATCAGTATTAAAAACATATCTGGCGCAACAAGATACTGCTATAGTAGAGCGAGCCTATAAAAAATACACCAAGTATTTTCACAATGCTACCATTCAGGAGAATATCAAAAACTCTAAAGAAGAACAATACCAGGCAAAGTTTCTGGACGAGCTGTTTGTTAACGTCTTGGATTATACCCTAAATCCAAAACCTGATTTCAACATTACCACCGAGTTTAAAAACCAAAAAGGAGCCGGTAAGGCAGATGGAGCTATTTTAAAGGAAACCAAAGCTATTGGCGTAATTGAACTGAAGGGAACCAATACCAAAGATTTAGAAAGCATCCGCAAACAGGCATTCGATTATAAAGCCAATCAAAAGGGCTGTGTGTATGTCATTACGTCCAATTTTGAGAAGTTACGGTTTTACATTAATGATGCTACCGAATTTTTGGAGTTCAACCTGTTTCAGCTGGCACCTGAAGAATTTGCTTTAATGTACTTATGCTTACAGAAAGACAACATTCTTAACAATCTGCCTTTAACCATTAAAGAAGCCTCTTTGGTTGAGGAAGACAAAATAACTAAACAGTTTTACAATGACTATTCCGTTTTTAAGCGTGAACTCTTTAGAGACCTCGTAAAACGCAATGCCAAACGTCTAAAAGCAGAAGTTGTCACATCGAGCGCAGTCGAGATATCTCGAGAAGCAAACGAACTAAAAGCACTCGAAAAAAACGTAAAACTATCCCTGTTCAAAAAATCACAGAAGCTCATAGACCGTTTTCTGTTCATTTTCTTTGCCGAAGATAGAGACCTCTTACCACCAAACTCAACCATCCAAATTCTTGATAAGTGGAAAGCCGATATCGATTTTGGAGACGAACGTCCATTATACGGATTGTTTAAACAATATTTTCACTTTCTCGACCAAGGCAGGAAAGGCACAACCTCAAGAGCCGAAATCTATGCTTACAATGGTGGACTATTTAAACCAGATGCCATTCTAGATAATTTGGATATAGACGATGACTTATTATACAAACACACCTATAAACTTGCCAAATACGATTTTAGCAGTCAAGTAGATGTCAATATTTTGGGGCACATCTTTGAAAACTCACTTAACGAGATTGAAAGCGTCAATGCCGAAATTGAAGGTGGCGAGTTCGATAAGCAAAAGAGTAAGCGTAAAAAAGATGGCGTTTTCTACACACCTAAATACATTACCAAATACATTGTAGAAAATACGGTAGGCAAATTGTGCCAAGAGAAAAAAGAAGCATTAGGCTTTAAAGAAGAAGCCTATTTCGAGATAAAAAAAGGGACACACCAAAACACCAAAAAGCAACTATTAGAGGTTTTAGATAATTACAGAGAGTGGTTACTACAAATAACCATTTGCGACCCTGCTTGTGGTTCTGGAGCATTCTTAAACCAAGCGTTAGATTTTTTAATTAAAGAACACCGTTACATTGATGAGCTAAAGGCTAAAGTATTGGGTGGAGGCTTCATATTAAGCGATATAGAAAACACCATTTTAGAAAATAATATTTACGGTGTGGACCTTAACGAAGAATCGGTAGAAATAGCCAAACTATCCCTGTGGTTACGTACCGCACAACCAAGACGAAAGCTCAACGATTTAAGCAGCAACATTAAATGTGGTAATTCATTGATAGATAGCAAAACCGTAGCAGGCGATAAAGCCTTTAACTGGCAAGAACAATTTCCTCAGATATTTGATAAAGGCGGTTTTGATGTTGTGATTGGAAACCCACCTTATGTTAGAGCAGAGCTGCTAACTAACTATTTAGGCTACTTTGAAAAGAATTATTTAGTTTACCATTCAGCAAGTGATTTGTTTGCCTATTTCTATGAATTAGGCTCAAAACTCATTAATGAAAATGGTTTAATGGGTTTCATCTCAAATACTTTTGATAAAACAACAGCAGGAAAAATATTAAGAGAATATCTTACCAACAAAACAAGTCTTAAAGAATATATTGACTTTACAGAAGTTCAAATATTTGAAGGAGCTACCACATATCCTGTTATTATAATCCTTGAAAGAGGAGTAGGAAAGATTAGTAAATTTAAATACATTAAAATTCCCAAAATCGCTCAAAGTAGAGTTATTGATATAGATAATGAAAATGAAATACAAGTTTTACAATCTTCTTTAAATTCAAATGCTTGGTCATTTTTATCTGTTGGCAAGGCTAATATTTTTAATAAAATTTCCGAATATCCTACCTTAAGAGAAGTATATGGAAAATGTTATAGAGGATTAATTACTGGTTTGAATGATGCTTTTATAATAAATAACGAGTGGTCATATTCAGAACATATAAAACCAATTTTAGAAGGCAAGGAAATAAAAAAATGGAATGTTGAAAGAGCAGAACAAAAGCTAATTTTATTTAAAAGTAAATGGACTAATGAAGTTTATGCCAATAAACTCTCGAAAGATGAAAAACTTGAAAGTTTAATAAGGGATTTCCCTAATATTTTTAATCATCTATTACCCTTTAAAGAAAGGGCAATGAAAAGATATGATAAAGGAGACTACTGGTGGGAGTTAAGAAACTGTGCTTATTACGATTTATTTGATAAGCCAAAAATCATTTTTCCTAATTTACAGAATACTAATAAATTTTGTTTTGATTCATCGGGTGTATATATCAATGCACCAGCAGTTTTTCTTCCTGTAGACAGTAAAGCATTATTATGTATTCTAAACTCTAAAATAGTTTGGGAGTTCCTTAAATCTATTTGTGTTGTTAGAAGTGGTGGTTACATAGAGGTAAAACCTCAATACTTCGAACAAATTCCAATTCCAGAAATTAAAAATGAATCTGAATTTGAGATTAAGGCTAATATAATTATTGAATTTGTAAATAACTTTCAAAATTTAGATTCAAGGTTTCAGAATTACATAGTATCACAATTTCAAATAGAAAAACTATCACGCAAACTCGAAAACTGGCATGAGTTAGACTTTGCTGACTTTGTAAAAGAACTCAACAAAGCTATTAAAAAAGCAGGCGGCGCACCACTCACCAAAAAAGACGAATTTGAGTGGCTGGAACTCTTTGAGGACAACAAGAAAAAAGCCCAAGAGCTACAAGCCCAAATTACCCAAACAGAAAAAGAAATCGATACTATGGTGTATGAGTTGTATGGGTTAACAGAAGAAGAACGAGAAATTGTTGAAAACAGTTAAATATGGGAAAGTCAAAAAAGGAAATAGAAGAGTGGAAAGAATATCGTAAATCGGTATTGGAGGAAAAAAGAAAAAGTGACGATGACTTTGAAAAGTATATAACTTTTATTGCATCAGGTGCACTTGGATTAACAATCACGTTTATTGATAAAATAAGTCCTTTAAGAGAGTCTATTGTTATTTGGGTAATAGCATTAGGCTGGGCGTTATTGGCATTTACACTATTTATAAACTTACTATCTCATTTTTTGTCAAGTAAATACAATGAACAAACAATTCAAGATATTGATGATGAAATAGGGTATACCAAGTTAATATGCAGAATTGACAAAAGAAATAGAATCATATCTAGATTAAATTTATCATCCATAATCCTTTTAGGTTTAGGTATCATTTCAATATTAATTTATACAATCGTTAACGCATATCAATAATGGCTAAACAAAACAATCCAAGACCGAAACCAAGTCAAAATCCATCTGAACGTGGGCACGGTGGTAATAAAGGTCGTACAACCCCAAAACCACCAGTAAGACCAAAACAATCACCTTCTAAATAATAGAATAATGGCAAATCAAAACAATTCAAGCAAAACCAAAACAGTGAAAATTGATTTAGGAAGAACTACTTCTAAACCGTCTAATTCTCTAAAACCAAAAGATAACACAACAAAAAAATAACTCTTGTGAAGTCTTTAACACGTTATAAGAAAGTAATTAAGTGGGTATTTTGGATAACGATTTCATTAATAGTTTTTCTTACGTTCCAAGCCATATATGAAACTGAAGATTGGAAGTTTTTTGATGTAGATTTTAACTCGCGAGATCATATAATATCTGCTTATGGTTCATTAATTGGAGGTATATTAGCATTTCTTTCGATTCTTTTTGTGCTTTATCAAGTTTATGAGCAGAGAGAGCAAATAATGGTCGAAAAACAAGATGCTGCAAAAGATAAACTTCAAGATTTAAAAGACCGTCTTTTATTGCTAACCAATTATTTGAAAACATTAGAAAAAGATATCCTAAGACATGGAGAAAGGATGGAATCATTTTTCAAAGCAGAAAAGGAATATCCTTCAAAAATGAATACTATGTATTTTAATACAAATAAGAATTTTGAAAGAGTAATAGAAATGGATATTCTGTCCAATTTTAAAGCGTTTCAAGCATTTTTTAAAGAGGATGAAGAAGATTGGCAAAAGCAATTTGTTAACCTATATGAAATATCAGATTTTTATAATGAGGCATTTAAAGATTTAAAGAAAAAATACACATTTCATATTGAAGATAAAGTTGCTAAACAAAAACAAATAGCAGCTGATATGATGGAGTTATTAAATGCTAATTCCAGATTAGTTGACGATTACAGAATCAAATATGGAGTAGAAGACTATTTAACAAAGCCTTGGTCAAATTTAATTAATCAATATACTCCCACACATTACGCTTATTTACAAGAGGTCCAAGATGCTGGAGAAGTACCTGATTTTAGGTATATTTCCGATAAGCTATTATTTCCATTTATTCGGGCTGCCATGGATATAAGAAGGGATTCAGGATATGACGATTTAGGTAGTCGTAATATCATTGAATTGGCTTCAACTATAAGAAAAAAAATATGGGAAGTGGAGATATACAGTGTTCAATATGCAGAGGATATTGAAAAACAATTCAATAATTATTTTATTCAAGATAATCAAATGATAACCCAATTAAATGGTATTAAATCAAAAATTCAGGATAAAATTTAATTAAGTGAGTCTTAAAGGTATGGTATTAAATAATTGTCCCATATCTGTACCATTTTTCTTAAAACGCCTATAAATAGGGAAGGAGTACTTTAGGTATCCGAACTTAACTAAGTTTAAGGTTTTACTATATTTGTGAAATACTTGATTTTACTTTATTGTCCATTCTAAATAAATCCATAGCAGTACTGCCTTTCGTCAATATGAGTAACAATATTGAAAACGAATATTTCTGCGATGGATTAACAGAAGAAATCATTAATGCATTAGCAAAAATCAAACAACTTTCTGTTACTTCTCGTACATCTTCATTTTACTTTAAAAACAAAACAGTAACTGCTCAAGAAATAAGAGAAAAATTAAATGTGGCTACCTTTATAGAAGGTAGCGTAAGAACTTCCAAGAAGAAAATGCGTATTACAGTGCAAATGATTGATACTGTAGATGATTTTCATTTCTGGTCCGAAACATTTGATAGGATCCCAGAAAACATTTTTGAAATTCAAGATGAAATTAGTCTGTTTATTGCTGAAAAACTACGTGAACACATTGGTCATCTTGAAATAGAAGATAAGTTAGTAGCACCCATTGATGTTCCAGTAGCTATTTACAGAGAATACCTCAAAGGGAGGTATTACATCATGAAGTTAGATTATAAAAACTCTACAAAGGGTATCGACATCTTAAAAAAAGTCATACATAAATCACCCAACTTTGCAAGTCCCTATCTAGATATTAACCTTGCCTACATGAATATGGGAACTATGGGGCTTTTACCTGCATTCGAGGCTTACCAGAAAGCACAACCTTATTTATCGAAGGCAATAGAGTTGGATCCAAACTCATCAAGATCTCAATTGAATTTAGCTTGGATAGAGTGCTGGCAAAACTGGGACCTTAAAAAGGCTTACGAACATGCACATAAGGCATTAGAGTTACAGCAAGCAGACGACATATATTTAACCATTTCTAATTTCTTGACAGTGGAAGGGAAATTAGATGCGGCAAGTAATTATCTTGACAAAGCGTTGCAGTTAGATCCTTATGCTGCCATAAATCATCATTATAATGGTTTTTTATACTATTTGAAAGAAGAATACACTACTGCAATACCTTTCTTTAAAAAGGCATTGGAGCTAGATCCAAAATTACCCTTTCCACCAATTTATATTGGTATTTGTTTATTAATGTCAGGCAAACCAAATGAAGCTTTGAAATATTTTGGTTCCCTTGAAGGCATTTCTGTGAAAGACCTCACCAAATTGGGAGGAGAAACCATGTGTTATGCAAAACTCAATGATACTGAAAAGTGCAATCAGGGATTAAAGGAATTAGAATCCTATTTAACAACGGCACTTGTAGATAAGGCATTTACATTTATGATATTAGTTAATGCCTTATTAGGTAATAATGAAAAGGTAATTGATTTAGTAGAGCAAGCATATAATAACCGTTTACCATTAGTTTTGCTATTAAATCCATCACCAATTCTTAAGCCTGTAAAACATCACAAAAGGTTTAAAGACATCATGCTTAAAGCAATTCCTGATAATGTAAATTACGAACAGAAAAAAAAGTACAAGCAGGCATTGCTAGATAGTGATGAAATTAAGAAGTATAGCAAAGAACTAGAACAAATTATGATAGACTATAAACTTTACTTAAACCCAGACCTATCATTAAAAGATTTGGCGTCTTATTTAGAATTGCCAGCTAATTATGTTTCTCAATTATTAAACCAAGGCTTCGATAAGAACTTCTCTGAATATGTTAATACTTTTAGGCTAAATGAATTTAAACAACGTATTCTTCTCGAAGAAAACAAAAGTTTGACAATTATGGCTGTGGCATACGACAGTGGTTTTAACTCTAAAACAGTGTTTAACACTTTCTTTAAAAAAATGGAAGGTACCACACCTAATTCTTACTTAAAAAACAACAGTTAGTTCTGATTTTATAATTAGAATGATTTAAACGTAGTATGCTATTTCTATAATAGCATTTAAACCTCATATTTGACGTTCCTGTACTTTTCCTTTCACTATTTAAAAGTATTTTGTTGCTTTGTTTAGGAATGGATATCAATAAAAAAACAAATAATAGTAATACAAGACTATCTCTTTATTGGAAATGTCAATTAATAGGTTGGAGTATTGTTTCTATTTATTGGGCATATACAGTATACACAAGAGATAATTATGGTATTTTTTATACACTGTTAAATTATGTATTAGATATTTCCATAGGAATATTTTTAACACACATTTACAGACGATTTGCCTTAAAAGCAAAATGGAGTAGTTTACCTATAAAAAAATTACTAATCCGTTTAGTGCCTACCATACTTTTATTAGCTGTTTTATATGTGTTATTGAATAATTTGAAATGGTATGCATACTGGACTTTCATAGCAGGCGAGAATAAAAATTTATTACAGGCAATTATTTATTGGGATCCAATATTACTTACAGGACTTCGATTAATGTCTATTTGGGTTTTGGCATATCACTTGTATCATTATTATCAGAAGGAAGTTGTTACCGCTAAAGAAAATGCTCAATTATCTTTAATAGCAAAACAAGCTCAATTAGATAATTTATCAGCTCAATTAAATCCACATTTCTTATTCAATTCCTTAAACTCAATTAAATCGTTGGTAATCGAAAATCCTAACGTTGCAAGAAGAGCAATTGATTTATTATCAGATTTATTGCGGTCATCGTTATACGAAAAAGATAACCATTTAATATCTATTAAAAACGAGCTGGCTCTAGTTTATGATTATATTGAGTTAGAAAAAATGCGTTTTGAAGAACGACTGCAACTAAAAACTAATATTGACAATGAGCTTATTAATTATAAGATTCCCACGTTAAGTATTCAGTTGTTAGTTGAAAATGCCATTAAACATGGCATTGACCTAAAAGTTGGCGGAGGTGTTGTTTTCTTGAAAATTAATAAACAGGATGCGAATATTCATATTACGGTTGAGAATCCTGGAGTAATTAACAAAAATAAAAGTATTGGATTAGGTATAAAAAACTTAAATAAACGTCTAGAAATCCAATATAAAGGTAAGGCCAGTTTTAATTTAATAGCGAAAGAAAATGACTGTGTAGTTGCAGAAATAGCAATTCCAATGCATATAAACGATGAAAAGATTTAAAACCATAATCATTGATGACGAGCGTTTAGCGAGAGAAGAAGTAAAACGTGCATTAGAAAAACATCAAGAGTTTGAAATTATTGGTGAAGCAAGTCATGTGGATGAGGCCATAACTCTCATTGAAGACTTACAACCAGACTTATTGTTTTTAGATATTCACATGCCAGGTAAATCTGGTTTTGACTTATTGGAAGAGTTAACCAATGTACCTGACGTTGTTTTTACAACGGCCTATGATCAATATGCTGTAAAAGCGTTTGAGATGAATGCTTTAGACTATTTAGTAAAGCCTTTAAGAGAAGAGCGTTTTTCTAAAACTATTGAAAAGGTGAAGGAAGAACTGTCCAATAGGGTGAAATTAGAACCTACCACCTTACCAATGCATCAAAAGATATTTATAAAAGATGGTGAAAAATGTCATTTTATTCCGCTCACACAGATTCATTTTATTGAATCGTTAGAAAATTATGCACGGCTGTATTTTGGTTCAGATAAAGCCATGATTAAGCGTTCTTTAAACTTATTAGCAAAGAAATTAGACCCTAAAGTCTTTTTTAGAGTTAATCGAAGTCAAATGATTAACATACACTACATCAAAGAGATTCATCCCTACTTCAATAATAAATTACAAATTATATTAACTACTGGTGAAAAAGTAGAAGTATCTAGTAGGCAATCCGTTAAGTTCAAAAACTGGAATAGTTTATAACGGAGAAAATCGCTAAGTTTTCTAACGTTCATTGACTTTTATTTACGCTCATGTACTTTTCCTTTTTTGATAGAAACAGATGCCTTTATTTTGTTCTATAATTAATTTAAAAGTCTTATTATGAAGTATTTAAGAGTGGCATTCGGAATGGTAAAAATCGTGAATCTAGTGCTAATTTCATTGTTGATATCTTGTAATGAAAACACTGTTTCATTAGCAGAACAACCAACCTTAGCCGATTATAAAGTTGGAGAACAATGGACTTGGAAATATAAAGGTGTAACCACTGAAGGCGAAGTACGTTCAGAAGGAGAAGACACACGAGAAATTGTTAGTAAAAATGGCGTATTAGGTATGACAATCGGAAAAGATACAATTCCACTAGCAGACATTACAAAGCCAGAAGAAAACAAAACACCAAAATACAAGTGGCCTTTAAAAGTTGGTGAGACATGGAAATATGAAAAAAACTGGACCAGTCAAGATGGTACTACAGGAACTCAAAGTCAAGATGCAAAAGTAGTATCTTATAAACAAGAAACTGTAGACGCAGGAACATTTATGGCGTACACAATTGAATACAAGGGAACTGTTTCAAATTCCAGAGGATACAATGCACAAACTGATGAAGTTTGGTTGTATGCACCAGAGATTAAAAACTTTATTAAAATGACGCAAACTCAAGACGGTTTTTTGTACAATGAAGAGTTAATCAAGTATATAAACCCAAATGAGAAATAGTAAAAGATACTATCAGCTTTTAATCGCAAAACAATGAAAAAATCATTCCTGATACTACTTTTATTCACAATTAGCGTTACTTCTTTTGCACAAGAATTACCATTTCAAAAGGCGGAACTATCAGATTCAGTAGCACTTGCAAATCAAATGCAGCAATTGGCAACACAATGTGACACTCAAAATTTATCAACATTAGACCAATTTAAGTTCCAGTTAATAAGAGGTGAATATAAAGACGCCTTAACTTCAATAAAAAAAAGCGTAGCGGAAATACCAATAGATCAAAGGCAGTATTTAGATGTATACTTGCATTATGCAGAAGCAAAGCTTTCTACGAACTTTAAAAATGCGTTTAAAAACTCTTACAGCAAATACGTAAAAAAATCTGATGATATACAAGTTATTAATTTAGATAAAGCGTTGATATTAAGAGATCCTACAGATTATTATGTTAGTGATTTCAACAATACGTACAGTAATATTAAATCAGGAAAAATAACACAGGAAATAGCTAAAGATTTAGTAAAAAAATACTTTTTAAGTACTGTGTTTTCATCTACCGGAGGTATTTATTTTGAGGAAATAAAGCAAGACCATAAACGCAGGTATGTTGTAAATGATAGTATTGTAATACCTATGAAAGATGGTGCTGAAGTTTCAGTGGTATTAGTTCAGCGAAAAGAAAGTTCAACTACTAAAAAATCTGCAATATTAGTGTCTTCTATCTATACAGGTACAAATGTAGCTTCCGCAATGTTAGCAGCATCTAAAGGCTATGTTGGAGTCATTGCTAATACAAGAGGGAAAAGATTGAGTAAAAGCGATATAAAGCCTCTTGAATATGAACATACAGATGTTTATGAGGTCATTGATTGGATTTGTAAACAATCATGGTCTAATCAAAAAGTAGCCATGTTTGGTGGTAGTTACAACGGTTTTACGCAATGGGCTTCTATGAAACACAAAGTGCATCCTGCATTAAAAACAATTGTTCCGATGGTAGCCATTGCGCCTGGAATTGATTATCCGATGGAAAATAATGTACTGCACAATTATTCATACTCTTGGAATTTTTATGTCACCAACAACAAGTTTTTAGACTTTGAAGCTTCAAATGATTTTAATCGTTGGAATACCTTAAAAAACACATGGTACAAAACCGGAGTTGCATATAACAAATTAGATAGTTTAGATGGTCAAGTAAACAAATTATGGAACACCTATATGCAGCATCCAAGTTATGATGATTATTGGAAAAAGATGATTCCATATAAGGAGGAGTTCGCTAAGATTGATATTCCAATTTTAACGATTACGGGTTATTATGATGACTCACAAAGAGGTGCGATTTACTACTATAATCAACATCATAAATACGCAAAAAACCCGAATCATTATTTATTAATTGGCCCTTATGATCATTGGACAGCACAATCGAAGCCACAAGAAAGTTTAAGGAATTACAAATTAGACAAATCCGCATTAATCAATATTGAGGAAGATATTATTTTCCAATGGTTTGATTATGTTTTAAACGGAAAAGAAAAACCCAGTATTTTAAAAGATAAAGTGAATTTTCAAGTGATGGATACAGATACTTGGATGCATAAACCGAGTTTAAGTGCCATGACAAATGATACTTTAACTTATTATTTAAACGCCACAAAAACAGATGATTTTTTTGAGTTAATGTCGGAAGCGAATCCTTCTAAAGTCAATATGATTGTTGACTTTAAAGACAGAGAAAGTATGACTAATACAGATTATTATCCATGGCCTTTAGAAAAAGACAACATCAACTTAAACGATGGTTTAATTTTTAAATCTGAAGCCCTAAAAGAAGATGTCATTATCAATGGTTCTTTTACAGGGAATCTTGAGTTTTCAATCAATAAAAAAGATGTGGACTATTCTGTTATAGTTTATCAATTAACACCAGAAAACAAATACTTTCATTTAAGCTATTACATTGGTAGAGCTAGCTTTGCTAAAGACAGAGAATATAGAAATTTACTTATACCGAATGAAAAGGCGAAAGTGTCTTTTAACAATTCGAAACTAATCAGTAAAAAGATAGTAAAAGGTAGTAGAATAGTTGTAGTTGTTAACGTGAATAAAAACAACAATGCTCAAATAAATTACGGCACAGGTAGAGATGTAAACAGCGAAAGCATTAAAGATGCCGAAATTCCTCTAAAAATAATCTTTACAGGCAATAGTAGTATTTCTTTACCTATTTGGAATTCTGTGAAGGAATGACAAATTCTGATATTTATATCTTATCAAGCATCTATATAATGAAACTAAAAAGACTAAAAAAAAGTACCGATAATTACTTCCATCAAGCGTGGGAACTTTATAATGATGCTTTCCCTCTTGAAGAAAGAAGGACTTTAGATGGCCAAAAACGCGTTTTAAAAAGAAGCAATTATCATTTTGAGTTTCTAATTAATCACAATCAGTTTATTGGGTTTATTCTATGGTGGGATCTTGAAATGTTTAGATATATAGACCACTTTGCAACAAGTAAAAGTATTAGAAATAAAGGTTTTGGGAAACTAATTCTCAATACGTTTATTAATAATGATGACAAGTCTATTCTTTTAGAAGTGGAGTTACCAGCATCAAGTATTGACCAAAGACGAATAAATTTTTACGAGCGATTAGGATTTAAATTAAACTTACACGATTACAAAGTGCCTTCAAGTGTCGATAATCGTAAAATTGATTTATTGGTTATGTCTTATCCAGAAGCTATATCCAAAGAAACTTTAAATCGATTTATTGTTAATAATCACCCAATAATATTCAATTCTTAAACTTAGTTCTGATTCATAAAATAGAACTTTAAACGCTTTCATTCATCCTACTTTAGAAAGTAATATATACAATCAATAAAAAATGAAAACAAAAAAAAGTACAAAAGGAGTCAAGATAGCTGTAGGTGTAATTTTAGGAGTATTAGTTGGTGTCTTAACCTCTAATATAGCATTATGGCTACCAATTGGAATTGCAATTGGTGCAGGTTTAGAATATACAACTCAAAAAAGATGAGCACAACAAATATTAAAATTAGTGAAATACAGAAACAAACTAAAATAGTTGGTTTTACCTATTTAACAACAACCTTAATTGGGTTCATAAATATTTTCTTTGTTAAAATAGGTCTACATAAACCTGAAACACTATTAGCATCAGAATTTCAGTTTAGAATGTCCATAGTTTTAGATATTACAATGTACGCATTAGTAATGTGGATGGCTGTTGCACTGTATATACTAACGAAGTCTATTAATAAAAATAGAGCGACTCTCGGATTTATATTTAGAGTGGCAGAAGTCGTGATGGGTTTCGTAATGCTATTATTATATGCAGCGCCATTAATTATTTTAAGAAAGGAAGAAAAATACCGGTTTACAAATGATACTTTACATTCATTAGCTTCTGTTTTTTTTGACGTATATGGCATGGGATCTAATCTTCATCTCATTCTTATGAGTATAGGTGCATTCATATTTATTAAATTGTTACAATCAGCTTCTTACGTACCTAAATGGTTAAGTTATTGGGGGCTTTTCACCTATACAACAATTTTTATAGGTTTCACTTCACAAATTCTATTTCCAGTCATTTCAAAACAATTAATGGTATTGATGGCACCAGGTGCATTATTTGAGCTGGTATTTGGTATTTGGCTTTTAATTAACGGAGTAAATCTTAAGTGTCTCAAATCCCAAACTACTGTGTAATCCATTTCGTTCGGCTTTATAAAGAAGAACTTTTATAATACATATGTTTACCATTTTTGTCCTAAATAATAACAATTATGAAAAAAGCAATTTATACAACATACGGTTCACCAGAAGTTATTCAAATAATTGATGTTGAAATCCCATCACCAAAACCTAATGAGATTTTAGTAAAAATCAAAGCCGCATCAGTAACAAGAGCAGATACAATGATGCGACAAGGTATACCTAAATTTGGTAGAATATTTTTAGGATTATTCAAACCTAAGAACACAGTTTTAGGAACGGGATTTTCAGGAATCGTAGAGGCTATAGGTTCACAAATCACAAGGTTTAAAATAGGTGATGAAGTTTTCGGAGAAAAATTGTTTGGAAACGGAAGTAACTCCCAATATTTATGTATTGGAGAAAATGAACTTGTAGAAAAAAAACCAAAAAATATTTCTCATTGTGACGCTGCACCAATATGTGACGGTTTTTTAACCTCTTATAATTTCCTAAAAGAACATGCAAAAATTAAAGAAGGTCAACATGTATTTATTAATGGAGCTTCTGGTAGCTTAGGTTCTGCTGCTGTACAGTTAGCAAAAATAATGGGTGCAAAGGTTACTGGTATATGTAGTTCAAAAAATATCGATTTTGTGATAGCATTAGGTGCAGATGAGGTGTTAGATTATACCACAATAAAATTGAACGAACTACAAAGTAGATATGATGTGGTTTACGATACTGTGGGTAAGCTTTCTTATAATAGCTCTAAAAATATTTTAAATGATAATGGAATTTTTATGACACCTGTACTAAGTATTCAAATATTAGGGCAAATGATATTGCACCCCCAAAAAGTTAAGTTTGAAGCTACTGGCATAAAAAAGAAAGAAGAATTAAAAAGTTTGCTAAAGGACTTAATAAGTCTCTTTAAACAGAATCAACTGCAAACTCATATTGACAAAACATATAATTTAGAGGATTTAAAATACGCTCATCAATATATTGAAACTGGTGGTAAGGTAGGAAATATTGTTGTTGTTAATCTATAACACATGACCAAATTAATTTTCTTCTTTAAAAGTCGTAATATTCTTAAAAATCTTTAAAAATTTCTAAATGCAATAAATTTTAAGAAAATTGAAATTGCGATATGAAATAAAAATAAATAAGTAAGATGAAAAAAAAAGAAATCACAAACTTTCCTGAACCAACAATGATCCCAATAAATAATATTGTTTTAGAAGTTTTTGAAGCAGGTATTGAAAATAGAGGTAACCCAATTGTATTATGTCACGGATTTCCTGAACATGCATTTTCTTGGCGTTTTCAAATTCAAGCATTGGCAGAAGTAGGGTATCATGTGATAGTACCAAATCAGAGAGGTTATGGTAATTCATCAAATCCAAAAGAAGTGTCAGCTTATGATATCATAAATTTGACGGACGATTTGGTGGCCTTATTGGATTATTACAATTATAAAGATGCAACGTTTATAGGTCATGATTGGGGAGCTAATGTAATATGGCATCTTACCTTGCTGCACCCGAATCGTGTTAATAAAGTAATTAATCTAGCATTGCCTTATCAAGAACGCGGAGACAAGCCATGGTTAGAAATGATGGAAGCATTTTTTGGTGAAGATTTTTATTTTGTGCATTTCAACAAAAAACCTGGTGTTGCAGATGAGATAATGCAAAATAATGTAGAAAACTTTTTCCAAAATTTATTTCGAAAGAATGTTCCACTTTTACCTCCAGAACCTGGTATGTTAATGATGAATTTAGCAAAAGCAGAAAACCCTTTAGGCGAACCAATCATGAATATAGAAGATTTATCTGTTTTTATAAAGTCATTTAAGAAATCTGGGTTTACAGGCGCAATCAGTTGGTATAGAAATTTGGATAGAAATTGGCATCTTATGGCAAATATAAAACCAAGAATTGAGCAGCCAACTTTAATGATTTATGGAGAAAAAGATATAATTCCTCAATCAGCAACATTAAAAGATTTTGCACCAAATTTAGACGTGGCAAGTTTAGACTGTGGGCATCACATACAGCAAGAGTGTCCGGAAGAAACGAATCAAGTAATTATTCAATGGTTAAAAACTTTAAAACGAGATTAATGGTTTTAATAAACAAAAACTCACTATTACTAGTGGCATTTGGATCGTTCTGCAGACCTAACCATTATAGCTGTAGCTTACGATAGTGGCTTTAATTCTAAAACTGTATTCAATACCTTTTTCAAAAAAACGGAAGGCGTAACACCGAATACTTACCTTAAAAGCAAGAGTTAGTTCTGATTATATAAATAGAACTTTGCTTTTAAAGTTTACAATTAATTTTACTTCATAAAATTGAATTATCAACACCAAATTAATTTTCTTATTATATTTTTATTTAATAATAACTTATTGATTATCAATTAAGTATATATTTTATTAAAAATAAAAACATATTTTTTTGTGATTTTTTGAATATTTAAAACACTAATACAGTGTAATTAATCTTTACATGCATACAAAAGAGGAATTTATTGAACAAATAAAAGAGAACCAAGGCATTATATATAAAGTTGCAAGGCTTTATACCAATAGTGCCGAAGATCAAAAAGATGTGTACCAAGAAATCGTGTATCAACTTTGGAAATCTTACCCCTCTTTTAAAGAGAATTCAAAATTTAGTACTTGGATGTATCGTATTGCACTAAATACGGCTATCAGCAATTTAAACAAAGAAAAGAGAAAGGGAACACAAGTATCCATAGACAATTTTCTTTTGAACAAAATGGATCAAGTCGATACAGTGATGGAAGAGCGAATTACAATTTTATATGCGCATATAAAAAGACTTAGTATTGTGGAAAAAGGAATCATATTACTTCATTTAGAAGGTAAAAACTATGATGAAATAGCCGCAATTACTGGATTTACAAAAACCAATATTGGGACACGTTTAGGAAGAATTAAACAAAAATTAAAATCTCAAATTAAGAAATAACCAAATTATGGAACTTGAAGAAATGAAATCCCTGTGGGAAGATATGAGTCAAAAAGTAGACCAACAAAAAATATTAACAGATGAGTTAATTCTAGACTTGACAAAAGAACGTTTTGAAAACAGAATGCGAAGCATTTCTGTACCAGAAACTCTAAGTGCTTTTATATGTTTTGCAGCTGTTATTTACCTGATAAGTAATTTTAACTTACTAGATGTTTGGTATTTACAGCTTACTGGAGTACTTACAATGATTGCGTGTATAGTATTACCGATACTTACATTAAAATCAATAAAGAGAATAAAAGCTATAGATATTTCGAAGAGCACTTATAAAGAGTCGTTAATTAATTATGCAAAAGACAAAGCAAGGTTTATGAAATTGCAAAAAACAAGCTTTTATACCAGCTTTATAGTATTAATACTTGCTGTGATTTCCTTTGGTAAAATAATGAAGGGTATAGATGTTTTTACAATGACAGAAAAACTGAACTGGTTGGTGCCGTCAGGGATAGGTATTTTATATGTTTTCTCTCAATGGGTACTAAAAAAATATAGAAGGGCTACAGACTCAGCTCACAATATTCTCAAGGAACTAAAAGAATAACCACAACAAGATTTAACATCAATCAAATTACTAATTTTTAATAGTCGAATTGTATTCGACAGGAAAAACACATTCAAAAATGAAAACAATTATTTCAATTACATTACTAATTATATTTTCAATAACCAGTGCATTTTCTCAAAATATATCTGGTGATTGGAGCGGAAAAGCTAAAAGAGGTGATAAGGAAATCACATTTGTATTTAATATCAAAAAAGAAGGGACTACGTATTCATCTGTAATGAACGTACCTACCTTTAGAATTTCTGGTATGAAACCAGCAGTAACAACCTTTACAAACGGAAAGTTAACAATTGATGGTTCAAATTTAGGGATGTCTTACATAGCAACCTTTAATAGTGAATTGCAACAATTTGAAGGTTCTTACAAAGAAGGTGGTATTGAGATGGCTTTAAATTTAAAAAAAGGAGCTGTAAAAATAGCAGACCAACCTAGACCCCAAGAACCTATAAAACCTTACCCGTACTACGAAGAAGAAGTTGTATTTCCCAATAAGGAAGCAAACATAAACTTAGCAGGAACCTTAACCTTACCCAATAAAAATGGCACATTTCCAGTAGTTATCTTAATTAGTGGAAGTGGCCCTCAAGATCGTGATGAAAGTTTTATGGGGCACAAACCCTTTTTAGTATTAGCAGACTATCTTACAAAGCAAGGCATTGGTGTGTTGCGTTTTGATGATCGTGGGCAAGGGGAATCTACAGGAGATTTTGGTAGTGCCACCACAGAAGATTTTTCTAAAGATGTTTTGAGTGCTATCACTTATTTAAAAACAAGAAAAGATGTCGATGTCAAAAATATTGGTTTAATTGGGCATAGTGAAGGTGGAATTATTGCACCATTGGCTGCAAATAACACAAACGATGTTGCTTTTATCGTGTTATTAGCTTCTACTGGAATTTCTGGAGCAGAATTATCGGTAATCCAGTCAAAAACATTACGCCAGTTTCCTGTAAAGGATGAAAAAGCCTATGAGGAAAATTCAAGAAAAGCCATAGCCATTGTAACCTCTAATAAAAGTGAGTCTGAAATTGAAGCAGAATTGACAGCGCACTACAATGATTTTTTAAGACCAATTTTAAGTGATTTAAATGTGCCAGAAAAGAATATCAATACGTTTATTACCAGTCAGGTAAACACAAGTATAAAACCATGGTCTCGTTATTTTTTACAGTATAACCCAGCTGATGAAATCGAGAAATTGCAAATCCCTGTGTTGTCCTTAAACGGTAGTAAAGACACACAAGTGAATGCTAAGATTAATCAAAATGGAATTCGACAAGCTTTGATTAAAGGAGGTAATCAAGATTATAAAATCATAGAATTAGAAAACTTAAACCACTTTTTTCAAGAGTGTGAAACTGGAAGGATGGATGAATATCGAAAAATTGAACAGACATTTTCACCAATAGCCTTAAAAGAAATTTCAAGTTGGGTTTTAGGACATATCAATTAAGATGTTCCGATTTATAATGTAGAACGATTACGATCAGGTTTTAAAATACATTTGAGTCAAAATTTGTAAAAATTAATCAGAAGGACATTATATGAAATTTAAACTTACAGCAATTTTGTTTACCTGTATCATAGGTCTAATTAATCAAAGCTTTAAGCAAGAAGATGGCACCAACGAGACTAATACTCCTTTAGATAGTTTGGTTGTCAATTATCTTAAAAAATACGATACGCCAGGCTTATCAATAAAGGTATTTAAAGAGGAGAACTTGTATTGGTCCCACAATTATGGGTATTTGGATTTAGAGAAGCAATTACCCATGCATTCTGATGCTGTTATGAACACTGCTTCTGTTTCTAAAACAATAACGACTACGGCAGTTTTACAATTATCGGAAAAAGGACTTTTAGATCTTAGTAAAGATGTTAATAGCTATTTGGATTTTTCAGTGAGAAACCCAAATTTTCCTGATAAACCAATAACAATTTTTCAATTGCTAACGCATACATCTTCTATTAAAGATAATAAGGCTTATGCCATGAGTTATCAATGTGGAGACCCTAAAGTAGAATTGGAATATTGGATTGAAAATTATTTTAGACCAACAGGTGCCTATTATCGTAAAGAAGAAAACTTTCATACTTGGGAACCCAATACTGATTATAAATATTCCAATGTTGCTTTTGGGCTGTTGGGCTTGGTGGTGGAGAAAGTCAGTCAGCAGTCTCTTGAATCCTATACAAAAACACATATCACTGAAATATTGGGCATGCATCGGTCCTCTTGGTTTATTAAAAATACGGGTACTGCTAATCGAATTAAACCCTATGTTATGGCAACCGAAGAAATAAAACAAGATGCCATGGCTTCCAAATTACTGGAAAAAAAGGTAGGTAAGTATTATCAGATCTGTAATTACAGTTTTTACAATTATCCTGATGGGTTGTTCAAGACTACTTTAAACGAGTTGTCACACTTTATGATGGCCATCATGAACGGTTCCTACAGGGGAAAACGAATACTAAATGAGAAGACCATTATCAAAATGCTCACCACTCAGATAGAAGGTAACAATGTCCAAGGAATAGGATGGAAGCGTATAGAATATGAAGGCAATGTGTTTTGGGGCCATAGCGGTAGAGACCCTGGAGTGCGTACACACCTCTATTTTCATCCAGAAACACAAACAGGAATTGTATTGTTTCAAAACAACGATGAAGGTTATACCATTAAGTTAGTAGCAGATATTTTAACTGAAGTCGTAAAAGGGTCAAAATGATTATAGATTCAGTAACCGTTAAAAAAAGGAACTTTTACTTCTTTGTATAAAGTCAGTATTGCCCTGTATTAATAAAAAACAATCTTGAAAAAAAAGTTAATATACTTCATTAAAGTTGTAGTTGTAATAATTCTATTAGCAATTATCACAATTACTGGCGCATATTTGTGGCCAATTTCCAAATTACAACCACCAAAATCTTTTGGTAAAACAATCATTGAAAATGTAAATATTATTGATGTTAAAACAGGAACAGTGGCGAAGCATCAGTTTGTTTTGATAGAACATACTCGTATTACAAAAATTGATAGTACAAAAATCACACCTTCTGATGATAATTTAATAATCGATGGCACCGATAAATACCTAATGCCTGGATTATGGGACATGCACACGCATTCCAATCAACATTCAGAGTGGTTGCATCATCCACTCTATATTGCGAATGGCGTTACAGGTGTAAGAGATATGTCTGGTCAATTAAATAAAAAAGACAGCTATTGGGTAGGTAGCAAAGAACGTTTGCAATGGAATAAAGATGTAGGCAATAACAAAAGAGTTACACCCAGATATGTATTGCAAAGCAGTTATCAAATGGATGGCGAAAAAGCCATTCCTGAAGAGTCTCCCAACTTTTTCAAATTGCAAAATCCATCACAGGTAGATTCGTTGTTACAGTTTTACAAAAATGAACAGGTTGATTTTATAAAGGTATATCAACAATTACCAAAAGACACCTACAAAGTATTGGCTAAAAAAGCACCAGAGTATGGGTTGCATTTGGCAGGGCATAAACCGATGTTTTTAAGCTTAGAAGAAGCGGTTAATCTAGGACAAAAAAGTTTTGAACATGGACGCATATTTATGTATGAGTGTTTCCCAGAAGCCGATAGCTTAAAAAATCCAACAAATTGGAAAGCATATTTCTCGAAATCAAAAGCAAAGATTGTTCAACAGTTTGATTCAGTCCAAGCAAAAGAGTTAATGTATTTAATGCATCAAAAAAGCACCTATTGGACTCCAACCTTACAGACTTTGAAATTTGAAGCCAATGCGCATATAGAGAATTTTACAAACAATGAAAATTTAAAGTATGTCACTTCAGTCAGGAAGAAGTTATGGTGGAAATTTGATACAGACTATAACAAAGAGAAAAATATTGAACGTGAGGGTATTAGTGTAAGTGAACAATTTTTTGAAGCTTCAAAACAGCAAGTAGCGATGGCCAATAAAATGGGTGTACCCATTATGGCAGGAACCGATGTTACAGACTCTTATGTGTTTGCGGGTTTTAGTTTACATGATGAATTATACGAATTAACAAGAAGTGGACTTTCTAATTTAGAGGCCTTACAATCTGCAACTATAACACCAGCAAAATTTTCCAATATAGAAGAGGATTACGGCTTTATAGGAATAGGAAAAAAGGCAGACCTAGTAGTATTAAATAAAAATCCACTAGAGGATATTAGAAACACAAAGGAAATACATGGTGTATTGTTAAATGGTGTGTATTACAATAAAGAAAAACTCACGGAACTCAAAAACTTCACTGAAACAGCAGCCAGCAGCTTTCATATGAATGTAAAAGCATTAATAAGCTTGGTGAACAGCCCCTTGATTCGTGTACAGTTTGCCGATTAACAAAATTAGTTCTGTTTTATAATCTAGAACGTTTTAGAGTTTAAGCAATGCTAACTTTGAAAACAAATTAAGATTACAAACAATGGAAAAAATGAAAACTAAAAAATACAGAAAGGGAGTAAAATTAGGAATAGGAATTATACTAGGAACTGTAGTGGGGTATCTAACCTCAAATATACAATTGTGGTTTGTTTTAGGGATTGCCATTGGCGCAGCTTTAGAATACGGTACAGCAAAAAAGCAATCATAAAATGAAATCATTATTTACGACACTATTTTTTATAGGTATTACACTTTCAACGGTTAGTGTTGTATCTCAAAACAAGAACCAAGGACTTGTTAATAAAATTGATTCTTATCTGAAGGCAAGTGAAATAAATGGATTTTCTGGTGTGGTTTTAGTAGCAAAAAATGGAGAAATTCTTTTATCCAAAGGATACGGTTGGGCAGATCGAAAAAATAAAACTCCCAACTCACCTGAAACCGTTTTTAATATTGGTTCAGTAACCAAACAATTTACAGCATCTGCTATCTTAAAATTGGTAGAGCAAAGAAAAATGAAAACTTCGGATAAACTGAGTTTATATTTTCCTCAAATTCCACTTGATAAGACGGACATTACAATTCATCAACTATTGACACATACTTCAGGTATTTCCAGTAAAACAGGTGGTTTTAGATATCATGAAGCCAGCAAAAAACAGTTCTTAAAAGAGTTTTTTGAGGCAACACTACATGCTGAACCTGGCACATCCTACCAATATGCAAATGCCAACTACATACTGTTAACGGTGATACTAGAAATGGTTTCAGAACAAACCTACGACACTTTTCTACAGAAAAATCTATTTGGGCCTGCTCAAATGAAAAGTACAGGTTATAAAAGTGTTAATTTTGATAACGAACGACTGGCACATGGTTATTACTACAATAGAGATGATGAACAATGGGCAGATTGGGGAACAACTCAACAACATCTACCAGATAATAATAATCATTGGTATAGTATAGGTAAAGGGGATGTTCATTCTACCACTGAAGATTTATATAAATGGCATAATGCTTTAAAAAATAATATCGTTTTAACATCAAAAATTAGAGAAAGTCAAGAAACCCCTTTTGTAGCGGAAAATGATAACAATACATCCTATTATGGATATGGTTGGGCCATTTCTAAAAGTGATAGAGACACCAAAATCGTTGCTCATAATGGTAGCAACGGATTATACTTTGCAGATTTTGTAAGATTTGTAGAGGATGATGTAGTTGTCATATACATCACAAATAAGTTTTTAGGACCAGAATCTGAAAACGTGGCAAGAGAAATTGGTAAAATGATATTTGATGCGAATTATAAGGCGTCTCCAATTCCCAGAAATATTTACGAATTGATTCATGAATTTATTAGAACTAATCCACCTTCTAATGTAGATAAGTTAACTGTTTTTATAGAGAATGGAATAAAGAAAGATTTTAGAAAACCAGTCACTTTAAATCGATTAGGGTATAGCAAGTTAAAAAAAGAGAATCAACCAGGTTGGGCATTAGCATTGTTTAAACTGAATGTAAAATTATTTCCTAAAGATGGTAATTTATGGGATTCTTTAGGTGAGGCTTATTTAAAATACAATCAAAAGGAAAAGGCCATAGAATGTTATACAAAGGCAGTTGAATTAGGGAATGAAAGCTCGAGGAAAGCTTTAAACAAATTATTAAAAGATGACAAATAATGCATTTGACATGGTAAATATTAATAATCAAATTAAAAAATTACACTCCTATTATTCACCAAAAATAATAGCCAAAGTCAACAATGAATATGTGAAAATCGCCAAAATTAACGGCGATAAAGTCCCTTGGCATTCCCATGAAAATGAAGATGAGTTGTTCTATATTTTGGAAGGTTCGTTGGTTATGGAATTAGAACATCAAGAACCTTTTATCATGCAAGAAGGAGATGTGTTTGTGGTGCCTAAAAGTGTAAATCATAAAGTGTCATCAAAAAATGAATGTGCCATTCTATTAATCGAAAGTAAAACAACCTTGCATACCGGAAATGTAATCTCTGAGATTACAAAATCGATCAACAATCAAAAAAAATGAAATCAAATCAATCAATCAAAAAACAAGGAAATTTAATATTAGAAATACTTCTCGTTCTTGGTATTATGGCAGGTGTTAAAGCCATTGCAGACTATTTTGGTCTCATAGCATCAGGTACAATAGGAATTTGGTCAGCAATATGTGTAGCAACGTTTTTGCTTAAAAAAAGAAGCATAAGCTGGAAAGATCTAGGTGCTGTCTTACCAAAAGGACGCCAGCAATGGGTAAAACAAATAGGACTAGGTATTTTAGCTATTGCATCAATATTTCTGATAACCATGCTTGTGCTTTATGTGTTAAAGCCTGCCTTTGGTTTGGAGAAAGCAGCAGATGCCGCAGATAAGTTTCGGTTTTTTATAGATAAACCAATCGTTCTTATAATTTACATAATCATTGGTATTTGGTTTGGAGCAGGATTAGGCGAAGAATTATTAATTCGTGGATTTTTATTAAATCACATTCAAAAAGTCATTGGAAATGGAAAAGCTAGTTGGGTAGTTGCTTTAGTAACTCAAGCCGTAATTTTTGGTTTTATGCATAGTTACCAGGGTACCATGGGAATTGTAATAACAGGTTTAATAGCCTTTTCTTTTGGTTCTTTTTATTTGTTGGCAAAACGTAAGCTATTTCCTGTAGTTTTTGCACATGCAGTTTTTGATACACTTACCATGGTAGGTTTGTATTTGGCCGAAAGTGGAGTCCAGTAATAAGGCCTATTTAGTAAAATCTTTAAAATAAAATATGAAATTAACACATTACACATTACTCTTTTTTTTAGCATTAGCTATTAATGCCTGTGTTAATAAAGGACATAAATTAAATGTTGATAAGGAAGCAAGTTTAGAGGAAATTTATCTCGGTCAAAAACCACCAGGTTTAGAACCTGTGCTATTTGCACCAGAGATTATCAAAACAGAATACAGAGAAGCAGAAGCGGCTTTTTCACCCGATTTAAAGGCCTTTTATTTCCGAAGAAGAGGAGGTGAATATGCAAATAATGCTTTAGTTGTTGTAGAGCTCAAAGAGGGTAACTGGGTTGAATCGGATATTGCACCAAAATCAGGCGAGCCATTCATTGCACCAGATGGAAATACCATGCATTTAGGAAGAAACTATAGAACAAAAGATTCCATAGGCTGGTCTGCTGTAAAACGGCTTGGAGCTCCTTTTGATAATTTTCCGATTATGCGCCTTACTGCTGCATCAAATGGAACCTGTTATTTTGATGAAGCAAGTAAAGATGGCCCATTACGCTATTCGCGTTTAGTTGATGGGAAATTTGAAGAACCAAAAACATTAAACGTTGATGTTGGTTTGTGGAATGCGCATCCTTTTATTGCACCAGATGAGTCTTACATCATATGGGATGATCAGAGAGAAATTGGATATGGTGATTCCGACTTGTATATTTCCTTTCGTCAACAAGATAATTCTTGGGGTCCTGCAATTAATTTAGGTGATAAGATAAATACAAAATTTGAAGATGCTTTCGGAAGCATCTCACCAGACGGAAAGTATTTTTTCTTTCATAGATCTTATGGTGGTAACAAAGCAGATATCTTTTGGGTAGATGCAAAAATTATCTTTTCACTTAAAAATAATCCTTAAAACAGTAAATCAACACATTAAAAATAGAAATCATTAATCAAAGCAATCAAAAAACGAACAATTATGACATCAATTAAAATGAAAACAATCAAAAAACAAATTTTATTAAGACTGGCTTGTGTGGCCTTTGCATTAGTATCTAGTACAGCCTATGCACAAAACACAAATTCAGATACAATTACAAAAAGAGAGGGATTTATCTTCGAATTTGTAGTAGGTGGTGGCCTTATAAGTATAGAAGATAGTGCAGGTATTCAAACCTTTGACAAATCTCAAGGAACCTTCGTTTTTCCAGATCTAAAGTTTGGCTATATGTTAAACGACAGATTTGCTATTACGGCCTCTTTACCAGGTAACATATATGAATTTCAGGATAATGACCGAAATTTTGGAGGTTTTATCCCATCTGTGCAATATTGGGTAAAAGATCGATGGTGGATTCATGCCGGAATAGGTTTAGCAATAGATTCGCCAGCACTATACGATATTAAAGACAATGTAAATGACGATTGGAACTTTGGTTGTGCTGTAATGGCTAGTACAGGATATGAGATTTACAAAAAGAAAAATTTCGCGCTAAATGTCCAGTCTAAATTAGTGCTTGGTCGTTCGTCTTTAGAAGGGGATGCACACCGAGATGCAGTAATCTTCAATATAGGATTAGGATTTAGCTGGTTATAGATTTAAAAGGAATAGTGATTTTTCCCCTTATTCACTATTCCTATTAAAAAACTCTTCACATATATGAATAAAAAAAAATTGCAAAAGCTGGGTGGATTCTGTTCGGTTTCACTTGGATTAATCTACATTATAGCATTTATAGTTTATGGTGGAATATTAGATTATCCGAAAGGAGACGCAACGGAAATTGAAAGAATAAATTTCTTAATCGACAACTATGTGATTCTGTCAATATTAAACTTGATAAGCTATGTCTTATTTGGAATTTTACTTGCTGTATTAGTTGTTTCATTGCACCAAAAAATAAAGGATCATTTGCCCAATCTTTCGATACTGGCCTCTGTTTTTGGAATCATCTGGGTTGGCTTAGTTTTAGCCAGTGGCATGATTACAAATATTGGACTCAGTTCCGTTATTGAAATTGGAATTGAGGACCCGCAAAAGGCTATGGCAATCTGGACAAGTGTTGTTATTGTTTCAGAAGGACTTGGTGGAGGAAATGAAATTGTTGGAGCAATTTGGGTATTACTTTTAAGTATAGCACCTTTAAAATATTCGTTTTTCTCAAAACCATTGAACCTTTTAGGCCTAATTGTTGCACTTGCAGGGATTCTAACCATTTTACCTTTCGAGGTATTCAAAGTAATTTTTGGAGTTAGTCAGATTGTTTGGTTTGCATTGATTGGAACATCAATGATTCGTAAACCACATATATCGTTTGCTCACAAAGAACTAAGGTAATAAATCAAATAATAATCCCTTAAAAAATGAAACATACATTACTATTCTGTTTACTTATAGCAATAAGTTGCTCTGATAATAACAAGTCAAAAGAAATAAAGAAAACTGTGGAGAAACAAGAAAACCTAATTGCCGTTTTGGATACCATCTGGAAAACTGAACAGCTCCCAATTAGATCGAGAGACTCATTAATTGAGCTGTATGGAGTTAATCATGATTTGGTGAAAGAACAAAATTTAATTATTGATAAAAATCATGCAATTAACGAAGAAAAAGTAAAAACTATTCTCGAAAAATATGGTTGGCCAACAAAGGAAATGATAGGTGAACAGGGAAATTGGACAATATGTAACGTTATTCAACATTCAGAGAACAAAGTTCGATTACAATATCTCCCCTTAATGAGACAAGCTGTAAATGATAAAAAATTAGAACCACGCTTTTTGGTCAGAGCAGAAGACAGAATTGCAACCGAACGAGGTGATTTGCAGATTTATGGCGGACAGATGAAATACTATCCAGAAACAAAAAGTTTTAACCTATGGCCAATTTTTGAACCAGAAAATATAGATAAAAGGCGAACTGCAATTGGGCTAGATTCAATTGCTATATTCCTTAAAAATAGATTTGATTTTGAATGGAATCTTGAAGAACAGATAAAAAGATCTGAAGAATTTATTTTGGCTAAGGAAAAAGCAAACAAATATTATAAATGAAAAACAAAAGTTTTGAAATTGCTAAAAAGCAAAGCAAATTGTGGGAATATGATTTGTCTCAGAATCCTAATAAATACCGAGTATTAACTGGAGATAGACCTACAGGTAATCTTCATCTTGGACACTATTTTGGTTCGATTGTCAACCGTTTAAAATTACAAAGTTTAGGAATTGAAACTTATATTTTAATTGCTGATTATCAAGTTTTAACGGATAGGGATATTTTTAATGATAATTCGAATTATGTATATGAATTAGCCCTAGACTATTTAGCTTGTGGTTTAGACCCAGGAAATTATAAAACACATATTTTTCCTCACAGCCATATTCCTGAACTAAATCAACTCACTATTCCTTTTCTAACATTGGTGTCTAGTTCAGAATTGAACAAAAACCCTACGGTTAAAGAAGAAATTACTGCTTCAGGAATGAATACTATTAATGCAGGAATGTATATCTATCCAGTTCACCAAGCTGCTGACATTTTGTTTTGTAAAAGTAATGTGGTTCCTGTTGGAAAAGATCAATTACCTCATATAGAATTAACCCGTAAAATTGCAAAACGATTTAATAAGAAATTTAATAGTAACATCTTTCCAGAGCCTGTCGCTCTTTTTACCAATTCACCACTTATTCTTGGATTAGATGGTGTTCAAAAAATGAGTAAAAGTCGTAACAATTCAATTAGGATTAAGGCGACAGCTGACGAAACAGTTAAACTGATAAAATCTGCCAAGACGGATTCAAACCGCCGCATATCTTATGACCCTGTAAACAGACCAGAAGTTTCCAACTTACTTAAATTAGCTTCCTTATGTTCAGATAAAAACCCAATTGATATTGCTGATGAAGTTGGCGACCAAGGATCAGGTAAGCTTAAGCAAATAACAGCTGAAGCTATAAACACATATTTTGAGCCCATAAGAGATAAAAGAAAAGAGTTGGAAAAAAACAAGGACTATGTTAGGGATATTTTGCATAAAGGTATAAGTAAGGCAAGAAAAACAGCAATTGAAACGCTTAGCGAAGTCACTGAAGTAATGAATATGAAAATATAATAGCACCATTATAAAACTACTCATCATGATAAAATCTATAGAAAATAAAAAACAAACCTGGAAAACAATACTCTTATTTCTGGGTCTTGTAATTGCTCTTACGTCACCATTTCATTATGCAATAGTCAATTTATATCCATCAAGAATTTATGTTGGCGCTATCATGTGGTGTCCAGCAATAGCTGCATTTATTACCCTAAAAATAAAAGGACGTAAAATTTCATCACTAAACTGGAATTGGGGTAAATGGAGATATATTCGATGGTCTTATTTTATTCCTGCCTTTTATGGTGTAATCACTTATTTATTAATCTGGATTTTTGGATTCGGAAACCTAGCAAATGAAGAAGCCATAACTGAATGGGGAAAAGAACTGGGTCTGTTTGGTATTGGAACTTTAAATCCAACGTCAATAGCCATCATAGCCATTAGTTTATTAGGCACTGTTGAAGTTATAAGAGCCTCTGCAACAACCCTAGGTGAAGAAATTGGATGGCGAGGATTTTTCATCTATGAGTTGAGAAAAGTGCTGTCATTTACAGGAGTATCCATTTTTAGTGGATTAATTTGGTCTTTTTGGCATTGGCCATTGCTAGTTTACTATAGTAACAATGTACTATTAGAATTTACAACGTTCACTATCGTAATTGTTTCTATGTCATTTATTATGACATATTACACGTTTAAATCTAAAAGCCTATGGCCAGCAGTAATTTTTCACGCCGTAAGCAACGTGTATATTCAAAAAATTATGCCTTCGCTAACCATAAAAGTTGAAGGAAGTGAACATTGGCTTGGTGAAAACGGAATTATGTTTGCTATAGTAACGCTTATTTTCGGATTATATTTTTGGAGAAAAGCAGTAAAACAAAACTTATAGTCCACACTAATTTTCGATGTAATTGGTTCCAATTTCCAAATACGAACTTTTTAGTTACAAAATTGATTCAAATTTGCAGTAAATCTTTAACAATAATGAAATCAATTATATTAAAAACTTTTTCAACTCTAATAATGTTTCTAACGTTATTGGCTTGTAACAATGAAAAATTATTAACGGAATTTCCTGATAGCATACCGTTAAACAGTGAATTTTCAGTAGAAAAGAAAATTGATAAGGATGAAGAAAACAGTTATTCAATTTTTTTAAAAAATGGTGAAGCCATATTGGCAAATATTAACCAGCTTTCAATAGATGTTGTTATTGATATATATGATTCAGATCATCAGTTATTAAAATCAATAGATGGAGCTGGATATATAGAACATATTGACTTTTCAGCAAAAAGAAGTGACAATTATTTTTTTAAAGTATATCCTTTTGATAAAGAGGCTTTTGGAGGGGTATACTTATTTGAGGTTAAAGAAATAATGATATTAGAAGAAAATGTAAAACGTATTGCAAAAAAAGAAATACCTTCAAAAACGCTATATAATTTATGGGTTAAGTCTCTAAAGGAAAAAAATGTGATTGATGAGTTCTTAAACTCTCACAAAACCAAACACATTATTGAACCTATACAAGGAAATTCAATAGAGTCAAGAGTGACTTATTTTTATGTGCCATCAAAGGATGCAGAATATGTAATGCAAAGTGGAGGTCCAGATTTTATGGGTCTACGATTTAAGCAGTTGGGAAACACAAAATTATTTTTCACCTCCCATGTTGTTCCAAACGATGCATTATTTAATTATGGTTTTAATGAATTCAAGCTTTACGCATTGGGACCAGAAGAAGAGTATTCATATAGGGATATGGAGCATGTCTATGATGATTTTGTACAAATGCCCGGTGTTATAAGAAATCCATATTCAATAGAAAATAGTGAAGTTAAAAAGGGTGTTTTAAATGAGTTTACCATACCGAGTAGTTATTTAAATGAAGACCGAAAAATTACTGTTTATTTACCCAATAGCTATGATTCAAACAAAGAGCATAAATTATTAATCCTATTCGATGGTGAAGAGTATGGAGCAATTTTAAACAGAAGGGCAGAAGTACCGACCCCTATAATTTTAGATAACTTGCTTGCAAATAATAAGATTGAGCCTACAATTGCAGTGATGGTATGGAGTTTAGGAAAAAGAAACAAGGATTTGATAAGTGCTAGCTTTGGAAGTTTTATTGCAAGAGAATTAGTAAGCTGGGCCAGAGAGAGCTTTACTATCGGCTTAAAACCTAATGATATTTGTGTTGCAGGTTCTAGTCGTGGAGGCTATGCTGCAAGTTTTATAGCATCTCAGCATTCTGATATAATTGGTAATGTTATATCACAATCAGGTTCTTTTTGGATAACTAATAATGATAAGAATAATCATTGGATGTATCCTACAAAACAAGGACAGTTAATACAGTTTTTTAAAAATTCAAAAAAGTTACCAATTCGTTTTTATCTAGATATTGGGTTATATGATCAAGGAGCTTCAATGTTAGGAATGAATAGAGAGTTCAGGTCTATAATAGAGTCAAAAGGCTATGATTTTGTATATGAAGAGTTTAAAGGTGGGCATAGTTATTTAAATTGGAAAGAGACACTACCTAATGGTGTTATTTCAATTTTTGGAAAATAATTGTACTAACTAAATAAGTTTCAATTATTAGATGCGAATTTTTAGTTATAACAATCCAATCAATTTTACTTTAGAAATAAAAAGATGAAAGCAATAAAGTGTCTAAAATATGGCGATGTAGAAAACTTGGTGCTAAGTAATGTGAAAAAACCATCACCAAAAAATAATGAAGTGCTAATAAAAATATGGGCTACTTCAGTAACTACAAGTGATGTTTTAATTCGTAAAATGAATGAACCTCTGATCCCCAGATTTGTACTGCAACTTATATTTGGTTTTGGACGCCCAAGAAATCCTATTTTAGGTATGGTAACCTCTGGAATTGTAGTGCGTAAGGGTAAAAATGTGACATTGTTTGAAGTCGGGGATGAGGTATTTGCCTATGGTTCGATCTCACCAACCAAACTTCGTTTTGGTTCTTATGCAGAATATATTTGTTTACCAGAAAACTGGAATCTTGCGTTAAAACCAACAAATCTTAGTTTTGAAGAAGCTGCAGCAATCCCTTATGGAGGTTTTCTTGCTTCTCATTTATTAAAAAAGACGAGTATAAATAAGGGGGATAAAGTTTTAATCTATGGAGCTTCAGGAAGTATAGGGTCAATGGCCATTCAATTAGCGAAGCTTATGGGAGCTCATATTACTAGTGTCTGCAGTGCAAGAAACTTCGAGTTAGTAAAGATTTTAGGTAGTGATAAGATGATTGACTACACCTTAGAAAATGCAGAGAAACAATTGGAAAGGTATAAATATGTAATCGACGCAGTTGGTAATTCGAAATCATCGAAACTAAAAGAAATGAGTAAAAAAGCATTGACTCCTAATGGCAATTACATATCTATAGATCATGGTACACCATTAACACCAAAAGAAGCTTTTTTTAATTTAAAAAGGTTGGTTGAACAAAGGAAAATTATCCCAGTTATCGATAGAATATATCCTTTAGAAAAAATGGCTGAAGCACATAAATATGTGGAGCTAGGGCATAAAAGAGGAAATGTAATTATTACGATCTAGTGGTACGAATTGAATTTATATAAATACAGATGAAAATACTAAAATCACTTTTAAAATTTATCGTTGCGCTGATAGGAGTTGTTTTACTCATAGGCATTATTATTCTTTGGGTGGATGCATCAAGCACAAATTATTTGGATATCAATAAGAATGTATCAGCATCTGACAATTCGTATCTGATTAAGAATGTTAATGTGATTCCAATGTACCAAGACACAGTGTTAGTTGATAAAATGGTATATATAAAAGACGGAATTATTGAAAAGATAGCAGATACAATTGAGGTCAATAATGTTGAAATTTTTGACGGAGAGCATAAATATCTTACTCCGGGTCTAATCGATATGCATGTACATGTTTGGGATAGATACGAACTCGGACTTTATCTATCTAATGGAGTAACTGCGGTTAGAAATCTTTGGGGTATGCCTATGCATTTAAGAATTAAAGAAGATGTATTTGAAGAAAATATTTTCTCACCATCGTTTTTTACAACAGGACCAAAATTAACAGGCTCAGAATTTATTGGTGATGATAATTTGAATCTAACAAATCCTAAAGAGTCACAAGAAGCTGTAATTTCATATAAAGAAAGAGGGTATGATTTTATTAAAACCTATTATGGACTAAATAAACCGATTTTTGATGCGGTGATTAAACAAGCCAAGATTTCTGAAATGGATATTGTGGCTCATCCTTCTCAAAAAGTACCATTTTTATATCATTTAAACACTCAAATCAAATCCATTGAACATGTTGAAGAAATTGTGCAGCAACCTTTACAGTTTGATTTAGATACTCTTAAACTACAACCTATAATCGATTCTATTTCACAGTCAAATCACACGAGTTATTGTCCTACAATTACGGTTTTTAATAATATCTATCAAATGATGATGAATGATAATATTTTAGATTCAGAAATATTGAAATATATGAATCCACTCATTAAAATGGACGATAGCAAAAGACAATTTGAGCGTTGGTATAATGCTAAGCAAGAAGATCCTTCTACTGTTGATCGGATAAAAAAACAGCACGATTTTCATTTAATAATTGTTAAAAAATTACACGAAGCAGGTGTGCCAATAGTTTGTGGAACTGATGGCGGTATTGGTGTTACGCTTCCGGGTTTTTCAATTCATAAAGAATTAGCATTTTACAAAAAAGCTGGTCTATCTAATTACGAAGTTTTGAAAACAGCTACCGTAAATGCTTCTCAAACACATGCAAAGATGAACCAATTGGGTACTATTGAAAAAGGAAAACTTGCCAATTTATTAATAGTAAATGAAAACCCACTTACAAATTTAGCCACTATTGAAAATCCAATCTATGTGTTTATAAAGGGTCGAAAATTAAGTAGAGAGACGCTAGATTTTTTTAATGAAAAGGCAAAGAATAGAAAAAACTTAATCGCCACAGGACTTAAATATTTGGAAAACTTAATCATTGAAAAATAGTCTATTGCTTCATTTCAAATCAATATATAAATAATCAATCAAAAAACGAATAAAGAATGTTTTTCAAATCAAAAGAAGGAAAAGATAAAATCTTAACCCTTTACAATCAAAAGTTAAAAGAGCTGAATATTGAATATTCAGAAAAATTAGTTGAAACAAAATTTGGAGTCACAAATGTCATTAGTACTGGCAATACAAATAAACCTCCATTAGTATTAGTTCATGGTACAGGAGGTTGCGCACCTCAAATTTTAGATTCTTTCCCAAATTTAGTCTCAAAATATTGTGTCTATGCAGTAGATGTGTTAGCACAACCCAATAAAAGCGCTGAGAATAGATTAGATATGAAATCTTTAGATTATGGAAAATGGTTGATTGAAGTTATCATAAAACTAAGACTAAAAAATGTAACCTTAGTTGGTTTTTCTTTTGGTGGTTTCGTTAGCTTAAAATCGCTAGAGTTTAATGAATCACCAATTAGACATGTTTTCTTAATTGCCCCAGTCTACATAGTAAATGGTAATCCTCTTGTAGGGGTATTCAAAATGTTCCTGCCATTAAAAAAGTTTATCAAGACAAATAATCAAAAGCACATAAAAAAAGTAATGGAAGCACTCTTTTCCGAATACGATGATTTTGCCTTAGACTTTATGTCTCAAACTTTTCAGAACTGTAATATGGATTTTTCACCTTTACCAATAATAAGTAAGGATAAGGCTAAAAACATAAAAACACCTATCACCATTTTCGCTGCTGAAAAAGACATCATGTTTCCAGGTAAAAAAATGATAAAACGTGCTAAGAAAATATTTCCTTCTTTAGAAGAAACCATATTATTAGAAGACTCTAAACACGTACCAAATGCAAAGAATTTTGAAAAAACAGAAGAATTAATTCTTAATAAAAGAGAATCGTTTTTTTAAAATGTACAAAAGAATCTAATAGAATTATTTTAAGGTGATTAACAACGAAAAAAGATTTTTGTAATATTATTTTAATCAATTTTTTAATGCGAATGGTAAAAGTTATTTGATTTTAATTGTACCGATTTTGTACCTAGAGCTATTTCTAGAAGTGGTAATTGGTAAAAGTACTTTCTGTATCGGTAAATAAAAATAAATAATAGCCTTATATGTCCATTTTTTAAAGTCAATTAAATGGTTTAGATGTACATAATATGTGCGAGATTTTCTTTTTCTTTCTTAATTAAAAATTAACACGTTTAAACCAAACATTTCGAGTACGTCCATTTGACATGGTTAACCCCAACACGTTATCGTTTTTGTCTTTTTTCATTTCTATAATGCCAATTGGGCCACTGGTAGAAAAAATAGTATTATAAAGTTGTTTTAGTTTCATTTTACCATGTCTGGCGTGTTCTATATACATAGCATCACCTTCATTAAAGATTGAATAGGTTGTTTTTAATTCAGGACTGTAATAATTTCCAACAAACATTTTAAAATCATTCGTATTTTTATGTATATTACTTTGAAGAAAAGTAAAAACCCCAGGTATGTTATCTCCAATTTTTATGGTCATTTGATGCGCATTACTATCAAATGAAACTACTGGTTTAATTGAAGGATGCATCATGATAAATGTATGCTCATCTGTAGGTACTAAAGGCCATGAATTTTTTTCGGAGTTTGAATATCGTAGTGTATCATTTTTTACATAAATTTTACGACCTGATTTTTCAGAATCACTCCAGTATACACCTTCAAACTTTTTTATCTTATCCGCAGGTAACTTTACAAATTCAGGAGTTATAGAATTTTGTTTTGTTGTTGCCTTTGGAGTACCTTGACTTTTACTCAATAAGACATCTGAGATCATATTTACCTTAGGACCAATGCCACCTCCCGAATAATTTGATAAAATAACAATATGCAGTTGCTCTTCAGGAAACACCCTTGCTATAGCTCTAAATCCACCTACAGAACCTCCATGCTGAATCACTTGTTTTCCTTCGTAATCTTCAATACGAACCCCAAAACCAAAAGGGGTTTCAAAACCATTATTTAAGGGAGTTCTTGTAAGCAATGTATTGAAAGCAGAGGTCCATTCTTTTTGAGGAGTACTAAAATTTTGTAACCAGATATTCAAATCTTCTACTGTTGAATACATATTTCCTGCACCAAAGTACCCCCAATATTCTATAGCACGTTTAAAATCATTTCTTAGGTAATAAGATGTGGCGTTATGAGCAACTATTCTGTCATGCTCAATTTCTACAAAAGTGTTTTTCATTCCAAGAGGATTAAAAATATTTTGCTTCATCCATTTCTCAAAAGTCAATCCACTTATGTTCTCAATAATTTTTGCTAAAAATATATATCCTGTATTACTATAGGATGATTCGTCACCAGGGTTAAAATTAAGATCCTTTTGGTCCTTAAAAATACGATATACATGTTCGTTAGTTTCTAAATCTGCTGGTCTCCATCCTGCTAGCCCGAGCAGACCATGAAGGTCTCTTATTCCACTGGTATGATGCAAAAGATGACGTATAGTGATGGTTTTATCATAAGGGGCTAATTCTGGAATATATTTACGTATATCATCATCAAAGGAGAGTTTGTTTTGCTCTTCTAGTAATACAATTCCCATAGCAGTAAACTGCTTAGATAGAGAACCAATGTTAAACCGTGTATTAAGATTGTTTGGTACATTATATTCCAAACTTGCTAAACCATAGGCTTTAGAAAAAATTGTTTCACCTTTTAGAGAAATCAAAACAGTACCTCCAGGATGATTTTCGATATTCCAAGAGGTAAAAAGGTTATCTATTTGTTCAATTTGTGCTGTATAAACCTGGCCAAAGCTATTCAAGGTTAGTATTAAAACAGCCAAAAGTAGTATGTGATGAGTTCTTGTTTTAATTTGTTTCATTGTGTATAAAATTGAATTTGTATAGTGTTTTTTTCTAAAAATGCATTTTCATTCCTTCATGGCTGGCTTTAAATCCGAGAGATTTATAAAACCGAATGGCATCTGGTCGCTTTTTGTCGGTAGTCAATTGTAATAAGTGAGCATTCCGTTCCTTTGCTCTTTGAATAGCCCATTCAAATATGGCTTTTCCAAGACCAAGTCTTCGATGTTTCTTTTGCACACGAACGCCTTCAATTTGTGCCCGAATTCCTCCTTGATAGGTCAAGTATTGAATGAACGATAGCTGCAGGGTTCCAATGACTTCTAATTTTTCATTTTCTACAACTATGAGTTCTTGATTTACATCTGTGCTTATATTTTTAAATGCATTAAAATAGCATTCAGCTAATGAAAGGGTATAATTTTCTCTTGTTTTACCGAGTTCATCATCTTCTATCATGGCTACAATTACTGGAACATCAGCCTCTTTTGCTTTTCTGAATTTCATTTATTGTCCATTTTTCGATTAATCATATTTTCTGTATCCGTCTAGGATTGCTTATTCAATCATTTCTTTGCAAATATTTTTCCCCACTTTAGAGACTATAATATCCCTCCAGGTCCTTATTTTGCCGTAAGGTTTTAGCCAATAGAGAATTTATTGTTTGTGTAGTTGTGAAGTGCACCACTAAAACCAAAAGAACATGGAGTGGCTTCAAACAAACCTTATTCATGTGATTAAAAATGTTTTCCCTAATGGAAGTAAACTCCACCCAATAAATATTTCCTTCATTTTCATTTCCCATTCAATCAATAGTTGGTATTGACCTAGTTTTGGGTTTTTCTCAATCTATCGATTTCTTTTTGTAAATCTTCTTCTTGTCCCAGTTTATATTTTTTTGATATTTCTACTCCTTGAAGATAGGTTTCTATAGCTTTATTTTTTTGATCTGTTTTTTCGTACAGCTTTGCTAAATATGTAAAAAGACCAATATAATTGGGATATGTTTCAGAGGCCCTTTTAAGTACTGTTATGGCACCTAAAGTGTTTCCATTTTTCAATAATCCTGAGACAAGATCAACATAAACCCCGGCTGGTCTTCTTGTTTTCACTCCATATTTGTCCATTAATCCCTGTTCTGCTTTTAAAAAGGCTTTATCATTAAAGTTATTGATCAAATCTTCGCCTATTTTTAAATCGGAAAATAAAAACCTTAATCCATAATAATTTAACAGCAGCCTTGAGGCATCATGGTCTTCATCACCAACTTCCTCATGAAACCATTTGAAGTTTTTAGGAGTGTTCTCTTTTATCACATCAACATACCTAATCAATTCCTGTCGCATCCCCCAGCCATCACCACCACCAATACCAAAGTATATAGTTTTGTTTAGGGTTTCATTAGATTTAAAAAATGTTTTTGCTTTTGTTGTCATTTCTTCCTTGTTCCACCAAAGTGCTGGCGCTTCTACAATAAATGCATCAAACAAGCCTGGGCTATCCATAAGTGTAAAAACACTAAACAGGCCTCCAAAAGAATGTCCTTCCAAAATACGATAGGGATGTGTTCTGTAATTGGCTTCTATATAAGGGATCAATTCCTTACTTAAAAAACGAAGAAACTTTGGGGCACCGCCACTTTGTGGAATTCCTACATTTCCTACGCCACCATATGCATCCTGTCCGGCATTAGATGGGGTTAAATCTCTAGACCTGTCTAAACTCTCTATACCAACAACAATTAAAGGAGAAATTAACCCTGATTCTGTCAAGAGTTCTATAGTACCTATAGTATGTTTTATGTTTCCTAAACCATCCAATACATAAATAACTGGATAATTAGCTTGGCTATCATCATATCCAACTGGAAGTGAAATGATAACGGGGCGTTCTTCATTTAATACTTCTGATTTTAAAATATACTGCTTCCCGAGCCCCAAAAGCTCATTGTTTGGTGTCAACTCGATTTTTTCGGCTAATTGCGCATGTATACTTAATTGAAAAACAGAAAATATATATAGTAGTAGTATTTTTTTCATTGTTTATAGTATTAGATTATAGTTATTATTTTGTTTGTTGTATTTTTAAAATTTGATGCTACTTATTCTTTAGTGTTTACATAAACATCTGTAACAACATTTTGCTTTGGGCTAAGTTGATTTTTCGCATGACTAAGATTTAATTTGTTATCTCGCTTTTTCAATCTCCTTTTTAATAGGATCAAATTCCACCCAATAAATATTTCCCACATTTTCATTTCCTCGATGAAAGAATAAATACTTACCATCTGGTGATACACTAGCGGCCATTTCAGTTTGCTCAGTATTTATTTTAGGTCCTAGATTGTAAGGCTTTGTCCATTTACCACTTTTGTTAAAGCTTATATATAAATCACTTTTTCCATAACCTGATTCACTTTTAAAATCAAAGATCATGTAACTTTCATCTGGGGCGATGAATGAGTGGGCTATCCATTTTCCAAGAGAATTAATTTCATTTCCTATTCGATCAATACTTTTGTATTGTTCATCTTCTTTTATTGATTTATAAATCACCCAATCTTCTGGTTTATCTCCTTTTTCTCCAGTAGTAAAGTATAGATTCTCATTTCTTGAAGAAGTTAAATACATGATAATGGATTTTTCAATAAACGGACGTTCTAACGGAACTGGATTACTCCATCCATTCTGAGTTTTTTTACTGTACCATTGGTGTAATCCAGTTGATTTAATTGTATAGTTCAAGGGTCTTGTGCTTCCAAAATATAGCTTATCTCCTTGAGGGTTAATATGAGGTTCAAAATCCCACCCTTTAGATGTTGTAAAAAAAGCGGGTTTTGGATTTGACCATTGCCCATCAACCAATTTCATGGTATATATTTTATTGTCTTCTCCCGGATTTCTTCGTGTAAAAAATATTTCGTCCATATTAGGGCTAAAGGTGATGGCAAACTCATAGCTATCAGTCGAAATAATCCCTTTTCCAAAAATCAAAGGGATATCTGTTGGAATATTTTTATCTAACAGTATCAAATTAGACGGAGTTTCTTTGGTACAAGAAAACAAAAGGGACACTAAGAATAGAAAAGTTAAATTGAAAGTTTTCATTATTTGATTTTTGTAAATAATACATTTTTAGCTCTACTACTCGATACTTAAAAGGCTATCTATTTTAGCGGTTATGCGATGGATGTTTATTTCGTCACTAATGTTTTGAGCAGATATAGTTTTAACACATAAAACGAGTAAGAAAGATACTATTGATTTTAAGTTTATTTTCATTGTTACACTTATTGCTTGGTAAATAGGTAAACATCTGCTACACCACTTTGTTCAAGACCTAGTTGATTTTTCTCAAGGTCAAAAATGAAGTTTGCACCTATCTCTACATTAGTGAATGTATGTTTTCCCTTGTAAACCAATGGTACTTTTGGGTTGTCGTTTAACTGTGTATACAAGACTTTATTTTCTCGGCTTACGGTAAATTTTCCGGATCCTTCATTGGCAGCATAAACCCCAACATACTTTTCAAGTTCACTCGCTATAATTTCAACATGGTCAAAATTGGGAAGCTCAAAAGGCTCATTGAAATAACACTTCAACACATCTGTTAGCAAGTTGTTTATGGTGTAATCGATGGCATTAGATGAAATGGCAATGGCCAGTTTTTCTTTAGGAATATAAATGGATATCGAGTGGAAAGCATCAATATGGCCACCATGTCCGAACCCTTTTTTATCCTTATGGTTAAATAGCATAACACCCATACCATGGTTGTCTTTGATTGCGGTCATTACATTGAGCGATTCTTTTGAAACTATCTTCTCATTGAAAAGCGCCTCCATAAACATATTGAGATCGCTAGGGTTTGAAACAATTGAGCCACTTCCTAAAGCAATGGATAGGTTCGTTTCTGGGAATTCAATCCATTTGTCCTTAAGGCTATATGAATAAGATTCGTTATTGCTGATAGTAATTTTTCCACCCGAATAGGTGTTTGTTAACCCTAATGGTTTAATTATTTTCTCTTGTAAAAGGTCTTCATAGGGCAATTCATAAACCGCTTCCAAAATTTGAGATAGTAAGAAATAATTTGAGTTACTATACTCATTACTGCTACCAGGTTCAAAGTTGCTTTCATAATTGCTGATTATTTTTAGCATATCTTCCCTGGATTTGTGCTCTGTGCGATAGTCGAAAAACGTTCCGTCCTTTGTGAAGCTAGGGATTCCACTTCTATGGTTCAATAAATTACTAATCGTTATTTTATTTGCATTTTCAATTGCCGGAAAATAATTGTTTAGGGTTTGAGTGATGCTTAATTTATTTTCCTCTATGGCTTTAAAGACCATAGTCGCTGTAAACATTTTGGTGATTGAGGCAATTCTGTATTTGGTAGCATTTGTAGTTGCCTTTTGATTTTCTACATCATCATAACCAATGGCTTTTGAGTAGATAACTGACCCTTCCTGAGACATGGATATATTACCCATAAACTTGTTGTTTTTATGAAGTACATCAAACAAATCATTGAGTTTTTCTTTAAACGGTTTTTCATTAAATGCTACTTCTGAATCTTTTGAATCACTTTTATTTCCGCAAGAGCATAGTAGTGCGATACATGCTACTAATAGTAAATATTTATTTTTCATTTTTTTTAGTTTATGTTCGTTCAATATTTTTTTAAGATGCTTTAAATCAGCTAGTTTCTATTGCTTTTATCACTGTTAATTGTTGCTGACAATAGGATAAACGCCAAGCCAAATCCTACTACTCCAATATTGATTCCTAATACAGTTTTTTCACTTCCATCTAAATATTTCATAGAACCTCCGTACAAATTCTGCAGCGAATAAGCCAATAAAAATCCACCAGTAACCAGCATGCTCAACAGAATACTAGTTTTCAACTCGTTTTTCACCCAAACCAACCAAAGACAGAATATTCCTACGGTGGAGTTGGTTATGAGTTGCCATACTTCATGAATTTTGGCATGTGGCGTCCAGTCTGGGTTGAATACATGTGTGTCATTAATTTCTAAAACAGGTACGGCGATAGTATACAAGAGAATGACAAATGAAATGGTGAGTTTTTTTGTGATCATTACCAATTGCTTAGTTCCAAATTCCTGTTGCAGCAGTTTCCTTAGCATAGGTTTCAAAGTCCTTTGCAGGTCTACCTAATACTTTGGCTACATCATCAGATACTTCTTGATTTTCAGGATTTCCCAATACTTCTTGAAATAAATACCCAAAAAGCCATACATAAGAATCCGGTAATCCAGCTTGTCTCATACCATCCTTAAATTCATTAATAGAAATAGGAACGAATTGAATATGCTTTTCCCTAGCCTCAGCCATAATATCTACAATTTCCTTAAAGGTTCTTTTTTGAGGGCCTGTAACGGTTACGGTTTGACCGTTGTATGAATCATCCATTAAGACTTTAGAAACGACGTCAGCAATGTCATCAGCATCAACGAATGGAATTTCTGCCTCTGGCATTGGCAAGGCCACTGCACCATTTAAAACAAATTCTAAAAAGGCACCTTCACTAAAGTTTTGATTAAACCACGACGCTCTAACTAAGGTGTAGTTTAACCCTGAATTGGCAACGATATCTTCACAAGCTTCAGCTTCGGTTTCTCCTTTGCCTGATAGCAAGACTACTTTCTCTAAACCAGCTTCCAAGGCTTTTTCGGTCAATGCTGTTATGGCATCCCTTGATCCCGGTACGGCTAAATCTGGATAATATACGATATACGCTCTATCCATATCTTTTAATGCTGCAGCATAAGTTTCAGGGTTATCCCAATCAAAAGCTGGATTGGTTTTTCTTCCCACGACGCGTACGTTGTGTCCGGTTTGCGTTAAATTTTGGGCTACTCGGCGACCGGTTTTACCAGTTCCTCCGATAACTAAAATGTTCTGTTTCATGTTTTTTATGTTTTATGTATTTTGATTTTGTTTGTTAATTCCCAGTTTGATATACCAATACAGGACTGTTATGCTTATAAATTCGAACCCAATAAGCCAAAACCCTAAATCGGTAAAAAATTGATAATAAGAACCGCCATTTGGGATAATAAAAACGGGAACCGTAATTATGGCATCTAAAGCGGTTGCGGTTAAAAAGAAGGTTTGGCCTACCCAATAGCCATGGGTGTTCGCATCTTTTTTGTAATACTGTTTTGCGCCAAACCAGACCAAAGGCATTACTGCAATAAAAAGCAACATATTGGCTTGTTGTTGTGCGTCCTCTAAAAACGATATATAAAAGGACAGATTATAAACACTGACTCCTAGAATCCAGATGATAATACCGATTCCTATTGCTCTTAAATGTTTCATGACTGTTCGTTTTTTGATGTTGATTAATAAAATTGAAAGTGTTTTTATTTGTTGAATAGCAGGCCTGCAACCAGTAAGGCGAATGAGGTAAATGAGCATACGGTACGTATCATGTGCCAACGGTTCCAAGGTTGCTCAAAGGTTTTTCGTAATTCTGTTAACTCAAAGTTAGAAGCAGTTTCTAATACCGTTTTGTCTAATATTTCATTTAGAGGGACGTTCTTAAAAATAGTGACCAGACCTACGCCTGTAAAAAACAGAATTGCTGCAACCAAATAAGAAGTAAATGTGAACTGACTCGAGTTTTTGAATACAAATGCATTTATGAACAGCAGTAAACAAGGTCCCATAAATACAATTATAAAAGTTGGATTAAGGATGGATCTGTTCATCGCTTGAAATGCTTTTAAAAATCCTAGGTCATCTAGGCGACCTAATCCAGGTGTTACGGCATTAGACCAAGTAAAACACAAGCCTGCGGTTAATCCAGTCAATAAGATACTTAGTGTTAATACGATTAATTTAAAATTTGGTTCCATTTTTTTTATTTTTAGTTATTGAAATCCAGGTTAATAATTCTTGATACTCATTAGTGGTGAGTTTTATTTTTTTGCCCTTTGGCATTCTTTTTTTTATAAAAACTTGTTTATAAATGTCATTAGCCCAAGTATTCATATTTACTTTGGTGAATACGCGTCTTTTGTTTCGCTTGCGATGGCAAACGTTGCATTTGTTGTCCAGAATTTGAAAAGCTTTTTCGCTAGGGTTTGTAATTATATAATTTGATGCATGTAGTTCAGCTTGTTCCATATTTGGTTGAACGGATGTATAAGTATTTAGTGAATCAGCTGAAAGCGCTATAAAAATTCCTATTAATAGTTTTACTATAATTACCATCATTAAATTGTTTAATTAATTTGATGGTACAAAGATGAGAAGGACTTGAATTAGGTTTTTGACCGATTAAGACAAGCTTTTGACATTTTACGCCAAGATGTAACTATAAGTTGTTTTTACGAAATTCTGATGGAGTTTGGTCCGTCCAATTCTTAAACGCACGGTTGAATGCACTTTGTTCTGAAAACCCGGTAAGAAAGGCAATTTCACCTATACTTTGCTCAGTATTATACAGCATATCCTTTGCGATGGTTTCCTGTGTCCTTTTAATTAAGTCACGATAGGTCACACCAGCTTCGGAGAGTCTCCTGGTCAGTGTTCGGTTACTCATGGCTAACAGGTCACTAATATAATGTATGCTTGGAATACCAGTGGGCAGTGCATCCTTTATAAGAGCTTCAACATCGTTTATAATCTTATGACCAGGAATTTTTATACCTTTTGTTTTTTCATCAACTTGTTGTAGTAAATAGCTGTTGATACTGGCATCTGCCTTCGCGGTTCGTAAATTAAGGTCGGTTGTTTTGTAGCTAATCGAGTAACGAGGCTGTTCGAAGATTATAGGACATTTAAATGCTTCGTTATGACTTGCGATGTCTTTTGCTGGTTTGTGTTTAAAACTGACTTGGACAGGGCAAAGTTCCTTTTCAGACATCGCTTGCAATACGACTACTGTGGCAGATAAACTGGCCTCAGTGGATAATTCCATACCTCTTCGATGTGCTTCTCGATTGAGTATAACATGAGAAATGTCTCCATCATTTTTAATTTGCCAATCAAAGGTGTTGGATAACAGTTTAAAATAGCGTTCGCTCCGTTCAAAAATTTCACCAACTTTGGAACACGTGCGCCAGGATAATCCTAAAACACCATAATCTTCGATAATCATTTTTTGACCAACTCTAACAGAAAATCCAGAATCCAATTTTTTTTCGAGTAGTTCATGAAGCGCCAAAAATTCCTCGGCATCAACAACTTGTAGCTCATTAATTTTGCTCATCGGAGTTGGTAGTTTCTCAAATTCATCCTTTGGTATGCCTTCAGCTATTGCGCAATTGAGCATTTTACGGTATAGATGGATTGAGAAGTATTTCATATTCGTAAAAAGAAGTCAATACATCAAAGTATTCCTTAGTTTAGCTAGGATATGGATAGATTGGTTAATAGGAATTGTATCAAAGATAAGTTAAAATTTATAACTTGTTTTTTTAAGTTCATTTATTGTACTTTAAAATGCTATCCATTTCAGTGGTAATTTTACGGATAAAAGATTATTGCCTTCTTTCATTAGTATTTTCATAAAAGTAGTATCAATGAAGGTCGTTTCAAAATAATGTTCTTGGTTGAAACACGGTAACTATAAGATAATGGTGTTAGTATCAAGATAATTTTGGTTTAGCTTGATTTTATTTGTATCGATTTGGTGCCTAGAGCTTTTTAGAGCAGTGAAGTAGGGCAGAAGTACTTTCTGTATCGGTAAATAGGCTAAAATAATTGCCTCGTATTTGTAACATTTTTCTTGAAATGGCTTTAAATAGGAGAGGAATACTTTCTGTATCTTAATTCGAATAGTTCTTAAACAACGTCTAATTTCAAAATTTTCTCTTACCTATATTATTAAATCAATACCACATATAACTATTGTAATTAACGATTTATGGAATTTCCCTCGAATACATTAAGATTAAGCATGTCATAGTCAGCATCTAAAGCGGTCAAATCTGTTTCCTTATTCTTTAAATGTTTATCAAAGAAAGCGGTAACGACTTTGCTTGTTATTTCAATTGCTAAATCAGGATCAATCTCTCCTGCCTGACTTAAGGTTTTTACAGGAATCATATAAGGAATATCCATAAAATTACTATGAAGCGTTCCTAATACTTTAGCTTCATAGAAGACGTTCTTACTTTTATTGATATAAGTGTGAGAATTTAGATTTTCTTTATTTTCTGGCCAGTCAGCAGAAATGTAAAGAAATGGATCATCAAAAGAGGTGTTTACGATTCTGCCCCATTGAACACCATCTATATTTGCACCAGCTTTAATACGATTGTCGGTTAGCAATGCTTCGCCTGCGGCACCACCACCTCTTGAATGGCCAAATACACCAATATTTGACGAATCTAAATGACCTTTAAAGAAGCCACTACTGTTCCAGTCATCAATTTGATTCACAACATCTACCACATCCATGGCCCATCGTTCTACCATGTCTCGCACAAAATAGGAAGTAAGTCCTTTCTTAACTATGGGATGCCTTTCTTCAAAAGTAAGATCATTTTTAAAGGCCTTAACTACAGGTTCCATCATGTGCCAGGTATCAGATTCGATCTCTTGTGCATACTGATAATTAAAATATACTTCATTGCCATCTGGGAATGTGCTTCCTGTGCTTTCGTAAGTATGGTTGACTGCAAAGACAACGTAACCATGACTTACAATTTCTGATAGTAAAGCGTAATAGCTATTGGCTTTTGAGTTGTAGCCATGTGAAAAAATTAAGACGGGAAACTTTTCTTTAGCGATATTAATATCCCTGTAAATATGTGTTTCTATCTTGTCTAAATAATTGAAGGCAGAATTTGGAAGACCATATTTCAGCGCAAAACCATGTCTTCCGCCTTCATCAATATATGGGTCTTGTTCTCCTAGGGATTCGTTAGATGGATACCAGACTTTAATCATTAAAGCCCTTTTATCTGCTTTATCTTTAGTAATCACCTCATCTCTATCAAGAATAAGATGTAGATCTTTTGTACTTACTTTATAGGGACCAGTCGGTTGAGGTAATTCAAAGACTGGAAATATTGATGGTAATGCTATAGATACAATTAATAGGACAACCAAGCCTATGATTTTTAAAATCCTTATTGCAATTGCAGAGGTTTGATAGGATTTTAAAAAAGTTGTAACTATTGAAATGATCCAGAGAATATACGCAGGAATCATTTGCAATCTATATCCATCAAATAATAAATGAATGGACATTATAAATAGTAATAATCCAAATATATAAGCCTTATTAATTTTAGTGTTTATAGTTCTGTGAAACAAAACATAAACAGCTGGCATGATAGTCAAAATAAATTCTAAATATTGCATTACTCTATTTTAAGGTTTTTTAAGTTCAAAATTCATAGGTTAAATGGTTTCCAATGGCTTGTGTAAAAGCCAATAATCGGTAAATATTTTTAATAATTCAGATATTTGGTTTTACCACACTGGGCAAATTGTCCAGCTCTTTGTAACTCTATATGAACCTCCTTACTAAATTTTGACAAAACGTTTTTAAATTCAGCTTTTTTTAGCTCCGATATAGATGGATTATTGATGTTGAAAACGTAATAGTTAACCGTTCCATTTTTATCAAAATATATTCTATTGTAAATACTAATGGTGGAATCTGGAACTTCCCAGGAAAAACCCTCTTCTTTCATAAATTTATTAATTTTTTTATGGAAGTTTGACCATGACTTTATAACTCTTTCACGTTCAGTTTTACTCGTATTTCTTGGATCAAGAAGATTGACACATTTTTCGTCTAAGTTGAGTTTGCTGAAATCGGCAAATGCCAATTTATCGTCAAAATTGATAATATTAGGTTCTTTAGTATTTTCCGTTTTATCTTCACTCGAATTTTGTTTGCATGCTAATGTCAATAGCATTAAGCCTATTAAAAGATTGTACCCTATTTTCATATGTTATGTTTTTAATTTTTAAAATCTTCTCTTTAGATGGTTATGAATTTTTGAAGTTCTTGTTTTTGTTCAACCTTTTTTAAATCAAATACCCTACAACATTTATCCAACCGTGAAGTATAATAGGCAATAAAAGGCTACCTGTTGCTAGACGTATATACATGAATAATAGCCCGTAAAGCCCAGGTAGAAAATCCCCCCAAACAATCACTGTATTCCAGTCGGGATCCACATGAACAACATGTGACAGGTAAAACATCACAGTCATAATTATAGCTCCCAACTCCAATTTACCTTTGCAAATTTCCATGTTTGTCTAAACGCCCTGTCGAGTATTAGAAGCATAATACCACGATCAAAGATTTCCTCCTCAATGGCTGGCATGCTTAACTGGTAAAGCCAATCACTAGTTGATCCTTCTTTAGTTCCACTAAAATAGAGCCATGCTAGTAACGTTCCGATTAATGCTGTAATAATAGCTGTAATGATACCTGCTTTTTTAGCTACTCCATTTTGAGATAATCTAAAACCCCATTCGTTTGCTTTTTTAGGAAACAATAAATAGGCAAGGAGCAATAGGAAAATAATAGCGGCCATTTTGCCTTCCCAGTTATACCTGCCAGGGATAAGGTCTGGATAGGTTCCGTCCAAACCCAAAAAAAGAACAATTTTGTGAAGTAGAAATATTCCAATGGCTAAGCCAACCCATTTCCAGTTTACTTTGTTTCTATAAACAATAAGTGGGATGAGTAAAAAGGCTATAAAGATAAACCACTCTACAACGACTTGATTATACACTCCAAAATTCATTTTATCCGTTTTTAAGTTATTTAATTAATTGAAGGATGTATTCCTTAGCGTCTGCAGGATTAATTTCAATATCAGGCTTCACTCCAATTTTATCTATTTTCTGTCCTTGAGCAGTATAATAATCTGCTATAGGAATAAAGGCTTTATATTCTTCGTTAATATCAAAATAACTACCAGATAACATACCACCACATGATGTTTCGCCTACCAAAGTTGCAATATTATTCTTCTTAAATATATCTATTAAGGGTTCACAAGCACTAGCGGTCCATTTGTTGATAAGTACATAAACATTACCTTGATAAACAGTGTTTTTATGCCCAGGAATTACCATCCGAAAAGCCTCTTCATTAGCAAACATTTTTTTGATACCTGCATAACTAAAATCTTGAAGGAAAGGTATTTGTTGTACATCTTCTGTGGTGGGTAAATGGTCATGATTTATGAACCACTTTCGGGTTAAATAATAACCGGCATCTATGGGTTTTTGTGTCAAAAACCGACCCAAAGCTATTGGACCTTCTAGGTTTCCACCACCATTATCTCTTAAATCGATGATGAGGTTTGCATAATTATCCGTCCCAATTTCCTGAAGCGTTTTGGCTACTTTTATACCAGGAATTGAAAAGGTTTTGATTTTTAAAAAAGCTGTTTTTTCATCAATTGCTTCCCATGTTACAGTAGGATTATTGTCATTCTCGGTCTTATTTTTAGGTAAACTTGAAGTAGCCTTTGTTTTCACAATTTGAAAATGAGTAAAAGGTAAATTCCATCTTGCTTGATCGAAAGTTCTTTGAAACTCCTGATCATTTAAAGAAAGTATGGAGTCCGAATACAATAGTGCCTTAAATTCTAGGAAAGACTTATCTAACAACCAATATGGGTTGGCAATATTTTCTTCTAAAGTCAAAAATACCTTATCTAGCATTTCTGATCTCTGAACTTTCTTGTCATCATTTATTAATTGTGTTAAGACAAGCACACTGAGTAAGAATGTAAAAAGAGTTTTCATTAATTTGTGGGTTATGGTTTTTGTTGGACACAAATTAAAGGGCTTTATATCGTGCAAAAAAACTTAAGTGATGAACTTGAAGATAATGCCATGAAATTGAAGGGCAAGGGATATAATTGAACTTTAGGGACGAGTTTGAAGGTATTTCTGAACACCTATAAAGTGCTTTGGAGAAATAGGAACGCTGTCTACCATATGTTTTAGCTCCACAGTTCCTTTTCGTGTGTTTCCCTTAATATCAGAAATCATAGCGGGATTTACCAAATACGATCTATGAATCTGTTGTGCTGAAGGAATCAATTCTAACAAGCCCGATATAGTATAACGAATCATTTCCTTTTTGATCTTATTTTCCTTGAGGTAATAAATATCGACATAATTTGCTTGGGCCTTCGCCATAACAAAATCCTGTTCAGGAAAACTTAAGACTTCGTCTTGATTATTTCCCTTTATGTTTACAACCGATTGATTTTTGATGAGAGAAGGTTTAATGACAACCTTACTAAATCTAAAGCGCAAATAAATCCAAAGTGGCATGAATATAGGAATGAACGGAACTCCGAACTCTCCCACCCATTGCAAAATGTAACCCGAATTTACTTCTAAGTCATTAACAACATAAGTGTTGTAGAAATAGCAGAGAATAGCAATAAAAAAGAAACCAATTGTTAAAACGAATAATTCCTGAAAAAGAAACCATTTTTCATTATTTTTTTTAAACCAATATTCCTCTAAGAAGTGCAGAAGTAAAATAGGAAAGATGATACACAGTCCATATCCTATAAGTTTTAAACTTTTGTAGGGAGTATCATTGGAATAGGTGTCAAAGGGTTGTAAGAATATCAGAATGAAAACAATAATTGCCGCTAAAATGCCACTCAAAAAAAAGGTGTTTAACCAACTCCTAGTATATGCAATCGCTCTATTCCGTAGCACGTAGCTTCATATTTAATATTATTACAAAATTACAAGATTATTGACAATTGTTTATGTCTAGCTGGTTTCATTAAATCAGCAAAGTATAAAAATATAACATCTAATCTTTATAGGTACTAACAATCATAACGTTTCAGATGTCGCTAACTATTTTGTGGTGTTCTATTCTTCAAAACTAGCCAAGTATAATCAATTAGTGATAACCATTATTAACTGGGGATATTGTTTGTTTGTCAAGGCGTTTTCCGTTCTTGTCAAATGTGTATAAATATGTTTCTTGTTTTCCATCTATTGGCAGATCGATTTTCTTTCCTGCATTTATGATTGTTGTAAAATATGGTACCTTTTTGAGGTAGTCATATTTATTTCGTATTTCATTACCATAAAATAGAGCTACTTGAATATCAGTTTTTGTGTTGTTTCTATATAAATAAGTTGATTGGTTTTCTGTTTCGTTGTTTGGCTTGTTATTTAGGATCAAATAATCGACAGAGGTCAATCTTTCATTATCAAAAAAGTTACTATTAATAATTCCATAATTTGATTCAATCTGATTTCTATAAGAATTCAGGTGTGTTTGGCTTATTGTAAGGGGGTCTATATTGTATTTGTTTTTAAATATTGTAGCCATCCATTCTTTTCCTCTATCCGTTGGCTTTTCAAGAATATGGTCTATTCCTGCAAGAACTAATACCTTTCTGTTTGGATGAAACTTAAATGTATTTATGTATAAGTTTTCAGCTTGTGCAAGTTCTCTGTTTTTATTTTCATCTGTATTTTCATAAGCAATGAATTCATAACCTAATTGCTTTGCTTTTCTTATAAGGTTGCTATAATTCTGTTCCCTCGTATAAAAACCTGTTTTTAAAGTGGGATATGAGTTTTTTAGATTAAGTAAACTATCTTGTTTAATGTCTAAGGCTTCTAATGCTAAATAGGAATACCCGATTTTTTTTAATTTCTCTAATAAATCGAAAATTAACAACCTTTGATTGGGATAAAAATGATTTTCATTAATCATTACAATTTTATGTTTTTCAGCCTCTTTAATAATGGTGTCAACAACCTCTGAATCAGTAATAACATGATCTTTTATAGTTTTAGAAATTGCATGGTTTGGTTTAAACCTTGATTCAAGTTTATTTAAGTAGGTTTCATAAAATTCATTATTTCCCAGAAAAGAAGAATAGGTCAGCTCCATTTGTCGTTTTGCCCATTCTTCTTTTTTATCGTAAGTTGGAAACTTTTTAATTTCATTGAATATGGCAAAGTACTTACTGGAATTTTGATATTTTTTTACAACATCCATAATTGTAATTATCTCTTTTCTGTAACTTTTACCAATCTCTAAACTTTTGAGCATATTTTTTAAATCCACTTCCAATGTTCTGTTGGATCTTTTGGAAATTGGATTTCCTATAAATTTTATTGTTTGATTATCAATTAAAGTATCAAAAACAATGATGCTTTTTGGATAATTCTGGTTTTGTTTTTTTGATACAGTTACAAAATACTCATAAGGTGGCTCGTCAGTTTTACCGTAAATGAGAACATCATCATCTAATTTGAGATTACTTTTACTAATTATTTTTTTTAGTTCTTTTTTGTCTGCAGTATATGTTATATCAGCGGGTGATTTAAAATATAGTTGTAGAGAGTCATTCACAATGTGAATACTATAGTTTCTTATATACTTATTTTCCTCAAAATATTCACTTATTTTTGGTGAACATCCACAAACTAATAATATTATCGATATTATTGTATGTTTCTTCATTTTTATGACTGCCAACGGTCTGGTGTAAAAGTGGCACGGATAATTATATACCAATTTTTCGGCTCGATAAGGTTGTTAAATTTATAAAACTCATATTCACCTAAGCGATTAAAGTACTATTATTTTAAAAAATGTTATACCTAGCTCTTATTCTCTATTAGTCTCAAAACACCATTTAATATTTCATCATTTGTATCCAAAAGATGGTCTTTAATTACTATACTTGGAATTACACCTTTACCATTATCCATACCACTTACTCTATATATTTTTCCTTTAGATATATCGACCTGAATATTAGTATTTGGTAGGTTATATGAGAAGATTGAAGCTAACAAGTTTGGATGTTCGGCCGTTTCTTCACCCACGATAACTCCAAACTTGTAATCTTGTATCTGTGCCGCTGCAACCGTCGATTGGGAATAAGAATGACGATTTACCAAGACATACACATTTCCTCGAAAACGTTTCACTTTGGGCTGTGGTTTATAGAATCCAAAATCATAATTAGAGATCTCACCATTTTTAATTGATAATATCCATTTCATGTATGGCTGAGTTGTGTCTTTGTTTTTTAGAATATCTTCCTTTAATACTCGACTACTTTTTACTTGAAACTTTGAATTCCATCGGAAAGGTTTATCGGCAATGTAAGAAACCAAATAATCACTGAAAGGATCATCGCCACCCGAATTGTTTCTTAAATCGATAATTAAGTTGTTATAGTTTTTAGAATTGATTTCAGCAAAGGCGGAATCAATAAATTTTTTGTAATTATCAAGATCTCCAGACAATTCCCCTGGTCTTAAGTAGCCTGCATTTGGAAGCAATTTCAACTCCCAATCTTTTTTAATAATGTCTTCACGCCTCATTTCATAATCCTCTAAAGCTTTGATGGCTTCAAGTTCAAGAGGTGTTATTTTACCATTTTTTAAAATTTCTATTTCAAAACTTTTTTGTTCGCCAAATACTTGCCAATAATACCTTGGCAACGTAAATGATTCAATTAATGCATGCTTAAAATACACGCTTTCGGCTGCAATTTGAGGGTAAATCTTTTCTAACACCTGTTCAATTGATAATCCATTAATTCGTTTTAATTCGCTTCCAATCTTGATGTCGCTATTACTGGACCAATTCTTACGAATTAATACTTTTCCGTTTTCAATGGCTACTTCAAGCGGAAATATTAAGCCTCCAGACTTGAAAAACTTAATATAGGATGGAATTGGAAACGGAATTCTAGTATGTGCATTATTAGCTTTTGTAACAACTTGTTGATAAAGATTGGTCACTTCCATAAGGCTAAAACTATCCTTTTGGATTTCTTTTTGGACTGCTAAATAGTTTTGTTCAAATTCAGCTTTGGACGTATGACTATACAAATTAAAATGTGTTTCTTCTAAAGAAGATTTCAAATAGTTTAGATCGGCTAAAACATCTTCTTTTGAGAACTTCTGAGCTGAGCTGAGCAAACTTATAAACCCTGTAATGATTACTAGCAAATGCTTAAAGCTCATGACGCTGATAAATTTTGGTTTATTCATGATTTAGAATTTTTCAACAAACATAGTATAGAATAAGTGCACAGTCGACCGAATGCTTGCATTAGGACGCTTTTTTTAATTTTAAAAGATACTCACTGGGTGTCTGTTGTGTCATTTTTTTAAATACATGATTAAATGTTGACTTTGAAGAAAAACCACATTCGTAAGCATGACCTAGCAAAGAAAGTTTGTCTCTATCATCCGAACGCAATCTTTCCTTAAAGGCTTCAACACGATAGGAATTGACGACGTCATAAAAATTCTGATCAAAATTTTGGTTGATCTTTGAAGACAATGGTCTTGGTTTCAATTCTAATAAGCTGGCTAACATGGCCAAATTTAGATCTGGATTCAAAAAAGGCTTTTGGGTTATCATTAATTTTTCAAATTTGGAAAGGAAAGCTTGGTCCTTAGTTTTATTTGAATTTTTGATTTTCTCTTCAAACGGTTTTAAATTCACGACTTCTTTTTCTTTCTGTAAATAACCTTTAAAACCAATCCAACAAGTTATTATGGCGAGAATAGTGAAATTTGGTAAAAAGTAGTATTCGCGTAAACTTTTCTCAAAGACAAACCGGTCAATTTCTGTAATCACTCTCCATAAAAAATGATAGCTCACGTAAATGATAATTGGTGTTTGTAACCATTTAAGGGAAAGATTTTCGATTTTAGAATAATACGCCTTAATCTGTTTTTGATAGGTCTTCAAAACAATTAGTGATGCGATACTGTAAGTCCAAATTGATATAACACCAAGCCATTGCTGGGTCAAATAAATATAGGATTCGGTGGGCATTACATCTAAATACAGACCATCAGATCCTGTTCTGTAAATAGATGTTCTATAAAAAATAAACTCTAAAAGAAGTGGAAAAAAATGAAGATAATCTTTTTTACGAAGCTCAAATTTAGGTTTCGTAATACATTTAGTGTAGAAATAAAGTGCAGGCCCAATTCCATAGATCATCTCAAGTTGCATATATCGGAACACATGCAGAAGATCATAGTCTTTCATGATATTTACGACCACTATATTAATGGCAATTAAGGCATAGAAAAAGACTAAGATTGCTAAAAATAAATTGGCTAAAGTTCTTGGTTTTTTAAAGGCAATCAAACCGCTCAAAATCATGGATTGCAGTCCACAGACACAAATAATAGTAAACAATATAGTGTTTGATGTAACCATTTAAAACATAAATGCTCAAGTTCTACTGTCAAGTTGACGGATACAAATATCAATATAATTTCTCATTTAAATTTAATTCAATCAGAAGAGTAATTACTTTGATGACTTGAGTATAAATGACTTATATAATGAGACTATATTGATATAATTTAATTTATTTCACTTTTAGTATGCAATTTTTGCGCTGTAACAAATCAATTATCTATATATTCTAGAATATCACTTTCTGAGTTGGGAGGTAGAACCTATTCGGCCCTTACCGCTTGCATATAAGTTTTATCAAAATGAGCTTCAAGTTTATTTAAGAAAATTAAGTTTCTGTTTTGATCCTGAGGTAATCTCGATTTCTCTTTTAGTTCCGCTTTCTTTTTATCGAAAGTTTCTCTCTCCTTTTTTAAGAAGGCAATTGTAGCATCAACATAGACATCCCAATTCATCACGTCATTTTCTTTCATCTTTGAAGCTTCCATATAGGGAATGGCTTCTTCATTCTTATCTAAGAGGGCTAACATTTGGCCACAATGAAAACTAATTATTCCTCGTTTTGCAGACTCGATATCCTGATGTTTTTCTAGGTAAAGCTTGATCAATGTAGTTGCACTTTCAAAATCTTCTTTGTTTGAGTAGTACCGCCATCCGCCATCCATGTTTTGATCGAATTCATAAAAGCTAAGTTCCATTATAGAATCAATGGTTTTTTGACTAAGTTCAGACTGGGAATGTGCTTGTAGAGCACATATAATGGCTGTAAATACAATTAAAACTGATTTTTTCATGAGTGTAATTTCTAGTTTTAGTTTGTGCTAAATTTAGTGCAATTACCTTTGAGCGAAATAAACTTGAACATTGTATAAGGTGTACTTTAAAGTACAATTATATTACGCCATCTTCAGTGAGAATTTCTACAACATCTTTTCTAATTAACACCTCATTTTTAATGTAATCGAAAACCTCTTGGTCATTTACTTTTTTTCCTTGGATTTGAAGTGATCTTAAGGAGCCGTCTTTATGTGGCACAATGACAATAATTTCCCCATGTTCGAGATGAAAGAGTCTCATGTTTATTATGGCAAAACTACCTTTATCTGGCGTTGTAAATGCAAGGTAGTCTATTCTGTTGTTTTTTGTCATTATAGAACCTTCGCCACCATAATCTGGATGATTTCGTGAAGAAATAAGGGCCATGCTCGGTACATAATTGTTGGTATCTAAACTATCGGCCACAGTTATGATCGTAAAGAATACACCATTTTTGTTCTCTTCTTTATAAAAAGGACTGTCTCCGATAAAGAAACTATTGAATACGACTTCCTTATCTTCAACTATTAGTTTATAGTCTTCAACTGATCTTGCATGCGTATTACCTAAAAACCCACCACCCTTATAAGGTCCAAGTTTATCATAATACGGCACAGGAAATGCACTAAATTTTATTGGTAAAAGATCAATATTTGGTGCTATATCTTCTCTCATCCGTTCCATATCCCAGAGGTCTGGATTATGAATGTTCTCAATTTGTTGTTGGCGTATTTCCTCGACGTTATTGTATTTAGTTTCTTGTGAAAAACAGACTATCGAGCTCATTAGAATTACTGTAAAAAATATTTTTTTCATCGTTATACATTTTAATGAGGCAAATCTATGTGTTCGATGTCCTAATAACTGTAAAGTAGAGGGATGAATTGGGGACTAATCCCTAGTATGATTTTTTAATTTATCTATAAATTCCTGTCTGTTACCCACTTCCAGCTTGGCATAGATATTACGTATGTGGGTTTTGACAGTACTCAAGGAGACGAAGAGTTCTGTGGCTATTTCTTTATTGGTCCTATCTTGGAGAATAAGTTCTGCAATTCGTTCTTCTTGATTGGTTAAATTGATAGCTTCTTGAGGTACTTGTTCATTCATTTTTCGTTTAAGCTTTAGCAATAAATAGACGATACCAATCACTAATAATATGCCAAGGCTAGCTAAGACATAAGTCAATTTTCTATAAAACTCAAGATCGCGCTGCGTTTTAGTTACAGAAAGATCTCTTATGAGTATTTTGAATTGTTCTGCGTAACTTTTTTTGTCATAATATGTATTAAGACTGTTTTGAAGTGTCGTATAAAAGTCGGGATCTTTTTTTAGATCTTTTCGAAGAATATTTTCCGGCACACTCCCTATTATTAACAAGGTCACTAGAGGGTCGGCATCTTTGATATTTGTATAGGCTTTCAATTCTGATAGTAACTGATTGGATGATTGGTCTTTATTTTCGATATCCCGCAGAGACCTGAGCTCTAAATTTAATTGATTGGCATAGTTGCCGAATTCTTGCCACTCTTTATCGATGAGGTTCGTATTAGTATTCGTCGAGAACCAGTATTTTTTATTTTTTTCAAATACAATGGTATCCTGATTCGAAAAAATAAAATTGTGCAAGTTTTTCAAGTCTTCATTGAATGCCATCTGCATAGCGCTTTTATTTTCATCGACTTTGGCGTGGATGCGATATAAGGCGTGCTTCTCAGACAGTAATTTACCTTCAAAAGAGAAATATCCAAGACTATCTGTTAAAGTAGAGGTAAGAATTTGATCTTCGTATATCGTGTTTTCTTCATTGAACTTTAACAGACTTAAATACACCCTTTTGTTTTTTTTAGGTGTATCCAGATAACCTGAAATGGAATATTGGGCATAACAATACTGATTTGTTATAAAAAATAGAAATCCGAAATAAAATAAAACACGTTTCATATCTGGATTCCAAAAGTAAAGAATCTAAATAAGTATACAAATGTAAAATGTGACTAACAACTTAAGTTATTAGTCACATTTTTATGAGCACCTCCATCTAAAAGTTAATGGTTAGCTCACTACAATCAATCTACCATCATTCATTGCTATCGCAATGCTTCAAGCTCTTCTACTGTAAAGATGCTGTTTTTCTTATAGTCATCCTTGCAATAAGTCAACGCTTTTATTCATTACTATTTTATTATGCTTATAAAATTTTGACTTACTGCATATTTTCTAGTTCTGATAACGTTTTTAAGTTGAAAAATCTATTCTTTTTATAATTGTCTTTACAGTAAGACAAGGCCTCTTTTCCTTTTTGCAACTCAACCTTATGTTCAAGAGCAACTTTCGCTATGTGGTAAGTCATTCCAAGATAGTATTCCTGTGGTAAAACCGATCTAGCACGTTCTATGAAAGCGATGCATTCCATGGCTTTTCCCTCTTTGATGTAAGAGGTTACAGGACGATGGATATTGGCATAGAATACTAGGTCTTCGCAGTTGTCAATATCATCTATGGCTTTATTGTAGGCTTTAATGTTTTCAGCATACATATCCATTGAAAAATAGCCATTAGCAATATTTACATAGTCCAATTCTTTTCCAAAAAATATCTTTTCTCTATTTACGAACTTCACGAAGTATTCCCACTCTTCTTTACTTTTCTTGTTTATAATATCATTCCAGTAAGCACCCATCATTTCCATAGTATAGAAGGCATCAACTCCATAAGTTTCCTTAACGTTTGATAAATAGTTTTTATCGAAATCCATTATGGTGTCATATCCATCAACAGCAGAATAATCCTGAAAGATAAATTTTAAACCGTCTAATAATGAATTTGGAACAATGGTTTGATGATCGCCTTCTACAGTATTTTTAATAAACTTGAAGTTTGTATTAGGTGTACTCAAACAGATGTTTTCAAATTGAATTCCATAATTTGATCTTCCAGCATCATCAAGTGTCGCATTGGCTAAATAGTAGTAGATTGTTTTACGATTGTATTCATTTAAGAACGATGTCAGAGCGACTGCTTCTTTCCTATCCAACCAGGTAGACATGCTAATAAACCCTCTGAATGGACTAGTCTCATTGAGCATGATTTTATGATTGTATTCCGCACCATTGGAATGCCCAACCATTGTATTGAAACCAGAGGTGCTATAATTGTTATCTATGTAAGGAACAACTTCTTCAATCAAAAACTCTGTAAAGTATTTTCCGCCATGGATGCCATAAAAATCATCATTTCGCTGGGTTTGATAGATGCCAACAACAATACATTCAGGAATCATATTAAACTGGGTTTGTGATAATGCATTAACATAGCTTTTTGTTACTTGGAAATTAGCACTTTGCGCATCGGTGACATAGATAACAGGATATGCCTTACTCGAATCGTAATTCATAGGAAGTGCAATCTTCAGAAGTCTTTTTGTATTCATATACTCTGAATGGATATAGCGAATGTCATAATTCAAACCTAACTTTTGCGCATCGATATTATCCGACCAGGTTTTAATAACAAAATCACTGGTTGTCGTGTCATTCTCGAGTTTTAGGTTCGGATTGTCATTAAACTGTTTTAAAATACCTTCACTATTCCAATTGCCTTTTGTGAATTTGAACTCAGCAGGGTAGGTTAGATCCAGAGTGATCTCTCTTTCATAATCTGATACTTTATTCATTTTAACAGTACCAGGTTCCCAGTTCGCAAGGGACTCTTGATTACCTGTAATAAATACCTCATCAGTTTTATTAGGTACGATGACCTTTATAGTTCGTTTTTCTTGTGCAAATACACCTCCTAGTAAGAGCAAAACTAGTTTGAATACAATTGTCTTTTTATACATGATTTCTTTGTTTTGTTTTGACAAATGTACCTTGCGGAATGAGTAATTACAGCAGATACGTAGGCTGAAATTAGAACTAGTCCTGGGGATGATTTTGAAATTTTATATAAATTTTAGTATAACAAATATGGAATATAACTTCTGAACTATTTAAAAATTATATCCCAGATAGCATTAAATTTCTACGTTGTAATTTGTCCTTTTTTAATTTTAATTGTTCCAATTTTGTATCTTGTCTTTATGAGGTCAATAAAAACAGATATTGTTACTTTCTGTATCGGTAAGTAACTTATTCGAATCAATAAGATGTAAAAAAAATTGACAACACTACAGAAATTAGATACTGTTAAACCAAAGACCGAATGAATCAAAGCAGAGATAAAATAGTATATCCAATATACCTACTATCAATTCTCTGTTTTTTCTTTGGAGCTAACAAATTAAACGGTCAACTCAATGCTGTGATTGCAGGAGATGCCATTGACCAAGGAGACAATTGTTACACGATAACACAAGATGTTTTAAATCAATCGGGTGGTGTTTGGTATGATAATGCAATAGATTTTGATGAAGACTTCTCCATATTATATCAAAATAATTTTGGCAGCAAAGATTCCAACGGAGCTGATGGTATGGCATTGGTGTTTAAGTCAACTCCAGCACCTGAAATCGGAAATTCTGGTGGTGGATTAGGGTATCAAGGGATTAGTCCTTCATTAACTGTAGAGTTTGATACCTATCAAAATAATATTCCTGCAGAAGGTTTACTTGCAGACCCGTTTTTTGATCATATAGCCATAATGGCAAATGGTAATCCAGATCATAATAACCCAGCAAGCAATCTAGCTGGGCCAGTGCAGGCAAGTCCTTTTAGCCAAAATATTGAAGATGGGGCAAATCATGAAATTAAGATAGAATGGATTGCTTCTATTACAACATTCAATGTCTATTTCGATTGCGAATTACGGTTAACCCTTGTTTTTGATATTAAGAACAATATTTTTTTTGGTGATGACTCTGTGTTCTTTGGTTTTGTCGGTTCTACAGGAGGATTATCTAATGTTCATGAGGTCTGCTTTAATAGTATTTCGTTTGTGGACAATCTTCAGTTACAAGATGATTTTATTTGTGAAGGTTCTAGTATTATAATAGATGCAACTATTCCTAGTGGTGTAAGTTATACATGGTTGCCAGTTGAAGGGGTTAGTAATCCAAATAGTCCAAACCCAACCCTTTCGCCTACTGTAACAACTACATATACGGTAACTATTGCTGATGTCTGTGGAAATATTACCGAGGAGGAGTTTACTTTATCAGTATTGCCATTTCTGGACCCTATATTTGATCCTATTGCCCCAATTTGCTCAGGTGATGCTTTAAGTCCATTGCCTACGACAGCCATAAATGGTATAACAGGTACTTGGTCGCCAACATTAAATAATAATGCTACAACAACTTACACATTTACACCTGATAATCCGTGCGTAACTCAAACAACCCTGGAGATTCAGGTTATACCATTGCAGTTTCCTGAGTTTGATGCAATAAGTCCTATATGTGCAGGGGAAACCTTGGCGCCCCTACCTACAACTTCTAATGATGGCGTTAATGGAACATGGTCACCAGCTTTGAACAATCTTGTAACCACATCTTATACTTTCACACCAGACATAGGTCAAGGTTGTGCTCAAGAAGTTACATTGGAAATAGAGGTTAATCCTATAATCGATCCAATTTTTGATGCTGTAGAGTCTATTTGCCAAGGAGATACCTTGCAAGCATTACCAGTAACATCCAATAATGGTATTTCTGGAGCATGGAGTCCCGCAATAAATAATACTGTAAGCACAACTTACACATTTACGCCTAGTGCTGGCGAGTGCGCCAATTCCGCAACGCTTTTTATAGAGGTCGTACCAAATGAGATTCCTTTGTTCGATGTGATTCCACCAACTTGTGAAGGAGAGATTCTCGAGGCATTGCCAACAACTTCATTAAATGGATTAACAGGAACTTGGTCACCAGTATTAGATAATACACAAACAACAACATATACGTTTACACCAAGTGGCGACCAATGCGCTTCAGCAGTGGATATAACCATAGAAATTCTTCCTAATGAAATTCCTGAGTTTGATGCTTTTGGTCCAATTTGTCCCGGACAGTTTATCGATGAATTACCCACAACTTCAAATAACGGTTATACTGGTACTTGGTTGCCAGAAATCAATAATTTTGAAACTACTACCTATACCTTTACACCTAACCCCGGCCAAGGTTGCGTTGTTCCGACAACAACAGAAATTATAGTTACCGACCCAATTATTCCAGTCTTTGATGAACCGGGTTCAATTTGCAATGGTGATACCTTAGATGATTTACCCGTAATGTCTTTGGATGGAATCATAGGAACCTGGTCACCTGAATTAAGTAATACAGAGACCACGACCTATACTTTTACGCCAGATCCTAATCAGTGCGCTATAGAAACTACATTGACTATTGAAGTTATTCCTATCTCGGAATTAGCTTTGGAAGTTGAGGTAATTTCTGAGCCTTTTGCTCAAAACCAAAGTGTTGTTGCAACTGTTATTGGTGGTGCAGGAAATTATCAATATCGATTGGACGATGGTTCATGGCAAGAACAGAATAGCTTTAATAATGTTAATGGGTGTGAAGAGCATGTTATAAGAGTGCGTGAGGCATCAGGATGCAGCAATGTGGCATTAGAAGAATTTAGAATATTGAAATTCCCTAAATTCTTTACTCCTAATGGCGATGAATTTAACCCTTTTTGGAATATAGATTGTTTAAACGATCAGCCAGGGGCAGAGGTCTCAATATTTGACCGCTACGGAAAATTGTTGAAAGTTATCTCTACCCAAGGTTTAGGTTGGGATGGTACATTTAATGGAAGACCTATGCCAACAAATGATTATTGGTTTAGAGTAGAGTATTTATTAGCCGATGGTTCTCAAACATCATTTAGTTCGCATTTTACCTTGAAGCGCTGATCTATCTATCTTAATAGCTTAAACAAGGGGAAATTATAGCTTTTAAATTAGATATATCCTAGTCGCTCAACAAGGTTGATTTTTTTTTCATTTTTTAGTTTTCTTAAATAATTTTTTAAAAAAAGAGTATCTTTAGGAGCCTTCAAAAAAACTATAATGAAATAACCTGAAACGTTAAATTTAAATGATAGTCCAACTCGGTTATCATTCAGTATTGTTTAAAATTATAACCAACCATCAGATTTCTTTATTATGAAAAAAATCTCATTAGTTGTACTAGGTATTCTACTTAGTATCAGCTCAGTTTGTGATGCCCAAAAAAAATCAAAAAAGAATAGTGCCACAACAGCTCCGCTAGATGAAATAAGTTTATCGGGCCTTAAATGGCGTAATGTTGGCCCAGCACTAACCTCTGGCCGTATTTCAGATTTTGCCTTCAATCCTAAGAATCCATTTGAATATTATGTAGCGACCTCATCAGGAGGCGTTTGGAAAACAGTAAATTCAGGTGTAACCTATGAACCTATATTTGATTCTCAAGGATCGTATTCCATTGGCTGTATAACAATGGATCCCAATAATTCTAATGTCATTTGGGTCGGTACAGGCGAAAATAACAATCAACGGTCTGTAGCATATGGTGATGGTATTTACAAATCTTCAGATGGTGGGAAGTCATGGAAACATATGGGACTGAAAGATTCTGAGCATATTGGTAAAATCATTGTTCATCCAGATGACTCAGATATAGTATACGTTGCTGCAATTGGTCCCTTATGGAGCAAAGGTGGTGATAGAGGTTTGTATAAAACAGAAGATGGTGGTGAAACTTGGACCTCAATAATCGAGGTTGATGAGCATACAGGTGTAAATGATGTTGTTATGGATCCTAGAGATTCTAATGTTTTATATGCTTCGACATTACAAAGACGTCGACACGTATTTACCTATGTTGGTGGTGGACCTGGATCTGGTTTGCATAAAAGCGTAGATGGCGGTAAAACATGGGCAAAGATTAACAGTGGTCTACCAAACGAGGAATTAGGACGTATTGGACTAGCCATTTCACCTGCAAATCCTGAGATTATTTATGCTATTGTTGAAGCTGCAAATGGTAAAGGAGGCTTTTTCGCTTCAACTAATAGAGGCGCTAGTTGGGAAAAACGCAGCTCACATGTAACAAGCGGTAATTATTACCAAGAAATAGTTGCGGATCCAATTGATGAAAACACGGTCTACTCAATGGATACATGGATGTCAGTGACTCATGATGGTGGTAAATCCTTTAATATGGTTGGAGAGGATACCAAACACGTAGACAATCATTGCATGTGGATTAATCCCAACAATAATAAACATTGGATTGTCGGTTGTGATGGTGGTATCTACGAAACTTTTGATGCAGCCAAAACATGGGACTTCAAAAAGAACTTACCAGTCACGCAATTCTACAAGGTTGCTGTTGATAATGACTATCCTTTCTATAATATATACGGCGGAACACAGGATAATTTTAGTTTGGGCGGACCTTCACGTGTATTGACTAATCATGGTATCCGTAATTCAGAATGGTTTATAACCAATGGAGGAGATGGTTTTGAATCGCAGATAGATCCTAACAATCCAAATATTGTTTACGCACAATCTCAATATGGCGGTTTAGTTCGTTTTGATAAAAAAAGTGGCGAATCCGTTGGTATTAAACCAAAAGCAAGAAAAGGAGAAAATGCCTATCGTTTTAACTGGGATGCACCGTTGGTTGTGAGTAGACATGTACCTGGTCGATTATATTTTTCAGCCGAGAAAGTATTTAGATCAGACGATTATGGTAATAGTTGGGATGTATTAAGTGAGGACTTGTCACAACAGATTGATAGAAATAGCCTAAAAGTATATGATCGTGTAGTGAGTATTGATGCGGTTATGAAAAATGGTTCCACATCACAATATGGAAGTATCGTGGCATTTTCTGAGTCACCTTTAAACAAGGATTTTTTAGCGGCTGGTACTGATGACGGACTCGTGCATATTTCAGAAGATGGTGGGCAAAATTGGCGAAAAATAGCCAGTATATCTGGTGCTCCAAACCAATCCTACGTTAATAGTGTTTATTTATCCAAACATGATGAAAATGTTATTTATGTAGCATTTAACCATCATAAATTTGGTGACTTTAAACCATATCTGTTTAAATCGAGTAATAAAGGGCAAAGTTGGACGGCAATTCAATCTAACTTGCCAGAACGTGGCAGTGTTTATGCTATAGAGGAAGATCACGTAGATAAGGATTTAATTTTTGTGGGTACAGAGTTTGGTGTGTTCTTTTCACCAAATCAGGGTCAGAATTGGAAACAACTCAAAAATGGATTACCAACTATTGCGGTCAGGGATATTGCCATTCAAGAACGTGAAAATGACCTTGTGTTAGGAACATTTGGAAGAGGATTTTATGTTCTAGATGACTATTCTGTATTGCGGAATGTAGAGAATACTGAACCAGAAGATAAAGCCGAAATATTTCCTATAAGAACGGCGTTGATGTGGGAGCAGAGCAGTCCTTTAGGATTGCCAGGAAAATCCTTCCAAGGTGATAATTTCTATACTGCTGAAAACTTGGGGCCAGAGGCAGTAATAACATATTACTACAATAAGGATTTTAAATCTTTGAAAGACGAACGTCAGAAAGCAGAAAAAGAATTGATAAAATCCAATAACGATACGCCATACCCAAGTTATGATGCCTTAAAAGCAGAGAATGAGGAATCTAAGGACGAATTGGTGTTTACCATTAAGGATGCCAATGGTAAAGTAGTTAAAAAGGAATTTAGACCAGCAAAAAAAGGAGTGCAAAGATTCCACTGGAATTTAAGATACACACTTCAAAATCCTATTAATCTGCGTAAACCAGCTTTTTATAATCCTTTTGGAGGTAGAGATGAAGGGACTTTAGTTGCGCCTGGTAACTACACTGTAGAAATGGGCTTGCACAATGATGGGAATGTTACCTCATTAACATTACCAGTTGCTTTTGAAGTAAAAGCTCTAGATAATGTTGAAATGCCTGCTGAAAACAGAGCTGAGAAAGTTTCTTTCCAAAAGGAATTGGCAAAGCTACAAGCAGACTTTGGTATTGCTCAGAACCTGATGTCTGAATCTAGAAATAAGCTGAGATATATTAAAGAGGCAATTAAACGCGCAGAACAACCACTAGGAAATTTATCGAGTGCTGTTGTGGCACTTGAGGATCAGTTAGATTCTGTTCAAATTGAAATGTATGGCGATCCTGTTAAACGCAGATTAGATATTGATCAACCGCCTTCACCTTCCAGCAGATTGGGGTCAATTGGATATGAACAAAAGTACTCAACTGCAACACCAACGCAAACGCATCGTGATAGCTATGCTATTGCAAAAGAACAGGTTAAGGCAATCAAGTCTAAGATGGAGCGTATTTTCAATCAAGAACTAAAAAACTTAGAACAACAACTTATAAACGCTGGTGCACCATATACGCCAGGGCGTGGCTATGAAAGCAGAAATTAAAATGAAACTACATATGAGACAATTAGTAATCTTTTCCTTTTTATTACTCACAATAAATATATATGCACAAAAAAAAGTGATGCAACATGAGGATAAAGCCTTGTGGAACAGAATTAGAAATGTTGAAATCTCTAATTCTGGTGATTATATGCTTTATAATCTTGGGCCAGAAGAAAAGGACCAGACACTTCATGTTCAAAAAATTAATGGCGAAAAGATGTTGTCTTATGAACGTAGCAATGGCGGCACTTTTTCTTACGATTCCAAACATGTGGCTTTCACTGTTAATGCACTTAAAGACAGCATACGAGAAATGAAGCGCAGAAAGGTTAAGAAAAAGGATATGCCAAAAGATACCTTGGTAATCTATGATATTCATGGCAAGTCCCTCAAGAAAATACCGAATGTAAAATCTTTTAAAATGCCAGAAAAATGGTCTGGAGTCATTGCGTATATGCTTGAAGCGCCTGAAAAGGCTAAAAAAGATACGGCAAACACAAAGGAGAAGGATACCACGAAAGTTAAAAAGAAAATCAAGAAAGTATCTAAGGACAATGGGTTTCATTTGGTTATAAGAAATCTTGAAAGTGGAGTCGAGGACACCTTACAATATGTACATAGCTATGCTATGGCAAAAGAAGGGCGTCACTTGGTTTATGCTACTTCGGGTGTGGTAGATAGTTTAGGCGGAGGTGTTTATTATTATGATGTAGACAAAGCCTCTAAGACACTATTACTAGCCAGCCATCATAAAACCAAATATCCACAACTTGGCATTTCAGATTCAGGTAAACGTGTTGGATTTGTTGTTGATGCAGACTCTACGAAAAGCTTAATAAAGAAACCTAAGCTATATTCTTGGAATCTCAGTGATACTGAAGCCAATATGATATTAGATTCAGAAAATAGCGATACAAATATGCTTGTTTCTAGCGATCGAAATTTATCATTCTCTGAGAACGAAAGCCGACTGTTTTTTGGTTTAAGAACAAAACCAATTGTTCAGGACACGACATTATTAGACGAAGAAATCGTTAACGTTGAAGTTTGGACCTATGACGAGCCAAGATTGTATACGGTTCAAGAGCTTGATGTGAAGGATGATAAGAAAAAGTCTTATTTGAGTTTGTATGATTTCGATAAAAATAAAATGATACAGATTGCTAATACGGAATATGATTTAGCACGTTATGGTGATGAAGGGAATAGTGACTATGCTGTAGTCGGCAATCAAACACCGTATTTATTACAGAGTCAATGGACAGCGCAGCGACCTATGGATTTACAACGCGTAGACCTTAACACTGGTGAACGCCAAGATATTGATTCTAAGGTGTATGGTGGGTCATCAATCAGTCCAAAAGGAAAGTATATGTATGGATATAGTAGAAAGGATAGCACTTGGTATACCTATAATCTTAATACTTTAAAATATACCGCTTTAACGAAAGGGCGACAATTCTATAATGAATTGCATGATTATCCAGACGACCCTTACAGTTATGGTTCTGCCGGTTGGATGGATGACGATGCTAGATTTCTAATTTACGACCGTTTTGATATTTGGGCATTTGATCCTGATACTGGTGCTTCAGAAAATCTTACTAAAGGTAGAGCTTCTAAATTAAGGTATCGTTATGTTAGGTTAGATAATGAAGAACGTTCCATTTCTTCCAACAAAAACTGGATGTTAAGCACATTTAATGAAGATACAAAATTTGCAGGAACAGCCACTTATGATCCAAATCGAAAATCAGTAAAATTGTTAATGGAAGGGCCTTATTCGTATGGTCAATTCAGAATGGCGCAAAACGATAAGAAAAATCGTTTGCTTTTTACCCAAGAGTCATTCACGGATTTCCCAAATATTTGGGCTACCAATACAAGTTTTAAATCACCAAAACAAATTACAGATGCCAACCCTCAACAAAAAGACTACAATTGGGGAACTTCAGAAATGGTGGAGTGGACCTCTTTAGACGGGAAGCCACTTCGAGGCATGTTGATTAAGCCTGAAAATTTTGATCCTAACAAGAAATATCCAATGATTGTTAATTTCTATGAAAGAAGCTCTGATGGGTTGTATCGACACCGTGCACCGAGTTACGGCCGTAGTACAATTAATTATCCATTCTATGCAAGTCGAGGTTATGTGATTTTTAATCCAGATGTGTATTACAGAGATGGATATCCTGGTGAAAGTGCTTTTAATTGTGTGATTCCTGGGATCACCATGCTTATAGGAAAAGGATTTATTGATAAGGATAATATTGGTGTTCAAGGTCATAGTTGGGGAGGGTATCAAATTGCATATCTCGTAACAAAAACAGATATTTTTAAAGCAGCCGAATCTGGAGCTCCTGTTCCTAATATGATAAGTGCATACGGTGGTATAAGATGGTGGACTGGGTTAAGTCGTCAATTCCAATATGAACATACACAGAGTAGAATTGGAGGTACGCCTTGGGAATACCCACAGCGCTATATTGAGAATTCTCCAATATTTAACATTGATAAGATAAACACGCCATTACTCATTATGCATAATGACGCTGATGGTCACGTGCCATGGTATCAAGGTATTGAGTTCTTTGTGAGCTTAAGACGATTAGGAAAGCCTTCTTGGTTCTTAAATTATAATGATGAGCCACATTGGCCTTTAAAAATGCAAAATCGAGTTGATTTTAATATTAGAATGGCGCAATTCTTCGATCACTATTTAAAAGGGGAACCAAAACCCATTTGGATGGATCGTGGTGTACCTGCCATAGAAAAAGGTATAAATCAAGGTTACGATTATGTCGAGGGAGATAAGGACTAGAAATTGTCGAATCAGAAAGAATATGTAATGAAGAATCAAAACTTAAATACAATGAAACAAACAAGCCTATTTCTAATAATGGTTACTCTTTTATTTTGTGTTTGCTGCAAAAACAAGATAAACAATAGCGATGCATCAGCAACCGAGATTCAATCAATTAAGATAAAAGGCACAGAAGTAATTTATGCCACAGATTCAACCAATTTGAAGGGTTACATAGCATATGACGAAAATATTACAGAAAAACGACCAGCTGTTCTTATTGTTCACGAGTGGTGGGGACATAATGAATATGTACGTGAGCGTGCCGATATGTTGGCAGAATTAGGTTATACTGCAATGGCTGTTGATATGTATGGCGATGGCAAACAAGCAGCACATCCAGATGATGCTGGTAAGTTTGCCAGAAGTGTTTTTATGAATTTGCCCGAAGCTAAGGCACGTTTTAACGCAGCTGTCGAGTTGCTAAAAACTCATGAATCTGTTGACACTGATAAACTTGCAGCTATAGGTTATTGCTTTGGAGGTAGCGTTGTGTTAACCATGGCTAATAGTGGAGCCGATTTAGATGCCGTGGCTGCCTTTCATAGTGGCGTGGCACTTCCAGTAATGCCAAATGATCAATTAAAAGCTCGTGTCTTAGTGTGTAATGGTGGGGCAGATCCGTTTATAAGTCCTGAATCCATAACTACATTTACTAAAGCAATGGATTCTATTGGCGCTAAGTATGAATATATTGCTTATCCTGACGTATTACACAGTTTTACATCAAAGGCCGCTGATGAAAATGCTAAAAAATTCGATTTGCCATTGGCCTATGATGGGGAAGCGGATACCAAGTCGTGGAATAGTCTTCAACAAATGCTAAATGAAGTATTCTAACGCAAGCAAATTGACTTAAAAAAAGTGAGCTGGTCTATTTTCAATACAAACTAGCGCTCAATATAGATTCAGGTCAAAAACAAATTTTATCAAATTTTTTTATCCTTTCAGGATTATTTCGCCTTAATTATATATTGATAGGGTAGCAAATCAACATTAATATCAAAGTTAGAATAGCCGGCTTCTTTTAATTCTGTAATAACCTGATCAATAGAAATTTTGTGATCTAGAGGTGGTCCTACAGGAGTCTCGCTTTTAAAGAAATCTATCAATACTAACTCACCTGTACTTTTTGTTCCTGTTTTTACTTTTGCAAAATAGTCACTTCTGTTTTCAATATGGTGATAGGTATTTACAATCAAAACCATGTCTACTTCATTTGGCTCTAAGCTTGGATTATTATAAGGTATTTTTCGAAGAGTAATATTTTCAAGTTTATTATTTTCAATTCGCTTTTTAAGAGCTTCCTGGAATTCTTCACTTACATCTGCTGCGATTACTTTTGCTCCTTTTTCAGCTAGTTTTACTGAGAAGTATCCTGATCCTGCGCCAATATCCATTATGGTCTTATCAGAAATATTGCCTAAGTATTGTAAAACCTTTTCGGGTTTCTGATATGCATCCCTTTCAGGCGATTCAAAATTTTTGATTAATTCTTCAACAGGTTTTTTATGCATATACGCATTCGCTGATCCGGAATGGTGTCTGTTCCGTTCTTGATGCTTTTTGTGATGTTTTTCTATCGGTTCTTTCTCAGGGGTAGTCTCTACCTCTTTTTTGTTAGTTTCGCCGCATGCGCAGAATAAAACTATTAAACTGGCCAATGGTAAAAAATGTCTTGTTTTCATTTTAATCTATTGTTTAATTTATAACTCCAAAAATAGGTTAACAAACCCAAAACTAAATTGGTAAAACCAAATAGAGATTCGATAGGCTTATTCAGAAATGCATAAAAAATCATCCAAAGCGATAAAAGGATATAAATAATCTGGAAGACAGGGAATATTGGACTTTTATATCCACTTTTTGAATAACTACCTTTTTTATATCTAAGTTTAAATACTCCAATAACAGTAACCATTGAAGATATAGTTAGTAAAACACCGCAATAAATTAGAATTTGCTCAAACGTTCCGGTAATTATTAACAGCCCACATATTAGAAACTGAAACCATAAAGCTCTATTAGGTAATTGGTTTTCTTTAGTCTTAAAAACATGCCAAAATTTATAATCTTTGGCGATACTTGACGTAACTCTTGAGCCTACCCAAACCATAGCACTTATGCCAGAAATCAGCAAAAGTGAAATAGCCAAACCAAATAAGGACCCATAATATTCTCCTAAAATTTTGTTCATAGTGATATTACCGACATCCAGTTGTCCTTTAAGTTCGTTTAGTGGAACATGTTTTAAAAAAATAAATTGTAGCAGCGTGTAAAGTAGCGTAACGATAAGTGTGCCCCCAATTAAAGCAATGGGCAAGGACTTTCTTGGATTATGTATTTCTTCAATGATATATGCAGCGGCGTTCCAACCAGAATAGGAATAACTAACATAAATAAGGGCAATAGCGAATGCAGGTGATAATAGTTCACTAAAATCAAAGCTGTCAAAAGTAGCCACGTCATTGGATGATACCTCGGTAAATAGGCCAATACCAATGAGAATCAATATCAAAGCTACTTTTAGAAATGTACTAATATTTTGAAATTTTGAACTAACTGTCAGACTTTTTGTGTGAATTGCTGTTACGAGGGCAATTAATACAATACTAGTCCATTTTGGATTGAGATTAAAGAATGGGAAATAAGCCACAAAGGCTATGGCAGACAAAGCTATTGGCGCTGCAAAACCAACCGTTATGGAAATCCAGCCAGATAAGTAACCTACTAATGGATGAAACAATTTACTTAAAAAAGCATATTCACCACCAGAATTCTGTATTTGACTACCAATTTCAGAATAGCTGAATGCACCAGACAAGGCAATGACACCTCCTAAACTCCAAAGTATAAGAATAGTAGTTGGATTTTGTATATCTTCCAGTTGAAATCCTAAACTTGTAAAAGCCCCTGTTCCAATCATATTTGCAACAACCAGAGCAAGACAAGTAAGAGCCGTTATCTTTTTTAGTTTTTTTTGTTTTAGCATTTTACAATTCTAAATCATTTTCACGATTTAATTCAAATTAACAATTGAATTAAATAGTTATCAGCTTCTTAACAACTTTAATAGTTTCGTTAGTTGCTTAAAAATGCAGGCATCAACAATTCAGATTTAATTTTTAAGATACTAATTATAGCTAACTATTTAATTAGATTTTTTATTTTTAAGATAAAAGATTTTAATGGCACGTTTTATAAAAGATCGTTCTGAGGCAAAAGGGTTTAATCCAAGGACTTTAGTGTTTATATGAACCTCGAAAATGAAGCGGTAATGTAATCAAGATATGGATTACAATCCAGTTAACTTTGTAGAGAAAGAACTTGACTCTATTCAAAAGATTAAGTCTAATCGCTCTACTGAAGATGTTACATGGTTAAATAGTATAACGAAGAAAATGGAATTATTAAGTTCAAAATTTAAGTCTAAATAGTGCCACTGTCTGTGTTATTTATCACCTTTGTAACAATGGTTACCAAATAGTCTTTTCCCAACTTTTAGATTTGAAAATAAGCTAAATCAATAAATTATGGATTTAAATCAAGCACTTGGCTACTTTGGCGCACTCTTAATTGGTGTTGTGCTTGGTCTTATTGGTGGAGGAGGCTCAATACTCACAGTTCCTATCTTGGTTTATTTGCTTTTTGTTAATCCCATTACGGCGACAGCTTATTCACTATTTGTTGTAGGAGTATCTTCATTGGTTGGTGCCATAAGAAATATTCAAAAAGGTTTGGTGGATTTTAGAACCGCAATTGTTTTTGCAGTACCAGCTTTTATTGCAGTTTATATAGCTCGAAAATATTTGGTTCCAGCTATTCCGGATGTTCTTTTTAGAGTTGGCGACTTAGATGTGACTAATAATATTGCCATAATGTTATTTTTTGCTTTGGTTATGCTTGTTGCTTCAGTTTCAATGATACGAAATAAGAGTGAGGATAATGTTGAATCATTGGAGGTGTCGTATAACTATCCGCTTATAATTATTGAGGGTGCATTGGTAGGCCTTGTCACGGGAATTGTAGGTGCTGGTGGAGGTTTTTTAATTATTCCAGCATTAGTACTTCTGGCCAAACTACCTATGAAGAAAGCCGTTGCAACCTCACTTTTAATTATTGCTATCAAATCCTTAATTGGATTTTTGGGAGATGTCCAAAATTTAGATATCGATTGGGCATTCCTGTTGCTATTTACTGGTTTATCAATAATGGGCATTTTTGTCGGTATTTATTTATCCAATTTTATTGAAGGTAAGAAATTGAAAAAAGGCTTTGGATGGTTTGTACTTGTAATGGGTATTTACATCATTTATAAAGAACTAACTATGTAACTATTGTTACAGCATTTTTGACAATAGGTTTTTATTTTTAATGACAACACGACTAACATAAACCTTAATTAAAATGAAAATAGAACAAATCTATACAGGCTGCTTGGCGCATGCTGCATATTATTTAGAAAGCAACGGAGAGGCAGCGGTTTTTGATCCACTTAGAGAGGTACAACCCTATATTAATAGGGCAAAATTAGACGATGCAAAAATCAAATATATTTTTGAAACACACTTTCATGCAGATTTTGTTTCAGGCCATTTGGATTTAAAGAATAAGACAGGAGCCGATATTGTGTTCGGTCCTACCGCAAAACCAAATTACGAAGCGATAGTAGCGGAAGATGGGCAAGTATTTGAAGTTGGTGCATACAAGGTTAAAGTAATTCATACACCTGGACACACAATGGAGAGTACTACCTATTTACTAATTGATGAAAATGGAGAGGAGCATGGTATCATAACAGGTGATACACTTTTTATTGGAGATGTAGGTAGACCTGATCTTGCTCAGAAAGTAGTTGCAGAATTAACACAAGAAAAATTGGCCTCTCATCTTTACGACTCCTTGAGAAATAAAATTATGCCTTTAAGCGACGATTTAATTGTATATCCAAATCATGGTGCCGGATCTGCCTGCGGTAAGAATATGAGTAAGGAAACTACGGATACCTTAGGTAATCAAAAGAAAACCAATTACGCTTTACGTGCAGATATGACAAAAGAGGAATTTATAGAAGAAGTTTTAGCTGGATTAACTGAGCCACCTGGATATTTTCCTCAGAACGTTATGATGAATATAAAAGGCTATGAAAGTTTTGATAAGGTAATGATAAAATCACAAAACCCATTATCTCCAAGGGCTTTCGAAGTAGCTGCTAACGAGACTGAAGCAATAGTTTTAGATGTACGAAGACATGAAGATTTTATAAAAGGCCATATACCTAGATCAATATTTATTGGTATGGACGGTAATTTTGCGCCATGGGTTGGTGCACTTATTGTAGATGTAACACAGCCTATTCTACTTGTTATACCAAGAGGCAGAGAAGAAGAAGTAGTTACTCGCCTGTCTCGCGTAGGTTTTGATAATGTAGTTGGCTATTTAGATGGTGGTTTTGATGCTTGGAAGAATGAGGGAATGGAATATGACACTATAACTTCAATTTCCGCACACGAGTTTGCTAAGATTTATGAGGATAATAAGGATAATATATTTGATGTACGACGAGAAGGCGAATATAGAGCAGAGCACGTTAATCTCGCAAAGCTTACACCCTTAGATTATCTGAATAACTATTTAAGTGAATTTCCTGAAGATGAAACCTTCTACTTACATTGTGCAGGAGGTTATAGATCTGTAATCGCAGCATCTATTTTAAAAAGTAGAGGCATTCATAACCTGGTAGATGTTGCAGGAGGTTATGGAGCCATAAGAAAAACAGACGTTCCAACAACGGATTATGTCTGTCCTTCAACCTTAAAATAAGATAAGGTTTATTAGTTAGTGAAGGCATGTGTTGCATTTTTGTAGCATGTGCCTTTTGTGTAACAATAGTTACGGGCTTATCAGACATTTTCAATTAGTTTTAGACCAATAATATTAATAATGAAATACGTTATAATTATGTCATTCTTGTCTTCAATTTTTGGTATTGGTAACTCACAAAGTAATGCTGTTCATTTACTATCACCTATCGAGTTTAAAGAGCAAGTTGAAGGTAAGAAAGTTCAGCTTGTGGATGTGAGAACGCCAGCTGAATACAAAAGTGGCCATATTAAGGGAGCAAAAAATATAGATTTTTTCTCGGGTAAGTTTAATATAGAATTCAATAAATTAAACAAGGAAAAACCACTTTATCTTTATTGCAGAAGTGGAAGTCGTAGCAGACAAGCATCAAAAAAACTTGAAGCAATGGGTTTTACTGAAATCTATGACTTAAAAGGTGGAATTTTAAGATATTAAAGTATATAAAATGAAACATGTTATATTAATCATAGCAGTGGCCATTACCGCTCTCAGTTGCAATAACAGCAATAGCAAGAATCTATCTGCTTTTGATAAACAATTAGAAGCAAATAAGCATCCTGGAAAAAAACTAATGGAAACACACTGTTACGTGTGTCATAGCCCAGATGCAGATCACGACAACAGAATTGGCCCTCCAATGATTGCTATTAAAAAGCATTACATTAACGAGGAGACATCTAAGGAAGAGTTCATAGAAAGCATTACCTCTTGGATTAATAACCCGAATGAAAAAGATGCCAAGATGAAAGGGGCAGTAAGACGATTTGGTGTTATGCCAAAACAAGCTTTTCCAGAAAATGCTGTAGAACAGATAGCAGATTATTTGTTTGACTATGAAATTGAACAGCCAGAGTGGTTTGAAGAACACTTTAATGAAGAAAAAGGAAAACAGCATGGCCAAGGCCAAGGGAAAGGACATGGCCAAGGTAAGGGAAAAGGGAAAGGGAAAGGCAGGCATCAACAGCAGGCCCACACAGAAATTAACAGTCTGCCTTATGGAGAGCGTGGTTTAAAGTATGCTTTGTCTACAAAAGCTGTTCTTGGGAAAAACTTAATGGGTACAATTCAAAAAAAAGGGACCTTAGAAGCATTAAATTTTTGTAATGTTAGGGCATATCCTCTGACCGATAGTATGGCTACAACTTTCAGCGCCAATATTAAACGTGTGTCTGATAAACCTAGAAACCCTTTTAATCAGGCCAATGAAACTGAACTTGACTTTATTAATAAGTTTAAAAATGATCTAAAAGATGGAAATGAAATAAAACCTGCGGTCATAGAAAATGAAAACACAGTAACGGTCTATTATCCAATTACCACAAACTCAATGTGTTTGCAATGTCATGGTAAAATAGATAAAGACATAGTTCCTGAGGTTTCCGAACGATTAGCAACCTTGTATCCAAAAGACAAGGCTGTAGGCTATGATATCAATCAAGTTAGAGGAATTTGGAATATTACTTACTCAAAATAGAAGTTTTATTCTATAATATATTCAGATTGTATAAGGTAAAGACATATAGTTTAAATGATTTTAATAGGATTTTCAGAACATTTTATATTAACTGACAAATGTCATCTTTAGACCTGTTTAAACATTGTAATTTTATAAACACAAAAAGAAATTAAGCACATGGTTAATACAGTTTTAGCAGTTTATGATTGGACTAATGGAGTGGTTATGATTTCAATTTTCGCACTAGTCTGTATCATATTAATAGGAGTCTTGGTTAATTTTATGATGGGTGGTAAGGGAAAGAATAATACCGAAGACAACTAACCAAATTATTTATCGTTTTTTTGGGCAACTGAAATTCAGTTGCCCTTTTTTTTGCCCAAATCCAGGTCTTAGAGGTAACAAACGTTACACAGTTTTGCCATAGAGATAGCTAAATTTACAGTTATAATTAAAAATAGTATCACAATATGGAAACTAAGGAAATATTATCAAATGAAATAGGTTTTTCGATGCCGAGAATAGGAGACAAAGCACCAGAATTTACAGCTGTAACTACACAAGGAGAAATTAATTTCCCTTCAGATTATAAAGGTAATTGGGTAATATTATTCAGTCATCCAGCGGATTTTACACCAGTTTGCACATCTGAATTTATGACTTTTGCACATCTGGAAGAGAAGTTCAACAAAGCAAACTGTAAACTGGTCGGTCTATCTGTTGATGGACTATATAGTCATATAGCTTGGTTAAGAACAATTAAAGATAAAATTAAGTTTAATGGTATGAAGGATATTGAGGTTAAATTCCCTCTAATTGAAGACATCACCATGAATGTTGCTAAAAAATACGGGATGATTCAACCCGGTGAGCACAAAACTCAAGCAGTTAGAGCTGTATTTTTTATTGATCCTGAGAGTACCGTTAGAGCTATAATATATTATCCATTGAGTTTAGGTAGAAATTTTGACGAAATCTACAGAGCATTAATTGCAATGCAAACGTCCGACAAATTTAATGTAGCAACACCAGCTGATTGGGAGCCAGGTAAGGATGTTATTATTTCACCAGCAGGATCTTGTGGTATGGCAGAAGAACGTATGACTAATGCCGATGATCTGGATTGTGAAGATTGGTTTTTCTGTACAAAGAAATTAGATAAAGATTTGGTTTTAAAAGAAGTTTTGAAATCTTGATTATGTTTACGGGTATGAGTAAACCTTGTTTCTGTGAGAAGAGCACTTAAAAAGTGCTCTTTTTTTTTTGTAACAATTGTAACGCTATAAAACACCAATTCAAGTTAAATTTATTGAAATAACATAAGACATGTCAAAAATAGTAGTACTAGGAGCCGGAATTTCAGGTCATGTAGCAGCATCTCACTTAAGACGCAAACTTTCTAAGAAACATGAGATAGTCGTTGTTTCACCCAATAGTAATTACCAATGGATACCTTCAAATATTTGGGTGGGAATTGGCAGAATGAAACCTGAGAAAATTTTGTTTCCATTAGCACCATTATATAAAAAGAAGGGTATTAACTATAAACAAGCCAAGGCTGTTTCGTTCTTTCCGGAAGGCGATAAGGATGAAACTAAACCTTATGTTTTATCAGAGTATGTTGTTGGTGAAAAGAAGGGCCAACAAGAAAAAGTAACATATGATTATCTCATAAACGCCACAGGTCCTAAATTAAATTTTGAAGCTACCGAAGGTTTAATTCCTGGACAAAATAAAACCTATTCAGTTTGTACCTATACACACGCAGATCATGCATGGCAAGGCCTTAATAAAGTTATTCAGCAGATGAAAGAAGGTAAAAAGGCTAAAATTCTAATTGGTACTGGTCACGCAAAAGCGACTTGTCAAGGCGCTGCCTTTGAATACATTTTGAATGTAGAACAAGAACTTCGCCGCCATAAAGTACGTGATATGGCAGAAATCACCTGGATTTCAAATGAATATCAACTAGGGGATTTTGGTATGGATGGCATGTTGATGAGTTATGGAAGCATGACTATGAAATCTAGTGAAATGGTTGAGATGATTTTTGAAGATAGAGATATAAAGTGGATACTAGGAGCTGGCGTTAATAAAATTGAAGATGGTCTTGCACATTACGAAAATTTGGAAGGTGAGATAAAAACTGAATCCTTCGATTTTGCTATGTTAATACCTTCGTTTTCTGGTCATGGTTTTAAAGCCTATGATAAAAACAATAACGATATTACAGAAAAGCTCTTTAAAGGATTTATGATTGTTGATGCAGATTATACTGTAAAACCTTATGAAGAATGGTCAGTACAAGATTGGCCTGAGACCTATCAAAATCCGACTTATAAAAATATTTTCGCGCCAGGAATAGCATTTGCACCACCACATACCATATCAAAACCAAGGCAAAGTAAAAATGGAACCGACATATTTCCGGCACCACCAAGGACAGGTATGCCCTCAGGAATCACAGCAAAGCTCGTTGCAGACAATATTATAGATAGTATAAAGAAAGGTGAAGAATCGCTACATCATAAAGGATCAATGGGTAATATGGGAGCTGCGTGTATTGCTTCTGCAGGTTACGGCATGACGCAAGGAAGTGGTATAAGTATTACAACATATCCAATAGTCCCAGATTATTATAAATACCCAAAAACACAAGGTAGAAAATTAGGAAAAACATTTGGGGAAATAGGCTTAGCAGGCCACTGGTTAAAATTAGCCCTGCATCATGCATTTATGTACAAAGCTAAAATGAAACCATTTTGGTGGCTAATTCCAGAATAATAAAATAAAAACTGATAAACCATGACACAAAGAATTTCAAAATACCAACGTTTTAAAATGATGAATCCAATATTACAATTTTTTAAATTCATCTATCTAAGTATAAAAATCATGATTATAGTTGCAGGTGGTCATGGTGGCACGCGAAAAACAAACCATTGAGTTTGATTGTTTTTTTTGGTTAATACGCATAAGCACCTTTTTAGAAAGGTGCTTATTTTTTCAGTAACCTTTGTTACTAAGAAAAAAGATATCTCGGCTTACTTTTGAGTCAAATAAATAAATAGAAATGCTAAAGAATAAATATATCCTAACATTTATTGCAATTGGTTTTTTTGCATTGTACCATGCTCAAGAGGTTAGGCCTATTTCAAAGTCTGAAGTTCAGAGTATAGTTTCAGAAAACAACCAGAAGATAAAAATATCTACTGAGGCTTTTAATGAAGCCAAAGCAGATTATAGACAAACCAATGCGGTATTTTTACCAAATATATCAGTTGCACATACTGCAATAGCCACAACAAATCCATTAATGGCTTTTGGTTCAAAATTAAACCAAGAAATTGTTACACAAGCAGATTTCAATCCTGATGTATTGAATGATCCGAGTCAAATTCAAAATTTCGCTACGATTTTTGAGTTTCAGCAACCATTAATAAATGCTGACGGTTTTTACCAACGGAAGGCGGCAAGGTATAAGATGCAGGCCATGGCACTTCAAACAGATCGCGTTAAGGATTTTGTGAATTTTGAAGTTGAAAACGCCTACATGCAATTACAATTAGCTTATAAAGCCGTTGCAGTACTTGAAAAATCCTTAGAAGCTGGACTCGCAAATTTGAAACTTGCAAACGATAGTTTTAATCAAGGTTACTTACAAAGGGCAGATGTATTACTTGTCGAAGTGAGGGTAACTGAAATTAAAAATCAACTCCAAACAGCGAGAAGTAATGTCAAAAATGCTTCTAACTATTTATCATTTTTAATGAATGATGAATCTGATGTTGTTTTTCAGCCTATAGATAGTTTAGTTATGAGCGATATTTTATTGGAAACACCAGCCATGGTAGTAACTGAAAATCGTGCAGATATAAAAGCTATGCAATTGGCAACCAATGCCATGGAGACCTTATATAAATCTGATAAGATGACTTTTTTACCAACATTGAATGCATTTGGAAGCTATCAATTGTACGATGAAAACTTGTTTCAATTTGGTGCGGATGGCTACTTAATTGGTGCCGAATTAAAATGGAATATACTCCAAGGTACAAAACGTTTCGGAAAAGCAAAAAAAGCAAAAGCATCATATGAGAAATCCAAGTTAGAGTACGAACAGTACGTATCTCAAAGTAAACTTGAGCTTAATAAAACTAAGCGTTTGCTCGAAGATGCAAAAAGTAAGACCCAACTATCACAATTAGCAGTTGAGCAATCAAGAGAGGCCTTAAGAATTAGAACGAATCGGTTTAGAGAAGGCTTGGAAAAGACAGCAGACCTTCTGTTAGCTGAAACTCAATTTGCGAAGAAACAACTAGAATACTACCAAACTATCTACGAATATAACAGTACTAAAGCTTATTTAAATTTTTTAATGATAAACTAATATGAAAAAATTCTCGATAAATACAATATTTGCCTTTGCCACTTTGCTTGGATTTTTAAGTTGTGGACAAGATCAAAAAGAAGCAATTAAAAATACATCTAACCCTATTTCTGTAGTTGTAGCGAAAGTAGCCGCAAATGATGACAATTCGCCTTTAATAGTCAGTGGTTCTGTAGAAGCAACGAATAGCGCAAGTATTAGCACGCGTTTAATGGGTTATGTAGAACAGATTAACGTTAAGGTTGGAGACAAAGTAACTAAAGGCCAAGTAGTAATTGCTATAAACAGTAGTGATTTACAAGCTAAAAGGGCACAGGTAGATGCTGGTATAACAGAGGCTAAGGCGGCTTTTTTAATTGCAGAAAAAGATTATAATCGTTACAAGAACCTTTTTGAGCAAAACTCGGCTTCTCAAAAAGAGTTAGACGACATCACTGCACATTATAAAATGGCTAAAGCACGCTTAGAATCTGCACAGCAGATGAAGAATGAGATAAATGCCCAATTTGCTTACACTAATGTTAAAGCGCCGTTCAGTGGCATAATTACAGGAAAGTATATAGACGAAGGGTCTTTGGCAAATCCAGGAATGCCCTTATTAGCTATTGAAGCACCTAATAATTTTGAAGTTGTTACTCGAGTGCCTGAAGCTATGATTTCAAAAATTAATAATGGAGAAACTGTAACTGTTACAATCTCTTCTATTGACACAGAATTAATAGGCAAAGTTACGGAGGTGAGCACGTCCTCAAAATATTCTGGTGGGCAATATTTAGCTAAAGTGACTTTAGATACTAAAAATGACAATATACGCTCCGGGATGTTTGCTTCAGTACATTTTCCAAACGTCGTTGATCGGGCATCAAATTCCGATGCGTCTATTTTGATTCCAAAAACAGCAATCATTACTAATGGTCAACTAGAAGGTGTATATACCGTCAGCCAACAAAAGACAGCCGTTTTACGTTGGTTGCGATTAGGCAAATCTTTTAATGATAAGGTAGAGGTTTTATCTGGCTTATCCTCTGGTGAAGAATATATCTTGTCAGCTGATGAGAAATTATATAATGGCGCTAAACTAAGCATAAAGTAATCGTTTTAAGTAGCTAATTTAAATTAAGGAAAATGAAAGAAGGTTTAGCAGGAAAAATAGCCAAAGGCTTTATAAGTTCTAAATTAACTGTGCTCTTAATGATTGTCTTTATGGTCATTGGAGTGTATAGTTCGTTTTTAATTCCACGTGAAGAAGAACCCCAAATTGATGTCCCAATAGCAGATATTTTTGTAGGTTATCCGGGTGCAAGTCCAACAGAGGTTGAGTCTAGAGTTATTAAACCATTAGAAAAACTCATTTCTAACATTAAAGGAGTTGAGTACGTATATTCAACATCTATGCAAGAGCAAGGAATGGTGATTGTTCAGTTTTATGTTGGTGAAGACATTGAACGCTCTTTTGTGAAATTATATAATGAGATCAACAAGCATATGGACCAAATGCCACAAGGTGTCACTTTTCCTTTGGTCAAAACACGTGCTATAGATGATGTGCCAATCCTTGGTTTAACCTTATGGAGCGAGAATTATGATGACTATCAACTAAAGCAAATAGCTCAAGAATTGACGGACGAAATTGAAAAAGTTAACGATGTTGCAGCAACAAAAAAGATAGGTGGTAGAAACAGGGAACTTCGTGTAGTTTTGGACAAGAATAAGTTAGCCTCAAGCGAGTTAGACTTCTTGTCTGTTGCGCGAATGATCGAGGCCAACAACCAACAATTAAATTCCGGTTCTTTTGACAGAAATGACATTGAATTTTTAGTAAAAACAGGTGAATTTCTTCAAACGAAAGAAGATGTCGAAAACTTGGTGGTTGGTGTCTTTAAAAATCAGCCAGTTTACTTAAGACAAGTAGCTACAGTTCTAGATGGTCCTCAAGTACCAGTGAATTATGTGAGTCTTGGATTTGGCGCTGCAAGTGAAAAAAGTAATGATTACAAATCCGAATATCCGGCAGTGACCATTTCTGTAGCAAAGCGTAAAGGTGCTGATGCTATGAAAATCTCCGATATTATCATCAACAAAGTAGAGCGTTTAAGAACTACATTAATTCCTGATGACGTTCACGTTGAGATTACACGTAATTACGGTGAAACAGCATCGCAAAAGGTGTCAGAATTACTAATGCACCTAATTGGAGCAATTATAGCCGTAACCATTGTGGTAATGTTGGCTATGGGTTGGCGAGGTGGATTAGTCGTATTTCTATCCGTACCAATCACATTTGCCCTGACCTTGCTAAGTTATTACTTGCTTGATTATACGTTGAACCGTATTACACTTTTTGCTTTGGTATTTGTCACTGGAATTGTTGTAGATGATTCAATCATAATTGCCGAAAATATGCACAGGCATTTTAAGATGAAAAGGCTACCATTTAAGCAAGCTGCGTTATACGCGATAAATGAAGTTGGCAACCCAACTATTTTAGCAACATTTACCGTTATTGCATCGGTTTTGCCTATGGCTTTTGTGTCTGGTTTAATGGGGCCTTACATGAGTCCTATGCCAATTGGAGCTTCGATAGCCATGTTATTATCGTTGTTTGTTGCATTAACCATAACGCCTTATTTGGGCTATATTTTCTTGAGAGAAAAGGATAAGAAGGCAGATACGTCTTTAGAGGATGAAACTTCAGGAATTTCAGATACTAGAATATTTAAGATATATTCAAAATTTGAAACACCACTTATTGAAAACAAAACTAAGCGTTGGTTATTTCTTGGTGTGACCTTCTTAATGTTAATTGCTTCTGTTGGTTTGTTCTTTACAAAAACTGTGGCTGTGAAAATGTTACCTTTTGATAACAAGAATGAATTTCAGGTGGTCATTGATATGCCAGAAGGTACGACCTTGGAACGGACGGCTTTAGTTGCAAAAGAAATCGGGCAGTACCTTGCTTCAAGACCAGAAGTGGTTGACTATCAAAGTTATGTAGGTACATCTGCTCCCATAACCTTTAATGGGTTGGTGCGTCATTATGATTTACGTGGAGGAAGTAATATGGCAGACATTCAGGTAAATCTAACCGATAAACATGATAGATCTGCACAGAGTCATGATATTGCTAAATTATTAAGACCAGATATTCAAGAGATTGCTTCAAAATACAATGCAAATGTAAAATTAGTTGAGGTGCCACCAGGACCACCTGTATTATCTACCATTGTGGCGGAAGTCTATGGTCCAGATTATGATGATCAAATACGCATTGCAGATTCTGTACAGGAAATACTAAAGCGTACTGTGGATGTTGTAGACATAGATTGGATGGTTGAAGCCGATCAAAAAGAGTTCAACTTTAAAATAGATAAAGAAAAAGCAATGCTAAATGGTGTAGCACCACAACAAATTGCTTATACCATGAATTTGGCATTATCTAACAGACCCGTTACAAATTTGTATGATGAAGATGCTTCAAATCAAGTAGGATTGGTTTTAGCATTAGACGAAAGTGAAAAATCTACCATTAGTGAGATCGCTAACTTAAAGGTTAAATCTGAGTATGGCCATTTAGTGCCCATTGTAGATTTGGTAACTATTGAAGAGGGCATAAAACCTAAGAGTATCTACCGTAAAAACCAAAAACGCGTAGTTTATGTTTTGGCAGATATGGCTGGCGAGTTGGAAAGTCCCGTTTATGCTATTTTAGGTATGTCTGATAAATTACAGGGAATTGATTTGCCAAAAGGCTATAGCATGGATGAGTTGTACATTAAACAACCCGAATTTGAAGACGACTATACTGTAAAATGGGATGGCGAATGGCAAATTACCCTTGAAGTTTTTAGAGATCTTGGTATTGCCTTCTTAGGTGTTATAATTATCATCTATATACTAATTGTAGGCTGGTTTCAAAATTTTAAAGCACCTGTAGTTATGATGGTCGCTATACCGCTCTCCTTAGTGGGTATTGTACTAGGTCATTGGATGCTTGGCGCCTTTTTCACGGCAACATCATTTATTGGGATGATTGCTTTAGCAGGAATCATGGTACGTAATTCGGTACTTCTTATAGACTTTGTAAATCTAAGGTTAGATGAAGGGGTGCCGTTAAAACAAGCTGTAATCGAAGCTGGCGCCGTAAGGACAACTCCAATTTTGTTGACAGCAGGCACCGTAGTCATAGGTGCATTCGTAATCTTGTTCGATCCTATTTTTCAAGGTCTGGCCATTTCACTTATGGGAGGAACTATTGTATCAACATTCTTAACACTATTAGTCGTACCATTAGTGTACTATATGATAGAACGAAAAAATTATAAATAAAGAAAGCAAATGAAATTAGTCATTGTAACAGCCGTGGAGGAGTTTCAAAATGAGGTTTTAAAATTATTTAAAAATGCCGATATCGAGAGTTTTAGTACTTCGGATATTGATGGCTACAAAAGTTCACCTAACCTATTAGCAACATCAAGTTGGTTTCCAAGTATTAAAGGCGCAAGTGAATCGCATATGTTTTTTTCGTTTACGGAACAAGAACAGATAGAGCGTTTATTTCATTTGATTGCAGAATTTAATTCAAATATTGAAACAAACAATCCTATAAGGGGAATTGTATTACCTATTGAAAAATATATTTAATAAAACGAATTATGAAAAATAGAATTGTAAGAGGAATTGCAGGAACATTTATTTTAATTAGCTTAATTTTAGCTATATATGTAAACCAAAATTGGTTATGGTTTACAGCCTTTGTAGGAGCAAATCTGCTACAATCATCATTAACAAAATGGTGTTTAATGGATACTATTTTAGAAAAACTAGGTATAAAAAATTAAGGAAAAAGTGTAACATTTTGATTTGGTTTTCGTCCAATAAATGTAAAATCAATAAAAATGGAATCTAATTATCATACCTTAAAGCGTACGGATAATCAACTAATTATGATTACACACCTGTCTCAGCTCCTAACTTATATAACTGGCTTTGGTGGATTAATAGTACCCTTAATTATTTGGGCAACACAAAAAGAGAATGTTGAAGGCATGGATGCTCATGGTAAAGCAATAATAAATTTTCAATTAAGTATAATAATTTATTGTATACTTAGTATCCCTTTAATATTAGTTTTTGGATTGGGAATTTTGACTTTAATTTTAATAGGAATATTGGCTTTTATAATGCCTATTGTCAATGCAATAAAGGCTAGTAATGGCGAATTACCAAGCTATCCATTATCTCTTAATTTTGTTAGTTAGTTATAGCTGAATCTGATTCAGTATCTTAAGAAATGGAAATAAAAAAGGCTCACAAATTGTGAGCCTTTTTTTATGACTAGTCAAGTCGAATTTAATTAACACCTATTAATCAATATCTGATTAATTGTTGAGCATCACAGGCATTACAAGCATTGTAAGGTGCTCACCTTCATCCAATCCATCAATTGGAGTTAAAATACCTGCTCTGTTCGGTAAACTCATTTCTAACTGTACGTTATCAGAGTTTAAGTTATTTATCATTTCAGTTAAAAAACGCGAGTTGAAACCAATCTGCATGTCGTCACCTTGGTAATCACAACTCAAGCGCTCTTCAGCCTTGTTGCTGTAATCTATATCTTCTGCAGATATATTTAACTCTGCTCCCGCAATTTTTAAACGAATTTGATGTGTAGTCTTATTTGAGAAAATACTAACACGCCTAACGGAATTTAAAAATTGTAAACGGTCTATAATAAGTTTATTAGGATTTTCCTTAGGAATTACAGCCTCGTAATTAGGATATTTGCCATCTATAAGTCGGCAAATTAATACTGAATTCTCAAAAGTAAATCTTGCATTAGAATCGTTGTATTCTACCAAAACATCATCATCACTACCAGCCAGAATACCTTTTAAAAGGTTAAGTGGTTTCTTGGGCATTATGAACTCTGCAGTTTCTGTAGCACTAACATCAGCTCTCGTGTATTTAACAAGTTTGTGCGCATCTGTCGCAACGAATGTTAAATTATCTTGTGAAAATTGAAAAAACACGCCGCTCATTACTGGTCTAAGATCGTCATTTCCAGCGGCAAAAATAGTTTTGCTAATTGCTGTTGCAAGTATATCTCCCATAATTGTAGTCTTGCTTGCATCTTCTACCGAAACAGCATTTGGGAACTCTGCTCCATCGGCATATGCTAAGGCATATTTACCATGGTTTGAGCTAATTTCTACAGTGTTATTATCCTCTACTACAAAGGTTAGTGGTTGTTCAGGAAATGTCTTTAACGTGTCTAACAACAATCTAGCTGGTAGGGCGATGCTACCTTCAGAATCACTTTCCACCTCTATGGTAGAAGACATTGTAGTTTCTAAATCACTTGCTGAAATCGTTAATTTTGATTGGTTTAATTCAAATAAAAAGTTGTCAAGAATGGGTAACGTATTGCTGTTATTTATTACGCCACCTAAAACCTGAAGTTGTTTTAGTAAATATGTACTTGAAACTATAAATTTCATGAATGCAATTTTGAATTTTATCTAATAAATGAGTCCTACAAATATATCCTAATAGATGGGTTTAATAAAACAAACTTATTAACAATATCTAGACATATCGTTTCCTTCTAAAGTAGTTAAATCCAAATCCAAATGCGGCAAGTAAAACCAAGGGTAAGACAATATTCATGAGTTGCCATTTTGCTTTATTTTCACCAATCTTATCAGAATCCAAAAAAGCAACTCCGATTTCTTTTGCTCTTATGTTTATAAGTCCAGTATCGTCCAAAAGATAATTTACTGTGTTTAATAAAAACTCTTTATTGCCAAAAGCTTTTCCTGTTACTTCGTCAAATCCCAATTCTTGCGGTCTATTTCGTACCACTTTATTTTTAATTACGTCTCCATCAGATATTACTACCATTTTTGTTGGTTTACCCACATTTTGAAAGTTATTTACTTTAAACGGTAAAATTCGTTTATCATAAACGGAAGTAAATTGACCTTCAAGCAATACCGCCAGATTTTGGCTTCCCTGGCTATAAGACTGTACATCTGGGTTTTGAGTTACCTCGGAGAGCGCTATCTCGGTTGGTACACCTTCTAGCTTCGAATTAGGAGAACTAACTAATAATACGGTTTTCTTAATGTTATTTTTGAGAGTGTCTATTGGACTAGCGAAATCAAATTTAACCAGATTCAGATTTTTCGTTATGGGATGTGAAGAATTAGACTTGGCCAATGGTGAATACTGCCATTGAATGGGTTGAAGTTGCGCCTTGCTACCTTCACCAATAGCTAACATAATAGGTGCAGAAAACAAATCTTTGACTAAGCTTGGATTAACACGGATACCATATTTGAAGAAAAAGTCATTTAAGTTTAAATCGCGCAAAATCGATACGCCTGAGTTTGTAGCATTGTATAAACTGTCCTTGTCCATAATTACTGATTCCGTGAGCCATAAACTTTTACCGCCATTTAAGATATACTGGTCCAGAACGAGTTTTTCTGTTTCCGAAAAGGCTTCACTTGGTTTAGCCACAACAATGAGATCATATAACTTTAGTTTGTCTAAGGTACCTTGAGGATTTGAGGACACACTGTCTAGCGTAAATTGAGCCAGATTATAGTAGGGCTTGACTGTTTTAAGAAAATCTGCAATATATAAGTCATTTAGTTGACCATTGCCTTTTAAAACGGCAATATTTTTGTTTTTAGGTTTTGTTAATTGACTAAAACCATCAGCAAATGCATATTCTAGCGATTGAATTGAATTTGTAATCTGCTCCTGAAGACTCTTAGTAATACTCCGTTTCAACAATGGAATTTTTACAGTTTTGTCCTTGTAACTTGCAAATGCCCAGGGAAAAATAATTTCTTGCGTTACTTTACCAGTGCTGTTATCGGTGTTTATATAAGGTTCTAATCCCGATTTTGTAAGTTCTTCTATATTTCTTTGTCTAGTGTTTTCGTCTTCTATTGGATTAATGTAATTGACAAGTATTTTGTCTGAAATTAAATTGAACTCTTCTAACAACTGTTTCGTCTCATTTCGAAGTAATCTAAATTCTGAAGGGAAATCACCCTCTAAAAACATGTCAATTATAATTGGGGCATCCAATTCTTCAACCAATTCCACAGATGTTTTCGATAAGGTATAACGGTTGTCTTTAGTTAAATCAAATCGCTGATATACTTTGCTAGAGAGCACATTGACTAAGATTAGTCCAAGTATTACAACTGTTATATTAATTGCCGTTTTCTTCATCCTTGGTTTCAAAGGTTATAATTTCTTGATAGGGTCTAAGCGCTACCAATTTGTTGTTTTTAAATTGTAATTCAACACATTCCTTTTGATCGTTAAAAGCACCAGGTTCTATTCCCATACCATAGTTCCACCTATTTACGTCGTGCATTTTATTCGCATCGTCCCAAGATAGCCATTCAGATTTACCCAATAAGGCTTCTGTTTTTTCTTTCGAAAGCCCAATTAAGGTGTCAGTTGATATGGTATTGTCAATCATCTCATATCTCAAAGCTGGTTTTTCAATCCATGCTTCGCTATTAAAATATTTTTGATGGTGATAGTTGCTAATAATATTCACAAAAGGGTAGAAGACATAGAAATAAATTAAGGGAGTTAACACAAGGCTTATTAAACCTGTTAGCCATTTTCTTTTATCTACTGTATTAAAAAACGCAAACAGCAGGATAAAAACTAATAGCATAAAAATGATCAAAAGTGGCGTTATTATCATAGCTATTGCGTTTTTATTTTAAGTTTAGTAAAAAACAAAAACCCAATGGTTATACTTGTAAAATAGATAAGGTCTCTTGTGTCTATAACGCCACGGCTCATGCTATTGTAATGTGATGCCATGCCTATGTTTTCTAGATAGATTAGATGTCCAAAAGGCGTATAGTTTGAAATTCCCTCAAAACCAAAATAGAAAAAGAAGCATATAAAGACTGCAATGATAAAAGCTACAATTTGATTGTCGGAAAATGTTGAAGAAAAAATACCAATTGCAGTATAAGCACTTATTAAAAAAAGTAATCCAATATAAGATCCAATCGTACTGCCAAGGTCAATATTACCTTTGGGACTTCCCAACTCAGAAATTGAATAGACGTATAATAGCGTTGGTATTACGGCTAATAGTATTAAAACAAGTGCTCCAAAATACTTGCCTAGAACAATTTGAGAATAGGTTAGAGGTTTGGTTACTAAAAGTTCTAGCGTGCCTTGTTTTTTTTCATCGCTAAATGTTCTCATTGTTACTGCAGGTACAAGGAAAATGAGTATCCAAGGTGCTAGTTGAAAAAACGAAACTAAACTAGCCTCACCAGCATCAAATACATTAAAGCTTCCTTTAAAAACCCAAAGGAATAGCCCATTCAAAAGTAAAAAAACACCAATTACAAGGTAACCAATGGGTGAAGCAAAGAAGATATTTATTTCCTTTTTTAGTATTGCTAGCATTGTATTTTTTGTTCTATCAATAACGATCGCATTTGCAACGTTGTAATCTTTAATTTTATTTTACCACTTTGACACTCTAAACTCAATCATAATAAAAATTAGGTTTAAAAGTTGATTTGTCAATCTAAGCTCACTAATTTATTAACACTCCAAGCTTCGGGTTTTGCATTAAACAGGGGTTTAGTTATAGCCCACACCGCATCGAATAATTCTGAATTCCTGTAATTTTCCAGAGCATTAGCTGATTCCCAATAACTGTAGGTAAAAAAAACATTGCTACTGTTCCGGTCTTGATACAATTCTAAAAAGCTACAACCTTCAAATGCTCTTATTTTTAGTTTGTTTTTTTCAAAATTAGCAAGGAATTCTTCAACTTTTATAGGTTTAAAACTCATTTTTACAATTCTTACCAACATCAATTAATTTTATTAAAATTAATAGTCACCGTGTCCATTTTTTTTAAACCCATTAAGGTTGATGCTCCACCTACGGTTTGGCAGTTGCTTTTATAAACGGCGATTTCTAAAAATCCCGAAGAATTAAAAACCACCAATCCTTTACCTTCGTCATGTCGCTTGGATTCGTCAATTTCAAAATTTACAAAATCACTGTACTTGTCGTAGATAATATCAAATCTGTGGTTACGGGCAAAAATTTCGTATGGTCTCGTTTTTTGAACACTTTCAAAAAATTTACGCTTAATATTTGTAACAACGTTACCGTAATTATCAATGTATATAACGCTACCAATTATCTGGTTCTTTTCGTCATTAACAAAAGGCGCTAAATTCTTAATTGGTTTGATAGTGTTGATAACTTTTCCTATCACCTCAAGTGTTCCTCCTCTTGCAATATGACATGCAACTTTTACAAAAATATCCAGTACCGGAAATTTAGTTTCAATTTTATCATGAATATTAATTTCAACGATTTTCTCAGGAACAATTTCCGCACACAACATACTCATTATGCCATTGTTTGCACATATAAAGTAATGGTCATCTAATCTGACTGCAATGTGCTTATTTTCAGGATTTAACTCAGCATCAATTCCTATAATGTGAATGGTTCCTTTTGGGAAACTGCTGTAGGCATTTGATATAATGTAGGCCGCTTCTGAAATATTAAATGGTGAAACGGAATGCGAAATATCCACAATTCTGATATCTGAAATTTCGCTGTAAATAGCTCCTTTTACGGCTCCGGCAAAATGATCTTTTTCTCCAAAATCAGTGGTTAAAGTTATTATTGCCATGGATTAATTGTTGATAATTTTTTTAAGAAACCTGATGGTAAAATTGCTAGATTTGTGTGTACACAAAACTAATAAAACAAAACAGATTAACATACATAATACTGCACGCTTTTGAACGAACTTATACTAGAACTCGAAGAAATTACACCTAAAGAATTCTTCGGTGCCCAAAATGCAAATATAGAGCTATTAAAAAAGTATTTTCCCAAACTAAAAATTGTCGCAAGAGGTAATAAAATCAAGGCCTACGGAGATGAAGATCTACTAGAAGAATTTGATAGAAGGATGATGATGCTGATGGGACATTTTGGCAAGTATAATAAGTTAGACGAAAATGTTATTGAACGTGTTTTGACTAGTCAAAGCAGTGACGATTATACAACCTCTGCTACAAGTGGTGAAGTAATAGTCCATGGTGTAGGTGGACGCTTAATAAAAGCACAAACCGTAAACCAAAGAAAACTTGTTGAGAGCATCAGAAAAAATGATATGGTATTTGCCATTGGTCCTGCAGGAACTGGGAAAACCTACACTGGTGTTGCATTAGCGGTACAAGCGCTTAAAAGCAAAGAGGTTAAGCGTATAATCCTTACTAGACCTGCTGTAGAGGCAGGTGAAAACCTTGGATTTTTACCCGGAGATTTAAAAGAAAAGTTAGATCCATACATGCAACCGCTATACGATGCCTTACGCGATATGATTCCGCATGAGAAATTGGATAATTACATTGAAAAGGGAATTATCCAAATTGCCCCCTTGGCTTTTATGCGCGGAAGAACTTTAGATAATGCATTTGTAATTCTTGATGAAGGCCAAAATACCACACATGCCCAAATGAAGATGTTTTTAACACGTATGGGTAAAAATGCAAAATTTTTATTGACAGGAGATCCTGGACAAGTAGATTTACCGAGACGTACAATTTCCGGATTGAAGGAAGCTTTACTGGTGCTTAAAAATGTTGAAGGAATAGGAATGGTTTATCTAGATGACAAAGATGTTATTAGGCATAAACTAGTCAAGAAAGTTATTGATGCTTACAAGAGTATTGAAAATAGAGATTAAAAATGAGCAATACTATAATTGATACCAATTTCAATTTTCCTAATCAAAAGAGTGTTTATAAAGGAAAAGTAAGAGAAGTATATAACATCAATGATGAGCTCCTAGTAATGATTGCCACAGATAGGCTCTCCGCTTTTGATGTTGTAATGCCAAAAGGAATACCTTACAAAGGTCAAATACTTAATCAGATTGCCACTAAAATGATGAAGGAGACAGAAGATCTCGTGCCAAATTGGTTAGTTGCGACTCCAGATCCTAATGTTGCAGTGGGACATCTCTGTGAACCTTTCAAAGTAGAAATGGTAATACGAGGATATATGTCTGGACATGCGGCGAGAGAGTACAAAGCGGGTAAACGATTATTATGCGGTGTAACCATGCCAGACGGTATGAAAGAAAATGATAAATTCCCAGCACCAATAATAACTCCGGCAACCAAAGCAGAAAAGGGCGACCACGATGAGGATATTTCAAGGGAAGATATATTAAAGCGTGGTATTGTTTCAGAGGAAGATTACGAAATCTTAGAGGATTACACCATAAAATTGTTCCAAAGAGGTACAGAAATTGCTAAAGAAAGAGGCTTAATATTAGTTGACACTAAATACGAATTTGGTAAGACAAAAACGGGTGAAATTGTCTTGATAGATGAAATCCATACACCAGATTCATCACGTTATTTCTACGCAGATGGGTATAAAGAACGCCAAGAAAAAGGAGAGATGCAAAAGCAACTCTCTAAAGAGTTTGTTAGACAATGGCTCATAGCTAATGGTTTTCAAGGCCTAGAAGGTCAAACAGTACCGTATATGAGTGATGAATATATTGAAACTGTTAGTGACCGTTATATAGAACTTTACGAAAATATAACTGGAGATGCATTTGTAAAAGAGGATGTTTCTGATATCCAAGCTAGAATTGAGCGTAATGTTCTTAACTATCTGGAGAACCAATAGTTAATACTGTCTTTTTAGAGTCTCAAGATGGTGTTCTACATGATAGGCCGTCCACATTATAATTTCACGTACAGGCATTTTACCCATTAAGGGATGAGGTAGTACCGTTTTGTCAAGGCTTTTATTACGCATTCGTTTTGTCTTGTATTGAAGCTTTTTATTTTCAGTTTGTAGTCTGTTAATAATGTAATGTTTGTCATTTAAATTGGGTGTCTTCATATTTTGTGATCCCTTGTAGGTTTTGCCCCTAGATTCTTCCAATCGTTCATGATACCGCCTAACAATTTCCTCATATTTTCTTGTGGGTCGGTTGGCTTTGCCAAATTTAAAGCGTAACATAAATGTTGGGATGCTCAAAGCATCATTAAGTGGTTTTATACTTTGAAGTAAATGCAAAGCTTGTTGTCCGGTAGTCCACTTACCTTGAGGCCCCTTTTGCCATTTGTCGTCAGGATGATTTTCCAACCAAGTGATTAGTTCAGTGTATTTTTGCTCAAGCAATTCAATAATAGCTTCTTTCTTCATCATCATTTGATTAATAAAGAAAAGATAGCAAATTTTTTAACAGGTTTGGTTGTTTCAATATTGCTCTAAGCAAAAATTGTGAAATAGTAAATTCAACACATATGATGGCTATTCTGCTTCTTTTTCCTGTACAACAATTTTATCCTTCTTAAAGATTGGAATTAAATACGACAGGTTGAAGTTAAAACCTGTACCTAATCTGCCACTGTCATAGGTTCTGTTAAAACCAGGAATAAATAGATTCTCAAAATTATCTGGTTCAGTTTCAGTTATTAAACCTTTGAGCTGTACATTAAAACCTGCATAAAAATTATTAAACATTTCTGCTTTCATGCCAACTTGGATTTCTAGCCAAATAGCGGTAAGACCATTAAACTCTTCATTACTCTCAACCAGTAGCTGTTCATTCCAGTACTGATTGTTAACATTATAAATACCGTAACTGTTTAATGTTTGGCTAAAGGTACTTGCACCAGCTCTAAAGCCCGCATAAAGCATGTTTTCCATATCTAGCCAATTTCTATAAAAATTGATATCGATACCACCTTTGAAGTAACTACCCTTTGTAGTATTGCTTAAAACTTCGTTGTTTATTGTACGCTCTTCATTACCTATTTCTCCTGCTAAGTAGATTCGCTTCGTCAAACGATAATCGCCTACAATTTCAAAACCAGTATAGTTGTCGTCTATAAATGTCCTTGCTAGCTTACTGATATCAGCACCTAATCTTAAACCATATTTTTGCTTAAAGACCAAGGTGTCTTTAATAACTTCTTGCTGTTGCTCTTGCGCTGTCGCATATAATGAAAAGACCAAAAGCAAAATCAAGATGCACCTAGTGGAAAAGGCGAACATGTACTGTGTTTTCATTATTTACTGTTGGTTCAACGATTTCAATATTATTAATCCAAACTTCATCATCCGATTCTACAATTGAAGACAGGCCTATGAATTGACTTTTATAACCGCAGGCTCGAGATACGTAAATAAATTCTGGAGTATAGCGTATCTCTAAAATATCAACATTTGAATTTTGCGGGTTGTTTTCGTCTAATCGCCTATTGGTATCTTTCTCAAAAATATACCTCGTGGTAGTCGATACATTTTCCTCGCCAATTAACAAAGGGAGTTCTATACGATTTACATTTGAATTAAAGACTAGTGTTTCCACTGTTTCACTCGTTGGAGGCTCTAACAATAAATCTTCTCCATAGACTGTTAGTCTAGTGACGCTTTTCAGTTCTTCTGTATTTATGATGTCATAAAACTCTACAATTAATCGTGGTGTTGTTGAAGTAGTAGCTGCGCAAATATCGTCTCGCTCACACGAAAATAAAACAGTAGTAACACTGAGTATTAATAATTGTAATCTTTTCATATTTATTTTTCGAACAAAACGACAGTTTCAATATGTGCTGTATGCGGAAACTGATCTACTAAACTCAGCTTTTTTAAATTGTATCCAGCAAGAATTAGTTGTTCAGTATCTCTTGCCTGTGTTGCTGGATTGCAAGATACATAAACCAAACGTTCTGCATTGAGGTTTATTATTTTTTTAAGGGTCTTTGGTGCAATTCCTGCACGTGCAGGATCTAAAATTATAGTCCTTATTTTATTTATGTATTCAGGATGATCTGTCAGGAATTTACCTACGTCAGATGCAATAAATTTTAGACCATCTATCCCATTGCGCTTTGCATTTTTTTTAGCATCTTCAATTGCCTCACTAACTATATCTACACCCACAATTTGAGTATTTGTGGCCTTGCTTGCCAATATTTGACCAATTGTGCCTGTCCCACAAAACAGATCCAAGACCACATTGTTATCAATGGAGGATTTATCCTCTAATGCGTAATCAACCACTTTATTGTATAACTTTTCTGCACATTTTGGATTTGTTTGAAAAAAGCTTTTGATACTAATTTCAAAATTCAGGCCGCACAGTTCTTCTACAATTTTGTCATCGCCATATACCAAATTTACAGAACCAGTTGTGGCAATAGTACGGTCGCCAATCTCATCGTTTATTGTATGCAAAAAGCCTGCTACACGATTACCAAATAAGTCAACTAAATAATTTGCAAAATTGTCTAAATCAAATTGGGCTAAACTATGTGTTGTTGTAACAAGATTAAATAGAAGTCTATTTGTTTTGTATGATTTTCTTACCACAAAATAACGAAAGAATCCCTCTTTTTTAGGACCATGCCAAGGAGATAATCCGGTCTCTTTACAATATTCGCGAATGTTTTTAAGTTTATTTTCGACTTCTTCATCAAAAAGACCTGAATCTGTGTTTAGGTTTTCACCACACCACCAAAGACCACGTCTTTTAAAGCCCAAGGTAAATTCGTCCACATCTGCTTTTAAAGCGCTATCATATCCAATTGCTGAGAATCCATACTCCATTTTATTCCTATAATGAAAGGTGTTTGGCGAGCTTATAAATTCGTCAAACTTATGGTTAATGTCATGAACCTTTCCTATACGTCTAAAAAGTTCTAAGGTACTTTGTTTTTTATATTGGTGCTGTTTTTCTATTGGTAATTTAATGTAAGGAGCACCTGGTATTTCTTGGTATGGAATTTCTATTTCATCTTCTGATGGTATTATAACTTCAATTAATTTGCCTTCGGCGTATTTTTTACTCGATTTTTTTATCTGAGCTTTTACGAGTTGACCAGGAAGTGTATTCGGAACAAAAATTACAAATTCACCATATTCATTACGGATACGGCCAATTCCTTTGCCTCCAAAAGCATAATCTTCGATTCGTATTTCTATAGTCTGACCTCTTTTTACAAACTGGTTACGTTCTCTTCTAGGCATGAATTGAAAAATTAGAGTGCAAATATAGTGGCATTTTATGATTTCTTAACAGGATGAAACACATACTATTTAAAAGATATGGACACTTTTTATTATTTTTGTAGCTCCTAGGGATGATTTCTTTCCCACGCTGAATTTTCGGAACTTCTTCGAAAGGATAAAGGTAGATAAGGAATAGTTGTTTTAGATATCCAACCAATTTGGATAGTAACCTTTTAATATGATTTAAAATGGCTGTTTTAGACCACATTTCATCGCAAGAAGCGATGGCTTTAGAAAACAAATACGGAGCACAAAATTACCATCCCTTACCAGTAGTATTAAGTAGAGGAGAAGGTGTTTATGTCTGGGATGTCGAGGGAAAGAAGTATTTTGATTTTCTCTCTGCCTATTCATCTTTAAACCAAGGACACTGTCACCCAAAAATTGTTAAAGCGATGACAGAGCAAGCGCAGCGCTTAACCTTGACTTCAAGAGCATTCTATAATGACATGCTTGGACGCTATGAAAAGTATGCAACAGAGTATTTTAAGTTTGATAAAATGCTACCGATGAATTCCGGAGCGGAAGCTGTTGAAACGGCATTGAAGCTATGCCGAAAATGGGCTTATGAGGTTAAGGGCATAGACTTGAACAAAGCCCAAATAGTGGTTTGCAAGAATAATTTTCACGGCCGGACTACAACAATAATTTCATTTTCTAATGATCCTGTTGCGAGACAGCATTTTGGACCATTTACTGAAGGGTTTGTTAAGGTTGAATACGACAATCTTAAGGAGTTAGAAATAGTATTAAGCGCAAATAAAAATATAGCTGGCTTTTTGGTCGAGCCAATCCAGGGAGAAGCTGGTGTTTATGTCCCGAGCGAGAATTATTTGAAAGAAGCTAAGGCATTATGTGAGAAATACAATGTTTTATTTATTGCAGATGAAGTACAAACGGGTATAGCACGTACCGGAAGACTACTCGCAACCTGTGGTAATTGTACTTGCGAAAATAAAGACTGTTCTGGGACTCCAGATGTTAAACCAGATATTTTAGTTTTAGGAAAAGCTTTAAGTGGTGGGCTTTATCCAGTATCTGCTGTGATGGCGAGCAATGAAATAATGAATGTAATACGTCCAGGTAACCATGGCAGTACGTTTGGAGGTAACCCAATTGCAGCTGCAGTAGCTATTGCAGCCTTAGAGGTTGTTAAAGAAGAAAAGCTTGCAGATAATGCAGATTACCTTGGGAAAGTCTTTAGAGCTGAGATGAACAAATACATTAAAAATAGCAATGTGGTAAGTTCAGTAAGGGGAAGAGGCTTGTTAAATGCTATTGTAATAAATGATGAGGAGGATAGCGATACAGCCTGGAATATCTGTTTACGACTTCGAGATAATGGACTATTGGCCAAACCTACACATGGTAATGTTATTAGATTTGCACCTCCATTGGTAATGACTGAAGATCAATTGTTGGAGTGTGTAGCTATCATAACTAAAACATTAAAAGAATTCGAAGAATAAGAATTAAAACCATAAAAAAAGCGGCCAATGAGCCGCTTTTTTATTGTTAATTATTTTCAATTACTGATTTTGCATTTCTTCCATTTTCTTCATAAGTGCTTCAGGATCTTGTAAGGCTTCCCAACCCACTTGACCAATAAACCAAGCCATATATGCAGCAAATAATACTCCGAGGATAACACCAATTATACCCATTATTTTTCCGGCTTGTACATTACCGTAACCAAGATAGTTTTCAGGTTCTTCTTTATATAATTTTGTAGCCTTACTCGCTAAAATAATCGCAACTATACCAAAAATAATTCCTGGTAAGCCATAGCAACAGCATCCAACAATAGATAAAATACCCATTACTAAGGTAAGTGTTGCGTTAGGTAACATTTGTTTTTCCATATGAGTTGATTTAAAAAGGTTAAAGAGTCTTGATTAAAAAACTAATTACAATAATACTAATATTTAATATAAATAGGCCAAGAATTACCTTATGCCCATTTTTAAAATGAAATTTTAGATGAAATAATAGATAAGCAAACATTGCAATGAGTGTGTAAATTGCCGGATACATAAAAAAAGCCTCAACAAAATCACCTTTTAAGATCAGCGCAATGGCTCGTTGCATGCCACAACCCATGCAATCTACATTGAATGTTTTTTTCCACATACATGGAAGCATATATTCTTCAACGTTATTTAGAGCTAATAACATGGTGCTAATTTAAGAATTGAAATATACTTTTTTAGCAATAGCGATTTAAAAATAATCTAAGGCTGTATTTTTGTAGTGTAAATATTAATGCAATTATGAATTTTTCTAGAATTATAAACATACTAGCCATTACAATTGGAGGTGCCATTGCTATTTACGCTCAGGCTGAAGAAAAACAAGACACTTACCTCTTGATTGGTGGGATTATTTTGTTAATGTTTGGTATTTATAGAACATCGAGAAATATTCCTAGCAAATTTGAAAAACAGGAAGAAGACTCATTTATTAAATCAGAAGATGAAGATTAAAATAGGAGATACGGTTGAGACAATAGATGATAACATAAAAGGTACAGTTACAAAAATTGAAGGAAATGTAGTTTTTATTGAGGATGAGGATGGTTTTGAAGTTCAATTTCAGACAGAAGAGTTGATGCTTACCAGACCTGATAATAGCATAAGACATTCTGTTATCAATGCGGATATAGATAATATTATAAAGGAAAAATCGATAAAAAGAAAAAAACAATCCCAAGTATCAAAACCAAAACAGCGGCATGCTCCAAAAATTGTTGTTGACTTGCATATACATCAGTTAACTGATTCTACTAAGGGCATGACAAATTTTGATATGCTTAATTTACAATTAGATACCGCAAGGCGTCAATTAGAACGCGCAATAGAAAATAGAATCCCAAAAATAGTTTTTATACATGGTGTAGGCGAAGGCGTTCTTCGTCAAGAATTAGAAACGCTATTTAGGCGATACAACAATGTTGAATTTTATGATGCAGATTATAAAACCTATGGTCTTGGCGCTACAGAGGTTAGGATATTTCAAAACTTACAGCCCTAATTAATCATTTTCAATGGTATCTTCAATAATATAATTGCCCAATTGAATAACTGTTGCATCTATGATGTCCAATCCGATATCTTCTAAAACAAAATTACTGGTGGTTGTACGCTTGTAAGAATTGCCAATAAAACCAAAATCTGCAAATTCAGTGTTTGCACTAGGATGATTGTATAGATAACGCAAGACATTTATACCTTCTTCATTAGGTACAAAATCGTTTAGCGGATTAGGAGTTGGGCCCTCGTCTTCTAAACGCGTTAATGCGCCGTCACCGTCATCGTCCACATCCAAATAATTAGGACTACCGTCATTATCAGTATCGTCATTAGTTGGGTCTCCGTCATTATCAATATCCTCATTTATTGTAGGTACATTGTCATTATCGTCGTCTTTGTCCAAATAATCTGCGATACCGTCCATGTCAAAATCGTCATTTGTTGGGTCGCCATCGCCATTTCGGTCTTCCAATTCAGTTGGTATGCCGTCTTCATCATCGTCTACAATTGTAACTGTAACTTTTACGTTTCCACCATCAGTTTCGTAATCCTCAATTACAACTAAACTTGGGTCCGATAATTCATTGCACAACACATTACTGCCAATAACATTACTATATGTTCTATAATTAAAACGGATTCCGGTTCCAGGTCCAATTTCTACATTATGTGGTTCTCCTTCTGGTGTTACTTCGGTAAAAAGGTAGTCATATGTTGGTTTGGGAAGTGTGAGAATGAGTGCTTCACTGGGATCTTCTCGGGTATTGTATAGTAAGTAAACCGACTCAAAATTATCACAGCGCTCTAGTTCGTCATCAAAATCTAATGATATATTTAGTATATCACCATCATCACATGCAGAAAAAATTAGACATATAAAGACAATACAAAAACGACGTATCATAGATTCAATTTTCAACAAAAATAAATCATTTGCGAAATTATAACGCTCAAGTATTTAAATAATTTTATTTGCAATATTTTTGCACCATGAAGTCCGTTTATTTAGATAACGCAGCAACAACAGCAGTAAGACCAGAAGTTATTGAGCGAATGACAAACGTTTTAAAAGAAAACTTTGGAAATCCTTCTTCAACACACAGTTTTGGTCGTTCATCAAAAGTACTTCTGGAGCAATGCAGAAAAAACATAGCCAGTTATTTTAATGCAAGTGCACAAGAAATAATATTTACCTCTGGAGGTACAGAGGCTGATAATCTTGCAATGAGAAGCGCCGTTAGGGATTTAGGAGTAAATGAAATCATTACATCTAGAATAGAGCATCATGCGGTATTGCATACAGCCGAACAGTTAAAAGATGAGTATGGAATAAAGATCAGTATTGTTGAAATTGATAGTATTGGTTTGGTTGACTATGCACATTTGGATACGTTGCTAAAAGCTAGCGATAAGGCACTTGTTAGTCTCATGCATATAAATAATGAAATTGGAACCATGCTTGATTTAGAAAAAGTGGCTACCCTATGTCAGTCTCATGGTGCACTTTTTCATACTGATACTGTGCAATCGATCGGTCATTTTAAACTCGATTTAGAAAAGCTCCCTATTGATTTTATGGCTGCAAGCGCACACAAATTTCATGGCCCTAAGGGCATTGGATTTTGCTTTGTTAGAAAGGAATCTGGTCTTAAGCCTATAATTTTTGGAGGGGAACAAGAGCGAGGTGTAAGAGCTGGCACAGAATCTGTTCATAACATTGTGGGTATGGATGAGGCACTTAAGATTGCATATGCGAATATTGATACCGAATCCAAGTACATTTTAGGTTTAAAATCCTATTTTATCAAAAAACTTAAAACTGAGGTTCCCGGTGTAACCTTTAATGGTGCATGTTTAGATTTTGACAAGAGTACTTATACACTTGTTAATGTGTGTTTGCCAATTGCACCAGAAAAAGCGCCAATATTACAATTTCAACTCGACTTAAAAGGAATAGCATGTTCTAAAGGAAGTGCATGCCAAAGCGGTAGTGGCAAGCAATCACATGTATTAACGGCAATTCTAAGTGATGAAGACCTAAAAAAACCGTCGGTTCGTTTTTCGTTTAGTGTTTATAACACTCGGGACGAATTAGATTATGTGATTGATATTCTGAAAGAGTTTGCGAAATCCTAACAACTATATTGTAATTGTATATTTAGGCTAAGAAAAATTTATAAACGTGCAGATAATCTTATATTAAATACTCTAGGTGTAAGGAAATTAGGGATGGCAAATTGACGCTTGCTATAAACATCTCTAACCCAAGTGTTGGTTATGGTGTTTTGGTTGTTAAACATGTTGTAAATCTCAAAACCAATAGACAACTGTCTGAACGCCTTTTTCCAGTTGTTTTTGTATCTGCGTTCAGGATTAACAAGTTCATAAGAAATTCCTAAGTCAGCTCTGCGATAATCTCTCAGTCTAATTTGAAAATCGTAAGGATCTGCGTAGCTTGGAGAACCACCAGGAACACCAGTATTATAAACGAGATTTAAATACATTTTTAAATCTGGCATATTTGGTACGTAATCTTGAAACAGTGCACCAAATTTTAATCTCTGATCTGTTGGTCTGGAAATAAAGCCACGATTGTCAATATTTTCTTCGGTTTTTAAATAGCCAAAGCTGAACCAAGATTCGGTACCAGGTACAAACTCACCATTTAGGCGCATATCCAATCCGTAGGCATAAGCTGTTGCATTATTCTTTGCCCTATATCGAATTCTTACATTTTCTATAGTGTAAGGATTAACATCAGATAATCCTTTGTAATATGCTTCTGTGACAAGTTTAAATGGCCTATCCCACATTTGAAAGCTATATTCATTGCCCAAAACGATATGAAATGATTTTTGCGCTTTAACATCAGGTTGAACAACTCCAGAGGAGTCGCGTAGTTCTCTGTAAAAAGGTGGTTGATAGTATAATCCTCCGGCAACTCTAAAAAGCATGTCTTTATCCCAATTAGGTTTTATTGCAAACTGGGCCCTTGGACTAAAGACAGTTTGAGAAGTTGTTTCTATACCTTCTCCACTTACATTCCAGTTGTGTGCTCTCAAACCAGCATTATAGAATACTTCATGTTCACCCCAAGTCGTACGCTTACTATATTGGGCAAATGCCTGTATCCTTTGAATTTTTACCCTGTTTAAAGCTCTTATGTTTTCAAAAGCAGTTAATGGGCCTGAGAATGGTTCGTAAGGCTGTAGGTTAGGCAAATTAAAATTGGGAGGTCTAATGGAAAAACCAGCAGAATCAATAACTTCATACTCCACTAAACGGTCTCTAATGTCTTCATCTGTATATTTAATGGACCATTCTACAGTGCTTTCCTCATCTACGCTATAGTCACCTCGATGCTCAATATTTACAATAAAAGCATCAAGTTCATTCCTTGCGTGTGTTAATTGCGTTCCTATACCTTCGCTAAACTCTACCTCACCTAAATCATCATCGCCAATATTAGTATTTACTTCTCCTAGTCTATATTGGGCGAAAATGTCAAAAAATTCTTGTTCTGTAGTGTGATAAGCAGAACCGATTAGTTTTAGCGTTAGATCTTCACTTGCAAAGTAATTGGCTTTAAAGGCTCCAAAATAGGTCTGGTATTCGTCGTTTTCTTGCCCGTCGTAAAAAACAAGTAAGGCTACTGGCTCTTCTAGTGTACCAAAATTGGTTTGGCGATTTTGGGGTTCAAAATTATACTTGTTAAGCGAAATATTTCCTAAAAAATTGAGGTGAAATTTGTCCGAAAAACGATAGGTTAAATAAGTCTGTGCATCTGCAAATACGGGCTCTACATTACCTTCTGTTTCAAGATTATTTAGGATCAAGCTATTGTCTCGGTATCTAACACCTGCAATACCAGAGAATTTCCCATCTTTAGAGACTGTTTCTCCTGAAATACTGCCACCTAATAAACTCAGATCAGAACGTAAGCCAAAATTTACGGGATTTCTATAGGTAATGTCGAGGACAGAAGAGAGCTTATCTCCATATTTAGATTGAAATCCACCTGCTGAGAAATCGACATTGGCAACCAAATCAGTATTCACGAAACTCAGTCCTTCCTGATTACCAGAACGGATGAGAAAGGGCCTGTATACTTCAATTTCATTTACGTAAACAAGGTTTTCGTCAAAATTGCCACCACGTACCGAATATTGTGTGCTTAACTCGTTTGAAATGTTTACGCCAGGTAGTGTCTTTAGTATATTTTCAACACCAGGTTGCGCACCTTTTATGGTTCTAATTACCTTGGGGGAGATTGTGGTTACACCGTCAACTTTTTGCCTCGTACTGCTTCTTAAAACAACAGTTGCAATTTGTTCAGCCTGTAATTTCATTACAGGGTTGAACTCTATTTCTTGACCGTTTTTTAAATTAAATTTCTGTACAACGCGTTCATGTGAAATATGGGAGTACTCAACTGTAATTTCTTGTCCAGAAGGTATTTTTAATTCGTAGAAACCGTTACTATTGGTTGCGGTGCCTTCTCCGGAACTTGCTTTAATATTTACTTCACTAATTGGGTTGTTGTTTTCATCTAATATAACACCTCTTATAGTTGAAGATTGGGCAAATGATAATAGCCCTAAAAAGCATGTTAAAAATGTTATTAAACAAGTGCGTTTCAATTAGATCAATTATTTCCTAAAAAAGGTTGCTTCAAATGTAGAACTATTTCCAACATTATCCGTAACTATTATTTTTAAATCATTTTTGGTGTCTTTTACCACATTGTCATTAAAGTCATGTACGAGGGAATTAGTCTTATAGTCATATTCCATGAGTATCCACTTGCCATTAACAGTTGCCCTATATTTACTAATACCAGATAGGTCATCATCTATTTTGACTTTTAGGTATCGGTATTTGCTCAACCACTTCTTGTCCTGAAAGTTTACTGGCACAATGGTTGGAGCAATAGTATCCATTGCTAATGTGTAGGTACCGAATATTTTACTGCCAGCACTTAATGTATTTCCTTTACGGGTGGTATACACATAACTTGGTTTTTTATAATAGCCATACAGTCTTGCGATAAAAAGTTTGTTTTGGTCTGCCTTTTTATAGTTGCTGATGTCGTAATTTATGTAAAAGTTCTTTTGAAGCGGTATTTTGTCTTCATGAAGCTTAAGCGTATCGGAACTAACGCTGAAATCTATCCAAACGTCTTCATAAACGGTGTTTTCGTAAAAATTAACAGTATAATTCCCAGCAGACAATGTGGTACTTTTATTGTTGTATATAAGTGTTTTCCCCTCTATTTCATTATTACTTACTTGATTGTTCAGTTGTTGTTTGCCCACAATAGGAATATTAATCCAAGTTTCATTTTGCTTGTAATCTCTAATTCTGATTTTATAAACTGATGAGGTGCTATCCTCAATTTTAACATAACCGTTATCGTAAGCATCTTTATACAGGCTCAAAGGATTATTTGGTTGAATAAATAACTTTTGAATTCTAGATTTTTTGGTTTTCCAATATTCATAATCAATCAACCTCTTTATGTGCTTGGTTTCACTAAAGCTAAAGCGCTTAAAATCAATTTCTAAGCTCTTATTGCCATTAAAGAATGTTTGTATATTGCTAACACCATTAGTATTTGGTGCTAAATCTTGCTTGTCATAAGTCGTTACCCCAAAACCAATGTTACCTAATGCAGTAATTTTTTCAACTTCATAATCGCCACTTTTTTTTGGGATTAAACGCAGAGGAACTCTTTCGTTTTTGCCATTTATTAGTGCATTTTCGTCTTTTGGATAAGCATAAGCACCTATTACAAACGGTGCTTTTGTGTCTTTAACGTCAATACCAAAAAGCATAGGATTCATTGGTCGCTCTTGGTTGTCCCTAATCTCAAAATGAAGGTGTGGCCCACCAGAGCCACCAGTATTACCTGAATAGGCAATTACTTCTTGAGCATCAATAGGGAGCTCTTCTGGCCCAGGAAAAACCTCTACTTCAAAACTCTCTTTCTGATATTGGCACATTTTTATGTACGCCTCCAATCGTTTAGAAAACTTCTGTAAATGACCGTAAACTGTAGTATAACCATTTGGATGTGTTATGTAAATGGCTTTGCCATAACCGTAATGTGAAATTTTAATTCTGCTTACATATCCACTGGCCGAGGCATAAACTTTAAGACCTTCTTTGCCTTGTGTTTTTATATCTAAACCACCATGAAAATGAGAGGAGCGCAATTCGGCAAAAGTACCAGAAAGTACAGGCGTTATGTCCAAAGGATTCTTAAAATAATCTTGAGGGTATTCTGATTGCGAATACAATGTCGTGCTCAAAAAAAAGAGAATCAGAAATTTTTTCATTGGGTTTTCAGTAGTGGCTAAAATATTAATTTGAGTAGGAATAGCAAAACCAAAAAACAGTAATATTTTTCCTAACGCAATTAAAATTCAATTGTTATCTCAATGAAAAATAATTGCAAAAGAATTGTGTTTTTTCGATAGGTATGTTAACTTTGTTTCTGTAGTATTGAATTACTTTAATGAGCAAAATTGAAGACATTGTTGATGCTTTAGAGAATAAAATCAGTAAGGTTTTGCACAAACAAGAGGTGTTAAAACAAACCAATGCAAAGCTAGCACAGAGACTTGAACAGCAACAACAAAAACTCTTGGAACAACAAGAGGAAATTGCTTCTTGGAACGAGAAATACGAAACGCTCAAAATGGCAAATTCAATGCTTGGTGGTGACGATAATAAACGAGAAACAAAGCTCAAAATAAATGCACTTATAAGAGATATTGACCATTGTATAAGTCAACTCTCCGAATAAAGTTGTAAATTAGACTAAATGTCAGATCAGTTAAAAATTAAACTTTCTATAGCAAATAGGGTTTATCCATTGACTATAAATCCAAAACAAGAAGAAGGTTTGCGAAAAGCCTCGAAGAAGATAGAGGCAATGATAGGGCAATTTGAGCAAAATTACTCTGTGAGAGATAAGCAAGACGTATTGGCAATGTGTGCTTTACAATTTGCTGCTCAAGTAGAGCAAAAGTCGATAGATAAAGAATATGTAAACGAAGAAGTTCAACAAAAGCTAGAAGCTTTGAATGAACTTTTAAATGAGCATATCTGACTCGTACGTTCTTTAAAATAAAAAAGGTTACTGCCTACATTAGTTATATTTTTTGATAAACTCAACGTTAATTCTTTAAAAAGGGTGAGTTTAAGTTGTAAAATCGTGCTGTTAGTGCTAAACGTGTTTGGTATCTTGGACAGATTTTTGATCAGCTTGTTAGCCCTAAACTTGTTTTTAAGGAGTTTATACAAAATCCAAAACTGATGTAGGCTTTTTTTATATACTTAAACTAAACAATTAACATGGACACTAACACAATCATATATATTGTTGGAGGCGTTATATTAGGATTTATTTTAGGCCTAATAATAACAAAATCCCTCGGAAAGGGAAAAGCTTCCAAAATTATAAAGGATGCAGAAAATGAATCTAAATCCATAATTAAAAAAGCACAATCCGACGCAGAGACACTAAAAAAAGACAAAATACTCCAAGCGAAGGAGAAATTTATTGAGTTAAGGGCAGAACATGAAAAAGTAATTTTGTCTCGAGACAAAAAAATGGCTGAGGCAGAAAAGCGCATTAGAGACAAAGAATCTCAGATTTCAAACGAATTGTCAAAGGCTAAAAAATCCAACCAATCATTAGAGAGCAAAATAAAAGACTACGATTTTAGAATGGAGTTTTTGGAGAAGAAAAAAGTAGAATTAGAAAAAGCTCATAAAAGCCAAATTAAGCAGTTAGAAGTAATTTCCCAGCTCTCCGCAGAGGAGGCTAAGGAACAATTGGTAGAGTCTTTAAAAGAAGAAGCTAAGACAGATGCAATGGTTTATATCCAAGATAGGTTGGAAGAAGCTAAATTAACTGCACAACAGGAAGCCAAGAAAATAATCATTAATACCATTCAGCGCATTGGTACTGAGGAAGCGATAGACAATTGCGTTTCTGTATTTAATATTGAATCTGATGACGTTAAAGGCAGAATTATAGGTCGCGAGGGAAGAAACATTAGAGCGATAGAATCAGCAACAGGAGTAGAAATTATAGTAGACGATACCCCTGAAGCTATAATTTTGTCATGCTTTGATTCTGTAAGACGTGAAATTGCCAGGCTATCCCTTCATAAGCTTGTGACTGATGGTAGAATACATCCTGCTAGAATAGAGGAGGTGGTAAAAAAGACCCAAAAGCAAATAGAGCAGGAAATTATAGAAGTTGGTAAGCGTACTGTAATTGATTTGGGCATTCATGGCCTTCATCCAGAATTGATAAAAATGGTAGGTAGAATGAAGTATCGTTCGTCTTATGGTCAAAATTTATTACAGCATTCCCGTGAAGTAGCAAAATTGTGCGGTGTTATGGCTGCAGAATTAGGCCTGAACCCAAAACTGGCCAAAAGAGCAGGATTGTTGCACGATATTGGTAAAGTACCGTCATCTGAGGCAGATATTGAAACGCCCCATGCAATACTGGGTATGCAATGGGCTGAGAAATATGGTGAGAATAAGGAAGTGTGCAATGCAATTGGTGCCCACCACGACGAGATTGAAATGACAACACTATTGTCACCTATCATCCAAGTTTGTGATGCTATTTCTGGAGCAAGACCAGGTGCAAGACGTCAAGTATTAGATTCTTATATTCAAAGATTAAAAGACCTCGAAGATGTTGCATTTGGGTTTACAGGTGTTAAGAAAGCCTATGCCATACAAGCCGGTAGAGAACTTAGGGTCATTGTAGAAAGCGAAAAGGTTTCGGATGATCAAGCGTCAAGCTTATCGTTTGAGATTTCACAAAAAATACAAACGGACATGACTTATCCTGGGCAAGTAAAAGTTACGGTTATACGAGAAACAAGAGCAGTAAATATTGCCAAATAAAAACTGTAAATTTTTCAATAATTACAGGGCGTTCATTATAATGAACGCTCTTTTTATTTTCTAGGATGGTATTTATTGAGTACCTCGCTTAGATGCGATCTGTCTACGTGCATGTATATCTCTGTAGTGGTAATACTTTCGTGACCTAACATCATTTGTATTGCTCTTAAGTCAGCACCATTCTCTAATAAATGGGTGGCAAAGGAATGTCTGAAGGTATGAGGTGATACATTCTTTTTTAATCCTGATTTTTCAACCAATTTTTTAATAATTGTAAAAACCATGGCACGTGTTAATTTCTTACCCTTGTAGTTTAAAAATAGAATGTCCTTTGAGTTTGGTTGAACGGCGATATGGTTTCTTATGCTTTTCCATATCATAATGTAATTCTGAGTGGTTTTACCAATAGGAACAAAGCGTTGTTTGTCACCCTTACCTGTGACCTTAATAAAACCTTCATCAAAAAATAAATCAGATAGCTTAAGGTTGATTAACTCGCTTACACGCAAACCACAACTATAGAGTGTTTCTAATATAGCACGATTGCGTTCACCCAAATTTATACCTTGGTATTGGTAGCTCAAATCAATCGTGCTTATGAGGAGGTCAATATCCTCAACAGAAAGCGTATCGGGAAGTTTACGCCCAATTTTAGGAGACTCTATTAAATCAAGAGGGTTTGTGGTCCGGTAATTTTCAAAAATCAAATAATCGAAAAAATTGCGAAGACCTGAGATAAGACGTGCCTGAGATCTTGGGTTTAAAGACTTTGAAATGTGGTAGATAAATTCCTTAACTAAAGTGTCATCTATTGAAATTGGGCTTTCTGAGATTGTGTTTTCTACAAGATAATTTATGAGTTTTTTTATATCGTAACTATAGTTTTCAATAGAATTACTTGATAAACCACGCTCAATTTTAAGATAGTGTTGATAGTCTTTAAGGGCGTTATACCATTTCATTTATTAAAAATAAAAAAAACACTTTACGTTATGGGTAAAGTGCTTTTAATAATTCATTAAAAGAATTAATTTCTAAAAGAATTTGTTTTTGAAATTTGCATTAGGATAGTTCTCTGTAAAAATATCTATTAAATCAATAATTGCCCAGATACCAATACCACCTAATGTTAGAATAAATAAAATATTCCATCCCACAGGACTTTTAAGGTACCATCTGTGTGCGGCCAAACCTCCTAAAAAGAACCACAAAATCAATGCAATACCTTGACTTTGTTGTGCGGCTCTTGCTAGTGGTGTAGTTAACTCAACAGTCTCAGTCAATTCAGAGTCTGTCACAGTTTGTTCTGTTGTTGCAGGCACAGTCGTACGTTGTACAGGAAAAGAAGCGTAAGCCGAACTAATTGAAAGCATTAACGCTAATGCTGATAAGAATAGTTTAATTTTCATAAAAAAATGGTTTAAGTTTGTTGAAATTTATAAAAAATTTCTGACTTATATCGTCTATCTTAAAATCTATCATTTATTTTTTTGATTTTTGCCACAATTAATTTCTCATAACTATAAATATCAAAGCCCATGATAAAAACTTTTTTAACGAGTATTTTTTTTGTGTTTTTACTTTTTTCCTATGGACAACAGACAAATAAATTTTTGGGTTTTATAAAAATTCAGGATACACTTGTAATAACATATAAGTTGGAATTTTCTGAAAACGAGGGAAAAATTTCTGGATATAGTTTAACCGATTTTGGTGGTGAACATGAAACAAAATCTAAAATAGAAGGAACTTATGATCATAATAAAAATATGTTGGCCTTTAAGGAGTCGGAATTAATTTATACAAAATCTACATTTTCCGAAGCGGATTTCTGTAATGTACATTTAGAACCAACAAAATTCAAAATTGGAGGGAACAAATTAATGGGTTCTTTTAAAGGGTTGTTTAATGATGGTACCGAATGTATAAGTGGCGAGATCGCTATGAATTCAATAGAGCGCATTGATAAAAGAGTCACTAAATTTACAAAGCGATTGGAAAAATCAAATCGTGTACCAGATAGTATAAAGCAAAAATTAAAAAACACTAAGCTTCTAGATACGATTAATTTAAATGTTCTAAAGAAAAATGAAACTACCTCAGTACTAACAAAGGCAAATAAGGTGAAATTTTTTGTTTACGATGGAGGACAAATAGATGACGATGTAATAACAATTAAAAAGAACGGCAAAACTATTTTATCTAATTACCGTATAAGTGCCGATAAAAAAATACTTGAAGTTGATATGGATGCGAAGCAGGTACAACTCACCATTCACTCAATATCAGAAGGATCTATTGGATCTAACACTGCCATTATAGAAATCATTGATGGGGTTAATACTATAAAAACCATGACCAACTTAAAAAAGGGCGACATAACCCGTATTGATCTTATTAAAAAATAGAGTTTTTGTATTTCCTAAACTACTCATTCTAATATACTTACATAATTCAAAAAATATCGATGTTATCTTATGTTTTAATCTATTAAGAAAAGGATTACATTAGCGCCCTAAATAAAAAAATCACATTATTTATGAAGAAAGTAATTTTTACAGTCGTACTTATTGTATTAAGCTTAACTCTAAATGCTCAAAATGATAAAGGCGATTTTCAACTGGGAGCAAATGTGGGGCTTAGTATGGTTTCTGTATCAGAAATTACAGGCCAAAATGGAACAGATCCAAGATTTACAGCTAACGTAGCATTATCAGGTGAATATTTTTTGTCCGAAATGTGGGGAATAAAAACAAAATTAATCTACGACAATAAAGGTTGGGCAGACGGTTTTATTTTTAATGAAGATACTAACGTAAATACTACCACCGATTTTAAGCTTAGTTATCTCACAATACCTGTTATGGCAAATATTCATTTTGGAAGTAATTATAACTGGTATGTTAATTTTGGACCCTATGTTGGTCTGTTACTAAATGTAGAAGATACTGCTCTTGGAATGGATTTAACTGATTCCTTCAAAAGCACTGATTTTGGTTTAGCCTATGGTGCTGGATATCAGTTTGTTGCTGGTGAAACCGTAAAATTATTCATTGAACTTGAGTTTCAAACAGGATTTATAGATGTTTTTGAAATCAATGAAGGCAATGCAATCACAAATTCTCGAGTAAGCTTTAATTTTGGTGCACTATTCAATTTATAATTATAAAAAATAACAAAAAGAGAAACCGAAGCACAAAAGCTTCGGTTTTTTTATGGTCTATTGGTATTCACTCATGTTTATCTAGTAAACTGATTGTAATCATTTTACATACTCTAACCGTATAATACATTTACCAATCTAAAATGTAATTAATCAATAAACTATATATCATGAGAAAATTATTAGTATGTGGTTTGGTGGCTATTTTTAGTCTTACGTTTTTAAATGCACAAGATGAGAATACCACTATGCCAATTAGTTTTGGAGTAAAAACTGGCGTTAACTTTTCTGACATTGCAGGTGACGATGTAGAAAGTTATAATGGTAGAACTGCATTCCATTTTGGAGGCGTAGTTGAGATACCAATATGCGAATCATTTTCTTTACAGCCAGAATTAATCTATTCGGCACAGGGTTCAGATTACGAGGATCCAGGTGAATCTGGTACCGCAAAAGTGGATTATCTTAATTTACCCGTTATTGCAAAATATTATCCTATAGAAGGATTTAGTATTGAAGCTGGACCTCAGTTAGGCTATTTATTATCAGCTAAGTTTGATGTAGATGGTGAAGAATTTGATTTTAAAGATGATTTGAAGTCCATTGACTTTGGCGTAAATTTCGGTCTTGGATATAAACTTGAAAACGGATTAAACTTTTCTGCACGCTATAACCTTGGTATAACTAATGCCAATGATTCTGACGAACTAGACGGTGGTGCAGAATACAGAAATTCAGTAATTCAAGTTGGTGTAGGATTCTTCTTTTAATTAGATTAGTAAGTTTTAAAACCGAAGCTTAGTTGCTTCGGTTTTTTTATGCTCTTATTTTAATATATTTACTTTATGAAGCGACTCATTATAATTAATGGCCCAAATTTAAATCTACTCGGCAAACGTGAACCTGACATTTACGGTAAGAAAACTTTTGATGATTATTTAAAAGAATTGAAATCTAAATTCAATACTCTTAATATAGAATACTATCAATCCAATATTGAAGGCGAGCTCATTGATAAACTTCAGGAAGTTGGTTTTAGTTGTGACGGAATTATTTTAAATGCAGGCGCCTACACGCATACCTCCGTTGGCATTGGGGATGCTGTGAGTGCTATTGAAACGCCAGTGGTAGAGGTTCATATTTCAAATACGTTTTCGAGGGAAGAATTTAGGCACAAGTCCTATATCTCACCTAATGCGAAGGGTGTGATTATTGGTTTTGGACTATGCAGTTATGATTTGGCAATTGAAAGCTTTAAACTTTAGGACATGAAGAATTGCTCGCTTATTGTTTTTGCTTTATTTGTTGCTCTTCAGTCTGCATATTCTCAAGTAGACTTCGGCGTTAAGGGAGGCGTTAATATTACCTTTTTTAAAATAACTGAAGGCGATTTTGGTACAAATCCAGACACAGAAACAGGATTCTACGGTGGTTTTTTTGCAGATTTTAATATCGATGAAGGCTTTCATATTCAGCCAGAAGTTCTTTATAAAGGTGTTGGTGAATTAGAATTTATTAATGCACCGATTTATCTTAAATATGATATTAGCCGAGACTTTCATATTTTAATAGGTCCAAGTTTAAATTACTTCTTTGATTTATTTACCAACAAATTTAAGGTCAGGGCAGATGTAAGTTTAGATTACGACCTTGGAACGCGACTGAGCTTACACATGAAATACACACTAGGTTTTGAAGAGCTCTCACCTAATATACTTTTCCTAGGATTAGGATATAGACTATAAAAAAAGCGATTCAATTTGAATCGCTTTTTCATTTGTTTTATGTTTTCTTATAAATGGATAACTTCATCGTAAGCATCAGCAACAGCCTCCATTACAGCTTCACTCATAGTTGGGTGAGGGTGAACTGCTTTTAGAACTTCGTGTCCTGTAGTTTCTAGTTTGCGCCCTAGTACTGCTTCAGCAATCATATCTGTTACTCCAGCACCAATCATGTGGCATCCCAGCCACTCACCATATTTGGCATCAAAAATTACCTTCACAAAACCTTCTTTAGTACCACCTGCACTTGCCTTACCAGAAGCCGAAAATGGAAATTTACCAACTTTTATTTCATAGCCTTGCTCTTTAGCTTGGGCTTCGGTCAAACCGACACTTGCCACCTCAGGAGAACAATATGTGCATCCAGGTACGTTTCCGTAATCTAATGCTTCTACATGATGTCCCGCTATTTTCTCTACGCACAAAATTCCTTCTGCAGAAGCAACGTGCGCCAATGCTTGTCCAGGTGTTACATCACCAATCGCATAATAGCCTGGGATGTTAGTTTGATAATAGTCATTTACCATTATTTTATCTCTATCTACGGCAATGCCAACATCTTCTAATCCGATATTTTCAATATTAGATTTTATTCCAACAGCAGAAAGGACAATATCTGCCTCTAGAATTTCTTCTCCTTTCTTGGTTTTCACAGTAGCTTTAACTCCTTTACCAGAAGTATCAACGGCTGTAACTTCTGCAGATGTCATAATATTAATACCAGATTTTTTGAAACTACGTTCTAGTTGCTTTGATATTTCATCATCTTCAACTGGAACGATCTTTGGCATATATTCTACTATAGTTACTTCCGTACCCATTGAATTGTAGAAATAGGCAAATTCAACTCCAATTGCGCCAGAACCAACAACTATCATTTTTTTAGGTTGCTTATCTAAGGTCATAGCTTTACGATAGCCAATAACTTTTTTTCCGTCTTGTGGTAAGCTTGGTAGTTCGCGAGATCGTGCACCTGTTGCAATAATTATGTGATCTGCTGTATATTCTTTACCATCAACCTCAACTTTCTTTCCTGGCTTTAATTTTCCAAAGCCTTCAATGACATCAATTTTATTCTTCTTCATTAAGAATTTAACACCACTACTCATACCATCGGCTACACTACGACTTCGTTTTACTACAGCATCAAAATCGTGCTTAGCATCTTTTACAGTGAGCCCATAATCCTCTGCATGTTTTAGATATTCAAAAACTTGAGCAGATTTTAACAGCGCTTTTGTTGGAATACAGCCCCAATTTAAACAGACACCACCAAGACTTTCTTTCTCTACTACAGCTGTTTTAAACCCTAGCTGAGAAGCTCTTATTGCTGTTACGTAGCCTCCCGGACCACTTCCTAAAACTATAATATCGTATTTACTCATGCGTAATTTTTTTGTTGAAATTTGAGTGTACGAATTTACGAAACCTAAATGTAATATTAAAGGTCTTCAGTAAAATGTCTTCTGCTTTTGCCCTTTGCAAATTTCTCCTTGTTGTAAACTTTTGATTGGCCTTTAGGAACGGATAATGATTTCCATTCTTTCCCAAGAATAAGCTTCCCTATAAAAACAATTTGTCCTACGTGATATGCGTAATGCATCATTTGTCGGTTGATGGCTTCTGTAACCGTATGGCCTTGATTTCTTATGTAAATTATGCGTTCTAAATCTTTATTTGTCAAAGATTTAAGTGTATTGAAAAGACAACCCCAACCTTTGTTCCAAGCATCAATTAACTCTTCCTTGCTTAAGTATGTGCCAATAAATTCTTCATCTCTTTCCCTCCATTTCTTCTCACCGTCTTCAGTCATAAAATTTGTCCAACGACTTAGCATATTTCCAGCCATATGTTTTACGATGATTGAAATTGAGTTTCCGTCTTGGGCAAATTCTTTGTTGAGCTCATCAAAAGACAATCTTTCAATAGTATTGTCTCCTAAACTCTTATAGTATTCAAATTGCTTTAATACACTATTGAGATAGCTAGTCATTTTTGTCATTGGAAGCTATAAATTTTAAGGCCACACCATTTATACAATGACGTTTTCCGGTAGTTTCTCTAGGCCCATCGTTAAACACATGACCCAAATGTCCACCGCAAGTTGCGCAATGTTCCTCCGTACGTGCATAACCAATATTATAATCAGTTGAATAAGCAACATTGCCTTTTATTTCTCTATCAAAACTTGGCCAACCGGATCCAGAATCAAATTTATGCTCGCTTTTAAATAAAGGAGTGTTGCAAGCAGCGCAATGGTAAATACCTTTTTCGTAGTTTTTGTTGAGTGGACTGGAAAAGGCTCTTTCTGTCCCTGCTTCGCGTAAGACATAGTACTGCGTCTTTGTTAGTTCTTGCTTCCATTCCGAATCAGTTTTAGTCACAGGATACGATTCTTTTTCTTTTGATTTGGTTTTTTGTGCAGATCCATTACAGCTAAAGAGAACTCCAACAATTGTAAAAATTAAAATCTTTTTCATTATTTGTTTTTTTTGTTTTTTCAAGGCTTCAAATAATTCTAGCTACCTATTCTAGAATACTTAAGCGTTATAAAATTACGAATTTTAAGATTGTTAATCAGTCGATTATCATCGCGATTTATTACAGCTAATTCTAAGTTTATTTTTTTGTTAACTATTTTGAATTTAGACTTTAAAAAACCATTTTATTTCGTTACTTTACAGTGAGTCTTACAGGCTACAGCCAGTCTTATTTTTACACTATGAAAGTATTATTTCTTACAAGAGAATTCCCACCATATGTTTATGGTGGAGCAGGAGTACATGTTGAATATCTTGCCAAAGAATTATCTGAACTAATGCAAGTAGATGTTAGGGCTTTTGGCGATCAAAATGTTACCAATACTAATCTTAGCATAAAAGGTTATCCTTTTGAAGATGGCCAGTTTAAAAATAGTGAAGAAAAGTTAAAATCAGTATTTAAAACATTAAATACAGGCTTGCATATGAGTGCAGAGCCAGTAGATGCTAATGTTGTGCATTGCCATACATGGTATTCACACTTTGCAGGGATTATGGCCAAATTATGCTATGGCATACCTTTGGTTGTAACAACCCATTCTTTAGAACCATTGCGACCATGGAAAAGGGAGCAATTGGGCAGAGGATATGATGCATCATCTTGGATTGAAAAAACAGCAATTGAGATGGCAGATTGCCTAATTGCGGTATCTGAAGAAACAAAAGAAGATGTTATTAAATATTTCAACGTTGATCCTAAAAAGATAGAGGTTGTTTACAATGGTATTGATTTGAAGGAATATGTTGTTATTGAGGATGCAAATGTATTAGACACCTATGGAATAGATAAGAACAAACCTTATGTATTGTTTGTTGGAAGAATAACACGACAAAAGGGAATTGTACATCTGGTAAATGCTATAAAATACATCGACCAAGAGACGCAAATTGTACTTTGTGCCGGTGCACCAGACACGAAGGAAATCGCCAAAGAAATGGAGGATGCTGTCGCAGAGGCCTCTAAATCGAGAAATAATATATTTTGGATCGATAAAATGTTGGACAAGAAAGATGTCATTCAGTTATATTCTCATGCAGATGTATTTTGTTGTCCTTCTATTTATGAACCATTTGGCATAATTAACATTGAAGCTATGGCGTGTGAAACAGCTGTAGTAGCAAGTGCTGTGGGTGGCATAAAAGAAGTAGTGGTTGAGGGCGAAACGGGTTTACTAATCAACTTGGAACAACAGAATGTTGCACCGTTTGAACCGGTTGATCCGGACAAATTCTCTCGTGATTTGGCAGATGGAATTAATAAGTTAATCAAAGACGATGTTCTAAGGAAAAATATGGCAAAAAAGGGTAGACAGCGCGTTGAAACATTTTTTGACTGGAAAGCTATAGCCAAGCAAACAAAATCAATATATCAATCATTAATTTAATTTAAATGGTAAACGATAAAGTCTTAAGTATTATTTTAGGGGGTGGTCAAGGATCACGTCTTTATCCACTCACTGAAAGTAGATCTAAACCAGCAGTACCAATTGCTGGTAAATACAGATTAGTAGATATTCCAATATCTAACTGCATAAACTCTAGTATTAAGCGTATGTATGTGCTAACGCAGTTTAATTCTGCTTCGTTAAATCGACATATAAAAAATACTTACCATTTTAGCTTTTTCAGCTCAGCTTTTGTAGATGTGTTGGCGGCAGAACAAACTATTGCTAGCGACAAATGGTTTCAAGGTACAGCAGATGCCGTTAGACAAAGTCTACACCACTTTTTAAGACACGAATTTGAATATGCACTTATTCTTTCTGGTGATCAACTTTATCAAATGGATTTTAATGAAATGCTTGAAGCTCATGTTTCAAGTGGCGCTGAGATTTCTATTGCTACGCAACCTGTTAACGCAAAAGAAGCAACATCCTTTGGCATTCTAAAAACCAATGAAGATAATTTCATTTCGTCCTTTATAGAAAAACCAGATGCTTCTTTATTACCAGATTGGACATCTCCAGTTAGTGACGAAATGAAGAACGCAGGTAGAAATTATTTGGCATCTATGGGTATATACATTTTCAATAAAGATTTGCTTGTAAGTCTTTTAAAGGATCCAAATACCGTAGATTTTGGGCGGGAAATAATACCAGAAGCCATTAAAAATCACAAAACTTTAAGTTACCAATTTGAAGGTTATTGGACAGATATAGGAAATATTGATAGCTTTTTTGACGCAAATCTTGGTTTAACAGACGAAATACCAAAGTTTAATTTGTACGATAACGAAAAACGAATTTATACCAATGCCAGAATTCTACCAACCTCAAAAATATCAGGTACTTTATTGGATAGAACGGTAATTTCAGAAGGATCTATTATCCACGCAGCAAAAATTGAGCGTTCGGTAATTGGAATTCGCTCCAGGATCGGCGCAGAGTCAACAGTTATTAATTGCTATATGATGGGAAGCGATCGATATGAATCCTTAAAAGAAGTAGAGGCTAAAAAAATCAAAATATACATGGGCATTGGAGAGCGTTGTTTTATAAAGAATGCCATTTTAGATAAAAATTGTAGAATTGGTGACGATGTGCGTATTAATGGAGGTAAACAACTGGCAGATATTGAGACAGACAGTTATTTAGTCAAAGACGGTATAGTTGTAGTCAAGAAGAATGCCGTTATACCATCAGGAACAATTATTCAGTAAAATCCTCAAATAAAATTGGAAGAGTTATTCAATTCAAACGATATAGTTTAATTATCCCAATGTTATCTTTTTATTTGTCGTTAGAGTATTTTACTTTCGCCATATAATCAACAATCAATCAACAGTATGCAAAACCAAAAGCGCGTAGTCATTGATGCAGTTAGTCCTCAGATTAATTGTGGTGAATTTTTTATAAAACGAGTTGTAAACGAATTAGTAAATGTAGGTGCACATGTCCTCGTAGATGGCCATGATGTAATTGCAGCTTCAGTATTATTTAAGCACGAAAAAGAACGTAAATGGAGTGAGATAAGAATGCATCATGTAATGAATGATGAATGGGAGGCTTCATTTAGTGTTCGTAAGCAAGGTTTTTATGCATACAAAGTGCAAGGCTGGGTAGATCATCCACTTAATTGGCAACATGGTATTGAACGAAAAATAGATGATAACCAACATGTAAAATCAGAATTGTTGGAAGGGGTTACTTATTTAAAACCTTTATTGACAAAAGTTACAAAAGAAGAAAAGGACTATTTAATTTATTGTATTGATTGCTTTAACGATGAAGCAAAATATAATGACGCCATACAAGAAGCCAGATCGCAGAGTTTGCATGACATTTTTGTGAAATATCCAGAAAAATATGACGCAAATGAGTCTAGAGAACTTCAAATTTATGTAGACAGAAAGAAAGCTTTATTTAGCACTTGGTACGAGTTCTTCCCTAGATCTTCATCCGAGAAAGAAGGAGAACATGGCACCTTCAAGGATTGTGAGCGATTGTTGCCGCGAATTGCGCAAATGGGATTTGATACACTTTATTTTCCGCCAATCCATCCAATTGGAGAGGTAAATAGAAAAGGTAGAAATAATACGACTGATGCGAAAGAAGGCGATGTTGGATCGGCTTGGGGAATCGGATCAAAGCATGGTGGCCATAAAGATATTCATCCACAGTTAGGAACTGTCGAAGACTTTAAAGCATTAGTTAAAAAGGCCAAAGATCATAACATCGAAGTAGCTATGGACTATGCACTTCAAGCAGCACCAGACCATCCTTGGGTTAAGGAACATCCAGACTGGTTTAAATGGAGACCAGACGGAACAGTGCAATATGCCGAGAATCCACCTAAAAAATATCAGGACATTTTACCAATCTATTGGGAAGGTAATAATTATAAAAACCTTTGGAAAGAATGCTTGGATATATTGCTGTATTGGATTGATTGTGGTGTAAACATATTTAGAGTTGACAATCCTCATACAAAACCTTATTATTTTTGGAATTGGGTCATAGCAGAAGTAAAAAAGAAGCATCCAGATGTAATATTCCTGGCGGAAGCCTTTACAAAACCAAAGGTAATGCAGCAACTGGCAAAACAAGGATATACGCAATCTTATACCTATTTTACCTGGAGAAACTCTAAGCATGAGTTAATGGAGTATGTTTCTGAATTGACTCAAACAGATCAACGAGAATACATGCGTCCTAATTTTTGGCCAAATACGCCAGATATTAACCCGTATCATTTACAAGGAGCTAATGAGTCTAAATATATTCAGCGATATGTTCTTGCAGCTACCTTAAGTTCTAATATCGGGATATATGGCCCTGTATTTGAGCAACAATTAGATGAGGCTATTCCTGGAAGAGAGGAATACTACATGTCTGAGAAGTTTGAAGTTAAACACTATAACTGGAACGTACAAAATAAATTAACTGCTATAATTGCGAAAGTAAACGCAATTAGGCACCAACACGAAGCACTGCAACAAACAAATAACATTAAGTTCTGTCACATTGAAAATGACAATTTAATGGCTTATTACAAATGGAATGATGACAAAACAGATGAACTTCTCATAATAGTTAGTTTAGAACAATATTATGCACAACAAGGCACGGTACAATTACCATTGGCCGATCTTGGTGTGCATGCTGGTCATCAAATAACAGTAAATGATTTAGTTACAGGAAGTAGCTATAATTGGTACAACGAATGGAATTTCGTTGAGTTGCATCCAACCCTACCATTTCATATATTTAAAATAAATAAGTAAAAATGACCAAGAAAAAATCCCCTGCCGTTAATCTTTCGACACCTTATAATTTTGATGTGCCGTGGGAACAATTAATGGAGAATAAGGATTTTGTCAAGACGTTTCTCTCGGATGTCCTAGAAGAGTACATTGTAAAGCAACGCTGGTATGGTGGAAAATCAAGTAGATTAAAGTATATCGAACTTGCAGAGTATTTTAGAATACAGCAAAATGAAGAGGTTTACTATGGTCTAATCCTAGAAGTTAACTTTTACGAAGCATTTTATCAGCACTACTTTTTACCAATAGCTTTTGTGTCTGACGAGTCATTTGCAAAAGATGATCGTATTCTACCAATAAGCATTCAAAATCAGGAAGGATTTATCATTGATGCCGTAAATCTTGAGGCGTTTAGAAAGGTAGTTTTTGAACGTATATTATCTGCGCTGCCCAAAGACAGAACACGTGTGCAATACAAAAAGAGCCCAGTTTTTAAGGATTGTCAATACGAGTCTTCTCGATTTATGGGTATGGAACAAAGCAATACGTCCATAATTTATAATGAGAAGTATGTGCTAAAGTTTTATCGTAGAATTTATGCAGACCGTAATCCTGATTACGAAATGAGTCGGTTCCTGTCCGAAAAGAAAGATTTTAAAAATACACCAGCATATTTAGGAAGTGTACAAATAAAAGACCAGGAAAATACCAATATAACCATTGCTTTGATGAATGAATTGGTTCCAAATGATGGAGATGCCTGGGACTATATGCTTAAAGAACTTCATAAGGTGTTTTCAAACTTAGAGTATAAGAATATTAGAATAGACCGATTGCCACGTACGGAGCTTTTCTTACGTTTGGATATTCGAGATATCCCGCCACAGATTATAGATTGGGTAGGATTAAATATTTTTACCAAAATTCAGACTTTAGCTAAAAGGACCGCAGAAATGCACATCGCATTAGGTTCAGAGTTTGAGGATACAGCCTTTACACCAACACGATTTAATGGTGACTACACAGTATGGTTAAAAAATAGATTGTTGTATCAATTTCAAAACAGACTTAATGCTGTAGAAAATAATTTGCATAAGCTAGATGGATTGGCACTTGAGTTGGCAAATGAATTTCTAGAGAAGAAAAATGAAATTAGAAAACGATTTGTGAATTTTGATTGGACGAAGTTGAAAGGTGAACGTTTAAGGGTTCATGGAGACTATCACTTAGGTCAAATCTTGGTTAAAGACGATGATTTCTACATATTAGATTTTGAAGGCGAGCCAGAGAGCACTATCAGGGATAGAAAGGTAAAACAACCACCACTAAAGGACGTGGCAGGCTTGTTTAGATCGTTTCATTACGCTATATATGCTACTATCTTCAATAATCAGGAAAAATACAAACAAGAACAAGAAGCACTTTTTGAGGCAGGCGAAATCCTTTATCAATATTTTATAGGATTATTTTTAGGAACCTATATCGTAGAAATTCAAGATGCAAACATTAATATAGGCTATCAACAAGAGCGTGTCTTTTTATTAAAATATTCATTGCTAGAAAAAGCAGTTTATGAATTAGGTTACGAACTTAATTCACGTCCTCGTTGGGCAGTAATTCCATTAAAAGGAATTTCAAATATTATCAATCATTAAAATATATGGCAGAAGTAATTGCACACAGTTTGTTTACAGAGTTTGATATTAACTTATTCAAATCAGGAAAACACTATAAACTATATGAAAAGTTTGGTTCTCATATCATCAAAGTAAATGGTGTTGAGGGTACGTATTTTGCGGTTTGGGCACCTAGTGCAAAGTCTGTATCAGTTGTCGGTGATTTTAATTTCTGGTTAGAAGGCGATCATAAACTCAATGTGCGATGGGACCAAAGTGGTATTTGGGAAGGTTTTATCCCAGGTGTGGGCAAAGGAAATATTTACAAATACAAAATTCATAGCCACCATAATGATATCAAGACAGAGAAAGCTGACCCATATGCTAGACGTTGTGAGCACCCACCAAATACGGCATCTATAGTTTGGGAGGATAATTACAAATGGAAGGATAGCAAATGGATGGAGAATCGCAAAGATAACAATAAGTTAGATGCGCCTTTCTCTGTCTATGAAGTGCACTTAGGGTCTTGGAAAAAACAAGTTGAAGAAAATAGGTTTTTGTCCTACACAGAAATGGCGGACGAGCTCGTCTCTTATGTCAAAGAGATGAATTTTACTCACGTTGAGTTAATGCCAATAATGGAGTATCCGTACGATCCGTCTTGGGGTTATCAGTTAACTGGATATTTTGCACCAACATCGCGTTTTGGCTATCCGGAAGAGTTTAAACTTTTAGTTGATAAAATACACCAAAATGATATCGGAATTATTTTAGATTGGGTGCCATCACATTTTCCTGAAGATGCTCATGGACTGGGATTCTTTGACGGTTCTGCATTATACGAGCATCCTGATAGGCGCAAAGGGTATCATCCTGACTGGAAGAGTCTAATATTCAATTATGGACGGAACGAGGTGAAATCATTTTTAATAAGCAATGCCTTGTTTTGGTTGGATCAATACCATGCAGATGGTTTAAGAGTTGATGCGGTGGCTTCGATGCTTTTCTTAGACTACAGTAGGGAGGATGGTGAATGGGAGCCAAACATGTTTGGCGGCAGAGAGAATTTGGAAGCTATATCCTTTATGCGCGAGATGAATGAAGCCGTATACAGTGCATTTCCTGATGTTCAGACCATTGCAGAGGAGTCTACATCATTTCCTATGGTTTCTAAACCAACTTTCATTGGTGGATTAGGATTTGGAATGAAATGGATGATGGGATGGATGCATGATACCTTGCAATATTTTGCTAAAGAACCTATTTACAGAAAACACCATCAAAATGATTTAACTTTCAGTATGACCTATGCCTTTACTGAGAATTTTATGTTGCCCTTAAGTCATGATGAGGTGGTATATGGTAAGCAGTCCATTTTAGGGCGTATGCCCGGTGATGAATGGCAACGATTTGCGAATCTTAGATTATTATATTCTTATATGTTTACACATCCTGGAACAAATCTATTGTTTCAAGGTGCAGAATTTGGGCAAAGTGAAGAGTGGAATTTCCAACAAAGTTTAGATTGGCATTTGTTACAATATGCACCACACAAGGGAGTACAAACCTTAATAAAAGATTTGAATAGCTTTTACAAGAACGAACCTGCACTTTACGAAAAGCAATTTACAGGTGATGGTTTTGAGTGGATAGACTATAATGATGCCGAAAATTCAGTTTTGGTATACATCCGTAAAGGGTATGATGATAAAGATGATATCATTGTTGCTTGTAATATGACCCCTGTACCACGTGAAAACTATAAAATGGGTGTGCCTAGAAAAGGAAAACTTAAAGAAGTATTTAATAGCGATTTGAAGAAGTATTTCGGTTCAGGTGAGTATAAAAATAAAATGCAGTCTACAAAAGCAGAGCCTTGGCAATTCAGAGATGATTCAGTTGAGATAAACATACCACCTCTTGGTATGGTTGCGTTCAAGTATTCCAAATAAATGTTTCTTTTGTAGGAAAAATATTTGTCGTTTAACTAATATTTTGGTTCGAAATCGATGTAGTTAACAATTCTGCATAAATAGACCTTGGCGCACTTTCTTAAGTTCTATTTTTTCCTTTCTTTTACGTGATTTTTTAATGAAATCACGCTATGATTACAAATACTGAATTAGAAAATAAGGGAAATCAGTTTCCTTCACGCATAATAGGCTTTGAAAAAGATGTTGATAAACTATATTTTTCAACCGAGAATAATGTTGTTCTTCAATTAACTGTAGTAAGAGATAGTCTATTACGTTTTAGATACACTACTGTTGGCAATTTCGAGAAGGATTTTTCATACGCTATTACTAAATATGCAAGTATAGGTTATAATGAATTAGAGATTGAGGAGAGCGAGGATTGTTATGTGGTCATTACTTCAAAATTACGCTGCGAGATTTCCAAAGAAAGTTTGAGAATTTCAATTTTCGATGTAAAAGATGGTCTTTTAATAAATCAGGATGAAATTGGTTTCCACTGGGAGGAAAGCTATCATTTTGGTGGTAATATTGTAAAAATGAGTAAAGTCTCGAATGACGGCGAAAGTTACTATGGTCTGGGAGACAAGCCAAATCATTTGAATTTAAAGGGAAAGCGTTTTGATAATTGGGTAACAGATTCTTATGCCTATGGCAAGGACACTGACCCTATTTATAAAGCAATACCATTTTATACCGGTTTGCATCACGGCAAAGCCTATGGGATTTTCTTTGATAACTCTTTTAAATCATCTTTTGATTTTGCACAAGAGAGACGTAATGTTACAAGTTTCTGGGCTCAAGGAGGTGAGATGAACTATTATTTCTTCTATGGACCTAAAATGAATGATGTTGTTGAGAGCTATACGGATTTAACAGGTAAGCCACATCATTTACCTCCAATGTGGGCATTAGGCTTTCATCAATGTAAATGGAGTTATTACCCTGAGAGTAAAGTAAAGGAAATTACCTCTAAGTTTAGAGAGCTAAAGATTCCTTGTGATGCCATCTATCTAGACATTGATTACATGGATGGTTTCCGCTGTTTTACGTGGAATAAAGAATACTTTCCAGACCCTAAGGTAATGGTAAAAGAACTTAAAGAACAGGGTTTTAAAACTGTTGCAATTATAGATCCAGGCATCAAAATAGACAACGACTATTCTGTTTTTAAAGAAGCACTGGAAAAAGATTATTTCTGTAAAAGGGCAGATGGACCTTATATGAAAGGAAAAGTCTGGCCAGGGGAATGTTATTTTCCTGATTTCACGAATCCGGAGGTTAGAGATTGGTGGTCGAGTCTTTTTAAAGAATTAATTGAAGATATTGGCATCAAGGGTGTTTGGAACGATATGAATGAGCCTGCCGTTATGGAGGTGCCAAATAAAACATTCCCAGATGACGTTCGCCATGACTATGATGGTAATCCATGCAGCCACAGAAAAGCCCATAATATATATGGTATGCAAATGGCACGTGCTACCTATCAAGGTCTTAAAAAATACTCATTTCCTAAACGTCCATTCGTAATTACACGTGCAGCTTATTCTGGTACGCAACGCTACACATCAACATGGACTGGAGACAACGTAGCAACCTGGGAGCATTTATGGATAGCGAATATTCAAGCACAGCGATTAGCTATGTCTGGTTTTTCATTTGCTGGAAGTGATATAGGAGGTTTTGCAGAACAGCCACAAGGCGAACTATTTGCACGTTGGATTCAGTTAGGGGCTTTTCATCCTTTCTTTAGAGTACATTCTTCTGGTGATCACGGTGACCAAGAACCTTGGGCTTTTGATGAAGACGTTACAGATATAGTTAGAAAATTCATTGAATTAAGGTATCAGTTATTACCCTATTTGTATACAGCCTTTTGGAATTACGCAGATCATGGTACACCTTTATTAAAATCATTAGTGCTATATGATCAGGATGATGTTCATACACATTACAGAACGGACGAATTTATTTTTGGTGAACAAATATTAGTTTGTCCAATTTTAGAGCCTAATGCTAAAGGAAGACGAATGTATCTTCCAAGAGGTAATTGGTACAACTATTGGACCGATGAGGTTATAAAAGGTGGTAAAGAAATGTGGGTAGATTCCGATATCGATAGTATGCCAATCTTTATAAAGGAAGGTGCAATTATCCCAAAATATCCCGTTCAACAATATGTTGGCGAAAAAGAAATAGATGAGATCACTCTAGATGTTTACTATACCAAAGGGAAAGAAAAGAGTGAACTTTATAGTGATGCCAATGATGGCTACGATTATACAAAAGGTAGATATAGCTTGAGAAACTTTAATCTAACTGGTAGAACCAATGAGTTAATAATTAACCAACATAAGGAAGGGCGTTATATTACGCCATATGAAACCTTTAAAATTAGGATTCATGGTTTACCATTTGAGATTGGTGAAATTCAACTTGATAACCAAAAGATATCGAGAGAACATCTTAAATCTAATGGCACAACTTCCTTTGTTGTTGACAAGAATTTTTCAGAGCTTCACATCATAGGTAAAAAATAGTGACCAATTAGATTTGTTAGGGTCTTATTGATGAATTGATTTTTGTAAATTAGTGTTTATTAATTTAAAATTTAGGTTATGCGACTTAAAAAAATAATTTTAATTGTAGGTGTAATTGCTGTAATTGTATCCTGTGCTACAAATCCATTCACAGGAAAAAAGACTATGGCATTTGTATCCAACGATCAATTATTTCCTGCATCATTTGCACAATATGGCCAAGTTCTGAGTGAGAATAAAGTTATTACCGGAACATCAGACTCAGAAATGATAACACGAGTAGGGCAGCGAATTGCAATTGCTGCTGAACGATGGTTAAATGCTAACGGTTACCAAGGTTATTTAGACGATTATAAGTGGGAGTATAAGTTAATAGAATCAGAGCAGGTTAATGCTTGGTGTATGCCGGGAGGAAAAATCGCCTTTTACACTGGGATTTTACCAATAGCACAAAATGAAACAGGTGTAGCTGCAATTATGGGACATGAAGTTGCTCATGCATTGGCCAATCATGGACAACAACGAATGAGTTCGGGAATATTGCAACAGGCAGGTGGTGTTGCTGTTGCTGTTGCAACAGGTAATGAAAGTCCCGAAAAGCAACAAATGTGGATGCAGGCTTATGGCTTGGCTAGTAATGTAGGCGGAATGTTACCTTTCAGTAGAGCACATGAAACAGAAGCCGATAAAATAGGCCTATATTTGATGGCCATAGCTGGTTATAATCCAGATGAAGCTGCTGAACTTTGGAAGCGCATGAAAGCCAATAGTGGCGGCCAAGCACCGCCAGAATTTATGAGTACGCACCCAAGTAATGACTCAAGAATTCAAAATTTAATGGCACTGTCGCCAAAGGCAAAAGCGGAGGCACGCAAATTTGGAGTAACTTCTTTTAGACCTATAAATTAAGTTTCATAAATAATATTTGATTACTTTAGAAGCTGTTCTTTGGAACAGCTTTTTATATTACGTATCTATGAGCGAACTCAAAAAGGGAAGTAAAAAGCTTCTTCATGCATGGGCCTTTTATGATTGGGCTAATTCTGTTTACCCATTGGTTATTTCTTCAGCAGTATTTCCGATATTTTATGGTGCACTAACAATAATTAAAGACGAAGAGACAGGCAAAATACTAAATGATTCAGTCTACTTTTTAGGTTATGAGTTTAACAATGATTCTTTGATAAGTTATGTTACTGCATTTAGTTTTTTAATTGTGTCGTTTTTGTCACCAATCTTGTCAGGCATATCAGATTATGTTGGCAACAAAGAATCGTTCATGAAGTTTTTCTGTTATTTAGGTGCACTCTCATGTATTGGTTTATACTGGTTTTCCTTGGAAAATATTGTCTTTGGGATGATTTGTTATGTGCTTGGTCTAGTTGGTTTTTGGGGTAGTTTGGTGTTTTACAACTCATACTTACCAGATATTGCTTACCCAGAACAACAAGATAAAGTTAGCGCCAAGGGTTTTTCACTGGGCTACATTGGTAGTGTACTATTGTTATTACTAAACCTTGTTATGATATTAAAATACGAGTGGTTTGGTTTTGAAAACGAAGCGCAGCCAACACGTATTGCATTTATCCTAGTAGGAGTATGGTGGATATTGTTTGCACAGTATACATTCAAGTATCTACCTACTGGAACACATGAAGGTCATAAAGTAACAAAAACTGTATTAATGTCCGGTTTTAATGAGTTAAAGAAGATTTGGATCGCCTTGAAGTCTAACAAGATTTTAAAACGCTATTTATCTGCGTTTTTTATTTACAGTATGGCTGTTCAAACTATTATGATAGCAGCAACTTACTTTGCGGTTGAGGAATTAGACTGGGGAAAACAAGACTCCACGACAGGCTTAATTATAAGCATTTTATTAATACAATTAATAGCTGTTGTTGGCGCCAATTATACCGCTAAGCTTTCAAAGAAAATAGGTAATATTAAAGCCCTTATTTGCGTGATATGTATTTGGATACTAATATGTGCTTTTGCTTACTTTGTAACGACACCTACACACTTTTATATTACCGCCGCTTCAGTTGGTTTGGTAATGGGAGGCATACAGTCACTATCAAGATCTACTTACAGTAAATTAATTCCGCGTGGAACTGAGGATACGGCATCTTACTTTAGTTTTTATGATGTAGCGGAAAAGATTGGTATTGTGATAGGAATGTTCTTATATGGCTTTGTTGCAAGTATTACCGGGAGCATGCGCTATTCAATATTATTTTTAATAACATTTTTTATCATAGGACTAATCATTTTAGTCAGACTTAAAGGTATAAAAATTGTTGGGCAGGAAGTTTCTTAGAGTTTTTAACTCATGGAAATTCCTTAACTTTACCTTGCTATGATAAAGAAAATATTCGCACTATTATCCTTTCTTATTTTGTTTATTGCAGTCACATGTGATAATGAACCTTATGAAGGCGACATTATTATTGATACTAATGATGAATGTCTTATTGTCGCTGAATTAGCAGAACAAGCTTTAATTGATTTTACGAACGCGGATGATGAAGATTTCAATTTATTTTGTCAAGTTTATCGCGATGCTTTACAAGAACAGATTGAGGTTTGTGGAGATGAAAATGGTGACCTACAAGCCACTATTGATAGTTTAGGCGAATGTATTCCAGAAAATAATACAACAGCATGTGAATTGGCTATAGCAGCAACAGCATTGGCACTGGAAGATTTAGAAGATGCAATCACTCCAAATTATCAAGTTGCATGCATTTCATATCGTGAAGCTTTACAAAACCAAATTGAAGTGTGTGGCGACGATGGTACATTACAAGGCTTAATAAATGATTTGGGTAATTGCGAACCTGTAGTATTTAACGTTGTTGGGGAATGGAAACTCCTTGGATGGCAGTCTGACATCCCGAGGGATATTGACAATGACGGCATAGAAACAAATGACTATTTAATGGAGATTGACTGTTTTGAAAATGAAACAGCATCTTTTAATGCAGATGGAACAGGGGCATTATATTATAGAGAATCAATGCAAGTTCAGGTTAGTTCACCAACGAATAACCCTAATGATCTTGATTATTCAGTTGAATGTTTTGAGGATGTTAGAACATTTGATTTTACATGGACTCAAGAAGGTGATGCCATCACTGTGACATTAGATAGTGATGGATCAGTATTGGATTTTTTTAGAAATGGCGATCTTATATTTATAGCTATGCGAGACTTTTTTGTTGCAACAAGCATAAGCTCGAATGTTGAAGATATTGTCCAGGACATTATTTGGGGATATGTGAGATACTAGAAAAAAACCACTACATTAAGAATAGTGGTTTAATTTTTTTGATTGGTATTTCAATTAGTTACTAATATCTCCAGAACCTGAAACTTTGGTGTCTTTTGAAGTAGGCTTACCACTATAGGTGATATCTCCAGATCCTGATACCCTTGCTTTCAATTTACCATTGCAAACAACGCTTACATCGCCTGAACCTGACACCGAAGCATCTACATTTATACTTTCTAATCTGCTGCCGTCAAAATCACCAGATCCGGCTACACTTGTTTTAAGATTGGTGCTATTTCCTTTAAGTTCAATATCACCAGAACCAGCTAAACTGCTTTGAGTTGATGTTGCAGAAATATTTAATATTACATCACCCGAACCTGCTAGGGCAACGTCAAAATCCTTTGCTTTTATAATGCCTTCATTATAAATATCACCCGAACCTGCTAATGACACTTGGGAGATGTCTTTATAAGGAATTGTTATTAAAATGGATTTAGTTGGTTTTAAATTAGCCTTGTCTTTAACTTTAACAACCAATTTATTATCCTTTACTTCAGTAATAATGTATTCCATTAGGTTAGAATCTCCTTTAATTGTGATTTTACCCTCAGTTCCTGGTACAAGTTTAAAATCCATAGGCCCTTGAGCCTTAAGTCCATCATAATCACCAGTTGTTCTGGAAATGGTTGTGATTTCGCCATTACCTTTTATTTTCTTCCATTTTCCCCATTGTGCACAAGAAACTGTCGTGCTCAATAATAATGTAATTAATACGAATGATTTTAATTGTTTCATAATTATTTTTTTGATTGGTTTATAATTTTTTAAATGTAATACTGCCGTATTCAGCTTCGATATTTATGAGATTTCCGGAGTTATCTTTGCCTGAGTAGCCACTAAAGTATTTCTCAGAACCGTCTATCTTTTTATTAGTAAAGTTGAATTCCTCGTCACCTTTTAGAGATGCGTACTCAAGATCAATATCAAAATCAAAACTGTATCCAGGATCATAGCCAATGGTTACACCAACAAATTCTGTGTTTATGTTTACATTATTAGCGTTAGACGCTAATCGGTCTATTTTTATAGCACCATAATCTGCCTTTAAATCAGCATTTTTAAAAACATTACCTAGTCTCAAGGTCAAGTAATCTGCGTTTCCTTCAATATTATTCACATTATCAACTTTTAAGGAACCGTAATCACAGTTGTACTTTATATTTTCTGATATTTCGATTATTGATTTGGTATAATCTGCGTTTAATTCAAGATTTTTTGTTTTTCCTACGGTAAAACTGCTGTAATCTGCTGTAATCTTACCACCGTTTATATATTCAAAATAGCTATTGTTAGTGTAGTCAAAGTTTAGTACGTTGTCTTTGGCCATTAATTCTTGAGTAGTAACCTTGCCATAATCACAATTTATAGTGGCGCGTCCTTCAAGCTTATCTACATTTATTGAACCATAGTCATTATCTAAAATAACATTATTAGTAATTGGAACTTTAACACGATAATTCACTTCTACCTTTAATCTATTATTGTTGCCCCAATTCCACCATGACTTACTCTTTTTACCAAATTGCGTTTCTGCTGCAACCCATCCGCTTGATGTAGAAAATTTAACGTCAATATCCTCGAGTCGATCTTCTACTTTATCAGGGTTATTACCCGTAACTTTTATTATAATGTCAAATTCAATGCGGTTTTCATCCCATGTTACAATATCAATATTACCGTAGCTATTATTGATTTTTAATGTAGAATTAGCATTTACATTAAACGATTTTTTAATTTGCTTTTCTCTGGTAGACTTCGCAATTTCAGAAATACTATTGCCCATTACAAGGGTTGGCAACATGAATAAAATTGCGATGAGTTTAAATTGTATTAGTGTTTTCATCAGTGTTGGATTTAAATTGTTTTACATTTTCAATCTGTTCTAAAACGTTGTTTAGAATTTCAATTCTACTTTGAAAGTTAGAGATCATCGCGTATATAACACGCTGGTCTTCATTGCTTTCGGTTAAATCGATTTTTAAGTTTGTGTATTCGTTTTCTAACAACTGTAGTTGTTTTAAGGCATCATCAATAATTTGTTGAGTGAGTGGTGAACGTTCGTCATTTAGTTTTTTTAACTCATTCTCAATCGTTGTTGTAAAGAAGTCTTGTGTATTAGACATCTCTGGTGATATACTGGCTAAGTCAAGCAATTCAGGATCGTTGGGTATAGAAAAGAATATACCAAGACAAACAATTATTGAGGCGGCAACAGCCATTAATGGTTTCCAGTTTAATCGCCAAACACTACCGCTTTCAGCACTGACGTTCTTGGACTCATTTAACTTATCCAAAAAACGTAATTGATGGCCTAGTTTTGGCTTGTTTATATCAAACCTACCTTGTAAGTCCTCAAATAGTTTGTCAATATTTTTGTTGTCCATATTCAATTTTTTAAGCCGTTTGCATTAATTTTTTTCTAAGGCTTTCTTTTGCCCTGGATATAAGTGTTCTGCAATTAGCGTAGGTGATATTCATAATTTCACATATTTCTTCATAATCATAGCCTTCAATAAGATGCAGTGTGAGCCCTAGATTGTAATTTGGTTTTAAGGATTTCATTGCATTCATTATTTCTCTTACTTTTTTTGAGTTTTGATCATTTTCTTCTATACCACTTGTGTCTTCTACTTTGTACAATACTGTTTCTAAGGGGACTTCTTTTTGCTTGGCAGATTTGTTGTAGTCTGCAATACTATTGTTTACAACAATTCGTTTTAACCAGGCGCCAAATAATCTGGTGTCCTCTAATGTATTCAGTTTTGTAAAAGCCGTTAAAAAAGACTCTTGCATAATGTCTTCAGCTTTAAAAGAATCTTTTACGATCCTAAATGCTGTGTTATACATTGCTTTGTTATATCTGTTATAAACCTCTAATTGTGCACGTTGGTTTCCAGAATTGCATTGCAATAGTAACTGTTCGATATTTTGATTGGTCGGTTTCAATAAAACAATTGCTTCGGTATATAGATAAATCCTTTTTTCATGTGTTACAGTTTTTTACAAAAAAAGTTTTAATCTCTTAAAAGCTAATGGCATAAGAATTGAACATTTATTGATATGTAAGACTTTGAATGTCCTGTAAACTACTGATATTCAGTATAAAGTTAATTATTAATAGTTTTAAAGAATTGCTATTCTTGAATATTTAATGACAGAATGGCTTATAAATAGTATGAAAAAATCAAATTTTTTAAGTCTTGACAGTTTGTCATTTCAAGATTTTGATGAGAATTCGGAGTTGATTCCTTTAATGACGCCAGAGGATGAAGAATTAATAAATAACGAAACCCTCCCGCAATCATTACCAATTTTACCATTACGGAATACAGTATTATTCCCCGGTGTGGTTATACCTATAACGGCAGGAAGAGATACTTCCATTAAACTAATTAATGATGCAAACAAATCTGGAAAAGTAATTGGTGTTGTTGCACAAAAGGATGAAGCTGTTGAAAATCCTGCTGCAAAAGACATTTACAAGACAGGAACCGTTGCTAGAATACTCAAGGTTTTGAAAATGCCAGATGGTAATACCACTGTTATCATTCAGGGTAAAAAGCGTTTTGAGATCAACGAAATAATAGCGGAAAAACCTTACTTGTCTGCAACAATTTCAGATTTACCGGAAACAAAACCTGTAAAAGGTAATGAAGAATTTGCTGCTATAATTGATTCCATTAAAGACCTTTCGTTAGAAATAATTAAGGAAAGTCCCAATATACCAACCGAAGCAACTTTTGCCATTAAAAATATTGAAAGTAGTTCTTTCCTAGTAAATTTTGTATCCTCAAATATGAATTTAAAAGTTGAGGAGAAGCAAAATTTATTAAAGATTAATGATTTAAAGGAACGTGCACTTGAGACGTTGCGGTATATGAACATTGAATATCAAAAGCTAGAACTTAAGAATGATATTCAGAGTAAGGTTCAGAGTGATATGAACCAACAGCAACGTGAATACTTTTTGCACCAGCAACTCAAAACCATTCAAGAAGAACTAGGTGGCGCAACAACTTCTGGTCAAGAAATTGAGGAAATGAAGACTAGAGCCAAAGAAAAAAAATGGGATACTAAGGTTAAAACTCATTTTGACAAGGAATTGGCGAAGATGCAACGCATGAATCCACAGGTAGCCGAATATTCGATACAAAGAAATTATTTAGATCTTTTCCTTGATTTGCCTTGGAACGAGTTTAGTGAAGATCAATTTGATTTAAAACGTGCAAAGCAAATCCTGGATCGCGATCATTTTGGACTGGATGATGTCAAAAAACGAATTATAGAATATTTGGCAGTTTTAAAACTTCGTAACGATATGAAGTCTCCTATTCTATGTTTATACGGACCTCCTGGTGTGGGTAAGACCTCGTTAGGTAAATCAATTGCTGAGGCATTAGGACGAGAGTATGTAAGAATTTCACTTGGTGGATTACGCGACGAGGCAGAGATTAGAGGCCACAGAAAAACATATATTGGAGCAATGCCTGGTAGAATAATGCAAAGTTTGAAAAAAGCTGGGACTTCCAATCCTGTTTTTGTATTAGATGAGATTGATAAACTCTCATCAGGACACCAGGGTGATCCATCTTCTGCAATGCTAGAGGTTTTAGATCCTGAGCAAAATAGTGAGTTCTATGATAACTTCTTGGAGATGGGCTATGATTTGTCTAAGGTAATGTTTATTGCAACTTCTAATAGTTTAAATACAATTCAGCCTGCATTGTTAGACCGAATGGAAATTATTAATGTTACAGGTTATACCATTGAAGAAAAAGTTGAAATCGCCAAACGTCATTTATTGCCAAAGCAACTTAAAGAACACGGTTTGGATTCTAAAGCGTTAAAAATTGGGAAGCCACAACTTGAAAAAATAGTTGAAGGCTATACAAGAGAATCTGGCGTTAGAGGGCTTGAAAAGCAAATTGCAAAAATGGTGCGTTATGCGGCAAAAAATATTGCAATGGAAGAATCTTACAATGTAAAGGTGAACAACGACAACATAATTGAAGTTTTAGGAAGCCCACGTTTAGAACGGGATAAATATGAAAACAACAACGTTGCAGGTGTAGTAACAGGCCTAGCATGGACACGAGTAGGCGGTGATATTTTATTTATTGAATCGATTTTATCTAAAGGTAAAGGGAGTCTTACCATAACTGGAAATTTAGGTAAGGTAATGAAGGAGTCTGCAACAATTGCAATGGAGTACATTAAAGCAAACGCAGACAAGCTCAATATTGATCCTCAAGTATTTGACAAATACAATGTACATATACACGTACCAGAAGGCGCTACACCTAAAGATGGACCAAGCGCAGGTGTTTCTATGTTAACATCTTTAGTTTCTTTATTTACCCAACATAAGGTAAAAGAGAGTTTAGCCATGACAGGAGAGATAACCTTGCGTGGTAAAGTGCTACCCGTGGGAGGAATTAAAGAAAAAATATTAGCAGCAAAGCGTGCAAGAATAAAAGAAATATTACTTTGCGAGGATAATAAACGCGATATTGACGAAATTAAGCCGGAGTATCTGAAAGGATTGACCTTTCACTATGTAAAGGAAATGAGTGAAGTTATAGATATTGCTATTACAGATCAAAAAGTGAAGAATGCCAAAAAGCTTTAAACCTCTTTTAATAACTATAACAATCTTATTCAGCTTATCGTTATCATATGCTCAGAAGGCCGAATATAAGGATGTGGTTTTAGATGGAAAACCCGCGAAATTAAATTTAGCTACCGGCGAAATTAAATTAGTAAAGAAGACTACTTCAAAAAAACCAGATTCATTAAGAAAACAACTTATTAAGATTTCTGACAGTTTAAATAGCAAATCTGATTTTCATATTGTAAAAAAAGGTGAAACGTTATTGGATATTTCAGAGATGTACGGTATTTCAATAAATCAATTGAAAAAAGCAAATGATTTAGAGACAACATTAGTGGATTTAGGTGAAAAATTAAGGATAAACAACTTTAATCAAGCTAGTTCAGAAAATTCAAAAACAAAAGAGAAAAGGGTTCACAATTTCAATTCAGATTATCATATTGTAAAAAAAGATGAAACTCTTTTTAGTATTTCCAAACGTTATGCTCTTAAGGTAGCAGATTTAAAGAATGAGAATGGTTTAATCTCCAATACAATTAAGATAGGGCAAAAGCTTAAAATTAGGAATTTTGATTTGTCAAATAACCTGAATTCAATTCGGATTTGGGTAGTCAAGGAGGGTGACACGCTTTACAGTATTGCAGAGAAAACCGGAACAACTGTTTCTCGGCTAAAACACTTAAATGGCCTAAAGAATGACATCATTAAAATAGGGCAAAAGCTCACCCTAAAGTAGAATAAACTAGACCTAAAAAATAAAAATTACATACTCTCGTTTTAAGATAGATTTAGTTATTTTGCAAAATCTATGAACAAAGGGATTACCAGCTTTTTTTTAATGCTATTTGCATTACCATTATTTGGGCAATTGGGTGGTGAATCTACATATCAGTTTTTAAATTTGGTCTCTTCTCCAAGACAGGCTGCATTAGGAGGTAAGATTATTACGAACTTTGATTATGATGTTACTGAAGCATTATATAATCCAGCCTCAATTAATGGTGAGATGCATAACCAATTAGCAGTTAACTATTCAAGTTATCTTGGAGGCATAAGCTATGGTACTGCTGCCTATGCATACACTTGGGACAGGCGCGTACAAACCTTTCATTTTGGAATAACCTATATAAATTATGGCACTTTTGATGGTTATGATGTTAATGGTGTTTCTACTGGTACTTTTAGCGGTAATGAGGCAGCAATATCCTTAGGTTATAATTACAATATTCCTTACAGTGATTTTTATATTGGTGCGAATCTTAAAATAATAACATCTTTATTAGAGCAATACAATTCCGTTGGTGGTGCATTAGATATAGGAATAATGTATATTAATGAAGATTTGGATTTTCATGCCGCGCTCACAGTACGAAATTTTGGCACGCAGTTTACTACATATGCTGGTCAAAATGAGCCACTTCCATTTGAGGTGAATTTTGGTATGTCCCAAACATTAGAAAATGTACCATTACGTTGGCACCTAACCCTAGAAAACTTACAACAATGGCCAATAGGTGTTGAGAATCCCGCTAGGGCCACGACAGATTTAGATGGTAATCAAACCCAAGAAAAGGTTAGTTTTTTCAATAATGCTTTAAGACATTTGATTTTAGGAGCAGAATTATTTCCGCAAGGTAGTTTTAGTTTAAGATTAGGTTATAACTTTAGACGGTCAGAAGAATTGAGAATTGTTGATCAAAGAAATTTTTCGGGTATTTCAGTCGGTGTTGGTTTAAGATTAAACAAAATAAGGTTTAGTTACACCCATGCAAGATACACGAGTGCGTCGAACACTAGTTTTTTTGGATTGCAAATAGACTTACAATAATGAGCAGAAAAATAATTATTGCAATAGATGGTTTTTCGTCAACTGGAAAAAGTACCATAGCCAAAAAATTGGCTCAGATACTTAACTACATCTATGTAGACACAGGCGCAATGTACAGGGCTGTAACTTATTACGCGCTTCAAAATGGTTTAATTGTAAATAAGAAACTAAAAGAAAAAGCACTAATAAATAAATTAGACGATATCAATATTTCCTTTAAGTATAATGATAAGTTAGGTTATGCGGAAGTTTATCTAAATGGGAAAAATATCGAATCTGAAATTAGAACTTTGGAGGTATCGCAATTTGTTAGTCCTGTTGCAACAATTTCTGAAGTAAGGCGGAAATTGGTACAACAACAGCAGTTAATGGGCAGAGATAAAGGTATTGTAATGGATGGCAGGGATATTGGGACAGTAGTTTTTCCGAATGCTGAATTAAAACTATTTATGACAGCTAGCGCGGAGACGAGAGCTAAAAGAAGATATGAGGAGTTACTAGAACGTGGACAAAATTTAAGTTATGATGAAGTTCTCGAAAATGTCACTTCTCGAGATAAAATAGATTCGACAAGAGAAGACTCTCCGTTGCGAAAGACAGAAGATGCGGTTGTAATTGATAATTCTAACCTAACAATTAATGAGCAAGTAAATTCCATTCTGGCTATGATTGATAGATTAATAAAAAAAGACCCTGCTTAATAAAGCAAGGTCCTGGTTGTTCTTTCAATTTTTATACTATAGGTTTGGTATAATCAGTTCTTGATCAGGATAAATTAAATCAGGATTCTTTAAAATATCAGAATTTGCCTTGAATATTTCTTTGTATTTCATGGCATCACCATAATAATGCTTAGCGATTTTACCTAATGTTTCTCCTGAAGCAACTGTGTGTCTAGCATAAACAGTTTCATCAGCAACTTTAATGTCTGCCATTATATCGCTTGGATTTTCGCCTCCTATTTCCTTGATTTTATCCCAAAGAAGGTTTTTCTCGTATTGAGTAGCTGCTGTACCCCAAACTTTTAATTTCCCGTTTGACTCTTCAACTTTACCGTTTTGAATATTTAACTCTTGTCCTAAGTCCAGTACCTCTTGGTATTTTGCCTTTACCATAGTTATATGATTTTAATTGTTAATAGTTATGTAAAGATATCAAATTTTAACACCAAATAATAAGATAGATTGCACCAATTTGATATACTATTAATTAGGACACAATTATTTTTATTTAGTCACCAAATCCAATAAATTTCGCTTTTCGGAGTTACCTATTTTGATTTATATTTACGATAAGAAAAATAACAACTATGAAAAAAATCATTTATTTTTTGTTGCTATTATCGCTAATCATTGTTTCATGTGATTTTGGAAATGATGATGGTCAACAAGAACCACCGGTTCAATCTACCATTAGACCAGATATCAGGGTAGAATTTGATGAAATATTAAATAGACCTCCTGGATCTGACATTACAGATTTGGTTGATTTTGGTCAAGAAAATGGTATTTCTTCTTCAGATTTTACTGTAGAATTACAATTTGGTCAAGAGTTAGTACTCGATCAACCAACGGTAGGCGTTGGTTTAAACCAAGGCATTCTATATTCTAGATTAGCCTTTTTTGAAGAGAATCCTGGTAATCCAGGAGTCTTCGATATTCCTGTAGATACGTTAAATTTGTATGGTTCGCTTTTCGATAAATCAGTGGCAGATCCTGGCTCAAGTAACTCGGTAGAGTTTCCGGATGATGATGACAGAAGCTTATCAAGTTTCTTAAATTTAGAAGTAATAGGTCAAGACAATACTGAAGATTTAGAGTATAAATATGAAATTGAAGTGGCCATACTAGATGACGGAAATGTTATTGGATACTACGTAATTGATCCAAAACTAATTATAAGAGCTAACGATTAGTAATATCAAAATCGTAAATAAGGCTTTGAAAGCAGATATCGCAGCTGCTATCAAAGCTTTGTTGTTTAATAGATATTCGGTTAAAAAAATGGCACCTGGTTTTGCAATAGTCTGATTTTATTGTACTTTTGCAGACCTTTTTGGCGGTCTTTGGAAAGAAAAAAGGAATTAAAATTAATTAAAATCACTTCTGCAACTTTTCCGCCACGCTTTCAAAAGATGTAGAATACAAATTTAAATCAGCGCAATGGCTGAAAAGAAAACAAAAAAAGCTGAAGTTGAAGCAACTGAAGCTACTACAGTTGAAGCTCCGGTAGTCTCTGAAGCTCAAGCAAATCCAGAAAAATTCTTAAAAGAGTTCGATTGGCACAATTACGAAGAAGGTATTGAGCAAGTTGCGGACAAAAAACTAGAAGAATTTGAAAAGTTAGTATCAGAAAACTTCGTAGACACTTTAGATGATGAAGTTGTAGAAGGAGAAGTAATTCACATTACTGATAGAGATGCAATCATAGACATCAATGCAAAATCTGAAGGTGTAATTTCACTTAATGAGTTCCGTTACAATCCGGATTTAAAGGTTGGTGATAAGGTTGAAGTATTAATTGATGTTCGTGAAGACGCAACAGGTCAATTAGTATTATCTCACAGAAAAGCTCGTGTAATAAAAGCATGGGATAGAGTAAACAAAGCGCATGAAACAGGTGAAATCGTAAATGGTTTTGTAAAATGTAGAACAAAAGGAGGTATGATTGTAGATGTATTTGGCATCGAAGCATTCTTGCCAGGTTCTCAAATTGATGTAAAACCAATTAGAGATTACGATCAGTATGTAAATAAAACTATGGAATTTAAGGTTGTTAAGATCAACCATGAATTCAAGAACATCGTTGTTTCTCACAAAGCACTTATCGAGGCAGACATTGAGGAACAAAAGAAAGAGATCATTGGTCAATTAGAAAAGGGACAAGTATTAGAAGGTGTTGTTAAAAACATTACTTCTTATGGTGTCTTTATTGATTTAGGCGGTGTAGATGGTTTAATCCATATTACTGATTTATCATGGTCTCGCATCAATCATCCAAATGAGATTGTAGAATTAGACCAAAAACTTAACGTAGTTATTTTAGATTTTGATGAAGATAAATCTAGAATTCAGTTAGGTCTTAAGCAATTGTCTAAGCATCCATGGGAAGCATTAGGCGAAACGGTTAAAGTTGGTGACAAAGTAAAAGGTAAAGTAGTTGTTATTGCTGATTACGGTGCTTTTGTTGAAGTTGCTGATGGTGTAGAAGGCTTGGTACATGTTAGTGAAATGTCATGGTCTACGCATTTACGTTCTGCACAGGATTTCGTTGAGGTAGGTGATGAGATAGAAGCTGTAATTTTAACATTAGATCGAGAAGATCGTAAAATGTCTCTTGGCATTAAGCAATTGACACCAGATCCATGGACTGATATAACAGCCAAGTATCCTGTAGGTTCTAAGCATACTGGTATTGTGCGTAACTTTACTAACTTCGGTGTGTTTGTTGAATTAGAAGAAGGGATTGATGGTTTAATCTATATATCAGATCTTTCTTGGACTAAGAAGATTAAGCACCCATCAGAATTCTGCAATGTTGGTGATAAACTAGAAGTTGTAGTATTAGAGTTAGACGTTGAAGGTCGTAAGTTGTCAATTGGACATAAGCAAACTACAGAAAATCCTTGGGATAAGTACGAAACAGAATTCGCGTTAGGAACGTCTCACACTGCCCCAGTGACTGAAATTGTTGACAAAGGAGCAACAGTTAAATTTAACGATGATATTGTTGCATTTATTCCGTCTCGTCATTTAGAGAAAGAAGATGGTTCTAAACTCAAAAAAGGTGAGGAAGCAGAATTTAAGATTATTGAATTTAACAAAGAATTCAAAAGAGTAGTTGCTTCTCATACAGCTGTTTTCAGAGAAGAAGAAGCAAAAATCGTTAAGAAAGCTGTAAAAAGAGCAGAGGCTCAAGCGGCAGAAGCTAAGCCAACATTAGGTGACGCCAATGATGCATTACAAGCGCTTAAAGATAAAATGGACGGAAAGAAATAATATTACTTTCTATAAATAAAAAAGGCCTTTCACTATGAAAGGCCTTTTTTATTGTTATACAATATGAGTTTTATTATCAATTGAATAGTTCTTTATAATATTGATCGGCCATCCTATGGCTTGAAAATTCAGGTAAAACATCACTAATCCCATTAAAAACAATTTCTTGCCATTTATGCGGTTTGTCATAATAAGTAGGCAGAACCTTGTTTTCGAGAATATCATACAAGTTTTCAGCATCGAGTTTATCCTGTTCCCAAACTGGCATTTTATAGTCTTGCTCGGGTAGTATAAAACTGTTTTTGTTATTCCGTTGAAACTCAGGTATCCATCCGTCGTTTATTGACACATTAACAGAACCATTCATTGCTGCAGACATACCACTGGTTCCAGACGCTTCGCGTGTAATGCGCGGTGTATTTAACCAAACATCAGATCCTTCTTTTAATTTTCTCGACAATCTCATTTCATAACCTATAAGTACAGCTAAATTTGGTCTGTACTTAGAATAGTGAACGAGTTTGTTAAAAATATCAATTCCTGAAAAGTCACGCGGATAAGGTTTTCCCGACCAAATTATCTGTACTGGATACTTTTTGTTATTTATAAGCCGTTCAAATCGTTCAATGTCATGTAATAATAAATCTGCACGCTTATACCCTGCAAATCGTCTGGCCCAAACAATTGTCAAAACCTCTGGGTCAAACAGTTTTTGTGTTTGGTCCAAAACATCTTTAAACAGTTCTGATTTTAACGCCTTTTTTCTATTTACAAAAGTGCGTTCCTTTTTATCTTCCCATGCTTTTTTGAGCTTCTTATCTTGCCAAAAATTTTGATTTTGTGCATTAGTTATGGGTACTATTTTACAGGTTCTATCGAAACCTTTCCACATGTCTTTAGACACCTTGGCATGTAACTTTGAAACCGCATTTGCCTTTTTTGCCATACGTAGAGCTGCAACTGTGTAATTTAGTTTGTTGCCGTTTACGATTTCTTGAGAAAGCTCTTCGTTTGATAGTTTACGCCCAAAAAAACCAAAGTTGTTTAAATAATTTGCATCTCGCTCTTCATTACCCGCTTTTTCTGGTGTATGCGTTGTAAAAACGAAATTATTCTTCTTAACACCTTTACTTTTTAAGTAGTAAAATGCAGGTAAGGCATGTCCTTCATTAAGATGATATTTGTCTGCACCTCCTAGAGCTTCAACAACTTTTGCGCCACCTATTCCTAATACAATACTTTGTGCAATTCTTGTATTTTCATTTGCATCGTATAATTTGTCTGTAATAGTGCGTGATAAGTGGTCATTGCCTTCTATATCTGTACTAAGTAAATAGATTGGCACACTACCAAATATTTCTGGTTTTAGAACAAAAGCTCTGACTTTTACATTTGGATTGTTATGTATTTTTACAGTGACTTCAATTCCAGTATCCTCTAAAAAATTATATGTTTTTTCGATAAAATCTGTTCTTAGCGTTTTATCCTTGTTTCGCGCTTGGTCATAGTAGCCATATTTCCAAAGCATACCAATTCCGATAACATTCTGCTTTAATTCAAAGGCAGATCTCATATGAGATCCTGCTAAAAAACCCAGTCCTCCAGAATAAATCTTTAGACCTTGATGGATACCAAATTCCATGCTGAAATACGCTACTTTGTTAGAGTATTTTTTATCAACTTTATAAGGGTGATACCATGTATTATATTTAGTGTTCATGTAGATTACTTTTTGGTTACAAAGCGCCAAATATAGTAATTACTAACCTACTTAAAATGTGATATTTGTCATTAAAATAATTTTATTTTAAGAATTATCAATGTCTCATAATTTAGTGGAGATTAATGAAGATTGTTTAATTTGATACTCAAATTATTTAACTTAACTTTGCCATACAAATGTTTGGAAACTAAATGAGTCAAAAAGTTTTACTAAACGCAAAAGAAGTCAGTATAATTCTGCACCGACTGGCTTGCCAACTCATTGAAAACCACGATGATTTTTCCGAAACAGTTTTAATTGGAATACAACCAAGAGGTAAGTATCTTGCCGACCGTTTGGCAAAAATGCTTATGGAGGATTATGGCATAAAGAATATTAAGCTGGGTCATTTAGATATTACTTTTTTTAGGGATGATTTTAGAAGGGGTGACAAACCTTTGGCAGCAAATACTACGGAAATAGATTTTATTGTAGAAAATAAGAATGTTGTATTTATTGATGATGTGCTTTATACAGGCAGAAGTATTCGTTCTGCATTAACTGCTATTCAGTCTTTTGGTAGACCGGATAATATCGAATTACTAACATTAATAGATAGAAGATTTAGTAGGCATTTACCAATTCAGCCAAATTATAAAGGAAGGCAGGTTGATGCTATAGATAATCAAAGGGTAATCGTGAATTGGATAGAAAACCAAGGTGAAGATGCAGTGTATTTAATTGATAAATAATACTGTAAATAGAAATAGAACATTATGAGTGAGTTAAGTGTAAAACACTTATTAGGTATAAAATATCTCAATAAACAGGATATCGAATTAATATTTGAAACTGCAGATCAGTTTAAAGAAGTTATTAATCGACCTATCAAAAAAGTACCTTCACTGAGAGACATAACAATAGCCAATTTATTTTTTGAAAACTCAACGCGAACTAAGCTCTCTTTTGAGCTGGCGGAAAAAAGACTTTCTGCAGATGTAATAAATTTTTCGGCTTCACAATCTTCTGTCAAGAAGGGAGAAACGTTGGTAGATACTGTTAACAATATTTTATCAATGAAAGTAGACATGGTTGTAATGCGTCATCCTAACCCAGGAGCTGGTGTATTTTTAGCCAAACATGTAAATGCAAGTATAATCAATGCTGGTGATGGAGCACACGAGCATCCAACTCAAGCACTTTTGGATACTTATTCAATAAGGGAAAAGCTTGGTAAAGTGAAGGGTAAGAACGTTGTAATTGTTGGCGATATTTTGCATAGTAGGGTAGCACTGTCAAATATCTACGCCCTTCAACTACAAGGCGCAAATGTAATGGTATGTGGTCCAAGAACACTCATACCAAAGTATATTAAAGAGTTGGGTGTAACAGTTGAAACCAATCTAAAGCATGCTCTAGAGTGGTGTGATGTTGCAAATATGTTGCGTGTACAGAATGAACGCATGGATATAAGTTATTTTCCATCTACAAGAGAGTACACCCAACAGTATGGAATAAACAAAGAGCTTCTAAACAATCTAGCAAAAGATATTGTTATTATGCATCCAGGCCCAATAAATAGAGGTGTAGAAATTACAAGTGATGTCGCGGATTCTAAGCAGGCGATTATCTTAGATCAAGTTGAAAATGGTGTAGCCATAAGAATGGCCGTAATTTATCTTTTAGCATCAAAAATATAGCAGTAGTCCTATGATAATAAGCAGAGACGGCAATATTACCATAATCACTCAAGAAAAAGGTTCAGTAAAAACACTTGTTAGTAATATAGAACAGGCTTATTATAAGTTCAAGAACGACCACATAATTGTAAATCTTACTAGTATTGGTAAAACCACATTAGAGGATATCGTTGAGTTTCTTCGTGTTAGTAATAAACATAGAGGTGATAAAAAATCTTTCGTTGTAGTTTCCGATAGAGCAGATTTAGATGAAATGCCAGACGAGATTGTTGTAGTACCAACTTTACATGAGGCCTACGATATCATTGAGATGGAAGATATTGAGCGCGATTTAGGTTTTTAATTCATGAGACTTACCATTTTAGGCTGCCATAGTGCCACTCCAAGAACTAATACCAATCCTACATCACAGGTATTAGAACTAAAAAACCATATGTTTCTTATAGATTGTGGTGAAGGTACTCAGGTAGAATTACGTCGGCATAAAATAAAATTTTCTAGAATAAAACATATTTTCATTTCACACTTGCATGGCGATCATTACTTCGGACTAGTGGGTTTAGTAAGTACATTTAGACTGCTGTCACGTGAAAATGAACTTCATATCTATGGGCCTAAAGGCATTAAGGAAGTTATAACCTTACAGCTTAAGTTATCAGATTCATGGACTAATTATCCATTAATCTTTCACGAACTTCAGTCAAAAGAATCCCAATTGATTTTTGAAGATGACAAGGTCGAAGTACATACTATACCTCTTAAACACCGCATATATACAAATGGATTTCTGTTTAAAGAAAAAATAGGCGAAAGAAAATTGGATATAAATGCAGTTCAAAAAGCCAATATTGATAAGGCATATTTTAGAAAACTAAAGCAAGGCGCTGATGTCTTTAGCGAGAATGGTAAATTAATAAAAAATAATGCCGTTACTCTAGATCCTAATCCTCCTAAAAGTTATGCCTATTGCAGTGATACTGCTTATGACGAATCAATTGTTCCAATAATTAAGAACACAGATGTACTTTACCATGAGTCCACGTTTTTAAATGTGAACGAAGATTTATGTGACCTAACAAAGCATAGTACAGCCGAACAGGCAGCAACAATTGCAAGAAAAGCGGATGTGAAAACGCTCATTTTAGGGCATTATTCAACGCGATATAATGGTTATGACCTCTTTAAAAAAGAGGCAAAACAAGTATTTGACAATGTACTCCTCGCACAAGATGGCAGGTCATTTGAGTTTTCTTAGCTTTTTTAGAATAATACAAAATTGAAGTATCTTCGCATAACTATGGAGAAAGATTTAAGTGATTACAGAAAAACATACGAAAAGGGAGAACTTCTATTAGAAAATGTCCCCGAAAATCCCTTAGAATTATTTAGAGACTGGTTTATCGAGGTAGATACACATTTTAATGTAGATGAAACAAATGCTATGACAATTTCTACCATTGGTTTGGACGGCTATCCAAAAAGTAGGGTAGTGCTGCTTAAAAAATATACCTATGAGGGTTTTATTTTTTACACCAACTATAAGAGTGAGAAAGGAAAAGCCATAGAAGTAAATCCTAATGTGTGTTTGTCATTTTTTTGGCATGCAGCAGAACGTCAAATTATAATTAAGGGTCAGGCAGAAAAGATAGCCGAAAATTTAAGTGACGGCTATTTTGAATCTAGACCGAGAGGTAGTCAGCTTGGGGCTATTGTTTCAAATCAAAGCGAACCAGTTGAGAACAGGCAAGTATTAGAAGATAAACTAAAACAACTCGAAGCCAATTATGAGGGTAAGGAGATTGAAAGGCCGAAAAATTGGGGAGGGTATATTGTAAGACCCACAGAACTTGAGTTTTGGCAAGGAAGACCTAATAGACTACATGACAGAATTAGATATAAGCTACAAGAGGATTTCAACTGGAAGATAGACCGTTTATGCCCATAATCCTTCGACATATTATCGACTAAAAGCAAATTTAATCAGGTGAAATACTTAAAATTTTGAATTTAAAGTGCATTTCATCGATTATTTGCAATAAATATCGACAAAATGCATGTTTTTTATCGATTTTAACATTTGTTTAACGTAAACAACATAAGTAGGCTTTTACTTTAGTAATCCCAAACTAAAATAACCTACTTATGAAAGCATCTAAAATACTGCCTTTCTTGGCTTTAGTGACATTTTTAGGCTTTACGTCTTGCTCTACTGAAACTGTAGCAGAAGATAGCATAAACTCCATTGAGGTCCCTGTTGCGCCAGAAGCGAAACAAATTGAAATTGAAATAATGGAGTTAATAAATCAACATAGAATTTTAGAAGGACTTAACCCATTAAACGATCATAGAACTGTAAAAGCAGTTGCTTTTACGCATACGGATTACATGATTGAAGTAGATAATGTCTCTCATGATAATTTCTTTCAAAGAAAACAAAGTTTACAGTCAAACGCATCGGCAGCTGTAGTTTCTGAAAATGTAGCTTACGGATTTAGTAATGCAGAATCTGTTGTTGGTGCTTGGTTAAACAGTCCTAGCCATAGAGAAAATATAGAAGGTAATTTTACCGATTTTGATATTTCTGCAGAACAGAACAGTGAAGGTAAATGGTACTTCACTAATATCTTTATAAAGCGTTAAACCGCTCAAAAAGTTGATTAATAGCAAGATTAAGCCACAGAAATGTGGCTTTTTTTTAACCAATAATTATAAGTGTTGACCTTTATCTGTTGAATATTCAAAATATCCAAGATTATTAGAACCTGTTATAGGTAATTATACGCTTTATTTTAAATGGAATTGATTTGAATTAGACAATATCTACAATTATATGCTTAAATTCATAAAAGTGGTCCTATGATGCGAAAAAAAGTATTGTGGGATAGGGTAAAAAAAAAGAGGAGGCAATTAATTAATTGCCTCCTCTTTTTTTATTTATAACACTAAAGCTTATTCTTTTACAATATAGAAGTAAGACCTTCTGTTCAACTGGTGTTCTTCTTCTGTACATTCAATTCTATTTGCACACTTATTAAGCAGTTGTGTTTCACCATACCCAATAGCGCTTTCAATACGGTCTTTACTTATTCCTCTAGAGATTATATAGTCACGTGTAGCTTTTGCCCGTCTATCGGATAGCTTCATGTTGTATCTATCACCACCGCGACTATCGGTGTGAGATTCAATTTTTATAACCATATCCGGGTGCTTTCTTAAAACATCTACAATATTCTCTAATTCATATTGTGCGTCTGTTCTTATATTCCATTTGTCAAAATCGAAGAATATTGGGTTGATTACAATTTGATTATCAATAATTAAAGGAACAAGATTTAAGTCGGCCTGATTCACTTTGTCATTTGTGTTATCCGCAGTTATAGTTTGTTTGTCTTCTTTGTAATCAAGTTTAGTTGCAACCACAGTGTAAGTTTGATCACAATCTACAGTAAACTCATAATCACTTTTATTTTCTGTGTTGAGCTCTTCAATGACCTTGCCCGTTTCATCTATTAGTCTGATGTTTACTCCAGTTAATAATGTCCCTGAGTCAAGATCTTTTATGGTACCAGTAATTATTTGTTCACACTCCGTGATGTTGAAACTATAAATATCGTCACCTCCTTTTCCATCTGGCCTATTTGACGAGAAATAGCCTTTTTCGGTTTCCGAATCTATAAAGAATGCAAAATCGTCATAGCCACTATTATAGGGCGCACCTAAGTTTTCTGGTTCTTTGCGTTCACCTTTGAGTTTATTAGATTTAAAAATATCCAATAATCCAAGGTTTAAATAGCCATCTGACGAAAAATAAAGCGTATTGTCTTTAGCAACAAAAGGAAACATTTCGCGACCTTCAGTATTAACCATTTCTCCCAGATTTTCAGGCTCACCGTAGGTCCCGTCCTCATTAATGCTCACCGCGTAAATGTCAGTTTGGCCCAGACCGCCTTCGCGATCAGAAACAAAATATAGTGTTTTATTGTCTGGGCTTAAAGTTGGGTGTCCTGTAGAATAAATTTTATCGTTAAACGGAAGTTCTTCTACATCCGTCCACTCATTATCGATACGTGTAGCCTTATAAATTTTAAGATGAACAGTACCTTTTTTATCATAAGCTAATTTATTCCTTTTGGTAACGTTGTCTCTGGTAAAATACATGGTTTTACCATCATTGGTAATAGCGACTGAAGCCTCATGAAAATCAGTATTAATATTATCTGAAGATATTTTTGAAACGGACCCATATGTTGTAGCATTAGCCGTATCTGAAACAGAAATTTGATACAAATCTAAAAAAGGTTCCTTATTCCAGCTGTATACTTCACCATTATCGCTTCTTGCTGAGGCAAAGTATAAAACATTATCTTTTATATAAGCACCAAAATCTGAATTTTCAGAATTAAATGGTACATTTTCAACATTTACAACAACTTCGTACTTTGTTGTTAGCATATTGTAAAGGTCTACTTCATCTGGGTTATAACCTTTTAATCTGCTGTCACCTTGTTGAATAAGACTAAGTTCTTTAAACCATTTATCTGCCTCATCGTAATTACCAATGCTTCGAAGGGATTGTATATATTTAAATATGTACTCTGGTTCAATTTGCTTATGTTCTTTCAACGCTTCACCATACCAATAAGCGGCTTTATCGGACTCTGAATTATTGTAGTAAGCATCACCTAGTCGAGTTAAAATATGGGCACTGTTATCACCTTTTTCAACTGCTTTTTCATAAAGTTCAATAGCTTTATAGTAATTAAAATTCTCAAAAAACTTGTCGGCCAACTTCTTTTGCGCAAAAGATAACGAACAACTTAACGTAAGAATGAGAATTGATATTCGTGTTTTCATAATGCGATTCTTTTAGAAGTATCTTGGTGATTTAATTCGTTTACTTTTAAAGACTTCAAACATAAGAAGTACTTCGTGGGTACCACTCGTATATGGTCTAATATCAGAAATTGGGTATTCATAGGCATATCCAATCCTTAATTGTTTTGACACTTGGAAATCTGCGATTCCGCCAATGGCAGCAGCAGATTGATTAATCCTGTATCCTCCACCTATCCAGAAGGTTTCATTAAACAAAAAGTTCGCTGAAATATCAAAGGATAAGGGTGCACCATTTGTAGCTTTTAACAAAACAGAAGGTTTTAACTTAGTAGTTTCGCTCAAATTAAGGACAACACCACCAGTAAAATAGTAACTAACACGCTCCAAGGCGACATAGTCAATATTTCCACTTCCACCATTATTATAATCAGTATTAAGTATCCTTGGTGCAGAAAGGCCCAAATACCACATTTGTGAGTGCCAGTAAATACCTGCGCCAACATTTGGACTCCAACGGTTTGAAACATCATTAAAAAATGGATCATTTACAACAGATGGATCATTTAAGAGTTCTTCATCCAAACTATAATGAGTAAAACCACCCTTGATACCAAATGCTAATTTTGAATTCACACCGGTCGGAATTGTATATGAAAAATCACCATATATATATGAAAAATTTTCATACCCTAATTTATCGTTAATAAAAGATAGACCTAATCCAACCTGTTCATTACGCAAAGGAGAATGAAAGGAGAGGGTTTGTGTTTCAGGACCACCTTCTAGACCAACCCATTGACTTCTGTGCAAACCAACTGCACTAAAAGTTTCCCTACTTCCTGCATATGCCGGATTTATGGAGATGGTATTAAACATGTATTGTGTAAACTGTGGCAATTGCTGTCCAAATGAGGCAGAGATACCCAGTAAGAAAACTACAATACTTAAAAATCTATTCAGTTTCATCGGTTAAGTTTATTTATCTGTTGCTACATAGATAGGACCAGCAAAAGGTTCCAATCCACTATTTCTTAAATTAATAACGTAGTAGTAAGTTCCTGTTGGGACTTTTCCAGAACTTCCTACCGCAGAATTATGAGAGAATCCATTCCAATCATTTTGATAATTATTTGATTCAAATATTTTCGCTCCCCATCTATTGAAAATTTGCAATTCTATTACAAATCCACATTCTTCTACACCTGTTATTGTAAAGAACTCATTATAGTTGTCGCCATTGGCCGTAACTGTTTTCGATATAACAACATTGTCCTTACCACATGCCAAAACAACACAATCGTCATCAATTGTAAGATTTACTTCAACTTCTTTTGGACAAGGTCCTTCAGTAATTGAATACATAAATGTATACATACCTACTTCCACAGATGATGGATCAAAGAAACTGCCGTTCAATGAAGCATTACCAGAGACCACACTCCATGTACCATTCATATCAAAATCACCAGATAGTAAGTCAAATAAGTCAAACTCTGCATCTAGAATACAACGCGTACTGTCAAATGCATTAATAACATTACTTATCTCTACAATAACATTTTGAGTGAAAATTGCTTCATTTCCACAATCATCTACAACAGTCCAGGTTCTTATAATTTCATAATCTTCAAAGTCGTTTGCTTGAGTTGAGACCTCCTCAAAAGTTACTTGAATGTCTGTTGAGCAGGCGTCTTCAAACACTAATTCTGGAACCTCAGGAATATCATCACATGCAACTGTAACGTTCTCATCAAAAGGTGTTACTAATGCTGGTGGTGTAGTATCTTGTACTGTGATAATTTGCGTATGTACAGTCGAATTATCACATGCATCAGTAGCAGTCCAAGTTCTAGTGATTATGTAATCACCAACACAAGCACCATTATCAATTATTTCTTCAAAAGTTACTTCTACATTGCCACAGTTATCTGTTGCCAATAATTCTTCTGCATCAGGAACTGCGTCACATTCTACTTCAATATCATTTGGCAAATCAGATGTAAAAGTCGGCGCAGTAGTATCCACCACGGTAATGGTCTGAACAAGTGTCGTGTTGTTGTCACAGGCATCGGTCAAAGACCATGTACGCGTGATTATTGATTCGTTATCGCAAGCGCCATCAGCAATGCTGTCGGTGTAGACGGCATCCAGTCCAGTCGAACAGTTGTCCGCTTCGTCGGTTACGTCACCGGTAATGGACAGATCCGTTACGTCCACGTCACATTCCACGGTCAGGTCACCAGGAACAGTAAACGTTGGCGCAGTAGTATCCAC
>NZ_JAIUJR010000029.1 GCF_020166335.1 Winogradskyella alexanderae | reverse complement strand
TGCGGCTGAATTCCTAATCGGAATTCATTGCAATTTGCTATCTTTCGGTTACGGCGGAAAATCATAGCTGATTTTCCGCAACGAGCCATACACAAAACCGTTGCCATTAATTTGAATGATCTACACGAACGAAAAAATAATTGAACGAATTGAATCAGGAGAAAACCTGAAATACCTTCTATTTTGGGGACATCAAAAGTCTGACCGAATTACGAAATCTTGCTTCAGTCAGTGGTATGAATCTGAATTTGAAGTTAACGGAATTAAATTCTTGACTGCCGAGCATTATATGATGGCTGAAAAAGCTCTACTGTTTGGTGACAAAGACATTTATAACGAGATAATCGAATCAAAAAAAGCAGGAAAAGTAAAGGAACTTGGACGCAAAGTAAAAAACTTTAATCAAAGGATTTGGGAAGAAAATCGATTCGAAATAGTAGTTAGAGGTAATTTCCACAAGTTTGGTCAAAATTCAGAACTATCTGAATTTTTGAAAAACACAAATGACCGAATTTTAGTTGAGGCAAGTCCTGTAGATAAAATTTGGGGAATTGGACTTGCTCAAAATGACGAAAATGCTGAAATCCCATATTTTTGGAACGGGCTGAATTTACTCGGCTACGCTTTAATGGAAACGAGAGATATTTTAAACAAAATTGGAGAGTTTAAACCTCTTAAAAATTCTGTTTTACCACCTTGGTTAGCTCATCCTGAAATCGAAAGATATAGTATTGGTTGGAGAATGGGATATGGAGAAGAACATATTGACAATCTATTTGAGTATTTTGACAAACTAACTGATAAAGAAAGAATAATTTACGAACTGACCTATCCTGAAAATGAGGAATGGAAAGATTGGTATAAAAACGGATAAAAAACTAATGGCAACAATGGCTATAAGTAATTGCTGGTTCTCGCCTACTTCTGAAAATCCTCGCGGATTTTCAGTTTGGTGCGTATTTGCAAAGTTGAGTGCTAATCCACGCAACTACTCATAGCCGAGACCGTTGGGCTTAATTAAAAAACAACCGAGTTAATAAATGGAATTACCTAAATATCACGAAACTTTTATGCCGATTTTGGAAACGCTTAATTCGATTGAATCGATAAGCAGTCGAGAATTAGCAGTTAGAGTTCGAGACAAATATTATTCGGACTTACCGAAAGAACTTTTAGATAAAAAAACAAGTACTGGAGCCAATACATTGATTGACCGAATACTTTGGGGAAAATCGTATCTGAAAATGGGAAAGTTTGTCTTCTATCCAAAAAGAGGAATGGTAAAAATCGGAGATAAAGGAAAACAAGCTTTGGCAAGTGGACAATTGCTGTTGTCTGACTTACAAAATGACCCTGATTTTATCCAACATCGTTCTTCAGTTAAAAGTAAAAAAGAAGACAAAACCGAATTAGAAACAGTTGATGTCGATAACGCATCACCACAAGACCTGATTGATACTGGATTCGAGACAATTGAAACAGAAGTAAAAACCGAACTTCTCGAAAAACTTAAAGAACTTGACCCTTATTTCTTTGAAAAAGTAATATTGATTTTACTCAAAAGAATGGGTTATGGAGATTTTATTGAAACTTCGAAATCTGGAGATGGTGGTATTGATGGAATCATAAACGAGGACAAACTTGGTCTTGAAAAGATTTACACTCAAGCGAAAAGATATAATGAAAATAAAGTGCGTGAAAAGGATATTCGGAATTTCATTGGAGCAATGAGTGGAGATACTTCAAAAGGAGTATTTATAACGACATCAACATTTGACGATTCAGCTATTAAGAAAGCAAGAGAAGCTCATCATTCGATTATACTAATCGATGGACCTAAACTGGTCGACTTAATGCATCAATACAATGTAGGCGTTCAAGTAAAGACAATCTATGAAGTGAAAGAAATTGACAATGATTTCTTTGAAGGAGAATAAAAATAACTAAGCCCAACAATGGCTATAATTCATTGTGGTTTTGTGCCACACCAAAATAAAAGTATAAATCAACGGCTGATTTCTCAGCGGAATAATCCTGCGGATGATTCCACAACGAAATCATAGCCGAGACCGTTGCCAGTAATGTAATGAAACACGCAATCACAATCATATTAATTCTGATATTTACAGCTTCCACAAAAGCTCAAAGTGAAATCACGCTTGAATTTTTAAAAGGAGAATGGATTTCAGATTCATTAAGGACGAATGAAACTGAACGATGGAGAGATTTCGTTTTTATTGACAGTTTAGGTCAATTTTACCGAACGACTTGGTGGAGCGAAAACTATGTTTTAGACAAACATTTGAAAATAGATGGAAATAAAATTAAAAAAGAGAACGAAGAAAAATTTAAAATAACTGCGGTTGACTCAAATACAATTGAATTAAACGGAACGAATTATTACGGACTTTTCAAACGTGACCCTTGGCCGAACATTGGAAGTTATCAAGAATCGCTAAATAGATTTATAGTTGGGGATTCAATAAAGAAAATACTAATTGGAAATTGGGGATTGCTGAAAATTGAGGCAATTCAATCTGATAAGAATAACGAATATCCAAGAGAATATTTGGACTCTTACAAAAATCGAGATTTTTTAAACCAATCAGTTAATAAACCAATTCAGATTACTTTTAGAAAAAATAACAAATTCGAAGTAACAGGCAACAACGGAAATATAGTTTATAATAGATTTATGGTTGATGACGAGAAAATTCAACTCTGGAAATCAGACTACATCATTTCATTATATAGCGAACTGAAAGAAGACAATTTAGTTATCATAGAAAGCAAACACGGAATCGAAAGAAAATTGACTTTTGAAAAAGAACCTGAATAAAAACACTACTGGCAACACCGGCTATAGTTCATTGCGGCGGAATTTCCTCTCGGAAATTCCTGCGTATTTGCTAACTTTGGTTTACGGCGGAATAGTTCTGCCGAACC
>NZ_JAIUJR010000028.1 GCF_020166335.1 Winogradskyella alexanderae | reverse complement strand
TACAGCTAGGTATTTACGCGTAAATATGAACTATAACTCTGCAAATATTGGAGTACATATCGTTGAATTTGAAGCTTATGGTGAATTGGCATCTTCGTTATCAAAGGTTTTCAATACCACTAACAAAACACTATTGTATCCTAATCCTGCTAAAAAAGGAAGTACTATTGCAATAAATGCAAGGTCATTTACGGAAGGAGATGAAATTTTAATTGAGGTTAATGGCTTAAACGGATTAATTCTTGACAATACCGTTATACTTGATAACACAAAAACTATTAAGTTAAATACTGAAAATTTTGATACCGGATTAAATTTTATTACCCTAACGTCAAAAAATAAAAAAAATAGTTGCAAAGTGATTATAAAATAAACTGACCAATTACTAAATACAACAAATTATTGAAGTAATAATGTTTTGGCTTTTTACTTAAATACCATTGCTTGTGACTTGAGTATATCCTTTTCCAAAAAGTATTAAATTTTAATCTACTCCTACAATCATTCTAAATCGATGATAAAACATTTGAATTAAATACTCAATTTTAAAGTTAAACCTTATTTGCTTAGATTTCTTTAGTTTTTAATTTTACAGTTTAACGAGAGGAGGTCAAGAGCAAATCTAAAATTCTAAATCAATATATCTTTTGGTTACGGCAATCAAAAGACGAGGAAAATATACAACAACCGATTAATATACATGGTAATTTAGCAAATCCCTCAAATCCAATAATTTTTGGATATGGAGATAATAATTCAGATGAATATAGAGGATGACAAAACTTAAAAGATAACACGCTATTAAAATAATTTATAACTTTTCAATACTTACGTTCAAAATAGATATAAGCAAGTTCTTAGTTTGTTGGAAACCGAAAAAGAAATTTATGTCCAAATAATTGGTCATTCTTCAGACATATGTGACAAGGCTTTATTGAGGACAATTTACCAGCATCCAAATGTAAAATTTATTGAAGCAACCTTCTTTGAATCTGAAGGAAGATATTTTTAAAAGTTATAAAATATTTTAAAAATATTTGATGATACTTCACTTATGAGAGAAAAGCTAATTCCTCTTGAAGACTCATTTATGATTGTTTAAAATAAAAACTACAGTTAACAACGGCTATAATTCATTGCGGTTGAATTCCTAATCGGAATTTCGAGCCTTTTTGCTAAATTTAGGGTTACTGCGGAATGATACTCGCGTACCATTCCGTAACGAAACCATAGCCGAGACCGTTGTGCTTCATTATAACCAACAACTAACCAATGATAAAATTCTTTAGAAAAATTAGGCGCAACTTACTTTCCGATGGAAAAACTGGAAAGTATTTTAAATATGCCACTGGAGAAATACTTTTAGTAGTAATAGGGATTTTGATTGCACTCTCGATAAATAATTGGAATGAGGACAGGAAAAACAGACTCAAAGAAGCTGTGTATTTAGAGGGTATAAAGACCGACCTTGAATGGGATATAAAATATTTAGATTTTCTCATACCATTTAACAATACAAGAATAAAGGAATATGCCAGCCTAGACTCTGTTGTTAAATTAAGATCTGATAAAATATTTGAAATTGAATTTTCCGAAATTTTTGATCTTTCTGACCAAACAGGTACGTTCTATCCACGTAGCGGAGCCTACTCCTCCCTGATTAATGAAAATTCAGCGGGATTAATTCAGAATAGAGAATTATTAGCAAACATAAAGTTTTTGTACGATATCGAATATGTTAGAGCAAGTCTTCTTGGCCAGGAACTAGATGATATTTCTACAAAAATTAGATGGGAAAGACGATTGGATTTTCGCCAAGAATTAGAAGACTATAATTTTGAAGACTATGACTCACTATTCGCTGATTTGGGTGAATTGAATCGTAATATCAATAAATTCCTTAAGCGGATAAATGGGCTTAAGAAAAAGATTAATGAGGTGGTTGAAAAAATTGATATTGAATTAGATAAAAAATAACGAAAGCACAACACCGTGTATAATTAATTGCTTTGGTCGTTGCCAACTTGGAAAATTCCTTCGGAATTTTCTCTGGCAAGTATTTGTTTACTAAATTAGTTGCTTAACCACGCAACTAACCATACACAACAACGTTGTGCTACATTATAACCAACAGCTAACTAATGATAAAATTCTTTAGAAAAATTAGACAAAAATTACTATCAGAAAACAAGTTCAGCAAGTATCTAATTTATGCAATTGGAGAAATAATTCTTGTAGTAATTGGAATTTTGATTGCCCTTCAAATTAACAATGCTGATACGCATAGAAAAGAAACACAAACATTACATGGTTATTTGAGAAGCATAAGAAATAATATTGAAAGTGACAAAAAACAAATTGAAGCAATAATTGCTTTTAGGGATTCCGTTAAATTTTACTCCCAAAAAGTTGTGCAGTTATCTCATCAAAATGAAATTACCCTAAAAGAGTTTTTGCCAGTTGTACACGATGAATACAATGTCTTTTATGATCAATATCTGGAAATTAATCCGAGTGGATTTGAAGGCTTAAAAAACTCAGGCTATTTAGGAATGATTCAAGGTTCTAAGATTGAAAATCTTATTAACGATTACTACCTGGTGTACAATACTGTGAACAAACAGGAAAAAAGTCTCAACGATTTCATAGAAAATATGGAAGTATTGGGATTTCAAGAAAATGCGTTTACTGAAATAATGCAAATCTTAAGAATGCCTGATGTTGAAGAATATTTTGCATCTCATCAAGACCAAATTAAGGCTATAATTAATCACCCAAGCATACAAGGGGCTAATTTACGAGGCTCCATAGTTGGAGGTCTATTCAATGAATACAAAAAACTTTTATCTATTGGTCAACAATTATTAGTTGAAATAAACAAAATTGTAGAGAATCAAGAATAACGAAAGCACAACAACGGCTATAGTTCATTGCGGCGGAATTTTCGATAGGAAATTCCTGTGTATTTGCTAACTTTGGGTTATGGCGGAATAGTTCTGCCGAACCATTCCGTAACGAAACCATAGCCAAAACCGTTAGAGCACATTCAGCTAAAGCTGACTTGTGTTGCTACGTTCTGCGAACTCCCGCCCCACAAGCTTATGTGCTCTAACGCCCTGCTAAA
>NZ_JAIUJR010000027.1 GCF_020166335.1 Winogradskyella alexanderae | reverse complement strand
CGGAATTTCCTCTCGGAAATTCCTGCGTATTTGCTAACTTTGGTTTACGGCGGAATAGTTCTGCCGAACCATTCCGCAACGAAACCATAGCCAAAACCGTTGTGCAACATTCCCGAACAATGAAAAATCGAATTTTAACCACTTTATTATTAACTGTAGGTGTTTCACTTTTTGGACAAGATTCTGTGGATTGTTATGAAATAGAATATCTCGACTTTTTTGGCTTGGAGCAAACAGAAATAGTTAAATGGGAAGAATCACAATTAAAGGAGTTATTGGAAATAGATTTTGCAAAAGACAGAGAACAATCTGAAATCAAAACGAACTTTATCATTCCTCTAATTGTCTATCAGCTAAAAGAATATCATCCGAATTGTACCGATGAAATTAATGTTGAATACTTTGATAAAATTTTAGCTGTCTATTTAAAAATCAGAGAAATAGATTCAACTGAATTATTGAATAAACCAATCGCCGAAAAAATCGACTATTTACGATCTGATTTTTATTCTCAAGTAAAGGATGTGAATTACTTGCCAAAAATGACAGCCACCTTTGATGATGGACCATTTTACGGAATTGATTATGAAGAAAAATTAGATTTAGAACCTTTAGAAAGCCAGGCTACAGAATTCGGAATCTTAGCAATCTCAAAGACTGATGATAAAACAATCCTTACTTGCAAGGATAAAAATGGAAACACTATTTGGCAAAAACTTATCACAGGTTTATCAGATCGAAATCTGACTGAATTGCATTTCAGAGAAAACTCGATTGAATATACCTCAGTTGCCACTGTAGCACACATGTATTCTGAGGGAGAAAGGTTTACGCTTTATTTAAAAAAAGATGGAAACTTTATGTATTATTATCATTCGTGGTAAAAACAACGTTGCACAACAATGCCTATAATTCATTGCTTCTACCCAACTCGGTTGGAGATTATTTCCTACATTTAAACTAAAATCATGGCATGAACACTTGCTGCAAGCAGCGCGCTCCGCTACCGGTGAGAAAACCAAAGCATACCGGAGTGGCGCTTCGCCACGCTGCCACTCGCAACGAAATCATAGCCGAGACCGTTGTGCCTAATTTGAAATGACTATAATTCGACTACATATCTTAATGTTATTTACACTTTTGAGCTGTCAAAAGAATGTAAAAAACCAAGCATCGGATAATCGTTCTGAAATTGACCAAACTGAAGTAACAACCGAAAAACAAATCGAGGAAATAATTTCTCCCGAAATCAAAATGTTAGAATATCTAACAAGCCGATTTCATAAATTACCTGACTCTACTTTTATAAAAAAGCCAGATTGGATGATTGATGAGAATACTTCAGATATTTATTGTGGATATATAATTCAATTTGAAGAAGGACATACATTTCGACACGAACAGGAATGTGTAGAATGGGGCGAAATTGTTACCGTAAAATTTAAAGGTTATTCACTTGACCAAGTAGGAGCTTTAGTTGAGGAATTATTCAAAAATGATAATTATAGCTGGTATGAGAACAAAACCGAGTACCGACCAGAAGAATATTACGAAACTGTTTGGACATTCAAGATTAAGGAACATGAACAATCAACTGAATTAAGATTTGCATACTCTTGGATTTAAAAAAAACTAGGCACAACACTGGCTATAGTTCATTGCTTCTGACTTTCCTTTCGGAAAGTCCTCGCAAATTTGCTATCTTCGGTTTACGGCGGAATAGTTCTGCCGAACCATTCCGCAACGAAACCATAGCCAAAACCGTTAGCAAAAATTTGCAAAATGAAAATAACGATAACTTTAATACTAATTTGCTTCTGTAATTTTATTTCATTTGGTCAGAAGAAAGAACTTTACGTAAATGATGATTTTGAGTATATATCAAAAACTGAGTTTGACAAAAAGTCTGAACAGCCTCTTGATTATAATCTAAGATTTGAATTAGACTCTGCTTACTTAAATGTAAAAGTTGTTAGATACAAAAAAGGTGAAATTGAATTAAAGGTTCTTGACTCAATTAAAAATGCATTTTATAAAAATGAGAAGTACAGCGATAATGACATATTTCTGATAAATTATTACCCTGGAAATGACAAATGCAGTTCTGATGGATATAAATCAAATTTTAAATCAAAATATAATCAGTATCGTAGAAAGTTTGATAAAATAGAAAATTTAAAACAATTGTTTGTGTATAAATCGGATGATGGATTAAAAGGATTCGGTAATAAAATTGACTGGAAATCTGATATCAATAGTCTGATTGAAAAAACATTTTATCCTATTCCATATCCTTGTGGAGGCTATGTGATTATTGACAGTAAAGGCAATTATATCTCTCAAAGAGGAGAATATGCCTATTGGAAAGGATTATTAAATAAAATAAAAACTTTTGCTAACAATGGCTATAAGTAATTGCTAGTTCTAGCCTACTTCTGAAAATCCTCGCGGATTTTCAGCTTGGTGTTTACTTACAAAGTTAAGTGTTAAACCACGCAACTACTCATAGCCTAGACCGTTGTAGCACATTTGCGAAATGAAGAAACGAAATCCATATTTAACCTACATTCTGATAATTGGCATAGTCCTTTTAATGGTTTTTATTGATAGAATTGAGTTCCTGAAACCATTAAGGAATTTTGTGTTTCTGATTTGGATTCCAATCATTATTTGGGATATAATAGAAAGATTAAAATATAGAAACGGAAAAAGAACAAACATCTTAAGATTAAGAACGAACAACGATGATTATAACCGAATATTTCCTTTTATTTTCGGAACTATTTTAATTGTTGCTAGCTACTTTGGTTTGAAAAACATCGAATCTGAAAAAATTCTCTTGTACTCAATACTTATAACTGGAGTTTTATATCTGATTACTGGATTTCTATTTGTTCCAACTGGAATAATTGAATACAAAAACGATAAATTAAGCTTTGTGAATGGAAATAATAAACACACTATCGGAATTGACAATATTGATAGTCTTGAATTAAAATCAAGCGATATAATAATAGTCGATAAAAATCAAAAAAAATATTATGTGAATTTTATGAACTTAATTGAATCGGACTATCTAGAAATATCTGAATTTTTAAAAAAAAGAATCGGAAATAATATAGAAATAAAAAACGTGCTACAACACCGGCTATAGTTCATTGCGGCGGAATTTCCTCTCGGAAATTCCTGCGTATTTGCTAACTTTGGTTTACGGCGGAATAGTTCTGCCGAACC
>NZ_JAIUJR010000026.1 GCF_020166335.1 Winogradskyella alexanderae | reverse complement strand
AGAAGTTTCATGAACTAAATTACTTTTAACCGACGATGTCGCACGTTTTGGCTCGAAGCCCGTCGAAGGCGATTGTCTGAGGTATAGCTGTTATAGTAATTTGGTTTAACCCTTGAGGTGATAACACATCTACTTTAAGATGCATTATCTGCATAGCAGCGCAGATTAAAGTTAGCCCTGGGCGAATTGTTCACAATGGTTCGTGTAACCGTCCGTTACGGGTTTTAAGCTATTATTTTTCGGTTAAGCACCGACGCTAGTAATTCCGATAGGATTCTGACGTAGTCGAATCCGCCGACCAGAGCTTAGCGACTGACGAACGCCAATAAAAATAAAAATTATTGAGTAAATTGCTGTTATACATTGTTGGCAGCAGTTTTTAATACCATTATAATTTTTCATTCAAATCTTGTCTTCCAACTATTGTTATTATTTCAACAATATTTTCGTTGATTTTATAGTAAATACTATCAACTCCACAAACGCAACGTCTGTAACCTTTTTGTATATAGTCAACAGATTCAAAGGAAAAAGGTCGTTCAGCAATGATGTCAAAATATTCAAAAAAAGACTCAAAATATTTGTCCGCTTGGGTCATTCCGAATTTTTTAACTCCATATTGATGAATCCGAATCAAGTCATTTTTAGCTTCGTTTGTCAGTTTGTATTTAGCCATTTAGCAAAGACTTTGATTGAGCTAAAATACTTTCTTTGCTGTCATTCGTAAATCCGCTATTTTCAGCTTTCTCAATTTTAGCTCGAATCCAGTCAATTTGAACTTGCTGTTTTCGGGCTTGTCTAATCAAATCGTTAACTAATTCGCTTTTGCTTGAATATTCTTTATTTTCCACTTGTGCTTTTAACCATTCATCGTTCGGCTTTGTAAATGATATACTTTGTCTTGACATAGTTTAAATGTTTGATGTAAATATACACCAAAAACGAATCATTTCCAAATTGTAGCCAACGACTCGAATAAAGGGTCGTTTTAATGCCATTTATTTTATGTTGTGCTTAGTATTATTTAATTGATATTCATTAATTGCCTTAGTAAGTATGTCAATTGCAGCTTTTTTGTTTCCGTACCCATTTAATTCAATTTCCCCTGGTCCTTTATAGTTTTCAAACCATAATTCCACTATTTCAGTAATACCTTTGTAATTATCATTTAGTTCATCTATACTGTTAACTTCATACATTGGCGAATCATTTGAAACAGCAATTAATTTATCATCTTGCTCGCTTCTATCTCGTAAGTACAATACGCCTATTATTTTACTTTTTAATATTTGATTTCTTTCGCCAGGAGGGCCAAGAACGAGTATGTCTAACGGATCACCATCCCCGCCTTTTTCTTTTGACAATAAAGTCATAGGAATCATCCCATAGTTACCTGGATAGCCAATATAATTTATTCTTCGAGGTTTATTGTCAATTAATTCCCATTGTATCTGTCCTGTTGATTTATTTAACTCCCACTTATCTATAGTACCCGCAGGAATCTCAATTACTGCATTGATATCTCCGTCTTCTAGCAGAGGATTGATATCGGTCAGCAAATTAAGTGTATCATTTTCCTTTTCTAGAATAATTTCATTGGAAATTGAACTTTTATCTGTTCGAAATGAATCACACTTGGTGAACAATAATGATAAAGTGATGGAAAGTAGAATTATAAATCTTTTACTCATAAATAGTATATTAAGCACAACAGAGCGTTAAACGCAGTTCTGCTTTGAGAATGAAAAGATAATAAATTCCTTAGCAATAATTAGAGAATAGGTCTTCCTTATACGCTCTAATTATTGATCGTCAATTAGCTTCGCGTAGCGAAGTGTAAATTGTGGAATTTATTAGATTGGGAATTCGAGGAGCAGAGCCAAATGCGAAGCATTCATGAATACCTATTTATCACATTAGAAGTTTCGTGAACTAAATTACTTTTAACCGACGATGTCGCACGTTTAGGCTCGAAGTCCGTCGAAGGCGATTGTCTGAGGTATAGCTGTTATAGTAATTTGGTTTAACCCTTGAGATGATAACACATCTACTTTAAGATGCATTGTCTGTGTAGCAGCTCAGATTGAAGTTCGCCTTTGGCGACCCGAGCGCAGCGAACAGATGAATACCTATTTAATAATATAAAAATGTAATGAATAATGTGTTAGCATCGTTGAGAATATGGTGCGTTTCTATGCGCTATATACATTGTTGGCGGTAGTTATTCATTTTTTATTTTTTAATTCTTCGGAAGGCATATATTCTTGAAGAAAATCATGAATTTGCCAGAGTGTTCTTTCTCCAATTGGCGAGAAAAAATCCATCACATGAGGCCATCCTTCAATTCTGTCATAGACATAGGGGACTTTTTTTGATTCTAGTACTTGCGCCAAATTATCAGAATTTTTTACAGATACAGAACCATCAAGCGAACCATGTATTAATAAAATTGGCGGATCATTTTGGTCTACATGTTGGGTTGTTGAAGCATCAATATAATTGGTAGTGTCTACATCATAAGATGTTCCAATGTATAATTCAGTAAAGGGATGTTCTCTTTGAATTGTCAAACTCATATCATGTATTCCATACAATGAAATTGCGCCTTTAAATGAAGATGGATTTAAACCTTTTACATATTCTCTATCAGAGTTAGCCGCTAGTGTCATAAAAGCCGCTAGATGACCACCAGCGGAAATTCCATAAGTCATAATTTGACTAGGATCTATATTATACTCCTTTGCATGTTCGATTAAGAATAAAATGCCATCTCTTAAGTCTTCGATGTTGGCTGGAAATTTGTGATTTGTTGATAACCGATAATTTATTGATGCAACGGTGTAACCCATTTCAACAAATTCTATTGCACGCTGCGTGTAGAACTCTCCTTTATCACCTGCTTTCCAATAACCACCATGAATTATTAGTATTAGCGGGTTCGATGATTTATCAGTTTTATTTGAATATATATCCACACCGAGTGATAACCCATCAGTTTTTTTATAAATAACATCTGTTGATTTTTTGATATTTTCTGGAAGAGAGAGTTTTGGGTTATATACCATTGGTAAGTTTTGAGTTGCTACCCCAAATAAAAAAGCCCCATACATTGGAAAGGGCTTGTAAGCAGGCGGTTTTTCCAAATGATATAAACTATCATAATTAATTGCAATAATTCTGGGGCCAAAGATTTCTTTAGAATCTTTCAATTCCTTCTCTTGATGCTGAACACAAGAACTTAATGATAACGCCAATACGGTGATTAATGCAAGGAATATTTGTTTCATTGTTTCATTCTTCTTAATTACCGCCAACTCAAGGGTTAAACGTAGTTCTGCTTTGAGAATGAAAAGATAATAAATTCCTTAGCAATAATTAGAGAATAGGTCTTCCTTATACTCTCT
>NZ_JAIUJR010000025.1 GCF_020166335.1 Winogradskyella alexanderae | reverse complement strand
CTGTTTTGGCTCGAAGCCCGTCCTAGGGCGATATTTTGTGTTAAGGGATAGGTGCAATTTGGTTTAGCGCTCTGTTGTGAACAATTTACTTTAAGGTGCACTGTCAGCGAAGCTGCGCAGATTAAAGTTCGCCCTGGGCGAATTGTTCACAACGGTTTCGGCTATGAGTAGTTGCGTGGTTTAGCGGTTAACTTTGCAAGTATACACCAAACTGAAAATCCGCGAGGATTTTCAGAAGTAGGCGAGAACAAGCAATTACTTATAGCCATTGTTAGCCACCGTTATTTTTGCTCAATTTCAACATCTTTATTTTCTCTGGCTGTTCGGATATATTTATTCTAAATCCGTGTTTTTCAAGTTCTCTGTTTAATGAAAAACCATCTTCGTAACTCCAATTCAATTCGATATCAAATTCGTAATCTAATTGTGTTTTATCTTTTATTGGTTTTTGTACTTCATTTTCAAGATATTCAATAAGATTGTACGAAGTCAATTTTTTTCCAGAATAAAAAGGTCCACGAAATTCGCGAGTATATTTTTCCTCGTTTGACTTTTCTGGCAACTTACTTTTATCTACAATTTCTAAAACATAAGCAGAATCGACTTCTTTTTCTACCAAATCTGCTCTAACAGCCAAGTTCTTATTTAAAATTTCTTTAGCATTCTCAAGTAAACCTTTTTTATAGTTTTCTTTTTGTTCCAAATTAAAACAGTATTTATTTGAAGGAAGCTCTTTCACTGTATAAATTCTTGCGGCAGAGGAAAGTCCATAAATATCTGTCATTAATCGATAGATTGATACATTCCGAAAATCCAATGAAATTGGCTCACCGTTTTCATCTCGTTTTATTTCATTTTTAAACCCTAAGTTTTTGTTTTCCGAGGTAAGTTTGTATTGATAATTATTGTTCTTAAATTCTTTATTCAAACTAAAGTTAGAAGTAGCAACTTCTGTTTCTTCAAGTTTAATTGGCTTTCCCTTAATTAAATCATTTATTGTTTCTTCAGTAATTTTGTCTGGTGTTGTAATGGCTTGGACTATTCCATTTTTATCAATTAGAATAGCGTGCGGAATATACTTGTAGTTGAATATTTTGAGATGAGTAGTATCGAAAGCGACTCTCAAACTTGTTTGCGTATTTTCAATATATCTGTTTAGATTTTTTCTATTATCAGTTGAGACCGTTATTATTTCAATGTCATTATCAAATTTTTCTTGGTAATTCTCCAACTTTTTCATTGCTGGAATACAAGGCGAACACCAAGTAGCCCAAAATTCGATAATTATTGGTTTGTCTCGATTATTTAGGTTAAAAGGCTCCTTGTCCTTATTCAATATTTCGTTGAATGAATAATCAGGAATCTTTTTTCCGATTTCAGCAACTTTTTTTTCATCTGAACAAGAAAGAAATGATGCGATTATTATTAATATCAGTATGTTTTTCATAATGGTGGCTAACGGTTTTGTATATGGAAAGTTGCGTGTAAAAACGCTTGTGCTTTCCGATTAATAACTAAATGAATTTAATAAGATGATATTTAAAATATTAAACATAATGAAGCAATTTTTTATATACGTTGTTGGCAACCGTTTTTTATTATATCTGGTATATTGTTTTTTTATGTTAGTTTTAGTTATGTCGGTAATGTTTATTTTTTTTCAGGATTATTTTTTCCACTAATCAAATCAAGAAATAATATCGATATAATTATTCCGAAATAAGTCAATAAAAAACCATAGAAATGAAATATTTTACCAAAAAACACTTTAAATAAATAGCCTAAAAATATTATTAATGACAATAATATTACTTGTATCGCAACTGTAGGTATTACTACATTTTCTTCCAATATGTTTGTGTCTTTTTCAGAGCGTGTCAATATAATTGAAGTCAATAAAGATGAAACTATTGTTAACCCAATACAAACAGAAGCTATAATTAAAAAGTCATCATTTTTATAAAATTCATGATGAAAAATATATATAGATATATACCAAAATGGAAGTAAAACAGAATTTATCAAAAGTGTTTTTAAATGTTTTGGTATTTTATCTATATCTAACATTATTTAAAGTGTTTTTTTAAATGGTTGCCAACGGTCTCGTATAACCGTCAGTTACGGGATTAAAGTTAATGATTTTCGGTTTAGCACAGACGTTAGCAATTCCGAGTGGATTCGGACGTAGTCGAATCCGCCGTAATTGCGGTTATACATTGTTACCACACGTTTTTTTCTTTCGGTGTTGATTTATATTCTTTATTCGCACTTTCCAATATTTTCTTCTCAAATAATTTCGGAAAGTACTTCATAATTATTGTCGATTTGAGTTTGGTAAATCCGCTAACTTTTTGGTCTGATTTTTTCCATAAGCTTTTAGCATCTTTTTCAGTCAGGATTTTTTCAATTCCGTTTTTAGAGTCAATTTTTATTAATGGAAATTCAGGTTGATTTTCTCCACAAAGCGTTATTTGTTTTCCTAATTCCGCACTCATTGTCTTCATAAAATCCGTTACCTTTTTCAATTCCAATTCCGAGTGTATTTCAGAAGGATTAATGTCAAACTCGATTTGGTCAATAAGAAAAAAGTAGCACTTGACAACAATTCCGTCCAAATCAATTGTCGCAGATTTGGTTTCCAGTTCGCCAGTTTCGTCCGCAAACATTGTTTTCACATATCCGAAGTCAATTTTGTCAGTCAAATTATCTTCATAAACTCCAAAGGTCAATTTGTAGTCAGAGTTCAATAAGTCAACCACTTTTTTCCAATCCGAAATTGTTGCGTTTTGAACATAAATATCTCTTAAGGCTCCATCCTTTTCAAATATCCATTCTATGTCTTTCCAGTTTCTCAATGTTGCTCTTAAATGTGTGGTAACGGCTTAGGCTATGATTTCGTTGCGTAGTTTAAGCTGTTACAAAAAAAGTAGCAACGAATAATTAATTATGGTTTGTATATTCAAAAAATGCTTTAAAAAGCAATGAATTATAGCCATTGTTGTAAACAGTTTTTTTATGTCAGATTCTTTAAAATTGTTTTTAGAGTCAAAAGATGCTCACAATGATTGCGTTGGTAAAATTGGTTTGGTCTTAGATGCTTTGATTTCATGTCGTGTCTTTTTTTATAATGATGATAATTTTGAGTATGGTGTAAAAGACAAAGAATTATTCTTAAAGTCAGTTAAAGATTTTTCAGACGCTCTGAAAGAGTTCCATAACGCTTCTTATAAGTTTCGTGGTGTTGAGAATCCTTGGTCAAAACCACCTCAAGAACGTTCAAAGCAATATTAATTTCATTTTTAGTTACAGTTCTAATGTCTGCTGAACCAATTATAATTTTTATAATATGTTTTTCTGAATTGTCAAAATAATTACTATGATTGATTTCTTTATCAATATCAATTATGTTTTTATCAGAAATAAAGTCGGATATTTTATTTATCATAATGTATCTTTAAATTGTTTACAACGTGTTTGGCTATGGTTTCGTTGCGGAATGGTTCGGCAGAACTATTCCGCCGTAAACCAAAGTTAGCAAATACGCAGGAATTTCCGAGAGGAAATTCCG
>NZ_JAIUJR010000024.1 GCF_020166335.1 Winogradskyella alexanderae | reverse complement strand
CGGCGGAATTTCCTCTCGGAAATTCCTGCGTATTTGCTAACTTTGGTTTACGGCGGAATAGTTCTGCCGAACCATTCCGCAACGAAACCATAGCCCAAACCGTTACCAAATATTAAAAATGAAAAGAAATATTTTAATTATGTTATCAATCTTGGGATTGATTGAAACTAAAGCTCAGAGTCCTGAAGATTATAGAATTATAGAGAAAGATAAGCCTACCTCTTTAAATCAATTATTAGTACAAACCGGAGCCTATTCATTTGAAAAGCAACTTATTTTCAGTGATTTAATAGGAGAAAATTCTTGGAGTTTCGATACAAACAAAGGTGAAATTTCTTTTGGTGAAAATCTAGTATTTCCAGTTCAAATAATTGGAACTTTTTCCTTTTCTGACAATTCTTGGTTATGGGGTTGGGCAAATACCCAAAGTGGTTTACCTGATAATTTACTACAACAATCATTTAAATTAAAGTCATTAGGAGAAAATTGGAATATACCAGAATTAACTGTCAAACAAATTAACAATGCTGAGGGAATCGACCATAAAATAGGAATGATTTCTGCTGGACTATTTAATGCAAAATGCTACTATTTAGCAAATTATGGAAGAGGAAATTTAGTTGTAACTATCGATAGTGAAAGAATTCCTATACCAAGTAACACTTCAGCAGAAAAGTTAATTTCAGTTTTCACACAATTTATAAGCTTCACGGAAGTCAATCATAGAGAAGCGCTTAAGAATTACTTAATTGACAAAAAGTTTGAAATAGTACTTGGGAGTAATTTCATAAAAGCTAAAAGCGGAGAAAATTTCATTACTGCAAAATTTGATGAAAACGGCCGCTTGACTGAAATCAAGAATAAATAACATTTGGTAACAACGGCTATAGTTCATTACGGCTGAAATTCCTAATCGGAATTTCAAGCCTTTTTGCTAAATTTATGGTTACGGCGGAATGACACTCGCGTACCATTCCGTAACGAAACCATAGCCAAAACCGTTAGGCAAAAATGCCTGCGGCCGCTTAAATCGCGCTATCGCGCTCCTATTCAAGCTATTTTTGCCTAACGCCATGCAGTACGACTGCAATTTGATATCCTTTTGCTATATTTAGTAACAGTAAATAATTAAAAAGCTTCCGGGCACACGGGCACGGAAGTACCCTTTTTGCCAACAGCGGATTTAACAAATTGCGTCTAATGGCTACTTTCGCTAATGCAAGCATTGCTTGCAATCGCAACTCGCCATATCCGCATGGCGTTGTGCAACATTACTTAAAATCCAATTCGGTTATTCAACGAATAGGATTTATAAAAATTAGAGTAGTAAAATTATGGTATTTTGATAAAATAAATAACCTGAACGAATGAAACTAAAAGTATTAACTGTTATTGGACTATTGTTTCTTATTATCAACCAATTATTGCTACTTGGAGGTACGGAATTTATCCAAACTCAAAAACCCATTGATTATGCTCATTGGCTTCTATTCTTAGGAGTATTATTTACACTGTCCATAAACTATGTTTTTTCCGATAATATATTCAGTAATACAGCAACAATTCTAACATCACTTGGGGCAATCGCCCTGATTGGACAGGCGACTATTGATTTTCTATGGTGGAGTTATGGAACCGATTATGAGGGAATGGACAATTTGACCCATCAAATAATGAATGAACCATCTATTCGAATTCCGTTCATAACAATAGGACCGGCTTTATTTTATCTTGGTTTGGCAATACACGCCGGAAAATTCATAAAAAAACAGACCCTTTTAACAATAGCAGTAATATTTGGTGTAATTTTAACAGGATTAGGGTCATTTATTTTTGATAGTAGGAGTATCATTACTTTAGGGCATATTATCCTTACATTAGGAGTAATTGGTCTATTATTCAAAATTAGCCACAAACAAAACGAACAACAATGAAACAAATAATAATTTTAATAATCGGAATTTTATTTATCTCGTGTAATCAGATAAAAAAAGAAAAAACTATTATAAAAATAGATAAAAAAGAATCTGAATCAACTGAACAGATAGAGAATTTTGACTGGTTGTTAGGAAAATGGAAAAGATTGAATGAAGAAGAAGGAAAAGCAACGTTTGAAAATTGGGAGAAGATAAATGAGACGGAATATTCAGGAATTGGATTTACGATGCAAAACGGAGATACCATTAAGCAAGAGAATATTCGATTGATTAAGGTGAGTAATAAATGGGATATAATTGTGAAAGTTCCTGAAGAGATTGAATCGGTTACATTTAACGGATTAGGTCATAGTGAAAATGAGTTTATCTGTGAGAATAAAGAAATCGATTTTCCAAATAGGATTAAATATTGGAAGAATGGGAACAAATTAAATGCTTCTGTTTCCAGTCCTGATATAGAAATACAGTTTGAATTTGAGAAAATAAATGAGTAAAGAATACCTGAGGCCAGTCGAGAATATATTCACCTTACTTCAGGTTTTAATATCTAAATAAACCGCTGATAATCTTAATTATAAACTGTACTAGGTTTAATTATATAACTGTTATTGTGAAATATTCAAGAACTTTATGAAATACGTAATACTAAGTGTTTTTATGATGACTATTTCATTCTGTTTCTCACAGAGCGAACAGAAAAACTATGAAGAAGTTGCTGTCAAATTCCAATCGGAATATAATAAGTTGAATTATGATGGTATTCATAGTATGCTAGATGAGGCAATGGAGAGTCTCATACCGAAAGGAAAAATGACTGATTTTATGAATACAGTTAGATCCAATTTTGGCATGATAAAAACAATGAGATTTTATGACATAAACAATTCGGCTCATGTATACCGAACTACCTTTGAAAAGGCAGTTGTTGATATTTCATTTTCCTTAAACAAAAAGAATCAAATTACTGGATTGTTTATACCTCGAAATAGCTTTGAGAATTCCTCTGTATTAAAAAGAAATGCAACCAAAATGATTTTTCCATTTAAAGAAGAGGCCTTTGTTTATTGGGGTGGAAAAACCGAAGATGTAAATTACCATATGACAGATCTGAATCAGCAATATGCCTTAGACATATTAATGGTTGCAAATGGTGCACCGTATAAAGGAGACTCAACAAAAAATGAAAGCTATTTTGTTTTTGGAAGAGATATCATTGCCCCTTGTGACGCGAAAGTTGTAAAAGTGATTGATGGAATTAAGGACAATGTACCAGGCGAGGTAAATAGGGCAGACATAACGGGAAATACGATCATTCTAGAAACAGAGCGAAAAGAATATTTGTTGTTCGCACATATTAAGATGAACTCAATTCTATTTAAAGAAGGAGATTGGGTTAAGCAAGGTCAGGTTATAGCTAAATGCGGGAATTCTGGCAACACGACTCAAGCTCATCTGCATTTTCAACTTCAAAATACGAACGATTTGTTTAATACTATCGGAGCAGAACTTTATTTTGATGAAATTATTGTAAATGGAGAAATTAAAAAGGACTACATGCCTAAAAAGGAAGATTTTGTTATTAATAAAAAAAGAATCACAGATTAATATAAAACGTTGCACAACATTGGCTATAAGTAATTGCTTGTTCTCGCCTACTTCTGAAAATTTGCTGACGCACAGTTCGCACTGCGTGCTCGTGTCTCACGGATTTTCAGTTTGGTGTGTACTTGCAAAGTTAAGTGCTAAACCACACAACTACTCATAGCCGAGACCGTTAGAGCACATTCAGCTAAAGCTGACTTGTGTTGCTACGTTCTGCGAACTCCCGCCCCACAAGCTTATGTGCTCTAACGCCCTGCTAAACC
>NZ_JAIUJR010000023.1 GCF_020166335.1 Winogradskyella alexanderae | reverse complement strand
CTAATCGGAATTTCGAGCCTTTTTGCTAAATTTATGGTTACGGCGGAATGATACTCGCGTACCATTCCGTAACGAAACCATAGCCAAAACCGTTGTAGCTAATTTGAAAAAGAGCCTTATAAATACTGTAACAATAGGAATTTTGTTTATTACAATTTTCATTTCGTGCAATTCCAAAATTATCTTTTACCAAAATGAAAAAGTTATAACAAAAGCGTGTGAACTTAATAATCGCATTAATGATACTGTTGTAATTAGCGGAATTTATTCAAATTGTATGGAATATTCCTCATTTAACCTAATTGAGAAAGATAATTGTTATAACCTGTTTGATATGGACTTGAATCTAAACGCAGTAGAATTTACACCAGAATTAGATAAAAGGTTTGACAAAATGCAAGGTTGTGGAGTTAGTATGGAAATGATTTTAAAGGGAGTATTACGAAAAGAAGAAAATGCTTTATATGGTCATTTAGGAACAAATAATTCTCAATTAATAGTATTTGAATTTGTCAAATACGGAAAAGTGAAATATCATAAACTAAAAGTCGAATAAAAACTGCCTACAACGATGGCTATAATTGCTTACACCAGTTTGCTACGCTCGTCTAATTGCTACTGTTGGCTAACAAGAATAATTTTTCCTACATTTAATACTTAAACAGATATTTAATAATTTCGTTACGCTGTTTGCTTCGCACGTGTGGAAAAAACTAGCAACGCTTCGCAAACTGCTAACCGCAATGAAATCATAGCAGAGACCGTTGTAGCTAATTTGAAAAACCTAATGAAAAATAAACTATCAATTCTATTTTTTTTAATATACAATTTATGTTCAAGTCAAATTGATATCGATTTTTCCAATTTAAGCGTGACTGAATCTAGAGTTGATTCGATTAACCTATATTTTGACAAAGTTCTCAAAAGCGATGGGGAAAAAAAGAAAGAATTAGAGAAATTATTTTTTGAATTACTTCCAAATAGTCATTCAGAAATGAGTGATGCAATGTATATAGATGCAGTCAAAAAAGTCCAAGAACGGGAAAAAAACAAATACAAGGAAGGTTATATTTCCAAAATCCTTATTCCAAATCCTTGGGTTAAATATTTAAGTAAAATGGACTATTATGACAAAGATGTATATTACGATAAGTATTTTAACATTTGTATTGGAGGTGAATATGGAGCTGATTATTTAAGAGCAGGTTTTGAAATTTATGAACGCTTTTTATCCGACACAAAAATTGCTTGTGAAAAACTGGAAAGGTTAACCGATAAACAAATAGAAAGTATATTTTATTTCATATTTGACGAAATACATCCCGAACACAATGAAGAGAATATTTCTTTGTATAAGAAGATGTTATCTAAAATAAAAGTAGAGAATGTAAAACTATCTGAATTATTGGAAAAAACCTATAAACGGATAATTACGGAACAAAGAAATCATTAATTAAAAAAACTAGCTACAACAATGGCTATAATTCATTGCTACTACTCGCCTATTCCCAAAATTAGTTTAACTTTAAACGGCTGGATTTCTACGGTCGAAAATTCCTCTGGAATTTTCAACGCAACGAAATCATAGCCGAGACCGTTAGCACCAATAAGAAAAACTAAATATGAATTTACATAAGATAATTTTCGACTCAACTCTTTATCAAAAATTGAAAAACACAGTTTTGATTGATGAGGATGGAGAAGAAAAGGAATATACTTTAGAATATCTTATAACACACTTTAGCGAAAGAGTTGAGCTTTATTGCACAAAATGTAAAGACAAAAGGGTTTTTACGCCAGATAAAGTCTATCGAGATGCGCCAAGAGTTCCTAATATGCAATTTCCACCTCAATTAGTGCGCAATGAACCTACTCTTTATAAAACCTTTAGATGTAGTTTGGACTCACAGCACAAAATCTTGTACGGATTTTTAGTAGACGGAGAGGAAATAATAAAAATAGCAGAATACCCATCAAAATATGATTCTGTCAAGGATGGCTTTAATAAATATGAGGATGTTCTATCCAAAGAAAATATAAGTGAGCTTGCTAAAGCGTCCCAACTTGAATCTTACGGATATGCAATTGGTGCATTTCTTTATTTACGAAGAATCTTTGAAAATATAATTATACAAACCTTCACTGATACTGATATTAAGAATAAAATATCGGAAGTTGAATTCCGCAAGAAAAGAATGGAGGATAAAATTGATTATATCAAAGAATATCTTCCGGATTATTTTAATGAGAATTCACACATATACAGCACTTTGAGTAAAGGAATTCACGAATTACAGGAAAAGGAATGCAGAGAATACCTGCCGATTGTAAAGACTATTATCTATTTTTCATTAGATGAGGCAGTTGACAAAAGAAAAAAAGAATTGAGAAAGAAGGAATTTGCGAATAAGCTAAAAAATATAAATACGAAATTGAAATAAATTACTGGTGCTAACAATGGCTATAATTCATTGTGGTTTTGTGCCACACCAAAATAAATGTATTAATCTAACGACTGGATTTCTGCGGAATAATCCTGCGGATGATTCCACAACGAAATCATAGCCGAGACCGTTGTGCATAATGTTCCAAAACCCGTAATTTGAATTAAAATTTGAGAAAAAAAGAAATATTTTGGCTGATTGGAACGACAATTCTCGTGTTGATTTTAAACACGCTGATTTTCGGAATTGATGGACTGAAGTCTGACTCAACTCTGGACATAAATGTTCACGACACTTATTTCGTAATTGCCAATTTTCATTTCATCCTTTTACTCGGCGTTTTAGTGTTTTTCGGAATTTACCTTATCCGAACATTACGCAGGAATTTTAAAAATCTGACTGCAAATCTGATTTTAATGATTTCGACAATTCTTCTCATAATAATCCTGAACGGAATTAGCACAATTGTGGAGAATTTTATTCAACAAACTTCTGGTTGGACTATTTATCCACCTTTGAGTGCTGGCGACGGAATAGAACAAATTGAACAAGAAATTAAACCAAAAGAAAATAGTTTCGGAATTTTATCGAGTGTTCTTTTTTACACCCAAATATTACTGCTGATTTTCTTGGCTTATAGTGGATTTAAAACTGGTCTAAATTATAAACGGAATGAATAAAAAACACTATGCACAACAATGTATAACCGCAATTACGGCGGATTCGACTACGTCCGAATCCACTCGGAATTGCGAGCGTCAGTGCTTAACCGAAAAACATTAACTTTAATCCCGTAACTGACGGTTATACGAGACCGTTGTGGTTAATGTCCAAAAACCGAGAAATTGAATGAACAAAACGATATTTGAGATTACAAACATGGATTGTCCTTCCGAGGAAAATCTAATCCGAATGAAATTAGACGGAATCTCAAGTATTGCGAATTTGGACTTTGACATTCCCAACCGAAAATTGATCGTTTTTCACAGCGGAGAAATTGACCAAATCGAAAAGGCGATTATCGAACTGAATTTAGGCGGAAAGAAAATCTCGACTGCACAAACTGACCGAACGGAATTTAAAGAAAATGAAAATCAGAAAAACCTACTTTGGTCTGTGCTTGCCATAAATTTTGTGTTTTTCCTAATCGAAATGACAACTGGAATAATCTCAAAATCAATGGGACTTGTTGCCGACAGTTTAGATATGCTTGCGGACAGTTTTGTTTACGGAATTAGTTTGTTTGCTGTTGGCGGAACTTTGATAAGAAAAAAACTGATTGCAAAACTTGCTGGATATTTTCAAATAACACTTGCGCTTATTGGATTTGTGGAAGTTTTAAGGAGGTTTTTAGGAGACGAGAAACTTCCCGATTTTTCGACAATGATTATCGTTTCGATTTTTGCACTTATTGCAAACGGAATTTGTCTTTACATTTTGCAAAAGTCAAAGAGCAAAGAAGAAGCTCATATGAAAGCAAGTATGATTTTCACTTCGAACGATGTGATTATCAATTTGGGAGTAATTATAGCTGGACTTTTGGTAAATTGGTTGAGTTCAAGCAAACCAGATTTGATTATCGGAACAATCGTTTTTGTTTTGGTAATTCAAGGAGCATTTAGAATATTAAAATTGAGTAAATAACGAAAAAACACTAACCACAACAATGGCTATAAGTAATTGCTTGTTCTCGCCTTCTTCTGAAAATCCTCGCAGATTTTCAGTTTGGTGCGTACTAGCAAAGTTAATTGCTAACCCACGCAACTACTCATAGCCGAGACCGTTGTGAACAATTCGCCCAGGGCGAACTTTAATCTGCGCAGCTTCGCTGACAGTGCATCTTAAAGTAAATTGTTCACAACAGAGCGCTAAACCA
>NZ_JAIUJR010000022.1 GCF_020166335.1 Winogradskyella alexanderae | reverse complement strand
TAGAGAGTATAAGGAAGTCCTTTTCTCCAATTATTGCTACAGAATTTATTATCTTTTCATTCGCAATACGGAACTGCGTTTAGCAGGGCGTTGTGGTTAATTTGTAAACTGTGATAATATTATGAAAATAAAAACCCAAAATATCTACTTGATTCTAATTGGTGTGTTCATGCTGAATTTAATTTCATGTCAAAAAGAGTCATCCGATGTTACAGAAGAGGTTTGGACGACAGTCGAAAAACGGATGACCACTTGGAAAGAGCGTGATAAAAATGGACAACTTAAGATATATCATCCAAATTTTAGACGCTGGAAAAATGACACTCTTCAAACAAAAGAAACATTTATCGGTGATTGGACTTTTACAGATATGCAAATAAATGATATTCAGATTGAGAAAAGAGAAATACAATTTTTTACTGAAGCAAATTTAAGTGTAGCGCATTATAAAGTTAAGGAAACATTAGAATGGATAGGTGATGATTTCCAAGAAGATGATTTTAAAAGAGACAATGGTCAAGTTTGGACTGAAGATTATTTGGTTAGTGATTACTATATAAAGGAAGGAGAACGATGGCTTTATATTGGAGGAGTTGTAAAATAATACACTAACCACAACAATGTATAACCGCAATTACGGCGGATTCGACTACGTCCGAATCCACTCGAAATTACTAAAGTCAATGCTAAACCGAAAACTAAAGCATATTAACTCGTAACTGACGGTTATACGAGACCGTTGTGCATAATATGAAAAAATATTTGAGAGCATTAATAATAAGTGTTTTGCTGTTGAATTTATCTTGCGCATCAAAGTTTACAACAACTGAATTACAAAACCACTTTTCCAAAGACCAAATTAATGACTTGCAGAAAATAACGGAATTTTTTAAAAGTCAAATATGTGCAAACAAAAGTTCTGATTTCGAAACCTGTTTTACCGAAATGTTACCTGCTTTATTGGAATATGGCTGGCAATCTATTTTGGACAACGTGGATTTTGATAAACAAAAGGAATTATATAATTCGATTTCAAAATCTACATTTGAGGAAATTTGGGAATTTGGAAAAGAAACTTATCCAGACACTGGTTTGGAATTAAGAAGTCTTGGTTCAAAGTATAAGGGCAAGTACCAAAATTTTTTAGCTGAACTTGGGAAGAACAATAAAGAACTCAAAGAATATGCCGATAGAGTAATTGGCACTGGAGATTTTGAATCGAGCTTAATATTACAATCAAGAATTTACGAATATCCAACTGATTTTGATTTAAGCAACGTGAATATTCAGTTATTAATTGCTATTCACTACTTAACCCAAAATGACCAACAAAAAAGAACTGAAAAATGGGAATCGGAATAAAAAATACTATGCACAACATAGTGTATAGTTCATTGCTTCTGATTTTCCTAATCGGAAAATCCTCGCGGCTGAACTATAGCCTGTCTATTTTAGCTAACTTTGTGTTGAGCAACAAACCATACACCAACCGTTGGCATTCAATGACGAACGAACTCAAAAACAAAAAATATGAAAAAATCAAATTTGAATACAATACTATTAATTATCATTATTGTATTGTTAATTATCTGTGTATACGGAATTTATTCTCGTCCGACTTTAGAACAAATAGACGAACGAATTATGCATTGGGGACAACACTTTGGCGCAGTATTTTCTAATTAGAATATTGTTTGAATTTAGAATAAAATTACGCTGGACTTTTTAACTCGTTTGCGGAATTGAAATCTGAATTAAAAACTCGGAATCTTACTCAATCTGAATTAAAAAAATTTGTGGAATAATTTGCTGACCGAATTCGCTCAACCTCTGAAAAATAGAAAAACTGAATTAAGCCGAACAATTAAATGTATGAATAAAAACAACGAAATGCCAACAATGTATAACCGCAATTACGGCGGATTCGACTACGACCGAATCCACTCGGAATTGCTAACGTCAGTCCTAAACCGAAAATTAACGCATATAAACCCGTAACTGACGGTTATACGAACCGTTGGGCACAATTAAAAAAATATGAGACTATTCAAATCATTTCTTGTAATGATAATCCTTTTCGGTTGCAACAATGATGAAGCAAGACAAAAGGCTTCATTGGAAAGTGAAACTTACGAGGGACCAATAATCGATATGCATTTGCACGCAGATGGTAAGGATGATATCCCACCAGTAAAAATGGGATTTTGCACACCTGTTTCAACTATGCTTCCATATTATGATACACGACAAGATTTTAATGATGTATGGGACGACTTATTTGCTAATCCTAGATGTGACAATCCTTTTTGGTCACCAAAAAACTATGAAGATTATATAAATCAAGTTGAAAGTAAATTAACTAAAAACAAAGTGATAGCCGTGGCAAGCGGATCAATTGAGAATGTTCGTGTGTTTAAATCAATAATGCCCAATAATATTATATCAGGTATACAATTCCGTGTTGGCAGAGACAGTATTTCAGCTGAACAAATGCGTACGCTTATTTTGGAAAATGATATTAAAATAATCGGAGAAATTTCAAATCAATATGGAAATATAGCACCAAATGACCCAAGAATGTTTCCATATTACAAACTGGCAGAAGAATTAGACATACCTGTTGCCATACATCTAGGTAGTGGACTTCCTGGCATTATGTATTATTGGGAACCCGAGTATCGTGCGAAATTATCCAATCCGTTGGCATTGGAAGACGTCTTACGAAAATTTCCAAAGTTACGTGTTTCAATAATGCACTATGCAGACCCTTTTATTGATGAATTGATTACTATGCTATATCACTATCCGCAGTTATATATTGACCTTGGTGGAATCCAATGGAATTATCCTAAAGAATATTTTTATGAATATCATCTTAAAAAAATTATTTCAGCTGGATTTGGCAAACGTATTATGTTTGGTTCTGATATGATTATCTGGCCTGATTTTATTTCACATTCGATTGAAATAATTAATGAAACGCCATTTTTAAGTTATGAGCAAAAAGCTGATATCTTTTACAATAATGCTGCAAGGTTTTTAAGACTTGAAGAAAATGAGAAATAAACTGTGTCCAACAATGGCTATAAGTAATTGCTTGTTCTCGCCTACTTATGAAAATCCGTGCGGGTTTTCAGTTTGGTGTGTACTTGCAAAGTTAAATGCTAACCCACGCAACTACTCATAGCCAAACCGATGGTAACACATTCGCCAAAGGCGAACTTTAATTACTACGTGCTTCGCCCTCCCGTCCTTAAAGTAGATGTGTTACCATCTAAAGGGTTAATATAAACGCGATTAAATATGATAACCAACAAACTGTCATTAAAGGTACTTATCACTCTAAGTTTGCTTCTATTCGTTGGATGCAAAAAACAAGTCAAAGAGCCTACCTTAGAAGAAAAAATTGTATTAGCGGTAGAATCAAGAAAAATTCCCACATCAAAAGACCAAAAAATAAACTTTACAATTCCTGAATCGCTTATTGGAAGAGGACCTCAGATAACAGAAGTATTTAGCCATATGGAAAACTATATTCCTACTGTTCTGATAGAAAAAGGAAATACAAAAACAATAAAGCTTCCAGAAAATATCAGTCATACCCTCGGTCAAGAGATTCTCACCAGCGCCTATTTTGAAAAGGAAACGTCACTTGACCAAATTTGCGATGAAAAACAAATTAATGGTGTAATTGTTCTTCACAAAGGACAAGTGGTTTATGAAGGGTATCCTGAAATGGAACCTTCTGACAAGCATTTTCTTGGTTCTGTGAGTAAAACATTTTTAGGAACCGTAATAGCACATTTGGCAGATGAAGGAAAACTTAACGAACAAGATCCGATTGGGAAGCATATTACAGAGTTTAAGGATAAGCCATTGGCAAATGTAACTATTGAAAATTTGTTAAGGATGACCTCAGGAATCAACTGCAGAGAAAGCGATAAGGGATCCTTTACTGACCCAAACCATTGTTTTTATAAATTGCTGCAGCATTCTGCGGTTTATACAGAGCCAAATCCTGGATTTGAAGAAAGCTTAATTGAATTATTGGCTAATTCAGGACAAATTGAATCCGCTGGGCAAACCTTCGATTATACTTCCGCCAATTCTGTTATTCTGACTACCATTGCTGAAAGAGTTTCTTCTAAACCTTTTCATGAGTTGGTTCAGGACTATATATGGACAAGAATCGGAGCTGAAGATGATGCAAGGGTAACGCTATCCAGTACTGGTGTTGCTGGAAGTTACGGTCCAATGCTAATGCGCTTAAGAGATCTTGCCAGATATGGACTGGCCTTTACAGATGACGCTACTACAAAAATAGCATCGGCACGATATTTAAATCAAATTCATACCGGAGATAGAGCATTATTTAGATCTGAAGGAGGAACGGATCAGCATTTGAGGAAACATTATTATGAAGGACAAGGCGCAGATTTTCAGAGCTATCATTGGGATGTGATTTTTGAAGATGGCGACTTCCTTAAAACTGGGTTTGGAGGTCAGGGTCTTTACATATCACCAACAAAAAGATTGGTTATTGCTTTTTTTAGTGCAAAAAAGAATGAGACAAATAAAAACATGCATATGACAGCCCTTGTCCGTAGTTTGGCATTACTAGAACAATTTAAAGAATAAATTACTGAGCCTAACAACGGCTATAGTTCATTGCTACTACTCACCTATTCTCAAAATTAGTTTAACTTTAAACGGCTGGATTTCTACGGTCGAAAATTCCGCTGGAATTTTCAACACAACGAAATCATAGCCGAGACCGTTGGGCGTAATCTAATGAAAATGAAAAAATGGTTAAAAATAGCATTGTGGTCAATAACTTCATTAATTCTAATTATTGTAATTTTTGGATTT
>NZ_JAIUJR010000021.1 GCF_020166335.1 Winogradskyella alexanderae | reverse complement strand
AAAATCAGCTATGATTTTCCGCCGTAACCGAAAGATAGCAAATTGCAATGAATTCCGATTAGGAATTCAGCCGCAATGAGCTATACACGGTGTTGTGGTGTCGTTTTTATTTTTAATTCAGTTCCAATTTCAGGTTTAAGATTTTGTTTTTTATCTATTGGTTTAATTAAGTACCAATAAATTCCATTCTTTCTTCTTTCCAATTCTTTCACGACTGCTATTTCTCGGTCTTTTTGAGTTTTGTAAGAATGACTTATGTGTTCAGACTCTGTTTCACAGTCAAACATAACTTCGGAATCAGCAATTAAAAGTGTTCCAGAGAGAACTCGTTTTGCTATTATCCATTTTGTTGCGGTTTCCAAGTCAATAATTTCAGTATCTGGTGGAATTCCATTTTCATTATGCTGTAATTCAGTCAGAAGTCCAATTCCAGTTATATTAAAACACTCAATTATTTTCACAAACCCTTTTTCCATTTATCTTAAAACTCCTTTTTTATTTCGGATTGGTATTTTTCTCTATCTCTTGAATGACTCTGAAAAATTGTAAAACCACTATCAATTATTTTCACGTCAAAGTCACGTTTCATTAAATATCGGTCGTCCAAGTCATTTGATAAGTAAATAAACCCTAAAAATAAAACTCCAAATCCAATCCAAAATATTTTAGAAATGAGTTTAGAAATGTTGATTTTCCAAAATCGGTTTACAATCCAAGTTATTAATAACCAAAAGGAAAAATAAGTCAGCAAATTAATTGCCATTTCAGTCAGAAAATATTGTGTTGACAGAGACGTGTGAAATCCATCACATTTATAAATTAACGGAAATCCGTAAAAGAATTCATCAGTTCCGTCAACTACAATTCCGTAACTCCACTGTGTTATAATTCCAAATGAAATTAAAGTCAGAGGTAAAGTTAGTCGAAATATCAGTTTTTTCATTTATCAGATTTGAGTGAGGAAATGCACCACAACGGTCTCGGCTATGAGTAGTTGCGTGGTTTAGCGGTTAACTTTGCAAGTATACACCAAACTGAAAATCCGCGAGGATTTTCAGAAGTAGGCTAGAACAAGCAATTACTTATAGCCATTGTTAGCTGGCGTTTTTTATTTCTATTTTTCTTGGTGTCCAATTTCCTTTTTCAGATTTTATCCAAATTCTCCAATGTTTGTCAGATGTCTTAAATGGTAAATTAGACTTTAAATCATTTATAAATTCCGATTCATATTTTTCCACTTTTTCAAAAGGAAGAGCAAACCAAACTGAAATTGTTGATTTTTTAGACAGTCTCAAATAAATTCGAGAGTTTTTAATTCTAAAGTCCAATTCAGGTATTAACTCTTGATTTGGTAAAACTTGATTAGTGTTTGGGTCTTTAAAATGAAAGTTCCAATGAAAACTCAAACTGATTGGTCCAGCTGGATTTTTTGGTAATTCATTATTTAATTCAAGAGTTTCAAATCCACTTTCAATATTTTTTTCGGTTAGGTTCCAAGTCCAAGTTCTTAACCAACCATCATTTCTTGTTTTTGGAATTCCAAATTTCAAGGTCAATTTCGGTAATAATTTCAGAGCAGAATATTCCTTTTTTTCCGATTCATATAAAGTCAATTCGATAGACTTTGGTTGAGTTTTGTTAGCGAATAAACTCAGGAAATTCAATATCTGTTCATAATTCACTTTAGGGGATTTTCTACTCACGGTATGAGCTCCTCCAGAGTTAATTGGTAATCCTTCGTATGATATGAATCTATTCATTTTCTTAAATGACAGCTAACGGTTTTGTGTATGGTTAGTTGCGTGTTTAAGGAACTAAATTAGTAAACAAAAACGAACGCGAGAAAATTCCGAAGGAATTTTCAAAGTAGGCAACGACCAAAGCAATTAATTATACACGGTGTTGCCACCAGTTTTTTTATTCATATTGGACTGTGACTCCTTTTTGTTCAAATTTTTCAATTGTTTCTTTTAATTCTGATTCGTTAAAATTATTTTCTCTTATCAGCAAATAATTCAGTTTCGGTAAAGTCAATAAAGTGTCAGGAATTGAAGTCAATTCATTCCCATTTACTGCAAGACTTTCTAAACTTTTAATTCCGCCAATCCATTCTGGGATTGTTTTAATATCGTTAAATCCAATTGTCAGTCTTTTTAGTTTAGGAAACTCTAAAATATTTTTAGGAAATTCTTTCAGTTTATTAGAATGAATATTTAAATACTCAAGGTTTTTCAATTCTAAAAGTCCGTTTGGAAGTTTAGTCAAATTCTGATAATTGATTAAAACTTCTTTTTGGTCAAGATAATTTCCATTTTCATAACCTACTTTCAGATTGTTTTTTAAGTCTATATTTTTAAGTTTCTCACAAATTAAATCTCCAATTGAATCTCTGTATTTATAATCAACTTCTCCCAAGTCACTAATTGTTCCAACAACGTAATTGAATTTATAATTTTTTACTCCGTAACAATTATATTGCTCAAAGTAAGTCGCTGAAAATTTTTCACCACTACCAATTACAGGAAATTTATATCTATGCTTAAATGTTTCCTTTTTTGAAGAAGTTAGTAAAATTCCATTTTTTGGAATAAGTATTTTATTATTTGTGAAATAATTATTTTCAAGTTTTGGTTGATTTTCTATTCCGAAAACTATTATGAAACTTTGATTTTTTCCAACAAATGGTTCATTTTCATTGGCAAAATAAATTTCACTTCCAACGTCCCAATTTAAATGGTACAAAGTATGAGAAAGAACGTAAACAAATATTAAAGCCCATTCAATAATTTGTCGGTATTTGACTTTATATTTTTTAAGTAAAAAGCTTGTTAATATTAAAATTGAATAAATTCCAAATAGCCAAAGAATAGCTCCAATTCCCCAAAATCCCATAATGAAGAATATGAAAATTCCGAAAAGAAAGACTATTATACTAAATAAATATATTGGATTTCTGATGTTCATTCAAATTGGTGGCAACGGTTTTGTATATGATACGTTGCGTGGTTTAGCACGTAATTTAGCAAATAAAAACCGAGTAGAAAATCCGAGAGGATTTTCGTAAGTAAGCTGGCACTAGCAATGGATTATATACGTTGTTGGCAACAGTATTTATTCAATTGCTACTTCAATCGCTTTTTCAAGGATTTCATCTCTACCATTTTTAATTCCGCTGATTGTTTGTTCAATTGTAATATCAGGTTCTATTCCAATTCGTTGTGTTTCCTTGCCGTTGGGATAGAACATTCCAATTCCAGAAATATTAGTATCAAAACCTCCAATGAATTTTAGTTCCGTAACATTACCATCTGCTCCAGCAGTTTGACTTCCAATTACAGTTACATTATCAAGAGTTTGAAGGCACATACAAGTAAGTTCAGCATAGCTTATGGTTTCTTCATTAACAAGAAGAATAATTTTGCCTTTGTAAGGGTCTTTATTTTTTCTTCCAGCTTTTTTTCTTGCTTTCCTCCAAACAAAACGTCCTGGTTTGCTTAAATCTGGCATAATACTTTTAAAACATTCCTGCTCTTTTTCTGACAATTCTGCAACGATAGCATCTTTTGTTCCCAAAGGATAGTTTCGAATATCTATAATTATACTTTTGGTATTTGAAAGATTTTCGACTATATCTCTAACCTCTTTTACACGTAGCAAACCTAAATTAATATAGCCAATATTATCTTCTAGTATTTTCCATTTTAATCTATTGAAGTTGCGTTCTTTCATCTCATTCAATGGATAAAGAGAAACACTTTTATCAATCGACTTTCCATTTTTTTCAACTGTAATTTCAATGGATTCCTCATTACTTCTAAAGAGTTTAAATGTTGCCATACGTTGTTTGGCCTTTTCATTAGAACCGTTTACCAATTCTTTAGAATCTTTATATAAATCTGAAATATCAACTCTATTGATTTTGGTTATTGCATCTCCAATTTCCCAATTGTCCTTTTGGGCATAAGGTGTATTATAAAAACCAGTAACAATAGCTTTATCATCGATTATCTTTACTGATACAGGTAACCAATTTTTTCCAAAATAGTTTTCTACTTGCGTTGTTGAAAAGCTAGAATGACTATCATCTAACTTTGTAGTAAGCCGTAGCATTGCTAAATGGTATTTTGTTGAGTTTGAAGCGTTTTTAAATTCAGGAATCATTTCTTTTAAAACTTCACCCCAACTTTGGTCGGTTTGATACTTGTATGGAAAAAAGTATTCAATGAAATTCCAAAACCGAAATAGACTTAATAATCTAATATTCTCATCTTCTGGAAATTCTGAAATAGAATACTCTTTTTCATTAATTGGTATAGCTTTACCAGAATTACCAATTTTATCTAGTTTAACATAATGCTGATTATTGCTACGTTCAGCATCCCGAATAATATTAAGTTGTTGTTTCAGTGCCTCGTTAAAAACAGACGAATTTTCAATCCAATCTAAATCTAAATTTTTGAGAAAATAGTCATTTTCAGTATTTACATTTTGTTTTTTATTGGGCGCAACACTACCTAAATCAGAAATCCATTTCAAATAGTACTCGGAAAAATCTTCACTAGTTTTGAGCTCATTAATTTCTGACATTCTTTTTACTAATTCATAGTCCCAGTCGTATTTCCCTTTAATCACATTTGGATGATAGTATTTTAAAAAACCCCAAATTTTGGCTGTGGTTGATAATTTTTCGGTTTCAGATAGCACGTTTTGTGCAATTATAGAATTTCCAGAAATAACTAGAAGCAATAGAATTAGTACCGTTTTTTTCATTAAAAGTGATAGATTGATTAAATATCAAAAAAACATATATTCAAGTCGAAAAAGTGTTAAAGGGCATTTAATTAAGAGAATTTTAAATATTTCAACTTGGTTGGTTGATATTGTTGCCAACGGTCTTGGCTATGGTTTCGTTACGGAATGGTACGCGAGTATCATTCCGCCGTAACCATAAATTTAGCAAAAAGGCTTGAAATTCCGATTAGGAATTTCA
>NZ_JAIUJR010000020.1 GCF_020166335.1 Winogradskyella alexanderae | reverse complement strand
AGAGAGTATAAGGAAGTCCTTTTCTCCAATTATTGCTACAGAATTTATTATCTTTTCATTCGCAATACGGAACTGCGTTTAGCAGGGCGTTGTGCATAATTCTGATTCAATGATGAGAGCAAAATATATTTTTATACTCGGGTTCTTCACATTTTGGTTTTCTTCATATTCTCAAAACACAGATAACACATCATCCGAATTGAAAAATTGGATAGACTTCCAGTTTAATACCGCTATTGATTCCCTAAAAATTCCTGGAGCTACATTTGTGTTGGTCCAAGGTGACTCAATTGTACACTGTAAAGGTTATGGTTTGGCAGACATTGAAAAAAATATAGCTGTATCGGGTTCGACAACACTGTTTGGTATAGCATCTATTTCCAAAACCTTTGTTGGGGTATCAATAATGAAACTTTACGAACAGGGAAAAATTTCGCTTGACGAAGATGTAAACACATATCTCAAATCAGTTCAGCTGGATTATAAATTTGATAAGCCTATCACAATTAGAAACCTTCTAACGCATACAGGTGGTTTTGATGAGTCTAACCTAGAAAACCGCGTACGAACAGAAGAAGAATTTATTCCACTTAATGAATATGTTAAAAAACGAATACCACCACAGATAAGACCACCTGGAGAAGTCTTATCTTATTCAAATTTTGGTTACGCAATACTTGGTCTTATTGTTGAAGATGTTTCTGGTGTTCCATTCTACGAGTACCTAAGGCTAAATATTCTTGATCCACTAGATATGCATTTAAGTGGTTTTAAAAGGCAAGAATTTCACCAAAACAACTATTCGAAAAGTTATAACTTAAGAGGTAACAAGCTAGTTGCCTATAAAGACAGTTTTGTTCTACAATATCCTGCGGGCTCAATGACTTCGACAGCTAAGGAAATGAGCTATTACATGTCTATGCTTCTCAATTACGGCACATACAAGGATAAAAAACTATTAGATAGTCTAACCGTTTCAAAAATGTTTAGTTCTGCTTTTAAACATTATGACAAAGCCCAAAATAGTTGGTTATGGGGTTTTTATGAAGATCATTGGAATGGCTTTAGAATTGTAAAGCATGAAGGAGATATCGATGGTTTTGCTAGTACCTTGGCGCTTATTCCTAATCAAAATATAGGTATTTTTATTTCTATAAATGCTTCAAGCTTAAAAAATAGAACAAACAGAGGTTTTATTCAAGGGTTTACAGAAGTTTTATTTCAAAAAATGTTTCCCTCGTTTAATGGAAAAGAATTGTATACAGAAGCACCCCAAATAGGTTCGGTATCTAAACCTCTAAAAGCATTTGAAGGGACTTATCGACCAACACGGTACGCGCAGTCTACTTTGGAAAAGGTGGGCCTATTCATAGGACTTACACCTGAGATAAATATAACCACGAAGGATGGGCGTCTTTTTGTGGAAAAATTAAATGAAAGCCTTCTTCCAATTTCTGATCTTACATTTTTTGCTGAAAACAAGAAAAAGTATGTTGCTTTTAAAGAAGATAAAAATGGCGAAATATCATATTTCTTCAGGGATACGCAATCGTATCATAAAGTGAAATGGTTTGAATCCATTAGATTTCAACTAATTCTCATAGCAGGTATAGTCATCATCTTTGTAATTTTCATTATTGGAAGCTTAATCCGTAGATTTATTCTAAAAAAGAAGTTACAAACATTAGAAGAATTGAATTTTAGTATTTCTCTACTCAGTTTATTATTCTTATCCACATTTAGTTTAGTCTTAATGAAAACCGATCCCTACGAATTTCAATATGGTCTTCCTGTTTCTGCAAAAATTTCTTTGCTTTTACCGCCAATCATAATTGTTCTAATGATTTGGTCGGCTTTCGTTTTGATAAAATCCATTAGAAAAAGAAATGTAGGCTTGTGGAGACTCAACTATGTGATGGTGATCATAAATATTTTATGGATTGTCTGGTTAAACTTTTGGAATTTAATCGGATACAATTATTAAACTATGCACAACAACCTGTATAGCTCATTGGGGCTGAATTCCTAATTGGAATTCATTGCAATTTGCTATCTTTCGCATACGGCGGAAAATCATAGCTGGTTATCCGCAACGAGCCATACACAAAACCATTGTAGCCAATTAAAGAAATACAGAAGCAAATTTTCGAGCATATTTCCACAAAACTATAGATTAACTATAGTTAAAAGTTCAACGAATTGTATTCTTTAATTCCTTTTTCTGTCAGGTAAGGATAAATTGATTGTGTGATTATTTCCAAATATTCGACAATAGTCTTTTCTGAAATTTGTTTTTTTTCAATTTCAGCAGATGCCATCCAAAAATCTCCAAAGATTTGAAATCTCTTATACAAAAAGGTATATTCATTGGGAAGTTGCTCTTCTCGCATCAGCCCTCCTTGAACCAGCTGATCAAAAAAAGTGATAATTTGTGTTTTCCTTATATCTACAAGACTTTTGTAGTGCCTTTTAATCTTTTTGTTTTCACGCATAATTTGGATAAAATCAAAGAAGAAAAAACGGTACTTGAAAGAGTTCTGTAAGACTGCAGCTGTAATGTCTGAAAATAAGGTTAGCCCAATGTCCGCCCCCTTTATTTTATCCATGCTGTCATCCATTTCTTTCACCAACCGATAGTAGATTTCTTCGATAATATCTTCTCGTTTTTTGTAGTGATAATTCAAGTTGCCCTGACTTATACCCATTTCCTTGGCTATGGTGCGAAGCGTAACCTGTGACAAACCCTTCATATTGAATAAATGTAAAGCGGTATCTGCTATTTTTTGTTTTGTTTTCTTCATCCCTCTACGATAAAATAATTAGTAACTTTGACCTAATTAAAAATAAATTAGTAATTTTGACCTAAATTATTAAAACAATTATGAATCTATCAAAAGTTAGTTACAAAATTGCTTGTTGGGCATTTATCGTGGTTGGACTTGGTCATATTGCTACGGATTTAATTAGTCCTAAAACTTCTGAGCAAATAGGCTATATAAATACCATGAAAGAATTGATTATAACTATAGTAGGGACAGAAACCAATATCTACTCCTTTTACCAAGGTTTTAGCCTTATAATGGGTTTAATACTGGCATCTTACGGACTTATCAACTTGTTTTTTATACGAAACAACAAAACTAGCCTTGTACCCAAAAACATCTTTTTTTTAAACATATTAGTTGCATTGGTCTGTATGTTCCTAACAGTAAAATATCTTTTTGTTGTTCCAATCATACTTACTGGCTTAGCATTTTTTGGCTTCACTCTATCATTTATTCAGCAGAAAAACCAGCCTTAATGGACAAATATAACGCATTTATAAGTAACGATAAACTACATTTATGGCCAAAACTGGCTACAACAACGCATAAAAAACATAGCCAAAATTGGCTATATTTATAATTCCCCTTTTAAAACAAAAATCAAACGTGTGCGGAAAGAAACGATGCGAAAGGTCGGCTACGTTTTTTATACGAGGACATTAACTGCAAGCTGAACAAACCAAATGGGAAAAATTAATAATCCAATATTGCTTTTTGAAAAATGGTATGATAAGGAATTGAATCTTACCAAAGTTAGAATTCCAACAGCAGTTTGCTTATCAACTATTGGAATTGACAACTTTCCAAACGCAAGATTTGTATCCTTTAAAGAAATAATAAATGATTCTTTCATTATAACTGGACCACTGAATTCAAGAAAAGGAATTGAAATCAAAAATAATAGCAAAGTTTCATTGACTTTTTGGTGGACTGAAACAGAGCGACAAGTGAGAATTCAAGGAATAGCAACTGAAATTAAGGTAGAATTAGCAGAAAAATATTTTGACACAAGAAATATAAACTCAAAAGCTGTATCCTTAATTTGTGAACAAGGAAAAGAGGTTGATGATTTAAAGTTACTTGAAGACAAAATACAGAACAGAGTTGCTGAAAACAAAAAAATAGAGAAACCAAAAAACTGGAGCGGGTTTTCAATTAAACCTATACGAATTGAATTTATGGAGTTCAAAAAGACCAGATTTCACGACAGAAAACTTTATGAACTGAAAAATGATAAGTGGAACATAAAACAAATACAACCATAAAATGAAAAGCCAGCAGGTAACAATGTATAACCGCAATTACGGCGGATTCGACTACGTCCGAATCCACTCGGAATTGCTAACGTAAGTGCTAAACCGAAAAACATTAACTTTAAAACCATAACTGACGGTTATACGAGACCGTTGGCAATAATTAGGAGATAACTATAAATCCAAAATAAAATGAAAAATGTAATACTTATCCTTTTAACATTATTTTTGATTTCTTGCAATGAAAAAAATAGTCAATCGGAAATCAAAGCGACAGATGTAAACGAGATTGATATTCAAGCTGAATTAGCGTCTATTGAAGAGACTCGGAGCGGATTTCAATTAGCCATTAAAGAAAAACGCTATGCTGATTTAAGAAATTTTGGTACTAAAGATATAATATCATTAACACCCATTTGTGGGACTTGGGAAGAATATAAACGATTACGAAATGAACCTGTTGGTTCTTTTAGTTATGACAGTTTGATTATGAATCCTAAAGAAACAATTATTGTAAGTGATAGTATAGCTTATGACTTTGGAACAAGCTCTGTTTATTACACCAATGAAAAAGGTGAACCGGTAGAAATTGAGGATACCTTCTTGGCCATACTAAAAAAGGACAAGAGGGATGGAAAATGGAAATTACATAGAGAAGTAGCCACAACTAATAAATTGGAAAAATAACTATTGCCAACAATGTATAACCGCAATTACGGCGGATTCGACTACGTCCGAATCCATTCGGAATTGCTAAAGTCAGTGCCAAACCGAAAATTAACTCATATAAACCCGTAACTGACGGTTATACGAGACCGATGATAACACATTCGCCGAAGGCGAACTTCAATCTGCGCTGCTACGCAGACAAGGCATCTTAAAGTAGACGTGTTATCATCTCAAGGGTTAAACCAAATTAATATAACAGCTATACCTCAGACAATCGCCTTCGACGGGCTTCGAGCCAAAACGTGCGACATCGTCGGTTAAAAGTAATTTAGTTCATGAAACTTCT
>NZ_JAIUJR010000001.1 GCF_020166335.1 Winogradskyella alexanderae | reverse complement strand
TTAGAGAGTATAAGGAAGACCCATTCTCCAATTATTGCTAAGGAATTTATTATCTTTTCATTCTCAAAGCAGAACTGCGTTTAGCGCTCTGTTGTGCTTCATTATCCAGAACTCGTATTAATTAATTATCCTACCTTTCTAGAAACTATTAACCAATGATAAAATTCTTTAGAAAAATACGCTATGACCTTATGGAGAAAAACAAAACAGGCAAATACCTAAAATATGCGATTGGCGAAATTATCCTCGTTGTTATTGGTATTTTAATAGCCATTCAATTAAATGAATGGAGAAACGATAGCATAAACACCAAACAAAAACAGAAAGTATTATTGGCCTTAAAATTAGATTTTGAAGAGAATCTTAAACAATTAGACGGAAAAATAGAAAACCAAGAAAAAAGCTTTTGGAAATTTCGGAAAACAAGAGATTTGATCGATTCTATAAATGATATCACAGACAATACAGTGTTAAAAGAAAACTTGGGACATGGTGGGTATGCAGATAGTTTTAATCCATTTAACGGGGCCTTGCGTTCTGCTATATCCTCAGGAGATATTCATTTAATTAAAGGAGAGCCTTTAACTAAATTATTATTCACTTGGGAGGACTTGGTTATTGATTCTTATGAAGAGATTGAACTTCTTGTAAGTTACGGTTCAGACCCATATTATCGATTGATACATAGCTATACCCAAGCAAGGGATATTGCTAAAAAAATACCCAATGATAAAGGTAGCAAGCACTCATCTAATTTCGTTGGTTTATTTAGGGATCCACTATTTGAAAATTATACCCAACAAATGTTTTATTACTCAAACAATTATATAAGAGAACTAAAAAAAATTAGACTAAATAATTTAGAAATACTAAAGTTAATCGAACAAGAATTAAAAAAATAACGAAAGCGTAACAATGATAAAATTCTTTCGTAAAATTAGACAAAAACTGTTGACTGAAAACAAGTTCAGTAAATATTTCCTTTATGCAATAGGAGAGATAATTCTTGTGGTTATTGGAATATTAATAGCATTACAGATTAATAATTGGAATAATGATAATATCGAGCGTGAACTTGAATTGAATATGTTAAGTGAAATTCTAACTAATCTTGAGAAGGACGTTTTTAACTTTAATTCAAAGATTACATATAACGAGAACGCAATAAAACATAATTCGGCAGTATTGGAACATTTAATTCTAAAAACCCCTTTGACAGATTCATTAAGATTTTCTTATGCGAGATTGACAGGGCGAGGAACATTTGAACCGATAACTGTCGCCTATGAAAATTTGAAATCTAAGGGAATAAATATCATCCGAAATGACTCGCTTAGAATTTCTATTTCTGAATTATATGATTTCAAGTATTTCTACGTCACTGAAGATTTACGAATGGACTACGAGCCTATAAAAGATTTTCATATGAGTGAAATATTTAAAAATACGAAAACGACTCTTAAAACAAACGATAACAGAGGGTTAGCTGAACCAGTCAAACTTTCCGATGCCCAAAATAATATATATTTCCAAGAAGCACTAAAACGAGCAATTTCGTTTTATCAATGGATGAATCGAAATTATAGAAATGGAATAAGAGAGAATGAAATAGTTCAGAAGAAAATTAGAGCAGAATTGACAAAAAATGGAAAATAACGAAAGCACAACAATGTATAACCGCAATTTACTCACTAATGTTTATTTTTAAGGTGTTCATCAGTCGCTATGCTCTGGTCGGCGGATTCGACTACGTCCGAATCCACTCGGAATTGCTAACGTCAGTGCTTAATCGAAAATTATTAACTTTGAATCTGTAACTGACGGTTATACAAGACCGTTAGCTTTCTCCAAAAAAATAATAATAAATGAACAAGTACATTCAATCAATTTTACTTTTCGGAATTGTGTTAGCCTTAGAAGCGGCTCCATTTCTTTATAAAGAAACATATGTAATTGAAGACCTGAAATGGGGATGGATAATTGGATTACCAATAATACTATTGATCCGTAATTTTTATGAAGAAGGCAAAGCAAAAAAGAAAAAAGGAACTCCTTAAAAAGGACCACCTTGTATAGGGCAATTCCAAAGCATTGTAAAGTTTTTGTAATCGAAAAAAAGGAGTGCAATAATTAAAACCTAACTAATTGGTTATTCATTCATTTTAGATTTGACTTTATTCGACTCAATGAATGAATAATTAAATTGGTAGAGCTAACAAATTAACTTTACATTTTAAATAAAAAGAAGGCGAAAAGCTAACATGTGTATGCGATAATATGCCCTAAACGGGCATACTACGCATACACGAAAAGATGTACTTCATTATCAGAAACCGCTAACCGATGTTAAAATTCTTCCGCAAGATTCGTCAAAATTTATTGGCAGAAAATAGATTCAGTAAATATCTTCTATATGCTATTGGAGAAATTATTCTTGTTGTTATTGGAATTCTGATTGCACTTCAGATAAATAATTGGAACCTAGAACGAATCCAGGTGAATGAAGAACAAACTATTATAAAGAACATTCATGCTGAATTTTTGCAAAACAAAACGATTTTAAAAAGAAGAATCGAAGAAGCTGAGGTATGTGAGGCAGGCCTTAAACAATTAATGAATATTATGGGCAAAGACGAAGAATATCTTAAAAAGCAAAATATTGATAGTTTACTTTATTATGCCTTTGATTCTCCTATATTCAGACCCTCGGAAAACACCATTTCTGGTCTCATACAATCGGGACGTTTGGATTTGCTTCAAAATAAGGAATTAGTTAATTTAATTTATAATTGGGGACGAACGATGAAGGCTTTGACAGATAGAACAACAAGATTTACTGCAATATCTGATAACGAGATTTTTCCCTACTTATCAAAAAAATATTCCTGGAAAGATATCGATGCCTATAGTCCATTAAATTGGAAAGAAAAATCAAACCTGAAGGTGGATAAACTTCAAATTTTTAAAGATATTGAATTCGAAAACCTTACTGACGGATTTTTATACTGGATGACACTTAACAAAGATGTATTTATAGAATTAGACCTATTGATTGATAAAATTCTTTTGGAAACTCAATATGATTAAATTATGTATAACTAACCAATGATAAAATTCTTTAGAAAAATTAGACAAAAACTACTCTCTGAAAATAAATTTAGTAAGTATTTGTTGTACGCAGTTGGCGAAATAATTCTCGTGGTTATTGGAATTTTAATAGCTCTATCTATTAACAATTGGAACGAAAACCTGAAAAACAAAAAGGAAGAAATTTCTGTACTTAAGGAACTTTTAAGTGATTCTAAAACAAACCTTTTAAGTTTGGAAGAAGACATCTTTTTAAATCAAAGAGCTATTAATTCTAATATGTTGATTAGTGATATTCTAATAAACAAAAGACCTTATAATGATTCGTTGGACATACATTTTGGAAACATTCAATATAACACACAGTTTACCCTTAATACAGGTGGTTATGAAAATCTAAAATCCCGCGGATTTGAAATAATATCAAACGATTCATTAAGGAAGTCCATTATTAATATCTATGATAGGTGGGTTGATTTTATTGATGATTTAGGAGATATGAATAACAAAGTAAGTTTAGAGCAATTTAATCCTAGTTATAAATTTTATTTTAAAAATTTTAAACGTGATTTAGAAGGGTTATATGTATCATTTAAACCTCAAGATTATGAAAAACTGATTCAAAATAATGAATTTTTAAAATTGATTAGAGAACAGAAGTATAATAACGAGTATACCATTCAGGCTTTAGACATGGGTATAAAACAAATTAAAGAACTAATAGCTCAATTGGAAACTGAATTAGAAAAATAACAAAAGCACAACAATGTGTATAATTCATTGCTTCTGATTTTGCTGGCGGCAATTCCTCGCAAATTTACTATCTTCGGTTTACCTCGTAGAATCATTCTTGTTTTCAAAAAACAAACTAAAGCAAAGCGTGAAAAAAATTGGATTAATTGGAGGAATGAGTTGGGAATCTACCGCCATTTATTATGAACTTCTCAATAAAATCATTAAAACAAAACGAGGCGGTTTTCATTCTGCGCATTGTATTTTGGAATCTTTAGACTTTGCTGAAATTGAGTACTATCAGAAACATAACGACTGGGAAAAGCTCAATACCGAGATGGCTGTAGCAGCAGAAAATCTTGAAAATGCTGGCGCAGAACTAATTATACTTTGCACAAATACGATGCACTTGTGTGCAGACCATATTAAAAACAACATTACGATTCCTTTTCTTCATATTGCTGAAGCAACCGGAAGTGCCATAAAAAAGCAGGAAATCGATAAAGTACTTCTACTTGGAACAAAATTTACAATGGAACGTGATTTTTACAAACACATCCTCAAAGAACAATTTAACATAGAAGTCCTAATCCCTAGTGCATCCGATAGAGATATTATTCATAACATCATTTATGGAGAATTAGTCCATGGCATAATTACGGAAAAGTCCAGAGCAGCGTATCAAAACATCATTGAGAAATCTATTACTAAAGGGGCGAAAGGCGTTGTTTTAGGTTGTACAGAAATACCACTTCTTATAAAGCAAAACGATTGCTCAATTCCAATATTTGATACTACAACGATCCATGCTCAAGAGGCTGTTGAGTTTGCTATGCTTTAAATTATTTATTGTTCTTTAACAATAGTAGGCATTTCGATAATGGAAATCTGACCTTAAATCATTAACTTTAAATATCGAGGCAAATTTAGTTCATCATAAGCTTACTAAACAATCATGAATCAAATCACAAAACTCATTTTACATTTAACCTTTTTCGCTCTAATTATTCCACTAAATCTCATTGGACAAGAGGTTCATATAAAGGATTCAACTAAAAATAAATTAACCCTAGCTGCTCGTGAAATCATTAAGGCCTCGGGCACCTGTGCATTAATATCTTTAGATGAAAAATCCATTCCAAGGGTGAGGATAATGGACCCATTCCCACCTGAGAATGATTTTACGATTTGGTTTGGAACTAAATCTGAAAGCAGAAAAGTTCATCAAATTAAAAACAACCCAAATGTAACACTTTATTACCAAGATAGTGACGCCTCAGGCTATGTTGTAATACATGGTAAAGCTCAAATCGTAGAAGATGAAAAAATTAAACAGACAAAGTGGAAAAAAGAATGGGAAGCATTCTATCCTAATAAAGACAGTTATGTTTTAATTAAGGTATCACCCGATTGGATGGAGATTTTAAGTCATTCACGCGGCATAGTAGGAGATCCCGTGACCTGGCAAACGCCAATTGTAAGATTTGATTAAAGTCGTCCATTTAAAAATTATAATACCTTAGATTAAAATGAAACACTATTCTAACCTAATTCTAATGTTATTAGTTTTAGGAATTTTACTTAATTCTTGTGATAAAAAGCGCAATACAAAACCTGACACAGTTGAAACTAAAACCAACCTTTTTGATTTAAATACAACAAAAACACTAATAAAGGAGAAAACAAAGCAATTTACAGAAGCTCACATTATAAAGGATACAACTTACCTAAATAGCATATTTACAAAAGACGCTAGGGTATTTCCCCCAAATTCTGAGGCAGTTTCTGGAATAAAAGCTATTTCCCAATTGAATACGGATTGGGTTAACTATGGTATATATGAATTTGAAGAAGTCTCAACAGCAATATATGGAAATGAAGACTATATAATTGACGAAGGAATGTATTATTTAAAATATGGAGAAGAAAATACCATTGACAACGGAAAGTATATTAACATCTGGAAAAATGTTAATGGCCAATGGAAGATCTATAGCAATATATGGAACACCAATTTACCTTTAGAGCTGTCAGATTCAGAATAGGTAAAACATAAAAAAACATCTCATAAAATAGCAACAGTCAATGAAAATACACCATTTGCGAAATGCAACAATGGTTATCGAAACCAATGATTCAATAATTTTAGTAGACCCAATGCTTGGCAAAAAAGGTGAGGCAGCCCCTCCATTTGCTTTTATTAGATTTTGGCCAAGAAGAAATCCGATTATTGATTTACCCTCAAATGCAAATGAGATTCTTAATAGGGTAACACATTGTTTGATAACCCATCTTCATGCAGACCACATTGATAAAAAAGGGGAAGATTTTCTGCGCCAAAGTCAAATTCCTATTACATGCAGTATCAATGATGAAAAAGCGTTAAAAGCCAAAGGCCTTAATGTTGTACATACTGTAAACTACTGGAAGACTACTGAATTTCTTGGTGGGAAAATTCAAGGCATTCCGGCAAAACACGGTTATGGTTATGTTTCCAAACCCATGGGAAATGTCATGGGTTTTTTTGTGGAGCTACCTAACGAAAAAACAATATATTTAAGTTCTGACACGATTTATACAGAAGATGTGCATAAAGCATTAATAGAATTAAAACCAGATATTTCTGTCGTTGCCTGTGGTACCGCTCAACTAGACCTCTATCAACCTTTATTAATGCGTATGGATGACATTCTAAAGTTTATGAAAACTGCTCCGGGAAAAGTAATTGCAAATCATTTGGAAGCTGTAAATCATTGCCCAACCAAACGAAGTAAATTAAAGAATAAGGTTGCGAAAACAGGTTTGGCAAATAAAGTTTTTATACCAAATGACGGTGATTTTATAGCATTTTAGATAGTAACAGCGATAACAATTTCAAAACTAGTTATATAGTAAAAACAGTTAATAAGACTTAAACCGATTGCAAGTAAAAAAATCAGAATGAGAATTTTTCGAATATTAAGAAATAAACTTTTAGAAAAAGGAAAAGTGTCACAGTATATATAATATGACCAAGTTTTCATTTAATCATATCGCACTTTCAGTAAAAGATGTTACTAGGTCAGTACATTTCTATCAAAAGCTCTTTAACTTCAAAGAAATTAAAAACACAGCCTCTCAATCTAAAACAAGATGGTTATCCATTGGAGAGGGCAAACAATTGCATCTTATTTCTCGTCCAAACGAAGCACTAAAAACCAACAAAGCGCTTCATTTTGCCTATACAACAGATCAATTTGATGTATTTGTCTCTATGTTAGAATCCTTAAATATTGTATACTCTGACTGGCGAAATACACCTAACAAAGATTACGTGCGGGATGATGGTATAAGACAAGTGTATTTTCAAGATCCAGATGGGTATTGGATTGAAGTTAATGATGCCATTAATACATAGGCATTTTCAAGTATTAACTTTCCTATTTCTCCTCAATTTTTATGATAATCCAATCACAAAAATCTTCATAACACTGACTAAAATCATTTAAAAAAATAAGCCTTCTATTTACCTTCGCTTCAAAATTGAAATAAAAACAGCAACTGAACACGCTTTTAATTAGTAGTGGAAGGTTGTACAAAAAATTATAAAGACCATGAGAGGCGCAAACCAAATCCTAACAGTTTTAATGCTTTTTGCATTACCAATAATCTTTATTTCATGTAAAAATAATAAGGAGAAAGACCTTGAAAAAGAAGCAACCACAGAAGAAGTGGTTAAAAAGACAGTAGAGCCGGTTGTACTTTTTGAAAATGCTTATGCAAAAGTTTCAAAGATCAGCCTTCAACCAGGTGAATCCCAACCAGCACATGATGGTGAATCACGATTAATCTATGCCCTTACAGATTATACCATAAACTGGCACGAAGTGGGTAACACTTCTAGTTTAAAAACTTGGAAAAAAGGAGAAGTTCACTTCCACGAACCTGGTATGCACACTGCAGAAAACAATGGTAATACAGTTGCTGAGTGGTTGGTTTTTTCAAAAAAGAATACAGAATTACCAGATTGTGGAGAAAATACTGTTGAAAATGACGTAACCTCAGTGTCCTCCGATTTAACAGAAACCTTATTTGAGAACGACCGTTTTAAACTAACTCAAGTTACTTTACCTTCTGGAAAAAAAATCAGGACGCATTCTGGCATAAATCGAATAATTTATTCACTCTCTGACTATGAATTAAAATATGAGTCCAATGTTGAGGGAACAATGGATAAATCATTTAAGTCTGGCGATATTCACTGGTATGAAGCTTGTAAGCATGCTTTAGAAAACAAGGGAACTACTGAAGCTAAATTTTTAGTGGTTAGCTATAAAGGATAGGATGGCATAAGTTTAATAGCTAAAAACAAGTTTTATACTTTATTGCGGTGGAAGTTTTTCTAACCTATTCCACCGCATTTTTATCTTAGGGTAGATGTAGTTTCTTAGATTCTTAAGTACCAAAATGCAATCAAAGAAAATTAATTAGTTTAAAAATGATCCAGTTAGAGGAATTTGTAAAAGGTTTTGAGCAGCTAGAATCAAAAGGCCTACTCTTGCAGTTCGTCCAGTTCTTGCTTTGGGTGTTTTTCATTGTGCTTGTTACTTGGCTAATACGCAAAGGAATAAACAGAACAATTGAAGACAACACAATGCGCTATCGTGCTAAGAAAGCAACGCGTTTTATCAGCTACATACTTATTATCTTATTAGCAATAATCACTTTTACTGGCAAAGTACAATACTTTACCATAGCTATTGGTTTAATAAGTGCTGGACTGGCATTTGCCTTACAAGAAGTGATTTTAAGTGTTGCTGGTTGGATTGCTATTTTTAGTACTAATATTTATAAACCTGGTGACCGTATTGAAATAAATAATGTGAAGGGTGATGTTATTGATATTGGTATAACTAAAACTACTCTAATGGAACTCGGCGAGTGGGTTAATAGTGATAACTATACTGGTCGTATTGTGCAAGTAAGTAACGCTTATGTATTTAAAGGAACGGTACACAACTATTCCACAGACTTCCCTTTTGTTTGGGACGAAATCAACTTACCTATTCGCTATGGTTCTGATATCCAACTTGCAAATAGTATTATCATGGATCTTGCAAAATCCTTGTTGATGGACTACGCCAGTTTCGCCAAAAATCATTGGAAAAAAATGGTAAAAAAATACCTTATTGAAAATGCAAATGTAGAACCAACTCTAAGCCTTAAGTTGACCGATAATTGGGCTGAATTTAACTTACGCTATGTGGTGGACTACAAAAAAAGACGCATTACAAAAGACACATTATATAAAAACATCCTTAATGCAATTGATAAAACTGATGGCAAAGTAACACTTGCTTCCGCTACATTCGATATCGTTGGTGCACCAACACTTAAAGTAGATTTAGGCGAATCCAAATAGAAGTAACCCTATAACCCCTAATGAAGGAAATTTTAGATCAACTTGTACGAGTGGCAATCACCATTGAGGAAGTCAGCAAACTATCGGGAAGTCCATCAGAATTGCCTGGTAACCTAGCAAAAAACTTTCAATCAAAACAAGTCTAGATTTTTCGGCATGGCCAATTGCACTATGACAAAGGCTTAAACTTCTATGAGTTTTCATTGAAGGTTTAAAAACAAAAGGCAAAGACCTTAGCCTTTGCCTAATGAAATTCGCTATCAATCTAAGGGTTAATTAACTATCAGTTTTAAAGGATAAATCTCGTACTGCTTACTAATGAGTTTACAGATATATAAACCTGTACTTAAATTTTTTCTGTTTAAGGTTATCCTATTGATGCCAGGGACAGCATCTATCCGTTTTACAAGTACCTCCTCGCCCAATTGATTGTAAATAATCAATTGCATGTTTTCATTTTGTTGTGCACGGAACTCTAAGCTTGTACTCGATGTCATTGGGTTGGGATATGCCTTAATTGTTTTAGTATCATTGTCAATAGTCGCTACAGATAAGGCTTGGTCTTGCGATAATCTTAAATTGTTCAAGTTTAAGTACTTTGAAGTGGTCTCTCCTGTTTCAGAAACCATGGTAAATACGATAGTTACAACATCATCTAAAACTGGATTTGTTTCAGTTTCTGAGTAAAAATCAGACAACGGCAATATATAATCTTGCATTTGACCAGTTAGCGGTATGGTTGTCTTATACTGGTCTTCCCAATTGGTAATACTTTGCTTTACAAAAGTTATTTCTAAGCTTCCTGTTCCTTTTGCACTTAATTTTAAACTGTTGTAATCCGAAAGGTCTACCGCTTTAAATCTTGGTGTAAGCGCTCTATAAACTGCGACATAACTATTTGTTGTTGCTCTTAAGTCTACATTCCGCTCTATCGGGAAATCATCTTCCGCAAAGTCAAATGTATTTTGAGTAACAGAGTACAGACCTACATCGGTCCCATCCTGTGAGTCGTCTATTCCCCAAGGTCCATCTGACATAAATAAATCATCTGGTGTAGCAACACCATCACCAATTCTAAAACCAATATCAAACAAACCTCCAGTTTCTAAAGTGTGATTGGTGATGTATTGCTGACCTAAGGTTAGGGTACTATTTAAATTTTCAAAATCATTGGTTTCCGTTGTTCTAAAACCGGCATCTATACCTACAGTTTCTGTTGCGTTTGTATTCACAATTTGCAATTCTAAACTGCCATTGCTGTAGTTGCCTTTTCTAACAAATACGGTCGGAGGTGCAGAATTATTGTAGGTTGAAATAGGCTTTTCAACATTAAGCAGGTTAAGTACTTCTTCACCTAGCAGATATAAATTGTCTACCGTGTTTGTCCAAATCTGAAAATTATAATAGGTAACATTGTCCTCATATTGATCAAGATTCCAATGACTATCTATTGCAAAATTATCATCATTATTTACAACCTTTGCTGAAAGACTAAGCACAAATTCATTGGTGCCATCTACATTTTTAATAATAGATTTTATAAAAGGCTGCTCGTTTATTGAAATGGTTGAAACGGAAATTAACTCAGCACCCAATAAGCGGTCACAAATATACTTGGTATGCTCATAGACACCATCTTCGGTCTTTAAGGCAAGTATAGAAGCAAATGGCACTTCATTATTCATATAGTCCACCGCAAAAATTTCCGTTGCATTGGTTATAGCTAACAGATCTTGAGGTGTTGAATTTATTGTTTCTGTTTCACCAATAACATTTAAAGGTATAAAATCTTCTAGTGTAAATTCAGCATTGCGTTTTGCATAGCTTAAGCCCTTAGTTAATCGTGGCGCTGTTGCCCTATCAAAATTATAGTTGGTTTTAGCTCTTTTGAAATTTCTTTTATTGATTTTCTCCGAAAGTCTATTGTTACTCTCCAAACCGCCATCATTTCCGCCTGATGTTGGTGGCGCAATAACTTCACACGTTCCATAACCAGAACATGAAGGATCCTCGCAATCTATTAAACCATCGCCATCATCATCAATACCGTTGTCACAAATTTCTTGAGGTACTGGGGCCGTAGGACAACGCGCACCATCATTACTAGCGCTTGAAGGTCCGAATGCAAATAAGTTAGAATCTATATCTAAAGCACTATTAATGTTTTGTACATTTTGAATGACGTAGATAGTACCTGTTTGATTTGCCGAAACATAAAAACGACCGTCTGCGTCAAAATAAACCGCACCATAGGTGTAATTGTTACCATCTAATATTGGCACTACCCCAAGCGTTGACACTTGACCGTTCAAAGGATTAATCCTGTATAAAAGATTAGTCCCTTTTTCGACTGTATATAACTGGCCATCTACTGCGTTAAAGGCCCAATCATGAATACTTAAACTTTGAGATAGCGTTGCCGTTTCTTGGTGTTGTGTATAATTTGGCGATTCTGGATTAAGATCAATTTTATAGTAAGTTGTTCCTCCTCCTTTTAAAAAGTAAATTCCCTCTGCACTAACGTCACCAATATAGCGATTACTCGTTGGCAATTCATTTATTGTATAAACTGTGGTTGTGAAATTTTTACCGATTCTTACTATAGATCTAGCCGGTGAACTTAAAGAGCCCCAAATAAAGCCATCGGCTGGATTATAAGCGGCCGCATTAATACTCCCAGGTGTAACGTCCGTCGCCACTTGATATGAATTACCGGACGCCAAGTCAATAGCATAAACATCATTGTATTGAAATAAATAAGCATTATAATCACAATTGAACGGAATATCTTGAGCGTTTATTTTTCTGTTTGTTAGTGCTGTAAAAACAAATAGAGCTGCTATTTTAAATAGGAATACTTTTTTCATGACTTATGTTATTAGCCACAAAATTAAACTCGTGTTATTCCATATTCTTTAATTTTCGATTGAACAAGATTTTACAAAGTTGGATGGTATTAAAGTTTCGATGAGTGGATTTTAAAATAAGGTGTTAAAATAGATTTACATAAAAAAAAGACAACAGTATACTCTATTGCCTCTTAATCGCTATATAATCAATAATTCTTAGGGAATTCTATCCAAAAGTAACTTTAACTAATTACGTTCATTGCGTTTTTCGACAGGCTGTGACAATTTAAAGGCGGATGACTTAAAACTATCGATGAATTGGAATACTACAATAGATTTAAGCGTTTCATTAACTCTGGTCGATTAGAACGACTAACGGGAATAACGTCTTTTTTAATCAATACGCTATTATCTTCGATATCTATAATTTTATCTACGTTGATAATGTAAGAACGATGTACTTTCAAAAAAAGATGGTCTGGTAATTTTTCCTCAATTTTCTTTAAAGTTGAATGGACTGTGTAATTCTTATCTTCTGTTTTAACCTGAATATAGTCGCCCTTGGCTTCCACAAGGTAAATACTTGGTATATCTATTTTAATTAAACGACGATCTATATTTACATACAGATCATTACCCGAACTGGTTTCTATCTTATTAGAATCTCCTTTTGGTTTTGTTGTGCCCTTTACAGCTTCAGCTTTTTGTATGGCTTTACTAAATCGTTCTAAGCCAATTGGTTTTACCAAATAATCTACAATACAATCGTACTCAAAAGCCTGAATAGCGAAATTTGGATCTGATGTTGTTAAAATTATTTTGGGTGGATTCTTTAAGGTCTCTATGAAATCGAATCCTGTAAAATCTGGCATGTGGATATCTAAAAAAATCAGATCTACTTCATTTTGATTGAGATATTTTATGGCCTGAATTGCATTAGGAAATTCTTCTAAAACATTTAATTCTGGAATGTTGGTACAAAGCTGTGCAATGATAGCTCTTGCAGTAGCCTCATCGTCAATAATAATACAATTCATAAATTCAGATTATAGCGTCTTTAAAAAATCAGTCATGATTTGCAAGATGGCTTCAAAATTTTCACGCCCATCGGTTTTATTCTCAATTAAATTATCCTCATAATTAACTGCAACCTCATAACTTTTCTCAAGTCCTAAAATACTAATTTTATGTTTAAGTTTATGAACATTAGCCGCGGTGCGTTTATAATTCCTGGCTGTAATATTATCAAAGTATTCTTGTTTTTCTAAAGGAAATTCTTTTTTAATGATTCCTATAAGCTTTTCCTCAAATGTCTTATCGCCACCAGACATGCTGTGTATGTAAGATAAGTTTGGTTCTTCCATTCTTATTTTTTTAGGGTAAAGTAAAAGGTCGTGCCTATGTTTATTTGAGACTCTAACCAAATTTTACCACCATAAACATCTACAATTTTCTTTGCAATAGATAATCCAATCCCAGTAGAATTGACATTATTTTCTAATTTTTTGAAAGCTTCAAAAATTTTCTCATAATATACCTTATCAATTCCCTTGCCATTATCTTTAACATAAAACTCCCAATACTGATCTTTGTTAGCCACACCAATTTCAATCTTACCTGCCGGTTTGTCATTATAAGTAATTGCATTACTGATTAAATTCTGAAACAATTGCTGGAGCCTAAACTTATCGCCTTTAACGACCGGAAGATCCTTGACATCTACCGTAATGTGATCTGGAATTTCAATAATCTTCAGAATATCTCTAAGCAAAAGATTTAACTCAACAGGATACGCTTCAATTTTATTTTTCCCAATTGTTGAATAGTCTAATATCCCATTGATTAAGGTATCCATTTTTTCAACACTATTTCTAATGGTATTAATTTGTTGTTTGCCAGCAACGCCAATTTTTTCAGCATAATCTTCTTTTAACCAAGTTGTAAGTGTATCTATGCTACGTAGAGGCGATTTTAAATCATGCGACACCATATGTGCATAATCACTCAACTCTTGATTTTGCACCTCTAAACTATGCAGTAGCATTTGCTGTTGTCTAAATGCTTTGCAAGCTTTTAGGTTTATAGAAAATTTATCAATCACCGGCTCTAATTGTGATAAATCCTTATGTGATAGATTGTCCTTTTTTGAATATAAGAACAAATAGCCTTGTTCCTTTAAATTGAATACGGCTACACAGCCACCGTGAATTTTGAAAGGAGAGATAGTTGACACCATAGCATTAGCCTCTATGATTTTACTTATTTCAATATCGCGGAGCAGAGTACTAAGGTCATCACTTAATTTGGTGTTTATTTCGACACCAAAAGGTATAGCATACGTAGATCTTAAATAAGAATCATGGGGTTCTAAAATCCATGCAGCATTAAGATTTTTGCGCTTAAGGACTAATTTTAAAAAAAGATCGCAACTCTCTTTATAGTCCAAAGATTTACCAATAGCCATTGCATATTCGTATAGCTGCAAAATATTAAGTACGTGGTTTTCTATCTTCATTACTCAAATAAGCCTACGACTACGGTTTTATTATAAAACTCTAAAAAGCCTTCACCATAAGATGAAATTTCACCTAAGGTTAAAGCTCCTCCGATAGAAACCTCTGGAAACTTAGATATAATGGTTTCTGTTATAGTCGTCAATTCTTTATCAAAATTTTCTTCGAGAAAGAGAATTCTTGATATGCAGTCAATTAAAATGGCCTTTCGTGGTTGAGTAGCTTGTTTCAAACTATCTTCAGTAGCTTTCCTAGAGGCTTCAATTAACGTTGCTTCGTTTCCATTAAGGATATCTACGACCATGTTATCTTCTAACTCTCCAACACAAACTAATTCACCATTTTCATTTACCATTAACGGATCTCTTACAATACACTCTGCATCTTCTTTAAGGATTCCAAATGGATATCCTTTTGCAATATCAAAGAAATTATCAGCTGTAAATGTCTTACCAGAGTGTTTTTCAACTATTGATTTATAAACCTTAAATGGGTTTTGCCAATTAATCTCTTTAATGATATTTCCTTCAGCTTTTGTGACTATGAAAGGCCCTTCTACTTTATTCCATCCATGACGCACACCAATTCTAGAAGCTATGTCGAGTATACAAAAAACAGCAGCATCTTGAAATATGCCTTCGTTAGTAAATACACAAGGTTTTTGCTCTAAGGTTAAACTACCTGCACCTCCACCAAAATAGTTGGTCTGCATACCGTAATTTTCATATAGCTTACCTAAATAATGAGAAATATTGGCGGTTAAGCCATCAACATAGGTGAAAAGACTATAGTCTTTATTTTCATCAAAACTTACCTCTGGAATACTATAATTCTTTGTGCTAATATTCTCAATGACATAAAGTATATCGACATCGTTAAGCGTGTTTATTACAATACCCTTTTCTAATACAACGTTGCCATGAATTACCCTAGGGAAAATCCCTCCCATAAATTTTATGCCGTAGTCATTTAAATCCGATATCAGTGCATTGATATCAACTTCGGTATGTTCTCCAATAGATATTAGCGCCGCATTCTTATTGACATGCTCCGAAATCGCTTTTACAATTTCTGTATTGTTTGTAGATGTAATTAGCATATTATTTTGTTAAAGTAAAATAAAAGGTGGTACCCATTTTGGGTGTACTTTCCAACCATACATTGCCTCCGTGTAGGCCAATAATTTTTTTGACAATGGAGAGCCCTATACCAGAAGAATCTTTGCGCTTGTTTAAAGCATGGAAAATTTTAAATATATTATCATGGAATTGTGGTTCTATACCAATGCCGTTATCTTTTATTGAGAATTTATAGTGTGTCGCTTCATCTAAAACATCAATTTCTATAAGTCCCTTTTCTTTATCATTAAATTTTATAGCGTTACCGATCAAATTCTGAAAGACCTGTTGCAACTTTGTACTATCACCATTAACCACTGGTAATTTATTTAATATTGAAATATGTATGTGTTCTGGCACATATACCAATTCAATAACATCTTCTACCAATTGTTGTACATCTACCTCAGCATCGACCTTATTTTCCGTTGACACTCTAGAGTAATTAAGAACATCTGAAATGAGTTGTTCCATCTTCTCCAATGTAGATTGAATTAAGTCCAAATTTTTATGACTCGCCTCATCTAAATTGTCTTTATTATCTTCTTTAAGCCAGCTAACCAAGGCGTCTATACTTCTTAAAGGCGATTTTAAATCGTGTGATACAATGTGCGCATATTCCTGAAGTTCTTCATTACTTTTTTCGAGTTTTGCTAGAAGTTTTTCTTTTTGAATTTGAAGATTTTTGAGTTCTGTAATATCCAAATGAATTCCTATTGAACCCTTAACTATTCCATTAATATCGTAATTAGGGGCACCACTTATTAACCAATTACGTATTTCTCCCGATTTTGTTCGCACCTTTAACTCGTAGGAGTTGGATAAGCCCTGCGCTCGTTTTTCGTTTTCGGCAGTAATAATATCATTACTTTTATCGGCCTGAAGTAGTTCACCCCCTTTTTTACCAATAAGTTCGTCCTTGTTATAACCAGACATTTCTACAAAACTCTGATTTACCAACAATATTTCATCATCATTATTAACTTCTACCAAGCCCAAGTGCATATTGGCAATAATACTTCCGTACTTTTCGCGTTCTGCTTCTATTCCCCAACTATATTGACGTTGCATTGTAACATCCCTATAACTCCAAAGATGGCCCTGGTACTCTGACGATCGATAAATGGGAATATAATCGCGTTCCAAAATTTTACCATTTGTCATTTTAAGCTCATCACCAAGCACTAACTTTTTATTAAATAAAATTTCGTTAATTCTCGATACAAAGCCATCTGGGTCTTGAAATAAGTCTTTGCTCTGTTCTGCAGATTTTGAGCAATCTTGTCCAACAAGTAGTTCTGGGCTAACCGGTATTCCAAAAAACTCACAGAACTTATTATTGGTCAATACAATTTTGCGGTGTTCATCTTCTAATAAAACACCTGTATCAAGACTCTTAATTAGTGTGGACAACCTGTTTTCTGATTCAATAAGTTTTTCCTGCGCTTCTCTCTCCATCGTTATATCTCTCACAATCCCTTGGGCGGCGACAGGCTCACCATTTTCCTCTATGATGCTGGCATTAATATGTACAATTTTAGGAACGTTATGCTTGGTTGTAATATTAATTTTAAAATCTGTAATTAACCCATCCGTTATCAATTTTTTGAAGGCAGGTTTAACGATGTCTATATCAGACGGGCTTACTAGATTATTGAGATTTTCTTCTTCTTGAGTTGATTTAAAACCAAACATCTCCACTGCTGCATCATTCATTTTAAGGATATTGCCCGATAAATCCATAATGACATAGGCATCTACAATATTTTCAAATACCCCTTGAAGCTGAGAAGAGGTCTTATTGTAAAGAGACGTTAACTCGCTATACGATTGCTCGAGCATTTTGTTTACCTTGAATAATTCAGCAGATTTTTCTTCAAGGATTTTTTCCGCTGCTTTTCTTGACGCACGTTCGCGTTCAAGTGCTCTTTTAAGGATATTTACTTCCTTTTCACTCATACTTCCTTTTCTATGAAAAATCGAACTTCTGTGCCGTCTGGGTTCAATTTTTCGTAGTCGATATTTACAGGCACATCAAACAGTTTGAAGGTTTCTAACATTAAGCCTTTACCTAGCATATATAAAGCTCTTTCTGATCTATAAACCATCACCATTTTGGTGTCTGAGCGCTCCTCTAACTCGAAAGTAGGTAATTGTGCGTCTGGGTAAATTTTTTGTACTTCTACATGGATGTGGTTCTCAATTGACGCTAATAAACTCATAGGGTCCTTGTAATGACTTACAAGTTGAGGATACGATTTTACCAAAACTTGGAATAAGTGTTCGGCATAAACTAAAAGTAAATCGTCGACAGAAATTTCTGTGTTGTTGCTTAAATGTGATATCAATTGCAACATCTCTCCAAATTCATAGGTGCCAACAGCCGTATAAATGCCACCTGATTTTAGTTCTGATTGGTTAATAATTGTATCAACCATTTCCAAACCAAATTTATCTTCAACGAGATCTAAAAACTCTGTAAAAATTATACCTTTCATTATGCCGTTATCAATTCATTAATACTCCAATATGATAATAATTTTTCTATTTTAGAAACATAATCTTCATATTTTAAAGGTTTTAGAACATAGCCTGCGATACCAATCTTATAACACTCCAATAAATCGCGTTGGTTGTTTGAAGTAGTTAATACTATAGTGGGTATGTACTTTAAGCGCTCATCTGCTTTTAAGATTTTCAAAAACTCAATACCATTTATTTTTGGCATGTTTAAGTCTAGGAGGATGATATCAGGTAAATTATCCTTCTGCTCTAGCAATTTTAAAGCTTCCTCTCCATTACTTGCCTCTGAAATGGTATGATTAAGTTGGAGTGAACTTTTTGCTCTGTTGAGCTTCATTACCTCAATCATGTCATCTTCGATGAGCAAGATATTTAAGTTTTTCATTTTCAAGCCAGTTTATTTAAGCTGATAAGTTAGCTTTAAAAAGGTCTATCTAATGATAATATTCGGCCATAAGAGTTTAAGTGTCGCCGGATGGTAGATAAGTGTCGACGAATGGCACTTATATAAAAGACCTTATTATGCGGCTTTTTCTTCTGATTTACTAAGCAATTTTGCCACCTTTAGAACAGTTATTTGAGTTTCTAATTTACTTACCTCAAATTCTGACAAAACTTTTTTCTTAAATCTGGAATTTTCTGATTCTTCTAGATAGTTTTCTAGTTGCGACATAAAATCCAAATGTCTTAAACTTTTAATTAAGATTGTACTTGAGTGTAGATTATGACCATAATTATCTAACTCATTACTCGTGGTAAGCGTTTTTATTGACTCATTCTTAGGATTCAAAATACCCTTAATACTATCTCTAATTAAAAAAACGTCATCTTTGACCAGGCGATTTTTCTTAATTAGATAAACAGTCAGAAAAATAACCATTAGCCCAGCATAAATAGCGAGGAGAATCATAAACAAAGGATTAATTAATTTTCAAATTTGATGATAAAACTAAGTCTGGACTAATGGGAAAGTTTATGTTTTTCGTTGAATGAACGTTTGGAAGCGTTGGTTAGCTACCAACCTTATTTAAAAGACCCGATCGCTCTAATTTAGTTTCTCCCTTAACTTTTTTGGTAACTTTTTTACAATCATATCATAGGAATGATCAATAAGATCTCTTATCAATTGAATAGGCAATTCTCCTGTGTGTATAAAAACACTATTCCACTGATGTTTGTGCATATGATATCCAGGTTCTATGCTATTGTATTCTGCTCTTAATTCTAGGGCATACTCAGGATCGCACTTTAGATTTATAAAACCATTCCCTTCTTCCCATTTTGATAGTGAAGCCAGTGCAAACATTTTATTACAAACTTTAAAGACCAAGACATCATCATCAAAGGGAAAATGCTCTGTGACCTCCTTTTTGGCCATACAGTAGTTTCTGAAATCCTCTATATTCATTTAAGAAGGTTTTTGTCTTTGTCTTCAATTTTTAGGGCCGTATAGTCTAAGGTCCAACCAATGGTCTGTACTAAATTTTCAATAAGATTAATTGCTTCTAAGGCTTCTTGCTGGGCGACGTTATACAATCCACTTTCAGGAATTTTTTCTCTAATATGTTCCTTTGCTTTTTCGTGCAAATCCGTTAGATCTGAAGCATCAAATTTATTGAACATACCATCTTTTTTATCGTAGTAATTGATATTGCTTTCTATAGACAACACTTCTGGATGTGGGAAATGAGAAAGCACCACAGTTTTTGTCTTTGGGTTAGAGGTCATTTTTACCTTACTAAGATCAAATCCTACGTGCGCTTTAGCATTTATTACGACAAGCGCTTTCTTTCGACTTGAAATAAGTTTTAAAAATTTTTCCTTAACATCTTCATAATGGTAGATCTCAGCAAAATCGCCTTCTACCGTTATAAATTTACATACGCGTTTTACTTTATCTAATAAAATTAAGGATTGTGCATTGGTCTTTTTTCTGGTTTGCCATTGCCTGTAAACCGTAACAAGACCCAAAGTTACGAGTATGCTTATTATGATTAAAAAAAATGTTTCCATAGTCTTTATTTAAGACACTTTTTAACTCGATGGCGTCACAGTTAGGATTCAATTATCTTATACAAGAGGGGTTTACTTGGTGAAGCATCATTAACAAAAGGTGCTGTTTGCAAGTCTAAAAAATAGGTGCCGTCCTCTATCTTATTAGACACATAGATAAACTCGGTAATAGTAGCATCCGTTCTTACTTTACCACTAGTGTTCCAAAATGCATTATGCCCTTTAAGCTCACCGCCATCTTCTTCCCGATCAATGCTTGGTAAATCTACAAGCAAGTGTTTTACACCCTTTTTTACCAAAAGTTTTATAGCGTCTTCTTCAAAATAGGTCCAATTGGTATTGGAATATTGTTTTGTTTTTTTGTCATTAGTATTTGGGAGTGTCCTTATAACTACTGCATCGCGTTTTTTGTTCCCAATGGCAAACTGCAATTGTTTTGCCGATACCACATAATCTTCTCCTTTTTTTTCTGGAGCAACACTAATTACCTCAGCTATAAAGAAAGACTGTTTTAAATACTTATTTATGGGATAGTTTTGTTCGGTGATATGACCTACTGTTTCTGTATGGGTACCGTGAGAATGCGGATTAAACGTAATGGTATTAAAATTTACAGAAGCACCTTCTGAGACACTGATTTTATCCCCATCAAATACTTCAGGTTCAATTTTTGGCGGACCAATATACCATGCATTTACGTTTGAAGCGCTTCCTTTAATTGGTATTGAAATATCTAAGGGCTGTGTTAAATCTATTTTTAGTTTTCGGGTTCCGAATTGAATTTGTGCAATCACGCCAAGTTTAGTTTAAATAATTCTGAAGCAATCCCATCACTGAGAAATTGCCCCTTTCTAGTTACTCTTAAGTGTCTATTATCAATATACAATAAATGTTGATTTATAAAAACATTGGCTTGTTCAATTAGATAGTCTTTGTAAATTTTCCCAAATTCAGTCTCTACCTTTTCTAAAGAAACACCCCAAATGGTTCTTAAACCAGTCATAATATATTCATTGTACCTATCAGTAGTGGTCAATGTTTCAATCTCAATTGGCACTACATTTTGTTGCAACGCCTTTATATATTTGGTATTATTACTAACATTCCATCCTCGCTGCTGCCCATTAAATGAGTGTGCAGAAGGCCCAATGCCTAAATAGGATTTTCCTTGCCAATAAGACGAATTATTTTTGCTGAAGAAACCTTCTTTTCCAAAATTTGATAGTTCGTAATGTATAAATTTCTCTTCCTCAAGTCTATCCTTCAAAATATGGAACTGTTTATGGGCTTGGTCGTCATCTACATTGTCAATGATCCCTTTTTCAATAAATGCGGCAAGTGCCGTTTTTGGCTCTACTGTAAGTGCATAACTTGATATATGCGGAATGTTGTAGTCCAATGCCATTTCGATATTTGAAAGCCACTGTTCATTGGAAGCACCGGGAACGCCATAAATCAAATCAATTGAAATGTTATTAAAACACGCCTTAGCAAGCGATAGGCATGCTTTAGCTTCCTTTGCATCGTGAGCTCGATTCATCAATTTCAAATCGGTATCAAAAAAGGATTGGATGCCAATACTTAGACGATTGATTTGAGATTTTTCAAGCGTTTCAATACGATTAGGTGTTAAATCGTCCGGATTTGCTTCTAGTGTAATTTCGGGATTATCAATGACATCATAATTGTCGTAAACCGTTGCAATTAACTTGGATAACTCTTCATTGGTTAAAAGCGATGGCGTGCCACCACCAAAATATATGGTCTCAACCTTATTTTGCTTAAACTCCTCATTACGAAGTTCTAATTCCCTGGCCAATGCATGTAAAAGTTCATCTTTCTTTTTTAGTGAGGTTGAAAAATGAAAATCGCAATAATAACACGCTTGCTTGCAAAATGGTATATGGATATATATGCCTGCCATTTCACTTTTTTAACCTATCGCCATTCTGCTTTACAAATGCAGACCAACCCGAATAACTTTTACCAACATCTACTCTGCCCTGATTATAAAAGTGACAAACCGCTGCGGCCAAACCATCTGTAGAATCAAGATTTTTTGGAAGCGATTTTAGTTGCAATAAACTCTGTAACATTTTTGCAACTTGTTCTTTGCTTGCATTACCATTTCCGGTAATGGCCATTTTTATTTTTTTTGGAGAATATTCGGTTATTGGTACTTCGCGAGATAATCCCGCTGCCATAGCAACACCTTGTGCCCTCCCAAGCTTCAGCATACTCTGCACATTTTTACCGTAGAAGGGAGCCTCAATTGCGATTTCGTCTGGAAGATATGTGTCTATTAACTCAACTGTACGTTCAAAAATGAGCTTAAGCTTTAGGTAATGATCTTCATATTTTTTTAAGTGAAGTTCATTAAGTTGCATAAACTCCATTGACTTGCCAACAATTTTAATCAATCCAAACCCCATGATTGTGGTTCCCGGATCAATGCCTAATATTATTTTCTCTTTTCCCATTTTCTTAATCACAATATTGACAGCCACTTAAGGCAATAGATAATCCAAATGTTACATTAAACAAATTGCCATTAAAGGCACCTAATCCGTCTAATACAGGATTATAATTATCTAATGATGTCAATCCATATAGATAGGCGAAATCAGTATAGAATGCTACTTTTTCGTTTATCGCATAGTGAATCTCCAATCCCCCTAAAAGATTTAGATAAGTTTGTTTGTTATCTCCCAAAGTCCCTAAAGGCTTCACAAACGATAAACCGGGACCTGCATGCAATACAGTACTCATACGCTGCGGAAGAAATGCTAAATATTCTGTTGGAATAAACACAAATTGAGCGTTAATACGAGAATAATTGACCTTGAATTCAGGTGTATTGTCCTCATTTTTAAATCTATTGAAGCCGTAATCTAGCTTGACACCGTAATCGCGTTTAAACATGTGTTGTATACCTAGATTTACTGTTGGAAAATTTAAGGTTTGGGCCGTGCTTCCCTCAACAAATCCAGCATCATTAGGGTTGTTAAATCCCAATGCAATGAGTGCTCTCCATTTGCCAGATTCCCTCAATTGTGCATTACCGCTGGATAGCCAAAAAACCATGCAAAAAAACAGTATATATTGTTTGCTGAGGTTAAGCATCATTATTTTTTAAGTTATTTTGCATTATGCATTATGATGTGCCTTACAAAACTAAGCAATTCTTATTTGTACTTATTAAATTAAGTATTGTTGTTGGGGCAAGTTATTTTATCTATACTAAACTTGTAAGAAACGAAAACTTACTTTTTAGTAATTATATTGCATTTATGGTCGAAAATGACCCTTTTTCGGCAAAAAATGGCTTCATTTTAATCATTTTGACCATTTTTAACTGGTTTTTTGAAATTTTAAAATGGCAAAAATTAATAGGTAGTATTCAAAAAATTACATTTAAAAATGCACTAGAACAAAGTTTAGGCGCCCTCACCGCTTCACTAATTACGCCAAACAGGATTGGCGATTACGGTGCTAAAATTATCTATTATACTTCTAATGCAAGAGAAAAAGTTGTTCTTCTAAATCTAGTTGGTAATATTTCACAAATGGCAGTGACTACACTGTTAGGTGTTATTGGACTTCTTGTTTTTGTTACCAAGTACAATATTGAAATTGATTATTACCGTATCGCTAGATTTGTTTTTATTCTTTTAATTATTGCGGTTTTATCCTTTTTTGGAGTAAAACACAAAAAGTTTAAGGTCAAAGGTTACGACTTTTCTGCTATTATTTCATTTATAAAGAAGATAAACATTAGTATTCATGTAAACACCGTTGTCCTTTCCTTTGTTAGGTATCTTATCTTCTCATTCCAGTTTTATTTTTTGCTAAATATATTTGGTGTAAAGCTGTACTATTTTGATGCAATGGTAGTGATTTCCAGCATGTATTTTATAGCATCGGTTATTCCTTCCATTTCTATTTTTGATGTTGTAATAAAAGGAAGTGTCGCGGTATTCCTTTTTGGGTTTTTAAAGGTGAATGAACTTACCGTGTTATCAATTACCACCACAATGTGGATACTTAATTTTGCAATACCAAGTTTATTTGGAAGTTATTTTGTATTAAATTTTAAACTCCCTAACAACGAGTCATGACGGCCGAAACATTATTCATTATTGCAATTTTATTTTACCTTTTGGTAATGAGCAGTCTTGTTTATGGTTTTGATAGAATGGCTGTTTTTAAATTGAGTGACAAGAAGGCTAAGACCAAGTTTTCTGTTGTGATACCCTTTAGAAATGAAGCCGCAAATTTGCCAGCGTTATTACAATCGCTTTCGGAATTAGAATACCCAAAATCGCATTTTGAAATACTACTAATTAATGATGATTCAACTGACAATTCTGATAATATTATAAATGAATTTCTCAAATTAGAGAATTCAAAACTGAATATTGACATTCGCGTCATTTCCAATATTAGAAATACGGATTCTCCCAAAAAAGATGCAATTACTTTGGCTGCTAAAAAGGCAAAAAATGATTGGATTTTAACGACTGATGCAGACTGCATACTGCCAAAATATTGGTTAGATGTATTTGATGAAAAAATTCAATTGACAGATGCTGTGGCTATAGTTGGTCCGATTACCTTAATAAAAGAGAATGCCTTCATTAATAAATTTCAGTCCTTAGAGATACTGGCACTTCAAGGTGCTACAATAGGCGGATTTGGTATTAAAAGACCTTTAATGTGCAATGGTGCCAACTTTTGCTATTCAAAATTTGCTTTTTACGAATGTGGTGGCTTTGAGGGTAATACCGACATTGCTAGTGGTGATGATCTTTTTTTGCTAGAAAAGCTGACAAAACGATTTAAAAACAAGGTCCACTATTTAAAAGCAGAAAGTGCTATTGTCCTGACAAAACCTGAAAATACCCTAAAGGGGCTAATTCAGCAACGTCTCAGATGGACCTCCAAAAACAGCAATTACAGCAACTGGCTTACAAAGATTGTTGGATTAATTGTATTTATGGGCAATCTAAGTCTTATTATGCTCCTTCCATTGGTAATCTTTAATATTGTTGGGAATAGAGTTGCCATTGCGCTTCTTGTTATAAAATTGAGTATTGATTTTTTGCTCTTGTTTAAGGCAGCTCGTTTTTTCAATAGGGAGAATTGCTTGAATTCGTTCTTGCTCTCAAGCTTTATATATCCAATGTTCAGTGTATATATCGTTTTTTTAAGTCTTTTTTCAAGCTATGATTGGAAAGGAAGAACCTTTAGGAAATGACATCTAGATAATTTTTGGTAGATTTACTAAAACCAAATCAATTCTATAATGAAACAGATTTTTAGTCTACTCTTTTTAGTCATTGTATTTCAATTAAGCCATAGTCAGGAGACCTATACCGTAGGTAATGAGAACTTAGAATTAAAAACGGAAGTGAACGGAAAATTAGATTTTCTATGGAACACATTTGATAGTGTCTATCGCTATTTTGTCCGTACTGAAGATGGTACAATCACCGAATTAAAAAACACCAGAGGCTCGGATAAGAAGTTTCAAGAAGAATATAAGGCCATACTCAAAAAACTTACTAGTGGCTTGGATACTTCAAGATTAAAACTTACCGTGTATGATTTAAAGAAATTTATTGACGCATATAATAGCTCCATAGACAGCAATTATATTTCAGTACAAAAGGATAGTAAAATAGATTTTAGACTTGGATTTTCCGGAGGTGCAACCAACAATCCGTTTGTTAGCAATCCTGATAATAAAACTGTTCCGCTAATCGGTGCCGAAGTTGAAATTTTTGAAGAGAGTAAGCTTCCTAGACATTCGGGTTTCTTGCAAGCGCGACATACCTTTGAAAGCGATGAATTTAAATACAGTGCTACAGAATTCTCTCTTGGTTATAGATATCGCATTGTAAATAAAACGGCTTTTTCAATTTATGGTCAAGTAAAGGTGGCTACTCTAAATTTTACCAATGCCACAGTAATTGGAAGCAGTAATAGCGAATTGGACATTAGTGAAACGGCTTTTGACCTTCCGCTAATTTTTGGCATCGGTTCAGATATTAAAGTTGGTGCGAATAATTTCATTACTATTATTTACGGCGAATTATTTGGGGTATTTTTAGATAATCAAGGTAATTTTTCCACTGATATTTCTTTAGGTTATAAATTCAATCTTTAATGAGCTTACGAAATTTTAAAACTTCCAATCCAGTATTTAATGGATACTTTTGGGAGGATGATCGTTCCTCATCAAAAACCATGTCGGTCCTAGGAATTTTTATCAAGTCCATGGCAGGTATTGTAATAATCGCCGCAATAACGGCTTACCTATGGAAACTTAGTGAAGGTGGCATGCACATGCGCTGGTTCACTTTAGGCGGTATGCTAGGCGCAATAGTCATTAGCATTGTCATTTCTCTGAGAAAACATTGGGCACATATCTTAGTGCCTTTGTATGTTGTGGCAAAGGGTTTCTTCTTAGGAGGTTTCTCGTCCTATGCACATAGAAATTTTCCGGATCTACCCTATCAAGCCATTGGTGTAACCATTGTTACCTTTTTTGTAATGCTACTACTTTATCAATTCCGTATAATAGTTGTGACCAAGAAACTTAGAAGTGTCATCATAACGGCAACCATAAGTATAATGGTAGTTTACATTATTTCTTTTATCCTCAACTTTTTTGGGATTAAATCTTATATCTGGGGAACATCTTGGTTTGCAATTGCATTTAATATTTTGGCAGCCATTGTGGCTTCATTTGCATTACTTTTAGACTTTGACTACATTGAACGCTATAAAGGCAAGGCTCCTAAATATAAGGAATGGCTTGCCACTTGGGGACTTCTGGCAACGCTAATTTGGCTTTATGTTGAAGTATTGCGCTTAATGCAAAAACTAGCCATTAGGTTTTAATCTAATAAATCAATTAATTTTAACTACCACTGGGAATTCAAACGATGTCGTGACTTGTTGTCCACGTTTAATCGCTGGGTATATTTTGGGAACGGTTTTTAGACTGTTAATTAATAAACTGTCTATTTCAGGAATTTCCATTTTAGTCTCAGGTTTGTATGCAATGGACTCTACTGAAAGATTGCCAGATTTATCAATAGTTAATTGAAGTATTATAGTATCACTCACATCATTTGTAACCACCAAGTTCTGTTCGTTCAAATAAGTGTTTACTTTAGTTATCAGGGTATTTTGAAAACAGCGCTTGCTATCTTCTTTTCTGGTGAGTGAATCGCAAGTAGAAAATGTTGGATAGGTGTCTACCTCATTCCAGTTAAACGTCTGCAACTCTTCCTTTAACAAATCTTCCGAATACACTTTTTCCTTTTCAAAGTAGTTGCAGGATGTCACAAAAAACAACACAAAAAGAGAAGCAACAAATCTCATTAGCACAGTTAAGTTGCTGAAAAGTACGATTTTTTACGTACAATTTCATAATATAGAAATAACATGTGTAACATATTATTTAACATAACGTCATACCATTGAATAGAATTTATTTTAATGGAATTATTCTTAATATTTATTGCACTACTTCTAATGTTACTCGGAATTCTAGGTAGTTTCTTGCCTGTACTTCCAGGACCTCTAACCAGCTGGGCAGGTTTATTAGTGTTACACTTTACCGATGGCGTAGAATTGAGTCAAACATTTTTAATAACAACCTTGGCTGTTGCTGTTTTTATCTTTGTATTAGATTACATAATACCTGTATTAGGCACCAAACGTTTTGGTGGCAGTCGATCAGGAATGATTGGAACAACACTAGGATTGATTGTTGGTTTATTATCACCTATCCCATTTGGTATAATAATAGGGCCATTTATTGGGGCACTAATTGGTGAAATGCTTCATAGAAACGATATGAAAAAAGCTACTAAAGCAGCCTTTGGTTCTTTCCTCGGTTTTATTGCCTCTTCATTTCTAAAATTTATTGTTGCAATTATTTTCCTCGGCTTTTTTATCATTAAACTTTCTGAGCATTCCGGGCCCTGGTTTTAGCATTAATAAAAAAACCTGGAAGCAGGCGCTTCCAGGTTCATTTTCTTGCTATTAACTCAACAATGACTTAAGAGGATTAATTAATTCTTGTTGACTGGCGTAAATATAGGTTACGGCATTAACTTTTTGCTGTGGTAAATCCGCAAACTTGATGTGGGAAAACCGTAGTTTATAGGAATGACAGTACTTTAGAGCGTCTTTAAACACTACAATAATGACCTGTTTTTTGCGATTTTACTACAAATAGCCTTTTTCTCGTGCCTCTTGAAGCAAAGATTCATCTTTTCCGTCTCTGACAGAGAACAGTAACTTAAGCTGTTTCTTTCGTTTTTCGATGGCACTTGTAGAAAGGGGAATATACTCGCTAAGGCTTTTGGTTTTTATACCTTGTGAGAGCAAATGAAGTATTTTCCTGTTGATATCGTCTACATAAATTTCGCTCGAAATAGTCTTTTTTATGTAATTACTAACTGTACTGCTATAATATGGCGGAAACCGCAAGATCTGTTGGAAGGCATCCGCAAGCTCCATAGAAGTCAAATCGCTCTTTATTAAAAAACCGTCAGGATTAATCTCTTTTATAATATTATGAATTCGAAAAGATTCATTAAACATTGTAAGAATAATGATTTTTGAGTCTGGCATAACCTTTTTGGCAAGAAGCGCTAGATCTTCACCTGATGTATATTTTCCATCTTCAGAACCAGGTAAACTTATATCAAAAAAGCAGACATCGTAAGGCGTATTTTTGGCAGCCCTATTAATCATTAATTGGGCTGTATCGCAATTATTAGCCGTATCAATAAGTAAAGTCTGATCGTCTTCCTTGGTTGCCATTAACACATTTTGGTAGCCCTCTATTATTATAGGGTGATCATCTACCATAAGTATGTTAATATGCTTCATGTCGATTGGTTTAAATAGGGAATCCTAACATTAACAACTGTACCATTTCCAACTTGTGATGACCACTCAATTTTACCATCAATAGCAGTTACACGAGAAGTCATGTTTTTTAACCCAATGCCTTTTTTGCCTTTTGATGTATCAAATCCGTCACCATCATCAATGATATCTAAGCAAATTACATTTTTTTGAAGGGAAATACTAATTTTTATTGCCTTTGCATTGGCGTGTTTATAAACATTTTGCATGGCCTCTTGTATAATCCTGTAAATGTTTATTTTAACTCTGTTATTCACCATTTCCCAATCAATTTCATCATCATGGTCAAATTCATATTCCAAATTATAGGCATTGGTTTGATTGGCAATTAATTCTGAAACAATATCCGCGAACCCAGCACCAGCGACAAAATCGGTATTCAATTCATGGGAAATTTTCCTTATGTCTTCTTCTATGGTTTTGAGTTGGCTTATATATGCCGCTCTTGTAGTCATAGCATCTTTACCATCCTTAAAATTAATACTATCTAAACTAAGTCGTGTACCAAATAAGCGCCCAAGTATACCGTCATGTAATTCCTCAGAAATACGTTTTTTTTCTGTAGTCCTTGCCTCATCAACCCTATCTTGTTGTTCACGGATAAGATTATAAATATCCTCATTTGCCTTGGACTGCACTTGTATGAGTTTAAGTTTTCTATTCTTTGCACGTTGGGATATTACCAAATAGACAATTATTGCTGTTAATAAAAGTCCTATGGACAAAATCAATAGATAAAGGTTTTCCTTTGAGATCTGTTCATTCTCTGCTTCAAGCTCATCAGTTTTATATTCTATTCGAGCAAACTTATTACGTGTTGCTCGCTCTACACCGAGCAAACTATCACTTAGATTAATGTGTTGCTCTAAATACGAATTGCTTTCTTCACCATCTGTGAGTCGGGCCAAAATAATCATGGCCTCTAAATAATAGTCATTTCTTGGTATAGCCTTTGCTATTTTATAGGTCTGACGAGCATACTTCATTGAAGAATCTGCAATTTTGTTAGCTTCATAAAATTTTGCCAGGTCTAAAGAAGCTACCAATTTTACATAATCATCCTCAATTTCCTCACTTATACTTAGTGATTTTATAAGGTCTTTTTCTACATCATAATAGTCATAATTACTGCTTAAAAATTTAGTGAAAGCATAATTAGCTAAGACCAGTCCATAAAAGGACATATCTTCCTTAATTTGGGGATTTTGAAAAATCTCTGAAAACAGTTCAAGAGCCTTATCAAACTCTCGTTTTTCACGATAGGTTATGGCAATATTATTCAAAGATTCTATGGCTAGTTGCTTGCCATTATCCAAGTTTTCAGCAACCTTTACGGCTTGATTATGGAATGCAATGGCTTCTTCAAAATTTTCAAGCTTATATGACACCAATCCCAACAGATTCAAAATTCTATACTTCAATAAATCATTGCCTTTAAGATCCAAACCATCTAATATTCTCAAGGCTGATATAGCATTCTGTTCACTCCCCAGATAATCTTTCTCGTCATCTTGAATGTAGGCAATATTATATAGGGCATTGGCCTTATCACTAAATTTATTTAGAGCATCGAAATATTTTAAAGCATCCAAATAATATTTAAAGCCCAGTTCGTTATTAAGATTTATATAAGTATTTAAATATCCTAATCCAGCATTTATATAGGCAATACCCAAAGAATCATTCAGTTTCTTGGCTGTCTCTAGATTGTTTAGGGAGTTGCTTTCATAAAGCTCATATTCGCCTGTAAGCAAATAAACAAACGCCAGTTTACGTTCACTAATTAAGGTTGTAGAATCAGATTTTGTACGTTTTGATAATTCTACCGCCTGTTTACCATATTCAATACGCATATCTTTGGATAAAGTGTTATCCACAGATAAATCCCTTAATATATATACAGAGTCTAGAAGTGAGTTATTTTCTTGAGATTGCGTTAAAAAAGGTATCGCAAAAATTGAAAATATAAATAGCAGTTTAAGCTTCAACAGTAAATATTTTATTTACTCTCAAAGTTATAATTTTTTAGGTAACGTAGATAAAAATTGAATGTGATATAAAAAAGCACAAAAAGCCCATAGCTCAAAGAGTTATAGGCATTTATATATTATAAAGTGAGTTTACCCTTGTGTAGGTAATTGTCCTCCTTTTTTACCGCTAGCCAGTAAATCAATCTTTTCAGGTTGGTTCGTATCGCTATTCTCTGTTACAATGTCTTCAGATTGTATACCAGAAACTGTTAATAAAGCGATTGCTACTAAAGTTAAAGTAATTTTTAGAGTTTTCATATTCGTCAATTTAGGGTTTCAATTAGTTAATAATAATTACAACGGTTTTCGCCGTAATGAGGGAGGGGAATGGATAATTAACTATTACAGGTATTAAACCTAAACTGTACTAAATAAAACGAGGGACGTTTTGTCTTAAAGTAAAATGGATTTTCTTGGAAAGAGATAATTAGGGCTTTCAAGAGCATCAAATATACATGTTATTAGTAAATTTGCAAATATTTGAACGATTAAATGTATAATTTTATCGTTGTAATGCACTAATAATACTCTAACTAGTTAATAATTAACTTTTTAGATATCGTGCCTTGATCGGTATAAAGTTTAACTATATAAGTACCACTAGACACTTTTAACGGAATTCTACTCAAAGTATCAGTATTATTAAAAACCTTTCGCAATACTTCTTGTCCCATAATATTATAAATTGTTGCTTCAACAATAAGCATATTATTTGGATTTGATATAAAGACACTTTCATTTTGATCTTTATAGAAGACGTTAAGAATAGATTCATCCAAATCAGCCGAATTAACCGAAAGGCTTTCTTGCTGATTAAACGTTATAGCAAATCGATCTTCATAATCACCACTATCCATAAATAGCTGAAAAATCGAACTATTAAGTAGATAATATGAATTGGTCAATTTGTCCTTTAGATAAATGTCTAACTCTGGATCTAAATTTTCGATACTTTTTAATTTAATTGAAAAAATACCTGATGCTCCCAATTTTACACCCAAAGGAAATTCCTGATTTAAATTGAAATTATTTACGCCTTGGATAACAAATTTATTATTGTCAAGGACCCAATACATGTCTTCCATGTTTAAATCGGCTAAAAATGCATCATAACCCAAATCAAATCCATCTGACGCGTTAGGATTAAGACCTATAGCTATTTCTCTTTTAAAACCAGTTGGAGATTTAAACAATAGTCTTATCATTGGCGTGTCTTCAATTTCATTTTGAGAGCTTGTGGTGGTTAAATTGGATTTCATGAATGTTGAATTACCAACAAACTCTCGCTCAAATAGTCTTTGTCCGTTGTTAAAAACCACATTACCACCATCTACTGTTACCAATGGTGTACCGTTATCATTCTCAAATCCATCTATAGCTGTGGAAACAAAAAAACCTTGATTTACTGGTATGTAAGGTCCAGGGATTTTTGTCCCTGTAGCAGGATTACCGCCATCTGAGGTATTATTAATTTGAGGCTCATTTGAAATAGCTGCAACACCACCTAGCAAATTTCTCGTGGCGTAGCCACCCACATAATCTCCAAGCTGATGCGAATTCTCTTCTCCAAAGTGATCCCAAAAATAGATTGCACCATTGAATATGGTTCCATTTTCATTGTTTCCACCATCCGCTATACTCATATTATCTAAAATGAATTGAGTCGCATCTATTGCGGATGGATATGGGTTTCCGATTAATCTATCAACATTTCCTGTTGGGTTTTGTGCAGTAATATTTTTATCAAGCGGAATCAAAATTTCGCCGTTATTAGGAAGTCCTTTAAACACATAGTTCTGAACTTCCGTAAAAAGATCAGCCGGTCCAGAAGAACCTTTCATAGTAAAACCTTCTCCAGGCAATAAACTAGTTGTTTCATTAATGGAATTCCAAGACCCATAATCATCAGTAGGACCATAAAATTTATATAACCAATATGAACTAATTGTTATCGGGCTTGACGCACCTCCGTCAGCCGCAAAAGCAGATGGATCAAAGTTTATATTTTGATAGATTGCTGAATTTGTTCCATCAAATAATACATCTTCTAGTTGTGCGTTCTGAGCACCAAGAGCTATACCTGTTCCTCTAGTAGCACTATTTCCAACAATAGGTCCGACGGAAGAAGACCAATAATTATAATTAAAACTATTTGCTACGCCTTGCTGATCGCGTTCTATAAATCCGCCACTATCAGCATCTAGTATACTACCCTCCGTTTGTATTAATTGAGATTGACCAACTAAGTCAATTATTCCATCTATTTCAAGGTAATTTGTTACTATCAGTGCCTGACCTGAATTGTTTTCATCAAGATTTTCATTCGGATTTGCTACTGTAAGTTTTGTAGTATTGGTTAAGGCAAGTAGTTTTAAATCTCTATCACCTGAAGTGATATCGTGATTAATTTCTACGATATTCCAATCGATCATTGTAACACCATCCAAACCTAAAGAGTTAGGTATTGGCTGAACAGTTGCATTTTGCCATGTTGTAGGATTATCCCAAACTCCATTTGCAGCTGTTACATAGGGTAATGGCGCTGTCTGGGATTCAACAACTTCTTTGTTATTTGACAGATAGTTTATCCTAAGAAAATTCCTCGCATCAGTCTGTCCTTCTACTGTAGACCCATAGATTGAATTAAAATTGTAATATGCTCTTAAACTACTCCAGTTAATATCAATTACTGGATTACTTATTGAATTTCCAGGCAATGCTTTTCCTGATACATAGTCTACACCAGCAATATCTAATCGTTCAATTTCTTGATTCATTAAATATCTGACCTGATCTTGGTTTAATGGTGTATCCCAAACGTAGATCTCATCTACCTCTCCCAGAAGTGGGTTTATAATATTTGATTTATCAATAAATAAGGCACCAACAGCAAATCTGTTGAAATTTGGTGAAGGCGCAACAACATCCAACTCCGTTTTGTCCAAAATCCCATCAATATAAAGAAAGATGGTTCCACTTCTATAGACAAAGGTCAGGTGATGCCAATGGTTATCATTAATTTGAATTGTAGATGTAAACTTAGGCGTTGTAGCATCATCAATTAATACTTCTACCTGATTTTGGGTATTAAGTCTAAACTGTAGCTTATCTCCTTTAGACATTACAGTTCGGATTTGATTTGTAGGATTACTTCTTACCCACGCAGAAATTGTGAAATTATCACTATTTAAATTGAGATTGGATTCACCCACCAAATAATTTCCTGCGGTAATATTCATTGCATAATCACCAGCCGTTTGCTGCGCTCTTGCAAATGAAAAATATTTTGTTCCGTCAAAATCGTACCATACTTCTAAGTTGCCACTGCCATCAGGTTTTAATGGAATTACATCTATTATTTTGTCATTTGCAAAAGTATCATCAACAGAAACTACTAAAGCATATTCCTCATCAGCGCCTTTGACAAATCCAGCTAAAGCGCCCTCTGGTATTGACATATAAACGAAGCCGACATCACCATTAATATTTTCTTTGCTTTCTACAATTTTCCATTTTCTATCAATTCGTGTAAGCTGGGTTGTAATACCATTTTTTAAACTTACAGTGTTGGTTGCACTACCTGTATAAGCAAGATTATTACTCCCCCAAACTAAAAAATCGCCATCGTATTTAAACGCATTAGGATTGTCGCTATTCTTTGTGTAAAGATTATTTAGCCCAATTGTAACTTCATTTAATAGATTTAAGGTCTTGGATTGCTTTTGATTTAAGTCTGATATAGAATCTCGACCTATTCCAGCAACATGATAGTTATAACCAGAGTTGGCCACTACATCCCAAATTTTTGTATCAAAGGAATTAATGTAATCTTTGGTTGCTTCCTGATTTGGACCGAGCGTAATCCCATATTTAATACCGAGATAAGATTCGATTTTTTGTCTATCAGCATCTGCCACGCGTTCTGCAAATGTGAATATTTCAGCAACTCTACCATTTAGCGTTCCTTGTTGATCAAAGTTTTTACCTATCCAATAAGGTGTTCCCAGTACTGCAGGTGGACCAGGAGTCCCTACATTTACAAAAGCAATATCATCAACACTCGCAGTGGTAAGAACATTGGAGTTGTATAGTATCTCTTGGCCTGTTGGCGCTGTGGGATCGTTGTTTCTAATATTGATAATACCAGCATTGGAATATGATGTATTAAGCTCTGCATAACCATTAAAACTTCCACCTCCTGCAACATCCTGGTTATAAGAAATAACCTCATTGGTAAATTCTGTAGAGTAGTCTCCTAAACCTACTCCTGTAATATCATTGGCGTTTCCACTTGATGTGCCAGCGAAAATTGTATTTTTTGTTGAAGTATTATCTATTGTCGCATCAGGAATCATTACAACGAAAATATCTTGACTATAAAATCCATTGGTCGTATTGTAAAGAAACTGCTCTACTGTTGCTCCGTCGTTTTCAAATTTAATAACAGGATTAAAATTAATATTTGAAGCAGGGTCATCTAAAAAGGTGGGTTGGTTTGGGCCATTAGGTTGAATAGCATCTTTAGCGTTTGTCCCTAAATCTTCCCACATTGAAACTTTAGAACCCGTTTCATTAATACCTCTTGTGGTCTTGAGCCAGAGTCTAAAATCTGCAGTAACACCTCCAGGACCTGGAATATTTTCATTGAACATCTCTGCTTCAACGTTAAATGTAAAGGTTGTTGTATCCGAATTATCAATGGTAATTGTTGAAGTTTGAGTACCGGTTCCTCCCACTGGTGCAGTAAAAGTAACGTCAAAAAATATAAAGAAAAAGGGGTCTAATCCTATAAAGGGTATCGTATAAGGTGTTGAGATAACAAAATCGCCATTAGAACTATTTAATGCATTAATATCTAATGGACAGCTACCAATATTAGCTACTATAAACGTCCTAGTAACTGAATTCCCTTCATCAACGACTCCAAAAAAGGTTCCATTGGTCTCATTTGTTGTTACATCTCCATTAAAAATATCCGTAAAAGGATCTCCTCCAAGTACATAAATTTCTGGTGATCCTGTAAACTCTAGTGTAAACGTAAAATCAGGTTGATTTCTAATTTCAACAGTTACAAGTGTACTTGCAAAATTACAACTCCCAGAAATCTTGGTGATATCAAAATTTAAAAATTTCCTACCACCATTGCAGGTTTCAGGTTTTATATTTCGTCTTGGGTTATTTGGATTAATGTCAAAATCTGCAGTGTTTGAAATATCAACATCTCTTATACGCAGATTTCTACAGTTATTGGTTTCGACGTTTGTTATGGTAAACTGAATGAAATTTCCAGAATTCACAGTTACTGTGGAACCTTGGGTCACTACAGCACCACCAGTAATCTCGAGTTGCATAACTTGCGCCTCAAGAAAGAACGGAGTAAATAGAAATAAAACAAATAGTATTTTAAAACTTGAAAGAATCTTCAAAGTTTTCATAGCGGTTAGGTTTTTTGGGGCTTATTTTTCTTAAAATGATTAGTACATATACCTATTAAAAAATTTCATTAATTGATTTAGCGGTCGAACAAAATTAAATAACGAAGGTCTTAAATCGTTGTATTACTTATTTTTTCGATGTAATACGCTTTTTTTTAACATTTATGGTAAGATTATTCTTAATCTATCTTGTTGTACCATTGAATTGCGAAGAGTTTTTTAATAAGATCATAGCTCAATGATAGCATATAAAGATTCTTTTTTATAATACGAGTATCATTAATCCATACCTAAAACAAAAAAGCATCCCGATTTTCTGATAAAGAAAAAAGGAAAGCCTTTCATTGGAAAGCCTTGTATTAACTCGGCTTAACTACCTTCAGAGTTTTATCTCTGAACAACACAACTTCTTAAAGAAGCGGTCTGGACGGGACTCGAACCCGCGACCCCCTGCGTGACAGGCAGATATTCTAACCAGCTGAACTACCAGACCGTTGCATTATTGCGAGGGCAAATATACATTGCATTTTTAATATCACAAATAAAAAAGATAAAAAAACGTCATTTGTCTAGACAAATTTTTGACGCTCTATCATGTAGGTTGTAAGGATTGAATTAAATCCAGAATTTATATCTGCTTCGACATATTTTATGCGGTACTGCCCGCATTTTAATCGTAAATTTTTAAAATATTCGGCCACGGCGTTTTCGTAATTTTCCTTAATACTATCTGGGTAAAGATTTATATAATCTCCTGTTTCTATATCAATAAAACGTTTTGGTCTATTATCAAAATTGAAGGAGAGCTCTTTCTCTTTATCAAATACATGAAATAATACAACCTCATGTTTGTTGTGTTTTAAATGCCTCAGTGCTTCAAACAACTTCTCATCATCTTCAGAAGTTTGAAACATATCCGTAAAAATAAAAATCAGAGACCTTCTATGGATTTTATCTGCTATTTGATGTAGGTAGCGGTATGTTTCCGTTGATTCTGTTTTTGGTTTGGATATCACAGCTTCGCTCAACTTTGTTAACAACATCTGATGATGGCGTTCACTACCTTTTTCTGGCGAATAAAAGTCATAATTATCACTGTAAATACTTAAACCGACTGCATCACGTTGCTTTTTAAGGATATTCATTAAAGATGCACTTGCTAAGGCAGAAAATGCTATTTTATTGAGATTGTCTATGGTTGTCCCTGCAGATTTAGGGTAATGCATAGAACTACTATTATCTACAACTAGATGACATCTTAAGTTTGTTTCCTCATCATAACGTTTGGTGTAAAGTCTATCTGTTTTTGCGTACAATTTCCAGTCTATATGCTTTGTGCTTTCACCGTGGTTATAGATTTTATGTTCAGCAAACTCTGCAGAAAAACCGTGGAAAGGACTTTTATGCATCCCTGCGATAAAGCCCTCCACAACTTGTTTGGCCAATAACTCAAGATTCTTGAATCCGCCTACTTTATTTAACTGTGACTGTAAATCCATTACATGCCGAAACTAAAAAAGGTTTGCCGTACTGACAAACCTTTTATCAATTCTTTGTGATTGATGCTTACAGTAAAGCGTCTATTGCTTCTGCATAAGCGTTTTTAGGCGCTACGCCTACTTGACGTCCCACTACTTCACCGTTTTGAAAAACTAAAACAGTAGGAATGTTTCTAACACCATATTTAGCAGCAAACTCTTGATTTGAATCAACATCTACTTTACCTACTACCGCTTTGCCTTCATACTCCTTGCTAATTTCATCTATAATAGGCCCTACCATGCGACAAGGTCCACACCATGCGGCCCAAAAGTCTACCATTACTGGCTTATCACTTTTTAATACTGTTTCTTCAAACGTTGCATCTGTTATTTCTAATGCCATAATATTTAATTTAAAGTATTTTACTTCTCTTTGATTTGCAATATTAGTCAAAAAAAACACCAAACCTTACATCTCACATATTTGATTTGTTTATAGCTTAATTGTTTGTCATTATAGTAGGAATTTGCAACATGCTTGGCCAATATTACATTTTAAGTAGTTTCTTTACAACACTGCTGCTCATAGAACTAAGTTTGACTAAATAAAGACCTGAGGGTAGTCCCTGTAGACTTACAACAACATCCCTTTTCTTTTCTGTTAAATCAATTTTCCTAACAATCCGCCCATTAATATCTAGTATTGAGATAATACTTAAATTCTGATTGCTGTTATTCCTAATTGTAAACTGGTTTCTAGTTGGATTAGGAAATAATTGTATGGTCTTCGCTGATAACTCATAAGAATCTACACTTAGCAGTTTATTGGTAATCGTAAGCACTAACTCCTTATTGTTCCTGCAAGTCACCTCAAACTCATATAAATTTCCATCAAATATTGCACTGACCTGAGTCGGCAAGCTACAGGAGTTAATAATTCCTGTTGTAGTAGAAATAATAAATTCATCATTAATTTCACCTTCAAAACCCATCGTTACCTCAATAAGTCCATTAAATTCGGCATTACCAGTAATTGCCAATAGATCGTAATCTGTACCCTGCGACAGTCCGTCTAAATCAATGGCCAATGTGGAGCTTGTTGAAGAACTGAAATTGCCAATAAAATTCAATGCTCCTGGGGAGATTCCTGGTTCAAAAGTACCATTATTAGCATAGCTAGGTAAACCGGTTGTGTCAAAAGCCCCAATACCTTTTACCGTTCCTTGGTCAGTATTAATAAAAGAAGTACCAATTCTGTCGCTAAAACTTATACCACCAATTAGGATCTCAATTAAACCCATATTTTCAACAATACCACTAAAATTAGAATTTCCATAACCCAAAGATTTTCTAATAACTCCATAATTATTCAAAACACCGCAACCACTGAGGCTACAGCCAATACCACTTTCAACAGATTGAATATCAATTAAGCCTGTTGGTTGGTTGTTAAATGTACTTACCCAAAGGATAAGATAACCATTAACGAGATTTATAATTCCTTCATTATTAACAATTGCACCTATGAATTGTGGCGCCCCAAATGTTGGAAAGGGTCGGTTTATATTGATTGTTCCTTTATTGGTTAAGATCCCCTCAAAATCTGGCCAAAAACTTCCAATTGCTCCTAAATTCCAATTCACTGTTACATTTTCATCAAATAAGGAAGGCTCTAAAAAAGCTATACCAGCATTTAAAGTCATAACAGTATTACCTTCAACTGTTATAGACTTGATCTGAACGTTATCATTTATTTCTACAGTACTTCCATCAGGGATCATAACATGATTATCACTGTTGGGCACGGCTAAATACTCCCAGTTATATGCATCATTCCAATTATAACCATCGCCATTACCTGTCCAGGTCACCATGGCGGGTGCTGGTATAATATCAATGACCTCTATCACAACTTCATTGCTGTTATGGCAACCCACACTAAACTCATAAATATGACCACCATAAACGGCAAAAGCTTGTGTATCTAAATTACATGTTGTAATCGAACCCGTTGTGGTAACCACACTAAACTCAGTATTGATAAGGGGTTCAAAATCTAACAACACATTAACCTGCCCATTGAATACAACATTACCTTGAATGTTTATGACGTCGTAACTCATCCCTTGTGCATAGCCATAGAGTTCTACATCTAATTTTGAACTTGGTGAGTTTGTGAAATCACCTATTAACGTTAAAACTCCTGCTGAACCTCCAGGCTCTAGCCTACCATTATTGACAAAGGTTCCAGAATCTGGTAATTTAATGGTATTTGATCCCTTTAAAATCCCAATAGTATGATTACTCAAATACGAACTAGAAAAGTTGAGAACACTTTGTTTAGAATCAATAGTCCCAAAGTTATCCACAGGAACCATAATATCAACATAACCAGAATCCTGCGAGGCCTCGAGAGTACCATAATTAGTAATTGCGCCAACTGTATAATACCCAGGTATTGGAATCGTAGGAAGAATATCACTTTGGTCATGTAATGTCACACTCCCATATTGTAAATTAATTAGCTCTGACCCGGTCAAAAGCAACAATACGGCTGAGTATTGCAGACTTAATCCCCCTTCATTATTTAGAATACAATAACTTAAAGAAGATGCATACATTGCCCCAGAATGAATATAAATAGCGCCTTTATTTGTTAGGGTACTTATATGTGCACTGGCACCTGTTTCCCCAGAATTAATATCACCACTATACCAGTTGATAACGGAAAAATAATCAAATAAAGACGGATCAGTAAATGTTATATCATTATAAATGTTTAGCACACTAAGTCTATTCAAGGTTATTGATCTTGCATAGGCATGATCATTTATGGTAATATCGTTATATCCCGATATGTCATTACTTTCAGGTATTATAACATCGTTTGAAATTGAAGGAACAACTATTAAATCCCAGTTATTGGCATCTTCCCAATTTGTGCCATCTCCAGCACCTGTCCATGTTATGGTTTGAGCCTTTAAAGCTACTACCACCAAACACATCATTATAAGACTTGGTAAAAATCGTTTCATAATTAATAGCTTTCAAAAGTTAATATGAATATTGACTTTTAACTTATTAATTACAATACTATTCTACAATGATTGAAATCAGTTGTTTACAGACTGCAGAAGCATTCTTAGGGTGTTAGTTCAACTTATATTTTACATCACAATCTTCGAGTTCCTGAAGAAGTTCTTGTGATATTTTAACTTTTTGCTTCCGACTCGGCATATTCAACTTAAGTTTCTCATCATGATCATAGATTACAAAATTAAGCGCATGCTTCCCCTTATGCATTTTAAATACATCTTGCAACTCTGTTATTTTATCCTTCTCTAGGTCATCTATGTTTAGCTGAACGGAAAGTTTTTTGGCATAGGTATCCATAACATCATGCAACAGTTGGAAATTATTAAATTGAATTCGTGGTTCACCTTTTTTTCCTGTTTCCCTGTTTGTCCAGCCTTCTTTTACAAATGCTCTAACATATACGAATGAATTAACAACGAAGAAATGCCTGAATTTTAAATACTCCTCACCAAAAATTCTGAATTCATAACTATCCGAATAATCCTCAATTGTAAATAAGGCCCACCCCTTACCTTGTTTACTCACCCTATGTTGTACATCTGTAACTACGCCACCAAATGTAATTTCTCTATTTATGACAGCTTCAAGATTGTTAAATACCGAAATATCACCATTACAAAAAGTTTGCATTTCAATTTTAAAATCATCGAGAGGATGACCACTTATGTAAATACCAACTACTTCTTTCTCTCTTGAAAGTTTTTCCATTGTACCCCATTCTTCACATGGTGGTACTTTTGGCTCTGCAATTTGAACATCACTTGAATCACCAAAGAGGCTCACTTGGGCCGAGTTCTCGTTTTCCTGATGCTTTGCACCGTACCTAAGTGCTTTTTCTAAAAAGGTAATCCCATCCCCATCATGAGCAAAATACTGCGCCCTATGTGTGTTTTCAAAACAATCAAAACCACCTGCGTTTGCCAGTCCTTCGAATGATTTTTTATTTGCAGCTCTTAAATCTATCCGTTTAGCTAAGTCAAAAATAGATTTGTAATTTCCGTCCTTCTTTCTATTTTCTACGATGGTTTTTACAGCGCCTTGACCTACCCCCTTAATTGCTCCCATTCCAAATCTTACGGCATTATCTTTATTTACAGAAAACTTATAATAACTCTCATTTACACTTGGCCCTAGAACAGGTAAACGCATGCGTTTACACTCTTCCATAAAAAAGGTTACCGACTTAATATCGTTCATGTTGTTTGACAAAACCGCTGCCATATATTCTGCAGGATAATGGGCTTTCAAGTATGCGGTTTGATAAGCTATCCAAGCGTAACAAGTAGAATGACTCTTATTAAAGGCATAACTTGCAAAGGCTTCCCAGTCTTTCCATATTTTTTCCAACTTTTCGCGATCCATGCCTTTTGCTGCAGCCTGATCTAGAAACTTTGGTTTCATTTTATCTAGTGTAGCACGTTGCTTTTTTCCCATAGCCTTACGTAAAACGTCAGCTTCACCTTTGGTAAAATCAGCTAACTTCTGTGACAGAAGCATAACTTGCTCTTGATAAACCGTAATACCGTAAGTTTCCTTAAGGTATTCTTCCATTTCTGGCAAGTCATAAATTATTTCTTCCTTGCCATGTTTACGATTAATAAAACTTGGAATATATTCCATAGGTCCAGGCCTGTAAAGTGCATTCATGGCAATTAAATCATCAAAAACAGTTGGTTTAAGATGTTTCATGTGCTTCTGCATACCAGGCGATTCGTACTGAAAAATCCCAACGGTTTCACCTCGCTGAAAGAGCTCATAAGTTTTTTCGTCATCTAACGGGAAGTTCTCAGGATCTAGCTGTATGCCATGTTTTGCTTTTACAATTTTTACTGTATCCTTTATCAGTGTCAGGGTTTTTAAGCCTAGGAAGTCCATTTTAAGAAGTCCAGCACTTTCAACTACAGAGTTATCAAATTGGGTAACATATAAGTCTGAATCTTTGGCTGTTGCAACAGGAACATAATTTGTAATATCTCCAGGTGTAATAATAACGCCACAAGCATGAATACCTGTATTTCTAACTGACCCTTCTAAAACGCGCGCTTGATTTACAGTTTCTGCCTGTAAATCTTCACCTTCGGAAATATTGAGTAATTGATTAACCTTTAGTAATTCCTCTTGTCGAAACTTTTGTGCCAACTCCTTTTCGGTCTTCCCAAATATTTTACCGAGCTTGGACATGTTAGGAATTAACTTGGCAATATGATCTGCCTCATTAAGAGGTAGATCTAAAACACGAGCAGTATCACGAATGGAAGACTTTGCCGCCATTGTACCATAGGTGATAATTTGGGCAACTTGATTAGCACCATATTTATCGATTACGTATTGCATTACACGACCACGTCCTTCATCATCAAAATCAATATCTATATCTGGCATGCTAACACGATCGGGATTTAAAAAACGCTCAAAAAGAAGGTCGTATTTTATTGGATCTATGTTGGTTATCCAAAGACAATAAGCTACAACAGAGCCTGCAGCAGATCCACGACCAGGACCTACAGATACATCCATATTTCGAGCCTCTCTTATAAAATCTTCAACAATCAAAAAATAACCTGGATAGCCAGTATTTTCGATAACACTGAGTTCAAAATCCAGACGTTCTTTTATTTCAGGAGTTATGTCTCCATATCGTTTCTTGGCTCCCTCGAAAGTAAGATGCTTTAAGTACGCATTTTCTCCTCGTTTGCCACCATCCTCAAGATCTTTAGAATCCTTAAATTCGTCTGGTATATCAAAAGCCGGAAGTAATACATCACGAGCCAACTGATAAGGTTCAATTTTATCTACTACCTCCTGAATATTAATTATAGCTTCAGGAATATCCCTGAATAAGGCCTTCATTTCTTCAGAAGATTTGAAATAGTATTCTTGGTTTGGCAAACCATAACGGTAACCTCGTCCTCGGCCTATCGGAGTGGATTGTTTTTCGCCATCTTTTACACACAATAAAATGTCATGTGCATTGGCATTTTCTTGCTCAGCATAATAGGTGTTGTTGGTAGCAACCAGTTTAATTCCATGCTTTTTTGAGAATTGAACTAACACTTGATTTACGCGGTTTTCATCTTCTTGACTATGACGCATTAACTCAATGTAGAGATCATCGCCAAAAGTGTCCTTCCACCATAAAAGCGCTTCCTCTGCCTGTTTCTCACCAACATTTAAAACTTTACTGGGAACTTCACCATATAGATTTCCTGTAAGACAAATTAAATCCTTCTTGTAAGTTTGAATTAATGATTTATCTATTCTTGGGACATAGTAAAATCCATCAGTAAATGCTATCGAAGACAACTTTGCCAGATTATGGTACCCGCTTTTATTTTTTGCCAAAAGCACTATTTGGTAACCATTATCTTTTCTGGTCCTGTCTTGATGGTTTTCGCATACAAAAAACTCACATCCAACAATCGGTTTAATGATTTTCCCCTTTTTTTCTTCCCCTATTTCCTCGGCTTTTTTGTGTTCTAATTTTACTAGTTTATTGTGATTTGCCACAGCACTAACAAAATGAAAAGCTCCCATCATATTTCCATGATCGGTCAAGGCCACTGCAGGCATTTCTTCCTTAGCAGTTGCATCTACCAAATCCTTAATACTTATTGTAGATTGTAAAATGGAAAACTGCGAATGGTTGTGAAGATGAACAAAATCTACATTTGCTAATTGTTGTTTTGTTTCTTCACTCGTTTGGACAATATCTAAATCTGTTTGTTCTTCTTGAAGGCGAAGATTAATCTTTGCACTTTCTTGTTTCAGATTAATATGCTTTAATCCAATCAATTGAATAGGCTGTGGATTAGTTTGAATAAATTCTTCAAAATAATCGGGCTGGACGTCCAACTCCTCCTTCGTATACTCACTACGCCTTATTAACTCTAGAAAACAACGTGTTGTAGCTTCAACATCTGCAGTAGCATTGTGTGCCTCTGCAAAAGGCTCGTCAAAAAGAAACTCATGCAACTCTGTCAATGTTGGCAGTTTAAATTTACCACCTCGTCCACCTGGTATTTGACAAAGCTCGGCTGTGTGCTCTGTACATGTATCTAATACCGGTAATTCCTGAAGTTGATTGGCTATATTTTCGCGAACAAATTCAGCACCCATAATATTTAGATCAAACCCAACATTTTGACCAACAACAAATTTGGATTGTTCTAGGACAATATTAAATTTTTCTAAAACCTCTAATAATGGCACTCCTTGCTCTTGGGCCAACTCTGTAGAAATACCATGGATTTTTTCTGCATCAAAAGGAATATTGAAACCGTCCGGCTTGATTAAATAATCTTGGTGATCGAGACAATTACCCATTGCATCGTGCAATTGCCAAGCAATCTGGATTGCCCTTGGCCAATTATCGGTATCTGTAATTGGAGCATCCCAACGCTTGGGTAAACCCGTAGTTTCAGTGTCAAATATTAAATACATTCTTTCTTCTTTTGCTAAAAATCCGAACTTTAAAATTAGTAAATAATGCCACCTAATTAAAATGAAGTTATAAACAATTGTAAACAAAAAACGCTCCCTAAGAGGTAGCGTTTTTGTATCTGTTTTTATGATGAATCCCTATGCATTTAAATAATCCGGTATGCCATCACCATCTGTATCAACAGCATCTGCCGGATTACCATCCCCGTTAGGATCTGCGTTTTCATTTATGGTTAAAATACCGTCACCGTCATCATCGTTATCGAGATAGTCTGGCGTACCATCACCATCACTATCGCCAGTTTCAAAGTTTGACAATAAACCGTCGCCATCATCGTCATTATCTAAAAAGTCTACATCCCCATCTCCATCAGTATCAATAGGATCACCGTTGGCATCGTAAGCTTCATCGATTGTCAATATGCCATCACCATCATCATCATCGTCTAAGTAATTCGTTATACCATCACCATCAGTGTCATCATTGTTAAAATTTCCATCACCGTTGAAATCTTCGAATACATTAGCAATACCATCCCCATCTGAATCAAAGCAATTTAAATCGTTTAAAATAGACTGCGCGACCGTATTGCCTTGACCACAAACACTTATTTCTTCTAAAAGGTATGTTCTGTATTGGTTACAGAGCTCTATGTAATTGCCAATTGTAGCGCCACTAAATTGCGACTCAGCTTCCAACCGATTTGCTATAGTCTGTTCGCAAGTAATTTGGCATTCACCCAAACTATCAATCATGTTCTGTATGGCCCCATCCACATCACCGCAATAATTGCGCTGGGTATTTAACGCTGCAACATAATTGTTGCATGCTAATGCAAGTGCAGCACTGTCAATAAAATCTAGACTAGCATCAAATGTAGCTTCATAGGCCAATCTCGCAGTGAGTGCATCTGCCTGAACGTCTTCACAAGTTATAGGATCTACAGGAAACTCACCAAATTCTAATGGGACTTTATAGAAAATGCCATTTGCATAGCCAATTGAATTCAAGCCAGAATCATCAAAAGCCAAAAATCGGTAAGTGCCTGTAAACGTTGCATTAACCAAATCAATTTCTTCAATGACTATCTCTCCAAGTTCCGGATAAACTGAAACGCTTTCATCTGGTCTGTTGTTAGTTGAGTATCTTGTATCAAACGCATCGCTATAAACGGCCTCTATTGTATTAACATCACCGAAAACATAAGTACCTTCTGAGGCTGTAGGTACTTTCAATTCAACTGTTTCTATGTTATTGGTGCCAACTATGGTTAAAAATCCATTTGCCTCAATGCCCGCATAAAAAACCTGTGCTCTCCAGAGTTCGTTTTCTCTGTCGCCTTGAAAGGCTGGGTTATTGAATTGGATTTCGTCACCACAACTGAACATTAAAAAGAACGTGAGAGATATTAGGAATATTTTTTTCATTCTAAAAATGCGTATTAATGTAGGATTCAAATATAACGAATCAAGAATGTCAAAAGTATAATAATTTTTGATATTCACTTATGGTCATTAATGCATTGAAAATTAAAAAAATATATTATCTTTGCGCCCTCATTAATAACAGAGGTCGAGAACCTCACTAATTAATTATTATGCCTGTAAAAATCAGATTACAAAGACACGGTAAGAAAGGGAAACCTTTTTATTGGATTGTGGCGGCAGATGCACGCGCAAAAAGAGATGGTAAATATCTAGAAAAATTAGGTGCTTACAACCCAAACACTAACCCGGCAACTATTGATTTGAATGTTGACAAATCTGTAGAATGGTTGCAGAACGGTGCTCAACCAACTGAAACGGCTAGAGCAATTTTATCTTATAAAGGTGCGCTATTGAAAAATCACTTGGCTGGTGGTGTTAAAAAAGGCGCTTTGACGGAAGAACAAGCTGAAGCGAAATTCAACGCTTGGTTAGACGAAAAAGCATCTAAAATTAAAGCTAAAGCTGACGGTTTATCAAAAGCGGAAGCTGACGCTAAAGCAAAAGCTTTAGAAGCTGAGAAAGCTGTAAATGAAGCAAGAATCGCTGCAGCTGCACCAGTAGTTGAAGAAGTAGCGGAAGAAGCCGAGGAAACAGTAGCTTCAAACGAAGAAGAGTAAAAATTAATTTTTTATACTTTTAGCCCTGACCTTATCGTCAGGGTTTTTTATTTCAAATAATCATGAAAAAGGACGATTGCTTTTATCTAGGTAAGATTGTAAAAAAGTACAGTTTTAAAGGAGAGCTACTTGCAAAATTAGATACTGACGAACCTGACTTATATGACAATTTGGACGCTATTTTCATTGATTTACGAGGCAATCTTGTACCCTTTTTTATTGAACGAGCTCAGTTACACAAATCAGAACTGTTACGATTAAAATTTGAAGATGTTGAAACAGAAGCTGATGCAGACGCACTTCTCAAATGCGATCTCTACTTGCCTTTAGAATTATTGCCTAAACTTGAAGGTAACAAATTCTACTTTCATGAAATTATAGGATATAAAATTCTAGATAAAAATTTTGGAGAGGTAGGTGTTATTAAAGCCATTAATGACTCTACAGCTCAATCTCTATTTGAAATTGACCGAAACGGTATTGAAATACTGATCCCAATGAACGACGAATTTATCGTGAAGGTAAATAGACACAATAAAACCATACTTGTTAATACACCTGATGGGCTGATTGATTTATATCTTGAAGGGTAATGGGCAAACCATTTGTATTTAAACAATTTAGCATTCAGCAAGACAAATGCGCCATGAAAATTGGTACAGATGGGGTTTTACTTGGTGCTTGGTCTGAAATAAATCACGATCCTAAAACCATATTAGATATTGGTGCTGGTACAGGTGTAATTTCCTTAATGCTAGCACAAAGAGTACCTCAAAGTTTTATTGAAGCTATTGAGATTGATTCTGAAGCCTTTGAGCAATGTACGGAAAACTTTGAAAATTCCCCTTGGGCAGACCGTTTGTTCTGCTATCATGCTTCTTTACTTGAATTTGTAGAAGAAGCAGAAGATAAATATGATCTTATTGTATGTAATCCACCTTTCTATTCTGAAGATTATAAAACAAATAATAAGGCAAGAGACTTAGCGAGATTCAGTGATGCTATGCCTTTTGAACATCTCATTTATGCAGTAGCAAGGCTCTTAGATGATTATGGTGTTTTCTGCACAATTATTCCTTTTAAAGAGCAAAATAAGTTTGTTGAATTAGCAAAACAAGTCAATCTCCAAATAACCAAACACACATTGGTAAGAGGTAACAAAGATTCGGAAATCAAACGGAGTTTACTGTCCTTTTCTTTTAGGCCATTACCACACAAAATTTCAGAAATCACTATAGAAAACAAACGACATCAATACACATCCGAGTATATGGAATTAACGAAAGAATTTTATCTCAAAATGTAATGTATTCGTTGGGCAATGAAAACGATTTCGTTACTTTTGTTTTATAAATTTTAATTCACTTATGAAGCCAGATTTATTTGAAGCTCCAGATTACTACAATCTTGATGATTTATTAACAGAAGAACATAAATTAGTTAGGGATGCTGCTAGAGAATGGGTAAAAAGAGACATCTCCCCTATTATAGAGGATTATGCCCAACGTGCTGAATTCCCTAAACAAATTATTAATGGCCTAGCCGAAATCGGTGCATTTGGTCCTTACATTCCCGAAGAGTATGGCGGTGCTGGTTTAGATCAGATTTCTTACGGATTAATAATGCAAGAAATTGAACGCGGTGATTCTGGTGTGCGAAGCACAGCATCAGTTCAATCCTCCTTAGTCATGTATCCAATTTGGAAATACGGAACAGAAGAACAACGCCAAAAATATTTACCAAAATTGGCATCTGGTGAATGGATGGGCTCGTTTGGTCTTACCGAACCAGATCATGGAAGTAATCCGGGTGGAATGACTACAAATTATAAAGATATGGGTGACCATTATCTTCTAAACGGTGCCAAACTTTGGATAAGTAATTCACCTTTCTGTAATGTTGCAGTCGTATGGGCTAAAAATGAAGAGGGTCGTATTAATGGTTTAATAGTAGAACGCGGTATGGAAGGTTTTTCTACGCCAGAAACTCACAATAAATGGTCGCTCCGAGCATCAGCAACAGGAGAATTAATTTTTCAAGATGTAAAAGTGCCTAAAGCAAATTTATTACCAAATAAATCTGGATTGGGCGCACCACTTGGATGTTTAGATTCAGCACGATATGGAATTGCTTGGGGAGCAATAGGCGCCGCAATGGACTGTTACGATACAGCATTGCGCTATGCAAAAGAACGCATTCAATTTGGCAAACCCATAGCAGCGTTTCAATTACAGCAAAAAAAGCTAGCTGAAATGATAACCGAAATAACAAAAGCCCAGTTACTTGCTTTTAGATTAGGGCAACTAAAAAACGAAAATAAAGCGACCTCAGCACAGATTTCAATGGCCAAGCGTAACAATGTTGACATGGCTATAAAAATTGCACGTGAAGCAAGACAGATTCTTGGTGGAATGGGAATTACAGGAGAATATAGCATAATGAGACATATGATGAATCTTGAAAGTGTTATCACTTACGAAGGAACACATGACATTCACCTATTAATTACAGGTTTGGATATTACCGGATTAAATGCATTCAAATAATTTAATGAAACAATTCATCAAAATGCTTCCAAGATTTGGAAGCATTTTTAGTTTAGTCATATTGTATCTTTACAGTTATGAAAAAGACATATATATTGTTAATTATCATTTGTTTGTTTAGCTGCAATTCTGATGATTCTAAGCCCGTTACCCCTAAATATTTTAAAATCTTATCATTAGGTGATAGCTATACCTTTGGACAAGCTGTCTGTGAAACCTGTGGATATCCTGAGCAACTCGTTGATAGTTTAAGCCTAAGATTTAATGCGGTAGATACTTTTGAATTGCAAGTTATAGCGCAAACAGGTTGGAATACCAGAAATTTAAAAGACGGAATAGAAAGTGAAAATCCTTCAAGTGATTTTGACTTAGTGACCTTACTTATTGGGGTCAATAATCAATTTCAAAACAGACCTTTTTCTTGGTTCGAAGAAGATTTTCCAGAACTCGTAAATACCGCAACACAACTTGCAAAAGGTGAAAAAGCAAATGTTATCGTAATTACTATTCCAGATTATGCAAATACTGGTTTTGGACAAGCATTTGGAGGGTCTGAAATTACAGAGGAACTAATCAATTATAATACCTTTATTGAAAACTTTTGTAATTTAAATAACTACAGTTTTATCGATGCCCAAGATTTGATTTTTGAAGGCTTGACAAATCCAGAGCTACTAGCGCCAGATAATTTACACCCATCAGAATTTGCATACTCTCAACTCGTAACACAGTTGCTTCCATTGGCCTATGAAATCCTATTAGAATAAATTGTGTAAATTCGATTTATGCTTTCAACAACGCATAGGTTAAATAGGGCTTACAACGAAGCTATCCGCATTCCTTTTAATGACAATTCTAAATTTATTCTATTTAGTGATTGTCATAGAGGTGACAATAGCTTTGCTGACGATTTCGCCAATAATAGAAATATTTACTTCCATGCACTAAAACACTACTACAACCAAGGTTTTCATTATTGCGAATTAGGCGATGGTGATGAGTTGTGGGAAAACCTGTCTTTCACCTCGATACTTCATGCTCACAAAAATGTCTACTTGCTCATGAAACAATTTCATGATGAGGAACGACTACATATGATTTGGGGAAACCATGATATGGTCTATCGAAAAAAAGACTATGTCAATAAATACCTCAACACTTATTTTGATCCCAAAACCGGCAATGACGAAGATTTATTTTGTGATATTGTATATCATGAGGGAATTGTTTTAAAACATACCGAAACCAATCAAGAAATATTTCTATGCCATGGTCACCAAGCTGATTGGTGGAATTACCTTTTTTGGAAATGGAGCAGATTTATGGTACGTGTACTATGGAAACCTTTGAATGTTATGGGTATTGCAGACCCAACAAGTCCTGCCAAAAACTATAAAGAACTCATTAAGGTAGAACGCAGAACTAAAAAGTGGATTATTGAGAATAATAATTTAATTACAATTGCAGGACATACACATAGGCCTCGCTTTCCAGAACCAGGAGATATTGCATTTTTTAACGATGGGAGCTGTGTTCACCCAAGAAGTATAACAGGATTAGAAATTGAAGATGGTAAAATTTCATTGATTAAATGGCAAATTGCCACTAATGAAGAAGGTGTGTTGCAAATTGTAAGAGTTCTCTTGGAAGGCCCAACACCACTTTTGGATTATAAAACTGAATAGTAGGTTAGGATTCTGGTGCTAATTCTACCTGTAAACCTTCAAGTTCAGGTGTTATAGGAATTTGACATCCGAGTCTTGAATTAGCTTTTACATAGAATGCCTCACTCAACATCGCTTCTTCGTCGTCTTGCATTTCTGGTAAATCAGTATCACTCAATACATAACATTGACAAGAAGCACACATCACCATACCGCCACAAGTGCCAACAGTTCCTTCTGGAGCCAATTCATAGGTCCTAACAACCTCCATAAGATTCATAGCCATATCTGTAGGCGCGCTAACCTCATGAGGAACGCCATCTCTGTCTGTTATTTTAATGGTAATGTCCATTTTTTTAAAAATACGTGCAAAAATAAGTGAATCTTTTTAAAAACATGACAATAGATAAGTCCATATGGCCTATCAATACTAAATTTTATGAAATTTTAACGCCTTATTTAAGATGACATATGTCATATAATCCTAGATACCAAATAAGTAATTTAGTACCTGAATTGGAACCAAACTGTACTATTTATGAAATCCTTAGAAAAATCAGATCAATTTTTTAGTCATTCTGGATTTATATCGAGAGTGGCTGAGGATTCTATAACAGTTACATTAGAACCAAACATACATTGTGAATCTTGTCATGCAAAAGGTAGCTGCGGGGTTTCCGGATCTGACACAAAACAAATTGAAGTTCATTCTTTAAATGATTCATTTCAAATTAATGAAAAAGTCAAAGTTAATTTGAGAAAGACAACAGGATTAATAGCGGTGTTCTGGGCTTATGTTTTTCCATTTTTATTAATGGTTTTTACCCTTGTATTAACATCACTTTTTGTTAAGGAATGGGTAGCAGGTGTATTATCGCTTTTTGTCTTAATGCCTTACTATACGATACTTTATGTTTTAAAGAACAAATTAAAGTCTTCCTTCAGAATTTCGATCCTAAAAACTTAATTTCATTATGCAAGAATCAATCTTAAATAGTGTTATTTTATTATCCTCCCTTGGATCTGTGGCGGCAGTAGTTTTATTTGTGGTATCCAAAAAATTCTACGTCTACGAAGACCCATTAATTTCTGAAGTTGAAGATATATTACCAGCTGCTAATTGTGGTGGCTGTGGCTCACCAGGATGTAAAGCGTTTGCAGAAAAACTCGTAAATACTGAAGATATATCAGAGTTGTTTTGTCCAGTTGGAGGAAATGAAATAATGGCTCAGGTTTCATCTATTTTAGGTAAAGAAGTCGTTGAAAAAGATCCAACACTAGCTGTCGTTAGATGTCAAGGAGGTTGTGATGTAAGACCGAAGACAACGGAATATCAAGGGCCGAGATCGTGTGCAATTTCATCGATTATTTATAGCGGTGAAACGGACTGTCAGTACGGCTGTCTAGGTGATGGTGACTGTGTGCAAGTCTGTAAATTTGACGCCATGTATATGGATATAAATACTGGATTACCAGTAGTCATATCTGATAAATGTACATCTTGTGGTGCTTGTGTAGATGCCTGTCCGAGAGGTATTATTGAAATGCGTCCAAAACAAAAAAGAGACTTAAAAGTATTTGTTGGATGCTTAAATGAAGACAAAGCAGGTATTGCCAGAAAAGCTTGCAATGTAGCTTGTATAGGTTGTTCAAAATGTGAGGATATTTGTCCAAAAGATGCCATAACAATGACAAATAATTTAGCCTATATAGATCCAATTGCGTGCACATTATGCAGAAAATGTGTTGAGGTTTGTCCAACCCATTCTATTATAGAAACGAATTTCCCTCCAAAAAAAGTAAAGAAGGACACAGCCGAAAAAAAGGTCAATGTTGAATCTGTAAAAATCAATACTGATGCTTAAAACGTTTCTCAAAGGCGGTGTTCATCCTCCAGAAAATAAACTTACTTCATCAAAGCCAATAAAACGGATGTCAGTTCCTAAAGTTGTATATGTACCCATATCGCAACACATAGGTATTCCAGCGGAGATAGTGGTTAATATTAAAGACAAAGTTGAAATAGGTCAGGTTATAGCAAAATCAGGAGGTTTTGTTTCTTCTAACATTCATTCTCCCGTTTGCGGGACTGTAACCAAATTAGATAAAATAGTTGATACAAAAGGTTATAAAAAGCAGTGTATTGTTATACGTACTGATCCAAAGAACGCATCGAATTTTGAAGAACCAACCTTAACACTAAAAAAGAATTTTGACTTGAGTTCTGATGAAATTTTGAACAAAATAAATGATTCTGGTATTGTAGGTTTAGGTGGTGCTACATTTCCTTCACACGTAAAATTGAGCATAAAAGAAGGTGTTGCAATAGATCACTTAATTGTAAATGGTGTTGAATGTGAACCTTTTCTGACTGCAGACCACAGATTGATGTTGGAAAAAGCTGAAGAAATCATTGTCGGAATAAAGATTTTAATGTCTGCACTGCATGTTGATAAGGCAATCATAGGAATTGAAAATAATAAAAGGGATGCTATTGAAGTCCTTAAAGAATTAGCTAGAAACGAAACAGGAATTAAAGTTGCTTCACTTGAGGTAAAGTATCCTCAAGGTAGCGAAAAGCAACTAATACAAGCGCTACTAAACAGGGAAGTTCCTAAAAATGGCCTACCTCTAGATGTCGGTGTCATTGTTCATAATGTAGGAACAATTTTCGCAATCTACCAAGCTATTCAGCACAACATACCATTAACAGAACGCGTTGTAACCGTTACAGGTAAAAATCTTAAGAATGCATCCAATTATTGGGTAAAGATAGGTACTCCAATTAAGGATTTGGTCAACGAAGTCGGAGGACTACCTGAAGGTACAAGAAAAATTGTTAATGGCGGTCCAATGATGGGTCAAGCCATAAAAAATTTAGATGTTCCTGTCACAAAAGGCACCTCTGGTATTTTAGTTATTCCTGAAGGTGAAGCCAGTAGAGGTGAAGTAAAAAACTGTATACGATGCAGTGATTGTGTCACTGTTTGTCCAATGGGACTCGAGCCCCATCTGTTGATGAATCTTTCTGAAAAAGGCCTATATGACCGTGCTAACGATGAAGATATTTTAACATGTATTGAGTGTGGTTCGTGTAGTTACGTTTGTCCATCAAACCGACCACTACTTGACTATATAAGATTTGGCAAGAGCATTGTTAAACAATTAAACACAGTTTAAAGCTATCTATGGATACCCAACCAATTATTGTTTCTGCATCACCGCATGTACATTCGGACAGGACGTCAAAGCGAATAATGTATGATGTCTTATTTGCATTAGTTCCTGCATTTTTAGTGTCGCTATATGTTTTTGGAATAAGTGCATTTATTGTTACCGCTGTTGCAATTGTCTCCTGTCTGGTATTTGAATACGTAATCCAGAAATACCTTTTAAAAACTAATATAACAATTGGTGACGGTTCGGCTTTAATAACTGGTATTTTGTTAGCATTTAACCTTCCATCCAATCTACCTATTTGGATGGTAATAGTTGGTAGTCTTGCAGCTATTGGTATTGCCAAATTATCCTTTGGTGGTTTAGGCTACAATATTTTTAATCCTGCATTAGTTGGTCGTGTATTTTTGTTGATTTCGTTCCCAGTTCAAATGACACTATGGCCAACGGCAATTGAGAATAATACATCATTTGTTGATGCTATTACTGGCGCGACTTCTTTAGGCGCAATAAAAGAAGGGCTGATGGCAGGTGAAACAATGACTGAAATTGGCACGAGAATTCCATCTACTATGAATATGCTTTTTGGTTTTACTGGTGGTTCTTTAGGAGAGATTTCTGGTTTAGCCCTTTTGCTAGGCGGTATTTATTTATTGGCAAGAAAAGTAATTACATGGCATATACCAATAACAGTCTTGGTCACAATGGGCATCATGACAGGTATCTTTTGGGTAATTGACCCAGAACAATATGCAAACCCAATGATTCATATTTTATCTGGCGGTGCAATTCTCGGTGCATTTTATATGGCCACTGACCTTGTAACAAGTCCAATGACTAAGAAGGGTATGGTGATTTTTGCTATTGGTATTGGCGTTATAACAGTGGTTATAAGACTTTTTGGCGCTTATCCTGAAGGCATTTCGTTTGCAATTTTAATCATGAATGCTTTTGTGCCATTAATCGACAAATATTTTAAACCAAGACGTTTTGGAACAAAAATTAAAGCCAAAATTTTACAATAATGGTTAAGAAGAAATCAACATTTGCCACAATGGTCATTTCACTTGTTATGATAACTCTAGTTTCTGGATTTGTTTTGGGCTATGTAAATGATATTACCCAAGAACCAAAGGCAAAGGCAAGGCTTGAAAAAAAAATAAATGCCATAAAACAGGTCTTACCAGAATTTGACAATAATCCCATTGAGGACGTTATAAAAATCCCATCTTCAAAATTTAATGATAGCATAGAAATATATCCAGCTTATAAGAACAATGAGTTTATTGGAGCGGCATTATCTGGATACTCAAATAAAGGGTATAATGGGTTGATTAAAATTATGGCAGGATTTAAACCCGACGGTAGTATTCAAAACATTGAAGTTATTGAGCAAAAAGAAACGCCTGGGCTAGGCACAAAATTGAAAAACAACTCTTTTTTGAAACAATTTAGAGGTCAAAATCCATCAGTCTTCAATTTAGATGTTTCTAAAGATGGTGGTGATGTTGATGCCATTGCTGGAGCCACTATTTCAACCAGAGCTTTTAATGAATCTCTCAAAATGGCCTATGATGAATTCATGGCATATCTGACAAAATATACTCCAAATTAATCTGTAAGATGACCAAAAAATTAGATCAAAAACAAAATTTACTGAAAGGGATAATCAAAGAAAATCCTGTTTTTGTGATGTTACTGGGTATGTGCCCAACTTTAGGTGTAACATCTACTGCATTTAATGGATTAGGGATGGGTGTTGCTACATTATTTGTGCTATTAATGTCAAACATTGTAGTTTCATTGATCAAATCCCAGATTCCAAACAAAGTTCGGATTCCTGCGTTCATAATAATAATTGCATCTTTTGTCACAATCGTAGAAATGGTTCTAGAAGCTTTCATACCATTTCTATATGAACAACTAGGAATATTCATTCCTTTAATTGTTGTTAACTGTTTGATACTTGGAAGAGCTGAAGCATTCGCATCTAAAAACAACTTACAATCCTCAATATTTGATGCTTTAGGAATGGGTATTGGATTTATTTTGGCATTAACAAGTCTAGGTGCTGTTCGCGAAATTTTAGGAAATGGTAGCTTTTTTGGGCTGTCATTTATTCCAGAAGACAGTAATAGTTTTATTCTTTTTATTTTACCTCCTGGAGCCTTTATTGCCCTAGCATATCTCTCTTTGGTCTTTAATAGGTTAACATTAAAAACTAGTTAATTATGGATTATGTAGTTATACTCATAGCAGCTGTCTTTGTTAACAATATAGTGTTATCACAATTTTTAGGGATTTGCCCATTCTTAGGTGTTTCTAATAAAGTTTCAACCTCCTTTGGTATGTCAGGAGCTGTTTTATTCGTTATGACAATTGCCACAACAGTTACCTACTTGTTAAATGAATATATTCTGGTACCGCTAGGATTAGATTATTTAAGAACTATAACCTTCATTTTGGTCATAGCTGCCTTGGTACAAATGGTAGAAATAATCCTAAAAAAAGTCAGTCCGTCGTTATATCAAGCACTTGGTGTTTTTCTTCCCCTAATAACAACAAATTGTGCTGTACTGGGTGTGGCAATATTGGCTTTAGGTCTCGAAGACGCGAGTCTTTTAAAGGCTGTATTTTTTGCCGTCTCTAACTCAATAGGTTTTGCCTTGGCATTAATAGTATTTGCCAGTATAAGAGAACAACTTGAATTGGCCAATATCCCTGAAGGAATGAAAGGTGTACCAATTAATTTGTTGGTGGCGGGTTTGTTGTCCTTAGCTTTTCTTGGTTTTGCTGCACTAGTTTAACTTCAATGCACCTGATATATTTCTCCTGAAAAGAATAAATCATCCGTTTTGGTGAAACTTGAATTTGCTTTAACTTCTTCCGTCAATGCATCTTCTCTCTCCTCTAGAGTAACATCATTAAAACTTCTAATTATTCCTGTAACTAATGGATACTCCAATCTAACCAACATTTTATGCAAAGTAGGATTTTCTTCTTTCGCGTCGTGTACTAGAATATCCTCTTCTGTTATCCCATTTTTGCCAATAGTTGCAACCTCTAATTTTAATCCATTTAAAACTAAGCCCTTGTCTTTGTTTTGCCCAAAAATCATAGGTTTGCCATGTTCAACAAATAGTTGCTTGTCTTCTCTATTGTTTTTATCGGTGACGTTTGAAAAGCATCCGTCATTAAAAATGACACAATTTTGAAGTATCTCAACTAAAGCAGTTCCATTAAACTTTTCTGCCTCTATAAATATTTGTGTCATTTCTTTTGGCGTATTACCTCCTACTCTAGCAAAAAATCTTGCTTGTGCCCCAAGAGCCAATTCACCAGGCTGAAATGGTGGTTGCGTATTTCCATAAGGCGACGATTTGGTTTTTTGACCTACCGTAGATGTTGGAGAAAACTGTCCTTTTGTTAAGCCATAAATCTCATTATTAAAGAGTATGATATTCAGATCGATATTTCGTCGTAAAAGATGTATAAAATGATTGCCTCCAATGGCCATTGAATCACCATCACCTGTCATTACCCAAACACTTAGTTCAGGATTAGCCAATTTAACTCCAGAAGCAATTGCTGGAGCTCTACCATGAATGCCGTGCATACCATATGTATCCATGTAATATGGAAAACGGGAGGAACAGCCAATACCAGAAATGAAAACTACATCTTCTTTCTTGACACCCATTTCTGGAAGTGCCTTCTGCATAGAACGCAAAATAACGTAGTCGTCACATCCTGGACACCATCTTACTTCTTGGTCACTCGCAAAGTCCTTAAATGTATATTTTTTTTCTACTGTACTTTCCATAATCAGCTTAGTAATTGTTTAAACTTGTTTATTAATTCTGTATTACCAAAAGGTAATCCTTGAATTTTATTAAACTGCAAGAAATTTAGATGACCAAAATTCATACGCAAGACATGTACAAACTGGCCATTGTTTAATTCACAAACTATTATCCTCTTAAATTTACTTAATACTTCTTCTGTATTTTTCGGTAAAGGATTTATGTAGTTAAAGTGTGCATATCCGATATTTCCAAATCCTTGACTGTTCAGTTTTTGTACGGCCGAATGCAAGCTTCCGTAAGTTCCTCCCCATCCAACTACCAGTAAATCTCCAGAGTCCGCATACTCTGTTAATAAATCGGGTATATAATTCTGAACACGTTTAATCTTTTCAGCTCTTATTCTTGTCATGTACTCATGATTCTCCGGAACATACGAAACGTTACCCGTAATTTTGTCTTTTTCTAAACCACCTATTCTATGCTCCAAACCTTTTGTTCCAGGGATTGCCCAATTTCGTGCAAGTGTTTTTTCGTCTCTATTGTAAGGATGCCAATTCTCAACAACTTCTGTAACCTTGTTGTTCTTAATTTCAGGCATTTCAGAAACTCTTTTTATCTTCCAGGGTTCAGATCCATTAGCGATATATCCATCTGTTAATAGAATAACCGGAGTCATATGCTCTAGCGCTAATTTCGAAGCTTGATAAGCGTAAAAAAAGCAATCTGCTGGAGTACTCGCGGCGATTACTATAACAGGGCTATCACCATTTCTTCCATACATTGCTTGCATTAAATCAGACTGTTCTGTTTTAGTTGGTAATCCCGTTGAAGGGCCTCCACGTTGAACGTTCACAACAACTAAAGGTAACTCTATCATCATGGCTAGCCCTAGCGCTTCTGCCTTTAGGGATAGGCCAGGACCAGAAGTAGTTGTAATAGCTAAATCACCAGCAAATGACGCGCCAATCGCCGATGTGATTCCTGCAATTTCATCCTCTGCCTGAAAGGCTTTAACTCCAAAATGCTTATGCTTTACAAGCTCATGTAAAATATCCGTTGCTGGCGTTATTGGATACGAACCTAAAAATAATTCTATGCCCGATTTTTCTGCGGCTGCCAAAAAGCCCCAAGCTGTAGCTGTATTTCCACTTATGATCCTATAAGTGCCAGACGGCATTTTTGCCGGAGAAATGGAATATGAACTGGGTATTAATTCAAGCGTCTCAGCATAATAATAGCCCGCATTAAGTGCTTTTGTATTTGATTCGATTAATTCAGGTTTTGCAGCAAATTTCTTTTCAAAGAAAGCTATGGTATATTCGGTAGATCTATGGTACATCCAATAAACCATGCCCAGAGCAAACATGTTTTTGCTTCGGGTTATGCTTTTGTTATCCAAACCTTCAACGCCCTTTAAAGCTTCTTTGGTTAATGATGAAATAGATACTTCAATAACTCTATAGTTCTGTAGGCTACCATCTTCAAGTGGATTTGTTTCGTACAGTGCCTTCTGCAGGTTCTTTTTATTAAAAGCATCAATATCTACAATAATTGTTTGCCCAGGTTTTACAGCATACAAGTTGGTTTTTAAACCAGCAGGATTCATCGCGACCAATAAATCTACCTCATCTCCTGGGGTACTAATTTCTACACTGCCTATATGGACTTGAAAACCGGAAACACCATATAGACTTCCTTGAGGCGCTCTAATTTCTGATGGGAAATTTGGAAATGTTGCAACGTCGTTCCCAAACATTGCTGAGGTATCTGAGAATTGGGTTCCAGTTAATTGCATTCCATCACCGGAATCACCAACAAACCTAATAACAACCGCTTCTAGTACTTCGGGTTGCATCGTTTTCTTAATCATATCCATGTTTGAATCCTTCTAGTTTTTATAAATAAAACGGACTATTTGCCGAACTATCAAATATAGTTTCTCGAGCAAATATGTAACATGATTTTTGTCATATTAATAATAGTAGGGAATGATTACTTTTAAAAACAAATATTGTAAAATCAAGCAACTATGGCTATTATTATTACAGACGAATGCATCAACTGTGATGCTTGTATTTCAGAATGTCCAAACAACGCAATTTATGAACCAGATCAGGAATGGTCCTATGCAGATGAGACTGCCTTAAGCGGAACAGTAACAGGCTTAAACGGCGAAGAAATTGATGCAGACGCTCAAAACGACCCAATATCAGATGAATTTTACTATATCGTACCAGAAAAATGTACCGAATGTAAAGGATTCCATGACGAACCTCAATGTGCTGCGGTTTGTCCTGTTGATTGTTGTGTAGATGACGACAATAATGTGGAAACGGAAGAACAACTATTAGAGAAAAAGGCATGGTTACATGGCGAATAAACACGCCTAGTAACCCTGTTTTATATAATTCACAACGTTTAGACCACCTGTAAGTACTTATGGGAATGGCCTTAACAGTAATTTATGCATTATGAAAACTAAATTTCCAAAACTGATATGTGATGCTAATGAGGCCGTCGCTAGAATAGCTCATAAGACAAATGAAGTTTGTGCTATTTATCCAATAACCCCAGCATCACCAATGGGTGAGCATGTAGACGTATTTAGTTCAAATGGTCAAAAAAATATTTGGGGCAACATTCCTAGAATTGTAGAAATGCAGAGTGAAGGTGGTGCTGCCGGAGCTATTCATGGTTCTTTACAGGCAGGTGCTCTCACAACAACGTTCACTGCATCGCAAGGATTATTATTGATGATTCCAAATATGTACAAAATAGCCGGTGAGTTATTACCTTCGGTTATTCATGTGGCAGCAAGAACAGTAGCAACTCATGCGCTGTCTATTTTTGGAGATCACTCGGATGTAATGGCCACAAGGCAAACGGGATTTGCCATTTTATTTGGTGGCTCTGTTCAAGAAGCTCAAGATTTTGCATTAATCGCTCAAGTTGCCACATTAAAATCTAGAATTCCTTTTTTAAATGCTTTTGATGGTTTCAGAACATCTCATGAAATTTCTAAAATTGATTCAATTCCAGATGATATTATTGAAGCAATGGTTCCAGACGATAAAGTAATGGAGCATAAAAAAAGGTCTTTGGATCCAGACCATCCTTTGGTGAGAGGTACTTCACAGAATCCAGATGTATTTTTCCAAGCTAGAGAAGCTGCCAATCAGTACTATAGTAAAGTTCCTGAAATAGTTCAAGAAACAATGAATGAGTTTTACAAACATACTGGAAGACAGTACAAATTATTTGATTACATAGGACATCCAGAAGCGGAAAAGCTAATCATAATAATGGGTTCTGGTCAAGGACCAGTTATGGAGGCAGTTGATACTATGGTTAAAAATGGAGAGAAAGTTGGTGCCTTAATCGTACGATTATATAGACCATTTTCTATAGAACATTTTGTTAGTGTACTACCGGAAACTATAAAATCTGTTGCTGTTCTTGATAGAACAAAAGAACCTGGAAGTACTGGCGAGCCATTATACTTAGATGTAGTTTCAGCCTTTGTTGAAAGCCCAAGGGAAACACCAAAAATTATAGGTGGGCGTTACGGTTTATCTTCAAAAGAATTTGACCCTGCAATGGTTAAGGCTATTTATGACGAATTGGACAAAGAAAACCCTAAAAATCATTTCACCATTGGTATTAATGACGATGTTTCAAATACAAGTTTAGAAATTGGAAATCGCCTAAAAACAGTAAAATCTACTTTCAATTGTATGTTTTATGGTCTAGGTTCTGACGGTACAGTTGGTGCTAACAAAAACTCTATTAAAATTATTGGTGAGACCACGGACAACTATGTTCAAGGCTATTTTGTATATGATTCAAAAAAAGCAGGTGCTCAGACCGTATCGCATTTAAGATTTGGACCTGAACCAATTTTTTCTACTTATCTCATACACAAAGCAGACTTTATTGCGTGTCATCAATTTAACTTCATCGAGAAATATGACATATTGAAAAATATCAAAAAGGGTGGTACATTCTTGCTTAACTCTCCATTCTCCAATGAAGAAATTTGGGATAGACTCCCACAAAAAATGCAAGAAGAAATTGTCGAAAACGAATTGGAATTCTATGTCATTGATGCCTCAAAAGTAGCTCAAAAAGCTAACCTTGGTAAAAGAACCAATACGGTTTTACAAACATGTTTCTTTGCTATTTCAGGTGTTTTACCTAGAGAAGAGGCAATTGAAAAAATCAAAAATGCTATTGTTAAGTCCTATTCACACAAAGGAGATAAAATTGTACAGATGAACTTTAAGGCCGTTGATATGGCACTTAGTAATCTCCAACGCGTAAAATATCCTAAGACTATTACAAGCGATAAGGAATTAGAACCTATGATGACTGGAACAGACGATCCATTTGTAAAAGAAGTACTAGGCAACATACTTGCAGGAAAAGGAGATGATTTACCAGTGAGTGCTTTCCCTGTCGATGGTTCATTCCCAACAGGAACTACACAATACGAAAAAAGAGGTATTGCAGATTTTATACCTACTTGGGACGACATAAATCTGTGTACACAATGTAATAAGTGTGTTGCTATTTGTCCTCATGCAGCTATACGAGCTAAAGTTGTTCCTAATAGCATATTAGCGGATGCCCCCTCATCATTACAATCAGTTGCGGCAAAAGGAAGACCATTCACAAGTGCCACTGAATCTTACATATTGCAAGTTTCACCAGAAGATTGCACCGGCTGTGATTTATGTGTTGCTGTATGTCCAGCGGAAAGCAAAGAAATCGAAGATTTCAAAGCTATCAATATGAGGAAGAAACTTGATGTTGAAGACAAGGAAAATACCAATTGGGACTATTTTACTAAGCTTCCGTATTACGATAGAACAGCACTGCAAATAACCAATGTTAAGGGTTCACAATTCTTAGAACCGTTATTTGAATTTTCAGGAGCGTGTTCAGGATGTGGCGAAACACCATACATTAAAATGTTAACTCAACTTTATGGTGACAGTATCCTAATAGCTAATGCAACAGGATGTTCTTCAATATATGGTGGCAATTTACCAACGACTCCATACAAAAAGAATAAACAAGGAAGAGGACCCGCTTGGGCAAATTCACTATTTGAAGATAATGCTGAATTTGGTTTAGGAATGAAATTGGCATTATCTAAGAAACAGGAAATAGCTGTTGATTTATTAAAATCATTGGAAAAAGAGGTTAGTAGTGAATTGGTTGATTCAATTCTTAATAATCCAGAGCAAACAGAGGCTGAGAAAAAACAGAAAGATGATGACCTCGCTATATTAAAAGAGAAGCTTTTAGATCTAACTCATTTAGAAAAAGCTAAAAAGCTGAGCCAATTAACTGAATACCTCCGCAGAAAATCTGTATGGATTGTTGGCGGAGACGGATGGGCTTATGATATTGGCTATGGTGGTGTAGATCATGTTTTGGCATCTGGAGAGGATATCAATATAATGGTGCTAGATACAGAAGTATATTCTAATACAGGAGGGCAAACCTCTAAAGCTACACCATTGGGAGCAAGTGCGAAATTCTCAGTATCCGGTAAACGAACAGGCAAAAAAAACCTTGGCTTACAAGCTATATCTTATGGTAACGTTTATGTAGCTCAAGTGGCTATGGGTAGTAAAGATATTCAAACCCTTAAGGCTATAGAAGAAGCTCAAGCTTATCCTGGTCCTTCATTAATAGTAGCTTATTCCCATTGTGGGGAACATGGCTACGATTTAAAAGATGGTGCATTACATCAAGAAAAAGCTGTTAAGTCTGGTTATTGGCCTTTATTCAGGTTTGACCCATCTAAACCTAAAGGCAAGAAGTTTAGATTAGATTCTAAAGAGCCAAGTATACCAATTGAAGAATTTATGTATAATGAAACTCGATTTACACGAGTTGCCAAAGACAACGAAGAACTTGGTGCTGCACTTCTCAAAGAAGCCCAAGAGGAAGTCAATACCAAATGGGAAAGACTAGAACTTTTCAGAAATATGTAAATTTAAATTTGATGTAAACAAGAACAGCTATCTTTTTGTGAGATAGCTGTTCTTTTATATATACTAAAATTAATTTATTGTTTTTACAACCTGTTTTGGTGCTTCTTTACGAGTTCCGTCAAATCCATCTACACCAGTCACTGTAGTATACTTTAAAACGTTTTTTTTGCCTGGGTTAATAATTTGAAACGCTGCTTGACACATTAAGGTTGCTTCATGAAAACCACAAAGAATAAGTTTTAGCTTTCCTGGATAAGTATTAACATCACCGATAGCGAAAATGCCTGGAATATTAGTTTGATAATCTAAGGCATTATTAACTTTAATAGCATTCTTTTCAATCTCTAGACCCCAAGTTGCAATAGGACCCAGTTTGGGAGATAGCCCAAATAATGGAATAAAATGATCTGTTTCAATTAAAACAGGTTCTTCATCTATTTTGGTTATATCAACACTTTCTACCTTGCCTTTTCCATGTATTGCAGTAACCTCAGCTGGAGTTATTAAATCTATTTTCCCAAGATTTTTTAATTCCTGTACTTTCTCTACTGAATCTAAATGACCTCTAAACTCATTACGCCTATGAACAAGAGTTACAGATTTTGCTACATCGGCTAAGAAAATACTCCAATCTAAAGCTGAATCACCACCACCAGCAATGACTACGTTTTTGTCACGATACATCTCTGGTTCTTTAATCATATATTCAACCCCACAATCTTCATATGCTGCAATATTGTCAATCAATGGTTTTCTAGGTTCAAAACTTCCAAGGCCACCGGCAATAGCTACAACAGGTGCCTTATGCTTGGTACCCTTATTGGTAGTAACAACAAAACTACCATCATCTTGCTTTTCAATAGTATCGGCACGTTCACCCAGAGTAAATCCTGGCTCAAATTGCTTGCATTGCTCAAGAAGTTTATCTGTTAAATCACCTGCTAGAATCTCTGGATAAGCAGGAATATCATAAATAGGCTTTTTAGGGTACAATTCAGAACATTGCCCTCCAGGTTGTGGTAGCGCATCAATAAGATGACATCTCAGTTTTAACAAACCTGCTTCAAAAACCGTAAACAATCCCGTAGGACCAGCTCCTATAATTAGTATATCAGTTGTAATCATGAATTAAGAATTGGATGCAATACAGATACTGCAATTTCATTTTAATGTGGCTTTTTGCACATTATTACTCTACATTAATCACTCGTTCAATTTGTGGTGCGTATTTTTTTATAGTCATTTCTACGCCCGATTTCAATGTCATTTGGTTAACACTGCAAGCCGTACAAGCCCCAACAAGTTGTACTTTAACAAATTTACCCTCTTCTATAGAAAGTAAATTGATATCGCCACCATCGCTTTGCAAAAAAGGACGGATTTCATCTAGTGCCTTTTCAACATTTAATATTAATTCTTCTGAGTTCATTTATTTCTTTTTAACAGCAGAACAACCCGCCATTGTTGTGATCTTAATTGCTTCTGTAGCAGGTAGTGCTTCATTTCTATAAACTACTTGTTGTACCATTTCCCTAGTAATTGATTCAAAAGCTTCCTCTACTGGCGTTGCCGTTTGTAATGCCGCAGGTCTACCAACATCACCCGCTTCCCTAATACTTTGAACTATTGGCACTTCGCCTAAAAATGGCACTTCTAAGTCTTCTGCTAAATATTTTGCGCCACCTTCACCAAAAATATAATATTTGTTTTCTGGCAGTTCTTCAGGAGTAAAATAAGCCATGTTTTCAACAATACCTAAAACTGGTACGTTAATCGTATCTTGTTGAAACATTGCTACACCTTTTCTTGCATCTGCAAGTGCAACGTTCTGAGGCGTACTGACTACCACAGCTCCAGTAATTGGTAAGGCCTGCATTATACTTAAGTGAATGTCTCCGGTTCCAGGAGGCAGGTCAATCAGCAAAAAGTCTAATTCACCCCAAGCAGCATCAAAGATCATTTGATTAAGAGCTTTGGATGCCATTGGCCCTCTCCAAATCACAGCCTGATCAGGTTTTGTAAAAAATCCTATAGACAATATTTTCACGCCATAATTTTCGATGGGTTTCATTTTAGACTTCCCATCAACTGCAACTGACAGCGGTCGTTCTGAAATAACATCAAACATTATAGGTATGGAAGGTCCGTAAATATCGGCATCTAACACACCAACCTTAAAACCCATTTTTGCTAATGAGACAGCTAAATTAGCTGTTACTGTAGATTTTCCTACGCCACCTTTACCAGATGCAACTGCAATTATATTCTGAATACCTGGTATTGGCTTTCCCTTTATTTCATTTACTGGTGCTTTTGTAGGCGCATCAACCTTGAGATTTACCTTAATCTTAGCCTTCTCATATACCTGTTTATGAATGGTCTGAAGAATTTCTACCTCAGTTTTCTTTTTAGCCTGTAAACTTGGATTCTTTATGGTTATATCTACAATAACCTCATCTGCAAAGGTTACAACGTTGGTTACTGCTCCGCTATCAATCATATTCTCCCCTTCTCCAGGAACCGTAATAGTTTTCAGAGCATTAATGATATCTTGTTTGTTAAGTTTCACTGTTATCTAGATTTAATCTAAATGCAAAGATACTGCGAAAAGTTTAGATTCTTTAACCCTTAAATTGAAATGAATAATAGTAGGATTTAATTTGATAATAACCAGAATATCAGTTAAGTTCCTTGGAAGGATCCCAAAAAATTGCTTTAAAATTTTGAATTTGATTTTCCTCTACCAAAACACCTTCATTTTCTAAAAGCTGTTGCATTAAGTTGCTCCCTTCAAAATGATGCTTACCTGTTAAAAGACCATTTCTATTAACCACACGATGAGCCGGAACATCTTTGGTATGTGAGGCGTTCATGGCATAACCTACAATTCGGGCACTTTTTATGGCGCCTAGATACTTAGCAATGGCGCCGTAGCTTGTTACCCTACCATAGGGGATTTCTCTTACAACATCATATACCTTTTCAAAAAAACCTAAAGTTTCCGGCTTCATTACAACTCCTTTAAAATATTAATGAAGGTAATAAGAGCAACAATACCTGTAATGATACCGATACTATAATTCATGCTTTTTTGTGAGGTAAACGATCTGTCTTTAATCTTGTCAAAAAAGAAGATGTAAAAATACAGCATCACAAAGGTTCCCATTGCAGCTCCTGTAACGTATGTAATTATACTTAGACGTTCAAAATTCATCCAACCAAAAGAAGCTAATGTTATTGTCATGTATGCTTGGTATGGTATTGGGAATACATTTAAGGCCGACAAAAACATACCATGAAAAAAACGACTTTTTTTACTTCGAATATCTGGATTTATTTTCGATTCTTTTTGGTTTTTGGCAATTACCAAAAAGTAAACTGTAATCAGAACAAATATGACAAAAGCAACTCGCTGCAAAATTTCGACAATATCAGGTCTATTGGATAAATATCTCGCAAAAATTGCTGCGATATAAGTTTGTATAAAAACGATTAAACAAACGCCTGAAGAAAAAGTGATCCCTCTACCTGGCCCCTCTTTTAAACTTATTCTTGCAGCTGTCATGTTTAGAAGCCCAGGCGGTACTACACCAATTAATGCTACGAAAAGCCCGAGGAAAAAAACAACGGTAATACTCAAATTTTAGTTGATTTTAAATCTAATATACGTAATTGCTTTGTCTTGTTCTAAATACTGGCTTTCATAAAAAGTCTGAATCCCAGTAACTTCCTCAGGACTTCCTTCTAATTTATAAACATTATGATTTGCATACAACACGTCGTAACCACGACCATGAAGCAACCCTAAGGTATAGCCATGCATAAACTCACTGTCTGTTTTTAAGTGAATAATTCCTTCTGGCTTAAGTACCTTATTGTATCGTTTCAAAAAATCCAAGTTTGTAAGCCGATGCTTTGTGCGTTTATACTTTATTTGAGGATCTGGAAAAGTAATCCATATTTCGTCTATTTCATGTTTTGCAAAAGCATATTCAATTAACTCAATTTGTATTCGTAAAAAAGCAACATTATCTAAATTTTCCTCCATTGCTGTCTTTGCACCGCGCCAAAATCGAGCTCCTTTAATGTCAATTCCTATGTAATTCTTTGATGTATCGTTTGTTGCCAATCCGACAGTATATTCGCCTTTCCCGCAACCAAGTTCAAGTACAATGGGTTTGTCATTCTTAAATATCTTTTCTCTCCACTTTCCTTTATACTCAAATAGACCTTGTAATAATTCGTCACGAGAAGGCTGAAACACATTTGGAAACGTTTCGTTTTCTTTAAATCGTTTAAGTTTATTTTTACTTCCCACTTTAATCCAGTAGTTTAATACTGCCGTAAAATTAAGGAAACATTTTAGGTTTATCTTTGCAAACTGGAGTTGTTTCGTACTAATTTATAATTTGAAAATAATTGGATTCTAAAACAACAAAAAAAATACTAATAGCGCCATTAAATTGGGGACTTGGACATGCCACAAGATGCATCCCAATTGTCAATGCCCTAATTCAAAATAAGTACGAACCAATTATTGCAAGTGATGGTGAAGCTTTGACTTTATTAAGGAAAGAATTTCCTAGACAAAAGCACTTTGAGTTGCCATCCTATAACATTACTTACTCCAAAAAAGGAAGTAATTTTAAAAGAAAACTAATAAAAGATTCCCCGCATCTTTTAAAAACAATCAAAAACGAAAAAAAAGCAATTAAGGAATTTGTTGAATCCGAAAATATTTCAGGTATTATCTCAGACAACAGATTTGGAGTGAGACACAAAGATGTGCCTTCAGTTTTTATTACCCATCAATTGAAGGTTTTAAGTGGTAATACAACTTGGTTAAGCACCAAATTACATCAAAAAATAATTTCGAAATTTGATGAGTGTTGGGTACCCGATCATGGAGGTGAAAATAATCTAAGCGGTGCATTAGGCCATTGTAAGTTTGACAAAATAAATGTAAAATATATTGGCCCTTTAAGTAGGTTTAACAATACTTATCATAAACCAACCTTCAATTTAATGGTATTGCTCTCAGGGCCAGAACCACAACGTACATATCTTGAAAATAAACTACTTAAAGATCTTGAATCTTACACAGGTAAAGTAATTTTTGTTAGAGGTAAGTTCGAAGCACAACAACAGAAAGATGTTCAAAATAATATAACCATTTATAACTACATGACCAGTGGTGAACTTGAAGATGCTATAAATAAAAGTGACCTTGTACTAAGCAGATCCGGTTATACCACCATAATGGATTTGGCGAAGTTACAAAAGCGAGCATTTTTTATTCCAACACCTGGGCAATTTGAACAAGAATATTTAGCTAAAATATTATACGCAAAAGGCATTACGCCCTATAGTCATCAAGATAATTTTAAAATTGAAATGCTAAATACGGTTTCTGATTTTACAGGATTCAAAACAGATGCGTTTGAAATAAATTACAGGAAATTATTCAGCCTTTTCTAATGTGAATGAGAATTCACTACCCACACCTAGTTGACTTTCTACATATATTCTCTCTTCATGCGCCTCAATAATATGCTTAACAATTGAGAGCCCAAGACCTGAGCCACCTTCTTTACGGGAACCACTTTTGTCAACTCTGTAGAAACGCTCAAACAAACGAGGTAAATCTTTCTCGTCAATACCTTCGCCATTATCGGTTACACGGACAATAACTTTATTTTTAATTAGATTTTCAATGCTTACTTCTGTAGTTCCTTTCTCGTGACCGTATTTAATGGAATTAACAATAAGGTTGGTTAATACTTGTTGAATGCGCTCCTTATCACCATTAACCATTATAGGATCGTTGTAATCCATATCAAAGGTCAGGGTAATTTTCTTTTTGGCAGCCTTCATCTCAAATAGGTCAAAAACACTTTTAACAACAGCAACTATGTCAAAAATCTCCTTATTTAGCCTTAAATCTCCAACCTCTAGCTTGGTAATCATGTCTAAATCCTTAATGATGTATATGAGTCGCTCTACACCCTTACTAGCTCTTGTTAAATACTTTTTCCTAAGTTTTTCATCATTCATTGCTCCGTCTAAAAGCGTGAGAATATAACCTTGTACAGTAAATAAAGGTGTCTTTAACTCATGAGACACATTACCCATAAACTCTTTTCTGTATTCCTCCCTTACCTTAAGTGTTTCAATTTCGAGTTTTTTATCCTTGGCATATTTATCAATTTCTTTTGTCAGTGTACCCATATCTGTTGTTATGGGCTGTTGTCTCAGGCTAGTCGACTCGAGAAGTGTTAAGTCATCATATATTTTTTTAACTCTTCTGTAGATAAAACGCTCAACTCGATATTGGATAATAATGAAGCATAGAATATAACAAACTGGTACAAAATAAATTAAGTGCCAACTAAAACTATGATAATACCATAAAAAAACACTCACTAGGAGTGTGGTAAACACCGTCACGTAGAGCGATGTTCTTATAGCGAATTTATAAGTATTCTTTAAGTTACTTTTTTGCATTAGTCAACAAACTTGTAACCAACGCCTTTTACGGTTTTAAAGGATTTATCGCCAATTTTTTCACGAAGTTTTCTAATATGTACGTCAATCGTTCTTCCTCCCACTACGACTTCATTCCCCCAGACTTTATCCAGGATTTCCTCACGCTTAAATACTTTACCGGGCTTGGTTACAAGCAAAGATAACAATTCAAACTCTTTTCTTGGTAATGTGATTTCTTTGCCTTTGATGGTAATTTTATACTCATCTTTATAAATTACAAGATTGCCAATTTTTACTGTGGTGTCCCCAGAATCTTCAGTATCCTTTAATCGTCTTAAAAGTGCTTTTACCTTACTAACAAGTACTTTGGGTTTTATTGGTTTTGCAATGTAATCATCTGCACCAGCATCAAAACCGGCAACCTGGGAATAATCTTCGCCTCGTGCTGTTAGAAAAGCTATTATTGTACTGTCCTGGTCCGGTAATTCTCTAATTCGCTCACAGGCTTCAATACCATCCATTTCTGGCATCATGACATCCAAAATTATAAGATGGGGTTTGTGTTTCTTGGTTTTTTCTATGGCTTCAACACCGTTTTCACCCGTAATCACTTGATAGCCTTCGGAAGACAAATTATAACCAACGATTTCTAAAATATCTGGCTCATCGTCAACCAAGAGAATTTTAATATCCTTTTTCTTCACAGTTTGAGTTTATTAAGTTTTGTAAATATAAAATTTATCTCTTTTATCATTGGTATAATAATAAATTGATAACAATTCGCTAACATTAAACTATATGATTCCCTAATTGCTAAGTTTGGAATGGCACCCTTATGTTATGTTATTGTAAAATAGACCTTTGTTGATAAAAAGTATTCTTCATACTCATCATTTGTTATTATATTTAAGGTCTAATTAAATTTTTAATCAATTATGAAAAAACTTTACTTTTTACTTTTTAGTTTATTATTACTGTGTAGTTTGTCATTTGGACAGACAACAGTCTTTCAAGAGTCATTTGAAACTGATGGTAATGGTTCCAGATACACCACAAGTCAGGTAGAATTCAGTGATGGATTTGGTGATTTTTTTGGCAGAACCAACCTTAATGATACAGCGGAGGATGCTGCGGATTTAATAGTTGGCAATATCTATACACTATCTGGTACTGATGGAGATTTTTGTTTTGCCGGTATGGATTTAGATGCAGCCAATGCGACTGGATCCGGCGGAAGTGCAACTCAAACGCTTGAAATTACTGGTATTAATATTAATGGCTTTTCTAATCTCTCATTGGCCATTTTGCTTGCCGAAGATGATGATGGAACAAATCAAGATTGGGACGAAACAGATAATTTAATTATTGAAGTTCAAGTTGATGCAGGAGGTTACACTCCGATTATTGCTGTTGAAGGAACTGGAGCTTCCAATTCTGAACCAGCTATAGATTCTGATTTTGATGGGACAGGCGATGGGACTGCTATAACATCAACATTTCAAGAGTTTGTTGCTTCTATTTCCTCTGGTACTATTTTAGATATAAGATTAACTTTTACATTCAATTCTGGTGACGAGGATATTGCAGTGGATAATATTCGAGTTGTTGACGGTTTTGCGGCATCACCAAATATCACAGCGGGACCAGATGTGGCAGGATTAAATTATGAATTTAATGCTGGTCCATCTGCTGAGGGTTCCTTTACAGTTGAGGGAGCGGACCTTACTGATGATATTACTGTTACTCCACCAACTAACTATGAGATTTCAACTACTTCTGGAAGTGGATATGTAACTACGCCTATAGTATTAACTCAAACAGGTGGTACTGTTGCATCTACAACTATTTATACAAGATTAATATCTGGTCTTGCTATTGGTAATTATAATGAGGATGTACTTGTTACCAGTCCTGGAGCAACTGATAGAACTGTAAGTCTAAGTGGCTCCGTTTTTGCTGCATTGACCAATGCTCTAAAGATTTCTGGCGTATTTGATGTATTAACTAACGGTAGTCCTAAAGGAATTGAGATAGAAGTTTTAAGTGATATTGCCGATCTTAGTATTTTTGGTGTTGGCAGCGCCAATAATGGTGGAGGAACAGACGGAGAGGAATTTACATTCCCAGCGGTATCAGCATTAACCGGAGATCTGCTTTACATAGTAGGTTCTGGGCAATCAGCTGATTTCAACACGTTCTTTGGCGTAAGTCTTACCCCATATGAATCAAGTGCAGCCTTCATCAATGGTGATGACGCAATAGAACTTTTTGAAAATGGACAGGTAATTGATGTTTTTGGTGATATAAACGTAGATGGTACTGGTGAGCCATGGGATTATGTAGATGGTTGGGCATACCGCAATGTTGGCACAGGTCCAGACGGTTCTACATTTGTGCTGGCCAACTGGAGTTTTAGTGGTACTGGACAATTAGATGGTACATTAAACAATAACTCAACTAGTCCTTATCCTTCTGGAAATCTGTTGTCTATTACTGAAGAATTTATATTTGATTTTTCAATTTATCCTAACCCTACAAATACTGGAAGTGTAACAATTACTTCTACAACTAGTCAAGCCATTGATGTTCAGGTATTTGATGTTTTAGGTAAGCAAGTGATTAATCAAAGAATTACAAATAATAACCTAAATGTATCTAACCTTAAATCTGGTTTATACATTGTAAGGATTATGCAAAACAATGCGTCAGTTACTAAAAAGCTCGTTATAAAATAAGAGCATTGTTTTAATGGAAAGCGCAACTTGAAAAGTCAAGTTGCGCTTTTTTATTTTCCATATTTTTGCATGATGCTACTAAAGGACGAAATTTTCAATATTAAAACGCAAGAAGAATTTGAGGCTGTTGCACTCCAGATATTTCGGTTTCAGTTTGAAAATAATCCTGTCTACAGGTCCTTTTGCGACTTATTATACAAACATCCTTCAGATATAGAATCCATTTCTGAAATTCCTTTTCTACCTATCCAGTTTTTTAAATCCCATAGGGTTTTAAGTTCTTGCAAGGACCCTGAAAAACTATTTACAAGTTCAGGAACAACAGAAAGTATTACAAGTAAACATTATGTAACGGACTTAAGTATTTATGAAACTAGTTTCAAAAAGGCTTTTGAGTTCTTTTATGGTGACATTGGAGAATATGCCATTCTTGGATTATTACCGTCTTACCTTGAGCGGGAAGGATCCTCACTTATCTATATGGTTGATTATTTAATAAGACGCTCCAACCATCCGAAAAGTGCTTTTTATTTAAACAATCGAAATGAATTAGCTACAACTCTTGAGTACCTTGAAAATATAGGACAAAAGACATTATTAATTGGCGTATCTTTTGCGCTTCTCGACTTGGTTGAGTCTTTCCAATTTAATTTAAAAAATACCATTGTAATGGAAACTGGAGGTATGAAAGGTAGACGTAAAGAATTAATCCGAGAGGAACTTCATAGCATCTTAAAACAAGGCTTAGGAGTTGCAAATATTCACAGCGAATATGGAATGACAGAGTTGTTAAGTCAGGCTTATTCCGATGGTCATGGAGTTTTTAAAACACCACCATGGATGCGTGTTTTTACGCGTGACACCGAAGATGCACTCACAATTCAAAGCAATCAAAAAACCGGTGGATTGAATATTATTGATCTTGCTAATATTAACTCGTGTTCCTTCATTGCAACACAGGATTTAGGTCGCGTTAACCACGATGGTTCCTTTGAAGTTATTGGCAGATTTGACAATTCAGATATAAGAGGTTGTAATTTAATGGTATTGTAAGTAATTAAACAATTTTACGACTAATTAAATACTTATGACAAGTAGATTTTTCATAAGTTGATTGATTGGTTAGATGAGCAACGCCTAAAATATTTGGGCGTTGCTTATTTTAGTTTACCTTAATGATAAAGTTGGTCTTTTTACCCCTACTTAAGATGATGTATTTATTATTTATTAGATCCTCTGAGGTAAGCTGATACGCTTCATTTACTTTAACCTTGTTAACCGCTATTGCATTTTCCTTTAACGCTCGTCTAGCTTCTCCATTTGAACTTAAAAAATTGGTCTTTGCCGCAAGTGCACCAATCATATCTAAACCTTCTTCAAATTCAGCTTTTGAAATTTCGGCCTGCTTTACACCTTCAAAAACGTCTAGAAATGTCTTTTCATTTAAAGTAACAATATCGTCTTTAAAGCTTTTACTAAATAAAATCTGAGACGCTTTAACCGCATTTTCAAGCTCTTCTTGAGAATGGACCAAAATGGTGATTTCTTCTGCTAGTTTTTTCTGCAACAAGCGCAAATGAGGTGCTTCAGAATGCTCTTTTATGAGCTGTTCTATTTCTTGTTGAGATAAAAATGTAAAAATTTTAATGTATTTGGCAGCGTCCTCGTCGCTCGAGTTCAACCAATATTGATAAAATTTGTAAGGCGACGTTCTATTAGCATCTAGCCAAACATTGCCACCTTCAGATTTACCAAACTTAGAACCATCACTTTTAGTAATTAAAGGACACGTAATAGCAAAACCTTTACCATTACCTATACGCCTTATAAGCTCTGTGCCTGTTGTGATGTTTCCCCATTGGTCACTCCCTCCCATTTGAATTGTACAATTCTCTTCTCTGAAAAGATGGAGAAAATCATACCCTTGAACTAACTGATAAGTAAACTCGGTAAAACTCATTCCATCATTGGAATTTTCACCAGAAATCCTGTTTTTAACCGAGTCTTTGGCCATCATATAGTTAACGGATATATGCTTTCCAACATCTCTTATAAAGTCCAAGAATGAAAAGTCCTTCATCCAATCGTAGTTGTTAACCAATACGGCCGCATTTGGTGCTTCGCTCTCAAAATCCAAAAAATGAGACAACTGTTTTTTAATGGCTTCTTGATTGTGACGTAAGGTTTTCTCATCCAATAGATTTCGCTCGGTAGACTTACCTGAAGGGTCGCCAATCATACCCGTAGCACCGCCAACTAAAGCAATAGGTTTGTGACCACAACGCTGGTAGTGCGCTAGCAACATAATTGGAACTAAATTACCAATGTGTAAAGAATCTGCGGTTGGATCAAAACCAACATATGCGCTACGCATTGCCTCATTTAAGTGCTCTTCTACACCTGGCATACTGTCATGCAACATACCTCGCCATTTTAATTCCTCAACAAAATCTTGTCCCATTATGCTGTAGTCTTTTTAAAAATTTTAGCAAAGATATGTTTCCAGTAGTAAAGACAAAAGACAATTCTAAAAAACGTAATTTAGCATTATGATATTAGTTACTGGTGGTACTGGCTTAATAGGCTCTCATTTGCTTTATAAACTAACTTCAAATGGTGAAAAAGTAAGAGCTGTTTACAGACGTGAAAAAACACTTGGTCGCGTCAAACATGTTTTTACCTATTTCTCGGATAATCCAGAAGAATTATTTAATAAGATTGAATGGATTAAAGCTGATATTAATGATGTTCCAGCTTTACAAGACGCCTTTCACGGTGTTACTCATATCTATCATTGTGCTGCTTTTGTTTCGTTTGAACCTGACAAATACAAACTACTTAGGAAAATCAATATAGAAGGCACGGCAAACATTGTAAATCTTGCACTGAGCAACAATGTTAGAAAGCTTTGCTATGTTAGCTCAATTGCGGCTTTGGGCCATAATGAAAACCCAGATGAACTAATTGATGAGAAAACAGCTTGGAATCCTGAGGAAGACAACAGTGTTTATGCTATTACCAAATATGGTGCAGAACTCGAAGTTTGGCGTGGAACACAAGAAGGTCTAACTGCAGTTATTGTTAATCCAGGTATAGTACTTGGTGCTGGTTACTGGAACGGTGGCAGTAGCGGTAATTTATTTAGACAAATCTATAACGGGATGCGTTATTACGTAAAAGGAGTTGTAGGTTATGTTGATGTTTTTGATGTAGTAGAAGCAATGCTTCAATTAATGAAAAGCAACATTTCAAAAGAAGGCTTTATTTTGATATCAGAAAACTTGTCCTTTCAGGAATTTCAAAACAAAGTTGCCAAAGCAATGAGTGTGGATCCTCCAAAAAAGGAGGCAAAACCATGGTTGCTCCAAATAGCGTGGCGTTTAGATTGGCTAAAGCATAAATTATTTGGCCAACGTAGAAGTTTATCTAAGCAAGCTGCCAAATCTGCTGTGAGTGTTACCAAATATGACAATTCTAAAATTAAAGAAACCCTGAATTTTGAATTCAAGGCCATTGACAAATCCATAAATGAGGTCTGTAATCTCTATCTTCAGGATTTAGAAGCCTAGGCTAACCAATAGAAGAAGAATCTTTCTTGGTTTTTTGGTTATTATTACGCCTTAGTGAGTCACGTCTGCGTTTTGCATCCTCTTGTTCTTTTATTTGTAAATCCTCTAATTGTTTCTTTTTGTTTGCTAATTTAAATTTCACCGATTCTACAATTGCGTTATAATCTTTTGTGTTAAAAGCCCAATAGTTATTACTCTCCGCAAACTGGGTGCTATCAATAGCATATTTAGTTAAAAGATAGGATTCTGGGACGAGATTACTTTGTTCTAGAACTTTTCGATTTACTCCTTTAGCTGCATTAATTATGTAAAGATCAAATAGAATATCGGCCATCTTTTCTTTTGTGATAAGATTGTTAGGCTTTGGTGGTCTATCATCTTTGCTACAAGACCACAAAAATGCACCAAATACCAATACTATTATTAGGTTTTTTAACATGCTATCTATTAAAGGTGAGCCTTTTTCCAGCTTTAACATCTAATACTTTGAAATTATTATAAGCCAGTTGTCCGTTTACAAATGTATGCGTTACCCTACTTTTAAATGTATTGCCTTCAAATGGAGACCAACCACACTTATATAGGATATTGGCCTTATTTACAGTCCATGGACTATTTAAATCTACAATTACCAAATCTGCAAAATAGCCTTCCCTAATATAGCCACGCTTTTCTACATCGAATAGTATCGCCGGATTATGGCAAGCTTTTTCTACAATCTTTTCAAGCGAAATTTTACCTTTATGATGTGTTTCTAGCAAAGCAACTAAGGCGTGCTGTACCAAAGGCCCTCCTGATGGTGCACTTGTGTATGGATTATTTTTCTCTTCAATTGTATGTGGCGCATGATCTGTAGCTATAACATCAATTCTGTTATCAAGTAACGCTTCCCATAGTTGCGTCCTATCTTTAGCCGTTTTTACTGCTGGGTTCCATTTTATACGACTCCCTTTTGTTTTATAATCTTCATCCGAGAACCATAAATGGTGTATACATACTTCGGATGTAATCTTTTTCTCTTTAAGTGGAATTTTATTTGTAAATAAATTCGTTTCTTTTCCCGTAGATAGATGAAATACATGTAATCTCGCACCCGTTTTTTTGGCCAATTCAATTGCCTTAGAAGACGATAAATAACACGCCTCCTCGCTACGTATGATAGGGTGTAGTTCCATAGGAATATCATCGCCATACTGTTCTTTATACTTTGCTAAGTTTTTTCGGATTGTAGATTCATCTTCACAGTGAACAGAAATTACCATGTCCGTGCTAGAAAATATTTTTTCGAGTACTTGCGGATCATCAACAAGCATGTTACCTGTGGAAGATCCTAAAAACAATTTGAGACCTGCTACTGTTTTTGTATCTACTTTAAGTATCTCCTCCAAGTTATCGTTTGTACCACCAAACATAAATGAGTAATTGGCATGTGATGATTTTGCCGCGATAGCAAATTTCTCTTCTAGTTTTTCTACAGTTGTAGTTTGAGGATTCGTATTTGGCATTTCGATAAATGACGTAATCCCGCCTGCAAGGGCAGCTTTAGATTCGGTTTCAATGTTTGCTTTATGGGTTAAACCTGGCTCTCTGAAATGCACCTGATCATCAATTAAACCAGGTATTACATAGTTGCCTTCTGCATCAATAACGGTCACGTCTGCGGACTTCACGCTGATAGAAGAATCTATTTCTGCTATCAAATCGTTTTCAATTAGAATATCGCCTTCAGTAATTTTGCCTTCGTTAACGATTTTCGCATTTTTTATGAGGGTATTTCGTTTCATATTATTGTGGCTTAACAAATAAACTTTTTAATTTTAAACTTATTACTCCAAAAACAGCTTCAGAAATAATACTGCTACTCATTTTTGATTTTCCTTTTGTTCTGTCCTTAAAGATAACTGGTATTTCTGCAATTTTAAATCCTTTTTTGTAGGCTTTAAACTTCATTTCTATTTGAAAAGCATATCCTACAAATTTTATTTTATCAAGATCTATTTGCTCTAGAACAGCTCTTTTATAACATATAAAACCTGCTGTTGAGTCATTAACGTCCATACCGGTTATAATTCTCACATATTTCGAAGCTCCATAAGAAAGTAAGATGCGGGACATTGGCCAGTTAACAACTGTAATACCTTTGACGTATCTAGAACCAACAGCAAGATCCGCTCCATTAAGGGCGCAGGCGTTATACAGCTTAATTAAATCATTAGGATTATGGGAAAAATCGGCATCCATTTCAAAAATGTACTCATAGGAGTGATTAAGTGCCCATTTAAATCCGTCTAGATAAGCAGTGCCTAGACCTTTTTTGTCCCTTCGTTCTAGCAAAAAAAGATTATTAGGATATTCTTCTTGTAATTGTCTTACTCTTTTACCTGTATAATCCGGAGATTTATCGTCAACAACCAAAATATGAAATGCCTTTTCTTGAGAAAATACAGCTCTTACAATAGCTTCAATATTTTCTATTTCGTTATATGTGGGTATAATGACTAAGGAGTCAGACATTAAGGTGACTATTTTAGTTTTATAGATTGATAAATTTCGACAAAAGTAAAGTTTTTAACCGATTAAATTATGTTATTAATTTTTTGATTCTTAGTAATTACAAATTTCTAAAATGCCCTTATTTCTTTTTAATTTAGCAATATGAGAGAATTTGTCACTAACGAATGGTTTACTGTTTTTTTAATTCTAGCCTTTATTTGTGTGGTAATTGCAAAATCTCTTAACGCCCTGCGTTTTAACGATTTTATTTTCGTTATCGGAAACTCTAAGTATCTCAAAATCTACTCAAGAGATCAAAAGTTCGTGGATATATTCGATGGGTTTTTATTTGTCAACTTTGCCGTTTCTCTTAGTATTTTTATTTATCTAGCCTATTCCAATTATATACAGACATTAAGCTTTGATTTAATTACCTTTCTAAAAATAAGTTTTGCAATTGCCACTATTTTAATCATAAAGGTACTTGTGGAGCGATTAGTTGCAAGTCTTTTTGAGATAGATGCAATCATTGACACCTACCTTTTCCAGAAAACTACCTTTAAAAACTATTCAGGTCTAATCTTATTGATTTCAAACGTATTTTTATTATACACTGTTATTCCTAAAAACATTGTTATTATCGCAACAATAGGTCTAATTTGTCTTATTAATCTTATTGGTTTTTTCAGTTCGTTTAAAACGTATCAAAACTTAATTTATGTTAATATATTTTATTTTTTGTTGTATCTTTGCGCTCTCGAAATTGGACCATATATTATTTTATATAAGGTAATTAGGGACTATAACGTATAAAACAAAGATAGACGTATGAAAGTGAAAACAATTTTAGTATCGCAACCTGAGCCTAAAATAGAGAACTCTCCATACTTTGATCTTCAAGAAAAACAAAAGGTAAAAGTAGATTTTAGACCTTTTATTCATGTTGAAGGCGTATCCGCAAAGGAAATAAGACAACAAAAAGTAGATTTAAGCAAGTTTACTGCAATTATACTTACAAGTAGAAACTCGGTAGATCATTTTTTTAGAGTTGCCGAGGAAATGCGTTTTAAGGTCCCTGACTCAATGAAATACTTCTGCCAGTCTGAAGCTGTTGCTTATTACTTGCAAAAATACGTCGTTTACAGAAAGCGCAAAATCTATGTTGGTAAACGAAACTTTGAAGACCTTAGTCCTTTAATAAAAAAATACAAAGGAGAGGCATTCTTGCTACCAACAACAGATAAAGTAAAACCTATTATCCCTGAAATTTTGGATAATTTAGGTGTTAATTGGACACAAGCCACATTTTATAGAACCGTAATCAGCGATTTGTCTGATTTAGCTGATGTTTACTATGATATATTAGTATTCTTTAGTCCTTCAGGTATCGAATCATTGTTCCATAATTTCCCAGATTTTAAACAAAATGACACGCGTATTGCGGTTTTTGGAAACACTACTGTTAAAGCTGTAAAAGAAAAGGGATTGCGTGTGGATATTGCAGCACCAACGCCAGAAACACCTTCAATGACAATGGCTTTGCAAAAATATATTGACTCTGTAAATAAGGGTAAGTAATAGAATACCTACTAAACTGATAAACCCAATCTTCTGTTGGGTTTTTTTATGCCCTAAAATACAATTTGGTACGCTTTTATTTTTCCTGTATTCTTTGAAGTAAAGCTCTTGTCAATAACATAGATATGTTCAGCATTTTTAAGGACTTTATTAAAACTCTTAAACTCAGAATTAATAAAGTCGTTGTAGTTAATGACATTTTTATTTGGCATTTTATCTAATTCTTCAACCCTATTTCTGTAAGAATAATGGTATAAGGTAACAGTCTCTTCCGCTTTAATGAGTTTATTAGCTTCACCTCTTTTAATGAGTTCACCTTCTTGATTGATTTGTAACGCAAACTTGCAACTTTCTTTGGATGTATCTTTTGAAAATTTGTAAGTTCTTACCCAGATAGAATCGCTCATCTTTTTTTCAGAGACAATCATCTCGTTCTTGGAGGCGTCAAAATTGAGAAAAATTGAATATTTCTTTTTTAACTGCCCAAATGACAATTGAATTGAGACCAAAAAAAGAACTAAAAGCAAGCTATTTTTCATAGTAGATATGAATGTTAAAAGTCTTGTTATCAGTCCTAAATATATAAATAATTTGCAATCAAATGATTAGGGCATAAAAAAAGCGATTCTAATGAATCGCTTTTAAATGGATATATTATGTCTAAAATGCATAGCGTTGAGGCCCTCCGCGTCTAACCTCCTCTGATGCATACGATTCAAACTTTTTGAAATTTTCCCTAAATGAATTGGATAATTTAAAGGCCATTTTGTAATAGGCCTCATCATCATTCCAAGTTGTTCTTGGGCTTAAAACTTCTGTGGGTACACCAGGACATGTTCGCGGCTGTGCTACTCCAAAAACGGAATGAATATGATAGTCTTCATAAGTATAGTTTCCTAATTCGCCATTTAAGGCGGCGGTAATCATAGCGCGTGTATACTTAAGTTTCATTCGTGTTCCAACTCCATATGGTCCACCTGTCCATCCGGTATTAACCAACCAAACATTTACACCTGCTTCTTTCATTTTTCTGCTTAACATATCCGCATATTTTGTAGGATGCAACGGCATAAACGGCGCCCCAAAACAAGCGGAAAATGAAGGTTGGGGCTCAACAACACCAGCCTCAGTACCAGCCACCTTTGCAGTATAGCCAGAAATAAAATGATAAGCTGCTTGTGCAGGTGTTAACTTAGAAATTGGAGGTAACACACCAAATGCATCAGCTGTTAAGAAAAATATGTTTTTAGGATTTGAAGCATAAGATGGCTGCTTAATATTGTCGATATGATAAATAGGATAACTAACACGTGTGTTTTGCGTTATTGTACTATCCATATAATCTACTTCACCATTTTCTTTGAAAATTACATTTTCTAAAATGGCTCCAGGCCTAATGGCTCTGTAAATGTCAGGTTCTTTTTCCTCACTTAAATCTATAACCTTTGCGTAACAACCACCTTCAAAATTAAAAATGGTATTTTCTGCTGTCCAACCATGCTCATCATCTCCTATTAACTTCCTGTTCGGGTCCGTAGACAATGTTGTCTTTCCAGTACCAGATAGCCCAAAGAAAATTGCAGTTTCCCCGTCTTCACCAACATTTGCCGAACAATGCATTGGTAACACATTCTTCTCGACTGGAAGGATAAAGTTTAAGGCCGTGAAAATACCTTTCTTCATTTCTCCTGTGTAGGCAGAACCAGCAACTAGTGCTATTTTCTTAGTGAAATTTAATATCGAAAAATTTCCTTGACGCAAACCATGTGCCTCTGGATCTGGACAAACATATCCAGGTGCGCATAAAACCAACCATTCCTCTTGGAAATTATCAAGCTCATTATCATCTGGCCTCAAAAACATGTTATAAATGAACATATTAGACCAAGGGTATTCAGTGATTGATCTAACATTCATTTTATAGTCTGGGTCGGCACAAACATATCCATCCCTAACATATAGTTCTTTACCACTTAAGTAATTCTCAACCTCATTTTGAAGGAAATCGAAATTCTCTGGAGAAATAGGTTTGTTAGAAGCGCCCCACCATATCTTATCGCTAGTGTAATCGTCCTTGACTAAAAACCGGTCTTCTGGTGAACGACCAGTAAATTTACCGGTATTGACGGCTAGCGTTCCATTTTTAGTTTCCTTGCCCATGCCGCCTTCCAGGGTCTTTTGTTGTAAATCTTCAGGTGATAATTGATAGTGGATTTGAGCATTATTAATGCCATATTTTTCCAACGAAATCGATTTCGTTGATTTGGTATGGTTTGTCATAATTTTTGTATTGTTTAAGGCGCAAAATTAAAACATATATTTTATAATAGGAAGGAACTAAAACATTAATCGGCCTTATTTCTTATAATACCAATTAGTAGCGTTACCCAGGCTATAATTAAGAACACACCTCCAAAAGGCGTTATTAAAGCTATTTTCTTGAAATCAAAAGTTGTAAGGTCATTAGTTGCAAGACCATAGATTGAACCAGAAAAGCAAATTAGGCCCAAAATCACAAAGAAAAATACTTGTTTTTTAGCCTTTGGGCTGACCATATTTGTAGCTCCCAGAATCAAGAGTAAAAAGGCGTGATACATTTGATATCTTACTCCAGTCTCAAATGATTTTATAGCATCTTCATCGATTAACTCTTCTAAACCATGCGCGGCAAAAGCCCCAAGTATAATGGCTAAAATCCCAAATATTGTGGCAACAATTAATATTGTTTTGTTCATAAGTAAACATTCATTTAAGTTCAATTTAAATGTACTATTTATTACATTCGTGCAATACAAAATTAGTCATATAAAGCCACTATGCGAAAGATTTTAATTATCGGTGCTGGTAAGTCTTCATCATACCTTATAAAATATCTCAAAGACAAATCTGTTTCAGAAAATCTTGAAATTACAATAGGTGATATAAATGTTGATAATGCTTCTAAGTTATTGGGAGAAAAGACAAAAAATACGCATATCATTCATTTGGATGTTTTTAATTCCGATTCTAGACAACAGGCTATTAAAAATGCTGATATTGTTATTTCAATGCTTCCTGCTAGAATGCATATTGAAGTTGCAAAAGACTGTATTACTTATAGTAAGCATATGGTTACAGCTTCTTACGTGAGCAAAGAAATGCAACAACTAGATGAAGAAGCAAAAGCAAATGGATTGATTTTCATGAACGAGATCGGAGTAGATCCTGGTGTTGACCATATGAGCGCAATGCAGGTTATAGATCGAATTCGAGACAACGGTGGAAAAATGTTGTTATTTGAATCTTTTACAGGAGGCTTAATCGCTCCCGAAAGCGATACTAATCTATGGCATTATAAATTTACTTGGAACCCAAGGAATGTAGTCGTAGCTGGTCAAGGTGGTGCGGCAAAATTTTTACAGGAAAATCAGTTCAAATATATCCCTTACCATAGGCTCTTTAGGCGCACAGAATTCTTGGATATTGAAGGCTATGGTAGATTTGAAGCTTATGCTAATAGAGATTCGCTCAAATACCAACATGCCTATGGTTTAGATAATATTAAAACCTTGTACCGTGGCACAATGCGAAGAGTAGGTTTTAGTAAAGCATGGCATGTTTTTGTTCAGTTAGGCATGACCGATGATAGTTATACCATTGATGATAGTGAAAATATGAGCTATCGCGATTTTGTCAATTCATTTTTACCCTATAGCCCAACTGATTCTGTTGAACTTAAGTTTAGACACGCTCTAAAAATTGATCAAGACGACATTGTCTGGGACAAGTTTTTGGAATTAGACTTATTTAGTTCAATAAAAATGGTAGGACTTAAAAAAGCTACACCAGCCCAAATATTACAAAAAATATTGATGGACAGTTGGACACTTGATGAAGATGATAAAGATATGATTGTAATGTATCATAAGTTTGGATACGCAATTAATGGCGAAAAACGACAGATTGATTCTACAATGGTTGTTTTGGGAGAAGACCAAACCTATACCGCTATGGCAAAAACAGTAGGACTACCCGTAGCCATGGCAACACTTGATATCCTAAATAAAAAAATTGTTACTCCCGGTGTACAAATACCCATATCCAAAGAAATCTATACACCTCTCCTTGAAGAGTTAAAACACTATGGTGTAAAATTCATTGAGAAAAAAGTGCCATACTTTGGCTATAATCCATTAAATCTAGAATAATTACAATTTGAAATCCTTTTTTTATTTTTAACTTTCATTTATAAATAGAAACATTCATGAAAGTTAATGAAAAGGGCATTTTTATAGATGGTATTGATAAAAAGATACTACGGGCTCTAATGGAAGATGCTAGAACGCCTATTCTAGAAATAGCCAGAAATGTCGGCATCTCCGGCGCTGCAATACATCAAAGACTAAAAAAACTTGAAAAATCTGGTTTGCTTGCAGGCTCAAAATTTATTATTAACCCAAAGGTACTAGGCTATACTACCATGGCATTTGTTGGTGTATACTTGGATAAAGCGGTAAGTAATCCTGATGCTGTTAAACAATTACAAAAGGTGCCAGAGGTAATTGAATGCCACTATACAACAGGAGAATGGAGTATTTTTATAAAGATACTTTCAAAAGACAATGAACATTTAATGCATGTTCTTAATTCTCAAATTCAAACCATTAAAGGTGTTTCCAGAACTGAAACCTTTATATCCTTACAACAACAGATAGATAGACAAATAAAAATATAATCTTAAAAAAGCACCGTGTGAAATACGGTGCTTTCCATATAAATATTGTTTCTTAATCTCTTCCTCCAAAAACTTGGAGTGCCCAATATAGAAGTGATGCCAATGCACCTACTGCGGCGACTAGATAAGTTCTAGCAGCCCATTTTAAGGCGTCTTCCGCACCTTCATATTCCTGTTGGCTAACCATATGTTTATTCTTTAACCAAACCAAGGCTCTATTACTTGCATCGTACTCAACAGGTAAAGTAATAAAACTAAATAAGGTTGCTGCTCCCATGAAAACAAGTCCGGCAACGGCAATCCAGTAGCCCATGCCTACTCCTGCGGCAGCTCCCATAATAAGACCTCCAATAACCAACCATTGAGACATACCAGATGTAACACTCACAACAGGCACCAATGCAGAGCGCATTTGTAACGCACCATAAGCTTGTGCGTGCTGTACGGCATGCCCAACCTCATGTGCTGCAACAGCAGCGGCAGCGGCATTACGCTGATTATAAACAGCTTCACTAAGGTTTACAGTTTTATTTTTTGGGTTGTAATGATCTGTTAATTGACCTCTTACAGAAATTACCTCTACATCATAAATTCCATGATCTGACAACATTTTCTCGGCAATTTCCCGTCCACTCATACCATTTTGAAGTTGACGCTTTGAATAGAAGGCAAATTTCTTTTTGAGTTTATTACTTACTAACCAGCTTACTAGTGCAATTGCACCAATTAATATATAGTATCCAAACATAATTTTATCGTTACTTTTATTGTAAAATTACGAAATGAACAGCAAAAAATAAGCCAAATTTGAGTTAAGAAATAATGTCAGTTTTTGATTTACTAATCCCCAAATTACATCGCTTCCAATGACCAATTAAAAGCTTCTGCAATTTCTTCATACACAATCTTGCCATTAACTATATTGAGGCCTTTTCTTAAAGATTGGTCTTTTGCACATGCAACTTCCCAACCTTGATTTGCAAGTCGCAAAACATATGGCAATGTGACGTTTGTTAGCGCTAGGGTCGACGTGTATGGCACTGCCCCTGGCATGTTGGCAACACAATAATGTACAACATCATCGACAATAAATGTAGGATTTTCATGTGTGGTTGCTTTAGTTGTTTCAATACAACCACCTTGGTCCACTGCTACATCCACAATCACAGTTCCTGGATGCATTTCTTTAAGCATGTCTCTTGTGATTAATTTAGGGGCTTTTGCACCTTTAATCAAAACGCCTCCAACAATTAAATCGTGATCTTTTATTCTATTTCTAATATTGAATTCACTAGAAAATTCTGTAACCACATGTTTTGGCATTATATCATTCACATAGCGCAATTGCTTCATATTAATGTCCATAATCGTTACATGCGCACCTAAACCTGCGGCCATTTTAGCCGCCTGGATTCCTACAGTACCTGCTCCAAGTACGAGAACCTTACCTGGAGGCACGCCAGGAACACCTCCTAATAGAACACCCTTACCTTTAATTGGTTTTTCTAGATATTTGGCACCTTGTTGAATTGCCATTCTGCCAGCAACTTCAGACATTGGCGTTAATAAGGGCAACGTACCGTCTTCATCTTCAACAGTCTCGTAAGCAATGCATACCGCTTTACTGTTTATCATGGCTTTAGTTAACGGTTCGCTAGATGCAAAATGGAAATAGGTAAAAACCACGTGATGCGATTTTATTAGGGGATACTCCTCTTCAATCGGCTCCTTAACTTTCACAATCATATCTGCAGAAGCGTAAACCTCTTGAATTGTTTCTAATATTACTGCACCAACTTCTCGATAATCATCATCAAAAAAACCACTTCCTAAACCAGCTTCTTTTTGAACGTAAACGGTATGATTGTTTTTAATGAGTTCGAAAACGCCAGCAGGTGTCATACCAACTCTGTTTTCATTGTTCTTGATTTCCTTAGGAACGCCAATATTCATAGTATTAGATTTTGAGTTTAATAGCCATGTCAATTACTATCAAAAAATTGAGCTATCCAAATTTCGTTTTGAATTGAGGCCAATTTTTACGGAATTAATAAATAAAGGAAACTTATTTAAACTTTTTTCAATAATAATTTCATTTTCAAAGAAATACAGCAATAGACGAAGGTAAAATTGCATCGACAAATGGAAATATGGTTAAAACATCTTGACTATTAATCCTGTACTACAGTCACCCTGACAACTTTTTCATCTCTAAGTTTTATAACGAGACGCTGTGGTTCTGAATCGAAAAAACTTGGCGGTGTGCCTAAGTCATAAATTAACGTATTTGAATCTGAAGTTCTTGGAATTCCCAGAATTTGAATGATTTCTTCTTTTGATTTTTCACCAAGTAAATTGTGCTCAATTATATCATTGGCCATTTTATAGCGCTCATCCGGTTTACTTCGCCACTGATTTGCATCAAAATCATCCTCAAACATCCAAATTAGTGACAAACCAATTAAAATTGCTAGAAAGAATATGAAGCTTACTTTTTTAATTCTATCTAGCGTACTACCCATAAATTATCCAACTATGTTTACAATCTTACCAGGCACAACGATTACCTTTTTTGGAGTGCGACCTTGCAGTTGCTCTTGAGTTTTTTCGTAAGCTAATACCGTCTTTTCAATATCTTCCTTACTCATATCTAAAGGTAATTCTAGAGTAAATCGCATCTTACCATTAAAAGAAATTGGATAATTCTTGCTACTCTCAACCAAATGCTTTTCATCAAATATTGGGAAAGGCGCTGTTGATATAGATTTGGTATGCCCCAATGTTTCCCATAATTCTTCAGCAATATGTGGTGCATAAGGTGAAATCAAAATCAATAAAGGCTCTAGTATTTTCTTACTCGTGCATTTTTGGGCGGTTAACTCATTAACAGCAATCATGAAGGTAGAAACCGAAGTATTAAACGAGAAGTTCTCAACATCTTCCTCAACCTTTTTTATGGTTTTATGTAGCGTTTTTAAATTATCTTTCGTTGGCTCTGCATCAGTGACATTTAAACCATCTTGGCCAACGTACAATTTCCATAGTTTTTTGAGGAAACTATGCACGCCTGTAATACCAGCCGTATTCCATGGTTTGTATTGCTCTAATGGCCCAAGAAACATCTCATACAAGCGCAAACTATCTGCACCATATTGCTCACAGATTTCATCTGGGTTAACAACATTGTACTTAGACTTAGACATTTTTTCGACATCATGTTTAACCTTAATACAGCCATTTTCTATCCCAATAAAATGTGCCTTTTCTAGTTCTGGTCTCCATTTTATTAAATCGTCTATTTCAACTAAACTGCTGCTATTTACTAATGAAACATCCACATGCATTGGAGAAAAATTTTCATATTTAGCCTTACTAGAAATATGAAAATTGGTATCAAACAATTCTTTTAACTCACCAGAAAACAACTCCTCAAATCTCATGTTTTTGTGAATAATTTCGTCAATTATTTCAAAGTTAGTATATATAAGAATTGGCTTGTCATTCTTCTTGAGACTTGTATTCCACTTGAATATAAATGAACTTGTCCCCAAAATCATGCCTTGGTTAATCAACTTCTTGGCATATTCGTCGTGTGGCACATAGCCTTTATCAAACATAAATTTTTGCCAGAAACGTGAATACAATAAATGACCCGTTGCGTGCTCGCTTCCACCTATATATAAATCCACTTGTTGCCAATAGTTTATAGCATCTTTCGAGAAAATCTCCTCATCATTATGAGGATCCATATACCTATTAAAATATTGAGAACTGCCTGCCCAACCTGGCATAGTATTCAATTCTAAAGGAAAGACCGTCTCATTATCAATTCTATCATTTTCTACTACAGCATTAGTAGTCGTATCCCAAGCCCAAACTTTTGCATTTCCTAAAGGAGGCTCTCCTGTTTCAGTTGGTAAGTACTTTTCAACCTCAGGAAGGTTTAAGGGCAAGTGCTCCACATCAATCATTTGTGGCAAGCCATTCTTGTAATACACTGGAAAGGGTTCGCCCCAATAGCGTTGACGTGAAAACACAGCATCTCGCAGTCGGTAATTGGTTTTACCTTGTCCTTGGCCTATTTGTTCTAACTCATAAATAGCACGTTTGGTTGCCTTCTTATAGTTTAAACCATCAAGGAAATCACTATTCCCAATTTTTACATTATCCTTCGATGCAAAAGCCTCTTCCGAAATATCAACACCATCAAAAATGTTTGGAATAGGAATATTAAAGTGTTTTGCAAAATCGTAATCGCGTTGGTCACCACATGGTACAGCCATTACAGCTCCTGTACCATAGCTTGCCAAAACATAATCACCAATCCATATTGGAATAGCTTCCTTTGTAAATGGATGCTCGGCATAAGCACCCGTGAACACTCCTGAAATAGTCTTGACATCCGCCATCCTATCCCGTTCTGAGCGTTTTGCTGTGGCATCGATATAAGCATTGACTTCTTCCTTTCGGTCATCTGTGGTAATCTTTGACACTAATTCATGTTCTGGTGCTAAAGTCATAAATGAAACACCAAAAATAGTATCGGGTCTCGTGGTAAAAACTTCAATATTAGCATCATAATTTATTACATTGAAGGTCACTGAGGCACCAACCGACTTCCCTATCCAATTGCGTTGACTTTCCTTAAGTGAATCTGTCCAGTCTATGGTTTCTAGCCCTTGAAGCAGTCGCTCTGCATAGGCAGAAATTCGCATACTCCATTGTGTCATTTTTTTTCTAATTACAGGATGCCCACCACGCTCTGATACACCATTTACGATTTCGTCATTCGCCAATACGGTACCTAATGCTGGACACCAATTAACTTCAGTTTCTGCCAAATAGGTCAACCTGTACTTTAATAAAAGTCCTTGTTTTTCTTCAGAAGAAAACCTTTTCCAATCGTCAGCTGAAAATACAGTAACATCGTCATCACTGGCTGCATTTACATTTGCATTTCCTTCAGCTTCAAATATTTTAATCAGGGCATCAATATCCTCTGCCTTGTCACTATCATAATTATACCATGACTCAAAAAGTTGAATAAAAATCCACTGTGTCCATTTGTAATACTTAGGGTCTGAGGTACGCACTTCTCTAGTCCAATCAAATGAAAATCCTATTTGATCTAATTGCCTTCTATAGGTTTTTATATTAGCCTCAGTAGTGATAGCCGGATGTTGACCCGTCTGAATGGCATATTGTTCAGCAGGTAAACCAAAACTATCATAACCCTGAGGGTGAAGCACATTGAAGCCTTTGTGACGCTTATATCTCGCATAAATATCACTAGCAATATAGCCTAATGGATGACCAACATGTAAACCTGCACCACTTGGGTAGGGAAACATATCCAAGACATAATATTTTGGTTTATCCGAATCGTTTTCAGCTTTAAAAGTTTGATTATCGGCCCAATACTTTTGCCACTTGGCTTCAATCTTGTTAAAATCGTATCTCATTATAGCAATACCCTTGAAATAAGGTGCAAATTTAGTGGTATTACAACACAATTAAAAACTAAACGTTGTATTACTCGAGATAACTAAATTGTTTTTTATTTTTACTGCATTAATCCAATTTTTGAATGGCCTCATCATTTGACAAATACCAAAAGCGAAAACTTATTTCATCTTATATTTCTGTAGTTATAAGCATTGCTTTAGTTCTATTTTTATTAGGCTGTTTGGGTTTATTGGTTATCAATGCCAAAAAAGTTGCCGATCATTTTAAGGAACAGGTTGTAATGACCATTTACCTTAATGATACAGCGAAAGATGTTGAGGTGAATCAGCTGAAAAAAAGCTTGGTAATGGCAGATTATTCTAAAGAAGCACTATACGTATCAAAAGAAGATGCTGCTGCAATTATGAAAGCTGAAACTGGAGAAGATTTTATGGATTTTGTTGGTTACAATCCTTTAAAAAATTCTATAGATGTATATTTAAAGGCAGATTATGTTACTACCGAAAGTCTTTCAGAAATCTCGGAAGGCTTGTCTAATAAATCCTTTATAGAAGAAATTCGATATGACAATGATTTAGTGGAGCTGATGAACGATAACGTCAAAAAAATTACCTTCTGGGTGCTAATTATCAGTGGTATTTTTACCCTAATTGCCGTACTTCTTATTAATAGTTCTATTCGATTGGCCGTGTACTCTAAGCGATTTATCATTAAAACCATGCAAATGGTTGGAGCGACAAAGAGTTTTATTAGAAAACCCTTTATTTGGAAGAGTGTACAACTTGGAATTATTGGTGCTTTTGTTGCTTTAATAGGAATGGCTGTTGTACTTTATTATTTAGATTTAACTTTCCCAGAATTAGAACTTCTTAGAAATACTATTCTGATTATAGGATTATTTGTTGGTATATTTTTATTAGGGATTGTCATTACGTGGATAAGTACGTTTATTGCCACACAGCGTTTCCTTAACCTGAAGACAGATCAATTGTATTATTAGATCCTAGCTATAATAAATACCTGTTTGATTCGTTTCATCAAAAAATTACCAATCATGAAAAAAACGCCTTCTCTCCTATTGGTTATTTATCTTTTGTTCTTTAGCTCCTGCATTATTTATAATCCAAAACCAGAGGATTGTGTAGTAATTGATGTAAAAATTACTAGAATTACTGAAGGTAGTAGCTACGATATTGTATTTCATGATGATGGCACTGATTTTTATTACATCAATCGTGGTTTAGAACAAGGTTTAAATTTAGATTCTCTTAAGAGAATAGTATTAAATAAAACTGTTACTTTGCACTTGGCTAAAGTATTAGGAGGTATTACATCCGAACATATTTCGCAACTCGCGCTTGGAGACGAGATTATTTTTACTGAATTTGACAACTAATGGGAGAAAAAAAACGTAAAGAAGACGCTAAAGCTGAATTTATTTTCGGCAAAAAAAATTATAAGTGGCTATTTATAGGTTTGGGTTTTATTGCTTTAGGTTTCATTTTGATGGCTGGCGGTGGTAGTGATGATCCTAATGTTTTTGATCCATCAATCTTCAGTTGGAGACGTATTCGTTTAGCACCAACCTTAGTTCTTATTGGATTTGGTATTCAGGTTTACGCCATTCTGCTTAATCCAGACAAAACAGACTCTAAAAAGAAGAAGTAAAATCCATTGCTAATTGCTTTAAATAAGTTTCAGTGTTTTTTAAAGCGTCATCTAAGCTTATTGCTTTGTCCATGATCGTGGAGCTATAGTCTATTCCCATACCTTTTATTTCAACAGCACTTAAATCAGAACTCCCCGAAAAAGAAGCTACCTTAATATTGTGTTTCTGGGCCACTTCAATTATACCGCTTATGGCTTTGCCTGAAAGGGTTTGATCATCTAATCGGCCTTCTCCAGTAATTATCCAATCTGCATTTCTTGTTTTTTCCTCAAAATTGGCAATCTGCATAATCAATTCAATACCAGGTAACAATTCACCATTTAAAAACGCAACGGTACCAGCTCCCATTCCACCAGCAGCACCTGAACCTTCAACTTGTTGGGTTTTTATATTGAAATAATCATCTAAAAGACCGGAAAAATGTCTTAATCCTGCATTTAGGTATTCAATTTCTAATGGATTTGCACCTTTTTGTTTCGCATAGACATGTGCGGCGCCTTTTGGCCCATATAGCGGATTCTTAACATCACAAGCAATTTGAACCTTGACATCTCTTATCCTACTATCAACATTATCAGCTCTAATTTTGGTAATATGTATTAAGTTTCGACCTACAGGTTCTAAGATTTTACCCCTTTTATCAAAAAACTCATAGCCTAAAGCCGTTGCCATACCAATACCACAATCGTTAGTTGCACTGCCTCCAATACCCAGAATGATATGATTTGCACCTTCACTTATCGCGCTCAAAATCAATTCTCCTGTGCCAAAGGTTGTGGTGTTCATACAGTTTTGATCTTTAGATTTTAGAAGCTTTATGCCTGAAGCTTCAGCCATTTCAATAAATGCTATTTTGGTAGATTCAGAATACAAATAGGATGCCTTTATAGGACGAAATAATGGATCGTTAACCTCAACAATTTTAAATATCCCTTTTAGGTAAAAATTAATGACCTCAATGGTTCCATCACCACCATCAGCCAACGGCAATCTTAAAACATCTGCACCGAGTTTTTCATGCAGAATTGGTTCTACAATATCACAGAATTCCATTCCCGTAATCGAACCTTTATATTTATCTGGTGCTAATATTATTTGCATTCGTTAACCCAGAATAGTTGGTAAGAAGAAACTAAAAACAAGAATGAGTACAAAGAATGATAGCAATATGATACTCTCTTTTTGTAAAAACTCTCTCGAGTTAAATGTGTATTGTAATTCCATTGTTTTCGCTGGCACTTTACTTGAAAGTTTACTTACAACAACAGCCAAAGCAACTGCAATAAGAAAACCTGTAAGGTTATACCAAATCCAAAACAAATCAGGAACATTTGTAATCCCAAGGTCCGCTAAAGCACTATGGATAGACGTATCTCCATTGAAAAAACTTCCTTTGTTAAAAAAATAGACTAGGTCCGGTAAATACTTAAATACCAAATTAACAACAACAGAGGTAATGATAGCAACATTCATACCTATGTGGTTTACCCTTTTAAAGAAAATAGCAATTATAAATGCAGCCAATATTGGTCCAAAGAACAAGGACGAAATTGCATTAATCAATTCAATTACCGTACTCTCGCTGTTCCCAAATAAATAGGCCGCCAATATGCATACGGAACCCCAAAAAACAACTAATCCCTTTGATATAAACATATACCGCTTTCCGGTTAATTTCTTTTCACCACTATTGAAAAAATCTTCAATGGTTACAGCACTTAATGAATTAATGGTTGAACTTAAGGAAGACATTGCCGCAGACATTACACCCACCATAAGAATTCCTATCAAACCGTTTGGCAAATAATTAGTAATAAAGACAGGAATCATTAGGTCTGGTTTTATACCTGATTTTGCATATTCTCCGGGATAGTGAAGCCTTGTTGTCTCTTTTATACTTTCATAAAACTCAGGAATACTGCTTACAAGATATCCTATAATCAATCCCATTATACAATACACTAATACTACAGGAAAACGTAATAATCCATTGGCCATTAATAGCTTTTTAATGGTGCCTTCATCTCTTGCAGAAAGTAGGCGTTGCGCTTGTGTCTGATCAGTTCCATAATAAGATAAATACAAAAACAGACCTCCTAAAAGCATTGGCCAAAAGCCATATTCGTCACCATTAAAAATTCCGAAATTATCTAAATCAATTACCTGCAACCTTTCCGCATCAAACCCGTTAAAGGTTCCTGTGTCCTTGAGCATAGAATATCCAACAAGCAGGCAAATAATTAAACCAGCAAATAAAATTATCATTTGTATGGCATCACCCCAAACTACAGCTTTCATACCGCCTTGATATGAGTAGATTAGTGTAACAACACTAATAATTATCAATGTATAATGAAAACTAATCCCAACAACAGCTTGTATAATTAAGGCCATTGTAAACACCATTACGCCGGTACCTAAAGCTCGACTAATTTGAAATACAACACTTATTAATTTTCGTGTAGTTTTTGAAAAACGTTGCTCTAAATATTCATAGATACTGACTATTCCAGATTTATATAAAGGTGGAATGATGAAAAACATAATTCCAATCATAGCCAATGGAACGGCGAATTCAAAGGTTAACCATTTCATACCACCATTGGCTTTCAAACCAACAAAAGCAGGGGCAGAAATAAAGCTAATTGCCGAAAGCTGCGTTGCCATTGTAGATAGACTTAAGGGAAACCAGCCCAAACTCTTACCTCCCAAAAAATAATCTTTTGAATCTTTATTGTCCTTAAAGAAATAGCCCATAGCAATGAACCCAATGAGATAAATTGCGATTACGGTATAGTCTAACCAATTCATATGTTTATTCCTTTATTAAATCCAAAATCAACGCTGCACTCCATGAAAAATTATTACCTCCATAAGCGGCAGTTTCAAACTTCTGTTTTCTAGCATCAAAGTATTCATAAAAACCATGTTTCTCTATGAAATTAATAGTTTCTGCCTTAATCCGCCTTGCCAAGTCAAAATATCCATAGCGTTTAAGACCTTTGTATATCAACCAATTTAAGTTAATCCAAATAGGTCCTCGCCAATATTTCATTGGACTGTAATGCTTGCTGGTTGGATCAAATGACGCACAGAGAAATAAATTATCACTACCAAAAACAGTCTCTAACTGCTTTACTAATTGATTTGCGCGTTCCTGATTAGGTATACCAGCAAAAAGTGGTGTAAATGAGGAAGATGTTGTATGAACTATGTGCTTTTGGTTGCGTAAATCGTAATATACATATGAATTGGAATGTATATCAAAAAGTTTTTCTTCAAATCTCTTTTTAGCCTTTTCTAGCCAGTTCTTTAGTGATTCGATTTTTTCTGAATGACCACTAATTATTTCATATAATTCTATGAGTGCTTCGGTGGATTTAATAAGTATTGCATTAAACAGAGGGTCTTGTACTAAAAATGGAGATAATTCAGCAATTTTTTTATCACTATAATTATGTGCTTTTGCAATTTCCAAAAGGTGTAAATAACAGTCGTATTCACTGTTTGTTGGACGTTGAGAGGCATCTACATGAGTGGTATCCTTTCGTTCATATTTATACTTTGGTGGATCCATGGTTTGCCATATTTCATCCCAAATTGGTGAATTATCTGTTCCAGATTCCCAGTTATGATATATATAAACCAATCCTTCATTGTATGGATCTCTATGGGTATAAAAATACTGATGGTTTTTATAAACCTTATCAATATTTCGTTTAATAAATTCTAGTATTTCTGTCTTATCTTGAGCTATTTCATAAATCTCCTTTAAAACAAAACCCAGTACTGGGGGCTGTGTAATCCCAGTCGTCTTTATATCTTTTGGAGCCGCAGGATGTAAATCTGATCTATGATAATCTGGCCCAGGAAAGTAAGTATCACTATGATTGTGAAATACTATATGAGGTATAAACCCATTATTCCACTGACCACTGAGTAAGGACTCAATTTCTCGCTTAGCTTTCTCCATATCATAATGTGCATAACCAATCGCAATAAATCCCGAATCCCAATGCCACTGAAAAGGATATAAACCTTCACATGGAATGGTAAAACCTTTGTCTTCATTAAAATTAGAATTAAGGACCGCTTTGGCACCTTTAATCAAATTTTGTTTGTCCATGGAAAATTAAATGATGTGAGTTTTGTTAGTTAGTATGTTATAAATTTAAAACAAAATTTAGGAAATACGATTTTAATGCCATTTGCTTTGAAACTTGTTTCTAATTGATACTTTTGCTCCATGGAAGTTATTGATGCAATTATTTTAGGAATAATACAAGGACTTACTGAGTTCTTGCCAGTTTCTTCAAGTGGTCATTTAGAACTTGGTAAAGCCATTTTAGGTGATAATTCTGTTCCAAAGGAAAGTCTTTTGTTTACAGTTGTACTTCATTTTGCAACTGCACTAAGTACGATTGTTGTTTTTAGAAAAGACATTCTCGACATCATCAAAGGGATATTAAAATTTGAATGGAACGAGGACATGAAGTTTCTAACAAAAATTATTGTTTCCATGATTCCAGCAACATTAATCGGTGTGTTTTTTGAAGAAGAACTAGAACTTTTGTTTGGCGGCCAAATAGCGTTAGTTGGTTTTATGCTCATCATTACCGCTTTACTCTTGTACCTAGCAGATAGAGCGAAAAACACTGAAAAGAGCGTATCTTTTTCTAACGCCTTTGTCATTGGGGTATCACAAGCCATAGCAATATTACCAGGAATTTCCAGATCTGGTGCAACAATTTCTACTTCAGTATTATTGGGTAATGATAAGACCAAAGCTGCACGGTTTTCTTTCTTAATGGTCGTTCCTTTAATTTTTGGGAAAATTGCCAAAGACATTCTCAGTGGCGAATTAACTTATGAGAGCTCTAACTTTTTACCACTAAGCATCGGTTTTGTAGCGGCCTTTATTGCAGGCTTATTTGCCTGCACTTGGATGATTGCCCTCGTAAAGAAAAGTAAACTCACCTATTTCTCCATCTATTGTGCTATTGTTGGGCTTGTTGCTATTATTTGGGCCATGAGTCAATAAATTAAACTCGTGTGATGTTTACAGCAGAAGACTTTAAAAACGGACAAGTTCTGTTAATTGACAAACCTCTTGAATGGACTTCTTTTCAGGTTGTAAATAAATTACGTTGGGCTATACGAATAACATTCAATATTAAAAAAATCAAAGTAGGACATGCTGGCACTTTAGACCCTTTGGCAACCGGCTTATTGGTGATTTGCACCGGCAAAATGACCAAGCAAATCAACACCTTTCAAGGTCAAGAAAAAGAATATACAGGCACAATAAAACTAGGTAGTACTACACCATCTTACGATCTTGAAACTGAGATTAATCAAACTTACTCTACGGAACACATCACGGAATCATTTATCCATGAAACGACGAAAAAATTTATTGGAGAAATTGAACAATACCCTCCTATTTTTTCAGCAGTAAAAAAAGAAGGTAAACGACTCTATGAATTTGCAAGGGCTGGCGAAGAAGTAGAAATTAAATCACGACAAATCAAAATCAAAGCATTTGAAATTACAAAAATTGATGGTTTAAACTTAACATTTAGAGTAGTCTGTAGTAAGGGCACTTATATTAGATCGTTAGCGCATGACTTTGGTAAGGCTTTAAATTCAGGTGCACACTTAACCGAACTACGCAGGACAAGAATTGGTAATTTTAAAATTGAGGACGCAATATCCCCAGAAAAATTTATTAAAAATTTACCACCAAGACTCTAGACAATCCTAACCATAACAACCAACTCAAGGTATTTTTCGTATATTCAATACTAGAGAAATTAATAAATGCAATTAATCGATAAACATAAAGCAGCTATAATCACTTTTCTAATTTCAGGGATTGTAATACTACTTTTGTTTACAATTCAATTAAAGCAAAAGGGTAATCTCATTTCTGAAAGCTACTATGAGATTGAACCAGAACCTGAAAAGGCCGAAAAAATCTACGAAGAGTTGACCGACTTAAACCAACCATCAACAAATAAAGCCTATAACGAAGACCAAGAGTTTAAGGAAATGATGCGCAACTTTAAAACACTTGCCTCAAATGATTTTAAGACAACTACAGAGCAGTTAGAAGAAGCTGAGGATAAAAAAGAACTTACTGAGGAAACTGGCTTAAACAAATCTGTCATTGGAAATAAGGCTTTTGGTCTAAATAAGGATGAAACCGAATCTTTTAAAGCATTACAAGATCGATTGAATAAACGGCTAGAAAATCAAAAGATAGCAGACGAGCACGCCAAGAGTAGGAGTACCTTAACCTACTCCTTGAAAGGACGTACTTTAGGCTATTACAAAATACCAAGATATCTCTGTGAGTACGGAGGGAAAATAGTGGTTTCTATTAGGGTTAACGAGGATGGGAATGTCTTCGATGCCTATATTAATGGCTCTTCCAACTCCTCAAATCAATGTCTAATTGATCATGCTATAGATTATGCCAAGTCGGTTCAATTTGATACTTCAGATCGAAAGGACCAGCTCGGAACCATTACTTTTTTGTTTAAGGGAAAAAGCTAGATTACTTAAGTAAATTGACCAAATCACTTACAGTTGATTGGCCTTTGTCCTTATTGTACCAACGCTGTAAATCTTCTTTAAATTCTGGTGTTAATTTACCATGAAGACTCTTGTATTCATTTACCATTTCCGTGGCAACTGAAGGCCTTGGACCAAAAGTATTCAGAACTTCATTTGTAGCGTTATCAATCATAATCAACTTTGGTATAGCACGTCCGCCATTGGTTAAAAATGAATCCATAAGTGCATCATTTTCATCGCGCATCACAATTCTATAGTCAATTTTATCATTGAGTTCAGCAACCTTATTAATTACAGGCATTACATGTGCGGCATCACCACACCAACTCTCCGTAATAACTAGCCATGTTGTGTTTTTGTCAAACGACTTTATGTTAGAAATAGCTTCATCAGACAACTTAACTGTCTTATCCCAACGCTTCATTCGTCGGTCATTAAGCATGGTATAATTACTTAGCGCTTCTGTTTTTTCATTCCCGGTTGTAGACTTATCTTCTACAAGTTGACCAACGAGGGCTCTATATTCTGAATAACTTATGCTTTTAGATAAGCTATCTGAAATTATATCTTTAATCATTACTTTCTCTTGTATTTTCATGATGCAAACTTAAGGTTAAGCTATTGATTTTACTGCAACAGTTGTTACATTAGTAGCACAGAATTAAAAACCTTACAGAATGGAAATTTCTCGATGTGGCTGGTGCATTGGTGACCCTTTATATGAAACCTATCATGATGAAGAATGGGGAGTCCCACTTTATGAAGATGACAAGTTGTTTGAGTTTTTAATTTTAGAAACATTTCAAGCAGGTTTAAGTTGGATTACTATATTACGAAAGCGCGAAAACTTTAGAAAAGCCTTTGATAATTTCGATTATAAAAAAATTGCACATTACAATCAGTCTAAAATTGATGAGCTCCTACAAGATGCTGGATTAATAAGGAATAAATTGAAGGTTAAGGCGACAGTAACTAACGCTCAAGCATTTATCAAAATTCAAGAGGAATTTGGTACTTTCTCAAGTTATATTTGGCAATTTGTTGATGGAAAACCCATTAAGAACAAATTAATAGATTACAAAAAAGCACCCGCAAATACAGCACTTAGCGACACCATTAGTAAAGACCTTAAAAAGCGAGGTTTCAAATTTGTTGGAACCACCGTAGTATATGCACATATGCAAGCAACAGGAATGGTTAATGACCATGAGGTATCGTGCTTTAGGTATAATGAAGTATAAACCCTTACCTCAAAAATCTTAAAAATTCAGTTCTTGGAATATTTGTTGCACCTAAGCTTTCCAAATGTTTGGTATGTAATTGGCAATCAATCAGCTTATAATCACCATATTTCACAAGTGTAATAAATGCCAGCTTGCTTGCATTACTTTCTTTTGCGAACATACTTTCTCCACAGAAGACTTTATTCTTTAGATCAATACCGTAAAGTCCTCCAACCAAAGTCATATTTTTCCACACTTCTACTGATTTTGCATAGCCTAGTTTATGAAGTTTTATATAGGCATCAATCATCTCATCAGTAATCCAAGTGCCTCGCTGACCTTCGCGCTTTGCCTCAGCGCAATTATTAATAACCTCAACAAAGGCCTTATCATATGTCACTTCAAACTGACCTTTGTTAAGCACTTGTTTCATGCTTTTTGAAATTTTTAAATCTTGAGGAAATAGTACAAAACGCGGGTCTGGAGACCACCATAATATCGGTTCTTCCTCACTATACCATGGAAAAATACCATTTGAGTAGGCATGTATTAAACGCTCAGAAGATAAATCGCCACCCATGGCGAGAAGACCATCTGAGGTCGCTTCACTTACATCTGGAAATTCGATTTTTTTGCTTAAAAAATGCATTTTAGAGGCTTCTGCAGTAATTTTTTAGACAATTTAGTTGTTAAATCGGTTATTTGGTTTTGTCAGTAATTTAATTTTATTGATATTTGACTTGACTTTTATGTATAAATTTTTGTTCATCATTGCTTTTTTTAAGTTTGTTTGTAAAGGTCAAACCTAAAACCACAATATTAAGTCCTGATTAACCATCAGGACTTTTTTTATGGACTAAAAATAAAAAAGACTTGATTTAAATAAAAACAAGTCTTCTAAAATCTATTTGAAATAGGCTATTTAAAACGGTAAATCATCATGATCTTCCTCGTTTAATTCACTTACTGGCTCAAAAGCATCAGTTGGAGGTACTGGTGGTATATCTGCGTTGCCAGCTTCAGGCTGTAACGCTTCTATTCGCCATCCTTGGATAGAATTAAAATATTTGGTCTCCCCTTGTGGATTTACCCATTCTCTACCTCTAAGGTTTATACTTACTTTTACTTGTTGTCCTACTTGAAAATTATTTAGTAATTCGGATTTATCCTGCACAAACTCTATCATAATGTGCTGAGGGTATTGCTCTTCAGTAGTTACGACTACCTCACGCTTCCTAAAGCCGTTATTTCCAAAAGTCTGTGTTTCTCCAATCACCTTAATTCTTCCTTGTACTTCCATGTTTTTGTTTAATCTATGTTATTTAAATATTGATTCTTGTTTGACATTACGAAAGTAATAACTTCCATGCACTTTCTACATCGCCATAGCTTAAATAATTTTGGGCGAGTTTATGCTTTTTTCTATGAGAGGCAATTTTAATATCCGGGTAACGCTCACTTATGTGATTTATAAAATCGTTTACGTCCTTCTTTGACGGTAAAGCTTCAACATTGGCAAGCATCCCTAAGTTGTTGCCCGTAAGTATCATACTATTTTTTACATGTTTAGGCATGGCATCTACTCCAATACCCATTGTTTTTAGAGGTTTTGGTATTTCAAAAAACCCTTTTCTGGCTCTACTATAGTAATTGCCTCCTGCCCTGGCCACAAGGTCTAATGCCTCTTGGTTAATTGATCCATCGCCATTTAAAACCTCATCGGTAATGTGAATTTTTACAACTTCACATACAATTAAATTGCCTGCACCACCTTCTTTTCCCAAATAAACGATATCATTTATTTTGCACTCAAATTGCACAGGAGATTCTGCAACTCTAAATGGCTTTACAACTTCTGATGGCAACATGGTCAATCCAGCTTTTTCGAACTCATTCACACCCTCAGGATATTCCGTGCTCGTTAGTGACATTTGATGCACTAAATCATAGTTAACCACATTAATTACGACCTCCTTAACTTCTTCGGCATTAGTAAGTGTATGTTTCACGGTATTATCTCTAACGCGTCTAGCAGGCGAGAAAATCAAAACTGGAGGGTTAGTGCTAAATACGTTGAAATAACTAAAAGGTGATAAATTAGGATTGTCGTTAGCATCAATTGTACTAGCAAATGCAATAGGCCTTGGCGCAACTGCGCTTAATAGATAGCCATGCAATTTTGCAGTTGAAAGATCTTGTGGATTTATCGAAATCATATAGCACTCTGATTTTCAACAAAGATAAGTATATTGTTATGCTACACGAAGCATTTTATGCATATTGAAACACAATATTATCAACAGAATTCCATTATATTTAAAAATGAAATTGCGCTAACCAATGTTAAGTTTAAATCGAAATGTAATCCGATGGATTATAATACTTTCTTCCTTTATTATAATATCACTTATACTCTGGAATACCTATACCTTTTTTCAAAAATTTAAGGCAGAGGAACGCGTAAAAATGAATACATGGTCGGTTGCCCAAATAGATCTATTACAAAATATAGACGATTTAGATAAAGATGTAAATAACGTTACCTCTCATGTCCTTACCGAAATGACCACAAGTACACCAATGTTGGTTATTGATGCTAGTGGGAATGTGAATAATTACATAAATATTGAAGATTCCAGACTAAGCGACTCTTTAAAAGTTCAGCGTTTAATAACAAAATTTTCAAACGAAAATCAACCCATTGAGGTAAAGGTTGGCCAAGAGACCATTCAAACCATATATTATGGCAATTCCCCATTGCTTAACAAATTAAAATATTATCCTTTAGCACTATTGTTAATAATTCTGCTTTTTGCAGCGGTAGTGTACTTCTTTTACAGAAGTTCTAAAAATGCCGAACAGAATAAACTTTGGACAGGAATGGCCAAGGAAACTGCACATCAAATAGGAACACCTTTATCGTCTTTAGTGGGCTGGACAGAGATTTTAAAATCAGAAAATATTAAACCAGAATACATTTCAGAGATTGAAAAAGACATAAGCCGATTGCAAACCATTACGGAACGCTTCAGTAAAATTGGTTCTGCACCAAAATTAGTGAAAACCAATATTGTTGAGGCTACAACTTTGTCTTTTGAATATTTGCAATCACGTTCTTCAAAATTAGTGGATTTTGAATTAAACAAACCCAATATAGAATTGCACGTTAATCTAAATTCTCAGCTTTACAGTTGGACCATAGAAAACTTGGTAAAAAATGCGATTGATGCTATGAAAGGTAAAGGCAAATTAACCTTAGATATCATTCAAGATGACAAACAGGTTTTTGTAAATATTTCTGATACAGGAAAAGGTATTTCAAAAGGTCAGTTTCAAAAAATTTTTGAGCCTGGCTTTACAACTAAAAAGCGTGGCTGGGGACTTGGGCTATCACTAGCGAAACGCATTGTTGAAGATTATCACAAAGGAAAAATAAAAGTTTTGCACTCTGAGATTGACAAAGGAACAACGATTCAAATTACATTGAGAACGCTCTAATCATTGTCTTCAAAATGAGATGCAATTAATTTTGCTGTGGTCTCAAACTCTTCAGGCGATAATTGTTGTTTTGTAGTAAAACGGGCACTTTCCATATTATGAAGCGGTATTAAATGGACATGTACGTGCGGAACTTCCAATCCAATAACTGTCATGCCAACGCGTTGGCAAGGAACACTTTTCTCAATTGCTAGTGCCACCTTGCGTGAAAATTCCATTAATCCTAAATACGTTTCTTTATCCAATTCAAAAATCTTGTCTACCTCCTTTTTAGGAATACATAACGTATGGCCTTTTGTATTTGGATTAATGTCTAAAAATGCGAAAAACCGGTCAGTCTCTGCAATTTTGTAGGAAGGTATTTCGCCTTTAATTATTTTAGTAAACAATGTTGCCATATTATAAATATAAAAAAGATTCCCATAGCTAGGAATCTTTTTATTGACCTGTTTTTCACTATTACAATTGAAAAGTGAAAATTATAGTTTTTATCTTGAAATCTCTAAGATATCAAACTTCATAATACCGCTTGGCACTTGTATTTCCGCGATATCTCCAACAGACTTACCCAGTAATCCTTTACCAATAGGAGAGTTTACCGATATTTTACCTGAAGCCAAGTCAGCCTCACTTTCGGCAACGAGCGTATAGGTCATCTCCATACCATTCAATTGATTTTTTATTTTTACTGTAGATAAAGCAAGAACCTTCGAAGTATCTAATTGCGACTCGTCTATAACTCTAGCATTCGCCAAAGTCTCTTCCATCTTTGAGATCTTCATTTCTAGCATGCCTTGCGCCTCTTTTGCCGCATCATACTCAGCATTTTCGCTCAGATCACCTTTATCTCTGGCCTCAGCTATGGCTTGGGATGCCTTTGGACGCTCAACATCTTTGAGGTGATTTAATTCCTCTCTCAATTTTTTAAGTCCTTCTAGTGTATAATAAGATACTTTACTCATAATTCATTCGTTTTTGTATATACAAAAAGACGCCGAACTAAGTTCAGCGTTATTTCAAAATCCTTAAAAAAAGATTACGTTGCAAATATATAAAATATTTACGGCATAGCTGAAATAATCGTAAATTGAGATTCAAAAATTAATATGAAAAAACTCTTACTAATAATTACTTTGGTTTTATTGTCGTGTAATAGAGATGACGACATTAATAGCAATTGTAACTTTTTGTTTGACGCTGGTGTAAACTTAACCGTTAATACAAATCTACCTCAATTTAGTCAATTACAATTTCCAAGCAATGGCGTATATGTGTCTGGTCAAGGCAACAATGGGATTTGGTTATGGCGATTAAATTCTGCTACATTGTTAGCTTGGGATGCCGCAGATCCCAGTCGGCCACCCGCACCTTGTTCCACATTAACTGATGTCGGTGGAGGTATTGTGGAATCTGGCTGTGATGATGCCAACCAATACAGTTTACTCACTGGCCAAGGATTAGAAGGAAACTCCAGCCCATGCACGTTAAAACCATACAGGGTAGAATTACTGGGCAATGAAACGTATTTTATCTCTAACTAAAAGTTTAAGGTTACACCTAATAAAAAGTTGGTTGTTGCCTGAGGGTAAAACCCAGCAAAAAACCCTGTCGTAATTCCCGTTGGGCTATTAGGGTCCTCAAAATCAAAAGATCCAAAGTAACCGTTAGAAACATATTTTTCATTAAAAATATTATTTACCAATCCTGTAAATACAATCGAATCAAAGATGGTTTTTGTTTCTAGTGTATACGTTATATTAAAGTCGTTAACAAAGAAGCTGTCTAATTTAGATTCAGGATTTTCAGTGTTGCCCATATACTGTTCGCCAACAAACTTGCTTAGCAGTGACATTTGAAGGTTATCCAAAGGTTGACAAACTATGGCATTCGCAGCAACTAAATCTGGTGAAAATGAAATGTCTGTGCTACCTAAATTTTGCAGTTCACCATTAAGAGAAACTATGGTTTCTCTATTTTTATTAGTGCTTATTGTCATATTTGGTTGTAAGGTTAGCTTCGGGGTTACAGGAATTATCGCTTCTAGTTCCACACCCGCGCGATAGCTTTCACCACTATTTCTTCTTAGCTGGGCACCCACATCATTAATTTCTCCCGTTAGAACAAGTTGTTCATTATATAACATGACAAAACCGTTGGCATTAAAACTAAAATTACCATTTCTATGTCGCCACCCTAATTCAAAATCATTTAGTTGCTCAGGTTCAATATCAGGGTCATTTTCAAATTCATCTCTGGTCGGCTCTCTATTTGCTCTTGCATAAGAGAAATAGAAATCGTTATTGTCGTTTACTTGATAGGTAATACCTGCTTTTGGATTGAAAAACGTATAATTTTCGTCAACGTTAAATTGTGTAAGGTTTGAGTTGATACCAGAAGTTTCGTAATTAACATTTCTTATTTGTAAATCAGCATACAATTGAATTTGGTCATTCAATCTATAATTAGCTTTTGCGAAGGTTGAAAAATCATTTTTCTTTCCGTTTCCCTCATAATACCTGTCTCTAATTTCGGATTGACTTGAAAATTCTGCCCAAATAACTTCACCGAAATGGTCACCATCGTAATGGCTGAATGAACCACCAAAAATCATATCTAAACCATTATTTTTATAGTTTGCACTGGCATTTATGACATAATAATCATTATCTAACCAACGACGACGAATTAAATCTGTAGTATTAACCGTTTCACCATTAACCACTAGTTCTTCAAATCCATAGGTTGCAAAATCGTCATCTTCTCTAAACTGTTCAAAATAGCCTCTTCCATAGGTATAATTTAAACCAACTGTGGTAGACCAATAATTGTTGTAGCGCTGGTTCCAGTGTAACTGATAATGATCCTGACTGTAATTGTCTACTTCGTTATTGTAAAATTGCGTGTTTCCGTCATCGTCTGTATAAATACCTGCTGGATTAAACCTTCGGTCAGATTCCAAAGTTTCCTTATCGATACCAAACCAGGACTGATAAGTGACTTCATTTCCGCCAAAAACTATAGCTTTTATTAATGTGTTATCATCTACGAAAGACCCTTGTAGAAAATAAGATTTTAAGTCTGCAGATGCCCTGTCAATATAACCGTCTGAAGCAATGTTAGATAAACGACCAGCAATTTCAAAATGATCATTTATCAGACCAGTGCTAAATTTAACAGTATGCTTTCTTGTGTTGAAGCTTCCGAATGAATTTGAAATTTCTCCTGACGCTTCCTTAGTAACAGCATCGGTTAAAATATTGATACTCGCTCCAAATGCACCCGAACCGTTTGTAGAAGTACCTACACCGCGTTGCAATTGCAAACTTTCTACAGAAGATGCAAAATCACCCAAATTGACCCAAAACGTTCCTAGTGACTCAGCATCATTATAGGGAATCCCGTTAATTGTGATGTTTGTTGATTGTGGACTTACACCTCTTACTCTTATTCCTGTATAGCCAATACCTGCGCCAGCATCTGATGTCGTAACAACCGAAGGTAAAAAGTTAAGTAGAATTGGAATGTCTTGTCCCAGATTTCGTTTTGCAATTTCCTTTTTTGTTACGTTGGTGTGAGTTATAGGAGACTTTGCGTCTACTCGCACGGCTTTTACAAGGACTTCATCCAACTTTTCTACTTCTGTGGTATCCTGTTGCTTCTCTTGAGCGCTTATTGCACTAAAATTTAATAAAGCCAATAACAAGAACAGTAATTTGTTTAATCTAATCCAATTTGTGAATAAAGTTTTCATTACGATTATATACTAATCGAATAAAAAGAGGTAATTATTCTTTGTTGATACTTGATTTATTTGAGCCAGAAGCTCGATTCCTTAGCAGCATTACCTGCTCAGGTTCAATGGGTATGATCTCAGCCATTTATTGGCACCCCTTTAATGAGAACGATGCAAAGATAGTTTACTAATTCTTAACGACAAATGATAAAGAAATAATTTTTTAATTGAGTCGAGGAGGTTTTCTGTTTGCTTTTTTCTCTGATACACGACGCTTAGTTTCTAATCTTTTTCGTTTAATTGATAAAGGGACCTTAGTCTTTTTTCGCTGTTTCTCTTCTTTTAACCCCTGCTTTATAAGACTTATGAACCGACGCGTAACCAAAGTTTTGTTTTTTAGTTGACTGCGACTTTGGCCTGAACTTAATATTAATATACCTTCCTTGTTTATTCGATTGCTTAGAAATGAGTGTAAGCGTCTCTTATCATTTTCATCTAAGAAACTAGAATTATTTAAGTCAAAAAAAAGTACAATTTTTGTCGCAACTTTATTTACATGCTGACCGCCACTGCCAGAGCTACGAATTGCGTTGAAGGTAAGTTCAGATATTAATCCTTTTTCATTCACTATTATTTAATTTGATGAGTGTCTTTTAAAAGATCATTAACCGTTTTAACAGGGTTGAATGTTCTTACAGGCACCTCTACAAAAATCGTATTCCAAAATGCCATACTTCCATTCCAAAGTCCAGGTAATTCCAATGCCTTTAAGTCTTTCCCAAATTTGGTTTTCTTAGTGATAAATGCAGCCTTATGATCTACAAAATCTTCAAGATTAAACTTTTCGCCTTTATAATTTCTAACACCACAAACGAGATCAACAGGGTTAAAGTGTGTCGCATTCATTAAAATATCTTTCTGCCCTTTATCCTTTTGATTAATTTGAGCAGACTCAACTATTTGCAGTGAGATATTTGAGTTTTGATCCTTAACCCAAAATGGGCCACCTCCAGGTTCTCCTTCATTCTTAACCATCCCACAAACACGTATTGGACGATTCAATTTTTCTGTCAAATATTCAATTTTGTACTTTTCAGAATACTTTTCAAATTCTTCAGAAATTCTAACATTAAGTTCTCTGGTCAAAAATTCCGCTATTTTTACCAAGTGTTCTTCTGCGATATTATCAGATTCTAGGTCATTAAGATATTTAAATGTTTTTTCCTGTAACTGTAACAGAATGCCGGCAAGTACCTTTTTATATGTTGCGACTTCATCTTTATACTGCTTAACCACAACGTTATCAATGTTTTTAATAAAAATGATATCGGCGTCCAAGGTGTCCAAGTTCTTAAGTAAAGCACCATGTCCTGAAGGTCTAAACAAAAGCGAACCATCCTCTTCCCTGAAAGGCTCATTAGTCAAAGTTACCGCGATCGTGTCCGTTGATTGTTGTTGATATGAAAAAGAAATATCAAAAGATACACCTGTTTTGTTTTCTACAAATTCTTCAATACGCTGAAACTCTTTCTTGAATTTATCCTTGTATTGTTCTGAAATCGTAAAATGAAGCTTGGCCTCCTTATTATCTGATGCGTACAAAGCCGCCTCATACAAATGCTCTTCAAAAGCCGTGGAAATATGATTGTTTTTATACTCATGAAACGGCAACAAACCTTTTGGGCTATTTCCAAAATTGAGATGCTTTTCGTTAAGCATGGTATTGACAAATTCAATAGCCTTCTCACCAGAGGACAAATTTTCATAATCAACAGTACCATTTTTGATTTTTTCCATTACCATCTTATAAAATGGGAATTGTTCTAAGCCAACTCTAAATAGAGAAAAATCCTTGAGCTTATTTTTATTTATAAATGAATTAAGTGATTCTTTTTCTGGATTGTACTCTTTTAAGAACTGAAAAAGAAACTTAAACATTCTCGTTGCTGCACCAGAAGCTGGCACAAACTTTACTAAAGACAAACTATGTCTTCTGTCTTCAAAATAAGAAACTGAAGACGCAATATTATCATGGTTTAGTGCTACTATTCCATTTCCAATAGTAGCTGCCTCATAAATATTAGTGAATGGAATACCAGATTTAAATTGTTCGATTTGAGAATTAACTTGATCTGCAGACAATCCTTTAGTTTTAATTTGCTGCAAATCACTTTCAGTAAATGTCATGATTGATTTTTTAGTAGGTTATCGATGTGTTTAATTGCTGATTTAAGACGTTCGTTTTTATCCCCTTTTAACAGCACATAAGGTCTTTTGTATCTAATTAATGCATTTTCAAAGGCCTTGAACATGCGTTCTCTTTCATTGGGTTTATCCCTTAGGTCGTCCGGTTCCCAAGGTGTGTCAATATAAGTTAAAAAATAGAGGTCATACGAATTTTTTAGAGCATAGTACTCTAAAATCGGGTCACATGTATTTGAATAATAGGCTTCACTATAAACTTTAGTCTCTAGTAGATCTGTATCGCAGATTAAAACAGTGTCTGTTTTTTTTGCTAATTCATTCTCTAACCTCATCTGACCTTTTGCGATTGGCACTAAATCTTTAGGCTCGCATGTCTTACGTTCGTTATTCCATTTGTTTTGTAAATAGTCACGTGCATACTCTGGTACCCAAACCGTATTATAGTGACGAGCCAATTGTCTAGATAAGGTGGTTTTGCCTGTAGATTCAGGCCCAAACAAAACTACTTTTAGGCAGCCTGAAGGTTGTTGTTTAAGTGCTTCTTCCATGCAAGGTATCCAAAAATGGCAATTACTGTGAAACCTAAATATTGTAAACTGGTAAAGGTGAGTCCTTTATAAAGATACAAAGGTACAGATATGACGTCTCCTATTATCCAAAATATCCAGTTTTCTATTTTTCGCCTTGCCATAAGCCACATGCCAACAAAAAATATAGCGGTAGTTAAGGTATCTACATAGGCAACCCAACTTACCCATTTATCAAATGCTTCATAAACTATAAAAACAAAAAGTAATGTAGCTAAGAATATGATTAACCCTATATGTCTCTCGTTCTTTGTGGTAGTGGTTATTGGCGTAACATGCGTGGCATCAACTTTTCGTGTCCATACGTACCAACCATAAACACTCATGGCGAAATAATAACCGTTAATCATCATATCGCCCAACAATTCCCATTTTAACAATAGGTAAACAAAGATTGCTGTACTTATCATACCTGTTGGAAAGACCAAAATATTGTTCTGTTTTGAGAACCAAACAGATAAGAAACCAAAAACTACAGCAATAATCTCTAATACGATATCCACCGTTTGATAATCTGCGTATTGACCAAAAAAGAAATCAAAAATGTGGTTCATAGTCGCTTCGGTCTGACTTAACAACTTTCATATTCAAGACAGCAATATCTATATCCAGAAAAGAACGTTTAATTGCTCTTGTTAAGAAAGGCATTAGCGCATCATAATCACCGTAAATTTGAGTACTTAGAGGGTTTTCTAAAACGGTAAATTCTGATGCTCTCAAGTCCTTAATAAAGTCTATTATATGAGATTCGTAATTGTCTTTTAGTGGTGTTAGTGTCAGCTCTACAGATACTTTCATTGCAATTTTTATTTTGTTGTAATCTTAGAATTGGGGTTAAGTAAACACTCAAAAAACAGCTTATCATTTTCAAAAGCATTACCGATTACAACTAAATCAGCACCTGCTTTCACAGCAGTCTGCAAGGCCACTTTAGATCTAATCCCGCCTCCAATAATAAGTGGTATATTAAGAGCTTGTTTTACCTGTTCAATTATTTTAGCTGAAATCGGGTTTAGAGCACCACTCCCGGCCTCAAGGTAAATTAATTTCATGCCTAGAAATTCGCCAGCTTTTGCAGTATGCTTAATGAGCTCAATATCTGTTCTATTAATTGGGCTAGTGTTACTTACGCTTTCTACAGAAGTCTTTTTTCCATTTTCAATTAAAATATATCCCGTTGGGATAACCTCTAAATTAGATTGAATTAATCTTTCTACTGCTTTAACTTGTTTGCCTATTAGATAATCTGGATTTCTCCCCGAAATAAGAGATAAAAATAAAACGCCATCTGCTTTATTTGATATTTGGTTTACATCTCCAGGGAAGAGAATAACAGGAAGTTTAGTGTGTAGTTTAATGTTTGAAATTAATTCATCGAGGTTATCAATTTTTACATCACTTCCGCCAACAAAAATATGAGTCGCAATTGTCCGGTTTATATTTCTGATAAATGAAGGAATTTCTTCGATTTCGATTTTATCAGGATCAATTAATACGGCCAGTTGTGTTTTACCAACTTCTGAGTTTATTATGATATTTTGATACAAACTATTCATTAAGGTACTACATATGCACAGGTGAATCCTTCAAATTCAAAAAAAGCAGTATTATATCTATATTTTTTATTGTCATAATCTATCCATGCTACGGTTTGGCCATCTTCAATCATAAAAGGAATAACTAAAAAATGTTTCTTAAATAGCATTCCAGGTGTAGCAAAAAGTTTATATAACGATTCTTTAATGCCCCAAATTACAGTCAATTTATTAATGTAATCTTCCGAATCAGATTTAAGATAATTAAATTCATAATCCACAAACTTTTTTGCAATAATGGCAATTTTATCCCTTTGCATTTCAATATCTATACCTACTTTATGGTCACTAATAATTACGCCTGAGAATGTAAATGAATGCGTTATTGATATGTGTTTACCGTCTCTAAGGTGTGGTTTACCGTAGTTATCATAATATAAGTCCTGATCTGTGTAACCGAATTCTCGAAGCAAATGTCTAACACTTAAAAATCCTCGTTGGTGTAATTCGCTTTTCATGCCTAAAACACGTTCCAGACTATTTGGTTTTAAGTCTAGAGGTTTCATTAAATCATTGTAGGACTCTTCAATCTTCCAGATTTTAACACAGGTTTGTGAGTTTACACTAATGGATTTGTATAGCGGCATTTAATAATCTAAAACCTATTGTTTACCTTTGCATCGCCTTAGGTCAATATGGTATTATTTGACTTAGCGAATTTAGTTATTTAAGGCTTAAACCCAAAGGCAAATAAAACTTTAAAAGTAAATACAACGATGAGTACGAAAATTGCATATGTTCCTTATAAAGTAAAGGATATGTCGCTTGCAGCGTGGGGAAGAAAAGAAATTGAATTAGCTGAGGCAGAAATGCCAGGCTTAATGAGCTTGCGAGAAGAATATAAAGATGAGCAACCTTTAAAAGGTGCTCGCATTGCAGGTTGTTTACACATGACAATACAAACAGCAGTTTTAATTGAAACGTTACAGGCATTAGGCGCCGAGGTTACCTGGAGTTCTTGTAATATTTTTTCAACACAAGATCAAGCTGCTGCTGCCGTTGCGGAAGCTGGCACTGCTGTTTATGCCTGGAAAAACATGACAGAAGAAGAGTTTGACTGGTGTATAGAACAAACTTTGTTTTTTGGTGAGGACAGGAAGCCACTTAATATGATTCTAGATGATGGTGGAGACCTAACCAATATGGTTTTAGACAAATACCCTGAATTAACAGCAGGAATAAAAGGACTATCTGAAGAAACAACTACTGGTGTACACCGTTTATATGAGCGTTTTAAAAATGGTACTTTACCAATGCCTGCAATTAACGTGAATGATTCTGTGACCAAATCTAAATTTGATAATAAATACGGTTGTAAAGAATCTGCAGTAGACGCAATTAGAAGAGCTACGGACGTAATGTTAGCAGGCAAACGTGTAACTGTTTGTGGTTATGGCGATGTGGGTAAAGGAACTGCAGCTTCATTTAAAGGAGCAGGAAGTATTGTAACAGTTACTGAAATAGACCCCATTTGTGCGTTACAAGCTGCAATGGACGGTTTTGAAGTAAAGCGATTAGAAACAGTAGTAGGCAACTCTGACATTATTATTACCTCAACGGGAAATAAGGATATCGTAAGAGCTGAGCATTTTAAAGCAATGAAGGATAAAACCATAGTTTGTAATATTGGTCATTTTGATAATGAAATACAAATGGCTTGGTTAAATGAAAATTACGGCCATACAAAAAACACAATTAAACCTCAGGTAGATAAATATACCATAGATGGTAAAGATATAATTGTATTAGCGGAAGGCAGACTTGTAAATCTTGGTTGTGCAACTGGTCATCCTAGTTTTGTGATGAGTAATTCGTTTACAAACCAAACTTTAGCACAGATTGAGCTTTGGAACAACTCAGAGAACTACGAAAACAAGGTATATATGTTACCAAAGCATCTTGATGAAAAAGTGGCAAAATTACACCTTGAAAAAATTGGTGTTGAATTAACCGAGTTAAAGAAAGACCAAGCTGAATATATAGGCGTAACAGTTGAAGGTCCTTTTAAACCCGAACATTACAGATATTAATATTATCAGAAATAATACTGAAAATCCCAAGCCTTTTCGCTTGGGATTTTTTTTGCAAATAAGTTGACTTATCTTTATAAGAACAATGTCATATACACAAGAAAAAATTAAAGTCCCTCGTTTTTGTGAAGAAGCTGGTTTCTACACCAGCGAAAAACGCTCTAAAATGATGAGCAAAATTCGCGGTACAAATTCAAAACCAGAATTAGTATTCCGTAGTGCACTATGGAAAAAAGGTGTTAGATATAGAATTAACAATAAACAATTACCAGGAAAACCAGATGTTAGTATAAAAAAATATAAGCTTGCCATTTTCATAGATGGTGAATATTGGCATGGTTATAATTGGGATGAACGCAAGCCTAAAGTAAAAACCAATCGGCGATTTTGGATTCCTAAAATTGAGCGCAACATGCAACGTGATAAAGAGGTTACGCAACAGCTAAATGACTTGGGCTATACAGTCTTTCGTTTTTGGGCACACGAAGTAAAAGATAGACTCAACACATGTCTTAATGATGTAATGCTTTATCTGTACATGGAAGGTTTAAAGAATTAGTTTACTTCTTTGGATGTACTAATTTCATCTCATTAATTAAATGCTGGGCATTTGCATACTTATCGACTATGAATAAGACATAACGCATATCTACCATGATATTGCGACAAATTTCTGGATCGTAATATATGTCACTCATTGTCCCTTCCCAAACTCTATCAAAATTTAAGCCTACCAGATTACCTTCAGCATCGATAGCTGGACTTCCAGAATTCCCTCCAGTAGTATGATTAGTCCCTAGGAAACATACTGGAAGTTTTCCGTTTTCGGCTGCATATTGACCAAAGTCTTTTGTATCGTATAACTCCCTCAATTTTTGCGGCACATCAAACTCATAATCTCCGGGAACATATTTCTCCATAACACCTTCCAGATAGGTCACCGGATTATAATATACCGCATCTCTTGGTGCATAACCATTAACTTTACCGTAGGTAACTCTGAGCGTACTATTAGCATCCGGGAAATAGCGTTCTTCTGGCATTACCTCCATTAAAGCTTTCATATATTTAGTCTGAAGATCATTAATTTCAATGTTAAGGCGTTGAAATTCTGGCTCTAAAGTCATATAAAACTCTATGACTAATGGTTTTGCGTATTGATAAGCAACATCTTCATTGAGTTTGGTGATAACTTCATTTGTATCTCCTTCCAATAGCTTCAAAGCGCTTTCTAAGTCTGTAAATGCGGTTTTATCATAAATTTTATCATCAAAGGTTTTCTTATACAAAGGAATTACTGCGTTAAAAACGCCTTTATCTACATCTTTGTTATAATTTTTATGAAGTCTCGTCAAATAATTAATAGTGTTTTCTTTTGCCTGATTAAATGTTTCATCGCCTTGCCTAGCAGACATTTCAAGTTGTGTTAACCGCAACATCATTTGCATTAGCTCACTGGTCCGTAAAAAGACTTCGATAAACTTTGATCGCTCTACGTTTATAGGTTCAAATTCACTATATAGCCTATTGAATTCTGAAAGAAGGTTCCCGTACTGACCCTCTTTACCTTGGGCTTTTAATGCTTTTGTGAAGTCAGCTTCAAATTGTCTCTTTATATCAATGGCACCACTTTTCTGAATACCCTGATTTTCGCCAATCCACTTTTTCCAAGCGTTGGCTATTCTGGCCTGTTTTGATGCATATTGAATTCTTATTTGATCATCGGACTTCATATAAGCATCAATTACTTTAAGTGCTGCATCTCTAATAGCAATTTTGACAGGATTAACTTTTTGGGTAATCTGCTCTACGGCCACAGCTGGCAAATACTCATTAGTACGTCCAGGAAATCCAAATACCATCGTAAAATCTCCCTCTTCAATACCATCTAAGGACACAGGTAAAAAATGTTTAGGTTTATATGGCACATTGTCTGTGCTGTACTTTGCTGGTCGGTTATTTTTATCCGCATAGATTCTAAACAATGAAAAATCGCCAGTGTGTCTTGGCCAGACCCAATTATCCGTATCACTTCCAAACTTTCCGATACCTACTGGCGGAGCACCTACTAATCGTACGTCTTCAAACCGCTCTGTAACAAACAAATAATACTGATTACCGCTATAAAACGGAGTAATTTTTACACCTTGCCATTCTTCTTTTTGAACATTCTTTTCAACTACATTTCTGTTCCTGTCTATTTGAGATTGTTTTTCCCTTGGGCTCATTGCGTCTGATACATTGCGTAACATTGCTTCAGTTACATCTTCAATCCTAACAATAAATTCTACAAACAAACCTTCGTTTGGAATTTCTTCCTCTAGTGACATGGCCCAAAATCCATTTGTTATATAATCATTTTCTAAGGATGAATGTGATTGTATTTGGCTGTAACCACAATGATGATTGGTCAATAACAGACCTTTGGGAGAAATAACTTCACTGGTGCAACCACCATTAAAATGTCCAATAGCATCTTTGAGACTAGAATTATTAACATCATATATGTCTTTTGCAGTTAGTTTACTTCCAAGATTTTGCATCTCTTTTTCGTTCATTCCTTCTAAGAGTGAAGGAATCCACATACCGCCTTGCTGGGCAGAAACTTGAAATACAATAAACAGAATTAAAATCTTAATGAGTCGCATATTATTAATTTTATTTGGTTAGTGTAAATATAAAAAAGAGGGTGCAAAACTTTAGTATTTTCAGGCTTTAAAGTAACTTGTAAGACATGAAACATCAGTCCAAACTCCCTAATACTGGCACTACCATTTTCACGATTATGAGTACCCTTGCTAACGAATACAATGCACTGAATCTTTCTCAAGGTTTCCCAAATTACCCTAGTGATAGCAAGCTAAACGATCTTGTCTCACAGGCTATGAACAATGGTTATAACCAATACGCGCCTATGGCTGGTAATTTAGACTTACGATTAGCTATAACCCATAAGTATAACCTTATTTACGACAGCACCTATCATCCTGAAAATGAAATCACTATAACTGCAGGTGCCACCCAGGCCATTTTTACTATAATCTCAACATTTATCAATGAAAATGACGAAGTAATCCTGTTTAAACCCGCTTATGATTGCTACGAACCAGCGGTCATATTAAACAGAGGTAAACCTATTGGTATAGAATTGAACGCTCCTGACTATAATGTAGATTGGGAGGAAGTAGCAACCAAAATATCATCTAAAACCAAGATGATAATTATTAATACGCCTCACAATCCAACAGGCTCAATTTGGTCAAAAGAAGATTTACTGCAATTACAATCGCTAACAGAAAATACGAATATTATAATACTTAGTGACGAGGTTTATGAACATATTGTTTTTGATAATGAAATGCATTATAGTGTTTGTCTGTTTGAAGATTTAAAAAAGCGTTCGTTTATAACAGCTTCTTTTGGTAAGACTTTTCATAACACAGGTTGGAAAATAGGCTATTGCTGTGCACCCAAAGCACTCATGGAAGAGTTTAGAAAAGTGCATCAATTCAATGTGTTTTCGGTAAATCATCCCGCTCAAAAAGGCCTTGCCGATTATATGGAAGACGAAAGCACTTATTTGGGACTCTCTGAATTCTTTCAACAAAAAAGAGATTTGTTTTTAAACTTAATTGAAAATTCTCGATTCAAATTCAAACCCTCTCAAGGCACTTATTTTCAGGTTTTGGATTATTCTAATATCACAGATGAATATGATGTAGATTTTGCAAAGCGCTTAACAAAAGAAGATAAAATCGCATCGATACCCTTATCTGTTTTCTATGATAAAAAGAAGAATGATAAGGCCTTACGATTTTGTTTTGCAAAAACTGATGAAACGTTAATAAAGGCAGCAGAGATTCTCTGTAAAATATGAGTTACTTTTTGTAAATTTCTGTGTCTCATATTTAAACTAAAACTTTATACGATGAAACAATTTGTTTTTCTTCTAATTTTCGCTCTTTCATTTTCAATTAATGCACAAGAAGTCAAAAAAGATGGGAAAGTATACCAAGTTAAAAAAGACCGGATTTTTTTGGATGGGAAGGATGTAACCGACATCTTAAATATTGAAGAAAATAAGGCTATTATTAAACAAGCCAATGCCATTTCTGAAGAATTAAAAATTAAAGAAAAGACCTTAAAAAAGGCTAAAAAAGCTGAAAAAGAAGCAAAAAAGGCTGAAAAAGCACAGAAAAAAGCTGAAAAAGGTCAAAAACGAGCTGAAGAAGCTTTAAACAAAAAGGAGAAAAATCAAAATCGTGTTAAACAACTACAGAGTAGCCTTGACAAAACACAAAAAAAATACAATAAGCTCAAGAAAAAAGGAAAGCTTTCTCCAGTTGATGAACAAAAATGGCTAGAAAAAATTGAGAAACTTCAATCTAAATTAACAAAGGCAAAAAAGAAACTGTAATGACCAAAGGCAACTTAAATGTCGCGATAGTCCAAACCAAATTATTTTGGGAAGATCCAGAAAGCAATCGGGAAAATCTTGAAGAGAAAATCAATACAGTCACAGAGGATATTGACATGATTGTTTTACCAGAAATGTTTACTTCAGGGTTTACAATGAACGCTATTAAGGTTGCAGAATCCATGAATGGTAAAACCATAAATTGGCTCAAACGAATTGCAAATCATAAAAACGTTGCAATTATTGGAAGTTTAGTCATTTCTGAAAACAATAACTTTTATAACCGTTTGGTTTGTGTAAAACCAAATGGCGAATTAATAGAATACGACAAAAGACATACCTTCACCCTGGCCGGTGAAGACAAGGTCTATACTGCAGGTACTCAAAAAGTAGTTTTTGATTACCTTGGTTGGAAAATTTGTCCCTTAATATGTTACGATCTACGCTTTCCTGTGTGGGCTAGAAATACTGAAGACTACGACCTTCTAATCTATGTTGCAAATTGGCCAAAACCTAGAATAAATGCTTGGGACGCATTGCTTAAGGCCAGAGCCATTGAAAACATGTGCTACTGTATTGGTGTAAATCGTGTAGGTTTGGATGGTCTTGACCATGAATATCCTGGACATTCTGGTGCATATGATGTGCTAGGACACAAAATAGAGCACATAAAACCCGATGAGGAGATTGTAGAGGTTGTAAAACTTGAAAAAACTTTAATAGCCCGATACAGAAATAAGCTCAATTTTTTAAATGATAGAGATACATTTAGTCTAAAAGCGTAAAGTCAATAACAAAATCAAAGCTAGCTCTTATTTCTTCCACATCTTCAGAAGGTGCGTAACTTACACGCTCTGGCTGAATCCCTAATAGATAGTTTCCTGTGTCATATTTGCCATTTGCATTGGTATCATAGATAACCCTTAAGGCATATTTTCGTGGCGCAACATCCCTAAAATCCACCACTGGGTTACCTGTTGTATAACGCTCGTATATTACTACACCATTATTATTAACAAGCTGGACAATTAACGGATATTCGGCATTTCTTAATTGCACTCTTAAGTTACCAAACTCTGACTTCATTTTAGTTCTGAAAGAAAAATTTAGAGTGTCTTTATTTACCCCACCATAAAAGTCTTCAAAAGTCTCTGGCAACATTGTAAACACATAACTCTGGCCTTCTTCCTTTTCAACCGGAAAGGTGTATTTGTTTAGAAGAGAATCGTATTCTACTTCAAAATCAGCTGAAGAAGAATCTTTCTTGATCAAACTAATTTTTGATTTATCAATTTTTACAAACGGTATATTACCATCTAGTGAAAAATCCTGATCAAAATTTAATGTGCCAGAATTTACCGCCCTAATGGTGAGCGAATCTGTTTCTAAAGCTCTAAATCTATGCTTAACCGTATCAACGTACTTTTCGTTTGTAATCTCAAAAAGTACCGTATCAATTTCAATTTTTGGTTTATACCAATAATAAAGCGTGTCTGCTTGTTTATCCTTGGTAATTCTGTGCTCAAAACCTTCAGGCTTGTCTCCTAAAAGTTCAATTTTCATAGTCTTATAGTTGCCTTCATAAGGAAACATAATACGATATTCGCCATCCTGTTTAGTTGAAAATGCCTTAAAATTTAGTTCTTCTTTAAACAGTGTCAGTCTATGGGAGGTGTCTGAAGGAATAGTGACAAATTCATTTTTAAAGGCTATTTTGTCATTTTTTTGATCAAAAATAAAATTAGAATTTTTATCCTTAAGAGCAAGGAGTTTATAGGTTCCAGCTTTGATATTATCAATTCTGAAGGTTGTTAAACTATCAAGTGTATTTGTAACATAACGTGGCTTTTCTTTAAACACCAGAGAATCTGAATAGCTTGAATCGACCTCATAAAGCATTACGGTAATGTATTCATCTGGTTTTTCCAATAATGCATCTTCGACATAGCCTGTTACTGATAAGGAATCTATAGTTTCGCCAGTTGAAAACACATATCTGTAATATGGATAAGGGTTTTCTTCATTGTTATCGACAATACTTTCTCCAAAATTAAAAGCGTAAGTTGTATTAGACTTTAATGTATCATTAATCTTTATTGAAATATATTTACTTGCACCTCCCATTGGAATAATAGTAGGCTCAGTATCCATGGGAGGTGAAATAATTAATTGCCTTCGCAAATCCTTTATCTTTACATACTCATCGAAGTAAATTTTTATTTCATCTCCTGTGAAATTTGTGGAAAAATTTTCAGGTTCGGATTTAAGGATTATTGGTGGCTCGGTATCTTTTTCCCCACCAGATGGTGAACCTCTATTGGCACAGCTTGCAATTAAAGCGATAAAAAATAAGCCAATAAATATGCGTTGCAAAGTTGAATACATTAAGAAAGAAGAATTTAAGACAAAGAAACAATTTTAATAGTTATCAACGAAAAATTTAATCTGCAATTGCCATTGTTGCTAAACTTAACTTAATATTATCAATTCTTAACAAAACAGACGCACAGGATTCAACCGTTGCACCAGTAGTAATGATGTCGTCAACTAATAAAATATGCTTACCTGACAATGCATGATTTTGACTAAGATCAAAAACAGATTTTTCATTGTCAGAGCGTGTTAGCCTGCCTTTAAAAACTTGTGTTCTTGTTGCTTTTGTCTTTATCAACACCCTGTCGTTATATTCCGCATCCAAAGCCTTTGCAATTGCTCTACCAAATTTCTCCACTTGATTGTAACCTCTCTCTCTTAATCTAGTTTTGTACAACGGTACTGGAACCACAACATCAATGGATTTATATGCATCGATATTTTTTAATTCGCCCCCAAGCCATTTTCCAAAAAAACCACCTACTTGTTCATGGCCACGGTATTTTAAATTGTGCATTAGTTGTTGTACAATTCCTTTTTTTGTAAAGTGCAAAAGTGCTGTTGCATTTTGTAATTGTACTCTTCCGTAAAGTACTTTTTTTACAGCATCGTTATTATCATAATGGTAATTTGTTACCGGCAATTGATGCCTACATGAAATGCACACTGTAGTCTCCCTATCTTTCAAGATGTTGTAACAAGCTTCACACACTTGAGGGAAAAACAAATTCAACAAATTTTTTACCACTTAATCGATTAAAATAAAATGCCCATTCAATTAGCCATAATTTTGCATTGAAAATAGCAATTAATTATGATAGTTAACCCTCAATTATTTAACTACAGATTAATTATAGGTTCTTTATTAGTTGTTTTAACTGCTCTTGGTATTTATAGCTTTACAAATTATAAATCCATAAAATCCTACGAAGAATTCCTAGAGCAAGAAAAGTTTTTGATAGAGCAAGAATTATCAGAAATGATTCTAAGTTATGACGAACTGAGCCAAGACTATGATCTTATGGCTTCTCAGCTCCAAGAGGCAAAACTGGAAACTAAAAACGCTTTGGATTCCTTAAGGTTATTAAAAAGTGATTTATCGATAATCACTAAATTCAAGGAGCAACTTATAATTTTTAAATCTAAGAATAAAATACTTTTAAGTACCATAGACTCTTTAAATGTTGCCAACAAGAAGCTTCAGAAAGAGAATAAAGATGCTTTGGATACCATTGAAAGAAAAAGCTTCGCCTTGAATGATTTAGCCTCAAAAAATGATTTATTAAACAAAGTGATTGACAATGCGGCCATACTAAAAGCAAGCGATGTCAAAGCACAATCTTATAAACTAAGTGGCTCTAAAAAAAGGTTTACAACAAAAGCCAGACGAGCAAATGCCATCGATGTTTGTGTTTTACTAGCAGAAAATCCATTAACGGAAAAAGGTGAAAAAGATATTTATATCCAAATTGTAAGCCCTGACGGTAATATTATCGCTGATAAAAGCGAAGTATTTTTTGGAGATTTTTCTCTTATATACAGTGAAAAAGAAGTTATAGAATACAATAACGAAACCCTGGAGATTTGTGTTGCAATTGTTGCAGATGAAGATGATAAACCTTTTCAAAAAGGCGATTATTTTATCAATGTATTTCATGAAAATATCAAACTTGGAAACACGCGCTTAAAATTAAAGTAAATACGAAAACATAATTTTCCTAAAACCACTCTAAAAATTAGAGTGGTTTTATATTTTTGTGACATGGCAAACGACGATACATTTAAAAAGGTAATATCTCACGCAAAAGAGTATGGTTATGTCTTTCAAAGCAGTGAGATTTACGACGGACTTAGTGCTGTCTATGACTATGCTCAAAATGGTGCTGAGTTAAAGAATAATATCCGCAACTATTGGTGGAAAGCTATGGTACAAATGCACGAAAATATTGTAGGTATAGATGCCGCAATATTTATGCATCCGACGACATGGAAAGCTTCAGGTCACGTTGATGCTTTTAATGATCCTCTTATTGACAATAAAGACTCAAAAAAGCGCTATAGAGCAGATGTTTTAGTAGAAGACTACTGCGCAAAACTAGAAGGCAAAATTAACAAGGAAATTGCTAAGGCGGCAAAGCGTTTTGGCGATGATTTTAATGAACACGAATTTGTAAACACTAATGGTCGTGTTCTTGGATACAAAGAAAAAATTGAAACCACATTAAAACGTCTTGCAAAATCTCTTGAAAATGAGGATTTAGCAGATGTAAAGGCATTGATCGAGGAACTGGAAATAGCAGATCCGTTGACTGGTAGCCGTAATTGGACCGAGGTAAAGCAATTTAATCTCATGTTCGGAACCAAGCTTGGAGCGTCTGCAGAATCTGCGATGGACTTATATTTAAGACCGGAAACGGCCCAAGGAATATTTGTTAATTTTTTGAATGTCCAGAAAACTGGCCGAATGAAAATTCCGTTTGGTATAGCTCAAACAGGTAAAGCATTTAGAAACGAAATTGTAGCAAGGCAGTTTATTTTTAGAATGCGTGAGTTTGAACAAATGGAAATGCAATTTTTCATTAAACCAGGTACTCAGAAAGAATGGTTTGATTATTGGAAAGAAACCAGGCTTAAATGGCATAAATCTTTGGGCATGGGCAACGAAAATTATCGTTTTCACGACCATGAGAAATTAGCACATTATGCGGATGCTGCTACTGACATTGAATTTAAGTTCCCATTTGGCTTTAAAGAACTTGAGGGCATCCATTCTCGTACTGATTTTGATTTAAGTCAGCATGAAGAATACTCAGGTAAAAAATTACAATACTTTGATCCTGAAGACAATTCAAGCTACACCCCTTATGTACTTGAAACATCAATAGGATTAGATAGGATGTTCTTAGCTGTTTTTTCAAATTCCTTACAAGAGGAACAACTTGATAATGGTACGACAAGAACTGTCTTAAAACTGCCTGCTGTTTTAGCACCAACAAAAGCAGCCGTTCTACCATTGGTTAAAAAAGACGGTTTACCTGACATAGCAAGGCGCATTGCTGAAGAACTAAAATGGGATTTTAATATAGATTATGATGAGAAAGATGCGGTTGGAAGACGCTACAGAAGACAAGACGCTGTTGGCACACCATTCTGTATCACTGTTGATCATGATACCTTAGAAGATAATACAGTAACTATTCGCCATAGGGATACTATGGAACAAAAACGTGTAAAAATTGAAGAGCTCAGTAATCTAATTAAAGCAGAGGTTGACATGAAACATTGGCTCAAAAAAATGTAGCTCGAAAATCCAATTAAAAAATATAAAAGCACCAAATGGTGCTTTTTTGCTTTGACAATTTTTATGTTTGCAACTCAACATTTAAACACTAACCAAAAATAAATGGGAGAGATTAATGATTTTTTATCTCTTATAGATAGTTATATAGGAAGTTCTATTTGGTTTCCTTATGTTCTTTTAGGTACAGGTCTCTTTTTTACCATTTACCTAAAGTTTCCTCAAATAAGATATTTCAGATTTGCATTACGTGTTGTAAGCGGTAAATACGATAAAGCTGACAATGAGGGCGATACCAATCACTTTCAAGCACTTACCACAGCACTATCTGGAACAGTTGGCACAGGGAATATAGCAGGTGTTGCACTGGCAGTGCATATTGGTGGCCCAGCTGCTGTTTTCTGGATGTTAATGACGGCAGCATTAGGTATGTGTACAAAATTTGTGGAAGTGACCCTATCACACAAATATCGTGAAAAAGCAGAAGATGGTTCTATGGCAGGAGGCCCCATGTATTACATGAAAAATAAATTAAACATGAAATGGCTTGCTGGGATTTTTGCTTTTGCAACTATTCTTTCCTCTTTTGGTACTGGTTCCTTACCTCAAATAAATAGTATTTCGGCTTCTCTTAATGCAACATTTGGTTTAAATGAAATGCTTGTTGGAGGTGTACTGGCTGTTTTGTTAGGCTTGGTAATAATTGGTGGCATAAAGCGAATTGCTGCGGTTACATCAAGATTGGTCCCTGCAATGGCATTTATTTATTTAGTTGGTGCCTTAGCAGTAATTCTTTATAATTATGATAATATCATACCTTCATTCATTTCTATCTTTGCAGATTTATTCACTGGTTCTGCTGCGACAGGTGGTTTTCTTGGTGCTTCGATAGCTTTTGCTTTTAACAAAGGTGTTGGTAGAGGCCTTTTCTCAAACGAGGCAGGACAAGGTAGTGCTCCCATAGCACATGCGGCAGCAAAAGCAAATCAACCAGTTTCGGAGGGTCTTGTAGCTATCCTGGAGCCGTTTATTGACACTATTTTTATTTGTACGCTTACCGCTCTTGTTCTTTTATCTTCTGGAGTCTGGACTGAAAAATTACAGAACAAATTTGACTATGTAGATATGCAAATACTTGCAGAAAGCTACACAGATAAGACTGGTGAAGGTAAAATAATGCTTGCTAATCACATTAGCGAAGTAGCAACGCTTCCATTATTTAACGGAAATTTGAAAGTTGTTGACGGCGTTATTCAAAATGATATATCTATAATTAATGCAAGGTCTCTGGCTGAAAAAGTAGTTGTAAAACGAGATTTAATTCCAATAACGGAAGAAATCAAAATTGTAAACGGCAAACCAAATGATACCTCACTCTCATTTGAAGGACTATCTTTAGTTCATAGCGCGCCTTTAACTGCAGAAGCCTTTACAAGAAGTTATTTTGGAAAGTATGGCCAGTATATTGTTTCCATTGGTCTTTTGTTGTTTGCATTTAGCACAGCTATAAGCTGGTCTTACTATGGAGGAAGAGCAATGACCTATTTGTTAGGTTCTAAATCTGTTGTATACTATCGCATCGTATATGTCATAGCCTTTTTTATTGCTTCCTTTGCAGATACAACTGTTATTTGGACATTATCGGGTATAACAATAGCCTTAATGACTTTACCAAATTTATTTGGAATCCTTATGTTGCGTAAAGATATGAAGCAAACTGTGGCAGACTACTGGGATAAGTTTAAAAAAGATTGGCCCGACGAATCTACACCTGAGTAAAACGCTTAAGCAGACTAAAATCTATAACCAAAATTAACTGCAAATCTTAGCTCTATATTTTCGAGATAATCATCCTTGAAGTTTCCTAAGTTCCTAGCTATATCTCCATTTAAAGTCAAGGTAAATTTGTTATCAAACATCCATTTATGACCAATGCCAAATCCTGCCGAAGCACCACCAATGTCATAGGTAAATTCTTCTGTAATTTCTGATTCTGTCGCTATATCATAGAAATAATAATCCTCGGTGGTTATTTCTCCTGTTCTAAATTTAAATTGTGGGTAAAAGAAAAAACCGTGATGATCCTTCTCCTTGGAAAAATAAACAAGATAAGCAGCTCTTAGGGTAAATGCAGAATTATCTTCAATATAACCTACATCATAGTAACCATATGTGTCAAAAATATTTGCACTTAAAAACAGCGATTGGTTGTTTTCAAAAATACGTTCGTAATTAATGCCCAAGGTTCCAGCAACTACAAGATCTAAAAGATTTAAAGAAATCTCGTTATTCTTAGTTGGCTCAGTATTATTAGTATCTTGAGCGTGGCTACTAAATAAAAATAGCCCCAAAAGGATTACAATAATTTGTTTTTTCATTTAAGATTGATTTTAGTTGTAACAATATACCTTTAGATGCAATTATTACTAATTGGTTGCGTAAGAAATTAAATTGTTTTAAAAATAAGCCTTTAATTGTACTGTGCCCGTATGTATGGTCCTAGCTGTTTCGGTTTTGCGACCAAAATAAGACAAATTTAAATCCAAGAATTTTGTTAACTTTTTTTGTGCTAATAAATTCCAAGTGAAGTTCTTTCCAGGCTGTAATCCTTCGAGCATTTGGTAGGCTACAGGAGTATTTGGATTACCCTCAAAGTCGTTTTGAAAATAATTAAACGCTCCAGTAAGTGCTATTTTTTGTGCATTGTTATACGTAAATGATAAACCATAATTGTTCTGTGATAGTGATTCTAGGCTACCAATGGTATTAGATTTGGAGGTATACTGATAAAAAAGATCAAACTGCGCGTTTTCGTTAAATAAATAAGACAATTTAGGTTGAAATCGTTCTTCTTGTATGTTAAAGTTTCTATTCGCAAAATTTTCACTCAAACTTTCTTCTGTACCAAAACTTCCTAATGCATTAATGAGCCAATTTGTGGCGAACTTATGGTTAAAGTTAAATTGGTGATTATTCAGTTTGTTTTCTTGAAAGCCAATTGAAAGTAAATTACGACTCGTATTTGTTAAGAACGTATATGACGTTGTGAAACGCTGTTTACCTCTGTTGTAAAAAAGAACATTTCTAATACTATTATTCAATGCTAATTCATTATCCTCATTCGATTCAAATGGATTTAAGTTAAAATTGTTACCGTCACGCCTCACTTTTCGATCAATTAAAAATGACGTTTGATTGTAAAAATGCGAAAAGAATTTATTCCATTTATCCTTTGAAGTACTTAATTGTTGTAAGTTAACTGTAACTGTTTGGCTTAATCTGTTTTGATGAGTTCTCACGAAGACTTGATTTGGTAAAAGTACACGTATGTAATTACCTTGATCTGCAAATTGCGCCAGTTCAAATTCATCCAGTTCTTGCACGCCATTTTCATTATAATCAAACCACGTATAAGCACCTTGACCTGCTTCTACTTCAACATAAGTAAAATCTTGTTGCGGTAAAGTTCCTGAGTTGGTCTCAAAATTAGTATTCCAAATAAGGATATTCTTAAATAGTTTTTGGTTAAAGTTTAACCTGCTATTCAAGCTTTGTTCGTTTTGAGAATCCTCTACATTAGCTTTTAAAGCTCTGTAGTTAACAAACAATTGCAAATTGGTTGCCTTGTTTTGGATAAGTCTTGACTTTAAATAATAGGTGTTTGAACGGTTTACACGTTGTACAAGATTATTTCTAACGCTATCATTTACACGATTTATATAACCAAGCTCAACAAAGACCTTTGTACTGTCGCCAACACCTACAAAAGCCTCATAAGACTTATATTTTTGGCTCAATGGCGTTAAGGAGTCTGTTGCCAAGACACTTTGTTCATTGTCCTCCAATGCTAATTTTGCACCAGCCCATTTATTGTTTTTACCATATACCACACGATTAAATGACCGCAAAAAAGTGGAACTATTTATAGTACTCTCCCCATTGAGATAACTTGTATTTGAAAAAACTGTAAAATTTCCCAATCTGAGATTAGCTCCAAAATTGTGACGATTGCCATTAAAATTGCTGGCATAGTCTAAATATTCAAAATTATAGTACGCTCTACCCTTTTTTAAATGAGAAAGTTGAAGGCCTGAGGTAAAAAGAAGTTGATCACCAAGATTAAAGTTGCCTTGGTCATCTCTCTGATCTTCCAAATTCCAATCACGATTAAACTCTGCTCTATAAAGTCGCTGTATTGTTCTAAAATCCTTTTGGATAAAATCGGTATCTATTAGTGCCTCTAAATTCCATAGACTATCTGATTTTATAATACTCTGGTTTACTCGCAGTTTACCTGCAAAACCATCATTGTCATCATCATCTAAACTAGAAAATAGATTTAGATCATTTTTGCTTCCAGCAAGTTCAAAAAAGACATTTGTTTTTTCAGATGGTTTGTAACGACCATTTAGCACTGCAATTTGTAATCGTTCTGGCGCCACCAATTGTACAATGGGTTCATAATTACCTTGTGGTACTCCAGCAACTGGAGGAACATATTCAAAAATGTTGGTTACTGCATTATCATTGCTTAATACGTAATTTCCTTGATTGGGTCCAACTAAGGTAAAATTCACACTAAACAACTCAACACTTGGATCATTTGAAAAAACAAATATTTCTTCTGTCCCTACTAACTCTTTACGATATAAAATTCTGTTTTCGGAAAAGCTCTGTGACACAGCGGATGGGGCAGCCATTAAATCCCTATCATCACCAGCGTCTGCAAGTATTTGAGTCTGCTCAGTAGAAAGATTTTGTTGTAAAGGTTGGTTCTTTGCATCACTCTCAGAGTATACCGACACATTAAGGTTGAACTTTTCAGATGTATAACTTCCTCCACCAAAAACAGTAAATCTGCTGTAATTACGTTCACTAAACTGATAGTCTACCGTAATTCGCATTTCTGAGGTTACGGGAAAGGTAGAATTAAAGATTATCTCACCAGCATTATAGTCAATAATATAATCCCTATTCTCGCCACGCTCCAAAGGTACGCCATTAACATAGACCGTTTCACTACCAGAAACTATGAGTACAAAAAGTTCATTATTGGGCCCTCTTAATTTGTATGGCCCTTGGTTTCCTTCCTGAGCAACAAACTGAGTTGTTGTAAATTGCCCTCTTACCAATGCACCAGAAGCGAATACATTAATCTTTTCATTTATATTGGCATTTACGAGCAAGCCCTGAACTCTCTTGGTAAATTTCGCGAAATAACTTTCATTATTAATAAGATCAATATCTCCTGCTCTTATATTCCAACTATCACTGAATAACTCAATAAACACCTGATCGAATTCGTCCAATCGTTGTGAATAGCCACTTTCTTGTAATGGAATATTGGCATCTTGTATGGAAGCTCTCAGTGAAACCTTATCGCTTAACTTCCCAGAAATCTGTAAATCTAATTCGCTGTTTAAAACAGAATTTTGGTTATTACCAACAGTTACACCTCTAGAGATACTTCCAGAGGTCGTTAATCCGTCAAAAGGCGTAAAAATATCTTTTCCACTAGTATTTTCAAGCTGATAGAGTTTTCTTAAGCTAGAACTTCGGCTTACAATAATACTCTCGTCTAACTGCTTATATTCTTTTGTAATAAAGTTTGGATAGCGTAAATAATCTATTACAATGGTATCGGCAGAAATTGGGGCTCTTAAACTCATTGTCGCCTTAGAAAAGTCGATACTATAAAGAGTAGAATCTAAGACAGCACCTGTTTTATTCTTCACCACCAAATAGGAAGGATTTATACTTACTGTATCGATTTTAATGGAGTCTCTAACCGCCAATTTCTTGGTCCTATAATTCCCTCTATTTTCCTGGGCTTTTCCAAGAAAAGAAAATAGTAGTAAAAATAAGACCAATGCTTGCTTCATGTAGACTAATAACTAGTTAAACAGCAAAATATTTTATTGTTAAAATAGGCTCAAAACAATAGTGTAAAAGTAGGGTATTATTTAATTTCGCTTAAACCTTAATATTGAAAGATGAAAATCGCTTCGTATAACGTAAATGGAATCCGCGCAGCAATAAACAAAGGATTTATAAAGTGGTTAAATGCTACCAGTCCAGATGTTATTTGTCTACAGGAAATTAAAGCACTAGAAGAACAGTTAGATTTAAACTTATTCACTAAAATCGGGTATGATTACAACTACTGGTTTAGCGCTCAAAAGAAGGGTTATAGTGGCGTCGCAATACTGTGTAAAAACGAACCAAAGCATATTGAATTTGGTACCGGAATAGAGTCAATGGATTTTGAAGGCCGAAACATAAGAGTAGATTACGATAAGGTATCCGTAATGAGTATGTATTTGCCCTCTGGAACAAATGATGCAAGATTGGAGCACAAGTTTGAGTACATGGATTTAATACATGATTACCTTAATAAACTTCAGAAAAAATTACCAAATTTAGTAGTCTGTGGCGATTATAATATTTGTCATGAGCCTATAGATATTCATAATCCAAAAATGAAAGGAGTCTCTGGTTATTTGCCTGAAGAACGTGAGTGGTTAGGCAATTTTATAGATAGCGGATTCATAGACAGTTTTAGATATTTACATCCAGAAAAACAAGAGTTTTCTTGGTGGAGCTATCGCGCCAATGCCAGAGCAAACAACAAGGGTTGGCGCTTAGATTATGCAATGGTTAGCAAACCATTACAAGAAAAAATAAAACGTAGCGTTATACTTACCGAAGCAGTTCATAGTGATCACTGCCCTATTCTATTAGAATTGAATCTATAGTTTAATTTTCAATCAATAAAACGTAAAAAATGATAAAACAAATTTGCTTGTTAGTACTAATAGTTAGCTTATTTAGCTCTTGTGTATCAAAGAAAATCTATACAGACCTAGAGGATAAATACGCAAACCTCAAGAAAGAAAATAGGAGCCTGAATGATCAGGTTGAGAAACTTGATGGTGAAAACAATGCAATGCTAAACGACCTCAATACTTTAAAGTCTCAGTATGATAAAGCAGTTGAAGAACTTGGTGCCTTAAAATCAGAATTAGTAGCCACTAAATCTAATTTTGACAACCTCAAAGCATCCTATGAGGCCTTAGAAAAAAACAGCTCAGCGGAAATTGCAAAAAACTCAAAAAAGAATAGAGAGTTATTAGCACAACTAGAAGCTAAAGAGCAAGCGCTCGCAAGTGAAAATGCAAGATTAGAAAAACTAAAAAAAGAATTAGAAGACCGATCTAAACGCGTTTCGGAATTAGAAAGTGTTATAGCAACTAAAGATGCAAATATGAGAGCATTGAAAGATGCTATTTCAAAAGCACTAACTAATTTTGAAGGCAAGGGTTTAACCGTAGAGCAACGCGATGGCAAGGTTTATGTCTCAATGGAGAACAAATTACTTTTTCAGTCTGGAAGTTGGTCTGTTGGATCAGAAGGACGTAAGGCAGTTCAACAATTGGCAAATGTCCTTGCGGAAAATCCAGATATAGCTATTTTAATCGAAGGACATACTGATAATGTGCCTTACAAAGGCAACGCCCAACTTAGTGGCAATTGGGATTTATCTACAAAACGTGCTACGGCTATTGTTAATATTCTAAGAGAAAATGGCGCAATTAATCCTGAGAATCTGACTGCAGCTGGTCGTGGTCAATATGCGCCAATTGCTCCTAATGATACTTCAGAAGGTAGAGCAAAAAACAGAAGAATTGAGGTGATTTTAACACCAAAACTAGATGAAATCTCAAAATTGCTCAATGATATTTAGTCAATAAAACTTAACATATATTTAGACCTTTCCTATTGTATTGACCTGAAAGGTCTTCTTATTTTTGCTATTCTAATGTCATTGCGAGCGAAGCGTGGCAATCTAAGTAATAGAAACTTAAGTATAATTAAAAAGATTCCCACTTTCGTGGGAAATGAATATGAAATACACTACACTTCCCAACACCGATATAAAAGTGAGCAAAATATGTCTTGGAACTATGACTTGGGGAAATCAAAACACCCAAGAAGAAGGGTTTGCTCAAATGGATTTAGCATTAGATAAAGGTGTAAACTTTTTTGATGTTGCAGAATTATATCCAGTACCTGCAACCGCAGAGACCTATGCCGATACAGAACGCATCATTGGTAACTGGTTTACTAAAACTGGTAATAGAGACAAAGTTATATTAGCTACAAAAATTGCTGGACCAGGAGACTACACAGCACATATCAGAACTACTGGTTTCAGTAAGCAAGCGCTACATGATGCCGTAAATAATAGTCTAAAACGTTTACAAACAGATTATATCGACTTATACCAATTGCACTGGCCAGAGCGTCAAACTAATACTTTTGGGGTAAGAGATTATACACATAATCCTGATGATGGCTGGGAAGATAATTTTAATGAAATACTACATACTCTTAATGAAATAATTGAGTCCGGAAAAATAAGACATGTTGGATTATCAAATGAGAAAGCGTGGGGAACTATGCGTTATTTAGAAGAATCTAAACATCATAATTTACCTCGAATGATAACCATTCAAAACGCTTATTCTTTGTTATGTCGGCCTTTTGAAGGCGATCTTGCCGAGATAGCACATCGCGAAAATATTGGCTTGTTAGCCTATTCACCCATGGCATTCGGTGTACTCTCCGGTAAATACATAAAAGGAACTGCCGCAGATAATGCCAGACTAAAATTGTTTCCGAGATTTGCACGTTACAGTAGTGAACAAGCTACTGAAGCTACAAGACGTTATTTGAAAATTGCAGAAGATAATGGCTTATCCTTGGCACAAATGGCCTTAGCTTTTGTTAATGAAAGACCTTTTTTAACGAGTAACATTATTGGTGCTACTAGCTTGGAACAATTAGAAGAAAATATTGATAGCATATATATTTCGCTTTCAAATGAAGTCATGAAAGAAATTGACAAGGTGCATGCCGCTATTCCAAACCCGGCGACATAAAAAACAAAAAAGCCCTTCCAAATTGGAAGGGCTTTTTTTAATAGATATTATTTGATTTTGTTACCATTTTTATCAAAAAAATGATATTCAAGATAAGTGTAAGCATCTCTGGGCAAGACTTTTACCCATTTTTTGTATTCAAAAAACCATTTTGAACGTACTGATGGAAACCCTTTGGTTAAAAAGGCTGCTATAAAAGGATGTGCATTTAAGGTTACCTTTTTGTAGTCTTTTTTAAAAATCCGTTCTAGGTCTTGACTTATTCTAGCTACAACCTTAATCGGTGCTTCTATTTCGTCTCCACCAACTAGGTTAGGATTTTCTTCTTTAGTTTTAATATTGCGCTCTGGCCTAACGCGTTGTCTGGTTATTTGCACTAAACCAAACTTACTCGGCGGCAATATTTTATGCTTTGCTTTGTCGTCTTTCATCTCATCTCTAAGATGATTGTAAAGTTTTTTCCTATTCTCTGCTCTACCCATATCAATGAAATCAATTACAATGATTCCACCCATATCACGCAATCGCAATTGTCGGGCAATTTCTGTTGCAGAGATTAAGTTCACTTCTAGAGCTGTATCTTCTTGGTTTTTTTCCTTATTAGAACGGTTGCCACTATTTACGTCTATAACGTGCATAGCTTCTGTGTGTTCTATTACTAGATATGCTCCCTTTGCCATTGATACGGTACGTCCAAATGATGTTTTTATCTGACGCTCGATACCATATTTCTCAAAAATTGGCACTCCGTTTTTGTAAAACTTAACAATTGACTCTTTTTTCGGTGCAATTTGTTGCACGTAATCTTTTACTTGTATGTACAATTCTTCATCATCTACAATAATACCAGAAAACGAATCATTAAAAATATCCCTTAATATAGAGGATGCTTTATTCATTTCTCCAAGTACTTTTGTTGGGTGATGTGCTTTGTACAATTTTTTACACATTGCTGTCCATCTACTCAGCAAATTTTGTAAATCGTTATCAAGCTCAGCGACTTTTTTACCGTCTGCTACAGTACGAATAATTACTCCAAATCCTTTGGGTGTGATACTTTTAACAAGTCGTTTTAATCTATCTTTTTCTTCTTGCGATTCAATTTTTTGAGAGATTGAAATACGATTTGAAAAAGGCACTAATACGATATATCTACCTGCGATAGACAATTCTGAACTAATGCGAGGCCCCTTGGTAGAAATTGGCTCTTTTACTACTTGTACTAAAATAGATTGATTGGATTTAAGTGCGTCGGCAATTTTACCGTGCTTATTTAAATCTTTTTCAAACGGAAAGTCTTTGAGTCTATAGTCTCTTAATTTTCCTGTGCTTACACGTTTAATGAATTTTAAAAGAGAAGCTAATTGAGGTCCAAGATCATGATAGTGTAAAAAACCATCTTTCTCGTAACCCACGTTAACAAACGCAGCATTTAGACCTGGTACAACCTTACGTATTTTGGCAATAAATATATCACCTACAGCAAAGTTATTATCCTCTTCGTCTTTATGTAATTCAACAAGTTTTCCATCTTTTAATAAGGCAAAATCAACAATATCAGAACTCGATCTTACGATTAATTCCTTGTTCATAATATTAATTTAAATCCCAATAATATCGGGATGGATTCTACTAAATTTTTTGACACAGGATGTAATATCCAACAAATCTATGGCATCTATTAAAAATGCTTCATAAATTCTATATCAAAGAACGTTTCTTTTAAACTGAAAAAAGTAGTTTTAAAACTACTTTTTTCAGTTTATTTCTTTTTGTGACGATTAGCGCGTCTTCGCTTTTTACGCTTGTGCGTTGCTACCTTGTGTCTTTTTCTTTTTTTACCACTTGGCATAGTTTGTAATGCTTTTTAGTTAATATTTTTGTTTCCTACTTTTAGTTAACCTCAACATTAGATTTTACACCTTCTAAAAATACTTTAGCAGGCTTAAAAGCAGGTATGTTGTGTGCCGGTATTTTAATCGTTGTGTTTTTGGAAATATTACGACCTGTTTTCTCAGCTCTTGTTTTAATTATAAAACTTCCGAAACCTCTTAAATATACGTTATCACCACTTTCTAATGATGATTTAACTTCTTCCATAAAAGTTTCAACTGTAGCCTGTACATCTCCTTTTTCCATACCTAATTTATCAGAGATCTTAGCTACTAAATCGGCTTTTGTCATTGTTATTAGTTTTAGGGTTACTATAAATTCTAAGGGTTGCAAATATAGGTAATTTAATTTCAATAATTCAAGCGTAATTAATTAAAATTTAACACGATAAAGATTTAATTTTGCCAAATCTGTTTTTTTGTCAATGATTTTTCAAAAAGAAATAACTAACTGGTATTCAGTAAATAAGCGAGATTTGCCTTGGCGTAATACCAAGAACCCATACAATATTTGGCTCTCTGAGATTATTTTGCAACAAACTCAAGTAAAACAAGGATTACCCTATTATGAAAGATTTGTTACCAAATATCCAACTGTTTTTGATTTAGCAAAAGCTTCTGAAGAAGATGTCCTAAAACTATGGCAGGGACTAGGTTATTACTCAAGGGCGCGTAACCTCCACACTACAGCAAAACATATTGCGTACGAGCTTGATGGTGTTTTTCCTAAAAACCATAAAAATATACTCAAGCTTAAAGGGGTTGGTGATTATACCGCAAGTGCAATAGCCTCTATAGCGTTTAACGAGTCGCATGCTGTTGTCGATGGTAACGTGTACCGGGTTCTTTCTCGATATTTTGGTATTGATACGCCAATTAACACTTCAGATGGTATAAAAAAGTTTAAAGCGTTAGCAACAGATCTAATTAATGTTAACGATCCCGGAAATTATAATCAAGCAATTATGGAATTCGGAGCGAGACAATGCCGTCCCAAAAATCCAGATTGTAACAGTTGTCCATTAACTAACAGTTGTGAAGCACATCGCAGGAATATTGTGAGTGAGTTACCAGTTAAACTTAAAAAAACAAAGATTAAAACGCGCTATATAAACTTTTTAGTTTGCTTTGATAAAAAAGGCAGAACATTAATAGAAAAACGGACAAAAAAAGGGATTTGGAGAAATCTGTATCAGTTTCCCATGATTGAATCCAATGAAAGTATCACCGCTGAGTCATTTAATAAATTGGTCTTAAAACATTCATTTTTAAAAAATTTAAAATTTGATTATAGTTTGTATAATGAGAAAGATAAAATCCATAAATTATCCCATCAACATCTATTTACTAAATTTTGGATAATTGAATTGGATGAATTGCCAAAAGATTCAATATCTATTAAAGACTTAACAGACTATCCTACGCCTGTTTTGATAAGTAATTTTATAGACGAGTTCAATTTTGAGACGGTATAACATCACATTTTTTTTAGTACCTTTATTTATAACTAAAAACACAAAATTATTTAAAAAACACCATTATGTCAGGAACGCTTAATAAAGTAATGCTAATAGGGCATTTAGGGGATGAAGTGAAAATGCATTATTTTGACGATAAAAATTGCGTAGGCCGCTTTCCTCTGGCAACTAACGAAACCTATACTAACAAAACGACCAACGAACGTATAACAAATACAGAATGGCATAATATTGTAGTTAGGAACAAAGCTGCAGAAATTTGCGAAAAATACCTTACTAAAGGTGACAAAGTTTACATTGAGGGACGTATAAAAACTAGAAAATGGACTGATGACAAGGGTATGGAACGCTACTCTACGGAAATTCAATGTACTGATTTTACATTTTTGACTAACAAGAATGAGCAACCAAATCAGTCTTCAACAAATACCATGACATCGCAACAAGCACAGCAACCAGAAGCTAAGAGCGTAGTACCTGACGAGGATGATGATTTACCATTCTAAATACTATAAATAAATAAACTTGGATCCAGAACCCACGGTTTTAATTATATCCCTAATAGCAAGTAACACATCTTTCATAACAAGCATCGTATTGTTAATAATACTCCTTGCTTGTTCCGCCATGGTATCTGGTGCAGAAGTGGCTATATTCTCATTAACGAAAGCAAAAATAGATGAGGGTATCGAAAACAAATCTGCAAGAATGCAGATTATATCCAATTTATTGGAACGTCCAAAAAAGCTATTAGCCACTATTCTAGTAGCAAACAATTTTATTAACATAGCTATTGTTTTATTGTTTGCCTACATAGGCGAGACTATATTTAAAAATATTTCAAGTTCACTTGTAAGATTTCTGCTTGAAGTGGTTAGCGCTACCTTTTTAATTTTATTGTTTGGCGAAATAATACCAAAAATCTATGCAAGTCGCAATAGTGTTGAATTCTCTTCATTCATGGCAAAACCGTTAAAAGTATTGGATGTAATTTTTTCTCCAATTAGTCTTCCTATGCGGTTTGTGACTATTAAAATGCAAAACACTTTAGGCAAACAAAAATCTAATCTAAGTGTAGATCAATTATCCCAAGCATTAGAATTAACACATGACAATGGGACAACTCAAGAGGAGCAGAAACTACTTAAGGGTATTGTCTCTTTTGGCAATACTGACACCAAACAAGTAATGCGCCCCAGGATGGATTTATTTGCATTAGATATTAATACGCCATTTGAATCTATAATTGACGACATCATTGAAAACGGCTACTCGAGAATACCTGTTTATGAAGAAAATATTGATACCATAAAAGGCGTACTTTACGTGAAAGATCTTTTACCTCATCTCAATAAAAAAACATTCAATTGGACCAAACTTTTACGAGAACCTTTTTTTGTGCCTGAAAATAAAAAGCTTGATGATCTTATGGATGAATTTCAAGAAAAAAAAGTTCATCTCGCTGTCGTCGTGGATGAATATGGTGGCACTTCAGGACTTGTTTCGTTAGAAGATATTATTGAAGAAATCGTGGGTGACATAAGTGACGAATATGACGATGAAGATTTAATATTTACAAAACTTGACGAATACAACTATAGTTTTGAAGGTAAAACACCTTTAAAGGATGTTTACAAAATAGTTGGAATCGAAGAGGATATAGTTCATTTTGAAGCTAAGAAAGGAGACGCCGAAACACTAGCGGGATTTGTTTTAGAAATATCAGGAGGTTTTCCAAGGATAGGGAGCAAAATAAATTTCAAAAATTACGTTTTTACAGTAGAAGCACTTGAGCGTAAACGCATTAAACAGATTAAATTAACCCTACTTAACCCATTGGAATGAAAAAAGTTTTATTTCCATTATTTTTCCTGACATTATTCAGTTGTGGTGACGACAGTCTTCCTAAACCAAATGGCTACCTTAGACTAGATTACCCTACCGCCAAATATAACAAGTCCAAAATTCCCTTACCGTTTGAATTTGATAAAAATGAAATGTCAGAGCCAATTAAAAACATCAAAACAACTGGCGAAATAAAAGGTATTGATATAAAATATCCTTCAATGAAGGCTACGATATATCTCACGTATCAAAAAATAAGAAATAACAACTTGGATAGTTTGCTGAGAGATGCGCAAAACCTAACCCAAACACACACTATAAAAGCAGATGAGATTCTCCCAAAGGAATTTTTAAGCCCAGAAAATAAAGTGTACGGCATGCTATATGAAATTGGTGGCGATGCTGCTTCACAATCTCAATTTTACTTAACAGACAGTATAAGTCACTTTATAAGTGGTTCTTTATACTTTTATGCCAAACCCAATTATGATTCTATTTATCCTGCCTCAGAGTATTTAAAAAAGGATATTAAACGACTTATGGAAACTCTTGTTTGGAAACAATAGCAATCAGAAACCATATATACTAAACAAAAAAAGCAACCCATTTAAGGTTGCTTTTTTAGTATTATAATTATTAAAAATTAGAAGTTGTAACGTAAACTTGCGTTCCAAATTCTTCCAATTCCTAAGAATGTACCAAAGTTATCTGTTTGGCTAATGTAAGGTGTATTAAACAAGTTGTTAACGTTTGCTCTAAAAGTCATTCTGTTGTCTCCTAAAGAAAATCTGTAAGTCAAACCTGCATCAGCTAAAGTATAAGATGGTAATCTTTGAGATTCGTAAACTCTTCCATTAAGGGCATCTTCTACTGCTTCATCTACATCAACAAACTCGTAAAGGTCTGCGAAGATATTATAGTCCATATCTACAGATAAACCTTCTGTGATATTCCATACTACTCCTGCACCAAAAGATGTTTGAGGTGCATTACCAACTTTTACGTCAGTGATATCTACTGTACCAGCATCTTCTAAGAACTGCTGTGTATCATCATTTTGCAATGTAAATGGTGTTGTACCCTCGTATTTCCAGTTACCAATAGAACCGTAACCTCTAAACGATATATTACCACTAACAGGACGGTACTCAAAATCAAATTCAACACCTTGGTGAATTTGCGTTACGTCAGTGAAACGATAAATACCAAATTCATCGTTTGGTAGCGCAGTACCAAAAGTTAAGAAACGGTTACCCCATTCTGTTCTATATACGTCTATATTAAATCTGAAAGTACTGTTTTTAAATCTGTAACCAGCTTCAAACCCTACGATTTCTTCATTGTCAATTCCACTAGTAGATCCATCAGGTTGTTCAACTTCTACTAAAGCATTTGAGTTTCTGATGTCTGCGAAGATGTTATCTAAGAACGGTTGTCTTGAGAATGTTCCAATATTAGCAAATAATGTGTTGTTTTCATCAAGGTTGTAAGATGCACCACCTTTAATTTGATACCCTGTTTTATTTACTTTCTCAGATTCACCAAGACCATCTATACCATTTACAGTTCTACCTGTAAATCTACCTGTTCTCTGGAACGATTGTGTAGATAATGCAGCTTGAACAAAGACTGAGAAATCCTCTGTTGCGTATTCTGCCTGTCCAAATCCACCGATATAGTTAATATTCTCAGAATAATCAAACTGGGTTCTTTCTGCTTCATCCGCAAAATCAAATAATGCGGACCATGGGTTAGCCTCAAATGTATTAGTAAATACATAGTCGTCAGGACGATCTGTTCTAAAGTTATCAGTAAAACCATCAAGACCCATTAAATCATTAATTTGTCTCCAGTGGTCACCACGATATAATCTACCATCAAAACCAACATTAAAGTTCCAGTTTTCACCAGACTCAATATTTAAGTTAGATAATAAACCGTACCAGTTGTGGTTATTTACAGATGAACGTCTTACAAATCCATCGCTGAACCCAGCAAATCCATTAGAATCTGCAGCAGCTTGGTTATTTAAAACTATCTGGTCAAAATCAATTTGTCCGTTAGATTCTAATCTAACTCTGTTTCCACTGCTACCTAACATTCCGGTTCCACCACCACGGCCCCAAGACGCGTAGAGCACAGTAGATAAATCTAAATTATCGTTTATATCAAAATCCCAGTTAAGGTTTGCAACAGGCTTGTGGTAGTAGTTACGTCTTTCTGTAAAACGCTCACCATCTCTAAAACCAGTATTTGGGTTGTACTTCTCACCATATAATTCAAACTCTTCTAAATCACTTGAGAAGTTTTGATCGTGCCACTGTGGTGCACCTGTTATTAAGAAGTTAAACGTATTTCTTTCGTTTGGTTTATAACCTACAGAAAAAAGGTAGTTTTGCCCTTGCCCAGCAGTACCAATTGAGTACTTTCTATGTGCTTGCCAGTGATCTACTAATACAGAAAAAGCCCATCCTTTGTCATTAACGCCTGAGTTGTAAGCAAATGTTCCTTTTGCGAAACTATCGTTACCTCCCATAAATCTAACAAATCCTCCTTCTCTTTGTTCAGTCGTTTTAGATACAATGTTAACCGTACCACCTACTGATGAAATAGCAAGTTTAGAAGACCCTAGACCTCTCTGTACCTGAACAGCATTAGCAACATCTGCCATACCTGCCCAGTTAGACCAAAACATTCTACCGTCCTCAACACTATTAATTGGTTGACCATTTAATAAGAAAGCAGTGTTTGTATCATCGAATCCTCTAAGAAAAATTCTACTATCACCGAAACCACCTGCTTGGTTAGAAACGTAAACAGAAGGAGTATTTTTCATAGACTCAGTAAATTCAGTGTTACCTGAAATTTTCAACTGAATGTCTTTTCCTTTAATAGTAGAAACAGCCACTGGTGTTTGTCTCGCTTCAGCGATATCAATTACACCTGTACCAACAACGATAACTTCCTCTAAAGAATTATCCAATTCTAATACGATGTTACCCAAGTTTGTGTCTCCATTAAATTTTAATACTCGTGTCGCGAATCCAACATAAGAAATTTCTAATTCTCCAGAATTTGATTGTGCTGTGATAGTAAAATTACCATCAAAATCTGAAGTTGCGCCATTTGTAGTACCCTTCACAATTATGTTTGCTCCAGGCAGTGGTGCATTCATCTCGCCGTCAATCACCTTACCGGTAATTGTACTTTGAGCAAAAGCTACTGTAGTAAACAACGTTAATACAGCTGTCAATAAAAAATAGTTAAATTTTTTCATATAAAATTTAAGTTAATTGGTTTCTATTAGTGGTGCAAAATTACGTATAACTCTAATTAAAACATTAACTAAATGTTAAGAAATGATGCAAATGCACGTTAATTGTGGTATTATCAAAATATAGAATTAATAAATAATGTATTCTTAATTTTTTTAACACTATTTATTTATTCTTTCTATAAAAATCTATCAAATGTTGGGTTGAAGCATCATGATTATGTTTAACAGAGCTATCATCTAGCTCATTTAATATGGTTTTTGCCAGTTGTTTGCCTAGTTCTACACCAAATTGGTCGTAACTATAGATATTCCAAATAATCCCTTCAACAAATATTTTATGCTCATACATGGCTATAAGCTTTCCTAAACTTTCAGGAGTGAGTTTATTTATTAAAACTGAAGTCGTTGGTTTATTTCCCTCAAATATTTTAAAAGGCAGTAGTTTGTTGATTTCTGTTTCATCTAATCCTTGACTATTTAATTCAGCTAAAACCTCATCTTCTGTTTTCCCATTCATTAAAGCCTCTGTCTGGGCAAAATAATTTGACATAAGCTTATCATGATGCTCGGTGTTACCATGTAATGACTTAACAAATCCTATAAAATCAGTAGGTATCAATTTAGTGCCTTGATGAATTAATTGAAAAAAAGCATGTTGCGAGTTTGTTCCAGGTTCACCCCAAATCAATGTTCCAGTTTGGTAATCTACTCTTTTCCCTGACCTATCAACACTTTTTCCATTACTCTCCATAATTCCTTGTTGGAGATAGGTTGCAAACTGATTTAAGTACTGGGTATAAGGAATAATTGCTTCGCTTTCTGCCTTAAAAAAATTGTTATACCAAACTGTCAAAAGTGCTGCTATAACAGGAATGTTTTTTTTGAAATCTGTTGCTCTAAAATGTTCGTCCATTTTTTGCGCACCCTTCAACAAATCTTCAAAATTTTGGTATCCTAAAGCCAAGCTTATTGAAAGGCCAACAGAACTCCATAGGGAAAAGCGTCCTCCTACCCAATCTTTCATTGGGAATATATTGTTTTCATCTATACCAAAGGCCTTAACACTTCCTATATTGGTAGAAACAGCAACAAAATGTTTAGAAACAGCTTCAGTTGGAAGTGCTTCTAAAAACCACGCCCTAATTGAGTTTGCATTAGATAGCGTCTCCTGTGTTGTAAATGTCTTTGAAACAATCACAAACAAAGTGGTTTCTGGATTTAAATTTTTGATAATCTCTTTATGATGATCTCCATCAACATTGCTTACAAAATGCGTAGTGAGATGGTTTTTATAAAATTGCAATGAATCAACCACCATTGCTGGCCCGAGGTCCGATCCTCCTATTCCAATGTTTACAATGTCGGTAATCGCTTTACCAGTATACCCTTTGTGTGTGCCATTTATGACTGCTTCTGTAAAATCTTTAATTTTTTGTTTAACAGCAAAAATACCAGGCACAACATTCTCGCCATTCACAAGTACTTTTGAATCTTGTTTTGTTCTCAGTGCTGTATGCAATACAGCTCTTCCTTCGGTGGCATTGATAATGTCACCTTGAAAATATTTTTTAATCGCGTCTTTTAAATCAACCTCATTAGCAAGTTCAATGAGGTAATCAATTGTTTCTGTCGCTATCCTGTTCTTTGAGAAATCAACCAAAAAATCTTCCCACTCTATTGTAAGTTGGTTTGCTCTATTAGGATTACCAGAAAAAAGGTCTTTAAGATGTTTGTCTTTAATTGAATTAAAATGTGATTGTAGTTTGCTCCAAGATTCTGTCTTGGTAGGATTGGTTGATTTTAATGCCATTTTTATAAAATTGGATCTTCGGTTATAGTGGTTTCAACTTTTTTAGGCTCTGCCTCCAAGAAGAATATGTTATCTAGTTGTTGCTTTATTGGCTTGATATGAACTAAAAATCTTTCCTTTAAACTATCTGAAATAGGCTTAGCTTCCGGTAATTTTTGTTTAAAGGGATCTACTTGTCTACCATTTTTCCAAAAACGATAACAAACGTGTGGACCACCTGTATTCCCTGTCATCCCAACGTAACCAATAATATCCCCTTGCTTTACATATTCTCCTTTTTTTACTGCTTGACGACTCATGTGCAAGTATTGGGTGGTATAAGTATCATTGTGGCGAATCTTAACATATTTGCCATTACCACCTCGCCTGGTAGATTCTATAACAGTACCATTAGCTGTTGCCATAATTGGTGTGCCAACAGGAGCAGCAAAATCTGTTCCTTTATGAGGTCTAACCTTGTAACCATAGTAAGCTATACGCCTCTTAAGATTATATCTTGATGAAAGCCTACCGAATTTAACCGGCATTTTTAAGAAGGCACGTCTCAGATTTTTGGCATCCTCATTAAAGTAGTCCTTAATTCCTTTTAACGTATCCGTTACAAACTGAAAAGCATAAAGCGAATCACCATTATGTTCAAAATAGGCCGCTTTAACTTCATGAACACCTGCATAAATAGAATCTGAAATATACTTATCTGTATAAATAACTTTAAAGCGATCTCCAGGATAAAGTCTCCTAAAATCTATCGTCCACGCATAAATATCGTCTGCCATTTTATTAGCAAGAACTTGACTTAATCCTTTTTCATCTAATGTTTGAGATATATTATTCTCAATAATTCCGGTAGCCGTTTTTTCTACATATTTAATAGGCTTTTTACTCGTATAAACTTCTACTGAATCCTTAAAATTAATTACAACGTAATCTTCTACACTAGGCTGGTAAATGAATGTTGATGGTATTTCTAGACTATCCTTAGAACACAGTAAGGTATATGGTCTTCCTGGCATGAGTCGTCTTGCGATGTCAAAAGTGTCTTTTGCTTTTTCTGCAATTTCGAAGATTTTAGGATATCCTATTTTATTGCGCTCCATTATTTCTCCAAAACTATCACCTTTCTTAATGGTATCGCGCTTTACAATATAATCCTTTAGGTTAAAACCAAATTCTAGGATTTTCTCTTCTTCTACAATCTCAGCAAATTCTTTTTCATATGCTTTGGCTGGATCTTCATTCTTACAGGTGAAAAAAATCACTGCTATTCCAGCTATTGCTACTAATCTTTTTAAGTGCATTAATGCATTTATTATATGTTGTTTCCCCAATTTTTTAATTCTTCCTCTGTCCACAATTCCGGAAAGAAAATGCGCCTTTGGTATCTTGGATGCATATACTTTTTCCAATCGCTACCACCGGTTGCTTCTCCATCTCCAAGACCACTTTCAATGTAATGTACCGCAGTATTGTAATGCGCCATTACCCAAGTAACATTTACCGTATAATCATAATGTCTCATGGCTTTTACCAGATTTTTATCCTTACGGTCTTCCTCTGGTAATTCCTTAAACCGCGTCCAAAGATTTTTGGTGTTATAGGTTTGCATAAATCTTAAAAACTCCTCTTTATAACGGTTTTCAAAATTAATTAAAAGTGTTGATTTTTTTCCAGTTTTATGATCTTTTCCAGCGGCTTGCCAATACAAATGTTCAAAGGCGTGCGTGAATGGTGTTTCACGATTAATTGTTGCTCTAAATCTATAATCTATAAGGTTTATTAATTCTGTAGAAGCAAACTCAATTAATCTGTATTGTGCGCTTTGAAATCCGCTGGCAGGTGTTAATGTATATCTAAATTTCATGTATTGCTCTATCTCCATTCCCTCTCTCATTATGTTAAATGAAGTGGTTAGCATATCAAAATAGCGACTTATTCGCATTATTTTATTCTCAAAAAATGTAACATCGAGTGATTTGCTATCTGCAACTTGCTCAATCTCCCAAAGAATCATTTTAAAAATAAGCTCATTAATTTGATGGTATGCTATGAACACCATTTCATCTGGTAAGGTAGTACGCTGAATCTGAAGGTTTAAAAGCGCATCTGTTTGTATATAGTCCCAATATGTAATCGGCTTGCTGTATAGCAAGCCGTATAAATGATCATCAGTATCTTGGTCTATTTGATTATACTTCTCTTGAAGCTGTTTTAAAATAGCGTCGAAATTAGGTTGGTCGTCCATAATTTAATTATCAAATTCCACGGGAAAAGAATATTTAAGCCCCTTAAATGCTTCTAGATCTGCCCTTAGAGAACCTACTGCAAGGTCTGCCTTAATTTTTAAAGGTATTTTGTTTTTATCTGCACTGACCCACAAGGTTAAACTTTCTTCTTCTTTGAAAACTCTACCAGCCATTACATAAGGTCTAAACTTTAGTGATTTAATGCGTACCTTGGATCCGTTCAGTTCTATTTTTATGGTCTCTTTACCTAAATATTTAAGTTTAAATCCATAGTTTTCTTCATCAAAAAACATGTTGGTTCTAATCTCATCTCCAATTTTTAAGCCGTCTGTATTTAAATTGTTCCGCAAATAATAATACATAGAAACCATATCTTGAACATCTTGCTCCGTAGTATGTGTAGTAATCTTATTGCGCTTTTTATTGTTTACGATCGCCTTTTGTTCTTCGTGATCAAACTTAATCTCAATATCCTTAGTATGACCGCCTTCATCAATTTTTCTAATAAATTTATATGGGGCACCTGTTGTTTTATCAAAGTAACTTTCATAGCGATCTCTCACCTTGAAAAAAGCATTAATTAATCCCGTGGTTTTTCCTTTACCAACAACGTGAAACACAGGCTTTCCATTAAGCTCTTTCTCATCCATCTTCAATGTGGCCTCACCTGCTTTGAACCAACCACTATAGCTCATTCTAAATTTAAACCATTCTCCCTTTTGAAAAGATGAATCATTTTGGACTCCGGTAGTACTAAGGCCAGTAAAAAACAGTATAAATACAAAAATATATTTCATAACGCTTTTAGTATAAATGTAAATAATGTAACGTTACCAATGTGTTACAATTGTCTTAATATGTGTTAATACCAAGCATATTTACAATTACCATTCCAAAATTACAAATCTAAATTATGGATGCAAAACAATAACTAAAAGCTTCTAAAGTGTACCTCTTTTGGCTTGTTCTCTTTCAATAGACTCAAAAAGTGCTTTGAAGTTACCTGCTCCAAACCCTTTGGCTCCCATACGCTGAATTATCTCGAAAAATAGTGTTGGTCTATCCTCGACAGGTTTAGTAAAAATCTGAAGCAAATACCCTTCCTCATCAGCATCAACAAGGATAGAAAGTTTTTGTAATTCACTGATGTCTTCATTCATCATTTCCATATGATCACCTAAACGTTCTGGAATCATGTCGTAATAGGATTGTGGTGGTGGCGGAAGAAACTCCACGCCTCTCGCTTTTAATTGTGCAACGGTTTTAATGATATCATCTGTGGCAACGGCAATATGCTGTACACCAGACCCTTCATAGAAGTCTAAATATTCTTCTATCTGTGATTTTTTGGCTGCCTTAGCAGGTTCGTTAATTGGAAATTTAATTCTTCCATTACCGTTACTCATAACCTTACTCATAAGCGCTGAATATTCGGTATGTATTTGCTTGTCGTCGAAGGATAAGAAGTTCACGAATCCCATAACCTCCTCATACCATTTTACCCATTTATTCATTTGTCCCCAACCTACATTACCTACCATATGGTCAATGAACTTAAGGCCAACAGGTTCTGGATTATAATCACTATTCCATTCTACAAATCCTGGCATAAAAACACCTTCATAATTTTTTCGCTCAATAAACATATGAACTGTTTCACCATAGGTATAAATACCAGACCTAACCACTTCACCGTATTCGTCCTTTTCGACCATTGGTTCCATATAAGATTTTGCGCCACGCTTGGTCGTTTCTTCATAAGATTTTCTTGCATCATCTACCCAAAGTGCTATTACCTTAACGCCATCACCATGTTTAACAATATGCTCGTTAATTGGGGATTTGCTATTTAATGGTGTTGTAAGAACCAGCCTTATTTTATCTTGCTTTAACACATAGCTTACTGAGTCCCTTGAACCCGTTTCTAGGCCTTTATAGGCATATGATTGAAAGCCAAATGCTGTTTTATAATAATGCGCAGCTTGTTTTGCATTGCCCACGTAAAACTCCACATAATCGGTACCTAAGAGCGGTAAAAAATCCTGTGCCTCCTCAAATATTTTCTCTAAGCCATAATTAACGCTTTTTACTTCTTTTGCCATAATATTAATTGATTTCTAGTGTTACTTTTTCTGTTTGTTTTTGCAATAAATCGTCTATATTGATTGAATCTTGTTCTTCCTTAAAATAATTTTCATGGCCCTTGGTGTTAGAGGTATCTACTTCAATTTCATAATAATCATCAGTAGTCCTAGAATTATTTCTAATTTCTTCAAAAATTTCTGATGAAAGCATGGTGCCGTAAAATGCAATAATTACTACCGAAATTAACACAACAAAACCATTGATAACAATTCCAATAATATTTAAAACCTTAGCCGTATTGACATTACTGGCCGATTGTGGTGAAAAAGCTTGAGGATTTTCACGATATTCTCGCAAACTTTTGTTTGCAGACACGAGCCCAACGATTGCCAATACTAGTGGAATAATTGCTGTAATGCCATAACAGCAACATCCAGCGATACCAAGCACTAATGATAATATCCCTAGTACTAATGCTAACGGATCTGCTGCTAATTTACTCGAGTGCATTTATAAAAATCAATGTTATTCTAACCACGATTTGTAATAATCATTGTCTGCGATTTTCAAAGCTTCTTCCGTTACCTTTAAAGGTTTAAAGGTATCTACCATCACAGCCAATTCATCTGTTTTTACTTTACCAATACTCCGCTCCATTGCACCAGGATGCGGTCCATGAGGTATCCCAGCTGGATGCAATGATATATGCCCTGCATCAATATCATTTCTACTCATAAAATCACCATCTACATAATACAAAACCTCATCGCTGTCAATATTACTGTGGTTGTATGGTGCAGGCACAGCTAGTGGATGATAATCATATAAACGTGGCACAAAACTGCATACTACAAGAGCATCTGTCTCAAAAGTTTGATGTACTGGAGGCGGCTGATGTACCCTACCTGTTATTGGCTCAAAATCGTGAATTGAAAACGCATACGGATAATTATAGCCATCATAGCCAACCACATCAAACGGATGGGATGCATACACCATTTCAATTATTTCATCTTGCTTTTTAATTTTTATAAGAAAATCACCTGATTCATTGTAGGTTTCCAATTCTTGTGGTTGTCTTAGGTCACGTTCGCAAAATGGTGAATGCTCTAATAACTGTCCAAACCAATTTCGGTAACGCTTTGGTGTGTATATAGGCCTGTAAGATTCAACAATGAATAATCTATTGTCCACCGTATCGAAATCTATCTTATAAATAATTCCTCTTGGCACCAAGAGATAATCGCCATATTTAAAATCGAGATTCCCGAGATGTGTTCGTAATTTCCCAGTACCACGATGTATAAATATTAACTCATCAGCATCCGTGTTCTTATAAAAATAATCTTCTGTTGATTTTCTAGGCGCTGCCAAAATTATATTACAGTCGCTATTAGTTAGTACAATTTTTCTGCTATCTAAATAATCGTCTTCTTGGTTAACCTTAAACCCATGAAACCGATAGGATTGCATATTATTGGCTTTAGCGACCTTTGGAGCAATACTATACTGTGCTTTAATTTCTTTGACCTGCGTAGGACGTTGCTCGTGATAGCTGTTGGTAGACATACCGTCAAAACCTATAGTCCCAAATAACTGCTCATAATAAAAGTCACCATTTGGCTTTTTAAATTGTGTATGTCTTTTTGGTGGAATTTTTCCGAGTTTATGATAAAATGGCATTTTCTTATAGTTTAAAAGTTGATTGAATTATCCCATATTTTAGGATACAACGACACTGTTTTAAAGGTACAAAAAATGCGTATTTATTCTGGATTCCTTTTGATGAGGAAATGTAAATGTAGTTTTATGTCTGCCCAGAATAGTTTCATAATTGAGCTAAAGTTGCAAAATTTTAAATTTAAAACCAAAATCCCAGATTAAAAAACCAGTAGGAATTCCCCGTTTCTGGAGAGTAGGTGTATTTCCCTTCCAATGGACCAAGGAAAGTTTCTAAGGAATATCCTAACGCGTATCCCGTAAAATCAGGAGCAGAAAGCCAATTACCCGTTTCAAAAAGACCATTTTCAACATTTGCGTAATTAGCTGCTAATAGCAAATGATGGTTGTTAAACAGCTCATAATCTATTGTAAAACAAGCTTTTACAAAACTATCACCTGTAAGATCTAAATAATCATAGCCATAAAATGAAAAGAAATTATTTATAAAATTTCGACCATAGCCACCTAAAGCAAAGTTTAATGTGTTTGTCGCACCTTCACCAATATTAAATCCGCCACTTGTTTCAGCCTTAAATGCCATTCTATCAGATAAACTAAAAGCATAACCAATATCCGCTTTTGCAATTGAAAATGGTTCAAAATCTGTATTAAAACCAGCTACACCTACATACCAATGAAAATCACCATTAAAATAAAATCCGTTTTTTGGAAAATAGGGATTGTCATAGTCATCAAAAACCAAATTTCCGTAAAGACTAAAATAGTCGGTATTGTCAAATGTTACTTCTTGATCTTGGTTTTCTTCGAAAAGAGTTTCAGATGTAATTTTTAGACGTTTGTACTCACCGCCTAGTCGCAATGCAAAATCTTTTCTAAAAATAGTTTGAAGATATACTTGGTTTGTAAAATCATTTAAATCTACATCAATCCTGTTCAAGGTCCCCAGCAATGGCGAATCGTCTCCCAAGGCAATAGCTGGATTTATACCCTTGCTAAAATGGTTAAATCTTGATTTTACACCAATGCTAATATAAAATCCCTTATCAATAAAATAATCAAAATTATACCTTGAATTATCCCCTAAAATAATATCCAATGACGCTAGATCATTTTTAAAGAGTAGTTGTTGCTTTGTGAGATTTGCCAAGGCAGCACTTTTGTAAAGACCATCATAATGCACACCTAGTTTCAAAAATGTAGATGTTTCAGACTCTTTTATATTACCCTTTAAGTGATAAGCATCCTCATTATCTGCTGTCTCAAGTTGATATCGAAACGTCTCAAAATTATTTGTTGCAATAAGGTTGTTAATTCCTTTTTTAAATTTTGAATAACTTATTTTTCTATCGTCTCTAAATTTGAACTTACCCAAAATATAAGACCGCGTAAATCGTTTATTCCCATTTATTTCAACCGAAGCAATTCTTAGACTATCTAAAGGCATTATTGGCGGTGTTGACACAGTAACTTGTTGTCTATTCTTGATATCAATTAATTGGGTTATCTTATTCTTTGCCGCTATCTCTCCATTTTCAATAATGTTTCGGCCTTCATCAAATGAGATTACAGAAAAATTAGTAATGTCTGGCTTTATGTAAATATCGGTTAATGAAACCTTCTCTTTCATTGCATTTATTGTGCGGAAATTATTAATCTGTATTAAAATCTCTGGCGCTGTCTTTAGAGATTCCCTGTCTTTTAATGCATCTTGTACATCTACTCCAATAATTATATCCATACCTTTCGCTCTTAGTTCTTGAACCGGAAAGTTATTGGTTACACCTCCATCAATTAGAATTCTATTATTTATTACTACCGGTTGAAATAAAGACGGTAATGCACCACTAGCGGTAACTGCCTCAGCCAAGCTTCCTTTATCCATTATCAACGACTCACCTGTTTCTATGTCTGTTGCGATACAAAAAAATGGAATTGGCAGTTTGCTAAAATCTTTTATATCACTTACAGGAAGCATTAATTGATACAATAGGTTATAAACATTTTGACCTCGTGAAAGCCCTGATGGCAAACTGACACTAAAATTGTCAAAAGGAAGACTCACCGCATATTTTTCAGCATTTTCTCTTTCATAAAATGTTTTTGATGAACGTTCAAACTCATCGTTAATTAACACATCAAAATCTATACTATTAAAAAAAGTTTCTAGCTGTACCCCAGAATAGCCGGTAGCATAGAGCGATCCAATTATAGCACCCATACTTGTACCAGCAATGTAGTCTACCTTTATCCCAAGACTATCAATTACCTTAAGTACACCAATATGAGCAAAACCTTTCGCGCCACCACCACTTAATACGAGTCCTACTTTTGGTTCTTCGTTCTCTTGAGCAGAGGACTGGAAGCAAAAAAAATAGCTTATTAAAAATGTGGCAATACATATAAATTGCCGAGTTGATTTACAATATGGTCTAAATCTAGCCAAGTTATTCCTGATGGTAATAGTTATAAATTTTATTTGCCCTTGAAACTCCGACTACAACTTCCAGCTCATCTAATTTGGCATTTGCAATACGCTTAACTGTTTTAAAATGCTTCATTAAATCAATTATTGTTTGCTCACCAACACCTGAAATATTTTCAAGCTCTGTCTTAAGCGCTCCTTTACTTCGTCTATTCCTGTGGTGTTCTATACCAAATCTATGGGCTTCATTACGTAACTGTTGAATTATTTTAAGCGTTTCGCTTTTCTTGTCTAAATATAGTGGAATTGGATCATCTGGGTAAAATAATTCTTCTAATCGTTTTGCGATTCCGATTATTGCAATTTTTCCACGTAAGCCTAACAGTTCTAAACTTTTGAGAGCAGAGGACAATTGACCTTTTCCACCATCTATAATTATAAGTTGTGGCAGTGGTTCATCCTCTTCTAACAGCCTTTTGTATCTCCTGTGTACAACTTCTTCCATTGAGGCAAAATCGTCAGGACCTTCAACTGTTTTAATATTAAAATGCCTGTAATCTTTTTTGCTTGGTTTACCATTTTTAAACACAACACAAGCCGCTACAGGATTGGTACCTTGGATATTTGAATTATCAAAACATTCTATATGCCTTGGTTCTTCCTGCAATCGTAAATCTGCTTTCATCTGAGCCATAATACGATTGGCATGTCTATCCGGATCAACAATTTTTATCTGTTTTAGCTTATCCATTCTAAAGTACATGGCATTTCGCCTAGATAGGTCTACAATACTTTTTTTATCTCCAAGTTTAGGTACGGTAACTTTAATATCCTGTCCAAGATTTACCTTAAATGGGACGTAAATTTCTTTAGAATTGGAATTAAAACGTTGCCTTATCTCTGTAATAGCCAACTCTAAAAGGTCTTTATCAGATTCTTGGAGTTTCTTTCTTAATTCTAAGGTATGAGAACGTATTATAGATCCGTAACTTAGTTGAAGGAAATTAACATATGCGTAAGTTTCGTCACTCACAATAGTGAACACATCTACATTACTAATTTTTGGATTTACGACAGTAGATTTTGATTGATAATTCTCTAAGATTTCTAATTTCTCCTTGATCTTCTGAGCATCTTCAAATTGCATGTTCTCCGCAAACAATTTCATTTGTTTTCTAAATTGTTGTAAAGAATCTTTAAAATTTCCTTTAAGAATTTCTCTTATTGCTGTTATATTAGAATGATATTCTACCTCGCTTTCTTTCCCTTCACAAGCACCTTTACAATTGCCCAAATGGTACTCTAAACAAACTTTATATTTTCCGGTTTCAATTTTGGTTTCGGACAAATCATAATTACACGTTCGTAATTGATAAAGACCCTTTATCAAACCCAAAAGTGTTTTAACAGTTTTCATGCTTGTATATGGTCCAAAATATTCAGACCCGTCTTTTATTACCCGTCTCGTGGGAAAAATGCGAGGAAATCTTTCGTTCTTTACACAAATCCAAGGATAAGATTTATCGTCCTTAAGCATTACATTGTACTTAGGCTGGTACTTTTTGATGAGATTATTTTCTAATAGAAGCGCGTCATTTTCAGTTTCAACCACAATATGCTTAATTGAAGAAATGTTTTTTACAAGGACTCTTGTTTTACCGTACTCATGGTTTTTAGAAAAGTAACTACTTACCCGTTTTTTAATATCCTTGGCTTTACCAACATAAATTAAGTTTTTGTCCTGGTCAAAATATTGATAAACACCGGGCTGATGAGGTAAGGTTTTTATTTGAATATCTAAGGCAGTTTCTGGCATTAAATCAAAGGTAAGAATTGTGAAAAAAAATTATATCAATTCAAAAAACTTTATGACTATCTTGCGCCACTTTTTTAGAAAAAAAATTGATTATGAAAAAAATCTTGGGACGTACCGATGTAATTGACTTTCCTGATTTACATTTAAAAGATATTGATGTTAAAATAGATACAGGGGCATACACATCTGCCATACATTGCGCTTTAATTAAAGAAGAGGGTGGTAAACTATTTTGCGTATTTGAGAGCAAGGGACATTCCAACTTTAATGGAAAATCTGTCACGTTTACTAACTATTCCCTGACCGATGTAAAGAGCAGTAACGGTTTCAAAGAAAATCGTTATAAAATCAAAACTACGGCAGTATTCTTTGGAAAAACCTATAAGATTAACTTAACTTTAAGCACTAGAGACGACATGAAATATCCTGTTTTAATAGGGCGCCAATTTTTGAAACAAAAATTTTTGGTTGATGTCGATTTAGAAAACCAATCGTTTAAGCATACCGTTAATGAACATAGTTATACTTTCTCGTAATTCACAATTATATTCTACAAGACGCCTTATCGAGGAAGGTGAAAACAGAGGACACGAGATGGAAGTCATTGACCCTCTTAAATGTGATATAATTATTGAAAAGGAAAAGCCTACAATTTACTATAAGGACAGATATCTAGACTATGTAGATGCAATTATCCCAAGAATTGGCGCATCTGTTACCTTTTTTGGATGTGCTGTTGTCCGCCAGTTTGAAATGATGAATGTCTTTACCACTGTAACATCAGATGCTATAATTAGAAGTAGAGATAAACTAAGAAGTTTTCAACGTTTATCCAAGGCAGGTGTAGGTATGCCAAAAACCGTATTTACAAACTACTCTCGCGATGTAGAAGAAGTTTTAAATCATGTTGGAGGGCCACCGGTTATCATAAAATTACTGGAAGGTACCCAAGGATTAGGAGTAGTTTTGGCAGAGTCTAAAAATGCGGCAGAGTCTGTACTAGAAGCATTTAATGGTTTACAAGCAAGAGCCTTAGTTCAAGAGTTTATTGCAGAGGCGAAAGGAGCAGATTTAAGAGCTTTAATTGTAGATGGACAAGTTGTTGGTGCCATGAAACGGCAAAGTAAAGAAGGTGAATTTAGGTCTAATCTTCATCGTGGCGGTCAGGCTAATTTAGTTAGGCTTACAGAAGATGAGCTGAAACTTGCGATAAAGGCGGCAAGGGCATTAAAACTTCCTGTTTGTGGTGTAGATATGTTACAATCTAGACGTGGGCCGCTAATTATGGAAGTAAATTCAACTCCAGGTCTAGAAGGCATAGAAGGTGCTACCAAAAAAAATATTGCTAGAGCAATAATTACATTTATTGAGAGAAACAGACGTTAAGGACTAGGAGTAAAAGTTGCACGGAATATAATTATGAGCGATAAAGAAGTACTTGAAATTTTAGGTGTCAAAGTTGGACTAGGAAAAAGCGCTAAGGTAAGCTTCAATGTTGCCAAACTACACACGCAGAATAAAATTGACGTACCTGTAATTATTGAGCGATCTAAAAAACCAGGTCCTACTGTGTTAATTACTGCAGGAATACATGGTGACGAAATAAATGGTGTTGAAATTGTAAGGCAAGTAATTGCTAAAGGAATAAATAAACCCAAAAAAGGGACAATAATATGTATTCCTGTAATTAATGTTTTTGGTTTTATTCATATGGATCGTGAGTTTCCGGACGGCCGTGACTTAAATAGGGTTTTCCCAGGTGGCAAAAGTGGTTCATTAGCAAGTAGAGTTGCCAATAAGCTCATGACAGAAATTGTACCACATGCCGATTTAATTCTAGATTTTCATACAGGTGGTGCAGACCGATTTAATGCGGCTCAAATTAGGATTGTAAAAAACGAAGTGGTTCTAGATGAACTCGCTGAAATTTTTGGTGCACCTATTATTTTTTATACAAAAAACCTCAATAAATCTTTCAGAAATAGTTGTTACAAACTTGGTATACCCATGTTGTTGTTTGAAGGAGGCAAATCCTTTAACATTGACAAAACCGTTACAAATACTGGAGTTAACGGCATAAAGCGTGTGTTAAATCATCTTGAAATGCTTAATAGCAAGTTTAAAGTATCTAACCCGAAAAAAAATGCGATTAAAATATTAGATAGCAAATGGATTAGAGCAAGTCATTCCGGAATGTTTAAATCTAGAGTTTCAGTAAACACATTTGTTAAAAAGAACGATCTGCTTGGCCACATTACTGATCCTTATGGTAGTTTTAATCAATTTGTAAAAGCGCCTAGCGATGGTTATATTTTTAATGTAAACGAGTCGCCTATCATATACCAAGGTGATGCTATTTTTCATATTTCTACAAAAATTGAATCTTGACAAAGCAAGAACTACGAAAAAAATACAAACAACTACGTCAAAACCTCACAAAAAATGAAATAGAGGAAAAGAGTCTTGCAATTGCTAACCAACTTTTAGAATCAGCTATATGGGATTACTCCTTTTATCATATTTTTCTTCCTATTGAAGAACAAAACGAAATTAATACAGAATATATTTTGAATATTCTTGCTGGAAAGGATAAGAATATTATTGTTTCTAAAAGCAATTTTAGTGACATTTCAATGTCTCACTTTCTTCTAACTGATAACACGAGATTTAAAAAAAATAAATACAATATACCTGAACCCATCAGTGGGATTTCAATTGAAAGTAAATCAATAGATGTGGTGTTTATTCCTCTACTAGCTTACGACGTGATGGGAAACCGTATTGGATATGGCAAAGGTTTTTACGATAGGTTTTTGGCAAGTTGCAAACCGGAAATCATAAAAATTGGATTATCCCTTTTTAATCCCGAAAAAGAAATAATAAACACAACAATAGAAGATATAACATTAGATTATTGTGTTACACCAAATTCTATTTACAAATTTGAGTAAATGATAAAGCATCTATCGCGCTCTAAGGGCAATCTCATTGTACAAACTTCCCCAATTGTTGTTATTATAGTTATTCGGCAAGCCTTCGGCAGTCAATAATGCGTCTTGGTCTGACTCATCATATTTCCATAACCATGCTGCAAATGACATATTATGTGCATGAATAACATTTAAAAAGTATTGCGGATTCATTAAAACACCACTATTAACAGGAGCAACTTCTCCAAAAAAGACAGGCACATTCAGTTCAATTAAAGCATTTATGCGCACATTGATATTATTTGGAGTATCTAAAAGCCATTTCTCATAGGCATGTATATCATAAAGCACATTCTTTTTATTGACCAAAAAATTTGCTCCAGAATGTAAAAGCACACTTTCGTCCTGGCCTTGCTCTGCACAAGGAATCAATATAATATTATCGTTGCCAGTAGATCTTACGACAGTATAAAGCTCGTTCATTGTAGATTTCCAAATACTATCCGTATAGCCATCTGACCTGTCGTAGATAAATGGTTCGTTCCAAACTTCTATCCACACATCGGATTGATCTTTGAAATGAGTAGACCATAATTCTAATTTCAATTTAAAATCGCTCCAAAAGGCTGTTTCTGTTGGAAACTTTCCCGTTAAAAGTTTTTCTTCTGTACCATCCCAGCCGAATGGTGTAAGAATTGTAACCAAATTATTTGACCTGTTATCATCTACAATTGATTGCAAAGAATACAAAAATTGGCCATTAGAATCTTGAATGGGTGACCCTACAATCGGATTTTCATTCATATTCCCTATAAATTCGCGTGAAATATTAAGGTTCCAAGAAACCATATCTGCACTGCCGACAGCAAAGGAATGAAGCGCATTTGCTCCAACAAATTGAATTGGTTCCTTGTTATATAAAATTGATTTACCGTGTATTTTATAGGAATTATTAGTCGTATTAATATCATTGCTCGTACATGAAGACAATACAAGTAAAAGAATGCAAAAATAAATTAGACCGTATTTTTTGTGCATAATTACCAACTAAGCATTTACCTTTTCTGTAAATGCTTTTTTGTTAAACACTATCAATATACCGATTCCTGAGCTAATTGCAATATCTGCAATGTTAAAAACTGGATCAAAAAATGAAAAGTACTTACCTCCAAAAAACGGTAGCCATTCTGGCAAAACACCACTCCAAATAGGAAAGTGTAGCATATCAACAACCTTTCCGTGCATCACAGTTGCATACCCGCCTTCTTCAGGTAAAAATTTAGCTACTTCCATAGTACTATCACTAAAAAGAATTCCATAAAAAACAGAGTCTACAATATTACCAAGGGCGCCAGCAAAGATGATTGCTATAGCATAGGTTAGTATTTTTGATTTCCTTTTTTTTACAACATCTATCAACCAAAACGCTATGCCTGTAACAGCTCCAATTCGAAATAAGGTTAAAAAAAGCTTTGCATTTCTATCTGAGATTACAGAAATAAAATCACTTATTTTAGTACCCCAAGCCATCCCATCGTTTTCTACAAATGCGATTTTAAACCAAGAAAAGATAGGAACATCTTCATTTAAAATAAAATTGGTTTTGATATATATTTTACTGGCTTGATCAACAAGTAAAATGAGAATGATAACGAATAGTGCTTTTCTACTTGTCATAGGCTAAGATTTGTAATTGTACATATCATTGAGATTGCCTTACATTGATATTACCTTTTATAGATTTTAAATTCAACTTGGACCTAAATATTTTAAAAGGGAATAAAGTAATTTTACCCTTATTAGACTGAGCGTATATTTCTGCATTATCTGTTGTCACAATTATATCACCATTAATCGTCTGGATAATACCTTCCTTTACTTGCCCAGACAGATTGCAAAACCCTTCTTCTAACCTAACATTAACAGAATCAAAATTTCCTTTAAGTTTTATATTAGCAATATCACTGACAATACTAAGATTAATGTTTTCCGGTATATCAAGAATTAATTTAACTGCAACTACTTTATGGGCATTTCTTTTATCATCATTAATAATTGTGTATTGGTATTGCTCCAATTTAAGTTCTAAGCTAGCTCCATTGATGTTGCTTATTACTTGAAACATATTTTCATATTCTCCGTCTACAACGGATTTGCACGAAATGTAATTTGTGTTTGATGTTGTAATATCGATGTCAAAAATTTGATTACCATCAATACTTATTGTAGATATGGTTTCTGCATCTATATTTTTAATCACAGTATTCTGTCCCAATGACATATTCACAAATAGAAACACAAAAAAAGCCTTGAAATAGATTTTCCAAGGCTTTGTAATTTTTTTTCTATCCAAAATACGATTGCATTAGAGACTAGGTCTCATAGTAAACAGAATTTATTTCTGCATGTTTTTTGCTTCAATACTAAGCGTAGCATGAGGCACCAATTTTAATCGCTCTTTTTTGATTAGCTTTCCTGTTACACGGCAAACACCATACGTTTTGTTCTCAATGCGTATCATCGCATTTTTTAAATCTCGAATAAACTTCTCCTGACGAATAGCCAAGGCTGAATTAGCCTCCTTACTCATCGTTGCGCTTCCTTCTTCAAAAGCCTTAAAAGTCGGTGATGTATCGTCAGTACCATTATCATGATCGTTCATATAAGCACTTTTTATAAGCTCCAAATCGTGCTCTGCCTTATTTATTTTTTCTTGAATCAATACTCTGAATTCCTCTAAGTCTTTGTCTGAGTATCTGTTTGTAGTTTCTGCTGCCATATGTATTAATGTTTTTGAATAAACAATTTGGTATTTACATCATCAAAAGCAATTTCTATACCATTGTTTACTGTTTCTTTTATTTGTAATTCTTCTGTTAGTGTTTCTGTTTTAATATATGCTTCATTAGATGCTATAGCCTCGAGAATATTGTCGTCCTTTTGAAGTTGCACGACTATTCTGTCCGTAACTTCAAATCCAGAATCTTTTCTCAAATTTTGAATTCTATTTACTAACTCTCTTGCTATACCCTCTCTCCTTAGTTCATCGCTTACGGTTACATCTAGAGCAACTGTTAATGAACCTTCGTTTGCAACTAACCATCCTTCTATATCCTGAGAGGTTATCTCAACATCATCTAATCCTAATGTAACGTTTTTTCCGTTAATATCGAGCTCAATAGAACCATTCTGTTCTATTTTTTTAATGTCGTCAGAAGTTAGTTTAGCTATTTCACTCGTTATCAATTTCATATCCCTTCCAAATCTTGGACCCAAAACTTTAAAATTAGGTTTAATTTGTTTCACAAGAATATCAGATGCATCTTCTAAAAGTTCTATTTCTTTAATATTAACTTCATGTTTAATTAAATTTGAAACAGCTTCTATTTCTTGCTTTTGTGCTTTGGTATCTACAGGAATCATAATCTTTTGAAGCGGTTGTCTTACTTTAATCTTCTCTTTAGCCCGTAACGATAAAACCAATGATGATATTGTTTGAGCATTTTCCATTTTTCGCTCAAGTATTTTATCTACAGCTTCTTTATTTGCTTTTGGAAACTCGGCTAAATGAACACTCTCATAAGACTCCTTATTAGTCACAGAATTTAGATCTAGATACAAACGATCCATAAAGAAAGGTGCAATTGGAGCTCCCAACTTTGCAATTGTATTCATACAAGTATAAAGTGTTTGGTATGCCGATATTTTATCTGTTTGGTAATCACCTTTCCAAAAACGTCTTCTGCTTAATCTAACATACCAATTACTTAAATAATCTTGTGTAAAGTCCGAAATTGCTCGTGCTGCTTTGGTTGGCTCATAGTCATCATAGTAACTGTCTACCTTTTCAATTAAAGTGTTTAATTCTGAAATAATCCATCGATCTAATTCTGGCCTTTCTTCTAAAGGTATATCCGCTTCATTATAATTAAAGTTGTCTAAATTGGTATATAAACTAAAAAATGAATACGTATTGTATAATGTCCCAAAGAATTTACGCTTAACTTCTTCTATACCATCTAAATCAAACTTTAAGTTATCCCAAGGGTTGGCATTGCTTATCATATACCAACGTGTAGCATCTGCTCCGTGAGTAGCAAGTGTTTCAAAAGGATCTACAGCATTCCCTAAACGCTTAGACATTTTCTGTCCGTTCTTATCTAAAACCAATCCATTGGAGACTACATTCTTATAGGCTACAGAATTAAATACCATTGTAGCAATAGCATGTAGCGTGTAAAACCATCCGCGTGTTTGGTCAACTCCCTCTGCGATGAAATCTGAAGGAAATGCTTCGTTCTTATCAATTAGATCTTTGTTTTCAAATGGATAATGCCATTGTGCATAAGGCATAGAACCAGAATCGAACCATACGTCTATCAGATCACTTTCGCGTTTCATTAATTGTCCTGAAGGTGATACCAAAACAATTTTATCTACAATATTTTTATGAAGGTCTATTTTTTCGTAGTTCTCATCAGACATATTACCGACTTCAAACTCTGCAAAAATATCTTCAGACATTACACCAGCTTCTACAGCTTTTACCATTTCAGCTTTTAACTCTTTAACTGAACCGATGCATAATTGTTCCTTTCCATCTTCCGTTCTCCAAATTGGCAAGGGAATTCCCCAAAAGCGGGAACGCGATAAATTCCAGTCGTTAGCATTAGCCAACCAATTTCCAAAACGACCTGTTCCAGTTGATTTTGGCTTCCAATTAATAGTATCGTTAAGCGCTACCATTTGTTCTTTTACCTCCGTCACCTTGATAAACCATGAATCTAATGGGTAGTATAAAATTGGTTTATCAGTTCTCCAGCAATTTGGGTAGCTGTGCTTATATTTTTCAACCTTAAAGGCTTTGTTCTCAATTTTTAACTTAATAGCAAGTTCTACGTCAACAGACCTCTCAGGTGCTTCACCATCTTCATAATATTCATTTTTTACGTATTTCCCTGCAAATTCTTCCATTTCTGGTCTGAAACGCCCTTGTAAATCCACAAGTGGCACTAAATTGTCATTATTATCTTTTACCAGTAATGGTGGTACTTCTGGTGTTGCTTGTTTAGCTACCAAAGCATCATCTGCACCAAAGGTAGGAGCCGTGTGTACAATACCTGTACCATCCTCAGTGGTAACAAAGTCTCCAGATATTACTCTAAACGCATTTTCAGGATTGTCGTTTGGTAGTGCATAATTTAATAATTGCTCATACTTTATACCAACTAGGTCTTTACCCTTAAATTCCTTTATAACGTAGTACGGTATCTTTTTGTCGTCTTTTATATAGTCAAGTAACTCTGGTTTAGTTTCAACCCTGTTAAATTTAGCGTCAAACTGATAGTTTACCAACCCCTTTGCTAATATTACATTAATTGGTTGATAGGTATACTGATTATACGTTTCAATCAAAACATAATCTATTTTAGGGCCAACCGTTAGTGCGGTATTACTTGGTAGCGTCCATGGTGTGGTTGTCCAAGCTAAAAAGTAAACATCTCCTTCCTCCTTAAGAAAATCGGGTAAAGTTTCTTGTATTGCTTTAAATTGTGCCACAACCGTAGTATCCGTAACATCTTGATACGTTCCTGGTTGATTGAGCTCATGCGAACTTAAACCTGTGCCTGCTTTTGGCGAATAGGGTTGAATGGTATAGCCCTTATACAATAAATTTTTATCAAAAATCTGTTTGAGTAACCACCATACACTTTCCATATACTTGGACTTGTAGGTAATATATGGGTCATCCATATCTACCCAATAACCCATTTTTTTTGTGAGGTCATTCCAAATATCTGTGTAACGCATAACAGCTTTTCTACAAGCTTCGTTGTATTCTTCGATGGAAATTTTTGTGCCAATATCCTCTTTGGTAATGCCTAATTCTTTCTCAACACCAAGCTCTATTGGCAAACCATGTGTATCCCAGCCTGCCTTTCGCTTAACCTGATACCCATTCATAGTCTTATAACGCGGAAAAATGTCTTTAATAGCACGTGCCAAGACGTGATGAACACCTGGTAAGCCATTCGCTGAAGGTGGGCCTTCAAAAAACACAAAGGGTTTCTTACCTTCCCTAGTCGTTACGCTTTTTTCAAAAATATTATTGGCATCCCAATAATTACTAATTTCTAGTGCAACTTTCGGTAAGTCAAGTCCTTTATATTCAGTGAACTTTTTACTCATTCTATCAAATTTCTTTAGGAATCGCGAAATTAAGAATTTCTCTTTAAAGGATTGATTTTTAAATAAAAAAAAGCAAACCTTATTGGTTTGCTTTTTCTTGTTAGGGTAATTAATTAATCTTGTTGGTAAAAAATTAATCTAAAACAAAGTTAGGAGGAATAATTCAACTATAAATTAACATATGTTAAATTACTTTAATGCTTTTCTTATCCGGCTTAATTGAACAGGTGAAACATTTAGATACGACGCTATTTGATATTGTGGTATCAGTTTCTCGATGTTTGGTATACGTCTTTTTAAATCTAAATAGCGATCTGTAGCATTTAAAGCAACAAGATGCAACTGCTTTTGTTCATATATAATGAATACATACTCCAATACCCTATTGTACAAATTACTAATGTCAATGTTGTGTTTTGAAATTTCAATAAACTCGTGAAAATTAATTTCAAAAATCAAAGAGTCAACCAAAGCTTCATAGCAATATGTTGAAGGTCTATCATTTATGAGAGAGGAAAGTGCTCCAACGAAACTAATCGGAGTAAAGAGGTTTTTAGTTATTTCTTTACCAGATTCCAAAGTACTATATGCACGCATTAATCCCTTGGACAAAAAAGCCACTTTATTACTTTTCCCTCCTTGTTCCACCAGTTTCTCTCCAGCATTAAGACTCCGAATTAAAGCAATATTCTTTAGGATCTTGTAAGTATCTTCAGAAACATGGAATTTTGATTTTAGATAATCAAAGTTAGGGTCACCCATGATTCAATGATTCAATGATTCAAAATTTAAATTACTCTAATATTCTAAATATTTTCCAAGAGATACAAATTATACCCTTTAATATGTAATTTATTTAGACGAATTGTGCAATTAAGTGAGTATCACTGATATACTATTGGCTATTTTACAATGATTTTTTTTGCCACACTAAAACCATCAGCCGTTATTAACTGTACAATGTATGTCCCAGCAACCAGCCCATGCATATCATATTCGCCGTAAGATCCCGGGTAGGGATTGTTGTTGCTATAAACCGTCTTACCCAATATGTCTATCACACTAATATTTGATACTTCAGCACTATTAGGGTTAAGTACAACAATCTTCTTCCGGCCCATAGCGTAGTAAAGCTTAAGTTCCTCTATTTTATGCTCTGTCTGTGAAAGTGTTTCAGATTGTTGCGAAAACACCACCTCGAACCTGTCCGCAAACTCGCCCGACTCGGAAGTAAACTCGTAAGGCTGTTCGCTGTTTCTTAGGTCATAATATGTACCTGTCAGGTTGTCCCTCAAATATAGTTCCTGGTCCTCTCCGATATTTTCCATTTCGGTCAACCTTATTGCGTAGTTGTAGTTACCGGAAGCTGTGAGTTTTAAAGGTACGGATTTATCTTCCGATATCGCACTGTAGGCCTGTATGGTCATTAGTTCATCGTTAAAGACAAGGTTAAGATCGTCGTTCCCCTCATCCGTATTCTTGGCCTCGTAACCGTAGTCGAAATCCTCCGTGGTAAAGTTGCTGAAACCTAGCAATAATTCACGTCTCGTGTCGGGACCGTCCACCGAAGTAAACTCTAAACGTATGGTTTGCATAAGTTCCTCTTCATTTTGTGACTTCCCTCCTGTTACTCCATTTTTGAAAAAAATCGAACCGTTGTTGTAAGTACCGTCATGGTCTGATTCTTTAATGAAAAGCCTTTGTCCATTGTTAAACCTTACCTGACCGTCCGCTATTACTTCTACCATGAAGCCCTGACCAACTGGTAGATAGCGTGATGGCTTCTTCGTTCCGTCCTGGCTGCCGTTGTTGGCGCCCTCGAGACCCACAAACTGGTAGGCCCTTACCGAGCCCGTCTTGTTAACCTGGGCATAACCACCATTGTACTCGTTAAGAATATGCGAACTGCCGCTCCACTGCTGCCAAAGTTGGATCGTACCATCAATGACACCTACGTTGTCGTCAATAAATTGGTGAAGGTCCAATGCCGACGGATAGGGATTGCCCATCAAATAATCGGTCTTTGATACAGCAGGTACAGAACCGCTTCCACCTGTATCGGTAACGTCAATGACGATTGTACCGTTGTTGGGCTTGCCCTCGAAAAGGTACTGTTGCTCGGTGCCCGCAATACCGGTTCCCTTCTGGGTGTAGCCAACTCCCGTAGGAAGCGGCGTGTTAGCGTCCATAGAGCCCCAGTCGTTGTAGGTCACACCGTTTATGTAGGTGTACAACCAGAAAACACTGATTTTACCCATTTCCTGCAAAGCCCCGGTAAACTCAAAGCTCGTGCCGTCTGGCTTCCTGAGCATACCGAGGTTGTAAGTACCGTTGTTCGGGTTGTTGCCCGTGGCGTTGTTGTCCGCCAACGGTGTTGCGCCTAGGCTGCCCACAGGCGAGCCCCAGTAGTTGTAACAGTAATGGCTTGAAGTACCTTCTTGTCGTCTTTTAATTTTACCGTCTGATGATGTTACCAAATCACTTCTTGAGCCTTGGATAAGTTGTGAATCACCCATAAGATCTAATGTGCCGTTAAGCTCTAGATAATAGGTGTTCTCAATTTTATAGTCTCCGTTTACAACCAGTTCAGCACCTGAATCAATGATAAGACCAAGATTTGTGTGAGAGCTTGATGTGGTGACATTATCTTTAATCTTAACTATACTCCAATCTTTATTACTAGAAATATCCTCAATATCCCAAACATTACCATGAGCCCAAGTACCTTCAGCACTCCAATCTCCATCATTGACAGTCTCATATGGCATGGGTGCCGTCTGTTGTTGCATGGAAGTAATATTGTGAAGTTTTGTTAACCTATCACTTTGAGAGAAATCAGTTGTTCTCTCATAAGAAATAATGTCTGTCATTGGATAATAAGCTAACAAAGAACTCCATGAAATTTTTTGAGAATCCATATCGTCTTCAATGGCTTTAGGCACTGATTTTCCTTGTACATTCCCAGACCCTTCTTCAATCTCTTGATATACCATTTGCTGAATTTGCGAATCAGTAAGAGCTTTATCAAAAACTCTTACTTCATCAATATCTCCTTTAAAGTATTGTCGGTTAGCGATTACGGCAGATGTTCGACCTACTTCAAAATTTCCATTAGCTGTACCACTGCTTTGAATTACAGCTCCACTACCACCAACACTTCCTGAGTTAACTAATTCCCCATCTATATAGAGATTCAATTTACCCGTTGCACTCGTATAGGTCCCTGAAATATGATGCCATTCATCAAAATTTATTGCACTAGTTGAAATGGTAGCTGGCGAATTACCAACAGTAGATATAGTAAAAGAAGGCACATTACCACTTTGCAACCATAATTTACATCCTGTATCCTCACCACCAATCGTCATATTACTTGTATTACCTGAGTCTGATTTAACCCAAGCCATTATAGAAACCTGATTTTGACCATTTATAAATTCTGGTGTAGATAAATAATCATCTATCCCGTCAAAATCAAGTCTAGATTCTACTAAAAAAGGATTAATTTCAATATTAGCTCCACAGTTTTCCAAAATCAAATCTGTTGAAGATGGAATGGTAACATCTAAAAGTACATCGATATCTTCCGTACAAGATCCACAGCTCGAATCAAAACCTCCACCATCATCAACATCATAAAACATATGACCTGTTATACCGCCACCACTTGCTAATGCCGAATTTGTTCTTACTATTAAAACCGAATTAATGTCATCACCAATAATATTATCATTACTTAAATTTATATCATTGACCAACATGGTTCCATAATTATAGAAAGTTGCTGTCCCAAATGATAAATTACCATCCAACACAAACAATCCATTGTTTGTATAATCAGAATTTAATGACATATCACCTTGTACGTAAAGCGAACAATTATTAACCAAGGCACTAGATCCTCCAGAGGATAATGATCCAACAACTTCCAAAATCCCGCAATTGGCAAACTCACTAGCTACACTTGCATTATTTTGAACTTTAACTTTACTTCCATTAAAGTTTATAAATGTTGCATTACCGCCCATTTGTAACTCATCACCTATATTAAAAACGCCATTATTAAATATCGTTGAGGAACCCGATGGATTAAATGTACCAGGCACACTTACTTCTCCAGTGTCATAAACATAAACTGTTGCATTTTGAAAAGATGGATTGATTGGAAATGACAAGGTCCCTTCAGCATAAACTGTTGCACCATTTATACTCGAAATATTACCAGAATAGGTTACACCAGAAGCGACATATAGGTTTCCTTTAAAACCGGAAGAAGCTAACGTATCGTTATTATCTGCTAAGATACATACAGTATCAGAACTGTTGACAGTAGAGGGTGGACTAATAGGATTACCAACACTATCAAACCAACCAGAAGAAGTATAGGTATATGTACATGAAGGAACAGACGGTGGATTAAATGAGTATGACTCGCACGTTTGTGCTTCAATTTTTTGCGTTATAATTTGCTGTAAAAGTATAGCAACAAATAGGAACAGTAAATTTGGTTTCATAATTAATAACTGTTTGGGACATTATAATTATGTACTCAAATTTTTCTTTAGAACAGGATCTAATTAAGAAGATTAATCCAAATGAGGGAAATAAAAGGAGGGATAGAGCTAATCACTAATACAATAGTAAGCTAAAACAACTAACCTGACAAGAAAACAGGGATTTTTTTTCGATTAAATGCTTATATTTATCGATAAAGTGTGTTTTACAAAAGTTGAAAGGTAATAAAATATCGTTTAAAAACACTGTATTTAAGGTAGTTACAGTATAATTTCAACTAAATCCTCAATTTTGGAAATCTTATGTATGCCTAATTGATACGAGCTCTCTGGTAGTTTACTATATTTTGATACAAAAATAGCCTTAAATCCCAATTTTTCGGCTTCTAATATGCGTTGTTCTATTCTCTGAACTGGCCTTATTTCACCCGATAATCCAATCTCTGCAGCAAAACAATAATCACTTTGAATTGGTACATCTTCATTAGACGACAAAATCGCCGCAATTATAGCTAGGTCTATAGCAGGATCATCTACTGTAATTCCACCTGTAATATTTAAAAAGACATCTTTTGCTCCCAATCTAAAACCAGCTCTTTTTTCGAGAATTGCCAATAACATATTTAAGCGCTTTGCATTAAACCCAGTAGCTGAGCGCTGTGGTGTACCATAAACTGCTGTACTGACCAATGCTTGAACCTCAATCATCAGTGGTCGTAATCCCTCTAAAGTTGCGGCAACGGCATTACCTGATAATTCGCCATCTTTTTCCGATATTAATATTTCAGAAGGATTAGAAACCTCTCTAAGGCCAGAGCCTTGCATTTCATAAATACCTAACTCGTTAGTAGACCCAAATCTGTTTTTATTGGCTCTTAATATCCTAAACACATGGTTCCTGTCCCCTTCAAATTGCAAAACAGTATCAACCATATGCTCAAGAATCTTTGGCCCTGCAATATTACCATCCTTTGTTATATGACCAATTAACAAAACTGGTGTAGCAGTTTCCTTAGCAAATTTAATAAGCTCGCTAGTACATTCCTTTATTTGAGAGATGCTACCTGCCGAAGATTCAATATAATCGCTGTGCAGTGTTTGTATTGAATCTATAATTATGATCTCTGGTTGTAAATTCTCAATCTGCTTGAAAATATTCTGTGTTTTTGTTTCGGTTAGGATATAACAATTATCACTATTTGGATTTATGCGCTCCGCACGCATTTTTATTTGCTTTTGACTTTCCTCACCAGAAACATAAAGTATTTTATGCTTAACCCTTAAAGCAATTTGAAGCAATAAAGTGCTCTTACCTATTCCTGGCTCACCTCCTAACAAGATCAATGAACCCTTTACCATTCCACCTCCTAAAACCCTGTTGAACTCGCTATCTCGCAGGTCTATCCTAGCTTCTTTGGACGTATCAATTTCTGATACTTTTAATGGCTTTGAAATTCTTAAGGATTTAGTATCATTGGTTTTCCAACTGGTCTTTTCGGGTTTTTGAATAACCTCTTCTACAATTGTGTTCCATTCTTTACAAGAGGTACATTGGCCTTGCCATTTTGCAAATTGAGTGCCACAGTTTTGACAAAAAAATGATGTCTTTATCTTAGCCATACCTAAAAACCCATTAACGATTCAATGTTTATGTTTTCGAACTTGGCTAAGTTAACTCTTTTCTAATTGATGTCTTTAAACCAATTTATAATTGTGAAGATTTTTAGTGCCGTAAATTTTGATGATAATTTTGTTGTAATGAATAGTTTAGCCTTGTCATACAACGCCTCAAAATAGTAATCTGTTGAAGGTGTTCTTTTTTTAGTTGTCCTCATCGTCTTCCTCCTCTCCTTTTTGGTTATCTGTATCTACAACTGTTAGTTCATCAATCTTTGAAAAAATAAATTCTCTATTTATATGACTTACATCATTAAGTGTTAATGCAGACTCATATAGTTTTTTAGCTTTCTTTGTTTTTCCGATTTTCTCTGCATGCTGTGCGAGGTAATAAGTACCTAATAAGGATTCTGGTTCTAATTTTTTTGCCAATTTACCAATGCGTTCAAGAGATTCAATATCCTCGCGTTCTTCGGCTATTTTAACCACTTTTTCAAATTCTTCTTCAGTAATTGGTTTTTTAATCCCAAATAAATCTTCAATCCTCTTGTACCTGTCTACCAAATACTTATCTAATGGGCCTTCATAAGGCCAAACTTTTTCTCTTAGTTCTTTCTCTCTTAAGGGCTTATAGAGTTCAAAGATTTTATCGAAAGATCTTGCTATCGCACTTGTTACTAACGTATAGTGGGTATCGTTGTTGAAATCGTCGAAGTAATATGTTAAATACTGATTGTTTACTTGTGAAATTTGACTATTTGCAGTAAGTACAGCGTTTCTAATGTATGGTAAATCCTTATCTGAAGTTGCTAAATAATAAAAGATATCGTCCTTGAAAAATTCCAAACGTTCGCCTAAATAATCTTTAACAGTACCCGACAGGTCAGGGCTTAGGCAAACATAAGCGTTAAACAACGGCTCTTCTTTAAATAAAAAGGAGTTTATGAAATTACCCATAAGGTCATGACCTACAGCAACCTTGAACTTACTTGTCTTGTATTTTTTATCGAGGTATGGAATTAATTCTTCAGCAACAAACTCATGAAACCGCAATCCTGATTCTTTTGGAAGGCCTGTTACCTCATCACAATATCCGTCATAAAATCTTTCATTTGCCTGTACGATTCCAACAACTATAGAACTAGGCATATCATCAAAATAAGTTTGGAATTGCAACTGGCCAACCACTGGTTCAAATAAATAATCACCATCAAAAACAATAATAAGAGGATGGATTATTTCTGATTCTGGATTGTAGTTAGCCGGCAGTTTTACTTTTAACTGACGAACAGCGTTTAGTTTTGACGATGCAATTTCATCATAGGTAATTTGAGCAAATAACTGACAAAAAAGTACATTAAAAAAAACTAAAAGAATAGTCTTTTGCATTAATTAGTAGGTTAAGATTTGGATATCCAAACATAGTAATTAATCGTCAAGTTGTAAACTTTTTTCGACGAAATGCACTAATTTTTTAGAGCGTCTTGGGCTTCATACATTTTGTCTAGCATAATATCCTTATCAATGTATTGTGAGGGCTCAAGCAATAATCCAGCTTTATAGCGTAATAATGCTCTTTTATAATCTCCTTCTTTTTCATGAAACATTCCCATATAATATGCGCTAAGCATTGAATTAGGAAATTCCTTTTTAACCATTTTGGCAAGATTTTCTAATGCGTCTAAGTCATTTTTTTTATTGCATGCAGCCGCTATTGCTCGTATGTCATTCTCAATAAGCTGCTTTTCAAATCCATAAAAGTATTCTATGTCCTTGTACTTTTTAACTAAATAGTCATATGGTGACCCTTCAAACGGAATAATTTGTTCCTTGTACTCTTTCCCAGTTATGGGTTTGTATAAAGAAAAGATTTCATTTAGAGCCTTGGGAATTCCTCTGCCAACGAGGGAGTAATGATTGGCATCTTCAAAATTATCAAACTTATATTTTAGGTTCTGATTATCAATAGTATTAAGCATTGCATTGCATTCTATGATGGCGTTTCTTAAAAAGCTTATATCAGCATCTGCCGTTGCCATGTAATAAAATGTTTCTTGTTCTATCTCAGATAGTCGGTCTTTAAGCCTCGTTGCCATTTCCGGTGCCAAATCGGGACTCAAAGCAATGTATGCCCTAAACAATGGCCTGTCTTTAAATAAAAAGTAGTTTATAAAATTTGCGCCTAAATCGTGTCCAGCAATTACTCTAAAACTGGAAACTTTATAGTTATTCTCAAGAAACGGAATAAGTTCTGAAGCCAGAAACTCATAATAATTGGCTCCCTCATTAACTGGCAAATAAGTATCGTCATCGTACAAAAAATCATCTTCACGCGTATTTGCCTGATTAACACCTACAACAATACAATCCGGTATGTCTTCCCAATAGGCTTGATAATCAATATTTCCTGCAATGGGCTCAAAAAGATAATCTCCATCTAGAACTATAACTAGTGGGTAGGTTCTTTTACTTTCTGAATCGTAATTACGTGGTAATTGAATTTTTAATTCCCTAGCATCATCAAGTTTTTCAGAATCTATAGTTTTATAGATGGCTTGAGAATACAATGGAGATGAAAATAGGATTGGTAAAATGAAAGTAAATAATTTCTTCATCTGACAAATAAGTTAAAGGTAAAGCAAGGTAAAAAATATTTCTATACTCTTTTTTGCTTTCGGTTGTAAAGGGGTAAATATAAAAGTGATAGGCCACCCAGTAATATTATTACAAATGTTTGAGAAGACCACATTATCCAACCAAATGCTCTGCTTGGGTCCTCTGGAAGATTAAAAATCATAAAAGCAATAACTATGGCCTCAGGAAAAGATCCAATACCACCATTTGTGGCGGCTATACTAAAACTGGCCAAAATAAAACCGATTAGAACAGGTGCAATTGAAATATCATTTAGTTCAGGTAAGGCAAACGTTGTTACATAAAACATGGACAAATACATAGTCCAAATGAAAATTGTATGAAAAATGAACGCCCATTTTCGTTTCATTTTAAAAATACTTAGCGCCCCCTCAACTAATCCGTTGACAAAATTTTTAATTTTTAATGCGAGTGTAGTCTCACTTCTTTTAACAAAAAGATAAACTATTAAACCAATTAAAATTACTATTGAACCTAATATAACGAGAGTGATTGGTTTAAACTTATCAAGAAAAAAGCCTAGTATAAAATCATATTCTAAAAACAGTGCGATAAAAATTATGACTAACAACATAATTGTGTCTGCCACGCGTTCTGCGACAATTGTTCCAAACCCTTTTTCAAAAGGTATTCCCTCGTAATTTGTGAGTATAGATGCCCTGGCGATTTCTCCAGCTCGTGGAATTGTAAAGTTTATTAAATATGCTGAATAAACCGACATAAAACTATTTGCTAGTCTTGGCTTAAAGCCTAGCGGTTCTGCCATGTAAAGCCACCTATATGCTCTTGAAGTATGGCTGAGAATACCAAGAACAACGCCAATAACTATCCAAATATATTCTGCTTCTTTAAAGTATTGAAGCAACTTTGATACTGATATCTGAGATAGTGAATACCAAACTAAAAGCACTCCTAACAAAAGCGGAAGTACAATTTTATAAATGGACTTTGAATTAGTCAAAAGGCTATTTTAGAAGATTTGTTTCTTCGTCTGGGAATACCAAGGAGGGTTTAAAAACCTTGGCCTTTTCAATATCCATGAATGCATAAGTGATTAGTATTAAAACATCACCAACAGCAACTTTTCTTGCGGCTGCGCCATTCAGCGTAATCTCACCGCTGTTTCGTGGACCTGGAATACAGTAGGTTTCTAGTCTCTCCCCATTGTTATTATTTACAATTTGAACTTTTTCTCCTTGAATAATATTAGCTGCGTCCATTAGATCTTCATCAATAGTGATGCTTCCGATGTAATTAAGATCTGCACCAGTACATTTAACGCGATGAATTTTAGATTTTACTACTTGAATTTGCATGAGGCAAAAATAATTAATTTAATGCGATATTATCTATTAGTCTTATATCACCTGCATATACAGCAATAAATGCCCTATATGACTTTTTATTGGATTTTCTTTTTACTGGTTTTAGGGAAGATGCTTCTGCAATAGTAAAATATTCCAAATCTAAGAGTGGCTGTTTCCTAAATTGAGCTTCAACCCATTCCGTTACATATTTAGCACTTTTTGTGCCAAACTTTATTTTGGCAGATTTTAAGATTCTAAAAATAAATGGGGCCACTTTTCTTTGTTGTTTAGTTAATCTCGTATTTCTAGAACTCATTGCTAATCCGTCTTTTGTTCTATGGATTTTACAAGCAACAATATTTACGGGCATTTTGTGCTTTTCAACCAACTTTTTAATTATCTGTAATTGTTGAAAATCCTTTTCTCCAAAATAAGCATTATCTGGTTTAATGATTTCAAACAATCGCTTAACAATTGTTCCAACACCATCAAAATGACCTTTTCTAAACGCACCCTCCATTTCATCTTCTAGTCCATCAAAATTAAATGACATGGACATTATTTTATCACCATAAACATCTTCTGCATTTGGCGCATAAACAGCGATATTCTCTGCTTTCAAAGATTTTAATAGTGAGACATCAGCTTCTAATGTTCTTGGGTATTTTTTAAGGTCCTCTTGTTTATCAAATTGTGTAGGATTAACAAAAATACTAATAACCACAACATCATTCTGTATCAACGCCTTGTTGACCAGAGATAAATGGCCATCATGAAGCGCTCCCATTGTTGGTACAAATCCAACCAACTTGTTTTCAGCTTTAGCCTCTTCAATAAAAAGCGACAGCTCGTTTTTTTTATGATATAATTTCAATTCCGTTTTAAAAATTTAACGCGTGCAAACTTAATATTTTACTGGCAATCTGCACAAAATTTTGTAATTTTGCATGTTTTTTACTTTTAATTTTAAAAGCATCTGATTTATGAAAGATAAGCGAATATTGTATGTGTCTTCGGAAGTAGTTCCATATTTACCAGAAACAGAAATTTCTTCAATGTCATTTGAAGCACCTAGAATGGTAAATAAGCAAGGAGGGCAAATACGAATATTCATGCCTCGCTTTGGAAACATAAACGAAAGACGGCATCAATTACACGAAGTAATTAGGCTATCTGGTATCAATCTTGTCATAAACGATTTGGATATGCCTTTGATCATCAAAGTAGCATCAATTCCAAAAGAAAGAATTCAGGTTTATTTCATTGATAACGAAGAATACTTTAAAAGAAAAGCTACATTAACAGATGAGGATGGAAACCTTTTTGCAGATAACGATGAGAGAGCAATCTTTTTTGCAAAAGGCGTAATAGAAACCGTGAAGAAGTTAAACTGGGCTCCTGATATAATCCATGTAAACGGTTGGTTAGCTTCTTTATTACCATTATATCTTAAGGAGTTTTACAAAACTGAACCTCTCTTTACAGAGAGCAAAATAATTACATCAGTATACAATCAAAGCTTTGATGGTACGTTAGATAAAGATATGATAACAAAAGTAAAATTTGATGGTCTAGATGATGGAGCTATAGAACCTTTAAGTAAACCTGACTATAGTAGTTTAATGAAAATTGCTATAGACAATTCTGATGCCGTTATCAAAGCGTCTGCAGAGCTGCCGAAAGATATAGATGACTATATTAACGGCCTTGAAAAACCGGTACTAGATTATCACACAATAGAGGAATTTGCTGAACCATACACTGAATTTTACAAAAATACAGTTCTTAACGGCTAAAAAAACCCATGAAAAACACTAAAATTGCGCTTAACCTTCTTACTTTAAGCTTCCTGCTGCTGTCATTTATAGCGTGCGATAAAGATTTTGCAACAATAGACTCTGATGTCCTTAGTCCAGACACAGCAACTGATTTTAATATAAAGAAAGATAGTTTTGATATTATCACCTATACAAAACGACTTGGCCCAATGCAATCTGATGGGTTGAATGTTAACTTACTTGGTATCTATGATGATGCCTACGGTAGGACAACAGCTAGTTTTGTCTCTCAAATAACCACATCTACATTCTCACCTACATTTGGAACAAATGTGGTCCTAGACTCTGTTGCTTTATATATCCCATTTTTTTCAAGAGCCACAGACTTTGACGATGATGGCGAGCTGATTTACACCAATGACTCTGTATTTGGTGACAAACCGTTTAAGTTGAGCATTTTTGAAAGCAACTATTTTTTAAGGGATTTTGTGCCTGATGGCGAGTTTAATGAAACCGTGGCTTATTTCTCAAATAAAACACTTGATGACTCATCTACAATACCAGAATCCTTGTTAGAAGGTACTCCAATAGAGTATCTCAATGAGGATGGTACAGTAAATACTGAAAATATTGTTACTATATCAAATAAGGCTATTATTTTAACAACACCAGATACAGATGAAGATGAGGATGAAGATCCTCAAGTAGTACAGACTCTTACACCTGGTCTAAGATTAATGTTGAAACCAGAATTTTGGCAAGAAAAAATTATTAATCAGGAAGGGGAATCGGTTCTAAGTAGCCAAAACAACTTGTCAGAATATTTCAGAGGTCTGTATTTCAAAGCAGAACCCATAGATGATGAAGGTAGTTTTTTAATTCTTAATATAGGTACCGCTGTTACTAATATTACACTGTACTATACGAGGGATGATGAAACTGCTGACGATGATGATGAGGTTCAAACTGTTCAAGAAACTTATCAATTGTCTTTCGGTCCAACACGTGTTAATTTCTTACAGAATGATTTTAATTTTGCAATTGATGATGGTGATGACACAAATGGTGATAGTCGACTTTACCTTAAAGGTGGTGATGGCGCCATTGCGAGAATAAAATTATTTAATGGTACTGATATTGATGATGACAATGATACTTTCAATGCGTTCGAAATTTGGAAAAATGATTTTGTCGAAACAGATGAAGAAGGAAATTTTGTAAAGTCAAAACGATTGGTCAACGAGGCCAATTTAATATTTCATGTTGATCAAAATATTGTAAACGGCAATGAACCAAATCGTATTTATTTGTATGACATAGAGAATAAAATACCTTTAGTAGATTATTTTTTAGATGGAATAGTAAATGCAATACCTTCGATATCAGTATTAAACCATTTAGGACCGTTGCAACGTATTGATGACGAACCTGAAGGAGATGGCATTAAATATAAACTTGAAATTACTGAGCATATTAATAATCTGCTTTTAAGGGATTCTACTAATGTGGATTTAGGTTTGTCTGTATCCTTAAACGTAAATTTAGAAGAGAACTTTCCGCAAAGAGAAATCATTTCTCAAGAAGAAAATTTAACTTCACCTCTCAGCTCGGTTCTAAGTCCGCGTGGCACAGTTTTACATGGTAATAATACTGAGGATGAAACCAAAAAAGTGTATTTAGAAATATATTACACGGAACCAAATAACTAAATCTTTAACCTATGTGTGGAATTGTAGGGTATATTGGGCATCGAGATGCTTATCCCATTGTAATTAAAGGCCTTCAACGACTTGAATATAGAGGGTATGATAGTGCTGGTATTGCACTATACGACGGCACTAATATTAAACTTTCTAAAACAAAAGGGAAAGTTTCAGACTTAAGAAATAAACTAGAAGACGAAATATCTACTTCAGGAACTTTGGGTATTGGCCATACGAGATGGGCTACACATGGTGTTCCAAATGATATTAATTCTCACCCACACTATTCGAACTCAGGTGATCTTGTGATTATTCATAACGGAATAATCGAAAATTATGATACACTTAAAAAAGAGTTAAGTAAAAGAGGCTACGTTTTCAAATCTGATACTGACACTGAAGTACTAGTAAATCTTATTGAAGACGTAAAGAAAAATGAAGATATAAAGCTAGGTAAGGCTGTACAAATTGCTTTAAATCAAGTTGTTGGAGCTTATGCCATCGCGGTCTTTGATAAGAGTAAACCTAATGAGATTGTAGTTGCAAGACTCGGAAGCCCACTTGCCATTGGTATTGGTGAGGACGAGTTTTTCATTGCTAGTGATGCTTCACCTTTTATAGAATATACAAAAAATGCCATATATCTTGAAGATGAAGAAATGGCGATTATCCGAAGAAATAAAGAAGTCAAAGTGCGTAAAATAAAGGACGACACACTTGTTGATCCTTACATGCAAGAACTAAAATTAAATCTCGAGCAAATAGAAAAAGGTGGTTATGACCATTTCATGCTCAAAGAGATATATGAGCAACCAAGTGCCATATTAGATACTTTTCGAGGTAGGCTTCTAACAAATGAAGCCATGATAAAATTAGCGGGTGTTGAGGATAACATGAAAAAGTTCTTAGCCGCTGATCGTATCATCATTGTAGCTTGTGGTACATCATGGCATGCTGGTTTAGTTGCAGAGTATATTTTCGAAGATCTTGCTAGGATTCCTGTTGAAGTTGAATACGCATCGGAATTTAGATATAGAAATCCTGTAATTACGGAGAAAGATATTGTTATTGCAATATCCCAATCAGGAGAAACAGCAGATACGCTAGCAGCAATAAAATTGGCTAAGTCCAAGGGCGCCTTTGTATTTGGTGTTTGTAATGTTGTCGGCTCATCCATCGCAAGAGAAACTAATGCTGGTGCTTATACACATGCAGGTCCAGAAATTGGTGTTGCTTCAACAAAGGCATTCACAACGCAGATTACAGTTCTTACATTAATGGCCTTAAGATTGGCAAGAGCAAAAGGAACAATCTCAAGCTCGGAATTTAGACATCATTTAATTGAATTGGAGACCATTCCTTCCAAGGTAGAGGAAGCTCTTAAATCAGATGGTTATGTACAAGCAATTTCTGAAATTTACAAGGATGCCAAAAACTTCCTTTATTTAGGACGCGGCTTTAATTTTCCCGTAGCGCTTGAAGGCGCACTGAAACTTAAAGAAATATCTTATATCCACGCTGAGGGATATCCTGCAGCCGAGATGAAACACGGACCAATTGCCTTAATTGATGAACAAATGCCAGTTGTTGTTATTGCTACCAAAAAAGGACACTATGAAAAAGTAGTTAGTAATATTCAAGAAATAAAGTCAAGAAAAGGTAAAATAATAGGAATAGTTACAAAAGGTGATAAAAGTGTTAAGGAACTTGCTGATCATGTCATAGAAGTACCTGAAACTATTGAATGTTTAACACCATTACTCACAACAATTCCACTTCAATTGTTATCCTATCATATTGCTGTGATGCTAGGTAAAAATGTAGATCAACCTAGAAACTTAGCAAAGTCTGTTACTGTGGAGTAAATGATATACAATAGATTTAAAAAAGGCCTCTAATTTTAAGAATTATTCAAAATTAGAGGCCTTTTGTTCATTAAACATGTAATACAGGCACATATTTTTAAGAATTTTTTATTGCATTTAAACAGATTTATTTAAATTGCCCAATCAATACTCTAAATAATTAACTAATTCTCTAAAATGAAGACAACTCTAAAGCTTTTTGCAATGCTTTTTTGTGTGGTTTCTTTTGCGCAAACCACAGTAAAAGGTAAAATTACCGACAATACTGGCCTACCCCTACCCGGAGCCAATATTGTTGTTGTAGGAACATCTACCGGTACATCTTCGGATTTTGACGGTAACTATGTACTTACTGTAAATCAAGACCCTCCTTTTTCAATCCGTGTAACATATACTGGATTTCAAGATCAAACTATTGAAATTACCGCAAACAATCTAACAATTGATGTTTCATTAGTTGAAGGTAACGAATTAGATGAAGTTGTTGTATCTGCTTCTCGAACTCCAGAGCGTATTTTTGAATCACCGGTTACTGTAGAACGTTTTGGTCTAAAAGAAATCAAAAACACTGCATCAGTAGATTTTTATGATGGCCTCGAAAATTTAAAAGGGGTTGACATAAACACAAATAGTTTAACCTTTAAATCTATAAATACCAGAGGATTTGCAACATTCGCAAATACACGTTTTATGCAACTTGTAGATGGGATGGATAATTCTGCTCCAGCATTGAACTTCCCTCTTGGTAATTTATTAGGTATGACCGAAACAGATGTACAAAGCGTGGAATTACTTCCAGGAGCTTCCTCTGCACTTTATGGTGCGAACGCATTCAATGGTATTCTTTTTATGCGTAGTAAAAACCCATTTGATTTTCAAGGTATAAGCGGTTATGTTAAACGAGGGATTACTTCGCAAGAGGCTGCCGGAGATAATGAATATACCGATTTAGGAATTCGTATGGCATACAAGTTCAGCGAGAAATTTGCGGCTAAAGTTAATTTTGGTTATTTAAAAGGAACCGATTGGGCTGCTGTGAGTGAGGAAGATAAATTAAATCGTGGACTTACCAGAGCAGATATCGATTATGACGGTATAAACGTTTATGGTGATGAAGTAAGTACAAATATTAATGATGTTGCCCAAACACTCGAGAGTTTAGGCTTGGCACCTGCTGGTATTTCAGGCCTAGTGCCGTCTGTAGATGTAAGTAGAACAGGTTATAATGAAAGAGATCTTACAAACTACAATGCTGAAAGTATCAAAGCAGATTGGGGATTATATTTCCGTCCGTGGGAAAATGATTTTGAAATTCAATATGTAGGTAAAATTGGTTCTGGTAATACTATATACCAAGGTGCTAACCGCTACAACATTAAGAATTTCTTCTTACAACAGCATAAATTAGAAATTAGAAATGACAACTTCTTCGTAAGAGGTTACATCACTGAAGATAAAGCAGGTGATTCTTACGACATGGTCTTTACTGGTATTAATATTAACAATGCATGGAAAGACAACAACACTTGGTTTGGTGAGTATGTCGCTGCATATGCTGGCGCCACGTTAAGTGGTGCGACAAACGAAGCGGCGCATGTGGCTGCCAGACAGGCTGCAGATACGGGTCGCCTTTTACCTGGCACACCAGAATTTCAACGTGTGTTTGATAGAGTGACAAACGATCCTGATTTGACCACAGGCTCTAGATTCCAAGATAATTCTAAAATTTATCATGGAGACTTCAATTACAATTTTGGTGATTTAGTGGATTTTGCAGAAATTCAGGTTGGTGGATCGGTTAGACGATACAGCCTTAACTCTTTTGGAACAATTTACACTGATGTTGATGGACCAATCAATTATGATGAATTTGGATTGTACACACAATTACAAAGATCTTTAGAACTCTCTGAAAGTGTAGAACTTAAATTAACAGGTTCTGTACGCTACGACAAAAACGAATTGTTTGATGGCTTCTTCTCGCCAAGATTATCTGCCGGTTTCACCATAAATGAAGACCACAACATTAGAGCCTCATTCCAGACTGGATTTAGAAATCCAACCACACAAGATTTATACATCGGTTTAAATGTTGGTCGAGCCATTTTAGTGGGTGGTGCTTTTGATAATCCTGAAAGAGATATTAGAAATTATGATATTAGCGCTGCTGGTGCTCAGATATTGGGTCTTGCGCCAGGTACCGAGACTATAACTAGAGATGCCTCCGCAGCATATAATAACTCGTTCTTTGCAAATTCAGTTCTAAATGGTTTTGCAAATTCAGGCAATCCTGCAGATTTAGAAATTGCAAATTCAAACCTTGCACAACCAGAGCAGGTAAGTTCTTTCGAGTTAGGATATAGAGGTAAGTTTGACGATATTATTGTAGATGCATCTGCTTACTATAACTCGTATCAAGATTTCCTAGCAAACGAAACTGTAGTTGCACCACTTTACGGAGATGTAGAATTGACACAAACCCTTCCAAATGGTGTGCCGTTAGCCGTAGCAGCAATTGCAAATGGTGATTTCCAAGCATACCAAACGTATACAAATGCTGACGAAGAAGTAAATTCATATGGCGCAGCAATACAAGTTTCGACTAAAGTATTGGATGGTTTTGATTTAAGCGCTAACTACACTTATGCACGATTAGATTTTGATACAGCTGCAAATCCAGATTTTAGAACAAACTTTAACACGCCAGAGCACAAGGTTAAATTATCTTTTGGCAAAACTGAATTATTCAAAAACTTTGGATTTAACACATCTTGGAGATGGAGTGACAATTTCTTCTGGGAAGCATCTTTTGGAGATGGTGAAGTCCCTGCTTATAGTGTATTAGATGCACAAATAAACTACAGAATTCCAAGCTTAAAAACGACTCTAAAAGTAGGTGCTACAAACTTGCTACAAGATGAGTATTTTACAGCATTTGGAACGGGTTTCATAGGATCTATGTACTACGCATCCATAACTATCAATAACTTATAATTAAAATGAAAATGAAAAACTTAAAATATATAGCACTTTCGTTCTTAGCTATTGGTATTTTAGCGTGTGAGAATGATACTTTAGATGATCTTAGAAATAGAGGTAATACAGATACTGAGCCATTACCCGAATTAACGGCGGGAAGTGCAGATTTTACGAACTATGTAGCTCTGGGTGCTTCATTTACGGCGGGATTTAGTGATGGCACGGTGTTTCTTGCCGCTCAAGAAAACTCATTCCCAAAGATAATGGCTGATAAATTTGCATTGACTGGAGGAGGAACATTTACACAACCATTAGTTAGCGACAATTTTGGTGGCTTAGCAGCTGGTGGTACGAGAATTGCAGATCCAAGATTGGTTTTTGGTGGTGCAGGACCGGTGGGTTTAGAATCAATTATTGGGCCTGTAACCGTTGGTACTGATATTGTCTTAAATAACCCTACTGGACCTTTTAACAACTTGGGTATACCTGGTGCAAAAAGTTTCCATTTAGTAGCTCCTGGTTACGGAAACATTTCTAATTTCCCTGCGGCTGCAAATCCATATGCAGTACGTGTTACTGGTAATGCACCAAATGCAACAATCTTGGAATTAGCACTTGCGCAAAACCCTTCTTTCTTTTCAATTTCTGAAATAGGAGGAAATGATGTTTTGGGATACGCTACATCTGGTGGAGACGGAACAAATCCAATTACGGATTCGGCAACATTTGATGCTTCACTAAATGCAATAGTAGCTGGTATGACAGCCAACGGTGCAAAGGGTGTCATTGGTAATTTACCAGACATAACGAGTCTATCACATTTTACAACAGTGCCACACAATCCATTAGAACCATCAAACCCAGCCTTTGGACCGTTAATTCCAACTTTGAACACTTTATATGGCGCGCTTAATGATGTCTATGCGTTTTTAGAATTTCAAGGTGCTATTGACGATGCGGCCACACGTACTGTGGTATTTTCAGACAGCCAGGCTAATGCAGTTGTTATTGTCGATGAAAATCTTGATAATATCTCGGCATTAATTACGCAGACCTTGCTTGGTAATCCTCAATTTCCAGCATTTATTACTCAATTTGGTTTACCAGCAGCAGCAGCGCCTCAAGTGGCAGGATTACTAGGTTTAGTTTATGGACAGGCGAGACAAGCAACTCCTGATGATCTTTTTGTTTTGCCTAGCTCATCTGTAATTGGGACTGTCAATTCTGAATTTTCATTGTTTTTGCAATCTCAAGGTATTCCGGCCGCAACTGCAGACCAGTTTGCTGCAGAAGGCGTAACATTACCGCTTGAGGACAAATGGTCTTTAGTACCTGAAGAGCAAATGGAAATAGCTGTTGCTACAGACGCCTATAACGCAACCATATCTTCCGTGGCTAGTACAAATGGCTTAGCTTTAGTTGACTTAAATGCTATTTTAGAAGAAGCAGCAAGTACAGGTATTATATTTGATGATTTTATTCATACTACTGATTTAGTATTTGGCGGACTTGTAAGTCTAGACGGAATACATCTTACATCTCGCGGTTATGCTTTAATGGCTAATGCATTTTTACAAGCTATTGATACAACCTATGGGTCAAATTTTGAGGCATCTGGTAACCTGGCAAAGGCAGACGATTATATAACTAATTATTCGCCTTTATTGCAATAACCTTGGCTAAATATTTTTATAATAAACACGCTTTATGAAAGCGTGTTTTTTTTATTTCAAAATCGACAGTTTTTTAGAATAAAACTATATCTTTGCAGCGCGAAAAACACGTTGTTTTTCAGATTTAAAACATAGCAAAACAAAAACAATTAAGTAATGTCAAAAGTTACAGGTAAAGTTGCACAAATTGTTGGTCCGGTAATCGATGTAGAATTCGCTTCTGGATCAGAACTTCCAAAGATTTATGATTCATTAGAAATAAAAAGACCAGATGGTTCAATATTGGTACTTGAAGTACAATCTCACATTGGTGAAGATACAGTACGTACTATTGCAATGGACTCATCAGACGGTTTAAGTAGAGGTACAGAAGTTCTTGCGACAGGTGCACCAATCCAAATGCCAATTGGCGAGGATGTATATGGGCGTTTATTCAACGTAATCGGTGATGCCATTGACGGTTTAGGAAATTTACCAAAAACTAACGAAGATGGACTTCCAATACACAGACAAGCACCTAAGTTCGAAGATTTATCAACGTCTACTGAAGTATTATTCACGGGTATTAAAGTAATTGATTTAATTGAGCCTTATGCTAAAGGAGGTAAAATTGGATTGTTCGGAGGTGCAGGTGTAGGTAAAACAGTATTAATCCAAGAGTTAATTAATAACATTGCAAAAGGCCACGGTGGTCTTTCTGTATTTGCTGGTGTTGGTGAAAGAACACGTGAAGGAAACGATTTATTACGTGAAATGTTAGAGTCTGGTATTATTAAATATGGTGAAGATTTTATGCATTCCATGGAAGAAGGCGGATGGGATCTCGAGAAAGTTGACAAAAAGGTGATGAAAGAATCTAAAGCAACTTTCGTTTTTGGACAGATGAATGAGCCTCCTGGAGCACGTGCTCGTGTAGCATTATCTGGTCTAACCATTGCAGAATATTTCCGTGATGGTGCTGGCGACGGACAAGGAAAAGATGTATTATTCTTCGTAGATAATATCTTCCGTTTCACGCAAGCGGGTTCTGAGGTTTCTGCATTACTTGGTCGTATGCCATCTGCGGTAGGTTACCAACCTACTTTAGCGACAGAAATGGGTGCGATGCAAGAACGTATAACATCTACTAAAAAAGGTTCTATTACTTCGGTTCAAGCGGTTTACGTACCTGCAGATGATTTAACGGATCCTGCTCCTGCTACAACTTTTGCTCACTTAGATGCAACTACAGTATTATCTCGTAAAATTGCTGAGCTTGGTATTTACCCAGCTGTGGATCCATTAGACTCAACATCTCGTATACTTACTCCAGAAATTTTGGGTGATGAACATTACAGTTGCGCACAGCGTGTAAAAGAGTTGTTACAGCGTTATAAAGAATTACAGGATATTATTGCAATTCTTGGTATGGAAGAATTGTCTGAAGAAGATAAATTGGCTGTATCTAGAGCTAGACGTGTACAGCGTTTCTTATCGCAACCTTTCCACGTTGCTGAACAATTTACAGGTATACCAGGTGTACTAGTAGATATTAAAGAAACCATTAAAGGGTTTAATATGATTATGGATGGTGAGTTAGACCACTTACCAGAAGCAGCGTTCAACCTTAAGGGTTCTATCGAAGAAGCTATAGAAGCTGGAGAGAAAATGCTTGCTGAAGCTTAATCTTAAATTTTGAGCTTATGTACTTAGAAATTGTATCGCCTGAGGCAACATTATTTAGTGGAGAAGTAGATTCTGTTACTGTTCCTGGTGTTAATGGTGAATTTGAAATGTTACAAGATCACGCACCAATCGTGTCCATTCTAAAAAAAGGTCATGTAAAGGTAAATAGTAAGGACATTCAACTAAAAGAAGATATCAAAAATAAATTTACTAAGTCAGACCGTGGTGTCTGGTTAGCTATAAATTCAGGTACAATCGAAATGAAAGACAATAAGGTAATTGTCCTCGCAGATTAAATAATCCCTGAGGTTTTGTAAAAGCTAAGCGTATGTTACTAACATGCGCTTTTTTTATGGCACTGGCATGGTTGAAGCCATTTGTCCCATAGTATTTGTATAGGTCTCTGTTGCAAATGCACCCATTACTGAAATAATTGATTGTGCAAAAAATGCAAGAAACAAAACAATGGCTAATAGAGTAATAAAATCAAAAAATCTGGAATATCGAAAATCTTGGTTTAGCTTTTTCATAATATTAGATGATTAGTTAGTTGACTCCAATATACCAATTTTTTTTAACTTTTCCTTAACATATGTAATTTTTTTGATTGATTACCAAATGTTTACCATTGACCAAACCTGCTAATCTCTATTCGTATTTTAAAAAAACAGATCTAATATAACTGCACGTAACATAATACTATTGTTTAATTAGACACCCGTTTTTCCCTTAGATCCGATAAATCTAATCAGAAAATTAACCTAATATCTTATCCATAACCCAAGCTGTATGAGTTGCGGTTGCACCAGTTGAAGGATGTTGAAAATCGGAACTTAAATGTTTAGCCATATTCGCAACATGAAACTTCTGAATATGCTTTGGGTTTTCTATGGTGATTTGTTCGGTTTTGTTTTTGGTTATTATCTCAATCGGTACTTCTCCAAAAACTGAAAATGATAGCTCACCTTCACTTCCAATGATTCGCACCTTGTCCTCTCTTTTATACGTTCCAAAACTCCACATGCCTGTTCCAACTACACCAGACTCATGCTCCCATGATCCTGAAATAATATCTTTGGCAGTATATAGATTCTGTTGGTTTCCTGACACTCCTTTAGCACATGTAATATTCCCAAATAAGTAGGCAAATAGGTCTATCCCATGGCTAGCCAAATCATCAAAGTAACCTGCTGGTGCAATTTTGCCATCGGTTCGCCAATTGTAGGTATCAGATGTATCTAAAGTGCTTGGTGTACGACTTAAATACCAACTCACATGTCTTACATCACCAATCGCTTTTTCTTCTAAAAGGGATTTCACTTTGTTGAATCGTGGTAATGATCTACGGTAATAGGCTACAAATAGAGGAAGGTTTTGTCTTTCGAAAGTAGTTTGTATATCTAGACATTCTGCATAACTCGGTGCCATAGGTTTTTCAATACAACATATTTTGCCAGCATTTGCTACTTTCAATGCATAATAACGATGTGTGTCTGGTGGTGTCGCGATGTAAACAGCATCCACTTCAGGATGGTTAATCAATTCATCAGCATCATTATAAAAACGCGGTACATTATGTCTTTCTGCATAGTCCTTAGCCAACTTAAGGTTTCTACGCATTACAGCCACCAATTCAAAGCCTTCTGCCATTTTATAGGCTGGTCCACTTTTTATTTCGGTAACATCGCCACATCCAATAATTCCCCATTTTATAGTCTGTTTCATACTACAACTGCTTTACGGCTTCCAATTCTACTTTAAGTTCTTGAAATAGGGTCATGATACTGCTTAGTTTCAACTCTTTTTCATCGTACTCTTGCGTATTAATGCAACAGGTAAATTCCCAAAGCTCTAATATAGTGTCTTTAGAAACCAAATACGGTTTGTAAGCTTTGTTATCCGAACTTAACAATAGCGCATTATTATCCTCTGTACTGTAAATCCGTTTGTATACTAAACCGTCGTCTTTAGTTAAAACAATATATGTTCTTCCGTTTTTGATGTCGTTAATATCTTCAACAAATTTTGCCACAACAAACGAACCGTCTTTAACAGGCAACATAGAATCCCCTTTTATAGGAAAGGCACGATGCGTTCCCGTAGGCAGAAACGGTAATTTTATCTTTTGAAGCTGTTCTATATATTCCGGATCGTCATAGCCAGATAAATAACCTGCTGAAGCTTTTGCAGGTATAATCTCTATCAGATCTTCATTATTCTCATTAACCGTTACCGGAAACAAAACACGCTTATTCCCTATCTCTATAAACGAGGTATCTTTAGCCTTTCGCAAGTCTTTACGTACCAAGATATCTATAGGAATATTAAAATAATTCGATAAATCTATAAGGCGTTCAATTGGTGGTTCGCTTCGTCCTTCTTCATAAGAGCCAACCATAGAACGCGACCATCCCAAGTCGTCCGCAAAGTGTTCTTGAGACAGTTTCTTTAAAGCTCTGAGATGCTTAATATTAGATTGGATGGGTTTCATCTATTTAAAGTTTCACTATAACTTATTGGTTAGCAATTTAATTGTCTCGATGGGTATTGACCGTTTCCTGCCAAATGCCCATTATGGAGTTTCATTCAAAATAATTTTAACATCATTTGCTACAAATATAAGCAATTAATACTACAAATAGTAGCTAATTTTGTTAGTCCCATGTATTTAAACTGTCATACATATTACAGCCTGCGTTACGGCACCATAAAACCTGAGCAATTGCTTGCTATTGCTTCGGAAAATGGCGTGCAAACCTTAGCATTGACAGACATTAATACAACCTCAGCATGCTTGGATATCGTCCGCTTATCAAAAAAATACAAGGTAAAACCGGTTCTTGGCGTGGATTTTAGAAACAAAGCACAACAAGAGTTTATTTTAATTGCAAAAAACAACGACGGTTTTCAAAATATAAATAATTATCTGTCTCAATTTCTTCATAATCACGATTTAAAAATCCCTGAACGACCAGATGACATTTTAGAAGATTGTTTTGTGATTTACCCATACCAAAAAGGGAAGCATTTTGAACTTAAGCAAAACGAATTTTTAGGCATTACACCTAAAGACCTCAACCAATTAAAATTTTCTAAATGGAATACACACCGGGAAAAATTAGTGATTTTAAAAACCGTGTCTTTTCAAAATCAAAAAGGGTTTAATACACATCGTTTATTACGCGCTATTGACAATAACACCTTATTGAGCAAGCTTCCTAAATCTGAAGAAGGCAGTGAAGATGATAAAATGTTGCCTTATGATGAGCTGTGTGACCAATATTCAGAATTTCCAAGCCTTATCAATAATACAGAGGACTTATTGGATAATTGTTCAATTACATTCGATTTTGAAAATCCAATACCTAAAAATCAACGGTTCCTTACTGAAAATGCAGATTCTGATTATGAACTTTTAGAAAAGCTCACCTATAAAGGGATTCCTTACCGTTATGGAAACAGTGTGGATTCTAAAATCTACAACCGCATAGAAAAAGAACTCAGTATTATAAAGCAAAAAGGCTTTGTGTCCTATTTTTTAATCAACTGGAAGATTTTAGAATATGCACGTAACAAGGACTATTACTATGTTGGCCGTGGTAGTGGCGCCAATAGTATCATTGCCTACTTATTGCGTATTACAGATGTAGATCCTATTGAACTTGACCTCTATTTTGAGCGTTTCATTAATCTCTTTAGACAAAATCCACCTGATTTTGATATTGATTTCTCATGGAAAGACAGAGACGATATTACTCAATTCATCTTCAAAACCTTTAAACATACAGCGCTCATCACAGTATACAATACTTTTAAATATAGAGCATCTGTTAGAGAATTGGGCAAAGTCTTCGGCCTACCAAAATCCGAAATGGATATGCTAACACGAGGAAGATTTAATGTAAAAAATCTAGATCGACTATCATTACTTGTGCTTAAATACAGCCAATATATTGAAGGATTCCCTAATTATTTGGGCATACACGCAGGTGGTATTTTAATCTCTGAGAAGCCAGTCCATTACTATGGTGCTACGTTTATGCCGCCAAAAGGGTTTCCTACCACACAATTTGATATGGTTGTTGCCGAAGATATCGGCTTGTATAAGTTTGATATTTTAAGTCAGCGTGGACTAGGAAAAATAAAAGAGACTGTAGAAATTATTAATGAAAACTATCAAGGCCAACCACCTGTAGATATTCATGATATTAAACGTTTTAAGGAAGATGAACGCATAAAATATCTGCTTAAAAATGCCAAAGCCATTGGTTGTTTTTATGTAGAATCGCCAGCTATGCGCATGCTTTTAAAAAAACTGAGAGTAGACGACTACCTTGGTTTAGTGGCCGCAAGCTCTGTGATAAGGCCTGGCGTTTCCAAATCTGGCATGATGCGTCAATACATTTTACGTTGTCGACATCCTGAAAAACGAAAAGATGCACCTGCTGTACTCTTAGATATTATGCCAGAAACTTATGGCGTAATGGTGTATCAGGAAGACGTAATTAAGGTAGCGCATTATTTTGGTGGACTCACACTTGGTGAAGCCGATATGTTACGTCGTGGCATGTCTGGTAAATTTAGATCTAGAGAAGAATTCTTAAAAGTAAAACAGCAATTTTTTGATAATTGTAAAAACGACGGCAAACCTTTAGAGCTCACCGCAGAAATATGGCGACAGATTGAAAGTTTTGCAGGTTATGCTTTTGCCAAAGGACACTCGGCATCTTACGCTGTGGAGAGTTATCAAAGTCTCTTTCTAAAGGCTTACTATCCACTGGAATATATGACAGCTACCATCAATAATTTTGGTGGGTTTTACAGCACAGAACTCTATGTACACGAAGCCAGAATGCATAATGGTGTAATAGAATCACCATGTATAAACAGCTCGTACAACCAAGCTATTATTAGAGGCAATACTATTTATCTAGGGTTTATGTTTTTGCAATCGTTTGAGTCTAGAACCACAGCACGTATTTTAAAAGAACGTGAGCAAAACGGAGCCTTTAAATCACTTGATGATTTTATAGAGCGGGTTCCTATTTCCATAGAACAAATCAGCATCTTAATTAAAATCAATGCCTTTCGGTTTACAAAAATCAATAAGCGCGAACTACTTTGGGAAGCACATCTAAAAATCAGCAAAACTGTAGTGCAAGACCATGTAGTGACTCTGTTTAAGACAAGACAGATTAGCTACAATACACCCGAACTGCCGAGTACTGCATTAGAAAATGCGTTTGATGAAATTGAATTGTTAGGTTTTCCGCTATGTAATCCATTTCACTTGTTAGAAGTACCATCTACAAGTAAGCTACGCGCTAAGCATTTAGAGCAACTTGAAGGAAAATATGTAAAAATTGAAGGCTATTTGGTCACTACTAAAAACACAAGCACGTCTAATGGAAAGCGCATGTATTTCGGCACATTTTTAGACAGAGATGGTGATTTTATAGATACGGTTCATTTTCCACCAATTGCCAACAAATATCCTTTTAGAGGAAAGGGTGTTTACGAAATTACTGGTAAGGTCATGATAGAGTTTGACTGTGTGTCTATTGAAGTTTCAAAGTTTGAACGCTTAGCGGTTATTGAAGACCCACGTTATTCTATTAATTCATCTAATCCAACATTTCAAAGAAAGAAGAGTTTTAAAGACCTTAAAGCAAAATATGAACACAAATAGATCTATAGTACATATGGATTTAGACACCTTTTTTGTGTCTTGCGAACGTTTATTAGACAGTCGGCTTAACGGTAAACCTGTACTGATTGGAGGTACCAGCGACAGAGGTGTTGTAGCATCTTGTAGTTACGAAGCGCGTAAATTTGGTGTGCATTCTGCTATGCCAATGCGTATGGCAAAACAACTGTGCCCAGAGGCCATTATACTTAGGGGTAATTCTGGTGTTTACACCAAGTTTTCACAAAATGTGACTGATGTTATAAAAGAAAGCGTACCACTTTACGAAAAAACATCTGTGGATGAGTTTTATATAGACCTTACCGGAATGGATAAGTTTTTTGGTTGCCATAAATTAGCTTCAGAATTGCGCCAACGTATCATTAAAGAAACAGGACTGCCTATTTCTTTTGGACTATCCCTTAACAAAACCGTTTCAAAAATTGCCACAGGTGAAGCAAAGCCTAACAACGAAATAAGAATTCCCACAGGTACCGAAAAACCCTTCTTGGCACCACTATCCGTAAAAAAAATTCCTATGGTTGGTAATGTTACTTACAAAGCACTTTGCGATTTGGGTGTAAAACGTATTAAAACTGTCCAAGATATGCCTATGGAACTCATGCATAAGGTACTAGGCAAAAATGGACTCTCTATTTGGAAAAAGGCCAATGGTATAGACAATAGTCCTGTGATACAATACCACGAACGTAAATCCATTTCTACCGAGCGTACTTTTGGGCAAGACACCACCAATGTTCACAAGCTAAAGGGTTTGGTTATTGCTATGGCAGAAAATTTAGCCTATCAACTAAGACGTGGCAATAAGCTAACTGCTTGTGTAACGTTTAAGATTCGGTATTCCGATTTTCAAACTTATACCCAGCAAAAACGTATTCCTTATAGTGCTATGGACCACAATATTATTCCTGTTGTACTTGACCTGTTTAATAAACTCTACAATAGAAGACTATTAGTACGGCTTATTGGTGTAAAGTTTAGTCATTTGGTAGAAGGTGGTCATCAAATCAACTTGTTTGAAGACAACGAGATACAGCTTAACCTCAGCAAAGCCATGGACAAAATGCGCGAACGTTATGGCGATAGAGCCATAATGTCTGCAGCAGGTATGGAAGCTAAAACCATTAGCCGTTGGAATCCTTTTACGGGCGAACCACCACCTCTTTTGGCCAATAGACATCAATAATTAGGAAAATCACTATCTTAGAATCATGTGTTACTCAACAGCATTACGAAAAGAACGGGAAAAGATTGAAAAGGAGTTGCGCAATCAAATTGCAGTTAAATTTGATGCAAGCTCTACCTATAAACCGTATTACCATCTTAACGGATTTACACATGGAAATCTTCAAATCATAAAAATGGATGAACCCGATACCATATATGATGCAAGTTGGGGAATAATACCAGATTGGGCGCTTCATGATCCCGAAGCATTCCGAAAAAAGAGTAATACCTTAAATGCACGCTCAGAAAGTATTTTTAATAAGGCATCCTTCAGAAACAGTGCCGAAGATAAACGTTGCCTCATTTTAGCTGATGGTTTTTACGAACCACATCATGAAAATGGAAAAGCGATACCCTATTTCTGTTATCAGCCTTCCAACGAGAATCCTGAAGGCGATGTGTTTTTATTTGCCGGACTTTATAACAACATTGATGAGCAAACATTAAGCGCAACCATACTCACTACTGATGCTGATGACTTTTTTATGGAAGTACATAATAAAGGTAAACGCATGCCACTGGTTTTAGACCCTCATTATTTTGAAGATTGGTTAGACCGTGGTTTAAGCATCCCAGAAGTCAATGAGCTCATGGCAATTGGTATGACCACGAAACCATTTTCTGCACATGCTGTAAGCAGTGATTTATATAAGCGCAACATTGATACCAACCAACCCTATATCATTGAACCCGTTCAAAAGGACACGTTGTTTTAAATACTAATACTCAACATACTCTAAAATATCACTAGGCTGACAATCTAAAGCCTTACAAATAGCCTCGAGTGTAGAAAATCGAATCGCCTTAGCTTTTCCGGTTTTTAGAATAGATAAATTAGCTGTGGTAATCCCAACAATTTCAGCCAATTCATAACTCTTCATGCCACGCTCAGCTAAAACCTTATCTAAGTTTATAATAATTGGCATGACTATATGGTTAAATCGTTTTCTTCTCTTAAAATCTCGCCTTCTTTAAAAATCTCTGCCATAATAAATGCCAAAATAATGTAAATCACAGGCGTCAAGGATATATGTGTAAGCTTTTGTTCACCGTTGTCAAAGCGTAATACATTATAACTTGTAAAAATGGTAATAAGAACTATTGAGAAAGCAATTTGCCTGAATCGTTTAGTGTTTTTTGTACTAAAGGTTTTTAAAGTTTTTACAGATAGCATAATAGTTTGAAAAGATCTTAAAATAAAAAACAACAAAACAGCAATTATGAGTAACTTAAAATAATTTAGATACAGAGATATAGTTTTTAGTTTACCAAGAGTATATGGTTTCATATCATAATCAGTATCCTTTGTATCCTCTTTCCAAACAGTTGATTCTATATATGAAACGCGCATAATACTAGGATCAGCGCTTAAAATAATCTCTTTATCCGCAAAGGTTTCTTTGTCAAACTGAACATATACAAATAAGGTTGTAAAAACGAGCGTTGCAATAATAATTGAAGCCTTTAAAAATCTAGAGATCAAAATTGCAATATTAAGCAGTGTGTTCTTCGTCATAATTAAACAGTTAAATCGTTTTCTTCTTTTGCATGCTTTGCTACTTTAAATACTTCACTTAAGACCATAAAAAACAGACCAAGGCAAATCAGTAAAATATATGGGCTAAGACCAAGGTTAATTTTAAACTCGTTTTTCAAGATTAATCTTGCAACAAATATCAATATCGCACCAACCAAACCAATCGCAGACAGCAAATAACCGATTTTATGAAAATTCAAAATCACCTCATCGTGAAAAGGTTTAACCTTTTGAAAATAGCGCAGTGTTTTTCTGAAGAGATAAATACAATAAATGCCAATTAAAAATAGAAGCACAAATAGAAGTCCGAAAATCTGTGTCATAATTTTTGATGACTTTAGAAAGTCTTCATCCATATCAAAAACAAGATGCAATGATTCCGGATCAATAAACATAAACACTATAAAGAAAACTAGTAGTCCAATCATTGGAATACAGGTCACTATCCAAATAAAATCAACCAAACTTTTTAGAATAATCAATTTCCTCATAACAAAATTTATTGTTTATCGATAACAAATATATAAAAATTATTGAAAAACAATAATATTTATTGAAATTGTACTATTCAAAAAATATTAACTTTATGCTATGCAAGACACTTTTGTTACCGTTGCACGATACACTTACTCAAGTGAAGCCCAGATCATAAAAGGCCGTTTGGAAGCTGAAGGCATTCCGGTCTTTCTTAGAGACAACATTACCATTGATACAGATCCATTAGTTAGCAATGCCATTGGAGGTGTGAAGCTTAAGGTTTTAGCTAGAGATAAAAACAAGGCAAAAGACATCTTAAACTCAATTACAAACTATACTATTGATAACGAGGGCAGTCTTGTATCCTGCCCAAATTGTAATAACAAACATGTAAGTCTATATTCAACGATTTCAGATTTTAAATCCTTCTTTTCGTTCTTAATTGGTTTTGTCACAGGAACATTACCATTTACCGCCAGATACAAGTACCGATGTGAAGACTGTAAGACTAGTTTTACGATAAAATAATTCTAACTTAGCGGCAACAAACTAACTAATAAAATGACCGTTGATAAAACCCTATCTCTGATGGTACTTTTGCTATCGGTACTTACCAGTATTGGAGCACAATCAATACCACAACAAGATTTAGATTCTATTACTTTAACCTCAACCCGTATAGACATACCATTTAGAGAAAACTCTAGAACAGTAAATATCATTACAGCAACAGATATAAAAAATAGTGCTGCAGTTAATGTTGCAGATTTATTGCAACAAGTTGCTGGCGTAGATATAAGACGCCGTGGAACTGGTGGTAGTCAAGCCGATCTATTTATAAGAGGTGGCGGTTTTGATCAAACACTTCTGTTAATTGACGGTATAAAAATGGACGATGCACAAACTGGTCATCATACCATGAATGCAGCCTTACCCATAGAAGTTATTGAACGTATTGAAATTGTTAAAGGCCCTGCAGCTCGAATATTCGGTCAAAATGCATTTACAGGTGCAATAAATATTGTGACAAAAAAGAAACTAAATAATACCTTATCTACAAATGTTGAGACAGGAAGTTTTGGTCAATTAAATGGCAATGTAACTGCAGGTTTAGATCAAGACAATTCGTCACATATCGTACATGTTGGTAGGGTAACCTCGGCAGGCTATAGAACGAATTCTGATTACGACAATGCTAATTATTTTATTAAAAGTACTTTTAATGAAGGTAAACAACCTATTACCATGATTGCGACATTCATGGAGCGTAAGTTTGGTGCTCAAAATTTTTATACTACCAATCCGACTTTTAATGAATATGAGGAAACGCAGAATAGTCTTATAGCATTTACAACTACATTTAAAAACGAAAACTTTAAAGTTAGGCCTAGAATTTATTGGAGACGTAATCAAGACGTCTTTTTATTAAGACGCTTTGAACCCGAATTTTTTAGAAACTTTCATATTTCAGATAAAATTGGTGTAGAAGCAAACGCCTCATATAATTCAAAATACGGTGTAACAGGTTTTGGTATTGATCTTTCTAAGATTTATTTACGAAGCAACAATCTAGGTAACAGAAACAGATTTATGGCAACAGCTTTCCTAGAACATAAATTTAATCTTGCCGATAACAAATTAGATATTACGCCTGGTGTTGCAATGACCTATTTCTCGGATTTTGATTTTAATGCATTTCCTGGTATTGATATAGGCTACTCTATTTCAGATGATTTTAGATTATATGGTAATGTTGGTTACACCTACAGAATACCAACCTACACCGACTTGTTCTATAGTGATCCAGCAACTGCCGGAAATCCTGATTTAGAACCCGAAGAAGCCTTTGCACAAGAGTTGGGAGTTAAATACTTCTCTAAAAATATTTCTGCTTCTATCGCAGTTTTTAATAGAGATGCTGACAATCTCATAGATTACATTAGACCAAACACAACAGAAGGTATTTTTACTGCTACAAATATTAGAGAAGTAAATACCAAAGGTCTTGAATTTGATGCTTCTTATAATTTTAAGCTTAAAGGTTTTAATCAAACTTTAGGCATTGGCTATAGTTATCTAGATGATGATATTTTAGAACAAAATCCAGAACTTTCACGTTACTCACTAAATACATTAAAGCATCAATATATCACACGATTTAATGCGCAATTGTTTAAAAATGTGCGTCAGAATATTGTCTACAAATATGCCGAAAGAACCACTGGGCAAACTTATAATGTTTGGGATGCCTCTTTAGTAATGCGCTTAAAGAAAATGGAGCTTACCATAACTGCAAGCAACATATTTAACGCAGAATATATTGAAACAGGATTTGTGCCCATGCCACCAAGTAATGTACTTTTTGGTTTTAGATATAGTTTTGATTAAAAAGTATCCTTTTCTGTGAGATATTGTAACAAAATTCTATTATTTACTACTTATTAATTGAGAGTTAGTCATTACCCATGCTTATTGGGTTAAAGTTTATACGACTTCGCTTTTTAACCATCATAAGACAAGTAATATTCCATAGTTGAATAGTTCCCTATTCGACAAGGTTTTAAACCATTGAACTTTCTTAGTCATTCCGGTGGTAATAATGTGACTAATATACTTTCAAATTAATGTGAATAAAATCACTAATGGTCGTATATTTATTAAGCAATAAAAATCCACAGACGTATGACAGAATGGTTTTCAAACTTAGAATTCTTAGCACAAATTTATTGGGCAGTTGCCATTATTGGTTCACTGGTTTTCATTGTTGTTATGATTATGGCATTTACGGGAGGAGATGCTGATGATGTTGGCGATTTCGATGCAGATTTTGATGGTGATGTTGGTGCTGGTTTTCAGTTTATAAGCTTTAAGAATCTTGTGGCCTTTTTCACCATTTTTGGCTGGAGTGGTATTGCTTGTATGGACGCTGGTCTTTCAAAACCAATTACTATAACAATTTCCGTTGTTAGTGGTCTACTAATGATGTTAATTATGGCTTCACTTTTTTACTTTATCAGTAAATTATCTGATAGCGGTACTTTGAAATACAAAAATGCAATCGATGCTGTAGGAGAGGTATATTTAACCATTGGTGCAGATCGCTCTAAAATGGGAAAAGTGAGCGTTAAGGTTCAAGGTAGTATCCGTGAATTAGATGCTTTAACAGATTCTTTGACCGAATTAAAATCAGGTACTATTATCAAAGTTGTGGACGTTACATCTAATGGTATTTTAATTGTTGACCAGACAAGAAAACCAATTGAACCAATAAAAACAAAAAACAAAGAATTAGATGCTGGCGGTAAGCATTTAATCAGTAACGAATAATATTTATTAATCTAAAATAACACTTTTTTCTATGAACTTATTATTTCAAGACAGCATGAATATGGAGGGTTTTGGCGGCCCTATGCTTTTCATATTTGTTGCTCTTTTTATTGTACTTACTTTAATAATTTTAATAAAACGCTACAAACGTTGTCCATCAGACAGAATCCTCGTAGTGTATGGTAAGGTAGGTGGTGGCCAATCGGCCAAATGTATTCATGGTGGTGCTGCATTTATTATACCGGTAATTCAAGACTATGAATTCTTAGATTTAACACCTATTTCTATTGAGGTTAATTTAGTAAATGCACTTTCTAAACAAAACATTAGAGTTAATGTGCCATCGCGTTTTACCATCGGTGTTTCTACTGAACCTGGTGTAATGCAAAATGCGGCAGAACGTTTATTAGGATTGGGATTACCAGATATACAAGAATTGGCAAAAGAAATCATTTTTGGTCAATTACGTTTAGTTGTAGCTTCAATGGATATTGAAGAGATTAACAACGACCGTGATAAATTCTTAACTAACATATCTCAGAGTGTTGAGACTGAATTAAAGAAAGTAGGATTAAAACTAATCAACGTAAATATTACAGATATTGTTGATGAGTCAGGTTATATTGAAGCACTTGGTAAAGAAGCTGCAGCCCACGCTATTAATGCGGCACGTAAATCAGTAGCTGAAAAAACGAGAGATGGATCTATTGGTGAAGCTAATGCCGTACAAGATGAGAGAACACAAGTTGCTGCGGCTAATGCACAAGCTGTAGAAGGTGAAAATGCGGCAAAAATCTCAGTTGCAAATTCGAATTCTTTGCGTCGTCAACGCGAAGCGGAGGCTGAGCGTGTGGCTATTGCTGCGGAAAAAGTACAATCTGCAAAAGCGTTGGAAGAATCTTATGCGGCAGAACAACAAGCTGAAGCGGCAAGAGCAGAACGTGAGCGCTCATCTCAAATGGCAGATGTTATCGTTCCTGCAGAAATTGATAAAAAGAAAGTCGAGATTGATGCTGAAGCTGAAGCAGAGCGTATTAGAAGACGCGCAAAAGGTGAGGCAGATGCAATATTATTCAAGGCACAGGCAGAAGCAAAAGGACTATATGAAGTGTTAACTAAACAGGCCGCTGGTTTGGATGAAATAGTAAAAGCTGCTGGAAACAATTCTAAAGACGCTGTGCTCTTGTTAATTGCTGATAAGTTACCTGAATTAGTTAAAACCCAAGCAGAAGCTATTAAAAACATAAAAATTGATAAGGTTACCGTATGGGAAAATGGCAACGGTAAAGACGGGAAATCCTCTACTTCAAACTTTATCTCTGGCATGTATAAAGCGGTGCCTCCATTACAAGAAATGTTCAATATGGCTGGTATGGATTTACCTGAGTATTTAAAAGGAAAGGACAAAAAAGAATTGGATGCAGACGATATAGAAGCAGATTCAGATAATAAATAAGATTCTTTTTTAGAAAACACTTTTTTGACCCACTAGGTTTAGAAACCTAGTGGGTCTTTATTTTAAACAATTAATTAAAACTCATAACGTTTTATTAACTTTGGGTTTTTAAACAACTAAAAAGTGGAGTTGAACCTACAGCAAATTCCTCGTGTTGAAACCATAACTAAGGCCGACTTTTTAAAACACTATTTTAAACCGCAAAAGCCTGTAGTGATAGAGCGTTTTATTGAAGACTGGCCTGCGTATTCTAAATGGAGTTTAGATTACATGAAGAAAGTCGCTGGTGATAAAACGGTTCCACTATACGATGATAGACCAGTAGACTACAAAGATGGTTTTAACGAAGCTCATGCCACAATGAAAATGAGCGAATACATTGATTTGCTCAAACGTGAGCCTACCAAATTCAGAATTTTTCTTTGGAATATCCTTAAAGAAATTCCGGAGCTACAAAAAGACTTTGAGTATCCTGACTTTGGAATCCGATTATTAAAAAGCCTTCCAATGCTATTTTTTGGTGGTCGAGATTCTTACACCTTTATGCACTATGATATAGACCTTGCAAATATATTTCACTTTCATTTTGAAGGTAAAAAGCAATGCATTCTATTCGATCAAGATCAAAACAACTATTTGTATAAAATACCTCACTCATTAATCACTAGAGAGGATATAAATTTTGCTAATCCAGATTTTAAAAAGTGGCCAGCTTTAAAACATGCCAAAGGATGGATCTGTGACCTTAAACATGGCGAAGTACTGTACATGCCAGAAGGTTACTGGCATTACATGCGCTATATTACACCCGGATTTTCAATGAGTTTGAGAGCATTGGCTAGAAATCCTAAAAACCTTGGTAAAGCGATTTACAATGTATTTTTAATGCGAAATTATGATAACGCCATGCGAAAACTAAAAGGCCAGAAATGGATTGATTGGAAAAATGAAAAAGCAATTGAAAATACGAACCGTTTTATATAGCATTTAATACACTAATTCATTGGTATTTGTATATTTGCCAACGATTTAAAATAACTTACTTATGAAAAACTTAATATTATTAACAACCTTGGTGTCTTTTGGATTAGTCCATGCTCAAGCGTTTAAAGGAAAGGACGATAGTAAATTTCAAGTTGGTGCTAATTTTCAGAGCAATGGTTCAGGATTAAATGCTTCGTACGACTACGGAATTGGTGAAAATATTTCTTTAGGGCTATCATCCACTTATTTATTGGGTGTAGAAGATAGTATTGATGCAGATTTCACAGACCGCTTTGATCTTAGAGCAAGATTTAATGCTAATATTGGAAATGTACTTGCAATTGACGAAAATTTTGATGTCTATCCTGGTTTAAGTTTTGGATTAAAGAACTTTGGTGGTCATTTGGGTATGCGCTACTTTTTTACGGATGGATTTGGTATTTACACCGAACTAAATACACCTTTCGCAAAATACGATACAGACGACTTATCTCCAGCGGAAGAACTTCATAACCAATTTACTATAAGTGTAGGTGCGTCGTTTAATTTATAAAACAAACTGTTTAGCATAAGATAAAGCCTTTTCCATGAGAAGGCTTTTTTATTTTATGTATTTCTGCAATTTATCATAAACAAGGTGACTTTCCCAACCTCTATAAAGAAGGTAATCAGCTACTTTCTTTCTTTTTTTGTAGGTATTACTTTCTTTGACTTGAGCGATTCGTTTTAAGGCAAGTTGATCAAGGGTTTTATAATAGTCTTCATCGTCAATTTCCTCAAAAGCTTTTTTAATGCTGTAAACCGAAATTTCTCTCCGGTTTAGTTCTTGCTTTAGTCTATTCTTACCCCATTTTTTAATTCTGAATTTTCCTCTTACAAAGGCTCTGGCAAATCGTTCTTCATTTAAATAATTTTGCTCAATTAGATGCACCATTATAGTATCTATAGCCTGTGGTATCATCTTCATTTCCTTTAATTTAGCCCTAACTTCTTTGTGGCAACGTTCCTGATATGCGCAAAAATTTTCCATCTTTTTCTGCGCTTCATCGACCGTATAGGTGTTTTGTAGATTCACAACCTAAAAATAAGCCATTTTTATAATTAAATTTGCATCTTTATAGTGGTATATAAATTACTTTGTACCCAAATTTAAATATCACCCTCATGATAAAAAATTACCTATCCCTCGTTTTCCTAGTTTTTTGCATAAGTATTTCTTTTGGTCAAACTACTTTATCAGCTGGTGAAGTTGTAATTACAGGATTTAATTCAGTCAACCCAGATCAATTTAGCTTTGTTTTACTTACAGATGTTACGAATACTACAGAAATAAAATTCACTGATAACGGATGGTTTGCCGGTGGAGGTTTTAGAAACAATGAAGGTACTCTTATATGGACGGCCACATCTGACCTGCCTTGTGGAACAGAAATCATTGTGGACGACCAATCGCCTTTTACATGTTCAGTGGGATCTATTACTGATAGTGCTGGTTTTGGATTAGCTGCTAACGGTGATCAAATCTTTGCTTATCAAGGTCCAGATGCTACACCGACTTTTTTATATGGGGTTAATTTTGATGCTTTAGGCTGGGCGCCTGATGCGGTCAACGCTAATACGAGTGCATTGCCTGCCACGTTAACCAACGCAGTAAACGCGATACACCTTAACGAAATAGATAACGCAAAATATGATTGTTCCGTTACCTCAGTTCCTTCTCTAATTCTAGCTGCTGTTTCCACTGATACTAATTGGAATATCAGGAATACTACCCCATTTGTCCTTGGTGGATGTACCTACACATGCGGACAGTGCACTAGTGATACCACTTGGAATGGAACTGCTTGGGATAATGGACTACCAAATATGAACACAGCAGCAATTATTGATGGTAATTACAACACTAATACTGATGGTAGCTTCTCTACTTGTATATTAGTTGTAAACTCAGGAGCTGTTTTAAATGTACAAGATAATACCTTTATTGAAGTTGATAGTAATATCATTGCTGATGGAGAAATTAACGTTGCCACGGCAGGGTCGGTAGTACAAATTGATGATTTAAGTACAGTTAGTGGCTCTGGAGTTATGAGAGTTACCAAAACCACTGCAATAATGGATACTGCATTTGAGTACACGTATTGGAGCTCTCCTACCGCAAGCACAACAATAGATAATGGGTTAACAGAAGGAAACCCAATACGACGATTTTATTTTGATGCGACAAATTATTTAGACGCAACTGCAGAAACAAATAACGACAATACGCCTGTAGATGGACAAGATGATATTGATGACAATGGTGATGATTGGACCTTAGCGAATGGAACGGATATGATGATACCTGGCGTGGGTTATGCCTCAACCCATAGACCAGATATCTTTAATTTCCCTGGTGTGGGTTATGATTATACCTTTGAAGGCCCGTTTAATAATGGTGTTATTACCGTTCCTGTTTACAGAAATAACTCTGAATTAGATGACAATAATTGGAACTTTATTGGTAATCCTTATCCATCAGCTGTGGATATTACGCCATTTTTTAATCTCAATAGTACAGCAGCAAACCCTGCTACTGGTGCCATTTTAGGTGATATCCATTTTTGGTCTCATGATACTGATGCCAATGCTAACAATAATGGTAACGAAATACTAAACTTTACACGTGCTGATTATGCAACAATAAATTCCACTGGAGCAACTTCTGGTAATGCATCCAATCCACCAGATCCTTACATCCCCTCTGGACAAGGATTCTTTGTTGCCATGAGTGATGCGGCAAATCCTATTTCAACAACTGGTGATATTAGTGAATCTGAAGTTGTTTTTAATAATTCCATGAGATCTACTGGACCCAACGATCAGTTTTTTAGAAATAATACGGAGCATAATAAATTATGGTTAAACCTTACATCGGACAATGGTGTAACCAGCCAAATATTAGTAGGTTATGTCCCGGGAGCAACAGCACAATTTGATGGAAATACGTATGACTCACCAAGAAACATGGCTACCGGAGTATTTGCTTCAATATCTTCTATGATTCCGAACACTGAGAAGGATTTTGTAATTCAAGGAAAAGCAACTTCAGATTTATCATTAGATGAAATCATAGATTTAGGATTTAATACGTCAATTGATGTACCAACAATTTATACAATTGCTATCCAACAAGTAGAGGGAGATTTTATGAATACCCAGCCTATATTCTTAAAAGACAACCTTTTAAATACAATTCATAATTTGAAGGAATCGGATTATTCTTTTACTTCGGAGTCTGGTGTTTTTAACGATAGATTCCAAATATTTTTCAATGCCGAAGTGCTCTCGAATGATGATGTTACTTTAGACAATAATCAATTAACAATTACTGAGCTTGCTAATGGTGATGTTCAATTTTCCATAAATGCTAATCTTAATATTACAAACATTCAAATAGTTGATCTATTAGGTAGAACGGTTTATAATCTAGATGGAAATGATACCACTATGGTTTATAATTTGGATAATCTTAAAAAGTCAGCATATATTGCAAGAGTTACGCTCTCCAACGGCCAAACCATTACTAAAAAGGCTATTAAACGTCAATAGAATTTTTCGCAATAATTAAAAACCCGTTCTCATAGTACGGGTTTTTTTTAAAACAAATACCTAATACCCAAAATAAGGTTTCTTCCAGGTGCTGCAATTCCCGAAGAATAAGGTCTGTAACGCTGGTCAGTAATATTTTCTAAACTGGCCGTTAAGTTCATTTTATCATTCCATCGAAATTGGGTTCTTACATTAAGTGTGTACCATGAGGGTGAATAAGGATTGCCATTTTCATCAGTCGCATATAAATAGTCCTTTGAAAATTCTGAAGGCGCTAACTGATTAAATGAAAGTGTACTGTTGTACACCAAAAACCCATCTACCTGAAGTTTATCGTTTTCCCAAACCAAGTGTGTTCTTCCAAAATTAGGAGCTACATGTCTTACAGGTACTTCAATCCCATCATTGTCTTCTGTGCCACCTATAATATTATACTGGGATCGTAATTTTAAATAGTCATTAAAGTTAATCACGATACCTGCTTCGAGTCCATATATCCATGCCTTTGATGCATTCTTAATTGCTTGAACATTACTTAATTCGCCATCATAAATTATCTCTGATTCACCATTAATATTTGAGTCTCTTCTGATAAGTGCATTATCTAAAAATGTATAGTAAGTTGCCAAATCTAACACTACATTATCATTAAAATTAAGTTTCAGGCCGAGTTCTCCTCCGTAGGCATATTCAGCCTGTAAATTATTATTTGGCACAACTACAGAACCTGGTTCTGAATCAAAGACTTTGCCTATATCATCAATATTTGGTGCTCTGAAAGCAGTTGAAGCATTCAATTTCCACTGAATCATTTTACTTGGGGACCAAGTAATTCCAGCCGTTCCCGTTAGGGCTCCCGTATTGACTTCGGCATTTTCAAAAGGTAAATTCAGAAACACATTGTTCTCCGTAAAATTTGCCTTTGCAAGAACATGATTAAATCTAAGACCTGTTTGAAAAACGAACTTTGTATTGGGCTTATATTTTAGACTTGCATACGTCGCTGCAGACTGCCAAGTTGAGCCATCAGGGTATCGCGTTAAAGTTGGTACGTTTGTGTTTTCATCCAAATCTCTTTCTATACCTGTTGAGCCAACGTGATTAAATAGATATTCGGCACCGTAAAATAAAGATGTTTTTCCGCTTAATGCCTTTTCCAAATCTAAGTTAAATGAAATAGCATTTACATTCTCCTCTCGTGTTTCACGTAAAGGTGATTGAAAACTTCTAACAATTCTGCTCTCCTTAAAATTTTGATACGCTAATGTTGTCTGAATTTTGTCGTAAAGATTTGAGCTACTACTCGTTTTGGTAATCTGGAAATTAGTCATAAACCATTGTTGTGGTCCATAGTTCCATTCTGCAGATCTTAATCCATCCGAAGAAGGCCTAAGCAGCCTATCATACCTAGGGTAATCTGAAGTAGAAGTAAAATACAAACCAAAATCAAAATTTAGATTGTCGGAGGGTTCATAGCGTACTTTTTGCATTACATTAACCTGACTGTAACCCGTTGGTTTTTGAATAAGTGGTTCTTCATTTTGAACAATAATATCTTCTCCATTTCTTCTAATAACAAATTGATTTCTTAAGTATTCCTCAGGTCCATGTCGCCCCATTCGTAAATCATCAAAATCAGTAAAGCTCACATTAGTTAGAAAAGCCCATTTTTTGAATCCTATATTAAAATCAAAATGACCAGTATTTTCGTTGTTTGCACTAGCATAGCGTAAAAGGGAACTTCCGGTTATATAGGATTGTTCTTTGTATGACAGTTGTGGTTTTTTTGTATAGAAACTCATAACGCCTCCAATAGCGTCACTACCGTAGACAACGGATCCGGCTCCTAATGTTACTTCAGTATTTTTTATGGAAAGTGGATCGATAGAGATCACATTCTGAACATTGCCACCTCTAAATATGGCATTATTCATACGTACACCATCAATAGTAATTAGTAATCTATTTGTTGAGAAGCCCCTTATCATTGGACTTCCACCTCCCAATTGGCTTTTTTGAATAAAAATATTTCCGGTATTATCCAATAAATCTGCACTAGTCTGAGGGTTGTCAAAAGCTATTTCTTCCGCACCAATCGATTTAATTGTTTGTGGGATCTCGGTCTTTTTTTGTTCAAATTTAGTAGCAGATAGTACTATTTCATTTAAGTCTTCAACTTTCGGTGTTAATACAACTACGTAACCGTTTTTAATAATGTCAGACTTTAATAATTGTCTTTTATTATATAGAAAGTTTTGAAAAAAAATCACTTCATTATCATCAAAAATACCGATGGAGACTTTACCATTTAAATCTGTAACCAATGACTTTTTTTTCTTTAGATTATAAAGTGCAACACCTGGGATTGGTTCATTTGTAGATTCTTCAATTACAGTTATGGTCTGTGCGCCTATGGGCTGAAGGATAAATACAATAAATAGGATGGTGTAATAAAAGTATTTCACTTTAAAGATATCAGCATTAATCAGGTCTAACAAAAAATGGTTTAATGAAAAACGTCGTTAAGCACACGCAAAGATTTGGGTTTTTTAAAACCTCCCAAATGTAATTCAAAATAATGCAATAACATGTTTAAAAAATCGTGTCTTTGTTTAGCGTTTATTTTTACATCTGAAAGTGTATCAAAATTTGTGCCTAATAAACGTTTTAATAGGATTAAATTATCCCCTGAAATGGAGTGAACACCCGCTGGTGAATTTTCGAAATTTCCAGATTCTAGGTTAAAATATGCAAGGTTTGGATTGGTTTCGTCTGGTTGAAATCCAAGATATCTGGTTAATCTAAGCAAGAATAAAAGATGGAAATTTGAAAAACTATCTTCGCTATCTAAGTATTGAAAAGCAAGTATGAGATAATTAAAAAGATCTTTATCCTGTTCTTCCTCTTTTAGAACATTTGTTAGTATTTCAGCTAAAAATAAAACAATAGAACTTTTATAAATATTGTTGTGGAGTGTTTTGTAGATATAACTGAACTTTACCTCCTTTAAAATATGAAGTGTTTGATTTGGTTTATAGTTTTCTTCAACCCTTAATTGAGATAGCGGTTGAAAATATATGGCTTTTGCCTGACCTTTTTTTGATTTTAACACACCTCTTAAAATGTAACTTACTACACCACGCTTTTCAGTAAAACACTTAACAATAAGATCGTTATCGCCATACTTAATTTTTGATAGAACTATACAATTGTTTGAGGCAACCATATCACCTAACAATTAGCACTTTCAGCACCTTAGTTTCAAATGAATCTAGATCTGAAATCATGATTAAATAAACACCAGTTCTAACAACTGAATTGGCTAAATTTTTGCCATTCCAAATCGCAGTCCCTCCGTCAATAGCAAAATTATAATTGGCTTGAGATGATCTTAAATTGACATTAGATTGGGCTTCTGCTACTAAGTTACCTTCAATGTCAGTAATTTTTATATTTACACGTTCAGTAAGCCCTGCAATTTTAATTCCTTTGTTCACATCATTAAGATCATTAAACCCTAGTATATCATATTCTGGCCTTACTGGATTTGGGTATACATAAGCCTCATCCAATGTTTCTTTTGGCGCAGAGCCGCCCGCAGTGAAAGCCACCAATCCTCGTGTTGTGGCAAAATAAACTATACCATTATCGGCATCTATGGAAATATCATTGACCGTATTAGAAGGTAAGGGTGAATTTTCAATCGTAAAATGATAGATCGTATTTTGCCCATCTGGCGAAAAGTAAAATACTCCAGAATCTGCTGTTCCAACCCACTTGTTATTTGAGCCATCAACCTTTATATCTGTAATGCCTTGGTTGGCTAATAGTTCTTTGGGTATTCCTTCCTCTAAAATGATAATTGACCGTAATGTTGGGTTTGGATCGTCATAAAAACCTATAGTGTTAAACAAAACCCGTAACCCTTTCGTTGTTCCAATCCACAATTGGTTTCTATTGTCTAAAGCCAGCGCTGTAAATCGGGTAAATGGCAATACATTTTGTGACTCGGAATTAATGTTTCTAAGTGGGCTACTAGGTATGTTTTCGTTATAGGCCAAAAGACCATTTGAATACGCACCAATCCATTTTGTACCATTATTGTCAATTTCCATATCAAAGAATCCCGTTTCATCCCCAAGTGGATTGGTAATTAAATCTGAAAAACTATAGCCTTGCCAATTCCCGGTAGTAGGGTCGTAAGATTTTAAGGCCCTATCTACTCTACTTGTCATTGACCATAATAAACCGTTTGTGTCAAACTCTGCGGCTGAAACCCTTATGCCTACAAAGTCTGGATTGTTAGGTATAATTAGTGATTCTAGGCCACTATTCTCTTGATTATAAAGTTCGGTTGGTTGAAAATCATTCAGTTCTAAAATACCATCCTTATATGAACTGACAAAAACCTGATTTGGATTGAAGATATTTGGCGTAATCTCATTGAGTTCCCTTGCGCCAAGCACACTATCAAATGGAATATTAAACCATTCATCCTCATATAAATAACTTATTCCTTTTGACGTTAAAGGAAAAGGATTTAACGCTTCTGTAAATTCGCCATATGTAGCCCATACGGTTCCTGTAGTTGCATTAAGTCTAAATACATTGTTTTCTAAAGGACCATTAGGAAGTATTTGGTTATATTCTACACCATCGTTTATTTGACTACTAATTATTCCAAAAAGATTGGTGCCAATGTAAACATTATTACCAAGACTTGTAGAAGACGAAAAATTAGATACGTACTCATCTGGTGCTTGAAATACATTGACTAGATTAATGTTGGCATCATATAATAATGCCTCATCACTAGTAGTAAAAATTATATTGTCATCTTGAACTTTGCTATCAGTCGGCAATGTGTCAAATTGAAATAGCTCGATTATTGTTGCATCGTCAATTTCAAAAAACTGTCTGTCAGTTCTTGTGGAATAAATCTTATCATTAAATGTATTTACCGTTCTGAAATTACCTCCAAGCACCGTTTGCCATTGCTGAAAATCAATGAGATTTGGGTTATCTAGATCAGCTCGTTTTAATCCCGTGCCATCTACACAAGCCGCATAGAGGCTATTATTTAAAACGGAAACTTGATTTACGCCTATTTGTGACCCTCCATTTCCAATAAAATAGGTGTCTCCAAATTCTAGACGTTCAATATCATAAACCGAAATGCCAAAATTTGTTGATATATAAACAAGTCCTTCATTTTCGTAAAAATGGTTTATTTGCTTTTTATCTGGCGTAATATTATCCTTGTTTAGAATATCAACAATTGATAATACTGAGTTATCAATTAATGAATAAAGTTCAATTAAACCGGTTCTGTATCCTATCAGTAAAGATTCAAAACTATTGCTAAAATAAATTGATGTTATTTCGCGCCCTGACAAGCCATCAACCGTAGTAATTGTAGTTATTTCATTGGTTGCTGGGTCGAAATTAAAAACAGCATTTTCTGCTGCGGCATAAATTGTATTATTTCCCGCAACAACATCTACTATATTATTATATGAAAAGTGGCCTTGCCAAAGCGATGAAAACTCCTGACTCCTTGAAGAGCAAGGAATTGCCAATACAATAAGAATTAATCTTAAAATCGTTTTGTTCATCAATTTCAATTAGTTTTCAAATATATTTAATAGTAACGATATTATTCGGCTAATCATATGATAGAAAATAAAAAGTCTCTATTAAAAAATAGAGACTTTAGAATCTTTATGTACTTTTCATTATACCACACCTTGTGCCAACATTGCATCGGCTACTTTAACAAAGCCGGCAATATTTGCTCCTCTTATGTAGTCTATTGATCCGTCATCGTTCTTACCGTATTCTACGCAAGAATCGTGAATGTCTTCCATGATATCCTTTAATCTTGCATCTACTTCTTCTCTCGTCCAACTTAAGCGCAATGAGTTTTGACTCATTTCTAAGCCTGAAGTTGCAACACCTCCAGCATTTGAAGCTTTACCAGGTGCAAATAGAATTCGTGCTTTTTGGAACTCATGAATAGCTTCAGGGGTAGATGGCATATTCGCGCCTTCAGACACACATATACAACCATTCGAAACTAATTGTTTTGCTTCCTCGCCATTCAGCTCATTTTGAGTAGCACAAGGCAAAGCAATATCACACTTAACCGCCCAAGGTCTCTCACCAGCAAAATATTTCGCATTCGGATACTTTTCAACATATTCGCTTATTCTACCACGCTTCTCATTCTTTAGCTTCATAACAAACTTTAACTTCTCTGTACCAATACCTTCACTGTCGTAAACGTAGCCTCCCGAATCTGATAATGTTAATACAGTGGCACCAAGTTCAATGGATTTTTCGGCTGCATATTGAGCAACATTCCCTGATCCAGAAATAACTATTTTCTTTCCGTTGAACGAATCGTTCTTAGTTTTGAGCATATTTTCTGCAAAGTAAACGGTACCATAACCTGTTGCCTCAGGTCTAATTAAAGAACCTCCCCAAGACTGACCCTTTCCTGTTAAAACACCTGTAAAAGTGTTGTTTAATTTTTTATACATTCCAAACATAAAACCAATCTCACGTGCACCTACACCAATGTCTCCAGCAGGTACATCTGTATTATGTCCAATATGTCTGTATAATTCAGTCATAAAAGCGTGACAAAAACGCATTATTTCGTTATCTGATTTTCCTTTAGGATCAAAATCAGATCCACCTTTACCGCCTCCCATTGGGAGTGTGGTTAAACTGTTTTTAAAGACTTGCTCAAATGCTAAGAACTTTAAAATACTCGCATTTACAGTTGGATGAAATCTCAATCCGCCCTTGTAAGGGCCTATGGCAGAGTTCATTTGAATTCTGTAACCTCTGTTTACCTGAATTTCACCTGAATCATCAACCCAACATACTCTAAATGATAAAAGTCTTTCAGGCTCTGCCATTCGAAGTAAAATGTTTTTTCCGTGGTAAATATCATGTTGTACGATATACGGAATTACTGTTTCTGCAACCTCTTGTACAGCTTGCAAAAATTCTGGTTCATGGCCATTTCGTTCCCTAACGAGGTCCATAAATGCTTCTATCTTATCTTTCATATAAAATATTGTTAATAAAATGTGATTTAGTTGATACAAATATACATTATCTCTAAAAATAGCATCAATATTTTTTTATATTGACAATTATTTTTAAAAAACTTTGAATGTCAACAAATTCCTAAAAAAGAGAATTTTTTTGCATTTTGTCCGTTTTATTTTGTATTTCATCGAGTTTTTATATATTTGTTCGGTGAGTGCCTCAACTTTCAAAACCAATATGGCTGTAGACATAAAAAAACTTACGCTCCTGATTGTACTGATGCTATCAATGCAGTCTATTTATCCTCAACTTGGATTTGCTCACGAAATTGGCGCTTTTGTTGGTCCAGTTGCATTTCAGTCCGATTTTGGTGTACGAAGAAACTTCGAGACAAATGCGGGAAATACTGGTATAGCCGTTGGTATTGTACACTATATTAACTTCTCATACAAAGCAGATTGTAATTGTTATTCTACAGACACCTTTTTTAATGACCACTTTAAACTTAGAACAGAAGTAGCCTGGAATAAGACTAAACTTGAGCACTTTGGAAAGTGGGTAGATAGCGATAGAACCACACCCGAAGCAGAACAACTTAGATCTCATTCTGGAGAAGCTCAAAACTGGGATATAGGTATGCAGTTAGAATTTTTCCCTAAAAGTATAAGAGCTTTTGCGGCTGGTGCTTATTCATTTGCGCCATTTGGGGCTTTGGGAGCACATTTTGTTTCATTCAATCCAACGGTTGAGACAACCTATGGTTTACCAGGTGACATTAATAACCTAGACAATTTTTATAATCCTTGGAATGCTGGCTCTGGTGGAGACCCATTTATTAGTGATGAAGGCGGCTCAACCTGGTCTATTGTGGCAAGTATTGGAACACGTTACAAATTAACGGTTTTGTCTGATCTGTTTGTCGAACTAAGGTGGCAATATTATTTTGATGATTTTGTAGACGGTTTAGATCACAAGTTACCATCTAACAAAGCAAATGATTGGAATTTATGGTTTAATTTTGGTTATATCTATTACCTAGATTAGTATTAAAAATATAAAATAAAAGCCCGAGCAATTTAATTATTTATTTGTTCGGGCTTTTGTTTTTACTAATGGAATAAACTTATCCAATAGCCTGTTTTAAATCGTTTATTAGATCATCCTCGTCTTCAATACCAACGCTCAATCTTATTAAAGAATCCACTACACCAGATTTTTCTCTTTCTTCTTTTGGTATGCTGGCATGAGTCATACTTGCAGGATGACCAGCCAAAGACTCCACACCGCCGAGTGATTCTGCCAAAGTAAATACTTTGAGGTTTTCTACTATACGAATGGCCTCCTCATAATTATTTCCTTTGGTTGTAAATGAGACCATACCACCAAAGTCCTTCATTTGAGTTTTAGCAACATTATGATTTGGGTGAGATTTGAAACCAGGCCAGTATACCTTTTCAATTTTAGGATGATTATTCAAGTACTCTGCCACTGCCCTCCCATTTTCACAATGCCGTTGCATTCTTACATGAAGTGTTTTGATTCCTCTCAATACTAAAAACGAATCTTGAGGGCCACATACGGCTCCACTAGCGTTTTGAATAAAATATAATCGTTCTGCTAATTGATCATCTTTTACAACCAAGGCTCCCATTACTACATCACTATGACCGCCTAGATATTTGGTTGCCGAGTGCATTACTATATCTGCTCCTAACTCTAAAGGCTGTTGTAAATAAGGTGTAGCAAAAGTATTATCGACAGCTAAAAGAATATCATGCTTTTTTGCAATTTCAGATACAGAAACTATATCAATTACATTCATCATAGGATTTGTTGGTGTTTCTACCCAAATTAATTTTGTATTGTTATTGATATAGCTTTCCATTTTTGATGCACTCTCCATTCCGATAAAATGAAACTTAATACCAAAATCTTCATAAATCTTTGTAAAAAGCCTATAGGTGCCACCGTACAAATCATTAGTAGACACAACCTCATCGCCAGGTTTAAGCAGTTTAATGACAGCATCAATTGCTGCCAGTCCTGAGCCAAATGCTAGTCCGTACTTTCCATTTTCGATACTTGCAAAAGATTTTTCTAATGCATTACGCGTTGGGTTATGCGTTCTAGAATACTCGTATCCTTTATGACCGCCCGGAGTGGATTGTGCATAAGTCGATGTTTGATAAATAGGAGGCATAACTGAGCCAAAAGCAGGGTCATGTTCTTGGCCTCCATGTATGGTTTTTGTATTAAATTTCATGTAAAATCTAATTTTTTTACTTGAAGTTTCTAGTAGAATACTTCATTTTTTATTTTCTTGAAAGTGCAACAAAGTTACTTTATAATTCGTTCTATTCAAATCTATACAATACCTTTAAACTATGTTTAACAAAACTAATTTGTCTTGAAAATATTATTTACAATTGGGATTCTTACAATGTTTTTGATAGGTTGTGAAAACGAGCCTAAGCCTGTTGTTTTTAAAACCATAGAAATTGATAGTAAATACGAGGCTGAAATCCAAGTAACACTAGATAAAGCGCAAGGCAATTCTCAATTAACGAGGGCTATAAATGCAAACATTGAGAATTCAATTGTTAATACGATAAACACTAATGAAAAAGACAGTACATTAAATGATATTTTAGAATCGTTTAATAAGGAATATCTAAAGTTTAAATCAGAATTCCCTGATGAATCAGACCCTATATGGGAACTTTATGTTGAAACTGAAAAAACCTACCAATCTGAGGCAGTCATATCTATTGCAATAAGCACATATGAATTTATGGGAGGCGCCCATGGCAATGACCAGATAACGCTTCTTAATATCAATGCTCAATCTGGCGAAGTTATAAAAAATGAAAATCTAGTGAGCGACACACTTGCGCTAAAAGAATTAGCAAAGGAATACTTTATCAAAGCGCTTGAAACAGACTCAAACGACACTAGCCTTGAAGATTATTTCTATGGCGACTCTTTTCAGCTACCAAAAAATATGGGGCTTGGTGAAGAAGGTTTAATTATGCTCTATAATACCTACGAAATAGCAAGCTATGCACAAGGTTACACAGAGTTTGTGATTCCATATGAGGCAATTACTTCTCTACTAAAGTTTAATTAGGATGCTTTTGAGTTAGTTTTCTGATTATTGGCTCTACAGTTAAGCCTTGTCCTACAATAGAAACCACAACAACAACATAAGTTATTACAAGAAAAAGTTCTCTATGCATATCTGCAGTTAGACTTAGTGCTAATGCTATTGAAATGCCGCCTCTTAAGCCTCCCCAAGTCATGATTAGATTTGTTTTGGGCACAAAATTTAAACGTTTTGCAAAAAATCGTACCGGTAACCAAAGTGAGATGTAACGGCAAAGTAAGACTATAGGTATGGCTAACAGGCCAGCAAAGATATAATCTCCCTCTAAGGTTAATACTAGAATTTCCATACCAATTAAAACAAAAAGGACAGTGTTTAAAAGTACATCAATAAGTTCCCAAAACTTATCAACATAAGCTTCTGTAGTTTCAGACATAGCCGAATTTCTTGCTCTATCATTTCCAACAAATAATCCAACTGTAACCATCGCCAATGGTGCAGATAAATGAAACTTATGAGCTAACATTGTACCTCCCATTACTGCAGAGAGTGTCAAAATTACTTCGATCTCATAATTATCGATGGATTGCATCAACTTATAGGTTATCCATCCTAAAAGAAGACCAAGGCCAATACCGCCAATAACCTCTTGGCCAAAAAGAGTTGCTATATCTGAAAAACTGACTTTAGCGTTTGGCTTGGATGCAATAGAAAATATTGTTAGGAAAATAACTACACCCACACCATCATTAAACAAAGATTCTCCAACAATTTTAGTTTCTAATTTTTTTGGTGCTCCAGCTTTCTTTAATATACCTAAAACCGCTATAGGATCTGTTGGAGAAATAAGTGCACCAAATAATAAACAATAGATAAATGCAATATCAAATCCTATCCAACCAAGTACAATATGCATAATAGCGCCTACAAGAAATGTTGACATTAGTACGCCTAAAGTTGCGAATGCTAAAATTGGACCACGTTGTACTTTTAATTGGGTAAAATTTGTATGCAAAGCGCCAGCAAAAAGAAGGAAACTCAACATAATATCGAGTAATACTGTTTCAAAATCTATACTAGAAATAAACTCTTTTTCCCTAATTAAAAGTGTATCGTCAAACTGTCCTATAGCTACTACAATTACAGTAAAAACAAGTGTAATTAACATTAACCCTATGGTAATTGGCAGTTTTATAAATCTAACATTGATATAGCCAAAAATGGCGGAGATTACAATAAGTATTGTTGCTATTGAGTAATATTCCATAAAACTAAATTGATTTTCGTAATGCTAAAATGTAACCTAAGTGAATGCCTTCATGGAAATTATTAAACTCAATTGCTTCCTCTACATTCCTTATTGTGTTCTTGGTGGTTACAGTATACTGGTTATACGATTGAAAAATCTTCGCGTCATAATCTTCTTTTGTTTTATCGATGGTTGAAAATAACAAGTTTTTAATTGCATCTATTTCTGCCTGGCTCAAATTATGATTTGGTTTTGTTTCTTTTCTATAAGAATCTATCATGTCCTGTGATACCAAGGTTGGCAATCCGGATAGATAATAAACTAATAATTGCTGTGTTACAATAACGTGAGCGATATTCCATATTATGTTATTGTTAAAACCCTGGGGTATTTTATTTAACTCTTGTAAGGATAAGTTTTCAATAAAACTATTAAATAGTTTTCTATTCTTCATAGTAATATCAAAAGCCCAATCCATAGAATTATAATTTTCTTAAATGTAATTAATTTTAGTTTTAAATAAGGTTACTTTGTGTTCACAAAATTATAGACTTCATGAGAATGAAAAAAATGTATCACCTTAGTACGTGTAATACCTGTGCCAGAATTATTAACGAATTAAATCTGCCCAATGATTTTGTGCTTCAGGACATAAAAACCGACCCTATAACAAAAGTGCAATTAGAAGAAATGCGTCAATTAACAGATAGTTATGAAAGTCTTTTCAGTAAAAGAGCTCGTCTTTATAAAGAACTTGATTTAAAGGATAAAAATCTATCTGAAGATGATTTCAAAACGTATATTTTAGAGCATTACACATTTTTAAAACGACCTGTTACAATTATTGGCAATGCAATTTTTATAGGAAATTCCAAAAAAGTAGTAGAAGCTACTAAAAATGCTTTAAATGAGCAGTAGAGGCTTTGCCCTTTTTGCATTATTCATGGTGCAACTATTATATGGCCTTAATTATACTATCGCCAAATTAGTAATGAATGGCAATTATATAAAACCTTTTGGTTTTGTATTGCTTAGAGTTGCAGGAGCAACACTGTTATTTTGGCTAATTAGTCTTATTATTCCGCAAGAAAAGATTGAGAAAAGAGATTTTATAAAACTTTTTGTTGCGGCTTTGTTTGGTGTTGTAATAAACATGTTATTTTTCTTTAAAGGCTTAGAGTTTACCTCTCCTATTCATGCTTCGGCAATTATGACCATTGTTCCTATCATAATTTTACTTCTATCAGCTTATATTTTAAATGAAAGTATTACCAAATTAAAAATTATTGGTATTGGTTTGGGATTAACTGGTGCATTAATTCTCACCATATATGGTAAATCTGCTAGAACTGGTGATAACGTCCCATTGGGTAATTTACTTATCTTTATAAATGCTATTTCCTACAGTATTTATGTGGTTCTTATCAAAAGACTCACTGCAAAATACCATCCTTTTTCATTTATTAAATGGTTATTTCTATTTGGCCTAATCCTCATTATACCCTTTGGGTATAAAGAACTTAGCGAGGTGGAATGGCAATCGTTTACACCTTCTGTTACCTTTTCGGTATTATTTGTTATAATTGGAGCTACATTCGGCACATACCTTTTAAATCCTTTGGCCCTAAATAAGCTCAAGGCTTCAACTGTTGGTACATTTATTTATCTTCAACCTGTAATTGCAGGACTCTTTGCGCTTTACATTGGCGCCGATTTTTTCGATTTACTTAAATTGTCCGCAATGCTATTAATTTTTTCAGGTGTCTATCTGGTAACTAAAAAACCGAAAAACACAGTTTAATTGTCATTTGTTTCTAAAATATTTCAATCCATAAAAGATATCCCAAATGATTTCTGGGACGATTTAGATTGTACAGGAAATATTTATTATACCCCAGAGTTTTTATATGCTTTTGAAAAGGCAAATAAAGCTATTGCCTTTAACTATATTTTCATTTTAAAGAATGACCATGTTGTAGCTTTTGCCAACACTCAAATTGTAACAATAGGTATTGAAACCATTACAAAAAACATAAGAATGTCCTCGAAACTGAGGAATTTGATAAACCGTTTTTTTTGTAATAGCCATATACGCGTTCTTTTTTGTGGCAATGTGTTTCTAAGTGGTGAATATGGTACTTTTTTAAAAGTTGGTGAAAACAAAATTGAAACGTTTAAAGCTATAGCTGGAGGAGTGTCCAAACTAAGTAAATCTACAAAACGGCTTCAGACAATATTTATAAAGGATTTTGAAGACGAATCGCTCTATATTACAGAACATCTTGAGTCATTTGATTATGCTTCAATGGAAGTAGAATCAAATATGATAATCAATCTAAAACCAGAATGGGATTCTTTTGAAACTTTCAAAGAAGCGCTAAAATCTAAATACAGGGTTAAAGCCAATAGAGCAGACTCAAAAAGCAAAGCCCTCACATCTAAACTATTTAATACAGAAGATATAATTAAGTATAAAACAGAACTGCAAGAACTTTATCAAAACACTATTGATAATGCAGATTTTAATGCACAAATTCTTAATCTAGACACCTACATATATCTTAAAGAATCCTTTAAAGATCTTTTTATTGTAAAAGGATACTTTTTAAATGGCAAACTTGTAGGCTTTCTTTCTGCAATGACAAATCAATCTCATTTAGATGCGCACTTTATTGGCATAGATTATTCAAAAAACAAAGAATATGCTATCTATCCAAGAATATTAAACGATTATGTTAGGTTGGGTATTTCTACAAAATCCAAGCAGATAAACCTTGGTAGAACAGCTTCAGAAATTAAAAGTACTCTCGGTGCTATACCAAAAAACTTAACTTGTTATTGTAAGCATAAAAGGTATATACCCAATAAGATTCTAAAACCTTTTATCAAAAACGTTCAAATAAAATCCTTTAAACAGCATCAGCCATTTAAATAACCTTAATCTAGGTTTAAAGGCTTAGGCCTTATGCCATGTTTACGAGTATCTGCCTTTGTTAACAGCTTAAAGTTATCTGATTTTGGAAACTTAATTGCTAGCTGAAGCAACTCTTGTGGCAATGCAGTTAATCTACGTTCCTTCAAATCTATCCATGCGCCTTGCATTTCGCAATATGCGAGGTTATCACCTTTTTGGTTATAAAAATTATGCTCAAACTTAAATAGCATCCCATCTTCACTGAGACCTGAAACCTCAATTGTAACCGTAATGGGTGCGCCAATAAAGGATTCTTTAAAATAATACATATGCTCATAGAAGACTACTGGGCCAACGTTATATTTTTTTATTTCTGGCATAGAGAATCCATGCTCATTAAAAAATGACATACGCGCATGACTCATAAAATTGGTGTACGCTGAGTTAGCCAGATGCCCATTGGCATCAACATCGCTCCATCTTATTTCAAATTGCTTTTTATACATGTACTGTCTTATTTTTTGTGACTGCAAAAGTATAAAAGTATTAGCGCAATTACAGTAGACAATATGTTTAATCATAAGAAAGCAAAACCATTCAATTTTGTACCTTTGGGCAACTTAATTTTACAGTTTGTAATGATACAATCCATGACAGGTTACGGGAAAACAATAGTACAACTCCCAACAAAAAAAATATCCATCGAGCTTAAATCCTTAAACAGTAAAAACTTAGATGTTAATGCTCGTATGCCTTCAGCATATCGTGCGAAAGAATTGGATATCAGAAAAATGATAGCAAACCATCTGGTGCGTGGGAAGGTAGATTTTTCGTTGTATGTAGAAATTACAGGAGACGACACAAGTTCTAAAATAAATGCAGCTGTTGTTAAAGAATACATCAAACAACTTAGGGATGTTGATGCTACAGGGAATGACGTGGACTATTTACAAATGGCAATTCGTCTACCTGATGCTGTTATTACGGACCGCGATGACATTGACGAAGAGGAATGGGCTGAGATTGAAAACGGCATAGACAATACCTTATCCAAAATTGTAGCATACAGAAATGATGAAGGTGCTGTTCTTAAACAGGATTTTAAAAACAGAATTACAACCCTAAAAGAACTCTTACACAATGTAATTGCTATGGATCCTGAGCGTATTGAAGGTGTGAGATCCCGACTGGAAAAAGGAATTGCAGAAATAAAAGAAAAAGTTGATGAGAACAGGTTTGAACAGGAATTGATTTATTATATAGAGAAGTTTGATATTACGGAAGAAAAAGTAAGGCTGGACAATCATTTAGATTATTTCTTGAAAGCTTTAAACTCCGATGACTCTAATGGCAAAAAGTTAGGTTTTATAACGCAAGAGATAGGAAGGGAAATTAATACAATCGGTTCAAAATCTAATTATGCTCCAATGCAAAAACTTGTTGTACAAATGAAAGACGAGCTTGAGAAAATAAAGGAGCAATTATTGAATGTATTATAAAAAGTAAATAATTGTGACAGACAACACTGAAAAAGGCAAATTAATCGTTTTCTCCGCACCTTCCGGTTCTGGTAAAACTACTATTGTCAAATATTTATTGAAGCAGCCCGAACTTAATTTAGAATTTTCTATTTCTGCAACCTCTAGAGAAAAACGAGGCAATGAGGTGCATGGTAAAGATTATTATTTTTTAAGCTTAAAAGAGTTTAAAAGTAAAATTAAGAGTGATGAGTTTTTAGAATGGGAAGAAGTTTATAGAGATAACTTTTATGGCACACTTAAAAAAGAAGTTGAGCGCATTTGGGCAAAAGGCAAGCACGTAATTTTTGATATCGATGTCTCTGGCGGACTTAGAATTAAGCGAAAATTTCCCGAGCAAACCTTGGCTGTATTTGTTAAACCGCCAGATCTGAATGAATTGGTTAAAAGGTTAAAAGAGCGCGGAGAGGAGAGCGAAGACAAGATTAATATGCGTGTAGCAAAAGCACCAGCAGAACTTGCTACAGCACCCCTTTTTGATACAGTTGTTGTGAATTCCGATTTAGATGAGGCGTTAAAAAACGCCTATAACAAAGTTTCAGAATTTTTGAAAAAATAAAAATGAAGATTGGTTTATACTTTGGTACCTTTAACCCTATTCATGTTGGTCATTTAACAATAGCCAACCATTTGGTTGAGAATAGTGATTTGGATCAAATTTGGTTTGTTGTAACACCACAAAGCCCTTTTAAGAAAAAAAGTAGTTTGCTAGATGACCACCAAAGATTGGAGATGGTTTATTTGGCCACAAAGGACTATGATAAACTCAGACCCTGTGATATAGAATTTAGCCTAAAACAGCCTAACTACACTATAGATACACTCACGTATCTTTTTGAAAAATATCCTGAACACAAATTTTGTTTAATCATGGGAGAAGACAATTTGAAAAGCTTTCACAAGTGGAAAAATTATCAACAGATTCTTGAAAATCATTCAATTTATGTTTACCCAAGACTTACAGAAGGAAAATTAGAAACGCAATTTGAAAACCATCCAAAAATATTTAACATTTCTGCCCCAATAATGGAGCTTTCTTCTACGTTTATTAGAAAAGAAATCAAAGCGGGTAGAAGTATTAAACCCATGCTACCAGACAAAGTGTGGAAATATATAGACGAAATGAATTTTTATAAATAAAGTGCCGTTAAAAATTCTTTAATATTTTATTTTTGCCGCTCTAATGACTATTTTTATTAGTCAAAATCAGAATATAAATCATGACATACACAATAATTATTCTTTCACTTTTTTCATTATTTATTTTAAACAAAGTAAGAAGCATCTCTTTGCGTAACAAATTGAATTCTAAAAGTGAGAAACGATTAATTATATCTAGCGTATTGGTCATTTTATTTCTAATTACCAATGCAGCCCTGCCTTACCCAAAATCGCTCTATTGGTTCGTGGCGTTAAGTATTGTATTCATAAGTTCCATATTATCATTTGACATTTTAAAGTCTGAATATAAAAGATTCAAAACATTAGAATTAAAACAAAAAGTAATCAATGTCCTATTCTATAGCTTGTTATTTACTGTGACCAATTTATATCTCTAGAAGTGATAAAAAGCATCTTTAAGATGCTCTACTTTAAACGACGCTTTTTCCTCTACAATTGCTATAATATCAAAACGTACTTCGGTATCTAAGTTGTTTTCAATAAGATATTCATTAACAGCTTTTACTAAGTTTTTTATTTGTTTTGGTTTTACAAAATCTTGTGGATTTCCAAAATCAGAACTACTTCTTGTCTTTACTTCAACAATTGCCAGAATATTTTTCTTTTTCGCTATTATATCTACCTCTGCCTTATCAAAACGGTAATTGCGCTCAATAATTTGGTAATTTTTATCAACCAAAAAATCTACAGCAAGCTGTTCTCCTTTTTTGCCAAGTTCATTGTGTTGAGCCATGTAATAACAATAAAAAAAGTAAAGGGCTATAATTTAAAAATAATGGAACTTTTAGTTTCTTCTACCTTTAAATCAATAATTCTACCCATAATCAAAGCTCTATTGTCTTTCTCGTGTCCTGCTGGCATATTAAAGGCTATTGGAAAATTGTATTCTGATAACGCATCAAGAATAAGCTGTTCTATTGATGTACCCCAAAGCGTTGTATTTTTTCTAAGTTTAGACATATCCCCAACAATTAATCCCATAAGATTATCAAAGTAACCGGCACGCTTAAGACTTTGAAGCATCCTGTCTATATGATATTTATATTCGCCTATCTCTTCAATAAACAAAATTTTACCATTAGTATTTATGCTTGTTTCAGAGCCTAACATCGTATGCAACATGGTAAGGTTGCCTCCAACCAACATACCATTTGCCATACCTGTTTTATTATAGCTAGAACCTTTTAAAACGTAGTTTTCTGGATTCCCGAAAATGGCCGATTTAAAGCTTCCTACAGTCTCCTGTATATCATTTTTATCTTCTGCTAAACTAACACACATCAAGGCATGTAATGATTCAAATCCTTCGTTATGAAGTTGGTTATGGAGTGCTGTAATATCGCTGTAACCTATGACCCATTTTGGGTGTTTTCTAAATTTTGTATAATCTAATTGATCAAGAATTCTTACTGTTCCATAGCCACCTCTTGCGCACCAAATAGCACTTACAGTAGTATCATCCATAGCATTTTGGAAATCTTCACAACGCTCATCATCTGTTCCGGCAAAATGATCGGCTTTATTAAAAACATGTTGGCCGATTTTGGCATTTAAACCCCAGCTTTTTAATAATGATATGGCCTTTTGTATTTCTCCTTCACGGCTTTTCAAAATTCCTGATGGTGCAACAATGGCAACAGTGTCACCTGGCTTAAGATATGGTGGCCTAGTTAATTTTGAGGTCATTGCAGTAAAATTTTCGGTGTCACCTTGTGCATAAATGCTATCTGAAAGAAAAAAAATTACACCAATTATTAAGCTAAAAAAAAGGTGTCTCAAACTCATAAAACTCGCTTTTTGTAAATGTACATTTTTTTTCTAAATGCCTTATATATTATGTACTTTTGTGGCTTGCTAAAGAATTAAATATGTCCAAGAGATATACCATAACAGCAGCCCTACCTTATACAAATGGCCCAATACATATTGGACATCTTGCAGGTGTCTACGTTCCAGCCGATATCTACTCAAGATACCTAAGGTTAACAGATAATGATGTAGCATTTATTTGTGGCAGCGACGAACATGGTGTGCCTATTACTATAAAAGCTAAAAGAGAAGGAGTTTCTCCACAAGACATAGTAGATAAATACCATGCGATAATAAAACAATCCTTTGAGGATTTTGGGATCTCTTTTGATAATTATTCCCGAACATCAGCAAAAATTCATCACGAAACAGCTTCAGAATTCTTTAAAACACTATATAATAAAAATGAATTTGTAGAAGAGGTCTCCGAGCAATTATATGATGCCCAAGCGAACCAATTTTTGGCAGACCGTTTTGTCATTGGCACATGTCCTAAATGCGGTTACGAAGAAGCTTATGGTGATCAATGCGAAAATTGCGGCACTAGTCTTAACGCTACGGACTTAATAAATCCGAAGTCAGCTATTACAGGTAATATACCTACACTTAAGGAAACAAAACATTGGTTTCTACCCTTAAATAAACACGAAGATTTTTTAAAAGAATGGATTTTAAAAGGCCATAAAAAAGATTGGAAACCCAATGTCTATGGCCAAGTTAAATCTTGGATTGATGACGGACTAAGACCAAGAGCCGTTACGAGAGATTTGGATTGGGGAATACCAGTGCCTCTAGAAGGCGCTGAGGGTAAAGTACTTTATGTTTGGTTTGACGCTCCTATCGGTTATATCTCTTCAACAAAAGAATGGGCCGCTCGTGAAGGAAAAAATTGGGAAGACTACTGGAAAGATGAAAACACGGAGCTATACCATTTTATTGGTAAAGACAATATTGTTTTTCACTGTATCATTTTCCCTGCTATGCTTAAGGCAGAAGGGTCTTATATACTTCCTAAAAACGTTCCGGCAAACGAGTTTTTAAACTTGGAAGGCAACAAATTATCTACTTCTAAGAATTGGGCCGTGTGGCTTCCTGATTATTTAAAAGAATTTCCAAATCAACAAGATGTGTTGCGCTACGCCTTAACAGCAAATGCACCAGAAACCAAGGACAACGACTTTACCTGGAAAGATTTTCAAGCGAGAAACAATAACGAACTTGTTGCCATATTTGGCAATTTTATAAATCGGGTTGTAGTACTTACCAATAAGTACTATGATGGTATAGTACCTTCCCCTTCAGATTTCAATAGTATTGATGAAGAAACACTAACAACCTTAAAAGCTTATCCTTCTGTTATATCTAGCGCTATTGAACGCTTTAGATTCAGAGAAGGCAGTCAAGAACTAATGAATCTGGCAAGACTAGGAAATAAATATCTAGCAGACGAGGAACCTTGGAAAACGATAAAAACAGACGAAGCTCGCACAAAAACGGTTATGTTTGTAGCCCTTCAGATTGCATCTGCTTTGGCGGTTTTGTGTGAACCGTTTTTGCCATTCACTTCTAAAAAACTAAATAAGATTCTCCGCCAACATGAACTTGAAAAAGTATCCCAATGGAACGATATTTCAACTCAAGAGGTATTACTGCCAGCAGAACACAGCATTCAAACGGGAAAACCTGAACTTCTATTTTCCAAAATTGAAGATGAAACCATTCAACTTCAGTTGGACAAGTTAGAAGCAAGCAAAAAAACCAATGAATTGGCCAACAAATCTGTTGAACCTCAGAAAGAGGAAATAACTTTCGATGACTTTACCAAACTAGATCTTCGTGTAGGCACCATCCTTGAAGCAGAAAAAATGCCAAAAACCAAAAAACTATTGGTATTAAAAGTTGATACTGGTATTGACACACGTACTATTGTTTCTGGAATAGCAGAAAGCTTTAGTCCAGAAGACGTAGTCGGAAAACGTGTTACTGTGCTGGTAAATCTTGCGCCTAGAAAATTAAGAGGCGTAGAAAGCCAAGGCATGATTTTAATGACTGAGGATGAAAGCGGAAATCTTGTGTTTGTAAATCCTGATAGTGATTCTATTTCTGATGGATTAAAAATCAGCTAAACGCTTACAAATAGTACCTTTCACCATGCGAATTATTGCCTAAAATGGCGTTAAAATTCTGTTTTTATGGAACGCTTTTTGGTATCTTTATAAGAAAATTCGTAAGCTATGTCTAAGTCAGCCCTCTCCTCATTCACACTTTTAATTTTCTTTCTTTCATTCAGTTTATACAATAATGCGCAAAACAATACTGACATTTTTGAATCCTACGAGGAATACATTGATGCACCACGCGAGGTGGTTTATCTTCATTTAAACAAATCCACATACGTCAAAGGCGAAAATATTGGTTTCACAGCCTATGTATTAGACAAGAAGGAAAAAACGCCTTCAATGCTAACCACAAATCTTTATGTGAGTATTTCAGATAAAAATAACAATGAAATAAAGCAAAAACTAGTAAAAGTAACTAACGGTGTGGCGTCAAATATTATTAAAGTAGACTCGTTATTTTCTTCGGGTATTTACAATGTAAAAGCCTACACCAATTATATGCGAAACTTCAATGAGCCTAATTACTACACTGAAGCCATAAGAATAATTGATCCTGAGGTAGATACTTATATCGAAAATCCCTTAGTAGAAAATGATATTGATGCACAATTTTTACCAGAAAGTGGCCATTTACTTCACGGTATAGTAAATAATGTTGGTGTTGTCATTAAGGATAGTCAAGGCTTTGGACTCGCCAATATTTCTGGTGAAGTTGTAGATGCTAATGATGAGGTTATCTCAACCTTTAAGACCAATGAGCTTGGTATAAGTAAATTTCCGTTAATGGCAGATATCGCTAATACTTACAAAGTAAATATTAAGTATGCCAACGAAGATTTCAGTTTTCCGCTGGGTCACGTCGTTAAAAAAAATGGTGTTGTTATTTCGGTCAAGCGTCTAAAAACAAAGTTATTTGCTTCAATTATTACTAATAAAGAGACTCTAAATCTTGTTAAGAACAAGCGGTACACGTTAATGTTGCATAACGGTGATGGTTACGAGATCATGGATATTTATTTTACCGACAACACAACAGTTACAAAAAGTATTGAGTATGCTAACATCCCAACAGGAACTAACATAATTACATTATTTAACGAGTACGATCAACCGATAGCAGAGCGCCTTTTCTTTAATTATAATGGTATAGACACAATACGTTCTACAGATATCGCTGCCACGAGACAAGGTGATTCTATAGCCGTAAAACTAAACTTTAAAGGTGTTGATCCAAATCAATTTAACAACATAAGTATTTCTGCATTACCAAACGAGACAAAAGCGTACAACAGACACCACAATATCCTATCGCAGACTTTCTTGCAACCCTACCTAAAAGGTGCTGTTGAGTACGGCAAATACTATTTTGAGAATGTAGATGAAAAGAAACGTTATGATCTGGACAACTTACTGCTAACCCAAGGCTGGAGCAGTTTTGACTGGAACAACCTTTTTTTGCCAGAGAAGCTACCTTACGCCTTTGAACAGGGTATTTCCGTAAAGGCCAATGTTAACAACCCAGATCATAGAGAGGATACTTTTATACTACACCATTTCAACAATAATGAGCCTAGATATAAAAAACTCACAGATGGAAATACCAGTTTTATTTTTGAAAACATTTTCCCAGATGAAACAAATAAACTTTTGATTTCTAGATTAAAAAAGGACGACAAAATGGTCCCAGCACAACTTTATCTACAGTCTGTTCCGAGCAAAGTGCCGTACTTAAACCTTAAACTTAAACCGCTAGAACCAAAGTCCTCTTACAAAATTGCCGAGCGCCTTAAAGTTGTTGCACCAAAAACCCAAATTCTGGACGAAGTGCAACAGTTAGATGAAGTTGTAGTAACGTCCAAACTGGACGAGATAAGAATTAGGACTCAAAAATTAAGCGAACACAGACATGGCCAAGTCAAGGTTGTTACTGAATCAGACAAGTTAACTTTCTTGTACTTAGAGGACTGGTTAGAGGCAAATAGGGTAAATGTGTTTTGGGCGCCAGATACTGGCCTCGCTTTTTCAATTCAAGGTTCCGGTGGAAGTGTGAGCGGTGGAGGTGGTCCATTAGTATATTTTAATGATTTTCCATTAACTAGTACCGAATTTCTATACAAATTTCCATTAGCAGAAGTAGATTATGTGGAAATCAATCGACGTGGAATTGGAGAAGGCGCTAGAGGTGGCAATGGTGTATTAAGAATATATGCCTCTTACAAAAGTATGTTTAGTAATAATGACAAAAAAACCTCTCAGAAATTTGAGATACCACTAACATTCGCTTCTAATAAAAAATTCTATGTGCCTAAATACCAATATTACAATGACGCTTTCTTTAAAGGCTACGGGACAATTGACTGGAAGCCAGAATTATCGGTAAACAGTGAAGGAAATATCAGTTTTAAAATAAAGGAACCCCAGGTGCTAATTACACTTTTTATTGAAGGCCTAGCAAATGATGGTTCGTTTATAGTTGAGGAAAAGACTATTTCTTTAAATTAATCCTTAAAAAAGAAATGCTAAAAATAGCATATCACCCTATTTATAAACACCCATTACCCAAAGGCCATCGTTTCCCAATGGAAAAGTATGATTTACTGCCACAACAATTGCTCCATGAGGGCACATGTGGCAGAGATAACTTTTTTGAACCCCAAAAACCTAACGACAAGTACATTCTTGCGGTTCATGAGCCAGAGTATTATTACGACCTCTTAAATATTACCTTAGATCAACGAGCGGCAAGAAAAATAGGGTTCCCTTTAAGTGAAGTTCTTGTAGAACGCGAAGTAATAATTGCAGATGGTACTATAAAAGCAAGTTTGTATGCACTAGAAAACGGTATTGCCATGAACATTGCAGGTGGTACGCATCATGCCTACACAGATAGAGGTGAAGCGTTTTGTATGCTTAACGACCAAGCCATTGGTGCTAGATATCTTCAAACAAAAGGAAAGGCTAATAAAGTATTAATCGTAGATCTTGATGTACATCAAGGTAATGGGACAGCTGCGATTTTTCAGGATGATGCCTCTGTTTTTACATTTTCTATGCATGGAAAAAGTAACTATCCGTTTAAAAAAGAAAAAAGTGATCTCGATATTGCCTTAGAAAATGATACCAATGATAAATCCTATCTTTCAATTCTTAAAAAAATACTACCCGAACTCATCGCGCAAGAAAATCCAGATTTCATCTACTATTTATGTGGCGTAGATGTTATTAGCTCGGATAAATTGGGAAAACTTGGACTTACAATAGAAGGTTGCAAAGCGAGAGACCGATTTGTTTTAGAGCAATGTAAAACAAATAACATACCCGTTATGTGTTCAATGGGTGGAGGCTATTCGCCAGATATTAAAACGATTGTTAATGCGCATGCCAATACATTTAGGTTAGCCCAGGAGATTTTCTTTTAAAGTGCATAGTATTTAAAATTAAAGAATACATCTTACCCTGCTTCATTTTGATAGATTAAGTAATTATATTTACGTAAAATAAAAATTATATGTTATCAAAAACTATAGAAGAGGCTCTAAACAAACAAATACGTATAGAAGCAGAATCTTCACAGGTATACCTAGCCATGGCTGTTTGGGCTGAGGTAAAAGGATTAGAAGGAATCTCTAATTTTATGTACGACCAATCTGACGAGGAACGGGAACACATGCTAAAACTGGTTAAGTTTGTCAATGAGCGTGGTGGCCACGCTCAAGTATCGGAGCTTAATGCGCCTAATGTAACCTTTAACTCCTTCCAGGAAATGTTTGAAAAATTGTTGGAGCATGAGATTTTTGTTTCAACAAGTATCAATGAACTGGTACATATTTCTTTGCAAGAAAAAGACTATGCCACACATAATTTTTTACAATGGTATGTTGCTGAACAAATTGAAGAGGAGGCCACTGCTAGAACTATCCTTGATAAGATTAACATGATTGGTGATGATAAAGGTGGTTTATACTTATTTGATAGAGATATACAACAGCTCACTGTTAACTCTGCTGCCCAAGATTTGAGTGGTCAAGCTTAAATGTTAAAGTTTATTTAGAATAAATTAAAATAATTATTTTTGTTGTGTTGATGTATACGTTAACACATGGGTAAAAAGAAAAAAGGCAAAAAACTTAAAAAAGAACGGATTGAAGTTCTTAAATCATGTGGCTTGGATGGCTTAGGAAAGGTCAAATCCAAATGTTGCAAAAAATATAAGAAAGCAGAGCACAAGCGGTGTAAAAAATGTCCATGTTTTGATCTGTTAAAAAAAGTAGCATAGTACAAATTTATAAATGCAATCTATCGATGATTGCATTTTTCGTTTCTTAGTATTCGTATTTCAACATTAATAATCTTCATTTTATCCTTGAGGTGTTAATTATTTTTAAAGAGGTTAGATAACAAAAAAAAAATTGCATTATCTTGGGAAAAAATCATTATTATGACGAAAATTACTTTGACGATCAAGCATTTTTTAGCTTGCTTAGTGATTTCCTCCACTGCCCTTTTGGGAGCTCAAATAGGAAATCCCGAACCATTAACACATACACCTTCAAGACCTGCTTGTGAGCTTCCTCCAGGTGAGTTTGTAGGATTAATATCTATTCCAAGAGCACCTGAAACGGCTGCACGTATGGATGCTAACGGCACACCATGCGCCAACTTTGTTGTTAATTATAATGGATTTACACCTGAAGCACAGGCAGCGTTTCAATATGCGGTTGATATTTGGGCACATTCTATAGAGTCTTCTGTCCCTATTAATATAAGTGCTACTTTTACACCTCTTGGACAAGGTGTTTTGGGAGCTGCTGGCCCAGCAACATTTTTAACTGTTACTTCAGGTGCGCCAGGAACTCAACCAAATATATTTTATCCAGCTGCCCTTTGGGAAAAAATTGAAGGTGCAGATAGGAGTCCATTTGGTGGATCAAATGATATAAATGCCGACTTTAGTAGCGGTTATTTTGATGGTAATGGTGACTTCGTACCCACTAATTGGTACTTTGGTACCGACGCTAATCCGCCAGCAAACCAGTTTGATTTTGTTTCAGTGGTTTTGCATGAATTAGGACATGGCCTCGGATTTTCTGGAGGTTGGGCAAATGTAACACCAAGTTTCCCTGACGATATAGGAACCGTCCGTGAACCAAATAATAACATTCCCGCGATTTATACAGCATATATTGAAAATGGTTCAGGAACTGATATATTAAGTTTTGCTGATCCTTCTGCAACATTGGGATCGGAATTAACAGGCAATGATTTGTTTTGTAACGCTCCAACTGCTATTCAGCAGCTTGGACAGGGAGGTACCCTACCTAAAATATTTGCACCTTCCTCATGGAATCCCGGTTCTAGCTTTAGCCATTGGGATAATGCGACATTTCCAATTGGTGATGTTAACTCATTAATGCGATCTAGTATTTCATCGGGAGTGGCAAATCACAATCCTGGCTTTATTACCCTCGGTTTTTTCCAAGATATGGGCTGGTCAATTTGTGCTGGTGCTTTATCTGTTGACGAGTTCAGCGTTGCTAACGTAACCCTAAGTCCAAATCCGTTTATAGATGAAATCACAGTGACTTTAAACAATAGCTATAGTGATTCCTTTGAATTAAACTTAATGGATATTAACGGTAGATTAATAACGTCTCAGACAATTGATGTTTCAAATGGTAAACTTACACTTTCCAACCTAAACGATTTGGATGATGCCCTTTATTTTATAAAAATCACCAATTCAAGGACAGGAAGCAGTATTACTAAAAAAGTAGTAAAGAATTAAACTTTCACAGTTTTATAAAATAAAAAAAGAGCAACCCAAAATTGGGTTGCTCTTTATCTTTAAGAATAAGTTCTAATCATTTTCCTAACATTAGTAATTCATTGCATACAACTTCTGTAGTGTAGCGTTTAATGCCATCTTTATCTTCCCAAGATCTTGTAGTTAACTTTCCTTCAATAGCCACTTCTTTTCCCTTGGTTACATATTTTTCAACTATTTGAGCGGTCTTACCCCAAGCCACGATATTGTGCCACTGTGTATCTGTGACCTTTTCGCCTTGTGCATTCTTATAGCTTTCGTTTGTTGCTACTGCAAACTTTGCTAATGTTTTACCTGATTCTAGATTGATGATTTCTGGATCGTTTCCTAAATTCCCAATCAACTGTACTTTGTTTCGTAATGTGTTCATAATTCTAATTTTTAATGTTAAACAGTTAATACTATCGAGTTCTTATGTTTCGACATTGCAAAGATGTAACCCCTTCCAAATTTTATTCGGTTATTACGTATTTAAAATCGTTTGTAAATATTTGTAGTCATTTGTAAACGAATAATATTTTCCTATATTAGCTGAAATTAAAAGGGTTATGCAAAAACAATGTCCAGAGTGTGGTGGTAAGATTGTGGGAAGGATTGATAAGAAATTTTGTAGTGATGGATGCCGTAATGCCTATAATAATCGCATTAATAAAGACTCCAAAAATCTAATTAGAAACACCAACAACAGGCTTCGCAAGAACTATAGAATTTTAGAAACTTTGAATCCCAACGGCAAATCAAAAACCTCAAGAGCGAGGTTAATTGAAAAAGGATTTGATTTTAATTATATAACAAGTATCTACAAAACCAAAGCAGGTACGGTGTACTATTTTGTATACGACCAAGGTTACCTTCCGTTAGAAAATGATTATTATGCTTTAGTAAAGCGTAACGATTAAGAAGAGCTCTTTACAGTACTATTCCAGTTTTGACCTTTTAGTTGAAGTGCAGCCTTTAAAATATCTTTTTGGCTAATTTGACCCACAAGTTTTCCGTTCTCAACAATTGGAAAACGTCTTCGCTTTGATTTTAAAAACTTATTTGCTGCATCAAAAACGTCCATGTTGCCATCAATGGTTTCTACATCTCGCGCCATTCGTTTTTCAACATTGTCATGCTCTAGTGGCATGTTATAATAACGGCTCTCACTTAGTTGTTTTAAACAATCACCTTCTGAAATAATACCAACAAGCTCTTGCCTATCATTTACCACTGGACCGCCTGAAATTTTATTTTTAATTAACGCCTCAACAACCTCTTGTACAGATTGCTCTGGTTTAAACGTTATTAGACTTGTGGTCATATAATCTCTTACTTTTAATGCAATTGGCGCCGCAGCATTCTGTTGCTTACGTGAACCTTGAAAACTTTTAATGCCCATAACGTTAAATTTTTAGTGTTTCTATGAAAGTTAGTTAAAATTAATCATTTAGCAAAATTGAATAGGCAACCAACCTTTAATCTCGTAATTTTGAGATTAACAAAGTCATGATTTCTTGATAAAGCAGATAAGTATTATTGGTTGTGGTTGGTTGGGTTTACCTTTGGCTACATTACTTGTTGATAATGGATATTCTATTAAAGGTTCTACTACGTCGTCTGACAAGTTAGAACAAATTAGAAAAAAAGCTGTAAGTCCATTTTTGGTTGAATTGAATGAAATGGAAATTGTTGGTGATATAGACGGATTTCTTGAAGGGAGCGATCTGGTTATAATAAATATTCCTCCTGGCCTGAGAAAATCGCCTAATAAAAATCATGTTACAGAAATTGATCTTCTTGCCAGGGCAATTGAGAAAAACGCTATTAAACATGTTATTTATATTAGCTCTACCTCTGTTTTTAAGGATGAAGAAAACATTCCTCTTATAAATGAAGTTTCCGTTCCAAATAATTATGAAGGAGCTAGACAACTTATTGAAATTGAAGAATTACTTTCCAACAATTATTCATTTTTAACAACCATTATCCGATTTGGTGGATTAATTGACGACAATCGCCATCCTGGTAATTTCTTGTCGGGAAGAATAAATATTGCAAATCCAAAAGCACCAATAAATCTAATTCACAAGGAAGATTGTATTGCAATTATTTCACGAGTCATTGACAAATCGCTTTTTAATGTAAAACTCAATGCCACATATCCTTCACACCCAACACGACAGAGTTATTATACTTCTTATTGCAAGAGCAAGGCTTTACCCTTGCCTACCTTTGAAACAACAGGGACTAATAAGGGAAAAATTATTGATAGCTCAAAACTGATGCAACTTTTGAGCTACAAGTTTAAACACGCTGTTTAAAAGCTCATAGGTTTTATAGTTAAAATAGCATATTATTCGTCTTATTTCAGTTAAAAAAATAAATAATATCTTATTCTAGATTCTGTTTTATTGAAACTTTTCAAATCTAATAACCCTCTCATAGACTGACTTTTATCATAGATTATTTGCCTTAAAATCTTGATATTTAGAATTAAACAATTGTAGACTTTTATGTCTCCAATATTCTAAAAATTTTAAGATATGTACGATAAAACAACAGATTTAGCAGGACCTGGAATTAGTACTTACAAAAAAGTAAAAGAAATACTTCCGGACAACTATTCTGCTTTACAGTCTCCTTTGAGGAGAATGAAAGCACTCTACATGATTAAAGATTATATAGAAAAAGGTTTAGCCGAAGCTTTAAATATTCAAATGGTTCAAGTACCATTAATAGTTAGCAAGGATAGTGGCGTTAATGATTATCTGGATCGCGATGGATCTAGAACTCCAGTAGATTTTCCGGCAGGATTAGGTTTAAAAAAACGAATCGAAGCTCAGATTGTTCAGGCCGCTACAAAGTGGAAACGAATGGCGCTTGCGCAATTTGAATGTGAGGTAGGACAAGGAATCAATACAGACATGCGTGCAGTAAGAAAAGACTATTTTCTTGATCATGATCATTCATCCTATGTTGATCAGTGGGACTGGGAAAAAAGAATCACTGAAAATGATAGAAACTTAGAGTATTTAAAGGAAACCGTTCAAAAGATTTGGAGTGTGATTCATGGAGCAGGTGTTATGGTGAAAAAAGAGTTCCCTGAACTTAATGACCCTAAATATCCTGATTTTCCAGAAAAATTAAAGTTTTTGCATGCCGAAGAAATTCTGAACATGTATCCTGATTTACCTAGAAAAGAAAGGGAAACAAGAATATTGCAGGATTATCCAGCGGTATTTATAATAGGAATTGGTTCGGTTCTAAAGGATGGCTATCCACATGAAATGCGTGCCGCAGATTACGATGATTGGATTACACCAACAATTGTAAAAGATGGTGAACAATTTTATGGATTGAATGGCGATATTTTAGTTTGGAATCCAGTTACGAAACGAAGACATGAGTTAACATCAATGGGAATTCGCGTTACAAAGGATTCACTCAAGGCTCAACTTGAATTAACAGATCAGCTAGATTTTCTCGAACTACCCTATCATCAGGCAATTTTAAATGACGAAATTCCGCTTAGTATAGGTGGTGGCATTGGTCAGGCGAGAACATATATGTATTTATTGAGAACGGCACACTTAGGTGAAGTTACTGTTTCTGTATGGCCAGACGAACTCAAGAAGATTTGTAAGGAGAAAAATATCCATATTTTGGAATAGTAGTATAATTTCAAATTTTTAAGTACCAAAGGATGAATCATAAGCTATTCAAATAATCCGTTTTCAAGGTGAACGAATGCTTTAATTCTCTTAGGTCTTAAGAGGAAAGATTATAAACATATAACGGTAAGCGTAAATCATTACGCTTACCGTTGTTGTGTAATTGCAAACTTAAACCAAGCAAAATTTGTTAAGAGTTTAAAATTGGTATAGCTTTTGACGTATAAGTTTGAACACGCACTACAGAAATTAATAGATTTTTAAGTTCAATTATCATTAATTTTTATAGTTTTAGCGCCTAAAATTAATTAAGAATGAAACAGACAGCAATTGCACTAATGTTACTTTTCTCGGTTGGCATTTTTGCACAAGGTAATGACGGACTAAAATCACACTATGAGGCTTACTACCAACAGATGAAAAAACAAGGTGACGTACAAGGAATCATAAGCGCCTTAACACACCTAAATGTCATTGAACCATCGGTAGAAAGACAAGACACATTAGCCTATCTATACCTCTCGGAAGGTAAATATATACAAGCACTAAATACGGTTGGTGTCGAAAAAAATGAAACCGATTCCGACTTAAATGTTGAGGTAAAAGCTCTAGCACTCAAAAATCTTAATCAACCAAAAATGGCTCTTGAACATTACGAAGTATTGTTTAAGCGAAGCCCAAATGCTTATTTGGCCTACGATTTAGCTGATATGAAAATTCAAACGAATGATTTAGCCGGTGCAAGAACAAATATTGAATACGGCCTTGCAAATGTTACTGACGATCAGAAAAGAGCGTTCTATGAATCACAGCAACCTTACGAAACATCTTTAAAGGCTGCTTTTTTGTGCCTTAAAGGATTACTAGAATTTACTGTAGATAAAAAAGCCAATCTCAATATGGCATTAAAGCTAATGAATGATGCATTGGATATCGATCCTAATTTTAATTTGGCAAAAGTAAGCAGACAAGCTTTGGAAAACCAAAAAGCACAACTGGCAACAGAGGCTAATAAGAACTAAGATAAACTTCAATTAATAAAAAAAGCGACCTTAAACAGGTCGCTTTTTTTATTTTGGCTTAATGTTACCAAATTCTTACGCGTTGTTCTGGCGACAGATACATACCATCGCCTTCTTTAATATCAAAGGCTTCGTAGAACGCATCGATATTTTTTAAAGGCTGTACAGCTCTTACATGACCAGGTGAATGTGGATCTGTCATAATCTGGTTACGTAAAGCATCATCTCGCGTCAAAGTTCTCCAAACCGTAGCCCAAGACATAAAGAAACGTTGCTCAGGCGTAAAACCATCAATGTTTTCCGGTCTTCCATTTTCTTCAAAATACAATTGTAATCCATCATAAGCCCCAAGTACACCACCTAAATCACCAATATTTTCACCCAAAGTAAATGGCCCGTTAACAAAAACACTGTCTAAAACCTCGATTGCAGAATACTGATCCGCAAGCGCTTTTCCTCGTTTTTCAAACTCTGCCAAATCTTCTGGAGTCCACCAGTTATTTACATTTCCATCAGCATCAAAGCGTGCTCCAGAATCATCAAATGCATGTGAAATTTCATGACCTATAACAGCACCTATACCACCATAATTTACAGCTTCATCTGCAGTATAATTATAAAACGGTGGTTGCAAAATAGCAGCAGGAAATACGATTTCATTATTTATAGGATTAAAATAAGCATTGACCATTTGAGGTGGCATTCCCCATCGCTTTTTGTCAATTGGTTCGTTTATTTCACTTAGGTTTTCTTTTTGTTGCCACTCTACAACAGCCATCATGTTCTCAGCATAAGTATTGCCTTCCCTTACTTTCATTTCAGAGTAGTCTCTCCACTCATCTGGATAGGCAATTTTTACAGTAAACTTGTCGAGTTTCTCTATGGCTTTCTTCTTAGTGTTTTCTGTCATCCAATCCAACTTCTCAATTCTATTTTGAAATGCTTTAATGACATTAGCTATCATTTTTTCTGCCTTTTCTTTTGCTTCCGGAGGAAATTTTGCCTGAACATACAATTGACCAACTGCTTCTCCTACGCTACCATCTATTGTACCAAGAGCACGTTCTTCAGCAGGTCTCATCGCTTTAGATCCATTTAATGTTTTACCATAAAATTCCCAATTCGCTTTTTCGATTTCTGGACTTAAGTATTGAGCTGCGTCGTCTAGCGTTCTCCAAGTTAATAAGGTTTTGATATCCTCTATGGATGTGTTGTTTAAGAAATCGTTCATAGCAACCATGTATTTAGGTTGCATTACCATTATCGTATCTATTTGTTTTTCAATACCCATATCATCAATCATTTTAGTCCAATCGATGCTTGGCGCCATAGCTTGAAGTTCTGCTACAGTTCTCGGGTTATTCATATTTCTAACGTCTCTACTAGCAACTTTGTCTAATCTCGGTTCTGCCAATTGCGTTTCCAATTTTAGTATTAGTTCAGATGCTTTCCTTGCTTCCTCCTCTGAGTAGTCAATATATTGCAACATTCTAGTTATATGCGCTTTATATTGCTCTCTTATTTCCTTATTCTTATCATCTTGTTCAAGGTAATAATCGCGCTGTAATCCAAGACCGCCAGGTGCCACCCAGCACGTATTCATAGTGCTATTGTTTAAATCTGGACCTGCTCCTAAGCCTGCAAATGGTATTGAGACACCTAGATTAGTTGCTGCAAGTACTTGTAAATCTTTAATAGACTTAACGTTGTTTATTGCATCTAAATAAGGTTTTAATGGCTTAACACCAGCTTCTGCCCTTGCAATCGTGTCTAACTCTGACTCGTATATTAAGAGGGCTTTTTTCTGATCTGAACCTTCTTTATAGGTTCCTAACTCTTTTGATGTGTTAATGATTTCAAGCACATCTGCTCTAGTTGATTTACGCAATACACCAAATCCGCCCCAACGAGATTCGTCATCTGGGATTGTGTTAGTTTTCATCCATGTTCCATTAACGTAATTGTAGAAATCATCTTTTGGACTCACTGAAGTGTCCATGTTTTCTAATACAATTCCTGGGATTTTTTCTGCCATGGCAGTGTCCTTCTTGGCATCTTCTTTACAAGCTAGAACTGTAAAAAATGCCAATACCGATATCGCTAATACGCGACTAAGATTGATATTCATAATGTTATTTTAATTAATTCGAATCAAATTAGTTATTAGATAAGACTTCTATTGGTCCTTTATGTTACATCATTATCTTATTTTAACAAATAAGCAATTTATTCCACAGTTATTCTGTCGTAAATATCACGTTCTAACTTCTTGTTTATTTGATTATTTAAGTTAGAAAATGCAACCAAAACAGCCTTAACGCTCATTAGTTTTTCTTCATCTTCTATATTATCCAGGGTGAGGTTGGCATTAAGACGATACATCGCGGTTTCTAAAACAACTACTCTGGAGACTATAGGGTTTGTTTCAAGATCTTCAGGGACATTAGATTTAAATTCTTCTATGAATTCAGTTATCAAGTTTGACTCTCCATTAAAAAAGGATAAATCGGCCTTTTTTAAATAGCTAATTTGAATTGCAAGCTCTTGGTATTTTTCCCAATTTGACACTGCTTTTTCGCCATCAGAACTTAAAACGTAATCTGTAAACTGAAATTCTTCAATGGATTTTTCCGTAATTTTTAAGGATTCTTGCACTTCTTGTTGTTCCAAATTCTCATTTGCACTAGTCTCATTTGGACCATCACAGGCACAAAGAATTAACAGAAAGACGTTTAGTATTAATATACCCTGTTTCATTGTAAAGAATTATTTGTAAATATAACTAAACTTTAATTTGTGTTATTTAGTCTTTCGTTTATTAAGGGTTACGACATTCTTACTTTGATGTCTGTTTTTTCGGTTTTCTTTAAGTTTTTTTGGTTTGTTTCTTGTTATTTTTGACAATAGTTTAAAACCAATACATGGCATCCAAAATTCTAATAATTGGCGCATGTGGTCAAATCGGTACTGAATTGACCTCTAAATTACGTGAAATTCATGGCACCAAAAACGTCATAGCAAGTGATATTAACACTCGTAATTTAGAGCTTGTAAATTCAGGTCCTTTTGAAATTATAGATGCAAAAAACTTCAATGCAATAAAAGATTGTTGTCTTCATTATAATATTGATACCATTTATTTAATGGCTGCGCTTTTGAGTGCAACAGGAGAAAAATATCCTATGGAGGCATGGGACCTAAACATGAATTCTCTTTTTCATGTCCTTAATTTAGCAAAAGCAGGTACTATTAAAAAAGTATATTGGCCGAGTAGCATTGCTGTATTTGGGCCTACAACACCAAGAAAGAATACACCTCAGCACACCATTTGCGAACCCACAACAGTTTATGGTATTACCAAACAAGTTGGCGAACGTTGGTGCGAATACTATCATAAAAAATATAATGTAGATGTTAGAAGTTTACGGTATCCTGGTATAATAAGCCATAAAGCCATGCCAGGAGGTGGCACTACAGATTATGCCGTAGAAATCTATCACGAAGCCATTAAGAAAGGTGATTATGACTGTTTCCTTTCTGAAAATACAAGTCTCCCAATGATGTTTATGGAGGATGCTATAAAAGCAACCATTGACCTCATGGAAGCGCCTTCTGAAGTTTTAACCATTAGATCATCCTATAATCTCTCTGCAATATCCTTTACGCCAAATGATATTTTTGAAAGTATTAAAAAACACATACCTGATTTTAGTATTTCATATAAACCTGATTTTAGACAAGCCATAGCAGACAGTTGGCCATCTTCAATAGATGATAGTTTTGCACGTAAAGATTGGGACTGGCGTCACAAACATAATCTTGATAGCATGACTGAAATTATGCTAAAAGAATTGAGGAAGAAGTACAAATAAACCAATTTGGCTATGGTGGCCTTACCAGGACTCGAACCTGGATCTAAAGTTTAGGAAACTCTTGTTCTATCCCTTGAACTATAAGGCCTTTATAAAAACAGAATTTAGTGTTAAAACAAAAAGCCACTCCGTTTGAAGTGGCTTTTCTGCTCCTCAGGTTGGGCTCGAACCAACGACCCTCTGATTAACAGTCAGATGCTCTAACCAACTGAGCTACTGAGGAAAATTGTTTTTCGCATTAGCGAGCGCAAATATAATTTATTTTTTTAATCTCTACAATATGAAAAATGAATTTTTTGAGCTCCTAGCTAGTATTTATCTAATTGGTAATTGCCTTGAAAACATCGTTGCCGTTTGCAAATAATACCAAAGCTATTAATATAAAGAAACCTACTATTTGAGCACGCTCTAAAAACTGTTCACTTGGTTTTCGCCCAGACACCATTTCAAATAATAAAAACATAACGTGACCACCATCTAATGCAGGTATTGGCAATAGATTAAGAATGGCTAACATTATTGAAAGGAATGCCGTTAAACCCCAGAAATAAGGCCAACTCCACACACTTGAAAACTGATCGTATATTGCTTTAAACCCTCCCAGCCCTTTATATGCTCCTGTTTTTGGATTAAATATTGCTGCTAATTGATCACCATAATTACTAATTGTTTTGGTAAATTTTTGCCAACCTGCACCAAAACTTTCCCCAAAGGAGTAGGATTTACGTGTTACTTCATAATAGCCCAAATCTTCAAATTTTGGATGAATTCTATAAGGGCGTAAACCAAACTTTCCATTCTCATTAACTGTTAACTCTGTAGTAAGTTTAGCATCATCTCTCAGAATTTCTGCACTTACTGAAGCATTTTTAACATCACCAATGACATCATCCAATTGATCAAAATACTTAAGCGTTTTACCATTTATCGTTGTTATTATATCACCAACTTTTATATTACCATTGCGATTGGCAGAGCTATCTGCAATTTCTGCTACCATAAATGGAACGCGATATTCAAACAAATCTTTACTTCCTGTTGAAGAAAGTTGACCAAGGAAATCCTCTGGTAAATTGATTGTTTTGGTCTCTTCACCTCTTTTTATGGTAATCCTTTCAGCCTTAATAATATTTAAACCAATGTCAGAATCATTCACAATTGGCGTATCGTTAATGGCAATCACTTTATCACCGGTCTCAAACCCAGCCTCCTGTAAAGTACTGTTTGCAATCCAGTAGCCATCTTTTAAACTATCTACCTTTACTACAGAATCGCCATAGGTAAAGGAAACGGCTACATATATGACATATGCTAAAATGAAGTTTACGGTTACACCGCCAAGCATTATAATAAGACGTTGCCAAGCAGGTTTTGATCTAAACTCCCATGGTTGTGGTGGTTTTGCCATTTGCTCCTTATCCATGCTTTCATCTATCATGCCTGCAATTTTTACGTAGCCTCCAAGTGGCAACCATCCTATACCATAAACAGTTTCTCCTATTTTCTTTTTAAACAATGAGAATTTTACATCAAAAAATAAGTAGAACTTTTCAACTTTAGTCTTGAATAACTTAGCTGGTATAAAATGTCCGAGCTCGTGTAAAACGATAAGCAGGGATAAACTAAGTAAAAATTGAGATATCTTTATTACAAATTCCATATTTCTGTTTTCGAATTTGGATTGACAAAAGTAATCTTTTCAAGGCATTTAGAAAACAAATGGAATTTCAATCATTTTATTTTTAACAAGGATTTAAAACTATCCGTCTTAATTAATTACAAATCTGTTAAAAGTATTCCCTGAAACGAGTAGTAGTTGTACCTTTGCAATCCAATTAAAGCAGGTATTAAATGTCCTTTCTTTCATTCTTCAAAGACTATAAAAAATTCGGAATTTTCTTTTCTGTTTTATGTATTGTTATTATTGTAATTATCTACAATATTCTTAATGTCAAGAAGCCTTTGCCTATCTATCAACCAGCCATGGTTAGTGAAGAGCTTGTAGATAGTACAATCCAACATCAGGCCAAGTACCATAAGATTGCAGATTTTAATCTAATTAACCAAAATGGCGAAATAATTACTCAAGATACCTATAAGGACAAAATCTATGTGGCCGATTTCTTTTTTACAACATGTCAAACCATTTGTCCAATAATGACAGACCACATGTACAAAATACAAAGGGAAATCATTAGCGATGATAACGTAATGCTGCTATCACATTCAGTCACACCACAAATTGATGATGTAGCACAACTTAAAAAGTATGCAAAAGAAAAAGGTGTTATTGATAGAAAATGGAATTTGGTAACTGGAGATAAAAAACAGATTTATGAACTTGCACGTAAAAGTTACTTAGCAGTAAAAGAGGATGGTACTGGTGATGAATACGACATGATCCATACAGAAAACTTCATGCTTATAGATAAAAAACGACAAATTCGTGGTTTCTATGATGGCACCAATCCTGAAGACATAGATCGCCTATTAGAAGATATCAAAACGCTTAAAGACGAATCTTAAATTCTTTAAAAAACCTACAAGCACAATCTAAAATTTACCTTATTTTTGCTTCTTTAAAATTATTCTAAATAAGAATCTGGTGACTTTAGCAGAAATTAAACGAGGACAAAAAGCTATAATTAAGGATGTTTCATCCATTCACATACCTCTTAAACTGCTAGAAATGGGTTGCCTTCCAGGAAATAGTGTAGAACTCGTACAAGTGGCTCCATTTGCAGACCCAATGTATCTTAATATTAATGGCTCGCATTTAGCTATCCGTAAAGAAACAGCCATTCATATTCTAATTGAAACAATCGATGGGTAAACAGATAAATGTAGCGCTTATAGGAAATCCAAATACAGGTAAAACTTCGGTATTTAATGCACTTACCGGTTTAAATCAAAAAGTTGGCAATTATCCTGGCATCACTGTTGAAAAAAAAGAAGGCATTTGCAAACTTCCACGTGGCGTAAAGGCACATATCATAGACCTACCTGGAACGTATAGTTTAAATGCTTCATCCTTGGATGAAAATGTAGTAATAGAATTATTGCTCAACAAAAATGATAAGGACTTCCCAGATGTTGCTGTAGTTGTAAGTGACGTTGAAAATCTTAAAAGAAATCTTTTACTCTTTACGCAAATTAAAGATTTGGAAATTCCAACAATTTTGGTGATTAACATGTCGGATCGTATGGCCTATAAAGGGATTTCACTTGATTTAAATTACTTAGAACAGCAACTCCAGACTAAAATAGCACTTGTTAGTACAAGAAAAAATGAAGGTATATCCGACTTAAAAGAGCTAATTACCTCCTATAAAGAACTGTCTAAAAAGCCTTGCTTAAATGCATCCTCAATAGACCCACAATATTTTGGAAGTCTTCAAAAGGCATTTCCCAATCAGCTGTTATATAAATTATGGTTGGTGATAACACAGGATGTTAACTTCGGAAAAACAGATAGAAAATCCATTGAAGATGTTTCAAATTTTAAAACAAAATCTAAAGTAGATCTAAAACACCTTCAACAAAAAGAAACCATTAAGCGCTATCAATTTATAAACGACACCTTAAAAAAAGGTCAAACAATAGACTTAAAATCTGCAAAGGACTTAAGGATTAAATTAGATAGAGTTCTTACACACAAGGTTTGGGGCTATTTAATATTTGGCGTCATCCTACTAACCATTTTTCAAGCTATTTACGACTGGTCTAGCGTCCCTATGGATTTTATTGATGAGTCTTTTGCGTCTCTCAGCGAATGGGTTAAAACGGTATTACCAGCTGGTGCCTTTACAGATTTATTAGCCGAAGGTATTATTGCTGGATTAGGCGGTATCGTAATCTTTATTCCTCAGATTGCATTCTTGTTTTTATTTATAGCCATACTCGAGGAGAGTGGTTATATGAGTCGTGTTGTCTTTTTAATGGATAGAATAATGCGTCGTTTTGGCTTAAGTGGTAAAAGTGTGGTACCATTAATTTCTGGCACTGCATGTGCTATCCCAGCGATTATGGCGACACGTAATATTGAAAGTTGGAAAGAGCGCCTAATCACAATTTTGGTTACACCATTTACAACCTGTTCGGCTAGACTACCTGTTTACTTGATTATAATTGCTTTGGTTATTCCTGAGGGTCGATTTTTAGGATTAAGCTATCAAGCCTTAACACTTATGCTATTGTATCTTATAGGTTTTGGTGCTGCTGTAGGTTCTGCATATATTTTAAACAAAATTCTTAAGATAAGAAGCAAGACCTTCTTTGTTGTGGAAATGCCTAATTACAAACTTCCCTTGCCTAAAAATGTTGCGTTGACCGTTATAGAAAAAACAAAAGCCTTCGTTTTTGGGGCTGGTAAAATCATCTTAGCTATTTCTATTGTTTTATGGTTTTTAGCGTCTTACGGGCCAGGAGAACAGTTTAACAATGCAGAACAAATTGTAACGGAACAATTTGCTACAACCAATTTGAGTGAAGAAGAACTAAATCAAAAAATCGCATCGCATAAACTCGAGCATTCTTTTATAGGTGTAACCGGAAGAGCAATAGAACCAATTATAAGACCTTTAGGATATGATTGGAAAATTGGAATTGCCATTGTTAGTTCCTTTGCCGCTAGAGAAGTTTTTGTTGGTACGCTTGCTACCATATATAGTGTTGGTAGTGATGAAGAAGAGACTATTAAGAATAGAATGGCAGGCGAGGTTAATCCAATACTTGGCGGACCACTATTTAATTTTGCATCTGGTATTTCTTTACTGCTATTTTATGCATTTGCTATGCAATGCATGAGTACACTAGCCATTGTTAAAAAAGAAACCAATTCTTGGAAATGGCCTATTTATCAACTGGTAATTATGAGTGGTTTTGCTTATCTTGTAGCATTGATCGCTTATCAAATACTAAAATAAATGAACACGCTAATTCAATACATACTCGCTTTTTCAGCGCTTACAATTGCGCTTGTTTATTTGTTCAAAACATTTATTTGGTGGCCTAAAAAAAAGGTGACTAAATCTTGTGGTCATAAGGATTGTGGCTGTCATTAGATTATTTTGTTTTTCCTTATAATGATATTTATAAACTTTCTTTTCAAAGAAATTGCTAACTTTGAATGAATGAGTAAGTTATTTGTTATAACGTTGTCACTTATAATTCTAGTACAAAGTGCTGGGATTGGCGTTAATGATATTCTGCAATTAGATGAACTTATAGAGCATGCTCAATTTCACAAACAAGAGTATGGTGATAGTTTTTTTGTATTCCTATCAAAACATTATGGTGAGCAAAAAGCCGAACACAGCAAAAATCACCAAGAAGAACAAAAAGACCACGAGCAGCTTCCTTTTCAATACCAAGGCCATACATTATCTGTTATTGCTCTTGTTAATTCTGAAAATAGTCATATCAATACCATTGAAATAACAGATTCTACTGAATCTAATTTCCATTATGTAAGTTCCTTTTCAACACTGCATAAAAAGGGCCTTTTACAACCTCCTAAATCAATATAATTCACTTCGTTAATTTATTTTTTACAGCTTGCAAACAATGACAAGTTGCATATCTATTTAACCAATGAATTATGCTATCTCATATTATCAATTTTAGTTTAAGGAATAAGTTTATTATTCTGTTGCTCACCACATTCATTATTGGATTTGGGTTATATTCTCTAAGTCAAATTTCAATTGGTGCGGTACCAGATGTTACCAATAATCAAGTTCAAGTTATTACAACTTCTCGTAATCTCTCAACTCAGGATATGGAGCAATTCATCACCTATCCCGTTGAGCTAGAAATGGCCAACTTACCAGGCGTACAAGAAATAAGATCAGTCTCAAAATTCGGGCTTTCAGTGGTAACTATTGTCTTTGACGATGCTATTGGCACCTATTTGCCAAGACAACTCATAGCAGAAAAAATCAAATCGGCCTCAGAAAAAATTCCTGATGGTTTTGGCACACCAGAAATGGGACCTATATCTACAGGGTTGGGTGAAATCTACCAATACATTTTAGATGTAGAAGACGCTTATAAAGAGCAATATACGGCACAAGACCTGCGCACAATTCAAGATTGGATTGTGAAACGGCAGCTTTCCGGTATTCCAGGTGTTGTTGAAGTTAACACTTGGGGTGGATTCTTGAAACAGTATGAAGTTGCGCTGAACACAAACAAGTTAAACGCAATGCATATTTCCGCCCAAGACGTCTTCATTGCTCTAGAAAAAAATAATAGCGTTGCAGGCGGCGGTTACATTGAAAAGGTAAACCAAGCTTATTTTATCCGTGGTAATGGTCTAGTGTCATCTTTAGAGGATATTAGTAATATTGTAATTAAAAATGATGATGGTGTACCTATATATATTAAGGATGTAGCAAAAGTTGGTTTTGGAAATGCCAATAGATTTGGTGCCATTACAGGAAATGGTGAAGGTGAAAAAGTCCTAGGACAGGTTATGATGCTTAAAGGTGCCAATTCCAAAGAAGTGATTGATGCTGTAAAAGAAAGGGTTGCATCCATTTCAAAATCACTGCCTGAAGGTGTATACATAAACGCATTTTTGGATCGAAGTGAGCTTATAGGAAGAACAAGTTTTACGGTTACAGAAAATCTGGTATTAGGCTGTCTTATCGTTGTTTTTGTGGTTGTTCTTTTACTAGGAAATTTAAGATCAGGTTTAGTAGTGGCTTCAATCATACCGCTTTGTTTGTTATTTGCACTTTCTCTGATGTACCTTTTTGGTGTAGATGCCAATTTGATGAGTCTCGGTGCTATTGATTTTGGGATTATCATTGATGGCGCAGTAATAATTGTAGAATTTGTAGCATTTAAAATTACCAAAGAACATATTCAATTTTCTCAATTAGATAAGCAAAATACCCAAGTTCTAAAAGATGATATCACATTTAGTGGTACAACAAAAATGATGAACTCTGCCATTTTTGGACAACTCATCATATTAATTGTATTTATACCAATATTATCGCTAAGTGGTGTTGAGGGTAAAATGTTTAGACCAATGGCACTAACATTTAGTTTTGCACTAATTGGCGCAATGCTTTTTTGCTTTACATACGTACCAGTAATTGCTTCTATATTCTTAAAACCCTATAAACCATCAGAAAATAATATTTCCGTGAGGTTAATGCGAAGACTAAACAAGCTATATGATCCTGTAATTAATTGGGCATTAAAGCGTAAAAGACTCGTGCTTGTAGTAGCCATAGCACTATTGATAGCAACGTCATATCTGTTCTCAAGGATGGGTGGCGAATTTGTGCCTACATTGGATGAAGGTGATTTTGTAATTCAACCTGTACTAAAAACTGGTACATCATTAGGCAAAACTGTTGAAATCACAACTCAGATCGAAAATATACTGCTTGATAATTTCCCGGAAGTAAAACAGGTTGTTACGCGCATTGGTGCTGCAGAAGTACCCACCGACCCAATGTCTATGGAAGAAAGTGACGTTATTATTGTTTTAAAACCTAAAAGTGAATGGACCTCGGCCAAATCAAAAGATGAATTGGCAGACAAATTCAAAGCAGCGCTTGCCATAATTCCTGGCATGGAAGTAGAATTTACGCAGCCCATCGAAATGCGATTTAACGAGCTTATTACAGGTGTTAGAGCAGATATTGCTATCAAAGTATTTGGAGACGACCTTGATATTCTATCAGAAAAAGGTAGTGAAATAAAGAACCTTATTGAAAATGTTGCAGGTGCTGCAGACATAACTGTAGAAAAAATTGATGGCCTTCCGCAAATGAGCGTAAACTATGATAGAACAAAAGTTGCCAGATATGGGCTAAATATTGAAGATTTAAATAATATGCTCTCTATGGGTTTTGCTGGTAGATCTGTTGGAAGTGTTTTTGAAGGCGAAAAACGATTTGATTTGGTGGTGCGACTAGAAGAAACCAACAGAGAAGATATAGACAACATAAAGAACTTATACGTAGATTTACCTACTGGAGGCAAAGTTCCATTAAGTGAATTGGCCGATATTTCCTATCAGAAAGGTGCTGCAAAAATTTCTAGAGATGATACTAGAAGACGCATTGTTGTTGGAATAAATGTTCGTAATAGAGATTTACAAACTGTCGTAGATGATGTAAAAGAAATCTTGGAGAATAACTTGAGTTTGCCTGTAGGTTATAACATTTCCTATGGTGGCCAATTTGAAAATTTACAAAGTGCAAAATCAAGGTTGCTGGTTGCTGTACCGATTGCACTAATACTAATCTTTATCCTGCTTTACTTCGCATTTAATTCAATAAAGGATGCGCTATTAATATACTCTGCAATTCCATTGGCTGCAGTTGGTGGCGTGCTATTACTATGGTTGAGAGATATGCCGTTTAGTATTTCGGCCGGTGTTGGATTTATTGCATTATTCGGTATTGCTGTACTTAATGGTATAGTTCTCATAGAACATTTTAAAGAATTAAAACAACAAGGCTTTAATGATATGGAAACACTTATTAAACAAGGTACAAAAGATCGTCTTCGCGCTGTGCTATTGACGGCAACAGCAGCAGCCCTTGGCTTTTTACCTATGGCTATTTCGACTAGCGCAGGAGCGGAAGTTCAAAGACCTTTAGCTACAGTAGTTATTGGTGGCTTAATAACTGCAACCCTTTTAACATTAGTAGTACTTCCTGTATTATATGCATTTTTCAATAAGCCACATAAAACAGTTAAAACAAGTACAAACTCAAAATTGCCATTGTTGATTGTCTTAATTGGCCTTACATCCTTAAATTCATTTGGTCAAAACAATCCAAAAACACTAAACGAATTAATAGCAATTGGTCTTGAAAACAATGCAGGTCTTAATGCGAGTCGTTTAAAAGTGGACCAATCAGAAATATTAATTAAAAGTGCTTTTGATTTTGATAAGACTCAAGTTTATTATGGTTACGATGAAAACAATCTAGCGACTAACGAAAGGCCTATTGGTGTTTTTGGAGTGCAACAGGAATTTGATTTCCCAACTGTTTATTTTGCCAAGAAAAAAGTAAATAAGGCTCAAGTAGGCTTAGAATTGGTTAACTTAACCATAAAGGAAAAGTCTATTAAACAGCAAATCGTCTCGAACTACTACAACTATTTATACGCTAAAGAAAAAGTGACGATTTATAAAAGACTGGACAGTCTCTACTCAGATTTTTCTAGAATCGCAAAAAGACGATTTGAATTAGGCGAAACAAACTATCTTGAAAAAATTACCGCATCTTCAAAACAAAAACAGGTAAATATAAATTTAGAACAGGCTTTACAAGAACTTAGTATTGCTTTTGAGAATTTATGCAAGGTGGTTCAATTTAAAGATAGCCTAACGTTTATAGATGAACGATTGAGTAAGGTATCTCTTCAAATTCTTGATCTTAAATCAAGTCCAGAAATCATCTTTTTTGATAAAAAGCAAGAGTTGCTTGAGAGTAAACGAAAATTTGAAAGACAGCAACTATTACCAGGCCTTAGCTTAAATTATTTTCAAGGTTCAAATTCTAGCTTAAATACAAACCTTTATGGTTATCAATTCGGACTAAAAATTCCGTTATTATTTGGTTCTCAAAACTCAAAAATAAAAGCATCAAAAATAGCAATGGACATTGCTAGTGAAGAATCAAGAGAGTACAAAATACAACTCAATACAAAATTCGAAACCTTAAGTTCTCAATTAAATCAGAATCAAAAAGCATTGATGTACTATGAGAATGAAGGCACGCTCTTGGCAGAGGAGATTTTGAAAACTGCGAAAGTAAGTTACAAAAATGGTGAAATAGATTTTTATCAATATATCCAAAGTGTTGAAAACGCATATGACATTCAATTAGGCTATATAGAGCTACTCAACACCTACAATCAAACCGTAATACAACTTAATTATTTAACCTTATAAACTAACGTCATGAAACGTATTCAACATAAAGTACTGGTAGCACTGATTTTTCTTTTTGCAATTAGCTGTGGTAAAAAAGAAAATGAGACTTCTATAGTAACCAAAATGGACGACGGCATAAAGATTTCAAAAGCGCAATTTGAAGCAAATAAAATGACGTTTACCCAAATTGAAACAAAGTCTTTTCCCTTAAAAATAAAGGTCAACGGAATGATAGATGTCCCACCAGAAAACAAGGCAATAGTTAATTCACCAATGGGTGGTTACATCACTAGGACGCCTTTACTAGAAGGTGACACTGTAGCTAAAGGCGCATTTCTTGTAGCACTTGAAAACCCTGATTTTGTCACCTTACAACAAAATTATATGGAAACTAAAGCCCAACTTGATTATCAAAGAGCAGAATATGACCGCCATAAAACCATGCGTGAAGAAAACGTCATTTCTGAAAAAAGTTATATTAAGGCTAAGAGCGATTACAATGCTGTTAAGGCAAAGTACAATGGACTTAGAAAGCAACTAGAAATGCTTAATATTTCCGTAAATGCTGTAGAAAGTGGAAAAATCACATCAATCATAAACTTGTATGCACCAATAAGCGGAAGCATTACTAAAGTAAATGTGAATAAAGGGACTTATGTTTCACCTGCCAATTCCATATTGGAAATCATAAACAATGAACATATTCATTTAGAGTTGTCTGTTTTTGAGAAGGATATTTTGAATGTTAAAAAAGGGCAAAAAATAACGTTTACCATTCCTGAAGCTTCCAATCAAACTTATGAAGCCGAAGTTTATCTAGTAGGAACTACTCTAGATGAAAACAGGACCATAAAAGTTCATGGACATCCAAAGGATGAATCCGTAAAATTCTTAACAGGTATGTTTGTAAATGCAGAAATTTTGATAGCTTCTAAATCTGGAAATGCTCTACTAAGTGATGCTATCGTGGAAGAGGACAACAATAATTTCATTTTGGTTTTAGATAGAGAAACAGAATTAGATTATTACTTTACAAAACGTAAAATCGAAATTGGACTTGAAAATGACGGTTTTACTGAAATTAAAGAAAACAAAGGTCTAAACCCTGAAGACAGAATTCTTCACCAAGGTGCCTTTGGCTTAATTGGTATCTAAGCTTTAGCCTAAACCAACATCTAAAGTCATCATTATAATAAAACCACCTATAAATCCAAGTGTGGCGATATCGGTGTATTTATCACGTTGCGTTTCTGGTATTACTTCTTCTACAACCACAAATATCATTGCACCTGCAGCAAAAGCCAAGGCATAAGGCAGTATCGGCTGAAAAAATGTTACCGCTAATGCCCCAACAACAGCAGCTATTGGTTCCACGATCGCAGACAATTGTCCGTACCAAAAGCTTTTAAACTTACTCACACCATGTCGTCGCAATGGCATAGAAACTGCCAGTCCCTCAGGAAAGTTTTGAATACCAATACCTAAAGCTAGTGCAACAGCACCTCCAATGGTAGCTTCAGGAATACCTGCAGCAACACCACCAAACAATACACCCACAGCTAATCCTTCAGGAATATTATGCAATGCAATGGCCAAAACCAATAGCGTTGTTCTGTGCCAAGGTGTCTTTACACCTTCTTTTTCACTTTCTTTAAAATTAATATGCAGGTGTGGTAATACTTTATCTAACCCGAAAATGAACAGAGCTCCCATTGAAAAACCTATCACGGCAGGAATCACTTTTACAAAGCCTTCGCCCTCACTCATCTCTATACCTGGTGCCAATAAACTCCAAAAACTTGCAGCAACCATAACGCCTCCAGTAAACCCAAGCATTCCATCTAAAAGTGCCCTGTTCATTCCTCTAACAAAAAACACTAGCGCAGCTCCAGCAGCTGTTAATATCCATGTAAAAAGTGAAGCATAAAGTGCTCCAAGTACAGGATCTATAGACTCAAAATATTGTATAACATCATTCATACTATTGTAGTTTTTTTACATAAATATTATTTGTAATCGCTTTAGACATAGTCATGTTATGCTGATGAATTGTAAAGGTCATTGAGTGATCAAAATCTTCAATATCTTTTACCGTTAATTCAGTTCCTATTTGTATTTGATGCTTGTCCAAATACTTTAAAAAGTCAGTTGAAGAATCTTGTACGCCAACGCATTTGTAAGTACCGCCAACCTCAGCTTTAGACAAAATTATCTTATCTGTTCTTTTAATTTGGCCATCTTTATCAGGAATGGGATCACCATGTGGATCATGAGTAGGAAAGTCTAAAAAAGCATCTAACTCTTTAATCAGCTTTGGTGATTTAATATGCTCCAATTGTTCTGCCACATCATGAACCTCATCCCATGAGAAATTTAATTTATCTACCAAAAAAACCTCCCATAGCCTGTGCTTTCTTATAATGTCTACTGCTGTTAATCGTCCTTTTTCAGTTAGATTTACTCCCTTGTACTTTATATAGGTAATAAAGCCTTTATCTGAGAGTTTCTTGAGCATGTCAGTGACCGAAGATGCCTTAGCATCTATCTTTTCTGCAATAGCATTAGTGCTTACATCAGTTTTAGTCATTTGACTTATGTGATAAATTGCTTTTAGATAATTTTCTTCTGTTAAAGTTACGGACATACTAATTTTGCTTTAAAATACTTAGCATTTCAGTAGGTGAAATATAGCGATAAAATCGTTTTTTAATTTCAAAATCTTCATTCAAAATAATAGTAGCAGGTAATTCTATTTCGGCATTTTGCCTACTAGCCAAATATTCAGGAATTTGATGGATTGGATTTCTTTTTTTTCCAAATTGTTTATTGGTAAATGTCTTACCTCCAAACTGAATTGTATCATTGGATTCCACATTGAACTTTATAGTATAATAGTTATCATTTAACAATGCTATTACGTCTTGTTTGGTAAATACTGAACGATCCATTTTTTTGCAATACGCACACCAATCTGCATAGAAGTATACCATTACTTTTTTGGGTTGCTTCTTAAGTGCTTCTTCGAGTTGTTCAAAATCTAGCCAATTAACTTTTTCGTCTTGTCCATGAACAAGAGTTGTACAAAAAATTAGTGTTATGACGATTAAAATGCGCATTAATGTAACTTTCCAATTTTAATACCTACGAAGAACGTTCTTGGCAAGGCTGGCCCATAGACATAATCCGAATCTCTTGTTGGGCCAATATCAAAATCATCCTGAAAACTATTAAACAGGTTTTTTACACCTGCATTTAAAGTTAGCTGAAAATCTTCAGAGACATCAAAATGGGTTTCCGCATTTAGATTTAGATCAAAGAAGCTAGGACTCTCATTTAAACTTAAAAAACCTGAATCACTAACAACAAAAGGTACGATCATCTCACCAGTATATGTTCCTGTCACAGATAAACTAAATCGTTCGTGTGGTGTCCAGTTTGAATTAAAATACCCATAAAAATTTGGATTTCTAACAAATTCTGAGATCAGAATATCAGATTCATTCGGGTTTGAACCGTCTGCCTCAAAAAGAATTTGGTCTTCATTAAACTCAGCGCTTTGAATGGTACCACCCAACTGGAACAACCATTTCTTTGAAGGCGAAACCGCAAACTCAAAATTTGTACCATAGACCCTTGCGCCCTCACCATTTCTGACCTCCTCAACAATAGAACCATTAGGCAATTGTGCACCTGTGCTCACCAAAGTAAATGGATTTTCTAAACTTGTATAAAATCCTTCTAGTAAGAAGTTGGTTTGTGTTGTATTAAAATCTTTGGTGAAGTTAAAAGATCCTGTAAATGCATTTGAAAACTCGGCCTCTAGATTATCCGATAGAATCACAAATTGTGGTTCACCACCCACTGAAGAAATATGAAGGTCTTCATTGAAAGCTTGTGGCGCTCTAAATCCTCTGGCATAGCCACCTCTTAATTTTATATTATCCGAAATTTTATATGCTAATGTAACTCTAGGATTGACTGTTGTTTGGGAAATATCAACACCACGCTCAATATCACCTACTTGATAAATACCATCTACATTGATGTGGTCTAAACGTGTCCCTATTAGTGCCGAAAATTTCTCATTCGGTTTCCACTCGTATTGTCCATAAACACCAACAGCGTGAACATCTTGGTCTACCAATCTATTGTAGCCAACTATATTGTCTTCTGTACTACTAATATTATACTCAATACCAGAGGTTAATACATCTCTTTTAAATTGGCTTGTGAATTGGAAACCATTTGCCAATGCTAAATCTTTAGTAACGCCATAAGCATTGAGCGCTGTAAGGCTATCTTGAGCCGTTCTTCCACCTCCTAAGCCACCATAATAGCTATCTCTATCGGTATACTGTACAGAGCTATAGATGGAATAAAACTTATTGTTCTTTTCGTTGTTAAAGTCATAACTGATGCCTCCCATTATGGTATTGTGCTCTAACTCTTCTGTAATGTCCGTTAAATGTGGTGCTAGATCTAAACGGTCTCCACCGCGTCTGTATTCATTTAAAACGGTCGCATCTAGAGTTAATCGACTAGCATCAGTTGGTTTATAGTAAACCTTAGTACCAAAGGTTGTATTCTTTAATTCTACCATTTCGGTAAAACCATCATTATTGGCATCCCATTCGTCCCTATTTCTATGAATACCATAAAAGGTGGCTCCTGTTTTTAAATCGTCTGATACAATTGACGTATTAAAATTTAATACTCTATCTGGTGTGTCTCCATCTACCAATCCCAAATAACTTCCAACTTCCCAAGAATTAAGAACAGGGTCTTTTGTAATAATATTTACAGTTCCTGCAATTGCATTTGAACCGAATAGTGCAGAGCCACCGCTTCTAACAATTTCAACTTTATCAATAATTTGAGTTGGTATCTGCTCTAAACCATAAACACTGTTTAGTGCCGAAAAAACAGCACGACTATTTACCAAGATTTGTGAATAGCTCCCATCCAATCCATTTAACCGAACCTGAGTAAATCCACAATTTTGGCAGTTATTTTCTACTCTTACACCTGGAGAAAAATTAAGACTCTCCGAGACTGCCAAGGATTGTGTAGCGTTGATTAACTTTTCACCTAAGGTATTAACAATAATTGGTGCCTCTTTTTTATTAACCCGGTTTCGTGTTGCGCTCACAACTACTTCATCTAAGCCCAGGAGGTCTACAATCATTTCTATTTCTAAATTATTCTTATTCTGTGCGGTTACCTTAATTGCACTGCTCTTAAGTTTAAAACCTAACGCCTTGACTAATAATTGGTAATCACCTAATGGTATATCTACTGAAAAAAACCCATCTTTATTAGAATAACTTGTATAAGATTCATTAGCTCCAATAAACTTAATTGAAGCAAATGCAATAGGATCGTTGTCTACTATTATCTTGCCATTTACTTTACTTTTCTGTGCGAAACAAATATTTACAAAAAGAAGTAATACGAGTAATCTCATTTATATTTATTCATATTTTTTTGCAAATATAAACATATTTTTAGAGTTGTCTAAAAATTAAACCTTAATACGTCACAAAACGATTTTTAAATTAAGATTACAATTCTAAATTTTTTTGAGACTTCTGATCTTTCACTTCATCAATGCGCTCTATTTCTTGTTTCTTAAATGTGTGCTAGGATGTTCTAAAATTCCCAGAGAAGAATCAGGGTTTTCATTTGTGTTAATAGTTAGTTTTATTATGATAAAAGCTATAACAATTATAAAAGCAATGCCAATTAACCAGAACATATTAGCAATTATTTAAATCCTCTCTCCTTTTGGATGTGTTCATAAGCCTCTTGAACCTGTCTAAATTTCTCCTCTGCCCCTTCTTGATATTCCTCTCCTAAGTGCCCAACACGATCAGGGTGATATTTCTTAGCCATGCGTCTGTACGCTTTTTTGACCTCATCATCTGAAACTGACTTATCAATTTCAAGGATTTTATAAGCATTATCCGTACTATTATAAAACATAGCCTTAATACTTTCGTAATCCTTATTGCTAATCCCCAAATAACCGGAAATGGTATATATTTCCTTTATTTCTGCATTTGTAACATGACCATCCGCTTTAGCAATTCCAAATAAAAAGTGTACTAATTGTAAACGTGATGGATGATCCATCATTTGTTTAATCTGAAGGGAAACTTGACGCTTCGAAATGTTTTGTTTGGATATACGTTTAAACAATTCAAAAGCATGATTGGCACGCTCCTTTCCATACATATTTCTAAATTGTTGTCGTACAAAATCCAATTCTCTTTGATCTTGTTTGCCATCTGCTTTTATAATTATGGAGGCCAAAATAAGTAAGCTTACCTCAAAGTCACCAGACCGAGTCTTTGGTTTACTTCGCTTTGTTTGGTAATTAGGCACTCTTCTATACGGATCTTGCTTTTTTCTACCACTCTGCCTTTCTCCAAGTAGTGGACTACTCGAGTCTGCCATATTATCAACAAAACTTCCTATCGCCAAACCAATTATTGCTCCGATTGGCCCGCCAAAAGACCAGCCTATGGCTCCTCCTATCCATTTTGCGAAACTCATTTAATACTATAGATTTTATGAATGTTTAAATATACTATTTGTTAGTGTATAGCATGCACTATTTGTTACACATTTGGTATCTTTGCTACTTGAAAAGTGTTAATTAAAACGAATTGAATATGTATCCAGCAGAATTAGTTAAACCAATGCGCGAAGATTTAACCAACGTTGGTTTTGAAGAATTACATACAACAGATGCTGTGGACCAAGCATTAGCAAAAGAAGGAACTACCTTAGTCGTAGTTAATTCGGTTTGTGGTTGTGCAGCAGCAAATGCTAGACCAGGTGCTCGTATGAGTTTACAAAATGCGAAACGTCCTGATAACCTAGTGACTGTTTTTGCAGGTGTAGATAAAGAAGCTACCGATAAAGCAAGAGAATATATGGTTCCTTTTCCACCAAGCTCACCAAGCATGGCTTTATTTAAAGATGGAGAATTGGTACACATGCTAGAGCGTCATCACATTGAAGGAAGACCGGCAGAAATTATAGCTGAAAATTTAATGGACGCCTATAACGAACATTGTTAAACTGCATTGTTTAAGTATGAAAACTTACAAAAGCCACGATTTTAATCGTGGTTTTTTAATTTTACGTCATGCAAAAAATAATCGCCTATCCATTAACCGTTATATATTATATATGCTTTGGGTTAACTCTAGTAGTATTTCACCCAATACAATGGTTTTGCAATAATGTATTAGGCTATAAAGCCCACAAAATTAGTGTTGATTTTCTACAGTTTTTTCTAATGCGCTGTCTTAATGTTTTGGGCACAAGATTCTCGTTTAATAATCCGTATCAGATAGAAAAAGGAATCCCATTAATATTGGTCTCTAACCATCAAAGTATGTATGATATTCCTCCTCTTATATGGTATTTACGCAAACACCATGTGAAGTTTATAAGTAAGAAGGAGCTCGGGAAAGGTATTCCAAGTGTTTCGTACAATTTAAGACATGGTGGTTCGGTACTTATAGATCGAAAAGACGCACTAGGTTCCATTAAGGCAATTGAGGAATTTGCTCAACGGATAGAGGATAATAAATGGGCCGCTGTTATCTTTCCTGAAGGCACTCGAAGTAGAGATGGTAATCCAAAAGCTTTTAAAACAAAAGGCTTAATAACCATGTTTAACCATATGCCGAGTGCACTGGTAGTACCTATAACAATAAACAACTCATGGAAAACATTGCGTTACGGAAAATTCCCTATGGGTCTCGGAGCGCATATAAAATACACGGTTCATAAGCCCATAAAACTCAATGAATACCCTGAACATGAGTTGCTTATTTCAAGAATTGAAAAAACCATTACAAAAGATATTGTTATTTGATGGACATTGAACTGATTGAAAAAACAAAGGACTTTGTTAGGTCTGAATTAAAGGATGCTGAAGGAGGGCATGATTGGTTTCATACGGAACGGGTTTTTAACAATGCCATACTAATTGCCAAGCAAGAGCCTGTAGATATAAATGTTGTGGCTTTAGCCTCATTGTTGCACGATATTGCAGATTCCAAATTTCACAACGGCGACGAAACAATTGGACCCAGAAAAGCAAGTAAATTTCTCTTCAACAATAATGTAGATAGTGTGATCATTGAGCATGTAGTTAGAATTATTGAAAACATGTCCTTTAAAAATTCTTTAGATGCGTCAAATGTATTCACATCAAAAGAACTAGAAGTTGTACAAGACGCAGACCGCTTAGATGCTATTGGTGCTATTGGAATAGCCAGATGTTTTAATTATGGTGGATTTAAAAATAGAGCCATATACGATCCTGAAATTAGTCCAAATCCCAATATGACTAAGGAAGAATATAAGGCCTCAAATGCGCCAACACTAAACCATTTTTACGAAAAGCTATTACTTATTAAGGATCAAATGAACACTAAAACGGGAAAAAGATTAGCCTCAGAAAGGCACAAATATATGGAAGGATTTTTAGATCAGTTCTATAGAGAGTGGAATGGTAAAGTATAAACTCTTTCTTAATATAACGTTCTACTGAACCATTAACTTTAACTCACTCCTATACTTGGAAGCACTTTTACCAGTAAATTCCTTGAATAGCTTGTTGAAGTGTGAAAAATTATTAAATCCACACTCAAAACTTATATCGGTTATACTCATTTGACTTTCAGATAGTAATTTAGTCGCATGAACCACACGGTATTCATTTACCAACTTTGTAAATGTTTTGCCTGTAACTTTTTTAAAGTAGCGACAAAAAGCAGGAACCGTCAAACTAACCTTATCTGCAATTTCATCTAAGCTTATGTGTTCTTTGAAATTCTCATTTATGTGATTAAAAATGATGTCTATTTTGGCACTATCTTGTGGTTCCGTTTCAAAAGTGTATCCATCTGCATTTAGAATAACATAGTCTTTGGATTTTGCCAACCCGTGAAGAATCTCTAATAAAAGTAATATTTTTTTAAAGCCTTCCTTTCCCGAAAGTTTTTCTATCCTTTTGCCAAATTTCTGTTTGGTTTTAACACCAAATAAAATACCACTCTTTGCGCGTTCAAACAAGTTGTTTATTCCTTCCATTTCAGGCACATTAAAAAAATACTGCCCCAAAAATTCTTCTCTAAACTGAACAATCGTTTCAGTTCCATTAACAGTAAGTCTGTCTGTAAATCCGTTATGTGGTAAATTAGAACCTATTAACAATAGTTGACTATTATTAAAATAAGATAAATGATTTCCAATGTGCCGTTTACCTTTACCTTTATTTACGTAGACTAATTCTATTTCTGGATGAAAATGCCAAAATGGTTTCTTTTCACCTATAAAGGTTTCGTGTCGTATCACACGCATTGAACTCCCAAACTCCGGACTAATCTTCTCTAATGTAGGTTTCCTTGCCTTCATAATGATATGATTTACACAAAACTAGAACTAACTTCTAAACAATATGTGTACTCAATTAGCAAGAATGTGTTCTATTTTAACCTTATTTTTAATGTTTTACAATTATACGGTTAATTTTGAACATAAATATGCCAATATTCTTGTTTTCTATGTTAGGGTTCTAAAATAACTTTGTCTTGTTAAATTAATAGAACTGCGATACAAATAAATGTTCAACAAAAATTAATAACGATAAATAAAACATTAGCAGTTCTTTTTTAAAACCCAAAAACGAAAAAGATGAAAACATTAGTAAAAGTAATATTAGTTGTAGCTGTGATGTTTGGAACATACGCTAGTTACGCATTAGACAATGCAAAAAATTATGAAACATCCCATTTTGTTAGTGAAGGTAACCGTATTTCAGTTTACAATTCAGAAGGTACTGTTATATACTCAGGTAAAGTTAAAAATAGTGGCAATTTAACTAGGTTATATGATTTTACACAACTTGATAACGGAGTATACACAATAGAAATCAATAAAGATTTTGAAATTGAAGTGAGTTCAATAGAAGTAAAGAACAAAAAAGTAAAGTTTGTTCATTCAAAAGAAAGAATTTTTAAACCTGTTTTTAGAAATAAAGATTCTAGACTAATAATCTCAAAACTTGGTGTAGATACCAATGAAATGAATGTTACCCTTTATTTTGAGGATAATCTAATTTATTCTGACACTGTTAAGGGCGATCAGGTATTAAACAGAGTTTACAGATTGGACGAAAGCCTACCAGGAGAATATACTGCAGTTGTTAAATTTAACAACCGTGTGTTTACCGAAAATTTTAGAATATAGATTGTTGTTTATATATTAGTTTTTATTTAGTTGGAAGTGGGCTTAGGCCCACTTTTTTTAAAACAATTTAAGTTGTTGGGTTTTGTTATTCTCGTGTATCCCGTCATTTAATTTAGGCATAGCACGATCTTTAAAATATTTTTTCTTTGCTAAACGCATGGTATCATGAATTTGTTTTGCTATTTGTCCCTCACCCCTCATCCTAATCCCAAATCGGCTTTCATTTAATCGTCCTCCATGACAATCTGCAATTTGGTTTAAGACCTTATCTGCTTTATCTGGAAGTGTTTTCTTAATCCAATCAGTAAAAATATCACCTATTGCACCGTTTAGTCGTACAATGGTATGAACTATGTTAAGTGCTCCTGCCTCAGCAACAGCTTTAGCCAATAGCAATATTTCATGACTATTTATTGATGGTATTATTGGAGCTAGCATAACATTAACAGGAATATTATTGTTGCTAAGTATCTTTACGGCATCCAAACGCTTTATTGTTGTTGCTGTTCTTGGTTCCAATAATCGTCTAGTTTTTTCACTTAATGAGGTAATTGAAATATTAACTGCTATTAAATTATCTTTAGCCAATTGTTTTAAAATATCCAAGTCTCTGAGGATTAGCGCATTCTTTGTGATGATTCCTACAGGATGCTTGTACTTAAGGAAGACCTTTAAACATTCCCTGGTAATTTCATAGTATTTCTCAGCAGGTTGGTAGCAGTCTGTATTGCCAGACATTACTATTGTTTTGGCCTTCCAACTTTTCTTTTTTAAAAGCGACTCTAAAAGTTTGGGAGCTTCTTTTTTAACAAGTATCATACGTTCAAAATCCAAACCTGCACTGTATCCCCAAAATTCGTGACTATTTCTTGCATAGCAATAAATGCAACCGTGTTCACAGCCTTGATATGGATTCATTGAATACGCCATACCAACATCTGGACTGCTAACCTTGTTTACAATAGTTTTTGGATAAACATCAATATATTTTGTTTTATTGCATTGGCTCACCTCACCCTCCTTTTCACAATACTCGAGAAAATCATTTCTCATTTCATGGGTCAATTCAATAAATCGATTTTGAATATTTAATTGTGCACCTCGCCCTTTTATTGAAGATTCGTAGTTCATTCCATAAAACTAAATGATCTTCTATCAAAACCTAGCTACAAGATGTAGTATTCTGTATTCAAAATTGTAATGTTAAAATAGCATACATATGCATTAATTTACTTGTTATGAGATGATTATAAATATTTAAACTTTGTTTAAAACATTGATAATCATGAAAACGTCATATGTTATTCTTGCCCTATTAAGTCCTTTAATAATTTTAATATTAGTCTTGATAAGCCCATTCTACATGCTACATAAGGCAGTTAGTTCGAGGTAAATTGAGGCGTTGTTTCTGAGTGGCTTTTAACTACTGTATATAATTTGGTATTTTGTTGTACCTTTTATGGTCATAATCAACAATCCATACTATTTATGAATCGCAGAAAGTTTATCAAAAAGACCGCCAGTGCTAGCGTGGCATTTTCCATAGTGCCAAGTTTTGTTTTAGGCAGAACCCATGTCCCTCCAAGTGATACGTTATATGTTGCTTCAATAGGTGTTGGTGGCCGTGGTGCTGGTATCGTACGAGGATTAAATTCTAACAATAATGTAAAATTTGTTGCGCTTTGTGATGTGGATGATAAATTAGCTGAAGGGAGCTATAAACTTCTTCCAAAGACAAAAAAGTATAAGGATTTTAGAAAATTATACGATAGTCATATTGATGAAATTGATGCTTTTACAGTTGGCACTCCAGACCATACGCATGCGGTTATTGCCCTACCTTTTATGAGGGCTAAAAAACATGCTTACGTTGAAAAGCCTCTAACGCACAATATATACGAAGCCAGATTGATGGCAAATGTTGCCAAGGAAACTGGAATTGTAAGTCAAATGGGAAATCAAGGAAGTTCTGGTGATGGCATACGAGAGGCGCAGGAATGGATTGATTCGGGTGTCATTGGTACTATTGAAAAAGTTGATTGCTGGACCAATAGGCCAGTTTGGCCACAAGGGCTAAGAAATATTAATGAAGGGGAGCCTGTCCCAAATCATTTGGACTGGGATTTATGGTTGGGTCCTGCTGAAGATCGTCCCTATCACTCTGCCTATCTTCCGTTTAAATGGAGAGGCTGGTGGGACTTTGGTACGGGAGGTCTAGGTGATATGGGTTGTCATATTATGGAAACACCATTTAAAACTCTTGGATTAGGACATCCGTATGAAGCAGAGGCTAGTTGCACCACAGTCTGGGCTGGAGATTTTGTCGAAGCAAATTATAACAAAGCTTGCCCTCCATCTTCCATAGTGAGGCTAAAATTTAAAACTAAGAACCACGGAAATGTTGATTTAAATTGGTATGACGGTGGCATAATGCCAGATCTACCAGACGAATTAAAAGATGGCGAGTTTATTGGAGATTGGAGCGGTGGCACTGTATTTTATGGCACAAAGGGTATGCTTGTTACCGATTGCTATTCAGGTAATCCAAGATTGTTGCCAAGTAGTACAATGAACTATTTTAATAAACCAGAGCCCACCATTCCAAGGGTTAAAAATGGTTCAAATGGTCATATTGACCAGTGGGTTGAGGCTTGTTTAAATGGGACTAAAACCTCATCTCCATTCGATTACGCTGGGCCTTTAACCGAAGCTGTTCTAATGGGTAACTTAGCAATAAAGGCATTTCAGTATAAAGTGCTTAAGGAGGGTAAAAGGCCAACAGATTGGGCACCATTTGACTATCCTGGCCGCAGAAAATTACTCTGGGACGGTGAAGCTATGAAGGTTACCAACTATGAAAAAGCTAACGAATGGGTAACCAGAAACTACCGTAAAGGCTGGGAAGTAAAGTAATTAAGCTCCAGGAAAATCTGCTTTTCTCTTTTCTAAGAAAGCCGTTGTTCCTTCTTTAAAATCTTCTGTTCCAAAACAGTTTCCAAACGATTCGATTTCTACATCAAATCCATTAACTCCATCTTCAAAATTCGCATTAATGGCTCGAATAGCTTCTGCAATGGCAACTGAAGAATTACGCATAATTTTTTCTGCTATTTTTTGGCATAATGGCAATAATTCTTCTTGCGAAACAACATGGTTCACCAAACCATAACTCAGTGCCTGATTCGCATCTATCATCCCAGCGGTCATAACCATCTCCATGGCTCTACCCTTGCCTACTAGCTGAGGCAAACGTTGTGTACCTCCATAACCCGGAATTACACCTAGCGAAACCTCTGGTAATCCCATTTTTGCATTATTACTGGCAATTCTGAAATGGCAAGCCATAGCCAATTCTAATCCGCCTCCTAGGGCAAATCCATTGACTGCAGCAATAACAGGAGTGCTCAGATGTTCTACGAAGTCAAATAATAAGGTCTGACCTTGAGCGGCAAGCTTACCGCCTTCTTCAACATTAAAATCAGCAAACTCACTTATATCTGCACCCGCGACAAATGCCTTTTCGCCACTTCCTGTAATTATGATAACTTTAGTTTTACTATCATTATTTGCCTCACCCAAAGCATCGTGAAGCTCTTGAATTGTGTGCTTATTTAATGCATTAAGCTTACTTGGTCTGTTAATTGTAAGTGTTGTTATCCCATTGGAAAACTGGGAAAGAATATTTGAATAGCTCATATTATTTGTCTTTTGGAAAAGAAACTGTAAATACAGTACCCTTTCCAATTTGAGATGTAAAGTTAATACTTCCGTTGAAGGTTTCAACTATATTTTTTACCATTGCCAATCCAAGGCCCATACCACTTGTTTTTGTTGTGAATTTTGGCTCAAAAATCTTTGATTTGGTTTCTTCGTTTATACCAACACCATTGTCTTCAACGGCAATTTTTACGTCATCTTTAGTTGTAAAAACTTTTACTTTAATTTTTGGATTTTCAATATCACTTGGTATAGCTTGTATGCTATTCTTGACAAGATTTGTAACTACTCTTATCAATTGAGTTCTATCGAATTTTGCGATAATTTCTTCAGCCTCTGCTTCAAAAGAAATATAATGCTCGTTAAAAATATCCAATGCTAATTTTACAATGCTAACGACATTGAGTACCTCACTCTTCTGAGCTGGCATTTTGGCAAAATTTGAGAAAGCTGAAGCTATAGAACTCATTGTGTCTATCTGCTGAATTAACGTTTTACTGTATTCGTTAACTTTCTGATTTATTTCTGGATCTTCAGGATTAAATTTTCGTTGAAAACTCTGCACGCTTAAACGCATTGGAGTCAAGGGATTTTTAATTTCGTGCGCCACTTGTTTTGCCATTTCTCTCCAAGCCTGTTCACGTTCGCTGGTAGCCAATTTTACAGCACTTGCTTCGAGCTCGTCTATCATGCTGTTATACGATTTTACCAAATTCTCAATTTCTTCACTTGAGGATTCAATTTCAATTTTTTTATTGCGCTTTTCTAAGCGAAGCTCATTCATTTTATCGCTTATGGTTTTTAAGGATTTGGTGATGTATTTTGATATGAAATATGCAAATACTATGGCCGCTATAATCATGGCTAAATAGGCATATCCCAAGCGCAATAAGAATTCATTTAACTCTCTATTTAAGAAATCATCATTCTCTAAATAAGGTAAGTTAAGTATTGCTAAATTCTTAAACTTTTCATCCGTTATATAAGAATAAGAGGATTGAAAGGTCTGTCCATTCTCTTGTATTTTGATAACGTGCCTGTGTTCTGCCGTATTTGCTAATGCGTTTAAAATCTCAGCATCAATACAAATCTCTGTAGTGTCAATCTGTATGGTTCGCTTAGAGCTTTTTAGCAACTGACCTTCAAAATCGTACAGATTTATTTGAAGGTTATGAACAGCATCTATATCAAAAATTTCATCTTTAAATATTAGGGGAATATTCTCAGTTGTTACAGGGTAAGTTGTTTCTTTTATTGCAAAATCAATGCTTTGTCTTATGGCTTTTTCCTTACGCTCTAGACGCTCTCTATGGTAATCTCTCGCTTCCTCGTTATATTGAAAAATAGTAACAGCCGCTATTAAAATTGAAGCCAATAATACAAGTAGTATCATGGCAATAAAAATTCGGGAGCGTAAGGATAATTTTTTTAGCTTCATTGCGCACTATAATGCATTAAATATAGCAATAATCAAGCCAACTATGCATCTGGATTCTTTGCACGAATATTTTTGTAAAGCTTAAAGCCAAGCATTATTAAAATGGCCAACACAACAATGCCAATAACACCAAAAATCCAATTAATAGAATTTTTCAGAATTACAAGAAAAACAACGGCGAATAGTATAAACGTCGCACCTTCATTCCAAATACGCATAAAGTTTGAAGTTACTTTGACCTCATCCCTTTGAAGCTGTTTATAATACAAATGTGTTTTATAATGATAGATAAAAAGTAATACAACAAAGGCCAGCTTAACATGCATCCATCCTTGATGAAACCAACTTGGCATCAGTACCATAAGCCAAATCGCAAAAACCGTTGCTAAAACTCCGGAAGGCCACGTAATTATGAACCAGAGGCGTTTTGCCATTAGTTTAAGTTGTTTACCTAAAATTTCTTTATCTGGTGTAGGTTTATGAAACGCTTCAATTTGATATACAAACAATCTAGGAATATAAAATAACCCTGCAAACCAGGTAATCACAAAAATGAGATGAAGCGATTTTATATAATTATAGTACTCCATTAATTATCTACAAAAAGATAGTTAAGTCCTTTAGAGTTAAACTCCGAATTAAAAGTCTTTATTTCACTACTAATTAATGCGTTAAACGTGTCTAATTGCTTATTAATTTTACCTGTAAGCTCATTTTTTACCAGAATGGCTTGATCTGTTGGCGGGAAATCACCTCGTCTTGTTAATGAATTTAAACCACCTAGTTTGTCTGTAAGCTTAATTGGGAAATTCAGTGGGTCTTGATTACTCCTATTTTTTGTTTGATAAAGTGCTTTTTCTATTTCTGATAGTTGTTCTTGTAAGGTTTTTGCTTTATCTAATAACACTTTAACCTCCTCATTACCCTTATACTGGGATTGAAAAGCAGATAATTGTTTATTTATAGAACGAATCTTTTTTATGGATTTATGTGCTTTATCAACGGTTGCGTTTACATCTTTTATAAAATCAAATTGCTTTTGCATGTCTTCAATTGAACTCTCAGCTCTGGGGTCAGCGAGTATAGCAAAGGATTGTGATTGTACCTCTCCATTAACATTTAAAGCAACTCTATAATTTCCGGGAACAGCCCTTGGTCCTTGCAAACTTGCAGCCCATAAAATCATTCCTGGTAATCGTTCTGCGCCATCATAAGTCATATTCCAAACAAATTGATTAGCACCCTTTTTTACCTTGAGCTTATTCTCTTCGCTTTTATTGGAAAATGTTTTTATCGTATCTCCCTTCTTATCAAAATAAGTCAATGAAATTTTATCATCTTCCTTAAGATCCTTCAAATTAAAATAAGTCATTACACCGTTTGGATGATTTGTTCCTGTAGTTTTGCTCCCTTTTCTGCTACCGCCACTCATTCTATAGGAATCTTTAGGCTTAAACAGATGATTTGTGCCAATATCGCCTTTGAACAATTGGTGTATAACGGTTAAATCGTCAATAATCCAAAGACTACGTCCTTGAGTTGCTACAATAAGATTATTGTCTTTAATAGTTAAGTCTGTAATGGGGACAATAGGTAAATTGAGTTGAAATGGTTTCCAATCTTTCCCATCGTTAAATGAAATATACATTCCTGTTTCGGTTCCAGCGTACAGTAATCCTTTTTGCTTAGGGTCTTCGCGTAATACTCTAGTGAAGTGTTCTTCATTTATACCATTTGTAATTTTCTTCCATGTTTTACCATAATCCGTGGTTTTATATAAATATGGGGCAAAATCACCCGTTTTATATTTAGTCCCAGCCACATAGCAAGTCCCTTCCTCAAAGGCGCTAGGTTCTATACTATTAATCATCATCCACTCTGGCATTCCTTTAGGAGTGACATTGTCCCATGTTTTACCACCATTTTGAGTAACATGAATTAACCCATCATCACTACCTACCCATATTAATCCTTCCTTTAAAGGTGATTCTTGAGCGGCAAAAATGGTGCAATAATATTCAACCGCGGTGTTATCCTGTGTTATTGGGCCGCCAGACGACTTCTGTTTTTCCGGATCGTTTGTGGTTAGGTCGGGACTAATAATCTCCCAAGATTGTCCCTCATTTTCTGACACATGTACGTGTTGTGAGAAGGTATAAAGCTTATCTGGATTGTGCTTTGAAAAAATTATAGGGAAGTTCCATTGAAAGCGATATTTCATGGCCTCCGCTCCTGCACCCATTGGATTATCTGGCCATACATTGATAGCCCTTGTAGTTCCTCGTTTGTGGTTAACGCGCGTTAAATAGCCTCCATAACTACCGCCATAAACAATATCGTTATCTTCAGGGTCTACAGCAATATGGGCAGACTCACCACCAGCGGTACTCTCCCAATCGTCTTCACTTATAGAGTAGCCATCTGTTCTGTGAGGAATTCTAATAGTTGAATTATCTTGTTGCGCTACATATATTCTATATGGAAAGGCATTGTCAGTTGTAACCCTATAAAATTGCGAGGTTGGTTGGTTGTAATAGGTACTCCACGTTTCTGCGCCATCATAAGTGACCTGTGCTCCGCCATCGTCCCCAATTATCATTCTATTCGGATCCTCTGGTGCTATCCACAAATCATGATGGTCGCCATGAGGTGCTCTATAATTTCCGAATGTGCGCCCTCCATCTGTACTCTTATGATAGCTCACATTTAGAACATAAACTGTATTTACATCTTTTGTGTCCGCATAAACTCTTGTGTAATACCAAGCGCGTTGTCTTAATTTACGTTCGCTATTAACTTGCGTCCAAGATTCACCGCCATCTTCACTTCTATATAGACCACCTTTATCTTTGTTTTCAACTATAGCCCAAACACGTTGGTTATTGATAGGTGACACGCTTACACCAATAATACCCAATATCCCTTCAGGAAACCCTTTATTTAAAGAAATTTCTGTCCAAGTTTCTCCACTATCAGTACTCTTCCAAAGTGCTGAGCCTTCGCCTCCAGAACTTAAACTATATGGTGTGCGTTGAATGCGCCAAGTTGAAGCATATAAAATTCTTGGATTTGTTGGGTCAATTTGAAGGTCAACAACACCAGCGTGAGCATTTGAAAACAGGACTTTGCGCCACGATTTACCACCATCAGTGCTTTTATAAACACCTCTCTCATTGGTTGGTTTGTAAATATTTCCCATCACACCAGCATAAACAATATTGTGATCTGTTGGATGTACAGCAATTCTTGGGATATGTCTGGATTTTTCCAATCCTGATTGTTTCCAAGTTTTTCCTGCATCAACACTTTTCCAGATACCGTAACCAGATGACACATTACCTCTAACCGTTTTTTCTCCACCTCCAACATAGATTACATTTGGATCACTTTTAGAAACCGTTATGGAACCGATACTTCCACCAAAATAGCCATCAGAAATATTTTCCCATTCACGACCACCATTGGTAGTCTTCCAGATACCGCCTCCGGCTGCTCCGAAATAATACAGATTTGGTCGATTTGGAACACCTGTTACTGCAGCACTTCGCCCTCCTCTAAATGGTCCAATAAGTCGATATTCTAGTGCTTCATAGTCTGACGCCTTGATATCTTGAGATTGAATGTTTAAGCTAAAAAACGATAAAATTAAAACTGTGAAGAATGTAGAAATTTTCATTTTGTCTATGGTTAGTTTTAAGAATCCTAAAATTAAGGATTTAATATGATTTTACTTCCTTTGGCAATAAATTTAATGTCACTTCCCTATGCAAGAAAAAAGCCGTTACAATGGTTGCAAATAAATCAGAAACAGGAAATGCAATCCACACGCCTAATTCTCCATAAAACTGTGGTAAAATAAATATTAATGGTATGAAGAATATGCCTTGCCTTAGCAGTGTCAAAATTAGCGCTGGAGTTGCTTTACCAATAGCTTGAAAATAGGCAGCTCCGATAAGTTGAACAGCTATAATAGGCGTTGCTGCAAAAACCCAACGCATTGCTGGTGGTGTTTCTCTTAAAACCGCCTCATCTTGTGTGAAAAGGCTTGTTATGGCTTCAGGAAATAGCATGAGGAATACGAAGACAACACCTGCCAATAGTGCCCCATATTTGATGGCTGTCATTATAGTTTCTCTAACGCGTTTGTAATGCTCTGCACCATAATTATAACCTGCAATCGGTAGGAATCCTTGGGTGATTCCATAAACTGGAAATAAAGCGAACATTAACATGCGTCCAACAATTGCATAGGCTGTTACTGATGTTTCACCTCCAAAATCAAATAAGATATTGTTCATTAATAAGTATGTTAAACTTACGATTGCCTGACGTGATAAGGTTACAAAACCTAAGCTACCAATCTCTTTAACTATAGGCAGTTTTAATTTGTAAAAACAATCTGTAATTTTTAACTCTGAATTTTTTGACAAGAAAAACCATAGAATGAATGCAAGGCACAACACATAAGAGCCAGTTGTTGCCCACGCCGCACCATACATACCGAAATCGAAAACACGAATTAGAATATAATCCAACAATAAATTACCAACCGAAGGAATCATCATAGCGTACATCGCAAACTTTGGTTTGCCTTCTGCTCTAATTACCGTATTACCCATCATACAAAGGGCTAAAAACGGAATTCCATAAAGTACAATAACATAGTAGATTTTAGCTGGTTCAAAAATAGCGCCTTTACCACCAAAAGCTGGGATAATATTATCTACGAAATATAATCCAGGAATTACTAACGAGACCGTTAATAATAAGGTTAATGTAATTTGATTACCAAAAGTTGTGAGCGCCTTGTCTCTTTTGTTTGCACCTAAAGCTCTTGAAATAATAGAAGAGCCACCAATACCAATGGCCATACCCAAGGCGGCAATAAAAAATGAAACAGGTAATACAACATTTATTGCCGCAATAGCAACAGGACCAATCCAGTTGCCAACAAAAATTGTGTCAACAAGGATATTTAAAGACATTACCAAAATCCCAATAGAGGCCGGTACCGCTTGTTTAATCAACAATTTACCTATTGGCTCGTGACCTAAATCTTGGGATGTTACTTTGGACATTAAGCAATCACAGTTTCAGTAGCTATCCACTCAGTTACCATATTACAAAGTATTTGAGCAAAATCATCTCGATCGTTAAGACAAGGAATTACCGTAAATTCTTCTCCACCTACTTCGTGAAATATTTCTTCACCTTCCATTGCAATTTCTTCCAGAGTTTCTAAGCAATCACTCACAAAAGCTGGTGTTACAATAGCCATTTTCTTAATCCCTTCTTTACCCATTCGCTCAATTGTACGATCAGTATAAGGTTTAAGCCATGGGTCAAAACCTAGTCTCGACTGAAATGTTGTTGAATACGTCCCATTTTTCAATCCTAATTTCTTAGCAACATTAACTGTAGTAATCTCGCATTGATGGCGGTAGCAAAACTCATGTTGCGGACTACCTTTTTTGAAACAACACTTGCCATCCATTTTGCAATTGCCGTTAGTAATATCACTTTTTCTAATGTGGCGTTCAGGGACTCCGTGATAACTAAAGAGTATATGTTCATAATCAAGACCATCAAGCTTTTCAGCTATACTATCAGAAAGTACATCAATATAATCTTGACGATTATAAAACGCGGGTGTTCGTGTAACTTTTAGCTGAGGAAAATACTTCGCAACCAGTTCATCCACTTTTACATCTATTGTTTCGGTAGTAGCCATAGCAAATTGAGGGTACAACGGAATGGTTTTTATTTCTGTACAACCCTTATCTACTAATTCCTGAAGGCCATTCTTTATAGTCATACTGCCATAGCGCATAGCTAATGCCACTGGCACATCCAATAAATTCTGTACTTTTTCTTGAAGTCTTTCAGATAAAACAATTAATGGAGATCCTTCGTCCCACCATATCTTTTTATAAGCTTTAGCTGAAGCTTTTGGTCTTGTATTTAGAATTATCCCTTTTACCAAAAGCGTACGCGCCCATCGTGGTACATCAATCACGCGTTCGTCCATTAAAAACTCCCCAAGATATTTCTTAACATCCTTTGGATTTGGTGTATCCGGAGAACCAAGATTTACTAATAAAATTCCTTTTCCCATATCATTTTTTTGCAATGCAAAAATACGATACTAATCGCCAATTTGATAATGCTTTAATTGTATTTTAATATTGTCGGATAGTTAATTTCTTTATTAACTAATACTAGTAATGTAACGCTTTGGCGTAGTCCCAAACTTCTTTTTAAAAGCAGCAATAAAATGGCTTGCTGTACTATAACCAACTTTAAGACCCACTTCATTAACGTTGTGTTCTCCTGATTCAAGTAGTTTTCTTGCCACTTCCATTTTGTAATCAAAAAGGAATCCATAAACGGTATCACCATATATTTGCTTAAAGCCTTCTTTTAGTTTTTTTAAACTCAAATCTACTTCACTAGCCAATTCCTTTAAACTTGGTGGTTCTGCCATACGTGATACTACTATATCTTTAGCCTTCTTAAGCTTGGCCACATTCACCTCATCCACTAAAAATGGACATTGCTCAACATCTGCGTCTTCGCTACGATTAAAATATAGACTCATCAATTCATAAGCTTTACCTTTAAAGTATAATGACTTCACTGATGAATTTAGGTTATAACTTATCATTTGATTTAACACCACGGTCATCGAAGGATTTATTTTACCATCATTGTAATATTTCTTGTCCTTATTATCGTCTGTTAAAAAGCTTACATAATTTGCGTCTTTTGAAAATAAATTATGAAACTTTTCTATTGAAATAACTACTGACACAATCCATGAATGTGGTTGTAACTCGACATGTATTGGTAAATCCAGTTGAGGGTTATATAACAATAAGGAGGTTTCTTCATTAATGTTTAATTTGTAATTTCCTTGATTAAAGACAAATACAGCCAATCCTTTAGTACAAAAATGAAATTGTATATAACTGTTATTAATCTCCCGTTCCAGAACTTCTACAAAGTCATTTTCATTCTTATGGGTGAGTACAAAAAAGCCTTCTTCTAATAAAATTTCTTCAAAAGTTCCTCCAGCGACACTTTTTGAATCGTAATTTTTTGAATTCATTTTAATGTTATTTAGATTCATTCTAAACAAAAAGATAAAAATCCCTTTATTTCAGGGCAAAAATATGACATTTGTCATTTTTATTTAAAAAAGAATCTTAAAAACCCAGAAACGACATTTAAAGTTCCTCTAGCGTTATTTTTTTGTAATTATCAAAATTACATTTGCCTTGTTAATTTCCAAGTCAGGTAAACGAGCGAATGCAACACCAGAAAAGTACACATTTTTATGCCTTAGGACTCAGCTACTTAAAAGCTGATGCTGAAGTGCGTGGTCATTTTAGTTTGACAGATGATGCAAGAAAAAAATTACTAGACAATGCAAAGGAGAGTGGTATTGAAAGTCTCGTAGTCATTTCTACTTGTAACAGGACTGAGTTATACGGTTTTGCAGAACACCCATATCAACTAATTCATTTATTGTGTGAAAACACAAAAGGGACTGTTGAAGAATTCCAGGATGTTGCTTATATCTACAAAAATAAGGAGGCCATAAATCATATTTTTAGAGTTGGATCTGGACTAGACAGCCAAATCCTAGGTGACTTTGAAATTATTAGTCAGATTAAATCTAGTGCACGCATTTCAAAGTCAAAGGGACTGCTCAATTCTTTTACAGAGCGACTGATTAACTACGTAATACAAGCAAGTAAACGCATTAAGAACGAAACTGAATTGTCTTCTGGCGCCACTTCAGTATCTTTCGCTTCTGTGCAATACATTTTAAATAATGTAGACTATATTTCAGACAAAAACATTTTACTCTTTGGTACAGGAAAAATAGGAAGAAACACATGCGAAAATTTAGTAAAACATACTAAAAACACTCACATTACTTTAATAAACAGAACAAAAACAAAGGCAGAGGAAGTTGCTGGCAAGTTTAATCTTATTGTTAAAGACTACCAAGATTTACAGTCTGAAGTAAATAAATCTGATATTGTTATTGTTGCTACAGGAGCACCAGATCCAACAGTTTATAAATCTCTAATTTCAACTAAACATCCATTACTCATATTAGATTTATCCATTCCTAAAAACGTAAATGAGAATGTCATGGAACTTTCAAATGTGACATTGGTACATATGGATGATTTGGCGAAGATAACAGATGATACTTTAGAGAAACGTAAAGCATATATACCTCAGGCAGAAGGTATCATAACTGAGATACTGGGTGAATTCAACGCATGGTTAGATACCTTAAAATTTGTACCAACAATTCAAGCTATCAAACACAAGTTAACTGATCTCAAAAATTCTGAACTAAATACACAGCGAAAGAAAATTGCAAACTTTAATGAAGACCAGGCTGAATTAATTACTAATAACATCATCCAAAAAATAACCAATCAGTTTGCTCACCATTTAAGAGAGGACAACAATTCTTCAGACGAAAGCTTAGAGCTTATCAAAAAAATATTCCAGTTAGAAACTACTAATAATGTCTAGAATAATTCGCATTGGCACACGCGATAGTGAACTCGCATTGTGGCAAGCTAAAACTGTTCAATCTCAACTCGAAAGACTTGGTCATAAAACCGTATTAGTACCTATTAAGTCTACTGGTGATATTGTTTTAGACAGACCACTATATGAATTGGGAATAACAGGGATTTTTACAAAAACTCTTGACATTGCAATGCTCAATGAAGATATTGATATCGCCGTTCATTCCTTGAAAGATGTACCCACACAACTACCAAAAGGTATTGTACAAGCTGCAGTTCTTAAACGTGGCAATGTGAATGACACCTTGGTTTTTAAGAACAATGAAGAGTTTTTGTCTGCTAAAAATGCTATAGTTGCAACTGGCAGTTTAAGACGTCGAGCACAGTGGTTAAACAGATATCCAACGCATACAGTGGTCGGGTTAAGAGGTAACGTGAACTCACGTCTCGAGAAACTAAACCAAAACGATTGGAATGCTGCTATTTTCGCTGCCGCTGGAATTGGTAGATTAAACCTTAGGCCTGAAAATGCGATTAATCTTCATTGGATGATCCCTGCACCAGCACAAGGTGCTGTTATGGTTACAGCTTTGGAAAGTGATGAAGAAATCAGAACTATCTGTGCAGAAATTAATCACGAAGACACAGAAACCTGTACTAACATAGAACGTAAATTCTTGAGACGTTTAGAAGGTGGCTGTACAGCACCAATCGGTGCTTTAGCTTATATAAAAAATGAAGAAGTCACTTTTAAGGGCGTTTTATTAAGTAAGGATGGCACCAAAAAAGTAGAGGTTTCAAAGGTAGTCCCTCTTGGTGAACATTATGATTTAGGTGACTTTTGTGCAGAGTATATTATTAGCAAAGGTGGAAAAACACTAATGGACCAATTACAGCGCAGTGAAAAAAACACCAATATCTACTCCACAAAAAAATTAACGGACGGACAGTTGCAATTATTTCATAACAGCGTTGTGGCCGAAAGCAATGATGCCGTTAAAATTAGCTTAAATCGTATTCCAAAAAGTGTTGTTAGAAATGAAATTGAAAATGTAATAATAACAAGCAAGAATAGTGTGGAAGCACTTTTACACAACTTCTCGCCTGCTGAATTACAATTTAAAAACATCTATTGTGTTGGCAGACGCACCAAAAGGATGATTGAAAAACGTATTGGTAAAGTAAAACATACAGAGACCAATGCAAAAAAATTGGCAGAATATCTTGTAGAATATATTGAAGGAACGAAAGTCACATACTTCTGTAGCGATTTAAGGTTAGATGATTTACCTAAGATATTAACAGAAAATAACATAGCGGTAAATGAAGTTGAAGCCTACCAAACAAAATTTGATGCAGATAAAGTGGAAGGAGATTTAGATGGTATTATGTTTTATAGTCCTTCAACTGTAGAAAGTTTCTTAAAACAAAATAAAGCAAAAGGTATTGCATTTTGTATTGGAGACACAACAGCTAAGGTGGCACGTCAACATTTTGAAGACGTACGCATAGCAAAAGTACCAACTGTTGAGAGTGTAATTGAGTTGGTGAATGAACACTATGTATAAACAACTATGATTAAGAACGATTTATATCTAAGAGCATTAAAAGGTGAAACCGTTGAGCGTCCTCCGGTATGGATGATGCGTCAAGCAGGTCGTTATTTGCCAGAATTTATGGAGATTAAGGCTAAATATGACTTTTTCACTAGATGCCGCACTCCTGAATTGGCCAGTGAAATAACAGTACAGCCTATTCGCAGATATGGTATGGACGCCGCAATTTTGTTTAGTGATATCTTAGTTATTCCTCAAGCTATGAATATTGAGGTAGAAATGAAGCCAAATTTTGGTCCTTACCTGCCAAATCCTGTTCGTAGCCAAAAAGATGTTGACAACGTTATAATTCCCGACGTTAATTTGGAATTAAATTATGTCATGCAAGCAATTAAAGCTACAAAAGAATTGTTGAATGATGAGATTCCTTTAATAGGCTTCGCTGGCTCTCCATGGACTATTCTATGCTATTGTGTACAAGGTCAAGGCAGTAAAAACTTTGACAAGGCAAAGCAGTTTTGTTTTACAAATCCAATAGCAGCTCATCAATTACTTCAAAAGATAACTGATACAACGATTGCATACCTGAAAGCTAAGGTAAAAGCTGGTTGTAATGCGGTTCAGATTTTCGATTCATGGGGTGGCATGTTATCTCCTGTAGATTATCAGGAATTTTCTTGGCAGTACGTCAACCAAATTATAGAAGCCTTAAAAGATGATGCACCTGTTATAGCTTTTGGCAAAGGCTGTTGGTTTGCGCTTGGTGAGATGGCTAAATCTAATGCTTCCGCTTTAGGAATTGATTGGACATGCTCAGCAAAAAATGCACGTTACTTAACTGGTGGCAAAATAACACTTCAAGGCAATTTTGATCCATCACGATTATTTTCACCACCTTCAGAAATCAAAAAAATGGTTCATCAAATGATTGATGAGTTTGGTAAGGACAAATACATTGTCAATTTAGGTCATGGTATCTTGCCAAATATTCCATTAGATAATGCAAAAGCATTTATAGATGCTGTAAAAGAATACAATGCTTAAAAACATATTCATAGGGATAGAGGCCTATTCAGGTTCATTTGCTTTGATTTCTAAGTTAAAATTATGGAAATATTTTGCTATCCCTATTGCCATAAGCGTAATAACTGCATTGACTATAGGTTTAACAGCTTACGGATTATCGGATAATATTGGGCGATTTATTTCCGGAATTTGGCCTTGGGATTTTGGAAAGGAAACCTTTACAGCAATATCTACATTTATCGGTGCTATTGTAATAATTGCAATTGGCCTCATACTTTACAAGCATATTATCATGGCCTTGTCAGCGCCATTTATGAGTCCCGTTTCAGAGAAAATTGAAGCGCACCTAACAGGAGTCCAAAAACAGCAAAACCGAAAATCATCCTTTCAACAACAATTATGGCGCGGTATAAGAATAAATATGAGAAATCTTGCAAAAGAACTTCTTATCACCATCCCAATTCTTCTTTTAAAATTTGTGCCTGTGGTAAATATTTTTTCAACGGTATTGTTGTTTCTAGTACAAGCTTATTATGCGGGCTTCGGCAATATGGACTACACGCTAGAACGTCATTTTAATTATAGGGAGAGTGTAAACTTTGTAAGAAAAAATAGAGGTATCGCAATTGGTAATGGTATTGTTTTTATACTATTATTACTTGTTCCCTTAGTGGGAATTGTGCTCGTATTACCATTAAGCGTTACTGCAGCCTCAACAAAAACTGTAGAAATATTAAAGAAAGACTGTTTAGTAGAGTGAAGATGAAGGTCAAGTTTTTTAATTACATACACGTATTACAAGACAGTATTACTTCTAAATTAGAAGCAATTGATGGTAAAGCAAAATTTCATCAAGATATTTGGGAGCGCCCTGAAGGCGGTGGTGGCAGAACCAGAGTAATTGAAAACGGAAATGTATTTGAAAAAGGTGGTGTAAACATATCTGGTGTACATGGTAAATTGCCTGAAAGCATGCAGGCCTATTTTGGTGTTAAAGATGCAGACTTTTTTGCCTGTGGGCTAAGTCTTGTTTTACATCCTAAAAACCCAATGGTTCCGACAGTACATGCAAATTGGCGCTATTTTGAAATGTATGATAAGAAAGGAAATATCGTAGACCAATGGTTTGGTGGTGGCCAAGACTTGACTCCTAACTATTTGTTTGATGATGATGCCAAACACTTCCATAGCGTATGCAAAACTGCTTGCGATAAGCACAACCCAGAGTTCTATCCTAAATACAAAGCGCGATGTGATGAATATTTCTTTAATTCACATCGTAATGAAGCTCGTGGTATTGGTGGATTGTTCTTTGATTATTGCAAAAAGTCAGAAACAATGACTATGCAAAAGTGGTATGATTTTGTGACCGAAGTTGGAGATAGTTTCCTAGAGGCTTATGTGCCGATTGTAGAAAAACGTAAAGACCTACCGTATTCAAAAGAACAACGCAATTGGCAAGAAATCAGACGCGGACGCTATGTGGAATTTAATCTTGTACATGACAAAGGCACCTTGTTTGGATTGAAAACCAATGGTAGAATTGAGAGCATCCTTATGAGTTTACCGCCACATGTGCAGTGGGTTTATGATCACAAACCCGAAAAAGGAAGTGATGAAGAGCGACTACTTAAAGTATTGCAAAAACCCAAAGAATGGGTATAAGACATATACATATAATGGTTTTTGCTTTGATGATTCACCCATCCCTGCATGTCCAAAACAACAATACAAAAGGTGCCTACATTAGAACGTTTCCTGAAAAGATTACGGCTAGAGTTGGGCTGGTCAATACTGGTAATTCATTTTTTTTCAATGACAGCGAAAACGCTATAAACTATAACTTAAAGCCAAATACACGAGAATATTTAGGCTTTTCATTACTTTTCAGGTCAATAGAATTAGATTTTGGATTTCTGCCCAACTTTCTCAAGCAAAACCAAGACAACGAAAATTCAAAACTATTCAATCTCAATTTTCGTATGTTTCTTGGGCAGTGGATGAAAACTCTAGATCTGTATCAGCAAAAAGGGTTTTTTGCAGACCTAAATGGCTCCGAATTAATTCTTCCCAGCGTAGAAACGTTTAAAATTGGTGGATCAATTTCTTATATTTTCAATAAAAACTTTTCCTTTAGAGCTGTAGGCTTTCAAAATGAGTGGCAACGAAGGAGCTCGGGAAGTTTTATTCCTGGACTTCATTACTATTATACAACATTTAATGTTGAGGAAAACAATACATCATCAAAGGCCAATTCATTTGATATCGCCGTTGCTCCAGCATACTATTATAATTTTGTTGTGAAAGAGAAATTTATTTTTGGTATAGGCGCATCAACTGGTATTGGTTTCAATCATAATAACTTGGGCAAAAGAAAAATTAGCTCTATGTTATTTGAGTTTGGTGGTCGAGCCGTTTTAGGTTATAATTCTGAATCGTTTTTCGCAGGAATCAATTCAAGTGTTAATCTTTTTGAGCATAATTCTGATAGAGCTGTAAGAGTTGAAGATGCGATTACTTTTTTAGAATTTTACATTGGCTATCGATTTAATGCTCCAAAATCATTTATAAAAACAGCAGACAGGGTAAACAGATTCCTTGGTCTCAAATAAAAATAATTATGTTTCCAATTAGAAGAAATAGAAGACTTAGAACAAATGAAGCTATAAGAAGTTTGGTTAGAGAAACTATCATTTCTCCAAATGACTTTTTAGTACCGCTTTTTGTGGTAGAAGGTAGTGGTGTTAAAGAAGAGATTGCCTCAATGCCAAATTATTATCGCTATAGTTTAGACCGATTAAAAGAAGAAGTTAAATTATTATGGAGTCTTGGTTTAAAATCGGTTTTACTTTTTGTCAAGGTAGACGATGCGCTTAAAGACAACAGAGGTGCTGAAGCACTCAATCCAAACGGATTAATGCAACGTGCTATTAAAACCGTTAAAGAAGTGTGTCCAGATATGTTAGTAATGACTGACGTGGCGCTAGACCCATTCTCCTCATTTGGCCATGATGGTATTGTTGAAAATGGAAAAATAGTTAACGATGCTACGGTTGAGGTGTTAGCAGAGATGAGCATTTCTCATGCCGAAGCTGGTGCAGATTTTGTTGCACCAAGCGATATGATGGATGGACGGATTCTTGGCATAAGAGAAGCATTAGATCAATCTAATTTCATAGATACAGGTATAATGAGTTATAGTGCTAAATACGCTTCAGCATTTTATGGCCCATTTAGAGATGCATTAGACTCTGCCCCTGTTGATATGCAAAATGTCCCAAAGGATAAAAAAACCTATCAAATGGATTTTGCAAACCGTGAGGAAGCTATTCGTGAGACTGAAATGGATATCAATGAAGGCGCTGACATTGTGATGGTAAAACCTGGCCTTTGCTATTTAGATATCGTAAGAGATGTCAGAAATAGTTTTGATATTCCCATTGCCGTATATCAAGTTTCTGGAGAATATGCAATGCTCAAAGCTGCATCAGAAAAGGGATGGCTAGACCATGATTCCGTTATGCTAGAGCAGATTACTTCTATCAAAAGAGCAGGCGCAGATATTATAGCTAGTTATTTTGCTAAGGAGGTTGTAAGATTGATTTCGTAAATTAGCAACAACTTAATTACATTTCCTGAATGGGCTTACTCATTTTTTACGCCATAGTCTCAATTTTCTTTTCGTTTTTGTGCTCCATATTAGAGGCCGTTTTATTGAGTATTACACCAACATTTATTAATATAAAAAAGAAGGAAGGCAAGGCTTATGCTGAATCCTTAGAAGATCTCAAGAAAGACGTTGACCGTCCACTTATCGCCATTTTAACCCTAAACACCATAGCACACACTGTTGGTGCCATATTGGTTGGTGTACAGGCCAAAGTAGCATATGAAGAGCTATATGGTTCAACAAAAAGAAGTGTCTTTGGCGTTGAATTTACAGAAGATGTTATGGTTGGTGTGGTTTCAACTGTAATGACAATATTAATCCTTGTTGCCTCAGAAATAATTCCAAAAACTATAGGTGCAACCTATTGGAAACAGTTGGCAAACTTTACTGCAAAAGCGCTAAATGTTTTAATTTTTCCACTTAAGTGGACCGGAATTTTGTGGTTGCTCCAATTAACAACAAAGTTAATTGGTGGAAAAGGTCATGGAAGTGTTTTAAGTCGCGAAGGCTTTGTTGCCATGGCAGATATCGCAAAGGAGGAGGGTGTTTTTGAAGAAAGTGAAAGCACAGTGATTAAAAACTTACTGACTTTTAAGGAGGTCCAGGCTAAAGACGTCATGACACCTAGAACCGTCATGAAGACAGAAGATGAAAGCACGACTATTAAGGCATTTTTTGATGTAAACCAAAATATTAGATTCTCCAGAATTCCTGTTTACACTGAAGAATCCGATAACATTACCGGTTTGGTATTAAAAGATGAAGTATTTAAAGAAATGGCCTTAGGTAACGGTACTAAATTACTTTCTGAAATAAAACGGAGTATTATTATCGTAAACCGAAGCATGCCAATTCCTAAGTTATTTGAACAATTAGTTGAAAGCAGAAACCATATGGCGCTCGTTGTGGACGAATATGGTTCCGTGAGTGGTTTAGTAACTATGGAAGACGTTATAGAAACACTACTAGGATTGGAAATTATGGATGAGAGCGATAACGTTTCTGATCTTCAGTTACTAGCTAGAAAAAGCTGGGAGACAAGAGCAAAACGACTTGGTTTGATTGAAAATGACAACCCTGAAAACTGATGCCTCATTGCATAATTGACACACCTATTGGGCTAGCTGAGATTTGTGGAGATGAAAAAGGAATCTCTTCTGTAAAAATTTTAGCCACTAAAGCAGAAAGATCTCAAACTATCCCTCCAGAATTGTATGATTGTGTTTCCCAGTTAAAATCGTACTTCAACAAAACATTGAAAGAGTTCAATCTTCAATTAAACCCCGAAGGAACGGCTTTTCAAAAAAAAGTTTGGAAACAATTACAGTGTATTCCTTTTGGTAAGACTATTTCCTATTTGGAGCTATCTAAACAATTAGGCGACACCAAAGCCATAAGAGCAGTTGCAAGTGCTAATGGTAAAAATCCACTTTGGGTGATTATTCCTTGTCACAGGGTGATAGGATCTGATGGAAGTTTAACAGGATATGCTGGTGGCTTGCAGAGAAAACGATGGCTTTTAAATCATGAAAGCAAATACAAACAGGAAAGTTTATTTAATGTATAAGTCTGGAACAGAACTTTTAAAAAAGTACTTTAAAGTATCTACGATATATAAATACGGGTTCAATTGGTCTCCTATGTATAGAAGGACAACAGCAAAAATCATTGAGGTCAGCGACGATTTACTTTATATTAAAATTAGACTAAAACTCAACTGGAAAAACCGAAATTACGCTGGGACTATGTTTGGTGGAAGTATGTTGGCTGCAACAGATCCTATCTACATGATTCAGCTCATTCAAATCTTGGGAGACAACTATGTAGTTTGGGATAAAGCTGTTGATGCCAAATATAAAAAACCAGCTAAGGGCACAATCTATGGGGAATTCATTTTTACTGAGGAAGAAATTGAAAAAATTAAGGAAAAAATTAAAAACGACAATCAATTAGATATTGTAAAAGCCATGTCGCTTGTAGACGAAAACAATAATACTATTGCTTCATTTAACAAAACACTATACATTGCAGATAAGAAATTCTACAAGAATAAAATAAAAACTCGTAAAAAAACCACTAAGCTTTCTGATCTATGAAATTTTTAAAGAAGACATTAAAATTCATTATTATATTTTTAGTTGTTATCGTTGGGCTACTCTATGTCACTGATACGGATTATCTTTTAAAGGCAGTAAGGACTATTTACTTAAATGGGCACACTACCGCTTTTCTAGAGGACTACAAATACTTTGACAATCAAAAAATTGAAGCAAGTGACAATCCAAAACCATGGCCAAACCATAAAGATTATAACAGTGCAGAAGTAACCCAAAGACTTAAAAACGCCAATAAGGATTGGGGGACAATTGCCTATGTTATTATAAAGAATGATAGTATCTGGTTTGAAGAATATTACGATGGCTTTAATGAAGATTCTAAATCCAACTCCTTCTCCATGGCCAAGAGTTATGTCTCTGGTTTAATGGGTAAAGCAATAGAGGAAGGTTATATTAAGAGTCTTGAACAGCCTGTTTGTGATTTTCTCCCTAATTTTTGTGAAGGAGAAGCTCTAAAAATGACTGTTGGTGATTTATCTAGTATGGCATCTGGCACAAATTGGGACGAACGCTATTACTCACCATTCTCAATAACAACAAGAGCTTATTTTGATGACGATTTGGCTAAAGTCTCCAATGGACTTAAAGTTGTTAAAACCCCTGGTACAGCTTTTAAATATGCTAGTGGTGACACACAAATGCTAGCCATGGTTATAGAAAAAGCAACTGGCAAAAAATTATACAATTATTTTGAAGAAAGTTTCTGGAAACCTTTAGGAAGTGAAAATGATGTGCTTTGGCAGGTGGATAGTGAAGAGCATGATTTAGTAAAAGCATACTGTTGTATTGCCGGTAATGCAAAGGATTTTGCACGCTATGGCAAACTATTTAAAGACTATGGTAAATGGAATGGAAATCAACTCTTGGACTCAAGTTTTGTAGTGAAATCAATCACACCAAGATTTACTGAAAGTCCAGAATATGGTTACGGATGGTGGTTAAAAGATGTTAATGGCAAAAACTTTAAAATGATGCGAGGCCACCTAGGACAATACGTTATAGTGCAACCAGAGGATAATGTTATTATTGTGAGACTGGGACATCAAAAATCTCCAGACGCAGGTATTGGTCAGTTCACAAAAGATATAACGCTTTATATTGAAGAAGCCTATAAAATGCTTGGGCTATGATACGCAAATTAAACCTTGAAAATATCCTATTTCTTGATATTGAGACCGTTCCGGAAACTGAAAATTTCAATGACCTTGATGCCATAAAGCAAAATCTTTGGGAAGCAAAATCACAATATCAAAGAAAAGACGAATTTACTGCCGAAGAATTTTATGACCGCGCGGGAATTTGGGCAGAATTTGGTAAGATTATTTGTATTTCCGTTGGTTATTTTAAACTAAATGGCGAAGAACGGACTTTTAGGGTCACTTCATTTCACGGTGAAGAAGAAAAGATTCTGAAGGATTTTAAAAACCTCGTCATAGCTCATTTTAGCCAAAACAAACATTTACTTTGTGCGCACAACGGAAAGGAATTTGATTTTCCATACATAGCACGTCGCATGATTATTCATAATATCCAATTACCGTACAAGCTCAATCTCTTTGGCAAAAAACCTTGGGAGGTGCCTCATTTGGATACACTCGAGTTATGGAAGTTCGGCGACTATAAAACGTATACTTCTTTAAAACTTCTCACTAATGTTTTAGGCATTCCTTCGCCAAAAGATGATATTGACGGCAGTGAAGTTTATCGGGTTTATTATGAAGAAAAGAACATTGATCGCATTATAAACTATTGCGAAAAAGACACTGTCGCTGTTGCTCAAATTTTACTTAGGCTAAGAGGCGATGAACTTCTGAGTAAAGATGAGATTAAACATATATAAAAAACCCAGAAGAAATCTTCTGGGTTTTTTATACTTATTATTCCTGATTTTTAATAAAGCGTTTAATTATCGTTTTATCTTCACTAATAAAACGTACATGATATACGCCTGCATCAAAGGCACTTACATTAATATTATAATCAGTAAGTTTTCCTTTAGAAACGAGCTGACCAATTGAATTATAAACCTCAAAATTAATATCCTTCAGCTTCGTTCTTACATTTAAGTATTGTCCTTTAACTGGATTTGGAAAAATCTCAACGTCAAAATTCAATTCTCCTGAAGTTGCAACATTGTCAATCTCTCTTGCTGCACCAGATGTGGTTAAATTAATATTATCAATTGCAATGTCTGCTTGCCAAGTACCACCGGTTACTCTATTAAAACGAAGTTGTACACTTCCGCCTGTATAAGCTGAAAGACTTACCGTTTCGGATTGCCAAGAGTTGCCTAAGTTACCTGAACTACTCCAAATACTTACCCAAGACGCACCATCATTATTACTAGCTTCTAGTGAAAGTGTTCCCATATCAGTTGCTCCATATTGATGGTAATTAAAACTAAAATTAGCATCAGATACACTTGATAAATCAAAACAAGGTGAGTTTATTATTGCTTGTTTATTAGGATATCCAACATTATTCCCAGATGCCTCCACATAAATATAGAATGACCCTTGTATTGCACTTGATGGCCCTGTTCCAGAAGATGGTGTACCATTAGCATCAACAGTCCAATTTAAGTCGTCAGCAGTAGATTGTGTCCAAGCACCTAATGTGTTTTCAAATCCTTCGCTGTAAGGGAAAGATGTAATACCGCCTGAACAACCTTCAACAACTGGTACACCTTCTGTTAAACTAACATTATCAATCGCAATATCCGCTTGCCAAGTGCTACCGGTTACTCTATTAAATCGTAATTGTACACTACCACCAACATAAGCATTCAAGTTAACATTAGCTAATTGCCAAGAACTTCCAAGATTACCTGAACTATTCCAGATAGAGATCCAACTAGCACCATCATCATCACTAATTTCAAGATCAATTGTTCCCATATCGGCAGCACCAAACTGATGATAACTAAAATTGAAAGATGCTTCAGAAAGTCCTGATAGATTAAAACAAGGTGAGGTAATTATCGCTCTTTTATTTGGGTATCCTGTTCCATTGCCAGACGCCTCAACATAAATGTAACTTGTCCCTTCAATTGCGCTCGAAGGTCCTGTTCCTGAAGATGGCGTACCATTTGAATTAACAGTCCAATTAATGTCATCTGCGACAGATTGCGTCCAAGCTCCAATTGACCCTTCAAATCCTTCTGAGTAGGGATATGTTGTAATGCCTCCTGAACAGCCAGTAGATAGTTCAGAAACATTAACAGACCTTATAACTTCAGTAGCTACATTCCCAGCATTATCACTCACATTATATTCAACTTGATAGTTTCCAGCAACATTTGTGTTTACGTTGCCTGTAATAATAATGCTTGCTGTTATGTCACCATCAAGATTATCTGTTGCTGTGGCACCTTGTTCCGTATAGGTGTCCCCAACAAATAAATTAACTGTTGACGCTCCAATTAATGTAATAACTGGTGGTGTTGTATCTGCAATTACATTAACTGTTCTTGTAACTTGAGTCGCAGCGTTTCCTGCAGCATCACTAACATTATAATTAACAAAATAGGTTCCTGCTACGGCAGTATTAACGGTTCCTGTAATCACAATGTTTGCACTAATATCGCCATCTATGTTATCCGTTGCCGTTGCTCCTAATTCATTGTAAGTGTCCCCTTCATTCAAGTCTATTGGATTAGCCCCAATTAATGTTATAACAGGTGGTGTTATGTCTGGATTCACATTTACAGTTCTTGTAACTTGGGTAGCCGCATTGCCTGCTGTATCACTGACGTTATAGGTAATTACGTAAGAACCTACTGTATTTGTATCAACAATAGCTCCACCAACAACAATACTAGATGTTAAATCACCATCTATATTATCCGTTGCCGTAGCCCCTTGATCTGTGTAAGAATCGCCTAATTCTAAGTTAATTATTGATGCACCTATCAGAGTTATAACTGGAGGTGTCGTGTCGGCTATTACTGTTACGGTTCTCGTAACTTGTGTAGCCGCATTCCCTGCAGCATCACTTACATTATAGGTCACCACGTAAACGCCAGCAACAGATGTATTCACTACATCACCTCCAATAACTATAGAACTTGAAATATCGCCATCTATATTATCGGTTGCTGTTGCACCTTGTTCTGTATAGGTTTCGCCAACGTTCAAATCGATTGTTGATGCTCCGATTAAGGTAATAACTGGAGGTGTCGTGTCGGCTATTACTGTTACGGTTCTCGTAACTTGTGTAGCCGCATTCCCTGCAGCATCACTAACATTGTAAGTCACGACGTAAACGCCAGCAACAGATGTATTCACTGCATCACCTCCAATAACTATAGAACTTGAAATATCGCCATCTATATTATCGGTTGCTGTTGCACCTTGTTCTGTATAGGTTTCGCCAACATTTAAATCTAAAGTAGCCGGGCCATTCAGAGTAATAACTGGAGGTGTCGTGTCGGCAATTACCGTAATGGTTCTTGTAACTTGCGTTGCCGCATTGCCTGCTGCGTCACTAACATTGTAGGTCACCACATAAACACCTGCTAGTGATGTATTAACAACATCTCCTCCTATTACTATGGAACTTGTAAGGTCGCCATCAACATTGTCGGTTGCTGTTGCACCCTGTTCTGTATAGGTTTCCCCAACATTTAAATCTAAAGTAGCCGGGCCATTCAGAGTAATAACTGGAGGTGTAACGTCAGGACCAGAAGTTGTCAAAGCAATAGCATCAATAGCAATATCAGCCTGCCAAGTACTTCCCACAAATCTGTTAAATCGAAGTTGAACACCACTACCTACATAGCTATCTAAGCTAACACTTTGGCTATTCCATTGGTTGCCTTGATTACCAGACTGACTCCAGATACTGGTCCATGTAGCACCCTCATCATTAGTGATTTCTAAATCAATAGTTCCCATATCTGTAGCACCAAACATATGATACTGGAAATCAAAAGAAGCAGATGCTACTCCATTAAGGTCAAAACAAGGTGATGTAATTATTGCTCGTTTATTAGGATAGCCTGTACCGTTTCCTGAAGCCTCAACATATATATAGCTTGATCCTTGAATAGCACTAGATGGTCCTGTATTATTTGAAGGGGTTGTACCTGAATTTACGGTCCAATCCAAATCATCTCCAGTATTTTGTGACCATAATCCAATACTTCCTTCAAATCCTTCGTTGTAAGGATATGTTGATATACCACCTGAACATCCATTCGAAGGTTCATTTACATTTACTGTTCTAGTAACCTCAGTAGCCGCATTACCTGCGGCATCGCTGACATTATAGGTAACGATATAAGTACCAAGAGTATTTGTATCAACTGTATCACCTCCAATTATAACATTTGCAGAAATATCACCATCAACATTGTCGTTGGCAGATGCTCCCAACTCTGTATATGTACCGCCTAATGTTAGGTCTATTGGAGAAGCTCCATTTAAGGTAATGACAGGTGGTGTAGTATCTGGCCCACTTCCTTCTATTACAATGGTATAGTCTTCAACTTCACCATATGTGAATGAATCGCAAGGTCCAACATTGGCATTGTAACTCAACGTAACCCGCATTCTAGTAGAATTCTCTGTAGCGCCTGCAGGAACCGTAAAATTACCACTTACAGGAGTAGCCTGTGTTGGTGCTTGTGTAAAGACTTGTTCGCCGGCATCAATAAAATCACCATCTCGGTTATAATCGATCCAAACTGAGTATCCCTCGGCATAAACCGTTCCAGTCCAAGTTGGTGTAATTGTAACTGTATATTGTGTTCCTTTTGTAAGCGTTGTTGAAATACTTGTAAAATCAGAATAGAATTGACCTCCTGATGAATTATCAATTGTATTTAATTGAACTCTACTAATAAACTCATCGTTAACATTTGTACTTGCAGAGTTGCAATAGTTAAGTTGCACATCGGTAGTAGTGAAATTTATTAATCCGCTATAAGCAGATGTTGCTCCACCTGCACACTTACTTCTTACTTGCGCTTCATATTGGGTTAATGTGGTTAATCCACTCAAAGAAGATGAGATGCCTGAAACTGATTCTGTAGTCCATGTTGAGGTACCAACTTGTCTATATCTTAAATCATAACTTGCGCCTGGAACAGCATTCCAACTTAATGTAGCGGTTGTTGCGCCAACATTTGAAGCTGCTAAACCAGTTGGAACGGTTGCATTGCACACTACTGGTGGTCCAATAGTAAAATTGGTATTGGAAATATCGAAGAAAATATTATTTGCTCCCTTAACCATTACTCTATTCTGATTCCCCTGATTGTTTGGCACTACAATATCGTGCGAACCATCATTAGGAACACCTGTTGCTAAAGTTATAGGATACGTATCACCACCATCTGTTGACAAGAAGATATCAACATTAGCAGCATTTACACTGTTTCCTGTAGTCCCAGCTACATTCCATGTTACAGTTCTGGTTGTACCTGCATCCCAAGTAACATTAGTGTTTGGTGAATTGACCACAAAGGGGCCAGCATTAGCGGTCACGGAAACAACTACATCATCACTGTTATTGGTGCCACCTCCTGCTTGATTATCTCTAACTGTTAACCTAAAGGTCATATTGCGAGAAACATTTGGTACTGCTTCCCATTGCCAAGATGTGGCACCAGTTTTTACAGTAGCTAATCTTGGAAAGTATCGCTTAGTATCTGTGGTTGGGGTAAAAGATCTAAATGCAGTTCCAGATGTATTATTCACACTGGGATTAGTGGTTGTTGGCGAGCCAACATCAAATTGTTCCCAACAATAAGTTAGTACATCGCCCGTGTCAGCATCTGTTGCTGTACCATCCAAAACAAAAGGTGTTCCTGCAGGAATTGTATGGTTTGGCCCTGCATTAACAACTGGAACAGCATTACCAGTTGCAGTATTTGTTTGGCATGATGTAGTTTTAATGTAATCTGTAATTTGTTGTACAGAAGCTGCGTGAAAATAAGGATCGCTATTTGATTGTACATCAGTAGCACCAGTGATACCGGCATAACCCATTATTGTAGATCCACTACCTGGCTCCATCTGAGCCCCAGTGCCTTCATTACTAAATGTAAAAGTATGGTTACCGCCAAATTGATGGCCCATTTCGTGAGCTACATAATCCACATCGAATGGATCGCCCTCTGGTATGGTTAAAGAGGTCCATCCACTGCCTTTTTGACCGTTTACACAAACGCAACCAATACAACCTGCATTACCATTATTTTGAAGGTTGGCAAATAAATGGCCAATGTCATAATTGGACTCTCCAATAACACTTGTCAAGGTATTTTGCAGTTGTGAGTTATAGTTACTTGTTGTATTACCATAGGGATCGGTAGCAGTATTTGTATAAATTACATCATCTGTGTTGGCAATGAGAACCATAGTAACATTAAAATCAGTTTCGTAAATACCATTTACGCGAGTCATCGTGGTATTTATTGCCGCGAGTGCTTGTGCCTTTGTACCACCGTGAAACTGTGTATATTCTCCAGTTGCAGAAACAACCAATCTATAAGTTCGTAAAATACCATCATCGGCATTTCTTAATGCTGTACCAGAACTCATTGAAGAATTTATGTGGTCTGTAACCTGGCACTCAAAGTTGTCATTGTAATCTATTCTTTCACGTCTATTAAACACGATATAGCTATTGGAATTGCGTGCTATAGGCTCGATAAAAGTACTTGGTCCATGGCCAGATAAAATCATAGCATTAAATCCTTGAGGTGTAATACTAAACCTAATCACTGATGACGCATCGTCGACACCCTGACCTACATAAGATCTAATATTTGGATATCTTGCCTGTAGATCCGGATGCATTACAGAAGCTTCCATAATAGCAAAACGTTCCAATGTTCCTTCAGAATTAGGGAACGATAAAACAACATTTGAGCTGGTGGCATTAGAGTTACGGTCAGGAGCATTCACTAGTGCTTGCCTCAGCGCTTGGGTATCCAAACTAAATGTTTGATACGACTTTAATGATTGATGGCTCGGTTTTGTAATAGTGTTATTGCGCAAATTTTGCTGTTGCCAGAACACTTTTGATTGAGCCCAATTGAGGGATGTACTCATTACTAGAATGAGTAAAAGTAATTTTACTTTCATAATGGCTAGGGTTATAAATTTATTAATAGCATTCCGTAACAAAGTAGTTAATTTTCTTTAACATACTTTTAAGAAAGATAAAATTTGTTAGATTGACTCTATAAATTGCGGAAAAACCGTAACGATATGTCAGTTTTTTCTTTAGCCTATAAAAAAAGGCCCAGATTTAAGTCTAGGCCTTTCTCTAAATTATTGAAATAAAATTATTTGATTATTAGTTTTTTAGTAATTGCTGTTGAACTGTTCTGTAATTTCACCAAGTACACACCACTCATAAACCCTGTTGTATTAATTTTATTAATTGAGTTATTCGTTTTTAGAGTTGTGTTTAATATTTCACGCCCTTGTATATCATATAAATAAAGTGCTGTTTTTGAATTTAATTGCCCTTTAATTATAATCTCTTCCAAATCATTATCATTATAAATTTGAATGCGATCTAAGGACGATTCATTGGTAGAAAGAACATCTGCATTAAATCTCAAATAGAATCTCCCAATATCTGATATATTAGAATCCGCAGTGAATGTATACTCAGAATTATTCAACAATGTGAATGAATTCTCTTGGGTATCCTCTAAAAATATATCAAAAGATGCATCAGAATTTGTCATTCTTATTGTTGCTTGTTCACCTTGGTTTAGACTTAATCCAACAGGTATTATCACTCCGTTTGAAACATCATTAAAAGAGATCGATTGTATTGCTATATCTGTTCCTGTATTATCCTCTGCAAGCTCAGTGTATATAGAAAAATCAGAAGGTGCGCCTCCAAAATGTTCAGCATCGTAACCTAAATCAAGACCAGCACTAGCATTGTCTGTGAAATACAATTCTGTTTCATAAGAATCGCTTCCTTTTACAATTTCAAAAACAGAGTGCGCAATTGTTGAGGTATTGTTTCTACCAGCAATAAAATCATCAGAATTACCTGCTGTTCTCATGGTAGACTCAAAAGTAATATTAACATTAGAGCCTGTTCTTGCAGACACAAAGAATCCTTGACCTGGTGCTATTAAAGAACCAGGATTTGCATCAGAATAGGCAAAATTCCAAATAGCCCAATTGCTACCATTAGAATCGTCTGCGTCGTAACCATAAACCGCCGCACTAGAAGGGTCCAGTTCACCAATGTTTGTCGTCAAGAAATCCGATAATCTAATATATGAGGTATAAGGGTTTCCTATAAGATTCCACTGTGTATAGGTCGTACCTGTTCTCTCTATAGGTACAACGAGATCACTGGTCGTAACGGTCCCAGTAAATTCAAACGTTCCATCATCGGTTGATGCTGCTCTATAACCTTTACCCGCAACTAAAGTTGCCGTTTCAGTATTTGAATACAGTTGATATTGATTTGAAGGTTTTTCGAAATCTCCAAACAAGAATAAAGTTTGGGTGCCATTCGCAAACACGTTATTATTATTGGATAAGAAATCTACAAACGTTTCGCCACTAACTGGAGGAGCAATTAAATCATTATCATCTGTATTAGAGTTAACATGACGATGGTATTTTACATCTCCAGTTACATTGCCAGTAACCAATAAACTTGAGAACTCGTTTGAATCTGAATTTAAAACTAAAATACCGTTCGCTGCAACATTACCATTAACCGTAATTGCATTAGCTTTATCTAAATTTAATGTGGCGCCAGTGTTTATCGTTAAATTATTGACTTCAAAATTTGTATTCGCGTTAAATGTCCCATCTAATATAAGAACATTTTCTGATCCAGTAGTAGCATCTGGTGCATTAGGATACCAAGTACCACTTGTATAAAGCAACCCATCATATAGATATAGACTGTAATCTTCAACTTCACCATAGTTGAAGTCTTCGCACGGGTCTGTCTGTAAGGTACCTAATCCTCCTATATACTTCATTATTACACGCATCGTTGTATTCCCTGTGCTAGCTGATAATGGGACACTAAAGGTGTTTGAAATTGGTGTGTTTTGATTAGCTCCATCTTCTAATATTTTTTCAGAAACCTCAAAGGTTCCATTTTTATTAAAATCAATCCATACAGATACAGCTTCGTTATAAACATTATTCCAATATTTTGAAACTGAAATAGTATTACCTGTACTTCCTAATTGAATTGGATCAAAAATGAATGACCCTGTAAAATCAGAGTAACCTGAAGAAGTTCCACTACCAGAAGGCGAAGTATCATTTGTTATAGAATTCAACGTGACTCCACCTATATACTCGTCAGCAATACTTGCACCGCTAGCGGTACAGTATGTTAAATCAGTTGTTGTAAAGTTTACTGATGCTGTATATGCAGATGTCGCTGTTGTACATCTTGTCCTTACCTGTACCTCATAATCTGTTGTTGGTGTTAAACCAGTAATGGCGTAGCTTGGTGATGCCAAATCCGTGACTTCAATCCAAGTAGAAGAAAGGGTTTCTTTATATCTTATGTCGTAAGTAGCAGATGGTATATTGTCCCAGTTTGCATCTGCTCCTGACGCGGTTATAGATGCTACCGCTAAACCTGATGGTACGGTTGTAGCACAAGGAATAGTCAGACCAATAATTTTAAAATCATCAATAAAGAACCCATCTAAGGTACTTGTATAATTCTCCATTACATTGGCACCATCAGTTCTAAAATTAAAGCGTAATCTTACATTACTCGAGTTTAAGATAGAAGCATATGTATTGTCTATAACATATTCTTCCATTACCCAGTTATCCATACGATCTGCGTCATAAATTTGACCACCACTATTATTTTGAAAGTTTGCAAATGTGCCACTTTTGTTATCGTGGTTAGTCGTAAAACTTGTGGCATTAGGCTTAGTGTATTTTCCACAAAGCGTTACCCAGTTGCTTCCTCCATCAGGTGAAGCAAGAAATTCCACATAATCGTAGTTTCGCTCAATATCCCATTTTGTATAAAACTGAATAGATACTTCTGAGGAGTTGGAAAAATCATAACTACTCGCTGTAGTTAATGTTTTATTATTATTTGTAGAATAAGTACCCGTGTTTATAGATGTACTACCTGAATAAGCGTCTGCTGTCGTCGTCGCCCAACCGCCAGATTGCGTCCATCCTGTAAGTCCATCATTATCTGGATTTTGATTAAATAATACGGTAGGTTGGTAGTATTTTTCAAAGTTAGCTTCATAAATAATACCATTGTCATTAATAAGCTTTACGTTATATTCTATCTTATCATTGGGTGAAATCCCAGGATCTAATTCTAAAGTTGCCGTAACGCTTCTTTGCTCTAAAACCGGTATACCGGTTTGTGTAGCAGGTGAGTTAATACTAACAATGTTCGTGGAAACAGGTGTTACAGTTACTGTAAAATCACTATCTGCTTGACCAATACGTTCTATGCCAAAATCTAAATTCGAGTTTAAACTTGAAATATCACTCTGAGTAAGATCATGCAACTTAGCATATTTGCCACCATAATAAGCTGTTGCCAGCGAAACACGCATAGAGCGTTTGGCAATAGGTACAATATTAGATAAACTTGGCCAGAAACCACCTTCGCTTGAACCACCGTGTTCGGGTGTTGTGGCTAATACAGCCTGATTAAAACCGGTAGAACCATTGTTATCGGGTGCACCACCAAGCATCCAATCATCTGGTATTCCGTTTGACTCATAAAATATGGTTGCACCATACAAATATCTATTGTAACGACTCATTTCTTCATGCCATCTATGAAATTCGTCCTCTCGACCAGAATTCAAAGTAGGTACACCTCCGTAAGGGTGTGGTAATGAGTTTGTAAATGAGTGGTTCCATACACCAGTCTCAAAATTTCTGCTAGATATGAAGTCAACCATGATTTGGGTTTCTGGTTCAGAGGCCGGAGAAGGTCCTCTATATGTTCCACTAGACTGCGTACCAGAAGATCCTATATTATTCAATCCCCAATAGTAATCAAAGTTTCTATTTAAATCGACCCCTCTATCAGGAGTAGTGTTTGTAGTAGGGCCGGTATTAGGTCTTAGATTTTTACGTTGCATTCCTCCACCGCCAGGGCTTAAGTGTTCATTCCACCTAAGTCCGTCAGGGTTAACAACAGGTACAAAATATAATTCATTATTGTCAACCAGCTCCTTAATAGCATCATCGGTCTCATAATTTTCTATGATATACCACATAAAATAAATGTTGTTCATAAGAGCACTCAACTCTCTTGAATGTATCATAGAAGTAAATAATATCTGTGGTTTTGTTCCTTCTGGTGTAGAATCTTCGTTTCCTGTAATTCTTACATACCAGATTGTTTCAGGGTTCCAACGTGTTGTTCCTTGGCCACTATAAGTTAATCCGTTATTAGTAATCGTACCACTAGGATTTCCCCAGGTAGTTTGATTTGTTGGTGAAGCATCTTGTTTTTGTGAGACAATATTCAGGCTATTGGATTGAGAATATGTATACATATTATCTAACTCAGCCTTCATTTCGCTCAAAGTTAAGCAACCACCCATACTACCAAAATTAAAATTACTCGGTACAGCCCAATCAATTTCATCACAACCTGTGTATTGTATGGCATTATCAAAAACTACATTCGAAACTGAACTCTTTGCAATGTTAGTAGCACGTGCTTTTTCTGCTTTAAGTAACGCTTTTGCACGAGGCAATTCATTACTTGCTCTTTCGGCATAAAAACTTGTAAGATCATCTTGTAATACTGTATAACTTATACCACGTTGCTCTAATTGCAGTTTTTCGCGGTCTGAAATTTCTACAATAAGATCATGGTTATGATGACTACTGCCACAGTTAAGATCTATACCAAGCTTTTGAATACTTAAAACTTGATTTTGAGTTGGATTAGAAATCCTAACCCTAGAATATTTTTCTTGTGAATAAGAATTTTGTAGCGCAAACAAAAGCACTAACATTAAGTAGGTAAAGTTTCTCATTAGTTTGGGGTTAATAATGAAATTAATAGGGTGCTAATATATACTTTTATTTGAATTTTTATCCATAAAATGCATATTTATTCGATGAAATGCATATTTGTAGATCTTGTTAATTTCTAAATACATGCTTATCAACAGTTTACAATTTTATTATACTTTTAGAATTTTTACATAACCCTGTGAAAATGGGTTGCTTATACTTTATTATTTTTACATCTAAGCATGAATAATCCCATTTTATTAAAGGTAAAAGCGCTCTCTATTTCATTTTATAATAATGAAACAGAAGCTGATATTCTAAAAAATATAAGCTTTAGAATACTAGAGAATTCAATAACGGCTATCGTAGGAGAATCCGGATCAGGTAAGTCTATAACTTCACTTTCTGTTATGGGCTTGTTGCCCGCTAAAATTTCCAGAATTAAATCAGGTTCAATCCAATTTAATGGCACTGAACTTGTTGGTTTATCAGAAGAAACGTATCAATCTTTAAGAGGGAACGAAATAGCGATGATTTTTCAGGAACCAATGAGCTCATTGAACCCATCGATGCGCTGCGGCAAACAAGTAGAAGAAATCCTAAGGCGACATACCAACCTAAGCCAAAACGAAATAAAAGCGCAAGTACTAGAGCTTTTTGATAAGGTAAAGCTTCCTGAGTCAAACAGAATCTACAATGCCTACCCACATCAAATATCTGGTGGACAAAAACAACGTGTTATGATAGCTATGGCAATTGCCTGTAAGCCAAAACTATTGATCGCCGACGAACCCACTACAGCGCTCGATGTAACCGTGCAGAAGGACATCTTAGACTTGTTAAAGTCAATACAAAAAGAAACAAAAATGAGCATTTTGTTTATATCGCACGATTTGTCGGTTGTGTCTGAATTTGCTGAAAATGTAATTGTAATGTATAATGGTGAAATTGTTGAAAAGGGTAATACCAAAAAAGTCTTTAAATCACCTTCGCACAATTATACAAAAGCGCTACTTAATGCAAGACCTTCTACAGAAATAAGGTTTAAACGATTGCCTACTATTAAGGATTACATACAAGGGAACTTAAGTAATGAAATTATCACAAATGCTCAACGCTCAAAATTGCACCATGATTTGTACAATCAGGAGCCTCTCTTAGAAATAAATAACTTAGAAAAAGCATATTTTAAAAAGACAGGATGGTTCTCAAAACAAAATACATTTAAGGCAGTTAATGATGTTAGTTTTAAGGTTTATCCTGGGGAAACATTAGGGCTAGTTGGCGAATCTGGATGTGGTAAGTCCACCTTGGGTAATGCCATTCTCCATTTAGATAAGGCAACTTCAGGTAAAATAAAGTATAAAGGAAAAGATATTACCAACCTGAATAAAACCGAATTAAGGACTATAAGAAAGGAAATTCAAATCATTTTTCAAGATCCTTATGCATCACTAAATCCAAGACTCATGATAGGTGAAGCTATTATGGAACCCATGAGAGTTCATGGTATTGGTAAAAACAATAACGAACGTAAACAAAAAGTTCTAAACATTCTCGAGAAAGTAGGTTTACAAAAGGATAGCTTTAATAGATATCCACATGAATTTTCTGGCGGCCAACGTCAACGTATTGGTATTGCTCGGACAATTGCCTTACAACCCAAATTAATAATCTGTGATGAGTCTGTTTCCGCTCTAGATATATCGGTACAAGCCCAAGTATTAAATCTACTTAGTGATCTAAAAGAACAATTTAAATTTACCTATATATTTATATCCCATGATCTTGCTGTAGTTAAGTATATGGCAGATCAATTATTGGTAATGAATGCTGGTAAAATAGAGGAGATTGGTGATGCAGATGCTATTTTTAATTCACCTAGTAAGAGTTATACCAAAAAATTAATTGACGCTATTCCTAAAGGATAAAAAAATTCATGCCATAACATGAAGCTATAGCATGAAAATTTTCTTAGTTAATTTTAAAACATTTGAGACTAACCTCATAGTTTTTCTAAAATTAGAAAACATATTGTTTTCTGTTAACGTAGGTTCTGGTAGATTCTGTTCTGTTTTCATAAGTTAAGTTTATGATAGATTTGGGACAAATCATAAATTAAGTTTATGGTAAACTTGGTTATTTTAATTTGGGATTGCTAATATGATATTTATTTTTAATATATCAGTTTAAATACATAATTAATCGATAAAATACATTTATTTTTAACATTTAAGCATTTATAAAAGTGTTTTCTTACAAATTCATAGGTGATTTTATTCTTATAGGGTTATTCTTCAAATTCTAATAAATGTTAATTTTTATTGCTTTTCATCGGATATTAACATACGTTAATCGATGTTTTATTTCTTTTTTATATTTTGCGTCCTAAATCCATTGTCCCTCTTAACCCTTAATTAAAAACCTTAACCGCATTATGTTAGGCACATTACGAGTAATGTTGGTCATATTAATATGTATTATTGGTATGCCATCTTGTATGACTGGTCAAACGGTATCTCAACAACTGTTTTTATCGGATCCGTCACAATCCTTGGATTTAATTGACCCTGTTGCTTCAGGAGACAATACTACTTCACAATCAGAATTATTAGGCTATTTTCCTACGGCAACAGTGAACTTTGTAAATAGTTTTACTGGATTTGATGCCGATAACAATAGTGTTTTTTCCCTTCCAAATGTTCAGGTTCTATCAGGTAATGATCGCTTAATGCTTGTTGGTGTTTCATGCAAGGATGCCAGAGTTACCTCTGTAACTTATGATGGTACAGGATTAAATCTGGTCGGTTATTTAGACGATACTAATGTTTCTACACAAGCACCAGTTCAGTCAGGTGATAAGTCTCATGTGTACATTTATTCTTTTATTAATCCACCTATTGGAACAGCAAATGTAATTGTTACACTAGATTCAGACTATGACAAAGGTATCGTTGTAGGAGTTAACAATTTTACCGGAGTAAATCCTTCAAATCCATTTGGGGCATTTGCTTCGGCAGCATACAAAGATAGTGGGGAAAGTCCATTTGATTTAAATGTTCCTTCGGCCATCGGTTCAATGGTTTTTGATGTTTCTACCATTCGAAATGGCACACAGACAATAAACCCTTCTCAAACAGAAATATACAATATATCATCAGGAGATGAAATTGCCGGTGCGTCAAGTATTAAAACAGCAACAACCACATCAACATTAATGTCATGGAGCAGTGCGTCCAGTAATGAAGTAGCAAGAGCTGGGATTTCAATAAATCCAGGTACTAATGAAGACACAACATTTACACAATCCCCTGCACTATGTAACACCCTAACCATAAAGGCTAGTGAGACAATTACCGTTTCTAATTATATCAGTATTGAAAGTGGCACCATGCCAGTAAATCCATCAATATCTGCAGAATTGCATTATGGTGCAACCAATATAATTACATTAACCAACCCAACTTATGATAATGCTTCTGGCCTATTAACGTGGACCGGAGTTCTTGGGTCAGATATTTCTATCCCAGCTGGTGAGGCTCTCGCATTAACAGTTGCTACAACAGAACCCAATGTATCATTTTATATAGATTACGATAGCGATACAAAACCATCTAATATTACATTTTCAAGGGATTCAGGAGTTGGTATCTTTCCTCCAGATTTACCAAGTGAAATTACTGGCAACACAAGTCCTTCACTAGGCGCAATTGAAACCTATAGCGTAGAAAATGTCCCTGGAGTTACTTATAACTGGGTATTACCAGCAGGATGGATACAAACTGCTGGAGGTACAACAAATAGTATTACGGTTACTGTAGGAAGTTTAACTGGAACCATTTCCGTAACTCCGAATAATGGTTTTTGCAATGGCGACACTAGATCTTTAGGCCTTTTAGAAGCTACCAAACAACTATACCTTTCAGATCCGTCTCTAGCATTAGACCGAATAGATCCTGTTGCTAGTGGTGACAATACAACAGCAACATCTCCAATATTAACGGTGGGAACAACAGTTACTGTTGATTTAATAGCGACAAAAGATACTGGTATAAAGCTTAAAAATGATTCTAATAATTACGGGTCTTGTACTTCAATAATTATTGATCGTGAAACTACAGATAGTCAAAGGATGTTGGTTCAGTTTGACTTATCCTCACTACCTCCAGGTGCAGTGGTTGAGTATGCAGAACTAAAAATGAATTGTACATCCGGCGCAGACATGGATGTTAGCGTTTTTAAAATAGCAGATGCTGATGTTTGGGATGAAGGCACGCAATGTGGTGCTAGTGGCGCATCGAATTGGTTACAACGCACACCAACAGAAAATTGGAGTGCCGAAGGTGCCATAGGGCCTAATTCCAATAGCGGAACACCATTATCGACGATAAATGTAAATTCAACAGGAATTCAAACCTGGCCCGTAACCTGTTTGGTCGAGGATTGGGTTTCTGGTGTTTCGGTTAATAATGGTATGGCTCTTAGTGTTTATCAAGAAAGTGGTGGCATGGGAAATAGAGAGGCTGAGTATGACACAAGAGAATCTGCAAACCCACCAATTCTAACCGTTACCTATTCATTAAATGCCGTTTCTTTTAGACAAACACCCGAATTTTGTAGTCCTTTCACGATAAAAGAAAATACACCAATTACAGTTGAGACTTATGTGAATGTAGTAAACGGTACTATGCCAGATAATCCTGATATTACTGCAATTTTAAAATCGAGTTGCTCCAATACTATTATAACACTTACAGATCCGATTTTTGATGCAACATCAAATCTCATAACATGGTCTGGGTCTTTAGATGCAGACAACACTATACCAGCTGGTGATGCAATAACACTTGTTATTGGGTCTAATGAGTCTGGTCTGGAATTTGAAATTGAGTTTGATAGCCTTTCCAAACCTTCAAAAGTGGAGTTTGATACCTCAACTTATATTGAAATAGCGTCTTTTGAAGTCTATGACGCACCCTATCCTGGAGGCACTGCAATAACCACTTCAGAAGCCGGTAACGCAGTTTATTTAAGAGCAGAGGTAACCGATCCTTTTGGCGCATATGATATCACAGACCTTGAAATAGATATGATGGGCACGCCCATTACGCCAACCTTAGTTAACACCACAAGTTGCTCTAATACTTACGAGTATGAGCTATTTCTAAATCAGACCGGTTCATTTTCCTATCGCGCTACAGCTAAAGAAGGACTGGAGAACGCAGTGACAGATAAGGAGACTGCATATTTGGACGTCACATCAACGCAGATTGATTTTGATGGTGTCGACGACCATATTGACTTTGGTGATACTCATTCTTTTTCAGGACCATTCTCTGTAGAGGCTTGGTTTTTACAAGAATCTACCACGAGCTCAGGTACAATTCTATCTAAAGGTGACGATAAAATAGGTAATAAACGTGGGTATGTAGTAGCGCTTGAAAACAATTTTCCAACCGTAAAATGGTACGATGCTTCAGGCACATTAATTTTGAACATGGTTTCTCCATATGCGATTACTAACAATAAATGGTACCACATCTCTACGACCTTTGATGGAGCAAGAGCGTCTTTATTTATTGATGGCGTAAAAATTGCGGAAGAAAACATTGCAGTAACCCCTAGTTCTGGTACCGAAAAGTTTCTTTTAGGCGCACTCTATGACAGTGATACGCCAAATACCCCAAAAAAATATTTCGATGGATTTATAGACGAAGTAAGAATTTGGGATGTTGCTTTAACGGAGCAACAAATTCATGAAATGATGAACCAAGAAATCGAAACCAATGGCACAAAGGTTAGAGGCAAGATTATACCACTTGATATTTCAGATGATTTATTATGGGAAAACTTAATTGGTTACTACACATTTACTGACGACGTTGCCGAGGATAAATCGGCAAACAACTTCTTTGGTGTAAATAGAAATACAACCACAAGCCAATCTCAAACAGCTCCATTGCCATACAGTACCCGTATCGATAACCAAAACTGGAATACTGCTGATACATGGACCAATTTTACTGATGTAAAAACACCAAACAGTATAGGAATTGATGGAGCAACGTCAATAGATTGGAATATAGTTCAAGTTTCTCATGCTATTAATTCAGGAGATAAAGACATTACTGTATTAGGACTATTACTTGATACGGCAGGCAAGGAATTAACCATGGCAGAACCGTCAGAACCATTAGATTATAATAATAGTGGTCAAAGCCTAACGGTGACAAAATACTTAGAACTAGATGGCATTATAGATTTGGTTGGCGAATCACAATTAGTCCAAACCTCTGGAAGTATTTTGGATGCTAATAGCTCTGGATACATTGAAAGAGACCAACAAGGAACGGCAAATAGCTTCAACTACAATTATTGGTCATCTTCAGTAGGGCCAATTGGGTCTTCTGGGCCTCGTGGTACAGCAAGTTTAAATACAAACCACACTGTTCAGGGTGTGCTTTTAGATGGATCTCTACCAGATGATGGTGTTTTTCCAAAGACAATAAATTTTCAAGGATCACATACAGCTGCTGACGCAGGCGTTACTGACCCTATTACTATAAGTTCGTATTGGCTCTTTAAGTTTAATGGTGCTAATGACGACTATAACTCGTGGCAAAACATAAATGAAACCACATCTATGTTACCAGGCGAAGGTTACACCATGAAGGGCAGCTCTGGAACTGAATCCATCACAACCCATCAAAACTATGTATACAGAGGAAAACCATTTAATGGTGATATTAATCTGACCTTAAGCTTAGGAAATGATAGGCTTGTTGGAAATCCCTACCCTTCAGCAATTGACGCAGAGAAATTTATTATGGATAACATAAGTATTGCAGATGGTGGCAACAACACTAATGGCAATATTTTTAATGGCGCATTATATTTTTGGGATCACTTTGGAGAAGAAAACTCGCATATATTAGGTTCTTACATTGGAGGTTATGCAACAAGAAATTTAGTTGGAGGTGTCCCTGCAATTGCAAACGATGAACTTATTAATGCAACCGGTGAAAGCGGTATAAAGATACCTGGACGTTACATTCCCGTTAACCAAGGTTTCTTCGTAAGTACATCTCTAGATTCTGGTTTGACAGGTATTACTGTCATTGATGGTGGGGATATTATCTTTAATAATTCGCAAAGAGTTTACATCCCTGAAGAGCCATTGAGTTCCTCGTTCATGAAACAAGCTCAAAAAAAGGGAAATGAAGGGATCGGTTTTTCAAACAAATCCATTGATGATGATAACAGTTCCGATTTACGCTCATTAATTAGACTAAAATTTGATTCTTCAACCGGTTTACATAGACAGATAATGGTAGCATTAGACGATAATGCAACAAACTCTTTTGATCTTGGCTATGACGCGCCTATGTTAGATAAAGCTACTGAAGATTTCTATTGGATTATTGAAAATACTGAGTTTGTTATACAAGCGGTTAATAACTTTAATAGCGATCAGGAATTACCTTTAGGTTTGGTTATAGATCAAAGTGGTTCTGTAAATATTTCAATAGAAATGCTAGAAAATATTCCAGATGACTTAGTCATTTATCTTTATGATACCATTTCGGACTCGTACCATGATTTAAGAGCCCATAATTACTCAACTTATCTAGAGCCTGGTCAATACTTAAATAGGTTTAAGATTACCTTTTCAAATTTGGATTCTTTATCCATACAAGATAGGGAATTAGAAAACCTCAGTATTCACTATGATTATAACAAACGTAAAATCGTTATTGTAAACCCAGATTTAATTAATTTAAAAGCGTTAGTAATTATAGATTTAAATGGAAGAATAATTTTTGATTTAGAGCTTCAACAAGGATCTTACAATGAATACGATTTATTAGAATTAAATTCAGGAGCTTATATAATTAGAATAAATACAGATGATGGCCCTGTTATAAAAAAGTTCATCTACAATTAAACTTTTTATTGGCTTGCGCTTCTAATAAAACTCCAAAATTATATGTAGAGCATTATTGATTTTGTGCCCTAATAAATTAAATAGTCATCTCTGGTATTTCACCTTCAACAATGAGATGTCCTTCAGTTGCATCTTTTATTTCTTCAACTGAAACACCAGGGGCGCGTTCTAAAAGTTTAAAGCCTTCTTTAGTAACCTCTAAAACAGCCATATTTGTAACAATTTTTTTTACGCAATTTACGCCAGTCAAAGGAAGTGTACATCGTTTTAGTAGTTTCGAGGCGCCAGCTCTATTGGTGTGCATCATAGCCACAATGATATTCTCCGCACTTGCCACCAAATCCATTGCGCCTCCCATACCTTTTACCATTTTACCAGGTATTTTCCAATTGGCGATGTCACCATTCTCAGCAACTTCCATAGCGCCTAAAATTGTAAGGTCAACATGTTTTCCTCTAATCATTGAAAAACTCATGGCAGAATCAAAAAAACTAGCACCAGGCAATGTCGTTATAGTTTGTTTCCCCGCATTGATAATATCTGGATCTTCTTCACCCTCGTAAGGAAAAGGACCCATCCCAAGAACACCATTTTCACTTTGGAACTCAACTTCAATATCTTCCCTAACAAAATTTGCTACTAATGTAGGAATGCCTATTCCCAAATTAACATAGTAGCCGTCCTTAACTTCTTTAGCAATTCGTTTTGCTATTCCATTTTTGTCTAACATATTACTGATGTTGTCTTACAGTTAGTTGTTCTATACGCTTTTCATAATTAACGCCTTCAAATATGCGTTGTACAAAAATCCCTGGTATGTGTATTTGATTCGGATCTAAATGGCCTGCAGGAACAAGCTCTTCGACTTCAGCGACAGTTATATTAGCCGCACCGCACATATTTGGATTAAAATTTCTTGCCGTGCCTTTAAATATCAAATTCCCTGCGGTATCCCCTTTCCATGCTTTTATAAATCCAAAATCTGCTTTGAATGCATATTCTAAAATGTGCATTTTGCCATTAAATTCTCTTACCTCTTTTCCTTCTGCAACCTCTGTACCATAACCTGCAGGCGTATAAAAAGCTGGGAACCCTGACTGCGCGGCCCTGCATCGTTCTGCGAGAGTCCCTTGTGGTATCAATTCAACTTCAAGTTCACCAGAAAGCATTTGACGCTCAAATTCATCATTTTCCCCAACATAGGAGGATATCATCTTTTTAATTTGTTTTTGTTGAAGCAAAAGCCCTAAACCAAAATCGTCTACTCCTGCATTATTAGAAATACATGTTAGGCCTTTTACATTTAATTTTACGAGTTGAGCGATTGCTTTTTCAGGTATTCCTGATAGTCCAAAGCCACCAAGCATAAAAGTCATGTTATCTGAAACACCCTGTAATGCTTCTTCAACATTTAATACTTTTTTAGTAATCATAAATTAGTTGTTTGCTTCTTGAAAAGTACAAAACAATGCCCTATTATCACAGGAATTTCATTCAAAATAGAGGTGTAAAAAAGGCGTTTTAGAAATCTGAAAAATCTTCAATATCGTCAACCAATTCTTTATCATTATTCTGATCCTCTAACGGTGTGACAGTACAGTCAGTTCTGATAGTAAGTTCTGAAGGTTCTTCAAATTCACCTTTTGAAACATTAAGCGTTTCATCTGCATAACACGCTTTCATATATAAACCCCAAATTGGTAATGCCATTGAGGCACCTTGACCATAGGTAATCGTGCTAAAATGAGCTGCTCTATCTTCGGCACCAACCCATACACCAGTTACTAAGTTTGGCACCATGCCCATAAACCAGCCGTCGCTATGATTTTGAGTAGTTCCGGTTTTACCGGCAATAGGGTTATCAAATTCATAGGGATACCCTGTTATAATTTCCTTGTATTCTGGTTTATTAACAGCCCAACTATGTCTTAATCTAGTACCTGATCCTCCTTGGGTAACACCTTCCATTAAGTTAACAGTAACATATGCCACTTCTTCGCTTAGAACATCCTTACTTTCTGGAGTGAATTGATATAGCACCGTTCCGTTTTTGTCTTCTATACGCGTAACCATCACTGGCTTATTGTAAACCCCTTTATTAGCGAAAGTAGAATAGGCTGCTACCATTTCGTAAACACTAATATCTGGCGTACCTAAAGCAATGGCTGGTACTGGTAATATATCTTGTTCTACACCAAGTTTTTTAGCCATTTCTACAACTGGTTGAGGCCCTATTTCATTCATTAACCTAGCGGTTACGGTATTGGTAGAGCTTGCTAGGGCATCTTTTAAAGTTTGAATGCCAGAATAATTTCCATCAGAATTCTGAACTGTCCATGGTTCGGGATTACCATATTTCTCCGCTTCAATTGTTATTGGTGAACGTGGAAACGAATCACACGGTGAAAGTTGCAACTGATCAATCGCTGTTGCGTAAACGAATGGTTTAAATGTAGAACCAACTTGGCGCTTTCCTTGTTTTACCATATCGTATTTAAAATGTTTGTAATCCATACCTCCGACCCAAGCTTTGACATGACCTGTTTGTGGATCCATTGACATCATACCTGGTCTTAAAAACGATTTGTAATAACGCATAGAATCAATAGGTTTCATAACCGTATCTACTTCTCCTGGCTTACCATCAATCCATTTAAAAACAGTCATTTCAAGTGGTTCATGAAACGATGCTTCAATTTCTTTATCCGACTTACCTTGAGACTTAAGTATTCTCCAGCGCTCACCTCTTCGCATGCCATCTTTTAACAACTTATCTATTTCAGATTTATCAAGTTCTAAAAAAGGTGCTGTTGGATTTCTTTTCGGTGTGTTTTGATGATCAAATTCTGCTTGTAATCTTGGCATATGTTGTTCTATGGCTTTTTCAGCATACGCTTGCATCCGAGAATCTATGGTTGTATAGACTTTTAGGCCATCGCTATATAAATCGTATTTACTCCCGTCGGGCTTTCTGTTTTTCTTGTCATTGGCCCAATCTTTCATAAACGATCTTAGGTACTCTCTAAAATAAGTGGCAATACCTTGACTATGTGTTTCAGGTGTAAAATTTAAATCGAGCTCGGTAGCCTGCAAAGAATCTTTGACTTCCTCTGAGATATAATCATATTTATAAAGTTGTGCTAAGACAACATTTCTTCTATTCCTTACCCCTTCCGGATTTCTCCTTGGATTATAAAGTGATGAATTCTTGAACATACCAACAAGCATGGCCGATTCCTTTAAGTCTAGATCTTGAGGTTCTTTTCCAAAATAAATTCTTGAAGCAGATCGTATACCGTCACCGTTGTTACCAAAATCATAAATATTAAAATACTGTGCTATAATTTCTTCCTTGGTGTATTGTCGTTCTAGACGTATGGCAATAATCCATTCCCTTACTTTTTGAAGTGCCCTTTCTACTTTATTTTTTGAAACTTGATCTGTAAACAATTGCTTAGCCAATTGCTGAGAGATTGTGCTTGCACCACCACCAGTGCCCGCTTTGAAAAGGGCTCGCAATGTACCTCGACCATCAATACCACTGTGATCATAAAATCTTATATCCTCTGTAGCGATCAATGCATCTACAAGATGTTTTGGTAAGTTTTCATATCCAACGGGAGTTCGATTGTCATTAAAATAGAATTTACCTAAAGTCTTACCATCAGACGAAATAATTTCTGTAGCTAGATTAGTTTCAGGATTTTCTAATCTGGTATGATCTGGCATTTCACCCAAAACACCCCAAGAAGCTAAAAGAAATAAAAGCACAAATGCCAAAATTCCACTTGCAAATAAAATCCAAAACCATCTGGTGTATTTCGAAAAATCCAATGCTTGGGCCTTGGTTGGTGTTTTTTTCTTTTTTGCCATAATTGTGTCTTATTTTTGAGCGTATTCAACCCGAAATCCAACATCCGTAATTCCTTCGAGGTTTTCAACACCATTAACCCGACCGTTCTCCCTCATAGCATGCTGTATGCTTACGTTATAGTCTCCTTCTTCTGTAAATTTGAATGGTACATCAAAACCTTTATACCAAAGTTTATTTTCTTTAATATCTGAAAACCCTGTTCCTAAAAGTTCGCCATTAGGCTTTGCCATTTTATATTCCAATGTGTCTTTCAATGTTTTACCATTAGGATAATTTAGTTCTACTATTAGAAAGAGATTATTAAACTTATAATCGTTTGTATTTCTAACATTCACAAATAAATTGTAATTGCTCGTAGTGTCAGGCGCGCTTAATTTAAAATTTGCAATAGTGTCTTTATGCCACTGATTAGGAACCGATTTGTAAATATCATAAACTGCGTTTGAGTCACAGCCCAAGATCAAAAAACAACTTAGAACTAAAACTGTTTTAAGAGTTCTTTTTTTCATTGGTTCTTTGATTTGTATTTCGGTTTCGATTGCGTTTCTTTCTATTGTTTTTACGTTTTCTTTTAGGTTTTGGACTATCAAAACGTGTTAAACTGTCTTGCCCAACAACGTTTTCAAACTCAGTTTTAGTGTCTTGTATGTGCTCTGTTGCGTATTCTTCAAGACTTGCAACTTTCTCCTTGCGCTTGTTTTTGTCTATTATTTCATTGGCTTGTTCTGCAGATATTACATGCCAAGTCATCCATTCGCCCTCATAAGCATACCACATTAACCCTTTAAAAATATCTGTTTTTTGACATACTGCAGTACCCTTTTCTGTATAGAGCTTCGTATCGTTCTTTGGAAATGCCTTTAAAGCATCGAGATATGCGTCTAATTCATAATTTAGGCAACACTTAAGTTTACCGCACTGCCCAGCTAACTTTAATGGATTTAATGATAACTGTTGATAACGTGCCGCAGAAGTACTTACCGACCTGAAATCGGTTAACCAAGTTGAACAGCAAAGCTCCCTTCCGCAAGACCCAATACCGCCAAGTCTTGCTGCCTCTTGTCTAAAGCCTACTTGTCGCATTTCTATTCGGGTTCTAAATTCTCTGGCAAATACTTTTATAAGTTCCCGAAAGTCTACCCGTTCCTCTGCCGTGTAATAAAATGTTGCTTTGCTACCATCGCCTTGATACTCAATATCAGATATTTTCATTTTAAGGTTCAGGTCTATAGCAAACTGGCGTGCCTTAACTTTCATTGGATCCTCCTTATCTCGAGAAGCTGACCAAACATCAATATCTTTTTGAGTGGCTTTGCGATAAATTTTGAGGACATTTTCAGAATCGTTAATATCGATTTTCTTACGCTTCATTTGAACGCGTACTAACTCACCTGTCAACGTTACCATACCAACATCGTGTCCAGATTTAGCCTGAGTAGCAACAATATCACCAATGCTTAAGGTTAGATTTTCTGTGTTTTTGTAATAATGCTTTCTGCCATTTTTAAAACGTACCTCAACACCTTCAAAAGGCTCTTGTCCGCTTGGTAATGACATATTAGACAACCAATCAAAAACAGTTAGTTTATTACAACTATCAGTACCGCAGGTACCATTGTTTTTGCATCCTTTAGGTTGACCATCTTTTCCAGTTGAGCAACTGTTACAAGCCATAAAAAATTTATATATATAAAGTCTAGATATCCTATCTAGATAAAGGATTCATAATTAAAAAGTAAAGATACCAATATTTATTTAGTAAACTAAAAGATAAATATTTGGTTCTTGGATTGACAAATACTGACTTATGATAGTTTACTCAAGTGACTTTAACCGTAATTATGTTAACAGGACATGCCTTAGAAGCATTTTGGCTTGGCTCAAAAGATTCGTAATCTCTAGTTTTAAGTGTATGAAATCCCTTCTTTTCTGAGGAATGTAATAAAACTGATTTGCCGTCTTTTTTTGACATTTGAAACTGCTGTGGCGCTAACTCGACACAATAATTACATCCAATACATTTTTTTCTTTGTAATGTAATAACTATCATCAGGCTTGGACCTTAGTCTCTACAATCTTATATAATTTATCGGAAGGTCTAATTCTAAAATTTAAAGGAATAGTAACTGAATCTCCTTTTTTTCCTTTTTCTTGATATTTGTCGTTTACAAGCATTTCTTTTAGCTCTATCTCTTTAGCTCCTGTTGTTGGTCCTGTAATTAAAATTTTATCGCCTAGAGAAATATCATAAGCTTCAATCTTAAACTCCCCTATTTTTGCTTTTGGATAAAAATGTAAACCTTTACCAATATATACCTTCTTTTGTGTGGCATGGCTGCCAGAACCCTTACTCCATTCACCAAGTTGTTGTCCTAAATAATAGCCACTCCAAAATCCTCGGTTATAAACTTTTTCTAATGTATTCATCCAAGAACTAACCAAATCTTTTGAGTAAGTCTTGTTTTCAATACTATCAAGCGCTTCTCTGTAGCACCTAGTAACATTGGCGACATATTCTGGTGCTCTTCCTCGGCCTTCGATTTTTAAGACTTTTACACCTGCATCGGCTACTTGATCTAAAAAGTCTATTGTACATAAATCTTTTGGAGACATAATGTACTCGTTATCCAACTCCATCTCAATTCCTGTTTCTTGATCAATAACAGTATATTTCTTTCTACAATTTTGCTTGCAAGCACCTCTATTTGCAGAAGAATTATAAGCATGTAGACTCATGTAGCACTTGCCGGAAACTGCCATACAAAGAGCGCCATGACCAAATATTTCTATTTCTACCAAGTTACCTGAAGGACCTTTAATCTGGTCTTTCTCTATTTGTTCAGTGATGTGCTTGACTTGGCGCAGACTAAGTTCTCTACTCAGCACCATAGTGTCTGCAAACATCGCATAAAATTTAACAGTCTCTATATTGGTTATATTTATCTGGGTAGAAATATGAACTTCTATACCAAATTCCCTCGCAACAGCTATAACAGCTTGGTCCATAGCAATAACTGCTGTAACATTTGCTTCTTTCGCCTTTTTAATTAATGTCTTTACTACAGAAAGGTCATGGTCGTAAATTATCGTATTTAACGTCAAATACGTCCTAACATTTTTAGCCTCACATCGATTTACTATTTCGGATAAATCTTCCAAAGTAAAATTTATAGAGGCTCTTGCTCGCATATTAAGCTGTTCCACTCCAAAATAAATGGAGTCTGCACCATTATCTAAAGCTGCCTGCAAGGATTCAAAATTTCCTGCAGGTGCCATGAGTTCAATTTTTTTCATTATTGATTACATTGCGTCAGTATTAGAACCTTCGAAAATATTTCTTAAGTCTTTTTTGTATGGCAAATGGTCTGCCCTTCCTTTTTTAAAGATGTCATTGCTATTACCCTGACCTTTTCGCAACGCTTTCTGCTCTTCGTATGGTAATTTTATTATTTCTTGGCAATGTGAGGAGCAGCAATTTTCCATTTTTTCTTTACATGCTTCGCACTGTATAAATAATAAATGACAAGCCTCATTTGCACAATTGGTATGCGTGTCTGCAGGTTGGCCGCACTGATGGCATTTTGCAATTACATCTTCACTTATCCGTTCGGACCGTCTTTGGTCAAAAACAAAATTTTTACCAATAAATTTATTCTCGAGGCCATCAGCTTCAACCTGTCTAGCATAGTTAATTATACCACCTTCTAACTGAAATACATTTTTAAACCCCTTGTGCTTATAATAGGCACTAGCTTTCTCACATCTTATCCCTCCAGTACAGTACATCACGAGTTTTTTATCTTCTTTATGCTCTTTAAGATCTTCTTCTATTAAATCTAAAGATTCTCTAAACGTATCTACATCTGGTGTAATTGCGTTTTTAAAATGACCTATTTCACTTTCGTAATGGTTTCGCATATCTACCAAAACTGTATCTGGGTCTTCGATAAGCGCATTAAACTGCTCTGCATTGACATGAATACCTTTGTTTGTTACATCAAACGTGTGGTCATTTAATCCGTCTGCAACTATTTTATGACGCACTTTTACCTTAAGTTTTAAAAACGCATAATTATCGTGCTCAATTGCTATATTTAATCTTACGTTTTCTAAAAAGGTTATTGTATCTAAATGGTCTTTAAAGGCATCAAAATTCTCGGCTGGCACAGATAGCTGGGCATTAATACCTTCGTTGGCTATGTATATTCTGCCGAGGACATCAAGATTATCCCAAGCCAAAAACATGTGGTTTCTAAATAGTTCTGGATTGCCAATTTTGGCGTACTTGTAGAAAGAGATGGTTAAGCGATCTTTCCCCGCTTGTTTAATAAGTTCTGCTCTTTCTTTAGCACTTAAGTTATTGTACAGTTGCATGCTATACTAATTTTTTAAGGTTAAAGAATATAGTGCAAAGGTATTATTTTTAGCGTATTAGCATAAAAAAGCACTATGAAATACTCAGAGTGCTTTTTTAGATCAACTAACTATAACTAAAACTAAATAAAAGGTCACTTCACATTGGTTAAACAGCTACTGAATTATCAGTAGCTGAATTACCTAATGTTTTGCTAAACTTGGTTTGTTTAAAAAGTAGAAAATTTTTAAAGACTTATCTCAACTTTTTAAAAGGGATTTCATAGCAATTATTTCCTTTTTCATTTAGTAGATGTAAAAAGTGTAAAATGGTTGCGTCATAACATTAAAAAAAATAAAATAAGTGGTATTTTTGGTATCCTAATAATTAAGATTTTTGAATAAATGAGTAGTGAAAAAGACGCAAAATTAAAGGCACTAAAGCTTACTTTAGATAAGTTGGATAAAGCCTACGGAAAAGGAACGGTAATGAAGATGAGCGACCAAGCCATTGAAGATGTTGATGCCATATCTTCAGGTTCTTTAGGCTTAGATATTGCTTTGGGAGTTGGTGGCTATCCACGTGGTAGAGTAATAGAAATTTACGGTCCGGAATCTTCTGGTAAAACCACCTTGACTTTACATGCCATTGCAGAAGCTCAAAAAGCTGGTGGTATTGCTGCATTTATTGATGCAGAACATGCGTTTGATCGTTTTTATGCAGAAAAACTTGGAGTTGACCTTGAAAATCTTATTATTTCTCAACCAGATAATGGTGAACAAGCATTAGAAATCGCAGACAACCTGGTACGTTCTGGTGCTATAGATATTGTGGTTGTGGATTCTGTAGCGGCTTTGACCCCAAAAAGTGAGATTGAAGGCGAAATGGGCGATTCTAAAATGGGATTACATGCACGTTTGATGTCACAAGCATTGCGAAAATTAACCGCTTCGATAAGCAAAACCAATTGTACCATGATCTTCATTAACCAATTACGTGAAAAGATTGGTGTAATGTTTGGTAACCCTGAAACGACCACTGGAGGTAACGCACTAAAGTTTTATGCCTCAGTTAGATTAGATATTAGACGATCTACTCAAATTAAGGATAGTAACAGTAATGTAATGGGTAATAAAACCCGCGTAAAGGTTGTTAAAAACAAAGTTGCGCCACCTTTTAGAACTGCCGAATTTGATATTATGTATGGCGAGGGAATTTCAAAAGTTGGTGAAATACTGGATTTAGCGGTAGAACACGACATTGTAAAGAAGAGTGGTTCGTGGTTTAGTTACGAAGACACAAAACTTGGTCAAGGTAGAGATGCTGTCAAAATCCTTATAAAAGACAATCCAGATTTAATGGATGAACTTGAAGAAAAAGTGAGGGCTCTCATAAATGAAGATCGTTAAAAAATTAAATCCTGAAAAATTTCAGGATTTTTTCATTTTTAGACGCAACCATTTGATAGTTTTTGCATCTATAGGGTGAAATTGATTATAATTAATCGTGAAAAAATTAGGTTTAATAGTTGTATTGCTGTTTCCATTTTTGTGGTCTTGTAGTATAGAAGATGAAAATGAACAAGGTTTTTACCTTGAGGTATTGCCTGTAGATTCGGTAGAAATGCCTGACGAATTTATTTATGGCGAAACGTACAATATACTGTTAACCTATACGCGCCCTACGTTTTGCTACGAGTTCAACAACTTTGCCTATGACATCAATGGGCACGAACGAACAATAGCAATTGTAAATACAGTTTACACAAATATTAATTGTTCTGAATTTTCAGAATCTATTACCGTAAATTTTGAATTTTCAGTAACCGGAACAGAAACTTACATATTCAAGTTTTATCAGGGCAAGGATGAAAACGGACAGGACAAGTATTATTTGGTAGAAGTGCCTGTAGTACTTTAATTATTAATCAATTACCAAAACAATGTGAGTTTAGAGCAACTCATAAAAAATTGTATAAATCAAGATGCTAAAGCACAAAGTCAATTATACAAGCAATTTGCAAGTAAATTATTTTCGCTTTGTCTTAAGTACTCTAGAAATTATGCAGAAGCAGAAGATAATCTGCACGATGCATTTATAACTGTATTTAGTAAAATAGATCAGTATAACAATAAAGGTTCTTTTGAAGGTTGGTTAAAACGAATTGCAATTAATACATCATTGCAGCGCTACAGAGATAATGGAGGTGTCTTTGATATAGTAAACGAAGACCGTATAGAAGATGTAACGGTAGATATTGATGATGGTGATGTAAGTATTGATTTTTTGTTAGAGATAATACAGGAATTACCTGATAGATATAGACTGGTATTTAACCTGTATGTGTTAGATGGCTATTCTCATGTTGAAATAAGCGAATTAATTAATATTTCAACGGGAACATCTAAATCTAATCTTGCAAGAGCAAGAATGATTTTAAAAGAAAGAATAGAAGATTACAAAGCGAATTCAAGTTCGCGATCGATATAAAATGAGTAATAAGAAAAACATAGATAGACTTTTTCAAGAGAAGTTTAAAGATTTTGAAGTTACGCCAAATGATGCGGTTTGGAATCGCATTAGTGAAAGTTTGCCTAATAAGAAAAAGAAGCGCAGAGTCATTGCGTTATGGTGGCAAATTGGAGGCGTTGCAGCTGCTATTGTTCTATTATTAACTGTTGGTGTATCTGTATTTAATGACAGCACAACGGAGAACCAAAACGCACCTATCGTTGATATTGAAAATAGAGATGGAGATACGATTAAATCAACACCAGAGAATAATAACGAATCAGAAACTGATCTTCTCCAAACACAACAAGAAGAACTTAAGTCTTTAAATAAAAATAAGACTAAAGTTGCCGTTACGGATAATACAGAAAACCCTGAAAGCCTTAAAAGCTCTAATTTTAACAACAAAATTAGTAAGAACCCAAGCGCTAATAAGGCCACTAAAATCAATCCGACAAATAGGTTAGTTGAACATACTGAGGCTCAAGAAAAAATCAAAGATTCAAAAACGACTGATGAACTAATAAAAAGAGCTAAAAATGACGCTACGGCCAAAGTTGCGATAAATAATAAAGACAAATCAAAAACTATTCAAAAGGATAACAGTGCGGTAATCACAGAGAATGACATGAAAGCTGTTATAAAGAATGAGTTAGATAAAACGAAAGAAGCCGTTGCAGATAATAAGGTAGATAAAACAGAAACATCTGAAAACGACTCAAAATTATTAAACAAAATAGAGGACGACAAAACAATACTTGTTGAAGACATAAACAAACAATCTATTGAGGACGCCATTGCCGCGAATAACAAAACAACGAATGAAAAAGAAAAGGATAAGCAGAACAGGTGGAGCATAGCGCCTAATGTTGCACCTGTTTATTTTAGTTCTTTAGGGCAAGGTTCTCCTGTGCATAGCCAATTTAACCAAAATGCAAAAAGTAGTGACATAAATATGAGCTATGGTATTGCTGGTACTTATGCTATTAATAAGAGATTAAAAGTTAGGGCAGGCGTAAATAGAGTTAACCTAAATTATACTACTTCTGATGTTATTGGTTTCATTGGCTCAGAGGCTGTGTCAAGAGGTGTCAGCGCTCAATTTGAAAATCTAGACTTGAGCAGTGGTGTACAGTCCGTATCATTAGTAAGTTCCTCAATGATGAATAGAGCTACTATGCCTGAGGCTTTTAACACTCAGTTCGTTGGAGATTTAGATCAGCAATTTGGCTTTATTGAAGTGCCATTAGAATTAGAGTATAAATTAATAGATAAACGATTTGGATTAAACTTCATTGGTGGTTTTAGTACCTTCTTTTTAAGTGAAAATGAAATATATGCAGACATCAATGGAAGCAGTACAATGATCGGCGAAGCAAACAACATTAACAGCACTAGTTTTAGTGCCAATTTAGGATTAGGTCTAGATTACAGCCTGTCCAAACAATGGAATTTCAACCTTGAGCCAACGTTCAAGTATCAACTGAATACATTCAATAATACTTCTGGCAATTTTAGGCCATTCTTTATTGGAGTGTATACAGGATTAAGTTTTAAGTTTTAGGTAAATTTAAATTAGGTTAGGTTATTGCAATACAAAAAGCAATGATGAATGCAATGATGACAAAAGCTACCCGTGGTTAAGGTAGCTTTTCTGTTTTTAAGGGTTTATGCAGTGCATCCCAAATAACAGTTCTCGCTTTTTTGTTTAATAGCTTAGTGTCTTCAATCTTTAATCCTTCTGTCGATAAAAAGGAATGAATCCTAGCTCGCATTCTCCCTGGGCCACCACTAAATATAGTATACGAAAAGCGTTTTTTATTATCGTAAAATGTTAAGGGTACTACGGGTATTTGATGGTTAATTGCTAATCTAAATGCACCATCTTTAAAATCATCTAAAGCAACGTGCTCTTCAGGCACTCCACCCTCTGGGAAAATACATATACTAAGCCCTTGTTTTAGTCGTTTTTGAGCCCTCATAAAAACCGCCTGTCTACTCTTTGCGCTGCTTCTATCTACCAAAATACACGTACGCTTATAAAAAAAACCAAATAAAGGAATATTGGCCAATTCTTTTTTACCTACAAAAACAAAAGGGTTTTTAACTGACACCAGCATAAGCATAATGTCTACCATGGACGTATGATTAGCAATAAACATATAACTCTTCTTGGGCTTTGGTGTTTGGTCTCTGATAATCTTATAATTAAATCCCATGCCAATAAGTATAAACTTTGCCCAAAACCGCGCTAATCTAAAAAAATAAGGATACCATTTCTCTCGAGAAATCGAAACTAGAAGTATTGGCATTAATACAATAATTGGCAAAGCCACAAGTATATAAAACCAAACCCTATAAAGTATCCAAAAAGGGTATTTTATAAAAGCCATAACACCAAAACTAATTAATTAGTTCCTTTAAAAAAATTATCTTTGCCTTTCAATTTTAGTATGACATTTAATTTGATAGAGTACTTAGATTAGAAGGATATATTATGGCAAGAATACTCACAGGAATTCAAAGTACAGGAACACCTCACCTCGGCAATATTTTAGGAGCAATTATTCCTGCAATTGAAAAAGCGAAAGATGAAGATAACGACTCCTTTTTATTCATTGCAGATCTCCATTCCCTAACCCAAATAAAAGATGCTGAATTATTACGAAGTAACACTTACTCTACTGCGGCGACATGGTTAGCATTTGGTTTAGATATAGATGAAACCGTTTTTTATAGACAAAGTGACGTGCCTCAAGTAACTGAGCTGGCTTGGTACCTAAATTGCTTTTTTCCTTTTAAACGTTTAGAATTAGCTCATAGTTTTAAGGATAAAGCGGATCGATTAGATGATGTAAATGGTGGTCTTTTTACCTATCCTATGCTAATGGCAGCAGATATTTTACTTTATGATTCTGAAATAATCCCAGTAGGCAAAGACCAAGAGCAGCATATTGAAATGACACGAGATGTGGCATCTCGATTTCATGCAAAAATGGGAGATAATGTTTTTGTGCTTCCAAGAGCAGATATTCAAAAAGATACAATGCTAATACCAGGAACAGATGGCGCAAAAATGAGCAAAAGTAAAAACAATACTATTAATATTTTCTTACCAGAAAAGAAGCTCCGTAAGCAAATAATGTCCATTAAAACGGATAGTACTCCTCTTGAAGATCCTAAAGATTGGAAAACCTGCAATTGTTTTGGATTGTATAACATTTTAGCTAATGACGAACAAGTGGCAACTATGAAGGCCAATTATGAAGGTGGCAATTACGGTTATGGTCACGCAAAGCAAGCATTATTTGAGCTCATCTTAGAACGCTTTGCTCAACCTAGAGAACGCTACTTTTATTACATGGAGAACTTAAGTGAAATTGATGTGGCTTTAGAAAAGGGTGCTACAAAAGCCAAGGTTGTTGCTGATAAAGTACTTGAGCGCGTTAGGGAGAAAATTGGGTACTAATAGCAGATGTAGAAAGAACTGATTAGTCCTATTCTAAGCATCTTAGCAATGCTTCTCTTAATTATATCGCGCTTTTTGACTGCCAATGAAATGGACTTTCTAGCTTATGGTCCTCTTGCGATAATAATTGCGAGTATATATCACATTTATAAAAATTACCTATCCTTCTAAATAACTTCAAATAGTTTACCCGGTAAAGGTCTCACAACGCCTTTTAGTTCCATGCTTAGTAATAGGCTTGCAATTTTATAACTCGGCATATCGCAATCTAAGGCAATAACGTCAAGAAGTTCCTTTTCCTTGCTCTTTAAATAGTTATAGACAATTTTTTCATCTGCTTCGAGTTCCACAAATAGTTGCTTCTGAACTGTTTGTTTTGGTTCAGTTTCAAGCTTCCAGTTTAAGAGGTACGGAACGTCCAAAGGGTCTGATAGTAAATGTGCTTTTTGTTGTTTAATGAGGTTGTTGCATCCAACACTTTGGCTGTCGGTTGTTCTTCCGGGTACAGCAAAAACGTCTCTATTGTAAGAATTAGCAATATCTGCTGTCACCAAACTTCCTCCCTTTTCAGCAGATTCAATAACAATTGTTGCCTCAGATAGTCCTGCAATTATTCTATTTCGTTTAAGAAAATTGTTTCTGTCAAATTCATCTGTACTCCAAAAATCAGTATAGAATCCACCGTGCTCCTCAATATCTGCAACATACTTTTTGTGCACTTTTGGATAAATCTGATTAAGTCCATGAGCTAAACAGCCTATTGTTTGCAAATTGTTTTTAACTGCAGCTTTTTGTGCTGTAATATCAGTTCCATAAGCAAATCCAGAAACAATTACAGGATTGTATGACGATAAGGTTTCAACCAACTTTTCACAAAACGCAATACCATTAGTTGTTATCTTTCTCGTACCAACAATACTGATGATATACTGTTCCTTTAGATTGATATTACCAGATTGAAACAGCAATATTGGCCCGTCGATGCATTGTTTGAGTCTTTCAGGATACAATTCATCTGTAAAATAATGGACTTCAATTTTATTTGATTTTATAAAATGGAGCTCATTCTCTGCTTCTTCTATATGAATACGATCAAAAAGACCTTCTATAATGATGGTTCCAATACCATCAATTTTAAGCAGATTAGACCTTTTCTCCTTTAAAACTGCCTCTGCAGAACCACAATGATTAATGAGCTTCTTGGCCGTTGTTGAACCTATTTTAGGTACATGCTGCAAAGCTAGTGTGTAAATGAGTTCTTGTTCGGTCATTGTTTGTTAACGCGCTAGTAAACTGCAATAAACTAAAATTTTCTGATGTTAATAACTATATAGATTCAAACTTTCTTCGGAAACAAAAATTTTTAACTTTGTTTTATTCGAGATTCGAGATTTAGCGTAGAAAATATTTTTTATTTAACACCTAAAAGCTATAAGCAACAAGAATTACGTTTTTATCGTCTAAGTACATGCAGTTAGAAACTTACATTAGCGATTTACTTTACCGTTACGATTGTGTTACCGTGCCAGGCTTTGGTGCGTTTTTAACCAACCGTGTTTCGGCTAAGGTGCATGAGTCTACCCATACATTTTATCCTCCAAAAAAAGTGTTATCGTTTAATGAACAGCTTCAGAGCAATGACGGCTTGTTGGCTAATTACATTGCTGAAGTAGAAAAAATACCTTACAATACAGCGCTAAGCAAAGTATCTAAACAAGTACGCTCAATTAAGTCTTATTTAATTGAAGGGGAAACCATACAATTCGATAATATTGGTGAGTTGATATTGAATAATGTTGGTAAAATTGTTTTTGAACCCTCTCATCATATTAATTATTTAACAGATTCCTTTGGTTTATCACATTTTTCCTCTGAATCCGTTGTAAGAGAAGTTTACAAAGAAAAGGCCAAAGAAGTTGAAGCTGCAGTGCCTCTAGCATTAACTCCAGAAAAACGATCTAATACCAATTGGCTAAAATATGCAGCTGCAGCTGTTTTGGTTATAGGATTGGGCGGTTATTTTGGATATAAGTACTATAGCGATAGTATTGAAAATCATAACCAAATTGCCCAAGAAGAGGCAAATGCACAATTAGACGCAAAGGTGCAAGAAGCCACTTTTGTGATTAGCAATCCACTTCCAGCCGCTACGCTTTCACTTGAAAAACAAAGTGGTAATTATCATATTGTGGCAGGTGCTTTCAGGATTGAAGCCAATTCCATTAAAAAAGTAAATCAACTAAAAGCCAAAGGTTATAAGGCCAGAAAAATTGGTGTTAACCGCTATGGCTTGCACGAAGTCGTTTATGCGAGTTATGAAACTAGAGCAGAAGCGCAGCGTGCACTTCGTAAAATACGAAGAGACCACAACCGTGACGCTTGGTTGTTAATAAAGAAACTTGATTAAGATTTTCTCTATTTAAAGTTTTAGCACCGTATCTTTGCATAAATTTTGAGACTTTATGCAACCCAAAACAGCATTTCAATCTAAAACTGTAGTTACGGATCTCGTTTTACCTAGTGAAACAAACCCTATTAATAATCTATTTGGTGGTGAATTATTAGCACGTATGGACAGAGCTGCGAGTATTGCTGCAAGGCGCCATTCTAGGCGCATTGTAGTAACAGCGTCCGTTAATCATGTTGCTTTTAACCGAGCCATTCCATTAGGAAGTGTTGTTACAGTTGAAGCTAAAGTATCTCGTGCTTTTTCATCCTCTATGGAAGTTTATCTCGATGTTTGGATAGAAGACAGAGAGTCTGGCGAATGTATCAAAGCCAATGAAGCTATTTACACCTTTGTGGCCGTTGATGAAATGGGCCGACCTGTTAAAGTTCCTGAGCTAATTCCAGAAACTGAACTTGAAAAAGAACGCTTTGAAGGCGCATTGAGAAGAAAACAGTTAAGTTTGGTTCTTGCCGGTAAAATGAAGCCTCAAGAGGCTTCTGAGCTTAAAGCTATTTTTGAGTGAGATTCTTCACTTCGTTCTGAATGACAAATTAAACCTTTTTACTTTTTCTAGGTCTTATCATTAAACCAAATTTATTAGTGATATGAAATACCTAGTTTATACTTTTGTTTTAGTCTTTGCACTTAGCACTACTTCTTGTGCAAGACAGGTAGTTGTGAAACAACCAGCAACTGTTACCGTTGTAAAAAAATTACCAAGACAATATAAAATAGTGCGTGTAAACGGCAAACGCTACTACTTTTTTAATGGTAGACATCATAGAAAAACACGAAATGGCTTTGTAGTAGTACGAGTTTAAGTTTAAATTGAGTTAGTTTAGTGATGAATTCCCCTTCTGAATAGTTGGGGAATTTTTTAGTATTTAGCGAGCCAAGGCTCAGGATTTATAACCTGATCGTTCTTATAAATTCTAAACCCAAGTAAGGTTTCACCTTTAATTCTATTGGTAAATACTTGTCCTATGCTTTGGCCTGTTGTAACCTTGTCGCCTTTCTTTACATAGATCTTAGATAAATTCATATAAACAGATAAATAGTTACCATGTCTTATCATTACAGCCGGATTACCATTTTTAACAACTAAAACACCTGACACTTCGCCATTAAAAACCGATTTTACTTCTGCGTTTTGCTCAGTAGCAATGTAGATACTCTTATAATTTTGAGTAACCGTGTTATCCGTTAAGGAGCGTTGCCTCCCAAATTTACCTTTTATAACACCTCTAGAAACGGGCCAACCAAGTTTGCCTCTATTAGATTCAAAATTTGCTGCGAGTTTTTTAGCTTCTGGTGTTAGAATAAACTTTCCGGTCGAGGTCTTTTTACCTGCTTTTTTATTTGAAGCTGCAATAGCTTCCCTGATCAATCTGTCTATTTCCTTATCTAATTCCCTTACCTCTTGTTTCTTCTTCCTTATTTGAGCATTGAACTTACTCATATCGGCCTTTATTGAGGCCATTAACACTTCCCGGTTTTTTAATTCTTCCTCTAGGTTTCGTTTTGCAATCCTGTTTTCCTCAACCAGTTTTTGTTTATCCTTCTTCTGACGAGTTAACTCAATATTCAATTCTTGTAGTTCTGCTGTTTTCTTTTTAATGGCTTCGCCTTGCTCTTTTTGATAATCCGTATACTGTTTAAGGTACTGTAACCTTTTGTAGGCTTGTTTAAAATTCTCCGATGATAATAAAAACATAATTCTACTCTGCTCAGACTTACTTTTATATGACTTTACAATCATAGCGGCATAATCAGCTTTTAATTCCTGTAGCTGAGTTCTGAGATTGGAAATTTCATTTTGATTGGTATTGATTTCGCGCGTTAATAGGTTGGCTTGCTCATTTGTTATCCTAATAAGATTTTGCCTAACACTGATTTTATAGTTTAAATCTTCAATAAGTGTAATAACCGATTTTTGTTCTTTCTTGTTTGAAAATAATAGCGCATTTATCTGTTTTATCTCCTTGAGTTTTTGCTGTCTCTGCGCTTCAAGTTCCTTTTGTTTTGAACTTTGGGCATATACAACATTTAGGGAAAGAAATAGGCTAAATAAAAATAAAACGTATGTGCGTGTGATATTCATTATTTTATCACAATTTCTTTGTATCCTGCTGGAATCTTAAACGGAAATCTCACAGCCTCATTTATTGACACCGATTTAAACTCTAAGGATACACCAACCTCATCTGTGTTTTCTACGGCAATAATTTCAATGTCTTTAGGAAGTACCTGTGACTTTACTTCTTGGTATGATTTATAATCTACCTGTAAAAATCGTTTTTTTAATTGTTGGTAGAGTTGTAAGCTATCCATTTTAAAATGGGAAGGATTAATGAGATAAAACAACTCTAAAAGGGTATTTTGATCTTTTGGTTGAAGCGCATATGAATTTTCAGAGATTTCTACCTTGTGTGGTTCCTCTTTCAAATTATAAATTGCTTGACCTAGTAAAATATTCTGAACCTTATTGAAATCGAGCTCTACACCAACAAAATCACTTAACAAAGCATAGTCACCATCAAAAAACTCATTGTCTTGTTTGTTATAAAATCTGACTTTATCTGGAGTTATCATCATTCTAGCTAACCCTAAAGGTGCGCTTAACCAAATGGTTTTATCCTTTTCCATTCTGTAATTAAAGGTTAAACCTTGTTCTTTATTACCTTGCCTAAGGTCTATCCTTACTTTGGCTTGCATTGTTTTGAAATTAGCATCCTTTTTTTGGTGTTGCCTTATTACCTGCTTCGCAGACAGCTTATCACTTACCTCTCCTGAAGCAAGAACACTTTTTGCGGACTTGCATCCCGATAATGCTGTAAACAAAACAACAAATAGAATTAAGAATAACGTTTTATATGATAAATAAACTTTCATTTACTGTTGCGCTTTTATTGCTTGTGCCTTTTTAGCAAACGCTTCTGATTTTGTAATATTATTCAATCCTTTATAGGCAAAACTAAGTTCTGAATAAAAATCTGCTTCCATGTTTGGGTTATCAATTAGAAAATCGAGTCCCATTTCCAGATTTTCTATGGCTTCCTTATATTGTCCTATTTGGTTTTTTGCAACTCCATTAATCAAATATAAGATTGGTTGCGCAGGATAGAGCTCCAAAGCCTCATTACTTCCTAAAACAACTGCATTATAATCTTTCATCTCTAGTTGTAATAGGAGCACATCTTTTATTAATTTAAAGTCACTAGGATTTTGCTTTAGTGCTTCCTTAAAATTTACCAAAGCTTTTACTTTATCACCAGCCTTCAAATAATACTGACCTAAATCGCTATGGGTCTGCGCGTCTTTATTTTCATCTATTTGTGCTGTAATTTCAACAAGATCAGATTCATATTCAGGATTCATAGAAACGAAATTCACAAAATCCTTCAATACCTTAGCTTTTGCATCTGCGTTTATCTCTGGGCTAGACAGGGCAATCTTAACGGAGTTAATGGCGCGCTCTACTTCATTGTCTTCTAAATAAAACTTGTACAAAGCTAAGTGAACAAACTTTGAATCTGGTTTAACTTTTAGCAGGTTTTTAGCAGCTTTGTAAGCCTTTTTCTTATCACCAACTTGGCTATATCTATATATTAGTTTTAGATGATTTTCTTCATTATTTGGGTTGTTGGCTACACGTTGTTCTAAATTTTCAATTCTATCATCTGCATTGCCCGTGATACTATAAATATCATTTCGCATAGCATCTCTAGATTCGCTTAGTCCATACTCTTTGTCTAACTCATCAAGAATATCCAATGCTTGCTTGTAACGCTTTTCTCGAACGTATAATGCTGCCAAATCCTCTTTATAATCCGAGTGGTATTTTACGAGTTGTTTTATGGTCTTTATCGCATTGTTTATATCATCTTGCTGATAATAAACATCATAAAGCTCATCTAAAAACCATTCATTGTCGGGTTGCATGCTAACCGCTTTTTTTAATGCATCTTCTGCAGCGCCAAAATTCTTAAGTAAATTGTAGTTTTTGCCAAGTTCAAAGTAAATCACAGGTTTTTTGCTGTCTAAGTTTAAACATTGCTGAAGTGCGTCAACGGCACGCTCGTAGTTTTCAATTCCTTTTTGCTTTAAGGCTTCAAAAAAATACTCTTGGAACTCATCTTCAACATTACCGAGATCGTCATCTGGTCTTTTATTAAAATCTACCTGTGCAATACCAAAACTCGGTACTAATAAAAGCATCATCAGAAGAATAGCTATTTTTTGTGTAGGTTTCATATTAGAGTGTTCAGTAATGATTTGTACTACAGATTATTCCAAAAGTCGTTCCAAACTCAGATTTATATGACTTTAGCTTTGGCAGGAACTACTCCAAAACAGAATAATCTCCAATGCTAATCTTGGTGAAATTTCCATCATACTTAACGTAATTACCAATCATAGCATCATCTAAATTAGCATTTTTAATGACGGTTTGGTTTTGTATTAAGCTATTTTTAACGCTACTGTTTTCTATGACACAGTCTTTACCAATAGAAACATAAGGTCCTACAGTAGTATTGCGCAAAACAGTACCTTCACCAATATAACACGGATCGATGATATTAGAATTTTCAAGTACCACAGATTTATGAACAAGTTCTTCTTCATTATCTGCTTTTAAGAATCCGAGCATCTTGGCATTGGTCTCAAGAGTAATATTTTTATTACCACAATCCATCCACTCGTCTACAGTACCTGTTTTGAATATTTTTCCATCTGCCATCATTCGTTTTATGCCATCATTAATCTGGTACTCACCACCATTCATTACATTTTGATCCAGTACTTCCTGAAGCTTTTCCTTTAATACAGCAACATCCTTAAAATAATATATCCCTATTACAGCTTGATCACTGACAAATTTTTCTGGTTTCTCTACAAGTTCTACAATTTCGTTTTTGTCATTCAGCTTCACCACACCATAGGCCTCAGGATTATCAACGCGTTTTGTCCAAATCACACTGTCAGCAATGGGATCTAGTTCAAAATCTGCTCTAATTAATGTATCTGCATAAGCGATTACTGCAGGACCAGATAGTGAAGGTTTTGCACTCATTATTGCATGACCTGTTCCTAAAGGTTGGTCTTGTCTATAGATTGAAGCTATAGCACCAAGGTCTTTGGCCAAAGCAGTTAAACTTTCTACTACATCATCGCCAAAAAAAGCAGGATCGCCTAAAATAAAAGCTATTTCATTTATGGGTTGCTTCAACACCTTTGCTATGTCCTTGACCAAACGATGAACTATGGGTTGGCCTGCAACAGGTATTAGAGGTTTTGGTACAGTTAAACTATGTGGTCTAAGACGTGAGCCACGACCTGCCATTGGGACTATTATTTTCATTTTCTATTTGTTTAATGATTTGATTGGTTGCTCTTATTTAGTGCCAGTACTGCCAAAACCGCCTTCTCCTCGTTCCGTATCAGAAAGGACTTTTACTTCTTCCCATTCTGCTCGTTCATGTTTTGCTATAACTAATTGTGCAATACGCTCACCATTCTGAATAGTAAAGTCTTCCTTTGAAAGATTAACGAGAATAACACCTATTTCACCTCTGTAATCTGCATCAATGGTTCCTGGTGCATTTAAAACCGTAATACCTTTTTTTGCCGCCAAACCACTTCTTGGTCTTACTTGTGCTTCGTAACCTATTGGTAATTCAATAAATAAACCTGTGCCCACAATAGTACGTTCTAATGGTTTTAACACTCTAGATTCGGTTAAACTAGCCCTTAAATCCATGCCTGCTGAAGCCATCGTTTCATAATGGGGTAAGGGATGCCTGGACTTATTTATTATCTTAATTTCCATTTTCAATTATTTCTTTCAATCTCTGATTTTAGGAGATTAATTATGGATAACAATTCTTTTCTCAATATTGGTCCTTCTTCGAAAATTGAACGCATCCATCCTCTCATATGTTGCATGAGGTTATTAAATCTCACAGATTCTATTATTTTGACATAGTTGGTTTTGATACTAAGACTTTGTGATTTGTCATTAAGATCATAAATAAAAAAACCCATAGGCTCTCCCAGTTGAAATGGGTACAAATTTTGTTTTGTAAACTCTCTTACTCCTATCTCTTCTTCCTGGTAATCTCTGACAATATCCTGAATTCTTGCAATTTTACTTTTTAAGGAATCGTTTGAGATAAGCTCGATTTTACCTGAATTTATTATTGAATTATATATTCCTTGATATGGGTCAAAGGTATAATTTCCATTAACACCTTGCATTAAATTAATCAAACTGTCGGTTGCTAACTCTGTTGGATTTACAGACATTATTGTCTCAATTAGCCTCTTCCTGTTAGTGTGAAACTTGTATGCGAAATCGAATTTTACCAAATTCTCGCTGAACTCTTTATGAAGGCTTTTCATTACTTTCAGCTCCTCTTTTTTAAGCATGCGGTTATTGTTCCAATTATTGACCTGTAAGGCCAACAGTATCCCTATCATAACTAAAATAATCTCACCGATAGCATATTTAAAATAGCGACCCATTTTATTTTCAATGAGCAATTGCTTTCTTATTTTATTGAAGAGTTTGATCATTGGTATTATGTCAACGTTTTAAGATTTGTTTTAGCTGGTTCTTTTCCAACATAATAACTAATACCAAAAATACAATTAACATAGCAATTCCTATAACATAGTTCTCTCGATATTGATAAAAGGATAGTGCAGATAACCCAACAGAAACCGACAGATATAATCCTATTTTTTTAAGATTATACGGTATTGGATAGTATTTTCTGCCAAAATAATACGACAGAACCATCATTGATGCATAAGCTACCAAGGTTGCAATAGCGGAAGCCTTGTAACTATATGTTTTTATGAATATAAAATTGATAACTAAAGTCACAATAGCTCCTATCACAGAAATGTATGCGCCAAACTTTGTTCGATCTGTAATCTTATACCAAACCGAAAGATTATGGTATATACCGAGACAAAAGTTGGCTAGTAATATTATTGGTACTATCCACATAGCTTCCCAATAGGCTTCACTTCTAATAATAAATGGTTTTAATAGGTCTGCAAAAACAACCACAGATAGGAGAATAATGGAACCAAATGCCACAAAAAACTCAAGAATATTCGCATAATTTTTTTGAGGATTTTCAGTTTTAGCATGGCTAAAAAAGTATGGTTCAATTCCAAGTCTGTAAGCTGTAGCAAATAGTGTCATAAATAAGGCTAATTTGTAACATGCTGAATACATCCCAATATCATTTTCAGCGACATCTTCTGGTAGTAGTTCTTTTAATAGTATTCTATCGAAAGTCTCATTAATTGAAAATGCTATTCCTGCAACCAATACTGGCATAGCATAGCGCATCATCTGTTTCCAAAGATGCTTGTCAAATCTGTATTTAAGTTTTGTATAAAACCAAAGCATTAACACAAGAGTAAACGCACTTGCCACAAGATTGGCAATGAAAATGTAGTTAATTTCAAAATGAGGTCTGTAAAGTGCTTCAAAAAAGGATCCGGTTTCTGCCAAGTTTTTTAATGCTAGTAAAAAGAACAGGTTCAGTCCAATATTAATGCAAATATTTAAAATCTTAATAATAGCGTAATGCATAGGTTTTTCATTAGCCCTAAGCCATGCAAATGGAATAATAACCAAGGCATCGAGTAATAATATCCATATAACCAACTGGATGTATTTTACGTCTATATCTATGTAATGGGAAATCTGGTCTTTATAAAATAGCGCAATACTAAAAAATACTAAAGAAGACACTAGTAAAGAAATGGTAGATGTTCCTATAACCTTTTCTTTGTCTTCTTCCTTATTGAAGAATCTAAAAAATGCCGTTTCCATACCATAGGCAAGCACAACATTGAATAGTACAAAATATGAGAAGATCACTGAAACTTTACCATATTCCGCAGGATTTGCTAGAACAGCCTCACTGGTATACAAAGGCACTAACAAAAAACTAAGCATCCTGGGTAAAACGGTTGCCAAACCATAAATAAAGGTTTGCTTAAATAGTGATTTAAATGCGCTCAATTAAATAGTTAAATAGATGGCCAAAAATATTAAATATAAATTGGTCTTGTGTTGTACTGAATAAAAAAGCCTCACTAAATCTAGTAAGGCCTTAAATTATAACGCTATATAGTATTAATTGTCGTTTTCAATATCTAAAGTAGCAAGACCGTCTGCTTTTGGTCTACTATATTTTGATGGAGCACCATTTTCATAGTATGTTCCCGCAAACTCTTTGGGCTGTTGTACTTTTAAATATTTAATTTCTCCCTTTTCAACATAGCTAATCACGCATTCATTGTTTCTTATTTTGAATGGATATTGAGATGAATTATAATTGGGATTAAAAACATATTCCTTGGATTTATTCTTTAATATAGCGGTGTAACGCCCTCCCTTCTCTTCCAATTTTCCTTTTAGATTTCTAAAAAATACGCTGTCAATTTGAATATAATCTGGCTTGTTTGCTACAGGTACAAAAATGTTTACGCCAGTACCACCAACATCAATACCGGCATACCACTCTTGAAAATATACTTTCTTAATTTTAAATTCTGTTTGTTCTTGAAAGACCGTTGCTGTTTTAGGGCTCCCACAATGATATAATAGCGAAACGGTAAGCAGAATACCTAATGTCCAGGCTGTTTTAAGTAGCTTATTCATTCTAAAGTAGGTTAAATTTGGTTTGGTAATATAAACAAAAATTTTAATTTCATCGATGTATGTTGATTTTTATCGATGAACTGAAGCCCTTTAGAACCTCATAAAAATAAGAACCAACTCAAAATTGAGTTGGTTCTTATATTATAAATATGATTATATTCTAATTATTTAGTGCTTCAGCCCCACCAACAATCTCAAGAATTTCGTTGGTAATTGCCGCTTGACGCGCTTTATTGTAGGTAAGCTTAAGCTGGTCTCTCAACTCAGTTGCATTATCCGTTGCTTTATGCATTGCTGTCATACGCGCACCGTGTTCCGAAGCAAATGAATCTCTAATTGCTTTAAACAACTGTGTTTTCAATGATTTTGGTATTAATGTTTCAACTATCTCTTGCTTTGATGGCTCAAAGATATAGTCCAAATTTGCTATTGCATCAGATTCAACAGGTACAATTGGCAAGAACTGCTCTGTTAAGACAATCTGAGTAGCCGCATTTTTGAAACTGTTATATACGAGTTCCACTTTATCAAATTCACCTTGAATAAAATTATCCATTATCAATTGAGCAATTGAAGCGACATTTTCAAAAGTTAAATCATCAAAAACTTCACTTTTATTTGCGAGAACAACACCAGATTTTGAAAAGGCATCATTTGCTTTCTTCCCTATGGCTAAAACAGAAACGTTGTTGTTTGCATAAGTATCATCCTTTAAGGCATTTACTTGCTTTATAATGTTAGAGTTAAAAGCACCGCAAAGTCCTCTATTAGAAGTTATCGCAACAATTAAAACGTTCTTTACCTCGCGTTGATCTGCATACTTACTACCACTGTCCGAATCTAAAGTAGCACTCAGGCTTTGCAATAACTCAGTTAATTTATTAGAATATGGACGCATTGCGGTAATAGCGTCTTGTGCCTTCTTTAACTTTGCAGCAGAAACCATTTTCATGGCACTTGTTATCTGCATTGTAGAAGATACTGACGATATCCTGTTACGTATTTCCTTTAAATTTGCCATTTTCTATTTTATAAAGTCCCTAAGGTTTAGCTCAGAGCACTATTTTAAATTAATTAAGCATTATACTTAGCAGAAAGGTCTTTAGCAACATTTGTCAATGTATCTATTACCTCATCTGTTAATTTACCAGCTTTTAATGTGTCTAATACATCTCTGTGCTTAGCGTTTAAGAATTCGATATAATCTCTTTCAAACTCTTTTACTTTTTCAACCGGTACATTTCTCAACAAGTTCTTAGACCCTGCATAAATAATCGCCACCTGATCTTCTACAGTAAATGGATCATTTTGTGCTTGCTTAAGAATTTCCACGTTACGTCTACCTTTTTCGATAACATTTAAAGTTGCGGCATCTAGGTCTGAACCAAACTTAGCAAATGCTTCTAATTCACGGAACTGTGCTTGGTCTAACTTTAAGGTACCAGCTACTTTCTTCATTGATTTAATCTGAGCAGAACCACCAACACGAGATACTGATATACCCACGTTAATCGCTGGACGAACACCAGAGTTAAATAAATCGGATTCTAAGAATATCTGACCGTCTGTAATAGAAATTACATTTGTTGGAATGTATGCAGATACGTCACCAGCTTGAGTTTCAATAATAGGTAGGGCAGTTAAGGAACCACCACCTTTCACTACTGGCTTCAGTGAATCAGGTAAATCATTCATGTTTTTAGCAATGTCGTCATCTGCAATAACTTTTGCTGCACGCTCTAATAATCTTGAGTGAAGATAAAATACGTCACCAGGATAAGCCTCACGTCCTGGAGGACGACGTAATAACAATGATACCTCACGGTATGCAACCGCTTGTTTAGATAAATCGTCATATACAATTAATGCCGGTCTACCAGTATCTCTGAAGTATTCACCTATCGCAGCGCCAGCAAATGGAGCATAAACCTGCATTGGAGCAGGATCTGATGCATTTGCAGCAACTATTACTGTATACGCTAACGCGCCTCTATCTTCTAATGTCTTTGCAATGTTTGCAACAGTAGATGCTTTTTGCCCAACTGCAACATAAACACAGAATACAGGCTCGCCAGCATCATAAAACTCTTTTTGATTAAGAATCGTATCGATACAAACTGTTGTTTTACCAGTCTGACGGTCACCAATAACGAGCTCACGCTGACCTCTACCAACAGGAATCATCGCATCTATAGACTTAATACCTGTTTGTAATGGCTCATCTACTGGTTGACGGAAAATTACACCAGGTGCTTTGCGCTCAAGTGGCATTTCGTACAAGTCGCCACCAATTGGTCCTTTACCGTCAATGGGGTTACCAAGTGTATCAACAACACGTCCAACCATTTCTTCACCCACTTTGATAGACGCAATACGGTTTGTACGCTTTACTGTCGCACCTTCTTTAATCTCTTTAGAAGGGCCTAATAATACGATACCAACATTATCTTCTTCAAGGTTAAGTACGATACCTTCTAAGCCACCTTCGAATTCTACTAATTCACCATATTGTGCATTAGAAAGTCCATAAGCTCGAACAATACCATCACCAACAGTTAATACTGTTCCTACTTCGTTTAATGAAGCACCTGCTTCAAATCCTGATAGTTGTTGTTTTAAGATTGCTGATATCTCAGCTGGTTTTACTTCTGCCATTTTTTATTGTCTTTAGCTATTAACTGTTAGCTATTAGTTTAATGTAAATTCTCTCTTTAATTTGTTCAATTTATTGGTAATACTTGCATCATATTGCAAATCACCAACACGTAAGATGAACCCTCCTAAAATAGATTCATCTACAATATTTTCTATTTCAGTAGTCTTACCTGTAAGCTCCTTAACTTTTGATAAAACTTTCTTTTCCAGGTCTTTTGTAAGCGGTGTAGCTGTTGTCACTTTTGCAACTTGTGTTTCTCTCAACGCATCGTACAAGTGATTGTACTTGTTAGCCACATCACCTAACAAGGCAATTCTCTTGTTAGTTATTAGAACGTCAATTAAATTAGACGTTGCCTCATTAGCATTTCCGAATACAGCCTTTAATACTGCTACTTTATCTGACGATCTCACGACAGGACTTTGAAGCATCGCATCTAGTTCAATATTGTCTGCTATTGCAGTAGCAATTTGTTTCATGTCTGCATTAACCTTGTCTGCTACCTTTTTTTCTGTAGCTAAACTTAGTACTGCCTTGGCGTATCTTACAGCTGCTCTAGATTCTGCCATTTAGTTTTAGTTTAAAGTAGTTTCACCTAACATATCCTCGACAAGTTTTATTTGCTTGTCTTTGTTAGATAATTCGTTACGTACAACTTTCTCTGCAATTTCTATTGACAAGCCGGCAACATGATTTTTTAATTCGGCCATGGCTGCCTTCTTTTCACTATCAATTGCTGCTTGAGCCTGTTCTATCATTTTGTTTGCCTGAGCCTGAGCTTCGTCCTTGGCATCAGATATCATTTTTGCCTTCATGTCACGAGCATCCTTCAACATTGCCTCACGTTCTGCACGAGCCTCTTGCAATATACGCTCATTGTCCGCTTGAAGGTTTTCCATTTCTTGACGCGCTTTCTCGGCGGAAGCCAATGCATCTTTAATGCCTTCTTCTCTTTCGCTTACCGCTCCCAAAATTGGATTCCAAGCAAACTTTCTCAAAATGAACAATAGGACTAAAAAAGTGATTAACGTCCAAAATACAAGTCCAAATTCTGGTGTAATTAAATCCATTCTATTTTGTTTAGATAATTTAAATTTTTAAAATACAGAAGCAACCAACCGTTACTTCTGTATTTTGTTTGTTTACCCTTGTAAGAAAGCAACAACAACACCAAAAAGTGCTACTGCTTCTACGAAGGCTGCTAAGATTAATGCAGAAGTTTGAATTTTACCGTGCATCTCTGGTTGACGTGCCATAGCTTCCATAGCTGACCCACCAATTCTACCGATACCCATACCAGCTCCAATAGCTGCTAATCCTGCTCCAATCGCTGCAATTCCTGTAATAGTCATAATATAAAATTTAAATTAATGATGTGCTTCTTCAGTTGCCATGCCAAAATAAAGGGCTGACAATATTGTAAATATATATGCTTGTATTGCTGTAACAACAATCTCAATCACTGTAATGAATAGTGAGAACACTACAGATACAGGAGCCATTGCAACAGTTTTAAATACAAAGATTAATGACATTAATGCTAATATGATTACGTGACCTGCAGTTATGTTTGCAAACAAACGTATCATTAGTGAAATTGGTTTTACAAACATCCCAATAATCTCAATAGGCATTAAAAATATTTTCATTGGCACAGGTACTCCTGGCATCCAGAAAATATGTTGCCAATAATGTTTATTGCCACTAAATGTTGTTATGATAAACGTAATTGCAGCTAACGTAAACGTAAAAGCAATATTACCACTCACATTGGCACCGTTTAAAATTGGTATTAATCCAAAAATATTGTTGATCCAGATGAAAAAGAATATCGTAAGTAAGTAAGGCATATATCGCTTATACTTATGGTCTCCAATCATTGGCTTAGCGATCTCGTCTCTCACAAAAACAATTAATGGCTCCACAAAACTTGCAATGCCTGATGGGACATAGTTATCTGCCTTCTTATATCTGCGTGCTGCTGACAAGAAAATAAATAGCAGCAATGCTATAGACACCCACATCATAAATACGTTTCTTGTTATTGATAAATCTAAAGTTGGCCTATGTGCATTAGTTGGGTGCCCTTCAGCATCATAAGCTACCTCTGTTGCACCTTCGTCCAACACATAAACCTTCTCGTGAACATTGACAAATTTTTCACCATTTCTCTCAACAATTTCATGTCCGTGATAATCATGGTGAAATGCAGCTGATGAAAATGTAGTTAATCCTTTGTCTGTGTATACAATTACCGGAAGTGGAATTGTAATATGTGATTCGTTTTCTTTGCCTTCGTTTAAGGTAGCAATGTGCATTCCGTAAGCATCTTTTACGTGATGCAAAATCATTTCTTTAGGGTCGAACTTATTCCCTTCTTCGCCTTCGCCAGATTCCTTTGCAAAACCAATAAAACTAGCTGATAAAAATAGAGCTGTAAGTGCTAAATTTCTAAAGGTGTTTAATGTCATTCTCTACGGCTTTAAAATACCTTATTTTTAATTCGCTGCAAATGTACATACATTAAATGAATTGACAAACATTATTTATGCTCTTATTTGGAAAGTTTGTGAACTGAAAACAATGCTTCTTTAATGCAACTTCACAAATTAATATTTTATAGCTTTTGAAGAAATCTTGTGATTGTAAAAACCTCGAAGAAAAGATATAAGAAATATGGGATAAAAAAATTGAAAACATCTGGTTGCTTGTTTTCAAAATCCGATAACAACAGGGGTAACAAAAACAATATAGCTACAAACATTTTCATAAATGTTAAAACCATAAATAGGTTAAAAATTTCTTTCTTACCAGAAGAGTACCGGTAATTTATAATTGAATAAAACAATAACGTAATTACAACGTGGAAGGCATAAATCTGCCAAACAGGAAAAAAGAAAAGTACTTCTTTTGCAAAATAGTGAAGTAAGTAGCTATGTATACCAAACAAAACCGCTGTTACTGCAATTAGCTGCAATAAGAATAAGGTTTGTCTTTTTTTAAACTCTTCCATTAAAATTTCTTTTGGTTATTTTGATTTGGATATGGCTATGATACGTCTTATCACATAAACGATGGACAGAATAACACCTGTTAAAGACAAAGCTAAAGTATAGAGGTCTTTGTTATTAGGGTACCTTTCATCTAGTTTAATACCAATGAACGTGGCTATGCCAATAATAGCCATCATTTGGATTACCAAACCAGAATAATGGGCATAAGAATTAAGCTTGTCTTTCTGACTTTTGTGCTTGTTGTGGTTGTGCTTTGACTGGCTCATTTGATAAGGCTTTTACTGTGCCCTTCATGCTACAGGTTGCATTGAATGTTGCTCCTGGTTCTACTGCAAGCTTACTTGTGTGTACTTCTCCTTCTATATGCGCTGTAGATTTAAGAGATAAGGTCCCGGACAACACTAGTTTTCCTGAAAACTTTCCTTCAAAATCTGCATTCTCACCTTGTAGAGTTCCTTTAATATAACCGGATTTACCAATGACTACTTTACCCGATGTCTTTACATTTCCCTCTACGGAGCCATCTATTCTAAAAGGACCCTGGCTTGTTATATCACCAACGATTTTTGTTCCGTGTGCTATTATATTCTGTTGTGTACTTGTTTCCATAGTTACTGGCTTTTTAGATTTCTTGTTATCTGGAGAAAACATTATGTAGGTTTTATTGTTGTTCTAAATATGCATTTACATTTTTATGGCGTTGAATAATAGCATAGTTTGGTGACGAAATTGCGAAGAATGGCCTAGTTATCTTGGGAGGAATTGGTCTACCTCTTTTGTCTTTTTCTTTAGAACGGAGCAACTCAGCAAATCCTCTTGCGCCACCAATACTTTTTAATCCATGCACCACTACAAAAGTAGTGTTTTCATCGTAGACATCTTTTGAAGTCGTTAAATCAAAATACTCAATCTTAGCAACTTCTTCATCTAATACCTTAACAAACTCATCAATATTCTCACCAGAATAGTTTTTAAACTGATAAATCACATTAAAGTTTTTAGAAATATCATCTGCAATAAAATCTTTCTTAGCTAAATCGGGTATTGCATTATCAAGTATGGCTTGTGCCTTTTTGCCTTCGGCTGTATTTGCATAATTAAGAGAGATGAAATTTATTGCTTCTTTGTAGGCCTCAAAACCATAGAGCCTGCCTTTCGCCGAGGCCTTTAGAATCTCAAACTTTGGCACAAAATCGTCGCCTTCAAATTTTTTAATATTCGCATCTGCTTCTAAAATTACCTCTGCATATTTCTCGTTATTAAACATATCATATAAACCAGTATAAATAGCTTCTGGACTATTTTCGTCTTTGGCTAATGCAGACTCTGGATTTAAAAGTATCTCAGCGTATCTTGAGTCTGGATAATTTTGTACAATATCCATTTTCATCGCATCTCCCTTTCTTTTGAGACCCAGTTCTTCATAAATGCGATAAAGATTATACTTAGAAGGTAATATTAAGCGCTCTTCAGGATCGTTTTTTAACAAGGTTTCATAGCGAGATTTTGCTAATTCCAGTTCCTTAAATTTTTCCTTGTAAATCACACCTAGCTGATAATAAGCATAGTTTCTTTCTTTGGCTATACTGTCTATCTCTGAAGGATCCGTTGGCAATTGTGCGATGTAATAATCTGCCGTATACCTTTTGTCTTCACCTTTAGTTTCTGCAATTTTTTCCTCGCTATCTGTACCTCCTATGTTTTTCCGTTGGTCTGAAAGGCGCCAGTTATCTTGCAATTCTCTGTCGCCCCAAAATTTTAAAAACTCATTTTTTCCATACGCCACTGTAGTTGGGTTGTAAAAGTAAAAACTACTATTGCTGTTGTTTCCAAAATTTCCTGGTAAACCTCCTGGGTTTATGGCTCTGCCTTGTTTGTTATTATTAGCGTTTGCTATTGCGCGACCGTCCGTTACTATAGCACGCTTTTGAAGCTTTTCTTTCTTTAGCTTTTCCTGTTCTTCAGCTTTAGCTTTTAAAGCCAGCGCATATTCTGAGTATACTGCTATTTGATCTTCCTTAGGCATGTTTACTATATTAAGAATACTATCATTAACTTCAGCAATGCCCTCGTAGTAAATTACATCATCAAGGTTTTCACGTTTTCGTTTAAGTACTCTGAACTCCTTTGTATTGGGCTCCATTGCAGTCATGGTACTATCAAAATATGCTCCTGCTATTTTGTAACTATTTCGATCAAAATACATGTTACCCAAAGTTTCATAATTCAACGCTTTAAGATACTGATCTGTAGTAGTCTTGCTCAAAGATTTGTTATAGTAAGCCTCAGCCAAACTATCTGACATATTGTTGCGATGAAATTCTGCAATTCTGTGGTAAATTTTATCTAAAAATGGTCTATTCTCTCTGTTCTCTTCAAGCTCTGTTAAGTATTCCTGAAACGCCACTAAGTCTCCATCAAGCTCATCAAAATTCTTGGATTTTTCGAGGTGAGCATTTATGTAAAATGCCCTTGGTACTTGCCGGTGCATTTCGATTATTTTATCAAATTCAATGTTTGCACTATCCTTATGTCCAAACTCATTGTAAAGTTGCCCTCGTATAAAATGATATCGTGCCTTTTCCCTATTTATTTTAGTATGCTCTGCCGCAATAGCTAATTGCACCATTGCACTATCCTTGTATTTTGTGTTTATGTAAGCCTGTGCTAATGTTGAGGTAGCGTCTGCTAAATCTTGCCCTTTCAGTTCTTCTTCTTCAAGTAATCTCTTTAATTTTTTTATTGCTACCTCGTTATTATCAAGTCGCATATCGGCTTTTTCACGCCATATTTTAACTTGATTAATCTTATCGCTTGTTGGATATTTGTTTAGGATATTGTTAAATGCGGCTAGTGCAGGAACAAAACGCTGATCGTAGTATCTTGCTTGTCCAAGTAGAAGATAGGCCTCATCAATTTGAGGGTTCTTCTCTTTACCGTCAATATTCATTCCATGAACCTGAACTGCCTTGATGGCCTTTTCTTCAGCCCTTTCAAAATCAGCATTTTTTGTTTGGCCGGGTAAAAAGACATCTTCTTGAACCTTCATGCGTTCTACAGGAAGAAGTTCCCAAAAGTTTTCCGAATAGGCATCATTTACAGTCTCAATGCCACGTTGCAGGGCCAAATTGCCATTGTAAAGGACATTGTATTTTGTCCCCATTGCATGAAAATTTCGATTTATAAAGGTGTCTTTTTTTCGTGAGCAACTTTGGGCAACAAGTGCTATTGCAAAAAGAAGTGATATTGATTTATTGTAAATTTTCAATGTTGGTTCTATTTGGCAATTACATAACTAAACTATTAGGTTTTTAGTATGCTAGATGGTAAAAATAAACATCTTTTGTAAACTAGCACTGAATTGATTTATTTTTCATGTCTTGAAATAGACAAAAAGAATCACAAGTTTTAAGAAATATTAATCAACTTAAACAACACCATCTAAAAAACGTTAAAAGCGTATTTAGTATAAAAGAATCGAGCATTGAATATTAAAGAAATCATCAATGCAAAAAACATTTTTATAGTTTCAGCAGAGAAGTTTAAAAGAAATGCGAAGCAAAGATGTTTTTTATGGAATTAATCCCTTCCTCTTCATCCTAAACCTAATATAATAATAAATAAGATACGTTGGAATGAAATAGGCTAAGAAGTACATCTCTCGCCTTAAGAGCATTGGCTTTAAACGAAGTACATACCTAAAGGCTTTTTCCGGATAAATGAAGAAGTTTTTAAAAAGTTCTATTTTTTGGGCCCTGTCTAGGTTCTGTCCAAACGCCAAACCCACCGAAAAATTACCAACATTTTCGTAAAACCCTTCATATATTTTTACTTCTCGCATTACTTTTCTCTTATCGGCAAAAAGCCCTATCTTAAGAGCATAGTCTGCCATAACATATTGTTCGTCATTATAATCATAACAAACGTTTTTGAGTAACTGCGTTAATTCCTTGAAACGTTCAAACATAAATTCTTGGGTGGGGCCTATGTATTTCTTAAACCACCTTTTTTCACTCTCTTCAAACTCCTCAATAGTGTAACCGTTTTTTTTACTTGTGTATGCAATAGTACTTCCATGACCTGCTGCCAAAAGTTGTTCATTAAGTTCTACATTGGCCTTGAGGATGTAATCAAAAAAATCAATCTCAGGATACAAACTAAAGTTAAGTCCATATTTTAGGTTGTTTTCTTTGATTTTATGAACCTCACGCAAACCTAAATAATAGCCATTTACCTTTATCTCGTGATTAAAAAACTCGTAGAGTCGATTTTGCATAGTTCCTACCCAACCAATGTCAGCTAAATGAATACCTTCAGTCTTTATGTCTAGATTAAAAGAGTTTAGATAAGCCTCAAAATACTTTTTTTGTTCATGACGGGTTTTATTGTAAGCGATAACAAATTCTGGAGTACGTTTTAGCACTGAAAATGTTTCTGTATCCAAAAAGCCCTCAATTACAGTTGAATGCGAATTTTCTAATCCTGCAGCTTTGACTATACCCTCCTTCGTTTCCTTTGGAAAATTGAAGTTTTTCAAAAAACTGTCTACAGATAAGTTTGGCCAGCGTCTTCTTAAATATTCAAATTTTTCTTCTTTTATGTCTTTGAACGAGGCTAGCATCAATGAGTTTCGTGAAGCCTTAAAATAGTGAGATTTAATCAGGTTGTCTTTGTCTAAAGCAATTTGGTTTTGATAGTGATCAAAAAGCTTTTTTAAAAACAGTCCTTCTCTCGCTAGAAAACAAATATTTTTAATGTTGTCCCTTTTGGCTTTTTTGTACAAACGCTCTATATATACATAATAGAATAAGATATAATCACTATGGCAAGGCGCTGACTTATTATTGCAAGCTCTATAAAGATTGTCTACTATGCCCTGGTACTCTTTGAACTCAGGTAGGGATTTTAATGTTTCTGTAGAGTTAGTCTCTAAACTGGTCGGGGTAACCCCTAATTCGTTAAACCAATTTTTATTCTCCTTTGAAATAACAAGAGTTTCCTCGTCAGTTACCGCCTTCTCATCTAAAGTTCTTTGGAAAAATAGCGTTTTTTGAGCTTTAGCCTCTTTTGCATCATACATTAAAACGTCCTCAAAAAGATGCTGCAGCCCTTGTGTTTCGATATAGTCTTTTATGGCCTGATAATTATCTTTAGATTCTGAATAACAGTAAAGCTTGAACCCCTTATTTTTCAATTTGGTCAATAATTTTATGAAGGACTGGTTGGGAGCACTTGTTAATACTTTCGAATGGACATCTGCCAGCTTGAAACAATTTACAAAGTTGGTTTTTGCTGGTCTGGGCAATACCTTATTAGATATTAATCGTGCATAAACTTCATCTATTATTCTTTGGTAAGTTAAACTCGAACAATCATCTAAATTTTGGATACCTGCATTAGCTTTGCAGTCTTTAAGTATAAGGAATAATTGGTTTGTTTGTAAATCTATTCCTAACTCTCGTATCATTAATTTTGCCAAGAGCATATCCTTTTTCTGCTCTTTAAATTTCCTAAAAACCACATAGTCGAAAAAATTGATAAAAAGTAATTTTATCTCTCGGCTAGCGGTTAATTTAGACATAGCTCTACCATTCATTTCGGTTAGTTTTGGTATAATCTGAGTCTTAACAAAAGTGAAGTTAAAACAATAGCTCATAAAAATTTATATTACTGAATATAAATTAGATAATTAGCACATTTAAGAAGTTAAAGTGTAAAATATGCTAATAGATTATGAAACTTTTTAAGCCCAAAACCTTACGACAAAGGACAATTGTTTCTTTTGTACTATTTTAGCTCAAATTAAATTATCGATGAAAATGAAGGTCGGATCAACCTATGCTTAAGAAATTAAATCTATTATACACCTTTATTTATAGTCCGTTAGACAGTGTTAAAAACTGTTCTTTTAATTATGCTACAATAATCAAAAGCTATTAAGGGGCTAGTTAAACTTATTAGACATTTTTTATGAAAGACCCAATACTCAAGAAAGTACGGAACTCACAGTCAATTGAATATATCTTTTGCGATTACTACGACACTATCGTTCATAGACGAGTGCACCCTCTTAAGCCCTTCAAAATTTGGGCGAGGTCCTTAATTGAGCATTTGAGACTTGACCTTAAGGTTAATGAACTTTACCATCTGCGGAGACATATCATGAGTAATATGTCTAGGTCTTTAAATGTAACTGAATCTGAAATTAGATACGAAACAGTAATGCAAGAATTATATTATGAGTTAAACCTAGACAAAACCAGTTCCTTAAAAGATTTTATAATGAAGGCTTACGAGGCCGATTTTAAAGCAGAAGCCAGTGTTCAATATTTGAACAATTTAACTGTCAAAGTGTTACGCCAACTTAAGGCAGAAGGATATACTCTTTTCTGCGTATCTGATTTCCATGCAGATGAGGACATGTTATTACGTCTTATGGAGGTTCATAAAATTGACGACCTATATGATAAGGTATTTGTTTCGGCATCACAAAAAGCAAGCAAGGAAAACAACGGACTCATTTTTAAAAAAATATTAGAACAGGAAAATATAAATCCTAAAAATGTTTTAATGGTTGGAGATAATCCCAAAAGTGATATTACAAATGCCAATCTGCATGGTATTGAAACACACTATCTAAGACGCCGCTTTTATAAATTCAGGCAAAAATTTCAATATGCTAGCCTCCTATTTGAAGAAATTTTAGGAATCTAAGGGCATTCACAACAAAATTTAATATCTAGCCATACCTATTCCTCTGTCTTTTCAATAAAGAGCAAAAAAGTAATTAATCCTAATTATTTATAATCCTTATGTATTAGCAGTTATGGTTTACTCTTCCTCTTCCACAGGCTCCATTCGTCCAGCAAAGTGAGCCTCGAGCTCTTTTAGGGTTGTTGGATTGGTTTCCAAGTCTTTGACTATTTCCCCTTTTTCCAATACTACAATACGCTCACAAACATCAGTAACGTGCATTAAATCGTGACTGGATATTAAGATAGTGACACCTTGCTTCTCCGCTAGGTCTTTAAGGATTTGTTTGAGCCTTATTTGTGTGGTTGGATCGAGGTTGGCAAAAGGTTCGTCTAAAATAATCACCTCTGGATTACCGATCAGAGCCGCAACAATACCGGCCTTTTTCTGGTTTCCTTTACTTAAGTCTCTAAGATATTTCTTCTTACCTATTATTTCGTCATTAAAAAAATCTTCAAACTTGGATGTCAATGCATCCACATCGGCTTTGTTTTGGCCTCTCAAATCGCCTATAAAATAAAAGTACTCTTCTGGAGTTAGGTAACCTATTAGAAAGCTTTCATCAATAAATGAAGAGGTAAATGGTTTCCAATCTTCACTTTTATCTACTACAATTTCATTGTTTGATATAGTTCCAGTAGTTGGTTTTATTAAATCTAATAGCAAACTAAAATATGTGGTCTTACCAGCACCATTATTCCCAACTAAACCAAAACTCTGACCTCTTGGTATGGTTAGTTCATCAATTTTAAGAACAACTGTATTGTTGTAAGATTTTGAAATGTCTTTTGTATATATCATGGCTAATCTATGTATTAATTATCTTGACTAAAGGCGTCGATCATTTTATATTTTGAATTTAAATAGCGTTGGGTAATTATTTTCATTAGTTTTTTATGAAACACAATGCCTGCTACACCCATAATTATGAGCACCGCAATACCTGTTTCGAATCCAAAAAGCCAATTCAATATTGCAAAAATTACCATAGGCAATACCATTAATGGTAATCCTATAATCCATTGCACAGCACCAGTACCTTGATAGTTAAAAGCTGCCCTTTGATTGAGATCTATTTTCTTTCGGTTAAACGAACCGCCAAACAGCATTACGTGCGAATTAACACCAATGTTATAAATTGCAGCCGCAAAGTGTGCTACTAATATCTTCCAACCAAAATAAACATACGGAATACTCAGTACAAACATAATCCCAACGCTGAGCACCATAAGAATAAACTTGGATCTTAAGTATTGCTCGTATTTTATATTTTGACTCATTAGCATTTTATAATAGCTACTATCCCAAGCAGGTATAAACTGACCAAAGTTTATTAGGAAAATTCCCGTAACAAAAATTCCAATAAATGGGAATAACCACACCATATCCCTGTAGATGGGTTGCGGATAAAAGAATAAGCCATACAGCAATCCAATTACCATTATAAAAACCGATGATTTTGTTCTTTTATTCCTCCATATCAATTTTAAATCGAGTTGCATGAATGGCGCTATGTCACCAAAACGTTTAGTCCACGACAAGTCTGCCACCTTTACCTCAGTTACTTTAGATTTTAAAGAACTATCCAAGAACAACTTGTCCTTTAGAATCTTAAAATTAAAACTATAGCAAATGGCTAATATAGCCAGAGGTGCCACTATAAGAATAGGGTTACTTGCTATACCAAGAAATGCATCTCCAAGCAAAGTAGATAAGGACACAAACCCAAAAGCATCTAGACCATATAATACTGCAACTAACGATATTATAGGTAAAAACGACAATTCTGTCTCTGATGAGAATGCCTCGATAATAAAATTTAGAAAGTTAATTATGAGGACTACTATTACCATGGCTAACATCCATATAAGTACACTAGGCGTTGCATAATCATTAACAATTAGCATAATACCGAATGGCACTATGGCAAACAGAGGCAAAAAATTAAAAAACGATAATGCTGACTTACCCAAAACATAATGAACAACAGTAGACCGCTTTATTGGTAGTGTAAGTAGCGGTTTAACGCTCATTACAGGCAGTTTCTGTAGAAAAAAGCGCATAAGCAGATCAACCATAATCCAGAAAAAAACAAATCCATTTGCAACTATAAATGGATCTTGATCTGGATATACTTTTTTGAGAATAGGCAAAAGTGCAAAACCTAAAATAAGAAAGACAACAATAAAATAGAGTGCTAAAAATACCATTAAGATATTGAGCGCCAAATTCTTTTGCCAGTAGGAAGAGCGAAAATACTGCTTCCATTCTAAGTTAATAAAATGCTTGATCATGTTGAGGTTAGCTTAGTTTTCTGTGTTAGTAGGTATTAGAGATAATTTGTTACATAATTTCCTTAAATTATAGTTTTAAAATTTGCTTCCGTTTAATCTCATCTAATATGTGTCATCAAACTCATTGTTACACTAATTTTTCATTTTTAGCACTTCTTTAAAAGCAAACTTATATACTCTGTAACCTGCAATCGCTAATATTAAGTAAACAGTCATTACAATTGGCAACCAAATATTTAGGTACTCCTTTGGTAAAAATTGAATGGGCAAATTCATCATTATTATTCCAAATGAAAAATAAAAAAAACCATAGTTCATATTAATGGAGTGCCCCAATTTCATTCTCCATGATCTAATAAGTTCGTAGACCATTACTATCATAGGGGCCAATAAAACAGCAAATGATAAGGGCCTTAATATTAATGGGAAAAGGTTGGTAACCCAAGTGAAACCAGAATAAAACCCCAAAATCCCGATAATGTAAATTGGATTTTTTAAAATGGACAATAGTTCTTTGGTGTGCTTTGATCTGTATATTTTATTTGTACTTTTCCAGCTATTTGTATTTACCTCATTCAGGTTTTTGGCCCAATTGGCATTTTTAAGACTTTGTAAAAAAAGAGTTTTAAAATCAGCAGATCCTTCATAAGACTCAATATCTGAAACAAGATGATCTACCATTTCTAATCTAATATCCCAGTACTTAATACCGCCTTCCTTTAGGTATTTGTCAATAAATTGTACTTCTTCTTTTGTGAGTTTCATTTTATAAAAATTCTTTAAATACAGATGAGGTTTTATACCAGGTTAGGATTTATTAAAGTCTGCATCGTTTTAATATAATCTGCTAACTCCTGTAACTTATTAACTGTTTCTTTCGAGCCTGTGTCGGTTAGCTTGTAATATTTGCGCAAGCGGTTATCCGCTTTTACTACTTCTGCATCTAATAATCCTTCAGCCTCTAGTTTGTGCAAAGCTGGATATAAAGCCCCTTCTGTGATATTTAGTTCGCCTTTAGTTATGGCTTTAACTTTTTGGGTAATTTCATATCCATACATTCTATCGTGTTCGTTAAGCAACTTTAAAATAATAGTGTTTAAACTTCCTTTATATAATTTGGAATTACTCATCACGTTTAATTAAAGGCTCAAATATACATAATTTTCCTATGCATAAGCAACTTAGGTGTATTTTAAGAAAAATTTAAAGGTTCCCATACTTGAATTGGCCTTTCTTCGTTCACATATTCGTTATTTTTGTAAAAAATATTGCCATGTCACAATTTCATTCCCTGAAAATTAAATCCATTGATAGAGTCACAAACAAGTCTGTTGCTATAACATTCGATATTCCAGAAATGTTGATTGAAAAATTTAGCTTTGATGCGGGTCAGTATATTACACTTAAGGTCAAAATAAATGGAGAAGAAATCCGCAGAGACTATTCTATCTGTTCATCAAAAAATAGTGGCAACCTTACTGTAGCTGTTAAAGCAGTTGAAAATGGAACCTTCTCAGCATACGCAAATGAAAGACTCAAAGTAGATGATTTAATAGAAGTAGCTGAACCTAACGGTCGTTTTATATTTAAGGCAAACCAAGCTAAAACAAGAATTATTGCGGCTTTTGCGGCGGGTAGTGGCATAACGCCCATCTTAAGTATCGCAAAAACATTATTGGAAGACGAACCGTTTAGTAATTTTATTTTGGTTTACGGAAATAAAACTGCTAAAGAGGCAATGTTCAGTGAAGATTTAATACAACTAAAAAACGTTTATGGCAATAGATTTCATGTTCATTTTATTTACAGCCAAACACAAGAGGAAAATGCACTTTTTGGCCGTATAGATAAAGGTATTGTTAATCTCATTTTAAAAAATAAATACAAAGACGTAAGTATTGAAAAGTTTTATTTGTGTGGTCCTGAGCAAATGATCCATACAGTTACAGACGCACTATTAGAAAATCAAATAAAGAAAAACAATATCTTATACGAGCTCTTTACTTCTCCAACTGAAGAAAGTGTGCAAGCAACTAACTCCATAGCAGAAGGGAATTCTAATATTAAAGTCATTGTAGATGATGAAGAATTTGAGTTTGAAATGTCAAAAAAACAAACGATTTTAGAAGCATCATTAAAACAAGATATAGACGCACCTTATTCTTGCCAAGGTGGTATTTGCAGTAGTTGCATTGCAAGGCTTACAGAAGGTAAGGCAGAAATGCGTCAAAATAATATTTTAACCGACAGCGAAGTTGCTGAAGGTTTAATTTTGACGTGTCAAGCTCATCCAACCTCAGATATGGTTGTTGTAGATTACGACGATGTCTAATTTAAAAATTATTTACTCGAAAGTTGCTCTTTAACTTTTGATACTATGTTGTTAATGGGAATGCTTCCGGCACAATCCTCATAGCCTTCCGGATATTTATTCCCATAAATTGATGTAGGTATTAAGGGGTATTCTGATCTATCTGCCAACATAGCAAATTCTATTGGTTGGCCAAATGGTGCAAAACCAGCATAAGGATGTGTTACACCCCAAATAGAAATAACCTTTACACCAAAAATGGATGCTATATGTGCATTGCCAGAATCCATGGACAACATTAAGTCTAGGTTTGAAATAAGTTTTAATTCATTTTCAAAAGACAAGTGTCCTGCAACCGAAACAACGCCATCATACCTAGCGGCAATATCTCTTAATATCTTGATCTCGTTCTCGCCACCTCCAAACAAATAAACTTGATAAAACTTTGACAGCTCTGCAATAACTTTCTCCATTTTATTAAGTGGATACATTTTGCTCTTGTGCGCCGCAAATGGTGCAATTCCCACTAAAGGTAGATTGTCCTTAGGCAATAAGCCTTTTAATTCGTTTTTTAAGGGCAACTTTGGTGGGATTTCCGTTTTTGATAAATCTAACAGAAACCCTAAAGTTCTGAATACATCTGCGTAACGCTCATGAGTTGTCTTTAGTTGACGGAAAGACGCTCCAGAAACCAAGGCTCTCTTCTCAGATCTGCCCTTGTCTAGTTGCACAATATTTTTGCCATAAAACAAGATCTTTAAGACTTTACTTCTTAATACATTATGCAAATCAGCAACGGCATCAAACTTTAGTTTCTTAAGCTCTTCTGAAAGTTTATAAAGCCCTACCAAGCCCTTGTGCTTACCTTTAAGATCAGCTGGGTAAACTTCCACATTGCGGATGCCTTGGAATAAGGGCTTAAAAAATGCCCTAGTTAAAACAGTTATTTTTAAATTAGGATATTGGTTGGATAAAGCCCTTAAAACCGGGACTACCATAGCAACATCTCCCATTGCCGAAAACCTAATTACCAGTATGTGTTTGGGTTTTGGCATTTGTAAATAATCTGAAAATAAGTTGGTTGGTTGCTTATTTCTGACCTCTTAGAACAGGATTTAGCTCATCATCATTGTACATTTTCATCTGCTTGTAGACTTTCATATACTTGTCCCCGTTGGCGATATCTTCAAGCAAATCATCTATTGCTTTACTTAAATCAACACGTTGTTCTAAAAGTACATTTAACTTTTTCTCGCATGCCTGCTTGTGCGCCTCAGTAGCATCTTCTCTAATTGTTTCAAGATGCATGTGATAGATTTTCAAGGCCAATATTGAAAGTCTATCGATTGCCCATGCTGGGCTCTCGGAATTTATTTTTGCATAAGGCTTAACTTCAACATCATCAAACTTTTCTAGGAAATAGCTATCTATATATTCTACTGTATCCGTTCGGTCTTGGTTTGAGGCATCAATTTTTCTCTTTAACTCCAAGGCATCTACTGGATCTATATTTGGATCTCTTATAATATCCTCATACGCCCACTGAACGGTATCTATCCAGCATTTTCTGTATAATAAATGTGCAATTAAATCCTGGTTTTTATCATATTTGTTTTTAAAGGGCTGATCTACGGTATTTAAAACTTTATAGGTTTTAATCGCATCCTGAAAAATTGCATTAGCTTTATCTGAGAACATTGTTATAAAAATTTAGGATATGCAAATATACTCTGAATTATTAACTTAGCCTTTACTGAAACATCTTTAATATGCACATACACAATCTCTCTGAAACGCGATCAATCTTAAACACTTTTGTTGCTCAATTAAGAGACAAAACAATCCAAAAGGACAGTATGCGATTTCGAAGAAATATTGAGCGCATTGGAGAAATTTTGGGTTTTGAAATGAGCAAAACTCTAAACTTTTCTCAAAAACAAATTGAAACCCCATTAGGTCAAAAATCAACAGAAATCATGGCTAATGAAATAGTGATATGTTCAATTTTAAGAGCAGGGTTGCCATTACACGATGGATTATTAAATTATTTTGATGATGCAGATAATGCCTTCATTTCGGCATACCGAAAGCACGATGCTAATACTGAGAATTTTAAGATAATTATAGAATATCTAACTTGCCCTAGCATTGAAGGTAAAACACTGTTAATTGCAGACCCAATGTTAGCTACTGGCCAATCAATGTTATCTACAATGGAAGTCTTAAAACCCTATGGAATTCCTAAAGAAATTCACCTTATTAGTGTTATTGGTTCACAAGAAGGTGTAGATTATATAAATAAAAACGTTAGTGAAAATGTTCATTTATGGATTGCAACAATAGATGAAAAGCTTAATGATAAAGGATATATTATTCCCGGAATAGGTGATGCTGGTGATCTTGCATTTGGACCAAAATTACAGAAATAAACCCAACACAGGTGTAAGTAATAAGATACCCACAAATATTTCTTTAAACCAGCGTTCTGAAATAACTTCAATATAATTTGCCAATATTATTGACAGAGGTGCAAACAGAAAAATAAATTCACTACCATTTTTTACTGGTGCAATTAAAGCGATTAAAATACTTATAATAGAGGTCCAGGCTATTAAAAAATAAGAAGGTTTTAGTTTGTTATTTTTATCGGCAATAGATTTAAAGTAGTATACAATTGTCCAAAGAAAAGAGGTTATTAGTATTGTAAGTTTAAAAACGGTAGCCTTCTTATTGTAAGGTGTAAAATCAAGACTTGCAGTTATTTCAAAATTAGAGGACCCAAAAAACTTGTCTTGTATTAATATGTTATATGCTACAAGTAAGATTAGAACCGTAATGACTCCAATTAATGGAATTATGACATTCTTAATGTCATTTTGCGAGTAGTATATTAAACCCACAATAATAATTGCAAAGAATAAAATTGCCCAAAAATAAAAAAGAGTTGCCATCGCAATCCAAAACGATGCGTCAAAAAGTTTCTTCTTTATGTTCTTCTTTGAACCTAGACTTATTATCCTTCTGAGAGCAAGAATTATAAATAAATTAGATAGAAGGAGATCAATATTGTTAAAAATTGTCGGAAAAAAAGATATAAGAATTCCAAAAGCCAATATTGCAAAACTATTCCTTTTGGTTAGATTATTTTTACCGACAATAAAGTCAAATAAAAATATTTTAAAGACTATGACTAAAATCTTAAACAATACTATAAGAGTGTTGTCGAAACCATTAAAAAGAGAATTGTAATTTGAGATGGCTATAATTAGGAGTACAAATGTCAATACAATTAAAAAATTAACCGGTTTAGATTTATTAAAAACACTTGTAATCATTAACTCTTTTTGTATTTTTGCTTTGTAAATTTAAAAAGTTATGAAAGATTTCTTTTACGGAATAGAAGATTTATTTGTAAATACGCTTTTCGCCCCATTTGATGCTCTTAGGAGCTTAGAATTAGAAAACTGGACTTTAGCTAATTCGTTCTCTTGGATTTTTATGCTAATTGGCTTTGTTGCTTTTGTGTATTGGATGATGGAACTAGCAAAATATAACAAAAATAACGAAGAAGATAAGAGTGTGACGGCACATTCCTATCTATAAATCGAATCCGATATCCTTACGATAATACATCTTATCAAAGCATATTTTATTGATGTTTTGATAAGATTTTTTTATGGCCTCTCGATAAGTATTCCCGTAGGATGTAACTGCTAACACTCTCCCCCCAGTTGTAACGATCCTGTCATTTTGCCTTTGTGCTCCAGCATGAAAAACCAAAGAATCTTCGATCTCGTCTAAACCATATATCTCTTTACCTTTCTCGTATGCTTCTGGATAACCGCCAGAGACAAGCATTACAGTTGTTGCTGCTCTGGAATCAATTTCTAGTTTAATGTCAGAAAGTGTCTGTTTTGAAATTGCAGTAAAAATTTCAACTATATCTGTTTTTAACCTTGGAAATACAACTTCTGTTTCAGGGTCTCCCATTCTTACATTGTACTCAATTACTTTGGGTTCATCTCCAACTTTAATTAAACCAATAAATATGAAGCCGTTATAAGGTAAATTGTCTTTTTTTAAGCCTTTGATTGTTGGTTTAACAATTTTGTTTTCAATTTTATCTAGAAACTCTCTTGTGGCAAATGGCACAGGAGATATGGCACCCATTCCTCCGGTGTTTAATCCTGTATCACCTTCGCCAATTCTTTTATAATCTTTTGCGGTTGGAAGTATTTTATAATTCTTTCCATCTGTAAGAACAAAACAACTCAGTTCTATTCCATCCAAAAATTCTTCAACCACCACTTTGGAGCTAGCTTGACCAAATTTAGCATCTAAGAGCATATTTTTCAGTTCGGACTTAGCTTCATCTAAATCCTCCAAAATTAAAACTCCTTTGCCGGCTGCTAATCCATCCGCTTTTAATACATAGGGTGGCTCTAAAGTATCCAAAAACATGATGCCTTGGTCCAAGTTATCTTTTGTAAAACTTTGATACTTCGCGGTTGGTATATTGTGCCTGTACATAAATTCTTTGGCAAATTCTTTACTGCCTTCTAGTTGTGCGGCTTCTTTTTGAGGTCCAATAACATGTATTTGCTTAAGCTCTTCGTCATTCAGAAAAAAATCGTGTATCCCATTTACTAGAGGGTCTTCTGGGCCGACAATGACCATGTCAATCTGATGTTTTAAAACAGCCTTTTTTATGTTTTCAAAATCATTGACATTTAAATCCAGGTTCTTTCCTAGTGCTGATGTCCCCGAATTTCCAGGGGCAACGAATACGTTTTTACAATGTTTACTTTGTGCAATTTTCCAGGCAAATGTATGTTCTCTTCCACCCGACCCAAGTACTAAGATGTTCATGATGTATTTTTCTTTGGGCAAAAATAATTGGTTTTAAGATTAAAAAGCAATTAATTTACGTAAACCTTAAACAGCCCAATACAGCTTGAGATTATTTGACTTTTCTTTGAAATTAAATGGTTTTGAAATCGATAAAGCCAAAAAGGTCTTAGCCGATATTCAAGGAAAAACAGAAAGTGATTTTAAGGATTACATTGAAGAACAAAAAAAACTCATCTTACAGCATCATTTAAATTACAATCCGTTTTATAAAACATTTGGAAAAGCCATTGATATAGAAAATTGGAACTCTATTCCTATAATGACAAAGCGCCACTTACAGCAACCCATTGAAAAGCGACTTTCTCAAGGGTATAGCACAAATAACGTTTATATCAATAAAACTTCTGGCAGTTCAGGTGATCCCTTCATATTTGCAAAGGACAAATGGTGTCATGCAATGACGTGGGCTCAAATAATGGATCGTTTCTCTTGGTACAATATTGATTTTAACTCCTCTAAGCAAGCGAGGTTTTATGGTATTCCGCTCGACAGAAAAGGCTATACCAAAGAACGTATAAAGGATCTATTTAGCAATAGATATCGATTTTCGGTATTTAATCTTAGTGATGATGCTTTTGATAAAGTGCTTTATAAGTTTAAAGCTATATCTTTTGAGTTTATCAATGGCTATACAAGTCCCATTGTTCAATTTGCGAAATTCTTAAAACGAAAAAACATTGTACTAAAAGAAATTTGTCCAAGTTTAAAAGTTTGTATTGTAACTTCTGAAATGCTCTTTGATTTGGATAGAAAGCTCATAAAATCGCAGTTTGGTGTACCAATTGTGAACGAATACGGTGCTTCTGAATTGGATTTAATTGCTTTTGAAACACCAAATGGCGATTGGCGTGTTAATAGTGATACGCTCTATATCGAAATTATTGATGAAAAAGATAAAGTATTGCCTTATGGCGAAGAAGGCAGAGTAATTATTACATCTCTTTACAACAAAGCTCATCCTTTCATCAGATATGATATTGGGGATATTGGTTCGTTAACCCTAGATAGTTCTGAAAGACTTCCAAAATTAAATAGTCTTCTTGGAAGAACGAACGACATAGTTATTTTACCAAGTGGTAAGAAAGCGGCTGGTCTTACTTTTTACTACATTACGAAAAGTGTTATTGAAAATGATTCGAATATTTCTGAATTTGTAATTGAACAAGCGACATTAGATCAATTTATAATTACTTACGCAAGTAAAACACCTCTAACAGATCAAAAAAAATCAGTAATTACAAAAGAGATCGAAAAATATTTAGAACCTAATTTAAGTATTACCTTTAAAAGGGTTGATGTGTTAAAACGCACTAAGGCCGGGAAATTGAAGCAATTTATATCTAGCTTATAGTTTTTACTAATTTGCTTTTCACAAAGAAATGCTCATAAAAAAACAGCAATAAATAGGCGCAAGACTTAACTATACTAAACCCTAGACCTTTTCTGTACACATTGTAATTGTGCTGAATCAATTTATACTTATTAGCTGACAGTGAACCCTCAATTTTTCTGTAATATGCGATTGTCTCTGTAATTCCTTTTGCGGGTTTTGTGCTTCTTTTTAAAGCCTCTATCCATAACAACCAATCTTGTCGCTTTTTCAGATCTTTAGTGTAAATTTTTCCTAGCTTTTTACAATTGTAGATACCCGTTAAATTGCCTATGTAATTTGCTTTAAGTAATTTTTTATAGTGTAGTATAGGCAGGGCATTCACTTTAATATTTATAGGTTCACTCTTTGCGTTAATCATTTCATAGCTTCCAAAACAAACATCAATAGTCTCCTCGGTCATTTTTACAAGTTGAATCTTTAATTTGTTTTTGTGCCATAAATCATCAGCATCCAAAAATGCTATGTAATCCCCTTTAGCCATTTTAGTGCCATAATTTCTTGCTTCGGCGGCTCCTTTATTTTTGGTAAACTCAAAATATTTTATCCTGCTGTCTTGATCAATAAACGGCTTAATTATCGATTTAGAATTGTCCAACGAAGCATCATTAATCAAAAGAAGCTCCCAATTTTGATAACTTTGATTTAAAACACTCTCTATGGTTTGGTTAACAACCGAAGCCTTATTGTAAATGGGAGTTATTATGGATACTATTGGATTCACACAAGCGACTAATATGCCTTTTCTTCTCCTTTAACGGCATTTATAAAAGTCTGAAAGACAATCTTAAGGTCTAAAAGCAAGGACCAGTTTTCAATATAAAATATATCATATCTAACCCGTCCAATTATATCTTTATCCGTCTCAACCTCGCCTCTAAAACCACTGGTTTGTGCCAAACCTGTTATTCCAGGTTTTACGAAGTGTCTTACCATAAACTTATCAATTTTTTTTGCATACATGTTAGTGTGGCTTACCATGTGAGGCCTTGGTCCTACTACTGACATATCACCAAAAAGCACATTGAAAAACTGTGGAAGTTCATCGATACTCGTCTTCCTTATAAATTTACCAACTTTCGTTACCCTTTGATCCCCTCTGGTAGCTTGATGTAAATTAGCAACTTTATTGGGAGTCATAGAACGAAATTTATAACAATCAAATTCTTTGTAATTAAATCCATTTCTAGACTGTTTAAAAAATACTGGACCTTTGGATTCTAACTTAATTAATATAGCTAATATCGGTGTAAGCCAAGAAAGCACAAACACAATAACAATACTAGAAAAAACAATATCAAAACCTCTTTTAATTATCATATTAAAATGATCCTCTAAAGGGATTGTTCTAAGGGTTAAAATTGGTATATAATCGTAGTATTCATATTTCAATCTCTTTGAGTAGATTTCCTTACTGTCCGGAATAAATTTTAAGATTTTAAGATTATTATCTGCAAAATCAACTATGTCTGCAATCTGTCCATTAGACAATTCCGAAATTGAACAGTAGATTTCATCAATTCCTTCATCTAAAATAAATTTAAAGCATTCCTTAAGAGAAATATTATCTTTTTTTATATCGAATGTTTTTTGGTGGGAATAACCATACTCGGGTTTTTTGTTAAAAAAACTTTCTAAGGAAAGTGTTTTTTTGTTAAACCCAAGAATAACAGTTTTTCTATAGTTCCCCCCAAATGAAACACGATAGCGCTGCAATAAATAATAAATTGTAAACTTTGCTATTGTGATAAGTAAAAAACATAAGAGGGTATAATATACTATAGGTCTTGGGTAAATTTTAAATTCATGATAAAGTCCTGAAAACGCGAAAACGAACAATAGAAACAAGATGGATTGCCTTAAGATCAATGCAAAAATATTGACAGGTCTTGTATATCTGTAAACTTCGTAGAACTTTGAATAAATTGAAAGCAACACCCAGCCAATTGAAATGAACAATGTAAAAATTAGAGGATCTTTATCTTGTAACAGGTAGTAAGTCCCCAAAACATTAATAATGCTTAAATCTATTAAGTAAGAAATAGGCCTTAAAAACCCTGAGAATCTTCCTTGGTTAAATAAACTCAATTTTTAATGTTATTGCTTTGAATTAATGTGAAAGCGTAATCTTAAAGATTACCTGCTTGACTGTTTAACAAAAATATCAAAGTCGAATAAATAAGCTGGAGAAAGGGATAATTTTTTTAAATATTTCTGTATCTAATTTTTCTTACTTAGGCGAAATTTTGCTTTAAAAACTAAAAAAATAAATTTTGAATTCCCTATTAAATATCTTTTCCACATTCGCTGCGGTTCTTGACTGAATCTATAAAACCACTCTAAACCAGATTTTTGCATCCAAACAGGTGCTCTTTTTACCTTGCCGGCAACCACATCAAAACTTCCACCAACTCCCATTATAAAATTTACATTTTTTAGAGCCTTTTTATTTTGATACAAGAAGTTTTCCTTTGTAGGTGAGCTTATAGCTACAAATAATATATTAGCATCACTTTCAGAAATTTGTTTTGCTATGCTTTGTTCGTCTTCTTTTTTAAAATATCCATTTCTATAACCAGCAATAATTGACGGAGAATATCTATTGGTATATTTCTCTACGACAGACTTTACAATATCTTCTTTTGCTCCTAAGAAAAATATCTTAAAGCCTTCGCGATGGGCTAAATCAACGAGTTTTTCCATTAAATCAATACCTGCGACTCTTTCTTTTAATGGCTTTCCCAAAATTTTTGAAGCCCAAACAACAGCCTGCCCATCTGCATTTATTAGATCACTATTGTTAACACTTTCTCTAAGCTGTAGATCTTTTTGCATTGCAACTATTTTCCCAGCATTAACTACAACATGGTGAATTTGTTTATTTAATTTAACAGAATCGGTAATCAAAGCTATAGTCTCATCAACGGTGAGATTATCTACTACTGTATTTAGTAATTTTACTCTATTCATCGTCCAATAAATAATAGCTCAACGCATAAAACATCCATGCTTGGGCCCATCTAATGTAGGGTATTCTAGATGAAAAAAACTTCCGTTTTTGATAAATAAAATACCCTTTTTTAGTTTGCATGTTGTCAATAGTCCAATTTAAAACATTATCCACCAACTTTTTATTTGAAGTCAAATTTTCATTCTTATAAAGAGTAACAACAAGTTGGGCTGGAGAATGTATATCTATTGGATATGTTTGGTTATTATAATATTTTGAAAGTCCCTCTTCGGTAAAAAAAGTATTTAGATAGTAGGACATACCCTTGAGTAAATTGTGTTTATAACTTAAGTCACCTGATATGTCTTGGTATATTTTAATACATTCTAAGTTGTATCCGGTATGAAAATTATCTACCCATTGGTGGTAGGGTAAAGTACCATAAGCCCACGATCCGTCCTTATTTTGTTTTTTACAAACATAATTAATAACGGATTTGGCAATTTTTAATAAGTTTTCGTCTTTGATAAAACTATAAACCATAGATAATTGCTTAGCGCCTAGAAGTCCAGCATTATACACTTGCGTTTTATCGAGCGGTGAATATGAGAATGTAAAATCTCCATCGCTGTCAAAAGACCTATTTAGGTCGGCTTGAATAAATTTAGATGCGCTAATGGTAGCCTCTAAATATTTTCGATTATTGGTGATTCTGTAGGCCTCAATCAGTGCTTCCGATATAAATGTTGTTGCAACTACGGTTGGCGTATATTTTGGTTGAAAAAATGCCCTAGCTTGCCAGTCAAAATTGTAGCCCCAACAATAATGTTTATATGATTTGGTTCTTAACTTCATAATCTCTGAAGCTAAAAAATCTATTGTTTCTAATAATTTAGGGTCTTTTTCTTTCTTGTAAAGATTGCAATAGCCAATCAGGAATAGACCCAAACCTTTAGGGTTGTAATCTTTTTTAACAAAAAAAAGATTTCTTAAATTAATTGGGCTACGTTTAAAAAGCTGAATCCAGACTAGTCTTAGAAATCGAGATTTTCCTAATGGTGTTTTTTGTATTACACAACTATTTAATCCATCGTAAGGATCCCATCCTTTAAAACCCTCGTTTTCGCAAAAGGATTTTAATTTATCAAAAGAAGCTCTAACCATTAATTTTTTTAAAGTAAAAGAAATATATGATTCAAATCATTTCTTTAATTTTTCTTGTTTTCAAGTAGCTTGACAAAGATATGTAAATTGAATTTCTATTCGCAATATAATCACGATGACATAACGGTTATTCTTGAGAATTCATTACCAGACTATACTTGCCAGAGTCTGTGTAAACAATTTCTTCCTCTGTGACGATTTTGATTTCAATATTTACTTCAGTTCCTAACTTCTGTATTATTTTCTTGTACAATTCTTTTTTACTTTTAAAACTGGTTCCGATTACAATATTAAAAGTAAATGAATTTGGAGATTTTTGAATTATTTGAGAATTTAAAATATCCATATCTTTAAAAATTAGGCTTAAAGCTGCCGCCCCTATTTTACTGCCGTCCTCTAAAGTTATTGAACTTTCTGATCTCCCTAAAATACCGTCAATGACAATTGATTTATTTCTTTCAGAATATTTTAAATCTGTTTTTACAGTGTCATTAACAATATAGTTTATTAACGGAAAAGCATCATTAATAAGAGATGTTGTTAAAATAGAATTAGACCTATATTCATTTATGGAGTATAATAAAGGCTCATAGTATTTTTTACCATCTCTATAAAGCGCAATTGTTCTTTCTGAATTTCCGTACCAATCTGCAATTTTACTACTAAAAACTTCACAAATTAAATCTTCTTGATAGCCATAAAGGGTTTCTGAACTGGTAAAAACCAGAGGTATTTTAATATATTGATTATTCTGTTTATAAATTGATGCTAAGGTTAAGAGTGAGCTCGGATAGCCTAATAAGGCCTTTGGTTTTAACTCTTTTATTTTAGTTTCAATTTGTTTAAATGTATTACTATTAATGTTAAAACTAGATATATGAAGAGTTTTTGATGCAGAATCGTAATAAAACAATTTATTCTTCCCCAAATCTCCTCTTATCGAAATCTTTTTGTCCTTTGGTGAAAGCCCATATTGTAGTCGATACCACCAGACATATGCGTTTTCTGCAACTATAGACTTTAAATCTCTGTACACAACGAGTGGACTCCCTGTCGTACCACTTGTGTAGCCTTTTATTAAGAATGGTTTTTGTTTTATTAAGTCAGCATTATTTTTAACGTCATTCTTTGTAATTATGGGCAATTTGCCCAGGTCTCTAAAATCTTTAATTTTTGTAATATCAACATCATGACTTTTGTAAAAATCCTTGTAGAACTTGTTCTTTGATGTTTTATTTATCAGTTGTAATAATTTTTGGTTTTTTTGCTCCTCAATATTTTCATTTTGATAGAATGTGTCAATCTCACTAATCTTGCGATCTAGTAAGGAATTATGTTTTAGATTAAACTCAATAAGTGATTTTATATGATGCATTTCTCTTGATTAGTTTTAACCGTTTTTTATAATTTTTGCAGGTACACCTGCAACGGTGCAATTATCTGGTATATTCTTTACCACTACTGCATTTGCGCCTATAATAACATTATCACCAACCGTAATGGGACCTAAAATTTTTGAACCAGTAGCCATATAAACATTATTTCCAATTTTGGGAACATCATAATGTGGTGATTTGCCTCCTATTGTAACGTTTGTACCAATTGAACAATTTCTTCCAATTTCGCATCGCTTGTGTATTACAACGCCTATGCCTCCATAGCCAAATTTAGTGCCCTTGCCAATAATACATTGAAATGGTATATTGGAATTAAACAACAAAAAAATACTGAGTTTTATCAAGCTAGGCAATAAAGGTACTTTCCATAAGTATAATTTGTGAGCTATTTTATAGAAATAATAAGCGTTTATCATGATTTATATAGTTTTACCAGTTGTGCTACGACTAATTCAATATTGAATTCATCAAATTTTTCTAAGGCATTATTTAAATACTTTTTAAAATTACTTTGATTAATAGATAATATTGCATCGTACAGTTCGTCAGCTGATTTTGGTTTGATTAATTTACCATTAAAATTATCTTCCACCAATTCATCGAGCGCATTCCACTTCGTTGTAATTATTGGCATTCCAATAGACATAGCTTCTATAAAAATTCCCGGGTATCCTTCACCATCATGAAATGTAGGCAAAAGCAAAACATCATACTTTCTTAGTGTGGCAACTACATCTTCTGGCTTTAGCACACCTCTATAATTTGCTTCTGCAAAACTATCTCTATTGTAACTTTGATCTAAAGGTCCGTATATATCAATTGTAAAACTTGAGTCTAATCTTCCTGCTACATTTATAATCTCATTAATACCTTTTGTTGGTGAAACTCTAGAAATAAAAACAAATTTTTTCGAATACTCCTTTAAACTCAGATTAACTGATTGTGGCATTCGACTATTAGGAAACCAAACAAAGTTTTTAAAATTAAGGTCAGAAAAAAATCGTATCATTCGTTTTGTTTCCATAAGCTTAAAGTTTGATGCTAGAATTGTTTTGTCTAACCATTTTCTCAATAAGGAAGGAAAAGAATTATATAGCTTGTGAAATTGGCCACCAAAGAAATGATAGATTATCTTTTTCTTAAAGAGCTTACTAATTAATACTAATAAAGGGCCTAGGGTGATATGAAAATCCCAGGTTGCATGAATACTTATAACATCAAATTTGTGAAAAACGCTCAAGAACTTAAACGGAAAAGTTATGTAATCGAGTATTTGGCCTCCTTTGTACCACCTTTTTCTAATCTCGAGAAAGTAAACCTCAATCTCCTCATTATTACTTAAATGAAAGTGTAAGGCTTCTGTATAAGTATTAGCGCCACCAATTGACTTATTGTTGTTTGATGTTTTGTTGCCTATAAATAGTACTCTAATCTTCTGTTGTTCCACTGAAAAATATGCTATTTCTTTAGTTAAATTCTAAACTTACAAGAGGTTCATTATTTATTTTTTTTTCCTTTATAAAATTTAAGTGCATTTAGGTCAAAATTTACCTCGTTTATTAAATAAATAAGCATAAAGCTGAACAAACAATATGGTAAGGAATTGAAAGCAAAACTAAATACGCTATTAATCGCTAATATTGATAAGATTAAAAAAGCCAACATCTTCTTTTTTAGACTTATTATTGGCAATATTAAACAAATGAATAAATAGAAAACTCCGAAAAATAACCCTAATTCTACAAATAAATGCGGATAATAAGTGTCAGTTGTTGCCATTGCTTGTTCTCCGAACCAATTAAAGTTATATTTTTCATAAAGTAAACTGTTGTACTTCGTTGATACTGGACCTCCAAAAGTACCTGGTCCTTGCCCAAACGTGATAAAATCCTCATAATAATCTTTTAGGACACGATAAGATTCGCTTCTTGCAGATGATGGCTTGATAATGTATCTATTTAACCTAATTGATATAGCATCTTTTAAACGTCCATGAAATATAATGATAAGCGGTATTGTTGGTATAGCTAAAAACAATAATCTTCGTTGAAAAAATAAAATGTAAAATACCAGAATTACAATCATTTTTAAGGATAAAGACCAGATAACAAAAAGGGTAAAGAAAATGCTTAATGTCAGTTTTGTTTTCTTTTTGAAATTTAATTCGTTAGTATGATTTATTAGAACCAATCCTATCATGTTTATAAATCCAAAAAAATCAAAAAAACCAACAAATCCCGAAGCTCTTTCTAAATGATACGAGAAAGTATTATTGAAGATTGGAGAAATTAGCCAATTTAAAAGTTGATAAACATCATTAAGAACAATGAAAGTAATTAGTATTGTTAATATTGGTTTCTTATAAGTTCTAAGTTGGAGACCATAAAGCAATGCGATTATGGGCAAACAGTACCTTATACCAGATTCAAATAATTGATTAATATGAATTTCTCTATAAAAACCTAAGAAAACGATATAAAATATCAATAAAATAAGCGCATAAAAAAAAACATTTGTTCGGTTAGAATAAACTATGCCAAGCACTATAAGAATTAAACCGATTGCCTTTATGTTTTGACCTAATTCAAAGACAATCAACCCAAGCGGAACTGATAATAAAATCAGAACAAGTGATGCAAACAATACAATTTTATGTAGGGAGGTTTTTTGCATTCTTTACTTTAATATAAATATAGCTTATAGCAAATGCATATACTATAATTCCAAAACTCCTTACAAGTAATGATTCAAACAAAAAATAAAACAAAAATGAGGAGAAAATCAACAGATAATAGGATTCTTTAGAAGCTATTATAATCCTTATCATAAATATGCAATGTACTAGAAACGCGAGAACGCCAAACAGACCATAGTGGTAATAAATTTCAACATATTGATTATGGGCGTTATATTTGTTTTCTGTGGCATATGTGAGACCATTTTTCTTATACTGTTTCAATCTGTCCTCCTCATTGGCTATAGTGCCTTTACCAAAAATTATTTCTAATCCAGATACGGTAGCTATATTACTTTTCCAAAGCAAAACTCTTGGCTTAATGTCGTTATCATATAAGTTGTTAAGCAACTCAATGGTATTTATATTTTCATTAGACTCTAATTTTTTGTCTGAAAGTCGATTCTCAATATTAGTCTTAAACAAAATCAGTAAAAAAAATGGTGTAGCTATTAAAAATAGCCTCGTAAATAGACTTATTTTAGATGTAAATGTAAACCAGCCCGTAATTATAAGGGCGATAAAAATGGTAGCCTTAGAACCTATAACAAACAAAATTAATATAAAAGAAAGTACTACAACGGCTCTATAAATAACATGTGTGTGTGTTTTGTAATTTTTAAGCCAAAAAATCAATGCTAAATTAACTATGCATCCTGCATAAGTTGGGTGTATATCCGTTAATCTAGAAAAATTAGAGTAATACAAAAAATCTCCTAGTCCGGTACGGAAATAATAGTAACCAATAATTATATAGCCTAAAAAGACCGAAACAGTCAATAACGGTAGGTATTTCTCAATAAAGCTAAACCCATTTAGTATTGCTTTGGTATCGGTTTTTAGATATAAATATGGGATTAAAATTAAGGGTGCAGACCTGTAAACAAACTCTATTGCCTTTAGTCTGTCTTCTGAATATAGAAAACCGATTAATGTGGGCAAAAATAGAATTGATAGTAAAACAAATTCCTTGAAATCAATTTTGTTGATTTTCCATTTTAAAAAAACTAACAGTGTTACTATAAGTATACCATTAAACAATGCGGAAAAAAAACTGCCTCTCAGTAATAGAGAGCCTAATGTCATAAAGACTAAATAGCCAATTATTTGCGTTTTTGTGTTCTCTTCAAGGTTTTTAATCATCGCTCAAAATTTTATTTAAGCTATAGTTTCCCTCCTCTATTTTTCTATTTTTTTTAGTTAACCAGTCTATATGCTGAAAGAAAAACAATGAATCCTTAAACTTTACTGTTTTTACTTTAAAGTAAATAAGCTCTCCTGTATTTTTGTTATCTAACCTGTAGGTATAGCTGGTGTCTATTTTTTTTATTGGTTTTTCCGTTATAAAAAAAAAGGAATTAGAAAAAACTTGATATATGTCAATAGTAGACAACATTTCTGCCCGCTTTAAATTTAAATCCTTAAAATCATTGAAAAGGTCTTTGTCGGCAAATACTGAAATCGTATTGACCAAAACTATTATGGCAAACAATATTATAACTATTCTATTATTCTTCATTTGGCTATGAAAGAAAAGATATCAACTTTTCGTTAGTAATTATATCACCAAAACATTCATTATATGTTTTTATTGCATTCTTAGTAGAATGTTTGTGTTTTAATAAGGATTCTACATCTTCCGATTGATTATTTGACAAAATAATGCCTGCATTGTTTTTGTTAATTGGCTTTATATAGTCTAACAAACTTGAACTAATAATTGGGTTTATTCCACAAGACAAGTATTCTGCCAATTTTATTGGTGAGGCTACATTGTTTAATAAAATGTTATCTCTAATTAAAAAACCAAACTCCATCTTGCTTAGAAAATCCTCAACCTCGTTGGTCTCCTTAACGCTTATAAGTTCTATTCTCTCCCTGAAAGAAGAATGGACATTATTTTCAATTAAAGTTTTTGCTTCTTCATGATTGAACGTTGCAAGATAAAATTTGTAATTATTTGTTTCTTCGCAAAGAGTATTAAAAAACTGAAGAGCCTGATCTACGTTCTGCCATTTAGATAAGCCTCCAATATAACATAAGCTAAATGGAATCTTCTCGGCTTGATTATAATGAACCCTAGACTTGCAGTTTACTAGTAAATAATCCTTATTTGGTTTGCAACCATAGTTTGCAATTAAAACATTAAACATATGATTTGTTACTACAACTATTTTTGAGGATACCTTAACAGAAAACTTTAGCAACTTATTAAATACAATATATCTTAATTTACTTTCATTAGAATGGTAATCTTCTTCATCTATCAATCCTTGCACCCAGAAATATAATTTCAATTTTCTGTTAAGCCTGGATGCAATAAAACCTATTAAAACTTCAAAAACCGTTATGGCATAAAATATAGATTCGTCACACTTTCGCAAATAATTTAACAGTGCAAATGTGTTATTAAAATAAACTATTCCCTCAGTAACAATAGTTTTATTTCTAGACAGATAGACCACTTCCGCATCGACAGATGCAAACAAATCTCCGTGTAGCTTTGTAGCCTCAAAAACAGAAAAATTTATATTAGCTGGTAGCGATATGTAGATTTTTTGTTTTTTCAATACTAGTTAATTTATGGGCAATTACAAGTGTTAACAGATAAAGAACACATTCGTTAAATTCAAAAAATGTAGGGTTATAGTTTATGATTAAAAACATAAACACTATCATAACCCTTATATGGTAATTGCTTTTATGATAAATAGAGTTTAACCAGCGTAATAAAACAAAAATTGGGATAAGGGCAAAAACACCTAGTTCTACTATCAAAACATAGAGGCTTGATAGCCCGTAAGGAGCTTTAGTCTCAAACAAGGGCAACCAAAATTTAATTAATTGTTTTGGTATGTTTTCTGTTACTTCAGATTCAAAAATCTGGCCTGATCTACTAGAGAAATTTCCAAAGCCAACACCAATAAAATTACTTTCAACAAGTTTTTTAAAACCGTACTTATAAACTGCCTCCACGCCATGTTCGTCATGAAAAAACCTATGATAATTCATCTCTAAAGGAGTATAATCCTTATTGGTATCTCTTAAAGCATAATACTCAACTATTGAAGATAATGCCATAAAACCAAATATGTAGAAAAGTCCAACAACATAAATGTTTTTAGTTAAAAAAGCTATAATAAGACTCAAGAAAAAAATTGCAATTGCCAAATTTGAATATCCAATATATATACTAAAGCCTACTGCAACTAAAAAAGTGATTTTACCTAAATTATTGTAAGGATAATAATGCTTAGGGAGAAATACCGCGTAAGGGTATACAAACATTAGAAACCTACTTTTGTTATTTGCCATGATAAAAGTACCGGAATATTTATCCATTATATCAATAACATCTCTTGGAAATAGCAAATCAAAAAACAATTGTAGGAAGCAAAAAATTAAAATCAAATTCATTAATTTTCTTAGATGCCTCTCTTTTAACTTATCTGAATAGAATATGAAAATAAAATTAGATGAGACTAATATGAGTTGTAACAGATTTAGAAAAAACTGGTTTCTAAGTATCCCGATAGATAAAATTGTCAAGGATAATAAAATAAATTTTACAAGATCAAGATTGACTCTTCGCCTGTATGCAAACAACAATATTGCAATAAATAGTAAACTAAAGAACAATTGTGTAGTATGACTAAAAAAAGTTAGTGCCCTACTAATAAAATCTGAAAGAAAAACGATTATTAGTTGAAGAAAAAGGACGAAATAGCCAATATTTACTTTCATACTATTTAGTAATGGCCGCCAATAGCCTATTAAACATTTCCTTGGCTCGATCCCTTTGGGTATTTACAGCGGTTTTCAAACTTTGTTTAGCATTTAAATAATTCAACTTCTGTATTATATCAAGTAATTCTGAAGAGAAAGGTTGCTCCCAAACCTCAACGCCATCATCTAAGAGTTCTTTTGTGACCTTGAGTTTAGGCTCTACTTCAATGGCAATACTTGGTACGCCCAATAAAGCTCCAAAAATAACACCGTGAAACCTTGCGGAAACAAATAGGTCAAATAAAGAGAGTTCTTTAATAAAATCTTCTAATGTATTCTTAATGGGATCCCATTTTAATTTCTCAAAGTTGTTCTGGTCAATAAGTTCTTCACATTGCGGCTCATTTTTAAAACAAATGAATGTTACAAAGTATCCCGCGTCAGATATCTTTCTTGCCTGCTTAATAATTTTAGATAAATAGTTTTGCCCTGCTTTTGAGTAGTTCCAGTCTCTAACAATGATCCCAACTTTCACAACTTTATCAGAAGTATTATAATAAGGGCTCATATCATAAATATCTGGTAAAAAACAAATGTCAGTTCCTAAAAAGGTATTGTGGTTGATTGATTTTGCGAAATTGAAGCTATAGGTATCTCTTACATATAATCCTTGCATTTTAGACAACTGTTCTTTAGCAAGAATTTCGTTTTCAGAGTCTTTTACAAATGGCCCTAGACCTATGCCGGCAGCATAAAGATATTTATAATTGGTTTGTTTGTAGATTAGTTTTTTTTCTAAAGCTCCATAAACCTTTGAAAAAAACACCTGCGGTTTGGTAAATAATAAAGTTAGCTTATTAGTAGGTTTAGGAGAATTTTCGAAAGAAAAAAATTGTGTTCCGCCTCCCAAGATTAGAATATCAAATTTGTTTTTATGAAACTGGGTTTTGAATATGTAACTATCTGCTGGAATTAATTGTGAAATGTACTCGTTCTCATTACCAATAAACTTGATGCCAAGATTGTTTTTTTTTGACCATTTATATAAAAACAACATAAGGGCATCATCCCCAAAATTCTGTTCCCCATAAGCACCTCTTATACCTATTTTTATTTTAGTCATGGCTGTATGTTTTATAAAAATTGAATGAAAATGCGCTCATAACTATGATCAATATAAAAAGTCTTATTAAAATATTAATATTTGAAGTAAACATAGTAAATACTACCAATAAACCAAATAACAACCACGTTACAAGTGCATTTTTTGAAAGTATAATTTTCCTTGGGATAATATTCTTTTTTAAGTAATATGGAATTACAAAAACAACATTTACCACATATGCAATTACGTAGCTAAAAGAAATTGTTGAAGCATTCTTTACTGAACTAAAATAAAACGTTAGTAGCAAGGCAACACCCCAAATTAAATTGCTAAAAAAACTAAACCACATTAAATCATTTATAATCATAATTCTTGCCATCCCATGCTTAAATAAAACCAAAACAGTTATTACACAAATGAGTATTGTTGTCATTTTAAAGTTGGGGTCAGCAAGATACTCATCATCTAAAAGTAAGCCCAAAAGTTCAGGAAAAATTAAAATTGGTGTAATAATAATTAAGCTAAATCCCCAAGGCAGCAATAAATTCATTTTCTCCATTTTTTTGCTTTTTGTAGCATTGGACATAGAAACAATAAAAGGGGCATTGACAGTGTTGGCAAGCATCAGTACAAGTGTATGAAACAAAAATATAGCCGAAAACAATCCCATTTCTTGATAGCCACTAGGCTCCCTAACTAGCATGGTTTCTAAAAACCATTTAAATGGTATTACCATTAAACCGGTTAAAATAGCGGGTAGGGTAAATTTTCTTAATATAGTTAGTTGTGATTTAAATTTAAGACTTATATCTATTTTTAAAATAGTTATGGTTTTATAGGTATAAAGAATGGACAAGCACACCGATACTATTGTTGCAATTAAAAACCCCGAGAATACCCCATAAATTCCACTATTGTAGGCACCATAGACTAAACCTAAAAAAAGTAAAACTCCATATATTGAATTTACAATTGAAATTTCCTTAAACTTCGCAAATCCTTGAAGACAACCAATTAATACACCATTTAATATACTGAAGAATAACAAAAACGTATTTAGTTTTAAAACACCCAGTAAATGTGGGGCATTTAAAATACTACTAGATAACCAAGGTGTTAGTATATAGTAAACTGCACATATAAGCAGCCCAAATACCAAGGCTGATAAAAACGATAAACCCAAAAGTTTTCCTCTAAAGTCATTTTCATCACTTTTAGTTATTGCTAAATATTTTGTTAGGGTAACTCCAAATCCGTTACCTGCAAATGCAATAAATAGATTAACAGTGGTTCTTAAGACACCTATTTCACCATTAACCGCTTTACCCAAAATATTGGCAACCAAAATCCATGACAGAAACATAAGCCCCTTAGAGATAAGGGTACCAATTAATGACCACAATGAGTTACTAAGCAGTAGCGAGGTTTCTTTGGAGAATTTCAAAAGAACGTTATTTAATTTTTTGTATGATACCGCAAAAATCTAAAATTACTTTATCATTTGATAATTTAAGGGCTGTAAACTCATTGTGGGCAACTAAAAAGACTATAATATCAGCTTTATTGTATGCTTCTTTATAGTCTGTTAATTTAAAAACCTTGTGAGAATCTATATTAGGTTCTACAATATAATATTCTTCGTTATTGGCATTCTGAAGAACTTTTTGAGCTATGTATTTTGCTGGTGATTCTCTTAGATCATCAATGTTTGGTTTAAACGCTAATCCCATTAAAGCAATAGACGGCTTTCTGCCATTTTTCAATTCAAATTCTAGTTTGGCTGTTTGTACTTTTTCTGCACACCAAAAAGATTTATAATTATTGACTTCTCTAGCTTTACCAATTATCTGTGACTCCATTGGATAATCTGAAACTATGAAATATGGATCAACAGCGATACAATGACCTCCAACGCCACAACCTGGTTGAAGTATGTTTACTCTCGGGTGCTTGTTTGCCAAATTGATTAGATCCCAAACATTAATATCTGCCTTGTCACAAATTAATGATAATTCATTGGCAAACGCTATCTGAACATCTCTTGAGGAATTTTCAACAAGTTTACACATTTCGGCAGTTCTCGCATTGGTACGGTGAAGGTCTCCCTTTATGAACTGAGCATAAAAATCTATCGCTCTTTCTGTTGACTCATTGTTGACGCCACCAATAACGCGATCATTATGTACCAGTTCGTACATCACGTTTCCAGGTAAAACCCTCTCTGGACAATAAGCCATATATAATTTTTGATCTAATTCAGGTCGCTCACTATAAATTAGATTCATCATTTTTTCAGTTGTACCGACCGGTGAGGTGGATTCTATAATATATAGGTCATTCGGCTTCAAAAGCGGGATTATAGCTTTTGTGGCACTTTCTACAAAGGAAATATCCGGTTCATTTTTACCTTTAAATGGTGTAGGAACTACAATTAAATAGGTGTTCGCTTCAACAGGTGTGGTGCTTGCCCTTAGAAAACCTTCTTTAACAGCAGTGGCTACCGCTTTGTCTAAATCTGGTTCAATTATATGTATTTGGCCCGCATTAATTGTGCTTACAACTTTAGGGTTAATGTCTACGCCATGTACTTGGGTTTTATTTTGAGCTATTAATGCAGCCGTTGGCAATCCAATATATCCAAGCCCTATCATTACAACTTCAGGATTTCTCATACTATAGATTTGATATATAATTAACTATTCTCTCACAAGCCTTTCCGTCGCCATATGGATTATGGAGCATACTCATTTTATTGTACTCGCTATCATTTGATAAAAGTTTGCCGGCTTTATTTACAATTTCTTCAACATTGGTTCCCACCAAGAGGACTGTCCCGGCATCAACCGCTTCGGGTCTTTCAGTTGTATCGCGCATTACCAGAACAGGTTTTCCTAGGCTTGGCGCCTCTTCCTGCACACCTCCACTATCTGTTATTATTAAATATGATTTATTCATGAGCCATACAAAAGAAGGATAGGATAAGGGAGCAATTAATTTAATATTGTCAATTCCATCTAACAATTCATAAACTGGTTTCTGAACGTTAGGGTTTAAATGAACTGGGTATATTATTTGAACATCTTCATAGTTTAGTGCAAGTTCTTTTAGTGCTTTACAAATGTTAACAAATCCTTGGCCATGATTTTCTCTTCTATGACCAGTAACTAATATTAGTCGTTTTTTACTGTCTACTATTGCCTCTAACTCTTCAATTTCTTTGTCCTTGTATTGGTTTGAGTTTACAATTTTAGAACTGAAATGTAGCGCATCAATCACGGTGTTTCCCGTAATTAATATATTGTCCTTATTTATATTTTCATTTAATAAATTATCTCTTGAGGTAGATGTTGGCGCAAAATGATAATCTGCTACACTGCCCGCTATACTTCTGTTAATTTCCTCAGGAAAAGGAGAGCGTTTATTAAAAGTTCTCAAACCGGCTTCTACATGGCATACTTTCGCGCCAGAATAGAAGGATGCAATACTAGCTGCCATAGTGGTTGTTGTATCTCCATGAACATATACGTAATCTGGATTAAAATCTTCTAGAACCACTTTTAAATTTAAGATAATATCAGCAGTAAGTCCATAGAGATTTTGGTTTGGTTTCATCAAATCCAGATCATAGTCTGCCGTTATATCAAAAAAATCTAAAACCTGGTCTAGCATCTCTCTATGCTGCGCCGTAATACAAACCCGAGTTTCAAATTTTTCTTGATTTGCTAAGAAAGTTTTGACGAGAGGCGCCATCTTTATTGCTTCCGGTCTTGTACCAAATATTATTAGGTTTTTCTTCTTCATTTAAGTGTTCAAGTTGATTGTTAAGACATTTAGAAACAAAAATACCATTATAATTGTTTTATTCAAGATATTTAAGCACATACAATCATACAAGTGACAATAGTTTGGTAGCTAATAATTCCAGTGAATACTATGCCCTTGTCATTTTGTTTTGATTCAAATTATCAACATCTAATAACATAAATGGTAATGCAATTAAAAAAAGGGCTTCTTTGATAGTAAGATAACAAAATAGTGCTTTACCTTCTCGAAAATTCTTGTAAGCATTATGAAATTGAGCCAAAATTCCTTAAGTAAACATATTTACCTTACTCTCAATAATCCGGATAATTTAAAATACTACTCATCCTCAAACAAAATATCTATAATTTTAATACTTCCCAATTTGCCACTATTCTCCCAATTATTTCTATTGTAAATAAAGACCTCAAGGCTGTCAAAATATCTTATTTTATTAATTAATTTTGTGCATATCATATACTTTCTTCCTTCTATATCATAAATGTTTTTTGGATTGAAAGTTGTTTCAAACGAATCATCTGAATAGTTTTCAAATCCTCGTATTCCCACACTGTATTTGTCTAAAACAGACTGTTCAATATTATTATTTAATTTAAAAACGAATGCATAATTACGCTCCTTTACCTTTTTCATTCCAAATGCTTCAATGATAAAATCAGTCGCAAGAGGCATGTTGAGATCTCTGTAATCTATAAGACTCTTTTCGTATGAGCTTCTTAATTCCGTTTTTTCATTTTTGCCATTTTCATTTTTACTGGTTTTTTCATTTTTGCAACACAATACAAATGACAAAAGGACACCTAATGCTATTTTCTTCATAACTTATATTTTATTTTTTTATGTACATTATTTTATTGCAGTTTAATGAATTCCTGATTGCTCTATATTTAGGTCCTAATCAGGTTTTTTAATTAAATTCTAGTCCAGCTTGACCATTATTATCCATTTACATTGCCCCTTTTTACCTCTAAAACTGGTATTTGAAAAATCTAAACAAAGTTAACATCTTTAATGACCCCTTTTACTCTTTCTAAATATTTTTTAAGACAATTCAAATGCGGATAATACAGTTATATCCACAAGCAATATTGAATTTAGAGCTTATCATTAAATTCATCGTATATTTTTGTTTTGTCTTTTTGAAAAGAGATTAAATCGCTGTTATGGCGTGTTCTAATTTTATAATCATCTAGAATATATAATTTTGTGCTTTTTTTGTAAATCTATTTCTGATTTGTTACCAAAAGAGTCCTGACCAATCCAAAAAGTCCCTGAAACCAAACCATTATAAAGTATTTTATAATAGCAATTATTTAAGAACATTTTTAAAACAAGTTCTATTACATTAATTGTTGTCCTTATATGATAGATTACTGATTTTAACTGTACTATTACCAATTTATCAGTAGAAACAATTCATTAGCAATTATAAGTGCTTGTAAAATGTCATTTTTTTAAATTGTAAAGCGTCGTATTAATTAACATGAAAGTAAGGGAAATAAGTTCTTCTGATTATGGAGAAGTGGTTACTTGGTAGATAGCGAAATGACTTAAATTCTAGTGGCATTGTAAATGTTCTGTCCAGTAACAGTATCCAACTATATTTTTGGTATAAATCTAGAATAAACATCTACCTTTACATCGGCAACTATATAAAGTTTTATGGAACTCTCTTTAACTACTATTCTTATATTTCTTGTGATTTTTTAAATTTTAAATAAGATTAATAGTTTGCTTGTTCATGTGAGAGTGACTTCTAACTATAACAATTTGTTCATTTTTACTAAAAACAATATTGTTTTTTACTGATATTGATTTATTTGTTTAATCGTGTTTCATATTCATTTAGCTTACATTTATTGGCCAAGCCAAATGGTGTATTTGCAAAGTATAAAGTCAAATCTTTTTGTATGTAAATAAATCACAGTTCTGGTTGGCCATTTCTAACAAAGACTAATCGAATGGTGGATTCACCATTTCTATTTGTAAATTCTTTTGCCCCGTCAAGTTTATCAACAATCCAAAACTGGCGCCAATTTTTTCTTTTCAGATAAGGCAACTCACTATTTTATTCACTAATTATTGGAATATTGGTTAATCTTAAACAACTTATAATTGCTTCATTTTCCTGTTTATCTGCCAAAGTGTTTGAAGTGTCGTCCTCTTTAATGCCTATATTAAATTCCGAATCGCAAATGCCGTGATTGGTTTTACTGCTTTTTGTGAGGGCTTATTAGCGATTGCTAAATCTCATTGATTTAATCAAAGTTTTGACAAGGCCTTTCTAAGGCTTTCTTCCCAATGTGGTATTTTGATTCCTAATGTGTGTTTTATTTTGCTTTTATCTAAAACACTATAAGTGGGTCTTTTGGCGGGAGTCATATAGTCTTTAGAACTAATAGGACTTACCTCAACATTTATGTTCATGAATTTGAATATAGTTACAGCAAAATTATACCAACTGGTAAAACCCTCGTTGCTATAATGGTAAAGGCCATAATTTGAATTGTCTAACTCAACTAATCTAATTATTACCTTTGCTAAATCCTGAGAATTTGTAGGTGTACCTATCTGGTCATCTACTATATTTAAATTTATTTTATTGCCTACTAATTTCAACATACTTTTCATGAAATTATTGCCGTATTCTGAATAAAGCCAAGATGTTCTAATAATGAAATGTTTCTTTAAGATCTTAATTACTTCTTCTTCACCTCTTAGTTTGGTTTCGCCATAGGCTCCAATTGGGTTGGTTGGGTCAGACTCCTTGTATGGTTTATTGTGCTCACCGCCAAAAACAAAATCAGTAGAAATATGCACTAACTTAACTCCAAATGCATTACATGCTTCGGCTAATTCCTTTACTCCAGATACGTTGACTTTATAAGCATTATCGTAATCAGACTCTGCATTATCAACATTTGTATAGGCTGCGCAATTAATGCACCAGTCTATTTTTTTTGTGTCAAAAAATTCTTTTACGTTGATTTTCTTCGTGATGTCAAGATCTTGTTTACTGGCAAAAACAAAATTTATTTCAGGATAATCTGACGTAATTGACGCGATGCTCTTGCCTAATTGTCCTTTTGCTCCCGTAACTAAAACCGTTGGCATTTTAAATATTATTAAAACTGGGCAATGATAAATCTTTTTTTGAAATAATCAATTTTTTGTGATCTAAAACCCAATTTATATTTAAAGTGGTGTCATTAAATATAATACCTCCTTCAGAATCCTTGTTGTAATAGTTATCGCATTTGTAGTTAACAACTGCCTGTTTGGATAACGTTACAAAACCATGTGCAAATCCTGGTGGCATATATAATTGCTTTTTATTCTTGGCAGATAAAATTATAGACAAATGTTTTCCGTATGTAGGTGAACTTGGTCTCACATCTACTACAACATCTAATATTTTACCCTTAACAACTCTAATTAGTTTTGCTTGTGCGTGTTCTCCTCGCTGAAAATGTAGACCCCTCAACACTCCTTTTGAAGACTTTGATTCGTTATCTTGTACAAAGTTTAAATCTAATCCTATATGTTTTTTAAAAGTTGTTTTGTTGAAAGACTCAAAAAAATAACCTCTTTCGTCTCTAAAAATCGTTGGTTTTAGAATTACACAACCTTCTAACTCTGTTTTAGTAATAAGCATACTATCTTTTTAATAAACTTTTCAAATGATGACCGTAGCCACTCTTAAGTAGTGGCTCAATAAGTTTAATAAATTGTTCTTCATTAATATAGCCCATTTTTAAGGCGGCTTCTTCTATTGAGCCAATTTTTAAGCCTTGACGTTGTTCAATTACTTGCACAAATTGTGATGCTTGCATCAAAGAATTAAATGTGCCTGTATCTAGCCATGCTGTTCCTTTGTCAAGAACACTCACCTTCAAATTCCCTTCGTTTAAATACGCCTTATTAATGTCTGTTATCTCTAATTCACCTCTTTTACTAGGCTGAATATTCTTTGCTTTTTCAATAACAGAATTGTCATAAAAATAAATTCCTGGCACAGCATAATTTGATTTCGGATTAGTGGGTTTTTCTTCAATGGATATAGCATTTCCTTTCTCATCAAAATCCACTACACCATAACGCTGAGGGTCTTGGACGTGATAAGCATAAATTATACCTCCTTTTGGATTATTGTTCTTTTGAAGAAGGTCTGACAATCCTGTACCATAAAAAACATTATCTCCTAAAATAAGAGCTACTTTATCATTTCCAATAAAATTTTCCCCTATTAAAAAGGCTTCCGCCAAACCTTTAGGATAGGTTTGTGTGGCGTATTCAAAAGCACATCCGTATTTTTTGCCATCTCCTAAAAGTCTTTTAAAGAGCGGTAAATCGTCCGGTGTGGATATAATGAGGATTTGATTAATTCCCGCCCACATCAATGTTGACAATGGGTAGTAAACCATTGGCTTATCATAGATGGGCATTAGTTGCTTGCTTAAAGCAAGGGTTAAAGGGTATAATCTTGTTCCGGACCCTCCTGCTAAAACAATTCCCTTCATCCTTGATTATATTTTTTTAAATACCAATTTATTGTCTTTAAAATGCCTGTTTTAAAGCTTTCTTTTGCTTTCCAACCTAATTCATTCGTTATTTTTGATGCATCTATTGCATATCTATAATCGTGCCCAGGTCTGTCTTTAACAAATTTTATCTGATTAGTATAAGATTTTTCTTTGGGTACGATTTCATCTAATATATTACAAATATTTATTGCTATACTAATATTATTATACTCGTTACCACCACCAATATTGTATGTTTCTCCAGAAATTCCATTTTTAAAAGCTAAATCAATGCCATAACAGTGGTCCTCAACAAATAACCAGTCCCTAATATTTTTTCCGTCTCCATAAATTGGAATTTCTTCATTCTTTAGTGCCTTACGTATAATTGTAGGTATTAATTTTTCATCGTTTTGTTTGGGGCCATAATTGTTACTGCAGTTGGTTGTAACAACATTCATCCCATAGGTGTGGAAATAACTACGGACCAAAAAATCTGAAGAAGCTTTAGAGGCGCTATATGGGCTATTTGGTGCGTAGGGAGTGCTTTCTGTAAAAAAATCTGTCTCTCCCAACGAGCCATAGACTTCGTCCGTTGAAATATGATGAAATCGATTTGCCTCACACCCGTTTTTAAAGGAAAATGAACCATCCATCCAATTAGATCTCGCAACCTCTAATAGGTTAAATGTGCCAATTATGTTGGTGTTAATAAACTCATCGGGCTTAGCTATGGAGTTATCTACATGAGATTCTGCAGCGAAATGTATAACTCCATTAATTTTATAATCATTAAACAAATCATTCAAAAGGTCTTTATTACAAATATCGCCCTCAATGAAATTATACCTGTCAAGGTCTTTGACCTCGTCTAAATTAGAAAGCTCACCTGCATAGGTGAGCTTATCGATATTTACGATTTTGATTTTATCGTTTTTATTAAGACAATAAATAATAAAATTAGACCCAATAAAACCTGCTCCTCCAGTGACAAGTATGGTCTTTGAATTATTCATATTTTTTGATGTAGTTAAACACTCTGTATGCTATATAAACAACAATCAATAACATGAAAGAAACTATTGGGAATATTAAAGTATGTTTTTTCCATATAGAAGATTCTATAGATCCCACCTCTTCAAAACCAGAAAGTATGTCATAGAAATCACTTTCTTCAATCATCTTTTCATCAAGTATTCTTAGTCTATTCCGTATTTCTAATTCTTCTTTAAATAATTCATATTCCCTTGTGTTTGATCTTTCTTGTGTAACAGGAAAAATACCTCCAGCACCAATTGTAAGATTTTCTTTATCAGATTCTTTTTCTAAAATATTTAAATAGACATTTTGTAGGCTATCAACTCTTCTCAGTTCTCTCTGAAAACTAGCTTTTCTTATTAAAATTGTAGAGTCCCTAACTCTTTTGAGTTTTTGTGAATATTCATTTTCAAATGTTTTAACAAAACCCTTTTCAAGGCTTGGGAAAATGTCATTACTTTTTGCTTTTGCAACTATAGAGAAAACAGAACCTGCAAGTATGTCCCTATTTTCAATATAATCTTCATAGCTTATCTCCGCAGCCAAGGTGCTGTCAATAGATTTTCGATAATTATCATACTGTTGTAACAAATAGTTTTGAGTCTCGGGACCAATATGCATTTCAAAACCTCTTAAATGTCCCGCGCTAACCGTATCTATTTCAAATATCTCTGACAAAACCTTAACGTTTTTTGAACGAATTAATGCATTAAAATAATTTACATTATTGTCTAATTGATATTTTGAGTCGAAATAAGGCTTTACCAACATGTCAGAATAGTAGACAGGTTTTTGAAACTGCTCCGAGATATATCCGGCAATAGCAGAAAGCATTACAACGATTGCAACCAATTTAAAGTTGTTCACTATTGGTTTTAACGCATAAATGGTTGCTGAAAAAAGTGTTTTTACAATTCTTACTATTAATGCAAATAACTTTTCAAAAAGTCTAGCAATTGCGTTAAAAACATGACCTAAATCTACCTCTTCATTAGGATTGTTTTGTTTTAAATTCTCACTCATTTTTTAAGAATTAAATATTTGTTCCAAAATCTTTTTTGTAATGACATATGTTGGTTTAACACCAGAAACTCCAAGTCCTCCTGAAGCTAATGTGCTGCCCGTCTCTAAAGGATTATCACTTGCATAATACGCGTATCTTACTTTAACATCTTCATTGATATTGCCTCTAACTTTAGACGCGGCCTGTATGGCCTTTTGATAATGTGCGCCTTCCATCTCTAAACCTATTACGTTCCAGGTTGAGTTTTTAAAGAACTTTAAAATTTCTTTGTTCTGCAAAGAAGTGCCTAAAACAGTAATCATAGTGCCTTCGTAAACATCAACGCCGCAATCTACTAAATCGTTTTTAGATAATTCATTTTTAAACGGGTAATTATCTGCTGTGCCTTCAAAAATATGGGCAGATGGGATCATAACATCTCCTTTGCCTCCTTCAAGTATCCCTGCCTTACCCATTATTGAAATGGATTTTACATTTAAATGTGTCTTTTTACCACTTACTTTTACTGGCTTCAATAGCTCATCTAATGTTTCATAAGCTTGTTCTCCAAACGCGTAATCCATTACAAGAATTACTGCTTTTTCATTTTTTATTGATTCTTGATAATTAAACTTGGTTTTAGAAAAATCAATCTTGTCAGTATCAAAAATCTGAATATCAATGTTAGTCCCTGATGTATCCTTGATGTAAATCATTCCGTTTTGAAAAGCCACTTTTTCCACTTTGCCTCTTGCGGTATTATTAATTGGCAAGCTTAACGATTTATAAACTTCAAAAATATCTTTTTTAGCGTCAGCCCCTTTTAGTGTTGCGCCTGTAAATAATGAATTCATAACGCTATGCATATTAGCACTTATGATATGAATTGGCCTTTCTAACAAATTATTTTGATGTAATACTCTTTTTATTTCATCTGCCCATATTTCTCCGTGAATATGGTGCCCTAATCGTTCTCGCAGAACGGGACTAAAGGTTATTGTTCTCTTTTTGTTATATGTTTTCTCGTCAATTGCTAATTTACCCAACCAATAGATAATATGCAAGAACCGATCTGGTTGGCTATCAGCAGAAAAATCAGGATAAGCCAGAGTAATTTCATTAAAAGTTCTGCCTAATATATTGGCAGTATGAGTGATTGCTATTTCCCGGTCCTCTTGAGAAAGCTTTTTTGTAGCCTTAACTGCTTTTTCTAATTTTTCCCAATCTCTAATAGTATCGCCTTCTTCATTGATTAAGACACGTTTACTTATTTTATGAGACTCAACAAATAGAAACGTTAAATGGGTAAGGATATCGTAAATTTCAGAGCGTCCTCGCGTAATTTCAATATTCATCTGTTCGCTATCAATACGGTAGCAGTTTCGTCTTCTCTTTAATGGTATAATTGGTTTAAAATGCGAATTTGTATAACCCTCATCACTTGTTAAATTAATGTATGTGCATTCTTCAATACCTTTCGGCAATCGGTCAATTACATATAATAACCCGTCAAGCTCCGCTTTCTCATCTGCTATTGATCCATATATTTCTGGTCTTAAAAGAAGTAATGCTTCTCTAAGGGTCTCTCCTGAGACACCCATTGGTTTGTAAAACCCTCTATTAAACAAATGACGCATGGTTATATACATGCGCTCAATAGCATTTGAGCTTTCCTGAGCCCTTGTTCTTTTGTGGTTTTTGTTATTGTTCCCCATTATCTATTTTAACCTGCAAATATAGATTATTTGGTTAATTGCAGCTCATACAATTTTTGTGCTATCTTACGGTCATTAGACAATCTTGGTATTTTATTCTGTCCTCCTAGTTTTCCAATGGATTTCATATAAGTCTGGAAACCGTCTTTCTTGACTTTCGTAAGCTTTAATTGCGTTAGCACCTTTCCGTCTATTAAATCGAAATAATAGCTATTTTGTTGTTGTAAGGATTTATCCAAAGTATTAATAAATGCTATTTGATTAGCGGGTTCATTTTCAAATTCTATAAACCATTCGTGATATGGAAGGCCCTTCTCTGGATTAATTTGTGGCGCAACGGTAAACTCATTAACTGAAACTTCAGTATTTTCAATCGCGTCCTTCAGCGCTTGTTCAACTTCTTTGCCAATTACATGCTCACCAAAAGCAGAAATAAAGTGTTTTATTCTTCCGCTTACTATTACACGATATGGTTTTAATGAAGTAAACTCAACAGTGTCTCCAATATTATAGGCCCACAAGCCTGCAGATGTTGAAATTATCATTACATAATTTATACCAAGCTTTACATCTTTTATTGTAATTCTTTCGGGATTATCTTCAAAAAATTTATCAGCTTCTATAAACTCATAAAATATTCCTGAATTGAGTTGAAGCAACATACCTTTTTCAGACTGTTTGTCCTGAAAGGCAAAAAAACCCTCGCTTGCCGGATACAATTCTATACTATCAACCCTTTTTCCGATAAGATTTTCGAACTTAGCGCGATAAGGCTCGTAATTAACACCACCAAAGATGAATAAATTAAAATTCTTAAAAACCTCACCAACCTTTTTATCGGTTTTTTCAATTAGTTTCTCAAAATACATTTGTACCCAAGACGGAATTCCTGAAATAACAGTCATGTCTTCATTTACAGTTTCGTCAACAATGGCATCAACTTTAGTTTCCCAATCTTCAATACAATTGGTTTCAAGAGAAGGCATTCTGTTTTTTTGAAGATACTTTGGAACATAATGCGCTACAATTCCTGAAAGTCTCCCTAATTTAATCCCGTTCTTCTCTTCCAGCACAGGGCTACCTTGAAGGAATATCATTTTTCCATCAACAAAATCAATATTTCCAGTCTCATTGATATACATTAAAATGGCATTTCTGGCCGCTTTAACATGGGTTGGCATACTTTGTTTAGTAATAGGAATGTATTTTGAGCCAGAAGTAGTACCTGATGTTTTTGCAAAATACAATGGTTTCCCCCTCCAGAGAATGTCTTCTTCGCCGTTTACAACCCTATCTACATAAGGCCTTAAAGCCTCGTAATCTCTTACAGGGACTAAAGTCTTAAATTCTTCGTATGACTTGATAGAATGAAACTCGTGATCTTTTCCGAACGCAGTATTTTTAGCATTATATATTAAGTGTCTTAGTACATTTTCTTGGGTTTCTATTGGTTTATTTGCCCATTTTTGTATTCGCCTTGCAATTATTTTTGCAAATAGTTTAGAGAGTTTTGCTTTTAATGACGGCATTACTGAAAATCAATAAAATTAGTTGGATTAACGGGATAGCCTTTACTCCATAATTCAAAATGAAGATGTGGTCCCGTGCTTAACTCCCCCGTATTTCCAGACATGGCAATAACCTCACCTGCTTTGACTAAGTCACCCTGTGCTTTTGTTATGGCCGAATTGTGTTTGTAAACCGAGATCAGTTCTTGATTGTGTTTCATGATTACAACATAACCCGTTTCTACAGTCCACTCAGCGAACACAATTGTACCATCTGCAACAGCCTTAACAGGGGTATTGTTTGCAACGACAACGTCTACTGCAAAATGCTTTTCTTCAACATTATAACCCTCGGATATTGTCCCATTAACAGGTGGAAACAACACAAAATTTGACGGATCTATGGAAGATTCGAACAAGTTGTATTTATCTTCTTTCTCAACTTTAGCTCTTAACATGGAATCTTCTCTATTTTTTTCTACTTCAAGAATTTCAATATCATTTTTCGCAAGCGCCATTATAGAATCTCGATTAAAATTCACAGAAGAAATATCTCCTGTCAAAACTTTTCTAATTGAGGCATAGTACTGTTTATTTAGCTCTAATTCTCTAACCAAAGAATCTGTCTTATAATTTAAAAAAGAAGCTTGCCTTTTTAATTTCGCAGAAGAGTATCCGGGAATATATTCTCTTAAAGGTGTAAAAGCAATAAGAAGCGTTGTAAGGAAAACCAATACTATGGCCGAAATTGAAGTTAAAACAAACACGTTTAATCTAGAAAGTTTTAAAGCAAAACGCTCTTCAAAAGTGTCTTCGTTTAAAATTACTAACCGATATTGATGAAGTAATTTTTTAGCAAATTTCCTTTCTTTTTTTTTCTTTTTTGCCATTAAATCAAAATTAATCAAAATACTTAAACGTAAACTCTGCTTGGTGCTAAAGTTAGACAAACAACGTGGTTTTTTAAGTTTAATTATTAACTTTGTAATCTAAATTGAAAATTATGAGTTTTGTTACAATACCATTAGCAATTGGTTGGCCTCAGGTTGTACTGATAGCAGTAGTAATTTTAATCCTCTTTGGTGGAAGAAAAATCCCGGAACTAATGAGAGGTCTTGGTAGTGGATTAAAAGAATTCAAAGATGCAAGTAAGGATGAATCTGCAAAGGACGAAAAAGAATAAGAGATTAACAGCAATAAATAAAAAAAGCCAGCAGTAAACGCTGGCTTTTTTTATTATTTGATTTTTACAGATTTAATGATAGACTCCAGTTCAAAAACTAGATCGCGCTTACTGAGAGAGGGCGCATATACGTAACCGTCTGCAACTAAATATCTGTTATTAATTTTATCTTCAATCATGTAAGTGATAAAGGGTCCTGCCATAGGATATTCATTCATTCTCCAAACACTTCTAACTTCATAGGTTGGCTTATTGTCAATTATAGTATTAAACAATGAGGGCGCATAAGCTTCTTCGACCTTCATATAAATACCCTCTTCTCCTGGAATTTTTGTTTTAGTAATATTATCTCTCATTTTAACAATATCTACTACTGCACTATCACCTTTTGAAATGGTTTCAAGTGGTACCTCATAAAACATCAATTCCATAGTTTTAGAATTGCTAATATTCTTTCTAATCCAGAAAAAGTCATCTGTTGCCTTGCTAATTCGATATGCAGAAGGAATATCTACCGTAAAGCCTAGAGCTTCTTCCATTTTCTCATCACGCAATAGTGAAAGGTTTATTCGTCGTTGTTTTTCCTTTACTTCCTCCTTATTAAATGCGTCGATTATCTTGTCTTTGTTATCTTTTAATTGATTAATGATATCGTCGTCCGTCTTACCGCCAACAACAGCAACAGTTTGCGGTTTGGCGAAGGCTTCATCGACAATCTTTGTAGTTGCTTCTAAGTATTCCTTTTCAATCTTTAAAATTATTCTGCTTCTTGTTGCGAAGCCGTCAAAAACTTGTGGAGGTATTTGACGAATCTTAAATAAAGGTTCGTCTACTGGAAGTCCATTTAAAGGGGCCGCAAAAATACTGCGAATATTTTCACCAACTCGTCCTTCCCATAATTGGTTGTCTATTACGACAGAAATACTGTTTAAGTTTCCATTTGAAGCAGGTAAATAAACTTTTTTATCGTTTTTGGAATCGTTTCCACATGTGAACAATAAAAGGCAAATAAGCATTGAAAATATGACTCTCATTTTTTAAGAATTTTGTTGGTTACTACTCTGACACAATGAGTGTCATTCCTATTTTGAGATTATTACCACTAATATCGTTCCAATCTTTAAGATTTTGAACTGAAACTCCAGAAAATTTTTGTGCTATACTCCAAAGCGAGTCACCTTCTTTTACCTTGTAGGTCTTTCTTTCTCCAATTTTTACGGGTTTTTTTCCAGTTTTTTGGGGAGGTGGAGCAACAGGATTTCTTGGATATATGGTTAAGCGTTGGCCAATTCTAAGATTATTAGTTCTTAAACCGTTCCAACGTTTTATTTGGCTAACTCTAACACCATAACGTCTGGCTATTTTGCCTAAATAATCACCACTCTTTACCCGATATCTAATTTTAGTGTCCTGATTAAATAATTGCGGTAAAGGTTTCTCGCGTTTGTCAAATTCTGACTTTGCAAAAGCATAAATTTTTTCCTCGTTACTAGTAAAAATACCGACCGCCTCACGAGGTAGTCTTAGATAATAGGTTTTACCTTCAATCTTTGGAATTATGTCTAATTTGTAAGAAGGATTAAGAAATTGTAGCTCTTCAATATTAACCCCTGTTACCTCAGAAACTTGATCTAAGCTAATCATCTCTTTAACACGAATGGTATCTGTCTGTATGTGCTGAAAAGGTGGTCTTTCCGGTTTAAAACCATGTTCTTCTGCATATTCAAAAATATACATGGTAGCTAAAAATGAAGGTACGTAACCCGCTGTTTCTCGTGGTAAATTAGCCCTAATATTCCAATAATTTTTATAGCCTCCAGAGCGCCGAATTGCTTTATTAACATTTCCCGGGCCAGAATTATACGCAGCCAATGCTAAATCCCAATCGCCAAAGATTCTATAAAGCCTAGACAAATATTGTGCGGCTGCCGTTGTAGATTTGATTGGGTCGCTACGTTCATCTACATAGCTACTGACATCAAGTTTGTACTCTTTTCCTGTGGCAAACATAAACTGCCATAAACCTGTCGCGCCAACCCTAGATCTAGCTCTTGGTTTCAGAGCCGACTCGACAATGGCGAGATATTTCATTTCAAGAGGAATATTGTAATTATCAAATTCCTCCTCGAACATCGGAAAATAGAAGTGGCTCAGACCCATTAACCTTTCAAGCGAACTTCTTCTTTGTTTAAGAAAGCGCTTTATCACACTTTCTAGCGAAGGGTTGTATTCTACATTAAACGGTGTTCGCGCATTGAGTCGCTCTAGTCTCGCTTTGAGTGTGTCAGTTGAAAGCTCTGGGTAATCAACAGGTTCATAGGTGAGCTCGGAAATAGTCTTGTATATAGTATCGTATAAAGTATTATTATAGAGTTCTTCAAGCCATTTTGCATCTAATGCCTTTGCCTCTTCTAAATCTTGTAAGCTCTTAATGCCAAAAGAATCTTTTTCTATGGGAATTTTATTTTCCGTGCTAATTGGTCTTCCGTCAATAATGGAATCTCCAACCTTAATTGGCGTATTTCTACTACCAACAATAGTATCGTTTTGCGAAACACACAACTGTGCTAAGCAACAAATTAAACCGAGAAGTGTGGTCCTAAAATTCATGGATAATCCGTAACGGCGTTTATGTAAACGCTTTTCGAATTAAATATAGTATTTAAATCTTAATCTAAAATGGCCGCAATTCCAGGAAGCGTTTTGCCCTCAAGAGATTCTAACATTGCGCCACCTCCAGTACTTACATAGCTCACTTTATCTTCAAACCCAAACTGCTTAACCGCAGCAACTGAATCTCCCCCTCCAACTAAAGAAAATGCGCCATTTCTAGTAGAATTTGCGATAGAGTCACCTAGTGCAATTGTACCCTTTGAAAAGGTTTCCATTTCAAAAACTCCTAATGGCCCATTCCAAAGAATGGTTTTGCAATTATTAACCACTTGATCAAAGATTTCTAAGGACTTTGGCCCCGCATCCAAACCTTGCCATCCCTCAGGGATTTGATTAACGTCCACTACTTGAGTAGCCGCTTCATTGCTAAAGCTATCAGCCGCCACAACATCCACAGGCAAATGAATTTTTACACCTTTTGCTTCAGCTTGCCTCAGAATATCTAAAGCAAGTTCCATTTTGTCGTCTTCACAAATGGAATCTCCGATATTTCCGCCCTGAGCTTTAATAAAGGTAAATGTCATACCTCCTCCAATAATAAGGTGGTCTACCTTGTCTAATATATTTTCAATCACCGTTATTTTTGAAGAGACTTTAGCGCCTCCTAATACAGCAAGCACCGGTTTTTCTCCATCCTCCAATACTTTTTTAATGCTCTCAATTTCTTTTGCTAAAAGATGTCCAAAGCATTTGGCTTCTGGAAAAAATTGGGCAACTATAGTCGTTGATGCATGTGCTCTATGGGCTGTACCAAAAGCGTCATTTACATATATATCACCAAGTTGAGATAACTGTTTTGCAAAATCTACATCGCCTTGTTTCTCTTCGTCGTGAAAGCGCAGGTTCTCCAATAAGAGTATTTCTCCTGGTTCTAAACCATTGGCTTTTTCGGTTGCCTCCTCTCCGACACAGTCGCCCACAAACTTTACCTCAACACCCAGGATGTCCTCTATTTTAGATATAATATGCCTCAAAGAAAACTCGTCTTGTACGCCTTTTGGCCTTCCTAAATGAGACATTAAAACGCAACTACCACCATCCTCTAATATCTTAATAATTGTGGGTTTAGCTGATACAATTCTAGTTGCATCTGTAACTTCAAAATTGTCATTAAGAGGTACGTTAAAATCAACTCTAACTAGTGCTCTTTTATCTTTAAAATTAAAATCGTTTAATGTCTTCATTTCTTCTTATTTAAGTGACAAATATAAGTGCATAAAGTGCATTTGGCAAGATGAATATTAATAAGGCAATAAACAACAAAAAATTACATAGTTTTGCGCTATGCTTTTTTCGGAAGTCTTAGGTCAAAAACATATCAAAAACCATCTCACCACAAGTGTTGACAAGGGCAGAATTGCTCATGCTCAGTTATTTGTAGGGCCAGAAGGGTGCGGTACTTTGCCTATGGCACTGGCCTATGCCCAATATCTATTATGTAATAATGTAAACGAAGAAAATTCAGGTGGTAACGAGTCATGTAATTTAAAGTTTAAAAACTTTTCTCATCCTGACCTTCATTTCGCTTTTCCTGTAACGACAAGTAATAAGGTAAAAAGTAAGCCTGTTTCTAATTTTTACCTCGAAGAGTGGCGCCAATTATTAGAACAACAGCCTTACGGAAATTTGTTTGATTGGTATAAACTGCTTGGGGTTGACAATAAACAAGGACAAATTGGTGTAGACGAGGCACATGAAATTGTGAAATCTCTTTCCCTGAAATCTTATGAAGGCGGGTACAAAGTTATGATAATTTGGATGGCCGAAAAAATGAATACGCCCTGTGCAAACAAATTATTAAAGCTTATTGAGGAGCCTCCGGAAAAAACAGTTTTTATTCTTATTGCTGAAGATGAAGAACAAATTATAAATACCATTAGGTCGCGTTGCCAAGTTTTACATTTTCCACTTTTATCCGAAGAAGTTATAGCAGAAGCTTTGGTAAAAAATTACCACATTGAAAAATCAATTGCCTCAAAAATTGCACACCAATCTAATGGAAATTACAACAAGGCCTGTGATCTTATTTATCAAGACAGTGAAGACATACAGTTTGAAAAATGGTTTGTTGCTTGGGTTAGATCTGCATTTAAAGCGAAGGGTAATAAAGGTGCTATACATGATTTAATTTTATGGTCCGAGGAAATTGCTAAAACAGGCAGGGAAACACAAAAGAAATTTTTAAACTTTTGCTTAAATTATTTTAGACAAGCATTATTGCTGAATTATAAGGCTAACCAATTAGTATATTTAGAACCCAAGTCAGAAAATTTTAAACTTGAAAAATTTGCGCCGTTTGTTCATGACAACAATATAATGGAGATTTCACACGAACTTCAAGAAGCTGTATACCATATTGAAAGAAATGGTAATTCTAAAATTATTCTGACAGATTTATCAATTAAACTGACGCGATTACTACATAAAAAAAGCCAAGCATAAGCCTGGCTTTATTGATTTTTATACTAATTACTCTTTGTCTTCAGACTTAGATCCTACACCATTAAGCATGGTTAGGATTTCTTCCGTAATATCCTGTTTATCAGCACCATATAATACACTTCCAGCTTCATTCGCACCTAAAATAAATGTGTAACCATTCTGTTTTCCATAGTCTTTTATAAATGCTTTTACCTGCTTAACAAGGGTATCTATTTCTTTTTGGCCTTCAGCTTGTAATAGTTTCTCCTCATTATTAAGTTGATAATCTTGCATTTGTTTTTTTTGCACAAGCGCGTTGTACTCTTCTTCTGCCTTACTTTGACTCATCTTTGTTGCACGAGACTGAAACATTTGTGCTTCTAATTGAATTGCTTTCTGTAAGCTGTCTGCTTTTTTATTGAAATTTTCAATTTTGATTTTGAACTTTTCTTCAAAGTCTTTTTTCTTTTGATAATCATTCACAACCTTGGTATTATCCACAAAAGCAATTTTTTGTTGTTCTTGACAGGATGAAAACGTTAGCGCTATGATACAAATCGTTATTAGTTTTTTCATGATATTGATTTCAATTTAATTTTTGCAAATGTATAAAAGTAAACTAGTGAAACATATTTTTATAAGATATATACAAAAACTATAATTTAATGTGTAGCTATTTGTTTTATCAATAAATATTTGAGTCAAATAAAGCGTTTTAAAGAGATTTTAAAACTGAAAGGTGTAATTGTGAATCTATTCCTTAAATAGTTTATTACAGCGCAAGAGAAAGGGTACTAGTCTTTTTAATAATATAAATAAGCGATGAATACTCTTTTGAATCTCTTGCTTTAATATTAGAAAGTAATCCTATCCAAAACGCCTTGATCGGATTCATAAAATCGCTCTTATATTTTTCAGACAATAAGCTTACATAGAACGAATCAAAAATCATTGGACGAGTACTAACAACTGTAAAACCAAATTTTCCAAAAAGGTGCTTAATAGATTGTCTTGAGAAGTGCCATAAATGCCTTGGTACATCATAAGCTGCCCAAAACGATTTATAATGCTGTGCATCATAACTTTTAAAATTAGGAACTGCAACAACAAGAAAACCGTTAGGTTTTAAAAGGTTTTTAAAAAGACTAATGTGAGTTTCCAACTTTGGAAGGTGTTCAAGAACATGCCAAAGTGTAATTACATCAAAACTATTTTCCTCAATACTTAATAGCTGCTCAGCCTCAAATACTTTGTTCCCTGTTTTGTCATTCGCAATTGTCCTGGCTTGAACATTCGGTTCAATTCCAGTGATTGACCAACCAGAATTTTGAGCGGTTCTTAAAAAATCGCCTGTGCCACAACCAATATCTAACAGGTCTTTGGCTTCTGTATCAAATGAATTGATGAGCTTCAACTTATTTCTTAAAGCTCTCGATCTAATTATGTGATACGCATATTCGAATACGTTTCGCTTAGAATCTGTATGCGAAATATAATCTTCGCTCTTATAATACTGAGATAATTTCTCTTCTGTAGGCTTTGGAAAAGTCTCCAACATTTGGAGATCTTCATTAAGAATCAGTTGAAATTCTTCTCCAGAAACGGAATGGTCTTTTACCTTTAAATAAGTTGATTGGTTCATTTTACCATTCATTTTACGATAGAATGTTTCACGTGGAACACTATTATCTTCCTAAATAAACTAATAAAACTGAAATATCGTTAGGAGAAACACCACTAATTCTAGCGGCTTGAGAGATGGTTACGGGTTGAATCTCCTTCAGCTTTTGGCGTGCCTCCGTGCTCATAGATTTCAGTTTAGAATAATCAAATCCTTGTGGAATCTTTAAATTCTCTAACCTATTTAGTTTATCGGCATTATTCTTTTCCTTCTCTATGTATCCTGAATACTTGACTTGAATTTCAGCCTGTTCGATAACCTCAGAATCTAATTCGTTCTGGTCTAAATACTTCTCAACAGCCTTAAACTTCCTTACATCATCGATCGTAATATTGGGTCTCGCAAAGAGTCTAAACATCTTATCCTGCTGTTTAACCGGAGCACTATTTTTAGATTCTAACACAGGGTTTGCCTCCTCAGGTTTTACGCTAGTATCTCTAAAAAATTGTACAAAAGCATCAGATTTAGATTTCTTTTCTTCCATCCGTCGTAAGCGTTGCTCCGACGCTAAACCCAATTCATATCCTTTCGGCGTTAATCGAAAATCAGCATTGTCTTGTCTTAATAGGGTTCTGTATTCCGCTCTAGATGTAAACATTCTATAAGGCTCTTCTGTTCCCTTGGTGATTAAATCATCTATTAGTACGCCGATATAAGCTTCATCTCTTTTAAGGGTAAATGGATCTCTTTCTTGAACCTTTAAACTGGCATTAATTCCTGCCATTAAACCTTGTGAGGCCGCCTCTTCGTATCCGGTTGTACCATTTATTTGACCCGCAAAAAACAGCCCATCAACTAGTTTCGTTTCTAATGTGTGCTTCAATTGAGTGGGCGGAAAATAATCGTACTCTATAGCATAACCCGGTCTAAAAAACTTAACATTCTCAAAACCCACAACTGACCTTAAAGCTTTAAATTGTACATCTTCAGGTAACGAGGTCGAAAAGCCGTTTACATAAACTTCAACGGTGTTCCAGCCTTCAGGTTCTACAAATAATTGATGTCTATCCTTATCTGCAAAACGATTTATTTTATCTTCAATTGATGGACAATATCTTGGGCCAACACTTTTAATACGTCCATTGAACATTGGCGACCGATCAAATCCTTCGCGTAACAAATCATGTACTTCTGGACTCGTATACGTCATGTGACAAGAACGCTGCTCTTTAAGTGGTTTGGTGGCGTCTAAATATGAAAACTTTTCTGGGCTTTTATCTCCTGGTTGTTCAATCATTTTCGAATAATCCAGAGACCTTCCGTCAATCCTCGGAGGTGTACCCGTTTTCATTCTACCCGAATCAAAACCTATTTCAATAAGCTCCTCAGTAATTCCTGTTGCTGCACGCTCACCTGCTCTACCTCCTCCAAAATTCTTGTCGCCTATATGAATAAGACCGTTTAAAAAAGTACCATTCGTTAGAACCACTGTTTTGGCCTTTACCTTTATTCCTAAAGATGTTTTAACCCCAACTATTCTATCTCCTTCTATCAATAACCCTGAAACCATTTCTTGATAAAAATCAAGATTTGGCGTTTTCTCTAGCATTAGCCTCCAATCCTCTGCAAATCGCATTCGGTCGCTCTGCACCCTTGGGCTCCACATTGCAGGCCCTTTAGATTTATTAAGCATTTTAAACTGAATAGCAGAGGTATCAGAAACAATACCGCTGTAACCACCCAGGGCATCAATTTCACGTACAATTTGGCCTTTGGCAATACCACCCATTGCGGGATTGCAAGACATTTGTGCAATATTTTGAAGGTTCATTGTAATTAACAATGTTTTGCTTCCCATGTTGGCTGCCGCTGCCGCGGCTTCACTGCCAGCGTGACCAGCTCCAACTACAATAACATCATATACATCGTTAAACATGATTCTTAATCTAGCGTTCCACGTGGAACAATTTGTTTAAAAAATTTAAGTTTGCAAATATACGTTGAATCTATGATAGCATCAATACCTAACCATATAGTATTCTTCCTTAGAGCGCATGATTTTTGCTTGGCCATCTGTTTTATCTTTGTAACCACAAAAATGCAGTATTCCATGTATCATAACACGTAATAGCTCGTTATTAAAATCTACATTATAATACGTTGCATTTTCCTGTACCCTTTCTACAGAAATAAAAATATCCCCTTGTATAATTTTTCCTACAGTATAATCAAAGCTAATAATGTCCGTTAAAGTATCGTGACCAAGGAATTCTACATTAAGTTTGTGTAAGTAAGGGTCGGTACAAAAAATGTAATTTACATCACCCAATTTAAAATTCTCTTCAGACACAGCGTCATTAATCCAATGCTCTAATTTCTCTTCGTTGTTAAGTTTAAAATCGGCTTCATAATTAAAATTTACCATCTGCGCTTTTGAAATAATCTTGAATCTTTTTCTTTAAATGATTTCGTAAAGGTAAGACTTGCCTGTTTAATATTTCAGTAGTATTGAAATACTGTTTGGCTGTTGGTATTTGGTTGGTATTTGTATTATTAAACTCCTTCTTATTAGTCTCAGATTCTCTCTTAGAATCTTGTCCTTGTAGAAACGTAGCGTTCTCTAATTTCAACAACTGGTGTTGCAGATCCATCATCTTTTGGAGCGTCTGATTTGTGAATCCATAGTTAAGTAAATCAAGCTCTACTTCTTCCATCTGCTTAATTAACTCACCCGCTGATTGTATTTCACCATCTTTTGAGATTTTATCCTCCAGCGCCTGCCTAAGTTGTTGTTGGCGTTGGTAAATTTTGAACAGCTCAGCGTTTTGTTCTTCATTGCCACCTTGTCCATAGCCGTCATTATTCTCTTCGCCATCTTGATCTCCATGTCCGTCCTGCCCTCTTGAGCCATTCTTACCGTCTTTGGAGTTGCCGTTATTATTGTTGCCTTTTCCCTCACCATCTTGCTGGCCATTATTTCCGTTCTGTCCACTCTGTCCGTTTTGATTTCCATTTTCACCAGATTGACCATTCTCGCCCTTACTCGCTTCTTGACCTTCATTGCCCTCGCTTTCACCCTTACCTTTCTCGCCTTTTTCACCTTGTTCTTTACCCTTGCCTTCTTTACCCTCTTGCCCTTCTTTTCCTTCAATTCCTTTTTCGCTCTTCTTAACGCCTTCTTCCATTTGTTTATTGAGCTCTTCCTGCGACATAATTATGTCTTGCAGCTGTTGCCCCTTTCCTTGACCTGTGCTAGGCATTGCGTTCATGGACATTTCCATATTGTCTAAAACATCGCTAAGGAAACTTGCTAGTTCATTACTGGCGGTGATTGCATATTGTTGTGCAGCTATGCCTTGATACAGCCTGTTCTCGGTTAATTGATCCAAGGATTTATCAATGTTGAAATAAACCTCTGTAATTTGAGAATTTACCTTTTCGGAAATTTTTGGTTGTCTCAATGAAAGTGCAAACAGGCTGTCGTCAACGTGCTCAAAATGCTCTCTCAAATTACTTTGCTCTATAATATATTTGCCATACTTGTTGTTGTCAATATTAATCTCTTCGAATGTGTTCATCAACGCTTCTTGATCAAATGAAAACAGCAGAAGATTTTCCAGAATCTGGCGAAGCATATCAACATCCTCTTCTGCCTGGTCGCCTCCTCCGGCTCCTCCTGAAAGCGATTGCTTCATCATCTCGCTAAGTTGCTTCATTTTCTTTGAAGCCTTTTTTTGACGCTCCTTCGCCTTTTGAAGCTGTTCTTTAGACTCTTGTGTTTCTTGTCCTTTCTGCTCTTCTATTAGCTCCTTTTCTTCTAAAGATTCCTTAGCATCATTTTGGTCAAAATTGACTTCGCTCTCAATGAATTCATCTCGAGGTACATTCATGGGTTTTTGTAACCTTCTGTCGTCGCGTTTTAATTCGTCAATATCTTCCTGAAGCTTCTTGAACTCATCCTGGAGTTTCTCCTGGTTTTCCTTATTGTTTTCGTCCTTATTCTCAGAGAGCTTTTCTTGCTTTTCGGATAGTTCATCCAATTGATTGGCTATCTTCTCAGTCTTTTTCATAACATAAAAACGCTTTGTCAATTCTAACAATTGATTCATGCTGCGCTTTTTATTTTTGTTTTGCTTTGCAAGCTCTTCTAGCTTCTGAGTGAATTCTTCCTTATTAATCTTATCCTTTAGTTCTTCCAATTCCTTCAAAAGCTCTTCGTCTTGCTTCAATTTTTGCTCATTTTCCTTAAGACGTTCTTGTAAATCCTTTTTGAATTGGTCTTCCTCCTTTTTTTCGTTTTGAAACTCTTTAAGATTATCCTGGAGTTTTTTATTGAAGTTCTTCATCAGCTGTTCTTGTTGCTTTTGGCGCTTCAAAAACTCTTCGAACTTTTTCTTATCATTAAAATTCAGTTGCTCCTTCTCTTTCTGTGTTTTAGAAAACTCCTCAAGCTTTTTGTCCTGCTCCTCAAGCTTCTCAAAAGTCTTGCTTATATCGTTTATGGTTTTGTTCTGTTCCTGAAGTTGTTTCTGCTCTTCTTCTTCCTTTGTAAGTTTTCTATAGCTAAACACACTACTTTTTGTTCGTTTAAACTTGTTAACCAGATCATTATCGAAAACCTCAAAATACAACTGATAGCTTACACCTTCACGGAGATTCAATTGGTTTGGAAAAGCTGTTACAAACTCACTAAAATTAGACTTTGACACCATTAGCTCTTCGGTGGTTTTATGAGTTTCGTCCTCAGCAGGATAATAAACCAACTGCAATTTGCTTAATCCGTAATCATCACTTGCTTGGCCATAAAAATATAAGCTTTGCTGATCCATAGTATCCTTCTGAACTACGATTTTAAGCTCAGGGTGTGCATCTTTAACCACACTGATATTATAAGCCAAATTCTCGTAGTCCTTGAGCTTCTTGTTACTTGTCGTTATGTTGTAGTTGTAGTTACTATACAAGCGCTTGGAGGCTACAAATCGCCCTTCTTCATCTTGCTCAAAACTTAATGTATCCTTAGAATAAATGTTAACCGTAGTGGTTGATTTGGTTTGAGCTCTCCAGGTAACCTTAGTGCCTTCTGGGACAATTGCTGAGCCAGTACTTTTCAGCACCTCGTCTTGCTTCTTAGTATGTGATGGATAATCTAAAACCATCTCGAATTTAGTAAGATTTGGTGTGTTTAGGACCTCTAACACATAAGGTTTTGAAGATGTGCCGTTTGCCGTGAGGGTAAACTCAGTATTCTCTTTTATTAGATTAAAAACAAATTGAAATTCTCCAGGTGCAATTGGTTGCAAATAATACGATTGGTCATTAAATCGTATCTGTGCATTTTCTGGTATTACATCTCCTGCGGTTCTTACCTTAAGCTTAAAATCTTTATTCTCTATTGCATTCAAAGATTCATTAATCACAAAAAATTGAAATGGCGCAGGTGGTTCATAAGCGGTTTTGTAGTTTACTACACGCTCGTAACTATTGCTAAACCAATTAATTTTACCCGAAACAAAAGACAAAAGCAAAATTATCACAGGTATTGCAGCGTACTTTAAGTATTTTAAGTTAGACCTGAAATTAATTGCCAACTGAAAGGGTACGAGCTTGAGCTCTTTTGCCTTCTGCTCTATACTAGCTAAAAGCAACTCTGAATGGTCTGAGCTTTTGCTAAGCTGTAACACGTTAAGCAGTTTATCATTTACCTCTGGAAAATGATTTCCAATGAGTTGGGAAGCTTTTTCGTGGTTGATTCCTTTCCGAAGTTTAAATAATTGGGCTAGAGGAATGGCGATAAATTTTAAAAACAGGACCAACTCAACCGCTACAAAAATCCAAAACAAGGCGGTTCTAGATGTGGTATTTAACCAAAGCAGGTGCTCAATAAATAGTGTTGCTAAAAAATAGAGAAATCCTATGGCAAAAAATAAAATTGCGCCCTTGAGAAGTTCGTTTGTATAATACTTCTTTATAAAGGCTTCAAGCTTCGATTTTATGTCATTAAAATTGCTCATTACTATATACTAACTTACTAAACTACAATTTTATTTTAATTGCCATTTCCCTAAATTTGGTAAGATTCTGTTAATTTAGAATCTATAAATGTTAAATTCATATGAAAGATCTAAAGTACTTAGCTGCATTTTCCATACCTTCCGTTGCACTTATTGGATTAATGTTTCAAAATTATTGGGTCTGGGCCACGCCTGTTTTTGCGTTTGTATGTATTCCTGTGTTAGAACTTATTTTTCCTATGGACACATCAAACTTGGATGATAAAACCGCAGATTCTAAACTCAAAAACAAAGTGTTCGATTGGCTGCTATACCTAAACCTTCCTGTAGTATATGGGATTTTAATTTATGGGCTGTATCTAGTCTCTACATCAAATTTAGAAACTTATGAATTCGTTGGCCTCATATTTTCTGTCGGTATCGTGTTAGGCGTAAATGGAATAAATGTTGGGCACGAACTTGGCCACAGGCAGAAAACGAATGAACGCTTTCTGGGGAAAGCATTGCTCCTGCCCTCCTTTTACATGCACTTTTACATTGAGCATAATTATGGGCATCATCTTAATGCAGCAACACCTGAAGATCCTGCCACAGCAAAATATAATCAATCCGTTTACTCCTTTTGGTTTACCTCAACCATAAGACAATATTTTAGTGCGTGGCGTATTCAAAAAAAGCTTCTAAAAAATACTGGTAATTCATTTTGGTCATTTAAGAATGATATGCTTTGGTACACCTTTATTCAATTGGCCTATCTAGCTTTAGTTGTTCTCACTTTTGGCCCAAAAACATTGCTGTTTGCTATAGCTTCAGGTATTGTTGGTTTTGTTCTGTTGGAAACCGTCAATTATATTGAGCATTATGGTTTATTGCGTTCACAAACGAAATCTGGTCGATATGAACGCGTTAAAGAGGTGCACTCGTGGAACTCGAACCATGTAATTGGGCGTATTGTTTTGTATGAATTAACAAGGCATAGTGATCATCATTACAAGTCCTCAAAGAAATATCAAGTTTTACACTGTCACGAAGAAAGTCCTCAAATGCCTTTTGGATATCCAACCTCTATGGTTTTGTCTATGGTTCCGCCACTATGGTTTAAAATTATGAACAGCCGTGTGCCAAGGTCAATGATTGTATCTTGGACTTTAATTGCTTTGTTGTAAAGCTATATCAAACTATCTTTACGCTTTAAAGTTTTAATATGTCTAAAAATGTCAGAGTGCGCTTTGCGCCAAGCCCAACCGGGCCCTTACATATAGGTGGTGTTAGAACCGCCCTTTTTAATTATTTGTTTGCCAAAAAACATGGCGGTAATTTTGTATTGCGCATTGAGGATACAGATCAAAACAGGTATGTACAAGGAGCCGAAGACTATGTTGTAAAGGCTTTGAATTGGTGCGGTATTCCCTTTGATGAAGGCCCTGGAAAAAATGAAAAGTTTGGGCCGTATAGACAAAGCGAACGCAAACACCTTTATCGTAAATATGCGGACGAACTTGTTGCTAATGGCAAGGCCTACTATGCTTTTGATACACCAGATCAATTAGACTCACACAGAAGGGACCACGAGGCCCATGGCAAGACATTTACATACAATTGGCACAATCGTGAAAAAGGCCGGTTGGTAAATTCACTTGTGCTTTCTGATGAGGAGACACAAGTCAAAATTAAATCTGGTGAAGATTACGTTATTCGATTTAAGTCACCACAAGACCAAACGCTACAATTAAAGGATATTATTAGGGGCAATATTACTATTGATACAAACGTGCTTGACGATAAGGTTTTGTTTAAAAGCGATGGTATGCCTACCTATCATCTAGCAAATATTGTAGATGACCACTTAATGGAAATCTCTCATGTCATTCGGGGTGAAGAATGGTTGCCTTCTTTAGCATTACACCAACTTTTATACGATGCTTTTGGTTGGGAAGCACCGAAATTTGCACATCTGCCTTTGATATTAAAACCAACCGGAAAAGGAAAACTAAGCAAGCGCGATGGCGATAAACTAGGATTTCCTGTTTTTCCTTTACAATGGAAAGATCCAAAAACCAATGCTATTTCTAGAGGCTACAAAGAGGACGGCTACTTCCCTGGGGCCTTGGTGAATTTTTTAGCCTTTCTTGGCTGGAATCCCGGTACAGAACAAGAAATATTCAGTTTAGAAGAGCTTGTTAATGCTTTCGATCTAAATAAGGTCAATAAAGCCGGAGCGCGTTTCGATCCCGATAAAACGAAATGGTTTAACCACCACTACATGCAAGAACAGTCTGATTCTGAATTGGCCGTACTATTTAAAAAATCTAAACCTGAACTTGCGCCTTTTGATATTAACTATATTCAATTGGTTGTTGCTCTAATAAAAGAGCGCGCCACATTTGTTAGTGATTTTTGGGATTTGAGCCATTACTTTTTCTTTGCGCCTGAAGGCTACAATGAAAAGGCAGCTAAAAAAGCATGGAAAGAAGGTACCGACGACCTGATGCGTGAATTGGTCGCTGTAATAGAAAATACGGATGCCAACTCTGCCGAGTCGCTCAGAGTGGCAATAAAAGAATGGATTGCCTTTAAGGATATTGGGTTTGGAAAAGTCATGATGCCTTTGCGCTTGGCTTTAGTTGGGGCGCTTCAGGGTCCAGATGTTTTTGATATTATGTTTATGGTAGGTAAAGACGAATCTATTAAACGTATTGAAATAGCAATAGAATCGTTCTGATTTATTTAAAAAGTAATCAAGGCCATAAAATTTAGCATTGTTTGGTTTCCTTTAAAGTCTGTATCTCCGGATTGTGGCCCTATTTCAGAGTCTGTGTTGTTCAGTTTATTCAGAATATTACTAAATCCGTAAATGTATTGCGCTCTAAACTTAAAGGCGCCTAAACCAATTGTGGCTCCGATAGCGCCATTGACATTTATTTGAGAAATATCTTCAATGTCCTTTGCCAAAATACTGTTAGCGTTATTTAAATAAACATAAAGGTTTTCCTCATTATTTGAGTTCAAGTCCAATTTTCCATTATATTGAACCATCGGGCCCGCGTCAATAGTCATTAAATTAGGTACAACTTTGGCGTGAAACATAAATGCCAGTTGAGCCGCAAAAATGTCGTATTCAATCTGTGTGTCATTTTCTGTTCCCAAATTTGATTCATAACCCGAAAACTCAATAGAGTTGCCAGAAATTTGAAGACCATAGCTTACATTATACCATTTATTTGGTAGGTCTCCCGTTGCAGAAGAACTTATGAGCCAACCATTACCTGCCGTGGTCGTAAAATTATCTGATGCAATATCAAACTGCGTAATACCACCGCCAATAGCAATTCCATTTTTTATGATAAATCTTCTATGCTGTGAATAACAAATTGTAACAAAAAGTAGACAAAAAACTACTAATAAACTGTTTTTGTTTGTGTTCATAAAGTTTAAAGCTTTGGCAACAAACCTAACCAAAATAACTTAATATTATCTATTTTTAGTATTTACAAACCTTAAAAATCTTAGTTATGGGTCAATTTATTTTAGTGCCAATTATCTTTTTTGGCCTTATCGTCTTAATTTCATCGTTTTTTATTGTAAAGCAACAAACCGCAGCAATTATAGAGCGTTTTGGTAGATATCAAAGCATAAGGCAATCGGGGTTGCAAATGAAGATTCCTTTGGTGGATCGTGTCGCGGGTAGACTTAGTTTAAAAATACAACAACTAGACGTAATTGTAGAAACTAAAACCTTGGATGATGTTTTTGTTAAACTAAAAGTTTCTGTTCAGTACGTTGTTGTTAAAACTAATGTTTACGATGCTTTTTATAAACTCGAATATCCTCATGATCAAATAACATCGTTCGTATTTGATGTGGTGCGAGCAGAGGTGCCAAAAATGAAATTAGATGACGTTTTTGTGAAGAAAGATGATATCGCTATCGCGGTAAAACGAGACCTGCAAGAATACATGTCAGAATATGGTTACGACATAATTAAGACCCTCGTCACGGATATTGATCCAGATGCACAAGTAAAAGCCGCTATGAATCGCATCAATGCATCTGAAAGAGAAAAAATTGCTGCACAATTTGAGGGTGATGCTGCAAGAATCTTAATAGTTGAGAAGGCAAAAGCCGAAGCAGAAAGTAAGCGCTTACAAGGACAAGGTATTGCTGACCAAAGACGTGAAATTGCTCGTGGTCTAGAAGAGTCTGTAGAGGTTTTGAATAAGGTAGGTATTAACTCCCAAGAAGCTTCTGCTTTAATTGTTGTAACACAGCACTATGATACCTTACAGGCCATTGGTGGAGAAACCAACAGCAACTTAATACTTTTACCCAACTCACCCCAAGCAGGAAGCAATATGCTTAACGACATGGTCGCTAGTTTCACCGCTAGCAATCAAATTGGGGAAGCAATGAAAAATGCTGGTAAAAAAGATTAATAGAAATAGATAAAAATAAAAGAGGGCCACAAAAAATGACACTCTTTTACTTGTATAGATTAATTTTATGACCAACCACAAAGTATAGCGCCCATAACGGTTAAGGCAACTAGCCAATAACCAAAATTTATCAAAATATACTTCCATCCTTTTCTTTCAAAAAGGGCATTAATACCAAGAACGGGTAAAACAAAAAATAGCGCTCCTATTGCTCCGTGCAGTGCGCCATGTCCAAAGCTACGATGCATGTTTCCAAACTCTTCCATAAATGCTTTAAATGATTCTGCATCTGGATTTGTAAACGCCAATTGTTGGGCTGCTACCTGGTGGATTACCATTCCGTTTACGCTAAAGGCCAACATAAAGGATAAAACAAGGGTAATACCAAAAATTATCCCAATATTTCCACTTTTCATTTTCTCCTCTGTCATTCCCGAGGCCTTCATCCATGCGGTTCCTAGCACAGCCGGATTGTACCAAACAGCACCAATTACCAAGGGAACAATTGCGGCAACCACAATAGCCATAAAGTTTAATTCCATATTGTAAATGTTTTAGTTAGTGTAAAATAAATGTACAAAAAACCCCTAAGTTTAAGTCAGGGGTTTTCTCGGTTTAATACTTTTATATAAATCTATATTTCTGATGCTTCACTAACCAACAGCTCGTTCTTATCTTCAAGCGCCTTATTAATAAAATCATCAATGCTCTGATTTCTTTTTAATCCATTATTCAACAACTCCTTCAGTACAATCATCGTTGCAATTCTAGTTCCAGATTTTTTAACTGCCGTCCCAAATAATGGTTCTAACTCATCATAAGTTATTTCTTTGGCAAGTTTTTGAATTTCTGCCTTAGTTTTAATTTGTTTTTCTTCTGGTAAATTTGTGTATTTTTTACCTAATTGCTGAACGATACTAATGGCAGAGCGCTTTTGTTGTGGCTGTTTTTGTTGCGCTTTTTGATTATTCTGTGGTTTTGGTTTTTGTTTTGCCCAACTATCCCGTAGGCCAACCGTTTTGTTAAACACCAAAGAACCATCTTGAGAATCTTCATCTACAACAAAATATCCCAAGCGCTGAAACTGATATCGTTCTCCTACATTAGCTTCGGACAGACTGGGTTCGAGGTGGCCCATTTTTACCTTAAGCGAGTTTGGATTAAGAAATTGCATAAAATCCTTCTCCTTGTCGCTATCTGGCGCTTCATGCATGAACAAACGATCGTACTCTCTAACTTCTACTGTAATCGCATGCTTGATGGACACCCAGTGTAATGTACCTTTCACCTTTTTGCTTGTGTCTGTATCGTATGTACAATGAATTTCCGTGATTTCACCAGACTCATCCTTTACAACCTCATTGGCTTTAATGATATATGCATTTTTAAGCCTTACCTCTCCTCCTAGCCTCAACCTAAAGAACTTATTACCTGCCGCTTCTTTGAAATCTTCTCGTTCAATATAGATTTCTCTAGAGAAAGGTACTTTTCTAAAACCCGCAGACATATCTTCCTGATTATTTTCTGCTTCTAACCATTCTTCTTTATTCTCAGGGTAATTGGTAATCACCACCTTTACCGGACTTAATACTGCCATAACTCGATTAGCAGACTTATTAAGATCTTCACGGACACAAAACTCTAAAAGCGATACATCAATAACGTTTTCACGTTTTGCCACACCAACCTTCTCTATAAAATTTCTAATTGAGCTCGGTGTATATCCTCTGCGCCTCAAACCTGATATGGTTGGCATTCTCGGATCATCCCAGCCAGACACAATTTTTTCCTCAACTAAACGCAGGAGTTTACGTTTGCTCATAATGGTATAGCTTAGGTTTAAACGCGCAAATTCTCTCTGTTTAGGCGGTAGTGGTAACTTATCCTTGGAGTATTCATACACATGGTCTCTAAACCAATTATAAAGCTTTCTGTGAGGTTTAAACTCTAAGGAACAAAGGGAATGTGAAATTTGCTCTATATAATCGCTTTCGCCATGAGTCCAATCGTACATGGGGTAAATGCACCATTGATCACCCGTTCTATGGTGGTGTGCATACATTATGCGGTACATGATTGGATCTCTCATTAGCATATTTGGATCTGACATATCAATTTTTGCCCTTAATACGTGTGTTCCTGCTGGAAATTCACCTGCTTTCATGCGTTGAAATAAATCCAAATTCTCCGCTGTAGTTCTATTTCGATATGGGCTGTTGGTGCCTGGTTCTGTAGGTGTGCCTTTCTGTTCTGCCATAGCTTCTGACGATTGGCTATCGACATAGGCTTTATCATCTTTTATCATTTGAACTGCCCATTCATAGAGCTTATCAAAATAATCAGACGAATACAGTTCGTTTTCCCATTTGTATCCCAACCACGCAATATCCTTTTTAATCGCATCTACATACTCCTGCTCTTCTTTAATTGGGTTTGTGTCATCAAACCTTAAATTCACTGGCGCATTATACTTCTCTCCTAATCCAAAACTTATGCCGATAGCTTTTGTGTGGCCAATATGTAAATAACCGTTTGGTTCTGGTGGAAAGCGAAACCGTAACTTTTCCTTTGGAAGACCATTTGCTAAATCTTCTTCTATGATATGCTCAATAAAATTGAGCGACTTTGATTCTTCTGGCATCTCAAAATTTTAATGTGTAAAATTAAGCAAAATGTAACTTTAATGCACTATGGGCTACGTGTAGAATGGAAACCTGTTAAACAAAAAATTATGAAATATAAATGTCCAAAATGTGGGAATACGACCTATGAAATTGGAGAAATACGAGCAACAGTTGGCGCGTTGTCGAAAGTCTTCGATGTCCAGAATAAAAAATTAACGTCAGTAACATGCAAAAAATGTACTTATACAGAATTTTTTACAGCAAAAACCACCACTATTAGTAACATATTTGACTTTTTTACTAATTAGTCCTATAAATATTTTATGAGGACCATAAGACTTATCTTTGCCCCATGGGAATAATCAGAGTTGAAAATATCCGTGTATATGCAAATCATGGATGTTTAAAAGAGGAGACCATTATTGGCAGTGACTATAGAGTTGACCTTGAGGTTGAAGCGGATTTATCAAAATCTGCAAAAACTGATGAACTATCAGATACAGTCGATTATGTCTTTTTAAATAAAGTGGTTAGGGAAGAAATGGCCATTGCTTCAAGGTTACTGGAAACTGTTGCGCAACGCATTTTAGACCGAATATTTGGTGAAGATATACTTGTGAAAAAAGCAAGCGTTTCAGTTAGTAAAATAAATCCTCCAATTGGCGGTGATGTGGAAATGGTAACTATAAAAATGTCTCAGACGCGGAATAAATAACATATAATTTTTATATTTGTTCACCCTGTAAATGGCGTCTTGGCCGAGTGGCTAGGCAAAGGTCTGCAAAACCTTGTACAGCGGTTCGAATCCGCTAGACGCCTCTAAAAAAACCCCTTTAAAAAGGGGTTTTTGTTTTAAACGTTTTCGAGAAATTTTATTAAGTCCCTAACGCTCTTTGGATCCTTGATGTTTACTTTATGAACTTTGCGATAAGCGTTATAATCTTTTTTTAATTTACTGTATTTCTTTTTTATGTCTCTTATGGTTTCAAAAGAATATTCTCCTTTATCGGTTACGAGGTGGTATCTGTATTTTAATTCTGCTGTGTACAGTTCTGGTAGCTCTATCTGATAGAAAATATTCTGATTATATACTTGGTTAAGTGAAATAGATGTACTGGTTTGGCTTGAACTTCCATAAGCACTCCTATCCTGAGTGTTTGATTTTAAAACACAATAGTATTCAACATATAAGCTTGATTTTGAGTCTAACAATAATTCATAGAACTTTCCGCTTCTATTTACAAATTTTCTCTCATCTACATAGAGCGTATCGGCATTTCTGGCTAAATCTAAGCGCAGGGGCATATACTTATCGCCTTCTTTAAGGATAACAGACTCTGTTAAAGCATTATAGTTAACTATCCCTTTACTAAGCTCACCGTTTTTCATAATTATAACTCCTTCCGAAAATTCAGGTAATACATAGTGCTCTGCTCTACTCTGTGAAAAGGACAACATTGTGAACAATATTAATGCATGTGTAATTTTTATTTTATACATAGTAATTTTAATTTATTGGATTTACCTTATCTATTTGCTCTTTGCTTTTTTCATAAAGCTCGGGAAACAGACCTTGTGACAATAACAAAATACCAAAACCCAAAATAACCAATGCCACGATTTTTTTTGTCTTAAAAATACGTCTTGGCGTAAGTTTACTTTTAAGTCTTTTGGCCAACGCTATCTTTATAAGATCCGTTAAAAAATAGCTAATTAGCATAGTGCTAATAAATAATACTACCCCATTTTCTGAAGTTGTTAGTGATGTTCCTATAACAATAAACCCAAGCCAACCGAGCAATACACCAATATTAATAAAGTTTAGCAAAAACCCTTTAATAAACAGTTTTCCATAGTCCCGTTTTGGTAAGTCTATTCTTCGGTATTCCTTGACTATAGACCTAAATGATCTCGACGTTTTGATAAATGATATTAAACCGTACACAACTAATAATACACCGCCAAAAATCAAAAAATTTGGGTCGTCTTTAATTTTATCTATCAGCTTGGACGTACTAAAAAAAGCCAGCGCTATAAACACTACATCCGCAAAAATGACACCCAAATCAAAAATAACAGCGCTTTTAAAGCCTTTAGTCGCTCCAGTTTCAAGTAGAACAAAAAATACCGGACCAATAGTAAAGGCAAGTATAATACCAAATGGAATTGCTGTTAAAATATCATCAATCATGTAAAACTTGCGGTTTACACAAAAGTAACAAATCTATATATTACATACGTTTTATGCGTCCACCGAATACCCGACTTTCGTCTACTCTTTTTGGATTTCCATAAATAAATACATCACCACCAGCTCTTATCCTGACATCAACAAATTCTGATGCATTTACATAGGCTTCACCAGCAGCATTTACGCTAACTTCTGTTTTTTCGGTTACTAACTCCTCTCCGTTAACAATTCCGCCAGTATATATTGAAACGTCTTGATTTTTGGAGTTTCCGGATACATTAATAATCCCTCCAGTTACCGCCCTGACGGTAGCATATTTTGTTTTTAAATCTACTTTGATCTCTGCGCCCTCTTGGGTTCTTAATTCAATTTCGAATTGTTCAATTGTTTCTTTAACAGCAACTTTTGCACCCTCATTGGCGTCTATTTCGCCAACAGATGTAAAATATAAATTAACAACGGTGTCATTGCCATCGTAAATTTCTTCAATATTCATGCGGATTTTTAACTTCCCGTTTTTGTTCACCACTTCAACATCGTTTTTATTCTTACCTGAGATTATTACCTTATTTTCGTCAGATTGAATCATATTAAGGTTGATTAAGTCGTAAACCTTAACGGTTGAAAACTCACCTATACTTTTCTCTATTGTATTTTGTCCAAATACTGGTAAACAAATTATAGCGGAAAAGATTACTAGAAATTTTTTCATAATGATTTAATAAATTTATGTTGCAACTTTTACGGCTGTACCTGTTACGGATACCATTGCATAATTACTTGTTGTTAATTCTATTTCAACTTTTATACCAACTACCGCATTGGCATTTAGTTTTTTTGCATTCTCTGTTAGGGTTTGAAAGGCTCTTTCTTTTACTAAATCTACACTATCTTGAATCTTTCTGGCATATTTAGACATGCTAAAACCCAACGCAAGTACTTGATCGTTCATTGCAACTCCGGTAACAATACCAAGATAATCAACAATTTTAAAATTTTCAATTGAGTTTGTTGTTGTAAGAATCATATTTAAAACTCTTTATTAAATTAATCTTAATCGTGCGCCTTACCTATTAAATAAAAATCCAGGTGTTTTTTTATAAGATCGGTATTTTTCACTTTAACAATCACATCATCACCTAATTGATACATATTATGTGTGTTTCTTCCGATCATAGCATAATAGTCTTTATCAAAATCATACGTATCGTCTTTCATGTCTCTAACACTAACCATCCCTTCGCATTTATTAGAAATGATTTCAACATAAATTCCCCAATCAGTAACGCCAGAAATAACACCTCGAAATTCTTCATCTTGATGGTCTTGCATAAAACGAATTTGCATGTACTTTATTGAATCTCTCTCTGCCTTTGTGGCCAAATATTCCATATTACTACTATGCTTACATTTCTCTTCATAAATATCTTCGCTTGCTGATTTACCACCATCAAGATAGTGCTGCAATAAACGATGTGCCATAACATCTGGATATCGCCTGATAGGCGATGTGAAATGGCTATAATATTGAAAAGCCAAGCCGTAATGTCCAATATTTTGAGTAGTATATTCCGCTTTGGCCATAGTTCTTATGGCAAGTGTGTCTACAAGGTTTTGTTCCTTTTTACCTTCAACATCTACAAGAAGTTTATTTAAAGACGATGCTATGCTATTTCTGTCCTTAAAATTTAACTTATGACCAAAACGACCCACTACTGTTTGCAGTTGAGATAATTTTGCATCATCTGGTTGGTCATGAACTCGATAAACGAAGGTTTTCTTTGGGTTTTGTTTCCCAATAAACTCAGCTACTTTCTTATTGGCTAGGAGCATAAATTCTTCAATGAGTTTATTGGCGTCTCTGCTTGTTTTAAAGAAAACACCTGTAGGATTAGCCTCTTCATCTAAATGAAATTTTACCTCTACTTTATCGAATGAAATTGCTCCTGATCTCATTCTTCTAACTCTCATTTTTTTAGCTAGTTCATCAAGCTTCAAAATCGCATCTGCAATTTTTTGATCTGTATAATAAGCCTCTCCTGTTAAGGATACTTCTGTTGGTATTTTATTCGATTTAGATTCAATTACAGCTTGGGCTTCTTCATAGGCAAATCTAGCGTCAGAATAAGTGACTGTTCTACCAAACCATTGGTTTTTTATTTCAGAGTTTTCATTTATTTTAAAAACAGCCGAAAATGTATATTTCTCCTCATGAGGCCTTAAGGAACATGCGCCATTGGAGAGTACTTCAGGTAACATAGGTACTACCCTATCTACAAGATAAATCGAGGTTGCGCGTTCATAGGCTTCCTCATCTAAAATCGTATCTGGCTTTACATAATGAGATACATCAGCAATATGAATTCCTACCTCATAAAGACCGTTACCTAAAACCTTAAACGAAAGTGCGTCGTCAAAATCTTTAGCGTCTTTAGGATCTATGGTAAAAGTTAAATCTTTACGCATATCTCGTCGTTTTGCGATTTCTTCTTGAGTGATAGAGGTATCTAATTTGTTTGCATAGGCTTCTACCTCATAAGGAAATTCGTGTGGTAAACCATACTCTGCTAAAATGGAATGAATTTCTGTACTATGCTCTCCTGGTTTACCTAAAACTTCAACTACCTTTCCATATGGAGAACTTGCATTTTCAGGCCAATCTGTCAATGTAACAAGTACTTTATCCCCATCCTGAGCTCGTTTTGTTTTATTGATTGGTACAAAAATATCGGTATACATCTTTGCAGAATCTGCTACTACAAAGGCAAAGTTCTTTTTATCTTGAATTTGAATAGTGCCAACATACTCGCTTTTAGCGCGCTTTATAATATTAGTAATCTCACCTTCTTGTTTACCCCTGTGTTTTCTGCGATAGGCATAAAACTCTACTTCATCTCCATCTAAAGCTTTGTTTATATTATTTGATGCTATAAAGATATCTTCTTCAAAATCATCACAAATCACATAACCGTTTCCTTTTGAAGATAGGTCTAAAATACCTGTATGGTATTCTGTCGTAACTAAGGCTTTAAATTTACCACGTTCTACCTCTTCTATTTCTTGGTTAGCTTTAAGTTGAGCCAATTTTTTTATAATCTGATTTCTACTACTAGCATCGTTAACCCCTAATTTAGAAGCTATTTGTTTATAGTTGAAGGTTTTATTTCGTTCTTTTTTTAATATACTTAAGATTGTATTTGTAAGGTTGGAAATCTTATTATTTCTAGACCTCCTTTTTTTCTTTCTTGTCATTTAATTTTTAATCATTTTCATTTCCTGAAAGTGTTAGGAATTCTTCAATTTAAACTTAATAAAGGTGGAAGTGAAGTTATTAAGTTAAGTACAAAATTACACTAATAAAATTTAATAGTGTTTAGATAAGGTTAAATAAGTAAAAGACCACTTATTAACATCCTAATGCACTATTATTATTCTTTTTAAAATTTTTAAAATTAAAAATGATGTTTATTATACCTTGTTAATAGTTAGTATAACTTTTTAGCGTTTTGTTTTGAGAAATTGTAGTTTACAATTTATTACGTTTTAGTTAACATTAAATTAATATGAAATTCCTTGATATATAGGCAAATCCATATAATTATGAACAGCTGTTAATAATAGATGTTCATAGATTTTTGTGATATTTTTGTTTACATTATCTGTTAATTTCATCTATAATCCATATTAATAACTTCCTTTTAAAAAATGATTAAAAAGTTTGGTTTTTCATTTTCTATTTTAGTTTTAAAAAATTAATAGATAATCCTAATTTTTCTTTTAAATACTTGTAAACAGTTATTAACATGTAATAACATATACTATTAACCGGATTTAAAAAATTGTAACTTTGTATTTAATTTTTAATAGCTTAAAAAATGACTATTTCGATTGGTAATGATCATGCAGGTCCTGAATATAAATCTGCAATTGTAGAATATCTTAAAAGTAAAGGATGCACCATAAAAAATTATGGCACCGATACAACTGACAGTGCTGATTATCCAGATTTTGTACATCCAGTTGCTACTGATGTAAATGATGGCAAGGTAGATTTTGGTATTTTAATTTGCGGCACTGCTAATGGAGTTGGTATGACAGCTAATAAATATAAAAATGTAAGAGCTGCTGTTTGTTGGAATAGTGAAATAACAGAGTTAGCAAGACTACATAATAATGCCAATATAATTTGTATACCAGCACGTTTCACTTCTATTCCCCAAACTATAAAAATGGTAGATGTTTTTTTAAATACCAAATTTGAGGGTGGGCGTCATAAAAGAAGAATAGATAAAATACCCATAGCATGTTAAATGGGCCATTCGCATTCCCATAAACACCATCATCACCAACACGATCATAATAGTCGTAATCTGTTCATTTCTATTCTTTTAAATATTGTTATAACCATAGCTCAGGTTGTTGGAGGAATAATTTCAGGAAGTTTAGCGCTATTAAGTGATGCACTTCATAACTTTACTGATGTTATATCACTTATAATCAGTTGGATTGCAAATAAACTGGTAAAGAAAAAAGCATCTTTAAAACGTACTTTTGGATATAAACGGGCAGAAATTTTAGCAGCTTTTATTAACGCAGCGACTCTAATAATAATAGCAGTTTTATTAATTATTGAAGCCATTGAACGGTTTACAAATGCGCAGGAGATAGAATCAAATCTGGTTATATGGCTATCAGCCATAGCAATTTTAGGTAACGGCCTAAGTGTTTTACTATTAAGGAAAAATGCAGACGATAATATGAATATAAAGAGTGCCTATCTGCATTTATTTACCGATATGATGGCAAGCGTAGCTGTATTAATAGGTGGTTTACTTATGAAATATTATCAAGTCTGGTGGATTGACAGTGTACTAACATTAGCAATTGCAATATATCTAATAGTAATGGGATGGGACTTATTAAAAAATTCATTTAAGGTATTGATGCTGTTCACACCAGATTCTACTTCGGTAAAATCTATTGTTAGGGACATTCAAACTTTTAATGCTGTAAAAAATGTTCATCATGTTCATATTTGGCAACTCAATGAAGATGAGATTCATCTTGAAGCACATATAGATTTTAATGAAAATATCACCTTGTCCGAGTTTGATAATATTTTAAGTGATATTGAAGAGATGATTTTTCACAAATACGAGATTAACCACATGAATATCCAGCCAGAATATGGAAAATGTGATGCTAAAGATGTTATTGTACAAGATTAGTAAGATATGTTGAACATAAAAATTTTATCTTTTTGTGAGTTAACTACTAAAGAGTTATATGACTTACTCCAATTAAGAAGTGAGGTTTTTGTAGTTGAGCAAGACTGTGTCTATCAAGATATAGATGGTAAGGATCAAAACGCCTTACATGTACTGGGATATAATGATGAAATTTTGGTAGCTTATACTAGAGTTTTTAAACCAGGAATTTACTTTACCGAGGCAAGTATTGGTAGGGTAGTGGTTAAAGAAAAATTTCGACAGCAAAAATTTGGTTATGAAATTATGAACGCTTCAGTAGAAGCTGTTTCGTTGTACTACAAGGTTTCAAAAATTAGGATTTCTGCTCAGACCTATTTAAAAACGTTTTATAATAATTTAGGATTTATTGAAGTAGGAGAGGAGTACTTAGAGGACGGTATTCCACACATTAATATGTTAAAAGTCTAGTTTGAATTTTCATTAATTTGTGTTACCTGTATTTCTACACGTCTGTCAAATGTAGGATCACCACCAAGTGGAAATTTTCTTTTTAAACCAACATAACTCATGCGAGATCTACTCACACCTCTTTTAGATAAAAAGTCATACACTGTCTTTGCTCTGGCTACGGATAAATTGCGTTTTTTTGTCTTTCTATCAATAGCATCACGTGTACCATATGTGCAACAGACATGGCCTTCAATAGTAAAATGAATATCCTTTCGTTCTACCAGAACGTCAGCTATTTTATCTAATCTTATTTTAGACTCTTTAGTCAAATAACTGTATCCTGTTTTAAACAAAATATTTTCAAGTAATATTTTATCGCCTTCCTTTAGCTCACCTTTAAGTTTCTCTTCTGTCGATCTTTTAGCGGGTTTTGCAACAATTTGTCGTGGTGGATCATAGGGTTGTACCAAGATCTCTACTTTTCGATTTAAACCACGGATTTTACTTAGGTTTTCTTCATGCACAATATTGACTAAGATTTCACCTTTACCATCAACATTAGTAATTTTAGACTCATCAAATTCATTGTTAGAGAAAACTTCTTTGATGGCGTCTGCCCGTTGTTGAGAAAGCACCATATTATAAGAATCACTACCTCGATCATCACAAAACCCATATATAGAAACCCTCTCAATATCAAGATTTTCTATATCAGACAAAAACAGGAGCAACCTGCTGTGTTCGGTTTCTGGGATGATGTATTTATCGGTTTCAAAATAGACCTGATGTTTCAGTACTTTCTGTGAAAATGAAAGCTGAAAACAAAAGCACAGTATAATGATTAAGGGTCTCATTTTGATATTAGTTTCTTGAAATTGGGAAATTTCAACAACGTTAAATATAAATAATTTTAATTTCTTATCTCAAAATGCTCGCATATTGTCTTGGGTTATTTAGAATACTCAACCCTTTTTTTATTTCTGTATTATATGAAGTATAATGCTCATATAATCCTTCGCTATAGAAGTAACGTTTGATAATTTCGTCTGTTAATAGGGATTTTAATTGTGTTTTGTTCGCATCTATAGCACTCGATTTGTACGACTGAATAGCATTTGACAAGTTTTGAAACTCTTGAGTGATTAAACCCTCTAGTTCTTCGTTTTTAGCTACTGTAATGGCATCATTAAAAGCCTGTTCGGTTTTTGTTTCAAAATCAAACCCAGAATTTTTCAAGTAGGTTTTGAAGTCGTTAAAATCTGAATCTGAAAATGAATAACTATCTAAATTCTCAACAGAATTGTTATAGTAATAGTTTGTTGCATAGTTGAACACCAAATTATCAAGCAATATTGCTTTTGTAATTGCAGATTCTTTTGCAAATTCTACTTCAACATCTGGTTCTATACCACCACCGTCAAAGACCTCTCTACCATTTCTGGTCTTAAAGCTATTGTAATTCTCTTTTTTAACACGTGTTGCTTTCCCGTCCTCATCCCTATTCCAGTAATCAAGAGCCTGTATACATCGGCCTGATGGTGTATAATATCTTGAGATCGTAATTTTCATTTGTGTACCGTATGTGAGGGCTTTAGGACGCTGCACTAATCCTTTTCCAAAACTCCGTGTACCCACGATTACGGCTCTATCCATATCTTGAAGGGCTCCCGATACTATTTCGCTTGCCGATGCACTTCTGCCATCAATTAAAATAACTAATGGAATTTCAGTATCTACAGCATCCCTTCTGGTATAATAGGTCTTGTTGTATTTCTTAACCTTAGATTTCGTCGTAACAACCAATTGATTTTTTGGCACGAAAATATTTGTAACATTTACAGCCTCACTTAGAAGTCCCCCGGGATTACCCCTAAGGTCTAAAATAAGCTGGGAAGCGCCTTGATTTTTTAATACTCTTAGTGCACTTATTGTCTCAGAAGAAGCTTTTTCATTAAACTTACGAAGAACAATGTAAGCGGTTTTTTGATCTACCATAGAGTAATGCGGAACTGCCTTAATTTCTAGTGACTCACGAATAATCTTTGTCGTGTTTGTCTTTCCTTGGCGGTTATATGTAATATTGACCTCTGTACCAGCGGCGCCTTGCAATAGATTTGCTGCATCATCCTTAAAGTCTGCAACGCTTACATTATCAACTTTTATGATTTCGTCACCCGCTTTAAGACCCGCCTTGTCTGCAGCATAGTCTTTATAAGGCTCAACAATCACTAACTTATCCTTAAGGGTTAAAACTTTTGCGCCAATTCCCGTATAATCACCAGCGTTATTGATTCGAGAAGCTTCAACATCTTGTTCGTTGTAAAACTGTGTATAGGGATCTAATTTATCTAGCATGCTTTTTATGGCTGTATCCATAAGCTCACCCGGATTAGTGTCATCAACATAATTCATGTTGAGTTCCTTAAATAGAGTTGTAAAAATTTCTATTTGTTTTGCAATTTCGAAAAAGTCATTCTTAAAAGCCGTTGTGCTCAAAAATAGTATAGACGCTAAAAGGGGCACAATTATTCTTTTTTTTAGGGCATTTTTCATTTAATTAAGGTTTTATCAAGAAATTTTTGAAACAACTTCTTCATGGTTTCATTGATTTCATCAAAAGTTGTTCCTTTCTTGCCAATGTACAAAATCATTAACGCATAAGATGTTGAACTATTGTTAAAATAAGCGCTCTTATTAAGCCTGTAAGCTTCTCTTATTAAACGTTTTATTCTATTTCTAGAAACTGCAGTTTTGTGCAGTTTTTTACTCACAGATACTCCTGCTTTTAGATTATTATTGTCGTTAAAATTGGTTTTTAAATAAACTAGTCGCAATGGAAAAACTGTCAATGAATCGCCCTCAGCAAAGAGCTGTTCAATTAACTTTTTACTTTTCAATTTATCTTTTTTACCGTATTTTAATGACATATTAAAGAATTGTAGGCTATAAAATTAGTACTGTTACCAGCTTTTACTAGTGTTACAGGCTATATGCCATGATAAAAATCATGTTTTAAGCCTATTAATTCGACTAACTTACATAGATTAATCAATATTTGGCTTTCGTTATGGGACATTTAGATGTAAAACAACTTAAAAGCCCCAAAGATAAAGCATTATATATCCATCATTTGGTAAAAGATTTGGAAGTGTTGGATATGATGCTTAAAAAAGGAATTATCGAAGAAGGACCGATAAGAATTGGGGCGGAACAAGAGTTTTGCTTAGTAACTAAAGATTATTTTCCCAATAACAATAGCATAGAGGTTCTGGATGAGATAGGCGATGAACACTTTACTACAGAGATTGGCAAGTATAACTTGGAAATAAACTCAAACCCCTTAAAATTAGAAGGCGACTGTTTCTCTCAATTACACAATAGACTAAAAGAACTACTAGAGAAAGCGGTTGAAGGAGCAAAGAAGAAGAATTCTAAAATTATATTAACCGGTATTTTACCAACACTACGCTTAAAGCACATAAGTAAAAAATATATGACCGATAAACCAAGGTATCATATATTAAATGAGGCTTTAAAGGATTCAAGAAGGGAAAATTTTAATATCCATATAAAAGGTATAGATGAACTAAACTTAAGGCATAATTGCGTAATGCTAGAAGCCTGTAACACTAGTTTTCAGACGCATTTGCAAATAAGCCCAACGGAATTTGTTGATAAATACAATTGGGCACAAGCCATTGCAGGACCTGTTTTGGCGAGTTGCACAAATTCACCATTATTATTTGGCAGAGAACTTTGGGCAGAAACCAGGATAGCTTTGTTTACACAGAGTATTGATACTAGAGCAAATTCTTTTATTCATCATGAAAAGCAATCTCGTGTAAGTTTTGGTGAAGATTGGGAGCGCGGAAGCGTAACCGATATTTTTAGAGATCATATATCTCGATTTAGAAGCTTACTAACCTCAGACGAACATGATGATAGTTTTGAAGTATATAAGAATGGTGAAATTCCAAAATTAAGAGCATTACAATTGCACAATGGAACGGTTTACAAATGGAATCGTGTTTGTTATGGAGTTGGTGGCGGTAAACCACATTTAAGAATAGAATGTCGTTATATACCTTCTGGCCCAACACTAACCGATGAGATAGCAAACATGATGTTTTGGGTTGGTTTAATTAAGGGGCAACCAGAACATTTTAAGTCTGTCCATAATAGAATGGATTTTAGAGATGTAAAAAACAACTTCTTTAAAGCCGCAAGAAATGGTATGGAATCCCAGTTTAAATGGAACGGCAAACAGGTACCGGCAAGAACCTTGATTCTAGAAGAATTACTTCCTATTTCTAGAGCAGGACTGACCGAATCGGGCATAAATAAAACCGATATTGATAAATATCTTTCTATCATAAGGGATCGCGTAAATTCAAATAACGGATCGGAATGGATGATAAAAAACTTCAGAAACCTACAAAAAACTAAAACAAATTTTGAAGCGCTACAAATTTTAACAGCATTTATGTATAAGCATCAATTTAAAGATGAAACTGTTGATAAATGGGGAATTTTCAATCCGGATGATAATTTAAAAATTGATGTTAGCAGAATTGTAAAACACAATATGAACACAAAAACATTAATGGTTGACCAAAATGATAGTTTGGAGTTGGTAAGCAATATAATGCGCTGGAAAAAAATCCACCATATGCCAGTAATAAATAAAAAGAAAGAATTAACCGGTCTATTGTCATGGACAGATTTGATTAAATTAGGCAATAAAAGCTTACATTTGAGAGTGAAGGACATTATGACAAGAAATCTAATTACAATATCACAAGAAGCCCATTTAGAGGATGCAAAAAACTTAATGAAAACCCATGATATAAACTGTTTGCCTGTTGTAAGAAAAAAAGAGCTTTTAGGAATACTTACATCAAGCGATTTTTAAAATGCAAACAGCAATTAAGTCCCATAAAGAAGCTGAGAGCAAACCAGAAAGAGTTTTTCATTATTTAAAAGGAAAATATCCTGGCGCTACTGTTGTTTTTTTTGCCGGTATACACGGCAATGAATTTGCCGGTGTTGATGCCCTTAACAAAGTATTAAACAAAGTTGATGCGGCCAATCTGAACGGAGAAATATATGCGGTCTACGGCAATATAAAGGCACTTAAGGAAAATAAAAGATTTTTAGAATTAGACCTTAATAGAATGTGGACCACGCAAAAACTGGATATTCTTGAAGGTAAATCCAAATTCACACAAGAAGAGGAAGAACAGATTGAACTTTTTGAATTTATAAAGCAATTATTTCAAAAATCACCTTCACCTTTATATTTTATAGATCTGCACACAACCTCTAGCAAGAGTCTTCCGTTTATAACCATAAACGATGCGATCATTAACAGAAAGTTTTCTCAGTGTTTCCCGGTGCCAATTGTTTTAGGAATTGAAGAGTATTTAGAAGGCCCACTTCTTAGTTATTTGAATAAATTGGGATATGTTTCCTTGGGTTTTGAAGCGGGTCAACATGTAGACCCCCAATCTATAAAGAGTTGTGTTGCATTTGTTTCGTTGGTACTTAAACACACAGGTCATTTATTAAACAATGAACTTGGGGATTATACTATTCATGAAAAAACTCTCATAGAAGCTTCTAAAAATGTAAACTCAATATTTGAAGTTATTTACAAGCATCATATTCAACCAAGAGAAATTTTTGTGATGAAACCTGGTTTTAAGAGCTTTCAAAACATAGAGAAGGGGACTTTTTTAGCAACGTCAAACGGCAAGCGCCTTTATTCTGATTTTAACGCGCAATTGTTCATGCCACTTTATCAGAACTCCGGAAACGACGGGTTTTTTATAATAAGAAAAATCCCAAGATTCTTTCTTAAACTATCTACTTCGCTAAGAGACATTAAGGCCGATGTTTTATTAACAATTTTACCAGGAATAACTTGGTACGACAAAAAACAAGGGATTCTGAAAGCTAATTTATCCGTCACTAGGTTTTTAGCAAAGTCAATATTTCATCTATTTGGTTATAGAAACAAGCAAATAGACGAAACCCACCTGCTACTTTACAATAGAGAACGCGTATCCAAAAAGGAGATGTATAAGAACGAAAGCTGGTATTAAAAACCCAACTTATCAATTGCGGTTTTTTAGGCTTTCTATTATTTTGAAATCACAAATGTATTGTTTCCTCGTTCTACATCAGCCATCATCTGCGAGGGATCAATCTCAACAGATTTTACGGATTTTTTGGTGTTAAACGTGTAAGTTGGCATAGCCCAAGGCCAATCCTTTATAATGGTTGCCGTCGTTGGTTTTTCGCCACGCATCATTTGCAAGGGAATGTAAAATTCTTCTACAGAACCGTCGGTATATGTTACACTTAAATCTATTGGCATTGGCATCAAACCAATTCGTTGCAGTTCAATTTTGTTGCCTTCAACAGACTTGATACCATAATCGATAGTATTTGTAGTTTGTGCAAAATCAATTAAATACCAATCTAGCTCCAAATCAGTTATCTTTTCTGCAGTACGGATTATATCCATTGGCTTGGGGTGCTTAAAAGCAAAATCCTTAAAATACCTCTTAATTGTTGCTTTAAGATTTTCCTCACCAATTACATATCCAAGCTGAGCAAGAAACACCGATCCTTTGCTATAAGCCGCGGCACCATAAACTTGGTTATATGAATAACGATCAGCATGCGTTGTTAGCGGTTGTTCGTAACCAGATTTCGCAAGACCAATGTAACCTCTATATGAACTAGCAAACGGGTTTGAGCTATTGTTTCCTCTTAAAGAATTTGTCGCAAGAGAAGAAATGTAACTTGTAAATCCTTCGTCCATCCACTCGTGCTTAGCTTCATTGCTGGCAAGCAAAAACTGAAACCAAGTGTGGGCCATTTCGTGGGAAGTGACGCCTAGTAAACTTCTATAGTTGCGTTCACCGGTAATTAAAGTACACATAGCGTATTCCATTCCTCCATCACCACCCTGAATTACTGAGTATTGTTTGTAAGGGTATTTACCAACATTATCACTGAAAAACTGCATTAATTTAGCCGTATCTGGTTGCAATTTTTTCCAATTATCGAGATACTCTTGATCCATAGTTTTTTTGTAGTAAAAATGCAATAACGGTCCATTGGGAACTTGATAAGTGTCGTGGATAAAGTCCGGATCTGCAGCCCATGTAAAATCGTGAACCTTGGGTGCTTTAAAATGATAAATCTTCGTACCACTTTTTACTTCTGGTTCTCCCTGTAAGTATCCTGTACCACCAACAACATAGTTTTTGTCAATAGAAATCTTCACGTCAAAATTACCCCACACACCATGAAATTCTCTAGCTATATATGGATCTGCATGCCAACCTTCATCATCATATTCCGCTAGTTTAGGATACCATTGTGCCATAGAAAGCGTAACCCCCTCTTTATTATTTCGTCCAGAACGACGTATTTGAACAGGGACTTGAGCATCAAAAACCATATCAAAAGTGACAATTTCGCCAGGCTGTATAGGTTTGTTAAGCGAAACCTCAAGAACGGTCCCTACCGTTTCATATTTAAGTGGAGATCCATTTTGGTTTAATGAATTTACTTTTATGTAACCTATTTCGTTTGGGTTTAATTTGCTTATTCTATCTCCTATTTTAGCACTTGGATCAGCAATGGTTCTTGAGCGTACATCCATTTCGCTTCCAGGTTGAAATGCATTGAAATACAAATGATAATATACGCGATTAAGTACATCTGGTGAGTTATTGGTGTAGACCAACTTCTGTTTTCCTTTATATTGATATGTATTTACATCCATATCAATTTCCATATCATAGTCTACATGTTGTTGCCAGTAACCATAGGATGAAGTACCTGCGTTTGCTTTAGCTATGTTTTTCAACGGTTTTTCCGTTGCCCCACATGAGAACACCAAAGCGATAACAATAATTTTAAAATGCAATTCTTTCATTTTTTCATTTTTTTGTCTCAAAGACCAATTTGTATTTTAGAGCTATTAAATAAAGACTTTGTTTAAGATTCAATCATAAATACTTTATTTTGAGATCTATATAAATCAAAAAGCAACTATTCTATAGGTCATATAATAGTTACTTTTTTAAAGTTCGCAAAAGGGCTTATTTAATTTTTGAAGCTAGTATCAATGCGTTGTATGCATTAGCTATTTTTCCTGATTTTGACAATTCAGAAAATGGTTTAACATTAGAAGCGTCTCCACCAACCACAACCTTTGTTGTTAAAGGCAAACCAGAATCTACGATTACCTGTTTAACCTGCGAAGCCGATAATTTTGGGTATTGCGATCTAATTAGCGCGGCAATTCCCGCAACACCTGGAGCGGCCATCGACGTACCACTGTTAAAATCGTATTCATTTTCCGGCATGGTTGAATAAATTGAAGACCCAGGAGCAAAAACATCAACATTCTTTTTACCATAATTAGAAAAACTTGAAACCATTTTTGAGCCGTACTTCTCAGTTAATGAACCCACTCTTATGTAATTATCTGATACTTCAACAAAGTCTACATTATCGTCTGGAAAATTTGGTTTAACGTCAACATTATTGCTGTCATTGCCTGCAGCATGAACAAAAACAACATCATTATTTCCTGCATATTTAATAGCGTCTCTTACCCATTCGCTGTAAGGAGAAAATGATTTCCCAAAACTTCCATTAATTACTGTTGCTCCGTTATCAACCGCATAACGTATGGCAAGTGCTACATCTTTATCGTATTCGTCACCATTTGGCACCACTCTTAAGGCCATAATTTCAACATTGTTAGCTACACCATTAGCGCCTTTTCCGTTATTTCTTTCGGCAGCTATTATACCCGCAACATGAGTACCGTGAGATTCGTCTTTTACCATAGGCTTTACATTTCCGTTACCATAACCCGTATCAGATAAATCATTGATATCGTCATTAACCTTTCTTCCTTTAAAGTTTTTATTTAGATTATAGTTAAGGCGTTCGTTTATGCTTACAAGCGCCGCATCAATTTCTACCTTAGCGTCCTGCGTCGTAAGGCCGTTAGCATTGATATTATTTGCAATTTGTACTGCTTGAATAACATTTTGATCTTCTGATTTTATACCATTAACTTCTTTGATCGTATAATCTTCTTTGCCAAGTTGCTTAGTTAGGGTTGTGTGGGCATTATTTACAGCTTGTGCGATTTGATCGTATTGCATTTTTCTGTTGGACCACATTTGATAATCTTCTTCGTATTGTTTCTTTGCTTCTTCAAACCTCGGGTCTGAAGTATTTCCAGAAACAATAAGGCGCACATACTCTAATTGTTCATTATACGTATCGCCTAAAAAATTCCATCCATGTCTATCGTCAATATAACCGTTATTATCGTCGTCTTTACCATTGTTAGGAATCTCGTCTTTATTTGTCCAAATTACCTCGTCTAAGTCTTCGTGATCAATATCTATTCCCGAATCGATAACAGCAACGATAACTTTTTTACCCTTTTTGCCTTTAATTATTTCAGAATACGCCCTATCTACTGCCATACCAGGAATTGTATCCCTTTCTAAGTCTAAATGACCCCAATTTTTCTTCTCGGCCTCGGTTAATTCGGTAACCTTAAGAGGTGAGGTATCAATGTTTTCAACAGGTGTTGATAATATATCGGCAGTACCGCCACAACCAAAAAATAGCGCAGACACCAATAAAATAATTCCAAATAGTTTCTTACTTAAATTCATATATTTTAATTAAAAATCTCGTTACACGTATAAATTTCTTTTAATCTTACGCCTTTTTCGGTATGTTGCACAGTAATAATTTCATTGTGAGCATCATGTTCCAAGAAAAGATAATAGTTGTTATCCGCAGCCATATTCAGAAATTTTTCTTTCTCATCTAGTGTTAGTAATGGCCTTGTGTCATAACCCATTACAAAAGGTATAGGCAAATGGCCAGCTGTTGGTAAAAGATCTGCCATGAAACAAATAGTTTTCCCTTTAAAACGTATCATAGGTATCATTTGTTTGTCTGTATGTCCATTAGCATAAAAAACATCAAAGCCTAGTTCTGAATTCTCCAGTAAGTCAATTTCAGGAAGGCCAATAAATTTTAATTGACCAGACTCCTCCATAGGCAAGATATTTTCTTTTAAAAAAGATGCTTTTTCTCTTCTGTTTGGTTGTGTGGCCCATTTCCAATGGTCTTTATTGCTCCAAAACCGCGCATTTTTAAAAGCAGGTTCGAGAATCGTTTTGTTTTTATTCCACTGAATACTACCGCCACAATGATCAAAATGCAGATGTGTCATAAACACATCTGTTATATCATCTTTAGTGAAACCGTGGCGCGCTAGTGATTTATCTATGGTGTCGTCACCCCATAGATAATAGTATCCAAAGAATTTATCACTCTGTTTATCGCCCATGCCAGTATCAATTAAAATCAAACGGTTGCCGTCTTCAACTAATAAACAACGCGCCGCAATATCAATCATGTTATTTGAATCTGCTGGATTGGTTCGGGACCACAAAGATTTTGGTACAACGCCAAACATAGCGCCACCATCTAGTTTAAAATTACCAGCATTTATAGGGTACAAGTTCATAGAATCGCAATTTACAAAATGTAATTGAACGGCCTTAAATCTTAAGGTTTTATTAGGATTTTTTGAGTTGCAAAAAAAACTCTATTTTCGAGAACATCAAAAAACAAACATGAATGGTTGAATTAGCAGGCATAATTATTCTTGGTATATTGGCACAGTGGGTTGCGTGGAAATTTAAGATACCTGCAATTTTACCATTAATTTTAATAGGGTTATTAGTCGGACCTATCGCGGCAGAGTTTATCAACGAAGATGGCACTAAATGGATAGAGCCTATTTGGAATGGTAAAAAAGGACTCTTTCCGGGCGAAGGGTTATTTTACTTTGTGTCTTTAGCTATTAGTATTATTCTTTTTGAAGGAGGCCTAACATTAAAACGCAGTGAAATTAGAAATGTAGGACCAGTTATCACAAAGCTTATAACCCTTGGCGCAACAGTTACATTTTTTGGTGGTGCTGTCTTGGCCCATTACCTTTTTGGATTGTCTTGGGATCTATGCTTTCTTTTTTCTGGACTTATAATTGTCACTGGGCCAACAGTAATAACACCAATTTTAAGAAATATCCCATTGAAACGAGATGTTTCGGCAGTTCTTAAATGGGAAGGGATACTGATCGATCCGATTGGAGCGTTAGTTGCTGTACTTGTGTTTGAATTTATCTCCGTTGGAGGCGAAGCGGGTTTTACCCAAACAGCATTAATGGAATTTGGTAAAATTGTACTTTTTGGAACAACCTTTGGTTTTACATTTGCTCATGCGCTCGTATTTGCTATTAACAAGAAATTTATTCCCCACTATTTATTGAATGTTGTTTCGCTATCTGTTGTTTTGCTGGTTTTTATTGAGTCAGAGGTATTTGCTCACGAGTCGGGGTTGTTAGCCGTTGTGGTAATGGGAATGGTAATAGGAAACAGCAAACTAGACAATATTAAAGAACTGCTTTATTTCAAAGAGTCTCTTAGTGTATTGCTTATTTCAATTTTATTCATACTTCTAGCAGCAAACATAAATTATGATGATATGATGTTGCTATACCGCTGGGAAACTTTAGCCTTATTTTTAGCTGTTGTTCTATTTGTTAGACCCCTGGCGGTATTTATAAGCGCACAAGGCTCTAAACTAAAGACCAATGAAAAAGTATTTATCAGTTGGGTAGGCCCTAGAGGTATTGTAGCCGCAGGTATTGCCTCACTTTTTGGTAGCAAATTAAGCTCTCAGGGCATTACAGGGGCGGAATACATTACACCCTTAGTGTTTATGATTGTTTTAGGCACCGTCTTGTTAAATGCAACCACGGCTCGATTATTTGCTAGAGTCTCTGGTGTTTTCTTAACAAAGTCAGAAGGGATTTTAATTGTAGGGGCGTCTAAAGTATCTCGCTTAATAGCACAGTACTTGGTAGATAACGGAAGGCACGTTGTATTAGTAGATAGTAATCTAGACAATGTTAACAAGGCCAAGGAAATGGGTATGGAAGCACATACTGAAAATATTTATTCGGATAAATTGGCAGATAATGTTGAATTAAATGATGTGGGCTACTTATTGGCATTAACAGGTAATGCTGATATAAACAGGTATGCTGTGGAAAAATACAGAGAACAATTTGGTGAACACGGATCGTTTAGGATAGCGTCCAAAATAGAGCTTGAAGCAGGAGGAATATCGTCAGAAGATGGCTTATTTACTCTGTCAGATGATTTCAATAGCCTAGCGGAAGTCTCTGAAAAATACCCTCAGATCAGAGAAATAAAGATTAAAAATACCGAAGACTATAATAATTTGCTAGAAAAGATAAAGGCAAATAAGGATCAAGTTCCCTTATTTGTAAAAACAGGTAGCGGTGACATTCATATTATTCCATCCATTGATGCTAAAATGGCTAAGGAAATAGACACCAAAAGTAAATTAGTTTACTTAGGAAAGTCGGTCGCCTAATCATTAAGCTTTAAAACCGCCATGAAAGCCTGCTGTGGTATTTCAACGTTTCCAACTTGACGCATACGCTTTTTACCTTTCTTTTGCTTCTCTAAAAGTTTACGTTTACGCGAAATATCACCACCATAACATTTAGCCGTAACATCTTTTCGAAGTGCTTTTATGGTTTCGCGCGCTATAATTTTCGCTCCAATAGCCGCTTGAACAGGAATATCAAATTGTTGCCTTGGGATAAGCTCTTTAAGTTTTTCTGTCATTTTCTTTCCAATAGTGTATGCATTATCTGCGTGCACCAATGCCGAAAGGGCATCAACAGTTTGAGCATTCAATAATATATCTACACGTACTAGCTTGGATGCTCTCATGCCAATAGGAGAATAATCAAAAGACGCATAACCTTTTGATACTGTTTTTAAACGATCATAAAAGTCAAAAACAATTTCAGCAAGAGGCATATCAAAACTCAACTCCACACGCTCAGTTGTTAGATAAGTCTGGTTGGTAATCTGGCCACGTTTCTCTATACAAAGGCTCATTACGGGACCAACAAAATCCGATTTGGTGATAATTGTAGCCTTGATATAAGGTTCTTCTACTCTGTTTAGTGTTGATGGCTCCGGTAAATCAGAAGGATTATTAACAATGATGATTTCGTCCGGATTCTTGTTTGTGTAAGCGTAGTAACTAACGTTAGGAACCGTAGTGATAACAGTCATGTCAAATTCACGCTCAAGCCGTTCCTGTATAATTTCTAGATGCAGCATTCCTAAAAACCCACATCTAAAGCCAAAGCCCAAGGCAGCAGAGCTTTCAGGCTGAAAAACTAAGGAAGCATCATTTAGTTGTAATTTTTCCATGGAATTACGAAGCTCTTCATAGTCTTCGGTATCTACAGGATAAATCCCAGCAAAGACCATTGGCTTTACATCTTCAAATCCTTCAATTGCGTTTGTGGTTGGATTTTTAGCATCGGTAATAGTGTCTCCTACTTTAACCTCTCTTGCGTCTTTAATACCAGTAATTAAATATCCAACATCACCTGCTTTTATTTCGTTTTTTGGCACTTGTTTTAGCTTGAGCGTGCCAACTTCATCTGCAAAATAGGTTTTACCAGTGTTGATAAACTTTATGTTTTGTCCCTTTCTAATGGAGCCGTTTATTACTCTAAAATAGGTCTCAACGCCACGGAAAGGATTATAAACAGAATCGAAAATCAATGCCTGTAAAGGTTCGTCAACATTACCTTTTGGTGGTGGAATACGTTCAATAATTGCCTCAAGAATATTCTCTACACCAAGCCCAGTTTTACCACTTGCAGGTATCACTTCCGAAGGGTCACACCCAAGCAAGTCTACAATATCGTCCGTAACTTCTTCTGGGTTGGCACTAGGAAGATCTATTTTATTTAGTACGGGAATGATTTCAAGGTCATTTTCTAAAGCCAAGTATAGGTTAGAGATCGTTTGAGCCTGTATGCTTTGTGCCGCATCCACAATAAGCAAAGCGCCTTCACATGCCGCTATAGATCTTGATACCTCATATGAGAAATCAACATGGCCAGGAGTATCAATTAGATTAAAAATATAATCTTCGCCTTTATAATTGTACTCCATTTGTATTGCATGAGATTTAATGGTAATACCGCGCTCACGCTCAAGATCCATATTGTCTAACAATTGATCTTGTTTTTCTCTATCTGTAACGGATCCTGTAAAGTCTAGTAGCCTGTCAGCTAAAGTGCTTTTTCCGTGATCTATATGAGCAATTATGCAAAAATTACGAATATGCTTCATTTATCTTTCTCTATGGCAATAATTTTGGATGCAAATATAAGTCATTTACAGCGCAAAACGTTACCATATTGTACAATTAGGCAAGGCTGAATTGTGTAAAAACCGTAATTAATTCTAAAAAACAATCTTTATATTGCGCATTAAACCTAGCTAATGATCGCCTACTCGAGAATACTTTTATTCATTTGCTCTATTGCATTTTCATCTTATGCAGACGCCCAAGGTTTTTCAATTATCGGAAAAGTGGTAGATGGTGACAACAATCCAATTGAGTTTGCAAATGTCATCGTTAACAATATTGAAGGGGATATTGTTAGCGGAACTTCTACCGATAACCTTGGTAATTTTGAGTTGAGAAACCTCAACAAAAACACATACGATTTAATAGTAAGTTTTATTGGTTTTGACTCTTATAGACAACGAATTATTTTGACTGGAAATCTAGATTTAAAAACTATTTCCTTAGTTGAATCTGCAGAAACTCTCGAGCAGATTGATATTATCGCCAAAAAACCAACAATAACCAGAAAACCAGACCGTTTAGTTTTCAATATTGAAAATACAGCACTTGTTGAAGGTTCTACACTTGGCGTGTTGAAAAATACCCCGGGTGTAATTGTATCAGAAGGTGGTATAAACATTAAAAACGCTCCTGCTACAGTTTATATTAACAACAGAAGAGTGCAACTCACACCAAACGAGTTAATTCAGTTATTGGAAAGTGCTCCAGCCAACAGTATTAAATCCGTTGAAGTCATTACAAACCCTCCTGCAAGTTATGATGCAGATAGTGGCTCGGTGATAAATATTGTAATGAGCAAGAATTTGGTAACCGGTTATAGAGGTTCTGTATTTACAAACTATACGCAAGGTGTTTTTCCCAGATACAATGCAGGTACAAGCCATTATTTTAAGAACAATAGTATTAACCTTAACCTTAATTACAGTTATTCACAGAACAAAATCAACAGAGATCAGGACGACAATGTAAACTTCTTAGATACTGATAATGAAGTTGATGAGATTTGGAAATCCGGTGTTAATAGAAACACATGGTCGCAAAACCATAATTTAAACTTAAACTTTGATTTTTTTATTGACGAAAAGAATACTCTTAGTCTTACAAGTACTGCTTTATACATGCCCTATTTTAAATATAAAATAGCCAACAACACAACTATTTTTGATAGTGATCAAAGTTTTCTTTCTCGATTTACGGCAGACAATCTTTCGCGGGATGATAAATACAATATTGGTACAGATCTAATATACAGTCATGAGTTCAGTGGCCAGGCAAGTATTGTTTTTAATGGCCACTATACAACATACAATTACCAAAGAGACCAGAACGTGTTAAGCAACTTTTTTGATGCTAACAATATGTTTATTAACAGTTCAGAATTTAATACACTTGCCAACCAGGAAACAGATATTTTAACAGGAAGCATTGATTTTAATTTAGCTACTGATGATAATTCAAATTTAGACCTTGGCATTAAATATTCTAATGTTAAAACGGACAGTGACATAACTAGACTAGATATATTCAACAACCAAGAGGTTATAAATACTGATAATTCAGATGCTTTTAAATATGATGAAAAAGTTTTTGCTGGCTATGTCAACTATAGTAAGTCTTGGGAAAAATGGGACATAAATTTAGGGCTTCGGGTTGAGCAATCTAATATTGAAGGTGCGTCTTTGTCGCTGGCCCAAAACAACACTCAGGACTATTTGAATTGGTTTCCTAATTTAAGTATATCGCACCGCGTTTCCGAAAATTTATTAGTTTATAGTAATTACAAACGAAGCATTGGTCGTCCTAGCTACACAAATTTGAATCCATTTTCGTTTTTTATTAACGAAAATACAGTGGTATTAGGAAACCCAAATTTAATCCCAACATATTTAGATCAATATAAAATCGGAGTAAGTTTTCTCGAGCATTTTACTGTTGAAGCTTATTATGATAGTTATGATGGCGATATTGTAGAATTGCCGAGACAGAATAACGTAACTAACATTGTAGCATTTACACCAACAAATCTGGAGAATAAGGTCGATTTTGGATTCGACTTTGTTTTTGATTATAACATTTCAAATAGGTGGAGCATCTTTGCCCTTACCTCTTTTTATAATATAACAGAGGAAACTGATTTTGGGGAGGGCTTTGTAAAACAAGAACAATGGTCTAATTACAGCATTCTAAAGAATACCTTGTTCCTGCTTGAAGACAATAGTTTAAATATTGATATTAATTTAGAGTGGTCCAACCGAAATTTACAGCGCCTTCAAACTGTAGAAAACAGGTTGATTTCAGCCATAAACATTTCAAAAGTAATTTTTAATAAAAGAGGAGTTTTGTCACTTGGTGTAGAGGATATCTTCAATACTCAAGATTATGAATCTTCAATAAGTTATTTGAATCAATCTAGCTCTAGCTTTTTAGATATGGACAACAGATTTATTCGGTTAGGATTTAGTTATAAATTTGGCAACACAGGGCTATCAACAAATGAACGTACGACAGACGCAGAGGAGCGCGACCGACTCAAAGACTTAAATTAATCTTGCCACTCAGCTATAAAGAGATTGGTATCCCTTGTTCCGCCATTATTTCGATTTGAAGAAAACACCAAATACTTACCATCATTAGAAAAAACAGGAAACGCTTCAAAGGTCTTACCGTGTGTGACACGCCTTAAGTTTTTACCATCTACATCAATCATGTAAAGATTGAAAGGAAAACCAATTTCGCTTTCAAAGTTAGAGGAGAATAAAACTTTCTCTCCACTAGGATGAAAAAACGGGCTCCAGTTAGCATTGCCAAGAAAAGTTAATTGTCGCAAATCAGAGCCATCAGCATTACAAATAAACAATTCCATATCACTTGGTTCTACCAAACCTCTAGACAGTAACTCCTTGTATTCTGTTATTTCCTTTTGTGTTTTTGGGCGAGATGATCTAAAGATAATCTTAGTGCCGTCAGGAGAGAAAAACGCGCCACCATCATAACCTAATTCATCAGTGATTTGTCTCACGTCTGAACCATCTATATTCATAGTGTAAAGCTCAAGGTCTCCGCTTCTTGTTGATGTAAATACAATTTTATCGCCTTTAGGAGATACCGTTGGCTCGGCATCATATCCTGGCTCATTGGTTAATTGTTTAACAATGTTACCATTTAAATCAGCTACAAAAATATCGTAAGTGTCGTATATAGGCCAGATGTATTTTCCATTTTCTTTGGTTGGTACATCGGGACATTTCTCGCCACCTAGATGGGTTGAAGCATATATAATATGTTTATTGTCAGGTAAAAAATAAGAACAGGTTGTTCGCCCCATTCCTGTGCTCAGCATCGGAGGCGCAATTGAATCCGAAAGGGTTTCGTTTGCATTCATTAAAAACATTTGATCACAACTCACACCCCATTTTGGATTGTTTGATTGAAATACCAACTGTTTATCGTCAAAACTCCAATAGGCCTCAGCGTTATCTCCACCAAAAGTAACTTGTCTTAGTGATTTAAAGTTTTTCTCTTCAGGGTATATTAATGGATTAGTAATTGTTGAATCTGCTTCAATCTCAACTCGGTTGTTTGGTGCTTTTGAAGCATCGTTTTTACATGCTGAAAACGTTACCAAAACCAATAGTAAAATAACTATTCTATTCATCGCAATCAATTATAATAAGTGGCATTTATTGCCTAATTTTGCGCAAAAATAAGACTTCAAAATGAAAAAAATAGTGTTTTTATTTGTTTTAGCAGGATTATGGGCCTGTAAGAACAAACCTCAGGTTGCAGTAAATAAAATTAAGGAAGATGTTGTCTTTTTAGCCGACGATAAACTTGAAGGAAGACAAACAGGGACAGAAGGTGAAGAAAAGGCTTCTAAATACTTGGTTTCCAGATTTAAAGAAATTGGTCTTGAACCAAAAGGTACAGACGGTTTTTTACAACCCTTTTCTTTCAAACCAAAAACAGATCCGCATAAAGAAGTTGAGTTTAGTAAAAATTCAGACAGTACAATCACAGGGAATAACGTCATCGGTTATATAAATAATAATGCGGAAACAACAATTATTATTGGTGCGCATTACGACCACTTAGGATATGGTGGCGAAGGTTCGCTTTATCGAGGTGAAGAAAAAGCGGTGCATAATGGAGCTGATGACAACGCAAGTGGGGTAGCGGTATTATTAAATCTTGCAAGTAGGTTAAAAATCAAAAACGACCAATCAGAAATAAGGGATAAAAACAACTATATGTTTTTGGCATTTTCTGGAGAGGAAATGGGATTGTTAGGTTCAAATTATTTTTCCAAAAACCCTACAATTTCTGCGGAATCTATCAATTACATGATTAATATGGATATGGTTGGTCGCTTAAAAAACGATAATACACTTGCGGTTTATGGTGTTGGTACTTCACCGTTGTTTAAACAAACCATAAATTCACATAATGAAAAATTTAAGCTCATTGAAAATGAAAGCGGGGTAGGACCAAGTGATCATACATCATTCTATTTAATAGATGTCCCAGTTTTACATTTTTTCACTGGTCAACACGAAGACTATCATAAACCAAGCGACGATTCTGATAAGCTGAATTACAAAGGTATGAGCCTAATTTCAGATTATATTTTTGATATAATTTCAGATTTAGACGATAATGGTGAATTGGCCTTTAGAACAACAAAGAATGAAAGCGAAGAAACACCACGATTTAAGGTTGGTTTGGGTGTTGTTCCAGATTATTTGTATGACGGAGAAGGTATGCGTATAGATGGTACAAGGGAAGATACTCCTGCTTTTAATGCGGGAATACAAAAAGGAGATATTGTGATTAAGCTGGGAGACAGCATGGTAACGGACATGATGAGTTACATGAGGGCACTTTCTATATTTGACAATGGCGACGAAGCTGATATTACGGTTTTACGTGGTGACCAGAAAATCGAAACCAAGGTTAAGTTCTAATTATTTGCAAATAGAGATATTTTGATTTTTCTTAAATTTGAGGAAAAGATTGCTTTTCTTCAAATGAAAAAGATAGCTACATTCTGCTGTCTATTTGTGTTGTTGTTTTCATTTAATTGTGACAACGAACCTGTAGACTTTGATATTAGTGCCTTAAGCTTTAATCCGAGAATTCTTGGAGAATGGCATCTCGTCGAGTTTAATGCGGAGGTATCTTATTTGCCCAGCGCCGAAGATCAATCACCTAGTACGGAAATGAGAGTATTTAGTACTGCTTCTAATTACACCTTAACTTTTGATGATGATAACTTTAGAGTTAGAGGTGATTATACTTATAATGCTAGGCTGAGAGTTAATGGCATTGAACAAACAAGTAATTTTTATACTAATGCAGATGTTGATTCAACATATGGTTATTCAGTAAATAGCGAAGAGGTTGTTTTCGAGCAATCGTTATTTAATATTACCGCAGAAGAAGAAAATACGATTTATCTGCTGGGCGAACAGATTAGTAGTTTTATAGTTTCAGAAAATGGAGAAACCCTTATTGTTAGGCAAGACGAAACATTGACTAATTCAAACACATCGATTTCAGATGGTGCAACAATAATTAAAAAAACATCCTCTATTTGGACAAAAGATTTTGCTTTGTTCAATTGCACACTAAGAGAGGCCACGCGCGAAGCAGAAATAGCATATAACCAAAGCAATCAAGACATTCAATCTTGCCTTAATTACAGACGTGCACTAGAGGACCAAATTTTAGAATGTGGTGACCCAGACGGAAGTTTGGCTGCTATTATTAATCAATTGGGCAATTGCGGCCTATTATCCGCTGATGTGCTGAGGGTAACAGCGGGCTTGCAGAACATTGATTTTGCAAACAAAACAATTTCTTATTCCAATGAGATAATATCAGTCTATGGAGCGGCCTTATTTGGCAACCACAGCATTTCTTTTGAAGTACCTGAGAATGTAACAGGAATAGATACCTTTTTGGAGTTTGTCATCAAAGTAGATGGAACTGAATATTTTCCCTATTATCCCGGAGTAAATAATTTTAGATTTAATACGCTAATTAGCAACAATTTTTCTTTTAACGCAGTTTTTGAAGGAACTGTGATAAGCGCACAAGGCGAAGAACTTACCTTGTCTGTTGGCATAGTGGATGTTAACTACTAACACTTTCTTTAAAAAACATTAGTTTTGCACCAAAACCATCCACTTTGGTAAAAATTGGCAACATAGAACTTGGAAATTTTCCATTGCTATTGGCTCCGATGGAGGACGTGAGCGATCCGCCGTTTCGTGCACTTTGTAAGGAACAAGGTGCAGATGTAGTTTATACCGAATTTGTATCTAGTGAGGGCTTAATTCGCAATGCGGCCAAAAGCGTCATGAAGCTTGACATATACGAAAAAGAACGTCCTGTTGGCATCCAAATTTTTGGCGCCAATATGGAAAGCATGCTCCAAACTATTGATATCGTTGAAAAATCAAATCCCGATATAATTGATATTAATTTTGGGTGTCCTGTAAAAAAAGTGGTATCCAAAGGTGCGGGTGCAGGGATATTAAAAGATGTTTGCCTAATGGAAAAGTTAACCGCTGAAATGGTAAAGCGCACAAATTTACCCGTAACTGTAAAAACACGATTAGGGTGGGACCACGACTCAATAAAAATTGTAGAAGTTGCTGAACGATTACAAGATGTTGGAATAAAAGCTATTTCTATTCATGGTCGCACTAGAGCACAGATGTATAAAGGAAGCGCAGATTGGAAACCAATAGCTGCTGTAAAGAACAATCCCAGAATGCACATACCGGTCTTTGGGAATGGAGATGTTAACAGTCCTGAAAAAGCTGTAGAAATGAGAGACGTGTATGGACTTGATGGCGCTATGATAGGAAGAGCATCAATTGGTAATCCTTGGTTTTTTAAGCAAGTAAAACACTTTTTTAAAACAGGCGAGCATTTACCCCCTATCTCAATGCCAGAACGCGTCGAAGCAGCGCGACGTCATCTTAAAATGTCTATTGATTGGAAAGGCGAAAAATTAGGCGTTTTTGAAACCAGAAGGCACTATACCAATTATTTTAAGGGCATCCCAAATTTTAAGGAATACAGAATGAAGATGGTTACAAGCGATTATTCTAAGGACGTTTTTGCTGCCTTTGATGAGGTATTAGAAAAGTTTTCCAATTATCAGTTCGCCTAGATTACGCTGCTTTTATTAATTGCTTATTAATGCGCTGAGAGGCAATCTTTGACGCAAAAATTCCTAAAACTAAAATCGTAGCAATTACAATTATCACATTTACAAGTTTTATCCTTACCGGATATGGCAGGTCTGGTGTTAACATAACCAAATCAAAGCTTTGTTGTAAAAGCACGATTACAAAACCTAGGCCAACACCTATCATTCCACTCAGAGTAGTCATTATGCTGCCTTGAAAAAAGAAAATAGATTTTATAGATAGTGCATCCAAACCAAGATTAAATAGTGTGTTTAGAGATTGTTTTTTATCTAGAATCATCATTATTATAGCTCCTATTACGTTAAAAAGGGCGATTATAATAACCAAAGTAAAGATCAGATATATTGCTAGGTTTTCGGTATTCAGCATTTTATAAAGGGCATCGTTTAACTGTTGTCTATTTCTAATCTCAAACGTATTAGGAAACAGACTTTGTATTTCGTTTCTTAGGGCGTTTTCGTCAACATCAGCTTTTAACTTTAGTTCTATAGACGAATACTGATGACTATTATAATTTAAGAGTGTTCTCGCAGTTGCTATATCCGAATATATATATTCGTTATTAAGCTCTTCATTTATATCAAACAGCCCAACATTGTTTACAGAAACCGAATTATAAGCTCCTTTTAATGAGCTAAATTGTCCTTTGCCTGGCTTTGGAACGTACAAGGAGAGTGGTTTTAAAAAATCAAAAACACCAAAAGAGAGATTATTGGATATTCCCCAGCCCGAAACGACTTGATTGTTTCCGCTTATGATCCAGTGTCCCTTAGTGATCAACGAATCAACATCAGTAACTTTGAGGTAATTCTCATCAACCCCTTTTAGTGTTGCTAATAGGTTTTTGTTTTCAGATTTAATAATAACGCGTTCTTCAACGACGAAAGAAAGGGCGTTAATTCCATTAATTTGCTTCAATGCGTTTAAATTCTCTTCAGTAAAATGAAAGGATTTTCCTGTATAAGGCAAAAGTTTTAAATCTGGATCTACAAAAGAGGAAAACTGTAAACTAAAGTCCTTTAATCCAGCAAAAACAGAGAGAACTATGAAAAGGGACGCAGAGGCTATAATTACACCGCCTGACGCAATTAAAGTCATTATATTAATTGCGTTGTTGCTGCTTTTTGAGAAAAGGTATCGTTTTGCTATATATAAGGAAAAATTCACTTAAGACTTTTTGCGCTTGCCTAATAAATCGGGATTATCTATGGGATTTTCATCACCTTTAAGAGAGCGTTCTATACCATCAATATATTCTAATGAATCATCAATAAAAAATTCGAGTTGTGGCATACGCCTAAGCTGATGCCTAGTGCGCTGTGATAATTCGTGCCTAATTAAAGGGGTATTAGATCTGATGCCTTCTAGGAGGGACTGAGCTTCTTTATTTGGAAAAATACTCAAATAGACTTTGGCAATCGATAAATCTACCGTTACGTTTACTTTGCTAACAGAAATTATTACCCCACGGAGACCACCCTCTGATGCGGCCCTTTGCAATACATCTACTAAATCATGTTGCAGGACTGTTGCTATTTTTTTCTGTCTATTACTCTCCATATGTGCAAAAGTAGATGATATTTAGTGATAATAGTATTTTTATATAACAAAAATCATGTTTTTAACCCCTTATAAAGCTGTAATTTTACCATTCAAAATAGTTAAAATGAAGAAAATTGAACACATTGGGATTGCCGTTAAGGATCTAGACTCTTCGAACCATTTATTTGCACAATTATTTGACAAACCGCATTATAAAATTGAAGAGGTTGAGAGCGAAGGTGTTAAAACCTCTTTTTTTGAGTGTGGCCCAAATAAAATAGAATTGTTACAGGCCACTAATGAAGATAGCCCTATAGCTAAGTTTATCGAAAAAAAAGGTGAAGGTATTCATCATATTGCATTCGCTGTTGACGATATTGAGGCAGAGATAGAACGGCTAAAATTGAATGGCTTTAGAATGATTCACGATACACCAAAAAAAGGGGCAGATAATAAGATTATTGCTTTTCTACACCCAAAGTCAACAAACGGTGTGTTGGTTGAATTATGTCAAGACAGTCCAGACTAAATTGAGCTGTTTTTCTTGTAGAGTATTAAAATATATAGTAATATTGCAAACTCTTTAGAAATAAAGTAATTGGCAACCCCAACAGGTCCTATAACTCAGTTGGTTAGAGTATCTGACTCATAATCAGAAAGTCCCTGGTTCGAGCCCAGGTGGGACCACAGCAATCTAAAAAGACTCTTGATTAAAATCATGAGTCTTTTTTTTATTTACACGGGTAAGCTCTCAGAGTATGCTGTGCAATAAACTCATTAGAGCTCTAAAATAGTATTATATAATTAGTTCTTTTTCATTCAATACTATTATTTTTGATGTAATTTTAGCTGTAAAACCTGAAGTTTGATAATTGACTACTCTTCCCTAACACCTGTCATTATCTTGCACTTTGTCGATAATATTTGCCGTTAAAAGACGTTTTTTAGTTTAAATTGTTTTGTGAGCTCAGTTTTTTTGTTACTTTTACAACGTTTTTAGCAATATGGAGAATAAAAATATGTTAGCCTCAATCTTATTTTCTCTCATGGGCTTTTTGTCTATGGCACAGGGAGCGACACCTCCGCCTCCAATGCCACCTCCTCCACCTGGATTGCCAATTGACAACGGCGTAGCAATCTTATTCTTTGTAGCAATTTTCTTTGGTGCTTATAGAATTTTACGACTTAAAAAACAGAATACTTAGAAACGTAACTCGTTCAGTCTTTTAACATACTTACCAATTACATCAAATTCAAGATTTACCTTATCACCAACTTTAATACTGTGAAATGTTGTGTGTTCATAAGTATAAGGTATTATTGCAACAGAAAATTCATTAAGCTTTGAATTAACTACGGTGAGGCTCACGCCATTAACTGTGATAGACCCCTTTTCAATTGTAATATTGCTAAAACTCGGATTATATTCAAAGGTGTAGAACCAACTACCATCTTTTTCTGTAACAGAGGTGCAATTTGCAGTTTGATCTACATGTCCCTGAACAATATGACCATCTAAACGCGCCCCTAGAATCATCGCGCGCTCCAAATTTACCTTATCACCCACTTTTAAATCACCCAAAGAAGACTTGTCCAGAGTTTCTTGAATGGCAGTGACAGTATAATCATTATCTTGTTTTGCCACAATTGTTAGACAAACTCCGTTATGAGCAACACTTTGATCTATCTTCAATTCAGAGGCAATAGAAGAACCTATTGTAATATGGAGGTTACTACCTTCTTTAACGAGCTTTTTTATTGTTCCTAAATCTTCAATTATTCCGGTAAACATGGTTGTACTTTATTTAGTTAAATTTGCATTTACAAAGTTACGCACATAGTACAATTCCTGAGTAGTTTTTTAATTAAAAAATAGGATCATTTGGTATGAAACGGGAGAAAAAAATCATTGTTGGGATTTCGGTTGGGGATTTAAATGGCATTGGCCCTGAAATAATTATCAAAACCTATGAAGACACGAGAATGCTAGAGTTAAACACACCGGTAATTTTCGCATCTGGAAAAACGATGCAATTCTTTAAAAATCATTTAAATAGTAAAATAAGTTTTTTCAATATAGATAACGCAGATAAGGTAGTGCATGGAAAGGTTAATGTTGTAAATGTTTGGAAAGAGCCCGTAAAGATAGAATTTGGCAGGGCAAACACTAAAATTGGAGAATACGCCATACGGTCTCTGAAGGCAGCCACCAAAGCGTTAAAGGAGGGAAGCGTAGATGTATTGGTAACAGCTCCAATTAACAAGCACAACATACAATCCAAAGATTTTAACTTTCCTGGGCACACAGATTATCTAGCCAAAGAACTTGAAGGGAAAAGCTTGATGTTTATGGTGTCAGATAACTTGAGAGTGGGCCTTCTAACAGATCACGTGCCCTTAAAAGATGCTTCTAATCACATAAACGAAGAGTTAATCAATAGCAAACTTAATATTGTACTCAAATCCTTAAAGCAAGACTTTGGCATACCCAAACCAAAAGTGGCCGTACTAGCAGTTAATCCACATGCGGGAGATAGTGGTGTTATTGGAAAAGAGGATGATGAAGTATTAAGACCAACCATTGAAAAAATAAAAAATAAAGGCGAATTGGTTTATGGACCTTACTCCGCAGATAGTTTCTTCGGTTCCAATACTTATAAATCGTTTGATGCTGTTGTTGCATCGTACCATGATCAAGGCCTTATTCCTTTTAAAACACTGGCTTTTGGAGAAGGGGTTAATTATACCGCAGGATTAGGCCGGGTAAGAACGTCGCCCGACCATGGAACAGCCTATGAAATCGCCGGGAAAGGTGAGGCAAATGAGACTTCTTTCAAACGTGCAATATACACAGCCATTGAAATTTTCCGCAATAGACAGGAATACAGACATTACAGTAAAAACCCGTTGAAGAAAGTGACAAAATAGATATAAACATTTTTTGTTAATATCTAGAGGAAAATAAAGTAAAATTTATATATTTGCACGCTCAAAATGTGTGGGTAATGAAGGCAATGAAAAAATTTCTTATTCCTTTTAGAGGACTAAAAATTGGAGAGCACCATTTTGATTATCAAATTGATAATACGTTCTTTTCTAATTTTGGATATGAGGATTTTAACGATGCTAATATCAAAATTGATATTAGATTCCTGAAGAAATCAACGTTGTTAGAGCTCTATTTTACTGCAACAGGCGATGTTAACATTAATTGTGATGTTACTAACGAGCCTTTTAATCAACCAATCTCGGACAAGTATAAATTGGTGGTTAAGTTTGGAGAATCTTATAACGATGATAACGAAGATATTCTAATTGTACCTCACGGAGAATTTGAAATCAACGTTGCACAATACATATACGAATTAATTGTTTTGGCGGTACCAGCGAAACGTGTGCATCCAGGAATTGAGGACGGTACTTTGCAATCTGAGATACTTTCAAAATTAGAAGAATTGAGTCCAAAACACCCAAATGATTCAAAAAAATCAGAGGAAATAGATCCTCGTTGGAATAATTTAAAAAAACTATTAACGGATAAATAACATTTGAAATGGCACATCCTAAACGTAAAATATCAAGAACAAGAAGAGATAAAAGAAGAACTCATTACAAAGCTTCTGTTCCTCAAATAGCAACTTGCCCAACTACAGGTGAGCCACATTTATATCATAGAGCGCATTGGCACGAAGGTAAGCTATATTACAGGGGTCAAGTTCTTATTGACAATACGTCTGAAGAAGAAAATTTAGCATAACTATTATGCATGCATACAATAAAACGCTCACTTGTGAGCGTTTTTTTTATTTTAATTTTTTAAATGGAGCAAAATCCACTTAATTTGCATAAGAATTTGCCAAAAATTGCCGAAAAAAGGGCAAAAACCACAGAATTTCTGCCTTTTTTCAATATTTTTAATTAATCTAAAAGCTAATAATGAGTAAAATCACGGCGGCAATTACAGCCGTAGGAGGCTACGTTCCAGAATTTGTTTTAACGAACAAAATACTCGAAACAATGGTAGACACAAATGATGAGTGGATTACTACCCGAACTGGAATAAAAGAAAGAAGAATTCTAAAAGAAGAAGGAAAAGGCACCTCTTTTTTGGCCATTAAAGCCGCTCAAGACCTCATACAAAAAACTAATCTAGACCCAAAAGAAATAGATCTGGTTATTGTTTCTACAGCAACCCCAGATATGAAAGCCGCCTCTACAGCCGCCTATACGGCAACAAAAATTGGAGCAGTAAATGCGTTTTCATACGATCTGGAAGCGGCATGTTCAAGTTTTTTATTTGGTATGTCTACAGCAGCAGCTTACATAGAATCAGGACGCTATAAAAAAATATTGCTTATTGGAGCAGACAAGAATTCTTCATTTATAAACTACCAGGATAGAGCAACTTGTATCATTTTTGGAGATGGTGCCGGAGCTGTACTATTTGAACCGAACCATGAAAGTTTGGGATTACAAGATGAATTGCTAAGAAGTAATGGAGAAGGGAGAGAATTTCTTCAAGCTACATATGGAGGATCTTCTTATCCCATTAACGAAAATACATTTAAGGATGGAAAACATTACGTATTCCAAGATGGTAAAACGGTATTTAAAAATGCCGTTTTTAACATGGCCGATGTGGCCGAGCGCATCCTTAAAAGAAATAATTTAACCAATGATGATGTTGATTGGCTAGTTGCCCACCAAGCAAATAAACGAATCATAGATGCAACTGCGCATAGAATTAAACTTGAAGACGAAAAAGTAATGATGAACATACAAAAATATGGAAATACTACCTCCGCTACTTTGCCATTACTTTTACGTGATTATGAAACGCAGTTAAAGAAGGGAGATAACATAATATTTGCAGCTTTTGGAGGCGGTTTCACTTGGGGCTCTATTTATTATAAATGGGCCTACGATACACAACATTAAACTAACTAACATAAAAATCTAAACACTATGGATTTAAAGGAAATTCAGAACTTAATTAAATTTGTTGCCAAGTCAGGTGCCAGTGAGGTTAAGCTTGAAATGGATGACGTTAAAATCACCATTAGAACAGGATCAGAAAATGAAACAACAATTGTGCAACAAGTGCCTATGCAAGCAGCTGCGCCAGTTGTGGCTCAACCAGCGCCACCAACTCCCGCACCTGTCACCTCTGAAGCATCTAGTACTCCAGCTCCAGTAGCTGAAGATTCTAAATATATAACCATAAAATCTCCTATTATAGGAACGTTTTATCGTAAACCATCACCTGATAAACCTGTATTTGTCGAAGTTGGAACAGAAATTAGAGAAGGTGATGTACTATGTGTTATTGAGGCAATGAAGCTGTTTAACGAGATTGAGTCCGAGGTAACAGGCAAAATCGTTAAAGTTCTTGTAGATGATGCTTCTCCAGTTGAATTTGATCAGCCATTGTTCTTGGTTGACCCTTCATAACAATTGAAAATTCCAATCCACAAATCCAAAACCAGTTATTTGGAATTTGGTGTTTGGAAGTTGAATTTTTAAACCAAAAGTTATGTTCAAAAAAATATTGATTGCCAATCGAGGTGAAATAGCATTACGTGTTATTAGAACCTGTAAAGAAATGGGTGTAAAAACAGTTGCAGTATACTCAACTGCAGACGCTGACAGCTTGCATGTTAAATTTGCCGATGAAGCTGTTTGCATAGGTCCAGCACCGAGTAGTGAATCTTATTTGAAAATGTCAAATATTATTGCTGCAGCTGAGATTACTAATGCAGATGCAATTCATCCTGGATATGGCTTTTTATCAGAAAACGCGAAGTTTTCAAAAATTTGTGAGGAGCACGGTATTAAGTTCATTGGTGCATCAGAAGAGATGATTTCCAAAATGGGAGATAAGGCCAACGCAAAGGCTACAATGAAAGCTGCCGGAGTGCCTTGCGTGCCAGGCAGTGATGGTGTAATCCAATCTTTTGAAGAATGCAAAAAATTGGCAAAAGAGATGGGCTATCCTGTAATGCTTAAAGCATCTGCTGGTGGTGGAGGCAAAGGAATGCGGGCTGTTTGGAAAGCTGAGAATTTACAGGCAGCTTGGGAATCTGCAAAGACAGAATCTAAAGCCGCATTTGGTAATGATGATATGTATATGGAGAAACTTATTGAAGAACCTCGCCATATCGAAATACAGGTTGTTGGAGACTCTAGAGGTAAAGCATGTCATTTATCCGAAAGAGATTGTTCTATACAAAGACGCCACCAGAAATTAACGGAAGAAGTGCCTTCGCCATTCATGACAGATGAACTTCGGGACAAAATGGGTAAGGCCGCGGTAAGAGCAGCCGAATATATTAATTACGAAGGTGCAGGTACAGTGGAATTTTTGGTAGACAAACACAGAAATTTCTACTTCATGGAAATGAATACACGCATTCAAGTTGAGCATCCAATCACCGAGCAGGTTATTGATTTTGATCTGATTAGAGAACAAATATTAGTTGCAGCCGGAGTTCCGATATCAGGAAAGAATTATACACCAAACTTACACTCCATAGAGTGTCGTATAAATGCAGAAGATCCGTATAACGACTTTAGACCTTCTCCTGGAAAAATTACCACTTTACACGCTCCTGGTGGACACGGTGTTCGTTTAGATACTCATGTTTATGCTGGCTATAGTATTCCGCCAAATTACGATTCAATGATTGCCAAATTAATTACAACAGCCCAAACAAGAGAAGAGGCAATTAATAAGATGAAACGTGCGTTAGATGAGTTCGTTATTGAAGGAATAAAAACTACGATTCCGTTCCACAGACAACTGATGGATCATCCAGATTATTTAGCGGGTAATTATACCACTAAATTCATGGAAGATTTTAAAATGAAAGAAGATCTTGAAGATTAAATAGAAAGCTCCTAAATTTAGGAGCTTTTTTTATGTTATGAATTTATCCTATTGGGAAATAAAAACGTGGTTAACCGATGTTGATTTTACAATAATCGGCAGCGGTATTGTTGGTTTGAGTTGTGCACTCGAATTAAGACGAATTTATCCCAATGCCAATATTCTTGTGTTAGAAAAAGGCTTATTACCACAAGGTGCAAGTACTAAAAATGCAGGATTTGCATGTTTTGGGAGCTTAAGTGAAATTATCGATGATTTAGAACATCATTCAGAAGAAGAGGTTTTACAGTTAATTTCAAAGCGCATCAACGGTTTAGCGCTTTTAAGAGAGACACTAGGAGACCATCAAATAGATTATAAGCCTTATGGAGGTTATGAGTTGTTTTTGAACGAAGACGAGACGCTTTACCATAAATGCGTGGAATCAAAGGATCCAATCAATAAGTTCCTCAAGCCCTTGTTCGGTGAAGATGTATTTTCATTTAACGAAAATTCATTTGGCTTCAATTATATCGAGGATACATTAGTGTTTAACCAATTTGAAGGACAAATTGATACTGGGAAAATGATGGCGTCCTTACTTAAGAAAACCTCTGACTCCGGAATTAAAGTATTGAATAATTGCCACGTAAATGCGATCGAGGATGGATTAAATTCAGCAATTATTATTACTGACGCTTTTGAGATTAAGTCCTCAAAAGTATTTGTAGCAACCAATGGCTTCGCAAGTGAACTAATAAAAGAGAAAGTGAAACCAGCACGTGCTCAAGTACTTATCACAAAGCCTATAGAAAATTTGAAAATAAAGGGTACATTCCATTTAGACAGAGGTTATTATTATTTTAGAAATATTGATGATAGAATTCTTTTAGGAGGTGGCCGTAACTTAGATTTTAAGGGCGAAGAAACTACAGAATTTGGTGAAACAGAATTGATTCAGGACAAACTCGAGGAATTATTAAAAACGACAATTATTCCTAGTCACAAATTTGAAATTGAACATAGCTGGTCTGGTATTATGGGAGTAGGAAACCAGAAAAAATCTATAGTTAAACCAATGGGTAATAATATATTCTGCGGTGTGAGGCTTGGTGGTATGGGTGTTGCCATTGGAAGTATTGTGGGTAAGGATTTGGCAAATTTAATCGAATGAATTTAAAGCAAAAGCTCTACAACTGTACTCAAGATATTCTTAATGATAGACTGAAAGTTATTCAAACAACGATTTCAGGCATTCAGAACGCTTTGCTTTCAGAGACCAAGAACACGGCAGGTGATAAGCATGAAACGGGTAGGGCAATGCTACAGCTAGAAAGAGAAAAAGCCGGACAACAATTAGCAGAAATTCAAAAACAATTTGAAATCTTAAATAAAATTAATCCAAGACAAGTGCATAGCAAAGTCGCACTTGGCAGCATTGTCTTTACCACGTTGTCAAATTATTTTATAAGTACAAGTGTAGGTGAAATACAACTTAAGAATCAAAATTTTTTTGCCATTTCAATGGCGTCACCAATAGCTACACTGATAGCCGGCAAAACAACAGACCAATCCTTTTTATTTCGTAATGAGGAAATAACAATCACAAAAATTCTTTAAAAAGAAGCAATTACTTTATTGGCTTTAAAAACTATCGTAACTTCACAAGTAAAACACCTATTGTGGTTAGATTGGTTCACGTTTTGATTATCCTTGTTTCTTTTTTAGGGAACGCTCAGACAACTAGTTCTATTGATTTTGTCATTAGAAATCTAGGTATTAATGTAGATGGGCATTTTAATATTTTTGAAATCAACACAGAATTCAATACTGATGGTAATTTAGTATCAATTTATGGTAAGATTGATGTTGAATCCATTGAAACCGGAATTGACAGTAGAGACGAACACCTGCTCAAAGAGGATTATTTTCATCAAGCTAAGTTTGAGCACATCATACTTCAAAGCACAAAAATAAAGAAGGAAACGAATAGTGATTACTCGATTTCAGCCAATTTAACGATAAAGGGTAGAGCGAAGGCAATCACAATTCCCGTTTTGGTTGAGATACAGAATAACAAAAAGATAATCTCGTCTAGCTTCGAGATTAATAGACGTGATTTTGATGTTGGAGGAAGCAGTTTTGTAATGGGCAAAACGGTAAAAATACAAGTTAAGCATTATCTAGATCTACCATGAATACAGAATCTGTTGATGTGGTTGTAGTTGGCGGAGGTCTGGCAGGTTTATGCTGCGCTATTCATTTGTCAAAGGATCAATTCAGAGTGATTTTAATTGAGAAAAACAACTATCCTAAGCATAAGGTCTGCGGTGAGTACGTTTCAAATGAGGTATTACCTTACTTGGAGTATCTTGGTTTTAACCCTTTTTCTCATGGCGCAAAATCCATTACGGAGTTTGAGCTCACGACCCAAAACAATAAGAGTATTTCAGCCAAATTACCTTTAGGGGGTTTTGGAATAAGCCGTTTCAAAATGGACCATGAGCTCTTTTTGCTTGCCCAAAATACTGGTGTAAAAGTCATTCATGATACGGTTATTGACGTACAGTTTCACGAAGATATTTTTACAATCAAAATGAAATCAAACGGTTCAATTTCTTCGAAACTTGTCGTTGGTGCCTTTGGAAAACGTTCTAACCTCGATGTTCAATTTAAGCGAGATTTTATCAAAAAGAAGTCGCCATATCTTGGTGTAAAAGTACATGCAAAGGGAGAATTTCCCGAAGATAAAGTGGCATTGCACAATTTTAAAGGCGGTTATTGTGGTGTCTCAAAGGTTGAAAATAACCATATAAATCTTTGTTATATAACAAGCTTTGATGCTTTTAAAAAATATAAGGATATTGATCAGTTCCAAAAATCAGTCGTCTATGAGAACAAAGCCCTCAAGCAACTATTCAAATCCACCGATCAAATTTTTGAGAATCCATTTACCATAAGCCAGATTTCTTTTGAAACCAAAAAGCCCGTAGAAAACCATATGTTAATGTGTGGAGACTCTGCTGGAATGATTCATCCTTTATGTGGTAATGGTATGGGAATGGCTATGCGTAGTGCAAAGATAGCTTCAGATTTAATGATTGATTATTTAAATAATAAAATTCCAACACGTCAAATTCTTGAGAACACCTATACAAAATCGTGGAAAAAGACTTTTGGGCTAAGGCTTAAAGTTGGGCACATCATCGCGTATTTATTTAGGCAAGATTGGTTAGCGCCAAAATTACTCGTACTTTTAAGATGGTTACCATTTCTAGTGCCTCATATCATAAGAATGACACATGGTAAACCTATAAAAATATAATGAGTTTATTTATTGATACTACATATAGAAGCGATGCTACCGAAATTATGGATGATTTTTCCATGAAGGGAGAACTGTTACGCGATACACTCGATAAACTTGGTAAAATCAATAAATGGCTAGGCGGAAATCATGTTACTCTGAATGGTGTAAGACAGCTCCTGAACAACAAGGGCAGAAGGAGAACCTTTACTATAATTGATCTTGGATGTGGCCACGGTGATATGCTGAGGTTATTGGCAGATTATGGAAGAAGACACGGCTATAAGTTCAAACTTGTTGGTATTGATGCCAATGAAGATGCCGTTGCATATGCACGGGAATTATCTAGTGAATATGACGAATTAAGTTTTCAACACCTTGATATTTTTTCTGAAGAATTTGAAGTTTTAAATTTTGATATAGCACTATCGACTCTTTTTTTACATCATTTTAAATCTGAAGAAATTGAACATCTATTAAAGCTATTTACTTCAAGAGCCAGTATCGGTATTGTGGTAAATGACCTACATCGAAGTAAGTTAGCTTATGGATTGTTCAATTTATTGGGACTGGTTATTTCTAATGATATGATAGTACAAGATGGTTTAACATCAATTTTGAAAGCATTTAAGCGCAAAGACTTGGAAAGCTATTCAGATCAATTACAACTCAATTCACAAATCCGCTGGAAATGGGCTTTCCGTTACCAATGGTTAATTAGAACTTAAATGGCTGTAAGAATTACAACGGTTGCAAAACAACTACCAAAATATACTAGAGAGACCAAAGATATTTTACCCTATGTTGAACTTTGGTTAGAAGGGCAAGAAGAACGTTTTAAGCGCAAAGTTTTAAAAATTTTTGAAAATGCCGCTGTTGATAAGCGTTATTCCATAATGGATGCTGAAGAGGTTTTTCTGAAAACATCTTTTGAGGAGAAAAACGATCTATATGCGCGTGAATGTGTAAAGTTGGCTGAACAAAGTCTTGTTAAGGCCCTAGATAAAGCAAATTTACAACCTACAGATATTGATTATATTATTACCGTGTCCTGTACGGGAATTATGATACCTTCATTAGATGCCTTTCTTATCAATAGGTTGAAGATGAAACAAGATATTGTCCGTTTGCCAGTCACCGAAATGGGTTGTGCCGCAGGGGTTTCGGGAATTTTATATGCAAAAAACTTTTTAAAAGCCAATCCAAGTAAACGTGCGGTAGTCATCGCGGTAGAGTCACCAACAGCAACCTTTCAATTAGACGATTACTCAATGGTTAATATTGTTAGCGCAGCGATTTTTGGTGATGGTTGCGCCAGTGTAATTTTATCATCTCACGACGACGATAAAGGTCCTGAAATTTTAAATGAAGCTATGTACCATTTTTATGGTGCAGAACATATGATGGGTTTTAAATTACGCAACTCTGGACTTCAAATGGTATTGGATCAATCCGTACCACAAACTATTTCAGACCATTTCCCAAAAATTATTCATCCGTTTTTAGAACAGAATAATTTAACTATCGGAGATATTGATCATTTAGTTTTTCATCCAGGAGGTAAAAAAATTGTTCAAACAGTTGAGGATTTGTTTGGTGATTTAGGCAAAAGTATTGACGACACCAAAGAGGTTTTGCGACTTTATGGCAACATGAGTAGTGCCACAGTACTCTATGTGCTAGAACGATTTATGGATAGAAATTTACCAGAAGGTGATAAAGGTTTAATGCTAAGTTTTGGACCAGGATTTTCGGCGCAACGCATATTATTAGAATGGTGATATGAGAGAGTTTAAAGACAGAAATGAATGGGCACTTATTTTAGGAGGCAGTAGTGGTCTCGGATTGGCGACTGCTAAAAAATTGGCACAACACGGCCTCAATATTTGTATTGTGCATCGTAATCCTAGACTACAACAAGAGGCTATTACTAGAGAATTTGAATTCATTAAACAAAACGGCATTCAATTCAAATCATTTAATTGTGACGCTTTTAAACCTGAAAAACGAGCTGAGGTTATTAATGAATTCAAATTATTGCTTAGGGATACGGATAAAATCAAAACCTTAGTTCATAGTGTTGCTAAGGGGAATTTAAAACCGATGGTGTCTGATCAAAATATCGAGCTTAAAAATGATGATTTTGCACTCACCATTCAAGCTATGGGTATAAGTTTATATGATTGGTTTAAATCTCTTTTTGATGCTAATTTATTTTCAAAGGATGCACGGATAATTAGCTTCACAAGTGAAGGTAATTCAAAAGCTTGGCAAAACTATGCAGCTGTCTCGGCAGCAAAAGTTACGCTTGAAGCCATAACTAGAAACATCGCACTTGAGTTTGCCTTACATGGTATAAAAGCTAATTGTATTCAAGCAGGGGTAACAGATACAGCTTCTTTAAGATTAATTCCCGGAAGTGATGAAATTATAAACCGTAGTGAAAAGCGTAATCCTAATAAGCGTTTAACCACACCCGAGGATGTAGCGAACGTAGTATATTTATTAATCAAGGATGAGGCTTCTTGGATAACAGGATCAATCATTCCTGTTGATGGAGGTGAACATTTAAGCTAATATGACAACAGAAGAACTCTTACATCTTTTGCCATACGAAGATCCGTTTCTTTTTGTCGACGGCATCGATAATATTTCTGAGTCTAGAGTTACTGGACATTATACCTTTAAACAAGATGCTTTTTTTTATGAAGGTCATTTTAAAGATAATCCAATTACTCCTGGCGTTATTTTAACGGAGTGTATGGCACAGATTGGACTCGTATGTTTAGGAATTTATTTGTTAGCAGACGAATTGAATAAAACCAAACAACCGCAAATAGCCTTAACAGCAAGTCAAATGGATTTTTATTTACCAGTTTTACCAGGAGAGAAAGTGACAGTAGTTTCTGAGAAGGAGGTGTTTCGGTTCAACAAATTAAAATGTAACGTAAAAATGCTGAACAAAAAGGAAGAGTTAGTGGCTAAAGGATTAATTTCTGGAATGCTTAAAGTATGACAAAGCGAGTTGTCATAACAGGCCTAGGTGTAGTTGCACCAAATGGAGTAGGAATTGAAGCATTTACAAAAGCGCTTAAAAACGGCACTTCTGGAATTTCATTTCATCAAGAACTCAAGGACCTAAATTTTTCATGTCAAATTGGAGGTATTCCTATAATCTCGGACGAATTAAAATCAAAATATTTCACCGATTTACAACTACGTGGCTTTAACAGTTCTGGAATTTTGTACGGCTGTATTGCGGGTATCGACGCATGGAGAGATGCTGGGTTTGATGTAAATGAAGACTCAGAACTCGACTATGACACCGGCCTCATATTTGGAACAGGAACCTCAGGTGTGGAAAAATTTCGTGAAGCTATTTACAAATTAGATGAAGGTAATGTAAGACGCTTGGGAAGTACAGTTGTATTACAAACTATGGCAAGTGGTGTCAGTGCTTACCTCAGTGGTATGCTAGGATTGGGTAACCAGGTTACTACAAATTCATCTGCATGCACCACAGGAACAGAGGCTTTAATATTAGGCCATGATAGAATACAAAATGGGAAAGCCAAACGTATGATTGTTGGTAGCTGTAGTGATCATGGTCCGTATGTTTGGGGCGGATTTGACGCCATGCGCGTTATGACCTACAAACATAATACGGAGCCAGAGAAAGGCTCGCGCCCAATGAGCGCAACGGCATCAGGTTTTGTGCCTGGAAGTGGTGCTGGTGCCTTAGTTCTTGAATCGTTAGAAAGTGCTCTGGAGCGTGGCGCTAAGATATATGCAGAGGTTTTAGGCGGCGAAGTCAATTCGGGCGGACAACGTAATGGAGGTACATTGACGGCACCTAATCCAGAGGCTGTAAAACGATGTATTTCAAAGGCATTAGAAAATGCTAAGGTTAAAAATTCAGAAGTAGATGTTATAAATGGACATCTTACAGCAACAACAAAAGATGCTCTAGAAATCCAAAATTGGTCAGAAGCCCTAAATCGAAAAGGAGAAGATTTTCCATTTATAAATTCAACAAAATCTTTGGTTGGCCATTGCTTAGCCGCTGCTGGTGCCATAGAGTGCGTTGCTAGTATTATTCAAATTAAAGAACAGTTTGTTGCTCCCAATATCAACTGTGAAGATTTTCATCCTGAAATTCAAAAATTAGTACATAGTGGTAAGATTCCACTTGAATCACAAGTACAAAATTTTAATGTGCTTGCAAAGGCAAGTTTTGGGTTTGGCGATGTTAATGCATGTGTTTTATTTAAACGATTTATGGCGTAACTTTGTTTAATAACATATTGCTATGAACAAAGACGAATTAATTGCCAAATTAAAACCAATTATTGCTCCTTATGTACAAGATGAGGAAGCCTTTAAAAATTTAACGGAAGACACAGATTTTGTGAATGATCTGAAGATAAATTCCGCAAATTTGGTTGATATCATTTTAGACATCGAGGACGAGTTTAATATTCGTCTTGAAAATGAAGATATGGAGCAAATGCTCAATGTAAGGTCTGCCATGGCCATAGTGACGTCTAAACTTAATAGTTAATGGTGGGTAATGATATTGTTGATATTGAATTGGCCAAAAGGCAATCTGACTGGCAAAGACCAAGATATCTCGATAAGATATTTAACTTACAGGAACAGCAATTAATATACGCCTCAAATGAACCTACAATAATGGTTTGGAAATTATGGAGCATGAAAGAGGCGGCATATAAACTGTATACTCAAGTATGTCCAAGCCGCTTTTACAATCCTAAAGCCTTTACCTGTAATCTTAAAAATGGGGAAACCGTTAGATATAAATCTTTTCTGTGTGAAACAAATACAAAAACGACCATTCACTATATTCTTTCTGAGGCACGATTAAAGAACAAACTAACGACTTCTAAGGTTATAAACTTGGAAAACATATCTCATATGAATCAGGGAAAAACGTTTGAAAAGGAAGCTTTAAAGTTATTTGCCACTGAACGAAAATACCTTGAGAAAAACCTCAAATATGCTAAAACACCATTTGGTGTGCCACTCATTTACTACAAATCAAAAAAGTATAATATTAGCATTTCTCATCATGGAAAGTTTGGAGCTATTGCTATAGCATAAGTTATGAAAAGACTTGAAAAGTTAGTTTCAACCATCATTAAATTCAGAATAGTAAGCATTGCTATTCTTTTTATTTTGATATGTTTTTCGGCTTATCAGACATTTCAAAAGTTAAGTGTCGATAATTCACTTTCTATTTGGTTTCTAGAGGATGACCCAAGCTACATGGCCTACATCGATTTTCAGAACAACTTCGGCTCTGACGAAATATTTGTAGTAATGCTTCCAGCAACACCTAATCCAGATGGAACTCCAGGGGCACTTAATGAAAGTGAAATCAACAAATTGGAGGCTTTGCATAAAAAGGTTGAAGCGTTACCTTATGTAAATACGTCATTTAGCCTTGCCAAAGCAAAATATCCTATTTATGCTAATAATGGCATTAGATTAGATGATTTATATAGTTCTAAACGAAGCGAAAGAGGACTGAAAAACCTGTTTTCTAAATTAGAAAACATTTCTAATCAGCTTATCACAGGAGATTATCAAAATCTATTTTTTTACATCCAAATGAAACCTACGCCTACAATAGAGGAAAATAGGCAAGAAGTTGTAAAGGAAATAAATAAGGTTATAAAAAGTTCATATCCTCAATATTACTTAACTGGTCCACCGGTTTTAAATGAGGCCTACAGTAAAGGGATTTATAAAGAAAGCTTAATCTTCGGAATTCTAACAATTCTAGTCATTACAGTCTTGTTGTTGTTTATGTTGCCAAGTAAGCGCTATCTTTTAGTTGCCTTGTTATCAGTGGCTATACCAATTAGCCTCTTGTTTGGATTAATTACTTCTATGGGTTTTGCACTCAATATGATTTCTATGCTAATCCCAACAATACTTATGGTTTATAGTGTAAGTGATGCAGTCCATATTATAAATATTTACCACAAAGAAGGCCTTTTCAACAATAACCTATCAAAAGTACAGCTAATTGCACTTGCCTTAAGAAAAAGTATTACACCTTGCTTTTATACTACACTTACTACACTAGTTGGTTACTTTGCGCTGTACTTATCACCTTTACCAGCCTTTAAAAACATGGGTGTTTTTACCTGTATTGGATTGTTGTTAAGCTTCATTCTGGTTTATCTGATTACCATTATTGGTTTCAGTTTTATAAACTTGGATTTTAAAAATGCAAAACCAATTTTAAGCTTTAAAGCGCTTTCACAATCAGGCTTTATAAATTGGCTAAATAGTTTGACAACCCAATACAAGACGCCAATTATCTCCTTATTTACGGCATTATTACTTTTTGGTTTGTATTCAATATTTCAGGTAAAAATAGACACGAACTCGCGTGATTTGCTTGCGGAAGGAAAGGCAAAAGAGGATCTAAGAGCTGTTGAGGTTGAATTAGGCGGAAGCAATAGACTTCAAATAAATATTTCTACAACAAATGGAGAATCGATATTAAACAGGGGAGCTTTAAAGCAACTTGAAGATTTTCAGGATAAACTAGAAGCTAATCCATTAATTTCAAATCCAGTTTCAGTAGTGACCATTAAAACGTTCCTTGAAAAACGAACGCCAGTTTTGTTTCAGTCAAACATTTCTGAAGCCAAATTAAAACAGACATTGTCTTCTGTGGACGCCAAGGAAAATAGGTTTTTTAAGTTGTTTTCAGAAGATCTATCAACTGCAGGATTTACGCTAACACTTATGGAAATGCGAACATCGGAGTTAGAACAAGTGTTAGAGGATATCGAGAGCGCTTTTGAAGCGTCATTCAATAAAGATGATTATAAATTAAAAATTAATGGTTTTGCGGTGGTATTTGCACAACTAAACAACTTTATATTAGAGACACAATTTAAGTCATTTTTCGCTGCTTTTTTTGTAGCGTTTTTATGTCTCTTGGTCTTTATCAAAAGCTTTAGAACGACAATTTTAGTATTAATTCCTAACATATTACCATTAGCAATTCTTGCGGTTTTTATGAGTCTTTTAGACATACCCTTAGATGTTACAACGGCTATGATAACACCAATTATGCTTGGTATAGCTATGGATGATACTATACATTTGGTACATAAATACAGAAAAAGCAAAACGATAACTGGTCCAGTAGAGAGTCGAATGAATAATGCCATGCACTACACGGGTGGAGCTTTACTATCTACTACAATTGCATTAGTTGGTGGATTTCTAATTATTGCCTCAAGCGTGACACCTTCTGTACAGGATTTTGGTTTACTTTGTGCAGTTACTGTTGCCAATGCGTTGATCACCGATATATTTTATTTACCAGCTTTACTAAAGAAATTTGACAAATAGATCACTTCATAACCTTGAAATAAAACTCTGATTTTGGTTGGATTTCAAATTCGTGTTCCAAAAAAATATACTCAGAGTTATAAATAGCTTGAACGAGCCATGTATTGCCATTAAAATATGATTGCTTCACCACGGCCTTATGCTCAGATCGTTGTACTATTTTTAATTGATGTGCATAATAAATTTGACCTTCTATTACGGAAAATTCTCCAAAAAAAGACGCTACTAAGGGTAGCTTAGGATCGTTATAAATACGTTCTGGCGAATCTTTTATAACAACCTCTTTTTTATGTAATACAATCATTTCATCTGCAAATCCAAGGACGTCGTTTTTGTCATGGGTTGCCACCACACAACTAATTTGATTGATTTTTAAATATTCATAAATACTGCGGCGTAATGATTGTTTTTTAAAATTATCAATATGGCTGAAAGGCTCGTCAAGTAGAAGAATTTCAGGTTCTTTTGCTAAGGCTCTTGCCAATGCCACTCGTTGTTTTTGGCCACCACTTAGATTTTTCACCTTTTTTTTTGCAAAAGATTCTAACTCTACAACTTTTAATAGCTCATTGGTGCGTTTTTCTTTTTCTTCTGGATAGAATCGGGAGAGGAATTTCCCAATATTATCTTCAACTGATGTATATGGCATTAAGTCAAACTCCTGCGCAACAAATTTCATAAAATCATAGCCTACAACAAGATTAAACGCCGGACCCAAAATTTGTTTGTTATCCCACCATACTTCGCCTTTTTTGATATCAAATTCACCGTAAATGAGTTTTAGAAGTGTGCTTTTCCCAGAACCACTTTCGCCTATAACCGCAAGGGTTTTGCCTCTATTAACCTCAAAACTGAGGCCTTTAAGGACCTGATTAGTTGAATAAGCAAATGAAAGATTTTTTACTTGAAGCATGTGCAAAAATACCACAAAAAAACCGCTCGTTATTCAAGCGGTTTTTATAATTAAAGTCAGAACTATTCTTTAATTCTTAATAAACTTTAGCTTGATACTTCTTCCATTAGATTCAATTCTAAGAAAATATACACCTTCTTGAAGATTGGAAACATCAAGTTGGTTGTCATTTATTCTTTGATTAAAAACACGTTTGCCAGTTACATCAAAAATAGTTGCAATTCTCTCTGTTAAGACTTCGAAAGTTTTAATTCTTAATATATTCTTTACGGGATTGGGATAAATATAGAATTCTGATAATGATTGATCCTCAATACTTAAAGAAAAAGACCCTTCAACAATATTATGAGTAGTATTTATTTCGGGATTTGGAACTACATCTATAACACCAGAAGGCCAATAAATTCTTATTTCGTTGATCGTAGTATCAGAGCCAAGTCCAAAATGTGTCGTAAGGGTGCTCATAAACTCAAATCCTTCGCCACTTTTTACATCTCTAATTTGTGTGCCAGATGGAGTAATAATTTCAACACGCGCACCAATACCGTTAATATTACTATAGTTGGGTGTTTGGTGCCCCATTCCATTGGTATTTATTTTCACCCAGTTGTTACTATTTCCAAGGTTATAATAAATGAGCTGATTGTAATAAGCATCAATAAATCCGTCGTTATTTAGGTCTCCAAAGCTTCCATTCTTATAGTTGATTTGATTGGGATCGGCATCTTCAAAAGTAAGGTCGCCTTTGCCAAAGAGTAACGTGCCGTTAGCTATAATATCTAGGTTGCCATCGTTGTCTATATCGAATGCAGAACTTTCCCAGCCCGTCGGGGCGCTTGAAACACCAGCGCCTAACGTTACATCTGTAAAGGTATAGTCGTTGCTGGGATCACCATCGTCCGAAAATCCATTATTACGCATTAACTTATGACTTCCAGAACTTGCACCTACAAATACGTCCATATCACCATCATTGTCAAAATCTCCCCATGCCGAAGACCAAGTTTGCATAGGGTCTGCTAAACCAATATCTGCCGCATTTTCTGTATAAGTACCATCGCCATTATTGGTATACATAACGTTTGTTCTGCGCTCTTCAGAGCCACCACATTTAGCGATGAACAGATCCATATTTCTGTCGTTATTATAATCTATCCAAATTGAACCATAATCTCCACCAGAGGCGAAGTTCCCTAATTCAAATGGTGCTCCAGGCGTAACGTCCGACTGATAGTATACCAGGTTTCCTGTGCCATCATTTATAAAATAAACATTTGGCTGTACATCATGACATACAAATGCATCTAGAAATCCATCGTTGTTAATATCTACAAAATTAGAACGTTGCGAAAAAACGTATTCTGTGGTAGATTGTTGGGTAAAACTATTTCCATCATTACTTGCTCTCATAAAAGTTACGCCACTTCCGGCTCCATATAGCAAATCGGTTTTACCATTTGCGTCGTAATCTGCCGCCGCAATACTCCAGCTTGGTGTATAGTCTGCCGTAGGTGTGGTGATATTTAAATTTGTAAAAGTACCATCAGGATTTTGCTGTTTTATATTAATATTATTAGCCTGTACACCAACGATATCGTCTAGATTATCTCCATTCATATCCACTATAGCAGTTGCAAAACCGCCACTATTTAAAGTAACAGACTGTTGTGTAAAATTGATTCTAGCAGGTATTATTGTTGAAAAACCGACTGGCCCAACAAAATTTGAAAATTCGCCGTTACCACAGTTTGCTTGAATGTAAAAATCGTAGCTTGTTCCTTGAGTTAATCCTACAAGACTGTAAGACGTTGAGGTAACATTAGAAGCTGTATTTCCTGTACCTATAGAAAAACCACTTAATCCCCATTCTATATTCCAAGACGTTGAAGCCCCAACTTCTGTCCATACTAGGTCCGCTGAAACGTCTGTTATATTTACTGCCATTAAATTTGTGGGATTAGGACAGGAAGGTGATTCATAAAGCGTAACAACAATATTGGACCAATCTGCATTAGAGCCACTGTAACTCTGGTTAAAAATTAAATCGATATAACCATCTGAAGCAGGATCATAAAGGCCAGGCAAATCACCTTCAAAAGTCAATGTTGTATTACTGGTTGAACTTTGACCACCAGAAGTTGGAGGGTCAATATTTACGGAACCTGAATTTGTTATAAATGTTAAATCGGCCTCAATAGACCAAGGTATTCCTGATCCTTCAGACCATTCTACCGACACTCTAAATGAGTTGTAAGTTCCCGAAGCAGGTATCGTAACACCAGCTGAATTCGCAATGTCATTAAGGTTGTAAGTAACAGGTGCGCCCTGCGCAACATTTATAGGTCCTTCTATAGGACTAAAGACATACTGAGCATTACCAAAAAAACAGGATAGAACAGTAGTTAAGATAAATAGCGTAATTTTTTTCATGCTAAATATTGATTTAATTGCAGTTATCAAGAGAATTTATCCATTGCTCTATAAGAGCGATACCCTCTCTGTGGTTTATAGTACGACCAAGCAATGGCATTCTAAATGACTCATCGGTTGTACTCAGTCTATAAAATAAGATTGAAAGTTCGGTATTATTGGGTTTTACAATATCTGAATTTGGAATGAATTGTGTTTCAGGTTCTACACAAACGCCTATATTTTCTGGATTATCGGTTAAATTAAAGGCAAAACGCATAGGTCTATAATTGCAATGACCACTATCAGAATGGCAATGCGCACAATTAATATCTAGGTATGATCTAACCCTTAATTCTAAAGGTTGTGAATAATCATCCCAAGCTACGCTTGTTTCAATAGTTCCTGAGATATTTGAGTTTAAATAGCCAACATCTATTAGTTTTCTCAATTGATTTTCAACCCCTGTTGAATAGCTGTAATCTTTATTAATGTTTTGAGGCTTTAATCCGATTGGAGTCGGGTTATCCAGTTGATTATGGCATGTAAAACATTCTGCCCTAGAAGGAATTCTATAGGTTGTGCTTTTAATTGATTCACCTTCTAGCCAAGTTAAATCTATTAGATTTCCTTGGTTGCTAAAATAAGCCTCTGTTTGTTCATCATTCCATAAATAATTGGCAAAATCCCATCCCTCAATTGTTTTAAACATTAATCTTGTTTCGAGTATTTTGGTGGTATTATTGGGCTGAATTGTGTTGTAGTAGAAGTTTTTGATTAAATAGGTACCTGTAGGAAATTCTAATGGCGAAGCGTCATCTATGTAATTTGCTTTAACTGCATTTGGCATCCAAATAAACCGCTTTTTCTTTGCATAATCTGTAAATAATGGCGAATTAAGATCGTATGGTATTACACCAAATGTGGGGTTTAAATTGCTTAAATCACCTTCAAAAAAATTATATTCAGACAAGGTTTGGTGAGGCGTATCTTCAAAAACATTCACAACAGATAGCGACGTAATTGTTATACTAACAGTTGCGGTCTTACAGCTATTAAAGTTGTCACAAACTGTATACTGAAAGGAATCTTCACCGATAATATTAGGTGTTGCAACAAAAAATAAACTATCATCGCTAATGTCATTAGGCGTATCGTTATTATTTATGCCTAGGGATCCTTTGTTTGGATTTGAGAATGATAATTGCCCTTCAGTAGGAATATTAATATCATTCTGAAATATAAAAATCTCAACTTGTGAATTTTGTTCAAGTACAACTGCGTCTGAATTTGTTTCAATTTGTAAAACGATAATAGGTTCATCTTTACCACAAGACTGAAGCAGCAAAAGTAGGCCAATCAGTATAGAACCGTATTTTATTTTCATAAAGGATAATAGTACAATAGTTTAACAAGAACACTTCGGATTCTCCTACCTATTGCAAAAAAATTAGCCCTTAAAGCTAATCTTTTTTTATTAATCTATTCACTCAGAATGAATTTGACCAAAACCAACCTTTTATTAATTAAAAAATTAATTAGGAGATTATCCTCTTATTTTTTTATTGGTTTTACTTGGCAGAACATCAAAACCCATATTATACAAGGTAAATCCAAATATATCTGTTGCCTGTTCAATTTGTTTTGAAACCGGTGTTCCCGCACCGTGACCAGCGTCAGTTTCAATTCTGATTAATGTTGGCGCATTACCAGATTGTTTGCTCTGTAGTTCAGCAGCAAATTTGAAGCTATGGGCAGGAACCACTCTATCGTCGTGATCACTTGTAGTTATAAGTGTTGCTGGATATTCGACACCTTCTTTAACATTATGCACTGGAGAATAGCCTTTAAGATATTCAAACATTTCTTTGCTATCTTCAGAAGTACCATAATCATAAGCCCAGCCCGCTCCAGCTGTGAAGGTATGGTAACGAAGCATATCTAGTACACCGACCGCAGGTAAGGCCACTTGCATTAATTCAGGACGTTGCGTCATTGTTGCACCAACCAATAAGCCACCATTGGAGCCACCTCTTATAGCTAAGTATTCTGACGAGGTATATTTGTTGTCAATAAGGTATTCTGAAGCAGCAATAAAATCGTCAAAAACGTTTTGTTTTTTCATTTGAGTTCCGGCATCATGCCACGCCTTTCCATATTCTCCACCGCCGCGTAAGTTTGGAACGGCATATATACCACCTTGCTCCATCCAAACAGCATTTGTAATACTAAAACTAGGAGTAAGACTAATATTAAAACCACCATAACCATAAAGAATAGTAGGGTTTTTACCATTTAATTCTAAGCCCTTTTTGTGGGTAATAATCATAGGCACTTTAGTTCCGTCTTTTGAATTGTAAAACACCTGTTTACTCTCATAATCGTCGGAGTTAAAATCTATGTTTGGTTTTCTATAGAGCTCAGAAGTTCCTTCTACGATATTATATTTATAAATGCTTCCAGGAGTAGTGTAGTTTGTGAATGAATAATAAAGTTCCTTTTCTTCTTTTTTGGCACCAAATCCACCCGCAGAGCCAACTCCTGGTAATTCTACTTCCCTCACTAATTTGCCATCATAGTCATATTGATACACTTTTGAAACCGCATCTATCATATATTCTGCAAAGAAATAACCACCACCAGTGGATGGACTTAGTACATTTTCTGTTTCAGGTATAAAATCTACCCAGTTTTCAGGTTTAGGATTAGAGGCGTCAACCGTAACTACACGACGATTTGGCGCATCAAGATTTGTCATTATATATAATTTTGACCCTACATTTTCAATTATGTTAGAGTCCGAGTCGGTATGATCTAATATTTTGACCAACGGTGCATTAGGAATGGTAAGATCTTTTATATACAATTTATTGCCTGAAGTAGATACTCTTGGCGTTATAATTAAAAATCTGTCATCTTCAGTGACACCAGCATAAATATAGCGATGCTTTTCTTCGGGAATTCCTCCAAAGATTAACTTATCTTCTGACTGATTGGTGCCAAGTTTATGGTAGTAGACCTTGTGTTGATCTGTTTTGGCAGACAGCTCACTTCCTTTAGGTTTGTCATAACTTGAATAGTAAAACCCTTCGTTTTTGTACCAAGACATACCACTAAATTTAATATCCACCAAAGTGTCTTCAATAATTTCTTTGGACTCAACATCCATGATTAAGATTTTTCTCCAATCACTACCTCCTTCTGAAATGGAATACGCTAGTGTTTTCCCATTCCTTGAAAAACTTAAACCACCAAGCGAAATGGTTCCGTCTTCCTTAAATGTATTTGGGTCAAGAAAAACCTCAGCGGTACTTGGATCTTCACCACTTTTATATCTGAAGATTACATATTGATTCTGAAGCCCATCATTTTTATAGAAATAAGTGTAATCACCCTCTACGAATGGTGCACCAATCTTTTCGTAGTTCCATATTTTGGTAAGTCGTTCTTTGAGCTCTTCTCGATAAGGAATGTTATCCAAAAAACTATATGTCGATTCATTTTGTGCTTTTACCCACTCTTCAGTTTCTTCGCTCCTGTCATCTTCTAACCAGCGATATGGATCGGATACTTCCTCTCCAAAATAAGTATCTACAGTATCTACTGTTTTAGTTTCTGGATAGTTAACGTTGACAGTTTTCAAAGATTTAGAATCGTTTTTACACGATACAAAAATAAAGACTAAGGCTAACAATAAGATTGTTTTTTTCATTTTGGAGTGATTTATTAAGAAATTAAATTACTATCACACAAGATAACTATTTAATAGTTCTTAATCAACAGAATGAAAGGTCAAAAAGAAGACTTTAAAATCAAACTAGTTGGGGATTATTCGCCGAACTAAACAAGACTATTGTATACCAAATATTCTGCAATTTGTATGGTATTGGTGGCGGCACCTTTTCTAAGATTATCGCTTACCACCCAAAGATTGAGACTATTTGGTTGTGACATGTCTCGCCTTATTCTACCAACAAAAACATCATCTTTGCCGTTGGCATATATTGGCATTGGATAAACATTTACATCAAGATTATCCTGAACGGTTACTCCGGCTGTATTACTCAGTATTCTTCTTATATCAGACAGGTCAAAATCATGTTCAAACTCTACGTTAACAGCTTCACTGTGACCACCAGCAGTTGGGATTCTCACCGCCGTAGCCGTAACAGCGATACTGTTATCGTTTAGGATTTTTTGAGTTTCACGCACCAATTTCATTTCTTCTTTGGTATAACCATTTTCTTCAAAAATATCACAATGTGGGATAGCATTTTTGTGGATAGGATAGTGATAAGCCATATCCCCTTTTTTACCAGCAATCTCGTTTTCTAATTGTTCTACAGCTTTTACACCGGTACCAGATACAGACTGATATGTAGACACAACAATGCGCTTGATTTTGTATTTAGCATGCAAAGGTGCTAGCGCCATTACCATTTGTATAGTTGAACAATTAGGATTTGCAATGATTTTATCTTCTTTGGTTAGCTGGTCAGCATTTATTTCTGGAACAACTAATTTTTTGCTTTGATCCATACGCCATGCCGAAGAATTATCTATAACTGTAGTTCCAATTTCAGCAAACTTTGGGGCCCATTCTAATGAGGTGTTTCCACCAGCAGAAAACAACGCAATATCGGGACGTTTTTCGATGGCGGTCGGTATACTAATAACTTCATAGGTCTTACCTTTGAAATCAACTTTTTTGCCAACTGAACGTTCAGAAGCAACAAGAAATATATCATCAATAGGAAAATTGCGCTCTTCCAAAACTTTAAGCATAACATTACCAACAAGACCGGTCGCACCAACCACAGCTACTTTCATTTTTTCTAATTAAAAATTATCTCACAAAATTAAGCAAAACTAAAACCTTCTATTAAATAATGTGAGGGCTTTTAACAACAAAAAATCTAGGTGTTAATTAATTAACTTTGTTTAAAAAAAGAACCCAAGCCGTATGGCTTGGGTTTAATTATAAACTAATATAGTGTAGCGGTGTCGCTATACTTTTATTACTTCTTTAAAGCATCTCTAATCTCAGTTAATAGATCAACTTCAGATGGTCCTGCTGGTGCTTCCGGAGCTGGCTCCTCTTTCTTCTTCATTTTGTTAACACCTTTTACCACAAGGAACATTACAAATGCAACAATAATAAAGTCAATTACATTAGTTAGAAATGTACCATATTCTAACCATACCTCTCCTGCCATTTCACCTGCATCATTCAAAACACCGTCTTTTAATTTGTATCTTAATGCTTTAAAGTCTGAATCAAAGATAAGACCAATTAATGGAGAAACAATTCCTCCGGTGAATGCCGTCACAACTTCTTTGAAAGCTGCACCCATAACAAAACCAACTGCAATGTCGACAAGATTGCCTTTCATTGCAAATTCCTTAAATTCTTTTAGCATAATAATAGTGTATTAATAGTTAGTAAAATATGTTAGTAAGACACCAATTTAGTTAAAAAGTCACAATTTTAAAAACACATAGTTATTTTGTAAAGGTTCTTCTAACACGACTAGAAATAGCAGTCAGAATTTCATAGGAAATAGTCCCTGCAGATTCCGCTAAATTTGAGGCAGAATTCTCTTGACCAAATACAATTACTTCGTCACCTTCTTTGCATTCAATATTGGTAATATTAACCATTAACATGTCCATACAAACATTTCCTGCAATGGGTGCACTTTTACCATTAATAGAAACAAATCCTTTGCCTTGGCCGTATATTCTGCTTATTCCATCTGCGTGGCCTATAGGTATGGTTGCTATTCTCTCAGATTTAGAAGCCCTGTAGGACCTGTTGTAACCAACAGATTCTCCTTTTTCGATATTATGTATCTGAGAAATTACCGACTTCAGACTTGCGATTGGTATTAGATTTTTGTCTTCCTTGAATGAGTTTCCGAAACCATAAAGACCAATGCCGCATCGCACCATATCAAAATGCGCATTAGGATAATTTAAAAGGCCTGAGGTATTACAGAGGTGTAGCCATGGTTTATATCCTATTAGATCTGCAAAACGCTCTGCAATCGAAATAAATTTTTTAATCTGGTTTTCGGTAAATTCTTTTTCGTCTAGATCTTCACTAGCAACTAAATGTGAAAAAACAGATTTGGCCTTTACGCACTTAGTGCTTTTTAGTTTATTAATGATAAAAGGTATGTCATTTTCAGAAAACCCCAAACGGTTTAATCCAGTGTTAAACTTAATGTGAACGGGATAATCTTTTTGTCCTTGTTTTGTGGCCGTCTCGATAAATTCATTTAAAACCTTAGCGTTATACAAGCTTGGTTCTAAACAATGCTCTATCAACGCCTTAAAATTTATGGGCTGAGGATGCAATACCAATATTGGCGTGGTAACGCCATTTTCACGCAATACAATCCCTTCATTGACATACGCCACTGCAAAATAGTCAACACCAAGTTTTTCCAGATGTTTTGCAACCACAACCGCGTCACTTCCATAGGCAAATGCCTTTACTACTCCTAAGAATTTTGTGCTTGGTTTTAATTTTGATTTAAGATATTCGAAGTTGTGGCTTAGCGAATTTAAATTAAGCTCTAAAACAGTTTCTTGTGCTTTAGCCATCTGATTTTTGATCTTTGGCGTTAATTTCTTGTGCATCATTAACCTTTATCTGTCGCACTTTATCTCGTAGCATACTTTTATAAAAAGCTGCTCTACTAAGCGGTTCGTATTCGTCTACTTCACCGAGAAGAACAAGATCATCACTTTTGGCTTTTCTATAACTGTATTGCGCAAGGTTTCCTGTTTTAGTGCATATGGCGTGTACTTTGGTAACATACTCTGCGGTAGCCATTAGGTATGGCATAGGACCAAATGGATTGCCTTTAAAATCCATATCTAAACCAGCAACAATAACACGGACACCTTTATTTGCCAAATCATTACACACTCGTACAATTTCATCATCGAAAAATTGAGCTTCATCAATACCAACGACATCGCAACCGTCTGCTAATATAGGAATGTTTGCCGCAGCAGGTACAGGAGTAGACCTTATCTCATTAGAGTCATGAGAGATTACCATCTCATCATCGTACCTAACGTCTATGGCTGGTTTAAAAATTTCAACTTTTTGTCTGGCAAATTTAGCGCGTTTTAGTCTTCGAATTAGTTCTTCGGTTTTACCAGAGAACATCGATCCACAAATCACCTCAATCCATCCAAATTGTTCTTTATGATTTACCGTATTTTCAAGAAACATTTCGTAATTTTAACACTAAATCGTATTAATAATCCGTTTTTATAAAGGTCAATCAAAAATATAAAAAATCAAAAGTAAAAGTGAAACATCTATAATTTAATTCAGACAAATTAAATGCAATTGCAAAAGATGTTTTTGACTTTGAAAATTTAAGAGGAATTACAAGATGAAAAAGAAATTAGAATCAGAATTAATAAGTATTGCACACCGAATTCTGAAACTGAAAGGTAGAGAGGATGTAGACAAAATGCACGAGGAAGTAACTAAACTTTACGAAAAATTAACCGTGCTTAAGTTTGCGCATGAGAATTTTGAAGATAGAATGCCAACAATTGGCAATGATTCTTCATTTTTTGAAATGTTAGATACGGCTTTTAATAATAAAGTTAGTGATAACATTGAAGTAGAAAATAAGATTTATATTAATCTAGATGAAGTTGAGGACGATGGCATAATGGAACCTGTGATGAACAAAATAAAAGATATGGTCGCTCACATGCCAGAGGAGACAAACGAGATTGATGTTATTTTGGAGAAGGCAAAAGAAAGTAAGACTGCCACAACAATTGAGTTCGAGGATATCACTTCAGATTACGCAGAAATCCCAGAATTTGAGCCTATTGAAGAGGCTCAAAAACGAAAATCTTTAAATGACGCACTAAAAGGAAGACGCCTTCAAATTGATTTAAATGATAAGTTAGCTTTTATCAAGCACCTTTTTGATGGGAAAAGCGAGGATTACGACAGGGTGATTTCTCAAATAAATACAACAAAATCTTTTGAAGAGGCGCAGAAACTCATATCAGAATTTATAAAGCCAGATTATAACAATTGGGACAATAAAGCCGAATATGAAGAACGCTTTATGGAGCTGGTTGAAGATAAATTCGATTAATACATGCGCTTTAAGCAAATTGTTTATTGGCTAAGCACTATTGTTTTGTGCGGTATAATGCTGTACTCGGCGATAGTGTATTTTACTAAGACCGAATTAGTTAAAAGTTTTTTTGAAAATTTTGGATTTCCTGTTTACCTCGTTATTCCACTCGCAATTGCTAAAACACTAGGTGTTATTATCGTATTATGGAGGCCATCTAACTGGTTAATAGAATGGGCTTATGCTGGTTTCTTTTTTAATCTGGTTTTAGCGACTTGGGCTCATTATTATGCTGGAGATGGTATAGCAGGTTTTTCTTTAGTTGCGCTAATAGCTTTATTCCCATCGTACTTTTTAGGTAAATATTTAAGAGACTAATGACTAAACTGTATCTCGTACCAACCCCAATTGGGAATTTAAAGGACATTACCTTTAGAGCAATTGAGATTTTGAAAGAGGCTGATTTAATTTTGGCTGAGGACACAAGGACTTCTGGCAAACTTTTAAAGTATTTTGAAATTAATACACCAATGCAAAGTCATCACATGCACAATGAGCATAAAACTTTGGGCGGTATTGTTGAAAAATTGAAATCAGGCACAACAATTGCTTTAATTAGCGATGCTGGCACACCTGCCATCTCTGATCCTGGATTTTTATTGGTTAGGGCTTGTATTGAGGCTAATATTGATGTAGAGTGCTTACCTGGAGCCACGGCTTTTGTTCCAGCTTTGGTAAATAGCGGATTACCAAATGATAAATTTGTTTTTGAAGGCTTTTTACCTGTAAAAAAAGGTCGCCAGACTCGTTTAAAATTGTTGGCCGAGGAGATTCGTACGATGATATTTTATGAGAGCCCGCATAAACTTGTGAAAACTCTAGGGCATTTTTGTGAATACTTTGGCGAAGACCGACTCGTATCTGTCTCACGTGAGTTGACCAAGCTCTACGAAGAAACAATAAGAGGTACAGCAAAAGAAGTGTTGGAGTATTACAGCAATAAACCACCTAAAGGTGAAATTGTGATTGTTGTAGAAGGCAAGAAATAGGATTTAATATTGACTTCCATCGTGCTTGCCAACAACGAATCCGTGTTTGCCTAAATATTGATTGCCACTTTCTATAGCGCCCTTTTCCATGGTGGTTCCCATAGAATCGTTCCAGCGATTTAAATACCCAAAAAGGGAAATTACACCAAGCATTTCAACAATTTCGCCTTCATCCCAATGCTCATAAAGTCTATCTTTAATTTCAGCATTTACTGTATTTGGTACTTGACTTGCCGCAAGACTAAAATCTAGGGCAGCACGTTCTGCTTCAGAAAAGGCAGGATGTGTTCTATAGTCCCAAATATTGTCTAATTGCTCTTGTTCTGCACCATAGCGTTCAGCAGCTCTAATGGCGTGAGCCTGGCAATAGCGACATCCTGTTGCATTACTACTTACCCATGCAATCATTCGTTTTAAGGCAGAAGTCACTCTTCCTTCATTAGCCATAACGGCTTTGTTAAGGTTTATAAATGCCTTGCTAATTGCTGGTCGTCGCTGCATGGTAAGTACAGAATTAGGACAAAACCCTAGCGTTTCATTAAAGAATTCTGATAGTTTTTTTGTTTCTAAATCGTGCTCTGGAGATAATGGTGTTACTAATGCCATAGTAATTTTTTTAGTGGTATTTTTGAACATACAAGATAAGACAACTAACAAGTAAATTAAAGCATATGGCTGATAAAATCGTAACACATTGGCAAGGCGGTTTAACCTTTGAGTCAGACAACCCAAGTGGTAAAAAAGTAATTATGGATACCAATGTTGAAGGTAAAGATGAGCGTTTTGGCCTATCACCAAAAGCAATGATGCTATCTTCCTTGGCAGGATGCTCCGCTTTAGACGTTATTTCTATTTTAAACAAAATGAACGAAGACATTGATGATTTTAAAATCGAAGTTTTTGGTGAACTTACCGATGAACATCCTAAATACTACCATTCTGTTGTCGTTGACTATCATTTTTATGGTGCAGACCTAAATAAGAAAAAATGTCAGCGTGCCGTAGACCTTTCTGTTGAAAAATACTGTGGTGTAATGGAAATGTTTAGACAATTTGCTGAGGTTAAAACCAAAGTAATTTACCATGTAGCGACAAAACGAAATACATAAATCACAGTTAAAAGTTTATGCGCTGGACAGTAAAACCAAAGCCAGATGCTTTCAAGATAAAATCTCTAAAAGAAGATTTAAAAGTTGACGAAATTGTTGCTACACTATTACTACAACGCGGCATCGAGACCTATGATGAGGCTAAGACCTTTTTTAGACCAAGTTTTGATGATTTGCACGATCCATTCCTAATGATGGATATGGATAAAGCCGTCCACAGAATAGAGCAGGCAATTGATAATAATGAAAGCATATTGGTTTACGGAGATTATGATGTTGATGGCACTACGTCAGTAGCATTAATGTCTTTGTATTTAAAAACAAGATTAGATACGGTTGCCACTTACATTCCAGATCGATATGATGAAGGCTATGGTATTTCTTATAAGGGCATTGATTTCGCTGATGACAACGATTTCACTCTTATCATAGCTCTAGATTGCGGAATTAAGGCAATTGATAAGATTGCATATGCTAATGAAAAAGGCATTGATTTCATTATCTGTGATCACCACAGACCTGGTGAAACGATTCCTAATGCGGTTGCTGTGTTAGACCCTAAACGAGAAGACTGTGCCTACCCATTTAAAGAACTATGCGGTTGTGGTGTTGGCTTTAAATTGATTTCTGCACTCGCATCAAAACAAGGACAAAGTACGGAAGATTTAGCGTCTTATTTAGATTTGGTAGCCACTGCAATTGGAGCTGATATAGTTCCTATTGTGGGTGAAAACAGGGTTTTGGCTTTTTTTGGTTTACAAGTCATCAATACGAACCCTAGACCTGGTATCAAAGCCATTATTGCTGAGGTAAAAAAGGAGCAACTAACTATTACCGATGTTGTTTTTATTATAGCACCAAGAATTAATGCGGCAGGACGAATGAAACATGGTAACCACGCAGTTACATTATTGACAGAGACTGATTTTAACAAAGCAGCCTCCTACGCAGTGGATATAGATCAATTTAATACGGACAGAAGGGAGGCCGACCAAAGAATAACTGAAGAAGCCTTACTTCAGATAGAAGAAAACACAGAACAAGAAAGATTTACCACAGTAGTTTTTGATGAGAATTGGCACAAAGGCGTTATAGGTATTGTAGCATCTAGATTAACAGAAACCTATTATAGACCGACGGTAGTCTTCACTAAAAGCGGAAACAAACTAGCAGCTTCTGCGAGATCTGTTAAAGGCTTTGATGTGTATAATGCCTTAGAAGCATGTTCAGATTTTATTGAACAGTTCGGTGGCCATAAATATGCGGCAGGATTGACCTTATTACCAGATAACTATGATGCCTTCAAAATAAAATTTGAGGAGGTTGTAAAAAGCACAATTGATCCAAAACTCTTAACACCAGAATTAAAGGTCGATTTAGAGATTGATTTAAAAGATATAGACAGTAAACTAATGCGCATCATTCGTCAATTTGCACCATTTGGACCCGGAAATATGACACCTGTATTTATCACCCAGAACATAAAGGATACAGGCTGGGGAAAATGTGTTGGTGAGGACAATAAGCATTTGCGGTTTACGGCTTCACAAAATGGAAGTAAAGGCATTGTGAGTATTGGGTTTGGCTTAGGTGATAAACTAGATTTGATAAAAAATCAAAAATCTTTTGACGCCGCATATACTATTGATGAGAATTATTGGAACGGAACGACAAGTCTTCAGCTAAAACTAAAAGATATTAAAGCGTGACTGCACAGAAGAACGATCCATATGAAGCATTGCGGTTTAAGGAATTCAAGATTTTTCTTTTAGCACGGTTTGCACTTGTTTTTGCTTGGTCAATGCAATTTGTGGTAATTGAGTGGCAGGTGTATGCACTTACAGATGACGAGTTAAGTCTTGGAATAATAGGATTATGTGAATTTTTACCAGCGTTTTTTTTAGCGCCTTTTGCAGGTCACATTGTAGATCGAAAAGAAAAACGAAACCTGTTTGCTATTTGCATCACCTTTTTTTCACTAATAAGCTTTGGACTTTACTGGTTAACATCAAATTATGTAAGCACAACATGGCAAACGAATTCTATTTTAGCTGGAATTTACAGTTTGGTATTCTTTGGAGGGGTTTTACGTGCGTTTTTTGGTCCGACAATTTTCTCTTTGATTGCCTTGCTGGTTCCTAAAAAAGCTTATCCAAACGCTGCTACATGGAGTAGTAGCACATGGAAAGGCGCTGCTGTATTTGGGGCCTTATGCGGAGGGTTTTTAATTGCATGGATAGGAATAAACAATACATTGGGAATGATTTTCTTATTAGTAGTATTTGCCCTTATCCTTGTTATGCAAATTGCCAAGAAACCAATACTGAATAAAAGAACAGATGAGACTGTAAAGGAAAGCCTCAAGGTTGGTTTGAAATTTGTCTTTAACGACAAGGTCATTCTGGGCGCACTTACTTTAGATATGATTGCAGTACTTTTTGGAGGTGCAGTTGCCATTTTTGCCGTATTTGCTAAAGATATACTGGATGCTGGGCCAGAAGGCTTTGGGTTACTAAATGCCGCATTATCTTCGGGAAGTATAATAACAATGTTGGCAACAACCTACATTCCTATAACCAAAAGCACAGGGAAGAAACTTTTAGTTTCAGTTTTTGGTTTTGGTGTTTTTATGATAATCTTTGGGGCTTCAAAATTATTATGGTTAAGCGTATTGGCCTTATTTTTCTCTGGTGTATTTGATGGTATTTCCATGGTGGTGAGACAAACCATTCTCCAACTTAAAACACCAGACGAAATGCGTGGCAGAGTTGGGGCTGTAAATTCTATGTTTGTTGGGTCCTCTAACGAATTAGGAGCTTTAGAAAGTGGCATTGCCGCACGTATTTTTGGTGCGCCTTTGGCCGTTGTTTTAGGAGGAACGGTTACCTTATTAACTGTAATAGTTATGAGTCTAAAAAATAAACCGTTAAGAGAACTTGATTTAAGAAAGGACGTAGCAGAACACTACGATGAAGTTAAATCTTCATAGCTTTTTAGATTGAATAAATTACCATCAAATTCGCCGTAGGTAAAATATTGTATCCAGTCCCCTAAATTAAAGTATTTTGACGCCTCGCTAAGTTCAATTTCTAAAGGAAGGTGTCTATGACCAAAGATAAAATAATCATGGTGTTTTGATTCTAATTTTCGCTTACTATAGGCCACTAACCATTCCTTATCTTCTCCAAGAAATGTGGCATCATCATCTCCTGAAATTAGTTTGTTTTTTACCGAAAGATATTGTGCAATTTTAACTCCTATATCCGGATGGAGCCATCTAAAAAGCCATTTAAAAAAAGGATTGGTGAATACCTTTTTCATTCGTTTATAACCTTTGTCTCCTGGCCCAAGACCATCTCCATGCCCAATAAAGAATGTTGAATTATGAATTGTAAATTCTTGTGGTTTGTGAAAAACCGATATACCCAATTCATCTTCAAAATAGCCTCTCATCCATAAATCGTGATTACCAACGAAATAATAAATTGGTGTTCCAGAATCACTTATTTCGGCGAGCTTGCCCAATGTTCTTGTAAAGCCTTTTGGAACAACTGTTTTATATTCAAACCAAAAGTCAAAAAGATCACCAATTAGAAAAATAGCAGCGGCATCTTTCTTTATTTCATTTAACCATGAAACAAATTTCTTTTCTCTTGGGAGGGAAGCTTGCTTTGTTGGCGCACCTAAATGGTTGTCCGACGCAAAATAGACCTTTTTGCCATTTGGGACATCTATGTGAAATGACTTATTCATTATCCGAGGCATACCACTCTGCATAGCTGGTTGCCGTTTCCTGTAGTTTTAATGAATGCAGTTTTATAGTGGTTGACAATCTTTTTTTAATTTTTTCTGCAAAATCTATAATCATCATTTCAGTAGTAGGTTGATAATCTACAAGAATAATATCATGGCCTTGTTTTTTTAATTCATTTGCCAATTTGAGGTGTGGTGTATTCTTATTGAAAATCATAGTATGGTCAAAGACATCTACTATATCTTCTTTTACTATTTTTTTAAGATCACCAAAATCGATAACCATTCCAAATTTCACATTGGTATTATCTAAAATTGGCATACCAATTACTGTTACATATAAATGATAACTGTGACCATGTAAGTTTTTACATTTACCGTCATAGCCATACAATGCATGACCTGCTTCAAATGAAAATTTCTTTGTAATACGTATACTATTCATTATTGTCTTCTATTTCTGTTGACAAAATAAATAACAATTAATGCAATTGCCAATATTAAAAAAAGATAATTTCCCATTTAATCTTCTTTAATTCTTTTTTTGTTATAACGATATACTAAGTATGCTATGGCCACCAGTATAACAAAGGGTAGCATTGTCCCAATAAAAACGCCAATACTATAATTATTATCTGGCGCATCCTTAAGTTTTTGATCTATGTCTACTTCCTGAATTATGTATAACAACATGCTCATTGCGTCCAAATTTAAGTGTTTTGAGCTAGGGATTTAAATGTTTTTCTGAATTTAATAATTAAAGGTAATCCTCTTGCGATAATCCAAAGTGTAAAGGCCGTGAATATTCCATATAGTTTGTATCCTAAATGATCGGCAATCAGAATCACAGGAATAAAAACCAATAGTGTTGAAAATAACAATACATTTCTTAAGTACTGCATTTTACCTAGTCCTTTAAAAACACCGTCGAAAATAAACGCTAATGCACACAGCGGTTGCATGGCAAGAACTATCCAAAACACCTTATAAAACTCATCTAAAACTTCTTTCTCGTCAGTGAATAGGTTTCCAATAGGATTATAAAGTACAGTTCCAATAACTGCTATAATTAATCCAATAGTAATTCCATACCTAATTAGTTTATTGCTTAAATCGATAAGATCTTTGTACTCTCTGCCACCTAACAATTTGCCTGATAAGATATTGCCAGCACTTGCATACCCATCAATTAAAAATGCTCCCAAGAACCAAAGATTAATGGCAATTGTATAAGCAGCTATAAATGTAGGACCATATTTTGTTGCAAAACTAGTTCCAAAATATAGAGCAATATTAAGAGCAATAGTTCTAATAAATAGGTTAACAATCATTAATGCAAACCGTTTAATTTCAGGATTAAATGGAAACTTCACCAAAAGCGGGATATCGGTTTTTGTCAAAATGTAGTACACTGAAAGTGCAGCCATAATTATCTGTGCCATTACACTTGCATAGGCCGCTCCTTTTATATGCATTGCTGGTACATAACCTTCAATCCCATAAACCAAAATAATATCTAGAAAAATATTAGCAATAGCTCCAGCTATGGCAATTAGCATAGGATGAAATGTGTTTTGAAGCCCTCTAAATGTTCCAAAAACAGCTATTGTAAATAGTGTAAATGGAAAACCAAACACTCTGATATGATAATAATCCACACTGTAGTTTAATATAAGATCCGACGCGTTGTACAGTTTAAATATTTGTGGTGCAAATGGATATGTAACAAGAATAATCAGAAAACTTAGTGATGTAATAATAAAAATTGCCTGTGCAGGTAAGTTTTTTACTTCACTTAACTTGTCTGCACCAAGATATTGTGATACGATTGATGAAATAGCACTTCGGGTTTGTCCCAATACCCAAATTAGCATGGATAAAAAGGTAGTAACTATACCAACAGCAGCTAGGGACTCCGTAGCATTTAAATCAATGTTACCAATTATTGCCGCGTCTGTAAGCGATAAAATAGGTTCAGAAATACCAGATATCAATGCCGGTATAGCTAATTTATTTATTTGCTTAAGTGTTATTCTAGCGCTCAAAGGACTAATTCGTAACAATGAAAAGGATATTTACTTTGTTTTGGAAAGAAAATATCGCCTAATTTTTTATAGCCACGAAGTTCGTAAAACTTTTGGTTTCTTTTGTTTTGTGAGAATGTATCTAATCGAATAGAGGTATAGTTGTTTTCTATAGCATATTGCTCTGCAAAATTCATCAATTTTTGAGCAAGACCTTTTCCTTGAAAATTAGGATGAACGGCCAACCTATGTATATAAATATTGTTTTTATTATTAGTTAACCATTTTATTGGCGTGTATTCCTTGTCCATTAATGTAGAAACAACTACTGTAGCAACGAGTGTGTTTTTAATTTCTAGAACAAAAAGTTCATCGCGTTCTACGTCCTTTATAAATGCCCTCTTATTTGGGTAATAGTCATTCCATTGATAGATGCCTTTTGCTATCATATCCTTGGCACAAGCGTTTGTTATTTCCATAATTGTAGTAATGTCCTGGATTGTTCCCTTACGAATCATAAATAATTGTACTTTTGCCTAAATTTAGTTGTCAATGAAAACAATTTTGGTACCTGTTGGGTCTTCTATTAACGCAAAATCACATTTGCAATATGCTGTTGATTTTGCCAAGGCATTTGGGGCAAAATTATATGTGGTTCAAATATATAATGTTTACACCAAAGCAGGAACAATGATTAAAGTTGATCACATTTTAGAACGTGAATCTAACGCATTTTTAACTGAACTGGTAAGTGCTATTGACACTAAAGACGTTGAGGTTTATACACGTATTTTTAAAGGAGATTTAATTGATACATTAGATAAGGTTTGCAATGCTCTTGATGTAGATTTGATGATACTTGAACCTAGAACAAATTCAATTAAAGAGAGCGTTTATTTAGGGAAAACCTCAGGAAAAATAGTTAAGCGAACCCAAATACCAATACTTATTGTTCCCGAAGGTTGTGAATACAAACCAATCGTAAAGATTTTAATTGCACTAAAATCTGCCATTATAAAAAGAGAGGGTGTTTTAAAACCATTGATTTCTATTAAAAATCAGTTTAGGGCAGTGGTAAACGCATTGTTGGTTAAAACACCTTATCATAAAGAGGAGGACTTCATTTTGAATGAAGAACTGAAAAGTATATTAACCAACATTGTTTATGCGGAAAGTCCTACGACTTTTCAAGCGGTATTAGAGCATTATAAAAACCATAGTCCTGATCTATTATGCGTTGTTAGGCGTAAACGTGGCTTTTTCTCAAAACTTTGGGAAAATAATACCATTTTAAAGAAAGACTTTCATAGTTCCGTAATACCTGTTTTAGTATTAAGTGGCATGAAATAGTATTTTGGGGATGTAGCTCAGCTGGCTAGAGCGCTTGACTGGCAGTCAAGAGGTCGGCGGTTCGAGTCCGCTCTTCTCCACCAAAACTCGTCAAAGATTAATTAGCTTTGGCGGGTTTTTGTTTTATAAAAGTAGTAGTTAAATTGATAACGCTTTTCAATTCTGTTGAAAGTGCCTTATTGTTCCATGGGTGTCTAGTGTTAAAAACGTGATCTGCTCCTTCAACAATATTGAGTTGGCTTTTAGGATTCCATTGGTGTAAAGCATATGCCTCATTTATAGACACCGAGGTGTCATTATCCCCATGAATAATTAAATGTGGTTTTTTGAGCTGAGATGCAGCACGCCTAATGGTGAGGCGCTCCTCATTTTCTTTGAAATCTTCGTAGTACTGGTAAAAGTGTGGCATTTTTTGTTTTGTTCTTCCATTGACAACATAGAAAAACCCTTCTTTTTTCCACTGGTCTAAGGCCTGTCCTTTTGGAAAACGATTTCCAAAATCTGCAACTCCTGCTAATGAAACTACCTTAGAAACCCTTGAATCTTCTTCTGCCTTTATCGTGACGACACCTCCTCCTCGACTGTGTCCAATCAGATTTAAATTGTTTATGTCAACATTTGGATTGTCTTTAAACTTCTCTACAGTCCATTCTATAACATCATTTAAATCTTGTAATTCTTTTGAATAATTGTTGTTTCCAAATGCGTCTAAATCTGGAAAATCAATAGGATTTTCCACCGTGCCTCCATTATGTGAAAAATTGAATTTGATGAAACAAAACCCTGCTTTGGCAAATTCTTCGGCCATAATATTCCAAGCACCCCAGTCTTTAAAACCTTTATAGCCGTGACAAAACAAAATAATTGGCTGTTTGTGAGTATTCTGAGATTTAAAAACATCTATTAATATTGGTTTCTCACCGATTCTTTTTAAAATTATGTTTTTATCAACAATCATTGGTCTATGTCTTTTTCAATGAAATTTATGTTTGGATTGCAAATTTCAGCGATTAATTTTTTTAATTCTACTTCAAAGTTTAAAAGGGTTTCTTCAGAGATTAACTGCTTCTTTGTTGTTGCTCTTAATGTTGCTTTGGTGCCAAATTTCAAAAATCCTTTTTTTAGGTTTTTAAATGAAATAATTCCCGCTTCTACAGGTAAATTAATAGATTTTTGTCGATACAACATGTAACTGTAACATAATACCTGAAATGATTTACTGAACTTATCGTAGTCAGTGGTTATCTCTTCCCAGTCTATAATTTCAACCTTACTTTGTTCTACCTTCCCTGTTTTGTAATCAACTATTCTTGTAGTACCATTGAATTGGTCAATTCTATCTACGGTTCCTTTTAGTCTTATGGGGAAGTCAATTCCTTCAATTTTGATGGCGCAACTTGTTTTGGCTTCAATTGCAATTATTTTTATAACATTTCCCTTTTTTAAGGTTTCAATTTCATTATTTATAAAAGCTTCAATATAGTGTTTGGCTATATTAAAAATTATGAGATTTTTTCCTTTTGAAAAATCACCTTCCTTGTAGAACATTTTAAAGTGCTCACTTACAGAAAGATTTATATTTTCTTTAAGTGAATTTAGGTATTCAACAGTTAAGATTTTTTTTTCCATTGGCCTATAAAAATCCTCTAGAGTCTTATGTATAACAGACCCCAATGTGTTATGGGCAATATTTTCTTCAACATCATCAAACTCCTCAACACCAAGAATTTTTTGATAGTAAAAATCAATAGGATTTCTAATGTAATTTGTTAAAGAGGAAGGTGAAAAGCCCTTGCAAGAAAGCTCTTGTATAGCTTCTAAAACCATTTCTGTTTTAAGAATTTCGGTTTTATCTTTAATTAAAGCAGGAATCTGGGATGATACTATTTTGTGCCTTATTTTGTGGATGTCTTCTATTTCCAACTGTGTAATGAATCTACTTTTTTCTCCGCCGTTAATAGCATCATTATCAGTATTATATAGGATATAAATGTTTTTTGAACGTTGGAGTAAGCGATAAAAATGGTATGTGTAAACAGCATCTTTTTCTTTAAAAGTGGGTAGCCCGTTTTCTCGTTTGACATCAAACGGAATAAATGAATTGTTTGTTTTGCCAGAGGGTAAAATGCCTTCATTAACAGAGCTAATAATAACCGTTTCAAAATCTAGGACTCTTGACTCTAGCATTCCCATGATTTGTAAACCCTCTAGAGGTTCACCCTCGAAATCGAGTGTTTCAGACGCTAAAAGATCATTGTAAACTGCGTAAAGGGACGCGATAGAGTCTAGGTACTTATATTTTTCATTAAGTAATTGTAGTTGATTAAAAAGCTTATTAAAACTATATAGATATTCTAACTCTAGCGCTTTTTCTGTTTTTTTAACATCAATTTTATTTTTGATTCTAGAAATAATATCGATGCAGTTTTTAATTCCTAGTGCGGGATTGTTGTTCCAGCTATTAAAGAATAATTCAATTGTATTTGATTTTGATCCAGAAATAGAATTCAATTTTTCTGATGTGAGAAATGTTAGATTTTTGGTTTGTATTTCTCGAAGAAGTTTGTTTGCTAAATTTCCGTTAGGCGAATCAAACAGTTGATAAAATGACGGATGCGAGAGTATGTTTGTTACATCTTTATAATAAAATGAAGATGGACTTTTTTGATGAATTTTAAAAAGTAAATTAAATGCGGAGGCTAAGGGTGTATATTTTAGTTCTAAACCCATAGTAACATTTAGTTTTTTAATGGATTTAGGTAATGAATTCAATAATGGCAAAAGTAGGTTTTCTTCTCCAAGGACAACAGCAACTTTTGTAAAGTCTGGTTGTTTTGTATCAATAGCCTCAAGGAGTTGGCCTATATATTTTGCCTGCCCAATTAGCTTTGGGACACCCACAATTTCAATAGTTTTCTCTTTTTGGTAATCTTTTGTCAACCAATTGAATGCCTGGTTTTTAAAATAGTTCCAAGAGGTTTTGTGTTGCCTAATGAATAAACCTGCATCATGAATAGGATCAGTAATAAAACTTTCATCAATATCCCAATATATGTGTGCTTGGTCGCTTTCAAGTAGTTCTTGAATAATCAATGATTCGGCTTTGTTTAAGGCGTTAAACCCCAGAAAAACATGGATTTTTCCATTATTATTCTCAATGTACGCTTCCAAATTTTCGCATGCCTCTCTGTATATGAGTCCTTGGTAGCCTGATTTAAATTCTAATAGATCTTTTGTAAAAACGGAGTAGAAGACCTTTAACCTGTTCCAGAATTGTAAATGGTTTTTAATTAATTCTGTCTGGTTAGTTTCTTTTGACCAATGATTAAGTTCTTTTATGGCCGTTAAGTAGTCAAAGATTTGCTTGTGTTCAACAAGGTATCTATCAATTTCATTGAAATCTTGTAACAATGTCTGAGACCACTTTGAAAAAGAGTCAAAAGTTTCTAGCTCTTCTTTGGGTGTAATTTTTTTGTAAGTGTCGTATAGCCTAAATGTAAGATCTATATTTGGCAAAACCTTTAGCCCAGACAGCTCTTCAATAAATTCGTCTATACTTTTTATACTAGGAGAAAATATGGGTTTATCAATGAGCGGTGCTAATTCGTGTTTAATGAATAAACCGGCACGTTTACTTGGAAGTACAAAAAGAAGCTCTTCAAAATTCAGGTTTTTATTTTTTAGGTGGAGTAAAACAGATTTTATAAAGCTTTTCATGTTTTAAAAATAAAAAACGCTCCGATTATCGGAGCGTTTTTAAATTTATTTTTAGTGTTGTTATTTAGATACTATTGTTTAACTAAATTAACTTCTACACGTCTATTTTCTTTTCTTCCATCTCTAGTGCTATTGCTAGCGATAGGCTTGTCTTCACCATACCCAGTAGCAGTCAATCTGTCTGCATTAATACCATTTGCAATTAAATAATCTCTTACTGCATTTGCTCTTCTTTCAGATAAAGCTTGGTTTCCTGATTTCGATCCTGTGCTGTCAGTATGACCTTCTATTGAAAATTTAGCATCTGGATACTCTTTAAATATAACAACCATAGCCTCTAGAACTTCGTCAGTTCCTTTTTTAAATGATGACTTACCTGTATCAAATAAGATATCTCTTGCGTAAGTGTTTAATGACTTAACAACTTCTACTGGTGGGTCAACCACTGGGCATCCATTGTTAGCAACATCTCCAGCTTCGTTAGGACACTTGTCATCTTTATCTAATACACCGTCACCATCAGTATCTGGCCAAGGGCATCCATTGTTTGCAGCTGGACCAGCTTCGTTAGGACAATTGTCATCCCCATCTGCAACGCCATCACCGTCAGCATCAGGACATCCCATTAACGCTTTAAGACCAGCAACAGTTGGACACTTATCGTCTTTGTCCATTATGCCATCGCCATCACCATCAGGACAACCATTGAATTCTGCTAAACCAGCAGTGTTTGGACAGTCATCTTTAGAATCTTGGATACCATCATTATCAGAATCAGGACAGCCATTAAATATTTCTAAACCAGCTTCTTCTGGACAAGCATCGTCTTGGTCGTATATACCATCTCCATCGGTATCTGTACCACCAAATTTGAAAACTATACCAGCAGAGTGTTGGAAATGCTTAGGAAGGTAATCTTCAAATGCATGCTTGTACATAGACTGTACTTCGACACCCAATTTTTCATTGATCCAAAAACGTAATCCTAAATTACCATTTAGAGTTCCAGCACCTACATTATCTAACCAAGTGTAACCACCACCAACACCAAGGAATGGCTCAAATTTTTTGGAGTTGATTAATTCTTGGAAGCTGTAAGAAACGGCACCATCTAAACTGTAATAAGTTAAATCATTAACAGAGTTAGTAGACTCTTCGCCAGTAACAGGATCTCTTCTTGTTCCAAATTTATCAATACTATTAATTGTACCACCTGCAGTAAATGTAAAACCATCACTTAAATATCTAGATACTGCGATTCTAGAAATTGTTGGAAAAATGTTCCAGTGGTCAGTTACATTAAAATATTCATCAAAGTAAGGTCCTTGAGGTAAATCTTCACCTACTGGATATGCATCAACTGCATTAGTCCCTAAGCTTAGAGCCCAAGGATTGTTTTTATCTTGCGCATTTGATGTGCTAAAACATACTAAAAGCACTGAAACAAATAATAATCTGCTAAGATTTTTCATATTCTAATTAATTTAATTTTAAGTGTTAATTGTTGGCAAAAGTAAGTTGTTAAAATTTATTAACAAAGACAAATATATAAAAATATTGCAATTATGCCCTAAAATAGTGAGATTGTAACGATTTTAAATTATTTCTAACGCCTTCCCAACTTTAACAAATCCTGCAATCGCTTTATCCAGTTGTTCTTTGGTGTGCGCCGCTGACAACTGTACTCTTATCCTTGCTTTGTCTTTTGGCACGACTGGATAGAAAAAACCAATAACGTAAATACCCTCCTTTAATAACATATTAGCCATTGTTTGACTTAGTTTAGCATCATACAGCATTACTGGAACGATAGCAGAATCCCCATCAATGATATCAAAGCCTGATTCTTGTAATTTCCTTTTAAAATATTTTGTATTCCAATCTAACTTATCTCTTAAGGTTGTGTCGTTTTTTAACATCTCAAAAACCTTTATAGATGCGCCAACTATTGCCGGAGCCAAAGAGTTTGAAAACAAGTAAGGTCTTGAACGTTGTCTCAAAATTTCTATAATCTCCTTTTTTGCAGTAGTGTAACCGCCCATTGCACCACCTAAAGCTTTTCCCAAGGTACCTGTAATTATGTCTATACGGCCTAAAACGCCTTTTTCTTCAAGAGTTCCAATACCTGTTTCACCTATAAACCCTGTAGCATGACATTCATCTATCATTACCATGGCATCGTATTTATCAGCAAGATCACAGATTTTGTCTAACGGTGCAACTAGCCCATCCATCGAAAAAACACCATCTGTAACAATGATTTTATGCCTAGCCCCATTTTGGTTTGCTGCGATAAGCTGTTTTTCCAAGTCGGCCATATCATTATTATCGTAGCGATATCTTGCAGCTTTACACAATCTAACCCCATCTATTATTGAAGCATGATTGAGCGAATCTGATATAATTGCATCTTCCTTACCAAGAAGGGGCTCAAATACACCACCATTGGCGTCAAAAGCAGCGGCATACAATATAGTGTCCTCAGTTCCGTAAAAATCAGCAATCTTTTGTTCTAATTCTTTATGTATGTCTTGAGTACCGCAGATAAATCTAACGGAAGACATTCCAAAGCCATGGGAATCTAAGGTGTCTTTTGCTGCTTGGATAACCTCGGGATGCGATGATAATCCTAAATAATTATTCGCACAAAAGTTTAATACTGTTTCGCCAGTATTTAGAGTAATTTCAGCACCTTGGGGCGAAGTAATAATACGTTCTTCCTTATATAGACCAGCCTCTTTAATAGATTCAATCTCTTGTTGTAAATAATCTTTTATTGCTCCGTACATTCTATTGTTTTTTATAGTGCAAAGATAATAGCATTAAGCTACACTTCAATGACATTTACAGCCTCATTTATGTACACTAAATATTTATTTGTAATTGTTAACTTCATTTCTTTTAATACAGCTTCATATCCTTGAATCTGTTTTGTGTGCGAAGGTTTGTGACTTCCTGTTTTGTAGTCTGTAATAATAACTTCGTTGTTTGGATTGATATTTAGTCGGTCTGGCCTAATCTGAACCCCTCTGTTTGTAATCAACTCTCTTTCATTATAAATTGTATAATTATTTGAAAATAAATGTTTAATCTGTTCATGATTTATAACTTCCATTGCGATGCTTTTTAGTGCTATTACTGAGTCTTCTGAAATTTCACCAGTAGTAACCATATCGTCTAAAGCAAAACTAACGTCATCCTTTGTTTTTATTTTAGATAGAAGATTATGTATGATGTTTCCTTTTTCAATTGCTTTTTCTTGTTTAGTATCCCAGAGTAATCCAGATTTTGTAACAATATTTAAATTGTGGTCTTCTTTTCGAGTTGAAATTAGATGTAATGATCTAAAATCTGTAGTTTCTTTTTTGGAATCTGCTTTTTCATTGATTGTACCAAATTCATAGGAAGAGGAAGCCTCATTCCATTGTCCAATTGACTTAAGGTAAGAAATAAACATGCCTGAATAGGTTTTTGGGTTTGGTTCTCCAGACTTTGTAAAATCTTCTTTGGAAACGATATACAATCGCTCAACAGCTCTGGTTAGTGCAACATAGAGCAAGTTTATGTTGTCTAGTTCAAGTTGAGATTGGTGCTCGTTGTAAATCGTATTTCCAATTTCGTTAAAATGTTCAATGTCTTTATTAAAATTTAATAATAATTGGCTGAAGCCATTGTTTTCTTTTGGGTCAACTGGGAACCACACTCTTGGCTCTATTTCATGATATATGTTTAATGAAGCAAACGGAAAAATTATAACAGGAAACTCTAATCCTTTGGATTTATGAATTGTCATGATGTTTACAGCGTTTAAATTTTGCGGTGTAGTAATGCTTAGTTTATCCTTCTTTTGCTCAAAAAAATCAATAAATTGTGACAAATCTGAGTTTTGTTTCTGTGTAAATTCTAAAACAAAATCCAGATAATATTGTAAAAAGGCGTCCGATGTTTCATTCAAGTCAAAAACTCTAATTAATTCTTCAATTAATTCATAAATAGGCATTTCTAAAAGCGTATTGATGTTCAAGCCATATCCAATTTGGCTTAAATTTTCAATTGTTTTCTTCGAATTTTTATTAAAATGCGTTTTAAAAAACAGGTGTTTATCGCTAACATCTTTGATTTTGGCAATATAGGTTAACGCCTCAATTTGAAGTTGTGCATTTTCGGGTTGTAAAAGCAGTTTTATAAGATTATTTAAAAAGACAACCTTTTCAGAATTCTCTATTAGAAGTGTTTCTGAGGATGTAATGGGAATTGAATTATTCGATAGGAAATCAGACACCAAAACGCCTTCTTTGTGTTTTCTAACCAAAACACAAATATCTTTCAATTCGTAGCCATTGTTTAAACAGTTTTGAATTGTTTCGTAAACGTTGGCAATATATAGTTGCGTAACATCTTCATCTTGATCGGAAGATTGAACAAAACTAATCTTAACAAACCCCTCTTTCTCGTTGTGAGTGTTTTGTTTAGAACCGTTGTAAAGAGATGCATAGTTCTCTTGCGTAAGATAAGTACCGCTAACAAAATTGAAGAAGGAGTTATTAAAATTTACTATTGCTCTAGCACTTCTGTAGTTAGTTTCCAAGGGCTCAATAGTTGCATCGACCTGAAATGGATTGCTTGTACGATTGTACAGTTCTATGAACTGTTCTACCTTTCCACCACGCCAACGGTAAATGGCTTGCTTTGCGTCTCCAACCAACATTAGAGAACCATTTGACGCAGAAAGTGCATTGTCTATTAACGGTATCAGGTTGGTCCACTGCATAACTGAGGTGTCCTGAAACTCGTCGATAAAATAATGCTTATATTTTTCTCCCAGGCGCTCATAAATAAAAGGTGTTGGTTGGTCTTTGATTTCGTTGCTTATGAGCGAATTAAATTCTGAAATTAAAAGTTTATTTTGTTCTTTCTTGATAGTGTTTAATTCGGCTTGAATAGCATTTAAGACTGAAAGAGGCGTAATGTTATTATATAGTCCTTTCTTAAGTTTTAATCTGAAAACTAAAGTTTTAGTGTTGGTGTAAGCTTCAGCTAAATGAGGTTGAATAGTATCAATAATTGTGGCAATTTCGGGCGTTACCCGTTTTGGGTAAAGCGCCTTTGCATCCAATAAATCGGATTGCCAAGCTAAATCAAATTTAATGCTGATATTACTATCACTTAAATTTTTAAAATGATTTGGTAAAGATTTTCTACTAAAATCATCAAACTGAAGTCCGCATTCTTCAATGAAATTTAAGGTTGTCTCGGCTTCTTTTTTAAGGGCTTTTTCTAGATTAGTAATTTCCTGAATAAGTTTGGTTTTTAATTGCTTAAAATCATCTAACGTTTTATTCTCAAATGACCTTAAAGCAGCACTGTCGTTTTCATTAATCAGTAAACTTGAAATTTTTTCAAAGTCATAACTTATGTCCCAGCTTTTATCTTCTTCAGCCTTCTCAATTGCAAAATCAATTAACAGCTTTGTTAGTGCTGAGTCAGTACCGGCTTTTGAAATTAGACTATCCACAGCTTCAGTTAACAACCGCTTTGCGTCTAACTCAACCTCAAAATTAACAGGTAGCTTTAAATCTTGAGCAAAAGTTCTAATTATGCGATGTGTAAAGCCGTCAATCGTCGAAACCTCAAAAGCTCCATAATTATGAATAATATGTTTTAAAATAAGCTTTGAGTCGTGGTGAAGCGATTTTGGACTTATTTTTAGTTCCTCACAGATTGTCTTGAACATAGAATCGTGTTGCTCCAAGCCTTCAATAGAGGAGAAAAGCTTGAGCATTTGAATAATTCTATCTTTCATTTCGCCTACTGCCTTATTGGTAAATGTAATTGCCAATAAATTTTTAAAATATTCAGGGTTTTTTGAAGAAAGCAGAATTTTAAGGTAAGATTTGGTTAAAGTGAAGGTTTTGCCACTTCCAGCAGACGCATTGTATATGTTAAAGGTAGATTTTTGCAAAAGAATAATTTTATACCAAAATAGGGAATCTTAATAATTTATTTAGATTTTCTAAATGTCATTATTGTAATTTTGTAAATATTGAATTATTAACTTAAAACCAAAGAATTATGGCTTTTGAACTACCAAAATTAAAATATGCATACGATGCTTTAGAACCACATATTGATGCAAGAACAATGGAAATACATCACAGTAAGCATCATAACGGATATACCACAAAACTTAACGCAGCCATAGAAGGAACTAATTTAGAAGGAAAATCAATTGAAGATATTCTTACCAACTTGGACATGGCTAATGGCGCAGTTAGAAATAATGGAGGTGGATTTTACAATCACAGTCTCTTTTGGGATGTAATGAATCCTGAAGACAGAGGTTATTTGTCAGGTGAATTAAAAGACGCAATTGAAGCAGAATTTGGATCTAAAGACGCTTTTGTAGAAGCTTTTAGTAAAGCAGCTGCAACCCAGTTTGGTTCTGGTTGGGCATGGCTTTGTGTTCATAAAGGAGGAAAAGTAGAGGTATGCTCTACGCCAAATCAAGACAATCCATTAATGCCTGGCGTTAGCTGTGGCGGAACGCCAATACTAGGGCTCGATGTATGGGAGCATGCATATTATCTCAAATATCAAAACAGAAGACCTGATTATATTGAAGCCTTCTTTAAAGTAATTAATTGGAATGAAGTTGAAAGGCGTTATGCCGAGGCGAAGTAACAATCCTTAAAGATTTAGTATTTTATCCAAGGCTTAATTTAAGGCTTGGATTTTTTATGTCTTTAGAAACCAAGATCCTATTTTAGTGAGAATCAAAAATGAAAAAAGGTGAACAGAGAGTTCACCTTTTTTGCCCCAAATCTACCATAAACTTAACCTACTTATGTTATGGTGACTCAAATATAAGTGCACTATAATTTAACAAATGAATTTATTGGATAAACGACCTATATATTAGTCTAAGGGTGGAAAGTGTAGCAATTGTTTACATATGTTAATATTGAAATATATAGAACTGTGCTATTAACTTAAAGTAATACTTCAAGTAAGTCCATAAAAAAAGGTGAACATTGTTCACCTTTTTTTGCCCCAAATCTACCATGAACTTAACCTACTTATGTTATGGTGACTCTAATGTATATTTAATTTGTTAAAACGAAGTAAATATTGGATGAAATGCACAATTCATAGATAAAATACTTATTTTATCGGATAAAAAGGCGTTTTTATCGAATTTAATATGCGCGTTCTTTGTTGCCTTCATAAAAATTTATGAACGCTTTGTTTACCACTCTATTTCCTCCAGGTGTTGGGTAGTCTCCAGTAAAGTACCAGTCGCCTAAATTATTAGGACAAGCTTTGTGAAGGTTTTTAACGGGTTGAAAGATGATTTTCACCTCTGCTTTTACATCTTCATCGCTTAAGAGCTCTGATATTTTATCGGAAATTTCATCATCGGAAAAGCTATCATAAATTTCTTTGACATAATTCTGTACATTCTTGTCTTTCATTCCAACTTGAGTAATGCATTTCTGATAAACTTCATCAACAAGATTGTATTTTCCGGAGTCCCTCAGAAGCTCTAATGCAGCTCTAAATGCAATTAGACTTTCAAGGTTTGCCATATCAATACCATAACAATCGGGATATCTTATTTGAGGCGCAGAGGAAACCACAATGATTTTTTTAGGATTTAATCGATCCATCATTTTAATGATACTCTTTTTTAAAGTGGTACCACGTACAATACTGTCGTCAATAATTACAAGATTATCAGATGGTTTTATAACACCATAGGTTATATCATAAACATGTGCCACCAGATCATCCCTACTGCTATCTTCGGTTATAAAGGTCCTGAGTTTAACATCCTTAATAGCGATTTTTTCTATTCGAGGCCTTTCTGATAATATTTCTTCAACCTTTTCCGCAGAAAGACTTCTTTTCCCCCTCAATATCACTTCAGTCTTTTTATGGTTTAGGTGCTCCTCAACAGTATCTATCATTCCAAAGAATGATGTCTCAGCTGTGTTAGGGATATATGAGAACACAGTATTTTTTGTGTCATTATCAATGGCTTCAAGAACCTTAGGCATTAATAATCTTCCTAATTCTTTTCGTTCTTGATAAATCTCGGCATCACTACCTCTAGAAAAATAGATACGTTCAAAAGAACAAGCCTTACGCTCTAATGGCTCTAAAATTTGTTTTATTTCTGTAAAACCAGACTTTTTGATAATAATTGCATTCCCAGGAGCTAATTCTACAACCTCTTCGAACGGAACGTTAAAAACTGTTTGTATTACAGGGCGCTCAGAAGCAACCACAACAACTTCATCATCTTTATAATAATAGGCCGGTCGAATTCCGGCTGGATCTCTTAATACGAAGGAATCGCCATGTCCTAGTAATCCAGCCATTGCATAACCACCATCCCAATTTTTGGCAGCTCGCTTAAGAATTTTACTGATTTTTAATCGTTCTGCTATTAAAGGAGAGCATTCTATTTTAGAATAACCTTCTTTCTTTAAATCTTTATAGATCTTGGATACGGCATCGTCTAAAAAATGTCCAATTTTTTCCATTACTGTAATGGTATCTGCCTTCTCCTTTGGGTGTTGTCCTATTTCGACTAAATTGTTAAATAATTCTGTAACGTTGGTCATATTAAAATTACCAGCCACAATAAGGTTTCGGTGCATCCAATTATTTTGTCTCAAAAAGGGATGCACACTCTCTACACTGTTTTTGCCAAAAGTACCGTATCTAACATGACCAAGTAAAAGTTCTCCAATGTAAGGTATATGCTTTTTTTGTAACGCTACGTTATTTTGATATTCTGGATGTAGGCTAAACTCTTTATTTACACGCTCATTAATTTGAGAAAAAATATCTTGTATGGGCTGCTGTGCAATTGATCTTACACGGCTGATATAGCGTTCACCAGGTTTTGTATCTAGTTTAATACTAGCAAAACCAGCACCATCCTGGCCTCTGTTGTGCTGTTTTTCCATCATCAAATACATTTTATTTACACCATAAAATGCGCTACCGTATTTTTCTTTGTAGTATTCTAATGGTTTTAACAGCCTTATAAGAGCTATACCACACTCATGTTTTATTGCATCACTCATTGTAAGTCAAAAAAATCGCGCTCAACTAGTGAGCGCGATGTGTTAGGTTAATTCTATATCAAACTGAGTTAGACTTTTGAATTGGTCTAATCGTTTATAAACTTCTGAATCATTAAGATTTTGCATTCGTTCTGTCCCAAATTTTTCAACACAAAAAGAAGCCAAGGTTGAACCATATATAACAGCAGTTTTCATGTTTTCAAAAGAATAGTCTTCTGTTTTTGTTAGGTAACCAACAAAACCACCCGCAAAAGTATCACCTGCCCCTGTCGGGTCGAACACTTCCTCTAGAGGTAATGCAGGTGCAAAGAAAACATTGTCATCATGAAAGAGTAGTGCGCCGTGCTCTCCTTTCTTTATCACAACAAATTTTGGACCCATTTCATAAATCTTTCTTGCTGCCACAACTAAGGAATATTCTCCAGTTAATTGTCTAGCTTCTTCATCATTAATAGTTATTACATCAACATGTCTCATGGTATTGTGCAAATCATTCAATGCGCAATCCATCCAAAAGTTCATTGTATCTAGAACGACTAGTTTAGGTTTTTTGGTCATTTGGTTTAAGACACTTATTTGAGTTAGCGGATGTAAATTTCCTAACATAACTACTTCTGCATCTTTATAATCTTCAGGCACCTTTGGCTCAAAATTTTCAAGAACATTTAGCTCTGTAGTAAGCGTATCTCGAGAATTCATATCGTTATGATACTTTCCGCTCCAAAAAAAGGTTTTTCCTTCTTTTACGATTTCTATACCAGATATATCTATGTTTTGCTCTGACATGAAGTCTAAGTATTTCGGCGGGAAATCACCACCTACCACAGAAACAACAGCAGAATTTATATTGAATTTTGAAGCTGCCAGTGCAATAAAGGTTCCTGCACCGCCGAGGATTTTATCGGTTTTACCAAAAGGCGTTTCGATAGCATCAAATGCCACTGTACCGACAATCACTAATTTACTCATTAAAAGTAAGTTTGATTAAGGTGCAAATTTAAACAAAATAAATTCCTATTAAAACAGATATAATCTATTAGTTCAATCTCATTTGAATACCGCGATACCATCGTTGATTTTATCAATTCTTAGCATCTTGTAATCTAGAATATAATTTTGATAAACCCGCCATGGCACTTTGTTTCCTTGATTTGGGAGTATATTTTTTGCCCTATGGATATAGCCTGAATTTAAGTTTAGCAATGGTATTGGTTTGATAGTTGAATCTTTTAACATAGGACAAATAGTATTTAAGCCCTTTTTATTCATATAACCTAAAACACGGGCTATATATTCACTAGTTAGATCACTTTTTAATGTCCATGAAGCATTTGTGTAACCGACAAACAAAAACAGGTTTGGTAAACTGCTAAGCATACATCCTTTATAAACATACAATTGGGATAAATCAATAGTTTGATTATCTACAAGAATCTTTACACCTCCCAATGGAAGTATTTTTAACCCTGTAGCACTAATAATAATATCTGCTTCAAGATTTTTGCCTGATTCTAGTGCAACGCCCTTATTATAAAAATGAGATATTTTTTCTGTTTCAACCGAAGCCTTTCCAGATCTGATTGCTTTAAAAAGGTCACCATCTGGTGCCAAACAAAACCGTTGTTCCCAAGGATTGTAATTCGGCGTAAAATGTGGATTAACAGGATAATCACCAAGCTCTGTTTGTGCTTTTTTAATGATGTACTTTTTCATGGTGTTTGGCCATTTTCTACAAGCATTAAAAAAAGCAATATCCAATAAAATGTTCTTTGTTCTTATAACTTTATGAGCTAGTTTTTTTGGGAGTAGGAATTTTAAGAATCTAGCAACTTTGTCTTTGTTTGGCAACGCACCAACATACGTTGGTGATCTTTGCAGCAATGTAACATGTCCTACTTTTTGTGCTATTTCTGGCACTATGGTTACGGCAGTAGCTCCGCTACCAATAACAACAACTTGTTTATTAGATAAGATTAAGTCTTTTGGCCATTTTTGAGGATGAATAAATATACCTTGGAAGTCATCGAGCCCCTTAAATTCTGGAGTGTAACCTTCATCGTAATTGTAGTAACCGCTACAATTAAACAAGAATTTACAATTGATTGTGGATTCTTTTTTGGTATTGGTATTTAATGCTCTGACGGACCACTGATTATTTGAAGTGTTGAAACTATATGAAATTGCTTTCTGGTTATATGAAATGTTGTCTTTGACCTTGTATTCTTCAGTTGCCTCTTGCAGGTACTTTAAGATTGAAGGTGCGTCCGCGAATGATTTTGGTTTATCCCATGTTTTAAAGGAATATCCAAATGTATACATGTCAGAATCAGAACGTATACCAGGGTACTTAAACAAGTCCCATGTACCGCCAAGATTGGATCTAGACTCTAAAATGTGATATGTTCTACCAGGACTTTTTCTTTTTAGATGGCAGGCTGCTCCAATACCAGATAAACCAGCACCAATAATTAAAACATCATAATAACTACCTGTTTCCATAGATTTATTTCCTTCCAAAATCTGCAGGAATTTCCCCCCAAGCTTTAGTTTCCCATTTAACTATTGTAGTTGAGTAATTATTTTCCATAAGCCACTTTAATGCCCTATTTACCAAATCAAATAACGGTTTGTTTTTTTCGGTTCTTTTAAGTTTGGTGTTACAATTTTTTTTCTTCACCCAACTTATAGCAGTAATTGAATCAGTATAGATTATTTTATTGCTAGCTTTTTGTTTTAATAAGGCTAAACCATGTACTATTGCCAAAAACTCACCAATGTTGTTGGTTCCTTCCTCAAAGGGCCCTTGAATGAAGATCTGTTTTTTTGTTCGTGTATCAACGCCTCGATATTCCAATTTACCGGGATTTCCGCTAACAGCAGCATCTACACAAATTGAATTTAGGTTAGGTTGCCCTATCTTTTTGAGTTGTTCTTTAGTCAGTTCACTTTTAAACTTCTTGGATTTTCCAATAAAATCCTTTGGACCTGCTTTGTAAGCAGTTTTTGCTGCTTCAAAAGATGCAAATGATTTGTATTGAGATCCTTTAAAATCTTTGATCTGCGCCTTACAATCATCCCAAGATTCAAATACACCTGTATTATGGCCTTTCCATACAGTATAGTATTTCTTTTTGGTTTTAGTCATTTAGTATGTCGTTTACTACTTTCGGAAAATACTTCATTTCTAAATCGTGGATTTTTGAAGCTACATCTTGGGGCGTATCAGATGCTAAGATTTCACACTTTTCTTGAAATATAATTGCACCTTCATCATAGTTTTCATTAACATAATGAATTGTAATGCCAGATTCCTTCTCGCCATTGGCCACTACTGCTTCATGAACATGCATGCCATACATTCCCTTTCCACCGTATTTAGGAAGCAATGCTGGATGAATATTTATCACCTTATTCGGAAAATGATTAAGTATAAATTTCGGGAACTTCCATAAGAACCCAGCTAAAACTATAAGATCGGGTTTTTGAATTTTTAGAATATTTAGGATATCCTCAGATTTTGAAAATGCCACCCTATTAAAGGATAACGCACTAATATTCAATTTTTTACAACGATCCAGAACTTTGGCATGAGGATTGTTAGTCAAAACTTGAATAACAGAAACATTATCGTTGTTGTGAAAAAACTTTATTAAATTTTCAGCATTAGAGCCACTACCGGACGCAAAAATTACTACACGTTTCATAAACTTACTGTCAATGTGCTATTATTCAAAAACAAAAAAAAGAATAATAATTAACAATTAGACGCAATTATTAAATAGATGTATGAATTTATGGCTAAGGCATACATTTTATCAGTAAAAAGGATTTTTAAAAGAAAGTTTTTTATTTTTGCGGTCTAATTAAAACTTAAAATTAAAAGATTATGTCAGACATTGCATCAAGAGTAAAAGCGATTATCGTAGACAAATTAGGTGTTGATGAAAACGAGGTTGTAACTGAAGCTAGCTTCACTAATGATTTAGGAGCAGATTCATTGGACACTGTTGAATTAATAATGGAATTCGAAAAAGAATTTGATATTCAAATCCCAGATGATCAAGCTGAAAATATTGCAACAGTTGGTCAAGCTATTTCTTATATAGAAGAAGCAAAATAAATTACTTTATGGAACTGAAGCGAGTAGTAGTTACCGGTTTAGGAGCACTTACACCGATTGGCAATACCAAGGATGAATATTGGGAAGGTCTAGTCAGTGGTAAAAGTGGTGCTGCGCCAATTACGTATTTCGATGCGGAAAAATTCAAAACTCAATTCGCTTGTGAAGTAAAGAACTTTGAAGTTAACGACTTTATTGATAGAAAGTTAGCAAGGAAAATGGACAGGTTTTCACAGTATGCAATGGTAGCTTCTGATGAGGCAATTGCAGACTCAAAACTTGATCTAGATGCGCTAAACAAATATAGAGTAGGTGTAATTTGGGGAGCCGGAATAGGCGGTTTACAAACATTTCAAGATGAGGTGTTAAACTATGCTGCTGGAGACGGAAGTCCTCGTTTTAACCCTTTCTTCATACCCAAGATGATTGCTGATATAGCACCAGGTAATATCTCCATCAAGTATGGATTTATGGGGCCAAATTACACTACTGTATCTGCATGTGCCTCATCTGCTAATTCCATGATCGATGCATTAAATACTATTAGACTAGGGCATTGTGACGTTATTATTACAGGAGGAAGTGAAGCTGCCGTTACTATTGCTGGTATGGGTGGGTTTAATGCTATGCATGCAATGAGTACTAGAAATGATAGCCCAGAAACAGCTTCTAGACCTTTCGATGCAAATCGAGACGGTTTTGTACTAGGTGAAGGTGCTGGCGCAATTATATTAGAAGAATACGAACATGCGAAAGCCAGAGGCGCTAAAATATATGCTGAGGTTGTTGGTGGCGGATTGTCTTCTGATGCCTACCATATGACTGCACCACATCCTGATGGTATTGGTGTTGTTGCGGTAATGAAGAATTGTTTAGAAAATGCAGGTTTAAATCCTGAGGACGTAGATCATATTAACACACACGGTACATCAACTCCTCTGGGAGATGTGGCCGAATTAAAGGCTATATCTGAAGTATTTGGAGACCATGCAAAAAGCATAAATATTAATTCTACTAAATCAATGACAGGACACTTGTTGGGTGCAGCTGGAGCTATTGAGGCAATTGCTTCTATTTTGGCCTTAGAGCATGGTATAATTCCTCCAACAATTAACCATGAGACTGTCGATGAAAATATTGATCCAGAATTAAATCTAACACTCAATAAAGCTCAAAAGCGCGATATTAAAGTAGCAATGAGTAATACATTTGGATTTGGTGGCCATAACGCTTGTGTATTATTTAAAAAATTAGATTAAATCTTGAATGAGTTTCATTCGTAACATATTAAATTCCCGTACTGATTCAGACGGGAATTTTTTTTTGAAACTTAAAGATATACTTGGTTTTAAACCCAAATCAAAATCGTTATACATCAAGGCTTTTACCCATCGTTCAATGAATATGAAGGATAAAAAGGGTAATGCAATTAATTATGAAAGACTAGAGTTTGTTGGTGATGCTATGTTGAGTTCCGTAATAGCGGCCTACCTTTATGAGCAAGTTCCGCATGGTGATGAAGGTTATTTAACCAAAATGCGATCTAAAGTTGTAAGTCGACAACACTTAAATGAACTAGGTAAAGATTTAAACCTCATTGATTTAGTACAAAGCAGAATTCCAAAGTCTAATTTTGGAAATAATATTCACGGTAATCTTTTTGAAGCTCTTGTTGGAGCTATTTATCTAGACAAAGGCTATAAGTTCTGTGAGCGCTTTATTTACAAGCGTGTAATTTATCCTTATGTAGATATTGAAACCTTAGAGGGTAAAGTGATCAGTTATAAAAGTCTATTAATTGAATGGTGTCAAAAAGAAAAAAATACTTTTGATTACGAGGTTTACGAAGACACGGGAAAGGATGAGCTAAAACATTTCTCAGTGCGCTTAAGTATAAACAAAAAGGTTGTTTCAAAAGCAAGGGCAACCTCTAAGAAAAAAGCTGAAGAAAAAGCCTCAAAACGAGCGTTTTTTGCCTTTCAGAAACAAATGACTAAGCTTATTTAATCCGTTAAAAACCAAAACTATCTACTATAACGTTTTCGTTATTGTTAAGGGTTAAGATTAGCACAAAGTTCACTTATGTAACCTTTTAAAAGTATATCTTTACAGTATTAAACTTGTAATTATATGGCTTTGCATAAACTTCAGGTAGATGATTTTTATGATGACAGTTATAAGCTCATTGCCCTACATTGCAATTTAGAAGATTATAGACTTGCCTATTTACTCAATAAAACTTTAGGATTGCAGTTAAGCAGAAAAACAGAAGATTTAGATTTTAAATATCTCGAATCTTCTTATAGCCTATTTGAGTGGAAAAACCATTCTGAATATGTGACATGGAATCTGGTTTCCAACATTTGTAAAAGGGAAGAAAATAGTTTAGCAAGTACAGGAACCTTATTTCAAAATAACCAAAAAGTTATAAGAACCTTCAATTTAATTTCAGAATACAAAACCGTAAACTTCTTTATTAAAATATCAGAGGAAATTCAAAACATAAACGAAAAAGTAATTTTAAATACGTTACAAAGCATACCTCAGATAATAACAAGTTACAGTGTAAATCCATTAAAATTAAAATCAAAGAACCATTTAATTTTTTGAATTGATGCCAAACAAAAAAACAAAAATAGTTGCAACCTTGGGGCCAGCAACCAGCTCAAAAGAAATACTTAAACAAATGCTTGATGAAGGAGCGAATGTTTTCAGAATAAACTTTTCGCACGCGGATTATGATACAGTAAAGGAACGGATAGATATTATTAGAGAACTTAATGATGAATTTGGTTATAATGCCGCCATTTTAGCAGATTTACAAGGACCAAAATTAAGAGTTGGTGTGATGAAGGGAGAAGTTATTGTAAATGAAGGTGATGAAATAGTTTTTGCTACTGGCGAACGGTTTGAAGGCACAAAGGAAAGAGTGTACATGACTTATGATAACTTTCCGCAAGATGCAAAACCAGGTGAAAAAATACTGTTAGATGATGGTAAACTAATCTTCGAGGTAGTTTCTACAGACGGCAAAACAGAAGTAAAAGCAAAAGTTATCCAAGGAGGTCCATTGAAATCAAAGAAAGGTGTGAATCTTCCAAATACTAGTATTTCTCAACCAGCATTGACGGAAAAAGATATTGATGATGCACTTTTCGCAATTAGTCAAAAAGTTGATTGGATAGCACTTTCATTTGTAAGACATGCAGAGGATCTTATGCAACTAGAAGAACTTATTAAGGAAAACAGTGATTATAAAATTCCAATAATAGCTAAGATTGAAAAGCCTGAAGCTGTAGAGAATATAGATAAAATAGTAGCGTACTGTGATGGGTTAATGGTAGCTCGTGGAGATTTAGGGGTCGAGATTCCTGCAGAGGAAGTGCCTCTAATTCAGAAAAAATTGGTGTTACGCGCTAAACGAGCGAGAATTCCGGTAATTATCGCAACACAGATGATGGAAACGATGATTACCAGTTTAACACCTACAAGAGCAGAAGTTAATGACGTTGCCAATTCTGTAATGGATGGAGCAGATGCAGTTATGCTTTCGGGTGAAACTTCTGTTGGGCAGTATCCTGTGCAGGTTATTCGTCAAATGTCTAATATTATTAGAAGTGTTGAAGATTCGCATTTAATAGAAGTGCCGCAATCACCACCACACATTCGCACAAAACGCTATATAACAAAAGCAATTTGTTATCATGCTGCAAATATGGCAAATGAAATAAATGCCAAGGCCATTTCAACTCTTACAAACAGTGGCTATACTGCATTTCAAATTTCCGCATGGCGACCTAAAGCGCACATCCTAGTATTTACATCTAACAAACGTATTTTAACACAGCTAAATTTACTTTGGGGCGTTAAGGCATTTTATTATGATAGGTTTGTAAGTACCGACGAAACAATTGAGGACGTTAATGCTATTGCTTGTAAAAAAGGTTATTTAGAGGTCGGAGACATGCTTATAAGCTTAGCTGCAATGCCAATACAGGAAAAAGGTATGGTAAACACTCTAAGGGTTACTGAAATAGAAAGCTGTAGTTTTTAGCTTAGAAGTCAAATTTTAGTTGTACGCTAACGGATTTCTTATTGTCAACTTTTGTTTTAACCGAGGTTTCTTTATTCGTATTTAGATTGGAAAGTGAGATTCCCAATAGCCTAACCGAGTTTTTTAATTCATCTTGATAAAGAAGTTCTTTTGCGTTTTCTAGGATAATAGCTTTGTTATTAATATAAAATGGTAACGTTTTACTTCTGGTTTGCAATGTAAAATCACTATACTTAATTTTTAAAGTGATTGTTTTTCCAGAAACATCTGAATTATTTAAACGTCGAGAAACTTCATCTGCAATGTGGTCAAGCTTTTCTAGCATAAAAATTTCAGAAGATAAATTTTCGCTAAAGGTACGTTCTGCCGCCAATGATTTACGTATTCGGTTTGGTTTTACCTCACTGTTCTGTATTCCTCTAACTATATAGTAGTAGTGCTTTCCTGATTTACCGAAGTGTTCTTCGAGATACTCGAAACTTTTAGATTTTAGGTCCTTCCCAGTAAATATTCCCTTTTGGTACATTTTTTCTGCCGTTACCTTGCCAATACCATAAAATTTCCGAATATCTAAATCTTCCAAGAATTGAAGTACATCTTCCGGATTAACTGTTTTTTGTCCATTGGGCTTATTATAATCACTTGCTATTTTAGCTACAAACTTGTTTATAGAAATGCCCGCAGAAGCGGTTAGGCCAACTTCGCTAAAAATACGCTGTCTAATCTTTTGAGCAATTAGGGTTGCACTTGGCAGTCCTATTTTGTTTTGAGTAACATCCAAGTATGCTTCATCAAGAGATAAAGGTTCAACAAGATCTGTGTAGTCCAAAAAAATTTTTCTAATCTGATTGGAAATTTCTTTATAACGCTCAAATCGAGGTTTTACAAATATTAAATCTTGGCAAAGCTTTTCTGCTAATCTACCGGACATGGCGCTTTTAACACCAAATTTACGCGCTTCATAACTTGCGGCACTAATAACTCCTCTTGCACCACCACCGCCAACAGCTAACGGTTTACCTTTAAGATCAGGATTATCCATTTGCTCAACGGAGGCATAAAATGCATCCATATCTACATGAATGATCTTTCTTATTGGTAAATCAGTATCCATACTGTAAATTTACGTAATACCATGATAGAAATAGAGCGTAAATACCTAATTACATCGTCTAAGTTTAAGGAAGAAGCTGTTAAGCATTATGCTATTAAGCAAGGCTTTTTAAACTCAGACCCTTTAAGAACAGTTAGGGTAAGACTAGTTAATGATAAGGGTATAATAACTGTAAAAGGATTGTCTTCTGATGATGGATTGGCGAGATTTGAATGGGAGAAAGAAATAAGTGCTGTAGAGGCAGAATCCCTTATACAATTATGTGAAGAAGGAATTATTGATAAAGTAAGGTATGAAGTTAAGGTTGGAAGTCATATCATTGAGGTTGATGAATTTTTTGGTGATAATGAAGGATTAATTATTGCAGAAATTGAATTGAATTCAGTTGATGACAAATTTGAAAAACCAATTTGGTTAGGAAAAGAAGTGACAGGAGATATCAAATACTATAACTCACAGCTAAGCAAAAACCCTTATAAAGCCTGGAAATTATGAGAGCCATAATTTGTGTTCCTAAATAATTGTTTCTCTATTCAGATAAAAAAAGCTCTGAAAACTATTTCAGAGCTTTTTTTAGCACATTTATTTTAGCTCTTTATTCTTGCTGTGGTCCTCCACTTATGATAATAAATTCTGACCTTCTATTTTCTTGGTGTTGCTCTTCGGTACAATTGCCACCGCAATTAACCTTAAGCTCAGATTCTCCTTTTCCTTCTGCAGAAATTCTAGCTTCGTCAATACCTTTTGAAATAACATATTGAACAGTTGACTTAGCTCTTCGCTCTGATAAAAGGTTGTTGTAAGATGCAGTTCCACGCACATCGGTGTGGGATGTAGCTTTAACAACCAGCTCAGGATATTTATTCATTATTTGAACTAACTTATCCAATTCAAAAGCTGCCTGTGCCGTAATATTAGATTTGTCAAAGTCAAAGTAAATAGGTTGCAATTCAATTTTATCTTCAACAATTAATTTCTCAATAGGGTCAAGTGAAATTTGAACGGCTAATTCTTCCTCGCTTGTACCACTAACGCTAACTTTTTTACTGTCATAATCTTCCATGGCGACTTCTAATTCAACATTTTCCTCACATTCAATTATAAATTCTGCGATACCGTCAGCATTGGTTGATTTAGTTGCTACTTTATTTCCTTCTGCATCAACAAGGCCAACAGAAGCACCCTCAATTGGCTCACGTGTTTTGTCATCTAACACAGTTGCTAGTACGAGCACATCACATAACGGTTGTAATTTTTTGAATGCATAAACGTCATCACTACCTTTTCCACCATCTCTGTTTGAAGACACAAAACCTTCTTCGGCTTCTTCATCTATTGTGAAGGCAAAATCGTCACCATTGCTATTAATAGGAATACCAACATTTCTTATTGGAGCCATTTTACCATCAATTTCCTTAGTGTAGAAAACATCCATACCTCCAAGTCCTAAATGACCGTTAGAAGAAAAATAAAGTGTGCCGTTACTGCTAATATATGGGAACATTTCTTGGCCTTCCGTATTTACTTTTTGACCAAGGTTTTGAGGTTCACCCAACGTTCCATCTTCTTTAATTGGTGCTTTGTAAATATCGAAATTACCATAGCCTCCTGGCATATCTGAAGCAAAGTACATGGTTTTTCCATCTGTACTCACAGAAGGGTTTTTAACCGAATAGTTTTCGCTATTAATTGAGAGACTCTCTACAGTATCCCAATCTGAACCGAGTTTTGTCGCCTTAAATAAATACAACTGACTGTATCTAACTTTAGAAATAGAGTCTTTTTCAAAGTCTTTTTCAAAATAACTTTCTCTTGAGAAATACATGGTTTCTCCATCAGGAGAAAAAGACACTAAGCCCTCATGATACCTCGTATTAATTTTGTCATTCATTAAAGTTGCGGCCTGATAGGAACCATCAGAATTTTTAGAAAGCGAAAAGATATCTAAAAAGGGTTCTTGGTTCCAACCATAAGTTTTACGATTGTCGTTTCTACTTGAAGCAATGTACAATTTACCATTGTTTACAGTGCCTCCAAAGTCAGATTGTTCTGAATTAAAGTCAGCATTTTGAACATTAAACTTTTTACCCTGTTCTAATATTTTAGGCAAATAGTTTGGGTTTTTTCTAAATGCAGTAGCTCTATCATCAGAGGGGCGCATAGAGGCAAATTTTTCCATTTGCTTGTTAGATTCATCATATTTTCCATTCGCCTTTAGCATTTCTGAATACTTATAAATCATTTCAGGGTCACTAGTAGACTCTAATGCCTTAGCATACCATTTCTCGGCCTCGACCGTATTAAAAATATTATAGTAACACTCTGCTAATTGACCATAAACATAGGCATCAGCTTTACCTTTTTCTATAAGTTTGCTATAGCTTTCGGAGGCCTTTACAAATTCGAATCTGGCAAATTGTTTATCGGCTTTTTTAGTGTCATTATTCTGAGCAGTTAAGCATAAACTACTCATCAACGTAATAAATAATAGTGTTTTTAAGTTTTTCATTTTTGTTTAGCTTAACTGATTAGAAATATCTTGGTGAACGTGAAACTTTCTTCGGGAAATTCAGATCAAAAAGAAGCATAACTTCATGGGATGCTGGCGCAAAGGCATTAATCTCTGATGAAACAGCATCATAGGCATACCCAATTCTTACTGCTGGTGAAATGGCAAAATTTACCAACCCAGAGAAAGAATCGTCTAGTCTATAGGAGGCTCCAATTTCAAACTTTTTAAAAAATCTAGCATTTAGGTTTACATCAAATGATGTTGGTGCATCAAATGCAGACTTTAGCATAAATGAAGGTTTCAACTCAGTATTTGGAGATAAATCAAACACATAGCCACCTGTTAAAAAGTAGTGTTGTGTCTCAGATCCAATTTTATTTCCATTAGCATCTAAATGTACAGAAGATAGAAAGTTCGGTACAGATAATGACAGGTAATATTTATTTGTATAGTAAAAGAAACCCGCACCAAAGTTTGGCGTAGTTTCATTAATACCAATACCAAAGAAAGGGTCTTCTGCGTCAATAACAGACACGTTACCACTTGTTAAATTAATATCGTGGAAGGTAGCACCTGCTTTAACCCCAAAAGCTAAACGATGATCACCACCAAGATTTAGGGTGTAAGATACATCAACATAAGTATTGGTCTCCTTAACTGGACCAATCTGGTCTGCAATTACAGATAGCCCCATACCAACGTTGCTTCCTACTGGCAAATGCCCAAAGAACGTTCCTGTTTCTGGCCCTCCGTCTATTGCTGTCCATTGATTTCTGTATAATAATCCAAAGGACAAATTCTCTCGAGAACCTGCATAGGCTGGATTAATAATATTCATATTATACATGTACTGAGTGTACTGTGGGTCTTGTTGCCCGTACATTTGAAATGCTAAGAGCAGAACCGCTATAATAGTGAGTTTTTTCATTATAATAAGTTGATTCAATTAATTGATTATCTATTTATGTAAATCCATCCGGATTTTGACTTTGTTCCTCCTTCATAAACCATGGTGTAGAAGTAAGTTCCAACTGGTAATTCTTCACCGTCATTGGTCTGTCCTTCCCACTCATTAGAGTAGTTAGATTTAGAATATACCAATGTGCCATTTCTGTTGAAGATTTCAAGTCTTGTTACATTAAAGTATCTTAGATCAAATGTGTCGTTTAATCCAACTGATACTCCAGGAGAAATACCTTGAGGAATTGCACAATTTTCAATTTCAGTTACAATAATATTAGTAATTGTATTTGAACATCCAGTGGCGTTAAAAGTAATTCGGGCAGAATAATCACCTCCTTCAAACGCCTCATAAGAAATACCATTTGCGTCAGAAATATCATTTCCGTTTAAGACCCATTGTACGGTTACATCTGCTGTATTAAATCCATCAGGCACAAGTGTTAGTACAACACCAGATTCTGCAGCTGGACATAACAGAAATTCATTAGTATCAGTATCGTAATAGAATACGTCAGTAAATATAGATCCTAGAGGTACTACATTTACAACCAAATTGAACGATGTTGTTTCATAGCAGCCTGTTCCCGCATCTTCTGCTCTTACAAAAATTGTAGCATCACCACTTGAATAAGGGCTTGCAATTGCTCCAGTTCCTGTTTCAGCATCTTCTTGAGTAGTATGGTAAGTAACCGTGACGTTTGTATCAGTCGTAATCTCAGCATCTATAGAAGTTAGATCAAAATCTGTAATACCGTCAACATTACCATCCAAATCGTCACAAACTATAAAGTCTGCAGGCTGGTTGATGTCAGGTCTTGGATTTACAACTAATTCTACTTCTGATAATTGTCTACAGCCCAAGAAACCGTTGTTAAATGCATCTGTATCTTCAATTCTTATCACAAGTGTTTCACCTGAGGAATCATAAGGAGAAGCTACCGCATTAATAGCCTGGTTTGCATCTGCAGTATTGGTATAATAAGTAACAGTAAAATCATCTCCATAACCTAACGATGCCGTTAATGCATCTAGATCAAAGGCTTCAGTGCCATCACTTTCAGGGCCGTCACAGACTGTAATATTCTGTGGATCTAATGTGCCAGGATCGTTGTAAAGATTTACGACCACAAATTGAGAAAATGCATCTGCACCGCATTGCTCATCGAATGCCTGTACTTGATATAAATCAGATTCTGTAACCACTAAAGTATCTGATGTTTCTCCATCCATAACAAAACCATTCTTATACCAAACGTAGCTATCTGCAAAAGGAGAATCTGCGATGATAGTTACTGAATCAAATCCACAGACTGAAGCTTCAACTGGCGTACTAGGGTCAGAATCTGCGTCTACAAAAACAACTTCGTTACTTATGATCTCAGCAGAAATTTCTGCTTCGATTGTACCGTCATCCGTAGTTCCTGAGTTAGTTTGCTCAATTGAAATTACACCAGAACCATTCGAGAAGTTGGTTACTAATAACACATAAATTTCACCTTCTTGTGCATTATCTATTGTTAGATTTTCAATTGGCGCGGCTGAATAACTACAGTCAATAATATTGCCAAAAGGATAGAATCCAGTATCTGGGTTATTAGAGAATGGGCAAGTAGGACAATCTACAAGTTCAATTTCATCACAGCCTTGTTCCAGTGAGGTAAAAGGGCCCCAAATAGCAAAGTCAACATCTAATCCTGGTTCGCCTCCATCTTGTATGCCATTGTTGTTATTATCTTGCCATTGAACAATCTCTATTTCAATTAAACCTGGTTCACCAATTTGGATGATATTCCAAGATGGATTAGGAACCGTACCTAAACAAGCAACTTGTGTAGGGTCAGGAAGTCCAATAATATTTGATCCAACTAAGGCTTCACCAACAGAACAGAAGTTTTCTGCATTTTCACAGATTACATTTGTTGGCGCTTCTCTAATACATAGATCAAAAGTTGATGTTTCAGGCACGCTACCCGCACTAAATACTCTAATGTAATAGGTGTTACCAATAACTAAAGAAGGAGTTATACTTGAAGAAGCAGTAGAACAATATAATTCTGTTAAACTTCCACAAGCCCCTTCATAAACAGCGTGATCTAAATTGGTGGTACCCCCTTGAATGTTGTTTAGGGAAATAAACTGAATCTCATCTAATGCTGTAAATTCAAACCAAACATCATCATTTGGATCTCCTGCACAAGTACCAGCATCTACTCCAGATGGTGTCGCTGCTAATATAGTTCCTGGAGTCACCTCATTACATAAATCGGTTTCATTTACAACCGCTACTGTTGCCGCCTCACATTCGTCATTATCTGGCGGGCAGGCTAATACTGTGAAGTTGTCACTGCTAATAACACAATTATTATCTTGTTCGTTCATCACAAAAACTTTTACCGTATTACCAAACGGGAAAGGACCAGCCTGGAATGTTCCTAGCGCGGTAGCTTGTACTGTTGATGCATCAAAATTATTTGATATCTCTAATGAGGTCGCATCACCTAAACTAGTTACCTCAACATCAATGAAGAATTGATCATTATCACAATCTGGAACAGTTGTAAAGCTAGCTTCAGGAAGTGTACATGTTAATTCTATAATATTGACTGTAAAATCTAAAGTTACACCCCAAGAACCATTATAACATGGATTTGGTGTGGCTTGGCCAGTATCTGCCGTACCTATTCGCATCCTGTGTTCACCTAGAGGTGCGGTAGCTGGCATCACAAATGATGCATCCAAGGTAGTTGGATTAGCATTTGTAGATTCACCTGAGAATACCAACTCTGACGCATCAAAAACTAAATCGTCGTTAAAGTCAATCCAAATGTTTGTATCATAGGTAAAACTTGTAGCGAAGGTAACTTCAACTGTAGTGTCAACCCCTTGGAATACATTTACTACTGGTGAGGTCTGATTTTCATAAGTTACATCTCCTAAACTTGGAAAGTCTACAATACCAATCGTTACATTGGTTACACCTTGACCATCGTTACTAGTTGGTACAGACTCACAATAGCCAGTAAAGAACTGTCCTGGACCAGACCACGAACTTAAATTACTTGGGTCACACTCAGCCTGTACATACCAATCGTATAACGTGTCAGATAATAAACCTGTAATAGTAAATGGATTTGTCACTCCAGTTACAACAGTACCGGAACCTTGCGTAAAACCAGCCGGTCCATATTCAATATTCCATACCGTTGAGGTTCCTGCTTCTGTCCATGCAACTTCAGTAGATGTAAGTGATAAATTTGTAGAGGTTAAATCAGTCGGTTCTGGACAAGTTGGAATATTTCTAACTTGAAAATTATCTACAAAAACATCTACGTCTTCAGGGTCGTTAACCGTGCCTTCAGAACCACGGATACCAAATTGAACGATTTGTCCACTATAAGCCGTTAAGTCTACTACTGGATGAATACCAGGAATTGGGACAACTGATGTGTTATCGTAAAGTAATAATTCTATCCAAGTTGCACCACCATCATTAGTCATTAATAATTGAACAGTATCATCAGATCCTAGCGTTCCTGCAACGGTACTACTGTTCCAATTGGTAATTGCAAAGTCAAATTCAACCTGAAAAGGACCACCTGTTAAATCAAATTGTGGCGATAAAATCCAATCACTTTTTCCTGTTGAGAAAAGATTAATTTTATATGCGCCATCACCAGTACCTATGTTTAAGAACTCATCTGCAACCCAAGAACCAGCACCTAAGTCGGTGGGGCCTGTTGTGGCATCTCCGTTGCTCGCTTCATCCCAACAATCAGGAATTATTGTAGTAAAGTTTTCTAGATAGTCAGGAACAAATATGTCACACAATGTTGTAAATGTAACTGGACCTGTCCAAGAGCTTAAATCGCCACCACAATCAGACTGTACATAAACGTCATAAGATGTTATTGCACTTAAACCAGTCGCTATATATGGATTGGTAACGTTGGTAGCAGTTGGCGTACCAGTCGGTGTATCGCCTGCTGGAACAATTTCTATATTCCAAATTGTAGAAGTACCCGCTTCTGTCCATGATATTTCAGCACCATCTGGTGTTGGGTTTGAAGCAACTAAATCAGTTGGCTCAGGACAAGAGGGGATGTTTCTAACTTGAAAGTTATCTACAAAAACATCTACATCTTCAGGATCGTTTACTGTACCTTCAGTAGCGTAAATTGCAAACTGAACGGTTTCACCACTATTTGCTGTTAAGTCAACTACTGGATGTATACCTGGAATTGGAACTACAGAAGAATTATCGTAAGTTAATAAGGTTGTCCATGTAGCGCCATTATCGTTGGACATTAAAAAGATAATTTGGTCGTCCGAACCTAAAGTGCCTGCTACAGTACTACTGTTCCAGTTTGTTATTGCAAAATCAAATTCAACTTGGAAAGGACCTCCAGTTAAATCAAATTGAGGTGATAGTATCCAATCGCTTTTACCAGTTGAGAAAAGATTAATTTTATATGCGCCATCACCAGTACCAATATTTAAAAACTCATCTGGAACCCAAGAACCACCACCTAAGTCTGTTGGACCAGTACTAGGATCGCCATTATCAGCCTCATCCCAACAATCAGGAATAATAGTTGCAAAATCTTCTATATAATCTGGAATAAAAATATCGCATAATGTTGTAAAGGTTGCTGGACCAACCCATGGGCTTTGGTCACCACCACAATCCGACTGTACGTATACATCATAACTTGTTATAGCACTCAAACCCATAGCCGTATAAGGATTGGATACACCTGAGACAGTTGGTGTACCAGTGGGAGTATCACCGGCTAATACAATTTCAATATTCCAAGATGTTGAGGAGCCGTTTTCTGTCCAATCAATTTGAGCTTCACTAGATGTAATACCAGATATCACTATTGCTGATGGTTCAGGGCAAGTTGGTTCGAAAATATTAATAGAATCAAAAGCTACACCTTCATCATTTACAGAGCCATCAGAACCAAACGCGAAACGAAGTAATACACTGGACTCTCCTCCAAGACTTGACATATTATTTCGCGCAGTTACCCAACCACCGGAACCACTTGTTCCTCTTCCTGTCCATCCAATTTGTTGGCCACCAGGACTACCAGAAATAGTTGTATCATTAAACCAATTATTTGGATCGCCAACATTGCCTACATTTACCCAAGTTGTTCCGCCGTCTATGGATGATTGCAACACTAATCCGTCCCAACTAAACTCGGAATTCCACCAAATGGAAAACTCAATAACTGGACTTGATAAGGCGGAGAAGTCAAAAACTGGACTTTGAACATTACTGTCTTCGTTGTTATTATAATTACCTGCTAAGTTGGTAACCCATGCGTTAGCACCTGAATCAGCGCTGTTTATTATTGAACCTGTGGGAGCTCCGAGAGCCCAAGTTCCGTTACCTGAATTATCGGCAACCCAGCCTCCATCACCAGATTCAAAATCTTCAGTGTAAGGAAAGCTTGTAATTTGAGCTTGCACAAACGACACGCACAAAAATGAAAGCGAAATAAAAAATAATGTACTTTTTTTCATTATTATTTGGTTTGTTAGAAATTATTTAACCCTTTGTAACACACTGATTACAAAGGAGTTGTTTTTTATTAATAAATGAAGGGGCTAGAGTGAATAAAATTTCGGCTGTTTACCGAAATTTTGTTATCCATTCGAAATATATAAAAATTGGTTATTAACACTATGTTAACAGTGTTATAATAGATGAAGTACATTTATAATCGACAAAAGGGGATTGTCGTTTTAACGTGATTTTAAACTAATATAAACCGGAAAATGATCACTATAACCGCCCTTATATTTTTTACCAACATATGTCCTAAAAGGATGTCCTTTAAATTTGCCATGGTACTGTGTCAGTGACTTAACATCGAACACATCTGCTTCCTCAAATGAAAGTTCAGAGTTATTTGTGTCAAAAAAATTTACCGAGATTAAGATTTGATCGAATAAATTCCATTGCCAGTTGTGATTCAGGCTACCAATATCTTTTGACCAGACCGTTTTAAAGGGATTAAAAAGACTGCTTTGTTCCTCAATAAGCGCTAAGCTTTTATCATTTGGATTATCATTAAAATCTCCCATAACAATTATCTTGGAATTTGGATTTTTCTCTTTAATGAGTTTTACAATCCAGTTTACCTTTTCTGCTGCTGCCAATCGTTTATGTTCAGTCTCTTTTTCGCCTTCCCGTCGAGAAGACCAATGATTAACAATAATTGATACTTCGGTATTTTGAAGTTTGCCTTGTACTAATAGAATGTCTCTTGTAAAATCGCGAAGCCCTTCTTCTGTTTCTAGATATATCGAATAGGTTTCAGAGTGTTCTACCTCAAAAAGATTACTCTTGTATAAAAGCGCTACATCGATACCACGTTCATCAGACGAATCATAATGAATAAAATGGTATTTTTCATTTATAAGGTGTTCACTATTAACTAGATCTGAAAGTACAAGTTTATTTTCTACTTCTGCTAATCCGACAATTATAGGTGCTTCAGTGTGCGTATCAGGACCAATACTAGAAATTACAGAGCCAATTTTTCTAAGCTTGTTATAATAGCGTTTTTTTGTCCAGCGTTTTCGTGACGTTGGCAGAAAATCATCATCATCACTTTTAGGATCATCTACGGTATCAAATAGATTTTCAATATTGTAAAACGCAATCGTATGATTATGACCTTTATCACTCATATTGCTAAATATATGATTTTAAAACATTAATCGAAACAGCGTAATTGTTTAACTTTGTACTTTATTTTTATATGATTGAGAAAAAGGACATTGCATTAGAAAAAGTAGTTCTTGTTGGTATAATTACTCAAGATCAGGACGAGGAAAAATCTAAAGAATATCTTGATGAACTCGAGTTTTTAACTTACACAGCAGGTGGAGATGTTGTCAAACGCTTTACCCAAAAGATGACTATGCCCAATCCAAAGACGTTTATTGGAACTGGAAAAATGAATGAGGTAATGCAGTACGTAAAGGAAAACGAGGTAGGGACAGTTATTTTTGATGATGAATTATCACCGGCTCAAGAACGAAATATTAGTAAAATTCTTAATTGTAAAATCCTAGATAGAACAAATTTAATTCTAGACATTTTTGCACAACGCGCTCAAACAAGTTACGCTAGAACTCAAGTAGAATTAGCCCAATGCGAATATTTGCTCCCGAGACTGAAAGGAATGTGGACGCACCTTGAAAGACAAAAAGGAGGCATTGGAATGCGAGGACCAGGAGAGACCGAAATAGAAACCGATAGACGTATTGTTAGAGATAAGATAGCGCTTCTTAAAGCTAAGATTAAAACTATAGATAAACAAATGGCCGTGCAACGAGGCAATCGTGGTAAAATGGTTCGTGTTGCCTTAGTTGGTTATACAAACGTTGGTAAATCTACCTTAATGAATGTTATTAGCAAGAGCGATGTATTTGCAGAAAATAAGTTGTTCGCAACGTTAGACACAACTGTAAGGAAAGTTGTAATTGGCAATTTGCCGTTTTTGGTAAGTGATACTGTGGGGTTTATAAGAAAGTTACCAACGCAATTGGTGGAATCTTTTAAGTCTACTTTAGATGAGGTACGAGAAGCAGATTTATTACTGCATGTTGTAGATATTTCGCATTCCAATTTTGAAGAGCATATAGAGTCTGTTAATCAAATTTTGGATGAAATTGAAAGTAAAGACAAACCTACAATTATGGTATTTAATAAGATAGATGCTTACAAACCAGAACCTGTTGAGGAAGGAGAGCTACTTCTTACTAAAGCTAATTACACCATAGAGGATTGGAAGAAAACCTGGATGGCTAAACTTGGTGATAATGCCTTGTTTATTTCTGCGCTAAACAAAGAAAATCTTGAGGAGTTTAGAAAACGTGTTTATAAAGAGGTGAGAGAAATTCACATTACGCGTTTTCCTTATAACCACTTCTTGTATCCAGACATAGAAGAGATTGAATAAAAAAAGAGCCATTACGGCTCCTTTTTTATTCAGTTTAGATTAATGTTAGAAATTGTAGCTTATGCCAATTGTGTAATACGATTGGAGATCATTATCTACATTATCAAAGGTAACATCTGTATTTCCTAAAGTGTTAACTTGATAGTTTAAGGCTTCTTGCTTATTACTTCTTAGGCCAAAATCAAATCCAACACCAAAGTTTTTCCATAAGGTATAGCTGAAAGAGTTGATCCACGTCCAATTAGAAAGGTCACCGTCTTCATAACTTTGAAATGTAGAAAAGTTTGATTTAAAGTTTATCTTACCAATTTGTCTAGTATAGTCTGCAACTATTTTTGCACCTAAAGATGAGTTGAAAATGGTGTTATCATCAGCAAAAACAAAGTTGTAATTTAAAGGGTGTATTACTACGACCAAGTTTGTAATTGGCGTCCAAGTGGCACCAACACCCAGATCTAAATAACCTGGATCGTTAAAATTATTCAGGATGGTAGTTCTGTATTCCATTAATCCAGATACGGCCCATGTTTTACTTAATTTTCTACCGTACAGAGACGAGATATTAAAGACGTCTGTTGTAGGTTCAAAATCGCCACTATCCGTATCAATATCCTTATTATCCAATTTTACCCAGTTTAGGTTGGTATTTAAGGAGTTTCTCCAGAAAAATTTATCTTCCAGTAAATTAGCAAAGGCATTTACCGTAAAACCAATATTACCGGATGAATTGTTAGGCGCACCTTGTGCATACCAGTTGCTAAAGTTTGACAAACTACCGCCAATTGTACCAAATGCTCCAATACGCCAACCTGGAAGAGCATCAATTTGAGCTTGTAATGCATCTGCCTCAGCTTGATATTTGTCTGCTTCAGCTTGTTTCTCAGCTTTTTGTGTTTCTAATTCTTCTTTGGTCTGAGAGAAACCAAAAGAAATAACCATTAAAAATATGGCTGATAAGATTAATTTTTTGTTCATAATTAATAAATGTTAAGAAAGTTACAGTAACTCGCGCAAATATAAGAGAAAATAGAATTCCTCAATAAAAAGCACTCTTTATGAGTGTTAGACCAATAATTTATTAAAAGGTCACAACTTTTTTTGAATTACTTTTTTTTATAGAGAGGAACAGAAGAACATGCCTCACCAAACATTATAGATTTTGCTACTGGTTGAAGTTTTTCGGTAAGCATTACCAGGGCGTTTGATGGAACGGGCTTATTTGAACATCCCTTTATGATTACTGGCATATCCCTGAAAGTCTTAAGATCAATATCCGAAATTATTGAAGCATACAATATAGATTCAAGCTGTTCTAAAGAACCAATCACAACTCTTTTTGCGTGATCTATTAATTTAATGGTAATGAGCATATAAGCCCAATCTGGTATTATGGCGTCTGTAGAGCAATATAGTGCAACGTAACAGTCTTTATATTGGGACCAGTCATGTGCCTCTACATAGGACCGAAACTCTTTTTCCCGTAATACTAATTCTTCGAATAACCAGTCTTTAACATCGAATAATACGCGCTTACCTTCAGGGTAATAATCCTCAAGGTCAATGACTTTAAGTTTGCTGTTGGCAACTCTATTAGTGATTTCTTCAGACATAATATTAATCTTTCTTATAGCGACGTAAACCGTAATCTGTTGCTTCAGTCTCCATATGGGATAATCTAATTGTATTGCCAAGAACTGGCTTACTCAGACTTGAATTATGCAGCTTTTCATAAATGTCAACATCAATGGACGTTCTTTGATCCAAATATTCGAACAGGTTTAGGTGTTTTATCTTATCTGACCAGTTTGGCTGTAATACGCCCTCAAAAACTTTAGATTTGGAACCACTTCCATAGCTAATGAAGCCAATGGTTTGACCTGAAATTTCCTTCGAATTTTTATAACTGTAGGACAAAAAACTTAATAATGCCATGAAAATTGAGGCTGTATACATATTACCAATTTCAGAAGATGCTAGCTCTCCAGCTTGAATAGTGTTTTGTATATATTCTTTGTAGAGCGAAGACTTATATGCTTTTTTCAGCCATTCCTTTTCGTTCGCAAGGCTTTGTTTGCCAATCTCATCTTCTAAAAGCGTAAACGTTCCAGATTTTTTAATCCACTCAAGCCAATTATCAAAAATGATACGTCTACCGTGATACGCATAGGGCAAATGGAATATAATTTGATTCCAAGTAGTAAAGTCAGTTTCTTTCTGGGTATTGAAATTGTTTAAAGCTTCAGCAATACGGTCTTTGTAGCACGCATTTGAAAATTGTCCATCAAAAACAGGTTCCTCCTTAAAGACTTCAACAATTTCGTTAGTATCACTCCAAAATTCAGATGTCGTAGATGTTAAAAACGAGTTGATTTGCTCTTCAGATAGCTTGAGATTTAAATGCGTTATTATCGATTTGAGTAAATCGGCTTTTTTATGGACACGTCTTGGTTTAAAAAAATCGCCTTCGCTTTTTGATGCAACACCCCAAACATCTTTTATTTCTAATAATGATGGATTACTTGTAATTAAAATTGCAACTGCTCCAGCACCTTGAGTGTATTCTCCAGTAGAATTGATGCTATATTTAGAGAGATCAGAAGCAATTACCACTGCCTTTCTACTGGGATTTTGCTTCACCCAGTCCAAACAATTGTGCATCGCATCTACAGCGCCAACACAAGCAAATGTCATATCTAAAATATCACAGTGCTTAAAACTTCTGGCTCCATAAATAGATGAAAGTTCTTTTTCTACAACCTCTACAGCATAAGTGGCTGTTGGTTTTGAACCATCAACAGCACTTTCTGTTCCAAGGTATACGCGTCCAATAGTACTAGGATCAATATTATTTTGGTTAATTAAATCTAAAAGTGCATTGGCCGCGAAAGTAGCTGCATCCTCACCAAAATCGGGAATTGCCATTTTATTAAGTCCTAAACCGCGTTTTAATTTTTCAGCTTCAATTCCTCTTGCATTAGCCAAATTGTCCATAGAGACATAGAGCTTTGGAACGTAAAATGCTATTGCTTCTATTCCTGTTTTAACCATCTATTATTTATAACATTCCCAATTCTAACTTTGCTTCTTCACTCATTAAATCTTGAGACCAAGGCGGATCAAAAGTAATTTCAACTTCAGCATCTTTAACCTCATTAATTGACTTAATCTTTTCTTCTACCTCTAATGGAAGTGTTTCGGCTACAGGACAATTAGGGGTTGTTAATGTCATGAGTATTTTAACGTCATAGTCTTCGTTTACAAACACATCGTAAATAAGACCTAATTCGTAAATGTCTACAGGAATTTCGGGATCGTAAATTGTTTTAAGAACTCTTACAATTTTTTCGCCTAATACATTTGTATCTATTGTTGATTCGCCCATATTATTTCAATTGTGTTTGGTATGCAATCGCATACATTTTTAGTTGTTTAATCATACTAACAAGACCATTAGCTCGTGTTGGAGACAAGTGTTCTTTTAAGCCAATTTTATCAATAAAATCAGTATCTGCCTTTATGATGTCATTTGGGTGTTGCCCAGAAAACGCACGTATCAATATAGCAATAATACCCTTGGTGATAATGGCATCACTATCGGCCGTGAAATTTACCTTATCGTCTTTCATATCGGCATGTACCCATACTTTACTTTGGCACCCTTTAATGATATGGTCGTCCGTTTTGTATTGTTCGTCAATTAAAGGCAGTGTTTTACCAAGGTCAATCATATATTGGTAACGCTCTTCCCAATCGTCAAACATAGAGAATTCGTCAATAATTTCATTTTGTACTTCTGCGATAGTCATCCTATTTTTCTTTGTCGCAAAATTACAAAAACCCTACTTTTTGGTTGCATTTTCTTTTATCGATAACACTTTATTAACTAATGCTTTAATTTCATCGGGTGGGTAACCATGATCAAAACCAGGGGTTGTAAATTCTGCTTTATTCTTTAGAATTGTCAATGTGGCAATAGGCGCACCGTCAAATAAGCGTTTATCTGTTGGTGCTTTTAATTTATTCAAAGAGTTCAGGTCAATTTGATTGAGTAATTCATGCAGCTCGTTTTGCGCTTTTTCCGCACAGTTATAATCACTAAACGATTTCAAGTCTTTGTCAGTTGACAAACTAACTTTTGTACCCGAAATCTTGATGTATTCAAAAGACCCTCTAGAAATTGTTTTGTAGATAACAATAGGTTTTAAAACTGTCATTTTCTCCATAGTATCCTTTTCCTCATCAATTTTCACTGCCTTAAGCAGGACATTGTTGTCTGCAGATAAGGAGAGTGCATTATCAGTCAAAGCCAATTCTTTTGTTTGATTTAATGCCGTTAGAAAGTGACGTTCTGTTGTGCTTATTTCTTTACCACAAAACTTTTTGGAAGATGCAATATTGCCAAAAGTAATTTTACTTTCATCTAAAGCAAAGGAACCAAAAAAACTGTTACAGCCCCCAAATCCCTTAACTTCATTGGTTTTAGAGAATGAAATCTTTAAGGTTTTTGATTCTATTACCTTAGTTCCCAAATACGTTACTATATAATTGCCATAAAGAGAATTTTGGTCTGTGCGTTTTGATTCCATTGGGTTTTTTTCTGAGTTGCACGAATCAGCCAATAGGACGACACTAAAAAGCGAAAGCAAAAATTTCATGTGTTAATATTTTAAGTTAAATATATTGCTTTTTTTTATGCTAAATCTGTGCCAAAAAAAAGGCACCTTTTAGATGCCTTTTTTGTCCTAATGATTATAATTTAATTAGAGAGTTGTATATTCATCTCTTGGACCACCTGGCGCAAGAACAGAACGCATTCTCTCTTTTTGCCCTTGTGTAAATAAGCCCATACAACCGTCGTCTGTGTAATCCATATAATTTTCGGTCATATCAATAGATCTACAGTGACTAACCTGACCAGGACAACCGTAATTAGGGCGATCTGATTTTGGTGTATCATCAACAAAATCATCTCGGTTACATCTTCCATCTCCCCAAATATGTCTTAAATTTAACCAGTGCCCAACTTCATGAGTGGTTGTTCTGCCTTCATCAAAAGGAGCAGTAGCAGTGCCATTTGTGCCAAAATACTGTGGAGAAACAACAACACCGTCAGTAGAAGCATTTCCACCAGGAAATTGAGCATAACCCAATATTCCACCACCAATATTAGCTACCCAAATTGTTAAGTGACCCGGTTGAGCTGGGTAGATGGATTTAACAGCATCATTAGTTCCCCATTGTGATGTAGAATTAGCTCTTCTGTCAATAGTTGCAAGTGTAAATGTTATGTCAACATCTGCACCTCTTTCAGGATAGGTATTAACATCACTAAAGTTTGTGTCATTGAAGTCAGCATTCAAAACAGCTATTTGTGAATTCACTTGAGAATCACTAATGTTTTGTACACTATTAGCATAAATTACATAAACATAAACAGGAATATTAATAGAACCTAAGCCATCGTCAACTGGCGGCTCACCGCCACCATCGCCTCCACCGCCATTGTTTCCACCGCCATTTCCATTTCCATTACCTGGTCTTAAATTGTTAGTGAATCGCCTTGATCTTTCTTCAATATTATACATGGCTTGGTATAGCCCTGGATTTTCATTTAATTGTCGGTTTAGTACTTCCATGGTAGTACAATTTTTGCCATTTGCGACACGATCTAAAGTACCTGCTTCAATAGCATCAGTATACAGATAGAAGTCTGACATATCTACAGTAGTTTGCTGTTCCTGAAGTTGATTTGAATCCTCAGAACAAGCAATAAATAAAGCACTAAATAGAACGAGGCCTAATAAAGATTTTTTCATAAGTATTAATGAGTTTTAATTAATAAGGCCGAATATATAATAAATGTTTAAACTATTAACAAATATTTAAGAAAACAATCAGGAAAATCGATATAAAGAAATAAATTAAATAAATGTGCAGAAGATACCTATCTCAATCAAAGGATTAAAAACCAAATACTTATGATAACATCATTATTGACTTTTTGAGCGCAACAATAAAAAGATCAATTTCTTCTTTGGTGTTGTAAAACATAAATGATGCTCTGACTGTGCCAGGTATTTGATAAAAATCCATAATAGGTTGTGCACAATGTTGACCAGTGCGCACGGCAACTCCCATTTTGTCTAATAATGTACCTAGGTCGTAAGGGTGAATATTGCCAATATTGAATGAGATTACCGATGTCTTGTTTTTAGAGGTACCATAGATTTTAATGCCTTCAATTTTAAGAAGCTCGGATGTAGCATATTCTAACAATTCATTTTCATAATTAGCGATTGCATCAAAGCCAATAGTATTCATGTAATCTATGGCAGCACCGAAGGCAATACCGCCACACACATTAGGCGTTCCAGCTTCAAACTTGTGAGGTAGATCTGCGTAGGTTGTTTTTTCAAAGGTCACTTCAGAAATCATCTCACCACCACCTTGATAAGGTGGTAATTTTTTAAGCCATTCTTGTTTGCCATATAGCATACCTATTCCTGTTGGGCCACAGATTTTATGAGCCGAACATACGTAAAAGTCAACATCTAGTTCCTGAACATTTGGTTTTAAATGAGGACAAGCCTGTGCGCCATCAACTAATACAGCAGCTCCAACTGAATGCGCCTTTTCAATAATAGTTTTAATCGGATTTATAGTACCGAGTGCATTAGAAATATGATTGACAAAGACTAATTTTGTGGTTTCATTTAAAAGTGCATCGTATTCTGAAAGTACCAGCTCTCCTTCTAAACTCATCGGAATAACTTTGAGCGAAGCACCTGTTTTTTCACACAACATCTGCCAAGGTACTATATTACTGTGATGTTCTAATGCAGATACAATGACTTCATCACCTTCCTTCAAAAGTGAAGCAAAACCATTTGCCACTACATTAATGCTATGCGTTGTACCGGAAGTAAAAATGATTTCATAGGGATGTTGTGCATTAAAATGCTTTTGGATTTTTCTGCGTGCATTCTCATAAGCATCTGTGGCTTCTTGGCTTAACGCATGGACACCACGATGAATATTAGCATTGTAATTGGAATAATAATCTACAATGACATCGATAACCTGTTGTGGTGTTTGTGATGTTGCAGCGTTATCCAAGTAAATAAGGGGTTTGCCATTAACCTCTCTTTTAAGAATTGGAAAGTCTTTTCTTATTGCCTCTACATTAAAGTCCATTTCTCTCGTTTTAACTCTCATTTAAAGGTCAAATCCTATGTTTACACCTAGCTTATTTGCAATAATTTTGGTTATACTATTTTTTATTTCTGGAATTTTAACGGAGTCTAACACATTATTGCTAAAAGCAAACATTAGTAAAGCTCTAGCTTCCTTTTCTGGGATGCCTCTGGATCTCAGATAAAAAAGGGCATTTTCATCTAGTTGGCCTATAGTACAACCATGAGAACATTTTACGTCATCTGCAAAAATCTCAAGTTGTGGTTTTGTGTTTATGCTTGCCTTATCACTCATAAGAATGTTATTATTAGCTTGGTAGGCATTTGTTTTTTGTGCTTCCTTTTCAACAATAACCTTACCATTAAAAACACCTGTTGAACGATCATCAAAAATTCCTTTGTAGTCTTGGTGGCTCTCACAATTAGGTTCTATATGGTGCACCAAAGTGTTGTGATCTACATGCTGTTTGGCACCAATAATTGTTATACCCTTCATTGTTGAATCTATCCGCTCGCCATTTTGATAGAAATTAAGGTTATTGCGTGTAAGCTTGCCACCAAAAGAAAAGGTATGCACTTTAGCAATACTTTCTTGTTTTTGATTAATGAAGGTATTGTCAATTAATGAAGCAGATTGTCTATCATTTTGAATTTTGTAGTAATCTACGATAGCTCTTTTATTGGTAAATATTTCAGTCACACTATTTGTGAGAACAGGATTATCAGTTAGGCTTTGATGACGCTCTATAATTTGAACATGCGAATTTTCATCTACTACGATGAGATTTCGTGGTTGCAACATGAGGGCAGATTCATTTCCTGTAGAAAAATGAATAATCTGAATAGGTTTTTCTACTAATTTATTTTTTGGAATATGAATGTAAGCACCTTCAGCAGAAAATGCAGTGTTTAATGATGACAACCCATCTTTAGAGGCAATTTTATTGAAATAGTTTTCTATTACTAATCTATATTTTGGTTTTGCCAATGCTGAAGACATTAAGCACACGTCTATACCGTCATGGGTTGTTTGTGATAAATGCGATGCGTATTTCCCATCTATGAAAATGATTTTGTAAGCATCTATATTATGTACAAAGTATTTTTTAATATCCTTAAATTCTAGCGCATTTTCGTGTTTAGGAAACACACTATAATCATATTTTAAAATTGAATTTAGTGAGGTGTATTTCCAAGCCTCTTGGCGTTTAGTAGGAAACCCTTCAGTTTCAAAAGTTTTAATGGCTTCAGTCCTTATGTCATGTACGGGAGAGTCTACGTCTACCATATTCTCAAACGCCATAAACGAGGATACTAGCTTTTCTTTTAATTCCATTTGCTCAATATTAAGCGTTTACTTCTTCTTTTACCCAGTCGTAACCTTTAGCCTCCAACTCGTGTGCTAGTTCTTTATTGCCTGTTTTAACGATACGTCCATTGTGTAACACATGTACGTAGTCAGGTATTATATAATCCAAAAGCCTTTGGTAATGTGTTATAACAATTACCGCATTGTCTTTAGATTTTAATTTATTAACGCCATTAGCAACAATACGAAGTGCATCTATATCTAAACCAGAGTCTGTTTCATCTAGTATAGCTAGTTTTGGTTCTAGCATTGCCATTTGAAATATCTCATTACGTTTTTTCTCTCCTCCAGAGAACCCTTCGTTCAAAGAGCGCGATAAAAACTTGCGGTCTATCTCTAATAACTCTGACTTTTCTCGGATTAGCTTAAGCATTTCATTAGCTGGCATGTCCTCTAGCCCTTTTGCTTTGCGCGTTTCATTAATTGCTGTTTTAACAAAGTTTGTTACACTTACGCCAGGGATTTCAACAGGATATTGAAATGAAAGGAATATGCCTTTGTGGGCACGTTCTTCCGGCCCTAGCTCGTTAATATTCTCACCATCTAATATGATTTCACCACTGTCAACCTCATATTCTTCTTTACCTGCCACAACTGAAGCTAAGGTACTTTTTCCAGAACCATTTGGGCCCATAATTGCATGAACCTCACCTGGTTTAACATGAAGATCTATACCTCTTAAAATGGCCTTGTCTTCTACACTAGCATGTAAATTCTTTATTTTTAACATAGTTTTTAATTTCCTAGTTTAATAACGTCGTCTTTATTTAGATCAGGTGCTTCCACCTTCAATATTTCTTTAATTTCAAGATTGTATTTCCAAAGGCTTCCCTCATTGGTATTTACAACCTTCTTAACTCTAATTGTAACCGGGACCGAGGTATACAAATCTTCCTTGAAAGGCTTTACTTTTTCATCAAGTGCTTTAGTATTTTCGTCAATGATTACACCGTAAATATCAGTTGGTGTTTGTAATACCGCAGCGTTTTTATTGGCATCATAAACAAAGTCGCCTTTTATAGTAATATAACCGTCGTTAGCGTCGTAAGATTTTGCCCTGTTTTCTTCTAAGCTAGCGTTTACTTTTGGCTCGTTTTTACAATTTGAAAAACAAACCGCCAAGATGAATATGAAAATTAGTTTTTTCATGTAAATCAACTATCCCACAGAACCTTCTAAACTTATTTCAAGTAATTTTTGAGCTTCAACAGCAAATTCCATAGGAAGCTTATTTAATACTTCTTTGCTAAAGCCGTTTACAATAAGCGCAATAGCTTTTTCCGTATCAATACCACGCTGGTTACAATAAAATATTTGATCCTCACCGATTTTACTTGTTGTTGCTTCGTGCTCAATTTGAGCCGTTTTATTTTTTGCCTCAATGTATGGGAACGTGTGTGCACCACACTCGTTACCCATCAACAAACTATCGCATTGTGAAAAATTACGAGCATTTTTTGCTCTTGGACTTATTTGAACTAAACCGCGATAAGAATTCTGGGATTTACCAGCAGAAATCCCTTTTGATATAATCGTGGATTTAGTATTGTTGCCTAAATGAACCATTTTAGTCCCTGTATCTGCCTGCTGAAAGTTGTTAGTAACAGCAATAGAATAGAATTCACCAACCGAATTATCGCCTTTTAGCACACAAGAAGGGTATTTCCAAGTTACAGCACTTCCGGTTTCAACCTGTGTCCATGAAATTTTTGCATTTGTTTCGCAAAGTCCACGCTTCGTTACAAAATTGTACACACCACCTTTACCTTCAGAATTTCCAGGATACCAATTCTGAACTGTAGAGTATTTTATTTCCGCATTATCAAGAGCTATAAGTTCTACTACCGCAGCATGTAATTGATTTTCATCTCTACTTGGGGCGGTACAACCTTCTAAGTAACTAACATAACTGCCCTCGTCTGCAATAACAAGTGTCCTTTCAAATTGACCGGTACCAGCTTGATTTATTCTAAAATATGTTGATAGTTCCATTGGACATTTTACACCTTTTGGGATATAACAAAATGATCCGTCACTAAATACAGCGCTGTTAAGCGCAGCATAAAAGTTATCTTTTTGGGGTACCACTGTACCAATGTATTTTTTTACTAATTCCGGATGTTTGTGTATTGCTTCCGAAATACTCATAAAAATAATTCCCTTTTCAGCCAATGTTTCTTTAAAAGTTGTTGCAACAGAAACAGAGTCTACTACAACATCCATAGCCACTCCGGCGAGCTTTTTCTGTTCATCTAAAGAGATTCCTAGTTTATCAAACGTAGCTAACAGCTCAGGATCTACTTCATCTAAACTATTATATTTAGGTTTACTATTTGGTGCAGAATAATAGGAAATTGCTTGGAAATTTGGTTTTTCATAGTTTACATTCGCCCATTCTGGCTCAACCATTTCCTTCCAAGCTTTAAAAGCTTCTAATCGCCACTCTGTCATCCACTCAGGCTCTTCCTTCTTTCTGGATATTGCCCTAACAACGTCTTCGTTTAACCCGTTAGGGAAGGTATCTGATTCTATATCCGTATAAAAACCATATTCGTACTCTTTGGTTTTTAACTCTTCTCTTAAATCGTCTTCTGTATATTTACTCATGAGTTATTTTTAAAGTGAAAATGATTCTCCGCAACCGCAGGTTCGGTTGGCATTGGGATTGTTAAAAACAAAACCCGTTCCATTAAGACCGCCGGAATATTCTAATGTTGTACCAATTAAATACAGAAAGCTTTTTTTGTCTACAATGATTTTAATGCCATTGTCTTCAAAAACCTTATCACCTTCAGCTTGTTCTTTGTCAAACTTTAAATCATAAGAAAGCCCGGAGCATCCACCACTTTTTACACCAACTCTAATGTAATCCGTGTTTGGATTGTAACCATCATCAGTCATAAGCTCTATGACTTTTTTCTTAGCTTGTTCAGATACTTTAATCATATCGTCTAACTAGATTCGTTCTAAATTGAATGCAAATATACGAGATAACCAGCCTTAAACCATATATGCTAACATTATATTAGCATATGATTTCATAGGATTTAACTATCTATGAGGCATGTGAACTTCTCTTTAGAAATTGAAGTTTTAAATGGTATAGTTTTCTGAGTGTACCTTGAATGTGCGTTTTGGGATTGTGAACATGATCAAAATTTCCTTCAAGATCTGTATTTACAACGATTCCACAGTTTTTGCAGATTATTTGAGAGGTTTGGTCAGAGTTGTCTTTTAGTTTATGGTAATTGTGTCCAAGGACTGCGCAGGGCAATGCAATATCAGTGTAGGTTCTCATCATTAGTTCATTTTAAGGGCAAAATGAATTTAGATAAAATCTTTTAAAATCACAGATTAACAACGGTATTTTTCGATGAAATACACTAATTATTTTAAGAGTTCCAATTTTATTGTTCTTGAAATACTGGATTTGTAAGAAATGAAGAATCAGATAACGTAAGTAGAAAAGCCTTTAAATCTGTTTTTTCTTCTTCCGTTAATTGAACACCACCTTCATCGACTTTTTTCATCAAGGGATCTATCGTAGGAGAATCCTGTAAACCCTCACTATAAAAGTCTATGACTTCTTCTAGAGTTGCAAATCTACCATCGTGCATATAAGGTGCGGTAAACGCTAGATTTCTTAATGATGGCGTACGGAATTTAGCATTATCGTTAGGGTCTCCTGTCACTGCACCAAGGCCCAAGTCCGTAAAAATGCTGTCCAGTCCATTGTTATGGAACTCATTATCTGTCCAAAGCGGATTATTTGGACTCCCATGGCAATGAAAGCAGTCTCCTTTATCTTCACGAAGAAATATATCTAGCCCATTTAATTCTTGATCGGTAAGTGTTGCTGTACCCAAAAAATAATTATCAAACTTTGAATTCGCAGAGATTAAGGTTCTTTCAAATTGAGCAATTGCTTTGGTGGTTAATTCTTTAGAAATTATGGATGTATTGAATGCCTTTTCAAAAAGACTAGGATACTCTGGATGTGCTTGCAATCGGGATACAACGTTGTCCCAATCGCTATGAAGTTCAATTGGATTTTCAACGGGTTCTTCGGCTTGCCTTTCTAAACTTAGCGCTTTACCGTCCCAGTTAAATCTGTCACTGTAGTTCCAAGCAAGATTGAACAAAGGCATAGAGTTTCTATTACCGGCAATGCCATCGATACCTGTGCTAGTTGGTGTGTTATCCGTAAACGCGTTTTGCTGTGAATGACACGAAGCGCAAGATTTTGTACCATTGGCAGAAAGAATCTTGTCAAAAAATAGTTTCTTGCCTAGTGCAACACCCTCAATTGTCTGTGGATTATCTGTAGGAATAATTGGTGATAGAATATTATCTGCAAAAATTTCAGGTATTTCCAAAGGTTGTTCCGTTGGTGAAAAATTTGATTCATCATTAGAACAACTCATGCTTACCAATGCAGAAACAATGGTCATAAGGCGCCAGATTAAACGTATTCTTCTACTGCGAAACATCTCCTAAGCTAAAAACGTTTTGGCCATTTTGAAACATTAAAATTTGAGCCTGAGAATTAGGCATGAGCATTTGGTTTAGTATATTTAGATCCCATAAGTTAGGTTCTTTAAACCATTGTGCAATGTTCATTTCTACTTCAATTTCAACGTTTGTGGTTATATCAATACTTCCTAAATCAACCTCAAAAAACGTATCTTGAGGAAACGTAGGATTAGGCCCTGGATTATCTGCAGCTCTAATGGCATGATAATTATAACCTTGCTCCTCCATATTAGCATTAACAAATTTCCCGTCTAATTGCATATAATGATAACCACCACCTAAGTTTTGAGGCACATTAAAGTTGGCGGTATTTAAATCCGGCAGATTTTGAGAATTATCTTCATTATCTAAACCGAAGGTAAAAGAGACATTGTAAGTTCCCGATGGAATTGACTCTTGTGGTGTAAAAACCATGTCATTATTTGTAACATCAATGAGATGGTGCATATCTAATTCAATTGTTCTTTCATTATTGGAAAAAACAATATCTGACACTACATATCTCAATCGTTCAATACTCAGAAGGTCGCCATTGGCATTTGTATATTGAATTGCATTAAAATTGATGTTGGTTACCAATGCACCATCCCAATTATGGGAAAATTTAAAAGTAGTCATTATTTCCAATGGTTGGTTGCCATCGTCATCGCTGCAACAAAACAAAAACAGCATAGATAAGGTCAGAAACACGAATGATTTTTTCATTAGTTTTCGATTTTTATTACCAAAAGATCAGTAAATCCTTTATTTACAATTATATCTCCATCATCACTGGTAGTATCACCCACAGCAATTATTGATCCATCATTTAGTTGTGCAACATCATAGGCAAAGTCTATGTTTGAGCCACCAATTGTACGTTCCCAAATAACTTCACCATTGCCATCTATCTTAAGCACCCAAGCATCGTTCTGGCCTTTATTGCTAGCAACATCAACATCACTACTTCTAGAACTACCTGCCAGAATAAAATTGCCGTTTTTGGAAGATTTGATTGCCCTTGCAACATCAAAATTAGAACCTCCAATGTTTCTCTCCCATATGAGATTACCTGAGGGTGAAACTTTAGCAAGCCACAAATCGGCACCACCGTTATTTGATGAAATGTTTACGTCATTACTTCGCGTGTCTCCAGCTAATAGATAGTTTCCGTCTGGAGTGGCTATAATGGCTCTCCCTTCGTCTATTTGAGTACCGCCAAATGATTTTTCGGATATAAGCGTACCATCGGGGGCAACATCTATTAACCAAAAGTCGTAAGAACCTAAATTATTAGAAATATCTGTATCACTGCTATCTGAGCTTCCAAGAATTAAATATCCATTATTCTCTTTTTGAATAATTCCATAAGGCGTATCGGTAAAGTTACCACCAAAGTAATTGCTCCATTCCAAGCTTCCGACTTCATCCACTTTTAGAAGCCAATAGTCACCACCAGCATGTTTTTGCAGAGCTTTATTAGTTGCGCCTTGCCCTCCAGATGCAGTTACATCGATTATTCCAGATAGAAGAAATCCTTGATCGTTGGTTTCTATTATTGAAATCCCAGAATCAGCACCTTCAAATCCATAGGATTTTTGCCAGAGTAAGTTACCAAAGGCATCTAAACGGACTAACCAAAAATCTTGAAGCCCTTCATTATTTGTTACATCAATATCGTCACTGAAACTAAATCCTAAAAGAGCAAAACCTCCATCAGAAGTTTGGATAATACAGTTACCTCTATCATCTGCGCTACCACCATAAGTTTTCTGCCATTCGATAATGTTTTGAGCGTTAAATTTTATGACCCAAAAGTCAAAACTAGTGTCTTGCTTATCAGTAATATCGCCATCGTTACTTTGTGTATAACCCATTACTGCGTACCCACCATCTATTGTTGCAATTACAGATTGTGCACTGTCATTGTTTGAACCTCCAAAGGATTCAACTGAAATTATTTCTGGTGTATTACTAGTTGTTGCAGGGTCATCGTTGGAGCAACTAATGACAATAAGAACAATAAACAAATATTTCAGAAAACCTAATTTCATAATCAATTGCGCTGTACAATGAATAGGCCTCCTTCTATATCGCTAATAATTATAGTACCGCTGTCAAAATAGGGATAGACATTCCAAGCACCATTAAAAGCTGTATTGTCGTGAGGAATGTAAGTGTCAAAAAAGGCAATTTCTGACATCATACCAGTATCAATTCCAGAAATATCAACAATTCTCAAACCAGCCGAGTAATTAGCAACATAAAAATCGTTTCCTTTCACATATCCGTTGTGGTCAATTGCACCTGTAGGACCAAAATACTCCATTTGAAATTGCGGATTATCTAAATCCGTAAAATCAAAAACAATGGTTCTTGAGTTAATTCCAAAATCAATTTCATCTACCTCGTCGCCAAGTAAAAAGTAGGTCATGTCTTCAGTAAACCAACCTTGATGTGTGTATCCTATATTACTGTAATTGATAGTTGAAATTTGAGTTGGATTGCTCTTGTCCGTAACGTCTACAAGAACTACTTCATTAATATTACTACCAATAAGAATTTCTTTTCCATTGTAATCAGGGTCTGGACCATTATAAGTTATGACTTGAGCATCATGAGAATAGGCATCATTAGCATATCCTCCAGCTGCCACTGGATTTGATGGATTTTGAATGTTAACAAAATGAGGACCACCAGAAAAGGTATCGGACCCGACAGCATAAGCAAATCCACTATCTTCATTTATTACAATATTGTGTGCGTTACCAAAGCCATTATAAACAGCATCAGCATTAAATATTACTGGAGGGTTTGTAACGTTTCTTAATCTTGTAAGATCAAAAACCTGCATACCATGGCCAGGAGCTTCGCTAACAATAAAAGCATGGTTAGCGTATGTTTTAACATCGCGCCACAAACTATTTACGGTTTCGGTTGGTAATCTACCTAGATAAATAGGTTGCGATGGAGATGTAATATCTACAAAAGCAGTACTGGTTGTTGTGCCTACGAGGGCATATTCTTTACCTGTATCTGGATCTGTCCAGCCCCAAGAATCATTGCCTTCAGCACCAGTTCCTCCCAATTGCTCAATTGATATCTGGCTCATTAGATCTATTCCGTTACAAGGATGTCCATTTGCAAGACCATCAACACAAGGAAATTGTGGCGCAAAAGAATTGTCGTCGCAGGCATCACCAATTCCGTCATTATCTGAGTCTTCTTGGGTAGGATTGGGTATAGTAGGGCAGTTATCGTCATCATCAAGAATACCGTCACCATCATCATCCTCGTCACAAGCATCACCAAAGCCGTCATTATCTGTATCTAATTGATCCGTATTTGGAGTACCCACGCAGTTGTCAATTGCGTTGTTGATGGTGTCATTATCGGCATCAGCAATTCCTGAGCTATAATCCCTATCACTACAATTAAAACAAAATGAGAGTAGTAAACATATTACAAGAGATACGGGTAAAAATTGAAAGGAGCGTTTCATATACTTTTTTTAGCAAGTTACTGTAAATTTTAATTTTCGTTGTATCCGAAATTAAATAATGTAATTTATAGATAACGTAAATAAAAAACATAATATTTTTGCAACATGTTAGAAGATAAAAACCCACAACGTACTCCGTTGAGTGAATTAGGCGAGTTTAGATTAATAGAGCACTTAACTGAACAAATTACGCTCTCTCATAAGTCAACTATTAAGGGTGTTGGAGATGATGCTGCGGTACTAAATTTTAAGAGTTCTAGAATTGTTGTTACAACAGATTTATTAGTAGAAGGCATTCATTTTGATTTAAGCTATATGCCACTAAAACATTTAGGCTATAAGGCCGTAATGGTTAATCTTTCAGATTGTTATGCTATGAATGCAATGGCTACTCAAATTACGGTGTCCATTGCAGTTTCTAATAGATTTCCGGTAGAGGCATTAGAAGAATTATATGGAGGGATCAATACGGCGTGTAAACTTTATAATATTGATTTGGTTGGAGGTGATACAACATCATCTACCTCTGGATTAATAATTTCGGTTACAGCAATTGGAGAAGTAAAGGAAGGAAATGAAGTGTTTAGGTCTGGAGCAAACCCAAATGATTTATTGGTTGTTTCTGGAGATATTGGTGGCGCGTATATGGGTCTTCAGGTATTGGAGCGGGAAAAGGAAGTATTTAAGGTGAATCCAAATAGTCAACCGGACTTATCAATGTATAGTTATATAATTGAACGTCAATTAAAACCAGAGGCGCGTAAAGATATTGTAGAGTTGTTAGAAAAGTTAGAAGTGATACCAACTAGTATGATTGACATTAGTGATGGTCTTTCTTCTGAAATCATACATATTTGTAAACAGAGCAAGGTTGGTGTGGATTTGTACGAAAATAAAATTCCGTTAGATCCTCAAGTTATTTCCACCTGTGAAGAATTTGATATAGATAGCACAACGGTTGCACTTAATGGAGGGGAAGATTATGAATTATTGATGACAATTTCGCAAAAAGACTATCCTAAAATAAAGGGAAATCCCAACCTAACCGTTATTGGGTATATGACCGAAAAAGAAACAGGAATGCATTTAATAACCCGAGCTGAGCAACGCATTCCGATTATAGCTAAAGGGTGGAATTCACTTAGTGATTAACCATAAGAATTTTACGGCCACGCTCTAAACGTTTATTGTGAATACGATTTAATACTGAATTTATTTCCTTAAATTTTGGAGTTAATGGAATGAATTTTCCATTTCCATCAATTGTCATCTCAGAATTACAACGTTTGCACCTGTATTCCTTGACGTGATAGGTCACGTTTTTTGACACTTCATACTCGTGGCCAAAGAGGGAACATAATACATTTTTCATTGAACTTGTAGTGTTTATTATAGATTAAGGATCTAAAGGGACTCCTAATATATAAAAACTACTTATTCACAGGTTATTAACAATTAATAAATCGACGAACTGAGTGATTTTTGCTTTGAACGCATGAGTTTACTGGAATAGATACGTTCTAGAGTGGAATTAATTTCTTGATACTTTGGAGTAAGTTCGATGAGTTTTCCATTGCTGTCGGTAGTCAATTGCTTTTTACAACATTTACAAGTGTATTCCTTAACATGGTTAGTCACTTTTTTCGTCATTTCATAGTTATGTCCAAAAAAGTCACAGTAAATTTTAGCAGGCGTCATGGTAGATTTGATTTATAATTGTCTATTTAGATTTGGGTTTATAAACTTAGCTAAAAAAACAACAAATAAACGCTAAAATGTTTTATTTTTCGATAAATAGATTTAAAAAGTAAGATAATTCTGATTTATTTTCAATGTGACTCATGTGCCCCTCTGAAAACTCGTGTAAAACAATTTTTGTATGGGTAATAATATGTTTGATTGCATCTGCACTGACTAATCCGTCTTTTTTACCAATTATGATATGCTTTTGTCCGGGAATTGCATTGAAAACGTCGAATCGGTCTGGCCTTTCCACCATACCTTTTTGAGCTGCAATATAACCTTGCACAGTAGTTTGCAAAGCAACTTTTAAAGCATCATCATACTGAGATTTAAATCTTATCCTACTTTCAGGTGCAAAAAGATTAGCAAAAGATGCAGTTACAAGACCTTTATAATTCTTTTTGGCCATTTCAACAGCGCGATTTCTTAATTCAATACGGTCTTCATTGTCCTTTTGAAATGTAGAATTCATTAAACAAACATCAGTGACAAAGTTTGGATACAAATCTGATAATGCAAGAGCCACGTAACCACCCATGGAGTGACCAACAACTTTTACTTTTAAAATATTCAAATTAGATAGTATGGCATAAACAGCTTCGGCCATATCTTCCATAGTGTGGATATAACCCAAGGATTCTGATTTACCATGACCCAATAGGTCTGTTGTTATTACCTTATTTGATTTAGAGAGTAAAGGAATAAAGTCATCCCACATTGACTTATTTTCAAGAAAACCGTGAAGCAATAAAATGACATCTCCAGATCCGTAGACCTCATAACTTAGATTCCTGTTTTTAAATTTAAAAACCATTAAAACAAAGATAAATCATGATAACGAGGTAGACCGTATTCATCCTCTCTAAATTATTATATTTGGGAGATTTCAAATAAAACTTCTAATCCATGAAAATTTTCCGAATTCTTATACTTTCTCTGTTTCTGTCAAGTATTTTTCTGAATGCACAAATCAATGAAGCTGAATTAGACAATCTTATTAATGAGACCTTACAGACTTTTGAAGTTCCTGGAATTTCAGTTGGTGTATTAAAGGACGGCAATGTTATTTATGCAAAGGGACATGGTGTCCGATCATTGTCTAATGAAAAAATCATGAACGAAAACACTTTAGTTGGTGTCGCTTCAAACAGCAAAGGATTTACTTGTTTTGCATTAGCGATGATGATAGATGAAGGGAAATTAAATTGGGAGGATCCTGTTAGAAAAATTATTCCAGAATTTCAATTACATGATCCGTGGGTAACCGAACACTTTACAGTTAGAGATTTGGTGACTCATAGAAGTGGTATGGGACTTGGTGCTGGTGATTTGATGTTTTTCCCGGAGGGTAACGATTTTACAGTGAATGATATCATCAATAATGTTAAATATTTAGAACCAGAAAGTTCATTCAGAAGTAGGCTCGCTTACAATAATAATATGTTCATAATTGCAGGTGAAGTATTGAAACGTGTAAGCGGTTTGAGTTGGGAAGAATTTATTGAACAGAAAATTATGAAACCTGTTGGGATGCATAAAAGTAAGGCTTCATATAACCGTGTTACTGATAAAAGCAATATTATTGATGCGCACACTAGAGCAGATGGCAAAGTCATTCAAATTCCACACGATTGGAGTGAAACGGCTAATGCTGCAGGAGGTATTGTAAGTAATGTGCCAGATATGCTCATTTGGGCAAAATTTTTAATGAATGATGCTGTTACCGAGAGTGGTGAACGCCTTTTAAGTAAAGAACAATTTCATGAATTATGGCAATTACAAACACCATTAAAAGTACGACCAGGAGATTGGTATAATTCTAATTTTAGAGGCTACGGATTGGGTTGGTTTGTTACTGATGTAAAAGGGGGTTATAAGCAGGTCTATCATACAGGTGGTCTCATAGGGACAGTAACCCAATTCACAATAATTCCGGATCTAGATTTAGCAATAGTTGTATTAACAAATCAGATGAATGGATCTGCGTTCAACACAATTACCAATACCATTAAAGATACTTATCTAGGCTACGAGGACAGAAATTGGTTAAAATACTATGGTGGCCGTAATGCTGACTTTATTAAATATAATGATAGCATTAAGGCAGAAGTTTACTCTATGGTTGATAAGATTAAAGAAAGCCCTCTATTGCCGAAACCAGAACAAATTGTTGGAACTTACACTGATGATTGGTTTGGGGATATTGTAATTAGTAATGATGGCAAAGGTTATACTATTAGATGTAAAAGATCACCTCGCCTTTTTGGTGAATTATTACCATATAATGCAACCACCTTTGTGGCGAAATGGAATGATAGAAGCTATGATGCTGATGTGTTTGTTCAATTCACATTTGATGAAAAAGGCTATGCAGTAGCTGCCACAATGAAATACATAGCGCCAATTACAGACTTTAGCTTCGATTTTCACGACTTAGAACTTGTCAAAACCAACTAATGAATAGTACCAAACGAATTTTCATTTTTGGTTTTGCACTTTTTGCTGGCTTTTTTGGTGCAGGGAATTTAATTCTCCCGCCATTATTAGGTTACAATTCTGGTCCGGATTGGTGGCTGGTGGCAATAGGATTTATTATTACCGCAACTGTAATTCCATTTATTTCTTTATTTGGTCACGCCAAATTGCAAGGCACAATGCTGGAGTTTGGTAATAAGGTTTCACCACTATTCAGTCTTATTTATTGTATAACCATGTATCTAATAATTGTTGCACTTCCAGCACCTCGGACTGCAGCAGTCACACATGAAATTGCTATAGCACCTTTATTGGGGTCAGAGCCAATTTGGACTAGCTTAGTCTATTTTGCATTGGTGTTCATTTTTGTTATCAATCGCTCACAAGCTTTGAATATTTTGGGAAAATTCCTGACACCAGTTATTGTGTGTATGGTCTTACTGATTATTGTAATTGGTTTAGTTTCTCCAATAGGTCAAATGAATGCTCCCATTTTTGACACACCTTTTGTTGATGGTTTGCTTGAAGGCTATCAGACCTATGATGCTCTGGCTGGAATGGTAATGGGTGGCGTAATAATAATTTCACTGAATAAGAATGAAAACTTATCGTATACTGAAAAGAAAAAAATCATTGCAAAGTCTGGTTTTATTGCGATGCTTGGACTTTTCATTATATATGCAGGGTTAATAGCTTTAGGTGCATTTTACAATAGTGAATTTCCTAATGACATAACGCGTACGGATTTATTACTAGGTCTTGCCGTAAAGACACTTGGTAACATGGGTGCAACATTTGTGAGTGTGTTAGTGGCACTTGCCTGTTTCACTACAGCTGTTGCTATAACGGTATCCATAGCAGATTTTTTTAAGGCGCTTTTCAAGAATAGTCACAAGGTCTATGTATTAACAGCAATAATTTGTTGTGTAGTAGGTGTAGTTGTTGGTAGCTTTGAGGTTGGTTTTATTATTGATATCGCTCTACCTGCTTTAATGTTTATTTATCCAATCTCAATTGTTTTAATACTACTGAATGTTTTACCAGAGCATTTTGTCGGCATCTCAATTTACAGAGTTGTTGTAGTTGTGACATTTATTTTCAGCATACCGGATTTTCTTCAATACTTTTTACCTGAGGAGACTTTAAAACCAATTACTAACTTCATTCCTTTGGCCGACAAAAATTTAGGATGGGTACTACCAGCAATAGTTGCTTTAATTATTTCAAATGTATTAACAAGTTCTAAGAAGAGCTTAGATTCTTGATAGCCGAAAAAGCTTTATCTACTAGATGATTTTCTACTAATACAGTAAATTCATTTGTGGTAGATATGACCTCATAGAGTGATATGTTTTCCCAAGCAAAACGCTTAAATATTTGATAGTATAAACCAGAAATTTTGGAATTGTTTTCGGGCAATCGAATACTTATCGCAGACAAATTATCTTGGGAGCCAATCATTTTTTCTTGCTTGAAACTTTGAAGCACATTCTGTTTTTCAGATTCTGAAACTACAATGTTGCTTTCGTAGATACCACGCGAAAATCCGTAAAACGCTTTTGGATTGAGGTTTTCCAAAACTCTAGCATGGCTTTCAATTAGGGTACTTGAGTTTTGAAATGTAAAATCTAATAAGTTGGAGCGCACTGTAATATCACCAAGTTCTTTCAATACGAACTTTAGTTGCTGGGATTTACGTAGATGGTTTGGAGGATTGTAGCGTCGCAAAGCCATCATAATAGCACCTGTCTTTACAGGTTTTCTTAACATTTTACTTATAGGTTCCTGAAGTTCTTCAGACAAAGCAGAAAAGTTGATAATCTCTCTGAACAAGGCCTCTTCTAAAAAGGGTTGTGTAATTAATAATTCTTCTACACAGGAAGCAATCGTCTTCATTTTGTTATATAATTAACAATATGTGTAAAAGTAAACTATTTCTTTTAAATTTTTATCAATCACTTTACAGCATTTTACTTTTGCCAAACAAAATTTAGAATTATGCTAGTTTATAAGTTTGGAGGTACATCAGTTGGTTCTGTAGTTAATATGAATCATGTCAAGGAAATCATAGACACGGAAGGCAGAAAAATTGTGGTTCTGTCCGCAATGTCAGGGACAACAAATGCTTTGGTTGAAATTACAGAATTGATAGCTCAAGAAAGGGAAGAAGATGCAATTTTAAAGGTTGATGTATTAAATGAAAAGTATAATGCAACAGTCTATGATTTAATATCTGATACAATCTTAAGAACAAAAGTAGCTACTTATGTTAATACGGTATTTAAGTCACTAAGAGCGCTGGTTAATCGCGAATTTTCTATTGACTTACAGAATACGATTGTTGCAAAAGGAGAGTTACTTTCTGCATATATGTTTAATCACTTTTTACAACAGGAAGGGATAAATGCAAAGTTATTACCTGCTTTAGAATTCATGAGGGTTGATAGAAACAATGAACCAGATTTTTTTTACATAAAGCAAAATTTAAATCGATTGTTAGATTCCTCTGAAGACGTTGATATTTATATAACACAAGGCTTTATTTGCTTAGATGCAGCTGGAAACATCACAAATTTACAACGTGGTGGAAGTGATTACACCGCAACTATAATTGCTGCGTCCATTGAAGCTGAAGAGGTACAGATATGGACAGATATTGATGGATTCCATAACAATGATCCGAGATATGTAAACGATACCTCTGCACTCTCAAATTTGTCTTATGATGAAGCTGCAGAATTGGCCTATTTCGGTGCAAAAATTTTACATCCATTAACGGTAATGCCTGTTAGAAATCTGGATATTCCCTTACGACTAAAAAATACAATGGATCCAGAAGCACATGGAACGCTGATCACAAATGAATTCCATGGTGAGGGCATTAAAGCAATTGCGGCGAAAGACAATATTACAGCTATCAGAATAAAGTCTGTTAGGATGCTTCTAGCGCATGGATTTCTAAAACGTGTGTTTGAAGTTTTTGAGAAATATGAAACGGCAATTGATATGGTAACCACTTCAGAAATTGCGGTGTCATTAACCATCGATCATACAACCCGTTTAGAGTCTATTGTTGACGAATTACAAAAGTTTGCTATGGTTGAGGTGGATGACTACATGAGTATTATTTGCCTAGTGGGTAACCAAATTATTTATCATCGAGATACTCCACAATTGTTTCAGGTTCTTCAAGATGTCAATGTTAGAATGATTGCTTACGGAGGTAGTAACAATAATATTTCACTGTTAGTAAATACGAGTGATAAGTTAGAAACATTACAAAAGCTACAACGCTACATTTTTGAGAATGAGCCTCAATTGGCACTTAACGCTTAATTACAATCTAAAGCGTAACTTGCAGAGATGTCTTTATTCCAGCTATCTGGAATATCATTGAGCTGAGTAGTATTAACTTGAATACAGGTTAAGTTATTAGAAGTGCAGTCCATTGTATTTAAATTGGTCTGATTACTCAAATCAAGACTAGTTAGCTGATTATTTGCAACCTCTAAGAAAACAAGTGAATTGATATTACCAAGCTCTAGATTTGATAGGCTGTTGTTATTACATTCTAACCAATTTAACGAATTGCAATTACTAACATCTAACGCTACCAGAGATACACTGTTGCAAGCAATATAGTATAGTAAGGAATTGTTGCTTAAGTCAATGTTTGTTATTGGATTAAATGAAAATGATAATAGGTTTAAATTTGGGTTGTTACTTACATCAATATTGCTAATTTGATTACTATCAATAGCTAATCCTTCAAGTACCGTATTATTGCTCACATCTAAAGTGGTTAGTTGGTTACCTCCCAGTCCTAAATTCTTTAAATTCAAATTTTGACTTACATCAATATCTGACAACTGGCAATCTAAACAAGAAAGTGTTTTTAATTCAGGATTATTGTTTACATCTAAAAAATCAATTTGTGTGCCCCATAATAATAGTTCTTTAAGTTTAGAATTATTACTAATATCTATACTGTTTAGATTAACAAATCTACAATCGAGAGCCTCTAGTTCGAGATTATTAGACAAATCAATACTCGTTAGACTATTGTTGTAACACCATAGTGTTTTTAATTGCTGATTGTTGCTTACGTCTAAAGTTATGAGTTGTGGGTTGTCGTATGTAAATAATTCTAAAAGGTCAGAATTATTACTTACGTCTAAAGAAGTAAGGTTATTGGCATGACATCGTAAAATCTCCAATCTAGTATTCTGGCTCACATCTAAACTCTCAAGACTATTAAATCTACTGTAACTACAGTTAAGATCCATTAAGTCTAAATTATTGCTAAGATCCAAATTGGTTAAACTTTGCCCTTCACAATTAAGTTTCTTTAAGCTTGTAAAATATTCAATCCCTGTTAAGTCTGTGATATCATTACTTGTATCATCAAAGTCATAGTCAGGAATTTCTAAAACGGTTACATTAGAAACATTAGAAATTAAAATACTACCATCTAATACATCGTCATATCCTAAGTCTATTAAAGCTTGTTCAAAAACAGGATCTGGTATATTCCCTTCATTCGAAGAGGAACTGTCATCGTCATTACTGCAAGAAAGTTGAACAATGCAAGAAACTATAAGTAAAAAAATAATTTGCAGATTACTCTTCATGGCAAAGTATTTTGAACAATTACTAATCTAAATTAAATTAATCTGAAATACAATTGTATATGAAATAAGAATCTCTATTTCAAAAATATAATTAGTTTTAGACTTGACTAATGCCGGATTCTAATCCTATTCAATGAAACTTACGCAGTACGACACTATTTATTTTATCAACTCAAAAGTTTTATTCAATCCTCAAACAATTGGCTCTTCAATTTTAAACGCCTCATTTAAATTTGCATACAACATGGCATTTGGTGATGGCCATCATAGAAAGCATCGAACGGGAGGAACAGAACAGCGTTCGACACTAGATATTTTTAAAAATACTTTGCAAGGGAAAATAGCTGAAGGAATAGCCTATGAGGTTTTAGCTAAGCATGGCATAAAATGCCAACCAATAGATTATGGCATTCATGGAGAAGGTATTTGGGATGACTCTGATTTAGAATATAAAGGCAAAAGGATTAGCGTTAAGTCAAGTGCCTATTTTTCAAATTTGTTATTACTTGAAACTGATGACTGGGATAAAGATGGTAGTTACAAACCAAATTCAAATAAATCACAATCTAAATCGTATTACGATTATTTCATATTGGTGCGACTAAAACCTAATACGAATTCATTATTCGATTCAGAAGCGGATAAAGAACTATTAAGAGCTAAGATTTTGGATCATAAATGGACATACGATATCCCAGGATGTTGTAGCCTTAAAACACTCAGGCACATCATTGCCAACGATTATGTTTTACCTAAAGGTGCTTTGCTGAACGGAAAAACCAAAATGGATGCTGAAAATTATTATATTCAAACAGGAAATTTAAAGGGTGTCGATCTATTAATAGATAATCTTAAATTATTAGATTAAGCAGTCTCAACTAAATGATTTTCTGATACATTAACTGAATTCAATACTTTCATTATTGCGCTTGCAAGTCGGCTTATTACCGGGACACTAACTGAATTACCCGCTTGCTTATAAAGATGTGAAATGGCAATCTCTGGCAAGATATAGCTATTATCAAATCCTTGAAATCTAAAACACTCACGAGGTGTTAATTTCCTAAAACCATATGGTGTTTTAACAAGAGGGACATTATGGCCACCAGTACCCATATTAGCTGTTAAAGTTGGGCATACGTTTGATTTATTTTCACGAACATATTGGCGTCTAAATTGATAAACAGTATCATCACGTCGCATCGCTTCTTTTAGCATAGGATACATGTATTTATCCTCACCATAGTAGTAGCGATCATCAACTTTTTCGTTTGTGACCACATCTTGAATAGTCTTAGTCAGATCTTCCTTTTCAGGAAACTTGAATTTAAATTCCTCAAAAAATCTAGGATCCAAATCCTTATCAAAAGCTATGATAAATATACGCTCTCTATTGTGGGGCACATTACCATAATCCTTGGTATTTAAAACTTTAGCGTCAAAAGTATAATTGCGTTTTTCAATGAGTTCTTTGATAATTTTAAAAGTACGGCCCTTGTCATGCCCAACAAGGTTTTTCACATTTTCCAGAAATAACACTTTTGGTCGCATAGCATCAGCGAAATCCAAAATTTTAAAGAAATGATTACCACGTTTATCATCAAATCCCTGTCTGTAACCAGCGACAGAAAATGGCTGACATGGAAAACCTGCTGTCAAAACATCAACCTTATCTAACGAGGAAATATCCAATTGCATTACATCACCTTCTATGAGCCGATGATTAAAATTTGATCTATAGGTTTTGCAAGCATTTTTGTCGTACTCATTGGCCCAGGATAGACTAAACCCGTTGTTTTTAAAACCCATGCAGATACCACCAACACCAGCATACAAACTTCCTACACTAAATATGTTATTCATTTACTTTAGAATTTCTTCAATGGGTTTTAAATCACTAAAACCAATAAAATTTTTTAGACTTACGGAATTTACAGTTTCGTTATTTGAGTCTACCAAATTATCAAGTACCAAATCCCGATTGCCATAACCACAAATACTAAAGGTAGACTTGTCTTTTTGAATTACGAAAATCAAAGGATTTTTTATAGTACTTAATTCTAAGGCAGGAAGAGCACCAAAATCAAAAACCTTAATATCGTAAATATCTTTTTTCCCTTCAATTTGAGGCTTAAAGTCTTTAATATTTAACTCATCTATTGAGGTAACCTTAATATTTAGGTGCTTTTGGCAGGCTACTAAACCACCATATTTTTTTAGGGTTTTATCCAAAAAAGTTTGTCCTTCATAACGGTCTCTTAGCTGATTTAAATTATTTAAGCCAAGTGAATTCAATACAGAATCCCTAACGGCAAATTCTTCCTTCATGGACAATCGTACTTGAGGATATTGTCGGAGAAATTCGCCTGTATGTTTTAAGAATTCTGTAATCAAACTAAATTTTAAAATTAAATGTTAAGATAATTTTGTAAATAGATTAGCTATTCATTAAATCTTCAATTTCCTCTGCTTCAATAGGAATATTTCGCATAAGATTAAAGGGCTCACCCGAATCCTGTACAACCACATCATCCTCAAGTCTAATTCCAAATCCTTCATCGGGAATATAGATACCTGGCTCAACGGTAAATACCATGTTTGCTTTGATCGGTTCGTGGAGCAGTCCGTAATCATGGGTGTCCAAACCAATGTGGTGTGAGGTACCGTGCATAAAATACTTTTTATAGGCAGGCCAATCTGGATTCTCATTTTGTACATCTGCCTTATCAATAAGGCCAAGACCCAATAATTCTGATGTCATTAATTTGCCTACTTCAACATGATACTCTTCCCAAAAAGCGCCAGGCACTAACAATTTTGTTGCTTCTTTCTTTACTCTATTAACTGCGTTATAGACAGCTTTTTGACGCTCGGTAAATTTACCCGAAACAGGAATGGTACGTGTCATATCACTAGAATAGTTTGCATATTCTGCACCCACATCCATTAATATTAAATCACCAGCCTTGCATTGTTGATTGTTCTCTATGTAGTGCAATACGTTAGCATTATTTCCTGAAGCTATAATAGGCGTGTAGGCAAATCCTTTTGAACGGTTATTTAAGAACTCGTGCATAAATTCCGCTTCAATATTATATTCCCATATTCCTGGCTTCACAAAGTTAAGGACACGCTTGAACCCCTTTTCAGTGATGTTACAGGCGTTTTGTAAAATATCTAATTCAATCTGATCTTTTACTGACCTAAGCCGTTGTAATATTGGGTTGCTCTTGGCCACCGAGTGAGCAGGATACTTACCTTTTAGCCATTTAGTGAAACGGTCTTCTCTCGTCTCAGTTTCAACACTTGCTCTGTAATGTTCATTGGTGTTTATGTAAACCGTTTCGCATTGTGTCATTAGTTCAAACATAATTTTTTCCATGTCTTGTAACCAATACACTGTTTTAATTCCAGAAGTTTCAAATGCCTTTTCTTTAGTTAGCTTTTCGCCTTCCCATACAGCAATATGCTCATTTGTTTCTTTTAAAAATAAAATTTCGCGATGCTTTTCTTTTGTACAATCCGGAAATAAAACTAAAATACTCTCTTCTTGGTCAACACCACTTAGGTAAAAAATATCCCTGTGCTGTGCAAAAGGTAAAGTACTGTCTGCACTCACAGGATAAATATCGTTAGAATTGAATACTGCCAAACTATTTGGTTTCATTTGGCCCATGAAGTTTTTTCGATTTTTTATAAAAAGTTTGCGGTCAATTAAATCGTATTTCATACTAAAAATTTTTAGAAGTTTAAAGGTACAAGAATCTGTTAAACTTTGTTAGCAAATTTTGTTCGAGTATGGAGTTTAATTATTTTTCATTTTATAAAAACCCAACCAACATGAGATTTTTCAATTTATTTTCCATTTTCCTTTTTATTAATTCATTATTCCTATTCGCACAACAGCCCTCAACCAGTGCTAATGAGGTAGAAAAAGCATTAGAACAAAAAAGAGTAATGACAGACCAGTCATTGGTAAAAAACGTACCATTTAAAAATATTGGACCGACGATAATGAGTGGCCGTGTTGTAGACTTGGCAGTCAATCCAGATATGCCATCCGAATTTTATGTGGGATATGCCTCAGGAGGTGTTTGGCATACTACAAATAACGGTACTACCTTCATACCTATTCTAGACAATGCAGATACACAAAACGTGGGAGATATTGCAGTGCATTGGCCAACACGAACTATTTATGTCGGTACTGGTGAGAATAATGCTTCGCGATCGTCTTATGCTGGTATTGGGCTTTTAAAGTCCACTGATAATGGTGAGACATGGGAAAACATTGGTTTAATGGATGCGCATCATTTTGCCCCTATTTTAGTTCATCCTGATAATCCTGATGTTATTACAGTTGGTGTAACAGGACATTTATATTCACCAAATAATGAAAGAGGGATATTTAAGACAAATGATGGCGGTAAAACATGGGAACAAAAGCTGTTTGTCGATGAGATGTCTGGAATTATTGATCTACAACATAGTCCATATAACTATAATATCATGTTTGCAACCTCATGGACAAAGGACAGAAAAGCATGGAATTTTTCTGGAAATGGAAGTAATTCTGGTATTTATAAAAGTACTGATGCTGGTGAGACGTGGCAAAAGGTGTCTATTGACGGCAGTGGATTCCCAACAGGTGAAGGTGTAGGAAGAATTGGAATTGCAGTATTCGATGACAATATTGTCTATGCAGTTCACGATAGTCAATTTAGAAGACCGAGCGATAAAAAGGAAACTGGTAAACGAGGTTTGACTAAGGAAGATTTTAAAACCATGGGCAATGACGATTTTTTAGCGCTTGATGATAAGAAATTGAATATGTTTTTGAAAACGAACGGCTTTCAAGAAAAATATCGCGCAGAGAACGTAAAACAAATGGTGCGTTCAGGTAATGTTAAACCAATTGATTTAGCAAAATATTTGGAGGATGCTAATTCTTTACTTTTTGATACTCCAGTGATTGGTGCTGAAGTTTACAAAAGTGTTGATGGCGGGAAGTCTTGGTCTAAAACCCATGAGGATTTCTTAGACGGTATTTACTTTAGCTATGGTTATTATTTTGGGCATATCCACGTGTCTCCTGCCAATCAAGATCATATCTATATTTATGGTGTTCCAATTGTTAAGTCTAAGGATGGAGGTAAAAACTGGACTTCCATAAGTGCAGAGAATGTGCATGCAGATCATCATGCACTTTGGATTAATCCTAAAAACCCCAATCATTTAATTGACGGGAATGACGGTGGAGTTAATATTACATATGATGATGGTGAAAATTGGATAAAGAACAATTCACCTTCGGTGGGTCAGTTCTATGCCATAAATGTAGATAACGAACAACCATATAATGTTTATGGTGGTTTGCAAGACAATGGTGTTTGGAAAGGAGCAAACAATGCACGAGAGGATAAAAGTTGGTACCAACAAGGGCAGTATCCTTGGGAATCCATAATGGGTGGAGATGGTATGCAAATCCAGATAGATAACAGAAATTCTAATATTGTATATACAGGTTTTCAATTTGGAAACTATTACAGATTGAATTTAGAAACGGGTGATCGCACATACATTCAGCCAAAACACACGCTCGGGGAAAACCCATATCGATTTAATTGGCAAACACCAATTCTATTATCGTCCCACAACCAAGATATCTTGTATTTAGGAGGCAATAAATTAATGCGTTCAATGAATCAAGGGACTGATTGGGAAGCTATTAGCGATGATTTAACCAAAGGCGGAAAAAAAGGTAATGTTGCTTATGGCACAATAACCTCAATTAGTGAAAGCCCATTTCAATTTGGTTTAATCTATGCAGGGAGCGATGATGGATATGTCCATATTACTAAAAATGCTGGAGGAAGCTGGACGAATATCTCCAATATATTTCCAAAAGATTTATGGGTTAGTCGTGTGGTTGCATCGAAGCATAAAAAGGAGCGCGTTTATGTCACACTAAATGGTTATCGCTGGGACAACTTTGGTGTTTACGTTTATATGAGTGATGACTATGGCCAGACATGGAAAGAAATAGGTGGTGATATTCCTCTATCTCCTGTAAATGTGATAACAGAAGACCCAGAGAACGAAAATTTACTTTATGTTGGAACAGATAATGGTGCTTATGTTTCTTTTAATATGGGTGAATCTTGGGAAATCTTTTCAGAAGGATTGCCTAATGTTGCCTTTCATGATATCGTAGTTCAACCTGAGGCAAAGGATTTATTATTAGGAACTCATGGTAGAAGTATTTATAAGGCTAATATTGAGCCACTCCAGAAAATGAGTGGAGCAATTAAATCTAAAGGTATAACAATTTTTGAGTTAAGTCCAGTAAGACATTCAAATAGATGGGGAAGCTCTTGGAGTAAATGGTTAGATGCTTACGAGCCTTCAAAAACAATTCAGTTTTATAGTAATACAGCCGGACAGCAAACTTTAAAAATACTTTCAGAGAATGGCGCTGAACTGAACCGCATGTCAATAGATGTTGATAAGGGATTCAACTATCTAGATTATAATCTTGAGATAAGCGAAAAGGGCAGAAAGGCATTAATGAAAGAAAATACAAGTATTGATGTAAACAAAGCTAGTAACGGAAAATATTATTTACCAAAGGGCGTTTATGTTATACAAATAGATAAAACCTCTACCAAATTAGAGATTAAATAATGAATTAAATCAATCCAATTGAAAAGAAATAACCTACTTTTTGCCCTAGTATTAGTTTTGATTTTTTCATGTACTAGCGATGACTCTACCACAGATAATGCGAGACCAAATCTAATTATTAAACTTAAATTTGATCCAAATCAACAACGCTTGGATAATCTCGGACAGCCAGCAACCGTGCCAATTGGTAATGCGGCGCAATCACCTACTATCCAAAGAATGAGTGCTAATTACATAGAGTTTGCACCTTCGGCAAATACGTTGTTAGGTCAAGGAGAAATAATTTATAATGGTCCCGAAACAAATGCCGGAGGAGATATGGCTATTGATTTTCAACAATCTATTTTTGCTGGTGATAACGACACATTCTTAACCATACCACTTGATGAATTAGAAGTTGGAAGTTATGAATGGGTTAGAGTTTCATTGGCGTATCAAGAAGGGGATATTCAGGTTTTAACCGAGACTTTGGGTGAAGTTACTGGCAGGCTAGCAAGTTTCGTAGGCTATAATAATTACATAACGTCTTTCGATTTAAATAGTAGCACCATAACGGTTAATGATGATGTCCTTCAAGGGTTTTGGGCTTTTGAAGCATTAGGCTTTACAAGTCAAGGTCAGGCTCCTGAAGGAGCTACTACAGTGCCCAATCCATTGTTTAGTACGTCACCTGTACCTCAGGGCTCTTGTGTTGTCACGGGGCAGTTTGAAAATGGCTTTACAATATCAGGAAATGAAACAGATGATGTTATCGTTACACTTTCTTTTTCCATTAATAATAGTTTTGAATGGACGGAAATAAATATGGATGGCAAGTATGAGCCTTCTGCGGGTGAACAAGTTGTGGATATGGGATTACGTGGTTTAATCCCAATAGTAGGCAATTAGAAAATGCTTCTTGAATTTAAAACTTATAGAAAATAAGGTGTTAAACTTAGCATAATACTTTTTGCGCCTGCACTATTTTAATGATATTAAGTGCGATAACTAATTAATTCATCAATCAGTAAATGCTTCAACGTTTTTTAGTTGTAATCTCTGTTTGTTTATCTTTCCAGAAGATTATTGCGCAATCAAATATTACTGAACAGCTTAGTATTTTTTTAGATTGCAGAGTTTGCGATAATGAATATCTACGCCAAAATCTTGGCAACGTTCAATTTGTTCGAGATCAATTTTTGGGTGATGTTCACGTATTTATTGTCACTCAAAGAAACGGAAGTGGTGGCAGAAGTTATGAAGTGGAGTTTATTGGTAAGAAAGAATTTGAAGCTATAAATTATAAACTCACATTTTCTACAGACGCAAATATGACCAATGATGAGGTAAGGCAACGCGTTATGAAGAATCTCAAATTGGGATTGGTTAGATTTTGGATTGCCAAGGGGACAACAGAAGTTGTGACTGTGAACGTGCCAGCTCCTGAAGAGGAAGAGGATGTAGAAGAGGACGATCCATGGAACTATTGGCTTTTTCAGATTGGTGCTGGAGGATTTTTTGATGGTCAGGAACAAAGTCGTTTTAGTAATATTAATATTAATGCCTCTGCAAGAAGAGTAACTGAAAGAAATAATTTTTCATTTAGGGTTCGGTTTAGTGAAAGTCGAAATATTTTTGAGTTTGAAGGAGACGAAATAGTAGGGATTAATGATAGAAAATCAATTCGTGTTAGTGATATTTTAAGCATTAATGACCATTGGTCTTATGGTTTCTTTGGGTTTGTAGGATCTTCTACATTTGATAATACAGACTTACAATGGACGTTTAGACCTGCACTTGAGTATAGTTTTTTTAATTATGCAGATTCAGCTAAAAAGCAATTGACAATTTCCTATAGAAATGGGATTAGGTTCAATGATTACATAGAGCGAACGGTTTTTAATGAAACCGAAGAGTATTTTTGGGAACATGGTTTACAGTTAGGCGGAAGGATAAATCAAGAATGGGGGAATTTTAATGCCGAAGTATCATTTAACCAATTTTTAAATGATACTAATTTGTACGCACTTAACTTTTTTGTAGGAACAAGAATTCGTCTTTTTAAAGGGTTTAATTTTAATGTTAGCGGTAGCTATTCCATAACAAGAAATCAGATAAATTTACCAGGTGGCGACCTCGCACTTGAAGAACTTCTCTTACAGCAGCAGCAACTTCAATCTGGTTATAACTATTTCATTAATATTGGTTTCAGTTATGCTTTTGGTTCTATCTACAATACCATTGTAAATCCTCGATTTGACTTTTAGATTAAAATCATTCTAAATAAGTAATTATAGTAGGCTCTTGTTGGCAAAACGGCAATTGTGCAGTATTTTTGCGAGACTAACAAAAAAGATTAGATCTACAATGAGCGGAATTCTAAATTCGTCGATTGGAAGAAAGTTTGCCATGGCACTTTCGGCACTCTTCCTTATGATTTTTCTGGTAATGCATGTTTCAATAAATTTTACTTCTGTCTTTAGTCCAGAGCTATTTAATGAGATGTCTCATTTTATGGGAACAAATCCTGTTGTTCAAGGATTAATGCAACCAATTTTAATATTTGGTGTAATTTTTCATTTTGTAATGGGCTTTATCTTGGAGGCTAAAAACAGAGCATCAAGACAAGTTAGTTATGCAAAGAATGCCGCTTCTGGTAATTCAAGTTGGGTATCCAGAAACATGTTATTAACAGGACTCGTAGTTCTTGCTTTTTTGGGAATACATTTTTACGATTTCTGGGTTCACGAAATGACTGTAAAGTATATAGAAGGTGATATGAGTGGTCTGATTGATCCTAATAATGCCGATTCTGGTTTTAGATATTACGAAGAATTAAGAGAAAAGTTTGTAAGTCCTGTAAGAGTTGGCTTTTATGCAGTTGCTTTTGTGTTATTATCCTTGCATTTATTACATGGTTTTAACTCTGCATTCCAATCTATTGGCGCCAATAATAAATATGTGAAGAGTTTAAAAGGTTTTAGTAAGGTGTATTCCATTGGTATACCAGCACTATTTATTTTTATTGCAGTTTATCATCACTTTGCACATTAAAAACAATTAATATGTCAATATTAGATTCTAAAATTCCAGAAGGTCCTTTAGCGGACAAATGGACAAAACATAAAAATGAAATTAATCTGGTTAATCCAGCTAACAAACGCCTAATAGATGTAATAATTGTTGGTACTGGTTTGGCAGGTGGTTCTGCCGCAGCGACTTTAGCAGAATTAGGTTATAATGTAAAATCCTTTTGTTTTCAAGATTCACCTAGACGTGCGCATTCAATTGCCGCACAGGGAGGTATAAATGCTGCTAAAAACTATCAAGGTGATGGAGACTCTACCTACAGATTGTTTTACGATACCGTAAAGGGTGGTGATTATAGATCGCGTGAAGCAAACGTCTATAGACTTGCTGAGGTCTCTACAAACATTATTGATCAATGTGTCGCTCAAGGAGTGCCTTTTGCAAGAGAATACGGTGGCCTTCTTGATAATCGATCCTTTGGAGGTGTACTTGTGTCTCGAACATTTTATGCAAAGGGACAAACAGGACAACAATTGTTATTAGGTGCTTATGCCGCCATGAATCGTCAAATAGGGCGAGGTAAAATAAAAATGTACACACGTCACGAAATGCTAGATGTCGTTGTTGTAGATGGGAAAGCTCGAGGCATTATTGCAAGGAATTTAGTAACTGGAGAAATAGAAAGACATTCTGCGCATGCTGTAGTAATTGCTTCAGGAGGGTATGGAAATGCATTCTACCTTTCAACTTATGCAATGGGAAGCAATGTAACTGCTGCATGGAAGGCGCATAAACGAGGTGCATTCTTTGGGAATCCTTGCTATACACAGATTCATCCAACTTGTATCCCTGTATCAGGAGATCATCAGTCTAAATTGACTTTAATGTCCGAGTCGTTGAGAAATGATGGTCGTATTTGGGTACCGAAACATAAAAAAGATGTAGAAGCAATTAGAAATGGTAGTTTAAAACCAACTGAGATTGCTGAAGAAGATAGAGATTATTATTTAGAGCGACGTTACCCTGCATTTGGTAATCTAGTGCCAAGAGACGTGGCATCTCGAGCGGCTAAAGAACGCTGTGATGCAGGTTATGGTGTTAACCAAACTGGCGAAGCTGTTTACTTAGATTTTGCATCTGCTATTGAGCGATATGGGAAAGAGCAAGCTTATATTAAAGGTCTTAATGTAGATGACAAAAAAGTGGTGACTGACCTTGGGAAAAAGGTCGTTGAAAATAAGTATGGGAACTTATTCCAGATGTACGAGAAAATTGTAGACCAGAACCCATACGAAACACCAATGATGATTTATCCTGCTGTACATTACACTATGGGTGGATTATGGGTAGACTATAATTTAATGACTACAGTACCAGGATTATATGCTATTGGAGAAGCTAATTTCTCTGATCACGGTGCTAACCGTTTAGGAGCTTCAGCTTTAATGCAAGGTCTTGCCGATGGCTATTTTGTATTGCCATATACCATTGGAGATTATTTAGCACACGATATTAGAACAGGACCAATTCCAACAGACACCAAAGAATTTGATGAAGCAGAGAATAAAGTAAGGGCAGATATTGATAAGTTTATAAATAACAAAGGCACAAAGTCTGTTGATTATTTCCATAAAAAACTCGGTAAAATTATGTGGAACAAATGTGGTATGGCACGTAATGAAAAAGAACTTAAAGAAGCCATCACAGAAATTGCCACCCTAAGAGAAGAATTCCACAAGGACGTTTTTGTACCAGGAGATCAAAACGAATATAACGAAGAGTTGGCTAAAGCTGGACGTGTGGCAGATTTCTTAGAGCTTGGTGAATTATTTGCTAAGGATGCTTTGGAAAGAAATGAATCTGCTGGTGGACATTTTAGAGAAGAATACCAAACTGAAAGTGGTGAGGCATTAAGGGTAAAAGAATACCAATATGTATCGGCATGGGAATATAAAGGACAACCAAGTGAGGCAGTTCACCACAAAGAACCATTAGAATACGAAAATATTGAAGTGAAAGAGAGAAGTTACAAATAAAAGCTATGATGAATTTAACACTAAAAATATGGCGTCAAAAAGACGCAAACGATAAAGGAAAAATTGTTGATTATCCAGTAAGTGGCATTTCTCCTGACATGTCTTTTTTAGAAATGTTAGATGTTTTAAATCAAGAATTGATTGAAAAAGGAGAAGAACCAGTAGCATTTGACCATGATTGTAGAGAAGGGATATGCGGCACGTGTTCGTTATACATTAATGGTAGAGCACATGGACCACAAACCAAAATTACGGCATGTCAGTTACATATGCGAAGTTTCAAGGATGGTGATACCATTTATATAGAGCCATGGAGAGCTAAGGCATTTCCGGTAATTAAGGATTTAATTGTAGATCGTTCTTCATTTGATAGAATCCAGCAAGCAGGTGGTTTCATTTCCGTAAATACTTCCGGAAATACCCAAGATGCAAATGCTATTCCTATTGAAAAAGAGAATGCAGATAAAGCTTTTGATGCAGCAACATGTATTGGTTGTGGTGCTTGTGTAGCGAGTTGTAAAAACTCGTCTGCGATGTTATTTGTTTCAGCAAAGGTGTCTCAGTTTGCATTGCTTCCTCAAGGACGCGTTGAAGCTACAGACCGCGTATTAAACATGGTGAAGCAAATGGACGAAGAAGGATTTGGAAATTGTACCAATACTGGAGCATGTGAAGTGGAATGTCCAAAAGGAATCTCCTTAGAAAATATTGCACGGATGAACCGTGAGTATCTCGCGGCCAGCTTTAAAGGATAAATAAACTCTGCATAAGCAGGATACAAGATATAATCCCAAGGTAAAATATTATCTTGGGATTTTTATTTCATGGATATATGGAAAACACTGAATTCTACAATCTACAGATTGCTAAATTTACACAAGAGTCAAAGCAAATCTTTAAACAACTAAGCGTTTTAAGCGTGCTTAGACTTACGGTATTTCTTTCCACTGTAGGCATAGTTTATTTATTGAGACAACAATGGCAATGGGCATTTTTATCTGGGCTTATTGGAACCGTTATTTTTCTCGCTTTGCTGTCTCGATATACTGATTTAAAGGCAAAAAGAGCACTTTGTAAACGCCTAATAAAACTTAATGAAGAAGAAATAAGCATAAATAATGGCCAGTACTATCATAGAGAAGATGGTATTCAATTTCAAAATTCTAATCATTATTATAGCTTAGATATTGACCTATTTGGTAAGGGGTCATTTTTTCAATACATGAATAGGACTAATATTAATGAAGGCATGGAAAAGCTATCCAATATCCTTTTAGCCAACAATATTAATGGTATCGAAAATCGTCAACAGGCCATAAAGGAATTAGCTGAAATTCCTAATTGGACACAACTATATGCAGGTTTAGCACAAGGAATTAAAACAGAGTATAAGGCGAGTAAAATAATTACTTGGCTAAAGGAGTATAAACCATTTCTTAGACCATTTCATTATTGGTTGTCCATTAGCTTTAGCGCATTATCCACAGGAATATTAGCAATGGTTATTTTACAATATATGCCAATAAAAGTTGCTGGATATTGGCTTTTAATTGGCCTTGGAATAACTGGGATTTATGTAAAACGAATTAATATACTTTCACAAAATACGGAAAGAACTAAAAATACCTTCAGGCAATATGCCCTGCTTTTAGATCAAATAGAAAATCAAAGTTTTACTTCAGAACTTTTGAAGACACAACAGCAAAAACTAAAGCTTGGGGATGTAAAAGCGTCAAAGATTTTCTCGGAATTTACTAAGGCATTAGATGCTTTAGATAATAGAAACAACTTTATCTCTGCCATATTTGGCAATGGCTATTTCCTCTGGGATATTCTTCAAAGTTACAGAGTAGAACGTTGGATAATTAAATATGCGGATAAGGTTGAAGACTGGTTTAGTGTAGTAGTCTTTTTCGATGCATTTAATAGCTTAGGGACATATGCCTATAATCACAAAGATTATGTGTTCCCAAAAATTATAAATGATAATACAAGTATTAAAGCTAATGAGCTTGGTCATCCCCTATTACAAGTTGACAAAAGAATAGCTAGTAATTTAGAGCTCAATAAGAATGAATTTTTTATTGTCACCGGAGCTAATATGGCAGGCAAAAGTACGTTCTTAAGAACGGTTGGGCTTCATATTGTAATGGCTAATATAGGATTACCAGTATGCGCAAAATCGTCTCATTATACCCCTATTAAATTGATAACAAGCATGCGCACTACAGATTCATTAAAAGACGATAGCTCTTATTTCTTCAGTGAATTGACACGACTCAAGTTTATTGTAGATACCATTACAACTGAAGATAATTATTTTGTCATTCTGGATGAAATCTTAAAAGGCACAAATAGTACAGATAAAGCTATTGGATCAAAGAAGTTTGTTGAACGTCTTGTAAATATCAAGGCAACAGGAATCATTGCTACTCATGATTTAAGTTTAACAAAAATTGAAGATGAGCTAGAGCCGGTTAAAAATTATTTCTTTGATGCACAAATCATTAATGAAGAGCTCTATTTTGATTACAAACTTAAAAAAGGTGTATGCTCTAACATGAATGCAAGTTTTCTCCTCAAGAAAATGGAGATCGTGTAAATAAAAAAACCCTTACTATGAAAGTAAGGGCTGTATGATATTTTTGAGTTTTTTGTCTTAAGCTTCAAATGGTTGAACCGATACATAAGACTTATTGTCTTTTTTCTTTGAAAACTGAACAACACCGTCAACCTTTGCATGTAACGTATGATCTTTACCTTGGTAAACGTTTTCACCTGGGTGGTGTGTATTACCTCTTTGTCTAACGATGATGTTACCTGCGACGGCAGCTTGCCCACCAAAAATCTTAACACCTAGACGTTTCGATTCTGATTCTCTACCGTTTTTCGAACTTCCGACTCCTTTTTTATGTGCCATTTTATTTCGATTTAATTGTTAACAATATAGATAAGCGGTTATGCTTTACCACCATCTAATTTATCTTGTAATGCTTTTAATTCATCCCACTTACCATCTGCGGCCAATTTAGCTTGTTGAGGCCAAGTATCAGTAACATGGTTTCCGCGCACACCAGCGATAATTTCTGATATGTCTTCTGGTTTTGCTTTTGCTAAATCTACAAAAGTAGCAATACCACCTTCAACTAAAGTCGAAGCAATCTTAGGCCCTATACCTTCGATTTTCTTTAAATCATCAGCTTTAGCTGTAGTCTTTTTAGCAACTGGTTTTGCTTTTGCGGTTGTTTCTACCTTGTTAGTTGCAACTTTAGGTTCAGCTTTCTTTTCCTCTTTCTTAGGTGTTGCTTTTTTAGCACCTGAAGCAGTAATACCTTCAACAATAATTTCGGTCAATGATTGTCTATGACCATTTTTAACTCGATAACCTTTACGTCTTTTCTTTTTGAAAACGATTACCTTATCACCTTTTAGGTGCTTTAAAACTTTCGCACTTACTTGTGCTCCGTCTATAGCCGGGGCGCCTAAAGTTACATCGTTACCGTTACCAATTAGGAGGACATTATCGAAAGCTACTTTCTTACCTTCTTCTACTGATAAACGATTAACAAAAACTTTTTGGTCTTTCTCAACTTTAAATTGATGCCCTGCTATCTCTACAATTGCGTACATAGCGTAACGTTTTTATTTTTTGTTTAAACTTGAAAGCTCTCTTTTCAGAAAGCGGATGCAAATATACTCCTAAATTCTTAATCTACAAACGTTTTAATGGTTTTAAGGTGCATTTGGTAAAATGGTAATGTATTGCCATAACGAATATCAAACAATTCCTACTTTTTTCACATTTTTTTTGGTGTATTGAGACCAATGATTCATTATTTTTGTTGGGCTTTGTGTAACAAAGCTTTACGGTTAGAGACAAACACTAAAAACAAATTAAATTTTAAACACACTAATAATGAGAAAAAGCTTTTTTGCTCTAGTACTTTTTTTGTTTGTAGGCTTCGGTGCCTCAGCACAAAAAGTAGAATTTGAGGAGTACAAATTAGATAATGGTTTGCACGTTATCTTACATCAAGAAAATGCCGCTCCAGTGGTTACGGTTGGAGTAATGTACCAAATTGGTGCTAAGGACGAGGTAGAAGGAAGAACAGGTTTTGCTCACTTCTTTGAACACTTATTGTTTGAGGGAACAGAAAATATCGAAAGAGGAAAATGGTTCGATATTGTTTCCGCCAATGGTGGTAGCAATAATGCAAACACCACGCAAGATAGAACCTATTATTACGAAACGTTTCCGTCTAACAAACTAGAAATAGGACTTTGGATGGAAAGTGAGCGCATGTTGCACCCTATAATTGAGCAAGTTGGTGTAGATACTCAAAACGAAGTAGTAAAAGAGGAAAAACGTCAACGTATAGACAACGCTCCTTACGGTAAAATAATATACAGAACAGGGGTGGACAACCATCTATTTAAGAAGCATCCGTATGGAAGATCTGTAATTGGATCAATGGATGACCTTAACGCTGCTCAATTAGAAGAGTTTATAGACTTTAACCAACAATACTACAATCCTAATAATGCAGTTTTAGTTGTTGCAGGTGATATTGATGTTGAACAAACCAAATCATTAATTAATGACTATTTCGGACCCATTCCAAATAATGCCGAGCCAAACATTAGAGAAGACATCGTTGAGCCAGCAATCACTGAAACAAGATATGCTACGGAGTACGATGCTAATATTCAAATTCCAGCATACATTTTCTCATACATCACTCCAAAATCAGTAGACAGAGATGCTTATGTGTTAGATTATATTTCATCTATTTTAACTGGAGGGAATAGTTCTAGAATGTACAAAAGAATGGTAGATCAGGACAAAGTAGCTTTACAAGTGTTGGCATTCAACCAGGCCAATCAAGATTATGGCACTTATACAATGGGTGCGCTTATTAAGGGTGAACCAGACTGGGATGCATTAAAGGCAACAATGGATGATGAGATTAAAAAACTACAAACAGAGTTGATTTCAGACAAAGAATATCAGAAGCTACAAAACCAATTTGAAACAAATTATGTAGAAGCAAATTCAAGTGTTCAAGGAATCGCTTCATCCCTGGCAACATATTATATGTTACAAGGTGATGCAAACAGAATTAACAAGCAATTAGATATTTACAGAACAATCACGAAGGAGGATATTAAGCGCGTTGCGAATGAATATTTAAAACCGAATCAGCGTGTTGAAATTAAATATTTAGCAGGTTCTGGACCAGAAGAAGACTCAAAACAATAAGCATTAATACTAGTTATGAAAAAACATTTTATATACACATTCGTTGCGTTGTTCATGGGGCTTAGCGCAACAGCTCAAATTGATAGAACTAAAATTCCAGAATCTGGTCCTACGCCAGAGGTAAACTTGCGTGAAGCAAAGGAATTTACATTAAAAAATGGATTAACTGTTTTAGTAGCGACAGACACAAAATTTCCTGTGGTTAACTGGAGCCTAAATTTAAATAACCCTCCAGTCTATGAAGGAGAAAAAGCTGGTGTACAATCCTTAACAGGTGCATTACTTGGTAAGGAGACTCAAAAAAGTACAAAGGATGAGTTTGCTGAAAAAGTAGATTTTCTTGGTGCATCAGTAAATATAAATCCTAACGGCGGATTTGGATACTGCTTAGCAAAATACAAAGACCAAGTTTTTGAATTATTTGCTGAGGCAGCTTTACAACCAAAATTTACCCAAGAGGAGTTAGATTTTGAAAAAGAGCAATTAATAGAAGGTATCAAATCTGGAGAAAATAGCGCAGCAGCTATTGCAAGTAATGTAAGAAGTGCTTTAATGTATGGAAAGAATCACGCCGCTGGAGAAATTGTAACTGAAGAAACTGTAAATAATGTTACTCTAGAAGATGTTAAGCAGTTTTATAACCAGCGCTTTAAACCTTCTAATGGTTATATGCTTTTCTCAGGAGATATTACAGTTAAGGACGCTAAAAAGTTGTTAAAGACCTATATGAAAGATTGGTCTGAAGGTTCAGTTGAAACGCCTGAATACCCTTCTTTTGAAGACGTTCCTACTACAGAGATCAACTTTGTAGATGTCCCTAATGCGGTCCAAACAGAACTAGCCGTTATGAGTGTATCACCTTTAAAAATGACAGACGAGGATTATTATGCAGCTTTGGTTGCTAATTATATTTTAGGTGGTGCTTTTGGCTCTTACTTAAATATGAATTTAAGAGAACAAAACGGTTATACGTATGGAGCGAGATCTAGCTTAGGAACTGGCCGTTGGTATAATTCTTCATTTAGAGCAACGACAAAAGTACGTAATGAGGTTACAGATAGTGCTGTTGTGGAAACTTTAAAAGAAATCAAGCGCATTAAAACCGAACCAGTTGATCCGGAGATGCTTGCAAATGCCAAGGCAAAGTTCTTAGGGAACTTTATCCTTCAGTCTGAAGATAAAACAGTTGCCGCCAGACGTGCTTTAACGATTAAAACGAATAAACTACCTGAAGATTTTTATAAAAACTACATCGCCAATATTGATGCAGTAACTGTTGAGGATGTTCAGCGTGTAGCGAATAAATATTTTACTGATGAAAATGCTAGGATTGTCTTAGTTGGTAAAGCTGCGGATGTGTTAGAGAATGTTGAAAAGATTGAATGGAATGGCAAGAAACTACCAATTAAGTTTTTTGACAAAGAAGCAAACCCGGCTGAAAGACCAGAGACAGCTGTGTTACCAGAAGGGTTAACTGCAGAAATGGTTTTGAATAATTATTTCAAAGCTATTGGGGGCAAGGAAGCTATTGACAATACAACTTCTTTAATTCTTAAATATGAAGCCTCAGCAATGGGAAATACTATTATAAGTGAGGAGAAAAAAATAGACGGCAAAGCATCTCAGGTATTATCAATGGGTGGTAACCCAATGATGACGGTCATTATGACTAAGGATCAGGTTACAATGAACAAAAATCCTTTACCAGAAAATATGGCTTCAGATATGCAGATGTTAGCAGGTTTATTACCAGAACTAAATATGTTAGAATCTGATAAAGTTAAGCTTTCAGGAATCGAAGCGATAGACGGAAAAGATGCCTATAAGATAGATGTTGCTGGAGATGTCATTTCCCTTTCATATTATTATGATGTAGAAACAGGACTTAAGGTCAAAGAAGTGCAAAACACTAATATGCAGGGCCGATCTCAAAGTCAAGAAACATTTTTGAAAGATTATCAAGCTTATGAAGGTTTAAAGTTTCCTAACATCAGATCTGGTAGTCAGATGGGACAGGTTATCGAATTTAAACTTATTGAAGTAAAAATAAACGAAGGCGTCTCAGAGGCTGATTTCGATTAATTTATTAACTATTTAAATAGAAAAAGCCAGAGCGTTACTCTGGCTTTTTTGTTTTTTTAACTCGATTATTGGCCAAATAAACACCTACCAAAATTAAACATGCCGCCAATCCTTGTACAAAACTAAATTTTTCACCATCCAAGATGCCCCAGGATAAGGCTACAATTGGCATAATATAGGTAACAGAAGATGCAAATACTGGTGTAGAAATCTGTACCAGTTTATTGTAGAAAACTTTGGCTATTGCTGTGCCAAAAAGAGCCAGTATTGCAACATATATTAAGGATGGCAAAAACTCTGGATGACCAAAGGTCTCTTCAGTAAAAAAATCAGTGTAGAATAATATGATTATCGCAGGAATTATTATAACGACATAATTGCCAACCGCGATTGCTAAAGGTTTTACGTCTTGTAAATGGCGTTTAATAATATTTGTATTAGTTGCATACATAAGAGTAGATGCAATGACAAAAACGGAATATAAATAATTTTGATTTGGATTTAGTTCCGATCCCTTAAGGATTAATATTGCAGTACCAATAAAGCCAATAATAACTCCTAGAATTTGTTTTTTTGTCGATGTAATTTTAAAAATGGCAAATCCCAAGAGAATTGTATTTAAGGGTACTAGCGAATTTAAAATAGAAGTTACTGCACTGTCAATCTCAGTTTCGGCAATGGCAAAAAGAAAAGCAGGAAAAAATGAACCCAACAGGCCAGATAACAATAACCACTTCCATTTGATTTTAGGAATGCTTTTCAGAGTATAAAAGCCCGCAGATAGAAGAATTAATCCTGTAAGGATAGTTCTCAGTGCACCAAGTTGGTATGGTGTTAAACCTAAGAGTGCTTTTTTTATTAAAATAAATGAACTTCCCCAGATTATGGATAGTATAATGAGGTAAATCCATTTTAAATTTAGGTTTTTCATACAATGTCTTGAACTAAGAATCACAAAAATCGTTAATTCTTATCCAAGAAACACCAATATTTAGTAGATTTAGCGCAAAATTAAGAGTATAATCCTATGAATACGTTTAAGAATCTATTTATCGTTGTAATTGTGGCCTTAGTTATCGTTGCATGTAAAAACGAAACGCAGCCTGAGGTAAAAACTGTTGATGTTGAAGTAACTAAAAAAGGGGTTTCCGAAACATTGGATCCAAATGCGACCTATGCAAAAGTAGAGTTTGGCATTGAGGGTATGACATGTGAAATGGGTTGCGCAAAGACTATTGAAAAGAAAATGGCTAAAATGGAAGGCGTTAAATCTGCCAAAGTAGATTTTGGCAAACGTCTGGCAATGGTAGAGTACGATGAAGCTAAAGTATCACCAAAAACATTGGAAGATGCAGTAACAAGTGTTGCCGACATTTATAAAGTTAAAGACATGAAAATAGTTGAAAACTTTGATGGTGAAAAGAAAGCTTGTAAAGCAGATTGCGACAAAGCTTGTTGTGCAAATAAAACGGAAGCTGAGAAGAAGGCGTGTAAGGAAGACTGCAAAAAAGCTTGTTGCTCAAAAGAAAAGTAAGAAAAATAATATTGGAACTGCTAATATAAAATGATGCCAACCTCTTGAGGTTGGCTTTTTTTATTGAACTTGGTAAAGAATAAAAGCCAAAATTAAACTGGCAAAGGGCAATATCCATAGCAAGTAAATAGACATTAATTTACCCTTGGTTTTTACACCAAGTACATTCCTTTTTTTGCCGTTATATCGCATCCAGTTTTTAAATACCACGAAAACACTTACTAGAATAAATAACCACCAAAATTTAGTTGAGGACATTGTTGCTAGCTTCATTTGTTTTGCGAAAGCCAAGAAGAATGTTCCCAATAAAAGTAGTATTGCCAATTCTAAAAAATTGATGTAGAATAAGGCAATAGTAAGGCTTTTTCTTCTAAATCCAGTCTTATAGTATTTAAGAATAGCTATGTAAAAATTGTCTAGCATAATTGCTAAAATAAAAAAACCACATCCATTGTTAAGATGTGGTTTTTAATAATTTATGATATTAATTAATTACCAGTTACAACAACATTGTCTAAATGGTATCTCGTAGTGGCACTTGGATCTGACCCTTCATAGTAGAATCCAAAGACCGCATTCCCATCAACACAAGAAATATTCACAGGCCCTACGGTTTCAAAATTGCCGAAAGTACTTGCAGGGCCAACAGGAATAGTTGCATCTAGTAAGGACCATGTTGCTGTAGTTGGATCACCAGCATAGTCCGTAGATACCCAAACAGATAAATTTGTACCAGTATCAAAGTTGGCTTGGATATCAAATGTTAACTCTTCACCTGTTGTGCTATCCATATCTATAGGAGGCGTTACTAACCAAACATTTGCCTCAGCGTTACCAGAACTAAAGGCAGAAATACGAGAGTAGAAGTTACCGCTGAAACTGCTGATAAACCAGTCTGTACTTGTGCCACTAATGTTTATGTTATCCCAGCCCTCAGAATCATATGTTCCAAAACCTTCGAAGTCTTCTTCAAAAATTACTGAACCACCACCAGATGGACCTGTGCATTCTAAGAAATCTGGATCACAACGGTTTTCATTATCAAAATTTATATCCTCAGGAGAATTAACAACAATCGTGTAAAAATCATCAAAGAAATCCCTAGTCAAAACAGCAGAAATTGAACCTCTGTTTGCTGGTAAGGTTAACCCTTTAAAATCTGAAAATGTACTTGTGCTCATAATAACAGTAGTTCCATTTGCACAATTTTCAACTGTACGTTCTCCATCAAATTCGTCTGTATCTTCAGCTGCGAAAGTTAATGGGTTATCGCCTAATACATCGTTACGATTAAACTGCATATCATTTAGTCTAATGAATAAGTTTTCCAAATCATTTGAAAAATCACTTATTTCAACATCCAAAGGCACTATGGTCGCAACTTCAGGATCTAAAATGATGTGTTCTGTTCTTTGAGAATTTGCAATTTTTTCAATACTATTTCCAGCTGCTTTGCCAAGTTGTAATACACCATTGTCTTCTGCAATAGTTAAACCATCAAGCTTAATAAATACTTTTCTACCAAACTCATATAATGTAAATAATGGATTTGTATCTATTTGAACTACAATACCGGCTGTAGGATTTTCAGCTTTATCTTGGATTACTAATTCTTCGAAGAAGTTACCACCTTCATCACTAGAAATCACATATCCAGAAGTATATATATCAAAGTTTGGATTGTCCTCGAAGGTATATGCTTCACCTTCTTGGTTGAAGAAACCTAATACAGCGTCAATATCTATGACCTGGTCGTTTGGATCTAGCTCAACTTCACCAACTGAAATATTTGGTAAATCGTATTCATCATCTTCTACGCATGCTGTAAATACCAACAAACCAATTAGTAAAAGTGCTAGTTTATTTAATTTTAATGTTTTCATTTTTAATTGTCTTTATAAAGTTAAAGATTATGTTTTAATATTTTTTAGAATCTTACGTAAAGGTTTAAATAATAGGTTGTTCCATTTCCATAGAAATAGCGATTACCAAAAACAGGTCCGTTTTCATTGGTCTGTTCTTGTATCTGGCTTCTATAATCAACTCGTCTGGCTTGTTCAAATCCACCAGTTCTGTATTCTTGATTGAACACATTATTTATGGTCGCAAAGAAACCTAGGAAGTAGTCACCTACCTTCCATGATTTACCACCAATTATATTTACAAGCATATAATCTTCAAACTGTTCTTGCTTTAATAATTCACGTGCAACAATTGGATCGTAATCATTGAAACTATAGCCTGAGATATTGCCACCTTCTCTATAGGTGTCTTCAGGTATCAGATCTAAATTAGTATTAAATCGACCCGATCTTTTCAGATTATTAACATCTACATATGCATTTGAGAAATGGTTTGCAGTAACACCAATATTCCAGAAGTCAGGGTCTCTATATTCAAAACCAATCTGAAAAGCTCTTTCGGGACCTCCTGCAATATGATAGTTTTCCAATGCCACTGTTCCGTCACCATACGTGAGGTCATTTTCAAAATCGTCACCAGACAAATACAAATTAGGATTGTTGGTAAAGATATATTGACCAACCGATGCAGCTCCTTTTAACTTAATTGTTGGGGTAACCTGTGCTTCAATACCCAGTTCACCACCGACATGTCTGCGGTCTATATTGGTAAGGACTTCTTGTACAAATGCCCCTGAACTACCTTCCGTAAAATAAAACCCTATATCGGTTCCATCTTCAAAAGTTGTATAAAAACCAGTAATACGGGCTTTTATTATTGGAGATCTGTAAATGTAGCTAGCATCTATTGTTGTAATTACCTCGCTGTTTAGTTCGTTAATGAGTTCATTGTTTTGCCTAGCGTTTTCGAACGTATTTCTTATACTTGGTGCTTTGGTCAGATAAGCGGCATTAAAATCAAATAAATGTTTACCACTAAACTTATATGTTCCTCCTACTTTTACACCAAAATTGGTAAACTCTGCTTTTTCACTTTTTCCAAATGAATTATCAGCAAAATAGCCATTTTGAAAAAGACCGTTTCTTTGATAGTCCGTACTGGAAACATTACCTGCCAAATAGAAATCTATTTTGTTATATTTAAATTGAGCCTGAGCAAATGCACTTATTATATTGGCATCTATCTCATAATTATATTTGTAACGATCGCCTTCACCAGCTAATCGATTAGGGTTTCTTACATCTGACTGAGCAAGATTACTTAGGTTTTGACTTGGGTCTGTTTCCTCTGCAAAAAAGTCAACATCCAAATAGCCATTTGCACCGAATAAATCTTTAACCTCAGCGAAATTTTCACTTTTGAGGTTTCTGTAATTTATTGCACCATTTAGTTTAATGTTTTCGGCTAATTCCGCATCGAGTAAAATATTAGCACTAAGTTGTTGATCGTCTATTCTATCTTCCTGTAATGCGTAGATTGCATTATGTCCTCTTGCTGTTGAGTTGATATTGGCCCTGTAAATATCATTCCAATTAAATTGGCCATCATTGATAAAAGCTTGCTGTGCCAAATACGCCAATTCAAAATCATTGGCTGTTGGAGCGTCATCGGTATTTAAAAAATAACTTGGTAAATTTTGATAATAAGTTGGGTCTGTATTACGAGCACCACCTATGTAGGTGTCTTCGCCATTAAAAGTCACTCTTCTTGTACCACCATTATCTATTCTTGTATTACCAATTTTACCAAATTGATAAGCAATGTTAGTATTTAACTTCACTTTAGAAGTTACGTCCCAATAATGGTTTAGCATCAATATTGGTTCGTTTATTTCGCGCATTCTAGAATTGCGTTGTTCGCCATTTAAATCTCCCCAAAACGGGTTGTATTGTCTCCCTTTAAGGCGGAACACTTCTTCGGTGATAGCCGTAGAACGACCACGACGGTTCTGAGCATATATTCCAGTAAAATTCAAACTGTGTTTATCGTTGATTTGTTTTTCAACGGCAACGAAGAACGAATTGGCATCATAGAGAGTACCGTCAACATAACCGTTTTCACCAAAACGTCTAGAACCAAGTACAGAGTAAGACCAACCACCTTCTAGTAGTCCAGAACTATAACTTGCCATGACTCTACCTTGATAACTTCTATTTGCAGAGGCATAAGAGATGCGCCCACCCCTTCTGTATTTAGAGGCTCTCATAATAATGTTGTTTGTGCCTGCTAAATCACCAAAAGTGTAATCGTTAGCAGAGATACCCATGGAGAATTCTTGGTTACGTTGCACATCGTTTAAACCTCCCCAATTGCCCCATTGTGGTCTGCCGTTAAATTGTTTATTCATCTCAATGCCATTTATAAGTACTTTACCATTGGCATTGTCTAACCCTCGAGGCCTAAAAAATGTTGCGCTAAAATCAAATGCAGCAGCGTTTAAGAACACATCCCTTGAGGCCTGTAAAAGACCGGAAATGTTATCTGTTAGACCATCGTCTTCACTATTCAAATTGTCGTCAGAAATTGAAATAATGAATAAATCTTTTTTGTCACTCGAATCAAAGTCTAATGTCATTCCGCTTATATCAACGGTCTGGCCTTCGTTTACAATGATTGGGTAACGTTTTGTAACGTATCCTACTTTTTCAACTTTTAAAACCTGTTCACCAAGAGGAACATTTTCAGTAAAACTGAATTCTCCCCTAGAGTTTGTTTTTGTGTTTTGTTCGGTTTCTTCAATAGTAATCGTTACATCAGGAATAGGTTCTCCTGTAGTTCCATCCAAAACGCTTCCTTTAACAATAGTTTGTTGTGCAAAACTTGAAAAAGAAAAAGCTATTCCGAATAGAAATAGTAAAAAACTTTTTTTCATACCTAATTTTAAATTGATTGTTATAGTAGTTTTAAATAATGATTATTTAAAGCACCCAAATGTAAGTTTTTTATAATAATTATATACTTTTGGCAAGCAATTTGTAATGGATCTAACAATAAGATAATACTACCTAATGAAATTTCTAAAATCGCTTCTACTACTTGCTGCATTTCTTTGTTTCTTTGATCTAAACGCACAGTCTGAAAAACAGTTTAAAATCCATACCGTTGCTTTTTACAATCTTGAGAATTTATTTGATACCATAAATGATCCTTTAAAGTATGATGAAGCGAGCCCAATGATGGAGCTAAAAGCCAATCGTTCTGAAGTTTACCATAAAAAGATTAAAAATATGGCACGGGTTATTGCTAATTTAGGTAGTGATATGGCCAATAATTCACCCGCTGTGATTGGTGTTTGTGAAATTGAGAATAGAAAAGTCTTGGAAGACTTAGTAAATGACCCATTGCTTTTGGGAAAAGATTATGGTATTATTCATTATGATGGGCCAGATAGAAGAAGTATTGACGTGGCTCTATTATATCAAAAATCACTTTTTAAGCCAATAGAGTCAAGTTCACATGAATTAAAAATCTATGACGATCTTACTCGAAAACGGGTTTACACTCGAGACCAATTATTAGTAAGTGGCAAATTAGATGGCGACTTAATACACCTTATCGTTAATCATTGGCCATCTCGTAGCGGAGGTGAAGCAAGGAGCAGATCGAAACGCGTTGGCGCGGCCAAGTTGAATAAAAGAATAATTGATTCCTTGCAATCAATAGATCCTTATGCCAAGATATTAACGATGGGCGACTTGAATGATGATCCTACCAACGACAGCGTAAAAAAAGTACTTAAGGCAAAAAAAGACAGAAAAAAGGTTCCGTTAAAAGGAATTTACAATCCCTTTGAAAAAATGTTTACAGAAAAAGGATACGGTACAACAGCTTACAGAGATGCATGGAGTTTATTTGACCAAATTATGGTAACAAAACCACTTATAGAAGACGATTACTCTTCGTACCGCTTCTGGAAGGCTGGTATATACAATAAGGCGTTCTTATCAAATAAACGTGGTCGTTGGGAGGGCTATCCGTTCAGGAGTTTTGCTGATGGCGGTTTCACAGACGGATTCAGTGATCACTTTCCAGTCTATGTATATTTAATAAAAGAAGTAGAGTAAACCACACCTCATAAACAAATAAGCATCTCAAACAGAGATGCTTTTTTGTTAACTGAACCAAAGATTCCAGGGAATTTTTGCCAAAACCAAAACTAGTGCTAGAGTATAGAAGATGGCCAGCATTTTAAACTTTGGTTTAGAAACTAACTTCTTTTTATGTTTAGAGTATCCAATAGTAACTAGTATTACAGCAATTATCATTGTTGTTGGGTGTTCAACAGCTAAATTTCTAATTGTACTGTTTTTCATAACTTCACCAACTGTCATCTCGTCAAAGTATCCCTTGGTGAACCAAAGAATTAGACCTAAAAGTAATTGAATGTGCATAGTTATTAATGCAAACAACGAAATTCTAAAGTCCTTAGCATCAAATTCTTTATTCCCAAAAAATTTAAAAAGTGCATTTAGTGTCGCAACAACTAGAACAAATAAGACTAAATATGCCCAATACGAATGTATAAACTGTAAAACTTCCATAAAATCAGTAGTAATTATTTACATGCAAAAATAACAATTTAAGAAGCAATAAAACTAGCCTCAATTACAATAAGACAACGTTAATCTAATAATTTCACAACTTAAAGAAAGGTATTCTACAAAACACCATTTTATCTTTATCTTTAAGCGTGCTTAACTTACGTTTTAAAATCAAATTAATTTTGATGCTGTGTATGGTGTTGACACTTCAAAAAACCCATGCACAGTTAGGTTTTTGTCAGGGTAATTCAGGGGATCCAATTTTTGTAGAAACATTTGGTTCAGGACTTACAGACACGGCTTTACCAGCAGGCACAACAACCTATACTTATGCCAATGGTAATTCGCCAGATGACGGGCTTTATACAGTAACTAGTAATACAAACTATTTCGATTGGTTTGATGTTGATGATGTTACGCCAAATGACACTAATGGTAGGATGTTATTAGTAAATTCAAGCTTTACACCAGGTGAATTTTACAGAACTGACATTTCTGGATTATGTGAAAATACTACATATGAATTCTCTTCCTGGTTAATAAATCTTACACCTTTAGATGGCTTTTGTGGTGCTACAGCCATTCCTATTAATGTAAGATTTGAAATTTGGGATAATACAGACACAAACTTACTTGCTTCTGGAGCAACAGGAGATATTAGCGGGACAATTACTCCGAATTGGGAACAATATGCCTTGGTGTTTCAAACCTTGCCAGGTCAGACCTCTGTAATTTTAAAGATGATTAATAACAGTTCAGGAGGCTGCGGTAATGATTTAGCTATAGATGATATTGTATTTAAAAGCTGTGGTGATTTAATTATTGTAGAAGATGCTACAGGGAATAATTCTGAATCGCTATGCAGTTCCTTTACGCCATATTCCCAAACCATTAATGCCATACCAGACAATGCGGTATTTAGTTCGCATTTTTATCAATGGCAATCAAGTACAGATGGTGTCAATTGGGTGGACATTATAGGCGAAACTAATAATGTACTAAATATTGTTGGATTAACTACAACTACATTTTACAGGGCAAAAGTTGCAGAGTTTGCGGCTAATCTAACAAATGCAGATTGTATTACGTTTTCCGATGTTTATGAAGTCAACATAACCCAGGCACCTCCTCAGCCAGTTATAGAATGCTGGGAGACCGCTACATTTGACGACAATTTGTGCGATTGGGTTGTTTCAGGTTCACAACCAATAGAACCAACTACCGAATGCTGGGAGACCGCTACTTTTAATACCACAACTTGTTCGTGGGAGATAACTGGCATACAGCCACCGGAACCACTCAATTTAGAGTGTTGGGAGACTGCTAATTTTGACGATAATTTATGTGACTGGGTTGTTACAGGTTCGCAACCGGTTGAACCTACAACTCAATGCTGGGAAACTGCCACATTCAATAACATAACCTGTTCATGGGAGGTAACAGGAACACAACCACCAGAGCCGGTTGGTTTAGAATGTTGGGAAACCGCTACATTCAATACAATAGTGTGTGCTTGGGAAGTTACTGGAACAGAACCACAGCAACCAATTTTAGAGTGTTGGGAGACTGCAACCTTTGATTTAGCAAGTTGTTCTTGGATTGTTTCTGGTGTTCAACCACCTGAACCATCTGGTCTTGAATGTTGGGAGACTGCAGTTTTTAATGATGCTATTTGCCAATGGGAAGTATTTGGTAGCGAACCAGAAGAACCCACAGATTTGTTATGCTGGCAAAGCACTGTATTTGATGATGAACTATGCGAATGGCAAATTATTGGTGACCAACCATTGGAATTTAGAGATGAGTTTTTGTTTCTATGTGAAGGAGAAACCATTGATCTAGAAGCCATATCTGTAATTGAGAACCCATCATATCAATGGGAAACTGGCGAGGATTCTTTTTCAATTACTATTGATAGTGGTGGGACCTACATGGTTGAGGTAACAGATAATTGTTTTACTGAAATAATTACTTTTAACGTCACCGAAATTGAATTACCAGTTATTGAAAGTGTTAGTTCAAACGGTAACTCAATTGTTGTTAATCTCGAAAATCCTGATGAATATGTATATTCTCTTGATGGTGTGAATTTTCAGATTAGTAATGTTTTTAGCGATGTTGAAAGTGGATTATATACAGTGTATGTAAAATCAAATGTATGTGAAGTTGTGGTAACTGCAGATCATATTCACTTCTATATTCAAAAGTTCATTACACCAAATGGAGATGGTAACAATGACACATTCAATTTTAATCTAGCACCTTATTACAGCTCTACTGAAGTATACATATTCAACAGGTTTGGGAAGTTATTGTACTCAGCTAACAACAGTAATGTTAACTGGGATGGAACATTTATAGGCAATAAATTACCAAGTGCAGATTATTGGTATAAGATTGTGATTGACGGTCAGGAATTCTATGGCCACTTTACATTGAAGCGATAAATTGTTAGCTTTTGAATTCATATTCGCGTTCAACTTTACAAATTTTCACATTATACCAGCTATACCATTTTTCTTTACCAAGTTTTTGGGCAAGCATATGTTCTGTATTTATTTTCCAATGTCTAATAGCTTCCAAGCTTTCCCAATAGCTTACTGTAATACCCACTTCATTTCTCGCACTTTCCATACCTAAAAATCCTTTTTGCAATTTTGCCAATTGTTCCATTTTATTGGCCATTTCAGTATATCCAGAAATATTATTAGTGTGCTTAGAAGTAAATATTACAGCAAAATATGGTTTAAAATTATTCATAGTTAGCAACCCATTGGAATATTAAATGCAATTATTTTTTCGATTACCTTATCATCAAAATCCGTGATTATAAACTTCAATAAAATTCTACTTGTTGAAACTGAAATAGGATAATCGTTTATACTTTTCGCGTTTTTAACAAGTTTCATCCAATCTGAACCACAATAATTACTTATTTCTTGTTTCAATTCTTCCATTGAAATATTTACAAATTTAGGCCAGTCTTCGGTAGTGTAAGATAATACTTCAAAAGTACCACGATTAATTTGCTCAATCGGTTTCCAATCAGAGGAATAATGTTTCCATTTTGTAAGATCACAATGTGGACCTTCATTTGAAATTGAAATGCTATTTTCAAACTTTTGAAAGATACTTATTCTTTTGTAGTCTTTGTTTTTAAGAAGCAGTGTTTTTCCTTCTGGTGTATCACCAAGTTCCACATCAACAGTGACAGTATCAGTGTCAAAAAATGATTTAACTTTAAATTCATCAGTACTTTTAAGATTCTTAATTTTCAAACTTAAACCCTTATAATCTACTTCTATGCCTTCGGACATCTCTTTGGATAAGTAACCGTCAAAAACATAACCATATTTGGTACGTGTCTTAACTCTTACCCAGTTACCAGAAACGGTTTTACCATTATCTAAAATCACAAGTTTTTCTCCTGTGTCATCTTCAATTTTTATAGACTGGCCATATTTAAGCTTCCCTATTTTTTTTGAGTTTAAATTTGGTTTTTCTCTAATGGATAATCCATTATCTGCAATAACATAAGCTTGTTCTTGGGACCATGTTGGCGTTGCACAAATTATTAAGGCAACCAATAAAATCTGCTTTAAAAAGTTCATAATTTTTGTTTTTATGTTGAACATTTTAAGCGGTTTTGTTTTGTAGTTGTTAGTTTATAAAAAGAACAAATAAAGTTTTGAACTTTAAATAATTAGGTGAAGTAAGTACTTTCTTGTTAATTAAATACGCTTACGTTTTTGATTTCAGATTCCTATGTATTGTTAAAGTGTTCTTAAAGTTATGGCGTTTTATTTTTCGTAAATGCCAATGCTGAGTTCGCCTTGATCATTCATTTGTGCTCTATACATTCCAGCAGTATTGAATTCTGCTACCATATTCCCGTTTTTATCAAGTGCTACGATGCCACCATCACCACCCAATTCGGCCACTTTATCTAAAACAATTTTAGCAGCTTCTTCTAAACTGAGACCTTTATAATCCATTAAAGCTGAGATATCGTGTGCTACTTGGGCACGTATAAAATATTCTCCCCAACCAGTACTAGAAACACCACAAGTAGAGTTATTGGCATAGGTGCCTGATCCAATTATAGGAGCATCTCCAATCCTACCATAGCGTTTATTTGTCATTCCACCTGTTGAGGTTCCTGCAACGATATTACCTTGTTTATCAAGCGCTACACAACCAACAGTACCAAATTTTGAATTTTTAATGTCGTCATCATAAAAATTATTAAGTGCGGATTTTTTGATAGCACTTTTTTCTTTAATTACCTCTCTTTCCTTTACTCTTTTAAGACTATTGAAACGTCTTTCGGTAAAAAAGTATTCTGGTTCTACAATAGTTAACCCTTGTTCTTTAGCAAAGGTCTCAGCACCTTTACCTGATAACATAACATGCTCTGATTTTTCCATAATTGCTCTTGCCAGATCTATAGGATTTCTTACTGTGGTAGTACCAGCAGATGCACCTGCATTTAAGGTTTTTCCATCCATTATTGAGGCATCTAATTCGTTTGTTTCCGCATTAGTAAAAACAGCACCTTTACCAGCATTAAATAAGGGAGAATCTTCCATAACGTTGATGGTTTTTACGACGGCATCTAAACTACTACCTCCATTATTCAAGATATTATAACCTACCCTAATAGCTTCTTCAAGTTTCGCTTTGTAGGCTTGCTCGCGCTCTGGTGTCATGTTCTTTTTTAATATGGTACCTGCACCGCCATGTATTATAATCGCAAATTTAGACGTTTTTTCCGTAGCTTGAGAATCATGTTTTTGAGATACAGTTGTCTGATTGTTTGTCTCATTTTTGCAATTAAAAAGCACGAGTAATGCCATTAATACTAGAATAGATTTTTTCATATAATTTCCGTTTTTCTCAATGATCTAAAGTTACAGTTTTAAGTAGCTTGCTTCAAGCAAAAATGACAATTTATTAGTAACTTCGCGATAACTTATAGTAATTCACAAAAACTAAATCAATATGGAAGCAATTGCTACCAATTTTGGAATAAAGGAAGCCTTAAATCAGCTTGGAATCAAGGCAGTAAATGAGGGAACTTCTACAGGTTCAAATAACTTCTCAAATGGAGATATCATAGATTCCTTTTCGCCAGTAGATGGCGAATTAATCGCCTCTGTAAAATCAACAACACGTGAAGATTATGAAATGGCCATGAAGACTGCTACTCAAGCGTTTAAAACTTGGCGCTTAATGCCAGCACCTCAACGTGGCGAAATCGTAAGACAGTTTGGTGAAAAATTAAGAGAAAATAAAGAGGCACTGGGTAAATTGGTATCTTATGAGATGGGGAAATCATACCAAGAGGGCCTTGGAGAAGTTCAGGAAATGATAGATATATGTGATTTTGCAGTGGGACTCTCAAGACAATTACACGGACTAACAATGCACTCTGAAAGACCAGGTCATAGAATGTATGAACAGTATCATCCTCTAGGCGTTGTTGGAATTATCTCTGCCTTTAATTTCCCAGTTGCAGTTTGGTCATGGAATACAGCACTTGCATGGATTTGTGGTGATGTTTGTATTTGGAAACCTAGTGAGAAAACACCTATTTGTGGTGTTGCTTGTCAAAATATAATTGCTGAAGTATTAAGAGAAAACAATTTGCCTGAAGGTATTTCTTGCCTAATAAATGGCGATTACAAGGTTGGCGAATTTATGACTAAAGATACACGTGTACCATTAATATCTGCGACTGGTTCAACACGAATGGGTAAAATTGTTGCTAAAGAAGTCGCAGGAAGATTAGGAAAATCATTGTTAGAATTGGGAGGTAATAATGCAATAATAGTAACTCCAGATGCAGATATTAAAATGACTGTAATTGGTGCTGTTTTTGGCGCTGTTGGAACAGCAGGTCAGCGATGTACATCAACACGTCGATTAATAATTCACGAATCTATTTATGATAAAGTAAAAAATGCTGTTGCAGATGCTTACAAGCAACTAAGAATAGGAAACCCATTGGATGAAACTAATCATGTTGGTCCTTTAATTGATAAAGATGCTGTAAAAATGTACGAAAATGCTTTAGAAAGAGTAGTAGAAGAAGGTGGTAAAATAGTAGTTGATGGTGGCGTTTTATCAGGCGACGGGTATGAGTCTGGATGCTATGTAAAACCAGCTATTGCTGAGGCTGAGAATCATTTTGAGATTGTTCAACATGAAACGTTCGCACCAGTTTTATACTTAATAAAATACTCTGGAGATGTTGAAAACGCGATCGAATTTCAAAATGGGGTTGCACAAGGATTATCTTCGGCAATTATGACTAATAATTTAAGAGAAGCAGAACGATTCTTATCACATGCAGGTTCAGATTGTGGTATTGCTAATGTGAATATTGGAACCTCAGGTGCTGAAATAGGAGGTGCCTTTGGAGGCGAGAAAGAGACAGGTGGTGGCAGAGAATCTGGTTCTGACGCTTGGAAGATTTATATGAGAAGACAGACAAATACAATAAACTATACAACAGAATTGCCATTAGCCCAAGGTATTAAGTTTGATTTATAAAATAGTTTTGCTGAATCAGTAAAGCCACATTTCCAAATGTGGCTTTCTTTTTTTAACAGATTTGAACGCAACCTTTTCTTACAAAAACCATCTTCATCTAAATCATCAATGTATAAATGAAATTTCGATCGCTCTCATTGTTTCTTGTGGGATTCTTTTTTTACTATTCGTGTGAAGTTAGATTTGAGCCAAATACAAGAATTTTAGTATTGGGAACCATAGTTGATGAACTTAATGAACCCATAGAAAATGCTGAAATCAAGGTTTACAGCACAAGAGCAACAAGCCTTTTTAGTGACGATGATTTCTTATTAGGCAGAAATTTTAGCAAGCAAGATGGTACTTTTGAAATAGTGTCATTGTTTGATAGGACAGACGACTTTTCAATTGAAATTTATAAAGACAATAACTTTTCAAAATATACTTATCTCACAAGCACAAATGATAATGCGCCAGCTAATCTTGAAATAAATATTGGTACTATTCCCTTAAAAAGAATAGGTAAAGTACATTTTAATATTACCAGGGAGAGTGGTGGGGGCAATGACATTGTGTATTCGTTCAAATTTCGAAGTATAGAGTGTATAGAATTTTACACTGATGATGAGTTGGACATTGATCAAAGTTTTTGTTATGAGGAGATTTTTTCTAATGGCTCACTAAATGACGTTAATCCTGATACAGAAGGAAGCTTTAATACGACCTTTGGTACCATAGTAGAATTTACGTATTCCTTAAATGGTCAAAATTCAATAACAGATACTTTTTTAGTAGATCAAGAAGATTATGATTTTTCATTTACCTATTAGAGATCTACTAATTTGTTTTTTAGTATGCCTATGCACTATAAATTTGAATTCACAAGAGAATTTTGGCGCGCTAAAGGATTCAGTTTTAAACACCAAACAACGCTATATAGCTTATTCCTTGGGTAACCACAACCCAATTGAAACGGGTGACAATTTTATTGGTAAAGGATTACGTGGAAAAGGAGGTTTTAGTTTTAAAATTCAAATATATGTTTATAAACAATTCTTTGTCGGAGGTTCTTTAGGCGCAAGCTATTTTGATGTAAAAGATCAGACAGTGGTAGGTAAGTATAACAGAACTCGAATTGCAGAGAATTTTTTATTCGTTGGTTATGAATTCGTTCTAACTGAAAAATTTAGAATCGGCCTAACGGCTTCTGTCATAGGTTCTTCAAGATATAAGAATAAAAAAAGTAATAGTATCTATCAGGTAGACTCAGCAAATTTTCGTGGTTACGGTTTTTATCTTACGTACGAGTTAGCAAAAGGTTTTATGCTTTATCTGGACTACGCTTATCGTATTGATAAAACAAATATTGATGTTCCAACCGCTTTGGAAACCGTTTTTGATAAAGGAACGTTTAGTCAGATTGGTATTGGTATTAAATTTTCTTTTGTTGGGAAAGATGCAATATCTTCTATTCTAAATAAGTAAAAGTCCACCTAAGGTCACTTACCCGGATGTTCTTACTTTTAGAAGCAATGTGTTGTGACTTTTTTAGTTTTCTTGTCTCAAATAAATAAGTGAGATTACTTTCATTTTTTCGTAATTTAAACCATCAGAAGTCAACACAGTCTTAATTGTATGGAACAAAAACATATACTACATCTTTATTGGCGTGCAGGTTTTGGTTTGAAGCCTAAAGAATTAATTGATCTTTCCAAGTACAGTAGAGAACAAATTGTTGATGATTTATTTGAAAAGTCAAAAGATATAGTTCCATTAGAGAAAGACCTGTCGTATTTTGATTATTATACAAGTAAAGATGTTAGGAATGACAAAAAGAAGCGGCAAGAATTAAATCAGAAGGATAGAGAGAATACCAAAATACTAAATACAATATGGTTAAAAAGAATAGCAACAACAAAAAGAGTGTTGCGTGAACGTATGACCCTTTTTTGGGCGAATCATTTTGTCTGCAAAGACACGCCTACCAGACATGTTTTAGCGTATAATACTATTCTCAGAACCCATGCATTAGGTAATTTTAGGGAATTTGTGAAGGCGATATCTAAGGAGCCGTCGATGATAAGGTTTTTGAACCTCTCCCAAAATAGAAAAAATAGTCCAAACGAGAATTTTAGTAGAGAGTTGTTAGAATTATTCACTCTCGGAGAGGGGAATTATTCTGAAAAGGACATTAAAGAATGCGCAAGGGCTTTTACAGGATATCATTACAATTTTGAAGGAGGTTTTAGGTTTATTCAATTATGGCATGATTACAATGAAAAAACCTTTTTAGGTAAATCTGGTAATTTTGATGGTGATGATATTATAGATATAATTTTAGAGCAGAAACAATGTGCACGATATATATGTGAAAAAGTTTACAGCTATTTCGTAAATGAAGAATTAGATGAAGATAATGTTAGAAAAATGACAGATATCTTTTATCAAGATTATAATATAGAAGGTTTAATGCGTTTTGTTTTTATGTCAGACTGGTTTTATGAAAAGAAAAATATAGGAACAAAGATTAAATCACCAGTCGATTTAATTGTGGGAATTCAACGTATAGTTCCTGTTTATTTTACAAAAAACAATGAACTTTTTAGATTACAAAGCCTATTAGACCAATACTTGCTATTCCCTCCAAATGTAGCAGGATGGAAGGGTGGAAAAAATTGGATAACTACCAATAGTTTGATGTTACGGATAAAACTACCTTCAATGCTCCTTGAAAAAGAAAGCTATTCATATCAGTACAAAGGAAATTTAAAGAACCTCAAGGTAGTGACTGTAAAAAATAAATATCAAGAGAAACTAACCGTTTATGTAGATTGGAAAACATATAAAGAAAATGTAAAGAAATTATCTCTAAAAGTATTAACAAATACCTTGGTATTGTGCGATATAAATGGTGGAACAAAACAGTATATATCTAGTTTTGGAAAACGTCCAAGTAAAAAGAATCTGGTAAAATTAATGTCATTACCAGAATACCAGATGTGCTAAAAGATTAAGAATGAAAAGGCGGGAATTTATTAGAAACAGCTCACTAGCAACTTCGGCGTTGTTAATACCAAACTTTCTTAAGGTTTTCGAAAATGCCGACCCATCAAAGATTGGCCATAAAAAATTGGTTATAGTTCATTTAAAGGGAGGCAATGACGGCTTAAACACAATCGTGCCAGTAACTAATGATATTTATTACAGGTCTCGTCCAAAAATTGGGATAAAAAAAAGTAACACTTTAAAATTAAATGACGAATTAGGTTTTAATGAAAACCTCAAGCCCTTAAAAGAACTTTATGACAAGGGTTATTTAAGCATTATTAATAATGTGGGTTATCCTAATCCAAGTAGATCGCATTTTACTTCCTCTGAAATCTGGCAAACTGCAAGTGATCACGAAAACATACTAGATACTGGTTGGGTCGGAAGATATCTAGACCATTACGGTAAAAAACCTTATAATGCAATTCATGTAGATGATCACTTATCATTGGCTTTAAGAGGTGCCTCTTTAAATGGTATTGCCGTAAAGAATTCTAGGCAGTTATACATGTCTCTTCAAGAGTCTGACTTTAATGAAATTCTGTCTCATTACAGCAAGGATCATTTAACAGAACACAATCTCGGATATTTATACCAAACAATGATAGATGCAAAATCATCTGCAAAGTATCTTTATGACACGGCACTGCGCTCTAAGCTATCAAATAACTATCCAAAAAATTCAATATTGGCAAATCAGTTAAAGGTAATAGGACAGTTTATAAATTCAAGGCTTGACACAAGCGTTTATTATGCAAGTTTGAGTGGGTTCGATACACATTCTGCTCAAAAATCAAGGCATAATAAATTACTGACAGATTACTCAGAAGCCCTCTTAACATTTGTAGAAGATCTCAAATTAAATAATACCTTTAAGGACACATTGATTCTAACTTTCACTGAATTTGGAAGGCGTGTCAAACAAAATTACAGTGATGGTACGGATCATGGCGCTGCTAATAATCTATTTATTGTTGGAAATAATTTAAAACGTGCTGGACTCTATAATTTGCCCGCTGACTTGAAGGATTTAGATGATAATGGAGATCTGAAATATGAAATTGACTTTAGAGAAGTATACGCAACAATAATCGATAAATGGCTTAATGTTGATGACAGAAGAATTCTTAACAGGTCATTTAGTAAACTCAATTTTATCTAAACCAAAATAAAAAACCTTGCATCAAGATGGATTAGCTCCCATTGAAACAAGGTTTATATAAATTGATTAATAGCACTCAAAGATGCACATAAATTTACAGTGAAAGTAAATTTTATGACGAATAGCAAAAAAAAATGTATAATCTGCAAGTTTAACAATCCCTCAACCGACAAGATGCAAAAAACCAAGCCGAAAGAAACAGAGTTGCCGATAAGATTTAACTATACCTTACTTTTCTTAAGATTCTAATCGTCTCTTTGTAAGACTTGTAAAGGGTTTCGTTATATTTTTTTATGTAAGGCTTAGCATAGTCTAATTTAGGTAAGGCCTCCTCGAAACCGTTGAGGTAGCAAATTAAATAACTTGCGGCTAAATTTTCTAAATCCCCAAGTTCATGTGGAGCTAAACGCATTCCTTTTTCTAATTTTTCTAAAATGGAATTATTCGTGTTGTAAATATGATGTAGCACCTTTTTGTTAAATTGTGGAGGTTTAAAAATTAAATTTGCATCAATTGAATAATTAGCATTATTTTCAAAGCTAATCTTGGTTTCTTCTAGCTTATAATATTTAAACGAATTTTGAAGACCAAGTCTAACATATTCAACTATGGAAAAAGAATGATCATTGTATGCAATCGAAACTTCGTCCAATGCCGAATAGAATAAACGGACCTGCTCATTAATAAGTTCAATATCCACTCTGGAGAAAAACACTTCATCTTTAACCTGTTTTCTGTCACCAGACCAACAAAGGACAAAATATTCTTTAAAGACCTTGTATTTTGGGTTGTAGTCCTTTCGCTTATTTAAAAAATCAAAAACACCATCTAAAGTTAATTCAATATTGTTTTGCGCATGGTTTTCGATAGCGGAAACAATTTTAGAATTAACGTCCTTAATCTCAATATCAAATACCTTAGGCATACTCATGCTTCCATCTCTAAAGAAAACAGAGCCTCCATAGTATTTCCAAATATTTTTTCTTAGCGAAGTAATTTTATCAATTGGTCTTATGGTTACTAGACCAACAACCTTATCATCGGGTAAATGTGGGAACGGTATATTTTCATACTGAACAATTGGAGGATTTGTCAGATAGGCATTTATAAGGTTTTGAATTTTACTATCATCAAAAAAATCAGTTCCAATGATTTTATTATCCTCGTCTTGTATACCAATTACTATATATGAGTTGTTTTTTGGGTTGCTGTTTGATAAGGCACAGATATGTTTTAGAAATTTAGCTTTTCCTTCTTTGTAACTAATATCAACCTTCCTTTTTTTGTCATAGAAACTGTTCTCATCGTTATGAGCTAAGAGGTTTTTAATAAGAAGGCGTTTGTTTATCATAGTAACTCATAACAAAGGAAATTCTAATGTGTTTTCTTTATGGTAACCGAATTAGCCTGAGCGGTTGGAAAAACCAAAACATCAGCAAGATTAACGTGTTCTGGCCGTGATATTGTGAAATAAATAATGTCGGCTATATCCTCTGCTTGTAGTGCTTTGTAACCTTTATAAACATTATCTGCTTCTGGGCCTCCTTTAAATCTCACTTCTGAAAACTCAGTTTCAACAAGACCAGGATTAATAGCGCTTACTTTAATTCCAAATGGGTTTAAATCTATACGCATGCCCTCTGTTATAGCTAAAACAGCATGTTTGCTCGCGCAGTATACATTTCCTCTAGGATATACTTCTTTGCCAGCTGACGAACCAATATTAATAATGTGACCTGAGTTTCGTTTTGTCATTCCAGGAATAATCGCCTTGCTCACATAAAGTAAACCTTTAACATTGATATCCATCATGGCGTCCCAATCATCTAAATCACCATCTTGAATTGGGTCTAAACCATGAGCATTGCCGGCGTTATTTATGAGAATATCAATAGTTTTAAAATCTTCAGGGATTGATGCTATTGCCTTTAATGTTTCAGATCTGTTTCTAACATCAAAGTTTAATGTATGAACACTTGTTTGTTTAGAAAGTGTTTTTTTAATGTCGTCTAATCTATTTTGTCTTCTTCCGCAGAGAATTAAATTTATACCGTGATTGGCAAAAACGTGTGCTGTAGCGCGACCAATTCCACTAGTAGCGCCCGTTATTAATGCTGTCTTTTTCATGTTTTTTAATATTAGGGTACTTTATGACCTTGACTTGCCACCAAAATTAAGAACCAATCTTCTAGCTCTAAATCAATCTTTGTGGCACCCATTGCTTGCTGTAATCGTTTATTATTCGTAGTTCCTACAACCGGTACAATGCCTGCAGGATGTTTTAATATCCATGCCAATAGCAATTGATCTTCTGTTGCATTGTATTTGTCTAATAATGCACCGAGCTGTTTGTGTATACGTCGTGTTTGTTCATTATCGTCTTTAAACACATTACCCAGTGGAGACCAGGCCATTGGTTTAATCCCACAAGTTTTCATGTAATCTAAAGTACCGTCGTGCATAGCTGAATGCTCAGTTAGAGAAAATTCAATTTGATTAACATCTATGTCTATTCTTAAGCCAATCATTTCCATTTGAGAAGGTGTGAAATTTGAGACACCAAAGTCTCTTATCTTCCCGTCCTTTTTTAAAATAGTAATAGCTTCTGCGATTTCTTCCGGCACCATTAATGGACTTGGCCTGTGCAATAAGAGCAAATCGAGGTACTCGGTGTTTAAATTGCTCAAAGATTGTTCAACGGACCAAATAATGTAGTCCTTGCTATAATCATAGTGCTTTACCTTATTTTCCCTATTGTCGCAGATATATTGAATACCACATTTAGATATGAGTTGTATATCCTCTCGCTTTATGCCAGAATCAGTAAAGGCTTTTCCAAAGTCCGCTTCAGTCGTGTAGGCGCCATAAATGTCAGCATGGTCAAAGGTGGTAATACCATGTGATAGACAGTGGTTCATAAGATCTGCCATTTCATTTTTAGACAAATTTTTACCCCAACTGCCCCAAGTCATGGTGCCTGAAATTATTTTAGAGTATTTCAATATACTGGATTTATAATATTAATAGCACAATAAAAATAACATAAAATCATCAGAACGAAATATTTCAATCAATAGAGTTCAACCAATTTTAATGCTTAATTTTAACTTTCAATAATAGACTGAAAGTCCAAATTATCTCTTCATTACGTATATAATTTAAATAATAAAAGAGTAAATATGAAAAATATAAGATTTTATATCATTGCATGCTTGACATTTATCGGAGTGTCATGCAATGATACAAGCTATCAGGATAATGATGACACTGCTTATTTATCAATTAGGCTTGTTGATGAACCCGGAGATTATGAAAGTGTTTTTGTTGAGGTTCTTGATGTAATGATAAAATATGAAAATACCGAATCTGCTGAAGAAGATTCTGGATGGGAGTCAATTGGAATTTTGAACCCAGGCGTTTACGATTTATTAGAGCTTACAGGTGGGGTTAGTTTACAGCTTTTAGATAATGAAGAGATTCAAACAGGAATAATCAAACAAATACGATTAATTCTAGGTGATGATAATTCTCTATTAATTGAAGGGGCAGAGGAGCCAATTAGTTTAAATACACCAAGTGCGCAACAGTCCGGTTTAAAGGTGATGGTGAACCAAGATATTCAAGCTGGGTTTAATTATGATTTTGTTTTAGATTTTGATGTTGATGAATCAATAGTTATGGCTGGAAATTCTGGAAATTATAATCTGAAACCTGTGCTAAGGGCAAGTTTAGAGATTAATTCTGGAACGATGATAGGCAATGTACAACCAACAGATATCGTAGTTGAAGTTGAAGCTTCTAATGGAATTGATACGGCATCTACCTATGTCGATTCTGAAGGTAATTTTGAAATACCGGGATTATCAGAGGGAGCATATACAGTTACAGTAGCACCAGACAATGATTCTGGGTTAAGTGTTCAGATTATAGAAAATGTTGAGGTTAATACGGGAGAGATAAGTGACCTAGGAACGATTATTCTAGAGTAGTTAACAAAAAATTATTGAAAAGCGCGATATTCTTGGGATATCGCGCTTTTTTTTTAACCAATTGTTAACAGCAACTACCAATTAATTTTAACACTTTGCAACTTCGAAAAATGTTGTTTAGCTGTTTCGGTATTAAATGTTTAAACTATGGAAGAAACGAGTACTATTGATATAAAATCAATTAATGAGAAGATAGAAAAAGAAAGTGCATTTGTAGACTTACTAACTTTTGAAATGAATAAAGTAATTGTGGGTCAAAAACATATGGTAGAACGCTTGCTTATTGGTCTTTTAGGGCAGGGCCATATTTTATTAGAAGGAGTGCCTGGTCTGGCTAAAACATTGGCAATTAACACCTTGTCAAAAGCTATTGATGCTTCATTTAGTAGAATTCAGTTTACACCAGATTTACTTCCTGCAGATGTTATTGGTACATTGATTTATAACATTAAAGAGAATGATTTTTCAATAAAAAAGGGCCCTATTTTTGCCAATTTTGTATTAGCAGATGAGATTAACAGGGCTCCAGCAAAAGTGCAATCAGCATTGTTAGAAGCAATGCAAGAAAAGCAAGTTACTATTGGAGATGAAACTTTTATACTTGAAAAACCATTTCTGGTTATGGCAACACAAAATCCGGTTGAACAAGAAGGTACATATCCATTACCTGAAGCTCAAGTAGACCGTTTTATGCTTAAAACCATCATTGATTACCCAAAATTAGATGAAGAACAACAAATCGTCAGGGCAAATTTAAAAGGGACTTATGATAAAGTAAACCCTGTTGTTTCACCAAAACAAATTTTAAGTGCCCAAGAAGCAGTCAGAGATGTTTATATGGACGAAAAGATCGAAAAATATATACTAGATATCGTTTTCGCAACGCGTTATCCAGAAAAATACAATCTTCCAGACTTAAAACCACTTATTTCTTTTGGAGCTTCGCCACGTGGAAGTATTAACTTAGCCACTGCAGCAAAATGTTATGCATTCATTAAGCGAAGAGGTTATGTTATTCCAGAAGATGTTCGTGCTGTGGTACATGACGTATTACGTCATAGAATAGGTATCACCTATGAAGCGGAGGCCGAGAATGTAACTTCTGAAGACATCATCGATAAAATCGTTAACGTAATCGAAGTACCATAGGAATTTAGATTTGAGAGTAACGAAATCGCGATTTTGATAAATCGTAAATCAACAATCTTCAATCGAAAATTGAAAAATGGATACTAAAGAACTTCTAAAGAAAGTACGAAAAATAGAGATTAAGACTAGACGGTTGTCTGATCATATTTTTGGTGGCGAGTATCACTCAACATTTAAAGGGAGAGGTATGACCTTTTCTGAAGTTAGGCAGTATCAGTTTGGTGATGATGTTAGAAATATAGACTGGAATGTAACCGCCCGATATAACGAGCCATTTGTAAAAGTCTTTGAAGAAGAACGCGAGCTCACAATGATGCTCATGGCCGATGTTTCTGGGAGTAAATTTTTCGGCACAAAGAATCAGTTCAAAGACGAAATAGTTACAGAAATAGCAGCAACTTTGGCCTTTTCTGCAACACAGAACAATGATAAAATTGGGCTCATCTTATTTTCTGATGAGATTGAACTTTATATTCCTCCTAAAAAAGGCCGATCTCACGTTTTGAGAATTATTAGGGAGTTGATAGAATTTAAACCTAAAAGCAAGAAAACCAATGTTAGCATGGCTTTTAAGTTTTTATCTAATGTGATGAAAAAGAAAGCGATTGTCTTTGTTTTGTCAGATTTTATTGCAGATGAATATAAGCATAACTTAAAAATCTCTGCTGGTAAGCATGACATAACAGGCATAAGGATTTACGATAAGTATGAGGCTACCATACCTAATATTGGAATGGTCCAAATGGAAGATGAAGAGACAGGTGAATTACTTTTAGTAAACACAGCATCAAAAAAGGTAAGAAATAACTACGAAAAGTTTTACAGAGAAAAAGTAGAATACTTTAAAGACAGTTTTACAAAGTCTGGTGCTGGCACCATAGATTGTAGAGTTGATGACAGCTATGTAAAAAAATTGCTAGGCTATTTTAAAAGAAGAGGATAATCCATGATTGGAGCGGAAGTACTAAAATTATATAGAAAGATTTCAGGAAACTCATGCAGACCATATCGAACAGGTTTAGCAGTGATATTCTTTTTACTGTTTATTTCTCAGTCTTTTTCTCAGGTCACGACAGAAGTAGATACGACTAAAATTAGAATTGGAGAACAGATTTCGTACAACATCAAAGTTGAAGCAGATTCATCCTCGCTTATTGTTTTTCCAGAGGGTCAAACCTTTTTGCCACTTGAAGCGGTTGAGACGACGGATATTGATACCATAAAAAAGGACTCTAGATTGTTATTGTCTAGAATCTACAAGCTAACTCAGTTTGATTCTGGAGCATTTACCATACCGCGACAAAAAATAATAATTGGAGATCAACCGTTTTTTACCGATTCTTTGAAGGTGGAAGTCAATACAATTGAAGTAGACACCACTAAGCAAGGATTATATGACATAAAGCCCATTATTGAGGTTGATAAAACCGGAGGTAACTGGTGGAAGTATTTGCTTTTAGTAATACTAATGATTGGATTGGTAGGTTTTCTTTTGTATTGGTTTATTTGGCGCAAAAAGCCATTATCAGTAGAGGAGGAAATTGCATTATTACCACCTTATGACCGTGCAAAATTGGCTATTAAGAAACTTGATGAAAGTAAGTTTTTAATAAGCTCAGAAATTAAAAAATACTATTCAGAATTGACCCTTATTATTCGTAAATATTTAGACGAAAAGGTTTATGACAGGGCCATGGAGAGTACTACAGATGAGCTCATAATGAGACTTCAACTACTAAAAGACGGAAATCAATTTCCATTTAAAAAAGAGACAATCCAAAATCTTGAGTCCATTTTAAAGCGTGCCGATTTAGTAAAATTCGCCAAATCTAAACCAGACACTGCATTGGCAGAGATGGATAGAGCTATTATTGAAAAGGAGATAGAGAACGTAAAGGCGTGTTTGCCCGAACCATCAGAAGAAGAAAAATTACTCGACAAACAATACAAAGAGGCTCTAGAGCAAAAGAAAAAACGAAAGAAAATATTGCTTACAGTTTTGATTTCAATATTCCTGATTGTGGCAACGATTATTGGTTTTGGAATTAAATATGGTTTTGGCTATGTAAAGGATACTATAGTTGGACATGAGAGCAAAGAGCTACTAGAAGGGGATTGGGTAAAAAGCGCTTATGGTTTTCCACCAGTTTGGATAGAAACACCGAGAGTATTAAAACGTGTTGATGCACCATTGCCTGAGGAAGCCAAGGAGCAAATGAGCATGACTACATTTATATACGGAACAATGCTCGACATTTTTAGTGTGGCGATAAACACAACAACGTTGAATGTGCCAAAAACTACACCACAAACGAAAGAGACAGAAAATCCAACTTTTGATTTAATAAAAGTTTCTGAAGAAAGTATCAAGGGCTTTGAAACAAAGGGTGCTAGGGATATACTCGTAAAGAGAGATCAGTTTATTACACCTAATGGCGCCGAAGGCCTTAAAACATTCGGTACCTTCAATATTGTTATTCCAAACACCAATAGAGTAGTTAATGCGGAGTATGCCTTATTCTGTTTTTCAAACGAAAATGTACTTCAGCAAATTATAATTACATGGCCCGATAACGATGAATATGCGGATGAAATGGTACAACGTATAATAGATTCAATAGAACTAAACCCAAATAATCCAGAAGAGGAAAACTAATGTTTGAGAATATAGAGTTTTTAAATAAAGAATTGTTCTGGTTATTGCTGTTAATTCCAATAGCGATTGTTTGGTATGTATTTACCCATAATAAACAAACGGCAGAATTAAGAATTTCTAGCATAAAAGGGTTTAAATCCACATCATCAATCTGGTCAACATTTAGACATCTTTTGTTTGTACTACGATTACTAGCCTTAGGACTATTAATTACGGCTATTGCAAGACCTAGAACAGTAGATGTTTCAACACGAACTAAAACCACACGTGGTATTGATATTGTAATGGCCATTGATGTTTCTGCCAGTATGTTGGCCAAAGATTTAAGACCAAATAGATTAGAGGCGCTTAAACAAGTTGCTTCAGATTTTATAGATGGCAGACCAAATGATAGAATTGGTCTAGTAGAATATGCTGGTGAAGCTTATACAAAAACACCTATTACAAGTGATAAGTCTATTGTTCAAAGGTCGTTAAGAGATATAAAGTATAATACAATTATTGAAGGTGGTACCGCAATTGGTATGGGGTTGGCAACATCTGTGAATAGATTAAAAGACAGTAGGGCAAAAAGTAAAGTAATTATACTACTTACAGACGGAGTTAATAATTCTGGTTTCATTGATCCAAAAATCGCAAGTGAATTAGCTGTTGAATATGGTATAAAAGTCTATACTATTGGTTTGGGGACTAACGGAATGGCACTATCGCCAATAGCTATAAATCCAAATGGTACTTTTAGATATGGTAGACAACAAGTTGAAATTGATGAGGACTTATTAGAAGAGATTGCTGAGGTAACCGGAGGCAAGTACTTTAGGGCTACAAACAATAAGAAACTAGCAGAGATTTACAACGAAATAAATAAGCTTGAAAAGACCGAAATAGAAGAAAAAAAATATTACAATTACGAAGAAAAATATAGACCACTCGTTCTACTTGCAGGATTGTTATTGCTTTTAGAATTGTTGCTCAGAAATACAATATTCAGAAGTTTTGTTTAGACTCGATGAAAAAATATGGTTTTGGACTTTACTGGTAATACCAGTAATAATGCTAGTGTTTATGATTGTCCAAGTATGGCGACGCAAAGCACAGAAAAAATTTGCTGACAACCACCTATTGAGACGACTAAGTCCAAATCAGTCGTTATTTAAAAGCACCCTTAAAGTATTGGTGTTATGTGGTGCTTTTGGGTGTTTGTCTTTGGCATTGGTAAATCCAAAAATAGGCACTAAACTTGAGACAGTAAGGAGTCAAGGGGTAGATATTGTATTTGCAGTAGATGTTTCGAAAAGCATGTTGGCAGAAGACATAGCACCCAATAGACTGGAAAAGTCTAAGCAGTTAGTAACGCAAATTATCAATAGCTTAGCAAGTGACAGAGTTGGTATTATTGCATATGCTGGTAAAGCGTTTCCACAATTGCCAATTACCACAGATTACGCGTCAGCAAAAATGTTCCTTCAAAACATGAATACTGATATGCTTTCATCTCAGGGGACAGCGATAAGTGAAGCCATACAATTGGCTAAGACCTATTATGATGATGAAGAGCAAACCAATAGAATACTTATAATAATATCAGATGGTGAAGACCATGAAGGTGAGGCTGTTGATATTGCTGAAGAGGCAAATGATGAAGGGATTAGAATTCTTACAGTTGGAGTTGGAGATGTAAAAGGAGGCCCTATTCCTATTAAACGAAACGGTGTTGTCCTTAACTATAAAAAAGACCAAAACGGTGAAACCGTAATTACAAGATTGGATGAAGCAACACTTAAGGAGATTGCTCAGGAAACAGACGGTATTTATATAAATGGGAGTAACACGACAGAGGTTGTGGATACTATAAAGGATTTGTTGGATAAAATGGATAAAAAAGAATTTGAATCTAAACAAATAGCAGATTTCAAAGATCAGTTTCAATGGTTTTTAGGATTAAGTATTTTACTATTATTTGTGGATATATTCTTTTTAGAGCGAAAAACAGCATGGCTAAAAAAGTTAAATCTTTTCAATGAAAATTTTTAATTATTCTTTAACGGTAGTTAATAATAGGGTTTGCTAATTTTAAATAAAGAATGATACAAATGAAATATTATTTAATAGTCATTATAGGGTTAATTTCGTTTATTGGATTTTCACAAGAAAAGTCCAAAGCACAAATCGAGGCCGAAAAGAAAGCAACTAATTTGGTTTACAAAGGCAATTCACTTTTGGGCGATGATAATTTTGTGGAGGCTGAAATGGAATACCGAAAAGCAATATCTGAAGCACCAAGCAAAGCTGTTGGCGCCTATAACTTGGCACACTCATATTATAAGAATGGTAGTTTAGATGAAGCCTTATATAGAAGCCAAGAAGCGGCGAGTAACGCAAAAACCAAAGACGAAAAGCACAGGGCATTTCACAACATTGGAAATATTTTAATGCAAAATGAGCAGTGCAAACAAGCTGTCGAAGCTTTTAAAAATGCCTTAAGAAACAATCCAAACGACGAAGAAACCAGATATAATTTTGCATTGGCCAAAGAATGCGCGGAGCAACAGAAAGATGGTGGAGGCGAAGACAACAAAGAGGATAAGGATAAAGAACAAGAACAGAACAACGAAGACGAACAAAAAAAACAAGACGAGAATCAGGATAATAAAGATCAAAAAGACGAAGGCGATAAGGACAAGAAGGAAGGTGATAAAGAAGAAGATGAAAATGGTAAGCCTAAGGATGATAAAAATGATGATGGCAAGAACGAGGATAACAAGGATAAAAACGAAAAGCAAAAACCTAAACCTGGCCAAATGTCACCACAGCAAATAAAGAACATCCTCGAAGCCATGCAAAATCAAGAACAAAAAGTTCAAGAAAAAATCAATGCCGAAAAACAAAAAGGCGCCAAGGTTAAAACAGAAAAGGACTGGTAATTAACCTTTATTATTTAATGAATTTTAAGTTTCACATATCATTAGTAGCTTTAATTTTATTTACAGGATTAGTCACGGCTCAAGTTAAGTTTGAAGCTAAGGTAAGCAAGACTAAACTGGGTGTTAATGAGCGACTAAGAATTGATTTTGAAATGAATAAGGACGGTGATAATTTTGTGCCGCCGAGTTTTAGGGATTTTGATGTTGTTGGCGGACCAAATACATCTGTGAGTAATTCGTGGCTAAATGGTAAACGATCTTATACTAAGACTTACAGTTATTTTTTAGCACCAAAAAAAAGAGGGAAATTCACTATAAAACAAGCTACTATAGAAATCGAAGGCGAAATCTATAAAACGTTTCCAGTTACCATTACAGTTACTGCCGCTGTAGACAAGCCAAATGGAAATTCTGATGCCTCGGATATTGCATCACAAAATATTCATTTGGTAGCAGAGGTTTCAAAAAGTAATCCCTATCTAAACGAGGCAATTACTGTGGTTTACAAACTCTACGTGTCACCAGAAACAGGTGTAAGTAATTGGCGAGAAAAAGACAATCCAAGATACAATGATTTTTGGAGCCAAAATATTGAAATTAAGGGCTTAAATATTCAAAAGGGACTTTATAAGGGTGAAGATTACAGGTATGTTATATTGCGAAAAACGGTCTTATATCCTCAAAAAACAGGTAAGCTAAAACTAGAACCTCTTGTATTAGATATAACAGTTGAGGTCCCAACGGGAAGAGCAGATATTTTTGGTAGACCTATTATGACAAAGGTGCCAAAGACAGTTACTGCAGGTAGCAGAACTATAAATGTAAAACCTCTGCCAGAATCTGGTAAACCTTCCGATTTTAAAGGTGCTGTAGGTGATTTTACTTTTAGTATAACGACTACTAAAAATCAATTAAATGCCACAGAATCGCTACAAGCAAAAATTGAAGTCTCTGGAGAAGGAAATTTAAAGTTATTTGAGCTTCCAAAATTAACAGTACCAAGTTCTTTAGAAGTATATGAGCCTGAACATAAAGAAAGTGTTCGTACAAATCTAAGTGGTATGCAAGGTACAATTTCAGACACCTATACCATTGTGCCACAATTTAAAGGAAAGTACCCAATTCCGTCAATCTCTTTCTCATATTTTGATTTGAATACAGAATCATATAAACGTATAACATCAGATGAATTGGTTGTTGATGTACTTGAAGGTCCAACGGCAACAATAGCAACTACAGATTCTTCCGAACCCCCAACAAGTAAACAACCGGTAAGGCCAAATTCAAACACATTTGCATTCATTAAAACCAGTGCAAACTGGATAAATAAGCAAAGCACACCATTTTTTAACTCCAATACATTCTGGTCCTTACTTTTATTACCTTTTTTAGCCATACCTTTTGCCATTTTTGTTAGGCGAAAGAAAGAAGAGCGTGATGCAGACGTTCAAGGAAATAAAATTAGAAAAGCAGACAAATTAGCGCGTAGATACTTGAGTGAAGCTAAAAAGAACCTAAATGATAAAGCACTGTTTTATGTTGCCTTAGAGAAAGCTCTTCATAATTACCTTAAAGCAAAATTGCATATAGAAACTAGCGATTTTAATAAGGAAAAGATTGAATCACTCCTTTCAAAACGGAATGTAGAATCTACAATTATTACAGACTTTCTTTCAATTTTAGAAAGTTGCGAATTGGCACGATATACACCAATACCACATGATACTATAAAGAGTGATTATGATAAGGCAGCAAAAACAATCTCAACTTTGGATAAACAAATACGATAGGATGCGCATATTAACAATAATGATATTTTGTTTTTCAATTTTTGGGTTTAGCCAAAACACACAATTGTTTGAGGAAGCAAATGCATTATACAATAACGGTAAATATGCAGAGGCTATAGATAAGTATGAGGTAATTCTGAAATCTGATGTACATTCAGCAGAATTGTACTTTAATCTTGCAAATGCAAATTACAAACTCAATAATATAGCACCAAGTGTATATTATTACGAAAAAGCACTTTTGTTAGACCCTAAGGACAAAGAAATTAAAAACAACTTGGCGTTTGCCCAGAATATGACTATAGATGCCATAGATAAAGTTCCGGATGTTGGATTCTCAAGGATAATTAAGAATTTAGTAAACACATTTTCGGCTGATATTTGGGCGACAATTGCCATTTTTGGTGTTTTTATTTTTGTGATACTGTTTTTGCTTTACCATTTCGCTCAGGCAACATCAAGGAAGCGACTCGCTTTTGTAATAAGTACTATCTGTCTATTTATGGCTTGCGTATCAGTAGCAATGGCTTTTCAAAAGACAAGATTGGATAATCGAGATAATCCTGCAATAGTCTTTGCACAAGAATCTCGAGTTAAGGCAGATCCCAATACATCAAGTGAAGAAGTTTTTAGACTGCACGAAGGTACCAAGGTACAAGTCCTGGATAACTATCAGGATTGGAGTAAAATTCAATTATCAGACAATTCAATTGGCTGGATTAGAGCACAAGACATTAAGTTGTTGAGCGATTTTTAACTATATTTAGTGAAAATACTAGCAGAATTTTATTTGTTAGTACAACAACCTATGACTTTAAAAAAGCTGACAGCATTTTTTATCGTGACGTTATTCCTTACGATAATAAGTGCACCGACCATTATTACTTCGATAGATAATTCTATTGATATATCTATGCTTGATGGTCTTGGAGAAGAAGAAGAAAGTGAAACTTTTAAAATTCTTATTCAAGACCAGACTACTAGTGCAGAACAAATCGATTATTCTTTATTGAAAAAGGATAGAATTGTTTTTACTCATGGTTTGTATAATAAGCCTTTAATTAATATTATTTCACCGCCTCCTGAGTTAACCCTTTAACTATTCTATAAAACTTTCTAAATCAATAATCAAATTAACTGTTTGAAACATGACAGTTAGATAATGCATATAAAAATGTTCAAATATTTAAAAAATGACATACCTGCCAGTATAGTCGTATTCTTCGTTGCGCTGCCTTTGTGCTTGGGTATAGCTCTTGCAAGTGGTGCACCACTATTTTCTGGAGTAATTGCAGGGATAGTAGGTGGTATTGTAGTAGGGTCACTGAGTGGGTCAAAAATTGGAGTAAGTGGTCCCGCAGCTGGTTTAGCTGCTATTGTCCTAGCTGCAATTGCTACGCTAGGAAGCTATCAAAACTTTTTGCTCGCGGTAGTATTGGGTGGGATTATTCAATTAGTTTTTGGTTTTTTAAGAGCAGGTATTATAGGGTATTATTTTCCGTCATCAGTTATTAAAGGTATGCTTACAGGTATAGGAATTATCATAATATTGAAACAGATACCGCATTTCTTCGGCTATGATGCTGACCCTGAAGGTGATTTCGCTTTTTTGCAAGTAGACGGGCAAAATACTTTTTCAGAAATTCTAAATACAATTAATTACATTCAACCGGGCTCTGCATTAATTGGATTAGTTTCTTTAGGGATTTTAATACTTTGGGGTAATTTGCTTTCTAAAAAAGGTAAATTCTTTCAAATTGTCCAAGGACCATTGGTGGCCGTGATTATTGGTATAGTTTTTTACGTATTAACAAAGTCTCATGAAACCTTGAGTATTGCGACATCGCATCTTGTTAGCGTTCCGGTACCAGATGGAGTGCAGTCATTTTTAGGACAATTTAGCTTTCCAAATTTTACAGAGATTACAAATCCGGAGATCTGGATTATAGCTTTTACAATTGCCTTGGTTGCAAGTTTAGAAACGCTTTTATGTGTTGAAGCTACAGATAAATTAGATCCTCACAAAAATGTGACACCAACCAATCGTGAGTTATTAGCTCAAGGGACTGGTAACATTCTATCTGGATTAATAGGAGGTCTACCAATTACTCAGGTAATTGTTAGGAGTTCTGCCAACATACAATCTGGTGGCAGAAGTAAAATATCCGCAATTATTCATGGTTTCTTATTACTCATTTCGGTAATGCTCATTCCAAAATTGCTTAATATGATACCACTTTCAGTGTTGGCAGCTGTTCTATTAATAGTTGGCTATAAACTTGCAAAACCTTCATTATTCGTTCGAATGTACGAACTTGGGTGGAAACAGTTTATACCCTTTGTGGTAACTGTATTGGGCATTGTTTTTACAGATCTTCTAAAGGGAATTGGTATGGGAATGGCAGTTGGTATTGTTGTAATCTTAATCAAGAGTTACCAAAACTCACATTTTTTACATATTGAAGATAAGAGCAACGGTAAGCACAAAATAAAAATGACATTTGCAGAAGAAGTTACCTTTTTTAATAAGGGTGCGATATTGAAAGAACTTTATAGCCTTCCTAGGAATACCTATTTAGAGCTTGATGTCAAAAACACAACATATTTAGATAATGATATTATTGAAATATTAGACGACTTTTCAGTAAAAGCAAAGGAGAGGCACATAGACATAAAACTTGTTTCTAAGAGAGGTGTAATAGAAAACCCAGAAAGTTTTGTGGAGTTTTTTAAACTAAAACCAAAGCCAGTTTAAAACGAGAATTATGGCAAGAAACCAAAAAATTTTAATTCTTTCTGATTTAAAATCATCGACACCGATTGTTTTAAATAACGCTATAGCATTGGCAAAAATGATTCAGGGCGATTTGGAATTTTTACATGTGAAAAAGCCAACAGAATTGGTTAAGACAGAAAGTCAATTGTCTGCTGTAAGATCAATAAACGAAAGCACTATAATTGCTAAGAAAAAAATTAAAAAACTTCTAGATCCTTTAGCAGAGAAGCATAAAACTAAAGTAAATTACAAGTACAGTTTTGGAAACATCAAAAATGAAATTGAAACTTTTGTCAAAAAGTCTAAACCGGATATTATTGTTTTGGGCAAACGAAAGTCTAACCGATTAAGTTTCGTTGGCGATAATATTATAGATTTTGTTTTAAAGTCACATAAAGGAGCTGTATTAGTGGTATCACATAACAGTAATTTTTCTCCTGATAATGACTTAAGCATTGGAATATTTAATAAAGACGGTTCTGGTATTAATGGTAGCCTTATTAAGGCACTGGTTCAAAATGCCATCTCACCTATTAAATTGTTTAAAATAGGAAGTACGCCAGAAAATTTAGATCAATTCCTATCCAAGAAGGCTGTTGAATACGTGTTTGAAGATACAACTGATGTTATTTCAAATATATCTAGCTATATCCCTAAAAGCAGAGTAAACTTGCTATGTTTAAATCGAACCGAAGCATTTAATAAAAACAAGACTATCAAGGACATTATAAAACGTGTTAATGTATCAATCCTCATCATTTAATATCTTATTCTATAATTATATTTCTGTGTTGTAGATCGTATGAAGAACTTTTTTTCAAACATAAAAGGCGATGCTTTTGGCGGAATAACAGCTGGAATAGTTGCACTGCCTTTGGCATTGGCATTTGGAGTCCAGTCCGGGTTGGGGCCAAGTGCAGGATTATATGGTGCTATTTTCATAAGTTTTTTTGCCGCACTTTTTGGAGGTACAAATACGCAAATTTCGGGGCCTACTGCGCCAATGACTGCCTTGAGTATGGTTGTTATTGCAGGTTTAATTGGTGCCTATGGTGGCAGTGTAGAGAATGCATTGCCGGCAATACTTACCGTTTTTTTGTTGGCTGGTTTGATGCAGATAGTATTAGGCGTTATTGGAGTTGGGAAATATATTAGATATATACCATATCCTGTTGTATCTGGTTTTATGACAGCTATTGGAGTTATGATTTTAATTACGCAACTACTACCAATACTCGGATATAATGCAAGTCAGGACAATGAATTTGTAATTAAATTTAGGCCAGAGGCTGAAGAAGTGATTCTAGAAAAAATTATAAAAGATGAAGCTGTAGATGGAATATTGGTATTGGAGGAATATAATAAGACCATTGAAAAGTCTAAAGCAATTACAGAAGAAGATATTGTAGCTGAATCCATAAATCTTGCAAACAAAGAATCAAAAAGTGTACTTGGTGCTATAAAATTGTTACCAAGAGCACTAAAGAACATAAATTGGCTCGAGTTAATCCTAGCTTTAGGAACTATTTTTGTCATCTATGGTTTTAAAAGAATCACAACCAAGATTCCCAGCACACTTGTTGCTCTAATTTTAGTTTCATCGATCGCCATTCTAGGTGGTTTTAACTATAAACCAATTCCGACTATCCCACAAGAACTGCCTTTACCAAGACTTGAAATCTTTACTAACTTTAATGTAAACAATATATCACCTTATATTTTTACAGCTTTGACACTTGCACTTTTAGGAGCAATAGATTCATTGCTAACCAGTGTTGTTGCGGATAATATGACAAAAACCAAGCATAAACCCGATAAGGAACTTATTGGGCAAGGAATAGGAAATACTGTAGCATCAATTTTTGGTGGTATTCCAGGAGCAGGAGCAACCATTAGAACAGTGGTTAATATCAATGCTGGCGGTAAAACAAGGCTATCAGGTATGATAGCTGGTATATTATTGTTTTTTATACTGTTGGCGATGGCACCGCTGGCATCAAAAATCCCTGCAGCAGTTCTAGCAGGTATTCTAATTACCGTTGGTATTGGCGTAATGGATTACAAAGGTTTAAAAGCAATACCTAATTTGCCTAGAGATATTAAAATTGGTCCAATAAGACTTAGTTCTGAAGTAATTATAATGCTAGTTGTATTATTACTTTCTACATTTTGGAATTTAGTTTATGCTGTGGGTATCGGTTTAGTAATTGCATCACTTATGTTTATGAAGAAAATAGGTGATTTAACTGCCAAGAGAAGTGATGTCATATCGTTACAAGAAGAAAAATGGCCCGATGAAATTGGTTTTCCAGAGGCTTTAAAGGAAGAGGTATTTATTAAACATTTGAGAGGACCGTTATTCTTTGGTTCAACAAATGAATTTCAGGTACTCTCACTTCAAATTCCAGAGACAGCTTCATATGTAATAATGCGAATGAAAAGAATGCAGTATATGGATCAATCTGGGCTTTATGCCATGGAGGATATGATTCAAGATTTAAAAACAAAGAATGTAGAGGTCTTATTTGTTGGATTACTAGAGCAACCAAGGTATATGATGGAGCGTATAGACATTATTCCAGACTTTATTCCAGAGGAACACATATTTGACCAATTTGAAGCCTGTCTAAGGTGGATTAAGCAAAATGTTGAGGATAAATATTAATTAATCAAAATCACAGGTACTAATGAAGAAAACAGCAATCACAAAAGACCAACAAAACGCCTTAACACCAAATGCTGTGCTACAGGATTTACTAAATGGAAACAGGAGATTTGTTGAAGGTATACCAGAAGGTTCAGATAATGCCTCGCTAATAAATCAGACTACCACGGGCCAATATCCTAAAGCTGTTGTATTATCCTGTATAGACTCAAGAGTACCTGTAGAAACGATTTTAGATCAAGCTATTGGAGATATTTTCGTTGCAAGAGTTGCAGGTAATTTTGAAAATACCGACATATTAGGTAGTTTGGAATACTCTTGTAACGTAGCTGGCAGCAAATTAATATTGGTACTTGGTCACGAAAGTTGTGGTGCGGTAAAAGCCGCTTGTGATGGTGTAGAGTTAGGAAACATTACAGCCATGTTAGAAAACATAAAGCCTGCCGTCAGAAAATCAGTTAATGAGATTGAGGGAGAAGCCAACTCGTCAAATAAGGAATTTGTTGCTAAAACAGTAGAAAATAATGTTAGGTTAACAATTGAGCGTATTCGGACAAAAAGTCCGATTCTAGCCGAAATGGAAGATTTTGGAGAAATTGCTATTGTTGGTGGGGTTTATAGTTTACACACAGGTAAGGTAATGATACTTTAGACGTTTGACTTTTCAGTTCCATTGTGTTCGACCTCACTTTTAATAATAGTTGGGAAAAGCATTGGAGCCAATGACTTCACAGGTTCATAAAGTATACTTTCCTCAATATCTTCTTGGTCTATAAATGGAAGTGTTCGGTTTAATTTGTTGAATACAATTAGAAGAATGCTTAAAATAAGTCCTATTTTTAAGACACCAAATGCACCGCCTAAAAGTTTATTTAATAAGCCTAAGGCCGCAAAATCAGCCAATTTAGTTAGTGCTTTACCAGCTAAACTTATAGCTAGAACAATGATTACAAAAGTTATGGCAAATGCCACAATATTGATTGTTTTTTCGCTCCAATCCACTTTTGTTTCTAAAAATCCTGCGGCAAAATAGCTAAAATGAATTGCACCATAAATACCTAAAACAAGTGCCAACAATGAGGCTATTTCTACAAATAAACCTTTCATAGCACCTCTAATAAGACCAAACAAAAGCAGTGCCCCCAAAACGATATCAATAATACCCATATAATAGTGGTTTAAGCAAATATAAATTAACTTTGCTAATCTTATAACGATGCAAGTGACAGATAAATTATGGCAAGAGACGAGCAATTAAAGGAAAGATGGGATTTGGTTGTTGAAAAACTATCAAAGCAGTTCGCTGATGGTGATACTTTAGATTTAGATGCGATTATTTATTTAATTGGTGTACAAGAATTAGGGCAATTGCATAGGGAATATAAAAAAGACCATAAGTTAGATCTGATGCACATTGCAATTTGTAAATTACTCGAACCTTATGGATTCTACGAATTTGATTTTGTAGATGATGAAGGTTGGCCACATTACAAAGTAAAAGAGCAGTTACCATTTTTAAAGGCAGGTGAACAAAGTGTTCTTATGAAAGAGGCAATAGTGAACTATTTTGTTGAAACTGAATATATCGACTAAGTTTTTATAAATTTGCCCTTTCAATAAATAGGTTACAGTATTAAATTCAGGACATAATGATAGATAAGCTGAAAGAACTCATTGCTGAAGCCGAAGCTTTTACTGCGGAATCTAAAGAAGAAGTCGAAGCTTTCAGAATAAAATATTTAGGTTCTAAAGGACTCCTAAAACAATATTTTGCCGAGTTTAAAAACATAGCAAATGAGCAGAAGAAAGAGTTCGGACAAACGATAAATCTTTTAAAACAAACAGCTGAAGACAAAGTAAACTCGCTAAAAGAAGCTTTAGAACAACAGGAAGAAGATAAGGGGATTTATGGCGATTTATCAAGACCTGGAGAGCCTATTGCTCTAGGTGCGCGTCATCCTATATCGATTGTTAAGAATCAGATTATTGATATTTTTTCTCGTGTAGGATTTAATGTTAGTGAAGGTCCTGAAATAGAAGACGACTGGCATAATTTTACGGCTTTAAACCTGCCAGAATACCACCCTGCAAGGGATATGCAAGACACTTTTTTCATTCAGACCGATCCTGATATCTTATTACGCACACATACCAGCTCAGTTCAAGTACGATATATGGAGAATAATAAACCTCCCATACGTACAATTTCACCTGGCAGAGTCTATAGAAACGAGGCTATCTCTGCACGCTCGCATTGTTTCTTTCATCAGGTAGAAGGGTTATACATAGATAAGGATGTAAGTTTTGCAGACTTAAAACAAACCTTGCAATACTTTACAACCGAGATGTTTGGTAAATCTAAAATAAGATTACGGCCATCCTATTTTCCATTTACAGAGCCAAGCGCGGAGGTAGACGTGTATTGGGGCCTGGAAACAGAAACCGATTATAAAATGACCAAGGGAACAGGTTGGTTAGAAATAATGGGTTGCGGTATGGTAGATCCAAATGTTTTAGAAAATTGCGGTATTGATTCTAAAGAATATTCGGGTTTTGCCTTCGGAATGGGAATTGACCGTATAGCATTGCTCTTACATCAAATTAGCGATATTCGTTTGCTAAGTGAAAATGATGTACGCTTTCTAGAGCAATTTAAAAGTGCTCTATAGCTATTAATTAAACTAATAATTCTTGAGGTTCCATTAGTTGGTCCATTGCTTTAATAGCAATATTAAGTGGACGCATTGCGTTTTTTCGTTTAAAGGAATGTGCTTCCATCCTAACAAGAATATCTTCCAAAGTTTTAATGGCCTTATTAATATAAGGGCCTTTATTGAGCATGATACATTCGGCATGTGCCCCTAAAGTAGCATCACTTATTTCTGCTCTAGTTGGAACTCCTGTTTTCGCTAAGTTTTCTAACACTTGAGTTGCCCATATAACAGGAACGTGTGCAGCCTCACATATCCATAAAATTTCATTTTGAATTTCAGAAATTCGTTCAAAACCAACTTCAACAGCAAGATCTCCTCTTGCTATCATTACTCCAATGTGCTCGCGTTTCATACCTTCTATCAAAATTGAAGGGAGATTTTCAAAAGCTTCAGCATTTTCAATTTTAAAGATAATTCCCAAATTGCCGGCGTTCAATTTATTAAGCTCATTGTATAAATACCGAACATCCTCTTTTGTTCTTACAAATGAATATCCCACAAGGTCCGCATGTTTACAAACAAATGGTAAGTATTCAATATCTTTATCAGTAAGCGCAGGCAATTCATATTTGCTGTTTGGAATATTAATACCTTTTTGGGAGGAAAGTTTGGATTTATAGCAATTGATAATCTTTAGTTCTACATCTTCATTAGTTTTTGCGATTGCTTTAGCTTTAATCATTCCGTCATCAAAAAATACCAGATCACCCACCTTGATAGCATCAATTATCTCGTGTAGTAAAACTCCAATTTCGCCTTTTTCTAATTGTTCATCATTTTTATTAAAAACTGATTTCTTTCCTTTTGTATTTCTCTTGGTCAGTACTATATGTTCCTCTTTCCTGATATTAATTTTATCCCTTAGTCTACCATTATCATCCCGAATTTCAATATTAGACGTTCTGAATTTGGGACCTGACAGATCCATATAAATTTTAATATTGTGAGATGTTTTATTATTTATTTCTTTGATATATTTTACCATTTGGGTCCATGATTCTATATTGCCATGACCTAGATTTATTCTGGCTATTTCCATACCTTTATTAGCCATTTTGCTTATTATAGATCTATTTTTTGAGGCGTCTTCTGGCAGTGTAACCATTATCTCGGCAAAATGTTTTTTCTGCTTACGTTTAAAAAGTTTATTTGTGTTTTTCTTTAATAATTTTTTACTCTTTTTATAACCGACCAATTCAATAGGTAAAACCGATTGTTCAATGTTATTGATTGGTATACCCTGGATTAATTTTAGATTACGTACAACATTATACAGATTACTGTATACATAACCCTCAGAGGTTCGTAAAGAGGAAATACCTAAATCGGAAAGATTATCATGATATTTTCTAAGATCAAAGGTTCTTACAATCAAATATCTGAGAAGATTTTTTGCACTTAATTTATTTTTTGGCGAAATATTTTTGACTGCGTTGTTAATTTCATATTCAGAATTTTCCAGCCTATTTAAAATAGTTTCTAATTCGCTAGTTAATTTAGTTATATCCATGATTTTAGAAGATGATTGTATGACTTAGAATAGCTTTGCAAAATTAATATAGATTACACTTACTAATAATGATATTAGTCATCTTTGCAATTTGTTAATAGTAGTTTAACTTCAACTATTTTTTACCATATATTTGACTATTAGTATTTATAAATTTTCATATGAGAAGTGATATCGAAATCCCGGACGTTAAGGATGTCTATGTTGCGGTAATACATGAAAAAAACCTTGAATATCACACATTGGATTGGAATGCCTACATCATTAATAATTCAGATGAAGATTTGGAGATGGTACTTATTGTATCAAAGGGGTATAATCAAAAAAAACAAACACCAGCAATGCGGCACAGACTTGAGCATCTTCCTAAAAGAAGCTTTGCCAAAATTGAATACTTGCAAGAAGCTGTATTAGAGTTAAACAATGAATTTAAAGTCACTTATTTCAAAAGCAACAAAATGTTTGATAAGACTTATGTGTTTAGGAAGAACACCATTAATTCAAAAGCATTTCAACAACTACCATTAATGAATTCTAAAGGGGTTTTGGCAAAATAAATTTAGTCCAATTTATCGGTTAATTTCTTAAATACGGTTTTTGGATCTTTATTTTCGTAAAGTATATCGTAAACGGCGTTAATAATTGGAAGTCTCGTTTTTTTCTTATTTTTTTCATTGAGCAACCTAGCACTTTTTGTAGCATAATAGCCTTCGGCCACCATATTCATTTCCATCATTGCAGATTTTACGGTATAACCCTTCCCAATCATATTGCCAAACATCCGGTTACGAGAAAAAACAGAATAGCCAGTTACAAGCAAATCTCCTAGGTAAGCCGAATTGTTAATGTTGCGTTTCATTTTATGCATCTTCTTTATAAAGCGCTTCATTTCCCTGATGGCATTGCTCATTAATACACTTTGAAAATTATCACCATATCCTAGTCCATGAGCAATACCAGCGGCAATAGCGTAAATGTTTTTAAGCATTACCGCATATTCTACGCCAATAATATCATCACTTATTTTTGTTTTTATATAGTGACTAGACAAATTATTGGCAATGGATTGTGCTCTGTTAGGGTCAGCGCAAGAAATGGTTAAATAGGACAGCCGCTCTAGGGCTACTTCTTCCGCATGGCAAGGTCCAGCAATTACGGCAATTTGTTCAAATGGAATGTTGAAAATATCATGAAAATGCTCACCAACCAATAATCCAGATTCTGGGATAATACCTTTTACTGCCGAGACAATAGTTTTTTTACTGATATCAGCAGATAGTTTTTCAAGCTCTGAATGCATAAAAGCTGATGGAATAGCAAATATCAATACATCTGCCCAGTCTGCCATTTCGTTGATATCATTACTTAATATTAATTGATTGGTATGAAATTCTACCGAACTTAGGTAACTGGGATTATGTTGTTCTTTTAATAGATGCTCCTTTGTATAAACACTGCGCATATACCAACCCACTTCATCCAAATTTTCACTAAGCATTTTTACTATAGCTGTAGCCCAAGAACCTGCTCCAAATACAGCATATTTTGTGGTGTTGCCCATTTAATTATAACAATTTTTAGCATTCAAAAATACACAAAATATCAAGAAGATTAGAGTTGCATACATAGAATCCTGGAGGCCACAAACCTATATAATTACTGGTGTTAACAAGAATGTAGAGCTAGAACAACAAATAAAAATTAATTTTTGGCACAGGTTTTGGATTTAGAGAATTGATAACCTTTAAAACCGTTGAATTATGAAGACATTGAAATTACTTTTAGGTTTTGCATTAAGTGCAACTTTATTTACTTCTTGTTATACAGATGAGGTAGTAATTGTAGACAATAATCCAGGAGTGTCTTTAGATCAACTATTGCGTTCTTATGAGTTATGGTATGTAGATATAAATCAGACACAAGGGTTTGGTGAAACACCTTTTCTCCAAATAGCATTTACGATTTCTTTTAGAAATGGAACGCTTTTCGCTAATAACAATCTTGTTGATTTTGGATCACAAGGGAACGGGTTTGGTGTTCCAATAGGAAACTATGTAGCTTATGATATGATTTTGGATGTAGATCATATAATTGATGGCATTGAAAGTTTTGATGTTTTTCAAATAAATAATAATACCATTGAGCTTTATAATCCATTCAATGACACCTCTTATTTTCTAAGAGGATTTCAAAGAAATAATTTTGATTATGATTTTATCTTCTATGATAACATTCATTATTTCCTCCAAGAATATGAGGCATGGGAGAAAGTATTTACGAGTGAATTTGGGACTTTAAATGAGTTTGACAACGAAAATTATCTTCAATTTTTGTCTGGTGGTAATGATTCTACCTTTAGGAGCTCGCAGGATATAACTATTTTGGATCCTGCAAACATTTACTGGGATTATACAGGGATATATGGCGTAGGTGACGTGTCGGGTAATATCTATCTAAAAACTTTAACGTTAGATTATGATTTCTTTGACAATGAATTCTTTGAGCTAAGCGTTATCAATGATAGAACAATTGAGTTACTTCATCCGAGTTCGGGAACGATTTATGAGTTTGAAGGACGTGGCTATATACCGTATTTTAGAAGTTCTGATACTTCAGGGAAAGTAATTGAAGAGTTTGATAAACCGAAGAAACGTAAACAAAAGACCATTAAGGTAGATAACCCGAGGGAAAATAAAAGAAGCTAAATTTTGGTTGGTTATTTAGTTTCAGAACGCTCAGATAAAGTGCTTGCTTTACTGAGCGTTTTTTTATTTAAGATTATTTATTAGTACTTCTAAATCCTCAAATGCATATGGTTTTGACATGATAATTTTATCTTTTGAGAGTAAAAAATACATTGGTGTAGCGGCTATCCCATAGGTTTTTACTGTTGGATTATCCCATTTGCCAAGGCCAATAGTATGTGTAAAACCCGGATACTTTTTTATTTCTTCCGTCCAATCCATAGGATTATCTTCTAACCCAAAAGCTACCACTCGAATATTTGACATATTTGAAACTAGCGCGTTTACTTTAGGCAATTCATTTAGGCAATGCCCACAACCACTACTCCAAAAGACCAATAAATAATACTCAGACCCCTCAAGATTATGAAGGGTTGTGGTACTCTCTGTAGAGCTTATTTCAAAGTCAGGTGCTAACGTACCAACAGAGGTATTTTTGTAGGATATTAAGGTTTCTGCTAATACTATTCTGCCTGTTTCATTTGCTAAATCCAGTAAATATGAATCTGCCAAGTAATTTGCTAATGTGTGGTTATCTTGGCTAACAAAGCGTTGCCATAATACTTCTAATAGTATGGTTTTAATCTCATCAGCTCCACTGCCAATGGCTTCTGCAACTTCATCGACGTGTTTCTTAAGAGTCTCGTCATTGGGATTTTGTACCATATTAAAAACATAGGCATTAATTCGGTCCACAAGAAATGAGGAACTTTGTAATAGATAATCATTAAAATTAATCTGGTTTAAGAAATGCTCCTTGAGATTTATAGAATAGGTACTTACATCTTCATATGCTTTAGGGATGTAGGGTCTATTTGCAATTATAAAGGAAGATACCATTTTATCGTCGGCTAATTTTTCGTAACCTTCTTGAGTGTCTTTCAATGTTTTAAAAATCCCTTTAAAACCTTCCTCGTCCCTCACACCTTTAGAGTAATAATTACTAATGGTTCTATTAACCATTTCCATACTTTTTAAGTATGAATTCCAAAGTTTGTTTTCATCTGAGGATTTAAATTCTACACCATTATCACGACTAAAATTAAAATTAACAGACTCCTTACCATCATAAATGAAATCGAAATTATTTTCTTCTGGCGGAATGGCATAAACGATCTTATAAATCCCTGGAGATACAGATTCATCTAACGCAATTTCAAAATATCCCAAACTGTCAAGTTTTCCTCTATTTACATAGTCTGCACCTTCAGGTGTGGCCTTGTATAGAAAGGCATAGGTAAAATCGCTAGAAGGCGAAAAGGTTCCAGAAACACTTTGCGAATGTCCCATTAACGGTAAAAGGAGCAAAACAAGAACTAATTTTTTCATATTGTGAAATTGTTAACTGCATAAAAGCTTCAATAATTACGCCAATTTTTGAGTTTATTAAGATTTTCTAGAACGTATGCTTTCGATAAAAACTGTTGTAAGTATAAATGAGCCTCCAACAAATGTATGTAATGTTGGTATTTCATTCAAGAAAAAATAGGCTATAATTATGCCAAAGACAGGTTGTGCACTACCTATAATGCTTGCTGTACTTGCTTTAAAATACTTAAGACTATTTACAAAAAGGGTGTGACCTACTGCAGTGGTTAATAAACCCAGCAACAACACAAATGGGTATTGGGTTTCTATATTTGATCCGTCAAATACAATTAAACCAGGTATTAGTATAATGCTCAATATGGCAACTTGATAGAACATTAGCATAGTTCCATTGTAGTTTGAAGCGTGGTTTTTAAGTATCAATATTCTTATGGCATAACACACAGCAGAAAGTATTCCCAGTAAGATACCTTGCAGATCTGAACTTTTTAGATTGAATTCTGGGGCTAAAATGTAGACACCAATAAGCACGATTACGCCTAAAACAATGTGTATGGGATCAAACTTAATTCTTGTAAAGATTGGTTCTAAAAGTGCAATGATTACTGGAAATGTGAATAACGATAGCATACCGAGGGCTACGTTTGAAAGTTTAAGAGCGTAAAAATATGTTATCCAGTGGGCACCCATGAAAACTGAGGCTAGAAAGAAGGTCCACCTATCTCTACCACTGTTTATTTTTAAATCTACTTTTTTTGCTAAACAAAAAACTAACAAGAATACGCTTGCAATTGCCGAGCGCCACCATATAACTACAGGTGTAGGAAGGTCAATAAATTTACCAAGGGCGCCAGAGGTACTGATAAAAATTGTAGCTATTGTCAACCACATTAAATGGTTATAATGACTTTTATTACTCATTTATTTTAGAAAGAGCTTCAAGTGCTTGTTTAACGGACTTAATTTTTTCAAATGTAATGAGCAGTCGCAAACCGTTTCTAGTTTGTTTTTCCTTCATTTTGCATTTTCCAACATTGAGCTGAACGAATTGTAACACATTTGTAAAGGCATCACTTTGGTAAAATTTACTATTCTGGTCTTGAATAAAATAGCCAATTAAACGTCCTTTTTTCATTATGAGTTTTTCTATACCCATTTTAATGGCGACCCATTTTAAACGCACACTATCAAATAAATCTAAAACTTGTATTGGCATTTCACCAAACCTGTCTACAATTTCGGCTTCAAACTTAATAAGCTCCTCTTCGGTTTTAATGTCATTAAGTTTTGTGTAAAGATTTAGACGTTCGGTTATATTATTTACATAGTCATCAGGAAAAAGAAGTTCAAAATCAGTATCTATAGTAATGTCCTTAACGTATTGTTTTGGCTTACCATCATCTTTATATAAATCTGAAAATTCAGTTTCTTTTAATTCTTCGATTGCCTCATTGAGGATTTTTTGATAGGTATCAAATCCAATATCATTGATAAATCCACTTTGTTCACCACCTAAGAGATCACCTGCACCCCTTATTTCCAAATCCTTCATCGCGATATTAAAACCACTCCCGAGTTCAGTAAACTGTTCTAGTGCGGTAATCCGTTTTCTGGCATCTGCTGTCATTGCGGAGTACTCTGGTGTTATAAAGTAACAAAAGGCTTTTTTATTACTTCTGCCAACTCGTCCGCGCATTTGGTGCAAATCACTCAATCCAAAATTGTTAGCATTATTAATAAATATGGTGTTGGCATTTGGTACATCGAGACCACTCTCAACAATAGTTGTACTTACTAGGACATCAAACTCACCATTCATGAATGCGAGCATGAGCTCTTCAAGTTTTTTTCCGTCGAGTTGTCCATGTCCAATACCTATTTTCGCATCTGGGACAAGTCGTTGAATCATGCCGGCTACCTCCTTAATATTTTCGATTCGATTATGAATAAAAAAGACTTGTCCACCACGTTGAATTTCATAACTTATAGCATCACGGATTGTCTCTTCGTTAAACCTAATGACATGGCTTTCTATGGGATATCGATTTGGTGGAGGTGTTGTAATTACCGATAAATCTCGTGCGGCCATTAGGCTAAACTGCAAGGTGCGCGGAATGGGAGTTGCCGTAAGTGTCAATACATCTACATTCTCTTTAATTGTCTTAAGTTTTTCTTTTACCGCCACACCAAATTTTTGTTCTTCATCTACAATGAGTAATCCTAGATCTTTAAATTTTACCGTTTTGTTGGCAAGCTGATGAGTACCTATAACAATATCAACACTGCCCTTTTCCAAACCTTCTAAGGTTTCACGTTTTTGCTTTGCAGTTCTGAATCTATTTATATATTCAACGGTAACAGGAAAATCTTGCAAACGCTCTTTAAAGGTTCTGAAATGTTGATAGGCAAGAATGGTTGTTGGTACTAAAACAGCCACTTGTTTGCCATTATCTACAGCTTTAAAAGCTGCTCTAATAGCGACTTCGGTTTTCCCGAACCCGACGTCACCACAAACCAAGCGGTCCATAGGACGTTCACTTTCCATATCATTTTTTATGTCTTGTGTTGAGCTTACTTGATCTGGCGTGTCTTCATAAATAAAAGAAGCTTCAAGTTCGTGCTGTAAATAGCTATCTGGAGCATACTGAAATCCCTTTTTCAGTTTTCGTTTAGCATAGAGTTTTATGAGGTTAAAGGCAATTTCCTTAACACGGGATTTGGTTTTTTGTTTTAGATTTTTCCAAGCCTTGCTACCAAGCTTGTATATTTTTGGTGGCTTGCCGTCTTTTCCGTTGAACTTGGTAATTTTATGTAGAGAATGTATGCTCAGATATAGAATATCACGTTCGCCATAAACAAGTTTTATTGCCTCTTGTTTTTTGCCTTCAACCATTATTTTTTGGAGCCCTCCAAATTTCCCAATACCGTGGTCAATGTGTGTTACGTAGTCACCAATTTCCAGATTGGTTAGTTCCTTTAATGTAATTGCTTGCTTTTTGGCATAGCCATTCTTTAGATGAAATTTGTGATAGCGGTCAAAGATTTGATGGTCGGTATAAACCGCAATCTTTTGTTGCTCGTCTATAAAGCCTTCATAAAGTGAAATAACAACAGTATTATAATGTACGTATTCTTCGGCATCATCAAAAATATCATGAAAGCGCTTTGCTTGTTGCTCGCTAACACACGCAATATAATTGGTAATACCATTGTTATGATTTTCATTTAAATCTTCAATTAGCAAGTTAAAATGCTTGTTAAATGCTGGTTGAGGTTTTGTCTGAAATTCTATTAAATCCCCATTGAAATATGAGGTATTGCCAAATTCTATGAGATTATAGTCAATAAATTGTTGTTTAAGCAATTTTGAATCACAAAATAATTCTGAAGGCGAGGCATGTTTTATCTCGGATGAAAGTGCTTTGAAAGCCTCTACCGCTTTTGCATAAAAATCATCAATTGTTGAGAAAATAAGGTCACTGTTTTTTGAAAATACAATGGTTTTTGAAGAGATGTATTTCAAAAAACTCTCACGTTTTTCTTCTATAAACTTATTGGCAACATTAGGAATAATACTAACCTTTTTTATACGCTCTGTGGATAATTGAGTTTCGACATCAAAAGTTCTAATGCTGTCAACTTCATCGCCAAAAAATTCGATACGGTAAGGCTCGTCGTGAGAAAAAGAAAAGACATCAACAATTCCTCCTCTTACAGAAAACTCTCCAGGTTCTGTTACAAAATCGACACGTTTAAAGTTATACTCAAACAATATCTCATTTACAAATTCTATACTCAATTCGTTTCCTACTGCTATTTTCAGCGTGTTCTTTTCGAGTTCCTTTTTGGTTATAACCTTTTCGAACAATGCATCGGGATAGGTTACAATTATTGCAGGTTTTTTACGCGAGTTTATTCTGTTTAAAACTTCAGCTCTAAGTAAAACATTGGCATTGTTGGTCTCTTCAATTTGGTATGGTCTGCGATAGCTTCCGGGATAAAACAAAACATCTTTATCATTAATGAGCTGTTCTAAATCATTAAGGTAATAAGCAGCTTCTTCTTTATCATCAAAAACCAACAAAAACGGTTTTTCCGAGGTTTTAAAAACTTCGGCTACAACAATTGATAATGAAGAGCCAACTAAACCCTTTAAGTATATGTAATTTTTGGACTGGGCAGTAGCTTTCTGCAGATTTTGCACTTGCAAAGTCTGTGAAAAGGGTTGTGAGATAAGGGTTTTGCCCACTAGTTATTCTCTTTTTTGTGAAGTGGCAAAGATAAGTATGTTTTGTCTAAAAAAGGTTTAAAACTTAATATCAGTAGCTCCCAAATATCTCTTATACAAATCTGGATATTGATTTCTGAAAATAGACTTAATGTAATCTAAAGGGACATCCTCAAAATCACCGTAATCTTCAAGATAGGTCATAAATTTTTTATTGTCTTTATTGTATTCTTGCAGTATTGAATCTTCAGTGCCATCAAAATCTAGAACTGCAACATTATATAAGTCGCAAAGTTCCTTATTAAAAGCCGGCGAACATTTTTTCCAATAACCCTTAAAATAAACATCCACTAATCCATGTGGTGCCAACACATTAGTGCCCAATTTCTTTTCTAAACGTTCTACCGCTATATGATTCGAAACTTTGGCTAGACGTAATCTCGCAGGAATATTTAATGCGCGTAGACCTGCTATGTAAAGAATGGCTTTATCAATACAATGCGCTTCTTCTTTATTTGCAATGATACTGGCTTTGTAATGTTCTTCAGTTAGGCCAATATCATAAGGATTGTATCGCCAGCTATCTCTAATTTTGAGATAAAGCCCTTTTATCTTTTCCTGTTCTGTCTTTAAGTGATGAATCTCCATAATTAAGTCCTGAATTATGGGACTGTTGTAATCGTAGTAATACGTCTCTTTTAGATATTTGGTATTCATAAATCAAATATATATAGAATTATTTTGCTTTTCTTGTATCAATTATGGCATATAATATAGAACTTAGAGCTCTTGAATTACCGCTTAAGCTGTTTCCAAAATGAGGTAGACGAATTTTTGGAAGGCATATAAAAATATGAACTAAAAGAAAAGAAACAGGTACAGTTTAAAATTGACCAGGAGGCGCTTTGTTATTTTATGCATTTCGCATAAATTCTTCGGCTTTTTCAACCATCTTTTTACTGCCACAAATAAAAGGTACGCGCTCGTGAAGTTCGGTAGGCTCAATATCCATTATTCTACTGAAACCATCACTTGCTTTTCCATTAGCCTGCTCGGCTAAAAAGGCCATTGGATTACATTCGTACAACAATCTAAGTTTGCCTTTGGCATTTTTGGAACTTTTGGGGTACATATAAATACCACCTTTTATCATGTTCCTGTGAAAATCCGAAACTAAAGAACCAATATATCTCGACGTGTAAGGTCTATCACCTTCCTCCATCTGGCAATATTTAATGTAATCCTTAATACCTTTTGGGAAGTGGATGTAGTTACCCTCATTTACAGAATAAATTTTTCCATCTTCTGGAAATTCCATATTTGGGTGTGACAAATAAAATGAACCAATAGCTGGGTTCAAGGTAAACCCATTAACACCATCACCTGTAGTATATACCAGCATGGTTGAGGTACCATAAATTACATAGCCTGCAGCAACTTGCTGGTTTCCTTTTTGCAGAAAATCTTTTAGCTGCACAGGAGTTCCAACTGGGGTTACGCGTCTGTAAACAGAGAAAATTGTACCCACGGATACGTTTACATCAATATTTGAAGAACCGTCAAGAGGATCAATTAATACAACATACTTATTTTGATGGTTTTCGTCTTGGCTATTAATGGCTATAAAATCATCCTCTTCTTCGCTCGCAATGCCACATACAATATTTCTCTTGGTCATGGTTTGGATAAACTTCTCATTGGCATACACATCTAACTTCTGTTGATCTTCACCTTGAATGTTAGTGTCGCCAGCATTACCAATAATATCGACAAGGCCTGCCTTGTTAACTTCGTGATTAACAACTTTGGCAGCTAGCCTTATTGAATTGATTAAACGAGACAATTCACCCGATGTGTATTTAAAAGAGGCTTGATTTTCAATGATAAACTCGCCAAGAGTTTGATTGGTGTGAGACATGAAGCAATATATTGATTAATATCAACAAATATCGTATTAATTTACAAACTATAACGATTGCGTAAATTAAAATAATTGTTAAGTAACGTCTGTTTTGAATTATATTTGATTTCTCTTATTAAATAGTATGTGCCAACCGAGACTTGCAACAAAACAGGATATGCCCAGAGTTTTAGAACTTATTAGGGAATTGGCAGTATTTGAAAAAGAAACCGACGCTGTTGAAGTAACTTTGGAAGAACTTGAGGAAGACGGTTTTGGGCCTAAACCTAAATTTACATGTTTTGTTGTTGAAGTAAATAATCAAGTAGAAGGCATTGCTTTAATATACCCGAGATATTCAACATGGAAAGGCGAAGTTTTACACTTGGAAGATCTAATTGTAAGTGAAGCCTTTAGAGGAAAAGGCTTGGGAACGTCACTACTAGATCAGGTTGTAAAATATGCGAAAAATCGTGGTGTAAAACGATTAGGTTGGGAGGTCTTGGATTGGAATGAACCTGCCATTAAATTTTATGAAAGTAAAGGCGCAAGGATTTTACGCGATTGGGATGTAGTACAATTAGATGAAATAGCAATAGATAATTATATAAAGAATTTGTAATGCGAGTTTATAAATTTGGTGGTGCTTCGGTAAAGGATGCAGACGGAGTTAAAAATTTAGTACAAGTTTTAAAAGATACAGGATATGATAATACGCTAGTCATTGTTTCAGCAATGGGCAAAACCACCAATGCTTTAGAAGTTGTAGTTAAAAATTATTTTGAAAATAAATCTGAGCTACAAAGTGCTATTCATGACGTTATAAAATACCACAATGAAATTCTATTGGATTTATTTGAAAACGATCAAAACCCGGTTTTTACTTCTATTAAAAACCTTTTTGATGGACTCAACTTATTTTTCAAACATAGCAAATCACCAGATTATAATTTCGTATATGACCAAACAATAGGGTTTGGAGAATTAATATCTACTACCATAATTAGTCATTATTTAAATTATAAAGGATTAAAGAATAATTGGTTGGATGTAAGAGATTTTATAAAAACAGACAACTATTATAGAAGAGCAAATGTCAATTGGGAACTTACTCAGGAAAGAATTTCTTCGAGTTTTGATAGTTCTAAATTAAATATTACTCAAGGTTTTCTGGGGAGTGATGCCAACAATTTCACAACAACTTTAGGCAGGGAAGGAAGCGATTACACTGCTGCTATTTTTGCGTATTGTCTTAATGCGAATAGTGTAACCATATGGAAAGATGTCCCTGGAGTTTTAAATGCCGATCCGCGTTATTTTGAAAACCCACAATTGCTTCATCAGATTTCATACACCGAAGCTATTGAGCTTGCTTTTTATGGTGCTTCGGTAATACATCCTAAAACCTTACAACCGTTACAACGCAAAGAGATACCTTTATATGTAAAGTCGTTTTTAAACCCAAAAGATAATGGTACATGCGTGAGCAAAGGCAAACCGCTTGATCCTGAAATACCCTGTTTTATCGTAAAGAAAAACCAAACCTTAATATCACTTTCGTCTCTAGATTTTTCCTATATCGTTGAAGAAAACATTAGCGCTATTTTTAATCTTTTGCATTTATATAAAATGAAAGTAGATGTTATTCAGAATTCAGCAATAAGTTTCTCGGTATGCATTGATAATATTTATAATAATCTTGAAAAATTATTGCAACACTTACGGGCGAAATTTAAGGTTACAAGTTATGATAACGTAAGTCTTTACACTATAAGGCATTACAATAACGAAGCAATACAGTCATTAGAAAAGGGGAAAACAGTTTTGCTAAAGCAATTAACACAACAAACAGTTCAAATTGTTACTAAATAAATAGTTATTACATTTGTTTTATGGGTGAATCAACCGAAATTGGATTAGTAACTGCTAAGGAAGTAGCCAAAGCAATCAATGCTAACAAATACGGTTTTATAGGAACCTTTTTTGGTTGGATTTTAATGAAAGTCCTCAAAATTTCTACACTAAATAAGATTTATAATAGGAATAAACATCTCAAAGATCTCGAGTTTTTAAATGGCATTTTGGATGAATTTCAGATAAAATTTGAAATTCCAGACGAAGACATTAACCGTCTGCCAAAAGAAGGACCCTACATAACAATTTCGAATCATCCCTTGGGAGGTATAGATGGTGTACTGTTATTAAAAATTATGTTAGAGCAACGCAGTGATTTTAAAATTATAGCAAACTTTTTATTGCATAGAATAGAACCATTAAAACCATTCATAATGCCGGTGAATCCTTTTGAGGACAGAAAGGATGTTAAAAGTAGTATTACAGGATTTAAGAATGCAATTCTTCATTTAAAGGAAGGAAGTCCCTTAGGGGTATTTCCGGCTGGAGAAGTTTCAACTTATAGAGATGGTAAGTTAGTGGTAGACAAGCCATGGGAAGAAGCAGCTATGAAACTTATACAAAAGGCTGAAGTACCAGTAGTGCCAATTTATTTTCATGCAAAAAACAGCAGACTGTTCTACAGGCTATCCAAGATTAGTGATACGCTGAGAACAGCTAAATTACCTTCAGAATTATTAACCCAAAAAAGACGGGTGATTAAAGTTAGGGTGGGTAAACCTATTTCCGTAAAAGATCAAAAGGAGCATCAGACCTTAGCTGAATTTTCAGAGTTTCTGAGACGAAAAACTTATATGTTGTCTAATACCTTTGAGAGTAAATCAAAGATTTTAGAAAATATAAAATCTACTGTAAAGGTTCCGAAATCTCCAAAACGAATAGTAACTCCAGTTGACTCCGAAATAATGGTTAACGAAGTAAACTTTCTTAGGCAAAATGACTGCAGACTACTCCAAAGCAAAAATTATGAGGTGTTTTTAGCTTCTGCTAAGGATATACCAAATATTTTACAAGAAATAGGAAGACTTCGTGAAATCACCTTTAGAGAAGTTGGCGAAGGTACAAATGAAGCTATAGATTTAGACAAGTTTGATACCTACTACCACCACATGTTTTTGTGGGATAACGAAAATAATATTATTGCTGGTGCTTACCGAATGGGTCTTGGTGCAAAGATATTTGAACGATTTGGTATTGATGGGTTTTATTTGCAAGATCTCTTCAGGTTTGAACCAGAACTTTATAGAATGATGAGTCAATCCATTGAAATGGGTCGTGCATTTATCATAAAAGAGTACCAGCAGAAACCCATGCCATTGTTTTTGTTATGGAAAGGTATAGTCCACACCACTTTACGATATCCAGAACATAAGTATCTTATTGGAGGTGTTAGCATTAGTAACCAATTTTCAAACTTTTCTAAAAGCTTGATGATTGAGTTCATGAAGTCGCATTACTACGATCCCTATGTTGCACAATACGTGCATCCAAAAAAGGAGTTTAAAGTAAAGCTCAAAGATGCAGATAAGGATTTCGTTTTTGATTCAACAGAAGCGGACCTAAATAAATTTGATAAAATTATTGATGAGGTAGAACCTGGTGCATTGAGATTGCCTGTATTACTAAAAAAATACATTAAGCAGAATGCAAAGCTGGTAGCTTTTAATGTAGATCCTCTCTTCAATAACGCGGTAGATGGCCTTATGTACATAAAAATTGCCGATCTTCCTGAAAGTACTGTAAGACCGGTTATGGAGGAATTTCAGGCTGAGCTAGAGCAAAAATTTATGGAAAATAATGACAAATAAAATCTTATTAGTCTTATTAGTTTGCCCTTCGTTTATATTGTCTCAGACTCTTACTGGAACCGTAATAGATAAATTTACGCGTGAGCCATTAGAAACCGCATCAGTCTACTTTGATCATACAACCATAGGTACAACAACAGACGAAAGAGGCGAATTTTCTATTGTTTATAATGATGCTGTTCAGTCTAATTTGGTAATTTCCTTTTTAGGATACGAGAAGATTATTATAAGCGATTACAGATCTAAAAGCAATATTATTGTTGAGTTAAATGTTGCTACCAATACACTTGATGAGGTCTACGTAAATTTTGATGATGAATTAACCAGAGCCCAAAAACTTAATTTGTTCAAAAAAGAGTTTTTAGGCACCTCTCGTTTTGCCAACTCTTGCAGAATATTGAACGAAGACAAGCTCATCTTATATTATGATAGTGACAATAAGACTTTGTATGCAAGTTCTCCTGTTCCAGTTAAAGTAAAAAACAGGGCACTTCAGTACGAGATAGATTTTGATATTATAGATTTTGAAGCTAGTTATAGCGTCGTCGATGTTGAAGAGCAATATTTTAAACTCAACGCTGTAACTTATCTTGGTACGTCTTTTTACAAGGATCTTACTAATGGTCTAAAAAGGCGAGTAAAGAAAAATCGGGAAAAGGTTTTTAAAGGATCTGTTCAGCATTTCATTAGAGCACTTTTTAATAAAGACCTTAAGAGTAACGGTTATCAGGTTTTTAGTAAGGGCAAAAGAGTCAATGAATGGGATTATATTACAATATCAGATACTAAACAAAAAGGAATAAAATCCGTTTCCTTGAAATCTAACATCACGATCCTTTATAGAAGAGCAAAACAATCTAGTTTTGAGCTAAAAACAGATAAAATCTATATTGATGTTTATGGTAACTATGCACCTATAATTGGAGTGTATTTAATAGGATGGTTGGGAGACCAGCGTATTGGTGATACTTTGCCGTCAGATTTTGGTTTAGACAAATAAAAAAACCCAGAAATACATTTCTGGGTTTTTAATTACTTTAAAGTCCTTTGAACCACTCTTGAAATTGATTGCCAAACAAAAAGGTTGTTTTCTTTTCGCCACTAAACGCCCCTACAAGACTCATTATCCATGCAACAAAAAGGACAATAAATATTAAAAAATTAAGTATTGGTATCCAGGAAGTGATAAAGGCAATTATTGATAGCCCTAACATTTGTCTTATATAAAAAGATCCTATTTCAGTTTTATTATTGGAGTTCATAACCAAAGCGATTACCCATCCTATAATAGTTAGGTGCGCTATAATTGCAATATTTTTACCATCACTTAAAACTTCCTTTGCATCATCAGCAAATTCTGTTGCTTTTTCCTTTGCTTCACCAGCCAATTCTTTTGCATCATCCGCAATTTCACTTGCCTTTTGGCTTATTTTATCCCCAGCTTTTTTTGCACTTTCTTTGGCATCGCCAATCATATCATCTAGGTCGTCTTTTAAATCTTTATTATCGTCTGCCATTTTTAAGTTGTTTTTATGGTTAATAGTATTTATAAAGTTAATAAAAAAAGTAACCTAATTTATTTGAAAGCAGCATCAATCGGTTCCCACAATTCAATTTTATTACCCTCATTATCAAGAACCCATGCAAACTTTCCATACTCATATGTCTCCATATCACCTACAATTGTTACACCTTCATCTTTTAAAATTTTAAGAAGGCCTTTTAGATCTTCAACCCGATAATTAAACATGAAGTCTTTTTTTGAAGGATTGAAGTATTCGGTATCATCCTTAAAAGCACTCCATTGTGTAGTACAATCATTTCCCTCTTTGTTTTTCCACCAAAATGTACAGCCGTAGTCGTCTGTATTAAAGCCTAAGTGTTTTTTGTACCATTCTCTTGAGGCCTTTGGATCTTTACTTTTAAAGAAAAGACCACCAATTCCAGTAACTCGTTTTTTCATCTTGCTATTTTTTTAAAGATTTTTCATAAATGGCTATCCATTCTTTAACAGACATCTTTCCCAATAATTCTTTAATAAGAGGGTATGGGATGTCATCGACCTTTTTAAAACGCATGCAACTTTTACCCATATCAAGCTTATATTTTGCATGCTTCGGATACTCGGCAACGAACCAATCGTAAAGGTCTTTTTTTGCATATAGGCCAGAGTGGTAAAGTGCAATAAAATTCTTTTGCGATGCCAGATTAATGAATGGCAATGGAGGAAAAGGTTTACAGTGATAACCTGAAGGATATCTTGATTTGGGTACATAGTAAGCCAACATGCCATAACCTATACCTGCCTCCAAACCAACTGGCATATTATCTTTTATCAGATTGTGCAGTTTTCTAATGGGCACCTTTCGTTCTTCTGGAAGTTGATTAATATAATCTTCGGGCGTGTCTATTTTGTTATGCATAATATTATTGATTTAGTTGTTATTTACGTTGTAAAATTAGTCCTGAAATTATTGAAATGATTAATCCGATAAGAAGCACTGTAAAGAACATGAGGGTCGCCATAAAACCAGAGCTACCGTAATCTTCCATTTGTTTTATTAATTCGTTTTTTTTGGCGGTTAGTTCTTCACCAGAATACATGGTTTTATAAGATTCTAATGTCGTCTTAAGATAGTCTTGCGCAAAATCTGGATTAATAACCGTTGTGTATAAATAATCCATTATTCCTACACCTAAACCAACGAAGGCAGAAATTAGTAGACCTATTAAAAGTGCCTTGCTAAACGAAACTTTTCCTTCATTTACGATATCTCGATAGTGTTTTATTCCAAAGTACACAAAGGATAAAGCGGCAATCATTGAACCATAGCCAATGATTTCCTGAGCTGAGGTGCTAAGACCCTTTCCTAAGGTCAATGCTAATCCAAATATAACGGCTCCTAATATTAAACCGTAGCTACCAAATTTTAATACTGTATTTTTCATGTGTTATGATTTTTTATTCACAGCAAAAGTAAATTCAGTAGTAGTTTTGAGGGTCATACTAAAGTACCATAGCCTTGGTACTTTAGTCTAAAATTGGATATATTATATAATATTTAAGTTTTTGGCGATTTGTATTGCTTGTGTTCTACGTTTGGCATTCAACTTTAGCAATAAATTAGAAACATGGGTTTTAATGGTGCTTTCAGATAAAAATAATCGCTCACCAATTTCCTTATTTGATAGGCCCTCAGAAATATATTTCAATACCTCGTATTCTCTCGATGTGATCTCCAAATCTTTTATTTTATTATGATCAATATCGACAGCTGCTGAGGTTTGTGTGTTCAAGCTTTTTTTATTGATGTAAATACCCACGAAAAAGAAAACGACAGCAATGACAGATATTACAATTTCGATGTTAATATCACCTGAAATAATGGTGTACTTGCCAAATTGAAAAAGCAAGAGCAATGCCAAAATAAGTAATCCAAAAACAAGGATAGTTTTCTTCATGACTTAAAATTAGCAAAATTTCGCTTTGATTTTATCTACAATAGTTTGTGCGAGTTTAATGTGGCTTTCAGCGGTCCATCCCGCAACATGTGGTGTAAGAATTACATTGTCTGCATTTATAAGGTACTGAAAGGCATCGGGTAAATTTGATTTTTTTCCTTTTCGCATCCACCTGAATTTAGATTCTTCAGATTTGAACAAATTTTCAAAAGAGGATTTTTCGTATTCTAATACATCCAATCCTGCACCTAGTATTTTCCCAGACTCTAATCCACTAACTAAATCTTCAGTCACCACACTTTTGCCACGTGCCGTATTTATTAACCAAAATGGCTTTTTGAAATTATTGATGAATGTGGTATTTACCATGTTTATTGTCAAAGCCGTTTGTGGTGTATGTAAACTCAAGACATCAATTCTTTCTTGAAGTTCTTCTAACGTTACTTGTTTGCAGTTTTCATCGCCTACATTGTCTTTAATGTCATAACAGAGCACCTCAACATCAAAGCCCTTTAGTTTTTTGGAGAAGGCTTTTCCCATATTTCCGTAACCTATGATTCCAACCGTTTTTCCATCTAACTCTACACCACGATTTTCTTCGCGCAACCACTTACCTTGTCTTACCTCTCGATTGGCTCTGTTAAAATTGTTGAACAAAGATAGAATCATGCCTAATGTATGTTCTCCAACAGCATTTCGATTGCCTTCTGGAGCGGAAATAAGATAAACACCTTTTTTATCGGCATAATCGCAATCAATATTTTCTAATCCAGCGCCAACACGACCAATAAATTTAAGATTGGTTGCTCTGTCTAAAAATTCTTTGTCAATTGTAAAACGACTTCTCAAGATAACTCCGTCATAGGAAGAAATTTTAGCCTCTACTTCAGCTTTAGAAGAACTATAATCTTCATGATTTGTAAATCCTAGTTGATTCAGTTGATTTATGAGTAAGTCGTGGTTTTTATCAAGGTGTAATATGGTCATTTTCACTTCCTGTAAAGGCAGAACTTTTTAATTATTTTTTAATTCATTGTTGATAGTCTTTAAAAGAAAATCTAATGATTCTTTCCACTCTTTATACCAGAATGTTTGATCCTCTCTATTAGAGATAGATGTATTTAAGATACTAATATACTCTTGAGAATCCTTTAATCTATCATAATCAAAAGGTTTCATTTTTGTTCTCATAGCTACCTTATCAAACAACTTGGTTAAAATTGGTGATGCTGTATTATAAAAATAATTTTCTTGTCTTTCTGCTAAGGTCTCCATCCAACCATTGTCATATATACTAATAAGACTTCTTATAGTATCATTTGTAATTAAATTGACACCATATGACTTAAGACTCTCATATGCGGGATTGTTAAATTTAGCACTAACCCATGATATAGATTTAGAAAAATGGAAATCTAAAGAGTCGTGATAAGGTAAATTATTTTCTAAGGCGTTAAGAATAATATTTGCGGATGCAACAGCAGCTTGGTTGTTTCTAAGACTCAAATCTATTTGAAAGAAATTGCCATCAATGGCATCTGCGATATCTCTCAATATCTCATGTTCAAACTTCTTTGTTTTTTTCCCTTCATTCCAATTATTAATTTGTAGCGCAATAAGAATACCCACAACCACGAGGACAATTTCACCAATAGCATATTTAAAGTACTTACCTCCCTTGTTTTCACTCATAAGTTCGTAGCGTATTTTTCTAAAAAATTTAATCATAATTAAATCTTGGGGTATTCAGTTTGTGTTTTTTCATGCTGAACATTCCCAGTATGTGCAGTTGAAATTTTTTCGAACAACAACACATGCACTTCCTCATCGTCTTTGGTTTTAGGATTGTGCTCAACACCTTTTGGTACGACAATTAGTTCACCTTCTTTAACGATTTCTGTTCGGTCTCTAAATTGCATGTAAAGTGTTCCTTTAACAACTTGGAATAATTCGTCCTCTTGCTCGTGGCTGTGCCATACAAATTCACCTTTGAGTTTGGCCAAAATTACTTGCATGTCATCAACTAGGGCAATTTGATGTGGATGCCAGTTTTTACTAAACTTTGAAAATTTCTCTTTAATGCTAATGGCTTTCATAACTCAAAGATACGAAGACCTTAGGATTAGATACCAAGGATTAATTTGGCAATCCAGAAATAGAGTAGTATGCCCAGAATATCATTACTAGTTGTAATGAATGGACCAGTCGCAATTGCGGGATCAATTCCTCGTTTATCTAAAAATAATGGCACAAATGTCCCAATTAGACCAGCAATTATTATTACTGCTATTAGTGATACTGAAATTGCAATAGCTTTGTCAAATTCACCGATGTAAATCCAGACAAAAAGGAAGAGAACAATAGCTAGTATTACGCCGTTTAATGTTGCTAATAACATCTCTTTTAATAACCTACTATTTATACTACCTTTTATATCGTCATTGGCTAGACCTTGAACAATTATTGCACTAGATTGTACACCAACGTTCCCTGCCATCGCTGCGATTAATGGCGTAAAGAAGAATAGTACTGCATATTGACTAAAGGCCTCCTGAAAGCCTTCCATAATTACAAAGGCTCCGACACCTCCAATAAGTCCTAAGAACAGCCAAGGTAATCGAGCACGAGTAAGTTCTATTATACTGTCATCAGAATCAACATCTTGGGTAATACCTGCAGCTAATTGATAATCTTTATCCGCTTCTTCTTTAAGGACGTCTACAATATCGTCGATGGTTATTCTGCCTAACAATGTTTGTAAATCATCTACAACAGGTATGGCTTCAAGGTCGTATTTTGCCATTACTTTAGCAACATCTTCTACATCATCATTCACATGAACAAAATCTACATTATCCTTGGCAATTTCTGCTATTTTTTGTTCACTTTTGGCAACGATTAAGTCTTTAAGAGACAAACGCCCGATTAATTTTTCTTGCTTGTTAACTACGTAAATTGAGTGCACTCTGGTTACTTCTCTTGCCTGGCCTCTTATACGTCTTAAGCAACCAGCAACCGTCCAAGTTTCATAAACCTTAACCAATTCCTTGGCCATTAAACTACCAGCTGTATTGTCTTCGTATTTTAAAAGTTCGGTTATTTCCTCTCTATGCTCTTCATCTTCAATTTTAGAAATGACCTCAGCTCGCCTTTCTTCTGGAAGTTCTGCGATTAGATCTGCTGCATCATCGGTATCTAACTCTTCAACCTCTTCAGCGATTTCTTTTGCAGAAAGGTTTTTTAGAACTTTCTCCCTTGTATCTTCATCCAACTCCGTCAGGATATCCGATGTCGTTTCAGAATCGAGTAGTTTTATAAGGTAAATGGAATCATCTAGATCTAACTCATCCAGAATCTCGGCAATATCAGCATAGTGAAACTCATTAAGTAATTTAATAAGCTCCTTGTCGTTTTGGTTTTCAACAAGAACTTCAACCTGCTCAATAAGCTCATCAGTTAGCTGAAATTGTATGTTATCTTGGATTTCTTCCATTCAATTTAAACCTGTTCGTAACAAAACTAAAAATGACAATTTACGTTTAATTAATTGTCATTTTGAATTAGTGCTGTAAGATTAATAAAATCTGTAACACTTAATTGTTCTGGACGCTTCCCAAAGATAGCATTTGCTTTTAAATTATCTGAAAGATTAAAAATTTTTAAACTATTACGGAGTGTTTTTCTGCGTTGTTGAAATCCTGTCTTTACAACTTTATAAAACAATTGTTCATCACAAGGGAGTAGATAATTTTCTTTACGTTTTAAAATGAGTACACCAGAATCTACTTTTGGTGGTGGATTAAAAACGGAAGATGGTACTGTAAACAAATATTCAGCCTCGTAGAAGGCTTGTGTTAGTACAGATAGTATACCATAAATTTTTGAGCCTTCTTTAGAACAAATGCGTTGAGCTACTTCCTTTTGGAACATACCAGAAAATTCTGGTACCTGACTACGAATTTCTAAAGTTTTAAATACTATTTGTGATGAAATATTATAAGGAAAGTTACCCGTTATTGCAAAGCTTCTACCATTAAAAATTTTGTTGAGGTCATACTTTAAAAAATCCTCTTCATAAATTCTATTTTCTAATTGTGGATAGTGATTTTTTAAATAGGAAACAGATTCTGAATCGATTTCTATTACGTGAATGGATGTTTTTTTTTCTAGTAAATATTTGGTTAGCACACCCATACCTGGACCAATTTCGAGGATGTCTTTGTATGAATTTAAACTAAGTGTATTAGCAATTTTCTGGGCTATGTTTTCATCTTTTAGAAAATGTTGGCCTAGATGTTTTTTTGCACGAACTTGCTTATTGCTTGGCACTATTTTAATTTGAATTAGTAAAATTTACGGTATACTCGTCTACAATTTCCAACTCTGTTCTAAAGGCGAGCATTTTGTCTGCAAATCGTTTTAAGCCATCTTGTCTTAATCGGTCTGCATCTTCATTGTAGTATTTATTCAGTGCTTCTCTATTATGAGCCTTGTATTGAATGGAATAGGTCTGGCCTCCCATTTCTTCTTCTACTAAGACCTTTGTGAGTTTGGCTTCTGTAAACTTTCCAGTGGCCAAAACCTGTGGAATATGTTCCTTTATCCAATTGAGCCATTCATCATGAACAGAGTCATCTATATTTACGGTTACATTGTATATTAACATTGTTTAGATTTTGAATTGAGATTATGGATTGGATATAAAAAGAAAGTTCGAGCAGATCTAAATTAAAGCTTTAGCCACCCATGAATATTTCATAATTTTTATCACCTCTCAGTATTCTGAATTTTTTTCGTGCTTCAATAAAATAGATGCTATCCTCATGTTCAAAAACAATAGTTTCGTATAATTGTTTCGCATCTTCTGGTCTTGACAGTCGTGTATTATATAGTTCAGCCAGATGATAAAGGGCATCATCCATTAAAATATCTTCTTTATAGTCTTTAATGATTAATAAATAATTTGACTCTGCTTTATCATACTGTTTAATTTCTGTGTATAGTTGCGCTTGTTTGAAAAGCGCTTGGTCAATAATGCTTTCACCCTTGTGTTCTTCCAGAATTTTATCGAGCACATCAATTGCTTTGGTTGTCTTTTTCTGAAAAGTAAAAAGATCAGCCTTCGCATATAATTTTAATGCCGTACGCGAACTGTCTTGGTACTTATTATCAGATATAAGTAATTTAAGGTCTAATGCATCGTTTGCAATGAGTTGTGAGGTTGACGATTTAAGTATTTTAAGTTGTGATTCTGCCCAATCAAAATCGCCCTTGTAATAACTTGTTTTTGCAACTTTAAATCTTGCTTCTTGTGAGATTGTACTATTCTTCATATTGGCCTGTATCTGAGAATAGAAGATAAGAGCTTCATTGAATTTTTCCTGTAATACCAATATGTCGGCCAACAATAATTTAACAGTCGCCTCTTGAAACTGACTAATATTTAGTTTCATACTTTGTCTAAGAAAGGCAGTTGCTTGTATTGTGTCATTTTTATAAAAGGCTAGGAATTCACCATAGGCAAGTTGCAACGGTAGAGTAAGTTCAGAAAGTCCATATTCCTCAAATAATTCATTGTATTTTTTGTCTATACGAATAAGTGCTTTATCATCTGCGTTTTTAGAATCAATCTCTAAAATGTACTGGTGTGCAGTGAGTGCCGTACTGGCATCTTGTGTTGCATTTAGAATATAGTTAAAAATATCTCTAGCAGTTTCGGCGTCATTGTCATCCAATGCTGTTATTGCCAATTCTACAATGCGATCTAAACTTACAGGATTTCTTTTGTATAGCGCTTTTTCCTGCACAAAAGATTTAGCGTACGCTTTTTCCTGCACGTAAAGCCAACTTAACATTTCATACCAATAAGGATTTGGGTTTTGCTGAATTTTTTTAAGTAGTTGGCGTCTTAGGTACACATTGTTTTCATTGCTCTTATCTTCTGAGATAAAATCACTTACTGCACGTTTAATATTGTTGAGATAGTTGGGTTTATATTCAACGTAATCAATATAATTTTCAAACATTTTTTCAATATTACCTTGATCACCATAAATCCTAGCGAGCTGAATGCTATAGTTTTTGTCTGGTGTTAGTGTCTTACCTTTATCGTAAATCCTAATTGCCTCTTCTAGTAAAGAATGATCCTCGAATTTTCGAGCTATACTATAAATATAGCTGGGTTTATCATCGATATACGCAATAGCTTCCTCATATAAGTCCTTGGCTTTTTCTAAACTGTCTTGAAGTTGGTAATTGTAACCTAGTTCTACCACCAGAGTAGGGTTTCGTCGTTTTTCCAATCGCTGAATAAGTATATCCTGGGCCTCAGCGAACTGCTCAAGTTGTTGATGTGTCTCAACGAGTTTAAACAAGAAGTTATAGCTGTAGGGCTTCTCCTTTAGTAAGTTCTGATAAATAACCAGTGCTTTTTTGAATTCGCCTTTTTTATAGTAACTATCTGCCAATACTTCGTTATTTTGGGCAGAGCCAAAAAACGGTGCAAAGAGGACTAAAAAAAGGAAAAGTGAATTTTTCATAGCACTATTTTGTAAATATAACAAATGGCGAAACCACTTATTGTAAATGTTATTATAAAAAAATGCCTAAACGGTGAGCTTAGGCATTTTGACCAGCAAAATAAATGTGCTATTAATCATTATTCGTTATAAAAATATGATTCAGTTACTTTGTCTAGGTTTCTTTATTTTCTTGTTTAGAATGTTAGTTTTTAAAACAATACTTTACTTACCATAACAACTAAAGTTGCGAGCAAAACGAGTCGTTTTATGTTTTTCATTTATAGGTTAGTTATCGATTTGGATTACTAACTTGACGAAAATAATGAAAATAAACGAAGAAATACACGAAAAATCGACAAAAAACATTTTTTTTTAACATATAACCCAAATAAAAAGGGTAAATATGGTCAGGAAATTAGGTCGAATCCAGTGTATGGCACTAATACGTCAGGTATTTTTATACCATTCTCTGTTTGGTAATTTTCTAAAATACCTGCTAAAACTCTTGGAAGCGCAAGAGAACTTCCATTTAAGGTGTGGCATAGTTCATTTTTCCCATCACTGTTTTTAAACCGTAACTTTAAACGATTAGCTTGGAAGGTTTCAAAGTTGGAAACAGAGGAAATTTCTAACCAACGATCTTGTGCAGTAGAAAACACCTCAAAATCGTAAGTAAGTGCAGAGGTAAAACCTAGGTCGCCTCCACAAAGGCGTAAAATTCGATAAGGTAGTTTTAATTCTTTAAGAATACCCTTAACATGTTCCACCATACTGTCTAATGCCTCATAAGATTTATTAGGATGCTCGACTCTTAAAATTTCAACCTTGTCAAATTGGTGCAATCGATTTAGACCGCGTACATGCGCACCGTAACTGCCCGCCTCACGTCTAAAACATGGTGTATAACCTGTAACACTTATTGGCAGATCGTTTTCATTAAGTATTGTATCTCTAAAAATATTAGTTGCCGGTACTTCTGCTGTTGGGATTAAATAGAGATTATCTGCAGTTACATGATACATCTGTCCCTCTTTGTCTGGCAATTGTCCGGTTCCAAATCCTGAAGCTTCATTAACCAAATGAGGAACTTGGTACTCGGTATATCCTGCTTCGGTATTCTTATCTAAAAAATAGGTTATTAAGGCACGTTGTAATTTTGCACCTTTTCCTTTATAAACAGGAAACCCTGCACCAGTAATCTTAGTACCTAGTTCAAAATCAATAATGTCATACTTTTTTGCTAATTCCCAATGGGGAAGTGCACTTTCCGAAAGACTTGGCACCTCACCTTCCCTAAACACCTCTTCGTTGTCTTCGTCGGTATTACCACTTGGTACAATGGTATTAGGAACATTTGGGATTTTGTATAAAAGTTCATTCAGTGTCTCAACCTTAGTGTTAAGGTCTTGCTCAAGGATTTTCGCTTCTTCCTTTAGTTGGGTTGTTTTCGTTTTCAGCTCATTTGCTTCCTGCGCTTGACCATTTTTAAATAAAATCCCAATCTCTTTAGATATACTATTAGATTCAGCTTTGGTGTTGTCTAGTTTAGCTTGTAGTGCTCTTCTTTCTTCATCAAGAGTTATGGCTTCATTAATCATAGCAGATGCGTCAATATTTCGCTTTGCTAATCTTTGGATAACGTCCTCCTTATTTTCTCGGATGAATGCAACCTGTAACATATCTTTATTAATTAAGGTGTGGCCTTTAGGCCTTAAAGGCGAAAAACAAAAGTAAAAAGAATTTAACCAGATAAAAACAAAAGCAAACTCTATTTTGAAGGTAATATCCAGACGTGGTGTTTAAAGTGATGCCATGGCTCATTGGCAATGTCTACTTTAGGATTTATAAAAGGTTTGGAAGGCCTACCGTTAACGCTTACATAAGAACGAACGTATACTTTCACAGATTGCCCTTTTTTAGCAAAGTCCTTTCTAAGATGTTGGGCAAATTGCCAAATAAAATCTGGCTTTGTTTTAGCACCGTGTTGTTGTTTTTTTGTGAGGTAATCGTTGAGATTTATTGGTATTGTTTGTTTTGAATTTACATCTACAACCTTATAGGTTGCACTGCCAGATTTTGCCCTGAGCATCATACGCCAGGCTAGGCGGTGACCCTCTTCAGTCCAAAGCACATCGTCTTCAAAATAATAATGTCTTAAGGGTAATGCAAGATGTATTACAAAATAGATTATAAAGGCAAATGAAATGATCTTTGCATTTTTTGGAATAATAACTTCTTGGTCTTTATAGAGCGGTTTTTTCTTTAGGAAAATTCCTTTAACAGTTTCAGGTCTAAAGAAAAATAAACTAAATGCTAAGGATAGGTAAGGGAAAATACCGATTTGAAATACTATTGAATTGAACAAGTGAAAAAAGATTGATGCAAAAAAAGCAATTCGGCGTGTTGGTTTAAATAGCAGTAACGGAATTATGAGACCATCAAACAAAATACCTCCATAGGCAATAAAATAGTGGGTTCCTTTTTGCTGCAAGAACTCTCCAATTATTGGGTATCCAGCTTTACCTTTCATTAATAATGCAACTACCGAAGTATCCAACCAATCCGGATACAATTTGGCAATTGAAGCGTAGGTGTAAAGTATAAACAACTGTATCACAAAGAGCCATCTACACCAAGCTGGCATCGAAATACTTTTTATTTTGGGATTTAGTTTTACGTCAATTGAGGCATAACGGTGTGCAGGTAAAAGCACCATTAAAAAACTTAAAATAAACAAGAGATAATAATGATTGTTATATGCGGATTTTTGCATTAAATATGTTGCGGTCCACATAAAAGCAAACATAAGCATACTAAATCGGTATTTATAGCCAACCATAATTAGAAGGCCAAAAACACCCATTACTATGTAATAGATATACATCCAGTTTCCTGGTAATGGTTGAAGCCATTCAAACCCGATAAATGAAAATGTAAATTCGGGCTCTACTAAAGTTCGTTTTACCCAACCTGTTACCACTGCACCAACAGACTCTAGAAAACACAAGAGACCAAAGAATATTCTAAAAACTACAAGTCCAGAATTGTCAATATGTCTGAATAAAATTTTATTCATTTAGTTGCTTGATGTAATCTTGGGCATCAGACCTGTCTTTCTTCAATTGTGCTTTTAGAGCATTAATGTTTTCAAATTTCTGCTCACTTCTAAGTCGTTTTAAAAATTCGACTTTAAATATGTCGCCATAAATCGTTTCATTAAAATTAAAGAAGTTTACCTCAATGGACCTGCCTTTACCACTAACAGTTGGGTTACTGCCAATATTCATCATACCGTAAACTACTCTATTATGAAAAGACGATTTTACGACGTAAACTCCATCAGCAGGAATTAATTTGTAGATTTCTTTTATATAAATATTGGCAGTTGGGAAATCTAACTTACGACCTAACCCTTTACCTTTTACAACTTTTCCGGTAATAAAGTAATTATAACCTAAGTAACTATTGGCCAATGCAACTTGTCCATTATTTAAAGCATTCCTGATTTTGGTAGAACTAACCGTTACATCTTTTATGTCTTGTGCTGAGATTTCCTCGATAGTAAATTTAAATTCCTCAGCAAAAAGTCTTAGGTCATTAATATTTGCACTTCTGTTTTTGCCGAAGTGATGATCATACCCAATAACAATTTGTTTGGTATTTAATTCATTAATTAAAATCTTTTGCACGTAGTCTCGCGCAGATAAGTTTGCAAATTCTTTGGTAAACTCTTTAACTACGACTTCTGAAATGCCGTAAGACTTTAAAATTGTTACGCGCTCATCAATTGTGTTTAGAAGTTTTATGGAATCGTCTTTTTGTAGAACCATTCTTGGGTGTGGAAAAAGAGTAAGTACAACAGGTTCAAAACCACGCTTTTTGGCAAGTTTAACCACGCGATTCAATATTTTTTGATGCCCTATATGAACGCCGTCAAATGTCCCTATTGTTGTAACTTTTGCTGATTTTTCAGTCAAACTCAAGAATGGATAAGAATTTTATAATTTTTTTGACAATCTATTTAGTGTTTCTTTAGAAAATTTTAAATTCGGAGAATTTTAATATTCTACACAACAATTTATGAAAACAAAGCTACATTTTGTTTTGTCATTATCCATGTTTTTATGTGTATTTTCAGTATTCTCCCAAGAGAACTATTGGCAACAAACACAGCGAACAGAGCTAATTAATGTCAATCAATCGCAACTTAATCCGAAGCACTATCAAACTTTTAGACTTAATATAGATGCTTTAAAAGAACAACTTATCGAAGCACCGCTTAGAGGTGATAATACTGCACAATCGCCAGTTAGAGTTTTTCTTCCAAACCATGAAGGGGATTTGGTTCAATTTAATGTCGTTGAAGCGCCAGTTTTATCAAGTGATTTATCTGAATTATATCCCGAAATTAAAACCTACTTAGGTTTTAGTATTGACAAACCTGGGACAAGGGCTAGATTTAGTGTCACACCGCAGGGTCTCCAAACTATGATTTCATCTCCAAATGAACCAGTGAGTTTTACCGTACCATTGACTAGGACAAACAATACTGAATACATAAATTATTCTAGAGAAGTTAGAATAGAAGACATAAAAGATTTTAGTTGTTTAACTGAAGAGTTTTTCCCGATTGATGCAAGCAACTTAACAGGTCGAGACGCAAATGACCAGACCTTAAGAACATTTAGAATTGCGATTTCTACAACAGCTGAATATACTGGATTTTGGGATGATGGAGACGCAGGTAATGGTGGGCCAGCAGAGGATGCACTTGCACAAGTTGTATCTACCTTAAACAGATCTAATGAAGTTTTTGAAGTCGATATGGCTGTTACCTTTACATTGGTAACAGGAACAGAGATAATATTTACAGATACTGCTACAGACCCTTATTTCGGAAGTTTTAACGGAGAATTACAAGGTACTTTAACATCAATAGTTGGTGAAGATAATTATGATGTCGGCCACTTATTCCATTTTGGAGGTAACAATGGTAATGCAGGATGTATAGGCTGTGTTTGTGTAGATGGCTCCAAAGGATCAGGATTTTCATCGCATTCATTTTTAGACAATGATGGTGGACCGTATATGTCCGATTTCTTTGATATCGATTATGTTCCTCACGAAATTGGCCATCAGATGGGAGCAAATCACACCTTTTCATTCAGCAGTGAAGGCACAGGTGTTAATGCAGAACCAGGAAGTGGAACCACAATAATGGGCTATGCCGGTATTACAGGCCCAAATGATGTACAGGATCATTCTGACCCTTATTTTCACTACTATAGTATTCTTCAAATATTAAATAATTTACAGACACGGACTTGTTGGGTTGGAACTGCAATAACCAACAATCCACCTATTGCAGATGCCGGTGATGATTATACCATACCAATTGGGACCGCATTTGTTCTTCGAGGAAATGCAACTGATCCCGATACAGCGGATATACTCACTTATACATGGGAACAAATAGATGATGGCGTAACAACCTCAGGGAATTTTGGACCTAATTTAACCTCTGGTTCCGTTTGGCGATCCAGACCACCTAGCACATCACCAGATAGATACATGCCAATAATTGAACGTGTAATTGCTGGCGAATTAACAGAACAGTTTCCTGCTGAAACGGTAGACAATTCATCCTGGGAATCGGTTTCAAATGTGTCTAGAACCTTGAATTATGCCTTAACTGTAAGAGACCGAAGTGAGGCAGATGGTGTGGGTCAAACACCACAAAGTGATTTTGATAGCATGGGAGTAACAGTTGATGATGGCGCAGGACCTTTTGTTGTAACATCACAAACTACGAATGAAACTTGGGATGCTGGATCTAATCAGACAGTTACATGGGATGTTGCAGGAACTGATAGTGGCGCAGTGAATACACCAACAGTTAATATATTACTTTCTACAGATGGCGGCTTTACATTTCCTTTTGTAATGGCATCTAACGTGCCCAATGATGGTGAGCACGTTGTTACAGTGCCTATAACGGGAGGTGACTCATCCTCAGCCAGAGTTAAGGTTGAAGGCAATAATAATATATTCTATGCAATTAATTCAACGAATTTTTCGCTTCAAGAATCTGAGTTTGTTTTAAATGTAGATGAATCCAATATTGATGTTTGCTCACCTGATGATGTAGTTTATACGTTCACCTATAACACGTTTCTTGGTTTTTCTGGAGTAACTGATTTTAGTGCAACAGGTCTTCCTGCAGGCACAACAGCTACGTTTGCTCCAACAAGTGCAACGGCAGATGGCACTACTGTTACAGTCACAATATCAGGAATAGGTGGACTTGCAATTGGCAATTATCCTATTCAATTAACTGGGACGTCAGGAGCTATTACAAAATCGTCAGATGTATCATTTAACGTTTTTGACACAAACTATCCAACTCTAAATTTATTGACGCCAGCTGATGGTTCTGACACTGTTGAAGCAAGTAATGCTGTATTCACTTGGGATGCAGATCCTAATGCAACTTCATATGAAATTGATGTTGCAACAGATACAGGTTTTACAAATATTGTTGCTAATGGAAGTGTTACAGATCCAACTTTTATTGTTACGACTTTAGATATAGTAACGGCGTATTTTTGGAGGGTTAGAAGTATAAACGATTGTGGACAAGGTAATTATTCAGAGGCTTCATTTACAACTGCCAATATATTTTGTACGGTTTACAATTCATCAGATACACCAATAAATATCCCTGATAATAACCCAGTAGGAGCAGAATCTTCTATTAATGTTCCCGTTACGTCTCTTATAACAGATATTATAGTTACGGTGAATATTACTCATACGTTCGATGCCGATTTAATCTTAACTTTAAGAGCACCAAATGGTACAGAGGTTATTTTATCTGATAGAAATGGTGGAAGTGGCGATAATTTTATAGGTACGGTATTCACCACCAATGCAACAACTCCAATTGCAGATGGCTCGGCACCTTTTACAGGAGAATTTTTGCCAGATGAAGACCTTGCCGTTTTAATAGGTGGATTTTCTGGTGGAACATGGACTTTGAATGTTTCGGACAATGCCGGGATAGACACAGGAAGCATAGATAGCTGGTCACTTGAAATTTGCGGAAGTCCTCAGCCAGATATCGATAGTGACGGCATACCAAACGATGAGGATAATTGTCCTACTGTTGCAAATGTTGACCAATCTGATATCGATAATGATGGGATTGGAGATGTTTGTGATGACGATATCGATGGTGACGGTGTTTTAAATGTGGATGATAATTGTCCTGAAACACCTAATGCAGATCAATCAGATTTTAACAATAACGGGATTGGAGATGTTTGTGATATAGAATGTGATATCCAGACATCTAGTGAAACACCTGTTACAATTGCAGATAGTGGCGAAGATGCAACATATACTGTAAGTGTTGATATTCAGGAAGTTCTCATTATTTCTGATGTTAACGTAACCATTACAATTCCCCATACCTGGGTGAGTGATTTGGATGTTTTCATTACTAGCCCAACAGGAGTTACCGTGGAGTTATCTACAGGTAATGGTGCGATATTTGCCCAAGATTATATAGATACAACGTTTGATCAAGACGCTTCAATACCTATTACGGGAGCATCTGCACCATTCACTGGAACGTTTATTCCAGAAGGAGATTTAAACGATTTTAATGGCGATTTCTCTGCAGGGACTTGGACCTTAACCGTAACAGATACTTTTGGCGCCTTAGATGGTGGAACAATTGAAGAGTTTACACTAGAAGTCTGTGGCACAAGAGATCCAAATGATATAGATGGTGATACAATTCAAAACGATGATGATAACTGTCCAGAAACAGCCAATACAGATCAAGCGGATTTGGATAACGATGGTATAGGAGATGTCTGTGATGAGGATATTGATGGAGATGGTGTTTTAAATGCTGTTGATAATTGTCCAACAACTCCAAACCCAGACCAAGCAGATAATGACATGGACGGTTTAGGTGATATCTGTGATGATGATGACGATAATGATGGTGTACTAGACATAGATGATAATTGCCAGTTTGATGTAAACCCAGATCAAAAAGATGTAAATGGAAACGGTATAGGAGATGTTTGTGATGGGTTAATTGTCAATGATGTACTAACACCAAATGGTGATGGTATAAATGATACATGGATTATTATTAATGCAGATAGATTCCCTAATGCAAGTGTCAAGGTATTTAATCGCTGGGGAAGAGAAGTGTTTAGTACTCGAGGTTATAATAACGATTGGAATGGTACTTATAGTGGTGATACATTACCAACAGGATCATATTATTATCAGGTTGATCAAAATGGTGATGGTACAGTCGTATTAACAGGATGGATTTACCTAACACTTTAAGCATATATAACTTAAATAAATGAACACAATGAAATTATATAAAAACACATTAATCATAATTGCAATTCTTTTGTTTGAGTCTGTATATGCTCAACAAGAACCAAATTATACGTTGTATAGATACACAATGAATGTTATCAATCCTGCATATGCTGGAGCTGATGGTACGGCCAACCTAACATCGAATTTTAGAAGTCAATGGATAAGTGTAATTGGAGCACCAGAAACGCAGAGTTTCTTTTATTCAAGACCATTAGGAGAAAAGGTTGGGATAGGCTTATCTATAGTAAGTGACCAGGTTTTTATTGAAAATCAAACAAGTTTTAACATTGATTTTTCTTATAAACTGCAAGTTTCGGAAACGGCAGATCTATTTTTAGGCTTAAAAGCAGGTGGTAGCACTTACGATATAGATAGAGGAAATCTCACAAATATTGGTTTGCCAGACGACCCTGCATTGGGTAATATTGATAGCGGTTTTAGACCGAATTTTGGAGCTGGTGCTTATTTAATGCACGACAAGTATTTTGTATCGCTCTCTGTACCAAGAATATTGTCCACGGAACGACTAGACGAAGCCGATGGGAGAGTAACCCAAGCGACTCAAGAAGCTCATATATATATTTCAGGCGGGTACAACTTTAGGATTAGTGACAATACTGAGTTTAGACCATCTACAATGGTTAGGTATGTAGATGGGACACCGCTATCGGTTGATCTAACGGGAGCCTTTAGGTTTTACAATAGATTTGAAGTTGGACTTGCATACCGTACAGATGAAGCTTTTGGTGGTCTAATGATGATAAACCTTGCAGATTGGTTGGATATAGGTTATGCCTATGAAAGCTCAACTAGAGATGAAATTTCAAATAACAGTAATGGTACGCACGAAGTCTTTATTAGATTCGTCTTTAGCAGAACAGATTAATATTTAAGTAAATGAAAAAAGCCGTTATTTGACGGCTTTTTTCATTTTCCATTAAATTGATTCATTGTATTGTTGACTCCAGAAAAAACGAAAGAACGAATCAATTCTGCAGATTTGTCAAGTCGCTCCTTTAATTTAGTTTTTTCTTCTTCAGTCCATTCACCAAGAACATAATCAACTTGACTTCCTTTATTGAAGCTATCACTTATGCCAAATCTAAATCTATTGTATTTTGTGGTTTGCAACTTTTCTTGAATATCTTTTAAGCCATTGTGACCACCATCGCTTCCTTTTGTCTTTAATCGCAGGGTCCCAAATGGAATATTTAGATCGTCAGTAATAATAAGGAGGTTTTCTACAGGTATTTTTTCCTTAGTAAGCCAATATTTAACTGACTTACCACTGAGATTCATGTAGGTACTAGGTTTTAATAATAGGACGGAGCGTCCTTTTATTTTTAATGAGGAAATATCACCAAGCTTTGCAGATTTAAAAGACAGTTCTTCTGTATTGGCTAAATGATCTAAAATCTGAAAACCAATATTATGTCTAGTACCAGCATATTTTTCACCAATATTACCAAGACCAACAACCAAATACTTTTTCATCGTGTTAAATTGTACTTCTCTTTTAGCACTACCAAAACCAAGCCACTTTCTAATTTTATCCCACATGCATACATGTTTGTGCAAAAATAAAAAAGCATTCCGTTATAGAATGCTTTTTTTGTATGCTGTAAAGCTTTGCTTATTCTTGAGCTTCGGTAGCAGGCGAATCTGCACTTGCATCTGCAGTTGCTCCTTCTTCTGCTCCTTCCTCTTCTTCCTCTTCTAAATCAACAATTGCAAGTCTACTACGTCTAACCTGGCAAACAACCGTGTTGTCTGGATGTAGTAACTTATAATCGTCATTTCTTAATTCACTGATGTATAACTTACTTCCAATTTTTAATGGAGTAATGTCAATTTCAATAAAGTCCGGTAATTTAGATGGAATAGCCTTTACTCTTAATTTACGATAAGGTCTTCTTAAATTACCACCATTTAAAACACCTTTAGACGTTCCTACTGTTTTAACAGGAATATCCATAGTGATTTCTTTATTTTCAAATATTTGATAGAAGTCTACATGAAGTATTCTATCTGTTACGGGGTGAAACTGAATATCTTGCATTACAGCATTATAAGTTTCGCCATTTTCCAAGGCAATCACAACAGTATGCGCATCTGGAGTATACACTAACTTTGAGAAAGCCAATTCTGGTGCAGAGAAATGTAGTGGCTTATCTCCTCCGTATAATACGCAAGGAACCTGACCAGCATTACGTAAGGCTTTTGTTGACTTTTTGCCTACGCTTTCTCTTTGAGATCCATTGATTGTAATTGATTTCATTTTGAAATTGTTTATTATTAAATATGATTTATCCCTGTAAAAGGGGTGCAAATTTAAGAATATATCGTTGAAATACTAGTATTTAGCAACTTTTTTTAATGTAAATAATCACTAGTAGACAAAAGTGAAGCCGATAAATTAGAGTATAAATTTATTACTAATGGATTGATTGTTGTGAACATTGTTCATAACCTCTGCAAACAAGTTTGCACAAGTTAAAACTTTAAGTTTTTTACTTTCCTTTCTAAGAGGAATGGAGTCCGTAACAATAAGTTCTTGCAGTGCTGAATTTTCTAGTCGTTCATATGCGCTTCCTGAAAGAATAGGATGCGTACAAATTGCTCTTACACTTAATGCGCCACGCTCCATCATTAGATCTGCAGCTTTAGTTAAAGTGCCAGCAGTATCTACCATGTCATCAACCAAAACTACGTTTTTACCGGTAACGTCTCCAATTAGTTCCATATGGGAAATAACATTCGCTTTTGCACGTTGCTTATAACAAATAACAACATCACTCAACAATGCTTTTGAATAGGAGTATGCACGTTTAGAACCTCCCATATCTGGAGATGCTATGGTTAAGTTTTCTAAGTTTAAACTTTTTAAGTAAGGCAAAAATATAGTTGACGCAAAGAGATGATCTACTGGTTTTTCAAAAAATCCTTGTATCTGATCTGCATGCAAATCCATTGTAATAATTCGAGTTGCTCCGGCAGCCTCCAACATTTTTGCAACAAGCTTCGCGGCAATAGGCACCCTTGGTTTGTCTTTTCTGTCTTGCCTAGCCCAACCAAAATAAGGCATTACCGCAGTAATGTGCCTTGCTGATGCACGCTTGGCGGCATCAATCATTAAAAGCATTTCCATTAAATTTTCGGGACCTGGATGAGTAGACCCTATTATAAAAATTCGAGTACCTCGAATGGATTCTTCATATGAAGGTTGAAATTCTCCATCACTGTATGTAGAGGTAATGACATTCCCTAATTTCTCACCATAGGCTTTTGCAATTTCTTCTGCTAGGTAACGACTTTGGGAGCATGTAAAAATTTTGGCTTCTGTGGCAAATGGCATGGTAATTAGATGGTAATTAGAGTTAATTAATCAGGGTTAAAGATAAAGCGCAAATTTAGGAAAATAATTTGCGCATAGAAGTATAAAACTACCCCTTTTTTATTGGCTCAAGAGAAATATTTTCTATTTTTGTCGTCCCGTTTTGCTCAAGTGGCGGAATTGGTAGACGCGCTGGATTCAAAATCCAGTTCCTTCGGGAGTGTGGGTTCGATTCCCACCTTGAGTACAATAAAGCTTCAAGACTATCTTGAGGCTTTTTTTATGATTTTAATTGTACCTTTGAATTAGCCCAAATGAAGAATTATGTTAGAAAATTTTTGGTTTAATGTTCAATATGGCATTAATCACGTACTTGACCCTAATGGCTATGACCATGTTTTGTTTTTAATGGTTTTAGCAGTTCCTTATATTTTTAAAGATTGGAAGCGTGTACTAATCTTAGTTTCACTATTTACCCTGGGTCACACCTTATCGCTAGTATTAGCGGCTTATGGTATAGTCTCTGTAAATGGTAAATTAGTCGAATTTTTAATTCCAGTAACCATTTTGATCGCGGCAGTTTATAACGTCTTCACAGCTGGAAAAAAAGAAAGATCTAATAAATTAAGTCTCTTGCTTTTTATTACTCTATTTTTTGGTCTTATTCATGGACTTGGTTTTGCTCGGGAATTCAAGATGTTCGCTGGTCAATCACAAAATAAACTCGAACTTTTAATTGAGTTTGCTTTAGGGATTGAGATCGCTCAAATAATTGTTGTTTTTGTCGTCTTGTTTCTAGGATTCCTTTTTCAAACCATTTTCAGGTTTTCAAAAAGAGATTGGGTTATGGTGTTGTCAGCCGTAGTAGTTGGCCTAGTTATACCCATGATTACCAGTAGTGATTTGTTAAACTAGACTGCAAAGTTTGGTAAAACTTTAACTCCTAGCACATTGTGTATAAAATAGTATACTTTTATCTTCGTTATTTACATTGTACGTTTGTGCAATAAACACGCGCATGTCAAAAACCAAACAGAGACGATACGATAAAGCGTATTTGAGAATTGCAAAAGAATGGGGCAGGCTATCGCACTGTAAGCGAAAGCAGGTAGGTGCCATAATAGTAAAAGACAGGATGATTATTTCTGACGGTTACAATGGTACACCAACTGGTTTTGAGAATTATTGTGAAGATGACGAGGGCTATACAAAATGGTATGTATTGCATGCTGAGGCCAATGCTATTTTAAAAGTAGCTTCGTCTACACAGTCGTGCAAAGGTGCAACACTTTATATAACACTTTCTCCGTGCAAGGAATGTAGCAAATTAATACATCAAGCTGGAATAGTGAGAGTTGTATATCATGAAGGGTATAAAGACGATTCTGGTTTGCAATTTTTGAGCAAAGCGGGTGTGGAAATAGAATTTATAGGAGACCTAGAATCTTAATGGCAACAAAAAATAAGTACATACCACTAATAATTGGGGTAGCAATTGCAACTGGCGTAGTTATTGGCGGTAAGCTTAACTTCACAGATACTTCAGATCGATTATTTACCACCAATAGCAAAAAAGATAAGTTAAACAGGCTAATTGACTATATTGACTACGAATACGTTGATGAGGTAAATACCGATAGTATTGTAGATGTGACGGTCAATGGCATATTAGATAATCTAGACCCACATTCTACTTACATACCAGAAAAGGAATTAGAGCGTATTACCGAAAACATGAAGGGCGACTTTGTGGGTATTGGGATAAACTTTTATGCGTACAACGACACAATTGCCGTAGTTAAACCTACAGAAGGAGGGCCAAGCGAAGAAGCCGGTATTTTAAGTGGAGATAGAATTTTATTAGCTGATGGTGATACAATTCATGGCCGCACCATTACAAACGATATCATAGCTAATAAATTGAAAGGTGATAAGGATACCAAAGTTAAACTAACCGTATTTAGAAAGGGCGAAAAGAATCTTTTGGAGTTCGATGTGGTTCGTAAAGACATCCCGATCAAAAGTGTTGACGCGTCTTACATGCTTACTAACGATTTGGGGTATATAAAAATAAATCGTTTTGCTGAATCAACCTACAAAGAATTCAAGTCTGGACTAAAAGAACTCAAAAATCAAGGTGCTTCAAAATTAGTATTGGACTTGAGAGATAATCCTGGTGGCTTCCTTGGTATCGCAGAGCAAATAGCAGACGAGTTTTTAGAAGATAAGAAATTAATTGTTTTTACAAGAGATAAAAAAGGGAGGGAAGAACGAACCTATGCAACTAAACGAGGCGAATTCGAAAATAATGAAATCTATATTCTTATAAATGAAAATTCGGCTTCTGCAAGTGAAGTAATTGCTGGCGCACTACAGGATAACGACAAGGGAATTATTGTTGGCAGAAGATCTTATGGAAAAGGTTTGGTCCAGCGCGAAATGGCTTTGGGAGATGGTAGCGCCATAAGACTAACCGTTTCTAGATATTACACACCAACAGGTAGATCGATACAAAGACCTTACGAAAATGGGAACAGTAGAGGCTACCATAGGGATTATTTTAAAAGACTCCGTACAGGCGAATTAACAGATTCAGACAATATCAGGGTAGATGATTCATTAAAGTTTGTTACTCCAAAGGGTAAGGTTGTTTACGGTGGTGGAGGTATCATTCCGGATATATTTGTTCCTGTAGACAGTGCGTTTGATAATGAAATGATTAATTACATGAGACGTAGAGGACTATTTGGCTTTTTTGTTTTTGAAGAACTCGATAAAGACCGAAGGAGGTACCAAGACTATACAAAATATGATTTCATAAACAACTTTGAAGTTAATGATGAAATGGCACTGCGTTTCAAAGACTATGTAAATTTTAAGGAAGATTCAAATGTATCATTCGTAGCTTACAGAGATGAAATTAAACGTCTCATCAAAGCGACTTTAGGGCGTCAGTTATTTGACGATAATACATTTGAGGAAATTATCAATAGAGATGATAAAATGGTACAAGAAGTAATTTTACTGAGTACTGAGTATCCTAATTTCAGGCAGTAACTTTATCGTGCACTTTGGTATGTGTACCATAATTCCATAAGGTAAGGATATCAGTTGCCACTTGGGCGCCACTGCCACTAGCTATTGCAAATTGACTTCTCCAACCAGCAAGTGTGCCGGCAACATAAAGGTTCTTTTTTATTAGATGATCAGTGTTTTTTAACCAAATTCGATCTTTTTCTTTAACTGCCCTCGGATGCGCCGCTATATATTCTTCTAGGCCTTTAATAGTTATTAAACTGGTGTAGCCAACGGCAACCACCACTATAGCAGAAGTATAACTGTTTTTATTGGTTGTTACACTATAACCTTCGCGAAATTCTTTAATGGAAGTAACCTTTTCCTTTTCAATTTGAACAACATGAGGATATAAGTTTTGTAACTGTGCTTTTCCTTGTGTTAATATATCACGACCTAAAGTTCCGGGTGTCAATCCCAAAACATTATTAAACAGTGCATTTTGAAGGTGAGAGCTCTTTTGGTGTGTAATGATTCCAATCTTTTTAGTATCGGCAAAAGGTTTGTTTTGAGCAGACCCAAGAACTAACGCGCAAGACATTCCAGCAGCACCTGCACCTATGATCAAAACATCAAACTTCATTAGCGCTTTTTTTGCAGGGCTTCAATTTTTTTAGATAATCGTAATATTTGAAGCAATATTACAGCACAAAGTCCAGCGATAACAGTAAGTACAGCTGTATAACTTTCGTCTTTAAAGGGTGCGTTAAAGTCTATTTTCGTAGCATTAAAAATAATAAGTACAATGGCAATAATGGTTAATACAGTTGTTAGAATCTTCATACATCAATCAATTTAAATTAAACCAACAAGGCTTTAATATTAGTTGCAAATAACTTCACGGCAATTGCTAACAAAATTACACCAAAAACTTTTCTTATTATATTAATTCCGTTTGCACCTATAATTCTCTCAATCTTTGCAGATGTCTTTAATACAATGTATATCACTATAACATTACTAATTACAGCTATGATGATATTTTGGATTTCAAACTCAGCGCGTAATGAAAGCAGTGTGGTTAAACTTCCTGGACCTGCTATCAATGGAAATGCGAGCGGAAACACTGAAGCTGTTAAAGCATTGTGGTCTTCGTCTTTGTAGAGTGTTATACCCAAGATCATTTCTAGCGCAATAAAGAATATGACAAATGCACCAGCTACTGCAAAAGAATTAACATCTATGCCAATGAGATTTAAAAGACTCTTCCCCAAGAATAGAAAGACAATCATTATAACACCAGCGATTAAGGAGGCCTTTTCACTCTGAATATGGCCAACCTTTTTGCGTAAATCTATAATGATAGGGATATTACCGACAATATCGATAACAGCAAAAAGTACCATAAAGGCGGTAAATATTTCTTTAAAATTGAGTTGCATTTTTCTCGTTTTAAAATTTGCCGCAAAGGTGCGATTTAATTACAGAAATTCAATACTAAATAACTGTAAAGTTTAATTATTTTTGCCACATGTTTCAGTTGGGCAAAACATTAGTCTCAGAGGATATTATAGAAAAGGATTTTGTTTGCAATCTTTCTGCTTGCAAGGGAGCCTGTTGCGTAGATGGCGATGCAGGTGCGCCTTTAGATAAAGAAGAAGTAAAGATTTTAGACGAAATTTACCCAAAGGTTAAACCGTTTCTTCGAAAGGAAAGTATTGAAGTTATCGAAGCCCAAGGCACCTCTGTTAATACAAGTTATGGTGAGCTGGAGACACCATTAATTAATGGCGCAGAATGTGCATATGTTATTTTTGATGACCGAGGGACAGCTCTTTGTGCTATTGAAGAAGCCTACAATCAAGGTGTCATTGATTGGAAGAAGCCAGTTTCTTGTCACTTATATCCTGTTAGGACAAGAGATTATTCCGAGTTTACAGCAGTTAATTATGAAAAATGGGAAATATGTGATGATGCCTGTACCTTGGGCAAAGAATTACAAGTGCCCATTTACAAATTTGTTAAGGAAGCGCTGATTCGTAAATTTGGCGAACATTGGTATTCAGAATTAGAGAAAGTTGCATTAAAAAACTTCAATAAGTAATTAGTATCTGCCACATAATTGCAATGCCGATTTATTCGCAATGGTTGACTTCGTTTTTTCTTTAAAAAATTAAATTATATAATCTGTTACTAATAAAATTTGATGTAAACTAATTGTGCAAAACATTTTTTTAATCACATTTTCAACAAAAATTAAAATGATAGGAAATACGCCTATTTAGATTATAATTAATATGAAAAAGATTACAAAAATGCAAATACTCAAAACCCCCAACATATTAATTAATATATTGATAATCAATTAAATACATTTTTTTTAGACCTAGACTTGGTTTCTAACGAGAAAACGACTGTTGTTAAAAACTTGTTGACAACGTTTATAAGATTGCCTTTCATTATCTTATACAATTTTGAATCTTTGTCAGTCCCAAATCACAACAAAATATTTTCGTTTAATCCCATTTAAAAACATATTAAAATGTCTCAAACAGTAGAACCAATTTTAGCAGAAAACAAAGATAGATTTGTGATTTTTCCAATTCAACACCATGATATTTGGGAATGGTATAAAAAATCAGAAGCAAGTTTTTGGACCGCAGAAGAAATTGACCTACACCAAGATCTAACCGATTGGTCTACTAAGTTAAATGATGATGAAAGATATTTCATAAAACATATTTTAGCCTTTTTTGCCGCAAGTGACGGAATCGTAAACGAAAACTTAGCTGAAAATTTTGTAAACGAAGTACAGTATAGTGAAGCTAAGTTTTTCTACGGATTCCAAATTATGATGGAGAATATCCATAGTGAAACCTACTCTTTATTAATAGACACCTACGTTAAGGACGAAGCTGAAAAAGACATTCTTTTTAAGGCCATTGAAAATTTCCCAGCCATTAAGAAAAAGGCAGACTGGGCTTTAAAATGGATTGATTCCCCGAGTTTTGCAGAGCGTTTAATAGCGTTTGCAGCTGTCGAAGGGATATTCTTTTCAGGCGCGTTTTGTTCTATTTTCTGGTTAAAGAAAAGAGGATTAATGCCTGGATTAACGTTTTCTAACGAGTTAATATCTAGAGACGAAGGTGTACATTGTGATTTTGCCGTTCACCTACACAATCACCACTTAGTTAATAAAGTACCAAAAGAAAGAATTAGAGAGATTATTGTTGATGCCCTAAATATAGAACGTGAGTTTATTACAGAGTCATTGCCAGTAAGCTTAATAGGTATGAATGCCAAATTAATGACACAGTATTTAGAATTTGTAACCGATAGACTTTTAGGAGAGCTCGGTTGCGAAAAAGAATACAATGCGTCCAATCCGTTTGATTTCATGGATATGATTTCACTACAAGGAAAAACTAATTTCTTTGAAAAGCGTGTGTCAGAATACCAAAAGGCAGGTGTACTTAATAAAGAAGAGGAGAAAGATAAATTTACTTTCGACGCTGATTTTTAATTGAATTAGTCCCCAAAAAGACAAAAAATTCAATGCCAACCCTATTCCTCTATTTAAAAAGGAATAGTCCAAAAAAAATTAACAATTCAACTAAGTGGATGTTGCACAATTAACGTCCGCCATAACTAACTAACGTTTTTCTGAGGGTGTATTCAGGAAACACTTAAAACTATCTGATGTATGTATGTAATTAAAAGAGACGGTCGTAAAGAACCAATGATGTTCGACAAGATCACAGCTCGTGTAAGAAAGCTGTGCTATGGGTTAAACGAATTAGTAGACCCTGTGAAGGTTGCCATGAGAGTAATTGAAGGCTTGTATGACGGCGTAACAACTAGTGAACTTGATAATTTAGCAGCTGAAATTGCAGCTACAATGACTACAAGTCACCCAGATTATGCAAAACTAGCCGCAAGAATATCTGTTTCTAACTTACATAAAAACACAAAAAAATCTTTCAGCGAGGTTATGGAAGATTTGTATACATACATTAATCCACGTACAGGGAAAAAAGCACCACTTCTATCAGATGAGGTTTATAATGTAATCAAGGAAAACAAAGACACATTAGATTCTGCAATTATTTATAACCGTGATTTTGGTTATGATTATTTTGGTTTCAAGACTTTGGAGCGTTCATATCTTTTAAAGCTAAACGGCAAAATTGCAGAACGTCCTCAGCATATGTTAATGCGGGTTTCAATCGGCATCCATTTAAATGACTTGGATGCAGCTTTAGAGACGTACGAGTTAATGTCTAAAAAGTATTTTACACATGCTACACCAACCTTATTTAACTCCGGAACACCAAAACCACAAATGTCATCATGTTTCTTGTTAACAATGAAAGATGATAGCATTGATGGAATCTATGATACATTAAAGCAAACCGCAAAAATATCACAGTCTGCTGGAGGTATAGGATTATCTATACATAATATAAGAGCAACAGGAAGTTATATTGCGGGTACAAACGGAACATCAAACGGTATCGTTCCAATGCTAAGGGTTTTTAACGACACTGCTCGCTATGTAGATCAAGGTGGTGGAAAACGTAAAGGTAGTTTTGCAATTTATTTAGAAACATGGCATGCAGATATTTTTGATTTCCTAGACCTCAAGAAAAATCATGGTAAGGAAGAAATGCGTGCTAGAGACTTATTCTATGCGATGTGGATCTCGGATTTATTTATGAAGCGTGTTCAGGAAGATGGCGAGTGGACCCTAATGTGTCCAAATGAATGTCCAGGATTAGCAGATACGCATAGTGAAGAGTTTGAAGCACTTTACACCAAATATGAACAGGAAGGTAAAGGACGCAAAACAATCAAGGCAAGAGAACTATGGGAGAAAATTTTAGAGTCCCAAATCGAAACAGGAACGCCTTACATGTTGTACAAGGATGCAGCAAACCGTAAGTCTAATCAGAAAAATTTAGGTACAATAAAATCTTCAAACTTGTGTACTGAGATTTTAGAGTATACCTCTCCAGATGAGGTTGCTGTTTGTAATTTGGCTTCTATTGCTTTACCAATGTTTGTTAAAAACGGAGAGTTTGATCACAAGGAGCTATTTAGAATCACAAAGCGTGTTACGAAGAATTTAAACAGAGTAATTGATAGAAATTATTATCCTGTTAAAGAGGCAGAGAATTCTAACATGAGACACAGACCAATTGGTCTTGGTGTGCAAGGGCTGGCGGATACGTTTATTAAGTTGCGCCTGCCATTTACAAGTGATGAGGCTAAAGCCTTAAACCAAGATATTTTTGAAACGCTGTATTATGCTGCAGTGACAGCATCTATGGAGGAAGCCAAGGCAGATGGGCCTTACCAAAGTTATAAAGGTTCTCCTATTAGTCAAGGAGAATTCCAACACAATTTATGGAATATCAAAGATGAAGAATTAAGTGGCCGTTGGGACTGGGCTAAATTAAGAAAGCAAGTTGCAAAAAATGGTGTGCGTAATTCGTTATTAGTTGCACCAATGCCAACTGCGAGTACCTCACAAATTCTAGGAAACAATGAGTGTTTTGAGCCTTACACATCTAATATTTATACTAGACGAGTACTATCAGGAGAATTTATTGTTGTAAACAAGCATTTACTTGAGGATTTAGTAGAACTTGGCTTATGGAATGAGTCTTTAAAACAGGATATAATGAGAGCGAATGGATCTATCCAAAATATAGATGTGATTCCAGAAGATATTAAAGAACTCTATAAAACGGTTTGGGAGTTGAGTATGAAAGATATCATTGATATGTCTCGTCAGCGCGGATACTTCATTGACCAATCACAATCGCTCAATCTGTTCATGGAAGGTGCAACAATGGCAAAACTCACTTCAATGCATTTCTATGCTTGGAAGAGCGGCTTAAAGACAGGAATGTACTACTTAAGAACAAAGAGTGCAGTAGACGCCATTAAATTTACGCTCACAAACAAGAAAAAAGAACAACCTGTTGCAGAGACTGTAAAAGTTTCTGAAGAAACTGTAGTAGCTAAGCAAAAAGCTAAAGCAGCTAAAACGGCAGCCAAGTTTACACAAGAGACAACAGAGGTAGAACCAATGTCACCAGAAGAAATGAAGGCTTTAATTGCTCAGGCAAAGTCAAATGAAGGAGACGACTGTTTAATGTGTGGTTCTTAGAATTAATTTCAGATTTAGTTTAATTGAAAAAGCATCTCGTAATAGAGATGCTTTTGTTTTCTTAAGCAAATTGAATTTAAAACGCGATAACGTTTTACTTTTTTGAAACATAAGGGTTAAAAAAGAAGCACCCAATGCCGAACTGTACGGGAGGGTGCTTCATGTTTATTGCCTTTGCAGGTCAATGGATTAATTAGCTTCCATTAATGCGAAAAACTTATCAATGTTTGGCATTAATATAATGCGTGTTCTTCTATTTTTAGAACGATTTTCTCTTGAGTCATTTGGTACTAATGGTTGATAGCTACTGCGTCCAGAAGCAATTAATTGTTCAGGATTTACACCGTATTTGTTTTGTAGTCTTCTTACAACAGAAGTAGCTCTTAAGACGCTCAAATCCCAGTTGTCTGTAATTTTTTCAGTATTAATTGATCTAGAATCTGTATGGCCTTCTACCATAACATCGATACTTTCTTCTGATTTAATAACATCGGCTAATTTTTCTAAAATAGAATTGGCCTTATTACTTAACCTATAACTACCTGTGTTGAATAACATCTTATCTGAAATTGAGATCATAACAACCGTTTCGTTGATGTTTACTGCGATATCTTCATCTTCGTTTAATTCTGACGTATCCATAGATTTCTCGAGGTTATACTGAATAGCCAAATTCATTGAGTCTTTTAACGTTTTGCCATTAGCAAGTTTAGCTTGGTCAACATTTTCTAAAGTTGCAAGCATTTTACGTTTACTCTCATTAGAAATTACTGTTCCATCCGCATTGACATCGAGTTTAATATCATTTTCGATTTTTAGGCCTTCAACATCTTCATTTAATGAATTGATTTTTGCGTTATAGTCATCAACTCTTGCTTGGATTTTTGCAAACTTAGTTTCTAGGTCTTCTTTTGCTACCTTTGTTTTAGTAAGTTCACTTTTAATCTCTCCATTTTCTTGTTCCAGAGCTAAATATTTCTTTTTAGAGACACAAGAGCTCAATACTAACACAGTAATTAGTAAGATTGAAATTTTTTTCATTTGTTGGTTTTTGTTTTAATAATGGTTTCATTTTCATATACGACGAAACAGCCAAAAAAGACGTTGAAATGAAAATTATTTTTTCGAATCTTTTGGCTAACATTTAATTTACATTAACTTAATATTCAATTAACAATAAATGGAGTACGGTTTTACCGAAATATTACAGTTACTGGGTGCCTTAGGCGTCTTTCTTTTTGGTATGAAGGTGATGAGCGATGCGCTTTTATTGCTTGCAGGTAATAAAATGCGTTCCATTTTAGCCAGGATGACATCTAATAGAGTACTTGGTATTGGTACAGGTTTTTTAATAACGTCGGTAATACAATCCTCGTCGGCAACAACTTTAATGGTTGTGAGCTTTGCCAATGCAGGTTTACTCACCTTAGTCGAATCTATTGGTGTTATTATGGGAGCAAATATTGGTACGACCATAACAGCGTGGTTAATTACAATATTGGGCTTTAAAGTTAGCATGAGTGCTATTGCCTTACCCCTTGTTGGTTTTGGTTTTGGCTTTACCTTCTTAAAAAAGGAGAATTTTAAAAACCTAGGAAGCTTCATTATTGGTTTTGCCCTTCTTTTTATTGGACTTCAGTTTTTAAAGGATGCCATGCCTGATATAAACAGTAACCCAGAGATACTGTCATTTTTATCACGGTATACGGATATGGGTTTTATATCTATTTTGTTGTTCCTATTAATTGGAACGGTATTAACGGTTGTTATTCAATCTTCGAGTGCAACTATGGCATTGACATTAATTATGACCGCTCAAGGTTGGATACCATTTGAATTTGCTGCAGCTATGGTTTTGGGTGAAAATGTTGGTACTACGATTACTGCAAATTTGGCTGCAATAATTGGAAACTATAAGGCAAAGCAAACTGCGCGAGCGCATTTAATTTTTAATTTATTGGGTGTGTTGTGGATGCTTATTCTTTTTTATCCTTTTTTAAAAATGGTAAGCTGGTTAGTAGTTTATTTAGGTTCAGAATCGCCGTTTGTAAGTGCAGGAGCAGTTCCAGTAGCTATTTCGCTATTTCACACAACATTTAATATTGCAAATACATTCTTGTTGGTATGGTTTGTCAAACCTATTGCTAAGCTTGTAGAAAAGATAGTACCAGAAGAGGAAATGCAAGCAAAAGAAATTGATCAGCCTAAGTTCCTTTCAAAAGGTGTTTTAAAGTATCCTGAGACTGCAATTGCGGCGATAACAAAAGAAACAAAATACTTATTTAAAAATGCAATTTTTGAAATTGTTTCTCATGCGCTAAGCATAAGAAGAACAGATATAAAGTCTGATTTAAAAGTTAAAAAGGTCATTAAAAAGTCAAATGTTCAGATGGATACAGATGTACGGGAGCTATATAACACAAAGGTCAAGAAGATATATGGAGAAATTATAAGCTATGCTACAAAAGCACAAAGTAACCTTAATCTAACAGAAGTACAGAACAATCGCTTATTAGAATTAAAGGTGGCCAACAGAAAAATGGTCGAAATTCTAAAAGAAGTTTTGGAATTAAGTAGAAATGTAACCTTATATCTAAACTCTGAGAATAAATATATAAAGAAAGAATATGATAAGTTGCGAAATAAAACGGTAAAGGTTTTGCGTATGATTCATTTGTTTAGAACAGAAGAAGAAAATGAAGTATACCATGCAAAGCTCGTTAAACTTAGAAAGGAGCTCAATCAAAATATAGCAACAAGCAATATTAAAGTTCAGGAGTTAATAAGAGACGATTTAATTACGGTAGATATGGCATCTTCGCTATACAATGATGAAGAAAACGTAAACACTATGATTGATAAATTAATTGAGGTAGCAGAGTTATTGTATGGTAAAAAGGATATACTTATAGAAAATAATGTTAGTGTTTCTGCCTAGCTAGATTCTTCTGTATTGCTTGCCTTTGCAGGTTCTACAGAACTATCGTGTGCACTATAGTATTCTTCGAGCAAATTCATAGCGGCGGTTAATAGATCTTTTGTCTCTAACAATAAACTAAAGTACAAAGTGGTGTTTTTTGGACTAGATTCTTCTGTCCTCGTGCGCTCAACTTGGCGCTGTATTTTTTCTTTTACAAGGTTAAATACGATAGGTTTTTGCACTATAACCTCTCCAATCATTTCAAAAGAACGCGATTCAAACGCATTTTGAGTTGCTACAAATAACGTTTCCATTTTTTCGTCCAGGTCCTTTAGCTCTTTGATTTGGCTGAATTTTAATTTCTTGTGATTATTATTAATGTGCTTATGACTTGCTCTTGAAATGTAATCCAAGGATTGCGTCATGTCTTGTAATGAGCCAAGGATGTTTAAATAAAAATTACTGGCCGACACACTTGGTTCTTCAAGATTGCGAATAAAATAAAATATGTTGTCTTTTAAATCGTCAATTTCATCCGATAATTTAGAGATCTGTTTTCTGTTCTTTTTTAAAGTGGCAAGATTCTGTGTCGCAAGTCCATTAATCGCTGAGGTATAAATTTTGTTACCGCGTTTTACAACATTTGCGATATTTGAGGCGCTTTCATGAATAACACCTTGCGTAGAACTACTTTCAGCGCGCTCTAAGTGGTCTTCTTCTCGTTGTTCTTTGGTTTTTTTTCTGTGCGTAAGATAGTTTTTTGCCAATAGGAAAATAGCAAGGACAAATAATCCTACTAAGGCATAACCCCCTCCAATAAATAAAACATAAGCCATTAGCGATGCCGCGACAAATGCACTTAAGGCAGTAAAGAACCAACCACCAATAACATTAAGGACTCCAGCAACCCTGTACACTGCACTCTCACTGCCCCAGGCTCTGTCTGCCAAAGATGTTCCCATAGCGACCATAAAAGTTACATAAGTTGTTGAAAGCGGCAATTTCATTGAGGTAGCTATAGAGATTAAAACACTCGCTACCATTAAATTAACTGCGGCCCTGACCAAATCAAAAGCAGGTCTGTCTTGTTTCTTTAAAAATGTAGTAGGTTGCACAAATTGATTATTAGACCAACCTTTAAATGACTGTGGTAACAGGCGCATTACGCTATCGTTTAAACCAATGGAAAGTCTAACAATATTTCGAGATAAAAAGTTTGGTTCAAAACGTTCTTTGACTTCGTCCTGTCGTGATAAATCAACAGAGGTCTTAACTACAGCTTTTGCTTTACTCGAAAACCAAAGTGTTAATACCATTACCAATCCAGCGATTAATAGTAATAAGGGCTCTGTTTGCACTGGCTCACCTAATGCCGTCATTACATAATTTGAAGGCGCTACACCACTTACAACCCAAGCTTCGTAAGAATTATATGCTGCGATAGGGACACCAATAAAATTGACTAAATCATTACCTGCAAAGGCTACGGCAAGCGCAAATGTTCCAATGACGATAATAATAGTATAGATTTTTGCATTAAAAAGTTCTACTGCGATATAGGAAAGTAATGTAAATATCAAAAAGCTGATACCGATGAACGTATAAGGATTTGTATCAAGAAATTCATTTACGGTAGACGGTATAAATGTGGCATTCTTTAGACCTTTAACGATTATAAAATACATTATGGACGTAATAGCAAAACCACTAAATATGGCACTATAAACAATAGGTTTTTCTTCAAACTTAAACGAAAGAAGAAGTCTAGAAATATATTGTATTACAGCTCCTATGGTAAAAGCAACTACTACAGAAAGTAGAATCCCCAAAATTATCTCAATAGCTTTTGAATTATTAATGTAGCTCGTTAATGCGGTTATGTTTTCGGCATCATTGCTGTATATCTTGATTAGTGCTATTGCCACAGATGCACCAAGTAGTTCAAAAACGATTGAAACCGTTGTAGATGTAGGAAGACCAAGGGTATTAAAAAAGTCTAATAGCAATATATCTGTGAGCATTACGGCCATAAAAATGATCATAATCTCATTAAACATAAATTCTCCAGGATTGAAAATGCCTTTTCTAGCAACTTCCATCATACCACTAGATGTAAGTGCACCCACGGCAACACCAAGACTAGCAACAATCATAATAGTTTTAAAGGAAACTGCCTTTGAGCCAATTGCGGAGTTTAAGAAGTTTACAGCATCGTTACTTACGCCAACTATCAAATCTGCAATTGCTAGGAAAGCCAATGCGGCAAGCATGTAGATATAAAGGTTTTCCATGTTAAGGGATCATAAAATTGAATACAAAATACCTTAAATAATTTGAAGGTAGTGTTACCTAATTGTTATATTTAAATAAGCCTAAATCTCTACTCAGGCCTTTAATATTCTCGACTTTCAGTGCATGCGAGCCATCAAATTTTGAGAATAAAAGACGAAAGTAAGAATAACTTTTCTTCCGTGGTAATATTAAAGGCTTCAAATCTATATTCCAGTCCTATTTGAATTTTTGATTTTTCTGACAACAACCAACCTATTTGTGCAGTAGTTCTATGACCCATTTGTGGTTTAATTGCATTAGCCAAACTAAGCAGTGCCTCCATAGCCGTAAGAAAATAACTTTCACCAATATTCAGTTTTTCGCCGTTTAATGGTGTATCAATAGCAAATCGGTAGCGTAGCCGTAAAGCAGTTAAATCATCAAAAATACGTTGTTCTAAACGTAGGCGATGTCCAAACCTAAAGGATTCATTTGTTTTCGTATAATTAAATTGTTGGGTTAGTCGTAGTTCGTTACTGCCACCATCTATAGATTCTCGTACTCTAAACTGAATGCCTAAGCTTAGACTATGGTAGTAATCAAAATTAATAGTGGAGAAATGAATAAAATCTAACTGTCTATTTTCAAAGTTGAAGTTTTTGTTACGATACATGAAGTATCTGGAGCGAATTGAAAAATTTAATTTATAGTCAGGGTTAAATCTGTGATTAAGTGCAAATTCAGATTCGCCAAGGCCTTCAAATTCTTCTTGGGAATAGGCAGTATAGCAGAGAATTATTGATAGTAATAGGACTAACCGTTTAGTAGAGCACATGTTCGTAGGATGTTCTATTTAATATACGAGCACTTAAAAACTCACCCTTAGAATTAAAAGTAAACTCTTTGATAGTTCGTTTTTTGTTTTGCTTTACTTCAGCAATAATTTCAAAGTTAGGTGGCGTGGCTTTAGTATTAAGTAAAATGGTTTTGAGGTATTCGTTGCCAAAGGATTCACCACTGTAAATATATTGTTCCTGAACCTTGATTAGCTTGTATTTATCGAAATTACCTTTGAGATAAGTTTTTATGTTGGTATGAATACCTAGAGGAATCGATTTTGGTTTAATTTTAACCTCTACATCTTCAAGAATGCCTTCACTATTAAACTCAACACTGTAAAGTTTTCGGTTATATTTAAATTTTACTTCATAACTTTTTTTATCACCATCGGTTTCCCGGTAAAACTTAAATCGGTTGCAAGATTGAGGTAAGGCATCTAGAGATAATAAAGCAATTTTAGGGAACGCCTCTTTTTTAATACGCTCTTCCTTTTCATTTTTAGTTTGAGAAAATGAGAGTGCAACTGAAAACGCAAAACAAATTATAAGAAAGACTTTGTTACTCATTATACATTGAGGGCGGCTAATTATTTCTAATAGAAATTAAAGATAAGAACATTTCGTTTTTAATCCTTTAAATGTTTTCTAAAACCATTTCAAGTGATTTATAAATACCTTAAAATAAGATAATTAAAAACTTAATGTTAATTTAATGTTATGTAAATGTTGGATAAATGTAAAATATATGTTATGTTTGTTATGTAATAATTAATAATAGCCCAAATAAAATGAAGAAGATAGTTGTAGTACTAGTAATGTTAGCCGTCGGTATAACCTACGCTCAAGATAATGCGCCAAAAGTTGAAAAGGATGGTGATATAACTTATGTAACTTATTTTTATGACAATGGAGAAATTCACCAAATGGGAGCATTTGACAGTAATGGCAAATTGCATGGAGAATGGAAAAGCTTTGACGCGAATGGTAATAAAGTTGCTATTGGTAATTATGAAGGGGGGAAGAAAGTTGGTAAATGGTTTTTCTGGGAAGGTGATTCACTAAAAGAAGTAGATTATATTGACTCGAAAATTGTCAGTGTCAATAAGTGGAATAACAAAACAAAAGTCGCAATTAGAGATAAATAAAAGCAATACACTTCAAATTAAAAAGCTCTCCTCACTAGGAGAGCTTTTTTTTAACTAACTGTTAATTGTCCCTTAAAACTTAAAGGTATAACCTAAAGATATTTCAGTGCCTGGTTCTCTGAGCGTAAATACTTGGTCTTGAGCTCTAAAAGACACGTATTCACTAAGTCTAGTACTATTTAAAATATTGTTCACTTTAAGATCAATAGAAGAACGCTTTTGTTCTCCAAAAGCTTTGTTCAATGTAAAATTTAAACTATTAAAAGGTTTGGTATATACATCTGGAACTTCGCGAATACCTACAACTTCTAAAGTTTCACCTTGCACATTGTAAAATAATCCAGTTCTGAATCCTTTATCTGAATCATTATAATTTAAGCCAACATTGATCAAATAAGGTGCTTGGCCTTGTAAGTCACGTTTTCTATCTATGGTTTCACCATCTCTTGCACCTCGCTGTCTTCCTTCAAACTCATCATCTGACATTGATAATTCTGATTTTATTACTGATACGTTTGCATTGAACTTAAGGTTATCTAAGTCTTCAGAAATAAACCCTAAACGTTGTCTAATTTCAAATTCAGCACCATAAACAATAGCATCTCCCAAGTTACCAACCGTTAATTGCGTTGGTGCATTAAGGAAGAATACTTGTTCAATAGGATCTGTAAAATCTTTATAGAAACCACTGACAGCAAACATTTGTCCATTATCTCCAAAACGCTCATACCTTAAATCAAAATTATTAACATAAGTTGGAACAACATCTATATTACCAATAAACAAACGGTTTGTGATAGGATCAAAAATTTGCGAAACAGACGCTTCTTTAAACGAAGGACGTGCTGTTGTTCTAGAGTAAGACGTTCTTAAATTAGAATTATCATTCAAAGCATAAATCAGGTTTGCTGATGGGAAGAAATCAAATTCATCCAATATCAAATCCCTATTAAAGAAGATAGTATTATTATCTCTCGTTCCTGTATAAAACGAATTAAAAAATTCAGTTCTTAAACCTAATACCGTTTTTAAATTATCATTGATGTTAAATTCCGTTGAAAAGTATGTAGCACCAATATGTTGCTCACCTTCATAGGCATCTATAGGATTAAAAACATCAATTGAAATTAAATAAGTTCCTGCATCTGTGGTTGGATTCCAAATATTGTCAGAATCTAACAAATTATCTACATCACCATTTGCAATAAATGATTGATCGCCTTGAATATTAAATGTATAATCATCAATACTAAAATCTCTGAATTTATAGGTGTACGCACCACCAAACTTAATTTTTGCAGGTCTTCCAAATAAATCAATGGTTTTGTCAAAATCTGCCTTACCAGCCCAAGATTCCTCCAATAAGTTTCTCCATAATTGAATTGGGAAGGTTGAGGCAGATGGTGATAAAAAGGAGTCACCATTATCACTTTGTTGCAAAGGTGTTATTCTATGCCCTTTATCCATAACCTTAGAAAAGGTCGGTGACAATTTCCATTCAAAATTCAATGCGTTTTCATCATCGCTCAAACGGTGCTGACCACTTAGTAACAAGTTTGTTATTGAACGCTCTGTATAAGTGATTGAATTTTTTGTCAATGGCTCAAAACCGCCACCTGTACCATCCTGTGAAATGTTCTGGTTAAAAAAACCAGCAGTAGATTCACCATTTTGAATGTGTAAAAGGTTTACTCTAAATTTAGATTTATCGGTTTTGTACGCTACACCTAACATACCATTCAAAATAACATTGTTTATACCTTCAGAACCCTGAGAGTCTAAAGAAGCAAGCAACTCATTAACTGATCTGTCCAGTGGATTTTTAATGTAAGCCCCATCAACTCTGTTTTCATAAAACGTCGTATTGTTTTTGTATGAAAAAGATGCCAAATACCCGAGCTTATCATCACCAACATCGTATTGATTCCCGAGTGTAAAACCAAAATCAAAGTTCATTCCACTAGTTTCTTGCTTAGCTCTAAGTTCTTTAGCGAATCTATTGGTCAACGAGGTTAATAATAATTTATTCTCAGACGTACTGGGTATTGGTTGATATCTATTTATTGGTAAATTTCTGGTACCATCATCAAAACCTAATATATCAGTATCACTACCAGATGACGTTAAATACTGATTATTAAAGTGCATATCTGGGTTATAACCGCTTCCAAGAGAGATTGAATACTCAGGCCTTGAAGGATAATCCTTAGTTACAATATCAACAATACCACCTGTAAAATCAGCGGGATATTCGGCAGAGGCAGATTTTAATACAATTACATTGTCTAAAATGTTGGTAGGAAATAAATCCATCTGAATGGTATTTCTATCAGGATCTAATCCAGGTATGTCCACACCATTTAGTATAGACTTGGTATAACGATCACCTAAACCACGCACATAAACATATTTGCCACCTTGGATAGAAACACCAGGCACACTTTTAACTGCACTGGCAACATTGCCTGCACCAGTACTCTGAATTGCTTGGGCAGATAAACCATCTAATACAACTACGGATTTTTTCTGAAGGTTTAAAACTGCACTTTCAGTATTCCGTTTCGTTGAAGTTGTAATAACAACTGTATCCAAAGAATTGGTTTCTAAAACGACATCAACAATTACTGAACTTCCTGAAGTTACTACAATATCGGTAATTTCTTTTGTATTGTAACCTACGAAAGAAAATACCAAAGTATAAGTACCTTCATCTAATTCAAGCTCGTATTTCCCATCAAAGTCAGAAGTCGTACCAGTGGTAGTGCCTTTTACTAAGATGTTAGCAAAGGCCATAGGCTCGTTAAACTCACCATCTATAACTGTTCCAGTTACTTTTCCTTGCGAAAAAGCAAAACAGCCTACAAGAAATAAGACAAAAACTAAGATGTTTTGTGTATTTTTCATATATAAAATTGTAGTAACCCATCACCTACCTTGTAAATGATGGGTATGAGTATAAATTAAATTTTTAGAAACCTAAGCCACCTGCTATGTTGGCGTAAGTCCAGCTTAAGTTAGAAGTTGTAGCACCTACTGTTTCAGTGCCGGCAGTAACTGCTGTTGCAGTAGAACCAAAACCTGTGACGGTAACATTTTCTGCTCTATTAACGAAAATATCTTCTACATTAGTAACACCTTGAGGTAAAATTATTTCCCAAGTACCAAATGTTAGTAAACCATCGTTGTAATTTGTAGCTACACCATCGTTATCTAACTCTACATCAGAATTGTCTTTGAATCCAAAAGCAAAAACGTTTTCAGTAAACCCTTGTGCGTTACTTCTGTAATCTGCGTACTCGCCATTAGAGGTTACCGTATTTCCAATTATGGTTGCATTTCTAAGCGTAAATGCACCATTTCCTGTACCTTCTGGTCCATCAATTTCAAATGCGTGATCAGAAATATCACCAAGAACAACAACTGCATTATCAATTGTACCTGAATAGGCTTGGTCAATATCTAAGGCATCATCACCTTGAGCCCAAACTAATAGGTTTGTTGCATTTACTGTACCACCAAAAAATTCAATTCCGTCATCAACATTAGCGACAACTTCGATATTATCAATCAAAGTGCCACTTCCAACACCACCAAGTGTTAAACCATTAATCTCGTTTCCTTCACCAATTAATGCACCACCGTGACGAATAGAGACATAACTGATTGCGCCAGAGCTATCTTCTGAATCAGTACCACCATATAAACCAAACGTATCATCAGCAGGAATACCTTCAATTTGAGCTTCTGTGATATCACCTGAGAAAGAACAAGGTGCATTCCCTAATACGATAAGGCCTCCCCAAAGTCCTCGATCATCTTGATCTAAGTTGGTCCCTGCGGTTTGTCCGCAAGTAATATTGTCACTAGTTGATGTAAAAATGATTGGTTGGTCTGCCGTTCCTTGTGCATTTAGTGTTCCACCTCTTGCAACGATTAATGCAGAAGCTAGAGAGCCTGTTCCTGCAGAACCTTTTATAATGGTGCCTGGATTAATTGTAAGCGTAACACCATCGCCAACTACCACCTTTTGGTTAAGTTGGTAAATGTTATCGGGAGTCCATGTGGTACTTTCACTAATAAGTCCTGTTACTGATATAATCGGGCAGTCGTCACCACCATTTGGATTGTTGTTGTTTATAATTGTAATTTCTTCAATTATTATGGGAGTATCATCGTCCTTAAAACAACCTGTAAATACAAGTGTTGAAGCTACTAACGCGATTAAAATTAATTTTTTCATGATTTAAAATTTAAATAACAGTTTTGTTTTATAATTGTGATGCAAAGAAACACTGATAATCACACTCTAGAGTTAATCAAAAATTAAACGTTTGTAATTAAAAGGTTAGTAGTGTGTTAGCTAAACTTTAAGCACTCACATAATGAAGCAGCATTAACTTAACATTGAAAATCCATCTATATTGACGTCTAATATTTTACAGATTTAAAAGTCAAATTTCTATCTTGCATTTCAGTAAATTATCTATAATGAATTGGGACCAATTACTATCTCTTAAACGCTTTGGCGATACAAATAAAAGGTTAAGAAAAGAACAAGATGAAGCACGTTTAGGATTTGAAGTAGACTATGATCGGATAATATTTTCTTCAGAATTTAGAAGCTTACAAGATAAAACACAGGTTGTACCATTATCTAAAACAGATTTTGTGCATACACGCCTAACCCATAGCCTTGAAGTTAGCGTTGTTGGAAGATCACTTGGCCGTAAAGTAGGTGAACTCCTCCTCAAAAAGCACCCTCATTTGGAAACCATACATGGTTACAAGATGAACGATTTTGGCACAATCGTAGCAGCGGCTTCCTTGGCTCACGATATTGGTAATCCACCTTTTGGGCATTCCGGAGAAAAAGCCATTGGGTCATATTTTAAAGAGGGTAAAGGTGCTAAATTTAAATCGTATTTAAGTGCTAAGGAGTATCAAGACTTGTGTGATTTTGAAGGGAATGCCAATGGATTTAAGATACTCACAGAAAGCCGAAATGGAAGAGAAGGAGGATTAAGATTAAGCTATGCCACTTTAGGTGCATTTATGAAATATCCAAAAGAATCGCTTCCAACAAAACCTACTTCACATATTGCTGATAAGAAATACGGATTTTTTCAAAGCGAAAAAGACATGTTTATTGATGTGGCCAATGAGCTAGGGTTGTTAAAACGCAACAAAGAACACTTAAGTTTTTGCAGACATCCCTTAGCCTATCTCGTAGAAGCTGCTGACGATATATGTTATACCATAATTGATTTTGAAGATGGCATTAATTTAGGTTTGATTGAAGAAGAATATGCGTTGGAATATCTCATCAATTTGGTGAGGGACAACATAAACGCGACAAAATACAATCAATTAAGTACCAAAGAAGATCGTGTTAGTTATTTAAGAGCTTTGGCTATAGGTAATTTAATAGAAGAGGCGGCGAATGTATTCATGCAAAACGAAACGCTCATATTAGAGGGTAAGTTTGAAACTGCGCTTCTGGATGTGTGTAAATACAAGGCTCAAATAGAAGATATCATTACAATAAGTATCAAAAATGTTTATCAATCAAAAGAAGTTATAGATAAGGAAATTGCCGGTTATGAAATTTTAAATCAGCTTTTAATCGCATACGGTGAAGTGGCATATCATTCTTTTAAAGATGAAATGTCTAATTATGATAAGTTACTATTAAAAACACTTCCAGAAAATGTAAAACTGAGCAACGCGTCTTTGTACAAAAATCTAATTACCATATGTCTTTTTATTTCAAAATTATCTGATACAAATGCCATGCTACTTTATAAAAGATTGAAAGGCACTATTTTGTAGATTGCATTTCATCGAAATTATTTGTTTTTTATCGTTTAATAACCTTTCTTAGAGACGAATTAGCCTCAAAAAAACCTACTTATGAAAAATAATATCTTAGGAGGCCTGGTCATTTTCTTTGTTGTTGTGACCTGCCTAATTTTGATTGATGACCTTTCAACCGATAAAAATCACGAAGTAGAGCCAATAAAAACTCAGATTGAGAAAACGGAAAACGAAAACAATCTAGCAGTTATTGAAAGCGAATCTTAAATTTTCTATTTCTACTATAATACTTGGTACATCTAATTTTTGAAGTTGTTGTAGTTGAGCTACACTGCCATGCTCAACAAATTTATCTTTAATGCCCATTATTTTTATGGGGTGCTTGTAATTATTGGTGTTTGCAAAACGCAGTATTGCACTACCAAAACCACCATTCACTGTGCCGTCTTCTATTGTAATTACAGCTTTGTATTTTCTGAAAATATCATGTAATAAATCCTCATCAAGAGGTTTCACAAATTGCATATCAAAATGCCCAATTTGAGTACTATGTTCAATGTCAGTGAGAGCGAGTTCTACATTTCTAGCTGTTGTCCCAATGGATAAAATTGCAATATCCTCTCCCTCTTTTAGGCAAATCCCTTTGCCAATTTCAATAATCTTAAATTCTTGTTTCCAATCAATAATATGTCCTCTACCTCGTGGATAGCGAATTGCAATCGGGAAGTCAATTCCTAATTGTACGGTATACATAATATTGCGCAAAGCTATGGCATTGCGAGGCGCAAAAATCACAAGATTAGGAATGCAATTTAGGTAAGCCAAATCAAATACACCGTGATGCGTAGCGCCATCCTCACCAACCAAACCTGCTCTGTCTAAGCAAAAGACTACGGGTAAATTTTGAAGTGCCACATCGTGTATTACTTGGTCATAAGCCCGTTGCAAAAAAGTTGAATAAATATTACAGAATGGTATGAAACCTTGAGTAGCCATTCCTGCTGCCAGTGTCACGGCATGTTGCTCGGCAATACCTACATCAAAAGCTCTGTCAGGAAATTTATCCATCATGTATCTAAGTGAACTTCCTGTTGGCATAGCTGGTGTAATGCCTATTATTCGCTCATTCTTAGATGCAAGCTCAACTATGGTTTCACCGAAAACATCTTGATATTTTGGTGGCGCATTAGAAGTAGATTTACTAATTAATTCACCTGTGGTAGCATCGAATTTTCCAGGCGCATGATACTGTACTTGATTTTCTTCAGCCTGTTTTAAGCCTTTGCCCTTAGTTGTTATAATGTGTAACAGTTTTGGGCCTTCAATCGTTTTTAAGCGTTCAAGTTCGTCAATGAGCAAAGGCAAATTGTGGCCATCAACCGGTCCTGAATAATTAAAATTTAAGGCCTCAAAAATATTATCCTGCTTTTGGGTGCCTTTCTTAACATTGGTAAGGTATTGCTTTAATGCACCTACACTCGGGTCTATCCCAATAGCATTATCATTTAAAATCACCAATAGATTTGCATCTGTGACACCTGCATGATTTAAACCTTCAAAGGCCATACCGCTTGCAATAGAAGCATCGCCAATTACCGCAATATGATGTCGTTGCTCATTTTTTAATTTTGAAGCTATAGCCATGCCAAGTGCAGCAGAAATAGAGGTAGACGAATGGCCAACACCAAAGGTATCATATTTGCTTTCGCTTCTTGTCGGAAATCCGCTTAATCCGTTGAGTTGTCTATTGGTATCAAATAGATGTTTTCTTTCTGTTAGTATTTTATGACCATAAGCCTGGTGACCAACATCCCAAATTAGTAAATCATCAGGTGTATTGTAAACATAATGTAATGCAATGGTAAGCTCTACAACTCCAAGACTAGCGCCAAGATGGCCTTCTTTGGCTGCTACAATACTGATGATAAAACGTCTTAGTTCCTTGCATACTTCTGCTAAACTTTCAACAGGTAACTTGCGTAAATCATCAGGTGTATTTATATGATCTAAGAGTCCTTCTTTCATCAAACAAAAATACAAGAATTTGAGCTGAGGTAAAAAATTATAATAACAACGAGGTGACTTTTATATTGTTGAGTTCGTAGGTCGAAAAAGACCAATTTTCTTAATGATTAGCATCACTTTTTCAGAATTTTTCAATTATTTGTTATTTTCGTAAAAAAAATTGCGAAGTCATACTAATGTATTGCCTTCTTGACTAATCACTAATTTAAAATTCAAAATGAAAAAAAACTACTTTGGTTTTGCGTGGCTTTTTATGCTCTTATTCGTATCTCAAATTTCATTCTCACAGGCCGCTCTTGAAGAATCAGAATTTGGAACTTTGATAATAGACTATTTAAAGTATAACAAAGAAGAATTGAATCTTGAAACCGCAGATATAGAAGATATTGTAGTAAGAGATTCATACCAAGATGATGCAGGAGTAAATTATATTTATTTAAATCAGACATATCAAGGTATAGATATTTTTAATGCCATTTCTACTGTAGTAGTTAAGGACAATAAAGTGTTTTACTATGCGAATAGGTTCATGAATGACATTGCAAATAAAATCAATACAAATACCGCATCTCAATCACCTGAGTCTGCTATCTATGCATTGGCAAACCACTTTGAGTTAGGTATGGTGAATGGATTGGTACAATTAGAAAAGACAGGAAATACATATGTGTATTCAAAAGCCGGCATATCACAAAGGGATATTAATGTAGAGCTAGTATATGCGCCAACAAATGATGGTTTAACTTTAGCATGGGATGTTGTAGTATTTGCAAATGATAACTCACATTGGTATAGTGTTAGAATTGACGCAACCAATAATGACATTATTACTATTAACGACTTTTTGCTTACATGTACATTTGAAAAGGATCATACACATCTAGACCAAGAGGAGGAGATGAATTTTTACAATCAAATGATTTCACCATCCTCAGTTTTAGTTGATGGTGCAAGTTACAATGTATTTGCATTGCCAGCAGAAAGTCCTAATCATGGTCCACGTCAGTTAGTTGTAAATCCTGCAAGTCCTGTTGCCTCACCTTTTGGCTGGCATGACGAAAACGGAGTACCTGGACCAGAACATACCACAACAAGAGGGAACAACGTTTTTGCACAGGAAGATAGGGATGGACAAGTTTTTACTCCTGGTTATCAACCAGATGGAACATCAAGTTTAACCTTTGATTTTCCTTTGGATTTGAACCAGCCACCAGCGGGCTATGAAGATGTTGCAATTACCAATTTGTTCTACTTAAATAATATGATGCATGATATTTGGTATCATCATGGTTTTGATGAAAGAGCAGGTAATTTTCAAGCAAACAATTATGGTAATCAAGGTTTGCAGAGAGATGAGGTGGTTGCTGATGCACAGGACGGAAGTGGCCTAAATAATGCAACATTTGGTACGCCTCCGGATGGTCAAAATCCTGTTATGACAATGTTTTTGTGGTCTCCTGTAGGACCATTAAACGATCCTCTAGAAATACTAAATGGAACCGCTACGGGGAGCTATTCTGGCGTACAAGCTAGTTTTGGTAATCCTCTGTCAACCACACCAATCGCCACTCAATTAGCGTTAGCTACGGATTTAGCGGCTGATGTTTTGGACGCTTGTGATCCAATAACAAATACAGCTTTTTTAAATGGCAAAATTGCTATTATCAGAAGAGGCGAGTGCGAATTTGGAGTAAAGGTGCTAGCAGCACAAAATGCTGGTGCAGTAGCAGTAATAATGGTGAATAATGTTCCTGATGATCCTATAATAATGGGTCCAGGTGCAGTAGGTGCTTCCGTAACAATACCATCAATAATGGTTAATCAAGCAGATGGTGAAGCTATAATTGCATCGCTTGCTAATAATGCTAATACAATTAATGCAACACTTGTAAATAATGGCCCATTTCAAGTAGATGGAGACTTTGACAACGGAATTATTGCGCATGAATATGGTCATGGAATATCTAATAGAACAACCGGAGGGCCTTCGGCAGCCAATTGCTTATTTAATGCAGAGCAAATGGGTGAAGGATGGTCCGATTGGTTTGGATTAATGATTACTATGTACGAAACAGATACTGCCGATGATGCCCGAGGTATTGGTACGTTTGCCATTAGCCAACCTACAACAGGTGGTGGAATTAGACCTAGACGTTATAGTCCTGATTTTGCAATAAATGAATTGACTTATGGTGTTACTAATAATCCAAGCATTAGTCAGCCTCATGGAATAGGTTCAGTTTGGGCAACAGCACTTTGGGACCTAACTTGGGCCTATATTGATAAGTATGGTTTTGATCCAGATCTGTTTAATGGTGATGGAGGAAACAATAAAATAATGGAACTTGTAGTACAAGCCCTTAAAATGCAACCATGCAGTCCTGGATTTATTGATGGTAGAGATGCCCTTTTGGCTGCAGATACTTTATTAACTGGTGGAGTAGACCAATGTACAATATGGGAAGTTTTTGCAGCGCGTGGACTTGGGTATAACGCTACACAGGGGGATGCAGATATCCGCACAGATCAAACAGAAGATTTTTCAATGCCACCGAGTGACGACCCTTCTCTTAATAATTGTTCTGACCTATTAAGTGTTGATGAATTCGCAATTGGTAATTTTAATGTTTATCCGAATCCAACACAAACAGAACTAACCATAAGTACTACTGAGAATCTAGGGAAGGCTTCGATTACTTTAATAGATGTTAATGGAAGAGTTGTATTAAGTCAAGAAAGCAGTCTGCTTGGTTCAATTACAATTAATACGGCAAATCTTAAGACAGGTATTTATATTCTTAACATTAAAAGTGATACGGTAAACTATAATGAGAAGATAATTAAGAACTAATTATCTTTGAGGTATGATTAACCCATATGACGATACTTACTTTATGAAAAAAGCCCTTCAGGAAGCAGAAGAGGCTTTTCATAAAGGCGAAGTACCAGTCGGAGCAATTATTGTGATTAAGAATAAAATAATTGCGAGATCTCACAACCTAACAGAACTTTTGAACGATGTTACTGCTCATGCAGAAATGCAAGCTATAACATCGGCTTCTAATTTTTTGGGAGGAAAATATCTTACGGGTTGTACTATGTATGTTACATTAGAGCCTTGTCAAATGTGTGCAGGAGCACTTTTTTGGAGCCAAATTTCTAGAGTTGTTTTTGGGGCAACGGATGAGAAACGAGGTTTTAGAACTATGGGAACCAAACTCCATCCAAAAACAGAAGTACTAGGAGGAATATTAGAGAATGAAGCTTCAAATCTCCTAAAACGCTTTTTTATTGAAAAACGAAACTTAAATTAAAAAAAACGCCCAACCATTGGTTGGGCGCTGAAACTGTAATAAAGTATATCTTAAAGGATGCTTACGTTTGATGCAACCATACCTTTTCTTCCTTCTTCTTCTGTGTACTCTACATTATCACCTTCACGAAGTTCTAAACCATTAAGGTTTGATACGTGTACGAAAATGTCTTTTCCTGTTTCGTCGTTTGTAATGAATCCAAATCCTTTTGAATCATTGAAAAATTTAACTGTTCCAGTCATTATAAATAAATAAAAAATTAAAATTCAAAGGTAGGGGATTAACCAATGCCAAAGGTTAAATTATTGTTTTATTTTAATTATGTGAAAACTAAAACGTTATAAATATTTAAGAAAATACCTAGCTAGGGCCTATAAATAAAGCAATTAAGGAGTAAGAGAACAATATTAAAATAGAAAATTAATATTTGTTAATTCTTTGATTTTCTCTCATTTTATCCAGGTTTTCCTTAGTAAGCATGTAGTCTTTCATGCTTTTACCCTTCCATCGGTAATAAGAGAATAGAGGGAATACAATAAAGAAAATACCAATTACGCCAAAACCAATAAGTTTTTGGGCATATTCTGTTTCCAAAACAAAACCGCACACAATACTTGCCAAAGCGGCAATAAATGCTATAAATGTGAATCCTTTTAACAACTTCATGATGTGAAATTAATTAATTCACGGCGATATGCCGTTAAAAGTTTAGATTTTGAAACAAATCCGTAATACTTATTCTTTTTAATAACTGGTAGGTTCCATGCACCAGACGATTGAAATTTTTTCATGATAACCTCCATTGAATCATTTTCATAATGAATAAACTCAGGCGGTTTTTGCATGAATGTTTCAACCGTTGTGGAATTATAAAGGGTTTGATCAAACATCACAGTTCTAATGCTATCTAACATAATTATTCCCATAAAGTTATTTTCGTGATCTGTTACGGGAAAAAGGTTTCTGTTAGACTTCGAAACACCTTCCTTTAGCATATCGCCAAGAGTCATCTCGGGATGTAATTGAATAAAATCCGTTTCGATAACCGCATCCAGCTTCATCAACGTAAGAACACTTTTATCCTTGTCTTGTGTTAGCAGAGCACCCTTTTCAAGTAATTCTTTCGTATAAATAGTGTGATCTAAACCATTTTTGTTTATGATAAAAGACATGGAAGCAGTTATCATTAGTGGGACAAACAGTTCGTAGCCACCTGTAATTTCAGCAATTAAAAAAATTGCTGTTAATGGAGCATGTAGTACACCAGCAATTAATCCTGCCATACCAATCAGAGTGAAATTTGCTTCTGAAACCGAGAAACCCAAACCACAGTTATTGATAACCTTTGCAACAACATTACCTAAGGCACTGCCCATTACTAAAGTTGGTATGATAATTCCACCAGTTCCACCAGCGGCAAAAGTTGTAGTCATTGCGATGGCCTTAAAAATGGTAATACCAAAAAGTAATCCTATTACAATCCAAATATTATCCAAATATTCTTCAAAAGGATTACTGCCAAGTGCTTTAATGTCATTTCCAAGTAGTAAGTCATTAATAAATCCAAAGCCTTCGCCATAAAGCGGTGGAATAAAGAATAACATGACACCAATAGCAATTCCACCAAATATGAGTTTTTGTCTTGCTGATTTAAAGCGATTAAAAAGAGAGGTGATCCCAAAATAGATTTTCGAAAAATATATTGATGCGATACCTGTACCTATTCCAAGGACGATATAAAATAAGGTATCCTTAATAACAAATTTTTCGGTAACGTTAAAGTTGAATAAGACACTGTCACCTAAAAAGAAATACGATGTAATGACAGATGATACCGATGCAATCAAAAGTGGTAAAAGTGAAGCAAATGTGAGATCTAAACTAAAGACTTCTATTGCGAAAATTATGGCAGCAATAGGCGACTTAAAAATCGAAGCAATTGCTCCTGCCGCGGCGCAACCAATTAACAAACTTCTTGTCTTTCTGTCAATATGTAACAATCTACCAATATTAGAGCTCATTGCCGAAGCTGATGCAATTGCTGGGCCTAATAATCCTACAGAACCTCCAAAACCTACAGTTAAGGGTGCGGTAATTAGAGGGAGGTAAATGTTTCTTTTATTTATAATACCATCTCGTTTTGACAATGAAAATAATATGGACGGGATGGCGTGTTCACTAGGTTTTTTTGACACATATTTTACGAACAGGTAAACCAAAAGTAAACCCAGAATGGGTAGAATAAAATAAATACTGTTTTCGGATAGAATAACACCTTTTTCAAAAATAGCCTCTATTGCGAAAGTGATATTTTTAATAAAGACAGAAATAATTCCTGCCAGTAAGCCAATAATCAAACTCAATAAAAAAATGAAGTTTTTTTCGGAGATATGTTTATACCTCCAAATATGAATACGCTTGAAAAATTTAGAATTTATTGGCATACCCTAAACTATAAAAAATCCTGCACTAAGCAGGATCATAATTATTTAGCCTTCAGATTGAGTTTTAAGCTCAATTCTTCAAGTTGTTCTTCATCTATCGGTGCAGGTGCATCTATCATAACATCTCTGCCAGAATTATTTTTTGGGAACGCAATAAAATCCCTTATGGTCTCTTGTCCTCCTAAAATAGCAACTAGTCTGTCAAGTCCAAATGCAATTCCACCATGAGGTGGTGCACCATATTCAAATGCATCCATTAAAAACCCAAATTGGGCTCTTGCCTCCTTTTCAGAAAATCCTAAATGTTTTAGCATTATGGCTTGAGTTGGTTTGTCGTGAATACGTATGGATCCGCCACCAATCTCATTACCGTTTAACACTAAGTCGTAGGCGTTAGCCTTAACATCTCCTGGGTTTGTGTCTAACAAGTCTAACTGACCGGGTTTGGGAGAGGTAAAAGGATGATGCATCGCATGGAATCGTTCTGTTTCTTCATCCCACTCTAATAATGGAAAATCCATAATCCAAAGTGGTGCAAATTCGTTTGATTTGCGTAAACCTAGGCGTTCTGCCATTTCCATGCGCAGTGCGCTAAGTTGCGCTCTTACCTTATCTGTTTCGCCGGATAATACACAAATTAAATCACCTGGCTTTGCTCTTGTAATTTCCGCCCATTTGGCTAAATCCTCTTGATTGTAAAATTTATCAACTGATGATTTAAAGGTGCCATCCTCATTACAACGACAGTATACCATACCTAAGGCACCAATTTGTGGACGTTTAACCCAATCAATGAGTTTATCGATTTCTTTTCTAGTGAACGAATTTGCACCAGGTACAGCAATACCAACTACCAATTCAGCATTATTAAAAACATTGAAGTCTTTATGCTGAGCCACGTCATTTAATTCGCCAAATTGCATTCCAAAACGAATGTCTGGCTTATCATTTCCGTAGAGTCGCATAGCGTCATCATAGAGCATTCTCGGAAATTTTTCAACTTCTACACCGTTAATTTCTTTAAGTAAATGGCGCGTTAATCCTTCAAACGTGTTTAAAATATCTTCTTGCTCAACGAAAGCCATTTCACAGTCAATCTGTGTAAATTCTGGTTGACGGTCAGCTCTTAAATCTTCATCTCTGAAACATTTTACAATTTGAAAGTATTTATCCATACCACCCACCATTAACAACTGTTTGAAGGTTTGTGGTGATTGAGGCAGTGCATAAAATTGTCCCTCATTCATACGAGAAGGTACAACAAAATCACGTGCGCCTTCGGGTGTAGATTTAATCAAATAGGGCGTTTCGACTTCAATAAAGCCTTCATTTGAAAGGTAATTTCTAACTGCCTGAGCTACTTTATGCCTAAAAATTAGACTCTCCTTAACAGGATTACGACGAATATCCAGATAGCGGTATTTCATGCGTAAATCGTCACCACCATCGGTTTTATCTTCAATTGTGAATGGTGGTACCAAAGATGTATTTAAAATGGTAAGCTCAGAAACCAGAACTTCTATATCTCCAGTTGGGATATTTGGATTTTTTGATGCGCGCTCAACAACGGTACCTTTGGCTTGTATTACAAATTCACGCCCAAGTTTCTGGGCTTTTAGCATAATTGCTTTTGGTGTGCTTTCTTCATCAAAATACAATTGTGTAATACCATAGCGATCCCTAAGGTCTACATAAATCATGAATCCTTTATCCCTTACACCTTGCACCCAGCCACTTAAAGTTACTTCAGTTTTGCTATGTGCGGTTCTTAACTCACCACAAGTATGACTTCTAAACATATTGAAAAATTAAATATCGACTTTGTTGTAATCTCTGTCGAAGAGCGCTGCAAATTTAATCAACTTCAGAAGATAAATAAATAAAAAGCCTTAACAATTGTTAAGGCTTTTGGCTATTAATCACTACACTTAATTACTCAAGTATAGGAGTTTGTTCTTCTATGGTTTCTAACTTGATTTCATTTGCACCAAATTTGGTCTTTAACCAGAATTTAAAACTCATAGCTAAATAGAATAGAACAGGTACAACAATTAGCGTTAAGAACGTTGCAATAAACAAACCATAGATAACTGTCCATGCTAATGGACCCCAAAATATAACGTTGTCACCACCAAAATAAATGTTTGCATCTAGCTCACTCATTAAAGTGAAGAAATTAATGTTAAGTCCTATTGCCAATGGTATCAAACCTAAAATTGTTGTAATCGCAGTTAGCAATACTGGTCTTAAACGCGCTTTACCAGCTTTTATAATTTGTTGCAATAATTCATTTTTTGGTAAAAATTCTGAGGTGTCTAAATCTAACTCGTTCTTTCTTCTGTCAATTAACAATTGTGCATAATCCAATAAAACAACACCATTATTCACCACAATACCAGCGAGGGATATTATACCCATCATTGTCATTAAAATAACAAATGATGCACCTGTAATTACAATGCCACCAAATACACCAATTAAACTTAAGAATATCGCAATCATAATAATCGCAGGTTTTGATACTGAGTTAAATTGAAATATAAGGATAAGGAAAATTAAAAAGAGTCCAGCGAAAAATGCACTCATCAAGAATGCCTGTTCCTTATTTTGTTCTTCAATTTGACCTGTATAGTCAATTTTTATATCCATTGGTAGTTCTTCAAAATTTTTCATTTCATTTTGAATTCGGGTTACCACAGCTTGTGCATCTACATAACCAGGTGCTAGTGAAGAGTAAACTGTTACAACACGTTTAGTATCTCTATGCTTTATTGCACTGAAGCCGGAATTATTGTTTTGTTTTGCAACAGTCGAAACCGGAATCTCCCTGATTTGGCCTGAAGCCATATCCCTAAATATTATTTTTTGATTGAACAGCGCACTTTTGTTATAGCGCAGGTCTTCATTAAATCGGACGTAAATATCAAAATCGTCACCGTTTTCTTTATAGATACCTGCTTTAGTGCCAAATAAGGAATTCCTTAATTGCTGGCCAACTTGTCCTGAACTAACGCCTAATTCACCGGCTTTTTCGCGATCAACAACCACTTGCATTGCAGGTTTGTCTTTATTTACATCAATCTTCAGCTCGTCTATTGCCGCAATATTTTTTGAATTTATAAACGTACGCATACGCTCTGCAACAGCAATTAGCTCGTCATAATCGTCTCCTTCAATTTCAATATTAATTGGTGGTCCAACCGGTGGGCCGTTGGCATCCTTTTCAACAGAAATTAAAACACCTGGATAAATTCCTGTAAGGGCCTGTTGTACTTTTTGACGTAGATCTTCGCTATCTTTACCCTTACGAAATTTATACTCTCGCATAGATGCCGTAATTTTACCTTTGTGCGGCATTTCTGCTACAGATCCACCGTCTGTCATAGGATTTCCTGCCCCTTCACCAACTTGGGACACGGCGCTTTCAACCATAAAATTACTTCCCTCCGAAATATATTCTGGGTTATTCAGAATAGCATAAACCTTGCTCTCGATATCTTTTGTAATTTTATTTGTTTTTTCTATATCGGTTCCTTCAGGATATTCAATATATACTATAATCTGATTTGGCTTATTATCTGGGAAGAACTCAATTTTTGTGCGTTGGCTAGCTACTGATGCGCCAAAACTTCCAGATGCTATAAAAAATAATAACAGACTTCCTATTGCTATTGCAACCGGTCTCCAACTTCTTAAGGATGTAGTAAGGGTGTTTTCATAAGCGTTTTCAAGTCTGGTTAAAACTTTAGTTTGAAAACCAATTGAAGCGTTTCTTAAAATTAATCTATAAATCCAAAGTAGTATTACAGTAACAATCATTAAAGTTCCCAATCCTCTATATGCGCCACCAAAAATTACTATAATTGCACCAAAACCAATTAGTATAATAGATATTCTCACTATTTGTTTAAGAGGCATTTCTTTGTCTTCAGTTGTCATAAACTGAGAAACTAAAACGGAATTAAAGAATATTGCAACAACTAAAGAAGATCCTAAAACAACAGAAAGCGTAATTGGGAAGTAAATCATAAATTGTCCCATCAGTCCTGGCCATAATCCCAAAGGAATAAATGCAGCCACTGTGGTTGCAGTAGAAATAATAATTGGAAAAGCGATTTCACTTATTCCTTTTTTAGCGGCTTCTAATCTGGACAAGCCTTCTTCATCCATAAGCCTGTAAACGTTTTCTACAACAACAATTCCGTTATCTACTAACATACCCAACCCCATTATTAAGCCAAAAAGAATCATGGTGTTCATAGTATATCCTAATAGATTTAAAATCATTAAGGACATAAACATTGACATTGGTATGGCAAACCCTACGAAAAGAGCATTTTTAAATCCTAAGAAAAACATGAGAACGGTAACTACTAGAATAATCCCGAAGATGATGTTGTTAACAAGATCATCAACTTGCCCTATTGTTTTAGATGATTGATCATTTGTTGTTGTAATCCTTAAATCTGGCGGAAAAATTTCTGTTTTTGCTTTATTAACAATTTGTTCAATCTTTTCTGCTGCAGCAACCATGTTTTTGCCAGATCGCTTTTTAACATCCAGCATAACAACGGCTTCACCGATATTAGTTTCCGGGTTTAATTCTCTTGCATATGTTGTTTTGTCTTTTGGTCTAAATTTAATTGTAGCAATATCTTTAAGGTAAATGGGACTATTATTTTCTGACTTAACCACAAAGTTTTCTAAGTCGTCTGGAGATTCGATTTCACCTATTATCCTTATTGTTCTTCTTTGTCCACTAGTAATAAAATTTCCAGCAGACATAGTCATGTTGCCGTTACTAATAGCACCTGTTATATCATTAAAATTTACCCTAGATGCCATCATTTTATAGACATCTACTGCAACTTCTACTTCTTTTTCCTGTGCACCACGAATATCTACCTGCTTGATTTCTGGTAAGTCTTCAATTTCGTCTTCAAGATATTCACCAAATTCTTTTAAGCGCTCAACGGGGTAATCCCCAGAAATGTTTATGTTTAATATTGGCATTTCTTCAGACAAGCTCAATTCAAAAACATTTGGTTCAACTTTAGCACCGTTAAATGTAGGCCAGTCTTCTCCTGCAGTCTCACTATCTATTTCATCTTTGACTTTCTGCTTAGCGGCTTCTACTGAAATGTCTTCATCAAATTCTACAATGACCATAGAGTAATCTTCCTGTGAGGTTGAGGTAATCTCTACAACATTACTTACATTTTTTAGTTTGTCTTCTAGTGGGTCAGTAAGTAATTTTTCAATGTCTTCAGCCGTATTTCCTGGAAATAACGTGCTTATATAAATCTTGGTTTCCTTTATTTCTGGGAAGCTCTCTCTCGGCATATTAAAATACGCAGATATACCCAGGAATAAAATCATAACTATGGCTACATACATTGTGGTTTTGTTGTGTATGGCCCAAGAGGATAATTTAAACTCTTTATCAACTACCTTTTTGAATTTCTTTTTAGTCATTGATGTTAGTTTTTAACCTTAACAGATTGTTTGTTTTTTACACTTCTTGCACCTTCCACTATAAGTTCTTCACCAGCTTTTATTCCAGATAATATTTCAATTTTGTCGCCTTGTGTTTTACCCGTTTGGATAATGGTTTGGTGCGCTACTGCGTTGTCATCTTCTTTATCTTTTATTACATATACATACTGATCACCTAATGAATTCTCGGAAATAATACTTTGAGGTATGAGAATGGCGTTTTCACTACTATAGTCATTTATCTTTAATCTCGCGGTAAGGTTAGGTTTAATGTTCTTGCTTTTATTTGGCACAACAACTTCTGCTTTGAATGTTCTATTTGCTGGATTTATGAAATTTCCTGTTTGTCTAACAGAAGAGAAAACAGTTTCTCCCAACACGGGAAAGGTAATCTCTACTTCTTTACCCTTGACAACGCTAGTTATATAACTTTCTGGGACATCTGTTTCTATATACATATCGTTAAGATTAACAATTCGCATAAGTTGTGTTTGGCCAGCAGCAACAACATTACCTTGCTCTGTTATAACATCGTCTATAACCCCAGAGAATGGAGCTCTTACGTTAGACTTTGCCAATTGCTGTTTTAGTTGATTTATAGATTCTAAATTGCTTTCGTAAGTTGATTTGGCTTGTAAGAACTGAATTTCACTGCCTATTTGTTGTTCCCATAATCTCTTTTGGCGTTCATATGTAGTTTTTGCCAAATCTACCTGAATTTGCAACGCTGACAATTGTTGACTTAATCCACCATCATCAATTTTTGCGAGTAGCTGTCCTTTGTACACCTTATCTCCTTCCTTTACGTAAACGCGTGTTAAAATTCCTGGCATCTCTGGAGTAATTACTACATTTTTTTTGGTTTCTACACTGCCCTGAAGTTCAATATAATGTTTAAACTCTTCTGCCTTAGCAGTTAGTGTAGTAATTAAAGGAATATTTCTATCTGGACTTATCTCCTTTAGTTTTTCATCTAGTTGCTTAATTTCCTGAGCTAGTAGTTGCTGTTCATTTACCAATTCGTTCTTTTTGGCTTGAATGGTAGTGATATCGTTGGAGCCTATAATGTCTTCAATACTCTGCTTTTTATCGGATCCTGAACAGGTAAATAAAAGGACGCTTATTATAGAAACAGTTGCTATTTTTCTCATGATGATTATTTTAAAATTTGGATGGTGTATTTGTTATAGTTTCTAATTCTGCTTTCGTATTAATTACGTCTAGCATGGTTTGAAGTATTTGCTGTTGGGCATCATAAAGCTGTGTTTGTGCTTGTCTTAACTCAAAACTAGAGCCAATACCTTCAAAGAATTTAGTTTCGTTTTTTTGTGCAATACGTTCTGCAAGTTCTAGATTTCGTTTTTTGTTGAAGTAATCTTCAGATGCAAATTTATAATTGCTTTTTGCAGTCTGGATTTGTAAATTTAATAACTGCTCTGTCTCAGTTAAATCGTCCTTTGCCTTTTCAAGATTAATGCGTGCACGTTGTGTTGCGGCACTGCGCATTCCCGAACTAAATATCGGAATATCAAGATTAAATCCAAATGCTGAAAAACCGGCCCATCTTTGATCACTGTCAAAGAATGTAAATTGGTCACTAAAACCTAAATAACCACCATTTAGAAAAGCACTTAATCTAGGAAGCGCTTTACTTTTTTCAAGCTTAAGTAAGAGCGCTTTAGATTCTTTATCGTTCGCAGCAATCTTATATTCTACCGTTGAGGTTACATCATTTTCTTCTACTATAACGTCTAAGGAGATATTTTTTTCGGTAAGACTTTCAAGATTGTCAGTGAGTGCAATATTAGCATTGTAGTCTACACCAATAGCGATATTAAACATCTGATATGCAATTCCACTAAGACGTTTGCTATTATTTAGATTACTTTGAAGATTCGCTAATGTGATTTGTAATTGCTCTACACTTTCTTCTTCTTCAAGACCATTTTCGAAAATCTTGGTTGTTTCATCTAGATTTTTTTGAAGAACGCTAATATTTTTTTCTAAAATAATGACACTTTCTTGAGCCAATAAAACATTACCGTATGCATTAATTACACTTTCTCTTACTTCGAGATCGGTTTTATCTTTGGCATTTTTTGATATTTCAAGAAATACCTTTGCAGATTGTAATCCGACCAAATACGAACCATCAAACAAGAGTTGGCTCAATGAGGCAGATGCATTAACATTTTGTTTTGTGCCAAAGATAATCTCGGTGAAGCCATCAAGCGGTTGAGGTGAACCATTAGCACTAAGATTAAAAAATTCTTCAACAGTATCAATTATTCCTTGCCTATTATCAAAAGCGGCGTTTGGGAGTAAAGAAACCTGTTGCTTTAGAAAGTTTTGGTAATTGACATTAGCATTTATCTGAGGTAATCCTGTCGCGGTAGTTTCCCATTTTTGTTGTTTAGCAGCTTCAATGTCTCTAGCTGCATTTTTAGCTTGTCTATTATTCTTTAATGCATAATCTATGGCTTCTTGAAGGCTTAAACTGCTTGGAATATCTTGAGCAAACCCAGTTATAAAAAATAAAAGAAAAAACAGGTTAGGTATATATTTCATTTCTTAAGATTGATTTTTAGTTATAAATTGAGTTAGGATTTCGAACCCTCTTTCAGTTACAATGGCTCTTAGATGGTACTCTAAGAAGTTTTCAATTAAATATTCCATAGAAAATTTATCCCTAGGAAAGATGGTTTCATCTTTAATACCAGTCATCCCGTTGAAATAAAGTCTAGCGATAAACTCTACGTCTATATTTGGTCTAAACAATTTTGTTTCTATGCCTTTTGTAAGACTTTCTGAAACGGACTGGTGCATTTTTTCAAATTGCTTGCTTTTTAATGCATCATGAATATTTGGGTAATATTTTTTTAATTGAAAAATGGGTGATGCTTGTTCATTTTTTAAATGTTGCATCACAAACATCTTTATATCGTATAACTCTTCAATAGGGTTTTTTGCGTCTAAACAAATGCAATCGATACCATCGCAGATATTTTCAAATAATGTAAATGTTACAGCCTCAACTAGTTTAGTTTTATTATTAAAATGAACATATATAGTTTTTTTAGATATGCCCATCGCGGAAGCAATATCGTCCATCGTTACACTTTTAAAACCAAGTGTTAGAAATAATTCAGATGCCTTATGTATAATCTTTTCTCTCATAATTGAAATGGCAAATTTAAACGAGGAAACTTTAAAAACAAAAAAAGTTTCCTAAGTTTTAATATTAATTTAACATGATTAACATTAGCTTAAAAGAGGCTTAAAGCTTTAATTTGTATTATGCAAAAGATTGAGACCTATCAGAGTTTAGTTATCGATTACCTTGAGAATTATGCAGTATCCAAGGATCCATCAAACTTATATGAGCCTATAACATACATCCTTAAATTAGGAGGTAAGCGTTTAAGACCTGTTTTGACGTTAATGTCTGCTGAGGTTTTTGGAGTAGATGCAAAACAAGCACTTAATGCTGCATTGGCTGTAGAGGTGTTTCATAACTTTACTTTAGTTCATGACGATATAATGGACGAAGCTCCCATTAGAAGGGGAAAGCAAACCGTACATGACAAGTGGGATTTAAATACAGGAATCCTTTCTGGAGATGCAATGTTGATTATGGCATATCAGTTTTTTGAAAGTTATGATTCAGATACTTTCAAGTCGCTCATTACACTTTTTAGTAGAACAGCACTGGAAGTATGTGAAGGGCAACAGTACGATATAGATTTTGAAACAAGAAATGATGTAACCATACAAGAGTATCTCAAAATGATTGAGTACAAGACAGCTGTACTGGTGGGTGCCGCAATGCAAATGGGAGCAATTGTTGCGAATGCATCTCATACTGATCAGAAAGCCATTTATGATTTTGGGCGTCTTTTAGGTATTGCTTTTCAGTTGCAAGACGATTATTTAGATGCCTTTGGTAATCCCGAAACTTTTGGCAAGCAAGTAGGTGGCGATATCATTGAGAATAAAAAAACATACCTCTATCTTAAAACTTTGGAATTAGGAACACAAAAGCAACAAGACTCCTTAATTGATATTATGGGCAACCAAAGTATAGAAAAAGATGAAAAAGTTAACAAGGTCAAGGCTTTGTTCGAAGCTTCCGGCGCAGAAGAAGCAACCCAAGTTGCTGTTAAAGACTATACGAATAGCGCTTTCAGCGTTTTAGATTCAATTAATATTGCAAATGAGAATAAGCAAGTTTTGCGACTTTTTGGCGAACAATTAATGAAACGACGTGTATAATGGCTTTGCCTGCAACGTTTAATGAGCTCATAGTTAAGGCCGAAGAACTAAATCTATACAAAAAGCTAATAGTTCAGCTCAATAAAGATTTGCTATACGCCAATATAGATTTGGAGTTTGACAAGGAAACCTTACCAACAAGCCTAAAATTAGTACTGCAAGAAACTATACAATATCTTATTGAAAATAAGTTTTCAGATTATCTCAATTTGCTATATCAAGTAGATGTGTCCGAACTAAAAATTAGGCAAATAGAGGAAACCAATACTCAAAAAATATCTGAAGCGGTTACTTTTTTAATTCTTCAACGCGAGTGGCAAAAGGTATGGTTTCGAAATGTATATTAAAGTGTCCTAAAGTATTCTAAAATTGCTCTTGCTTCTTCCTTGCTTACATTTTGACTTACCATTGGTGAGCCATTATATTCTTCCAATAAGTCTTTAGCCAGCGGATCTTCCTTTACCATTTTTTCGGGATTTATAATCATATTCATTACCCATTCAGGGCTCCTGCGTTTAAGGATACCTTTAGGTGAAGGACCTATGAATTTTTGATCAACCATATGGCAGGCAAGACATAATTTGCTATAAACTTCTTCCCCATTTTTGGCTAATTCTTCGTCAACTACTAACGGTAAGTCTACGGATGTAATAGGACCTACACCCTTGTTTTTTAAATCTACACGCTCTGATGCTGGTACCTTCTGTGTGTCAGTTTTGCCATAGCTAACATTTTCGGTTTTTTTGTTTTCACCACAATTGAAAAAAAATGCGATTGCTAACAGATAAATAAGTTTTTCTATTGATTTCATATGGGATAGTTTATATAGTAGTCACAAGTTAAAATTAAATTATTATTTCTTAAATAAAACCTCATTCAATTTTTAAAATTTTAAAAATTGAATGAGGCAATAAAATAATTGAGCCCTTAAAGAGTTTGCTTAGAAAGTAAAATTAACCGAAACATATGCGTTTCGTCCTGGAGCATAGATAGGAAGATTATTTCCTCTTACAGATCTATTAAGATGCTCATAATAGTAAGCATTAAATATGTTATTTATACCACCAGTAATATTACTAGATTCTGAAAATTGATATGCTACTCTAAAATCTAGTCTGGAAAATGATGGTGTCTCTGTTTCGCCAAATTCTGGAGAAATACGCGATTGTTCCAACACGTGTCTAAAAGCTATCTCTGGTAATAACTTTTCATTGAGAAAATTGCCTGTTAAGGTGTATCTAAAATCTAAAGGTGCAATTTCTGGCAGTGGCTGGTCACGTTCTAAGTCTTCAGCATAGGTGTAAGCAACGCCAACTTGGTGAACTAGATTATTAAGTATTTGCTGATGCCAATTGATCTCAAATCCTGTTTTAAAAGCGTCTTTAATATTTGTAAAGCGCCTTACGCCTGGGCTCATAGGTAGTCTTGGAGAAAGATCTGTATCAATGAAAGATGATATGAAATCTTGAAGATAACCTGCAAAAATATCGACATTAAGAGAAGTCTTTTTGTCTTGCCACTGAAATGTGAGGTCAACTTGATTGTTAACCTCTGGAGCTAATTGCGGATTACCAACTAATTCATATGGATCCTGGCCTACAGGAAAAAAATTGATATAACGCTCGGTAAGACCACCACTACGTTGAGCTCTAGCTATCCAAAGACCTAGCGAAGCTTTGTTATCTAATTTTCTCGTTAAGCCAAAACTGAAACTAGGATTAAATTGTGAAATGTCCAAATTGTCATTGGTTTGTTCAAATTCCTCTGCAAGATTATTAATAGTACCATTGTTATATTCTAGACGTGATGATACAACAGCTTTCATTTTATTGATTTTAAAATGATATTCTGCAAATAGACTTGTTTTTGCAATATTACTATCTAACCATACATTATCGTTAAACGTATTCCCTGCATTTGGGCCCATAAGAAATTCTCGCTCTCGTGTGCCATCTGCACCTTCTTGTCTAAAATCTGCACCAGCAAAAAGTTTAGATTTATTAAAATACCAGATTCCCTCTGTTCTACCGCCAAAATTGTAGGTGGTTGCGTTGGTCTGGGCATTTAGCATTCTTGGGTCTAAAGGTTTAAGCAAGTTATCCATTAAATGATCAACAAAGGAGCCAAATACCGTGGTGTTCCAAGAGTTTAAATGTTTTTTCTCAATTGTTACATCATGCCTCAAATTAAATAACCACGTATCATCCTTTCTTAAGTCCATTGGCAAAGCGGGAAAATCGGCATCCCTAGCAACGTTATACACTGCAGATAGTCTCAGTTGCTGATTTTCGGTAATTTTGAAACCTAAATTTGTTCCAAAGCTACCTCTGTTAAAATCAGAAGCTACTTCATCACCATTACCTGTGGTATAGTCATTGCCTTGTGACCAAGAACTAAAAAACGCAACATCGTGAAATTTTCCGCTAAAACCTACCAAGCCTTCATTTCTGAATACATTTCCGTTACCATCGTAACCGGTAGACACTCTACCGTAAAGGTCGTTTTTGTTTGTAAATCTGAGCTCTTCAGGTATGAAATTGATGGTTGCGCCAAAGCCAGTGCCATAGCGCAATGCATGAGGACCTTTGAGTATTTCAATACGATTTAACATATTTGGTGCCATTTGGCTTGTCGGAGGATCCATACGGTTAGGACATGCCGCTGTAGCACTTTGTGCTCCGTTTAATACAATGTTGAGTTGATCGTATTTGAATCCTCTAAAAACAGGATCAAATCCATAGCTACCTCCTTTTATGACGGCATTTATTGAAGGGTTTTTGCGTAAAATTGATGCTGCATCATGAGCTAGTTGATCGCTATACTCTAGCTGAACTTCTTCTATTGGACTTTTCTTTGATCGTAATGAAATTACAGTGACGGGATAAAGGTCAATGGTTACTTGTTCTTTATATATAATGCCTAGGTTACTAAGATCAATTACTTGAGAATCGTCCAAAGACCATTCACTATAGTTTATATGCGAAAGATATAATGTCTCACCTTTTTCGTAAATAAAATAAAAATTGCCATTTGTATCGGTTGTGCCATTTTGGGTTCCATATTTAAAGGAAGCTCCTACAATGGGTGCCGCATTTGAAATGTCAAGAAGTTGTGCTTTTATCTTTTTTTGAGCATTTGTTGAAATTGATACAAATGCAAGCACTAGGGTCAAGACTGCCCTAATTAGTAATGTTTTATAAAAATACATAACTGCTTTTTTGTTTATGTTATATTCTTGAAGCAACCGCTTGATTGTAAATCATTGGGTTAAATAAAATGCGTTATGCAGATTTTTCTGGAGGATGTGTTATTTCAAAAACGATCTGAAAAGGTGTTAAGCCTTTGTTATAAAAGAAAAGATTCTTTTTATTAAATTGAAAAGATGATTTTGTTTTGACTGACAAATCTTTGTCAGCTAAAATAAATAACGATAATTCAATTCTGTTTTGAATTTGTAAAGGTTGCTTCTCGTCTTGTGTAGACGCTTCCTCCAATTGTTTTTTTAAATAGCATTTACCCATGCATCCTTTTTGTTCCTCTTTTTGAATACAGAGCGTTTTCGCAATAAAATCTTGATTAACCACAAAATCGGTTACAATAATAATATTATTGAGATTATTTGCTAATAATAGAATGGTAAGAAGCAGGGCAGTGGTTTTATGTAATAATTGTGATATCACCCTGCAAATTTCAGATTATAATATTTTTAATTAACTGATATTTATCAGTAAAAATTAAACACTAGAAGGCAACTTGTTTTTTTTTGTATTTCTAATTAATAATTAAGGTTAAGAGCCCAATTTTAGTTAATCGTAAAATTTTGACAGGAGATTCTGTTTGTTACTTTCTTTTAGTATGGGAATAGTTTTAATATGGGTGTAATTTTTGTTAAAACCAAAATCTCACAAAGGGCATCCAAGCTTCGGGCTGAATGCTTTTATCTTCGTCATAAAGTACATCATACCGTATACCAAATGTCATGCGCCCACTAGTATAGCCCACACCAAGAAAAAGGGCTGGATACCAATAGCTGTCATCTGCATTGGAAATAAACTGTTGATCAAAATCCCTATTTACATAAAGCTGCTCGAATTCCGTGGAAAGTTGAATTTCCCTTGCCGGACTAAATAAACCAATGACACTTCCACCAACTACAGTAGATTTAAAAACATCGCGTTGTGAACTGTATTGAAAGTTTAGTCCAACGCCTGTCGCTACAAATGGGCTAAATCTATATAATGCATTTGGTGAAATGGCTCCCGTAAAAAAGCCGTTGCCAAAGTTTAGACCAAGGCCACCTCCAAACTGGACATTATCCCAAAAATTACTTGGACCATTAAAGGTGTTTTGCGCAAATGAAAAAGTGCTAAAAAACGCAGTAAATATTAAATAAAAACATAATCTTTTGAGGTTATTGGTGTTCAATTTTGCCATCTCTATAATTCGGGTTTTCTATTTGTTATAAATATAATAAAACCATATCTATATTTGGTAAAAGTTGTATTTTTGGAGAAATTTTGTTGAAACGTCAACGGCTCAAAAAAAGTAATGGATAAATATTCCTTTCTCAACGCAGCGCACACAGCTTATTTTGCTGATTTATACGACCAATATTTAAAAAATCCTGATTCTGTAGAACCTAGCTGGAGAGCCTTTTTTCAAGGGTATGATTTTGGCTCTGAAAATTATGGTTTCGACGGTGAAATAGTCGAAGGTGTTTCTACCCAGATCCCAGAACAACTTCACAAGGAATTTCAGGTTGTTAAATTAATTGATGGTTACAGAAGTAGGGGCCATTTGTTTACCAAAACCAATCCGGTCCGTGCAAGACGTAAATATGTGCCAACTTTAGCACTTGAGAATTTTGAATTATCCCAGGATGATTTACAAACCGTTTTTTCTGCTGGAGAAGTTATTGGTTTAGGACCAAATACCTTACAAGTTATAATTGATCACCTAGAGCGAATTTATTGTGATTCAATTGGTGTTGAGTACATGTATATAAGAAAGCCTGAGGAAATCCAATGGATTCAGGATAAACTGAACGTTAACGATAATCACCCTCAGTTTACGTCAGATCAAAAGAAAAATATACTTAGAAAACTAAACGAAGCGGTCTCCTTTGAGTCCTTCTTACACACTAAATATGTAGGGCAAAAACGATTTTCATTAGAAGGGAATGAATCACTTATTCCTGCGCTTGATGCCATGATAGAAAAAGCAGCAGAATATGGTGTTAAGGAATTTGTAATGGGGATGGCGCATAGAGGAAGACTTAATACACTCACAAATATTTTTGGAAAATCTGCAAAGGACATTTTCAGCGAATTTGACGGTAAGGATTATGAAGAAGAAATCTTTGATGGTGATGTAAAATACCATTTAGGATGGACAAGTGATAGAGCAACTGATACAGGGAAACGCATAAATTTAAGTATCGCACCAAATCCTTCACATTTAGAAACTGTTGGTGCTGTTGTAGAAGGGATAGCAAGGGCCAAGCAAGATAAAAATGAGATTAAGGACAAATCTCAAGTTTTGCCAATAGTAGTGCATGGAGACGCCGCCATCGCCGGACAAGGATTAGTGTACGAGGTTGTACAAATGGCCAAACTAGATGGCTATAAAACCAATGGCACTGTGCATATTGTGGTGAATAATCAAATAGGATTTACTACTAATTATCTAGATGGTCGTTCAAGTACCTATTGTACAGATGTGGGTAAAGTTACCTTATCACCTGTAATGCACGTTAATGCAGACGATGCAGAAGCCGTCGTGCATGCCACACTCTTTGCGTTAGATTTTAGAATGCAATTTAAACGTGATGTGTTCATTGATTTACTTGGCTACAGAAAATATGGACATAATGAAGGTGACGAACCTAAGTTTACCCAACCACTTTTGTATAAAGCAATATCCAAACACAAAAATCCACGAGATATTTATGCCGCACGACTGCTGGCTGAAGGCATAATAGACAAGGAATATGTGTCTCAAATAGAAAAAGAATACAAGGAAAAACTTGAAGAAAAATTAGTAGATTCCAGAAAGATAGAAAAGACAATTATTTCTCCATTCATGCAAGAGCAATGGAAGGATTTTGTGCGGGTTGATGAGGTGGAAATGATGAAACCGATAGACACTAGGGTTTCACAAAAAAGCCTCAAGGCGGTAACTAAAGCGATCTCCTCATTACCAAAAGACAAAAAATTTATAAGAAAAATACAACGTTTGGTAGAGTCTAGACAAACCATGTTTGACGAAAACCGTTTAGACTGGTCAATGGCAGAGCATTTGGCTTATGGTACACTTTTAAAAGAAGGCTATAATGTTAGAATTTCAGGTCAGGATGTAGAGCGAGGAACGTTCTCACACCGACATGCGGTTGTGAAAGTAGAAGATAGTGAGGAAGAAATCATTTTATTAAAAAACGTCGCAGAGGATCAGGGACAGTTTAATATTTTTAATTCTTCATTATCAGAATATGGAGTTGTTGGATTTGACTATGGCTATGCCATGGCAAGTCCTAATACGCTCACCATTTGGGAAGCACAATTTGGGGATTTTAGTAATGGAGCCCAAATTATGATAGATCAGTACATATCTGCAGGAGAGGATAAATGGAAAACACAGAATGGACTTGTCATGTTACTACCTCATGGTTATGAAGGGCAAGGGGCAGAGCACTCATCAGGTCGTATGGAGCGTTATCTACAACTATGTGCCATGGACAATATGTTTGTGGCAGATTGTACCACACCTGCAAATATGTTCCATCTTTTGAGAAGACAAATGAAGGCCAATTACCGAAAACCTCTAATTGTTTTTACGCCAAAAAGCTTATTGAGACATCCTAAAGTAATTTCAACTGTCGATGAATTTGCAAACGGTAGTTTTCAAACCTTGATTGATGACGCTGAGGTTGAGCAAAATAATGTGAGAACACTGGTTTTTGTTACAGGTAAATTTTACTATGATTTGTTGGATGAAAGAGAAAAACTAGAGCGTCAAGATGTTGCTTTAGTGCGAGTTGAGCAATTATTTCCTTTGCCAGTTGAAGCGATGAAAGACGTTATAAAAAAGTATAAAAACGCTGACGACATTGTCTGGGCACAGGAAGAACCGCGTAATATGGGTGCGTACAGCCATATTTTAATGCATTTTGATGAAGCCAAAAATTTTAGGGCAGCAAGCAGAAGGCCTTACAGTGCACCTGCAGCAGGAAGTTCATTACGCTCTAAGATGAGACATCAAGAAGTAATAGATTTTGTTTTTGATATTACCAAGAACAATCAAAAGAAGTACAATAAAAACTCAAAATAGAGCTTAAATAAATAAGTCCATGATTTTAGAAATGAAAGTGCCTTCACCAGGCGAATCCATTACAGAAGTAGAAATTGCAGAGTGGTTGGTAGAAGATGGGGATTATGTAGAAAAAGACCAAGCAATTGCAGAAGTAGATAGTGATAAGGCAACCCTAGAACTACCTGCAGAAGCGAGTGGCACAATTACTTTAAAAGCTGAAGAAGGTGATGCCGTAGCAGTTGGTGAGGTAGTTTGTTTAATTGATACGAGTGCATCAAAACCGGAAGGTGATGGTAACGGAGCACCTACTGAAGAAAAGAAGACGGAAGAAACACCTAAGAAGGAAGAGGGTAAACCTGCAGCAGTCACCCAAGAAACCAAAACGTATGCTACTGGTACAGCGAGTCCAGCAGCTAAAAAGATATTGGCAGAAAAAGGTATAGATGCTTCAACGGTACAGGGTACAGGTAAAGATGGAAGAATAACAAAAGATGATGCTGTAAATGCTGTGCCTTCAATGGGAACGCCAACAGGAGGCAATAGAAGTAGTTCACGCACAAAAATGTCTTTGCTAAGACGCAAGGTTGCAGAGCGACTAGTTGAAGCCAAGAACACAACAGCAATGTTAACCACATTTAATGAGGTAGACATGACGCCAATTTTTGATCTTAGAAAACAGTACAAGGAGGATTTTAAAGCAAAACACGGCGTAAGTTTAGGCTTTATGAGCTTCTTTTCGTTAGCTGTTGTAAGGGCACTTAAAATGTATCCTGCTGTGAATTCAATGATAGATGGAAAGGAAATGATATCCTATGATTTTTGTGATATAAGTATTGCAGTGTCTGGTCCAAAAGGATTAATGGTTCCAGTGATAAGAAATGCTGAGAACCTTACGTTCAGAGGTGTTGAATCTGAGGTGAAGCGTTTGGCAATTAGAGCACGAGATGGTCAAATCACAGTAGATGAAATGACAGGAGGTACGTTTACAATATCTAACGGAGGTGTTTTTGGAAGTATGCTTTCTACACCCATTATAAATCCACCGCAAAGTGGTATCCTTGGTATGCACAATATTGTTGAGCGACCTGTTGCAGTAAATGGTAAGGTGGAAATACGTCCTATAATGTATGTTGCCTTATCTTACGATCATAGAATAATTGATGGCAAGGAGTCTGTAGGATTCTTGGTAGCAGTTAAAGAAGCCTTAGAAAATCCAATAGAGTTGTTAATGGATAATGATCCAAAGAAAGCTTTGGAGATGTAAAGTATTTTAAATGGACAGAATAAAAAAAGCGCAACTGGATAGATTGCGCTTTTTTTGTTCTTGTAATTACTTACTTAAAGAACAACTAACTAAAATTAACTAAAAAAATTAACTGCAACGTTGGCTGATACTACTATAATTGAACATACAATTAAAAAACCTATAACTATCTTATCCTTTTTAGTAGCATTTTTGTTTAACGTATTCATAATATGATATTTAAAAAAGCTCTGGAAAAAGCAATTAATCCAGAGCTTTTCAGAATTTAATCTGAGGCGTCCGATTAATAGCAATGTAAAGATGAGGATAATAACAAAGCCATACTATACGTAACCTTACGTATTTTTAATAGTTCATAAAAAAACGAGCCTCGAACAAGTTGTTCAAGGCTCTAATAATCCCCTAAGAACTAATTAATAGCTCGTTATTAACCCTTAATTAATAACAATGTAAAGATCAAAAATAAATTAATACGATACTATACGTAACCTTACGTATATTTTAAGCCAAATGCTTTTGATGTTCTTTAGCCCATTTAAGAAGGCTGTTAGGTGTTTTCGAAATATTTAGTTTTCTGATAATATGGCTTTTATGTTTTTCGACTGTACGAGGGGAACAGCATAATTCCTCACCAATTTCTTTTGCAGTCTTATTTTTTGAGATTCGTTTTAGAATTTTCAATTCTGTTGGAGTGAGATTTTTTAATTGCTTTGGAGTATCATCTCTTTTTATATAGGCGATAAGCTCTGGGCTAAAATAGGCGTGTCCGTTAACCACTGAGGCAATACAGTTTTCAATTTCTTCCAGCGCAAACTCTTTTAAAACATAACCATAAATACCAAGGTTTTTGGCTTCTTTGTATGTTGATTCTTCTTTTTCCAGAGTTATCAAAATGATTTTTGTAGGCAAATTAGATTCCTTGCACTTTTGTGCGATTTCTAAACCAGTATAAAAAGGCATTTTAATATCAAGTATAGCTATATCTGGTTGATGTGCTTTTATTAAAGAGAGCGCTACTTTTCCATTGTTGGCACTGGCGATGAGATTATATTTCTTTTCAGTTAAAAAGTCCGTCAAGCCTTTTAAGACCAAAGGATGATCATCTGCAATAACAATAGCTGGTTTCATGACTTAATTCGTTTTTACCTTTAATTTGATACTAAGCATGATTCTGTAAAGAAACATCCTTCATTTTTAAATAAAGGTATTTTTTTTGATAATCTATCACAGCTTTACCTTTCTTGAGGATGTCGGCACCAATAATACCATCAACTGGCTCTGCATTGTGATTTATTAGACCATTATTTACATGCGAGAGGTTAAATAATATAAGAACAACACGGCTTCTTTTCCATCTACCGATTTTCAAATTGTTAGATTTTGAAATTTTAGTTTCCAAATTAGATGCGCCAGCACCAACCGCTCTAATTTCAGAATCTTTAACTTTTAATTTAAATCTATCTACAGCTTCAAATCCAACACAACTACTGGATGCACCTGTGTCTAAAATAAAACGCCCTTTTACACCATTGATGTATGCTCTAATTTCAAAATGGTTGGTTTTAGTAAATTTTAGTTTGATTTTAGAATAACCCTTGTTAAGAAGAAAGTCCTGTAAAGATTCCATAGTATCACTTTGTGTAAATATATACCAATCCGTTACTTTTGCAAAATGATTATAACAGACACACATACCCATTTGTATAGCGAAGCTTTTGAAGATGATAGAAACGAAATGATTAAGCGCGCAATTGATGCAGATATAAAGCGGTTTTTCATTCCAGCGATAGACTCAACTTATACAGATGCAATGCTACAGCTAGAGCGTCAATTTCCTGAGAATATTTTTCTTATGATGGGCCTTCATCCAACGCATGTCAAAGAAAACTATAAAACTGAATTGGCACATGTGGAAGAGATGCTCGCGAAGCGGAAATTTTTTGCTGTTGGTGAAATAGGTATTGACATGTATTGGGATAAATCAACACTTGGAATTCAAATAGAGGCATTTAAACATCAGATAAAATTGGCAAAGCAGTACGGCCTGCCCATTGTTATTCATTGTAGAGACGCATTTGACGAAATATTTAAGGTGCTCGAGGAAGAAAATTCTAATGACCTCTTTGGGATTTTTCACTGTTTTACGGGAAATTTAGAGCAAGCACAAAAAGCACTATCTTATAATATGAAATTAGGGATTGGTGGCGTAGTTACCTTTAAAAATGGTAAAATAGATCAGTTTATTAATCAGATAGACTTGAAGCACATTGTTATAGAAACCGATGCGCCTTATTTAGCACCAAAGCCTTACAGAGGTAAACGCAATGAAAGTCTATACATAATTAAAGTATTAGAAAAATTATCCGAACTTTATGATATGGATATCAAAGAAATTGCACAAATTACAACGGATAATTCGAAAAGTGTATTTGGCATTTAAAGATGGATAGGCAAAACATACTTCTTATTTATACAGGTGGAACAATTGGGATGATTAAAGAACCCACAACAGGTACTTTAAAAGCGTTTGACTTCAATAGCTTATTAGTCAAAATTCCTGAAATAAGACTGTTGGACTGCAATATTGAAACAGTGTCTTTTGATGATCCAATAGATTCTTCTAATATGAGCCCAATCTATTGGGAGGCCATTGCAAGGATCATCGAGATAAACTATGAAAATTATAGCGGTTTTATTGTACTTCATGGAAGTGATACAATGAGTTACTCTGCATCGGTATTAAGTTTCATGTTGGAGTATTTAGACAAACCTGTAATTTTTACAGGATCTCAATTACCAATTGGAGATTTACGTACAGATGCCAAAGAAAATTTAATTACCTCAATACAACTGGCATCTCTTCACAAGGATGGCAAGCCAATAATAAGAGAAGTTTGCCTATATTTTGAATACAAACTTTACCGAGGAAACAGAACGACAAAAATAAATGCAGATCACTTCGAAGCTTTTGCCTCACCAAATTACCCCATGCTTGCTGAGTCTGGCGTTCATCTTAAGATTAACCATGAATTCTTGCGACGGGAGGATTTTACGGGAAACAATCTTATTGTGAGAACCCAATTAGACACCAATATTGGAGTACTAAAACTATTCCCAGGTATTTCACAACCATTTGTTGAAGCGGTTTTAGATGCAAAAAATTTGAAGGGCTTAATTATTGAGACTTATGGTTCTGGTAATGCTACTAACGAAGAATGGTTTATTAACTTGTTAAAGAATGCTATAGACAAGGGTATTTACATTATTAATGTAACCCAGTGCTCTGGTGGCAGTGTTATCATGGGACAATATGAAACAAGCGCCAAGCTAAAATCAATTGGTGTTATTTCAGGAAAGGATATTACAACAGAGGCGGCCGTGGCAAAATTGATGTACCTTATAGGGTATAATATTAAACCCCAAGAATTTCAATACTATTTTGAAAAGCCTCTTAGAGGTGAAATGTCCTAAAATTAACGCCTCAAATTTTAGTGTTTAAAGTTTTTTTCGTTATTTGCCAGCCTGTAATTTTATGTTAAAAATGTACAGAGAGGTGGCCGAGTGGTCGAAGGCGCACGCCTGGAAAGTGTGTATACCTCAAAAGGGTATCGAGGGTTCGAATCCCTTCCTCTCTGCTTATATTTTAGGCCTTGATTACATTATTTTTTTTATCTTTAACACTTTAACTAATTAAATTAAGATTAAGAACAATGAAAAGATTATTTTCTATCCTTGCCATAACTTGTTTAATGGCTATCGGAACTGTTAATGCTAATGCTACAACATATGCAACGGCAACAGCAACTGTAACAACAATGACTCAAGATGATGCAGAGGCATCTGGTGAAGATTTGAGTTTCCACCAAGAATTAAAAAAGCGTTTTATAGAAGGTGGCCCTGGTTTCATGGGAATTGTACTTTTATGTTTAATATTAGGACTAGCAATAGCAATAGAGAGAATTATCTTTTTAAATCTTTCAACAACAAACACTAAAAAATTAACCCAGAATGTAGAAGACGCTTTAGCATCAGGTGGTATTGAAGCAGCTAAAGAAGTTTGTAGAAACACAAAAGGACCGGTTGCATCTATATTCTATCAAGGACTTGACAGAGCAGATGAGGATATTGATGCTGCTGAAAAGGCTGTTGTTGCTTACGGTGGTGTGCAGATGGGTCAGTTAGAGAAAAATGTATCTTGGATTTCATTATTTATTGCTCTAGCACCAATGCTTGGTTTCATGGGTACGGTAATTGGTATGATTCAAGCTTTCGATAAAATTGAAGCTGCTGGTGATATGCAACCTTCATTGGTAGCAGGTGGTATTAAAGTAGCACTTTTAACAACGGTATTTGGTCTTATTGTTGCAATTATTCTTCAAATTTTCTACAACTACATCATTGCTAAAATCGATAGTATTGTAAATGATATGGAAGATGCATCTATCACACTGATGGACTTATTAGTAAGACACAAAAAATAAAAGACCACTTTAATTATGAATTTACACAAAATATTAAAAATAGTAGCTGGCTTACTTGGTGTTGCCGGTATTGTTTTCCTGGCGAGAATAATATCAAAGGGTGACGACGAGATCAAAGCTGCAGCGCTAAACGGAGACACTGCCATAGTAGATCCAATTGCATTTGTGGCGTACATAATCCTTGGACTTGTATTGTTTTTTGTAGTTGTTTTTGTAGTCAAAAATTTATTTACAAATACTTCTGGATTAAAAAATACGTTAATTGGTTTTGGAGCTTTTGCAGCAGTTTTAGTTATTTCTTACGCAATGTCTGGTGGAGATCCGGTACAATATAAGTTACAAGAAGGAATGGCTACAGAAGGTCAATCTCAAATGGTAGGAGCAGGATTAACAGCTTTTTACATATTAATAATTGTTGCGGCATTAGCAATGATTTTCTCAGGAGTTAAAAAAGTAATTAGTAAATAATAGAATATGGCAAAAAGAGCAGCACCCGAAGTAAATGCAGGATCAATGGCTGACATTGCCTTCTTATTACTTATCTTTTTCTTGGTAACAACTACGATCGAAAAGGACAAGGGAATCCTAAGAAGTTTACCTCCAATTGATGATTCTGAGGTTGAACCTCCTATTATTAAAGAAAAGAACTTATTTACTGTTCTCATTAACCGCAGAAACCAGTTGTTAGTTGAGGATGAGCAAATGGAATTGAAAGACCTCAGAAAGGCAGCAATAGAATTTCTAGATAATGGTGGAGGCGAAAATGCGGAAGGAAAGCGTTGTGACTATTGCCAAGGGAAAAGGTCACCAAGTTCTTCGGATCATCCCGATAAGGCTATTATTTCTATGAAGCATGATAGGGAAACATCTTATGAAAAATACATAGAGGTACAAAATGAACTTGTTGCGGCGTATAACTTTTTAAGAGAAAGAGAAGCGGCAAGACTTTACAAGCGGTTTTATCCGAACGAGGAGAAGGTCTTTGCAGCAATGCTTGCAGAGAAAGAAAAGAACCAATTTAAGAAAGATGAGGTACTTAATGAACGTATAGAAACCATTAAGACACTTTTCCCACTTAAACTTTCTGAAGCAGAACCAGATAAAAATTAAAAGTAACAATTATGTCAAAGTTTAAAAAAGGAGGTAAAAGCGAATTGCCAGCTATTTCTACGGCATCCTTACCTGATATTGTATTTATGTTGCTTTTCTTTTTCATGGTAGCAACAGTAATGAGAGATAGTTCCCTTATGATAGAGAACAGACTACCAAGCGCTGATCAGGTAGAAAAATTAAAGAAAGATAGAACAACGTTTATCTATGCAGGTAAACCGAGTAGTCAATTTAAACAATTTGGTGAAGAGCCAAGAATACAGTTTAATGATGCTTTTATTGGTGTAGAAGATATTCAGGCCTCAGTACTGCAAGCTCAAGCAGATATGAACGAGGAGTTGAAAAGTAAAATTGTTGTTGGACTTAAAGTAGATAAAGATACTCATGCTGGTCTCGTTTCTGATATTAAGCAAGAGTTGCGCAAGGCAAACACATTAAAAGTTATGTATATAACTAATGCAAAAGCTGAGCAATAGAAATAGAAAATCTTAATTTAGAAAAACGTCTTGAGTAATCAAGGCGTTTTTTATTTTGCAGTCAAAGTTTTTGTAGATTTAAACAAATGAAATACTTAATTCTTTTATATGCACTAATTTATTGGGGTATTGGGATGGCCCAATCTATTGATAATTCTGAGTTATATAAGAATTATAGAGAGGATCAGTTCTATGCATCGGTAACTTATAATCTACTGAATTCTAAACCGGATGGACTATCACAGAGCGGTTTTTCAACCGGCTTTCATATTGGATTTATTAGAGATATGCCTATTAATTCTGATAGAGATTTTGCTGTAGGATTAGGTATAGGGTTTTCATCAAATTCCTACAATCAAAATTTGGGAATAACTGAAGAGGGAAAGGAGATTCGTTTTGATATACTTAATGAAAATGAATTAAACGTCTCTAAAAATAAATTTTCAACTTATTTAATCGAGGTGCCTCTTGAACTGCGATGGAGAACCTCAACAGCTACAGACTATAATTTTTGGCGCATATATACTGGATTTAAACTTGGCTATATGATTTACAATTCAACAAAGCTTACAAGTAATATAGAAGATGTTAAATTGTACAATATTGACGCTTTTAATAGGTTTCAATATGGACTAACTCTTAGTGTAGGTTATGGGACATGGAACTTCCACGCCTATTATGGGTTAAATTCAATTTTTAATGAAAACGCGAGACTCGATAGTGATACGCTTGATATGGGTATTGTAAGGCTAGGCCTGATGTTTTACATCTTATAACCAAAAATTCAAAAGCAATAATTGTGGTAGTAAACCAGTAAAAATCCCTGTAATCAGCTCTTGATTTGTATGGGCATTTAAATGTAGCCTGGAAGTAGCAATTGCACCCAAAATGATCATCATTAATGCTATAGTACCATTGATATTAATTTGATAATGAATACCAATGCCAACGGCAAACATAAAAAAGCCTGATGCAGCGATCATATGAATGCTAGCTTTAATCTTTGAGAGCGCTAGAATTAAACAAATAATATTAGAAAACAAAATACCTAAAAAGAAATAAAAAAGCTCCTCAATTTCACTCGGCGTCATAACACGAATAATTATTAGTGCAATAATGATTGAATTAATTAATAGGGGAACAACTCGTTCTCTTGTTGTTTTTAAGTAAATGGTTTCTACTTTATTGATCGTTTTAAGTAAAAAGAAAAGTAAAATTGGCAATATTATGGTTAGTATTACTACTGAAAATATTTTGGCCTTTATGATTGGGTCAGGTATGAATCTCGGTGTTTTTGAAAAATAAAACAACACACCCAATAATGGCATGATCAAAGGATGAAAAACGAATGAAATACTTTTTAAAATGAAATTCTTCATCCCAGGAATTTAAATCTTTTTTCTTAATCTGGCTACAGGGATATCTAATTGCTCACGATATTTTGCCACAGTGCGTCTTGCGATAGGGTACCCTTTTTCTTTTAGTATCTTTGAGAGTGCGTCGTCAGTTAACGGTTTTTTCTTATTCTCTTCTTCAATAACCGTTTCAAGGATTTTTTTGATTTCTCTTGTAGAAACTTCTTCACCTTGATCGTTTATCATTGATTCAGAGAAAAATTCTTTTATCAATTTTGTACCATAAGGCGTATCTACGTATTTACTATTTGCCACACGAGAAATCGTAGAAACGTCCATGTCAATTTCATCAGCAATATCTTTTAATATCATTGGTCTTAGCTTACGCTCATCACCCGTGAGGAAATACTCTTTTTGATAGTTCATTATGGCACTCATGGTAACAAAAAGAGTTTGCTGTCTTTGCCTTACAGCTTCAATAAACCACTTTGCCGCATCAAGTTTCTGCTTTATAAATAGTATTGCGTCTTTTTGAGCTTTAGACTTCTCTTTTGCGTCTTTGTAGCCTTTGAGCATATTGTTGTATTCCCTAGATACGTGAAGTTCGGGCGCATTTCTACCATTTAGTGTTAACTCTAATTCGCCATCTATAATTTTAATTGCAAAGTCAGGAACTATATGTTCTATGATTTTATTATTGCCTGCATAAGATCCTCCTGGCTTAGGATTAAGCCGTTCAATTTCTTCTATGGCATCTTTTAGCTGTTCTTCATTAATGCTAAATTTTTGCATCAATTTCTTGTAATGCTTCTTTGTAAATTGTTCAAACGCTTTGTCAATTATATCAATCGCTAATTCTACATCTGAGTTTTGCTCTTTTCTGTGTAACTGAATACTCAAGCATTCCTGTAAATTGCGAGCGCCAACACCAGCAGGATCTAATTGTTGCACAATTTTAAGAACGTCTTCTACCTCTTCTTCGTTTGTATATACATTTTGGGTGAATGCAAGATCATCTGTAATATCGGATAAGGACCGCCTTATATAACCACTTTCATCTACACTGCCAACCAAAAAATGCGCTATTTCTTCTTGCTGATCTGTTAGCCTAAACGTATTTAATTGATTTATGAGATGCTGGGTAAAGGAGGTGCCGGATGCATAAGGAATACTTTTTTCATCATCATCCGTACTGTAATTGTTTGCCTGTGTTCTGTAGTCAGGGATTTCGTCATCACTCAAATACTCGTCCACATTAATATCTTCTGCGTCAATGGTATCGTTGTCATTATAGTCCTCGTTACTGTTATCAAACTCATCAAAGGTGTCATCTGAGGGATCATTTTCCTTTCCGGTATCTAATGCTGGGTTTTCCTCTAGCTCTTGTTTTAAGCGTTGTTCAAAAGCCTGTGTAGGTAATTGAATGAGCTTCATCAGTTGTATTTGCTGAGGGGAAAGCTTTTGTGAAAGTTTAAATTGTAAATATTGTTTTAGGGCCATTTAAATAGATCTCTTATAACTTTAAAAATAATAAAAAAACCTGTCAGGCTTTTAATACTAGACAGGTTTCTGTGAATTTAAAATTCAGCGTTTTGCGGTGTTCTAGGATATGGTATTACATCTCTGATATTGCCCATTCCGGTTGCAAACATCACTAATCTTTCAAACCCTAGACCAAAACCAGAATGAACAGCTGTACCATATTTGCGAAGGTCAAGGTACCACCATAATTCTTCTTCGGGAATATCCAATGCTTTCATTTTTTCTTTTAAAACATCTAATCGCTCCTCGCGTTGGGACCCACCTATTATTTCTCCTATGCCAGGAAAAAGTACGTCCATGGCTCTTACTGTTTTACCATCGTCATTTAACCGCATATAAAAGGCTTTGATGTTAGCTGGATAATCAAAAAGAATCACAGGACATTTAAAGTGTTTCTCAACTAGAAAACGCTCGTGTTCCGATTGAAGGTCAGCTCCCCATTCTTCAATTAGATATTTAAATTTCTTTTTCTTATTTGGCTTGCTTTGTCGTAAAATATCAATGGCTTCGGTATAGCTGACACGCTTAAAATTATTGTCTGTGACAAACTTTAATTTTTCGATTAGACGCATTGGGCTTCGTTCTGCCTGGGGCTTGGTTTTTTCTTCGTTAAATAAACGATTATCTAAAAAATCTAAATCTTCCTGATTATGCTCTAGGATATAATTGATAACAGACTTGACAAAGTCTTCAGCTAAATCCATATTACCTGCTAAATCCATAAAAGCGACTTCGGGCTCAATCATCCAGAATTCGGCCAGATGACGTGAAGTATTAGAATTCTCAGCTCTAAAAGTTGGCCCAAAAGTGTAAACTTTACCTAAGGACATAGCGTAAGTCTCCGCTTCCAATTGACCAGAAACCGTAAGATTAGCTTCTTTTCCAAAGAAATCTTGGCTAAAATCAACTTCGCCATTTTTATTAAGTGGTGGATTCTTTGCATCTAATGTTGTGACTCTAAACATTTCACCAGCTCCTTCAGCATCACTTGCAGTTATCATTGGTGTATGCATATTATAAAAACCATTCTCAGTAAAATATTTGTGTACCGCAAAGGAAAGAGATGACTTCACTCGCATAATCGCACTAAATGTACTTGTCCTTGTTCTTAAATGCGCATTTTCTCTTAAAAACTCAAACGAATGTTTCTTTGGTTGAATGGGATATGTTTCAGGATCTGAGTCACCTAAAATCTCAAGTTTTTTTACTTGGATTTCAACTTTTTGTCCTTTTCCTTGACTCTCAACCAAATCACCAGATATATGAATTGCGGCACCAGTTGTAACACGTTTTAATGTAGCCTCATCAAAATTTTCGAAATCTACTACACACTGGATATTATTTAGGGTAGAACCATCGTTTAAAGCAATAAATCGATTTGCTCTAAATGTTCTAACCCATCCTTTTACGGTAACATCTTGCAAGGTCACCTCTTGTGAAAGTAATTCTGCTACAGTTTTAGTCATCATCTCTATTTAAATTTTTAAATGCTAAGATATATTTTCTTCTTTATTTTCAATTTCATCCTCGTCATCATCTTCCTCTGGAATAATATTAATTGCTGGCTCCCTTAATACCTCTTTGTTTGCAATATTACGCTCCAGCGACAATAATAATGAAGGTAATAATAACAGATTTGAAAGCATTGCAAAAAGCAATGTGGCAGAAACTAATGCGCCTAGTGCTACGGTACCACCAAAACTTGAAATTGTGAATACTGAAAATCCAAAGAACAGAACAATGGATGTGTAGAACATACTAACACCCGTTTCCCGCAGTGCCGCATAAACCGATTTTCTAATTTTCCAATGGTTTGCTTGTAGTTCTTGCCGGTACTTTGCCAAAAAGTGAATTGTATCGTCTACTGATATCCCAAATGCTATACTAAAAACTAGGATCGTTGATGGTTTAATGGGAACACCAATATAACCCATTAGACCTGCAGTAACTAATAGTGGCAATAGGTTTGGTACAAGCGATACAATAATCATTCGGAACGAACGGAACATATAGGCCATAAACAAGGAAATTAAGAATATGGCAAGGCTTAGTGAAATAACGAGATTCCTAACTAGAAACTTAGTGCCTTTCTGAAAAACTAAAGCTTTTCCTGTAAGCGTTACGTCATACCGTTCTTTTGGAAAAACTTTATCTACTTTATTTTGAAGATTCTCTTGAATGCGCTCCATTTTATCGGTACCGATATCTTTCATGAATGTAGTTATTCGGGCATACTGACCCGTACTATCTACAAAATTTTTAAGTAAGTCAACATCTGTATTGGAGTTTTTAGCATAAGAAAGTATAAAACTATTTTCCTGACTCGTAGGTAATTGATAATATTTAGGATTGCCGTTATAATAGGCTTGTTTACTGTACTTTACCAAGCTCGACACAGATATCGGTTTTGAAAGTTCTGGTGTTTCTATTATAAGCTCTTCAAGTTCATTAATGCGCCTTAGTGTGCTTAGTTTCATAACACCTTTTTTGCGTTTGGTGTCTACCATTATTTCAAGTGGCATAATGCCATTAAACTCGTTTTCAAAAAAACGAATATCCTTAAAGAATTGTTTGTTTTTCGGCATATCTTCAATAAGACTTCCAGAAATGGTAATCTTATTTATACCTATCATACTTGCTATGATTAGAACAAGACCTGTAACATAAATTGTAATTTTTTTATGTTTTACCATGCGCTCCATCCAGTCTACGAAACCACCAATCCAACGCTTATTGAGATGTTCTAAATGGCGCTCTTTTGGGTAAGGTAAAAACGTATATATAATTGGAATAATAAGCAAACATAAAATAAAGATTGCTAGGATGCTCAGTGAGGCAACAATACCAAACTCCTTAAGGAGTTTGCTTTGGGTAAGAATGAACGTGGCAAAGCCAGATGCTGTTGTAACGTTGGTCATTAATGTTGCATTACCAATCTTAGTAATAACCCTTTGTAGGGATTTAACCTTGTTACCATGGGATTTTACTTCATGTTGATACTTGTTTATTAAAAAAATACAGTTAGGTATTCCAATAACAATTATTAATGGCGGAATCAGTGCGGTTAAAACCGTTATCTCATATTTTAAAAGGCCAAGTATTCCAAAGGTCCACATTACTCCAATACATACTACAATAAGCGATATAAATGTTGCCCTAAAAGACCTAAAGAACAAAAAGAAAATTAATGAGGTTACTAAAAGTGCAGCACTTATAAATAGACCAATTTCATCAACAATATTCTGCGAGTTTAATGTTCTGATGTATGGCATACCAGAAACTCTTACATCTAATCCTGTCTGTTCTTCAAAATCAAAGACCATAGATTCAAGGTCATTTATGATGAAATCTTTTCTTGCGGACGTGTTTACAATATCTTTCTTTAGGTAGATTGCAGTTCGTACTGTTTTTGTTTCAGAATTGAACAGAAAATTATCGTAAAATGGATATTGTTTAAAAAGTTCTTGTTGAAGTTTGTTTAATTCTTCTATACTTGAAATAGAATCTTTAATGAATGGTTCGAGTTCAAACTCTTCCTTTGCTTTATTTTTAATGAGTTTCTGAAGATCTTTAATGGAGATTACAGTTTCAACTTCATCAAAGGCTTTAAAGGAATCGGAAAAATTGTTCCATGCATTAAATTGTTCTACAGAGTAAAGGGTAGAATCTTTAACACCAAGTACAACTAGATTACCTTCCTCGCCAAAGACATTTAGGAAATTATTATACACTAAGTTTACCTCATGGTCATCGGGCAGCAGGTTGGCTTCAGTGTAGGTGAAGCGCATGTGTTTCCACTGTAAACTTAACAGAATGGTGCTTATTATAATAGCAAGTAAAATGAAGATTTTATTACGAAGTATTAATCTCGCAACCGCCTCCCAAAATCCTGTTGTAAAAAGTTTAAACATGCATTCAAAAAGTTAAAGGCCATTTCTTTTGGCTTATAATCTGACGATTTTGTCCCAATTTGGAGAGGAACCTTCAAAAAACAAAACCCATCCCATTCAAAATGAGCCGCAAAGGTAGAAAAAACCTAAGGATTTGCCATTCAATTAACATGAATATAATATTAGTTATAGAGATAAATTGAAGGTAAACTTAAATGCAATATTATCCTCTAAAATTGGTAGGTGGTAACCGCCATAACGATAAGCAAAACTAAGCCCGAAGCCAAATAGTAGTTTATTAATTTCAAAACCAGATTCTGAATAAAACTTGTCTAACGTGCCAAAGCTAATTCCTTGATGTCTGTCTATACTCTTCATGTTGCCAATAGCATGCCTTGAAATAAGAACTAATTGAGGCTTAAACCATTCAGAAATTTTGAATGGTTTTAGAAAATGTTTGAACTGAAAAGTACTAAACTTATCACTAAAAAATTCATTAAAATACATTGTCTCAAAACTGTTTAGTCCGGCAACGGAAAAGCGTTGTAGAATAGTTTCTTTTCTAATATTGTTCGGGTAGGCATGGTAAAGATGCGTTAAAGGTGTTTGACCACTAGCAATACCTGCAACTAAACTTAATGTAGTTTGTGCGTCGTTTTTGTGGATTATGCGATGCTGAGTTCTAAAATCGAGTTTTGAAAAGTTGAAATCACTACCCAAGATATTTCTTATACCTTGGGTATACTGCAATGTAAACTTTGGATATCCATCCTTGGTTTCAACGATACGGTCTTTTTGATATTTATATAAACTAAAAGGGCTCCATTGCAAGCTTATTCTTGCTGTACTTAGATCAAATGTATTATAACTAACCTCATCTAGGACAAAATTGTAATTGTAGGTGGGATTGATCTTGCTGGTTGCAAATTGTGTTTCGGATAAAAGATGATTAGAGATCTTGTGTTCTAGAGAAATAGATTTTGTAATGTGCCTATGGAACAAATCTATATTGAGAAGTCGAGGTTCAAAAAATGTAAAAAAACGCTTGTCTGTTAAAAATGTAGAACTTCCTGTTTCTTGTAAATCATCAGTGTAGGATAAGTTTATCCAGCTATTTGAGTTCTCATGAATTCTAAACCCACCACCAATACTGTATTTAGAGCGCTTGTCTTTAAATCCATAAACTAGATAGCCATTTAAACGATAACGTTCTGAAAACTTCTCATTGGTAATGCCACCTAAACCTGTTCTAAAACCTTCATATTGGTTAAATTTTATAAGATATCTTAAGTCAAGATTGAAGTATTTAAAAGGCAAATACCCATTTCCAAGCTTTTTGAGAAATTCAATTTTTTTTATAGAATCTTGCTTGACTTTAGCGCTATCGGTTTCTTTTTCAAGTGGGTTTTGAGCAAAGCAATTTGTTGTGAATAAGAAAGCAATAACAACAAAAAGATGCTTTATCATATTGATTACAGGTTAAAAAAAACATCCCTATTTACGGGATGTTTTTAGATTTTTTTTGTGCCGACTAGACTGTCATGATTTCGTTTTCTTTGACGTCTAGTATGCTGTCAATCTTTTTAACGTATTTATCTGTTAATTCTTGTATGTCAATTTCGGCATTGCTTTGCAAATCTTCTGAAGCATCTGTTTTTTTAATGTCGTGCATTGCTTCCTTTCTTGCACTTCGTACACCAATTTTAGCATCTTCTGCCTCAGCTTTTGCTTGTTTTGCCAAGTCTTTACGACGTTCTTCTGTCAATGGCGGAACATTTATTATAATTGTTTCACCGTTATTCATAGGGTTAAAACCTAGATTTGCAATCATAATACCGCGCTCAATTTCTTGAAGCATACTTTTCTCCCATGGTTGAACTGAAATAGTCCTGCCATCTGGCGTGTTAACATTAGCAACTTGATTAAGTGGAGTTTGAGCACCATAGTAATCTACCATGACACTACCCAACATTGCTGGGCTTGCTTTTCCAGCCCTAATATTAACTAGTTGTTTTTCCAAATGTTTTATGGCAGCATCCATAGCTTCTTTAGCCGTGTCTATAATAAAATTAATTTCTTCATTCATCGTATTATACTTTTAAATAAGCGTTATCAAAATCTAAGCCAATTTATAAATTGACCACTGTACCTACATTTTCACCAGAAACAACCTTGTACAAGTTGCCTTTTTTGTTCATATCAAACACTATAATTGGTAAATTATTCTCCTGACTTAATGTAAACGCTGTTGTGTCCATTACTTTAAGTCCTTTGCTAAGAACATCGTCAAAGGTTATTTGATCAAACTTGATTGCACTTGTATCTTTTTCAGGGTCCACGTTGTAAATTCCATCTACACGAGTTCCTTTCAAAATCACATCAGCCTCAATCTCAATTGCTCTTAAGACTGCAGCAGAATCTGTTGTGAAATACGGATTTCCTGTGCCACCACCAAAAATCACTACTCTGCCTTTTTCAAGATGGCGTAATGCTTTGCGTCTAATAAAAGGTTCTGCAACCTCATTGATTTTAATGGCAGTTTGTAATCTTGTTGGTATATTGGCATCTTCTAAAGCGCTTTGTAAAGCCAAACCATTTATAACAGTAGCGAGCATGCCCATATGGTCCCCTTGAACACGATCCATACCGTTACTTGCTCCAGCAACACCTCTAAATATATTTCCGCCCCCAATAACAATGGCAACTTGTACGCCTTTATCTGTTATTGCTTTTATGTCTTGAGCATATTCTGCTAATCGTTCTGGGTCAATTCCATATTGACGGCTTCCCATTAATGCTTCGCCAGACAGCTTTAGTAGTATTCTTTTGTATTTCATGAGATGTTTTGAAAGTTCAACAAAGCTACATAATTATTAGCATCTGTAAAAGTGAAAAAACCATCAAAAAAAAGCCTTCAAATCTGGTTTGAAGGCTTTTTTTTATAAGTGTTAAAATGATTTTATCCTAAAGCTACACGCTTAAAAGTTGTAACCTTAACATCGCCAATTGTTTTAACGTAATCGGCAACGCTAACTTTGCTATCCTTAATAAATGCTTGGTTAACTAAAGTGTTGTCTTTAAAGAAACGGTTTAATTTACCTTTGGCAATATTATCTAGCATAGCCTCTGGCTTACCTTCTTGACGCAATTGATCCTTAGCAATTTCAATTTCTTTTTCAACTATTGAGGCGTCAACACCTTCCTCGTTGAGTGCGATAGGATTCATTGCTGCCGCCTGCATAGCAACATCCTTAGCAACAACGTCTGCACCATCTACATCGGCAGATAATCCAACTAATGTTGCAATTTTATTACCAGCATGAATGTAAGAGCCTACATAAGGAGCTTCAATTTTCTCAAATGCATTTATGTCTAACTTCTCGCCAATAACACCAGTTTGCTCAATTAGTTTGTCTGCTACGGTCATGCCGTCAATCTCTGCCTTAAGTAATTCCTCTTTAGAATTTACAGTCAATGCTAAATCTGCCAATTCGTGAGCTAAAGCAACAAAGTTTTCGTTTTTACCAACAAAGTCGGTTTCGCAACCTAAAACAATTGAAACTCCAATAGTTTTGTTAGCATTAACTTTTGCGATAGCAGCACCTTCAGTAGATTCTCTATCTGCACGCTTTGCCGCAACTTTTTGACCTTTTTTACGCAATATTTCAATGGCTTTGTCAAAATCTCCATTAGCCTCAACTAATGCTTTTTTACAATCCATCATTCCAGCACCCGTAGCTTTTCTTAATTTATTTACTTCTGCTGCTGTAATTTTTACAGTATTTTCCATAATTTTTAAATTTAAAAAGTCGCATAATTTACTCTTACAAGAAAAGAACTAAACGACTTTTACATATTTTTTAAAGTTTATTTTATTCTTCTTCCTCTTGAACTGCTACTTTAGCCTCTGTTTTATTGGCTATAGGCTTAGCATTTTCTTTTTTAGGTTTACCTTCTTTGTCAGCACGTTCTGCTTTTCTTTCATTTAATCCATCTTCAATGGCAGAAGAAACAATAGAAAGCACTTTGTTAATGGATTTTGAAGCATCATCGTTTGATGGAATTACAAAATCAACCTGACGTGGATCCGAGTTTGTGTCTACCATCGCGAATATTGGAATATTCAATTTTTGTGCTTCTTTAATTGCAATATGCTCTCTCATAATATCTACTACAAATAATGCACCTGGTAAACGTGTCATATCAGATATAGAACCTAAGTTTTTCTCCAATTTTGCACGTTGGCGATCTATTTGTAATTTCTCTCTTTTTGATAATGAATTAAATGTACCGTCTTTTTTCATGCGGTCAATAGAAGACATTTTCTTAACTGCCTTACGTATTGTCACAAAGTTAGTAAGCATACCGCCTGGCCAACGTTCTGTAATATAAGGCTGGTTTACAGCACCTGCTTTCTCAGCAACTATATCTTTTGCTTGTTTTTTGGTGGCAACAAATAAGATTTTCTTACCTGAAGCAGCAATTTTACTCAATGCTGCGCAAGTTTCTTCAATCTTAGCTGCAGTTTTGTAAAGGTTAATAATATGGATACCGTTACGCTCCATATAAATGTAGGGAGCCATGTTTGGATTCCATTTTCTTGTGAGGTGTCCGAAGTGCACACCTGCTTCCAGTAGTTCTTTTACTTCTACTTTTTCCATTTTTTGTAATAGTTTACGTTCTGTTGAATTAGCAATGTTAAAGTGTCATGTTTAAGGCCTTTACCATTTAGATGCTAAACTAAATCCCAATGTCTCCATTGTGGACAACAATAACTGGTTTAAATTATGCTGAACTATTCAGCATTTTTTCAATAAAATAAAATAATTCAGAACCTGAGCTTTCAGATTCTGAATTAAGAGTTGTTGGATATTAACGTTTAGAGAACTGGAATTTCTTACGCGCTTTCTTCTGACCGAATTTTTTACGCTCTACCATTCTAGGATCTCTTGTTAATAGACCTTCTGGCTTTAATATTGCTCTGTTTTCAGCATCAACTTCGCACATTGCACGAGATAATGCTAAACGTATCGCTTCCGCCTGGCCGGTGATACCACCTCCATATACGTTAACAGTAATATCAAAGTTGCCATCATTGTTAGTCATGACTAAAGGTTGATTTACCTTGTACTGCAATGGAGCAGTAGTAAAGTAATCTGCCATGTCTTTTTTGTTCACCGTAATGTTACCTTTACCTTTGGCAACATATACACGGGCAACAGCCGTCTTTCTACGGCCAATTTTGTGAATTACTTCCATTAGTTAAATTCGTTTAAATTTATTGTTTTTGGTTTTTGAGCTTCATGAGCGTGCTCAGCACCAGCAACAACAGTTAGATTTCGGAATAATTGTGCCCCTAGTTTATTTTTAGGCAACATTCCTTTTACTGATTTTTCTACTAACCTGGTAGGGTCTTTCTGAAACATTTCAGTTGCTGACAGACTTCTTTGTCCACCTGGATAACCTGTGTGACGGAGATAATTTTTCTCGGTCCATTTGTTACCCGTTAAGTTGATTTTTTCTGCGTTTACGACAATAACGTTGTCACCGCAATCAACGTGTGGCGTAAAATTAGGTTTGTGCTTACCTCTTAAAAGTATTGCTACTTTCGAAGCAAGACGACCTAAAGTTTGTCCCTCAGCATCAACCAAAACCCACTCCTTGTTTACGGTAGCTTTGTTAGCAGAAACTGTTTTGTAGCTTAATGTATCCACACTAATTTGATTTATTGTTGCACATTTATAGCGCAACAGATTAAACATTCCTCTTCAAAAAAGAGTTTGCAAATTTACGATAAACAATTGGATTAACAAACCGCGTTTAAGGTTTTTTTAAGCTGAAAATCAGATGTCTTCGAACTCAGGAATGTTTTGTAGACCTAATCACATTTTGAACGTATAGTTGCACATTTAGTCTAAGGGTACTACTAATACAGGGATATTAGACTTTTTGATCAAGCTATCAGAAACACTACCAAAAATAATCTTGTAGAATAAGCTGTAGGTTTGATATCCCATTATTATTAAATCAATATTTAGTGTTTCTGTTTTCTCCAAGATAGTTTCAACGGTAATACCTTGTATCAGAAGTGCTTCTGCATCTATTCCTTTTTCTTCGAACTTTTTAGCAAAACCTTGAATTTGCCTTCGTTCTTCTTTTAATTTATTTGCTCGATGATCTCTTGCAGACTGTGGTCCAGCTTCAAAACCGACATAATCAGGATCTGGCGCAGCCACATGAAGCAACCATACCTTAGACTTAAGATTTGAAGCAAATTCTAATGCCTTGTCTAAAAGTAGATGTTCGTTACCCTTAAAATCTATGGGAATTAAAATATTCTTCATGTCTAGGAAAATTAGATCAGCATACTGCCTTGCATCAATTAATCCTATAAGTTAAGAATTTTTCAGTTCAAAAAGCATAAGGGTGGTTAGATTTTTGTTGCTCTTAAAAGGCGATCGTTAATTGACTTGCCTAAACCATAATCAGGGAGCTGTTCCGCAATTATAATATCCAGATCTTGCTTGTCCAGTAAATGTAGCGCACTGTATAATTTGGAGGCGGCTTCATCAAGATTATTCGTTTCGGATAGGACTATTTTATAATCAATACCACTGTCATTAAGAATGTCATTAAAGATTAATAGTCCAATACGTTTATTGCGGTGTTCCTTAATGGATTTAACTAGATTATCTGTTAAAATAGTTTTAGTCTTTGGAGCGTAATGCCGTTCCAACATTCCAGGTGCGTCTGGACTTGATTCCTTTTTGTTTTTAATAATTACAGATCCCACTATGGTTTCAATTGCTTCCAAGGGAGTGGATCCTAATCTATATATTATAGGTTCACCTTCTTCAAAGCCAATAATTGTGGACTCAATGCCACTCTTACATGGTCCACCATCAAGCACCATTTTAATGGTTTTTTTAAAGTAGTTTTCCACATGTTCAGGCAGTGTTGGACTGATACTACCGAATGGATTTGCGCTTGGTGCGGCCAATGGAAAGTCTAATTTATTGAGTAACTCTAAGGTAACAGGATGATTTGGAACACGCACAGCAACAGTTGGTTTGCCAGCAGTAATTGAATTTGGAATAATATCCTTTTTTGGGAGGACCAAGGTAACTGGTCCTGGCCAGAAGGCATCTGCTAAAAGTTTTGCTTTTGGAGGAATAGTTGTTACTATTTCTTTGAGCCAATCTTTTGAACCAACATGAACAATCAACGGATTAAAACTCGGACGACCTTTGGTGGTAAAAATGGCATTCACAGCTTTTTCACTAAATATATTTCCAGCAAGGCCATAAACAGTTTCTGTTGGTATAGCCACCAATTCTTCATTGTTAAGGAGCTTGACAGCTTTTGATATGTCCTTAGAAATAATGCTCATAAAAAATATACTTAAAATAAGAGAATTAATGGGCTTCTAACCAATTATCTCCAATGTCCAGCTCCACATCTAATGGGACTTCGAGTTTGTATGCATTCTCCATTTCGGTTTTAATCAAAACTTTCATGTCTTCTAACTCTGGTCTGTAAATATCAAAGACCAATTCATCATGCACTTGAAGCAACATTTTACTTTTGAATTTTCCAGCTTTTAACTTGTCATGTATTCTAATCATGGCAATCTTAATAATATCTGCGGCACTACCTTGAATAGGTGCATTAACGGCGTTACGTTCTGCCGCACCTCTTACTACGGCATTACGAGAATTTATATCTTTTAAATAACGACGTCTACCCAGAACTGTTTGAACATAACCATTGTCTCTGGCAAAATCTACTTGATCTTGAATATAAATTCTCAATTTTGGATAGGTTGCGTAGTAGGTGTCTATCAATTCTTTGGATTCACTTCTGGTTAAATTGGTTTGATTACTTAAACCGAATGCAGAAACTCCGTATATTATTCCAAAATTAACGGTTTTGGCATTGCCACGTTGTTCTCTAGTCACTTCTGAAATAGGCACATTAAATACCTTTGAAGCTGTTGATGCATGAATGTCCTCGCCATTCCTAAAAGCTTCAATCATGGTTTCTTCCTTACTTAATGCTGCAATAATTCTTAATTCAATTTGAGAATAATCTGCAGCCAAAAGCGTGTAATTTTCATCTCTTGGAATAAATGCCTTGCGTACTTGACGACCACGTTCTGTCCGAATAGGAATGTTCTGCAGGTTAGGATTATTACTACTTAGACGACCTGTCGCTGCAACGGTTTGCATATAGTCGGTATGAACACGGCCTGTGTGCGGTTCAACTTGATTTGGTAATGCATCAACATAAGTACTTTTAAGTTTAGACAAGCCACGATAATCTAAAATGTGTTGCACAATTTCATGATCTTTGGCTAAATAACTCAGAACGTCTTCCGCAGTGGAGTATTGACCGGTTTTTGTCTTTTTAGGCTTATCGACTAATTTTAGTTTTTCAAAAAGAATGACTCCCAATTGTTTTGGCGACGCAATATTGAATTCCTCGCCAGCTTCATCATATATTTTTTGTTCTAGGTTTTGAATGTCGTCGTTTAATTCTTCAGCTAAGGCATTTAAAAATTCAATATCCAAATTGATGCCTTCGAGCTCCATAGATGCTAAAACCCTAAGCAATGGAACTTCTATTTCATCAAAGAGTTTTTGGGTATTGGCCTCACCTAATTCCTTTTCAAAATGCTCTTTTAATTGCAAAGTGATGTCGGCGTCTTCTACGGCATATTCAGTTTGTTTTTCAATAGGTACGTCGCGCATGGACAGTTGGTTCTTACCTTTTTTACCAATTAATTCTGTTATTGAAATAGGTGTGTAGTTGAGATAGGTTTCTGCCAATACGTCCATGTTATGACGCATATCTGGATTAATTAAATAATGCGCCAACATGGTGTCGAACAATTTACCTTTTACCTCAATATTGTATTTAGCAAGTACTTTAATATCGTACTTTAAATTCTGACCAATTTTCTCAATGTTTTCGTCTTCGAAAAACGGTCTAAATTCCTCAATTAATATTTGCGCTTCATTTTTATCTTCAGGAAATGGCACATAGAATCCTTTGCCGGCTTCCCAAGAAAATGCTATTCCAACTAATTCCGCTTGAAGCGGATTGATACTTGTTGTTTCTGTATCGAAACAAACAGATGTTTGGTTAAGAAGATTTTTTACAAAGAGTTTGGTTGCCATTACAGAAGCGACACTCTGGTAAAAATGTGACGTAGTTTCAGCTGTCTTTCTTACATATTGATTAGTTTCTTCTCCATCATTATTATCACCACCACCAAACAATGAAAATTGACCTGCACCAGCAGATTGTGGTTTTTTAGGTGTTGGTTTGTTTTCCGTTTTATTTGTTTCGGTTGGAGTCGCTACTGTTGTTTCACCATTGCCATTGAAGGTTTTGATGAAGTTCTCCGTCAATCTTCTAAATTCTAAATCCTGAAAGATTTCCTTCACCTTTTCAATATCTGGGTGATCTAGTTCAAAATCTTTAGCATCGAAGGTTACAGGTACATCTAGCATAATCCTTGCTAATTCCTTAGATAGCACGCCTAATTCACCATTGGCCTCAATCTTTTCTTTCATCTTCCCTTTAAGCTGGTCTGTATTGGCGAGAAGCCCTTCCATACTGCCAAATTGGTTAATGAATTTTTTAGCTGTTTTTTCACCAACACCGGGTAGACCAGGAATGTTGTCACTAGAGTCTCCCATCATGCCAAGAAAATCAATAACTTGTTCTGGCTTTTCTACTTCAAACTTCTTTTTTACTTCGGGAATTCCCCAAGTTTCGTAACCACCACCAAAAACAGGTTTGTACATAAATATGTTGTCTGTTACCAACTGGGCAAAGTCTTTGTCTGGTGTTACCATAAATACTTTGTATCCTTCTTTTTCTGCCTGTCTAGATAAGGTCCCAATAATATCATCTGCTTCATAGCCTTCTTTTTCAAGAATCGGGATGTGCATGGCTTTTAAGATATTATGAATATGTGGTACTGCAGTTCTAATACCCTCGGGAGTTTCATCTCTATTTGCTTTGTAAGCTTCGTACATTTCAACACGGTCCGAACTGCCCCCTTTATCAAAACAAACCGCCAAGTGGTCTGGTCGCTCACGTTTTATAACATCCAATAACGAGTTCATAAAACCCATAATGGCTGAGGTATCCTCTCCTTTAGAATTTATCCTCGGGTTTTTTATAAAGGCGTAATACCCACGAAAAATTAATGCATAGGCATCAACAAGAAAAAGGCGTTTTTGGTCCGACATGTATTTAAGTTTTGAAGTCTATAAAATTACGAAAAACTTCAAGTTTATTCTCGGAGGAATGAGGAATGAGCAATAAAAAAAGCCGAAACAATTTGTTTCGGCTTAATTACTATCTAAAATTAGCTCTTAGCAAAGTTTTACAGTCTTTGTTTTTATTTGAAGACTTTTTCTGTAAGCCTTAATGCTTATGATTTCATTGTTCTTTTTACGATTGATCTTCAAAAATTTTGCTTTAGCCTTAGGAGAAATAGTAAATTTCTTAGCTTCGGCTTTTTCCATTTTCGAAGTCTCAACAAGTTCAGTTTCATTATTTGCAACTGTTTCTTGCTGCGCAAAGCTCGCTAGCGACATCGTTAAAAATAATATAAGTACTAAACCTTTTTTCATAATTGTTTGAAGATATTTTTTCTATTAACTTCGACACAAAGAAATGACAAAGACGATGAAGGGACTTAATTTTTTGGATGAATCAAGACGATAAATAGATAACGTGTTTAGCGTCGCAAAAAACATCGATGAAATACACAAATTGGGCCTGCAGCCCCCAAAAATAGGCTGTTTTTAGGATAACATAATCTCTTTTAGGGATGAATGGATAAATAAATGCAAAAACATCGATGAAATACACAAAATCGGCTTGAATCCCAGTAAACATCAGAGCGAATTATGACACAATTTACTAAAAACCCATATTTTGGGCTTTTTACAAAGCAAAAAGCTAATCAATTCAACATTGCACAAAGTACTTATAATGAGAGAGTTAAGAAGTTAAATGCACTTCGTCGAGCGATAGAAATCACTTATCGAGAGCAAATAAAAGAAGCTTTAAGTAAGGATTTAGGTAAACCTATTATTGAGTCAGAGCTGTCAGAAATCTATCAAATACTGAGTGACATACGCTATGTGAAGAAGCATTTGCACAAATGGATGCGTAAGCAGAAGGTTCAAACACCTTTGTCTTTGTTGGGTTCCAGTTCATACTATATTTATGAGCCTAAGGGTGTTTGTTTAATCATATCGCCATGGAATTTTCCCTTTAACCTCACCTTTGGTCCTTTAATTTCGGCAATTGCTGCTGGAAATACTGCTATAATAAAGCCGTCAGAGATGACACCCAACTCATCAGCATTGATGGCTAAGATTATTGATGACCTTTTTGATGAGGACGAAATCGCATTAATAGAAGGCGAAGTTGAAACTTCCACTCAATTATTAGAACTTCCATTTAATCACATATTCTTTACGGGTTCACCCAATGTCGGGAAAATTGTTATGACAGCTGCAGCCAAGAACCTAGCTTCCGTAACTTTAGAACTTGGAGGTAAGTCTCCTACAGTTATTGATGAGAGTGCAAATATTAAAGAAGCAGCTAAAAAAATAGTTTGGGGCAAGTTTCTAAACGCTGGCCAGATATGTGTCGCTCCAGATTATATTTTGATCCAAGAAAGTGTAAAAACACAATTTATCGATGCCTGTTTAAATTGGATTGAACACTTCTATTCTAAAAACCCTGAAACGTCTAATGCTTTTGCAAGAATTGTTACACCTAAGCATTACAAACGCTTAATGGCGCATTTAGAAAACGCAAAATCGCTCGATGCAAAATTCATTTTAGAGGGCGAACACAATGAAGATTCAAAATATATTGCGCCAACTGTTGTAACTGACCTTAGTCATGACTCAAAATTGTTGAATGAGGAAATCTTTGGACCCATTATGCCGATTATTTCATTTAATGAATTAGAGGAAGCAATTGATTGCATTAACTCTAAAGAACGTCCATTAGCACTTTATATTTACAGTAAAAGTAAAACGAATATTAACAAGGTGATTTCTAATACCAGGGCAGGAGGTACTTGTGTAAATAATAATATTATTCATTATGCCAATCATAATTTACCTTTTGGCGGTACTAATAATAGCGGTATTGGAAAAAGCCACGGTTTCTTCGGTTTTAAAGCCTTTAGTAATGAACGTGCCGTTATTAAACAACACTTTTTTGGTGCGACAGAGTTTTTATTTCCTCCTTACAACGACTTTAAAGAAAAAATGGCTAAGCTCGTTATAAAGTGGTTTTAGCTTTATTATAAAAGTCAGACTGTATTTGCTCATTTTTACCATCTTGAAACTTAGTCATGCTAAACCATTGATGGATGGAGTAACTGCCTGTTTCACCTTGTTTATTCACCGCGATATAACCAACTTGGAAGTCTTTGTAGTTGCTATTTGGTTTATTTACAATTCTACCAATAGCTTCTTCGCAGGCTTGTTGTGGCGATTTGCCTTGACGCATTAACTCCACAACCAAAAAGCTACCTACAGTTTTAACTACCTCTTCACCGAGACCTGTTGCTACACATGCACCAATCTCATTATCTACAAATAATCCAGAACCAATAATGGGTGAATCACCTACACGTCCAGCCATTTTGTACGCAAGACCACTAGTGGTGCAGGCACCTGATATATCGCCGTTTTTGTCAATGGCAAGCATACCAATAGTATCATGATTTTCAATATTGATGATGGGTTTATATTCGCTTTTAACTTTCCATTCCTCCCAAGCTTTCTTTGATGCTTCGGTTAAAAGATTTTCAACTTCAAAGCCTTTTGAGATGGCAAATTGTTTAGCACCATCGCCAGCAAGCATTACGTGAGGTGTATCCTCCATTACCTTGCGCGCAACAGAAACAGCATGTTTGATGTCTTTAAGAAATACAACAGAACCACAGTTGCCATATTTGTCCATAATACAGGCATCCAAGGTTACATTTCCATCTCTATCCGGCAAGCCACCCTTGCCGACCGATTGTCCTTTTTCATTAGCTTCTTCGACCATACATCCTTGTTCTACAGCATCCAAAGATGATCCGCCAGATTGCAATACTTCCATTGCTTTGGCTGTAGCATTTTCAACATGCCAAGTTGCAATAACTAAGGGCAAAGATCCATTTGCCGAATTTTCTAAAGCAATTTCTGATTGAGTTTCAGGGGTCTCTTTACAAGACATCAAAGTATTACCTAGAGCAATACCTACACCTGAAAGCGATGCATTTTTTATAAATTTTCGTCGATTCATGCTGTTGTTTTTTTTGAGTTTCTATAACCGTACCATAAAATGTAGGTGTAACACAAGACAATAAATAGTAGTGCAATTTTAAATCCGAAATTATCCGTAAATTTCCCATATAAAGGAGGAATGATAGCGCCACCTACAATGGCAGTGCATAATAATCCTGAACCTTTTGGTTTTAATTCACCAATTCCATCAATGGCTAAAGTGAAAATAGTTGGGAACATTATTGAGTTGAAAAGCCCAACAGCTAAAATACTCCACATACTAACTAATCCAGTAGTACTTACTGATACAAGGATAAGTGAAATGGCCAATGTAGCAAATATGCCCAGGACTTTACCAGGCTTCATGATTTTAGTTAAATAAGATCCAATAAACCTACCAACCATAGCGCCAGACCAGTAGAATGTCACAAATACACCAACAATAGCTTTGTTGTCGTTTTCAGTAAGTCCTGAGTTAAGAATACTTTCGGCAATAGACTTCATCAAGTTGTTATTTTTTATGACATCTACCATGTTCATATCCAGAAAGTAGTTGACTAAATAACTGCCTATGGCTACTTCGGCACCGACATAAAAGAAAATTCCAAGGACACCTAGCATCAAGTTTTTTTGTTTGAAGGCTTCAAAATATGTGCCTGTATAAGTTTCACTTATTAGCTTTGGAAGCTTTGCAAAAAAGAATATACCAGCAATGGCTAAAATAAACACAGCCAAACCAAGAAATGGGTTTTGTACGGCTGAAGCTTCATTTGCCAGATAGGTTTCTTTTGCATTTGCAGATAGTGAAGCAATTTCCTCTTTTGATTTTATGGTATCGCTTAAGATAAACAAGGCACCGACAGCAGGAGCAATTGCTGTACCTAATGAATTGAAAGCTTGGGATAAGTTCAAACGACTAGAAGCACCATCTTCAGAACCCAATACAGCAACATAAGGATTAGCGGCAACTTGTAAAATTGTCATGCCACCAGCCAGTATGAAATAAGCCAACATAAATATACCAAAAACACGAAAGGATGCTGCAGGATAAAATAACAGACAACCCAAAGCCATGGTAAACAATCCTAGAATAATTCCTCGTTTATATCCAATCTTTGAGAGAATATAACTAGCTGGTATGGATAGTAAAAAGTAGGCTCCAAAAAATGCGAACTGAACCATTCCGGCTTGAAAATAGGTAAGCGTAAATAATTCTCTAAGTCTTGGAATAAGAGAATCTACAAGTACTGTAATAAAACCCCATAAAAAGAAAAGGGTAGTTAACAGGATAAAAGATGAGCGATAGGATTTAGATTGATTCATTTTTAGTTGGTTTTATTACTCAATAGATATTTCATCAACAAATATCCAACTTTTACCATTCATTGGATGACCGATATGCCATTCTGGTAAATCACCAAGTTTTTTTGCAATGATTTTTACAAATCTTGCTTCACCTAATTTTGAAAGGTGGACTGTTTCTATATCAATTGTCTCGTTTTTACCTTCTGCATTAAATTTCCAAGTCATCTGTTTTTGAAAATTATTTCCATCAACGGACGTGAAAATATCAACAGCCTTTGGTAAAAATATCCATGCCCCTTGATCTCTTAAAAAATTCACTTCTAAATTATAAATTGGTTTTACTGAACCTAAATCTACTGTTGCAATGAGATCTGTATTCCAATAGCCTTGCCAACTTCCTGTTCTGTAGTTTTTGGTACTTCTAATACCATCAATAAGCGCATCATTACCACCGGCCGCGTATTGGTTGGCATACTCACTTTCTAATTTTATACTCAGGTTGGGATTTATTTTAAAAAAAGGCGTAGTTAGTACTGGGCTTTTTAAATTGCCTTTTTCAGAATAGAGTTTTACTTCTGAATTTTCGGTAATGAGGAATGGTTCCTCATACAATTCAAAGTCTTGACCATTTAATGCAAAGTAGATTTTCGCATCGTCCTCTGAGGTGTTTAAAACGACTTGTGTCGAATCCCTAAACGTAATATTACCCTTTTCAATGTAAGGCGATGGCAAAATAATATGGTCCGTAATTTCGGTAGTTGGTCGTTGTCTATCTCTACTTCCCCATACTGCAGCATTATCAGTCATATAGAATTCTAAGGTTCCACCATCCATTATTTCATCGTGCATGAGATAAGTGCGATGCAATTTTTCACCATTCAAATACACATAGTCGATATATCTGTTGGTTTCGCTAAGGTCATAAGTTTTAATGGTAAATACATTACCATTTTCAAGATTAATAGAAGCTTTATCAAAAAATGGTACTCCTATGATATATTGATTATTTCCCGGAGTTACAGGATAAAATCCCATGGATGAAAATACATACCAAGCACTCATCTGACCACAATCTTCATTTCCTGAAATTCCGTCAGGCTCGTTTTTGTAAAGTTGAGTCAAAATCTCATAAACACGTTCTTGAGTTTTGTCTGGTCGGCCAACAAAATTGTATAAGTACGCCATGTGATGACTTGGTTCATTGCCATGTGCATATTGCCCAATTAACCCTGTGATATCTGCCTGATCTCTGCCCGAAGTTTCAGATTTTGCAGTGAATAATTCATCCAATTGAGTTTCAAGAGCTTCGGGTCCTCCAAGTAAGTTCATGAATCCATTAATATCTTGAGGGACATAAAAACTATATTGCCAGGCGTTAGCTTCGGTATAATTAAAATTAACCTCGTAAGGATCAAATGGGGAGAACCAGGTGTTTCTGAAACGCCCTCTCATAAATTTAGATTCTGGGTCGAATACATTTTTATAGTACTGAGCACGTTGAATATAAGTTTTGTAATCGTCCACTTTGCCCAATTTCTTTGCCATTTGAGCAATCGTCCAATCATCATAAGCATATTCTAAAGTTTTTGAAACCGATTCACTTTCTTCATCAACTGGAATAAACCCATATCTTTTGTAAGCCTCCAAGCCAAATTTATTTCTTGTGGCAGAATGCTTCATGGCATCAAGGGCCTTTTCAGCATCATAATTTTTTATGCCTTTTAAATAAGCATCAGCGATAACTGGTACTGCGTGATAGCCAATCATACAATCGGTATAATTTGCGGACAAATCCCACATAGGCATAATCCCACCTTCATCGTATTTTGCTAAAAATGTATTAATGAAATGATTGGTACGATCTTGTTCAATTAAGGTATACAGTGGATGGGCCGCTCTATACGTATCCCAAAGAGAAAAGACGGTGTAATAATCGAAATCTGCATGATGAATATTTAAGTCCATACCTCTGTAGCGGCCATCAACATCCTGGTAGCGATTTGGAGCAATCATTGTATGGTACAATGCGGTGTAGAAGTTGGTTTTTTTATCAATAGCATCACTTTCAACAACTATTTTATTAAGCTGGCTTTCCCAGTAATCTTCCGCTTCTTTTTTAACAGTATCAAAGGATTTATTTCCTATTTCGGCATTTAGGTTGTCTTTTGCACCTTGTTCGTCAACAGCCGAAATTCCAACCTTAATTACGACAGGTTCATTATTTGGGTTATCAAACTTTAAAACCGCTTTTTTACTTTCAAATTTGTAGTTTTTTACCACCGGAATACCATCGCCTTCATCGTAAACAATGTCACTTATTGGATGCGAAAACTTTAAATGATAATACAAACGTTGATCTTTTGCCCAAGCTGAGGAATGACGATAACCATTGATTTCATAATCATTGAGTCTTTGAATTTTGTAGTCTAGAAGTTTGTCTCTATGTTCAAGATCTAAGACGAGATATTGGTTATCTTCTGAGGGATATCGATATTTATGAATACCGCTTCGCAGTGATACAGTCAATTCCACATCGATATTCGTAGAATCTAGTTTTACCTTATAATAACCAGGTGAAGCACTCTCATATTCATGACTAAAATGTGCTCTATATCCTGGTTTTCCGTTTGCACCATTGTTGAAATTAATACTATTAGTTGGCATAAGTAAAACATCACCATAATCACTAATTCCAGTACCGCTTAAATGTGTATGCGAAAAGCCATAGATATAACTATCCGTATAGTGGTATCCTGAGCATCCATCCCAACCTTCGAGTCGTGTATCTGGACTTAATTGCATCATTCCAAATGGCAGTGTTGCACCAGGATAGGTATGGCCATGACCACCCGTTCCGATAAAAGTATTGACGTAATTAATTAGTGGTTGGTCTTTTTCTGCTTTGGTGATTGTAGAAGATTCTTTACAACTTAAGAATGAGGTAAGAATAATAAAAACAAAGGTTGGCTTAAAGTTCATGAAAAAGATTCCTAAATTTAATCCATCTAATATACTAAAATGCAACTCAAGACCTTCCTAAGCCTTTGTATTTTATTGCTGTTATGTACTGCTTGTAAACAACAGAACACCAAGACTGAGGACATAGCAATAATCCCCATTCCAAAATCTGTAGTGGTTAATGATGGGATGTTTACGCTTAACAGTGCAACGACTCTAAATTCAAATATATCATTTACTGTTAGTTCTGATTTTCTTCGGAGCTTTATAAAGGATGGAACAGGACTGGATTTAAAATCGGGTAGCGATATCGAGTTTTTAAAAGACACGATGTTAAATGAAGAGGCTTATCGTTTAACTGTTTCAAAATCAAAAATTAGAATTGAGGCAAATAATGACAGAGGTGCATTTTATGCAGTACAGACTTTAAGGCAATTAATGCCTGTTTCGATTGAAAAAGGTAAAGGCCCTAAGCACTTTAAAATACCAACAGTAACCATTGAAGACAGTCCAGCGTTTGGGTATCGTGGTATGCACTTGGATGTTGGGAGACATATGTATTCTGTAGATTTTATAAAGAAATACATTGATGCTCTAGCGATGCTTAAGATGAATAGCTTTCATTGGCATTTGACTGAAGATCAAGGTTGGCGTATAGAAATTAAGAAGTATCCAAAGCTACAAACGGTAGCGGCATTTAGAAATGAAACTTTGGTCGGTCATTATAGCGATCAACCCCATAATTTTGATGGAAAGCGATATGGTGGATTTTATTCACAAGAAGAAATCAAAGAAGTTGTTTCTTATGCCAATAATCGATTTGTAACTATAATTCCAGAAATTGAGATGCCTGGCCATAGTCAGGCGGCAATAGCCGCCTATCCGGAATTAGGATGTACAGGAGAACAAGTTGAAGCTGCAAAAAAATGGGGTGTTTTTGAGGAAGTCTACTGCCCAAGTGAAACTACCTTTAAATTTTTAGAGGATGTAATCGATGAGGTAATTGAACTGTTTCCAGGAAAGTATATCCATATTGGAGGCGATGAAGCACCTAAAACACGCTGGAAAAACTGTGATCATTGTCAGGATTTGATTAAACAAAAAGGTTTAAAAGACGAACATGGTTTACAGAGTTATTTCATAGCTCGAATGGAAAGATACATTAACACTAAGGGTAAGCAAATTATTGGTTGGGATGAAATTCTCGAAGGCGGATTGGCACCAAATGCTACGGTAATGTCTTGGCGTGGTATGGATGGAGCAATTGAAGCTGCAAAAGCTGGTCATAATGTTGTTATGACGCCAACATCGCATTGCTACTTTGATTATTACCAATCTGAGAATTATAATGAGCCCATAGCAATTGGTGGTTTTTTACCGCTAGAAAAGGTATATAGTTTTAATCCTATTCCAGAGGAATTGACAAAAGAAGAATCAAAATATGTTCTGGGCGCTCAAGGAAATGTTTGGACTGAGTATATGCCGAATGAAGACCAAGTAGAATATATGGCATTTCCCAGGATATTAGCCATGAGTGAAGTGGTATGGTCTAATACTAAAGATAAGAACTATGAAGATTTTGTTACTCGAGTAGAATATTTTCACAACAGATTAGATGCCTTAGATATAAATTATGCAAATCACTTATATGAAATTGAAGGAAATATGTCATCGGAAGAAGGCTTGTCTTTCTTTGAGTTAAAAACACAGTCTAAAAATAAATCAATCCGATATACTACAGATGGTACTGAACCTAGTTCTAGCTCAATAATGTATTCAGAAAAAATCCCTATTTCAAATTCTACAACCATTAAGGCCCAAGTTTATGGTGGTGATGAAAAATTGGGTACAATTTTTACTCAAGAAATCAAGCTTCATAAAGCTGTTGGTTCAAAGATTGAAATAAATAAACAACCCCACAAGGCTTATGCTGGTAGTGGTGCCATAGGATTAGTAAATGGTATCAGCGGAAGTGATAGTCGCTATGGCGATAAAGAATGGTTAGGCTTTTGGGGTGAGGATATTTCTGTATCTATTGATTTAGGTAAAAACAAAGAGGTCAATTATATCAGCACTAGGTTTTACAATGGTAATGGCCAATGGATCTATGCACCAAAAGAAGTAAAATTACAATTTGTTTTAGACGATGGGACCATAGTAACGGATCAGATATCGGTTGATGCACGAGACGATGTTTTGATTGATTTCGATTACGAATTTAAAACGCCAAAAGCACTTGATGTTAAGGTGAGATCTATTGAGCTTATAGTTCCAAATTATGGGATAATTCCAGAAGGAAAACAGGGATCAGGAAATAAGGCATGGACATTTATAGATGAAATTATTATAAACTGATATGCTATTAGAAATTTGTGCCAATTCGTTTCAATCTGCAAAAAATGCACAAGAGGCTGGTGCCCATCGTATTGAACTTTGTCAGGAATTATCAGTTGGTGGACTAACACCGTCGTATGGATTACTACGATTAGTAAAAGAAAAACTTCATATTCCAATCCATATATTAATCCGACCAAGGTCAGGTAATTTTATCTATACCGCTGAGGAATTTGAGCAGATGCAAAAGGACATTGCGTTATGCAGAGAACTCAATTTTGATGGGATTGTTTCAGGTATATTAAAAAAGGATAAGACTATAGACATAGAGCGCACCAAAGCTTTAATCGATCTTGCAAGGCCCTTGTCCTTTACATTTCATAGGGCATTTGATGAGGTTATGAATCCACTAATTGCATTGAAACAACTTATTGAATTGGGAGTAGAACGCGTATTAACTTCTGGTCAAAAATCAAGTGCTGAACAAGGCATTGAGCTATTAAAACATTTAAAAACTCAATCGAAGGGAGAAATAATAATTATGCCTGGCAGTGGGATTAATGCAAGTAATTTAAATGTTTTTAAGGCAAATGCATTTAGCGAGATTCATTCATCAGCTTCAAGTAAAGTATCACAGTCAGAGTCCTTATTTTCAGAAGACCAGACGGTTTCAGACATCAATAAAATAAGAACAATATTACATGCGATATAGTCCTCTTTTTTTAATTCTACTAATTTTTGCCTGTGGCCCTAAACACGATGTTCCAATCACAATCGAAATCCACTCAAACTGGGAATTCAGAAATGTTGAAGACACAGTCTGGCATAGTGCTAATGTACCTGGAAATGTCTTTTCTGATCTCTTGGATAATGGTTTAATTGAAGATCCTTTTATCGGTAATAATGAACAACAAGTTCAATGGGTTTCTGAGACAGATTGGGAATATCGCACACGATTTTCATTAGATGAAGAAGCTTTAGCGCATAAGCATTTTCAATTAAATTTTGAGGGTCTAGATACTTATGCTAGCGCATATTTAAATGACAGCTTAATTCTTAATTCTAATAACGCTTTCAGAGAATGGAATGTCAATATTAAACGGTTGCTAAAACCTGAGAATGAATTACGAATTCTTTTTGAACGACCTTCCAAATTTGAAGCCATTGAAAAGGCAAAACTACCTTATGAATTGCCAGTAGGGAATCGCATTTTTACTCGTAAAGCACAGTTTCAATACGGTTGGGATTGGGGACCAGTTCTAAATACTGCAGGAATTTGGAAGCCAATTAAATTGACGAGTTGGAATGATTATAAGATTGAAGATGTGTATCTGCGAGATATGCAGATTGATGAAACGAATGCTTCATTTATCATTGAGATAAGTTCAGTTTCAGGCATTGAAGAAAATTTAAATTATGATATTTATGTGAATGATTCCATTTACGCAGAGTATGAGGAATTTCCGAAAGCAAATCCTGAGAATTTTAATGTTGTAATTGAAAACCCAAAACTTTGGTGGCCACATAATCTAGGAGATCCTCATTTATATGATATCAAGGTAATCGTCAAGGAAGGACAAAGAATATTGGATAGTGCTTTGATTCAAAAAGGACTTAGAACCATTAATCTTGTGGCTGAGAAAGATAGTATTGGGCAATCCTTTTACTTTAAGGTTAATGGCGAACCAGTTTTTGCAAAAGGTGCAAACTATATTCCACAACATAGTTTTCAAAATAAGGTTTCTAGAGAGGATTATGATAGATTATTAAATGATGTGGTAAAATCTAATATAAATATGCTTAGGGTTTGGGGAGGTGGTATATATGAGGATGACTACTTCTATAAACTATGTGACGAAAAAGGTGTATTGGCGTGGCAAGATTTTATGTTTGCATGCGCCATGTATCCTGGTGATACGGACTTTTTAAATAATGTAAAAGTTGAGGCTCAAGAACAAGTAAAGAGGCTTAGAAATCACGCCTCTCTGGCCTTATGGTGTGGCAATAATGAAAACTCCGAGGCATGGCATCGTTGGGGTTGGCAAGAAGGAAGGAGTGAAGCTGAAAAAGAGGAGATATGGAATAATTATCTCAAACTATTTGATTCCCTCTTACCGCAAATTGTAAATAAATATTCGGATACAGATTATTGGGAATCTTCTCCGAAATATGGCCGAGGGAATCCTAAATACAAAACAGAGGGTGATGCCCATGATTGGTGGATATGGCACGATGCCTATCCATTTGAACATTTAGAAGAAAATGTGCCGCGATTTATGAGTGAATTTGGCTTTCAGTCGTTTCCAAGTTACGAAGTCATAAGATATATTAACCAAAATGATTCTATAGTTATAGATTCGGAAGAATTTATTAATCATCAAAAGCATCCAAGAGGATTTCATCTTATTGAAGACTACATGCAACGCGATTATCCAATTCCTGATAAAGCCGAAGACTATGTTTATATGAGCCAACTCTTACAAGCTAGGGGTATGTCTATGGGTATAAGAGCACAACGCAGAGCTAAGCCATATAACATGGGAACATTGTACTGGCAGTTAAATGATTGTTGGCCAGTAGTATCATGGAGTAGTATGGATTATTTTGGAAATTGGAAAGCCATGCAATATCAAATGGCTCATGATTTTAAAAATGTAATAGTATCATCGCATATAGAAAATGATACCTTAAATGTATATGTTGTTAATGACAATTTAGAATCTGTTGAAGACAATTTAAGGGTATCTATTCAAGATTTTGACAATAAGGTGTTATGGAAAGATTCTAAACAAATAACAGTTAAGCCTAATTCCAGTGAAATAAAATATCAACTTCCACTGGCAGAAGTTAGATTTCCAAAAGATGAAATTTATTTTGATGCTAGGTTTAATTATGTAGATGAACATTTTTTCTTTGTAAAGCCAAAGGATCTAAAACTAAAACAAGGCAAATTTGAAACCCAATGGGTTAAGATGGAGAATGGTATCAAAGTTATTATTTCATCAGACACATACCAAAAAGACGTGTTCTTATCGACCAAATATAAGGGTTGGTTCCATGAGAACTTTTTCGATTTATACCCTGGTCAGCGTAGATGGGTTTATTTTCTGTCTGACGACCCAAGATTAAAGGAACAAAAAACTATTGATGACCTTAAAATCATAAGCTTTAACAATTTCATAAGATAACTACAAAAGGAGTTAACTAACTTTGATTTACAAATTGGTTATATGATTCGCTGGATAATATTCATTGTTTTAATTGGGGTTGCAGATTACTATGCATTTCAATCTTTAAAAACGGTCACAAAAAGCAACTGGTGGTATGTCTTGTATTGGATTGTTACTTTTGCAGTTATTGGGCATTTTATTTATCAATTCTTTGGGTTCAACAGAAGTGCAGGATTCTCCCAAGCCAATGCTCTAGCCGTAGGATTTCTTATTGCTATGATTGTCCCGAAATTGATACTTATTACTGTAATGTTTGCTGAAGATGTTTTTAGAATACCGCAAGGTATCTATAGTTATTTTATGCAAGATGACAGCACTAGCGGTAATCAAATAAGGCATTTTCCCTCTAGAAGGAAATTTATAAGTCAGATAGGATTAGGATTGGCATCCATTCCTTTAGCTTCAATTTTATATGGTATGTATAAGGGCAAATACAATTTTAAGGTCCTTAAATACACACTTCATTTTGAGGATTTGCCGAAAGCATTTGATGGTTACAGGTTAACACAAATCAGTGATGTACACTCAGGAAGTTTTGATAATATCAAAAAAGTAGAATATGCTATTGACTTAATAAATGAGCAAAAAAGCGATGTCATTTTATTCACTGGAGACATGGTAAATAATACGGCTCAGGAGATGCGTCCTTACGTAGATATCTTTAAGAAGTTGGAGGCTAAAGATGGTTTATTTTCGGTTCTAGGGAATCACGATTATGGCGATTATGTTCGTTGGGAAAACACCGAGGACAAAAAACAAAATCTAGAAGAGTTAAAATTTATCCAAAAAGAAATTGGTTTTGATTTGTTATTGAATGAAAATAGATTTATTGAAAAAGAGGGCGAAAGAATAGCCTTGGTGGGTGTAGAAAACTGGGGTAAAGGAGGATTTAAAAAAGCAGGTGATTTAAAGAAAGCCTCAAGTAAAGTAGATAAAAATGACTTTAAGATTTTACTGAGTCATGATCCAAGCCATTGGGAGCAACAAGTAATTAATGATGATTACCACTATCATTTAACCTTGAGCGGTCATACCCATGGGATGCAATTTGGTATTGAAATACCGGGCTGGTTTAAATGGAGTCCGGTAAAATGGCGATATAAATATTGGGCAGGAATTTATGAAGAGTTGGGGCAATATATTAATGTAAATCGAGGATTTGGATATTTGGCGTTTCCTGGGCGTGTTGGGATATGGCCAGAAATCACTGTTATAGAGCTTAAAAAGGGCGAAAAACCAGCATAATTGTTAACATTTGCGTATTTTTATGTAGGTTTGTAAAACGCGTTCGACTAAAACCTTAGCGTATGTCAAAATTTGGAGAATTAATAGATGTCGATATTCCGGTTCTATTAGACTTCTACACTGAATGGAACGAACAATCCATTGCAATGCATCCAGTCTTACGAGATGTAGCTGCAGCACTAGGTGACAAAGCCAAAGTCATAAAAATTGATGTTGATAAGAACAAGGAGCTTGCAGAAGCACTTCGCGTTAAAGGGTTACCGACTTTAATTATTTATAAAAATGGTGAAATGAAATGGCGCCATAGCGGTGAACAAGACGCCAACACACTTATTGGAATAATACAAGAATATATTTAATAAAGTGCCTTAAAGGTATAACCCCTAGTCGTATAATATTCTAAAACTTCAGGTAAGGTATATTGAAGGTTTTTGTAGGCTTTAATACTGTCGTGAAATACTACTATGCTACCCGCCTTAGCTGAAGAAATTACATTTTTAAGGCAATCTTCAGCTTTTATAGAAGAGTCCCAATCATAGGAAAGAACATCCCACATTATTATGTTGTACCCTAACTCTTGAAGTTTCTTGCTTTGTTTTACTTTAAACTTGCCGTAAGGTGGTCGAAAAAATTTTCTATAGTTTTCGCTATGATCTGTGTGAAAAGAATCAATTAATGATTCGGTTCTCACCACATCTTTTATGTAGTTTTTGGTTGTATGTCTCCAGCCTTTTAAATGATTAAATGTATGGTTACCAATAGCGTGACCTTGATCAATTACTTTAGAGAATAATTTTGGATGTTTTTCGATATTATTACCAATACAGAAAAATGTTGCTTTAGCATTGTATTGTCGCAAGATGTCTAAGACCCATACTGTAATTTCAGGAGTTGGGCCATCATCAAAGGTTAAATAAAGTTCTTTATTGTTAGTTGTGATATTCCACACTAAGTTCGGAAAAAGTGATTTTACAAAGTCCGGAGTTTTTGCGGGAATAACTTGCACAACCTTCTATTCTTGTTCGGGTGAAATAGTAGTATCGCTTTCCTCTAGTAAATCATTAATATCAAGGTCCTCTCTTGCCTCTGGTTCTTCTAAAACAGGGCCTAATAATGCGTCGAATAATCTTAGATAACCATTGAATTTTTTTGTCTCTTCAAGTGCAAACTCTTGATCATAAACTACAGTAACATCAACTAACGATCTGTATCTTTGGATATCGGTATAGATTTCTTCAATATATTTTTCTTGGTTTTCTAACCTTAAACTACTCAAGAACATAAGGTTTTCTTGGTATTTTCTTGAAACATCTCTATACAGTTGTCTTGCTTTTTCTTGATTTTCTACTTCATAGTAAGCACTAACATAGGGTTCTAACAATGAATAAAATCCGAATATATCTACCGGCATTTTTTCCATCGCAAGATCTGCCATTTCCTCAGCCTTATCCATTTGGCCATCATTAATGAGTTGTTCTATAAGCCTTGCTATATTGCCTCTGTAAGTAATACCATTGCGTCTAGTTTCGATATCGTGATAGATATCTTCGCCACTGCCACCCCAATTCCATTCTTTTACTTTTTGGTACATAAGCTCAGCATCTACACGACCCATATCATAAGGATTTGCTCTATCCACTGGTGTTTTAATTGGAACTAACTTGTAGCACATTCCATCTAATTGAAGATAGTCTTTTAACCAAACATAATCCTCGTCTCCAAAGGCGCCACCAGTAAAATAAATTGGTCGTTCCCAGTTGTTGTTTGCAATAATATCCAACATTAATAAGCGGTTTTTGTAAATGTAGCCTCCCGCAATTTTGGTATATAGATTATCTACAATCTTATCAGCGTCCTTAGCCTTTACGATACCGTTTTTTAGCACTTCCTCTTTATTTACAGGGATACTGATATTTCGTGTTGGAAAGTAGTTTGAATTAAGCAAATGTTTTGGATATTGTCTAGGGTCTTCTCCCATACTTTCTACAACAAATCTAAATTTGGTATTAGGCTTTTCGCTTGAAACAAAATCCATAAATCTATTAATATCCAATGTGTCATTAGCAATACGTTCGCTTATTTCCCGATATATAATTACATCCCTCGTGCCGGCTCTATACTGCTTATGTGTAAGTTGCGATGGTATAGGATCGCTTTCATATGCTTTACGCTTCATTTGATCTATATACCAATCTGTTTGAAATAAGCTGGTGTTAACCACTCTAACATCAGTCCTAACGCCCTCAATTTCTTGTAGATACCATAAGGGGAAGGAGTCATTATCGCCAATAGTAAATAAAATAGCGTTCGGAGCACATGATTCTAAGTATTTTCTTGCCATTGCATTGGCCGTATATTTTCCAGATCTATCATGGTCGTCCCAATTATTGGCTATAAGTAATCCAGGTACTGCTATAAGACAAATTAAGGTTATGGCAGGGGCTAGGAGTTTCGTTTTGACATTGCTTTTTAGTAAATCATATAAGGCATAAACACCAAATCCAATCCAAATGGCAAAAACATAGAAAGAACCAACAACGGAGTAATCACGTTCGCGCGGTTCAAATGGTCTAACGTTGGTATAGAATTGAATAGCAATTCCGGTTAACAAGAAAAACACAAGTAATACCCAGAATCTCTTTTTATCTGTATTTATGAGGAAGAGTAACCCTATTAGACCTAGTAAAAAGGGTAAGAAAAAATATGTGTTTCTGGCCTTGTTGTTTAAAACATCCGAAGGTAAATCATCTTGAGACATCCCTAAATGGAACTCATCAATAAATTTGATTCCAGAAATCCAATTACCATTAAAATCATCATATTTTCCTTGTATATCATTTTGTCTACCAGAAAAGTTCCACATAAAATAACGCCAATACATGTAGCCAAACTGATATTGAAACATATAGGCCAGATTATCAATAAATGAGGGTTTCTCTACAATTAAATAGCGTTGCGCATACGATCTTAAAAACTTGTCATATCCCTCATAATCAACTTCGCCTTGAGCAACACTCATTCTAAAGTTATTAACTAATTGATCAACTCTTCTTTTTTCTTGCAGAGCATATTGGCTGGCTTGTTCTTCTGGGATGCCAGCATTTATAGCTTCATTATAAGCTCTAGTCTGAATGGTAGGGTCTACTTTAAAATCAATCAAGCCAGTAAACATCATATAATTTTCGGCATGCTCACTACTCCACATTCGAGGTAAAATTGAAGCATGATCATGGTTGTAATTTTGTTTACTTTTTTCCCAGTCGTTTATGATAACATACTCCCCTTTGTCCTCGTCACGTTCATAGTTTTTCTTGTCATCAACAAAGGGTTCATCTTCATCCTGCCCTGAATAAATTTCTGTAAACTGCGGCCCATAAAATAAATGGGTTTCTGGATATTGCTCTAAATTATAATACGCAAGAAGCTCTCGTGCATCAGAAGGATTGTTTTCATTGATAATAACATTTGCGTTAGCACGTATTGGCAACATCATCCAAGACGAAAAACCTATGAAAATAAACATTAAACATAGAATGAGTGTATTGGCATGAACCATTGCCATCTTTTTCGTGTAATTGAGGCCATAATAAAACAAGCCAATTACAAGTAACCCAGTTATTAGTGTTCCAGAATTAAATGGTAGACCAATGGAGTTCACAAAAAATACTTCGAGATAACCGAATAGTTTTAATGTAGAGGGTAATAATAGCTTAAAAATAAACAGGAGTATGGCTGCGGAAATAACATTTGCCAAAATAAAGTTTTTAACCGTTATTGTTTTGTAATTTTTAAAGTAATAAATTAAGCCAATTGCCGGTATGGTAAGTAATCCCATGAAATGAACACCGAAGGATAATCCAATTATAAATGCAATTAAAATAAGCCATCTATTTCCTCTCGGGCTGTCCATGTCCTGCTCCCAGCGTAAAGCTAGGTAAAACATTGCGGCCATAATTAAGGTAGCCATGGCATAGACTTCGGTTTCGACAGCATTAAACCAAAAGGAGTCAGTAAATGCAAATGCCAAGCTACCAACTAATGCACTGCCAAGTATCGCTATTCCTTTGTTGCTTGAATCATTTTTGTATTTAACAAGTTTAACTAGCAACATGCTTATGGTCCAAAACATAAATAGTATAGTGAATGCGCTAGCCACAGCACTCATCATATTCATTATCATACCTATTTGAGAAGGTTCAAGCGCAAAAACAGAGAAGAAAGCACCTAGCATTTGAAAAAGAGGCGCACCTGGTGGATGGCCAACTTGCAATTTTGATGATGTTAAAATGTATTCTCCTGCATCCCAAAAACTGACGGTTGGTTCTATGGTAAGCGCGTAGACTGCAAATGCAATTGTAAAAACTAGCCAACCTAAAATTGTATTCAACTTCTTAAAGTTAAAATCTCCCATGAATAAAGGTACTTTTTGATGCTGGCGAATTTACTAATAAATACAATACAGCATAGGTTTTTAAGTTAACGTTAAGTAATTTAAATTATTTTTTAGTTTTTTTTTGCCTAAGCAAATCTTTGTTTTAAATTTGCATCCTCTTTTAAGGGAATGGCCCATGGTGTAACTGGCAACACGTCTGGTTTTGGTCCAGAAGAGTCTAGGTTCGAGCCCTAGTGGGCCAACAAAAAAGTCCTAATCAATTCGATTAGGACTTTTTTTATTATGAGAATAGGATTAAATCTTAAATGTAATAACAGGTCGCTTGGCGTGGTTGACAAGATCTTCACTTATACTGCCGTTAAAAAAATGAGCAATGCCTTGTCTTCCGTGGGTGCTTATACCAATAAGATCGGCATTAACATCTTTTGAAAAATTCAAAATCCCCTGCTCTACACTAATGTCATTGTATATGTTTATCGAGTAATTATCGAAGGACTGTCCAGAGATAAAATCGTGAATTCTTTCCTTGGCCTCTATTGTAGTGATAAAGTTGCTTGCGGTATTAACCATAAGTAAATGAATTCTTGCCCCAAAGGATTCAGCAAATTGTACAGCTTGTTTGTACGTTTCTCTATTGTCATTCTTAAAATCCGATGCAAAAACAAAATCATTAACAATAAACGATTGGTGTTTGTTCTTAATAACTAAAACAGGAACTTCCGAAGTGCGTACGACCTTTTCCGCGTTAGATCCAACGAACATTTCCTTAATTCCCTTGGCTCCGTGAGAACCCATTACTATCATGTCAATATTAAATTCTTTACAGGCTTCTTTAATTTCATTAAAAGTAAGATCTGCTTTAACAGTTTCGTGCACTGTGATACCCTCTAAAAAATCACTATCCATTAAATCTTCAAACTTTTTATGGGCAAGTTTCATAAAGAATAGAGCCTCAGGGACGTCACTATGAGCATTTATGGGGTCTATCTGTTGCATTGGTATTTCCATCATATGCAATAAATAGATTTCGGCGTTGTTAGGTTTGGCAAGCATGGCTGCAACTTTCAAAGCATTTTCGGCTTGTTCCGAAAAATCTGTTGGGACTAATATTCTATTCATTGTGCTTGATTTATGTTAGTCTTATAAATTTAAGAAAATAATTCCACTTGCAACACCTTTGAAAAATCCATAAATATTGTATATTTGCAGAGTTATTTGGTAAAAGGAATAAACGAGAGGACGAGAGGTCCTCTCTTTTTATATCAAGAAATGTTTAAAGAAAACGTAAGAAATTTATTAGAAAGTGCGCTCAATGAGCGTCAAGACTTATTTCTCATCGATTTCGAAATTTTACCGGACAATACAATCAGGGTTGTTTTAGATGGAGATGATGGAGTTCTAGTAGATGATTGCATTTTTATTAGCAGAGCCATAGAGCACAATCTTGATAGAGACGAGCACGATTTTGCGTTAGAAGTAACGTCTTGTGGGGCAACTTCTCCGTTGGTTATGCCAAGGCAATATAAAAAACATGTAGGCAGAAGTCTAGAGGTAAGAACTGTAGATGGTGAAAAACTTACTGGAGAATTAATTGATGTTAATGATAAGAGCGTATTGCTTAAGTGGAAAACACGAGAGCCCAAACCGGTAGGAAAAGGTAAAGTAACAGTAATTAAAGAGGCTAATATTGCTTTTGGAGACATTCAAGAAGCAAAAGTGAAAATAAAATTTTAATTCAATTCAATTATGGAAAATGTAGCGTTAATAGAATCATTTTCAGAATTTAAGGACGATAAATTAATTGATAGAGTGACGCTTATGGCGATTCTAGAAGATGTATTGCGCAATGCTTTAAAGAAAAAGTATGGTGATGATGACAATTTCGACATCATTATTAACCCAGATAAAGGTGATTTGGAAATATGGAGAAACCGAATAGTGGTTGCAGATGGTGAGGTTGAAGACCCAAATCAGGAAATTGCATTATCAGAGGCTCAAAAAATTGAACCAGATTTTGAAGTAGGGGAAGATGTTGCAGAAGAAGTAAAACTAGTAGATCTTGGAAGACGATCCATTTTGGCATTGAGACAAAACCTTATATCCAAAATACACGAACACGATAATACCAATATATACAAGCAATTTAAAGAGCTTGAGGGTGAGATTTATACAGCAGAAGTTCATCACATTCGTCACAGAGCAATTATACTCTTAGATGATGAAGGAAATGAAATTATACTCCCAAAGGATAAACAAATCCCATCAGATTTCTTTAGAAAAGGTGAAAACGTGAGAGGGATAATAGAAAGCGTAGAACTTAAAGGTAGTAAACCTGCTATCATTATGTCTAGAACATCTCCTATTTTCTTAGAGAAACTTTTTGAACAGGAAATACCTGAGGTGTTTGACGGATTAATTACGGTTAAGAAAGTTGTACGTATTCCAGGCGAAAAAGCAAAAGTGGCAGTAGATTCTTATGATGACAGAATTGACCCGGTTGGTGCATGTGTTGGAATGAAGGGTTCTAGAATTCACGGAATAGTAAGAGAACTAGGAAACGAAAATATTGATGTAATTAATTATACAAACAACATACAACTATTCGTTACCAGAGCGCTCAGTCCAGCACGCGTAACTTCATTGAAATTAGATGAGGAAAATATGAGGGCTGAAGTTTTGCTTAAACCAGAAGAAGTATCTAAAGCTATAGGTAGAGGTGGTCATAATATTAGATTGGCAGGCCAATTAACCGGATATGAAATCGATGTCTTTAGAGAGGGAGCAGAGGAAGATGTAGAACTAACGGAATTCAGTGATGAGATTGATGGCTGGATAATTGACGAGTTTAGCAAAGCAGGACTGGACACTGCAAAAAGCATCCTAGAACAGGATGTAGAAGACTTGGTAAAGAGAACGGATTTAGAAGAAGAAACAATCATAGAAGTTATTAAGATTCTTAAAGAAGAATTTGAAGACTAAATAACAATTCAACTCTAATAATTTTTGTTGAATTGCTATAAAACAATTTTAAGTTATATTACAGGCAATTTATGGCTCAAATAAGAATAAATAAGGTATTAAGGGAATTAAACATTTCACTAGATCGAGCAGTTGATTTTTTAGAATCAAAGGGAATCGAAATAGAGAAGAGCCCAAATACCAAAATTTCACAAGAAGTTTATGATACGCTTTCGGACGAGTTTCAGACCGATGCTACTAAGCGCGAAAAAGCTCAAGAAGTAAGTGAGGCAAAACTTAAGGAAAAAGAAGAGCTTCGTGAGCAACGTGAACGGGAGATTGAGGAAAAACAAAAGAAAGATGAGACTGTAAAGTCACCTGTAGTTAAGGCAAAGGCAGATTTAAGTGGTCCAAAAAAGATCGGTAAAATAGATCTCGAAAAGCCAACACCTAAAAAGAAAGTTGAGAAAACAGAAGCTAAAGCAGATCAAGTAGTAGAGAAGCCAAAAGAGACAAAAAAAGATTCAGAGCAATCAAAAGCAACAGAAGTTACAGCGAAGAAGACCTCAAAAAAGGTAGAAGAAACCGTTGAGGAAGAACCTGTTGAAGAAAAATTAAAAACACAATACAAAAAGTTATCAGGGCCAACCACAACAGGTAAGAAAATAGACCTTTCGCAGTTTAACAAGCCAAAAAAGAAAAAGGAAGAAAAAAAGACTGAAGGAGATACAGGGAGTAAACGGAAAAGACGTCGCATTAGTAAAGGCGGTATAGAATCTGGAAAACCAAACTTTGATAAAAGACGTGGGCAAAAAGGAAGAGGAAGTGCTAGGCCTAAGGCGGTTAAAGAAGAACCAACCGAGGAGGAAGTGCAAAAACAAATCCGCGAAACCTTAGAGAAACTCCAAGGTAAATCAAGTAAGGGGAAAGGTGCAAAATACCGAAGAGAAAAGAGAGACCTGCACAGAGAGCAATCTGAAAAAGAATTACAGGCAGAAGCAGCTGAAAGTAAAATATTAAAAGTTACGGAATTTGTTACAGTAAGTGAGGTTGCAACAATGATGGATGTTGGTGTAACAGAGGTAATTTCGGCATGTATGTCGCTTGGCATGATGGTAACGATGAACCAAAGACTTGATGCTGAAACCCTATCGATAGTTGCTGAAGAGTTTGGTTACGAAGTAGAGTTTGTCACTGCGGATATTGAAGAAGCGATTGAGGAGGCAGAAGATGATCCAAAAGACTTAAAACCACGTGCTCCAATAGTAACAGTTATGGGACACGTAGATCATGGTAAAACGTCGTTGCTTGATTATATAAGGGAAGAAAATGTAATTGCTGGTGAGTCGGGTGGTATTACCCAACATATTGGTGCCTATGGTGTGCAATTAGAAAACGGTCAAAAAATAGCATTCCTAGATACCCCAGGGCACGAAGCCTTTACGGCAATGCGTGCGCGTGGTGCACAAGTTACAGATATTGCTATTATAGTTGTGGCAGCGGACGATGCAATCATGCCGCAAACAAAAGAAGCAATTTCGCATGCACAAGCCGCCGGAGTTCCAATCGTATTTGCAATAAATAAAATAGATAAACCAGATGCTAATCCAGAAAAGGTAAAAGAAGGCTTGGCAAATATGAATTTATTGGTTGAAGATTGGGGCGGAAAAATCCAATCTCATGATATTTCTGCCAAATTTGGGACAGGAGTAAAGGAACTATTGGAGAAAGTGCTTTTGGAAGCAGAGCTTTTAGAACTTAAAGCCAATCCGAACAAACCAGCTAATGGTACTGTAGTCGAAGCATATCTTGATAAAGGAAGAGGTTATGTATCTACTATTTTAGTGCAAGCAGGTACACTGCGAGTTGGAGACTATGTCCTTGCAGGTAAGAACAGCGGTAAAGTTAAAGCCATGCATGATGAACGTGGCAAGCAGGTTAAAGAAGCTGGCCCTTCAACACCAGTTTCAATATTAGGTTTAGATGGTGCGCCACAAGCAGGTGATAAATTCAATGTATTTGAAGATGAGCGTGAGGCCAAACAAATTGCAACTAAACGTACACAGTTACAACGTGAGCAATCTGTCAGAACACAACGTCATATTACCTTAGATGAAATAGGAAGACGTATTGCTCTTGGAGATTTCCAGGAGTTGAATATTATTCTCAAAGGAGATGTAGATGGATCGGTTGAGGCATTAACAGATTCATTCCAGAAATTATCAACTGAAGAAATCCAAGTTAATATAATACACAAAGGTGTAGGTGCCATTACAGAAAGTGACGTATTGTTGGCTTCTGCATCAGATGCAATTATCGTTGGATTTAATGTTCGTCCGGTAGGTAATGCCCGTGCAATAGCAGATAAGGAAGAAATCGATATCAGAACATATTCTATTATTTACGATGCAATTAACGATCTGAAAGATGCAATGGAAGGAATGCTTTCACCAGAACTCAAAGAAGAAATTACTGGTACTGCCGAAATTCGTGAAACATTTAAGATTTCTAAGATTGGTACTATTGCTGGATGTATGGTTACTAACGGAAAGATTTTTAGAAACTCAGGTATCCGATTGATTAGAGATGGTGTTGTTGTGTTTACAGGCGAGTTAGCTTCCTTAAAACGTTTTAAAGATGATGTAAAAGAAGTTTCTAAAGGCTACGATTGTGGTATGCAGGTTAAGAACTATAATGACATAAAAGAGGGTGATGTTATTGAAGCATTCCAAGAAGTAGAAGTAAAAAAGAAGCTGAAATAACCTTTCAAATGAATAACTGGAAAGGCAACCAATTTGGTTGCCTTTTTTATTACTATTTTTCAGTCTTAGGCTGAAAAATAATAGCGTTCATATACTGTTTTTTGATTTTTAGTAAGGCTCTATCTGCCTCTAGTCGAGTACTAAAATTGCCAACCCAGACTTTGTAATTTGGTGTATTCCAATGAATTTCTACCGGCCACTCACTAAATGAATTTAAAAATTCTGATTTTTCGCGTTGAGCACGGTCAGGATCTACACTTTGAAAAACTTGAATTTTATAGGTTTTATTTGTCCTTATATCCTTTTTGTATTCCAGTAATTTTTCAATATCCTTATCTTGATCTATCGTTACTGTACCTGTTTGTGCTTGCATTGATAACGTTATCAACACTAATGCTAAAAAAGTGATTAATTTACTGATATTTAATCTCATAATAGTGCCTTTATTTGCAAAGTTAAACTATTGAACGCAATTCGTTTAAAAATCTTATTTAGAACAATTATAAATTAGATACTAACACTTCACTTACATTCGGAAAATTCACTTTATATCTTATTTTTGCCAGAGTTTATAGAAACATGATTTTTGTCATATTTACAGAAAAAATCATACCAAAGTTTAGAAGATAATTCAACTTAAAATATGAAACACGTTATCTACCGTAATTTAACCTCACAGATACTTCGTCTTGGTTTTATTTTATTACTTACGTTTTCAACTTCACTTAATGCTCAAGAGGGCGATCCAGCAAATGGTAAATCTTTATTCAACGCAAATTGTGCGGCATGCCATAAGTTGAATAAACCAATGACTGGACCTGCATTAGCAAATGTTGAGCAAAGGCTATATGAAGAGGAAGGATTGGATAGAGAATGGCTTAATAAATGGATACGCAATAGTTCTGCATTAATAAAATCTGGTGACGCTTACGCAAATAAGATTTACAATGAGTGGAATCAAGTTGCTATGAATGCCTTTCCGCAATTGAGCGATCAAGATATCTCCGATATTTTAGCATATACGGCTGCACCGCCACCTGCACCAGCGCCAGTTGAAACAGGAGCAGAAGTTATGGTTCAAGAACCAGGGATTTCCAATGATTTAATTCTTGGAGCGTTAGCCGTATTATTTGCTTTATTGGCATTGGCGTTGATTTTAGTAAAGCGCACATTAAATCGCTTTGCAGAAGCTAAGGGAATTGAAGCCGTTATCGAAGAAAAACGTATTCCAATTTGGAAAGCATTTGTTCAAAATCAATTCTTGGTGCTTGTAAGTGTAATATTCTTGCTCTTAGCGAGTGGCTATTTTGCTTACGGTTATTTCATGCAAATTGGTATTGACCAAGGTTACGAACCTGTGCAACCAATACATTATTCCCATAGAATTCACGCAGGTGAAAATGGAATTGATTGTAAATACTGTCATTCTTCAGCGAGAGTAAGTAAGCATTCTGGTATTCCATCATTGAATATTTGTATGAATTGCCATAAGGCCATTGGCGAAGTCGCTGAGGCAACCCAGCAGGAAGGTATAAAAGAATTTGGTGTAGATTATAACGCGGAAATCCAGAAATTATATGAAGCAGTTGGTTGGGATGGAACAGGATATACTGGAGAAACACAACCAGTTAAATGGATACGTATTCATAACCTACCGGATTTTGCATATTTTAATCACTCACAGCACGTTTCGGTTGCTGGTTTAGAGTGTCAAACATGTCATGGCCCAGTTGAAGAAATGGAAATTATGTACCAGCATTCACCGCTAACGATGGGCTGGTGTATTAATTGTCACAGAGAGACAAATGTAAAAGTTAAAGACAACGGATACTATACCAAAATACACGAACAGCTTTCTAAAAAGTATGGTGTTGAGCAGTTAACTGCAGCACAAATGGGAGGTTTAGAATGTGGTAAGTGTCATTATTAATAGAAATTAAGAAGTAATTCAGAATTATATGTCATCAAACAAGAAATACTGGAAAAGTGTTGAAGAGCTAAATGAAAATAGCTCTATTGTTGAGACGCTACAGCAAAATGAATTTGTGGAAGAAATTCCAACAGACGAATTTTTAGGAGATAAAGAGTCATTAGAATCTTCATCAACTTCGCGTCGTGATTTCTTAAAATACGTAGGGTTTAGCACTGCAGCAGCTTCTTTGGCAGCATGTGAAGGTCCTGTAATTAAATCTATACCTTACGTTGTGCAACCAACGGAGATAATTCCTGGAGTAGCAAACTTTTACGCTACGACAATTGCAGACGGATATGATTTCGCTAGTATTTTAGTTAAGACAAGAGAAGGTCGACCAATTAAAATTGAAAATAATACGGATGCATCAACGAACGGCATGGCAAATGCTAGGGTTCATGCTTCAATTTTAGGGCTTTACGATAATTTAAGAGTTAAGGCACCAATGAAGGGGGATACTGAAATTTCATGGGATACATTCATGTCTGAAACTTCTATGGCTCTAAATCAGTTAAAAGACGGTAAACAAATTGTATTACTAACACAAACCTTAGCTAGTCCTTCAACACATAAATTAATTAGTGAGTTTTCTGATAAATATGGTAATGTTCGTCACGTGACTTACGACGCGGTTTCGGAATCAGCAACTTTAGATGCTTACCAGGCAAAATATGGTAAAAGAGGAATGGCTAACTACGATTTCTCTAAGGCAAAAACAATAGTTTCTATAGGTGCTGATTTTATTGGAGATTGGCAAGGTGGCGGATTTGAGTCTGGTTATGCTAAAGGACGTGTACCGGAAAACGGTAAAATGTCAAGACATATTCAGTTTGAATCTAATATGTCTTTATCAGGTGCGAACGCGGATAAACGTGTTCCTCTTAAACCAAGTGAACAGAAATTAGCCCTAGCCAAATTATACAGTTATGTGACAGGTAATTCTGTCGGAGGTGCTAAACTCTCAGAAAATCTTGATGCAGCGATAAAAGTTGCAGCTAAAGAGTTGAGTAACGCCGGAAGTAATGCTGTTGTTGTTACCGGGATTCAGGATGTAAACGCACAAACAGTTGTATTAGAAATTAATGAGTACTTAAAAAGTAAGGCATTTGACCCTAAGACAACTATTATGACAAGACAGGGTAATAGTAGTGAAGTAGAGCAGCTTATTGCTGATATGAAAGCAGGCCAGGTAGGTGCGATAATTACGTATGGCGTAAATCCTATGTACACAATGCCAAATGCTTCTGACTTTGCTGAAGGATTAAACAAAACAGACTTGTCCGTTGCGTTTTCAATGAAACAAGACGAAACATCAACAAACTGTCAGTATATAGCAGCAACACCTCATTTCTTGGAATCTTGGGGCGACTTTGAAATGAAGTCAGGCCATTACTCTATGATGCAGCCTACAATTCGTCCTCTTTTTGATACAAAACAATTTCAAGAGGTACTTTTAGCTTGGAATGGCAATGCGTCCTCTTACAGAGATTATATAAAGGAAGTATGGACAGCAAATATTCTTAATGGAGAATCTTTTAACAAGGCTGTGCAGGACGGATTCTTTGTTAGTTCATCAATTGATGAAAGTGAATCAGAAGATAACACAGACGAAACATTAGAAACACCAAGTGCAAAGGCAGGAATGGCATTAGCTTCGTCCGCTAAAGTTGGAGAGATGGAGCTTTCACTCTACACTAAAGTAGGTATGGGCGATGGGCAACAAGCTAATAATCCATGGTTGCAAGAATTTCCAGATCCTATTACAAGAACATCTTGGGATAATTATTTGACTGTTTCTAAATCTGACGCAGATCGTTTGGGATTGGTTAATGAAAATGTTGCTAATGGTGGATTAAATGGGAGCTATGCAAACGTTACGGTAAATGGAGTAACTGTTTCAAATGTGCCAGTAATTATTCAACCAGGACAGGCAAAAGGTTCAGTAGGACTTTCATTCGGATATGGTAGAACATCTGGTTTGAAAGCAGAAATGCAAACAGGAGTTAATGCATATCCATTATATCAAAACTTTAATGCTGTACAAAATGTGACTATAAGTAAAGCTGAAGGAATGCATGAGTTTGCATGTGTTCAGTTACACAATACTTTGATGGGTCGCGGAGACATTATTAGAGAAACAACGTTAGAAATATTCAATACTAAAGACAAGGAATATTGGAATGCCGTACCAAAAGTATCTAAAGATCATATTGAAACTCCAGTAACTTCTCCGGATGTCGATTTATGGGATTCTTTTGATCGTTCAATTGGGCACCATTTTAATTTATCAATAGACTTAAACGCCTGTACGGGATGTGGGGCTTGTGTAATTGCATGTCATGCAGAAAACAACGTTCCTGTTGTTGGAAAAACAGAGATGAGACGCAGTAGAGATATGCACTGGTTGCGTATTGACAGGTATTATTCATCGCAAGATTCTTTTGAAGGTGATAACGAGAAAAAAGATAATATTTCTGGTTTAAGCAGCTCATTAAGTGAGTTTGGTGAAATGGAAAACCCAGCCGACAACCCACAGGTTGCATTCCAACCTGTAATGTGTCAGCATTGTAATCACGCGCCTTGTGAAACCGTATGTCCTGTTGCAGCAACTGCTCACGGACGTCAAGGTCAAAATCATATGGCTTATAACCGTTGTGTTGGTACGAGATATTGTGCTAACAACTGTCCTTATAAGGTACGTCGTTTCAACTGGTTCTTGTATAATAAGAATGACGAGTTTGATTATTATATGAATGATGATTTAGGACGTATGGTTCTTAATCCAGATGTAACAGTTCGTTCAAGAGGTGTTATGGAAAAATGTTCTTTCTGTATTCAGAAGACTCAAAAGACAATTTTAGATGCCAAGCGTGATGGACGTGAAGTTAGGGATGGTGAATTCCAGACTGCATGCTCTGCTGCTTGCGGAAACGGTGCGATGGTATTTGGAGATATAAATGATAAAGACAGTGAAATAGCTGCCTTAAAAGTAGATAAAAGAGCTTATCACTTACTGGAACATGTTGGTACTAAACCAAATGTAGTTTATCAAACTAAAGTAAGAAATACAGCTAAAGCATAAATAAATTAAAGAATCAATTATATAATTATGGCGTCTCATTACGAAGCACCTATTAGAAGACCTTTAGTTACTGGAGAAAAATCATACCACGATGTTACTGTTGATGTAGCAAGACCCGTGGAAGGCAAAGCCAATAAAGCTTGGTGGATTGTTTTCGGTATTTCTTTGGTAGCATTCCTTTGGGGAATAGGTTGTATTATTTATACCATATCGACTGGTATTGGAGTTTGGGGTCTAAATAAGACTGTAAACTGGGCTTGGGATATTACTAACTTCGTTTGGTGGGTTGGTATTGGTCACGCAGGTACACTGATTTCGGCAGTACTTTTGTTATTCCGCCAAAAGTGGAGAATGGCAATTAACCGTTCTGCTGAAGCAATGACAATCTTCTCGGTTATCCAAGCTGGTCTATTTCCAATTATTCACATGGGTCGTCCATGGCTAGCATATTGGGTATTGCCAATTCCTAACCAATTCGGATCATTATGGGTTAACTTTAATTCGCCATTATTATGGGATGTATTTGCAATATCTACATATTTATCGGTGTCTTTAGTATTCTGGTGGACAGGTTTATTACCAGACTTTGCAATGATTAGAGATAGAGCTGTAAAACCATTTCAGAAGAAAATATATTCACTACTTAGTTTTGGTTGGTCTGGTAGAGCAAAGGATTGGCAACGATTTGAGGAAGTGTCATTGGTGCTAGCTGGATTAGCTACACCGTTAGTACTCTCGGTACATACCATTGTATCGTTTGACTTCGCCACGTCGGTTATACCTGGTTGGCATACAACTATATTCCCACCTTACTTTGTTGCAGGGGCGATTTTCTCTGGATTTGCAATGGTAAATACCCTTCTTATAATCATGAGAAAAGTATGTAGCCTTGAGGATTACATTACTGTGCAGCATATAGAGTTAATGAACATTGTAATTATGATTACTGGTTCTATTGTTGGCGTGGCATATATAACAGAGTTGTTCATCGCATGGTATTCTGGTGTAGAGTATGAGCAATACGCTTTCTTAAACAGGGCAACAGGACCCTACTGGTGGGCTTATTGGGCCATGATGACTTGTAACGTTTTTTCACCACAATTCATGTGGTTTAAGAAATTACGAACAAGCATTATGTTCTCGTTCTTTATATCAATAGTGGTAAATATAGGTATGTGGTTTGAGCGTTTCGTAATTATTGTAACTTCATTACATAGAGATTACTTACCGTCTTCTTGGACAATGTTCTCCCCTACTTTTGTTGATATTGGTATTTTTATTGGAACTATCGGTTTCTTCTTCGTATTATTCTTATTGTATGCAAGGACTTTCCCTGTGATTGCTCAGGCAGAGGTCAAAACAATTTTAAAGTCTTCGGGAGAGAATTATAAGAATTTAAGAGAGCAAGGTAAAAGTCTTGTTGGTGCTGGTGTAGACTCAAGAACCTCTTCAGGAAATATTAAAATAAATACTACAGTTGAAAGTTCAACTGTTGATTCGGGCGAAAAGAATGTAAAGGTAAATAGTCTTCTGGGGACAATAGGTGCTTTTGATGCTGCTACTCAAACAGCAGACGATTTGAAAAAAATTAATGGCGTTGGACCAAAAATGGAAGAGGTCCTTAATAGTATTGGCATTTATACTTTCTTACAAGTAAGTAAAATGACAAAAAAGGAATATGACTTATTAGATTCAATCACAGGTTCTTTCCCTGGAAGAGCTGAGCGAGACGATTGGGCTGGTCAGGCAAAAAATTTATTAAATAACTAATATAGTCTATGGAAGCTTCAAAAGTAATTCATGCTATTTATACGGACGATGATGTTCTGATGGCTGCCGTTAAAAAGGTAAAGGCAGAAAAACATCACATCGAGGAAATATATACACCTTTTCCAGTTCACGGATTAGATAAGGCAATGGGCTTGGCTCCTACTCGTATTGCAATAACATCCTTTTTATATGGGTGCGTTGGTCTTACAGTAGCAATTCTAATGATGAATTTCATTATGATTAAAGATTGGCCTCAGGATATTGGCGGTAAACCAAGTTTTAGTTATTTAGAAAATATGCCGGCATTTGTTCCAATTATGTTTGAACTTACGGTATTTTTTGCTGCTCACTTAATGGTTATAACATTCTATTTACGTAGTAGAATGTGGCCATTTAAAAAAGCTGAGAATCCAGACCCAAGAACAACAGATGATCACTTTCTAATAGAGATAGCGGTTCACAATAATGAAAACGAACTAACTTCATTGTTGCAAGATACTGGGGCTGTCGAAATAAACTTAGTAGATAAAGAAGAAGACTCACATTAATATGAAGAGAGTAATAAAATATATCACAGTATTAGTTTTGGTGACCGGATTTATGTCTTGTCAAAAGAATTCTAGACCTAATTATCAGTACATGCCAAACATGTATGAGCCTGTAGGTTACGAAGCCTACCAGGAATCGGATGCTTTTAATAATGGTATTGAAGCACAAATTCCTGCAGAAGGAACTATTCCAAGGGGTGATTTTATGCCATATGAATTTGAAGATACCAATGCGGGATACGATGAAGCAAAAGCAACTCTAACTAGCCCACTCGATTCGATTCAAATAGATTATGCACGTGGCAAAGAATTATATGATGTTTACTGTGGTATTTGCCATGGGGCCAAAGGAAATGGACAAGGAAAACTTGTACAGCGCGAGAAAATACTCGGAGTACCTAGTTATGATGATGCCGGAAGAGCAATAACAACTGGAAGTATATATCATGTCATTTATTATGGTAAAAATACTATGGGTTCTTATGCAAACCAATTAAACGAAGAAGAAAGGTGGCAGGTTACAGCTTATGTTGAGAAATTAAAAGCGGAATTAGAAAAGTAAGACTTAGATAAAGGTTATATAAATGGAATATAAGATTTCAAATCGACTAAAAATGGGTGCTATCGTTCTAGTAGTCTTAGGATTATTAGGTGTTGGCTATGGCTTCTGGGATTCTCACAAAGTTAATGAGGATAATATATCAGAGTACCTTGCAAATGAAGCACATGATGGCGATCATAGTAGTGCAGAAGGTCATGGCGAGAGCTATGCGATGTCGGGACATAGCGAAACTGATTCTCATTCGGATAGCATGCATTCTGACCAAGGGCATGATGCAGAAGCACATGGATCTGGTCACGAAATGAGTCATGAAGAACATGTTCTGCATCAAATTCATAATAGACCTTGGGCAGCACTCTATGTTGCGGCATTCTTCTTCTTTATGATATCGTTAGGTGTTTTAGCGTTTTATGCTATTCAATACGCAGCACAGGCAGGATGGTCTCCAGTTTTATTTAGAGTTATGGAAGCTATTACAGCTTATGTTCTACCTGGTGCGTTAATAGTATTTGCTATTGCCTTGATTGCAGATAAGCACATCTTTGTCTGGATGGATCCTGAAGTTGTTGCTCATGATAAGCTCATACAGGGGAAATCAGGATTTTTGAATAAAGGTGTATTTATTGGACTTAGTTTATTCTTTATCTTAGGATGGAGCGCTTACCGTTATTTATCTCGTAAATTTTCAATAGCTCAAGATACATCAGATAATAATTCGAACTTTAAAAAGGCATTTAGATGGTCCGCAGGGTTCTTAGTATTTTATATTGTGACAGAATCTGTAGTTTCCTGGTTATGGATAATGAGTGTAGATCCACATTGGTTCAGTACCTTATTTGGTTGGTATGTCTTTGCAAGTATGTTTGTGAGTGGTATTACTGTTATTGCTTTGATGACAATCTATCTTAAATCTAAGGGATTGTTACAATTCGTAAATGATAGTCATATACACGACTTGGCCAAATTTATGTTTGGTATTAGCATATTTTGGACATACTTGTGGTTCTCCCAATTTATGCTCATATGGTATTCAAATATTCCAGAAGAGGTGACTTATTTTGTGACCCGTATAGAGTATTATAAATTACCGTTCTTTGGTATGGTAGTTATGAATTTTGTATTCCCTCTACTTATCTTAATGAATAGCGATTATAAGCGTATTCCATGGTTTGTAGTTATGGCTGGGATTGTAATACTTTGTGGCCATTACTTAGATGTATTTAATATGATTATGCCAGCTACAGTTGTAGACAGATGGTTTATTGGGATACCAGAAATTGGATCAATATTATTATTTGGAGGATTATTTTTGCTAATTGTCTTTACTGCGTTAAGCAAAGCACCTTTGTTAGCCAAAGGAAATCCATTTATGAAGGAAAGTGAACATTTCCATTATTAATTTATTAAAAAAGAAGAAAAACGATAATGACAGCTTTATTAACAGTATTAATTGTACTTTTTGTAGCAGTTGCTTTATGGCAGATGGTAAAGATATTTGATTTAGCTCAAGTAGGGGCTTCAAATACACAAATCGCCGATGATAAGGATAACAGAATTAATGGTTATTTGATGCTCGGTTTCCTAGTATTTATTTATGCAATAACAATAGTTAGTTTCATATATTTAGGAGACTTACCCTTAGTGTCCAATTCAGCTTCGGAGCACGGACCAGAAATCGACAACTTATTGATTATTTCTTTAGTTGTAATTTTTATTGTTCAGATAGTAACACAATTCTTACTGCATTATTTTGCATATAAGTACAAAGGAGAAAAAGGTAAAAAAGCATTATTCTATGCGGATAACAACACACTCGAAGCCGTTTGGACAGGAATACCTGTAATTGTTTTGGCAGGTTTAATAATCTATGGATTATTTACTTGGAACGATATAATGACAATAGATGAGGAAAGTGACCCAATGGTAGTAGAGCTTTATGCGCAACAATTTAACTGGAAGGCAAGATATGGAGGCGACGACAATGTTCTAGGTAAAGCCAATGTTAGGTTAATAGATCTAGATAAAGCAAACATATTAGGTGTTGATGAGGCAGATCCTAATGCGCAAGATGATGTTATTGTAACTGAGCTACACTTACCTGTAGGTAAGCCAGTTCTATTTAAAATGCGTTCTCAAGATGTATTGCACTCTGCTTACATGCCACATTTCAGAGCTCAAATGAACTGTGTGCCAGGTATGGTAACACAATTTGCATTTACACCTACAGTTACGACTGAAGAAATGCGTCAAAATCCTGATATTCAGGATAAAGTCAAATACATTAATGAATTGAGAGTCGAAAGACAAGCCGAAATAGAAGAAGCAGGTCAAGATTTACTTTATGAGTTTGATTACTTATTGTTATGTAACAAAATCTGCGGTAAATCGCACTACAACATGCAAATGAAAATAGTTGTGGAAACACAGGAAGAATTTGATGCATGGATGAAGGAGCAAACTACATTTGCGAATTCTTTATTAAATTAGAAAAAAATTAAACGAAAAAGAGAATAAAAGAAAGATTATGTCAGCAACAGTAGATACACACGTACACGACGATCACGACGTACATCACCACAAAGAAACATTTGTGACTAAATACATATTTAGTCAAGATCATAAAATGATTGCAAAGCAGTATTTAATTACTGGTGTAATAGTAATGGGTATCATTGGTATTTTAATGTCGCTTTTAATGCGGATTCAGTTAGCGTGGCCAGAAAAGCCAAATGCACTATTTGAGGCGCTTTTAGGCAAATGGGCACCAGGAGGTGTTATGGATGCCGATATTTATTTAGCACTTGTAACAATACATGGAACCATAATGGTGTTCTTCGTTCTAACTGCTGGACTTAGCGGTACATTTAGTAACCTATTAATTCCATTACAAATTGGAGCAAGAGATATGGCCTCAGGCTTTCTTAATATGATTTCCTACTGGTTATTTTTTATCTCTTGTGTAATCATGATAGCTTCATTTTTTGTAGAAGCAGGACCTGCAGCAGCGGGTTGGACAATTTATCCGCCACTTTCGGCCTTGCCTTTGGCTCAAGGTGGTTCAGGAATGGGTATGACCTTATGGCTAGTGTCTATGGCAATTTTCATTGCCTCTTCACTTCTTGGGTCGCTAAATTACATTGTAACAGTTATTAATTTACGTACAAAAGGAATGTCTATGACAAGACTTCCATTAACAATTTGGGCGTTTTTTGTAACTGCTATTATTGGTGTGATTTCATTCCCAGTATTATTGTCTGCAGCATTATTATTAATAATGGATAGAAGTTTTGGAACGTCATTCTTCTTATCAGATATCTTTATTCAAGGTGAAGTATTACATTACCAAGGTGGTTCACCAGTATTATTTGAGCACTTATTCTGGTTCTTAGGTCACCCTGAGGTATATATTGTACTTCTACCGGCACTAGGTATAACATCCGAGATAATCGCAACAAATTCCCGTAAACCAATTTTTGGTTACCGTGCAATGGTTGCTTCAATTTTAGCAATAGCATTCTTATCAACAATAGTTTGGGGTCACCACATGTTTATCTCTGGTATGAATCCATTCTTAGGATCTGTATTTACGTTCACAACATTATTAATTGCAATACCATCTGCGGTAAAAGCATTTAACTATATAACCACACTGTGGAAAGGTAATCTTCAGATGAATCCGGCAATGTTATTTTCAATCGGGCTGGTATCTACATTTATTACTGGTGGTTTAACTGGTATTATATTAGGAGATAGTGCGTTGGATATCAATGTACATGATACATATTTTGTGGTTGCCCACTTCCACTTAGTAATGGGTATTTCAGCACTATATGGAGTGTTTGCTGGAGTCTACCATTGGTTCCCAAGAATGTTCGGGCGCATGATGAATAAGAATCTTGGATATTTGCACTTCTGGGTAACAGCTATATGTGCTTACGGAGTCTTCTTCCCAATGCACTTTATCGGAATGGCAGGTTTACCAAGACGTTATTATACTAACTCAAACTTCCCACTATTTGATGATACAACAAATGCGCAAGTTGTAATTACAATGTTTGCATTGGTAGGTGGATTAGTACAATTGGTATTCTTATACAACTTCTTTATGAGTATTTTCTATGGTAAGAAAGCAGAACAGAATCCATGGAAATCAAATACTTTGGAGTGGACTGCACCAGTGAAGCATATACACGGTAACTGGCCAGGTAAAATTCCACACGTATACCGTTGGTCTTATGACTATTCCAAGCCTGGTCATGATGAGGATTTTGTTCCCCAAAATGTACCAATGAAAGAGGGAGAAGAAGAACTCCATCACTAAGATTATATTTAATACAATCATATAAAAAGCCTTTCTAATTAAGAGAGGCTTTTTCTTTATATTTGTTTTATATGAACGAAAATCTAAATCCTTCCAACGAAAATTATTCACCAGAGGAACTTGACGTAGAAAAAAAGTTAAGACCCCTTACGTTTGATGATTTTACAGGTCAAGATCAAGTATTAAAGAATTTGTTAGTTTTTGTTCAGGCCGCGAACCTTAGAGAAGAAGCCTTAGACCATACCTTATTTCACGGTCCGCCTGGGCTTGGTAAAACAACTTTAGCACATATTTTGGCCAACGAACTTAATGTTGGAATAAAGGTAACATCAGGTCCAGTATTAGACAAGCCTGGAGATTTAGCAGGATTACTTACTAATTTAGATGATCGAGATGTATTGTTCATAGATGAAATTCATCGTTTAAGTCCTATTGTAGAGGAATATTTATACTCAGCAATGGAGGATTATAAAATTGATATTATGATTGAGTCTGGACCAAATGCCAGAACGGTTCAAATAAATTTAAATCCATTTACGCTTGTTGGTGCAACTACGCGTTCGGGTTTGTTGACTGCACCGATGCGAGCACGTTTTGGGATAAGTAGTCGACTACAATATTATAATACAGAGTTACTGACTACTATCGTGCAGCGTAGCGCATCCATATTGAATGTGCCAATTTCTATGGAAGCGGCAATTGAAATCGCTGGTCGTAGTCGAGGAACACCTAGAATTGCCAATGCGCTATTAAGACGTGTAAGAGATTTTGCTCAGATAAAAGGTAATGGAAGTATAGATATTGATATTGCCAAGTTTTCTTTAGAGGCCCTAAATGTTGACGCACACGGTTTGGACGAAATGGACAATAAAATTTTGACAACCATTATTGAAAAATTTAAAGGTGGTCCTGTAGGGATTACCACGCTTGCAACAGCTGTAAGTGAAAGTGCAGAGACGATAGAAGAAGTCTACGAGCCATTTTTAATACAACAAGGATTTATTATGCGAACACCTAGAGGGCGAGAGGTGACGGAACAAGCTTATAGTCACCTCGGAAAAATAAAAGGCCCAAAACAAGGTGGATTATTTTGAGTGTGTCATATTGAACAAGTTTGTATTCCATAACTATGTTGAATAATAAAACCAAATACACAAAATTTATTAAAACCGAAGCCAAACGCCTCGGTTTTTTGTCATGTGGTATAAGTAAAGCTGAATTTCTTGAAAAGGAAGCACCAAGGCTAGAAAATTGGTTAAACAAGAATATGCATGGTGAAATGCGTTATATGGAAAATCATTTTGATAAGCGTTTGGACCCAACGCTTTTAGTAGAAGGTTCGAAAAGCGTGGTGTCTTTACTCCTGAATTATTTTCCCAATCATGAACAGAATACTGATAGTTATAAACTGTCAAAGTATGCTTATGGCACAGATTATCATTTTGTTATCAAGGATAAAATAAAAATGCTTTTATGCGCAATTCAAGATGAAATTGGTGACGTAAATGGACGTGCTTTTGTTGATTCCGCCCCTATTCTAGATAAAGCTTGGGCGGCAAGATCTGGTCTAGGGTGGATTGGAAAGCACACTAATCTTCTAACGCAACAAGTAGGGTCATTCTATTTTATTGCAGAATTAATAATTGATTTAGAATTAGAGTATGATACACCTGTAACAGATCATTGTGGCACTTGTACAGCTTGTATTGATGCTTGTCCGACTGAAGCGATAACTGAACCTTATGTAGTAGATGGGAGTAAGTGTATCTCCTATTTTACCATTGAGTTAAAAGAGAATATACCAACTGAGCTTAGAGGTAAATTTGACGACTGGATGTTTGGTTGTGATGTTTGCCAAGATGTTTGCCCATGGAATCGATTTTCAAGAGGTCACAACGAACCGTTGTTTAATCCAAATCCAGAAATGTTGGAAATGACAAAAAAAGATTGGGAAGAAATAACTGAAGAGACATTTAAAAAAGTTTTCAAAAAATCTGCGGTAAAACGGACTAAATATTCAGGTTTAAAGAGAAACATTGCCTTTTTGAAGGATTAAGCTTTAAATATTTCATTGTGTATCTTTGGGACTAATTCATTTTGAGAAATGAGCAAACAGAGTAAGCGAATAGAAGCTTTGGTTTATCATGCCAAACCAACACCAGGAAAGATAAAAGTTATACCTACGAAGAAATATGCCTCTCAGCGAGATCTGTCTTTGGCTTATTCTCCAGGAGTTGCTGAACCTTGCCTTGAAATAGATAAAAATGTAGATAACGTTTACAAGTATACGGCAAAAGGAAATTTAGTTGCTGTTATATCTAACGGTACTGCAGTTTTGGGTTTAGGAAATATTGGACCAGAAGCTTCAAAACCTGTTATGGAGGGAAAAGGTTTGCTATTCAAAATATTTGCAGATATAGACGTTTTTGATATCGAAGTTAATACTGAAAATGTTGATGAGTTTATAGAGACCGTAAAAAATATTTCGCCAACTTTTGGAGGAATTAATTTAGAAGACATTAAAGCTCCTGAGGCCTTTGAAATAGAACGTCGTCTAAAAGCAGAATTGGATATTCCGGTAATGCATGACGATCAACATGGTACGGCAATAATCTCTGCCGCTGCATTACTAAATGCACTAGAATTAGCAGAAAAGAAAATAGGGGAGATAAGAATTGTAGTAAGTGGTGCTGGTGCAGCAGCAATTTCGTGCACACGCCTTTATAAAGCATTTGGAGTCAAGAAAGAGCATATCGTAATGCTAGATAGTAAAGGTGTTATTAGAACAGATCGCACTAATTTAACGTCCCAGAAAGCTGAATTTGCAACTAATAGAAAGATAGACTCCTTAAAAGAGGCTATGGTAGACGCAGATGTTTTTATAGGGTTATCTATGGCCGATATCGTAACACCAGAGATGCTTAAATCTATGGCCAAGGATCCCATTGTATTTGCTATGGCCAATCCAAATCCTGAGATTGACTATGATTTGGCAATTGAGACAAGAGAGGATATTATAATGGCTACTGGTCGTAGTGACCATCCAAACCAAGTAAATAATGTCTTGGGGTTTCCTTTCATTTTTAGAGGTGCTTTAGATGTTAGAGCAACAAAAATTAATGAGGCCATGAAAATGGCGGCTGTGAAGGCACTTTCAAGACTAGCAAAAGAACCTGTGCCAGAACAAGTAAATCTTGCCTATAACGAAACCAGATTAACCTTTGGAAAAGATTATATAATACCTAAGCCGTTTGACCCGAGATTAATTGAAGAAGTTCCTCCAGCAGTTGCAAAAGCAGCGATCGAAAGTGGTGTTGCAAAAGCGCCTATTGAAGATTGGGATAGATACAAAAACACCTTAATGGAACGATTGGGGTCAGACAATAAATTGGTAAGAATGTTACTCCAAAGGGCACGAACGAATCCTAAGAGAATAGTGTTTGCAGAAGCAGATCAATTAGATGTTCTTAAGGCTGCTCAAATAGTTTATGAAGAAGGTGTCGCAAACCCAATATTATTAGGAAGGCGTGATACCATTTTAGATCTCATGACAGAGATAGAATTTGATGTAGATGTACCAATTTTAGATCCAAAATCAGATGAAGAATTAGAACGCAAGAACCGCTATGCTAAATCATATTGGGAGAAACGCCAGAGACAAGGTGTTACATTATACGCTGCCGAACAAAAAATGAGAGAACGAAACTATTATGCAGCAATGATGGTAAATGAAGGAGATGCAGATGGAGTGGTAACAGGCTATTCCAGAAGTTATCCTAATGTAGTCAAACCAATGTTGGAACTAATTGGAATGGCGGATGGCGTTTCACGAATAGCAACAACAAACGTAATGATAACGCAGAGAGGACCGATGTTTTTGAGTGATACCTCTATAAATATAGATCCTAGCGCAAAGGACTTAGCGCGAATAGCGCGAATGACATCTAATGTTGCGAAAATGTTTGGTATTGAGCCTGTAATTGCGATGACTTCATATTCAAATTTTGGTTCTTCAGATAATCCAAGGGCAGGAAAAGTTAATGATGCCGTTGCTTTTCTCCATAAAGCTTACCCAGATATGATAGTAGATGGCGAAGTACAAACAGATTTCGCTCTAAACTCAGAAATGCTCCAAGATATTTTCCCATTCTCTAAATTGGCAGGAAGGAAAGTAAACACTTTAATTTTTCCTAATCTAGATGCTGCAAATATTACGTATAAGCTTTTAAAGGAATTAAATAAAGTCGAGTCAATAGGACCAATAATGATGGGGATGAATAAGCCGGTTCACATATTACAATTAGGTGCAAGCGTAGATGAAATTGTAAATATGTCTGCAATTGCTGTAATTGATGCCCAAGAGCGTGAAAAAAGACAGCAGTAAAAACACTTTGCTTTCAATAATCAGTCCTTTGTAATGTAAAATATTTTATTACATTTGGCCTATTAACCTATGATATTTACGTCGTTAATCTCATCAAATTAGAAGCACAGTAGTTACGAGATTAAAGAAAATTGAATTGTGTGGGTTAATCTAAGTTTTTTAAAGGATTTATGATTACACACTTAGAGGGGAAACTTGTTGAAAAAAATCCTACGGATATTGTTATAGATTGCAATGGTGTCGGCTATTTTATCAATATTTCACTGCATACCTTTTCTCAAATCCCAGATGGGGAAAATATAAAATTATATACCTATCTTCAAGTAAGGGAAGATTCGCATTCGCTATATGGTTTTTCTTCAAAGGCGGAGCGTGAAATATTCAAATTACTTATTTCTGTTAGTGGCATCGGTGCAAATACAGCCCGAACCATGTTATCATCGTTGTCACCAGAGCAAGTAAAGGAGGGCATAGCGAGTGAAGATGTTGCCTTAATTCAAAGTGTAAAAGGTATTGGAGCTAAAACTGCGCAACGTGTTATTATTGATTTAAAGGATAAAGTGTTAAAAGTTTATGGTATAGACGAACTTTCTTTGATACCAAACAATACTAACAAAGATGAAGCGTTATCTGCATTAGAAGTTTTAGGATTTAACAAAAAACAATCAGAGAAAGTTATTGATAAGATTTTAAAAGCACAACCAGATGCCCTTGTAGAGCAAATTATTAAAGAAGCTCTTAAAAACCTATAAAACAATTGAATAAAACTAACTATAATCAACACTTCAATTCTTTTCGTTTTTTATGCTTAATAGTGGTTACACTGTTAAGTGGTTTTTTGAGCGCTCAGGAAAATGAGCAAGCCCAGGATACCACAAAAACTACGTTTGCTTTTGGAAAGCTGGTTATGCCAAACCCAAGCAGTATTGTTTCAAAATACACGTATGATCCAATTCTGGACAGATACATTTACACAGAAAAAATTGGGAATTTCAATACTAACTATCCTTTAATTCTAACACCTGAAGAATTTCAAAAGTTGGTACTTCAAGAGAGGTTGAAGGAATATTATAAGCAAATGGCAGATGCAGCCGCGGGAAAAAAAGACGGTACAGAAGAAGATCAAAAAAACTTGTTGCCAGAATTTTACGTGGATTCTGGATTGTTTGAAACTATTTTTGGAGGTAATAGCATAAATGTAGTACCTCAAGGTTCTGTTGAAGTAGACTTAGGTGTGTTATTTTCAAGACAAGATAATCCTGCTTTTTCGCCCAGAAACAGAACCAATTTTACATTCGATTTTGACCAGAGAATCAGTTTGAGTCTTTTAGGAAAAGTTGGTACTAGACTTCAAGTTACTGCCAATTATGATACAGAGTCTACTTTCGATTTTCAGAATTTAGTTAAATTAGAATATACGCCCACAGAGGATGATATCATCCGAAAAATTGAAGTTGGTAATGTTAATATGCCACTTAACAGCTCACTTATTACGGGAGCACAAAGCCTTTTTGGTGTTAAAACAGAGCTTCAGTTTGGAAGGACTACTGTTACCGCTGTTTTTTCTGAGCAACAATCACAATCAAGATCAGTTGTTGCACAGGGTGGAGGAACACTTGAAGAATTTGAATTCTTCGCAAGGGATTACGACGAAAACAGGCACTTTTTCTTAGCACACTATTTTAGAAATAACTATGACAAGGCTTTGTTACAGTATCCATTCATTGATAATCAAGGGTTACAGATTACTAGGGTAGAAGTTTGGGTAACCAATAGAAACAATCAAACGGATAATGTGAGAAATGTTGTGGCGTTTCAGGATTTAGGAGAGTCCCAAATCGATAATATTGGTTTTGAGCCTATACCACCTGGATTTGTAAATAACCCAACTGAATTTCCGAGAAACGAAAATAATGATTTAGACCCAACAAATATTGGTGGGCCTGGCTCAATCTTAAATGATAATGTAAGGGATATAACCATCGTTGAATCAGGAATAAACGTCCCAGCTAATGAGGGATTTGATTTTGGAAAATTAGAAGCCGCTAGAAAGCTACAAGAAGGGCAGGATTACGTGTTAAACACTGAATTGGGTTATATTTCATTAAATCAGAGATTATTAAACGACGAGGTGCTTGCTGTTGCATTTCAATATACCGTCGGTGGCGAGGTTTATCAGGTTGGTGAATTTGCCAATGATGGTGTTGATGCAACTGCAGTAGATACAGGTACAGGTAACGAGGTTATCAATAACCAAAGTTTAATACTAAAAATGCTTAAAAGTGCAGTAACTGTAGTTGATCTTCCTATTTGGGATTTAATGATGAAAAACATCTATGACACTGGTGCTTTTCAGTTAAGTCAAGAAGATTTTAGATTGAATATATTTTATACAGAAGCGTCACCTGTAAATTATATTCGTCCGGTTGAAGGCACAACATTCCCACTTTTTGATAATAACACGCCTTTTAACGGTGATGACACTGAAATCAATGAAACACCACTCATTCGATTATTTCATCTAGACCGACTCAATTTTAATAATGACCCTCAAGAACGTGGCGATGGTTTTTTTGACTATGTACCTGGTCTAACTGTACTTACTCAAAACGGAAAAATCATATTTACAAAGGCAGAGCCATTCGGTAAGTATTTATTTGATGTCTTGGATGATGATGGTAATCCAAATAACAATGATGCCGATTATGAGCTCGATGTTTATCCAAATGCAAACCAAGAGAAGTATGTTTACGACTTGTTATACAAGTCTACAAAAACACAAGCTTTGGATGATGCTGAGAAAAATAAATTTCAAATAAAAGGTAGATTTAAAAGTAGTGGTGCGGGTGGCGGTATACCCATAGGTGCATTTAACGTGCCTAGAGGTTCTGTTCGTGTCACAGCAGGTGGACGATTACTTGTGGAAGGCATAGATTATACCGTAAACTATCAATTAGGACGTGTTGAGATTTTAGATGAAGCCCTTAAGGCATCAAATACACCAATTAATGTAGATGTTGAAAACAATGCTGTTTTCGGGCAACAAACAAGACGATTCACGGGTATAAATGTAGAGCATCAGTTTAATGAAAATTTTGTCCTTGGTGCTACGCTCTTAAATTTAAATGAACGCCCTATTACACAAAAGGCTAATTTCAATGCAGAGCCTATAAACAATACAATTTTTGGAATGAATGGTAATTTTTCGACAGAATTGCCATTCCTTACCAGATTAGCAAACAAATTGCCAAACATAGATACAGATGTTCCTTCAAATCTTTCTGTTAGAGGTGAGTTTGCCTATTTATTACCAGGAGCTCCTAAAGGGACCGATTTTAATGGTGAAGCAACAGCTTATATCGATGATTTTGAAGGAACACAAGGGGCGATAGATTTATTAAGCCCATTATCGTGGTTTTTGTCAAGTAGACCACGAAATCTACCCGCTAATATACCTGGAAACGATAACCCTGGAACAGAGAATGGTTATGGTAGAGCTTTTTTAAACTGGTACACCATCGATCCTATCTTTTATAGTAACCAGAGACCAGATGGCATAACAGACGAAGATGTTTCGGACCTATATACAAGACGGGTTTTCATAGACGAAATATTCCCAGAAGTAGACATTGTTCAGGGACAAACTTCAGTAATTAATACATTAGACCTATCCTATTATCCATCTGAAAGGGGGCCATACAACTTTGATCCACAGGCAACCAATGATGTTTTAAATCCAAATAACAGCTGGGCCGGTATAACAAGACAGATAACCTCAACAGATTTTGAGCAGGCAAATGTGGAATACATTGAGTTTTGGGTACAAGACCCGTTTTTGGATAATCCTGCAGGTCAAGGTGGTAAACTGTATGTAAACTTAGGTAACATTTCAGAGGATGTTTTAAAGGACGGAAAGAAACAATATGAAAACGGTCTTCCAGAAGATGGTGATGTTTCCTTATTAAATCCAACACCGTATGGAGGTGTGGTACCACAAAATCAATCTTTGATTTACACCTTTGCCACAACAGGTCAAGAACGTGCAAATCAGGATGTTGGTTATGATGGATATGACGACATAGAAGAGTCCTTGCAATTTGGTGCACAATTTGGAGAAGACCCTTCAAAGGATAACTATGTTTATTATTTAAACACAAATGGATCTATACAAGAACGTTACAAAAGATATAACGGTCAAGAAGGTAACACACCAGATATATTTACAGATACCAATAGAGGATCTACAACGCAACCAGATGTAGAGGACATTAACAGAGATAACACAATGAATACCATTGATAGTTATTTTGAGTATGAGGTAGATATTAATCCCACAGTACTGAATATTAACAACCCACAGATTAACGACGTAAAGCAACGTACGGTTACATTACCTAATGGTCAAGAACGAAGCGTAACATGGTATCAATTTAGATTACCTATAAATGAACCAACAAATGCCGTAGGTGGTATTAGAGATATTCGTTCAGTGCGTTTTGCAAGATTGTATCTAAGGGAATTCACTGAGAATACCATATTGCGTTTTGCAACTTTGGATTTAGTGCGAAGTGATTGGAGACGTTACACCTTAGATTTAGACAACGATCCAACCAATAATAGTGCAGATGCAGAATTTAATGTTGCAATTGTAGGTGTTCAGGAAAACGATGGTGATTACGTAATTCCACCAGGAGTAAGACGTGAAGAATTAAATAACAACAACAATATAATTAGACAGAATGAGCAGTCTTTAGTGTTACAAGCCTGTGAATTAGAACCAGAAGATTCTAAGGGTGTATTTAAAAATATAAATGTAGACATGCGACAGTATAAAAGGCTGCGAATGTTTTTACATGCCGAAGCTCAAGAAGGTTCCGTTCTCCAAGAAGGTGAACTAATTGCTTTTATTAGAATGGGAAATGATTTTACGGATAACTTCTATCAAATTGAAATTCCATTATTGCCCACAGAATTGGTTGACGATGGTTTGACAATAGAAGAACAAATATGGCCAAGAGTTAACGAAATTAATATGCCATTGGCTATACTTCAAGACATTAAATCTAAAGGTATTTTTGATCAATCACTAACTAATGTAGACCCTACGTTTTATGATGTAGTAGATGGCGTTCTAAATGAAAACCCGGTACCTGAATTTTCACCTTTACCAACAGGACAACAACGAGTAGCTATTAAAGGAAATCCAAACTTTGGAGATATTAGGGTGTTAATGGTTGGTTTAAAGAATTCGGGGAATACAGGTATGAATGCTTGTGGTGAAGTTTGGTTTAATGAGTTACGTATGTCAGACCTCGAAAATGAGGGAGGTTGGGCAGCTGTTATGAGTATGGATTCCAATATTGCAGATTTTGCTGATATCAGTGCCACAGGAAGACGCAGTACTATTGGATTTGGTGGAATTGAGCAAAACCCAAATGAGCGCAGTAGAGAAGATGTAAAACAGTACGATGTTGTAACCAACGTACAATTAGGACAATTACTTCCTAAGCAATGGGGAATTCAAATTCCGTTTAATTACGCCCAAAGTGAAGAAATTATAACACCACAATTTGATGAGTATTACAGAGATATAGAATTAGAAACCCAATTAAATAATACTACTGATACGGACTCAATTCTCAAGGTAAATGAAAATTACACAAAGCGGAAGAGTATAAATTTCATTGGTGTACGAAAACAAAAAATGGGCGATGGCAAACGTCACTTCTATGATGTAGAAAATCTAACCTTTAACTATTCGTATAACAAGGTAGAGCACAGGGATTTTGAGATAGAAAATTCTTTAGATCAAAATATAAGAGCTGGGGTCAATTATAATTATGCTTTCGAACCTGCAAAAATTGAACCCTTTAAAAAGAATGACTCACTCTTTAGAGGAAAATACTGGAAAATTTTAAAAGATTTCAATTTCAATTTATTACCAAGTAGTATTTCTGTAAACACGGACATAAATAGGCAGTTCAGTAAGCAAAAATTCCGGGAAGTTGAGTTAGGCGGTGATAATATCGCAATAGAAGAATTGTTCAGACGTAATTATACATTTGATTTTCAATACGCCATAAATTATAACCTTACCGATGCTTTAAGTCTCAATTTTACAGCAGCAAATACCAATATTGTTAGGAATTATTTTATTGATGACAGGATAAATGGTAGACAAGATCCAAATTTAGATGTCTGGGATGGATTCTTTGATTTTGGTGATCCAAATCTTCAGACGCAACAGCTTCAGGTAAACTATGAAATACCATTGTACAAAATCCCAATTTTAAGTTTTTTAAGGGCCACATATGCTTACAATGGTGCATTTCAATGGCAAAAAGGGTCTGATTTAAATGAGGGACTTGTGCTAGACGGTCAGACTTATAATCTCGGTCATTCAATACAAAACTCCAATACGCATAACCTCAATACCACATTAAATATGGAGACCCTGTATAAAAGTATTGGTTTGGTTAGAAAGGGCAATCAGCGTGGACGAGGCAGAAACACTGCGGTTAAAAGTCGAACAGCGCCAACTCCTGATGTCCCTGCAGAAGGCAGTAGAGCAAATCCAACGAAAAAAGGCAGTGTTGGTCAAAAAGCATACAACACCTTAATTGATATAGTTACCATGGTAAAACGAGTACAATTTGGTTATTCAGAAAATAATGGAACGTTTTTACCCGGTTATTTACCAACTCCTGGTTTTATCGGTACTTTAAGGCCTACTTGGGATTACACATTTGGAAGCCAACGCGACATAAGAGGTGTAGTTGCTGAGAATGGATGGTTAACAATATTCCCAGAATTCAATCAGCAGTATACAGAAGTAACAAATAAGACGTTAGATTACTCCATGAATCTCGAGCCAATGCGAGATCTTAAGATAGACTTAATTGGTAACAGAACATTTGCAGAAAACATTAACGAGACATTCAGGGCAATTGATATTGATAATGATGGCTTAAGTGACCAGTATGAAGATTTAATCACTAACGCCTTCGGAAACTTTAATATTTCTACGGCCTTAATACGAACAGCTTTTAGCAGGAGCGATGAATTACAGTCTACAACATTTGACGATTTTAGAGCGAATCGTTTAATCGTTGCCAATAGATTGGCAAGGGAATTTTATGGGACTAATACGTTTGCTACAGATGCAGAAGGCTATCCATTAGGGTTTGGCAAAAATAGTCAGCGTGTATTGCTACCGGCCTTTTTAGCGGCATACCAAGGGGCAGATGCTGAGAAAATAAGTACAAGTGCATTTAGGGATGTTCCAATTCCAAATTGGACATTGAAGTATACCGGGTTAATGCGAATCCCATGGTTTAAAAAGACCTTTAGAAGATTTTCAATTCAACATGGATATAGATCTAGATATACCATAAATCAGTTCAGGACAAACCTTGATTTGGACCCTAGTGAGTTTAATCTAGGTCAACCTTATGCAGACCAACCAGACACTGTATTAGATCAATCGGGTAATTTTAAAAACGAAACACTTTACAGCAATATAAATTTAGAGGAGCAGTTTAGTCCGCTCATCAGATTAGAGTTTGAAATGAAGAACTCAATAAAAGTTCTTGCCGAAATTAAAACCGACAGACTGCTTTCATTAAGCTTTGATAATAATCTATTAACTGAAATTCAAGGTGAAGAATATACCCTAGGTCTGGGTTATAGAATTAAGGATTTAAGAATTAGATCACAATTAGCAGGAGCAAAACAAATTATAAAGAGTGATCTTAATATGCGTGCTGATATTTCTGTAAGAGATAACAAAACAATAATCCGATACTTAGATTTAGAGAATAATCAAGTCACGGCAGGTCAAACTATTTGGGGAGCAAAGTTTACGGCAGATTACGCATTCAGCAAAAATTTAACGGGCATTTTTTATTTTGACTACACTTTCTCAGATTTTGCCATATCTACTTCTTTCCCACAAACTTCGTTACGATCAGGAATTACCTTACGTTATAATTTTGGTAATTAATTTTGAATGGAAGCAATTAAAAAATTATTTTTGTTGCTCTAATTTATTACAATATTAAGCGATGAATATACCATCAGAATTAAAGTACACCAAAGATCACGAATGGGTGAGAATTGAAGGGGATGTAGCAACTGTAGGCATTACAGATTTTGCGCAGGGAGAATTAGGAGATATAGTTTATGTTGAGGTAGACACCTTAGATGAGACTTTAGATGCCGAAGAGGTTTTTGGTACTGTTGAAGCTGTAAAAACAGTTTCAGATTTGTTTCTACCCCTTTCTGGAGAGATCATTGAGTTTAATGAAGGTTTAGAAAATGAACCAGAAAAGGTAAATTCAGATCCCTATGGAGATGGTTGGATGATAAAACTCAAAATTGACGACGATTCTCAAATCGAGAATTTATTATCTGCGGAAGATTACAAGGCCCTTATTAGTGCTTAAGGAACTACTGCTATTTTTTTCTATTTTTTATACAATCGCTTTGATTGTGCTCAGTCTTATTAATATAGATCACATACCGGATTTGGGCTCTAGTATGGATGATAAGATCTATCATGTAGTGGCTTACTTCATCTTGGTATCTCTATGGATTACTTATTATAAGCCTTTAAATAACCAGCGCATCATTTCCATCGTTGTTTTGGCCTCAGTTTCATTAGGAGCTTTATTGGAAGTATTGCAATTTTTGCTAAATCCTAACAGAACTTTTGATGTCTTGGATATGCTGGCAAATGCCTTGGGTGTTCTTCTTGGCACATTAATTGCAGTTAGATATTCGTTGTTAAAGTTAAAATAATTGAAAGCCTTGCTATTTTAATATTTAATTAATTAAATTAGCGATGTTATAGTAAAACCGGTAATATGGAACCTAAGAAAAATCCAAAATCAGATGTGAGTCGAAATAGTTCTATCTATTTTGCAGTTGGACTTGCTTTAATGTTGGCAATCACTTATATGTCAATAAATTATAAGACATACGATAAAAGTGATATCGCTTTAGACTCTTTAAATCTAGATGACGAGTTAGAAGAAGAAGTACCAATTACAGAACAGATAGTAACACCTCCACCTCCACCACCACCACCACCAGCTGCACCGGAGGTTATTGAGGTAGTTGAGGATGAAGAGGAAGTTGAGGAGACGGTTATAGAATCTACTGAGACAGAAATGGAAGCTGAAATCGTTGAAGTAGAAGAAGTGGTTGTAGAAGAGGTAGAAGAAGATATTGAGGTGCCTTTCTCGGTTATTGAAAACGTACCTGTATTCCCTGGATGTGAAAGAGAAAAGGGGAATGCAGCGAAGAAAAAGTGCATGTCTGAGAAGGTAGCGAAATTTGTAAACAAAAAGTTTAATACAGAACTCGCTAGTGATTTAGGTTTGCCTGCAGGTAGAAAACGTATTTTCGTTTCATTTAAAATAGATAAATCTGGAAACATAGTAGGTGTAGGAGCACGTGGCCCGCACCCAGGATTAGAAAAAGAAGCTAAACGTGTAATTAGTTTATTGCCTAAAATGAAGCCTGGTAAACAAAGAGGAAAGGCTGTAATTGTGCCTTACTCATTACCAATTGTGTTCCAAGTACAAGACTAAGAAATACAGTTATTAAATATAAGAATCCCGTTCAAAATTATTTGGACGGGTTTTTTTTGAAATGCAATTTAAAAGTTAGTTGCTTGATTCCTTTATGGAAAAATATAATTGTGATATTATCCTTTAAAATTATTATTGGCTGATTCATTCTAAGTCCACCAAAACGACTGAATTATCATCAATCTCAAATCAAACTTTTATTGATTCATAAGTGATTTTTTGTTTTAGCTGGTACTAAAAAATAAGTATCTTTCGTTAAATTAATTAAACTCTCTTTATGAAAAAGATTTTGCTAATTGTTGCATTATTAGGTTCTGTAATTTGTAACAGTCAAAATCTTTCAGCTTATGAAAAACCTCCTGTGTTTAAGGAGTGTGATTCTCTTACCGTAGATCAAATTAAGTCTTGTTTCAATTTTACACTTAATACTTTCATTTTTAAAAATTTCGTGGTACCAGAGATCGTTATTGAAGACACTTATCAAGGCGAAATAAAAGTATTGTTTGAAGTAAATAAAGAAGGTGAATTTAATGTCATTTACATTGATGCTATTTATAATGAATTAAAAGAAGAGAGTAAGCGTGTATTTGGCTTACTTCCAAAAGTTGAGCCAGCAACTTACAACGGCAAGGCAACGTTTGTGCAGTATAGTATTGACATTCCTATACCACTTGAAGAACCAATAGAGTCTTCACATAAGGATGCGGTAGATAATACCACGGGCTATGATAGTTTAAGCGCAACGTTATCAGAGGAATTTGACAAAATAAATGCTCAGATTAAGCCTTACGATAAGTTAGAATATACAAGCCAATTAAATGTACCCTTTACACACTCTTTTTATGCGAGGTTTGATGATGAAATGAATGCTATTGGTACGAATAGTCACACTGCAGCAAAACCTTTTCTGTATGCCGACGTTGCTAAATACTATGATATAAAAGCAGAAAGAGAAAGTTTGGTAAAAGCAACAGATTCTTGGTTAGGCCGTAAAGTTTTTAACGAACATCTTGTTGCCGTCCAAGGAAAAGATTATTGGTTTACGGTAGACCCAATTGTAGACTTACAGGTTGGTAGGGATACTGAGGCAGATTTTAATTCTACATGGAATAATACAAGGGGTATTTTCATTCAAGCTGGTTTAGGTAAACGGTTTAATCTAACGACATCCGTTTATGAAAGCCAAGGACGTTTTGCAGACTACTTTAACAGATATGCTGAAAGCTTAAAAGCTTTTGGTCCTGACCCAGCAATTATACCTGGTAGAGGTATTGCAAAGCGGTTTAAAAAAGATTCTTATGATTATCCTGTTGCGGAGGCTTATTTATCATACACTCCTGCAGATTTTCTAAACATTCAATTTGGCCATGGGAAAAACTTCATCGGAGATGGTTACCGATCCCTTTTACAAAGTGATGTAAGTAGTCCTTACCCATTTTTAAAGTTGAATACTAGTTTCTGGAAAATTAAATACACGAGTACTTGGATGTGGTTGAAAGATGTAAGGCCCGAAGTAACGGTAGATGGTGCTTTTTTTACTAAATATATGGCGAACCATTATTTAAGTTGGAATGTCTCAAAACGATTAAATATTGGTTTGTTTGAATCGGTAATGTGGGCAGACACAAATAACAGAGGCTTTGATGTAAACTATTTAAATCCAATAATTTTCTTTAGGGCAATAGAATTTCAGACCGGTCAAGATGCTGGTAATGCTATTTTGGGTTTGAGCGGAAAGTACAAATGGAATAACAAGGTTAATATTTATGGTCAATTTGTTCTGGATGAGTTCTCGTTGAGTGATGTTAGAGCCGGAGAGAAAAGTTGGAAAAACAAGTTTGGATTTCAATTAGGAGCAAAATATTTTAATGCATTTAAGGTCGATAACTTATTGCTTCAAGCTGAGTACAATCAAGTAAGACCCTACACTTATTCACATAATTCAATCATTTTAAACTATGCGCATTTTAACCAACCAATGGCACACCTTTGGGGATCTAACTTTAGAGAAGTTGTTTTAATTGGGCGATATAATTACAAGCGTTGGTTTGCCGATGCTAAGATTGTAATGGGCCAGCGTGGATTTGATTTTAATACTGCCGAAGATAGTTTTAATTATGGAGGTGATATTTTTGCTGATGAGGATAATAGAGTTGGAAATACGAATATAACAATTGGGCAAGGAAATAAAACCAATAGTTTTATGACCGAACTTCAAGCTGGCTACTTATTAAACCCAGAAACTAATTTAAAGCTTTTTACTAATATTATTTACAGAGATTTTAATCCTGAAGCAATTACAACTTCAACAGTAGACTCTAATACATTTTGGTTTAGTATAGGGTTGAGAACGGATTTATTTAATTGGTATAATGATTTTTAAATACCCTGTTAAGTATTGCTAAAACTGTACTTATTGGTTGGTGATAATTAATTTTCAAGTTATCTTTGCCCTCGCTAAGAATTAATGTTAAAAAATTGCTGTGAGTAGCGCAAAATCATCGTTATCAACTGTTTCTGTTTTCACTGATTTTAAGGAAATCACCAAGATGGGTTTGTCCGTGAGTGTGGTTTTTTCCTCATTGGCAGGGTACCTTTTAGGTGCCGAAACAATAAGTGCTGTCACCTTGCTACTATTAGCTGTAGGTGGTTACTTTATGGTTGGAGCCTCAAATGCCTATAATCAAATTATTGAAAGAGATTTGGATGCCCTAATGGACAGGACTAAAAATAGACCTATTCCTGCTGGTAGAATGTCCGTTAACACAGCTTTTATAATTGCAACATCATTCACAATTCTTGGTTTAATAACGCTTTACACGATCAATCCTAAAACCGCAATGTGGGGCGCAATTTCAATTTTTTTGTATACAAGTGTTTACACACCTTTAAAAACTAAAACAGCTTTATCTGTTTTTGTTGGAGCCTTGCCAGGTGCAATACCATTTATGCTGGGTTGGGTTGCAGCAAGAAATGCTTTTGGAATTGAACCTGGGACACTGTTTGCAATTCAGTTTTTTTGGCAGTTTCCACATTTTTGGTCAATAGGTTGGTTTTTGCATGAAGATTACAAAAAAGGGGGATTTTTTATGTTGCCCACGGGAAAACCAGATAAAGGAACTGCTGTTCAAATTATAATGTATAGTATTTGGACAACCTTAGTTTCTATTTTGCCTGTGTTTGGTTTTACAGGAGATCTTAAACTATCTATTGTTGGGGCAATAATTGTTTTTGGATTGGGATTGGTTATGATTGCTTACGCGTTTAGATTGTTTAAGGAACGATCAACTAGGGCAGCAAAACAGTTAATGCTCTCTAGTGTATTTTACATCACAATGTTGCAGATGGTTTATGTTGCAGATAAATTTTTGAGTTAGATGGATTTAACAGAAGGAACACAAGAAGAAAAACAGAATAGATCAAAAAAAATGATGTTGTGGTTTGGTATAGGATCTCTGATCATGACATTCGCTGGGCTAATAAGTGCATTTATAGTAAGCAGAAAACGGGAAGATTGGCTGGAGGATTTTCAATTGCCAAATGCATTTTTAATTAGCTTAATATTAATAATTGTTAGTAGTGTAACATTAATAGTCGCTAAAAAAGCACTCAAGCAGAACAATCTACAAGGTGTAACCATAGGATTGTTATTTACGTTTGTTTTGGGTGTTGCTTTTATTTACAATCAATTTGCAGGTTTCGGAGAATTAATTGAGGCTGGATATAACTTCACTGGACCTACCAGCAACGTTACAGTTTCCTTTATCTACATCATAGCTGTTGTTCATATTGCACACGTCATTGCTGGGTTAATCGCACTAATTGTTGTTATTTATAATCATTTTAAAAAGAAGTATAATTCAGAGAATATGCTTGGTTTTGAACTCGCTTCTATTTTCTGGCATTTTGTAGATATCCTATGGGTTGTGCTGTTTTTGTTTTTATATTTTTTTAGATATATAATTTGATTATTTTTGTCCAATCTTAAAACTTAAAATAGACTTATGGATTCTACAGTAGCAAGTACTGGTACAGAAGGAAAAACATGGGGCGGAGGAAATAGACCACTTGGAGCAAGTTACGGCAAGCTTATGATGTGGTTTTTTATCGTATCTGATGCCTTGACTTTCTCTGGCTTCTTAGCAGCATATGGTTTCTCAAGATTCAAATTCATTAAAGAATGGCCAATTGCTGATGAGGTATTTACGCACGTTCCGTTTTTACATGGCCAAGAGTTACCAATGATTTATGTTGCTTTCATGACATTTATTCTAATTATGTCTTCCGTTACTATGGTATTAGCCGTAGATGCCGGGCATCATATGAATAAAGCCAAGGTGACGCTATATCTCTTTTTAACCATTATAGGTGGTGCGATATTCGTTGGTTCTCAAGCTTGGGAGTGGGCAACTTTTATTAATGGGGATTATGGCGCTGTACAAACTAAAGGTGGTAATATTTTACAATTTGGAGAGTATGTTACTGTAGACGGGAAAGAGAAATTCAAGCGAATTTCTATTGAGGATTTTGCAATAACAGAAGCCACCGTTAGAACAGAGCATGAACGCAAAAATGGACTATGGTACGTGACAGAAGAGGCTTTACCACCGTATACTGTTAGTGAAATATACAATGGTCTTGAAGCGAATGAAAACATCTTGGTTAGAACTCAAATTATAAATGACGAAGGTGAAAAAACAATATTATCTAGAGAAGAATCCCTAAAACAGATAAAAGACAATGGACAACTGGTAGTTAAGGGCGCTAACTTAAGAGTTAATGAATATGGCACCTCTCTTTTTGCTGATTTCTTTTTCTTTATCACCGGTTTTCACGGATTCCACGTATTTTCTGGAGTAGTAATTAATATAATTATCTGGTTTAATGTTATACTAGGTACCTATGAAAGACGTGGTAGTTACGAAATGGTTGAGAAAGTTGGTCTTTACTGGCACTTTGTCGATTTAGTTTGGGTATTCGTATTTACATTCTTCTACTTAGTTTAATAAAATATTAAAAATCATTATGGCGCACGAACATAAATTAGAAATATTTAGAGGACTTTGGAAATTTAAGTCTAACACTCAGAAAATTTGGGGTGTACTAGTCTTTTTAACAGTTGTTACAGCGGTAGAGGTACTGTTAGGTATATATAAACCAGAGTTTCTTATGTATACATGGTTATCCCCATTTGAGGGTGGTTTCTTTGCTACATTAGGAAATATTTTGCTCTCACCATTCATATACATGAAACCGTTAAATTTAATATTCATTGTACTCACCTTGGTAAAAGCATATTACATTACGTGGGATTTCATGCACATGAGAGATGAAAAGGGAAGTTTGAGAAAAATGGTTGTTTGGACGGGTGTTTTTCTTATCTGTTATCTAATCTTTATCTTGTTACAAGAGGGAGGCTATGTTTTTGAAGTTTATAATTCTGAAGATGCTTTGATAAAGCGTGATTTTTAAAGAAAAAGGTTACGTTAAATGATATTTAAAAAGGTGGTTTTATTGAACCACCTTTTTTATTTTTGCACTATGAAAAACGAGAAATTAAAACGCTACTCAGTACTGACAATTCTATTCTTTTTGCCAGTTGCGTTTTTGTTAATACTATACCCATCTACTCATAATTATGAACCTTTAGAAATTGTTAATAATAACATTAAAGATATAACATCGTCAAATGAAATTAAACTAAAGGACCATATAACTGTGCTAGCTTTTTTTGGAAATAAACCTATAGAAAAGGCAATAGCAGGATCTAATTTGAAGGAGTTAGTTTACGACAAATTTAAAGGGTTCAAGAAATTTCAGATAGTAGTAATAGGAACAGAGGGAGTTCAAGAAGAATATGATAAATTAAATAAGGAAATTGCCAAATACGAAGATCTTAAGTTCTGGCACTATGTTTTTATACCTGAAGGTAAAATAAGAGAAATATACTCTAGTCTGAAGTCAACAAAGGAGTTAGATGCAAATCTTGCTACAGATGAGGTTTTTATAATTGACAAAGACCTAAATCAAAGAGGGCGATTAGATGACCGTGAAAAAAGAGAAATTGAGGCAAATAAACCGCTACGCGAGCTATATGCTTACAATTGTATTGAAGTGGCGGAAATTAAAAATAAAATGAGTGACGACATGCGCATTCTTTTTACAGAATATAGACAAAAAAGAAAAGGCAAGTTTCAGAATTCAGACTCAAGACGTGCTATAGATTTAAAACAGACCGATGAGTAAAAAAACAAACTATTCTTACGTTGGGATTGCGTTCATAATATTAGTATTCGGGATAATCTTCATACCAAGAATCCTAGATCGAATATCAAACAATGATGTTACAAGAGAAGAAAGTCGCAGTAAGGAGGTCTCGAAAACTAATATTAATGAAAATAAAAGTGATTTGGCTTACTTGGATATAAATGGGTCACCCAAAAAAGTACCAGAATTTCGTTTTACAAATCAAGACGGCCAAATAATTTCTAATGAAGACTATTTGGGCAAAGTATACGTTGTAGAATTCTTTTTTACCACTTGCCCAACAATTTGTCCAATAATGAACAGGAATCTTGTGGAAATACAAAATCAGTTTGAGGATTTTGAGGATTTTGGTGTTGCATCATTTACAATAACTCCAGAGATAGATACACCAGAAGTATTAAAGTCATACGCAGAAAAATATGGTATTACAAACCCAAACTGGCATCTAATGACTGGAGATGAAACAGAAATCTACAAGTTGGCAAACGAAGGATTTAACCTCTACACAGCCAAAGACGATACTGTTGAAGGTGGTTTTGAGCATTCTGGAAATTTTGCACTTATTGATAAGAAAGGATTTATAAGATCTAGAAGAGATAACTTTGGAAATCCTTTAATTTTTTATAATGGCTTGGTTCCGGAAGATCAAGGTGTTGATGACGAAGGCATTCCTCAAGAAATTACAATATTAAAAGAAGACATCGCTAAATTATTGAAAGAATAAATATGAATTCAGTAGATATAGAAAAAGAAAAGAAATACAATAAATGGATTGTTGTGTTGTCTATCGTAATACCTGTAGCAGTGGCAGCCTTGTTTGGTATTAATTTAAGGGAACTAGGTTTTGATGTAGAACCGTTAACGTTTCTTCCGCCTATTTATGCTACAATAAATGGTATAACAGCCTTGCTATTGATTATTGCCTTTATTGCAATTAAAAACAAGAATCTGGTACTCCATGAAAATTTAATGACTACTGCAATATGGTGTTCTGTCGCCTTTTTGGTAATGTATGTGGCCTATCATATGACTAGCGACTCTACTAAATTTGGGGGAGAAGGTATTATTAAATATGTGTACTACTTTATTTTAGTAACGCATATATTATTATCAATTGTTGTAATTCCATTTGTTCTAATAACCTACGTAAGAGCCATAACTAATAACATAGAGCGTCATAAGAAAATTGCAAAGATTACATTTCCTATTTGGCTCTATGTCGCTGTAACAGGAGTAGTGGTTTATTTAATGATTTCACCCTATTACGCATAAATATGAAATATAGAATTGCTTTAGTCGTTTTCACGCTTTTTTCTGTAACAAAGGCATGGTCACAATGTGCAATGTGTAGAGCTGTGTTAGAAAGTGGTGACGACCAAGCTGCGGCTGAAGGTATCAATGATGGTATCGTTTTTTTAATGGCAATACCCTATATTTTAGTTGGTGTTTTTGGCTATATAATTTATAGGCAATTCAATAAATCTCCCAAACAAAAAAATATAACTTAGATTTTGTAACAAAATCTCTTTTTAGAAGTCTTAATCATACGTTAATTCAAGGAAGTCTTAACAATTTGTTGGCACAATTACCTTGGTGATTTTCATAACATTGTACCAAATTAACAACCGACTATGATTCAGATTAAAGATTTACACAAATCTTATCACATGGGTAGTAATTCACTTCATGTGCTTAAGGGAATCAATTTTAATGTCAAGGAAGGTGAGCTGGTTTCCATCATGGGCTCATCGGGTTCAGGAAAATCAACATTACTTAATATTTTAGGTATGTTAGATGAAGCAGATAGTGGAAGCTATATTCTTGATGGAGTACCGATCAAAAATCTAAATGAAAAAATTGCCGCTAGATACAGAAATAAATTCCTAGGTTTCATTTTTCAGTCATTTAATCTTATCAATTATAAAACTGCCTTAGATAACGTAGCCATGCCCTTGTATTATCAGGGTTTGAAGCGTAAAGAACGAATTGAAAAGGCGGAGTATTATTTAGAGAAAGTGGGATTGGCAGATTGGTCCCACCATTTACCTAGCGAACTATCGGGTGGTCAGAAACAACGGGTTGCGGTTGCTAGAGCACTTGCAAGTGACCCCAAGGTATTGTTAGCGGATGAGCCGACAGGAGCATTAGATTCTGTTACCTCACATGAAGTTATGGATTTAATTCAAGGGATTAATGATGAAGGAAAAACTATTCTTATTGTCACTCACGAAAATGATATTGCACAAATGACAAAGCGAATTGTTCAGCTTAAGGATGGTGTAATCATTGATGATAGTCCAGTCAAACAAATAAGAGCTAAGGAACATGTTTAATATAGAGCGTTGGCAAGAAATATTTGAGACCCTAAGAAAGAATAAACTTAGAACTATCCTTACTGGAGTATCTGTAGCGTCAGGAATATTTATTTTGGTGGTTTTGCTAGGGTTCAGTTCAGGAATCCAGAATGGTGTAACGGAACAATTTTCAGACGATGCTACGAATGAAATAAGTGTTAGAACTAGAAGTACTACAAAAAGCTATAAAGGACTAAATCCAAACCGAAGAATTCAGCTTAAAAACGAAGACTTTGAAACCATAAGTTCTACTTATGACGATTATTTAGAATATCGTTCTGCCAACTATTCAATCTGGAGTGGGCAAATTGTCTATAAAAATGAAACTGGTAATTTCAGTGTTCAGGGAATTCTTCCAGATTTTCAATACATAGAAAACGCCAATATTGTAGATGGAAGATTTATAAATCAAGCCGACCAGAACGAGGCAAGAAAAGTGATTGTCATCGGAACGAAGGTAAAAAGCGAAATGTTCAAGGGTAAAAATCCTATTGACGAAATGGTTTCTATTTTCGGAATTAATTTCAAGGTTGTGGGTGTATATTCAGATCCTGGAGGAGAACGTGAGGAAGACAATGTGTACATCCCTATTTCAGCGGCTCAAGTCGCATTCAATGGAGGTGATAGAATACGCAATATGGAGTTTACAGTTCCAATGCAAAAAAGTTTAGCTAAATCTGTTGAAGTATCTAATCTGCTTTTAGAAAATATAGAAAGAGATTTAAAGCAAAAGTATATTATTGCTCCAGATGATACGGCTGCTATTCGCGTAAGTAACACACTTGAAGAAGCTCAAAAAATATATTCTCTTATTGATATTATAAAAGCGGTGTTCTGGTTTGTTGGAATAGGAACCATTATCGCAGGAGTTGTTGGGGTAGGTAATATCATGATAATTATCGTTAAGGAACGTACAAAAGAAATCGGCATACGCAAAGCTCTAGGTGCAGTTCCATTATCTATAGTAGGAATGATTCTTCAAGAAGCGATCTTCGTAACCATGTTTTCAGGTTTATTCGGACTAATTTTAGGCCTGGGATTATTAGAGCTAGTAGGACCAACAATTGATAATGACTACATAAAATATCCTCAAGTAGATTTTAACACAGCACTTTACACAGTATTTTTACTGGTTGGAGCAGGAAGCTTTGCAGGATTTGTACCAGCATACAGGGCAGCTAAAATAAAACCAATAATAGCATTAAGGGACGAATAGGATGTTTAATAAAGATCGTTGGGACGAAATATTAGAAGCATTAACTGCAAATAAGTTCAGAACACTACTAACGGCATTTGGTGTGTTTTGGGGTATAACTATTTTGGTTTTATTGTTGGCTTTAACCAATGGTCTTAAAAATGGTGTTATCGCAAGTTTTGACAATTTTGCGGCCAATTCCATGTTTACCTGGACCCAAAGGGTTTCAATCCCATATAAGGGTTTGCCTAAAGGAAGACGATTTAATTATAAGTTAGATGATGTCAAGGCGCTCAAATCTGAGTTCCCTGAATTAAAATATGTATCGCCTCGAAATTCACTAGGTGGCTATCGTGGCGCTAACAATGTCACTAGAGGCACAAAGATTGGAGCTTTTCAAATTTATGGAGATTATCCGGAATTTATTGAACAACTTCCAATGGATATTCTTCAAGGGCGTTTTATAAGTCATTCAGACATTAATGCAAAACGCAAGATTTGTGTTATTGGAGTTGATGTTGTTGCTTCTTTATACGATAAGGGAGAAGATGCTATAGGGACCTACATTAAAATAAATGGTGTCAATTTTATGGTGGTTGGCGTTTTTAAGAATGTAAACAGCCAAGGCGATAGCGAGGAAGAGGCTAATACCATATTTATTCCATTTTCAACTTTTAATCAAGCCTTTAACTACGGAGATCGCGTTGGATGGATGGCCATCACAGCCTATGATGAATATGGTATTACTGGCTTAAAAGAAAGAATTTTTAATGTGTTAAAAGGAAGACATACGATTCACCCGAACGATAATAGAGCGTTTGGTCATAGAGATATTTCTGAAGATTTTGCAAAGGTAACTGGACTCTTCTCTATTCTCACCTTGGTAGGATACTTTGTAGGAGCGTTAATACTATTGTCCGGTATTATTGGCATCAGCAACATCATGCTAATTGTTGTTAAAGAAAGAACCAAAGAAATTGGCGTTAGAAGAGCTTTGGGTGCTACGCCATGGAATATAAGATTACAAATTTTACAAGAAAGCTTGATTCTTACCATACTTTCAGGAATGACTGGTGTGGCTTTTGCAGGCGGTGTTATTTGGTTAATGAATTATTCATTAGACCAAAGTGGACCTGTTGAGAATTTTGCGAATCCAAGTGTAGGAATGTCAGTTATTTTTACTGCACTTACCATATTAATAGTATCAGGATTATTAGCAGGAATGATTCCAGCTAACAGTGCAACTAGAATGAAACCAGTAGATGCACTCAGAATTGAATAACTTCAAAAATTAAATAATTACACCGTAATGAAACGAACAACCACAGTAATTTTATTAATAGTCATTGTTGCTGCATTTGCAACGGCACTAATTTATTTATGGCAAAAAAATCAGGAGGATCCTATTGTCTACGCAACGGAAACACCTTCTCAGCAAACTATTGTTGTAAAAACAATGGCAACAGGAAGCATTGTACCAAAGGAAGAGGTGTTAATTAAACCAAATATTTCTGGTGTAGTAGAAGAGGTTTTTATTGAGGCGGGCGAATTTGTCCAACAAGGTGATTTAATAGCGCAGATTAGAGTAATACCAAATGTTTCTAATTTAACAAGTGCTAAAAATAATATAGCTTCTAATAGAACAGCTTTAGAAACGGCAGAAATAAATTTTAAAACCCAAAAGGCTGTCTACGATCGTCAAAAAGAATTATTTGATAAGGGTGTAATTGCGGCAAATGAGTTTGATCAGGTAAATAACACTTATTTACAGGCTAAACAACAAGTAGAGCAGGCTAGAATTAACCTTCAACAGTCAAGACAAAATTATGATATCATTAAAACTGGTACCACATCAGGTCTTGGGAATATTGCGCAAACCCAGGTAAGAGCAACGGTTGCAGGAATGGTTTTAGATGTACCAATAAAAGAAGGAAACCAAGTCATTGAGGCAAATAACTTTAACGAAGGTACCTCAATAGCTTCTTTGGCGGATATTAAAAAAATGATATTTGAAGGGAAAATTGATGAAAGCGAAGTAGGGAAAATTAAAGAGGGACTTCCTTTAGAAATCACTGTTGGAGCTATTGAAAATACAAAATTTGATGCGGTTTTAGATTACATCGCACCGAAAGGAATTGCTGAAAATGGAGCTATTCAATTTTCGATTAAAGGGTCATTAAAGAATTTGGACTCTACATTTATTAGGGCAGGCCTAAGTGCAAACGCTTCGATCATTCTAGATAAGGCAGATAAAGTATTGGCTATAAGAGAGGCATTGGTGCAATATGATAGGAAAACTCAAAAACCGTTTGTTGAAGTGGCTGTAGGAGACCAAGAATTTGAGAGAAGAGAGATTGAGTTAGGGATTAGCGATGGAATTTATGTAGAGGTTAAAAATGGGATTTCAAAATCAGATAATATTAAAATCTGGAATCAAATTCAAGGTATGCCAGCACTCGGCAGTAGAAATTAATTAGTTTTTTTGTAACACAACAAGATTTATCTAGACATATTAGACATCATGAAAAAATCAATCATTATAACAGTTTTATTTTTTGGTTTAATCGCACAAGCACAAGTTAAAAAATGGACGCTTTTAGAGTGTGTTGAATATGCACTCGAGAATAATATTTCCATTCAACAATCTGAGCTAGATGTAGATCTTGCAGATATTGATAAAAATCAGGCATTTGCGAATTTTTTACCAAACTTAAACTCAAACGCCTCATACAACATAAATACTGGTGCTAACATTAACCCGGCGACCAACCAGTTTGAGAATACGACCTTTAGATCTGCAAATGGTGGCGTGAGTTCGGGTGTAAATTTATCCTCCGGTTTTTCCAACTGGAAAACGCTACAAAGAGCCAAAATCAATAAAATAGCATCAGAGTATCGTCTAGATAAAATGAAGGACGATATTTCATTATTTGTAGCTAATTCATTTTTACAAATTTTAGCAAATCGCGAGCAACTAAAAGTATTAAGAGCTCAGAATGTGGTTACTAAAGAAAATTTAAAGAATACCCAAGATTTAGTTGATGCAGGAGTATTACCACAGGGTGATTTGTTAGAACTTATGGCAACTGATGCAACTCAAGCACAACAAATTATTGCTGCAGAAAACAACTTATTTATTTCAAAATTTGGTCTAGCACAAACCTTGCAATTACGAGATTACGAAAATTTTGATATCGTTGATGACGAATATGGTTTAGTCTCTGCAGAAATTTTAAATAGACAGGCATCCGAAATTGCTGATAAAGCAAAGGAAGAAATCAATGATGTTAAAATTGCACAGACAGACTTTGAATTGGCAGCAAAAGATTTGCAGATAGCACGTGCAGATTATTTTCCAACAATTCGTGGTTTTGTTGGTTATAATACGAGATGGGCGAGTACACAAACCAATCCATTTACGGGAGAGAATATTCCATTTATTGATCAGTTGTATTTATTTGATGGAACTTCTGTTGGATTTCAACTTAATGTCCCAATTTTTAACGGATTCAGTGTAAGAAACAATGTGCAACGTCGAAAGGTTTCTGTTGAACGATTTAAATATCAGCTAGAGCAGGCTGAGCTGGATTTGGAAAATACAGTGTACCAAGCTTATAATGACGCCAAAAATTCAAAGAAAACCTATGAGGCGGCACTTAAAACTGAGGAAGCACGAAGATTAGCTTTTGAATATGCAAAAGAGCGTTACGATGTAGGGCTTTCAAATGCATTTGACTTTAATCAATCTAGGACTGCGTATGAAAATGCGCAATCCGACGTGGTAAGAACAAAATATGATTATATCTTTAGACTTAAAATCCTAGAATTTTATTTTGGACTGCCAATAACTGACTTAAATTAATATAAAATGAGTAAAACAGTAAAGATAATCGTTGGTATTGTCGTACTGCTCCTAATCCTTTTAGTGGCAGGAAAATCAATGGGATGGTTTGGTAAAAAAGGAAATTTCAAACAAGTTACTGTAAAAGAGGTTGCGTTAAAAGATATTATTGAAACGGTTTCCGCAACCGGAAAAATTCAACCAGAGGTAGAAGTTAATATCTCATCTGAAGTTTCAGGCGAGATTTTAGAGTTGCCATTCAAGGAAGGCCAACAAGTAAAAAAGGGGGATTTGCTAGTAAGAGTCAATCCAGATTTAATTCAATCTGCGGTAAATAGGGCTCAAGCAACCTATCAAAATGTAAGAGCAAATCTTGAGCAGGCTGAAGCTACACTTAAACAGGCAAAGGCAGATTATGAAAGAAGCGAAGCGTTATTTAATAAAGGCGTAATTTCTAAAGCCGATTGGGACCAAGCTATTGCGACTTATGAGACTGCTGTGGCTGGTAAAAGCTCTGCATTTTATAGTGTACGAAGTGCCGCGGCTTCCGTAAATGAGGCGAGAGATAATTTAACGCGGACCACGATTTACTCACCTATGAATGGAACAATTTCCTTACTAAACGTGGAGGAAGGTGAGCGTGTGGTTGGTACACAGCAAATGGCAGGTACAGAGATTCTAAGGGTAGCTAACCTTAACAATATGGAAGTTGAAGTAGATGTAAATGAAAATGATATTGTTAAAGTAAATATTGGGGATTCTACAATAGTTGAGGTAGATGCTTATTTAAAGAAAGAATTTAAAGGTATTGTAACTGAGATAGCAAACTCTGCCGCAGGAAATCTCGCTGCAGACCAAGTGACAAATTTCAAAGTAAAAGTTAGAATATTGGAGGAATCCTATGAGGATTTAACTGAAGGCAAACCCGAAAGTTATTCACCTTTCAGACCGGGAATGACAGCAACCGTAGATATTATTACTAATGTTAGAAAAAATGCAATTGCGGTACCTATCAGCGCAATTGTTATTAAGACCGATACAAGTTCTACAAAAAGGCCTTATGAAAAAATGAATGCAGCTGGTGATGACGAACCACAGGAAGAACAAAAATTTGAGTGTGTGTTTGTAAATGATAATGGCAAGGCCAAACTTCAAGTAGTAGAAACGGGAATTCAAGACGACTCTTCAATTGAAATAGTTGCAGGACTAAAGGAAAATGATAAAATTATCACTGGTCCTTACAATATGGTTTCTAAAACCTTGAAACCCGGCGATTTAATAGAAGAAAAGAATAAAAGTACTGAAGAAGCCACAGAAGAAGAGTCCGAGTAAGAGTCTCGATTAAGATATATGGCATTATTGCTAAATATAGAAACAGCTACAACAAACTGTTCAGTCTCTCTATCCAAAGATGGGGAGACTTTAGTTTTAAAAGAAGATAATAGTCTAAGTTATTCTCATGCGGAGGCCTTACATATTTTTATAGGTGAGGTGTTTAAAAGTACATCTATAGAACCAGAAGCAATAGACGGAGTTGCCGTAAGCAGAGGCCCAGGATCCTATACAGGCTTGCGTATTGGTGTTTCTTCTGCCAAAGGACTTAGTTATGCGTTAGATAAACCGCTTATAGCAGTAGATACCTTAAAAAGTTTGGCCAGTCAATTAGAAATTGAAACAGGTTTTATTATACCTATGCTAGATGCACGAAGATTAGAAGTATATGCTTCCGTATTTGATGCCCAATTAAATCAAATTAGAGAAATAAAGGCTGAGGTTTTGGATAATGACAGCTATAAATACTATTTAGATAAGGCAAAAGTATACTTCATTGGTAGTGGTGTTGAAAAAACAAAGTCCTTAATAGAACACCCAAATGCAGTTTTTGTAGAAAATAAGTTCCCATCTGCCAATGAGATGTCTGCACTTGCTGAAATTAAGTATCAAAAAAGCGACACCGAAGATGTCGCTTATTTTGAACCATATTATCTTAAAGATTTTATTGCAATAAAAAAATCTTAACCTTGTTTATGAATTTCTACTTGATGTGGGTATGGAATTTCAATTCCGGCTTTATCCAATGCTATCTTCACGTTTTCCGTAACATCGAAATAAACGTCCCAATAATCTTCTGTTTTACACCAAGGCCTAACAGCAAAATTTACAGAACTATCGGCTAGCTCCATAACTGTAACTGCGGGCTTAGGATCTTTAAGTACTTTGGAATGTGAGGTGAGAACATTCATCAAAACATCTTTTGTTTCTTTAATGTCTGAGTCATAACTAACCCCATAAACTAAATCCACGCGTCGTGTGCCTTCTGATGTATAGTTTATAATATTGCCATTAGATAGCGCTCCATTTGGTATAATTATTTCTTTATTAGACAATCCTATTAATTTGGTAGTAAATATTTCTATTTCCTTAACCGCACCAATTTCGCCTTGAGCTTCAATTAAATCTCCTATTTTGAAAGGTTTAAAAATCATGATTAAAACTCCTCCAGCAAAATTACCAAGTGACCCTTGCAATGCTAGGCCAATGGCTAAACCAGCTGCAGCAATTATCGCGGCAAAGGATGTGGTTTCAACACCCATTGTTCCTAGCACGACAATGATGAGTACAATTTTGAGAGTCCAGTTAGAAAGGTTTACCAAGAACTTTTTTAGGCTTTCATCATAATTCGCCTTGTTCATCCCCTTTTTTAGGGCTTTAAGAATGATTTTAATTATCCAGCTACCTACGATCCATATAACTATGGCACCTAATAGCTTTGGTCCAAATTCAATAATTAAATCAAAACCTTTATCAATCCATTTTTGTGTTTCCATCTGTGGTAATTAGTTTTTAATTAAAAAAAGACTCGGTAAATTCCGAGCCTTCTGTGTTAGTGTTACTTTACTTCGAAGGTTAGCTTAACATTTACTCTGAATTCTGTAACATCGTCACCTTTAACAATGGCACTTTGATCTTGAACATAAACAGATCTAATATTTTTTACAGTCTTTGCAGCTTCTTTTACTGCTTTCTTTGTTGCGTCTTCCCAACTTTTTTCTGAGTTGGATAATACTTCGATTACTTTTAATACTGCCATAATGATTTTATTTTAGTTGTTAATTATTTCTTTATAAGACACAAGACTTTTGTAAGAGTCACCTAATTTAACCGTTAATTGCATCAACTGTAATTGCATGGTCATTAAGCATTTCCTTAAGCATATTCTCGATACCATTCTTTAAAGTGAAAGTAGATGATGGGCAACCACTACAAGCGCCTTGAAGTAACACTTGCACTTTCTTGGTTTTTTCATCATAAGACCTAAACTCTATATTGCCACCATCACTTGCAACAGCAGGTTTTACATATTCTTCTAAAATGTTTACAATGTTTTTAGAAGTGTCGTCAAGTGCTTCAAATTTACGCTCAATAGCTTCTTCTGTTTTTTCTAATTTTTGAGGAGCATCGTCATTTAAAATGGTCTTACCTTGTTCAACATAAGACTTAATAAATTCCCGGACCTGCAAAGTAATTTCTTCCCACTCGACGATATCAAATTTGGTGATTGAAACATAATTCTTATCAATGAAAACGTTTTTAACAAATGGGAACTGAAATAATTCAGTTGCAAAAGGAGAGGGTTTAGCCTCCTCTATAGAAGAGAATTCATATAAATTGGGGACTAAGACTTTGTTACAGACAAATTTTAAAACACTAGGATTTGGTGTACTCTCTGCATAAACTGTAACGGCTGCTTTGGGTTTTGAAGCATCTTCTGTTACAACAACACCATCGTTTGAAAGATAATCTTCTAGTTGTTTGGCTACTTCATCTTGAACATCTTTCCAGTCTACAATATTAAAGCGCTCAATTGCGACAAAGTTAGTAGCTATATAAACCTTTTTTACAAAAGGCAGATAGAAGAGTTGTTGGGCTAGAGGAGAGTTTTTAGCCTCGTCAATGTTATTAAACTCAAAGCTATTATGATTAGTTAAGAATCTATCAGCTTCAAACTTAAGTATTGCATCGTTTGAAGTTGTGTGAATGGATATTGTTGTTTTAGGCATATTTTTTATTTGCAAATTTATGAAATTCAAAGCGTAAACGTTAATCCCAAAGATGTTGTTTTACGACTATTTTCTTAAGTCAATTCAAATTATTTGTTTAAATTCCCTGTCCAATAAAAAAATCTGTTGCTTTTGTATATTGCATGTTTGAGGTGCAGTTTTTATTGGGTATTTGAATTAGTTTCTTGTTGAAATTAATTAAAGAACCAAAGCTAATCAATGAAAAAGTTAATTGTTGCCATTGCCATTTTCTCTGCATTGGTCACTACTGCTCAAGATTTAAATATGCAAAACGGCACATTTAATAGATGTGCTCCAGATAAATTCTATGATTCTGGCGGAGAATTTGCGTTTTATGGCAATAACGAAAACATTGTCACAACGATTTGTCCTCAAAATGCAGGTGAATTTATAATACTCGATTTTTTATCATTTGTTACGCAGTTAGGACTAAATCCTGATGTTCTTAATATATACGATGGGGATGATATTACAGCTCCTTTACTAGGCTCATTCCAGGGCGTAGAAGATCCTTTCACAGTAAGTGCTTCAGACACGAATGTCTCCGGGTGTTTAACTCTAGAATTTATTTCAGATGGTGCAGGTTCTACGGATGGCTGGGAAGCAGATATTTTGTGCGCAACACCCTGTCAGGATATTGTAGCATCAATAGACAGCACTACACCAGTGGCAAATGCTACTGGCGTAATAAGTATATTGCCAGGTGATACGGTAGACTTTTCAGGTAGCGCAACATTTTCTTTGGATGGCACCAATGCTACTTATAATTGGGATTTTGGTGATGGAAATAATGCAACTGGGGCAGATGTCTCACACACATTTACTACCGCTGGCACTTATACGGTCACCTTTACTGCTACAGATGATAATCCCCAAGGATGTACAGGTACAGAAACAATAACAGTTTTTGTTCTTGGCCAAAATGTAGTGGTTGATCAAGATACTTTTACACCACTCCAATTAATTGAAGATATCTTAATTGATAGTCCTTGTGCATCAGTTTCAAATATTACATGGTCTACAGGTATATCCTTTAGCGCCTTTGAACCCAATGGTATAGGTTATTTTGTAAGTGATGGCGTAAATTTTCCTTTTGAAGAAGGATTATTGTTGACTTCTGGAAATGCTTCGGAAGCACGTGGTCCAAACAATAACGCCATGAGTGCAGGTACAGCGAATTGGCCAGGGGATGCTGATTTAGACGCTGTAGTAGGAACAGTTACAACAAATGCTACTTTCATTCAATTTGACTTTGTACCACTAGCTGACAACATTAGTTTTGAATTTTTAATGGCTTCTGAGGAGTATGATATGGGGGGTTTTGAGTGTACCTACTCAGATGCTTTTGCATTCTTATTAACGGATTCATTGGGTAATACTACCAATCTCGCTGTTATCCCGGGAACAAATGTGCCTATAGCAGTTACAAATATTCACCCATTCAATGCTAATTGTCCAACAGCGGTTATTTATCCAGAGTTTTTTGGAGAATACACTGGTAACAATCAACCGCCCATATCTTTTGATGGTAGGACTGATGTTTTTACGGCGCAATCTGTCGTTACACCAGGCGAAACCTATACAATAAAATTAGTAATTGGTGACGATGGTAACGGCTTCAATGATACTGCACTAGATTCAGGAGTATTTATAAAGGCTGGAAGTTTTGATCTTGGTGGTGATTTAGGCGAAGATATAACAATTGCAGCTGGTACAGCAAGATGTGGTGGTATAGCTGTAGATTTAGATACAGGAGTTTCTACTGCAACTCATACATGGTATTTTGAGGGTGAAGAGATTGATGGAGAAACAGGTTCTATTTTATCTGTGACCGAAACTGGAAACTATTCCGTTGATATTATTTTTTCTGGTGTCTGTCAGACCTCAGATTCAATAGTTGTAGAGTTTATACCGAGTCCTGAAGCCAGTCCGGCAGTAGACCTACTGTTGTGCGATTCAACAGGTTCTGCAGAGTTTAATTTGTCATTAAATGACGATAATATTTTAGGCGAATTAGATCCCACAGAATTTGTAGTCTCTTACCATTTAACAGAAGATGATGCAGAGAATAATTTAAATCCGTTACCAACAAATTATACTAATATTTCAAATCCACAGACTATTTATGCGCGCTTGGCAGATGTAACTCAGGCCTGCCCTGATGTGGTGTCGTTTAATATTTCAACTTCAGACCAACCCACAATTAATGCTGTGGCAGATCTAGAATTATGTGATGATAATTCTAATGATGGTATCGCAGAATTTGATCTTAACCTTCAAACTGCAGATATTTTGGGAGTGCAGAATCCAACAGATTTTGAAGTTTCGTATTACACAAGTTTTGCTGATGCAAATAATAATTTAAATGCACTACCATTAAACTATCAAAATATTGCTAATCCTCAACCAATATATGTAAGGGTGCAAAGTCTATTAGATGGTAATTGTTTCAATGCATCGCCAGACCCAGTGTTTAACCTTCTTGTAAATCAACAAGCCATTGCAAATACACCAGAAGATTTACAGTTATGTGACGATACTTCTAATGACGGATTCGAAACTTTTGAGCTTGATTCCACAATACCTGAAATACTTGGTCCTCAAGACGTAGCTGTTTTTAATGTGTCATTTCATATTACTCAGGACGATGCAGACAATAATGTAGGGGCTATAACTGGTAGTTTCACCAATACACAAGCTAATACTCAAACGATATATGTTAGAATTGAGGATCCAATGCATCCTTCGTGTTATGATACAACATCATTTAATATAATCGTTAATCCATTACCAGAAATTATAGCTGTTGCACCATTACAAGCATGTGATGATGATACTGATGGATTTGTAGATTTTCCACTGTCAATAAAAACACCAGAAATCTTGACTGGTCAAACAGGAATTAATGTAACATTTCATGAAACCTTGGCTGGAGCAGAGACAAATACAGATGAAATCTTTGATGGTTTTGTAAATACTATTGCAGACAATCAAACTATTTATGTCAGACTCGAAAATTCAATAACCGGATGTTATAATACTAATACTTTAGATTTGGAGGTAATTGAAAATCCAATTGCAAATCCATTAATGCCGTTAGAAGCGTGTGATGATGATACGGATGGATTAACTAGTTTTGATTTAAGTTTAAGAAGTAATGATGTTCTGGCAGGTCAAACCGGTATGCTAGTAAGCTACCATTCTACTGATATAGAAGCTGTAACAGGTGATAATCCGTTGCCATTTAACTACGCAAATACAACACCAAATACTCAGTTAATCTTTGTCCGTGTTGAAGATGCTAGCACGGGATGTTATGATTTTACCACATTACAATTAGTTGTTAATCCAATACCAGAATTAATAGCTGTAACACCTTTCGAACTTTGTGATTACGATAATCCAGGTGATCAACAAGAAGTATTTGACCTAACGTTGAAGGATTCAGAAATAATAAATGGTCAAACTAATGTTGTAGTTAGTTATTTTGAAAATCAGGTAGATGCTGTTACAAACACCAATGAAATTACAACCCCATATACTAATAATGCAAACCCACAAACAATTATTGCTGTTTTAACTAATACATTAACAGGTTGTTCAACGAGTGTTGATTTTAATTTGGAAGTAATAGCGTTACCCGCCATTGTAACACCGACGCCGTTGGAGGTCTGCGACGACGACGTTCCCGACGGGGTCACGTCAATCGACCTCGGCCTTAAGGACTCTGAGATCACCGGGGGCAATCCCGG
>NZ_JAIUJR010000019.1:0-2500 GCF_020166335.1 Winogradskyella alexanderae | reverse complement strand
TCGCCACTACTAGCGGAATCACTTTTGTTTTCTTCTCCTCCGGGTACTTAGATGTTTCAGTTCTCCGGGTTCGCTTCCTTTCGGATGACATGTCTTCAACATGACGGGTTGCCCCATTCGGATACCTGCGGATCGACCTGTATGTGCCAGTCCCCGCAGCTTTTCGCAGCTTATCACGTCCTTCATCGCCTCTGAGAGCCTAGGCATTCCCCATACGCTCTTGTTTAGCTTATTGTACTTTTGTCTTTTTAATGAGTTACAATTATTGCTCGTTACAATAATTTATTTTTATTAAATATTTCTATCTAATTTCATGTATCTTTTTTCAATATGTCAATGAACTTTTGCGGCTCAAGGCCGTTAGTGGAGAATACCGGAGTCGAACCGGTGACCTCCTGCGTGCAAGGCAGGCGCTCTAGCCAGCTGAGCTAATTCCCCATAACTAGTTGTTAGTAATGAGTAGTCAGTAGTTAGTACGTAACTACATACCCAACCTCTAGGATTTCCTTCAATTTAGTAGTCTCAGGCAGACTCGAACTGCCGACCTCTACATTATCAGTGTAGCGCTCTAACCAGCTGAGCTATGAGACTCTACTTAATTATTGATATTTTAAATTGACAGCAAAAGAACAAACTATCCCTTTCCCTTTCTTCCTATCGGTCGTCTTTCTCTAGAAAGGAGGTGTTCCAGCCGCACCTTCCGGTACGGCTACCTTGTTACGACTTAGCCCTAGTTACCGATTTTACCCTAGGCCGCTCCTTGCGGTGACGGACTTCAGGCACTCCCAGCTTCCATGGCTTGACGGGCGGTGTGTACAAGGCCCGGGAACGTATTCACCGCATCATGGCTGATATGCGATTACTAGCGATTCCAGCTTCACGGAGTCGAGTTGCAGACTCCGATCCGAACTGTGATAGGCTTTGTAGATTCGCTCCTTCTCGCGAAGTGGCTGCTCTCTGTACCTACCATTGTAGCACGTGTGTAGCCCAGGACGTAAGGGCCGTGATGATTTGACGTCATCCCCACCTTCCTCGCGGTTTGCACCGGCAGTCTTGCTAGAGTTCCCATCTTTACATGCTGGCAACTAACAACAGGGGTTGCGCTCGTTATAGGACTTAACCTGACACCTCACGGCACGAGCTGACGACAACCATGCAGCACCTTGCAGTCCGTCCGAAGAAAAGTCTGTCTCCAGACCTGTCGTACTGCATTTAAGCCCTGGTAAGGTTCCTCGCGTATCATCGAATTAAACCACATGCTCCACCGCTTGTGCGGGCCCCCGTCAATTCCTTTGAGTTTCATTCTTGCGAACGTACTCCCCAGGTGGGTCACTTATCACTTTCGCTTAGCCACTCAGGCCGAAGCCCGAACAGCTAGTGACCATCGTTTACGGCGTGGACTACCGGGGTATCTAATCCCGTTCGCTCCCCACGCTTTCGTCCATCAGTGTCAATATACCGTTAGTGATCTGCCTTCGCAATCGGTATTCTATGTAATATCTATGCATTTCACCGCTACACTACATATTCTAACCACTTCACAGTAATTCAAGACCGGCAGTATCAAAGGCAGTTCTACAGTTGAGCTGCAGGATTTCACCTCTGACTGACCGATCCACCTACGGACCCTTTAAACCCAATGATTCCGGATAACGCTTGCATCCTCCGTATTACCGCGGCTGCTGGCACGGAGTTAGCCGATGCTTATTCTTACGGTACCGTCAGCCAGATACACGTATCTGGGTTTCTTCCCGTACAAAAGCAGTTTACAACCCATAGGGCAGTCTTCCTGCACGCGGCATGGCTGGATCAGGCTTCCGCCCATTGTCCAATATTCCTCACTGCTGCCTCCCGTAGGAGTCTGGTCCGTGTCTCAGTACCAGTGTGGGGGATCCCCCTCTCAGGGCCCCTATCTATCGTCGCCTAGGTGCGCCGTTACCGCACCTACTAGCTAATAGAACGCATACTCATCTCCTACCGCCGAAACTTTAATCAGCGGATCATGCGATCCGCTAATGCCATGGGGTATTAATCTTCGTTTCCAAAGGCTATCCCCCTGTAAGAGGTAGATTGTATACGCGTTACGCACCCGTGCGCCACTCGCCGGCGGAAAAGCAAGCTTTTCCCCGCTGCCGTTCGACTTGCATGTGTTAGGCCTGCCGCTAGCGTTCATCCTGAGCCAGGATCAAACTCTTCATCGTTAAATCTTAAATATAATTAACGACCAATCCAGAATTTCCAAAGTACTCATGATGGTTCGTTCTCTTGTCGGCCAGAACCGTTTCCGGTCATGGCCTTACGCTGTCAATTCAATATGTTAATGAACTTTTCTGTCGGCCAAAACCAGCCCTTCGGCGTTTTGGCGGGTGCAAATATAAAACCCTTTTTTTATTCCCGCAACATCTTCCAAATTTATTTTGAAAATATTTTCCAAAACAACCACCGGACAACTTTTCCGGGGCGCAAAGATATAAACTTATTAGACTATTTGGAGAAAAAT
>NZ_JAIUJR010000018.1 GCF_020166335.1 Winogradskyella alexanderae | reverse complement strand
AATTAGAGAGTATAAGGAAGACCCATTCTCCAATTATTGCTAAGGAATTTATTATCTTTTCATTCTCAAAGCAGAACTGCGTTTAGCGCTCTGTTAGCTGTAATTGAGTCCTATTTCGAATGAGAAGAAACAATCAAAATCTCCAATATTATTCAGCTCTAGGTTTCTATAAAGAAGGGAAAAGACTAGCCCAGCAATTTGACAAAAAAATCGGAAATGAAAATCTTGAATTTGTTTCAGTCTCCACCGTGTGTTACAGTTTTTCAGCAGAATTATTATTAAAACTTTTGATTCACATGGTTACAAATCAGACAATAAATAATGAACACAAACTGGAAGAATTATTCAATAAACTGCCTGGAGAATTTAAATTGAAAATCGAAAATAGCTATCAAGAGAAAAGCAAAATCAAAAACGACAATTTAAGACCAATAAAATTCAGTTTTAACTCATTTTCAGGAAATGAAGAAGATTCAAAAGATATTAATAATATCACGCAACTTAGCGTAATGGATTTATTGAGAATTCACAATGAATCATTTGTCAAATGGAGATATTTGTATGAAATCAAAAAAGACGAATACTACAGTTTCGAATATAATTTTAAGCTTATGGATGATTTTGTAAACGCTGTCCTCGATGTCATCAAAGAATCAATAGTAAAATAAGAACTACAGCTAACAAAGGCTATAATCCATTGCTATGTTAAAGCAAAAACCTAAATTAGTATAAACTATAAATGGCTTGATTCCTACTCCGAAATTCTGTCGAATTTCTACGCAACGGAATCATAGCCCAACCGTTGCCATTAATTTGAAATGTGAACCTAACTAAAGAGATTAAAAATCGGAAAAACAGTTTTGACCCTGAAGTCAAAGTCTCAAACAATCGGATTGAAATTGACCAAATAGGAGTTGAAATTCAATTTTCTGATAAATTTATTGTTACGGATAAAACCAAGTTTCAGGAATTAATTACTGATTATCAATTTCCAAAGAATACGGAATTAAGCAAAAAAGACCGAGAAGGGTTTGAAAAAGCAATTTTTGAACCAATTTTCACACTTTCAGACAAAGAAAACAAACGACCGATTATCGCCTGTTATCTATATAATGTTTATGCTTTGAAAGGAAGTTCAAATCTCAACATTCGGAGTATAACGAAATATGAATTAATGTGGGCGGAATATCTTGTTGAGTCAAAAAACAATCGGAGAGTAAACGTTAAAAGAGTTGTTACAAATGGAATCAACGGCTCGATTTCGGAGAATTATTGGTTTATTCATAGAAGTAAAAGCAATAATTCTGAACTATTATCCCGATTACGAATTTTGAATTTGGAATTTGGAGACTATGTTCTGACATTTTACATAGTTGATGATGAACAAAATGAATTAAACGAAACGGAATTGGAAAACTTTATAAATGGAATAAAAAACTAATGGCAACAATGGCTATAAGTAATTGCTTGTTCTCGCCTACTTCTGAAAATCCTCGCGGATTTTCAGTTTGGTGTGTACTTGCAAGGTTGAGTGCTAAACCACGCAACTACTCATAGCCGAGACCGTTACCCAACATTTGAAAACAGAGTTGAAAATATTAGGAAATTATTTAAATAACCAAAAGTTAGCGGAATTGAAGGAGCTAATTGGAAAAAGGATTTGGTTTGCGAGAACATCATCCCTTGGAGCAAATCTTATTGAAAAAATATATACAGCAACTTATATTCAAATTCCTTTCTTTTGGAAAGACGAGTTTGGTAATGAAAAATCACGAAATTTTAATTTGAGTGCTCAATGGACAGAGGACAATGAAACTCTTTTAGATTATTATGACTTGAAATTAACTGTAACTGACCACGAAATGTCAACTGGCGACTTTGAAAAAGATGTCAATCAAAGCATAAAAAAAGGACTGAATTCAAGCATAAGTTTCAATGAGTTTGAGATTGACCAAATACAAATACTTTCAAGAAACGAAATTGTGGATAATGAGGGTGAATTGAGATACGACGAAGGTATTCTACTGATTAATAAGAACAAAGATAAAATTCTACTTTCAGCCGAACTTAAATGTATTGACCAAGTGGAATTCGTTACTGACTCAAATACAATTGAAAAAAGAATAACCGAATTGAAAAAAAGAAAAACGTTGGGTAACAATGTATAACCGCAATTACGGCGGATTCGACTACGTCCGAATCCACTCGGAATTGCTAACGTCAGTGCTAAACCGAAAAATTAACACATATAAACCCATAACTGACGGTTATACGAGACCGTTGTAAGTAATTTGAGAAAAACGCTAATCATATTGATATCATTGAGTTTTGGACTTTCATCTTGCGAGTCCAAAAAAAGATATTCTGACTATAATGAGTCTGACTTTTATGAAGTTCAAGGCTTTATCGAATCAGCGATTCCGACAAGCGACCCTTTTGACAGTCCGACTGAAAAAGACATCCGATTTAAATATTTTCTTGACCGTGACAATCCGATATCTGGAATGGAAAATGACTTGGAAATGTTTGAGGCGAAAACTGGATTTCCTTTAATTGTATTAGTACACAAGGACGATGAAAATATTAGCTTTTATGGACGAGTTGGAATTTTAGAAAACTTGAATAATAAAGAAAAAGAATTCTTATCTGAACATATTAAAAATCAAATGGAATTAATTGACCAAACTGAATCAAAATAAAAAACTACTTACAACACCGGCTATAGTTCATTGCTTCTGACTTTCCTCTCGGAAAGTCCTCGCATTTTTACTATCTTCGGTTTACGGCGGAAAATCCTCGCGGATTTTCACGCAACGAAACCATAGCCCAAAACGTTGGCTGTAATTTGAAAAACAAAATGCGAGAAAAAATTAAAGACTTTTACAAAAATCAAAAATTCGCTCGAATTACAAGAAAAGTTGCGGAAGATTGGGACGAATTGAGTCGTGGTTATATTGTTGACTTTTCGAATGACTTTGTTGTAATTCAAGAATGTGATGATTTCCGACTTCTCGGATTTAATATTTTGCCGATTAAGGACTTTAAACAAATTCGATATAACAATAATGATAAGTATTATGACAAAATAATGCTGTTGGAAAACGAAAAGAAAAATATCGGAATTAAAACCAAAGTGGATTTAACAAATTGGAAATCAATTTTCCAATCGTTGCGGAAAAAGAAAAAGAATGTTGTGGTTGAATGTGAAAACCCCAAAATTGATAGTTTCACTATTGGACCAATAAAAAGAATTACAGACAAGAGTGTGTTTATACAATATTTCAATGCGACTGGATTTTTAGATGAAAAGCCAACCAAAATTGAATTTAAAAACATCTCAAAAATTATGTTTGACGACAGATATGTTGACATTTTTAGTAAATACACAAGAGAACGGAAAAAGAAAAAAACTACAGCCAACAATGTATAACCGCAATTACGGCGGATTCGACTACGTCCGAATCCACTCGGAATTGCTAACGTTAGTGCTTAACCGAAAATTATTAACCTTAATCCCGTAACTGACGGTTATACGAGACCGTTGTGGTTAATATAATACACTGACTTTGAAAATACATCTAACATTATTTCTAACTTTGGTATTAATCTGTAACGTTACTTCCCAAACAAGGGAATCTTACGAAAAAAATATTGGAAAATTTATTATAACGGTGACTGATGAAGTAACTCAAAATTATGCTGATATTGATGAATCAACAACTGACAGTATTTGGAATAAATCAAATCCAAAATTTAACAATTCTGATATTGCCGTTCCTAAAACACCATCTGTTCTGGTTTACAAAAAGAAATATAAAATACACTTCTTAGTTAAACCAAAACTATTTATACAATATAAAGTGGACTGTAATAATAATGGGGAAATTACTGATATACTAAAAGTTGACAGAAAAACATTATATGGCACAAACTTTAATACTCTATCTTTTAAATTAAGAGAAAATCAGTTGGATTTTAAAAGACTTTCCAAAAACGAATTTGAAATAATTGAATACTTCAAAAATGATAAGAAAACAATTTGCGGTTTTGAATGCTTCAAAATAAAGGTTAAGACAAAAAGGAGGGTTATCGAAATGTATGTTACTGAGAATATAGAATTAAACTATAATCCCGCGTTTCCCAATCAACATTTACTGAAAAAATTTTATCCGCTGTATGTTAAGGAATATTTAGAAAAATATCCAAATGATGTATATAAAGAGTATATATTCGAGTTGAAATAAATACTAACCACAACAATGGCTATAATTCATTGCTACTTCTCACCTATTCCCAAAATTAGTTTAACTTTAAACGGCTGGATTTCTACGGTCGAAAATTCCGCTGGAATTTTCAACGCAACGAAATCATAGCCGAGACCGTTGGCGTTAATTTAAAAATGACGAAAAGCATAACCTACATTCTGATAATTTTGACATTGTTTTCTTCATGCCTCGGACCTTGTGAAACCGAACAAGAATGGAATGTAGATATTTATACAATCAAAAAACAAAAATGTCCTGATATGGTCGCAGCATATTATATCGAATACTCTGTTTATCTGGATAATGAAAGAAAAGGAAATTCTGCTTCTAGAAAGGACAGCTGTACATTTACTTGGCAAGCTGAAAATGACCGATTTTTGACTTTAGATATTTGTAATAATAAAATGTTTGAGAAAAGACCAAATAAAACTTCTTTTAACTTTAAAACAATAGATTCAATTTTGATTTACTCAAACGAAAAGAAAGAACTTAAAAAGCTGACTTCTGAAAAAATAAAAAAATTTACCTCTGACTGGAATATAAGCCAAATCAGAGGATATTCTGAAAAACAATTTGATTCAGCTTTCCATTTTTATCCTGCTTATCAATATAAAATAACCTTATTCTCTGAATCCAAAAAAACGGAATTTTACGGATATAACTATTTGATTTTGGATAGCTCGAATTGGGTATACGAAATGAGCGAATTTGGAGATTTGGAATATTTTAATGGATATTGGAATGAATAAAAAACTAACGCCAACACCGGCTATAGTTCATTGCTACTATCCCGCTTCAATTTAAAATTTTTCTTACATTTAATACTTAAACATAAAGAGGAATGATTTCGTTACGCTGTTTGCTTCGCACGTGTGGAAAAAACTAGCAACGCTTCGCAAACCGCAAACCGCAACGAAACCATAGCCCAAACCGTTGGCGGTAATTCAAAATACAGTAAAAAAGGAATGATCCTCATTAAAACATTTAAACCTCTCTTACTTTTTCTTTTAATTTTTTATTCAGCTAAAGTCCAAGCTCAGAGAATCATTCTTGTAGATTCCATAACCAAAGCACCACTATCGTTTGTCGCAATAGAATTTGAAGATTCTGGATTCTATTCTTCAATCAGTGGAGAATTTGATTTGAAAATGGTAATATCTGATTCCTTAAAAATTAGACTATTAGGATATAAAACCAAGAAATACAAAACCTCTACTCTCAAAGACACAATTTTCTTGCAAGCGAATTCATATCAGCTAGATGAGGTTACATTAACTAGAAATCAAGATAAAACTAAAAACATTAAATTTTTAAAAGGTGCAAAAAGCTTTGGATCCTGGCCTTTACAGCCAAAATCAGAGATCATTACCTCAATTAAACCTTCTGAGGAAATTAAAAATCATTACGTCGATAAGATTATAATTCCATTTTCAAAAGTTATTGAGAAAAAGGAATTGAAAAACAAGAAAATTAAGGCTTACGTTAGAATTCATATTTATAACTCAATTAATAATAATATCTCTGAATCATTATACAGTAGTCCGCCAAAAGATGTCAATTCATTCACCAAAGACATAGTAACTTTTGACATTTCTGATGAAATGATTCTATTAAATGAAAATGGAATATTCATAGGACTTGAGTTAATTGGTTATTATTTGGATTCTAAGGCTCATGAAAGGGCGAATTCTGTAATTAGACCTCAATTAACATCTAAAACAAATGATTATTTTAAATCAAATTCTTTCTTACGCTTTGTATTTAAAAATTATGAGGAGTTAGTACCCTTGAATGAAATGATTAATAAAGAAAATCCAAGTGGAAAAGTTATGTGCAGAAACTTAAATATTGGATTGGAGTTATCAAAATAAAAACTACCGCCAACAACGGCTATAGTTCATTACGGCTGAAATTCCTAATCGGAATTTCAAGCCTTTTTGCTAAATTTATGGTTACGGCGGAATGATACTCGCG
>NZ_JAIUJR010000017.1 GCF_020166335.1 Winogradskyella alexanderae | reverse complement strand
TACCATACCATTACCATAATAGATCTAAACGGTTGTGCGGATGTAACTAAGGAAGTTATAGTCATCGATGCACCTAAGCACATGACACCCAATAATGACGGGGATTTTGATACATGGCACATCGTGGGTATTGAAACCTTACCAGGAAGTATCGTTTATATTTTCGATCGTTATGGCAAGCTATTAAAACAATTGGGTTCAAGTACACCTGGTTGGGATGGCACATACAACGGTAATAAAATGCCATCAAGCGACTATTGGTTTGTTGCGAAAATACAGCAAGGTAACACGTCGTTTGAAGTAAAAGGTCACTTTTCCCTTAGAAGGTAAAACTAAAATCAGTACCTCATCCAAAAATTCTGCAGTTTATCCAAAAATGATGATAAATCGGGATAGAAAATACCTACAAATAGATAATTTTTTATATTTTCTCAAAATGTAATTTGCTGAATCAAAGCAATATACGCATAATCGCTATTATAACCAATCATGTTGAAGAAACGAACTATACCATTTCTAATGGGATTTTATTGTGTTCTATTTAGCTATGGACAACAAATAACAACGGATGATTCTATCCCTCTTGAGCAATTAATTTCAAACAATTTTGGCCAAAATTGTGTAGAAATATCTAATATATCATCTTCAGTAAACGGTGAAATAAATGGGTTTTCTAGTTATGGCTTTTTTGAGCGTGGAAACTCAAATTTTCCTTTTGAAAATGGAATAGTCCTGACAACAGGTAATGTTTTATCTGCTGGAAATTCGATTAATACCAACCCACTTAATGAAGGTGACGACAATTGGGGTACAGATACTGATCTTGAGAACGCTCTTGGCATTTCAAATACCCTTAACGCAACATCAATTGACTTTAACTTTGTTTCCGTTGCTAATCAAATAGAGTTCAATTATATCCTAGCTTCTGAAGAATACCAGCAGGAATATCCTTGTTTCTATTCTGACGGTTTTGCATTTCTAATTAGGGAAGCTGGATCAAACGAAGCCTATTCAAATATCGCATTGATACCAGGCACAAACATTCCAGTAAATACAAGTACTATTCATGAACAAATTCTAGGAGCGGCAGGTTGTCCTGCTGAAAACGAAACTTATTTTGAGGGCTATAATGTTGGTGATACAAATTACAATGGAAGAACTGTAGTATTAACTGCAACTGCAACAATTATTCCTAATGTAGAATATGAAATTAAATTAGTAATCGCAGACCAAACAGATCAAAATTTTGATTCTGCAGTATTCATTGAAGGAAATAGCTTTAATGCATCTGTAGACTTAGGTCCTGACATTACGACTTGTGGCGATTCAGTAATACTTAATGGAAATATTAATAACCCACAAGCGACATACCAGTGGTACCAAAATGGGGCAATACTTAATGGTGCCACAGATTCCAATTATGAGGTAACTGAAAGTGGCAATTATAGTGTTGAAATTACAATACAGCTTAATCAGACATCTTGTGTTATTGGGGATTCTGTCGATATAACACTTAGCTCAGAACAAGAAGTGAGCAATGTTTCAGACTTCATTCTTTGCGATGATGACTCTAATGATGGCATTGAATCCTTTGACCTTGAATCAAAATATTATGAAGTGCTTTCAACAGTACCACCTTCAAACTACAATATCTCATATCATTTGAACGAGGCGGATGCCCAAAATAATCAAAATTCTATTCTTAGTCCCTTTCAAAATACTTCTTCTCCACAACAAATATTTGTTAGGATTGAAGATACAATAAATGGTTGTCTTGCATTTTCTTCCTTCAATTTAATAGTTAATCCCAAACCTGAAGTTGTTGAACCAGAACCAATTATTGTTTGTCCTGACCCAACACTTGATGGCTATACCTTTATAGACCTAACTGTAGCTAATGATCAAATCACTAATGGGAATACCAATCTTTATGTTACCTATCATTACTCGCAACCTGAAGCAGATAATGGATGGAACCCTATCTTTTCGCCATATTTAAATTTTAACAGCTCTGAATCTTTATTTGTGCGCGTTTATGATGCTAGTACAGGCTGTTTTTCCACAACAACAATAGATGTACAATTTCAAGAAAGTCCCGCAATTAATACCGACAATCAATGGATCAATGCTTGTGAGCAGGATTTTGATGGGTTTGAAACTTTTGATTTGACATCTGTAGTGAGCAATATTTTACAAGGATTAACCGGACTAGAAGTATCATTTCATGAATATTACTATGACGCAATAGCTGGAGTTAACGAAATAGCTAATCCTGAAACCTACGAAAATATAGTTCCAAATTTTCAATTAATATATGTAAGGGTTTTAGACCCATCAACCGGATGCTTTACCATCACGCAAATAGAGTTACATTCAAATATTATACAGACAACATTTGATATCGAAGCTTATGTAGTTTGCGACGACCCATCAAATGATGGCATGGAAGAGTTTGATCTTATTGCGGTAGAAAACGACTTAGAAGATGGCTATGATGAATTTGAAACAACCTTTTATTTAACTCAGGAAGACAGAGATAATGAAGAAAATGCCATTGACGAGAATGTGCCATTCGTTGTAACAAATAATGGTACCGAAATTTATGCTACTGTGGTTAGTGATGTTTGTGTTGAGTACGTCACCATCACCCTTGAAATTGCACCTGCCCTATCCCTCCAGCCTCAGACTGCTGATTATTGCGATGAAAACACGGATGGGTTTACAACACTAGTTATGGATACTTTTAATTCGGTATCAAGTCAAGGAGTTCAAGCTGCAAATGTAAAATATTATTATACTGAGGAAGATGCATTAAATGATGTAAATGATTTACCAGATTACGTCTATAATTCTACCAATCCACAGTTATTTTACATACGAGTTACAAATTCGCAAACTGGCTGTTACGATGTAACAACACTTGAAGTAAACATTGTAAGTGCTCCTCAAATAATGTACCCAAATCCAATAATTGTTTGCGATGATAATGATGATGGTATTACTACAGTAAATCTTGAAGACAAAATCTCAGAGTTAACAACTGAAATTGATACATCTGAGATAACATTCTATAACGACTATTATAATGCCATTAACAGTGAAAATGAAATATTAGATCCATCACAATTTACTACAAGCACTACATATATTTATGCCAGGATTGAGAATGAAACAACTGGATGCTATAGTCTTTCTGGTTTTTACGTTTATGTTAATACAATACCAGAATTTATCCCAATAACTAATTTTGAAAATTGTGAAGCGGATATAAGTGGTGTGGCAGATTTTTACTTTTATCTTAAAGACAATGAAATTCTAAATGGTCAGCCAGATAAACAAGTCTTATACTACGAGACAGAAGAAGATGCCGAAAATGGCACAAACCCAATTAATAAATATGCAGCTTATCAAAACACTTCGAGCCCTCAGACCATATATGTTAGGGTTGAAAACATTACCGATTCAAGCTGTTATGGCACCTCTTCCTTTGAGTTAGAAGTCGGTTCCTTGCCCATTTTTAATCCAGCCAACGATATTTTTGTTTGTGATGATATAAGTAATGACGGTTTTGTCACTGTAGACTTGAGCACTACAATCGATGAGATGATCTTAGGAAGCCCAGAAACTTTAGAAATAACCTTTTATACTTCAGCATACGATGCCAATAACAGCATAAATGAAGTTCCTTTGGAGTATACCAATTCTGTAAACCCTCAACAGCTATTTGCAAGAGTTGATAACGGCAATTACTGTTACGGTATATCAGCCTTCGCTATTAATATCATATCTGCACCAATTGTCAATATGCCAAGTCCTGTTGAACGCTGTGACGATGACTATGATGGAATCTTAACCTGGGATTTAACGATTTCAGAAATTGAAATCCTTGATGTAAGACAAGATAATATTGAAGTTTCGTATTTCACATCACTAGTAGATGCGGAAGCAGATTTGAATGCCATTTCCGATCCAGAAAATTTTGATAACACGTCTAGCCCTCAGACAGTATATGTAAAGGTTAATAATACTATTAGCGACTGTTTTGTTACACTACCCTTAGAATTAACTGTTAATACATTACCAGTAATAAATGACTTTGAATTCGTAGAAATATGTGACAACATTGATCAGTCCTTTGATTTAAGTACCATAGATGATTTAATAATCGATGACTTTAACGACATCAGCATTAGTTATCACAATAATCAATCAGATGCTGATAATGACCTAAATCCATTGGATTTAAATTACATCTATACGCAATCATCACATACCATCATTGTTCGCGTAGAATACCAAACGACAGGATGTTTTGTTACCTACCCTTTTCAATTGATAATTAATCCATTGCCTATTGCGCATCCCGTAAGCAATCTCGAAACATGTGATGATGTGACAAATGATGAGTTTGAAATATTTGATTTGTTGTCACAAAATCAGTTTGTTCTACAAAATCAAGATCCATCAGTTTTTATTGTAACATACCATAGTACGCTTGAAGATGCAAACAATGGCGGCAGTGTTCTCGAGGATAGCTATAATTCAGAAAATAACGAAACTATATTTGTTAGAGTTACAAACTCAATAACTGGTTGTTACGACATTACTCAATTTGACACTATAGTGTATCCAGCACCTTCAAATGTTAGCCCTATAAATATTTGTGATAATGACTATGATGGCCTCAATACTTTTAATCTAACAACCTCAGAAAGCGAGCTATATCCAAATATACCAGACAATATAATTATTACCTATTTCGAATCTGTAGAAAATCTAGAGTCGGATATTAATCCAATTAATACACCAGAAAATTATACCAATACCTCAAATCCACAGACGGTGTATTTGAAAGTGCTAAATACATCTGCAAATTGCTATACTGTTGTAGATCTTGAGTTAAATACAACCCTTCCTCCTCCAATTAATGAATTCGAGATTTTTGAAATATGTGATAATCCAGATAGCTATTTTAATCTCAATGAAATTGAAACTGTTATAAGTGATGACATTACTAATGTCATTTTTACGTATTTCAATTCATATTCTGATGCTGAAAATAATATAAATGCCTTAGCTACAGACTATACCTATGGATCTGTAAACGATGTGATCTTTGTTAAAATTGAGGACGCAAATACAGGCTGTTACTATATCTATGATTTTACTTTACAGATAAATCCATTACCTATTGCAAATCCATTAGATAACATAGAAGTCTGTGACGATGTCTCCAATGATAATATTGAAGTTTTTAATTTAAATCCTCAGACTCCAATAATATTAGGTGATCAAGACCCTAATTTGTTTACAGTTACATACCATACAAATTATAGCGATGCGACGAACAATGAGAATGCTATTGAAACCAATCATAGTGCCTCATCAAATCAAGAAATTATAGCAAGGATTGAAAATAACGAAACAGGATGTTTTAGTTTAACGGATTTTCTACTCATTATTAATCCGCACCCTTTTGTACCACAACCAATAATAAACTGTGATGATAATTATGATGGCATAACAACATTTGATTTAACTATTGCAGAAAGTCAATTATTTGAAATAAATAATCCCAATAATGTTATATCGTATTTCGAATCGATTCAGGATTTGGAAAATAACACAAATACTATAACAAATCCGGAAAACTTCGTCAATTCAAGTTACCCACAAACGGTTTACATCAAAGTATTCAACAGCGTTGCAAACTGTTATACTTTTGTGCCTCTGGAACTAAACGTTTTTCTACCACCTGCAATTAACAATTTTCAGTCCTATGAAATCTGTGAGAATGAAGATAATTACTTCAATCTAAATACAATTAATGACATTATAGTTGATGTAGATTTCAATGTGCTATTTAGTTATTTTGCCACAGAATCCGATGCGCAAGCCAATGTAAATAGTTTAAATTCAGATTATAACTATTCCAGTAATAGTGATATTGTTTACGCACGTGTTGAATTTAGCACAACGCATTGTTATTACGTATACCCCTTTGTATTAAATGTTTTACCAAATCCAGAAGTCACCCAACCTGATAATATTGAATTTTGTGACGACGATTTTGATGGTTTATTAGAAGTTGACATCTCGCAACAAACAGCTCCAATATTGGGTAATTTGGACTCCAACAACTATTCCGTCACCTATTTTAATTCGGTAGGTGAAGCAACCCAAGGCGTAAACGCTATTCAAGAAATAGTATCCTATTTTGCTTTTAATAATGAAGTTATTATTGCAAGACTTGAAAATAATTTAACCGGATGCTTTGACCTGGTTCAATTTTCTATAATCATTCATCCCCTTCCAGAAATAGACATACCAGACCAGGTTATCTGTCTGGACAATCTCCCGTTGATTGTCTCCGCAAATACAAATTTTGG
>NZ_JAIUJR010000016.1 GCF_020166335.1 Winogradskyella alexanderae | reverse complement strand
CATAACATGTGCTAAAAGCAATTTGGTAACGTATCTTGAATTTTCAATCTAATAAATTCTACAATTCACGCCTCGCTAAAGCGAAGCTAATTGACGATCAATAATTAGAGCGTATAAGGAAGACCTATTCTCTAATTATTGCTACGGAATTTATTATCTTTTCATTCTCAAAGCAGAACTACGTTTAACCCTTGAGTTGGCAATAATTACATAAAAACCAAATGAAAGAAAAGTAGGCTGTCTTCATTTAAACCACTAAGATTTCCGAATACGAAGAACCATCAATTCTTCGGCAGTGCTTCTCCTTCCATCCACGGTGCGCCTTTCTTAACCAAATCCTTTGCCAATTGCGATAATTTCCCTTGGCTCATCTCCAATTTTGTCTGTGTTGAACTCAATTGCTCATTGATTAACTTTAAAAGGTTTTTATGATTCGTCGTAGGACCATAAGTCGAATGGTCAATTCCGATTTGTAAAGAAAATAATCTTCCGCCAACAGTTGGTTTTGTTTTTTCTCCCGGTTCTACTTTCGATTTTTGGCCATTTAGCTCTTGGTCTATTTTTAGAAGTTCCATTCTTACTTCTGTCATTCGATTATCAAAACTACCCGCTTCTGTAGGCGAATTATCCAATACTATTTTCATGCGTTGTGCACGTTTCAAGCTATTAGCTAAACTTATTTGAATCGCAGAATGCGAACGCACAGCATTTTCATATTGTCGCCAAAACGTAGCAACCTCCTCTGGCGCTGCTCCTTCCAGTGCACCTTTGCGCAAAGGGACAACATCAAATTCTATCGGTTGTGACAACGCTTTCAATACTCCATTCACTTGCTGAAATAGCGTAGCAGAATATTTTCCAGGTGCGGCCATCAATGCTTTTGGCCTATCGTCCCACATGGGTGTTGGAGGTTCTATCATTGAAATAGCATTAGGAGAAGGATACCTCAAATCCCAAGCTACTCGATGAAAGCCCTTCTTAGATGAACCCTCTACACGTCGAACAACACTACCCTTAGAATCCTTGACTTCCAGCCAAATTTTTGGTTTATCTTCCATGCGTTCTTCTTCCAAGGCATCCCAACCAGGAAAAGCAATATTCTCTTCATTTTTCTTTTCTAGCGCGGCTCGAATCTCCTGTTTTGTTTTTAAATCATCTTTCAAATAATAGGTGAAAACAGCTCCAAATGGAGGATTGTCAGCTACATAATGGTCAGCACCCTGATCACCTTTTTTCCCTTCAAAACCGAGATGACCTCGAGGAATATACCACCATGCTTTTCGCGTGGAAAACAAAGTAGCTTCATTCTTAAAAACGTCATCATTTACTTCCCGCAGTACGCTTATGTCATCAAAAACATAAAAGCTGCGTCCAAAAGAGGCAGCGACCAAATCATTTTCCCTACGCTGAATCGCCAAATCCCGGAACGAGATGGTAGGAACACCTCCTTGGAGTTTTATCCATTTTTGACCAGCATTAGGAGAAAAATAAATTCCAAATTCAGTTCCTACAAACCACAAATCTTTTTTTACATGATCTTGGACAAGACGCCAAACTAAGTTCCGTTTAGGCAAATTATTTTGGATAGGCCTCCAAGTTTTTCCTCGATCCGTACTTCTTAAAATATAAGGTTGGTAATCGCCGTACTTGTGATTATCCATCGCCACATAGACCGTATTTGCATCATGTAAATCTGCTTTGATGTCGTTGATATATGGCGTTTTTGGCATTCCTTTTATAGTACTCACTTCTATTTTCCGCCAAGTTTCACCATAATCTTCCGTCACTTGAATCAACCCGTCATCTGTACCAACGTAAATTAAATTTGCATCAAGCGGTGATTGAGCAATAGAAGTAATCGTGTTATAATTGGACATAGCATTCAAGTCCCACGCATTATCCCAACTTTGTTGCTTTCCCATAATCGGTAATTCTAAACGATTTTGATTACGAGTTAAGTCTCCTGAAAGAGTGCGCCAGTCATCTCCGCGATTGTCAGAAACCCATAGTCTTTGAGATGCATGAAAAATTCGTTCGGGTGCGTGAGGACTAACCAAAATCGGAGCGTCCCAATTATAGCGTTCATAATCTTCGTCTGCTGCAGGTTGAGGCTGAATATCCATCACCTCACCAGTGATCAAATCAATTCTAGACAATGTTCCCTCCTGTCGTTGTCCGTACATGATATTTGGGTTACCTGGTTCGGTAGCGGGTTGATGTCCATCCCAGTCCAAGACCACTTTCCAATCTGAATTTTGAATACCATGTATATTGTCGGTTCGAGAAGGTCCGCCCTCAGTAGAATTATCTTGTGTGCCGCCATAGATATTGTAAAAAGGTTCGGCATCATCGACCGCTACTTTATAAAATTGCGTCAAAGGAAGATTTCCCATAAAACGCCAATTTTCGGCTAAATCAAAAGATTCGTAAACGCCTCCATCTGTCCCCATCAATAAATAATCAGGATCATCTTTTCTGAAGGCCAAAGCGTGATTATCGGAGTGTTTATGTTTTTCTTTCATGCGCCGAAATGTTTTACCTCCATCTTCTGAAATCTGCACCCTCACATCCATCAAATACAATCTATCGAACTGATGTGGTGAAGCATACAACTCTTGATAATAATGTGGTCCTGTGGCGCCGGAAACAGCATCGGACATTTTTTTCCAAGTCGAGCCACGATCTGTTGAGCGATAAACGCCACCCTTTCGTCTATCCAATTCAATTGCAGCATATAATACATCGGGCTTTTGCGGAGAAATCGCCAAACCGATTTTTCCCATATTGGACTTAGGCAAACCCGTATTGAGTTTTTCCCAAGTCTCGCCTCCATCCGAACTTCGATACAATCCTGTACCAGGGCCTCCACCCATATAGGCTGCTACAGTTCGGTGTCTATCCCAAGTTGCAGCATATATTTGGTCCGGATTTCGAGGGTCAAATGCAATGTCTGTTACACCTGTCCATTTAGAATTCCCTAATGTCTGCTTCCATGTTATCCCGCCATCGGTAGATTTATACAATCCTCTTTCTCCTCCTTTTGACCAAAGTGGACCTTGTGAGGCCACCCATATCACATCGGAATTTTCGGGATGAATCACAATTTTAGAAATATGATTTGAATTTTTCAGACCCATATTTTTCCATGTGGTTCCTCCATCATCACTTCTGTATACACCATCGCCAAAAGACAAATGACGGCCACCAACATTTTCACCAGTACCTATCCAAACAACATGAGGATTATTAGGATCAATGGTCACGCAACCTGTGGCAAACGAACCTTCTTTATCAAATATAGGATTCCAGGTGACTCCTGCATTTATAGTCTTCCAAACGCCTCCTGAAGCTACAGCGATATACCAAGTGTTATCGTCTTTAGGATGAATAGCAATATCTGCAATTCGACCAGACATAAATGCAGGTCCGATACTACGAAGCTCTAAGCCTTCAAAATTTTGATCTGACCAAGGTTTGGCTGTTTTATCTTGAGCAAAAATAAAAGTTAAGCTGAAGAAACATAGCAGCAAAGTAAAGAATTGGTTTCTCATGGTTTTGATTATTAAAAATAAGAATTATGAAAAAGTTATTAACTCAAACTTAATGATTTATCGGTAGAATAGTCACAGTCGTTAGTTTAAATTTGTTGTTATGTGGATTCTAGGCTAGCGGGTCCAAGGGAAATACCTTGACTTTTCTACTGCCGACGAACTTTATAAAGCATTTGAGAACCTTTCATTTTCATAACTGAGTCTAAATAAAAACTATTGCCAACAACGTATATAATCCATAGCTCAACTCTTTTAAGATTAAGAAAATTTCCTACCTTTAAATCACACTGATTCCTACTCGGAAAAATCTACCAATTTTTACTCGCTACGGAATCATATACGAACACGTTACCCTTCATTGTGACCAAAATAAGAAAAACCATCATCATCACATGAGAACAAATACCATCATTTTTCCTCTTTTATTAATCCTCTTTTTTAGCTGTCAAACGGATAAGAAAGAAAGGACAACGGAAGCCAAAACTGAAAGCCATACTTCCAAAGACTATCAGGATTTAGTTGCTTTATTTAAAGAATGGAGAACCTTCGAAATGCCTCCAAAACTGGAAGGCGCACCCGATTATCGGAAAGCTACTTTCACTCAGCGAATGTCGGCTTTTGATGAATTAAGAGCGCGCCATGTGGCGATAGACACCTCCGGGTGGTCTATTCCCAACAAAGTAGATTGGATGATTGTCTGGGCAGAAATGAACGGTTTTGATTTCAACTATCGCATACTGAAACCATGGGAACGCGATCCTGCTTTCTATAAGACAATATGGACATATAAGAGTGATGTACCAGCACATGAAGGCCCCACTAATCATGGCACCTTGGAATTGTGGACCTATGATTTCCCGTTAAGCGTTGAAGAGCGTGAAAGAATGCTCAATGATTTAGCTGTGATTCCAGCATTGAACGCTCAAGCCAAAACCAATCTGACAGGTAATGCCAGAGACCTATGGATCACCGGTGTCAGAGATATCAGGGAGCAATCTGAAGTACTTGAGGGCATGAAAAGTGCTGCAGGTGTAAGTGCTGATGAAGACATTATGACGGCTATTGAAAAAGCCCAAACTTCCACAAATCAATTTGCAGAATGGCTAGAAGCAGAATCAGCTAAGAAAACCGGTCCTTCAGGCATAGGCAAGGATAACTACACATGGTATTTGCAAAATGTGCATTTGGTTCCTCTTACTTGGGAAGATGAAGTGATGATCCTAAAAAGAGAATTGGCCCGTGCATGGTCGGCTTTAAAATTAGAAGAACATCGCAATCGTAATCTTCCCGAACTGGTAGCCGTTGATTCTCCTGAGAGTTATGATGCCCTTGCCGATCGCGCGGCCAAGAGTTTAATCAGCTTCTTAGAAGATGAGGATATACTTACCGTGAAGGATTATTTTAACCCTGCTTTAAGAGAGCACTTGGGTAGCTTTGTTCCAGAGGAAACGAGAAACTTCTTCTATATCACTTCGCATTATGACCCTCGCCCACTCTTCTCTCACTTTTATCATTGGTTCGAACTGGCGAGAATGGAGAACGAGCCTAACCCAAGTGAAATCAGAAAAGGGCCACTATTATACAACATTTTCGATTCTCGAAATGAAGGTACTGCCACTGCAGTGGAAGAAATGTTTATGGATGCTGGTTTATATGATGACGCGCCCAGAGTTCGTGAGATCGTCTACATTCTGATTGCACAAAGGGCTGCTAGAGGACTAGGTTCTCTCTATGCGCATGCTAATGAAATGACTATGGAAGAGGCCGGTGGTATACATACTAAGTATACTCCTCGAGGCTGGATGAAAACTGAAAAAGAGCTACTGATCTTTGAGCAGCACTTGTATTTGCGTCAGCCGGGATATGGTACAAGCTATATCACGGGTAAATATTTGTTTGAAACTGCAATGGCAGAATATGCTCTTTTAAAAGAGCTGAATGGGGAGGTTTTCGAGCTCAGTGATTTCTTTGATAGTATCAATCGCATTGGCAATATCCCTGTAGCATTGACCCAATGGGAAATGACTGGCAACTCAGATCATATGATCATGATGAAGTAATTAGGTTATAGATAATAGTTATTAATTCTAACACATGAAATACATCTCTTTTTGGCAAACATGGGTAATGGCAGGCTTACTATTGACACTATCCGCCACAGTTACAGCACAGGAAAACGAACTCACCCTTGATGACCTATTCGCCACACCAAAACTGACAGGAACAACTCCTTCTCCACCTGTGTGGGCACCGAACAGCAAGCACTTCGCTTTTTCCTGGAGTGAACCTGGAAATCCCGGACGTGGCCTATGGGTATCTACAAGTGATGGAAAGAAAGTGCAACTCCTTTCCGACGCGACTGCGAGCACCCCGTCAGTACGCAATATTGTCTGGACCAACGCGCATACAATCGTCAGCTTACGCGGTAACCACCTATGGCAGACATCCTTAAGCCAAGGAGACGACCTACAGTTGATGCCTGTCGAAGCAGGTGCCCATAATCTATCGATATCGCCAAACGGAAACCAAGTGGCGTATATAAAAAAAGGGGACTTGTGGCTGGCTAGCTTCTCTTCCAAACAGAATCGTCAACTCACCAAGATTGGAATTGCCAGTCTCTCAAACTTGCCAGTTGGACGCTATAGCCGACCAGAACGTGAAATTGGTCCAGGGATCTGGAGTGGGCCGACGTACAAGTGGTCACCGGATGGCAAAACAATTGCGATTCATGTGGTTGATCGACGTGAGATGCGAAAGGTTCCGTTCCCAGATTACCTCGCTGACGAGACAAATCCCAATATGGTACGCCGAAGTTACCCCGGTGATCCAAATGAAATTCGCAAGGTTGGCCTACTCGATGTAGAAAGTGGTAAAATTGAGTACCTCGATTTACCCAACCCAAGCGCCAATCAGGTTATTGACTTCAACTGGTCACCAAATGGCATTCTGCTGATTGATATTGCATCCGACAATGCGGTTGAACGTAAGTTGTTCGTATTCTCACCGGAAGAAAACCAACTGCGTGAGATTTGGCGAGGTGTCCGAGAGAGCCGTATGTACACTTCCTTTGGATCTAAGTGGCATCCTGATGGAAAGAAGGTGGTTTTCCTAAGTGATATGGGTGATCGGTATGGCCTTTACACCATAGATACCGCAGCTTCTAAAAGTCGTCCTAAGCTCCTAACTGATCCTTCCTACGATGTGCTGTCCACCCCAAATATTGCTGGCAAGACGCTGTTTTATGCTGGCAACGGCGTTAATCCGTATGAACAACACGTCTATCGCTTAAATATGTCCGGTGGCAAACCTGAACGATTAACACATCTTGCAGGCAGGAACATTGGCTACCCTTCACCGGATGGCCAGTATTTAGCGTTCATGCACAACAACGACACATCACCGACCGAGCTTTACGTGGTAAGCACTGAGGGTGGTGACGCGACACGAATAACCCGCTCTCCGTTGCCCGGCTTCACGGAGCGAACCTGGGTGGCTGCCGAATATGTTAGCTTTCCCAGTCTTGTAGATGACTATATCCTGCATGCCCGTATTCTAAAACCAACCAACATGAAGTCTGGCAAGAAATATCCAGTACTGTTTGGACCCGTATATTCGAATACAGCAAGAAACCGTTGGGCCGGCAACTACAGCCTGGTACAACAACTATTGGTTCAAAAGGGATATATTATTGTGCAAGTGGATTCACGGGGCAGCAACGGTTATGGTCGGGCATTCCGTGAAGAGTTCCTGCTTGGATTTGCAGAGCAGGACATTGAAGATTACGCAAGTGCTGTTGCCTACATGGAATCACTAGATTATGTCGATCCCGATCGTATCGGCATCTGGGGTAGCAGTTATGGCGGAACTCTTTCCGTTTATTCGTTGTTGATGAAGCCTGGCTTATTCCAGGTAGGTGTTGCAGCAGCGGCAGCTGTTGACCCGCTATTCTTTGGAACGGACGATGTTGCTATTGTACGTAGCCCGAAGACACACCCTGAGGTCTTCGAAAGAAAAGCACTCAAATATGCAGCGAACCTGGAGGACAAACTACTGTTTATCCACGGCATGCAAGACCATGTGGTACCATTTAAGACTACAGCTACATTGGCTGATGAATTAATTAAACAGGGTAAGGACTTTGACTTTGCCTTTGCTCCTGGTGCGACGCATGGATGGAGCCGTGAGCGGAATTACGATCGCTATCTCTTTGGTAAACTAATCGAATACTTAGACCGATACTTAGCCGACCCATCTGAGTAGATGTTTGTAAGTTTCCTGTTGCCAGACGTTGGGGAAATCAATCTAAAGGTTTGTTGAAATACCCTTCTGTAATTTTTACAACAGAGTTATAGGTTTTGATCGTAATCGCACTATACCGTTTAACTTCCATTATTTTAGCAAGTTTAGGAATATTTATAGTCAATGATTTTATACTAAAATAGCTTAAAAGAATGAAGGATTCCAACAAAAAAGTAGTTGAATTAATAAATAAAGACATAACGAAAGGCTAACAATGTATAACCGCAATTTACTCACTAATGTTTATTTTTAAGGTGTTCGTCAGTCGCTACGCTCTGGTCGGCGGATTCGACTACGTCCGAATCCACTCTGTAATTGCAAAGGTCAGTGCTTAGCCAAATTTAATCGTAAATTTATCCCTAACTGACGGTTATACGAGACCGATGATAACACATTATTCATTACATTTTTATTTTATTAAATAGGTATTCATCTGTTCGCTGCGCTCGGGTCGCTAAAGGCGAACTTCAATCTGCGCTGCTACGCAGACAATGCATCTTAAAGTAGACGTGTTATCATCTCAAGGGTTAAACCAAATTACTATAACAGCTATACCTCAGACAATCGCATTCGACGGGCTTCGAGCCTAAACGTGCGACATCGTCGGTTAAAAGCAATTTAGTTCATGAAACTTCTAATGTGATAAATAGGTATTCATGAATGCTTGGCATTTAGCTCTGCTCCTCGAATTCCCAATCTAATAAATTCCACAATTTACACTTCGCTACGCGAAGCTAATTGACGATCAATAATTAGAGAGTATAAGGAA
>NZ_JAIUJR010000015.1 GCF_020166335.1 Winogradskyella alexanderae | reverse complement strand
TAGAGAGTATAAGGAAGACCTATTCTCTAATTATTGCTAAGGAATTTATTATCTTTTCATTCTCAAAGCAGAACTACGTTTAACCCTTGAGTTGGTAGTCATTTAAAAAGACCATAGTATGACAAAATCAAAATACTATAAATATGCCCACATCTATTTGGCTCTTGGGTTGGTGGTTGTACTAATTGGATTTAGCAAAACCTATTTTAATAGGCTAGGTGAATTTTCCTTTTCCCATCATTTGCATGGAATAAGTGCGACTCTATGGATGATACTGCTAATAATTCAACCTTATTTATTTCAAAAAGGCAAACTGAAAACACACAGATTTCTCGGATGGTCCTCATTGGTATTAGTGCCTCTTATAATTATTGGCGGAGTCATAATGATGAAAATGATGATACAAGGACAGGCAAATTACCCGCCTAATATTGTTTATACTCTCGCATTTATTGATGTGTGTACTTTACTTGGTTTTGCCTCTCTATATATCCTGGCATTATATTTTCGGAAAAACTTGATGCTTCATTCACGTTTTATGGTAAGTACTATTTTTGGTCCTCTCGTCCCCGCCTTAACCAGATTATTTTTAATTGTTTTAGGTGTTGCCTCTAACTTTACCGATGCTTTAACCTACTCATACGCTTCTATAGAATTAGTGCTACTTATTATCATTTGGAAAGAAAGAAGCGCAAAGGAGATTAAATCTACATATGTTCCTTTTCTGATTTACATTTTAGTCCAGCATATATTGATCTATTATGTGGATGATTGGAACTGGTGGGAAACTTTGATGAATGGTTTTGCAAACTATTCGCCGTAAAAAAATAAATAACGAACGTACATCGATGGCTATAAGTAATTGCTTGTTCTCGCCTGTTTCTGAAAATCCTTGCGGATTTTGCTTGCGCCAGTTCGCTTCGCTCGTGTCAGTTTGGTTTGTACTTGAATAGTTAAGTGCTAAACCACGCAACCAAACTTACACATCAACGTTGTGTGCAAACCTAAGGATAGTTAAAATTTGATAACATTATATAAATTTAAAAAATAATTGAAAATAATCCCATAATATATGTTATATATTTCTATCTTTGTGTTAGATTTAAATAACATATATTATGAATTCAAAAAATAAAACTCTTTATTCATTTATTCCGTTTTTGGGGATAATAACACTAATATCCTTTTGGGTATTTAAAGCTACTAAACCTTTTAATACCGAAACTTACTTTGTGTTAGGTTTGGTAATCTTGATAATTGGTATTAGTTTATATTTTAAAATTACTAGCTATAAAAGTGAAAAAGCTGGATTAACCGCCGAAGATGAATTCTCAAAAAGAGTTAAGGAAAAATCGGCAGCCAAGGCTTTTAACTGGTCAATTTATATGTGGCTCTTCATAATCTTTCTAGTAGATATGGAACCGAGGAACAAAATAACAATTGGTCTTGGCATTATCGGAATGGGACTTATCTTTTTTCTCAATTGGTTGTATCTTTCAAAAGTGGGAATTTCGGATGAAAACAAGGATTAAGGAACTTCGGGCAAGACATAACCTAACACAGGTGGATCTAGCTCAAAAGGTGGGTGTAAGAAGGGAAACCATCGGTTTTCTTGAAAAGGGAAAATACAATCCTTCATTAAAACTGGCATATGACATTTCGAAAGTTTTTGAACATAAAATTGAAGACGTCTTTATCTTTGATGAATAACAAGGGCAACACAACACTGTATAAAAATAATAGCGGTTTTAGTGCTAAAATCAATGTCAGTAATTTTGAGCTAAGTTAGGTGCTAAATTGAAAGGTAATTTTTTGAAATCCCTTACTTTTCTTATACTAACCGTTATGCATAATTAGAGGAAGCTATAGAATATTAGATTAAAAATTGATGGAACTTTTAAAACGCAATAATATTACCTATGAATTTGCTAGAGATTTTAAACATGTCCAAGAAATTAGAAAGAGTTTCAACAGTTTAACAGAAGCTGTCTTTGGCTTCAGTTTAGAAAATTGGTACCATGATGGCTTCTGGGGTGACTATTATATTCCCTATTCACTGTTGCATGATGATAAGGTTGTTTCAAACGTTTCGATAAACAAGATTGAATTCGATATTGAAGGTGAGAGAAAGTGGGGAATTCAAATTGGTACAGTTATGACAGACGAAAAATACCGGAATAGAGGACTTAACAAGTACTTGATGGAAAAGATAATGCATGAATGGAAAGATAGGACTGATTTTGTTTATCTCTTCGCAAATGATAGTGTGCTTGATTTTTATCCAAAATTCAATTTCAAGGTTGTAGAGGAATATCAACACTCTAAAACCAAAGATTCACATAGTGCTTCATCAGTCTGGAAAAAACTGAACATGGAAGACCCAACTGATGTCACTTTTTTTGTTGGAAGAATTAAAGATTCTATTCCTATAGCAAAAATATCTATGCGAAACAACGTTTCTCTGATTATGTTTTATTGCAATTGGTTTAAGAAAAATAGCATTTATTATATTGAAGAACTTGATGTGATTGTCATCGCAGACTTTAATAATGACACTGTGTATCTAGATGATATATTTTCATCAAGTCCAATAAATATCGATAACGTTATTCATAGCATTTCTAATAAAAGCATCCGACGCGTAATTCTGGGGTTTACACCTTTACATGATGAAGGGTTTGAAAAACATTTATTAAAGAGTACAGATACGCTTTTTATGCTAAAGGACAAGTTTGAATTTTTCACAAATAAACACTGGATGTTTCCTGTTTTATCTCATGCCTGAAAAATTGATTTTAAAATAAAGCAACCAAACCGCAATTTGCAAAACAGAAATGAAGATAACAGCATTGACATCATTTTGTGTGGATTTCTTTCCTGAATTAGATAAAGTCTATGTAGGAGGGAATTCCTTAAACTTTGCTACTCAATGCAAACTTTTGGGATGTGAAAACATCTCAGTGATTGGAGCTATTGGAAAAGACAGGTTTGGAAAACTCATTGAAAACCAATTAGATAAATTAAATATAAATCGTTCTAGATTTTATCAAATTGATAAACCAACTGCATCAAATAAAATTTACATTAATGAAAAAGGAGATAGGTATTTCAAAGAGGATAGTTGGAATGGTGGCGCATTTGATGAATTTAGATTATCAGAAAATGATTGGAATTCATTAACAGACAGCAAAATTATTGCAATGCCAGCTGGTGACCCTAATTTGAAAGAACTTTTAAAGAGACGAAATGAAAATCAATTAATAGTCATTGATTTTTTGGACTATTTGGGAATTGACTTTATCAAAGAACATATAGACAATATTGACATTGTTTTTCTGAGTGGCAAAGCGGAAATACTAGATGAACTTCAAGAGCTTTCTGCCCAAAAAGGAAAACTAATAGTGTCGACTTTAGGAGCAAAAGGTAGTGTAGCACTTTTTGAAAATAAAAGATATTATCAAAAAGCAATTGAAGTTGAGAAAATTATTGATACAACAGGTTGTGGAGACGCTTTCCAAGCAGCATTCAGTATGGAATGGTTCAAAACCAAAGACGTTAAAAAGTCACTAAAAGCAGGTTCAATCGTCGCTAGTAAAGTTTTGAATTTTGTTGGTGGAGTTGAACAAGATTAATAACTACACACAACAATGTGGATAATTCATTGCTAGTTTGAGCCTACTTACAAAAATTCCTGTGGAATTTTCTATCTGTAATTAATTGCTAACTTTATTGCTTAAACACCTAACGAAATCATACATGAGACGTCAGCAATTAAAATGACCGTTCTACATAGAATATTTAATGTCAACTCGTCAGAATTGAAATGGCAAAAAGTTATTTTTTGGTGGGAAATTCGAAGGCCACTTTATAATCTAATTTTAACTTTTTTTCTTGCATCTACTCTTCTGGGGTTGTCATTTTTCCCTATTAATGGATTTATTAAATTCAATAATGGTCCTATCCTTGTATTGGGAATATACGCCAGCATTATAATCTACTACATTTGTGCCAATATACTCTACACCTTGGGCTGGGTTTTTCAAATCATCACAATAAAATTTAATTGGACTAAACTCAAAAGTCTTACTAAAAAATCATTCATCTTAGGACTAGCGATTTCGTTTTTAGTTACAACAATCCCTATCTTATTATCCTTGATTAATCTATTGATTGGATAAAAAGCAAAACTACTCACAAGAACCACTAAAGTGCATTACGTTAAAACTAGAAGGACTTGAACTTTTTTCTTTTAATTATTGACTTTCAACAATATATGATACAACAAAATTGAAGGGTGATGAAATAGTGAATATTCAAAAAATCAAATTAGTTCAAGTCCGCCTTCAGTACTTAGAAAAACCGTAATTACTTTGTTTACAACGTATTACGGTTTTCTTTTTTGTGATTTACTAAACATATACTAAACCATTTTAAAATAGTGTAACTTTTAATTGCTTTTTGGTTGATTTGTAATAGGTACTTCCATATCCAATTCTAAATCTATCATAAGTTCATCATGCTCGTTTGGAAATAAGGCAAAAACATTTAAAGTTTCATTATCAATATTCATCAATTTATTATTAAGGAATAACGCTCTATGTTCATCTATTACCAATGCATTAAATCTATTTTTACCTCTGACTTTAATTAGTAATTCATCATAAATATTGTCTTTAAATTCATTCAGTATATTTTGAACAATTTCCTTTTTCTTATCATTGGACTTTATACTTATAGTTTCATTATTGATGATTTTTTTAATTTTTATATAGTCTTTTTCTGTGACCATATTTTCTCTTAATTTTAAATCTACAAATTCATAAGAATCCGGGTCGTGCATATTTTGAGTAAATTTATTTTTAAAAATTTCAGCATACCTTTTTTCTTTTTCATTTAAGTTCTTACCATTAAAATTTTCATGGCAAGATTGAGTTAACAGAAGTAATATAATAAAGGCTTTTTTCATTTTATTTATAGGAAATAGATTAGTTTAAATACTGAATATTAGTTACCAAAGAGCAATTATTATGAAGTTAAATATTATAATTGTAAGTAGAATTGCAATAATAATTCTCTCTCTTTTATTAAAAGGTCTTTTCATATAGACAAATTAGAATATTTATCTAAAAGGTATCCAGTCTTAAAACTTTTTATTTCTGTTATAGAGTTATGTTCTGCGCTATATACTACCTCAACAAAGAACATATCTATTGCGTATAGATTGCAACGTTCTTTAGTTGTAATATGGTTATCTATGAAAGTACCGTATTGATTAACGGCTTCCATTTTATCGTTGAGGTCAAGTAAATTAAATTCGTAAAGTGTCAATTTATTAAATATCAAGAAACCAAATTAAAATGTGTCGACGATCTATAAAAAGTTTAATTCTACTTTTGCCAACTTCATAAGTTTGATCAACCTCACTGGTTTCGAACAACAAGGAGTCCGAGAGGTTTTCGTAATCATAAATACTATCCACTTCACCTTTTTTTAAAATAGTTCTATTAATTGAGGGAGATTCAAAGTCCAAACCATTGGCTTTACAAATTTCAATCATTCTTTCTACAGCTCTTTGTAATCCAACTTCAGACCGAGGCGAACCGAAATAAATTAAGAAATCACCCTCTTTATCTTTAATTAATCTCCTTTCATTTCTGTTCAAGGCTAAGGGATTTTCCGTATCTATCTCAACGGCCTTTTTAAAATCAACACCTTTTATCTGCGCATAGCAAAATCCAATTGATAACAATCCAACAATAAGTAGAACTATATTTCTCATATTAACCTATCTTATAGTAATGGCATAAAGAATAACAACAATAATCAAAAGCCAAAACAGCAGTATATCTTGTTTTTCATCACCCTTCATAAGGATGAATTTATAAAAACTTCTTATATCTATCCGTTATGTATTGTTTTGTTTCTTGAGTTCTTCAAGAATTTGAGATAGTTTATTAATCATTATAGTTTGGTTTTCTGTTATTTTATCAAGTCTAAAGTACCATAGGACTATTGTTCGAAATAATAAAAACAATAAAATTATTACTGCGAACGCAATGAGTAATGTAATTAATTCAGTCATGTTTTAATTAGAGTAAAAAGCTTTATATTAAGTAATTAAGAACGCTAAAATATAAATTTAAGATTCAAAGAATTATGACTTATATCATGTCTTTAATAATCTCCTGTGGTGAATTATTACCAATTAGATTGTATTTTTTTTTTTGGAGTATAGGAGGTGGTTGCGCTTATTTAAAATGGCTTTTGCTTCGTGATTATTAATTAATTTATTTTATTCTATGTTAGTTTAACATCTTTAAAAAACTTGATTAATCAAAAACCAAAAAAGAGGTTGAATTTCGTTATAATAAAATCAATCAATGAACTCAATCAATATATAAACTATTTCAAACCAAAATGTTAATAGATGCAAGCAAAATTCTCAACGGAAGACAGAAACATTATGCTTACAACTGAAAGATTATTCGTTAAACCAAAGCATAAATCTTTATAATCAAACATAATTCAATCTGAATTAATCTACAAAATTTTACACATTGTAATCAAAAGCGATAACTACCAGCCACCGCCACCGCCGCCACCTCCGCCACCGCCAGAAAAGCCGCCACCGCCCGAACCACTGCCACGACTAGATGGTGGTGTTGCAGAACGGCTAAATGAATTGGATAAGGATGAATTTAAGCTATGGTTAAAACTTGAGAAATTGGTCACGCGACCAGCATACCATGTCGGTTGGTAGCTTTGGTCAACCATAGCCGTGTTAATGAGCTTCTGGAATTTATCACCCCAAACATCTTCAGCGCCCAAAACAATTGCATAGGGCAAGAGCTGCTCAAAAATTTCTGGTGTTAAGTCTGGTGGATTAAAATGTGCAATTTGCTTTTCTTCAGCACCACTCATGTACATTTTAAAGCCTTCAATCAATGCTCTAAGCTTCAGTTTTTTTATAGTCGGTTTTCGTATCAGGTATTGGTAAATCAAAAAGAAAATAATATTCAACACTAAGAATACAGCGAATATCAAGCCATCATTCTCACCTTCAAAGTATTTTGAAGCAAGGAACACAAAGGCCACGATGTAAGCAACTATGGTAAAGAATGGTAGTATCCAAAATTTGAAATTAAAGCCTTCATAAATGAAACTTTGATGCTGTTTTTTGAGCGAGGATCTATAGGCCATAACGGCACTTTGTATATCAGCATCGTACTTACCATCCAATTTAAGTTGGTCTGTGTCCGCAAATAGTTTTGAGAACAGGACCTCTTCTTCATCATTGAGCGTACCCGTAGATTCCTTTAATTTATGGATGTTAAAGGTTTTGTTTTTAAACAGCCCAAACACATAGTCTTGCGTTTTTTCTTCAATTTTAAGAAGGCCTTTTACGGCTAAATTTATAATGGTGCCTGTTATCAAATCACCGTCATAGCGCAGTTTATCTAACATGCCTATAGAGGCAGGTGACATGTTGTTTGGGATTTCAAACTGCGGAATTACAGTGGGCTTTGGTGGATCGATACCAAATCGCAACCAGGTGTATCCGTAATAAAACAAGAGTGCTAAACTAATAAAGGCGCTTAAAATCAGCGCTCCAAACTTTTGTAAAAAGGTTGGAGGTGGAGGTGGAGGTGGCTGGGTAACACTGCCTTTACTAAAGCCAACCGCCACAGTTAAGTTTTCACCAGCATTTAATTGACCAGCACTAAAGCGTATCTGATGCTCAGAGAGTGGTGTTGTGCTACAATTGGTATTGCTACTACCATACCGTCCGGTATAACACGCCTTTTGAATAATGGTACCACTAGCTGGCAGTGTGATGTCGCAGGACACCTCACCAAAGGCTAAGGCCCAATCAAAACCATTCACATTCCAGTAGAGTTCATCATAATCTTTAAAAAAGCGAATTTGTCCGCTCATGCGATACGTAATGCTATAGTTGTACTCGCCTTCGCTTAAAAACACATCCTTTTCACCCACATAAATTGTAGTACTGCCACTCCCGCTTTTGGTATGGTATTTTGATGGCCTACCATCTTTTTCTACTGCGAGTATCTTGAAATTGTGCTTTACGCTGTTGCCAGAACTGTCAACACTTCGGGTTGGGATGGTACGTGTAATGCCTCTTTTAAAAATAGTGCCCGTGGCATAGATTTTAATGGACTCTTTTACCGTAATGCTGCTTGAGGTATCGACTACAATAGCTGAATGAAACGATAGTACACGTTCGCTTTGCGCAAACAAAGCCCATGCGTTGCTCACTACTAGTATAAGGCATAGGAGTTGTCGCAACGCTTAAAATTTTACTTGTGGATTTTCTCGCTCTGCAGCCAAATCAATTTCAAAAAATGCTGCTTTTTCAAACTTGGTTAGTCCTGCAATAATGTTGGACGGAAACGAATCAATGACAATATTATAATCGCGCGTGGTCCCATTATAATAGCGTCTGGATTTTTCAATATCACCTTCAATCACCGATAATTCGTTTTGCAGGTTCAAAAAATTCTCATTGGCCTTAAGCTCAGGGTATTGTTCCGCAACAGCATATAAATTGATTAAGGCCTTGTTTAACTGATTTTCAGCCGCTTGTTGTTCGTCAACCGTTGTGGCGTTTTGCGCTTGACTTCTTGCCTTCGTTACATTTTCGAAAGTTTCCTTTTCATGGCTGGCATAGCCTTTTACCGTTTCCACCAGATTTGGAATTAGATTATAGCGCTTTTTTAATTGCACGTCAATACCGCTCCAGGCTTCATCCACCAGCGTGCTTAATTTTACCAATCGGTTGTAAATGCCAATGCCGTAAAATACGGACAAAACTAAAAAACCTAGAAATATATATAACCCTATCATCGTGTTGAAATTTAATACCATTAAAGGTATTGAAAAAATACTAGAAATCTTAAGGCGATTTAGGTTTTATCAGATCATGTCCATGTGCATGTTTTAGGGCTAAAAGTGCAGTGCATCCTTATCATGCGGCTTTTGTTATGCCAGGTGGACTTGGTGTGTTTTGGGAATCGATAATTATAGAGTCAAAATATCTAAGATTACGACAGAAATCACTTTGAAGATTCTACGCTTTTCTTATCTTTAGCTATTCCCTTAATTAATAATAGCGACTCCGAAAAGAGACGCTTTATTTGTTTAATAATAGTATACAAAACAGTAGTTATCCCTCAAAGCAATCTATTAACCACTAGTATTTGTATTGATATAACAAGTTACCAGTAATTTAAACAATAAGACATGACTAATATTGAAATAATAGGATTAGCTGCCAGTTTATCATCACTAATTTTAGCAGTCCTTGCGATTTGGTTCAGCTTTTATAATAAAAAACAAGCAGACAAAGTAAATGAAGAAACAAGGAATCTTCTCATAGATGTTAAATCTGATGCAAAGACAATTTCACAGGTGGCGATGCCAGAATTGAAAGCATATGGTGATACAATGCGCAAATTTGTCACGAAAAGTGATAACCCTAGTTTTATTGATAATGTATCCAATAGCCTTCAAGAAACAATTTCAAAAAGTTTGTTGGAAATAAAGGAAGAGATAAATACAATGAAAACTTCCGAAATTAGCAATGAATTAAAAACACAACTAGACAAATTAGGTCGGTTGACAAACGAAACTGAAGAAAAGGTTACAGAAAAAGTCAAATATGTTCGTGAAACAATTACAATAGATCTTAATGAAATAAACCGGAAATCAGAAAAGCTTCACTATCATTATTATTCAAACCTACAAAGTCTAATTAATGATATCTTTATTAAATTCTTATCAGACCTATTACCTGTCTGGAGCTATGGAAATAGTTGGATACTAATAAATCAGTCTAACAGTCTTCCAATAAAGACTTACAAGGATAATGATGAACGTAGCCTTTCAGAAGCAGGAATAAAACCAGGTGATATTTTAATAGTTGAAACAATCTAAAACTACTGGTAAAAACGGCTATGAGTAATGCGGGCTGAGTTGCTGAATTCAAACTTTCTGCTTCTTTTTCCGCTCGCAATTTTTATCTTTATTGAGGAAAAATAATAAACATAAAAATGGCTCGCTATGGTCGGTGCTGAATTGAAAAATCCAGGCTTATTTGCCCCGCACTACACATAGCCAAACCGTTGTAGGTAATCAAAAAAAATAAAACAAATAAATATGCCAGAACCAGTAAGCACAATTGGTGCAACAATCTCAGTAGCAGACAAAGCAATTGATGTTGTTAAAACTTATGCCCCTAAATATATAGATTGGGCAAGAACAAAATTATTCGGAAAAAGAATTATACTGATTGGACCAGGAGAAGCTGGAAAATCATCCTTTATTGACTATTTGCTATTTGGAGAACTAACAGATGAAGGAGACACGAGTAGAAATATTGCTGTAAAAAAAACAGGTCTTTTAAATTTAAACTATGGTAGGAATGAACAATATACCTTAAGACTAAAATACGCAATAGATACTGTAGGTCAAACTGGAGCAACTAATCATGCACTATTAGCATATGAACAGAATCCTCATGCAATGATTATTGTTTTTGATTCAACAGAGTATGGTTCTTCCGATAAAAACAAAGATGCTCTGATATGGAGTAAAGAATTTACAGAACAATTCGAAAGACAATGGATAAATAATAGTAGCAATAAGAAGAACAAATTGAAAGGAATCATTGTAGTTTTGAATAAACTTGATAAATTGACTGAGGATGATAAATCTTATGATGACATGCTTGAGGAATTAAAACCAGTCTTTAAAACCTTGGTCAATAGTACTAAGAATTTTGAACAAAGAATTAGGTTCAAGAAAGGAGTTTTTGTTAAATCCAAGTTTGGGGTTGAATTTGCTAATGCAGTTTTATCAATGACTTGTAAATTGTTTGTATAATGAGAGAAGAATTTTATTTCCAACTACTAATAAATCAACTTAATAATTACACGAGAAACAAAATGCTGTTTGGTTATTTGATTAGACTTTCATTAATAATTTTAATTCTAATTTCAATAATCAAATTTCCACTAAAGAATACACTTTCAATTGCATGGTTTATTACTGCATACTTGTTGATATTTATTTGGATGATTTTTGATAGAAATATATCTCGAAAAATTATTGTAATTCAGGAAGAAATTGCTGACGGTATTGATTCTCCTCATTTACAATCGAGATATATAAAGAATTACAAGAAATTAGAGCAAGAACATCTATATCGTTCTGGAGGAGTTTTTAGGATTTATTCACTTTTAGCACGAAAAGAATATATGATATGGATTTTCCTTTTTGTGGTTTTATTAATGCTTAACTTTTTAAGCCCAGAGCTTATTGAAACTTTAGATAAAAACTCGTTCGGAAGAGGTAAATAAAAAAGACTACCTACAACATTGTATATGCGTCAATCAGCCCTATGCGGGCTGAATGCGCATATACGAGGCCGTTGTGAACAATTCGCCCTGGGCGAACTTTAATCTGCGCAGCTTCGCTGACAGTGCATCTTAAAGTAAATTGTTCACAACAGAGCGCTAAACCAAATTGCACCAATCCCTTAACACAAAATATCGCCCTAGGACGGGCTTCGAGCCAAAACAGTACACAACTCATGCTAAAAGCAATTTGGCTCTGCTCCTCGAATTCC
>NZ_JAIUJR010000014.1 GCF_020166335.1 Winogradskyella alexanderae | reverse complement strand
TGGTTCGGCAGAACTATTCCGCCGTAAACCAAAGTTAGCAAATACGCAGGAATTTCCGAGAGGAAATTCCGCCGCAATGAACTATAGCCGGTGTTAGCATACGTTATTTATTTTCAGTTAGTTTTTCAAAATTCATTTCGTTCTCCCAACAATATCCAAATTCAGATTCACAGTTTAATTTAAAACCGCTTTTTGATATTTCTCCGCTATATTTTAACTGTCCTTTTGAAACTCCGCTTGTTGAGTCTTTTTCTAAATCTCTTTTATCTTTCACAATTCTAAATCGAGTTGTTTTGTAAAGGTCTCTTTTTCCAATTTCAAAACTGATTTTTCCGTTTTCTAAATTCAGATTTTCCATTCCGTTTCCATAAAAGAAAACTCCGTGTCCGCCACTATCTTCGGTTCCGAAATAAAGTCCGCTATATTTTCCATTTAGAGTGTCAATTACGATGTAGTGATTTTCGGATTGTTCAGGTGTTTTATATTCATAAATTCCAATTAAGTCAGCATTAAGTTTTTCAGGTGTAGTTTTTATTTCAGATGTTTTTTTGTCCGAGTTACAACTTATAAAACTCAATATAAAAATCAGTAGTTTGATTTTTTTCATAATGTATGCTAACTTGTTTATATGCTTTATTGAAAGTTCTATAATATACCCCATAGGATGGATAACAATGATTTTATATGATTTTTTTATCATATTATTTCCCTTAATAATAGCTCTTTAAATATAAATACTTTTTACAAAATGTCTGAGGAATGATTGGTTCATATTAGTTCAATTTTAGGATATCGTACCAAAAATTTAAATTAAAATATAAGTTAACAATTGTGTGAATAAAACAAGTTATTCACTATTATGTCACCTTAGGATTCTTTAGGTGCTTAAGTCATTGAATAGCAAATAATAGCACTTAATAGTTCAAATCCGTCGCCAGATTTCAATATTCGTTCTATAGATTATTTACTAATTTCTGGTTAAGGTAAGCGTTCCTGTTGCCTCAGCACTAATGATTAAACCCCCATAAAAATTAGCTGTATACGTTCCTGTGAATGAGTCTGTATTTGGATCATATGTCCCCTGCCAATCTAAAGTCCTATTGGTAAATTGAAAACCACTTGATTGACCACTTTGTATTTGAATGGTAAGAACATTATCGACAAAAGACCAATTATTTATCGTAACAGTATCGGTATTACCTATTCTCTGGGTATTCCAATCTAATTCACCACAAATCTCACCTGGAGAACAGTTATTATCTTCTATAAAAACAAAATTCCTGTCATTTTGATGAAATGAACAACCACAACAATAACTACCAAGTGTATTACACTCAGCAACGACCCAATTTGGAGTCCATTCACCAGACAAATTAAACACCTCTGATTCAACAATCACAGTTCTTATAACCTCAACGGCATCATTACCTGCAGCATCCGAAACATTGTATGTTATTATATAGGTGCCAGCAGTGTCAGTGTCAACGATATCGCCACCAATATTGATGAGGTCACTAATATCACCATCTACATCATCGGTTGCGGTTGCACCGAGTTCAGTATACATGTCGCCTACAGACAGATTAATGGTCGCCGCTCCGATCAATGTAATAACAGGTGGTGTTATATCTCCTTCAAAAACATTAACTGTTCTTATTACTTCATCTGCTGCATTCCCTGCAGAATCAAAGACGTTGTATGTTACCAGATAAGTTCCTGTATTATTTGTATCAACGACATCACCTCCAATAACGATTTCTTGGGATATGTCTCCATCTACATTATCGGTAGCCGTTGCACCGAGTTCAACATAATTATCTCCTGCATTTAGATCAATCGTAGCATTTCCAATAAGGCTAATGACCGGTGGTATACCATCTCCAACAGAACCACTTAATTCAATAGATATACTCTCCTGAGAAGTATCATTACTAACAATTTCTAAATCTGAATTATAAGTTTCAGTAACTGATGTTGGTTGAAAAGTAACTTGAATTTGAGTTTGATTATTAGCCGGTATCTCAGTAAGGAAAAGTATTGGTGAAACATTAAATCCTGATAGATTAGTGTTTAGGGCATAACTCACTCTTGTAGGATAGTCAGAGGTGTTTTGAACTGAGATGGTTTTCATTTCACTTACTTCATTCAATGGTATTGCATCAAAAAGGAGGTATGTTGGCTCAACAACAATTGCATTTATGGCTTCACCACTGACTGTTACTTTATTATTAATTTCATCTAAGCTGTTTTGCACAATCATCTCCGCATTAATTGCATTTGTGAGTGGACCGTTGAATATCAAGTTAAATGTGTAGGTTCCACCAGGTATTACCTCAACATTTTCAGTGAAATCCGTACTAAAAACATTCTCAATGGATTCGTTTTCAAAATTTATTCCGTGTATAAAGAGATTGGTTTCTGAATTATTTGTGATTGTAATTGATTTGTTAACCTCCTGCCCAACTGGAACCATTCCAAAATTAAATCCATCAGCAGCTGATATAGAAATAGCATTACAAAAAGCATAATCCGCTTCAGCTTTTTCGACACATATATCAATCTCACCCGGCAAAGTGTACCAATCATATAAAACACTACCTGTATTGATAACAGCAATCCCCTGTTGAATAACATTGATTACATTAACAATAGTTTGAACAAGTCCAGCAACTATACTTTGTGATGGAAAACAGCCATCTGTTCCAATTGTAGCAATTACTTCCTTAGCGGTAGTTAAAAAAGCCAATGCCATATCATAATTACTCAGTCCTCCGCTTTGGTACTGGTTGAAGGCAACTATAAATTCAGTGGTCCCTTTTATTTGATTAATTATAGTACCAAGACAAGGAGCATTTTGACTGAAAAGGCTATTAAAAGAACCAGAAAAAACACCAATTAGTTCATAAAGCGTTACCGAAAGATTTTGAATTAAAGCGTCACTATGATCATCACTTAATGAAGAACCATTTCTTGCTTTCAATTCATATAAGCCTGAGGTAGGTAATGTAAAATCAACTTGCTGTGTACTATTGGAAGATCCAATACCATTGAACAACAGATCAATCACACCTTGTGAGACCAGGTTTCCTAACAACATTTTATCATCCTGCAATACACCATTCTTAAACAACTTTAAACTATAACTGATATTAATATTAGTTTCCCATTCAGGATAAACACTCAAGGCTGTATTTTCAACTATAACATCCAATGGTCCAAAATTTCCATCAATATCTGAATTCGATGTTCTTGAAAAAAATGATTCAACCAGCTGGTTCTGTATTTCTTGCGGATTCACATTGGTCAAATCTTGACTTTTTATACCCTGCTCAACCTCTGTTAAGAACGAGTCATATCCACTAAGAGTAGATATTAAAGAAAGTGCTTGAATTTTTTCCTCTTTTGAAAGTCCAATTGACCATGGAGCTAACATCACAATTGCTTTTGCCGTGCTTGTAACATCAATAATTTTGATATTCTCATCTACAGGATCTAGCAAGCCGAACAAAACTGCTTCTTGGACGGAATTTTGAACGCTAACTAACTCAAGATTGTCACCATTATATATTTCAATATCGCTGATACCGCTGCTAGTAAGTGTGCTAGAATCAAAAATTGATATAACTTCTAAATCTGATTCAGAAAATGTAGTATTACTAGGTAATTCGACCTTAATGTCTACTTTTACATTACCATCACTTGGAGGTTGTTCTATAAGCGCTGGATCTACTGGATTATTATTGTCTGTAGAGCAACTAAAGAACATTAAAAAAGCGCAAAGTAGTATAAACGAATACCTCATGTTGTATAACGAATTGATTAATAGCGCTTTCAATCTACAAAAAATAGATGTTTATCCTAAACCCAATACTTAAATTTAGATTAATGGTTAAATTCTTCAGTTCTATGTTGAAGTTTATGGTTGCTCTTAATTATTGAATATTTTGACAATTGAGTTTTAAAACAATTAAATAGTGATTAAAAGTTCTAATTTTGATTTTAGAAATATATATAGCTTGTTCTTTTTGTTCTAAAACTTTTAATTCTAGCATGGAAGAAAAAAACCCATTTCAACGCGACTTCGCAGAATATTCTAGGAAAATTGAAAAATCAAAAGGAACAAATTCTTAGCTCTTTGGATTTGGACCTGTCGCCCATTACTCATCATCAGACTTAAATTCAACTAGAATTTTATGTTGAAAGCCTTCTATTTTAGATATTTTTAATAGTTGTCAAAGTTTAGGAGAAGTTGTAACGTCGAAACCTATAGTGGTAATTATAACCTAGAATGTAATTGCACCTATTCCGGCCTCCCATAGTAATTTATTATAGGTGGATACTTCGTCTAACAATAATTCTGAGTCTCTTTTGAGGGAATTCCACTGCAAGTCCAATTCGGCCTTTCGGTCAATGGAAGACCGATTAACCCTTGGCAAGCTACTCTCCGTCTGATTAATAAGAAACAAATATTCCGCAGTGAATTTGTTCGGGAAATTCTCTACATCGTCATAGGCCTTAGATTTACGTTGTACCATTTTAGAGTCCCATACCCCAATTTTGTCAATTAGATCCTTTCCTTTTGAGATTAACTCATCATCCTCAAGATGGGCTATAATTGTTTTTAACTGTTTTGTAATGCTGTTCAATTGATTTACAGACGCATGCATCTCATTAAGAGCGCCTTCCATATCACTCATAATGACATCATAGTTATCAAACTGTTCTTTAGAAATTTTAAATAAGGGATTATCTAAAACTGTTGCCGTACTTGAATAGGTCTTTGAACCAACATTAAGTTCTAACGTATAAGTCCCTGGTGATACTTTATGCCCACGATAGCTACCTTCTATGTAAACACCGTTGACACCAGAAATTAAAGGATGACGTAAATCCCAAACGAATCGATTTAACCCTTTTTCATTAGATAGATTTGGTGAGGGTGGTGGCCCTCCATCATACCGTTTATAGTTTTTGTTTTCCGAGGATGTAATAGTTCTAATCAATTCATTATCTGCATTTTTAATATTTAGGATTATTTCACTATTGTTAATATCCTCAGGCAAATTATAATATATGACAATGCCGTTGGCTGGATTTACACCTTCAAAATCACTCATACCATTAAAATTTGGATTGGTTTCATCCAAAGGACTAAACCAATTGCCATAAACCTTAGACTCTGGTTGATAGATTTCAGTAGTGCTTGATTTTCCTTGGTATTGCCTTAATAACGCTAAATCATCTAATATCCAAAAAGAGCGACCTGATGTGGCTACAATTAAGTCCCCTTTGTGAACTTTTAGATCGTTGATAGGCGTTACAGGTAGGTTTAGTTGAAATGCCTCCCACGCTTTACCGCCATTCCAAGAAATGTAAATACCTGTTTCGGTTCCTGCGAATAATAAATCCTTTCTTTCTTGATCTTCTCTAACAACTCTTGTATACGCACCGTTTGGTATCCCTAGATTTATCTTCGCCCATGATTTACCATAGTCTGTTGATTTATAGAGACCTGGCGTATAATCATTGAATTTATACTTTGTTGTTGCCAGATAAATTGTCTTTGGATCGTGAGGCGATACTTCAATGGCATTTACCAATGCTTCACCTAGCCCTTTCGGGGTAATGTCATTCCAACTTAAACCGTTATCTCTCGTAATGTGTACAAGACCATCATCACTCCCTGTCAAGAATACGCCTTTTTCGTGTGGCGACTCTACCATGTAGGCAATGGTTCCGTAATTTTCGGCCCCTACAGCTTCATTTGTATAAGGACCACCTCCATTGCCTTGTTTTTCTTCAATATCCCGAGTTAAATCAGGAGAAAATTCCTCCCAAGTTAAGCCATTATCAGTTGTTCTTAAAACCTTTTGAGCGCAATGAAAGAATGTACCTGGTTCATGTTTTGACCAAATGATTGGAGCGTTCCAGTTATAAAGGTATTTCATATTTCGGGCTTCTCTGCCTAAATATTGAATCGGAGCAGCCATTATGTTAGTGCCAGCTTTAGCTTCGGTATCCAATAATTCAATTGTGCCTAGATAACTTCCTCCCATAACATGCTTTGGGTCATCCGGGTCAAAAGCCAAAAACGCACTTTCACCGCCAGCTGATGGGGACCAATCTTTCTGTCCAATACCGCCGGATCCTAGGCTTAGATTAGCTATTTTTATAGAGCTATTATCCTGTTGTCCTCCATAAATATTATAAGGAAATAAGTTGTCAGCATTTATGCGATAGATTTGAGCCGTTGGCATAATAGATTGCGTGCTCCATGATGCGCCATGATTAAATGAAATGGCTGCACCGCCATCATTAGCAATAACCATATTTTTGGAATTAGTGGGGTTTATCCATAAATCATGATAATCGCCATGAGTACCAGAGATTATCTCCCATGATACACCACCATCTTTAGATCGAAGTGCAGGAGCACTAAGTACATAAATGGTCTCATCATCATTCGGGTCTACAAATACTTCGGTGTAATACCAAGCGCGTTGTGTAAGCCTGTTATCACCACTTATCATGGACCAATTTTTACCACCGTTGTTAGATACAAATAAGCCACCAAGGTCTTTATCACTATCGCTTTCAATTAATGCATAAACTTTATCACTATTGGAACGCGCTACGGCAATGGCCATTTTACCCTTTTCTTTAGGAAGACCATTGTGAATAATAGACCAAGTTTCACCGCCATCAATAGATTTATACAATCCACTGCCTTGTCCACCACTTATAATTTTCCAAGGTTTACGCTGATGTTCCCACATAGCTGCATAAATTACATTTGGTGAATTCACATCCATTGACAATTCCACACCTCCAGTGCGTTCATTTACGAATAGCATATTTTTCCAGGTTTTACCACCATCGATGGTTTTATAAATACCGCGTTCATTATTGGGACCATAAAGTGCACCTTGGGCCGCCACATAAACAATTTGAGGATTTGTAGGATGAATTACGATTCTTGAAATATGTTGTGTCTTTTCTAATCCTATATGTTTCCATGTCTTACCTGCATCGGTTGACTTATAGATACCGTCACCATAAGAAGTCATAACGCCCCTTACAGCATGTTCTCCCATACCACAATAAAGTATGTTTGGATTGGATTCTGATACTGAAATAGCACCAACAGAACCCGTTTTAAAAAAGCCGTCAGAAATATTGTTCCAATGTTGCCCTGCATCTTGTGTTTTCCACAGACCGCCACCAGTTGTACCCATATAATAGGTTAAGGGATCATTCACATCACCCGATGCAGTAACTGATCTGCCACCTCTAAACGGACCGATATTTCTATATTTCAAAACCTTAAAATAGTCGTCTGCGTCCTGAGCAAATAGACTAAAACATAACAGACAGCAAATAAGGGAAAGGTTGGATGTTTTCATTTTTATCAGTGGTTAGTAATATGTTATAAATATACAATATTGCTATGTAAACGTTTCAGTACTGAAACTCAGAATTAAAACCCTAAAAGCAATTAATATTAAGAGGTTTGCTCTTTTTATTTTTTTTGAATTCGTATAATTCTGATTTCTTTAAAATTGACTCAATAGGTGCCACAAAACCTCAATAAGTTAGATTACGTTATTAAGGCAATTCCTGCAAGGTTTAGCTAGCCCATAAGTAAATAATCTATAAAAATTGCGTACCTTTAATATTCTAATAAACTGCATGAACTTGATTGAAAATTTGCAACAATACTTAACCACTTCACAATTGGTTCAAGCGCTTTTTCCCTTTCAGATTATAGCAGTTGGCGTTATGTTTTATGAAATTTAACCTCGAGTTAAAGTGAAACTAAAAAAATACATAGCAGAGCTTAAGCGACGTAACCTATTTAAAGTAGCCATTACATATTTAATTGTTGCCTGGATCGTAACCCAGGTATTCTCCATCGTCCTACCAACGTACGGTGCTCCAGTATATTTCATGAAGATCCTGATTCTTGTTTTGGTAATTGGGTTTCCTGTAACACTGGTATTTGCTTGGATATACAGGGCGCCTCTTATGCCCACAAGCGATATTACAAATGTAGATGGACCTCATTCCGTTATTTCTAAACAAGAATCACAACATATACTCTACCACAATAAACTGGTTGTATTGCCATTTCAAAATATCAGTCCAGACACAGATAGTAATTATTTTAGTGATGGATTGACAGAAGAAATCATAATTCGCTTATCTGCAATCAAGGAATTGGATATTGCGTCACGTAGTTCGTGCATGAGATATAAAGATACTGAATTAGACAATATTACACTCGGTTATGAATTGAATGCCAAGTACCTCTTGCAAGGTACCGTTCGTAAACTAAAAGATGACCTGAAAATATCTGTGGCACTTATTGATGTGCAAAAAGACACACAACTTTGGGCAGAGATCTATCTTGGTAAAATAGCCGATGTGTTTGACATCCAGGAAAAAGTATCTAAACGTATTGTAAACTCCTTGCAAATAAAGCTGTCATCTCAGGAGGTCGAGGCACTCGGCAAACGAGCTACTACCAATAGTGATGCCTATGATGCTAATCTTAGAGCGAGAGAATTCCTGTTTAGATATACCAAAAGCTATTTGCGCATAGCCATAGACCTATTTCAACAAGCTATCGATCTGGATCCAAAATATGCCGCAGCTTATGCTGGCATGGCAGAAGCATGTGCCTTGTTATATGAAACTCATGATAAAAAACAGAAATGGATTGATAAGGCGGAAGAATCTGCATTAAAAGCATTGATATACGATTCTACCTCTTCTGAAGCCTATAGTGCACTGGGTCTGGTGTATTATAATAAAAACTCACCCAAAGAAGCACTGATAGCTGCCGAAAAAGGTATAGCTTTCGATTCGAACAATTTTTTTGCCTATTGGGTTCGAGGCAGACTATTTAGAGTAATGGACAGGGATGCTGAAGCGATTCATGATTTTAATAAGGCTTTGGAACTTAATGGTGATTTCCATTCCCCATATGGCGATCTACAAATGGCCTACGAAACTCTGAACGATCAGGAGATGCTTCAGGATACAATTGAGCGTGCCGTTTTATTCTATCCAAAATATTTATTGCATCATCCTGATGATTCCCGAGCGCACCAATTTTATGCATTTACATTATTTAGGCTTGGACGATTAGAAGAGGCGAAGACCGAAATGCAAAAAGGGGTAGCACAAAACCCCAAAGACCCTATTATTGTTTATAATGCCGCTTGTTTTTACACATTGATAAATGATAAGGAAAAGGCTATAAAGAGCCTTAAGACCGCAATTGATAATGGCTTTGAGAATTACGACTATATGAGGCATGATCCGGATCTAAACAGTTTAAAAAAAGAACCAGATTTTATTGCGTTAATGGAAGGTAACTAAAATCCTATCGTTGTCACATAAAGCCATTACCATAAGGGAGTGTTTTTTGTTTACCTCATTTTCAGGGGTTGTTACCCCTTCTTTTTTGCTTCACTCCTACTTGACCACAGAATTTTTAAAGATCTCAAAGAATTCGCCATAATTAAGTTTCTTATGACTTAGTTGATTCTATCAGCGAATGGGACAATTAGGGAATAGTTGGTTTATGGCCAGTTACAGGAAATAAAGTACAATTTTTTTCCTAGCCGAAACATAGCAAATTACTATAAGGGAGATATAGACGTGGAGTTGGCCTAAGCAATTATACACTGCCTTCATATGCGTTCTACAGGAATGATAAAAGTCATAGGAAAACTGTATAAAGAGTTCTAGCTTCGCACTAACTAAATAATATAAATAATGAGTGAAATCGATAAAGCATGGCGTCTTAGAACGAGTGTGGTTCTATTACGAATACTAATAGGCTGGCATTTTTTATATGAAGGGGTCATAAAGCTGTATGATCCTGAATGGACATCATTTGGGTATTTAGCATCAGCCCAAGGCCCTTTGAAACAATTTTTTTTGGCAATGACCAACGAAGCCATTATTAACTGGACCGACGGCTTGAATATTGCCGCGCTTATAATTGTTGGCCTAACCTTAATATTAGGGATTTTTGAGAGAGTAGGTACTGTAATTGGCATTGGTTTACTTGCAATGTATTATTTAGCACACCCTCCTTTTCCTTGGCTGGAACAAATACACGCAGAAGGTAATTATTGGTTTGTCAATAAGAACTTAATTGAATTGGCTGCACTATTGGTTATTTATCAATTACCAACAGCAGACTATTTTGGGCTACATCGTATTTTAAAGAAAAACAAAGAAGACATTAAAAATTAGAGTTATGAAATGGACAAGAAGAGACATGCTAAAGGGTTTAGCAGGCTTACCATTAGTTGGTGGAATTTGGTGGGCAGCAGCAGCCAATAGCGTGCTAAGCAGTCAGAAACGTTCTGAAATTCTGGAGCAACTAAATATAGAACCATCTTATCCTACATCACTACCTTCAATCACTGGACCACCCATTAGAGTAGGTATTATCGGTTTTGGTATACGAGGAGATCAGCTATGCAGATCATTAGGTTTTGCTACAAATGAATGGATATCCGAAATGAGAAAGGAAGCCGATGAAGATTCTCAACATACAGCCTTGGAAGAATTCCTTGCACAAGAAAAATTAAACGTGAAATTGGTTGCGGTTTGCGATATTTTTGACAAAAGGGCAAATAAAGCAATTGCATCTTTTAAAACGGATGACAACGATATAAAACGATATAAAACCTATCAGGAGATGATTGATAGCGGTGATGTAGACGCCGTGATTATTGCTACACCAGACCATTGGCATGCTCCGATGTCCATTTATGCATTGAACAGAGGTGTCCATGTTTATGTTGAAAAGCCAATGGCGCACACTGTTGAGGAAACCTATACACTTAGAGAGGCGGCTGAAAATTCAAGTGCTCGTTTTATGGTAGGCCATCAACATAGGCAAACTTTGAGTTTTAAGACCGCACAAGATATTATTGAAAAAGGAGTTCTAGGCCACGTTTCCATGATTCAAACAAATACCAATAGAAATGATGATAATGGCGCATGGAATTATGATATTGAAGCGGAAGCCAGCGAGCAAACCATTGATTGGGAGCAGTTTTTAGGTACTGCACCAAAAATTCCATTTAATAAAAATCATTTTTTTAGATGGAGAAAGTGGTGGGAATACGGATCTGGTTTATCAGGTGATTTACTAACCCATGACTACGACAGACTAAATTGTGTAATGAATATGGGTATTCCCAATTCGGTTACGGCTTCTGGAGGCATTTACACCCACAACGATGGGCGAAATGTACCCGATGTCCTACAGGTTAATATGGAATTTCCGGACTATAAGTTAGGAGCAAGCCAGGAAAAAGGTAAGGAAAAAGGAATGACCTTTATTTATAGTGCAACCCTTGGTAATGGATTTAGTAGACCAACATTTCTTATGGGTCATGATGGGACAATGGAGTTAGGCAATAAACTTACGATTTGGCCTGATGGTAGTTCAACAAAATATGCCGATTTACTGGAAGCCGAACGCATGCATCCGTCTGAACCTATTTACCAATACGACCCGGCAGCAAATATTCCTGATGCAATATCTTCTGCGACGTCCCAATATTTTGCCGACAAAGGTCTAATGTGGACCTATATAGATGGTGTAAGGGTAGATTCTACTTACCTGCATCTTAGAGAATGGCTAAGCAGTATCAAAAATGGAGGGAAATTAAGCTGTGGCATTCAAGAAGGATTTGAAGAGGCCATTTCGGCTCATATGGCTGGTCTTTCGTATAAATTAGGAAGACGAATTGATTGGAATTCTACGGAACAGATAATTGAACCCATTGAGGGAATAAATTTTGATGAGGTCTTACTTTCTAGTGTTTAACTATATTGGTATTCAATCTCTTGGGAACTAAGATGTAAGCAAAGGGGATTATTAGCGTTACGATTATCATAATTAACTCCTCAAAAAATAATTGAAATAGCATTAGCGCAGCCTACCAAATCAATACCTTAACTGCTGTTTGTCTAAATAAAGTATTGATTAAAGATTCATCATCCTGGCAAGACAACTGAAATCTACACCCATGTCGCGAACAAAACCTTCGGTAAAATAAAAGATTTGCTATCTTAGGTGTATAATGTGGATATACGTAATACGTATATCGAATTGTTGTGCTCTATTAAGTCAAACTCTATGAAATCGAAGATTTTTTTAATAATTGTTGCTCCAATATTATTCTTTGCTGGATTCTTTTCAGGACAACAAAATGATATAATAAATAAGGAAGAAGGCAAAATCCTTGGTCTCAATCATGTAGGCTTAAGGGTGGCCAATTTTGACAAAGCATTGGATTTTTATCAAAATGATCTTGGATTCCCGATGATATACAAATTCGATAACAAAGAAGGTAATCCTATTTTTGCTTATGTACAGATCAATAAGACGACATTTATAGAGTTGTTACCGGCTGATGAAGAGCATCCTGAAGGAATAGATCACTTCGGTCTTGAGACACGCAACAATGAAGCAGTAGTTAAGGATTTTCATAGTTTGGGAATGGAATGTACAGCATCAACGGTAAGTCCTTTTACTCATGTTAATATTGCTCATGCTATAGATCCAAATGGTATATATTTTGAAATAATCGAAGCAATTGAAGGCTCTGATTTAAAAAGGGTAATGGATAACTGGAAGGAGTAACAGAGCACAACAACGGCTATGGTTAATCGCCCCCGTGGGTCTGTGATTATTTGCTATTTTAGGGATTAACAAAAACAATACGGAAGGCTTGGGTGTGCAGGCGCCAAACCATAGCCAGGGCCGTTGGGCGTAATCTAATGAAAATGAAAAAATGGTTAAAAATAGCATTGTGGTCAATAACTTCATTAATTCTAATTATTGTAATTTTTGGATTT
>NZ_JAIUJR010000013.1 GCF_020166335.1 Winogradskyella alexanderae | reverse complement strand
CCGAGCAGCGACTACTGGTTCACCGTGGAGTACGACGAGCCGGGAACGGACCGCAGAAAGGAACTTAGGGCCCATTTTACCTTGAAACGTTAAAACGAAATATAATAGAAAAGCCTGAACATTAGCTCAGGCTTTTTTATTGTGTTTAAAATAATTAAATATTAAATACTAAAGGCTAATGTTAGAATTACATCTGTGAATGTTGACTGAATAAAAGCGGCATCAGTTAAACCAACATTATACAATTGGTAATTTATATCCCTTTCGGCTTGACTAAATGCGATATCCGCACTTAAATTCCCAAAATTATACCCTAACCCAAAGGAATATCCTGTTAAGTCTCCAAAAAAAGTATCGTCAGCATATGGACTTTCTTCAAAACGATAGCCCCCTCTAAAGCTAAATTGCTTGTATCTGTATTCTCCTCCTAATCTGTAAGCTATCGCATTATCAAGAGCATTATTTATATCATTATTTAAACCAGAGAAAAATACGTCTGACGTGGGTCTGAATTCTGCATTAGCATAATCTTTTACTGAATAATCAAAACTTATAAGACCTTTACTTCCAAAAACATAGGCCAAGCTACCTGTAAGTTTTCCAGGCGTTTGAAGTCTATATTCTGGAAAAATATTAATGACATTTGGGTTAACAATTTGATTGATATTTGAACCATTTTCAATTCGTGTAGTGGCTAGATATTGCGACGTTTCTTCATTAATTCTATACCAGGTTGGCGAATTGTATGACAAACCGATTCTAAATTCTTCTGTTAATTTGGCAATACCACCGAGTTGAAAGCTAAATCCGCTACCGGTAGTTAAAAGGTTGTTTTCAAAATCAACATCAGTAACTGAAGAAGTAGCATTGTTATTAGATTCACGCAAAAATGTACTTCGCTCAAAATTTATGAAATGGGCATTTAGGTTTATACCTAAATACAATTTATCCTCATAACTTGAAGCCAAATTAAATGCCAGCTTTCCGTTGTAACCTCTACTAGCAAAAGCATACTGTTGGTTAAAATTTTCACCATTTATATTTCTGGTGTAAGCTGTATTATCATCAGTATCCTCGACCGGATCAAAAATAAATCCTTCAAATCCTAGAAAAGCTTGTTGATTGCCAAAACCAAAAAATGTTCCTATCTCGTTATAGGCTGCGGATATAGTTTCTCCAGGTAGAGCAGAAATCTCGTCTAATCTTTGACCATCAGCATAAGCATAAAAATATTCACCAATACTTGTTGTTGGATTTACACCACTTGCAAACCAATCTCTATCGTAGTCTGCAGAACGATCATAAGCAATACCCATAGTGAATTTTTTCCATGAAGAACTAGCATTCGTATTTGAAAACACAAAGGCAGCACCTAATTGATTCAAGTCGAAATTAGAATTTGTTGCATTGTTTGTATTATTAAAGTAAGCAACATCACTATTTTCATCGAAATAACCTAGGGTCAGTGATGCATGACTTGAATTAAAAATAGCAGAGCCAGCAGGGTTAATATTTATTGCAGACATATCTCCACCAAGTGCACCAAATGCACCACTCATGGCTCTAAATCTGGCCGTACCTTGTATTTCGTCCATTGAATATCTCACAGCATCGGTAATATCCTGTGCTAATATTAAAGACGTGCTTATTAAGCCTATGCTAAGCATAAGTAGTTTTTTCATAAGTTCCTAGTTTTAATTGCGGATATAAAAATTAAATATTAACCTCTGCCTCGGCCTCCACCACGACTTCCACCTGATGATCTTGAGCCACCCGAGGATCTCATACTTCCTGAAGATCTTGACCTAGAGCCACCAGAAGATCTAACACCAGAAGAGCTTGAACTTCTTGACGATCTCATAGTACCTGAAGATCTTGAGGAAGAGTTAATTGTACCCCTTCTTGTTGTGTTAGAATTTCTTGTTGTTCTGCTTGGTCGCGTAACACGTGTACTGTTACCGCTACTTGATCGTCTCGCGGTATTATCCGATGTTCTAACTCTTCTTGAATTATTCGTAACGGCATTAGAAAGTCTGCTCGTTGAATAGTTCCTTCGCGATATGGCGGCATTGCTTCTACCTAAACTTGTTAAGTTTCTATCATACAATGAAGCGCCGCGTCTACCGTAGTTAAATGCGTATCTATTGCTATTGTTGTAGAAACCATTCCAACCCCAGTTATTCCAACCAGGACCCCAGCCCCAGTTATTCCATCCGAGGCCCCAGCCCCAGTTATTCCATCCGAATCCCCAGCCAGCATTCCAGCCCCAGCCAGCATTCCAACCAGGACCCCATCCCCAAGGACTACCAAAAGCCCAGCGGTTCCAGCCCCAGCCCCAAGGTCTTCCCCAGGCCCAGTTATTCCAGCCCCATCCAGCTCCCCAAAGCCAAGGATCATTCCATCCCCAAAAACCATTGTCAATTACATTAATGGTTACTGTATTGTTATCTTGTCCCCAACCACCATATGGTTGTCTCTGTTCTAACGAATCCTGGGCTTTTTGAGTGTAGTCGCTCGAATAAGAATCTACATCTGTAAATATTTCCTCTTCTGATTGGAAAGCATCTAATTGTGCTTTGTTTTGGGCAAAATAATTTGTGTAATAGTTAGAATCTTCTGTTGAAGTTGTAACTATAGGTTGTTCAACAACGACCTCTTCCTCATTTTCATTTGTTGAATATATACCATCATTGTCATAACCTACATATTGGTATGAACCACATGAAGTCAATACGGCTAAAAGACCGAGAGCAACAAAAAATGGCAATTTTTGGCTTGTAATGGTTTTAAATTGCATATCTCTTCTATTTTATTGTTGAACATAGCAAAAATAGTTAGTTTTGCTGAACTATTTTTTTATTTAACAATAGCACAATTTCTGTGCCAAAAGATTGAAAATGAGTAAAAATCTTACGTCAAGAGCTGAGGATTATTCAAAATGGTATAATGAGCTGGTTGTCAAGGCTGACTTGGCAGAGAATTCTGCTGTGAGAGGGTGTATGGTTATTAAACCCTATGGTTATGCGATTTGGGAAAAAATGCAGGCACAATTGGATAAGATGTTCAAGGAAACAGGACATCAAAACGCTTATTTTCCATTGTTTGTGCCAAAAAGTCTTTTTGAAGCTGAGGAAAAAAATGCAGAGGGTTTTGCAAAAGAGTGTGCCGTTGTTACACATTATAGACTACAAAACGATCCTGATAAAGAAGGAAAACTTAGGGTTGATCCAGAAGCAAAACTCGAAGAAGAGTTGGTTGTAAGACCAACTAGTGAAGCTATTATTTGGAACACATATAAAGGATGGATACAGTCCTATAGAGATCTACCAATCTTAGTGAATCAATGGGCTAATGTGGTTCGATGGGAAATGCGAACTAGATTGTTCTTAAGGACTGCCGAGTTTTTATGGCAAGAAGGCCATACTGCTCATGCTACTAAAGAAGAAGCTTGGAAAGAAACCAAGCTCATTAATAATATATACGCAACTTTTGCTGAAAAATTTATGGCGATCCCTGTTATACAAGGTTTAAAGACAGAAAGCGAGAGATTTGCTGGAGCTGTAGAAACCATGTGTATTGAAGCACTAATGCAAGATGGTAAGGCGCTGCAAGCAGGAACCTCCCATTTTCTAGGTCAGAATTTTGCTAAGGCCTTTGATGTAAAATTCACTAATAAGGAGGGAAAACTAGATTATGTTTGGGCGACTTCATGGGGTGTTTCTACACGCTTAATGGGTGCATTAATAATGACACATAGTGATGACAAGGGGTTAGTGTTACCTCCAAATTTAGCACCATACCAGATTGTAATTGTTCCTATTTATAAAAATGAAGAACAATTTGATAAAATATCGGATTTGGCCAGTACCATAATTGAAGATTTAAAAGAGCGAAACATATCTGTTAAATTTGATGGACGTGATACGCTTAGGCCAGGAGCAAAGTTTGCGCAACATGAGTTGCAAGGTGTACCATTACGCATCGCTATAGGGCCTAAGGATCTTGAAGATGAAACCGTAGAGCTTGCAAGGAGAGATGACCTAACTAAGCAAACAGTTATTTTAGATAGACTTTCAATAGTTGTAGAAGATCTTTTGGAAGAAATACAAGAGAATCTGTTTAAAAAGGCTTTAGATTTCAGAGATTCTCACATTACCGAAGTGGACGACTTCGAATCATTCAAGGAGGTTTTAGAAACTAAAACAGGTTTTATATCCGCACATTGGGATGGCACTTCTGAAACAGAACAAAAAATAAAAGAACTTACTAAAGCTACAATTAGATGCATACCTTTAGATAACATTAAAGAAGAGGGAATATGTGTATACAGCGGCAAACCTTCTAAGCAACGTGTGCTTTTTGCGAAGGCCTATTAAAAAAATCAAAAAAACTTTATTAGTAGTTGCAACATTTAAAAATAGTTGTATTTTTGCATCCGCAATGGAAACATTGTAGGTTCATTAAAATTTATTAGTAACCATAAGGCCCGTTCGTCTATCGGCTAGGACGCCAGGTTTTCATCCTGGTAAGAGGGGTTCGATTCCCCTACGGGCTACAACTTTTAACAAGAAAAATAAAATGGCAAATCATAAATCTGCTTTAAAAAGAATAAGAAGTAACGAAAAGAGACGTGTGCTTAATAGATATCAGCACAAGACTACGCGTAATGCGATTAAGAAATTACGTGAGATTACTGATGCAAAAGAAGCCGAGAAAATGTTACCTTCTGTAATTGGTATGATTGATAAATTAGCTAAGAAAAACATTATTCATTCGAATAAAGCTGGGAACTTAAAAAGCAATCTAACGAAACACGTTGCCACTTTATAGGTCTAGAATTTAAAAAATTAAAAGCCTTTCAATTTGAAAGGCTTTTTTTTTGGTATAACTTTTATAAAAAAAACTCAAGATTTCCATCTTGAGTTTCTTTTTTTATTTCGAATTCTTAGCCATTCATTGAAATTAAGAATTCTTCATTATTTCTGGTTTGTTTAAATCTCTCGTTGATGAATTCCATTGCTTCGACGGGATTCATATCGGCAAGATATTTGCGCATCACCCACATCCTTTGTATGGTATTATCATCAAGAAGTAAGTCATCTCTACGAGTACTTGAACTTGTCAAATCAATTGCAGGGAAAATACGTCTATTGGATATTTTCCTATCTAATTGTAGCTCCATATTACCTGTACCTTTAAATTCTTCAAAAATAACCTCGTCCATTTTTGATCCAGTTTCAGTTAGTGCAGTAGCTATTATAGTAAGGGAACCTCCATTTTCAATATTACGTGCAGCCCCAAAGAAACGTTTTGGCTTATGTAGTGCATTAGCGTCGACACCACCAGATAATATTTTTCCAGACGCTGGTTGTACGGTATTGTACGCCCGAGCTAATCTTGTAATTGAATCTAGTAAAATGACTACGTCATGACCACATTCTACTAAACGCTTTGCTTTCTCTAGGACAATATTTGCGATTTTAACATGCTCATGCGCTTCTTTATCAAACGTCGAAGCAATTACCTCTCCACGAACGTTACGTTGCATATCTGTTACTTCCTCGGGACGCTCGTCAATAAGAAGTATCATTTGATAAACTTCAGGATGATTTGCGGCAATAGCATTTGCTACATCTTTAAGTAACATTGTCTTACCCGTTTTTGGTTGAGAGACAATCATACCACGTTGTCCTTTACCAATAGGTGAAAACAAATCCATAATTCTTGTAGAAATAGTAGATTGGCGTTCTGCAATATTAAATTTTTCTTGTGGGAAAAGCGGTGTTAAATGTTCAAATGCCACCCGATCTCTAACAACTTGTGGGTTTTGGCCGTTAATTTTGCTAACCTTAATTAAAGGGAAATATTTTTCGCCTTCTTTAGGTGGTCTAACATGGCCCAGAACTGTATCGCCTGTTTTAAGTCCAAACAATCTAATTTGAGATTGTGATACATAAATATCATCTGGTGAAGTGAGGTAATTATAGTCAGAAGATCTTAAAAAACCGTAACCGTCTTGCATGATATCTAAGACACCCTCACTTTCAATAATCGCATCAAATTCAAAATCGGGTTCACGATAACGATTTCTGGTGTCCTTATTGCCATTACTTTTTGGATTATTTCGATTTTGCTCTTTAGATCGATTTGATCTATTATCGTTATTTTGGGTTGTAACTCTTTTAGCATCGTCATTTCTGACATTGGATTTATCAACTTTTTTTTCCTGTACTTTGTTGTCCTTTGGCTTGTTTTGTGAATGGTCCTTATTGCTTTGGGCGTTTTGTTGCCTTTTGTTTTCTTGTGGTTGTTTTGGTACTCGGCTGCGCTTTTGTCTTTGGTTACTGGTAGAATTTTCAGATTTTGTGTTTGTTTCTACCTTTTCTTTTACCGCCTCAGGATTAGCCGCTTGGTAATCTAGAATTTGATAAACTAAGTCTAACTTTTTAAGACTTCTAAATTTAGGTACGTTAAGTTGCTTTGCTATATCCTGTAACTCAGGTAGCTTTTTAGCCTTTAATTGGGAAATTTCAAACATTTTTATGTGTAATATACTGTATTATAGTTTCGATATAATTAACTCAACATTTTCTAGATGAAATACAAAGAAAAAAAGTGAAATTAATTTGGAAGATTGAATGTCCGTTATATTATGTTTCGCAACATTCTAATGCAATAATACAATTTTATTTTAATATAAATTCTATCTTTTTAAAAAATAAACTACTAATTTTGCATCGCTTTTAAAGAAGCGATATGATTCAGAGAATACAAACTGTTTATTTATTACTTGCCGTTATTATCTCGGCGGGCTTGATTTTTGTGTTTCATCTATGGACAACAAACGAAGGCTCTAAAGTTTTTGCTATTGACAATTATTTGTATTTAGGATTGTTTATTGGCTCTGCTTTGTTATCTTTAATTTCGATATTTAGTTTTAAAAATAGAAAAACTCAATTTATTTTGGGTCGACTTAATATAATATTAAACTTTATTTTACTAGGAATCTTTGTAACCCAATCTCTAAATTTATCTGGAGAAACTAACGTTTCTGAGAAAGGTATTGGGATTCTTCTTCCTGTTTTTTCTATTGTGTGTTTAGCCTTGGCTAACAAGGCTGTTAAAAAGGACGAAGATCTTGTAAAATCTGTAGATCGATTACGATAGAACCTAAAATCTTAGTAGTATTAGTGCGAAAAACCCAGACGCTGCCGTCTGGGTTTTTCATTTTTCATCGTTTGAATTCTATAATCTCTAAATTTTTAATATTACCTCCATCAATGACAAAACGTAGCATTGTTCTCGCTTTGTGAAAACCATGTTTGCCAATTGCACCAGGATTCATGTGCAATAAATTCAATTTTTTGTCTGGTATAACTTTTAGTATATGCGAGTGGCCACAAATAAACAAATCAGGCGCATTAATCTTTATCTCATCTTTTATCCTGTTGTTATATTTAGGAGGATAGCCTCCAATATGTGTTATCCAAACATCAACATCTTCACATTTGAATCTATTATGTAGCGGAAATTCTGCTCTTGCACTGGCATCATCAATATTTCCATAAACTGCTCTTAATGGTTTTAAGGATTTTATGCTATCTGTGACAGACAAATCACCAATATCTCCCGCATGCCAAACTTCATCTGCTTGCTTTACATATTTGAGGACCTTATCGTCTATATAGCTATGTGTATCTGATAATAACAGTATCCTTTGCATTAAGATAATATTGTGATTATAACGATTAAAACTGTTTATCTTTGTTTAATATTAAGCAAAAATAGGTATTCTTTTGAGATATTTTTTGGAATTGTCCTATAACGGAAAAGCTTATCATGGCTGGCAAAATCAACCTAATGCAATTACTGTTCAGGCGGTACTAGAAAAGTCATTAAGTACCTTGCTAAAAGAGTCAATTTCCATTGTTGGTGCCGGAAGGACCGATACAGGTGTGCACGCCGCTAATATGTATGCGCATTTTGATTTTGAAGGATTAATACCTTCGGATTTAGTTTACAAACTTAACGCATTATTGCCCAAGGATATAGCGATTTCAAAATTGCTAAAGGTAAAAGAAGATGCTCATGCACGATTTGACGCAAAAAGTAGAACTTACCATTATAGAATGTCTACTTCCAAAAGTGTTTTTAATTTTGATTATGCCTATCAGCTTACAAAAACTTTAAATGTTAATGCAATGAATGAAGCTTGTAAGATTCTATTTGAGTATAAGGATTTTCAATGTTTTTCTAAGGTTAACACAGATGTTAAAACCTATAATTGCGAAATAAAAGAAGCACAATGGCACGTAAGAGGCGAGGAGTTGTTATTTGTAATTACTGCAGATCGATTTCTCAGGAATATGGTAAGGGCTATTGTTGGCACTATGATAAATATTGGCCTTGGTAAAATAAAACCAAAAGACTTGCATGGCATTATAGAATCAAAGGATAGAGCTAAAGCAGGATACTCCGTGCCAGCGCACGGCTTAAACTTAGTAAACATTCTCTATCCAGAAAAAATATTCATAAAAGACACCGATTTATTTTCGGCTTAAAATGGCAGAAAAAGGAAAGAAAATATTTGACATCACGCTCTTTAAGCGACTATTACAATATATTAAACCGTATCGTACTGTATTCATCATATCACTAATGTGCGTAATAGGTCTAGCTATTTTTGGTGCCTTAAGACCTTATGTGCTAAAAGAGGCCATAGATGTTAAAATCGCTAACAAGGAATATGACGGCTTTATCCTTTACATGGCACTAATGTTTGCGCTGCTAATTTTTGAGGTCGTGTCTCAGCTTTTATTTATTTATTTCGCAAGTTGGTTAGGACAGTCTGTTGTAAAAGACATAAGGGTAAAGTTATTTAGGCATATGCTCAAGTTTAAAATGACTTACTTTGATAAATCTTCAGTAGGGGTGCTCATTACACGAGCGGTCACAGATATGGAGCGTATAGCGGATATATTTGGGCAAGGATTATTCATGATTTTTAGCGATATCCTCAAAATGGCAGTTGTTGCAGGCTTTATGGCATTAATAAATCTAAGGCTAAGTTTAATTGTATTTGTTGCTATGCCAATAATAGTTTTCGCAACCAAAATATTTCAGAAGTATATGAAGCGCGCCTTTGAAGATGTACGTACTGAGGTTTCTAACTTAAACTCTTTTGTTCAGGAGCGTGTAACGGGAATGAAAATTGTCCAATTGTTTACCAGAGAGTCAATAGAATATACAAAATTTAAGGCCATCAATGAGCGCCATAAAAAAGGGTGGTTAAAAACAGTCTGGTATAATTCAATCTTCTTTCCGGTAGCAGAATTTGTTTCATCTGTAACAATGGCAATGGTTATTTTAATAGGTGGTTTTGGAGTTGTTTCTACATTGCCAGGTACAACATTAGGCGATCTTATTTCATTTACCATGTTTATCCCAATGTTATTTAGACCATTGTATCAAATTGCAAATAAATTTAATACGCTCCAAATGGGAATGGTGGCTGCAGACCGTGTGTTTAAGGTCCTTGATACGGATTCGAACATAGACGATACAGGAACACAAATAGCCAATCATTTTAGAGGAGATATAGAATTTGATAATGTACGTTTTTCTTATGTAAAGGACGAAGAAGTTTTAAAAGGCATTTCATTTAATGTAAAAGCTGGTGAAACAATCGCAATTGTTGGTGCCACAGGAGCAGGAAAATCTACCATTATTAATTTGCTGAATCGTTTTTACGAAATTAATTCTGGTGCAATAAAAATTGATGGTACCGATATAAAAGAACTTACTTTAAATTCATTGCGAAACCAAATTGCGGTTGTTTTACAAGATGTTTTTCTGTTTGCCGATACTATTTTAACCAACATTACACTAAATAATGAGTACATTACCGAAGAAGATGTTATTACCGCTGCAAAAGCCATTGGTATACACGAATTTATATCAAGTCTTCCGGGTGGATACTATTACAATGTTAAAGAGCGTGGCGTGATGCTTTCATCGGGCCAACGTCAATTGATTTCGTTTTTAAGAGCCTACGTAACTAATCCAAGTATTTTAATATTAGATGAGGCAACTTCTTCTGTGGACTCATATTCAGAGCAACTTATTCAGGATGCGACAGATAAAATAACTGAGGGAAGAACTTCTATAATCATTGCGCATAGATTGGCTACCATTCAGCAAGCCGATAAAATTATCGTTATGGACGCTGGTCAAATCGTGGAAATGGGAACACACAAATCCTTACTCAAGAAAGATAATGGTTACTATAAAAATCTATATGAAGTTCAGTTTTTAAAGGCTGAAGTCTTATAACTAACCTGTTTTTGCCGTTTCGCTCGCTGCTTTTTGAGCCTGAATCATTTCCTGTAGTTCGCCATTGAAATACATGAATACAAGAAGAAGAACGGTGAAAATAACAAATGTAATAGCCAATACGACTAAAAACAATAATGTTCGCACTACAATATCAAAGAATGAAAGTTTGTAGATTCGTTTTAATGCAAAAGCAGAATATAAGATCATTAAAAGCAACATAAACATTCCAACAATACTGCTAGAATAACCAATTATTCCTATTATAATAGTTAATACAGCAGACACAATAGATATTTGCGCTTGTATGTACATAAAAACAACTAAGAGCTCTGTGTAATTAAATCGCTTTTTATCAAAAAAAACAAGTTTTGCCATAAGGGCATAGATCGGTACATAAAGCATCACAATTATTGATTGGTACTCCTGGACAAATTGTGTGTTTCGCCTTTGAAATTCCTCTTGGCCTTCAACTGCTAGATTTGAAAAATCAATCATTTCTGGAAAAAACTTGTTTATTATTATCATGTAAATACCCGTTATGGTCAGTGCCAAACCAAATAAACTAATAGGATTTACATATTTTTTCCGAACACCATTTATATAGCCGACTATTACGTCCTCAGGTTTTTTGAATAAATCAATTACTGTTCTTAAAAGCTTATTGTCGTAATTAAAAAAGGTTTCGCTTAAATGCTCAAATAAATTTCTAAAGGTGAGTCTATTTCTAATAACACGTGCACCACAATTTCTGCAGTAATCGTCGTGTTCATTTAATTCGGTATGGCAGTTTTTACAAAGCATTTTATGGGTTAAATTTTCCAGTTGCAAATAGATAGGCAAAGAGTATAGCTAATATGACAACCATAATTGCAGAGAATACGATCATATAGATTGTATAGGCAGCAATATATCGAACTAATGATTTAATGTATGTAGATTTGTATATCCTGCTAAAAACATAGGCTCCATATAACAGCAAGGGTGGTGTAACCAGCATTGAAGCAACAAGATAATTTTGAACGTTGAATGCGGCTAATAATAAATAAATAAGGAAGCTAAAATAAATGGTCTGTGCTGTTAAATATAGATTTATCACTAGGTGCTCGGTGTAATTATGCTTTTTCTTATCTAAATAAACAACCCATGTTCCTATAGCCAAGAAAGGCATTAAAATTGAAAAAAGCACACCTTGATAATCATTAAAAAAATTGAAAGAATCTGGAGGCGGTTGAGCTGTTCCTTGACTTCCAAAATTAAATCCAGACATAAACAAGTTATCTTGAGCTTCAATAAATTCCGGAAAAAAGTTTTTAAGTAAAAACATCTGAAAACCTAAAACAGTAAGTGATATCGCATAAAATGGGATTACGCCAATATATCGTTTCCTCAAGCCGGCTATATAGCCCTCTATTACGTCTTCTGGCTTGGTTATCAAGGCTAACAAGGTTTTTAAGAACTTATTATCAATAGATAAAAATTCTTCGTTGACTTGCCTTGCTAGTATTTTTGGTGTCAATCTGTTTCTGAGGACAGGAGCACCACAATTATCACAAAACTTCTGGTTTGTTTTTAGAACCGTATTACAATTTTTACAATTCACTAGGCCAAATCCTTTTGGATTTTTTTTATCAAATCATGAGTGTCTTTGTACATAACAAATTCTCCATTTTTTATATAAGAGATCTGTCCTGTTTCTTCGCTTACTGCAATGGCGACAGCATCCGTTTTTTCAGTTATTCCTATTGCAGCTCTATGTCTTAATCCAAATCGTTCTGGAATTTTTTTCTCATTATTCACTGGCAGTATAACGCGCGTTGCTTTTACAATATTTTTTTCAATGATAATTGCACCATCGTGCAGAGGGCTGTTTTTAAAAAATATGCTTTCAATTATTGGTTGCGACACGAGTATATTCATAGCATCGCCTGTATTAATTAGAAAATCAAGATTATTATTTCGTTCTATAACGATTAGTGCGCCAGTATTTGAAGCTCCCATTTTACTACACGCATTGATTATGGCGTCAACATCGGTAGTTGTTTGATCCTCGTTTTTTAGAAACTTAAAGTTTTTAAAAACACCTTTTTTTCCGCCTATGTTGGTGGATCCTACAAGTAAGAGAAACTTCCTGATTTCAGGCTGAAAAACCACAATCAAAGCAATAATTCCAACCTTCATAAAACCATCGAAAATGCTGTAAAGCATATGCATTTGAAGGTAATCTGTTAATCGCCAAGCCAAATAAATAACAAGTATACCTATAAATATGTTTACAGCTACGGTACCTTTTACGAGTTTGTAGATGTAGTATAGCAATATGGCAACTAGAAAGACATCTACAAAATCAATAAATCTAAAATCCCAAAGTTGTAAATCGTCCAATATTAGTGCTTTTTGCTAATTTAATAATTTAAGTTAATAAATGTATTCGTTTGGTGAGATACTGCTTTTAATAGGATTCAACTTTTGTTTTAAGGTTATATAATCCTGAAATGTTATTTTATCACTTATGTGCAGCTGCAGTTTGAGATTATCTTTTAGTACTTGTTTAATTGAATGAATTGAATTTAAATCTACATTTCTGAAATTGGAAATATTCGCATTGAGTGATGAGTTTATACTTATATCCTCTAGGGAGTTTACTTTTAGGGCAATAACGGTCGTTTTTTCAGCTTCCAATGTCGGTGGTGAATCAAAATAGAAAGTATTCGTAAATTCTACAAAACCTAGGTTTTCAATGGTTGTGTCATTACAGGTATAAAAATTTTTGGCGTTTTCGTTCTTGTGCATCTTGGCATTTCGCTTTTTATCCTGCATATATTTAATATGAGGAATGGCCTGTTTTAGCGTTAACCGTCTGTCCACATTAACTAGCCAATTGGTTGTACTTATTAAATTTTTGCGATTAAGTAGTGTGGAGTCAGGTTGGGACTCATCATAAAATAAATATGCTGGAGAAACATCTAGCACTTCTGTAACCTCCGCACCCTGAATTTCTGGTAGTTGCAGAACACGTTCATTGGAACAACTCATAAGAAATATAGCCATGAAAAAAAATGGGTAGTATTTCATTTATTTTGAGGTTAACTGGTTAAATAAGGTTACACATTCCATCGCCTCTTTCACGTCATGTACGCGTAAAATCCTTGCGCCTTTTTGTAGAAGGACCATATTCAACGCAGTCGTTCCGTTAAGTGCGTGTTCACTTGTTGTTTTTAATGTTTTATATATCATTGATTTGCGGGAAACACCGGCCAGTATGGGTTTACCAATAATCTGCATTAGTTCCATTTTATTAAGCAATTTAAAGTTTTGAACTAGTGTTTTCGCAAACCCAAATCCAGGGTCAACAATAATATCGTTGATTTTTGCTTCATGGGCCTTGGCAATACGCTCTGCAAAGTAAAAATTAATTTCTTTTATTAAATCTTCGTAGTGTGTATGTTGTTGCATAGTTTTTGGTGTGCCTCTCATGTGCATCATAATATAGGGTACCCCTAATTTTCCCACTGTGGCTATCATTTTTTCGTCAAGGTAACCTGCCGAAATATCGTTAATCATACAGGCGCCTGCTTCAATACTCTTCTTTGCTATTTCGCTCCTAAACGTATCTACTGAAATCAACGCATTAGAATAATGTTTCAATATTAATTCTATTACTGGTATTACCCGATTTGTCTCTTCGTCTAGGCTAACCTCAGACGCACCTGGTCTAGAACTGTAGCCACCAATATCTATAAAAGTAGCACCATGAGTAACCATGTTTTCAACCTGATTAAGGATATCGGATTCATCTTTGTATTTACCACCATCGTAAAATGAATCTGGTGTAATATTGAGAATTCCCATTACCCTTGGACTTTCCAAATCAAGTAATTTACCTTTGCAGTTTATAGTCATAATTGTTCTTGAAAATATTGGTAGTAAACTTTAAACACCAAATCTTGAACTTCTAATTAATTTATGCGAAATTTACGGAAATTTTATACGATAACAGTGTCGTAACTTTTACAGTTGTCGTTTCTATTTTTTAATAATCAAAAGACTGATATTTAGTTGACATAAGTTGAAATTATAATGCAGGAAACCTCTATACAATACGATGCCGTTGTTGAAAAATGCAGAAATCTTTTTAAAGATAAAATGAGTGATTATGGAAGCGCATGGCGTATTTTGCGCTTACCTTCTCTGACCGATCAAATTTTTATTAAAGCACAGCGTATAAGAAGCTTACAGCAAAATGCCGTTAGAAAGGTAGATGAAGGTGAGGTTAGTGAGTTTATAGGTATTATAAATTATTGTATAATGGCCTTGATTCAATTGGAAAAAGGTATTGTGGACCAACCTGATTTAGATACAGATGAAGCTATTGCCTTATATGATGAAAAAATTAAATCAACGAAGGAATTGATGTTGAATAAAAATCATGATTACGGCGAAGCTTGGCGCGATATGCGTGTTAGCTCCTTGACTGATTTAATCTTGCAGAAACTGTTGCGAGTTAAGCAAATTGAAGACAATGCAGGAAAAACTATTGTTAGTGAAGGTATTGATGCTAACTATCAGGATATGATTAATTACGCTGTTTTTGCAATGATTCATCTTGGTGAATCTAATTCTTAAGCATAACTAGATATTATGAAATTACTTGTACATCTAAGTCGGATTTTCGTTGGAGTTCTGTTTATAATTTCAGGATTTATAAAGTTAAACGATCCACTCGGGTTTTCTTATAAACTGCAAGAGTACTTTGGGGCAGATGTGTTAAATATTGAATTTTTAGTTCCGTATGCTTTACTGCTTTCCGTTTTTGTGGTAGTATTTGAGGTCGTTCTTGGTGTGTTTCTTTTAATTGGTTATCAGCCAAAGTTTACAGTTTACAGTTTGTTGGCAATGATCGTATTTTTTACATTTTTGACCTTTTATTCAGCTTATTTTGATAAGGTTAAAGATTGCGGATGTTTTGGAGATGCCCTAAAACTAACGCCTTGGGAAAGTTTCACAAAAGACGTGGTTTTGTTAGTATTAATTCTCATTTTATTTTATGGTTTAAAGCATATTAAACCAATTTTCAGCACTTTACCAACATCGATAATAGCCTTGTTAAGTTTTTTAATTTCATTGTGGTTTGGTTACCATGTTTTGATGCATTTACCGGCGATTGATTTTAGGGCTTATGCAATTGGCAAAAATATTCAAGAACAGATGGTGGTTCCGGATGATGCACCAAAACCAATTCTAGAGTATACATGGACATTTAATGTCAATGGTGAGGAAAAACAATTTGTTACAAATGGAAGTTATCCAACGGTTGATGGTGATTATGTCGGCGTAGAGACTGAAACAATTGATGAAGGTTATATTCCTCCAATTCAAGACTTTTCTATTGAATCTTCAGAGGAGGATTTAACATCATACTTTTTAGAAAAAGACAAACTGGTAATAGTTGCGATGTACAATATTTCATCTTCAGAGGATGATGGTGTTGCAAAGCTTAAATTATTCACCGATGATGCAATTGAGGCAGGTTATACTGTTATAGGTTTGACCTCTTCAAGTGAATCTGAAAAGCAAAAGGTAAAGCAAGATTATAGTCTCAATTTCAACTTTTACCTATGTGATGAAAAAGTAATAAAAACCATTGTAAGAGCCAATCCAGGAATTATTGTACTCAAAAACGGGACAGTGGTAAATAAGGCACATTGGAATGATATTGAAGACATTGAACTTTAGTTTTGGTTAGGTATCTTTTAAATAAATTATTGTATGCCTTTATTACACTTATAGGTGTTGTTACAGTAATCTTCTTTCTATTTACGATACTTCCAGGCGATCCCGCTAAAATGATGCTAGGACAAAACCAATCTGCAGATCAGGTGGAGGCTGTGAAGAAAAAATATGGTTTTGATAAGCCTATTGGGACGCAGTATCTTTATTATCTCAATGATCTTTCACCAATATCTTTTCATTCTAATATACCTACCGATTACACCTTTTTGGGTCCAAATAAGTACAATGCTCAAAAATTATGGACTGGAACAAATACAACTCTAGTTCTAAAAACACCTTATTTACGGGAATCATTTACAAAACAAGGCAAAAAAGTAACACAGGTCATTGGTGAAACTATACCTAACACTTTTGTTTTGGCAATTTCGGCAATTACGATTGCAATTATACTCGGAGTAATTTTTGGGATTATTTCAGCACTGTATAAAGATACTTGGTTAGACAAGTTAATTCAGGTATTAAGTACTTTAGGAATGAGTGTACCATCATTTTTTAGTGCTATTCTTTTTGCGTGGTTTTTCGGGTTTTTATTGCATGAGTATACAAATCTTGAAATGACAGGGAGTCTCTATGAACTGGATGATTTTGGTGAGAAGATGTCGATTCAATGGAAAAATCTAATACTTCCATCTATTGTTTTAGGAATAAGGCCGTTGGCTGTTGTGATTCAATTAATGCGTAATTCGTTATTAGAAGTATTAGGGCAAGACTACATTAGAACGGCTAGAGCAAAAGGGCTTAGTGAGTTTAGGGTCATAAAAAATCATGCTGTAAAAAATGCCTTAAATCCTGTGGTTACAGCAATTTCAGGGTGGTTTGCTTCTATGTTGGCAGGTGCTGTATTTGTGGAGTATATTTTTGGATGGAATGGACTGGGAAAAGAAATCGTAAATGCTCTAAATACATTAGACCTGCCTGTAATTATGGGTGCTGTTCTGGTCATTGCAATTGTATTTATAACCATTAATATATTGGTAGATATTATTTATGCCTGGTTAGATCCTCGTGTAAAACTGTATTAAACGATTACATGACTTATATCAACAATGCTTGTTGATTAATACCTTATTTTTGTAATCATAAATATTAAAGTAAAATTCAATTTAAAATAACATGAGAAGAAAAATAGTAGCTGGAAATTGGAAAATGAACTACGGATTAATTCAAACAGAATCCTTAATAGTAGAGCTTAAAAAGCAAACTAAAAGTTCTGATGCAGAAGTCATGATAGCACCAACCTTCACTAATCTTTGGCATGCATTTGAGGCTACTAGAAGACATGATATTGAGGTAATTGCCCAGAACATGCATTTTGCTCAACAAGGTGCTTATACAGGTGAAATTAGTGCTGGTATGTTAAAAAGTATTGGTATTCAGACAGTCATTTTAGGACATAGTGAAAGACGTGCTTATTTTAACGAAACCGATGAGGCCTTAGCCAAAAAAATCAATACTGGTCTTGAAAATGACATGGATATGATATTTTGTTTTGGCGAGGAATTGGCAGATCGTAAAGCAGGTAATCAGGAAGCTGTTGTAGAAAGTCAAATTAAAAATGCCTTATTCCATTTAGAAGCAGATGCATTTAAGCATATTATATTAGCATACGAACCGGTTTGGGCTATTGGGACTGGGGAAACAGCAACTCCAGAACAGGCCCAGGAGATGCACGCTTTTATTCGTAAAACCCTGGCTTCGAAGTATGGGCAGAAGGTTGCTGAATCTGTATCCATCTTATATGGTGGGAGTGTAAAGCCTAATAACGCAAAGGAAATATTTTCAAAACCAGATGTTGATGGCGGCTTAATTGGCGGAGCCTCTTTAAAAGCTGAAGATTTCTTTGCAATCGTAAATGCCATTTAAGTACTTTGAATCCTCCTGTTTACATAGGTTATGATTTTAAAATTGAACCACTTCAACCTGCTTCGGAAATACTGATTGCAGAGCTCGGCCTAGTAGGTTTTGAGAGTTTTGTTGAGAATAGTGAAGGTGTTACAGCCTACATTCAAAAGGCGCAGTGGAACGCTTTTATTTTAGAAGATATAAACATTTTGCGGTCTCAGGAATTCAATATAACCTTTAGTTTTAATGAAATAGAACAAACAAATTGGAATGCTGAGTGGGAAAAGAATTTTAATCCCATTGTAGTAGATGGTCTAGTAACTGTTAGGGCTCCTTTCCATGAACAACCAGTTACAAAGTACGATATAATAATTGAACCTAAAATGAGTTTTGGTACAGGTCATCACGAAACTACCCATATGATGATTCAGCATATAATAAAGAATGATTTTGTTGATAAATCGGTCTTGGATATGGGATGTGGCACTGGTGTATTGGCGATTCTTGCCGAAAAAGTAGGTGCGGTTAAACTCGATGCCATTGATATTGATAATTGGTGCTATTTAAATAGTCTCGAAAATGTTGAGCGTAACCAGTGTCAAAACATAGCGGTTCACGAAGGTGATGCCACTATATTGACAGATCAAATGTACGATATCATTATCGCTAATATTAATCGAAATATTCTTCTTGAGGATATACCCAGCTATTCGGAACATCTTAACAAAAATGGCCAGCTTTTTTTAAGTGGTTTTTATATGGATGATGTCCCTCTAATTGAAAAATTATGTAATAGACACATGTTAAAATTGAAAGAAACTATAAAAAGAGGTGATTGGGTATCTTTAAAATTTTTAAATTAGTATCGTTATGAGTCCTAAAGAAAAACAGTCCGAAGACCTATTATTAGAGGAAGAGGTTGTAAAACAGAATGAAATAGTTTTGTTTAACGATGATGTTAATACATTCGATCATGTTATCGATACACTAATTTATGCTTGTGATCATACGCCAGAGCAAGCTGAACAATGCTCTATCATTGTGCACTACAAAGGTAAATGTACTGTAAAGACTGGCCCTTATGAGGATTTGAAACCAAGATGTTCAAAACTTTTAGAAGCAGGGCTCAGTGCTGAAATCGTATAAAAAAACCGCTATGTAGCGGTTTTTTTATTTTTTAACTCTACCAACAGCACAACTAACAAACGATTTTGCCTTAGTTGGTAGCGAATTTGTCTCACCTTCTGGTGGATAGCCTAAAGCGGACAACTTTCTCTTTGCAGATTCTAAGTCAGGTCCTGATTCATAAGAAAAGCTAACTTCGTCCGTATCATTGTTAACCTTGATATCTTCAATCCCTTTAAGCTTTGAAAGCTGTGTTACAATTGTATTGGCACAACCTCCACATTTAAGATTTTGTATTTTAAGTGTTTTAGTTTCCATTTTAATCATTTTCCAATTTACATGTGCTAAAGCCGAATAGAGTATACAAAGGACAAAAGTTCACCAGACTTGTAATCAGAAATATAATGGCAACCGCCATTAAAATATAAGCTAAGGTGCCTTCTATTACATTAAAATAATATAATAATGCAATCGCTACCGCAAGAATAGTACGAATGCCCTTGTCAATGTTTCCCATGTTTTTTTTCATAATTATTTATTTAAAGGGTGGATGGACAAACAAAATTGGTAATAGGTACATCTGTTTTTTTAATTGCTCCAAAACCACCAGCAATATCGATTAGGTTTACAAAACCTCTTGCTTTTAGTATTGAGGCAGCAATTACAGATCTGTATCCACCAGCACAATATACATAATACATTTTGTTCCTATCTACTTCATTCATTTGTTCGTTAATAAAATCCAGCGCAAAATGTTGTGCGTCTTCGAGATGCGTAGATTTAAATTCACCGTCTTTACGCACATCTAATACATTCAATTGAGCTGATTTTGATCGTTGTGCAAACTCACCTGCAGATATAGATTCTAATGTTTCAATTTCTTTTCCGGCTTTTTTCCAGGCCTCAATACCGCCTTCTAAATAGCCTAATGTATTATCGTAACCTACTCTGGAGAGCCTTGTCACGGCTTCTTCTGATTTTCCTTCTGGTACCACCAGTAAGATGGGCTGTTTTATATCTGTAATCAACGCACCAACCCATGGTGCAAACTGACCTTGAAGCCCAATAAATATAGAATTTGGGATATGGCCCTTAACAAAATCCGACTGATGTCTAACGTCTAATATCAAAGCAGATTCATGATTTGCTAATGCTTCAAATTCTTCTGGTGATAGTATAGTATCGCCAGTTTTAAGTATAGTGTCGAAAGTTTGGTAACCCATTTTATTCATCATAGCATTTTTTGCAAAATACTGAGGTGGTGGTGCTATACCATCAAGGACTTCCTTAACAAATTCTGCTTTTGTCATATCCTCGCGAAGCGCGTAATTCGTTTTCTTTTGCTCACCTAATACGCCAACCGTTTCCTTACTTAGGTTTTTTCCACAGGCAGATCCTGCTCCGTGCGCAGGATAAACAATGACATCATCTGCCAAAGGCATTATTTTATTTCTTAGCGAATCAAATAACATTGATGCTAAATCTTCTTTGGTTAAATCAGACTTAATAGCTAAATCTGGTCTCCCAACATCACCTAAAAATAAGGTATCACCAGAAAAAATGGCGTGATCTTTACCATTTTCGTCAATTAGCAAATAGGTCACAGATTCCAACGTATGGCCAGGTGTATGTAATACCTTAATCGTTACTTTACCCAATTTTAATTCTTCATTATCTTTTGCTGAATGAATGTCATAATCCGTTTGCGCTTTAGGTCCAAAAACAATGGTTGCACCTGTTTTTTTCGCTAAATCAATATGGCCTGATACAAAGTCAGCATGAAAGTGTGTTTCTAGAATATATTTGATTGCGGCATTATTTTTCTTTGCTTTGTCAATATACTGTTGTGTTTCTCTCAAGGGATCAATTATGGCCACCTCACCATCTGATTCGATATAGTAGGCACCTTGTGCCAAACATCCGGTATATAATTGTTCAATTTTCATAGTTTCTTTTTTTTGTCGTACAAAATTACAAAACCTTAATTTTCATATGTAATACTTATCACACACTGTAAAGATATGCCGCTTATAATCTAAAGAAAAAGTATAAACTGATTTAATGGGGTAATTTATCCTTTAGTAAACCATAAGTATAGGTACCAATTAATGCTGCGACAATAACAATTAGCATTGAAAAAACACCCGTGCCTACCAAAATGTACATCGGTCCAGGACAAGCACCACAAAGTGCCCAGCCGAGTCCAAAGATACTTCCTCCAAGAATATATCGTTTAAAGCCTTTGTCTTTTTTAGGGACTCTTAAGTAGGTGCCTTCCGTTGTTTTTAGTTGATTTCCTTTTGAGATGAATACTAAAATTACTCCCGTTACTACTGCCGTACCAATGATTCCATACATATGGAAGGACTGAAACTTAAACATTTCATATATACGATACCAGGAAACAGCTTCAGATTTTACTAATACAATACCAAAAAATATACCGACTAAGAAAAATTTTAAGTATTTGCCCATGTTAAAAAAGTATTGGATAAATAAAATGTATCATGATCAAACCGCCAATAAAAAAGCCAATCACAGCAACTAAAGAAGGTAATTGAAGACTACTTAAACCGGTAATGGCGTGACCGGAAGTACAGCCGCCTGCATAACGCGTGCCGAAACCTACTAGAAAACCACCAATCAGTAGAATCGCAATTCCTTTAAGACTAAATACAGAATCCCAACTAAACAACTCAGGAGGTAAAAGACTTTCACCTACGTTTTTAAAACCAAGCGTGTCTAAGTCATTAATTGTGTTTTCACTTAGTTGAATATCAATTGGATTAGAAAGAAAAAAATGTGCTATCATTCCACCTATAACTGCTCCAGCGACTACCATTAGATTCCACTTCTCGCTTTTCCAGTCAAAATCAAAAAATTTAACGCGTTTGCCTGCTCCACCAATAGCGCACATGGTCCTTAAATTTGATGACATACCAAAAGTTCTGCCAAAATATAGTAAGAGAAACATAACTATTGCTATGAAAGGCCCAGATATGTACCATGGCCAAGGCTCAAGAATATACTTCATAAATCAATTTTTCTGCAAAAATAAAGCTGATGGAGGAAATTCAATCATAAAATTATTTAAAAATCCAGGACAGTGATCTTGTTTCGGCCTAATTCAATTTTCTCCTCTTTTTCAAGTTGTTTCAAAAGCCGTGATATCACAACTCGTGATGTGTGCAGGTCTTCAGCAATTTCTTGATGTGTAATATCTAAATTCGTGTCTGCATTGAGTTTTACCTGATCAGTAAGGTATTTGTAGAGTCGTTCATCCATCCTCATGAAAGCCAGAGTGTCAATTGTTTCGAGCATTTCATCAAAACGTATTTGATAACTTTGAAGAATAAAATCACGCCAACTTTGATTAGTGTCAAACCATTCTCTCATTTTATTAAGAGGGATCATAATAACTTTGACGTTCTCGTCTGCTACAGCTCTTATTTTACTTACCGATTTTGCCATGCAACATGTTAAGGACATGGCACACGTATCACCAGACTCTAATACGTACAATAGTAATTCATCGCCATTATTGTCTTCCCGCATTACTTTGATGTTTCCGTCTAAAAGTAAAGGGATGTATTCGAGATTTTGACCAATATCTATGATAATCTCGCCTTTTTTGTAAACCTTAAGTGTAGCGGTCTTGGCAATATTTTCTATAATTTCTGGATCAAATAAATATTGAAAGGGTTTTATGAGGTCTTTTTCTATCATAGGTCAAAAATAATCAATTAGGCTTTTGAAATAAATAGTTTGGTTGTTTTTTAAGAATTGTGTTATATTTGCACCCACTTAAAAACGGCCTCGTGGCGCAACTGAATAGCGCATCTGATTACGGCTCAGAAGGTTACAGGTTTGAATCCTGTCGAGGTCACAATATAAATCCTAATTCATACACTGTTAATGAGTTAGGATTTCTTTTTTTTTACTGTGACCAATTTGTGACCATCATTTATCATGTATAATGATAATAAAATTCTGTGTTTTTCTGATGTTTTATTCAAAAGAAAGTTAGCGAAGCGTCATTGGATTCCGTTGCGAGGAAAATCTGAAGGATTTTTTGAGTAGGAATCAGTGGCCCTCTTATTGGTCAAAGATCTCTTAAACAACTAATAAAGCGCAACGCTGCGCTATGTGCAGTTGTCTGTTTTTTTGTGAAGATAATGAAAAATCGTGTTGATAATTGGCAATAGTTTACCCTACCACAGTTAGTTTATTGCCAGTTATCGACCATGAATAGCTCTGCGTTAGCAGAGCGTTGATTTGATTTTTCGATTATTGGGAACCAAACAAACAGCAACCAATTGCATTTAGCGACCTGATATGTCGAGTAGATAAGCCGCAGCGGCGATGTTTGCTGACTGTTAGGATACTTTGCTTTAGATGCAATTGGCATAGCGCAGCGATGATGTCGAAATGCTTTTGGATGTAGTGCCTGCGAAGCAGCGCAGACAAAAGTACGCCGCAGGCGTATTCTACATCATCGGTTGGGCTATGAGTAGTTGCGTGGTTTAGCGATTAACTTTGCAAGTACACACCAAACTGAAAATCCGCGAGGATTTTCAGAAGTAGGCGAGAACAAGCAATTACTTATAGCCATTGTTGTACACAGTTATTTTATTAATAATTCTTTTAATTCGGTTGAATCAATTTTCTTAAGATTGATATTAATTTTACCTGTTGTTTGTTCATTTAAAATCCTTTTGTCAGCAAACAACTCTTTCTCTTTTTCGCCTACTATAATCATTGATGATTCGTTTTTTATAGGAATATCAATAAACTTTAAGTCATAATATTTGCGATATTCTGATATAAATGAATTCATGTCGTTATAAATAAAAAATACTGAAATTTTTTCCAAATCAGATTTGTTAAGATTGAGCTCAAAAGTGATTCGAGAATCAACATCTAAAATTTTGTCAACGTTTATCCAATCATAATCGTCCACTAACACAAGAGGATAATATCCAATTTTTTCAATGTCCTCAATTAAATCACCTTGAATTTGTTCTAATTGTCTGTTGTAGTAATCAACAGAATCAATTGAAACTAATTTTTCTCTAAAAGTCATTACGCCACCAAATCTACGAGTTGCGACGCTATCAAGAACAGTTTGTAAAACTTTAGTTTCGGAATTTTGTATCCAAGTTATTTGATTTATTGAATCTAAAACTCCGTTAAATATTCTATCTCCTATTCTGAACTCTTGTGCAAATTTTAGCTTTAATTTTTTTCCGTTTTTGAGTTTTATTTCTTTATCTCCAATTTTAAATTTTATAGATACAACTCCGTTAGATTCTAAAAGTTCATTTTTATCAGTTATTGTGTTTAAGTTGTCTGAAATTAATTCTAATCGACTGTAATATTCTTTCAGTTCTAAAGTCACTTTATCACTATCTTTAATATCAAAATCTTCTCGATTGAAGTAGATTTTCGTTCCTTTTTCTCCAATAATTTCTTTGACGCTTATTGTGTCTAAATCAAACGTTTGATTTTCGACAAGAACAACCTTTTCAAAAGGATTCGTATGTTCAAATTCGGCTATATCTTTTTTACAACTAAATACAGAAATTGAAACTAAAAAGTATGTTAGGATTTGTTTTTTCATAATTGTGTACAACAGAGCGCTAAACGCAGTTCTGCTTTGAGAATGAAAAGATAATAAATTCCTTAGCAATAATTGGAGAATGGGTCTTCCTTATACTCTCTA
>NZ_JAIUJR010000012.1 GCF_020166335.1 Winogradskyella alexanderae | reverse complement strand
CCGGGATTGCCCCCGGTGATCTCAGAGTCCTTAAGGCCGAGGTCGATTGACGTGACCCCGTCGGGAACGTCGTCGTCGCAGACCTCCAACGGCGTTGGTGTTACAACGGTGGGTAATGGATTGGCCGTAAATGTTACTGTACTGCTATTTGGACAAATACCATTTGTTGTATAGGTTATACTATAGGTTTCACTCGGAGTTCCGTTGGATACTACTCCTGTAATGGGATCGATTACAGCCATATCCGTTGGTGGAATATCAAATGAATAAGTTCCTCCTGATGTTGCTGATGCACCAAGTACAGCTATACCTCCATCACATGTTGGATTGACAGAAAATGTAGCATCGTCAATTGGATCAGTGGTAAAGGAAACTGTGGAGGATGTGGCGCAGATACCTGTAGTACTATACGTCACAGAATAGGTTGTACTCGGTGTACCGTTTGTAACTTCACCAGAATTAGGGTCAATAACCGCACCATCCGTTGGTGGTACATCAAATGCATATGTTCCTCCTGCTGTTGTGGTAGGACCTGGTATTGGTATACCTCCATCACATGTTGCATCCACAGTAAAAGAAGCATCATCTTCCTGAGTTACTGTTACTGTTTGTATCAAAGATTGAGGGCAAACTCCGTTTGTAGTATATTCAACAGAATACGTACTTCCCGAAATACCATTTGTTATGGATCCTGTTGCTGTATCTAATACTGCCCCGTCAGCAGGATCTGGATTGAAACTAAAAGTTCCTCCTGGTGTTACAATATTATTGGTTGTAGCGCCGTCACAGGTAGGGTTAAGATCAAAACTTGGATCATCCAAAGGATTAACTGTCAGTATTTCTGTACTGCTCGAAGGACATATGCCATTAGTTGTATATTCAACTGTATAACTTGCTCCAGGAGTTGCCAATGTCACTTCACCTGTATTTGGATCTATTACCGCAGTATCTGTAGGTGCAGGATTAAAACTAAACGTTCCTCCAGGTGCTACTATATTTTGAGCAGTACCACCATCACAAGTTGGAATCATTTGAAAGGATGGGTCATCTGTTACATTAACGGTAAAAGTTTGAGCACTCACAGAAGGACAAGTACCGTTAGTTGTATATTCAATTGTGTAGGTTTGGCCAGACAATCCGTTTGTTACCGTACCAGTTACAGGATCAATAGTAGCGCCATCCGTTGGAGCCGGATTAAATGTAAACGTACCTCCAGACGTTGCAACAGGTTGGTTGACTGTGGCACCATCACAGGTTGGTGTTACTGTGAAGGAAGCGTCGTCTCTTGGATTTACAATTAGATTAAAAACAGGTGTAGCAGAGGCTGTATAACAAGACGCATCACCAACTGTCTCAACCCTGACATAAATGGGTTGAGGATTAACTGTATTTGGAAAAGGGCTTGTCAATGCACCTACATCTCCATCAGCATCCGCAAAACTTAAATGGAAGGTCACCTCAAAAGAACTAGGGTCTTGTGCTCCAAGAATTCCTAAAGTTTGAGATTCCAAATTGAAAAGTTCTGTTCCATCATTAAGACCGTCATCACAAACTTCAATATCGGTCACTGGGTTAATCGTTGGTTGATTAGTTAAATTCAAACTAAAGGAATACACATCATTACATCCAGAATCTAGATACTCAATACGAACATAAACGAACTCGCCATCTGTACCCGAGTAATTGTTTGTTACAGGAATTGCATTAACATCATTTTCTGCATCGGCTTGAGAATTATGGTAGGTCACTACTAAATCTCCAGCATTTGGTGCATTTGCTGTAACAACAGGTGTATTTAATTCTAAATCGAAATTATAAGGTGGCGCTCCAGGATCACAAATCACTAAATTATTTGGTAAATCAGTTATCAATTCTGGTAATACTTCTACTGAAACATCTTCAGAGTATGTACAACCAAAGTCATCTACAGTTGTGTATGTATAAGTATACGTTCCGGCATCTGGCGGTGCAACAGTTATAATGTTACCATTTGTTGCGACTATAGTTGGGTTAGGTTCCCAACCCTCACTATCAATTATAGGCGTAAATGCAAAATCTGAAACAAGTAATGACTCATCAAAATTTAACGACCACGTAAAAATAGTACCGTCATCAATATTTAAATGGTCCTCTATAAAAAGTGTCCATTGTCCATTAATATCTGAACCAACAAAATCGGCAAAATCTCCTATGGGTAAGAAAGGACCTGCATTTGGATCTACAGAATTACCAGGTGTTGGTGTGCCACCAGGTATTGTAGGACCTGCACTCAAGATCTGCGTTCCATCCATAGAAAAGCAGTATTCCCAACCTTCACCTGGACCGGTACCATCAGAAATAATTGGATTTCCAACAAAGGTACCACCTCCGGTTTGATTGTGTAGTGTTACTTGTTGCCCACTTGGACTAATTACTATAATTTCTAAATCACCAATATAGGTATGCTCCATGACAATACATATACTCTCTAGCTGGGTTGGGTCAGTAATCTGTTGACCTAAAAAACAGTCTAAATCTAATTCTGATTCATAAGTTGCACCTGCAGTAGAGCCAAGGTTTGCTTGCACACCTCCATTGGCACAGTCAATTGCAAAGTTGACGCCTTGCACCTGACCAACAATATCAACTTGCTCACCGTAACAGATAGTGGCTTGTGCAGGAGCAGATCCGGTAAAGTCTGGATTGGTAGATACATGAACAAATTGGTTAATTAAATTGGTACTACTACAGCCTGCTGGATTATCATCTCCTACAGCCAAATTAACAATGTAAATACCCTCAGTATTATAAGTTTTTGTAACCGTTTGACCTGTATCAGAAGTGCCATCACCAAAATCCCACGTATAAGTAGCTCCTGTAGGATCAGCACCAAAAACACCATCGCCTTCAAACGTTACTTGATCCCCTTGACATATTCTGATAATATCTTCAGCATTTGTAGCTGGTGTTGTACCTACTAAAATCGCATCAATACTTTGGCACGGCTCAAAACAGGATATTTCTGCTTCCCATCCTGCAGATGGTCCATCAGGATTACTTGTATATACAAATGTTAAGCATCCATCTGGATTTGGTAATCCGCCTGGATTAATTTCAGTCAATGAAGCCGTAATTAATCCTGGACCAGTTACACCTGTGAATGTTCCTATTTCATCATAAGTTGCATCTGGACCGTTGTATATTGTCAGAAAGTCCAAGTTAGCTTGAAGTTGAAAAAAGGTAAAATCTACTTGAGCTTGGAATCCTGGACTATCTGGACATAGAGTTAAAGTTAAATTTTCATTATTTCCTGCAGGTCCGAATTCGCCTCCAGAGTCATAGAAAAATCCTGCTGAACATTGATTGAATGTTCCATTTTGCATAATAATATCTTGTGCATTTAAACAAAATGGTAGGGTTATTATTAATAGTATGAGTAATTTTTTCATGATGTTCTATTGAAATTGGGACTTAACCTGGATAAAATAATTTGTGCCATCTATTCTATACAACATATTTTCTGTTGGGAAAAAGTTTAAATTATATTTTAAAGGGTTGAATCCAAACATATCAAAAACCAAGTCTCTCTTTAAGTTTGGATTGTAATAATTAAATAATTCAATCTCAGACAATGGAATATAGTTACGTTGCTTATCCTTCTTATCTAACCTCATTATATTTAATCGATTTCTTAATAAGTGTTTTAATCTTTTCAATTGGTGCTCATCATTCAACATAACTTGTGTATGGTCTTGATAAACCTCTTTAATTTTGTTTAATTCATTGGTTGTCAATGGAGCATTAACATTTGGTGTATAGTTGACTGAATTAAATTGGACATTCTTAGCCGTTTGTGCAATAACTCCGTAAGAACAAAGCAGAAAAAACGACATAATGATTCTTAGTAGGAATCGATTCATAATTGGATATTTATTAAAGTTTTGAAAATTAAGAAAATTTTAGTATTTCTCCATTTATTTGAATAGGTATTAGGTAATTGAACGGATTTATTAATATAACAGTCATAATAATGATTTCCCTACCTATTTGATACTATTTTTATTACGTATCTTTGCACCTCACTTTTAAGGAGTGATAAAATTTTAAACTATGAGAGTTGATAGTGATTTTAACGATATAGATGCTATAGGTGACGACCATGTATCATCATCTAGCGAAACTCCAATGAGAAAAGATGCTTTTAAGCTGACCAATGAGGAGAAAATTGATATCATTAAAGACGATGTCAGGCACATCATGGAGACCTTGGGATTAGATTTAAATGATGATAGCCTCAGCGGCACGCCTAATCGCGTTGCCAAAATGTTTGTTAACGAAATTTTTGGTGGCTTAAGTCCAGACAAAAAACCAAGCGCCTCTACCTTTGAAAATAAATACAAGTATGGCGAAATGCTGGTAGAAAAAAATATTACTGTTTATTCTACTTGCGAGCATCACTTATTGCCAATAGTAGGTAAGGCTCACGTAGCATACATATCAAATGGTACTGTAGTTGGTCTTTCTAAAATGAATAGAATTGTAGACTATTTTGCAAAGCGACCACAAGTACAGGAGCGACTTACCATTCAAATTGTAAAAGAACTGCAAAAGGTACTTAACACCAATGATGTTGCTTGTGTTATTGATGCCAAGCACTTATGTGTTAACTCTCGTGGAATTCGCGATATTGAAAGTAGTACGGTCACATCAGAATTTGGAGGGAAGTTCAAAGAAAAAGAAACTCGTAGAGAATTTTTAGACTACATTCAATTAGATACAAAATTTTAGTTTGCTAAATCTAAAGCTTAGTCATAGATTTACCTCAACGTTTTTTTGACCATTATATCATGCCTTTATACGATTCTCAAACCATAAAAATCTATAATTCTTTAAGCGGTGAAAAGGAAGTTTTTAAACCTTTGATACCAGGCTATGTTGGCATGTATGTTTGTGGACCGACTGTTTATAGTAATGTACATCTGGGAAACGTAAGGACTTTTATGTCTTTTGATGTTATTTATAGATATTTAAAGCACTTAGATTATAAGGTAAGATATGTAAGGAACATTACTGATGCCGGTCACTTAGAAAATGATGCAGACGAAGGTGAAGACCGAATAGCCAAAAAAGCAAGATTAGAGGCTATTGAACCAATGGAAGTTGTGCAACGCTATACTGTTGATTTTCACAACATCCTTAACACCTTTAACTTTTTACCGCCAAGTATTGAACCAACAGCTACTGGCCATATTATAGAGCAGATTGAGATTATTAAAGCCATTATGGATAATGGTTTTGCATATATGGTTAACGGCTCAGTTTATTTTGATGTTCATAAATACAATGAATCTAAAGAATACGGTATTTTAAGCAAGCGCAAGCTTGAAGATTTAATCCATAACACTAGAGCTTTGGATGGTCAATCTGACAAAAAAAATCCACAGGATTTCGCCCTTTGGAAAAAAGCAGAACCACAACATATAATGCGCTGGCCTTCTCCTTGGAGCGATGGTTTTCCTGGTTGGCATTTAGAATGTACAGCAATGAGCACTAAATACTTAGGTGAACGATTTGATATACATGGTGGCGGTATGGATTTAAAATTTCCACATCATGAATGTGAAATAGCACAAGCTGAAGCCTGCAATCATAAATCTCCCGTTAACTATTGGATGCATGCTAATATGTTGATAATGAACGGTAAAAAAATGGCAAAATCTACTGGTAATTATATATTACCAAATGAGATATTCACTGGCGACAATGAGCACATCTCCAAAGCATTTTTACCAAGTGTAGCTCGTTTCTTCATGCTCCAAGCACACTACCGTAGTATCTTGGACTTTACAAATAATGGCCTGCTAGCTAGCGAAAAAGGCTATTTTAGATTAATGGATGCCATAAATTTAGTTGACAGCTTAAAAACTAGTTCGTCGTCATCTGTAGACATTAATAGCTGGAAACAAAAGTGCTACGATGCGATGAATGATGATTTTAATACACCTATTTTAATTGCCAATCTATTTGAAGGTGCTAAACTTATAAACCAAATCAAGGATGGTAGTGCAACCATTTCCAAGGAAGATTTGGAGTTGTTAAAAACTACAATCCATGCCTTTACTTTTGACATTTTAGGTCTAAAAAACAGTGATAAGGAAGTTGCCGGCAGTGATAAATTAACAAGTGTAGTAGAAATTTTAATCAACTTAAGAAAGGAAGCTAGACTGAATAAAGACTTTGCGCTCTCTGATAAAATAAGGGATGAGCTATCCGATGCAGGAGTTCAGTTACAAGATGGTAAAGATGGCACCACTTTTACGACCAACTAATTGTGAAAAAAGTTATTATATATCCTTTTCTTTTTTTAATTAAAATTTACCAAATCTTTATTTCGCCTATAACACCTGCAACATGTCGGTACCAACCAACCTGTTCGCATTATGCGAAGGAGGCATTGGAAGTTCATGGTTTGTTAAAAGGCGGAAAATTGGCCATAAAACGGATTTTTAGTTGTCATCCTTGGGGTGGAAAAGGGTTTGATCCTGTTCCTAAGAAGGATGACAACTAAAAATTTCCCATCCCGCCAGCTCGCCCAGTCGCTAAAAATGTACACTGTACATTTTCTTTTTCGCTATGTCGCCTTGGGGTGGAAAAGGGTTTGATCCTGTTCCTCCAAAAGAAGATTAATAATACGTTAATCTCGCCATAAAAGTCTTTCAAAATAGTATATTTACTTCACAAAGAATTTGTTTATGCATATATTACAAATAGACTGGGACCCATTAAAGTACCTAGACTTAGGTTTTTTTAAGCTTCATTTTTATAGTGTAATGTGGATAGTAGCATTTGTTTTAGGCTTCTACATAATGAAGCGTATTTATAAAAATGAAAATCAATCAGAAGAATCGTTGGATTCCCTCTTTATTTATTCGGTGGTTGGTATCATGCTTGGTGCACGCTTGGGTCATGTAATTTTCTACCAATCTGAACTTATAACAGAAGATTTCTTTAGTATTTTCTTGCCTTTCAAATTTAAAGGTGGTTTTGAGTTTACCGGTTTTCAGGGCTTAGCAAGCCATGGTGCAGCTATTGCCATGATTATTTCAATGTATTTGTATAACAAAAAAATACTTAAAAAATCGGTGCTTTGGATATTAGATAGGATTGTCATTCCGGTTGCTTTAGGTGCTGTTTTTGTTAGAATTGGAAACTTTATTAATTCTGAAATTATTGGCAAATACACAAACAGTGATTTTGGAGTTGTATTTAAACAGTTGGGTGAGACGGAGCCAAGGCATCCTGCTCAATTATACGAGGCATTCTGTTATATCTTTGTATTTATTATTCTGTATTATTTCTATTGGAAAACCAAAAAATCAGAACAACAAGGCTTCTTATTTGGACTGTTCTTAGTACTACTTTGGACCATAAGATTCTTCGTAGAATATGTAAAAGTGAGTCAAGGTGGTATTGAAGAGTATTTTGGAAATACACTCTCAACAGGTCAATTGCTCAGCATCCCTTTTATACTTATTGGGCTTTATTTTATGTTTATATACAAACCCAAAAAAGTCATAAAATAATGCTGTTGAGACTATCTCTAAAACCTATTTTTTGCTTAGTACTACTCTTTTTGGTGAGTGGTTGCAAAGATGAAAAAGAAAATGTGGTAGAAGAAAAAGTAAAAGTTTCTTTCAAGAAAGAAGGCGCTCTCCAATTGATAAAGGCAGATTCGGACTCGATAATTAAAACTATTGCTATTGAAATTGCTGATAGCGAGTACGAAACACAAACTGGCTTAATGTATAGAACCGAATTAGGAATGAACCAAGGCATGCTCTTTATTTTCCCAGATGTCTCCTATCGCAGTTTCTATATGAAAAACACCAAAATCCCATTAGACATCATATATATTGATGAAGCTAAAACTATAGTGAGTTTTCAAAAAAACGCTAAACCACTCGATGAAACCTCACTCCCATCTGAAGCTCCTGCTAAATATGTTTTAGAAGTTAATGGCGGGCTATCTGATGAATGGCAACTTAAAGTTGGAGATAGGATAGACTTTGAGCGTTTAGATTAAAAACAAATACTTTACGCATTCAAAACCTATGTATACTCATTGATTCTATTGTTTTAGTATAATAAGCCATAACTTTATTCGGAATTAATACAAACCCTAGAATGAGATTTCTTGTTTTTTTGTTTACAACAGTCCTTACAGCTCAAGTTGGCACAACGACACAACAGTCAGAGGCTTCTATAGCGTATTGTTTTGAAAATAAAATTGAATGGTCTTTAATCTTTCAATCAAGTGGATGCTTTCATCATACTACTGAACAAATGTATATTTCTTTCAGTGGAGATTCTGTCTTTCTTCATCGACTAATTGAAGGCAAAGAACAACCTAAAATATTATTGAATGCAGATAAATTAAACGTATTAATTGAGTTTGAAAGACAACTACTAAATCGAACCAACAATTATGGCGGATGTACAACTGTTGATAGTTACGTTGTAAACTCAGAATTCAGTTCTTATACAATTAAAGATAGTTCTTGTGCTTGGAATGGATATTCAAGCTTAATAGAACAAATAAAATAAATAAGCCCTGCCAAATGGCAGGGCTTATTTATCATATAGGACTTTAATTACTCCTCGTCTTCTTCTTTTACTTTCTTCTTTAAGGATTCTGCTGCGTCACCCTTCTTAGCTGTATCGTACATTAAAGGTGTGGCGATAAACATAGAAGAATAGGTACCCACAATAACACCCACGATTAATGCAAACAATAAGCCTCTTAGTGAATCCGCACCAAAAATAAACATGGCCAATAACACTACCAAAGTGGTCACAGATGTGTTTAAAGTTCTACTTAATGTACTATTAAGTGAGGCATTAATGGTTTTTCCAAATTCCCATGACGTGTGTTCATTAAGGAATTCTCTAATTCTATCAAAAACTACCACAGTATCATTTAACGAGTAACCGATAACGGTCAATATCGCAGCAATAAATGCCTGGTCAATCTCCATGCTAAATGGCATAAACCTCCATGTTAAAGAGAATATACCTAGTACAATTAATACATCATGGAATACCGCAGCAACAGCTCCAAGTGAGAATTGCCATTTTTTAAATCGTATTAAAATGTACAGGAATACAACCACTAACGAACCAAGTACCGCCCAAAATGACGATTTCTTAATATCGTCTGCTATTGTTGGACTTACCTTACTTGATAACATTTTACCAATCTTGGCATCACCCGATCCATCTTGAAATTCTTGATAAGTCATTCCCGAAGGTAAATATGGTTTTAACGCTTCAAACAACTTAGATTGCACCTCGTCATCTGCTTGGACCGAATTATCTTCAACTTTATACTTTGTCGATATTTTCAACTGGTTTGCAGCACCGATTGTTTTTACCTCTGCACTTCCAAATACTGCAGGATCATTTAATACACTGGTAATCTCTTCAGTGCTGACCGGTTGCTCAAAGCGTACTTGATAGGTTCTACCACCAACGAAATCAATACCTTGATCTAAACCAGTTGTAAAAAGTGATCCTATACTTGTAGCCAATAAAACTCCAGAGATTACATATGCAATCTTACGTTTAATCAAGAAATTGATATTGACATTCTTAAAAAGATTTTTCGTCATAGCTGTAGAGAAGTCCAACTTACCTCCTCTGTTCACCCACCAGTCAATTAATAATCTTGTAATGAAAATTGCAGTAAATAATGATGTAACAATACCAATGATCAAAGTAGTTGCAAAACCTTTAATTGGTCCTGTTCCGAAAACAAATAATATCAAGGCTGTTAAACCTGTAGTAATATTCGCGTCTAAAATCGAAGATAATGCATTAGCAAAACCATCCTTTATGGATTCTTTCTGTGATTTCCCTTTGGCAATTTCTTCTCGTATCCTTTCGAATATAAGTACGTTAGCATCAACCGAAATACCTATTGTTAATACAATACCAGCAATACCAGGCAATGTTAAAACAGCTCCTAAACTGGCTAGAACACCAAATATTAAAAGGATATTTAATAACAATGCGGCATCTGCGAAAATACCTGCTTTACCATAGTAGAAAATCATCCATAATAGTACAAACACTAACGCAATTAGGAAGGACTTCATACCACTGTCAATAGCCTCTTGTCCAAGTGATGGTCCAACTTCGTCTGCCTGCACTATTTCTGCAGAAGCTGGTAACTTACCAGCACGTAAGACATTGGCCAAATCAATCGCTTCTGTCAAGGTAAAAGAACCTGATATTTGCGATCTTCCTCCTGCAATAGGCCCATTTGATACACTTGGTGCTGAGTAAACAATATCATCCAGCACTATTGCAATGAAGCCTTGCGTCTCAAATGCCACCTTTGTCATTTCTTCCCAAATCTTAGAACCCTTAGCATTCATCTGCATACTAACTGCTGGTCTACTTATTGGGTCATAATCTTGGGTAGCATCTGTAATAACAGAACCACTTAAAGGTGGTATACCATCTCTATTTCCTTTGATAGCATATAGCTCAGAAAACTCAGAATCTTTTTGCTGAATGCCCCAAACAAATTTTGCATAACGCATTTCTGCTGGCAATAATGACCTGTTCTTTGGATTGTTTAATTCTGCCAATACCTTTTCCCTGTCCTTTGATAAGAACATAGCTACAACAGAGCCTCCATTACCATAGCTCTGAATTCCTAATGGGTTTAAATCTGCAACATCTGTTGAATCAGATTCTATTTGTCCTGTTAACTCGTCGATAGCACTTTCTGTACTATCAATAACCTCTTCTGCCTCTGCTACCTCAGAAGTTTCACCCTCTTTTTCTTTATTGGCCTCAACTAGATTTTGGTTAACTTCAAGAATATATGGTAAAACCTCCTGCATTTTGTATGTCTCCCAGAACTGTAATTGAGCTGTTTTGGTAATAATATCCACAACACGCTTTTTATCTTTAGCACCTGGCAATTCTATCAGAATACGACCAGAGTTTCCTAAACGCTGGATGTTTGGTGAAGAAACCCCAAAACCATCTATACGATTTCGTAATACTTCAAAGGCCGAAACTATAGATTCGTCGATTTTTGTTTCCAATATACTTTTGACCTCATCATCAGTCATATCAAATTTAATGACATCACTCAAATCACGGTTCGCAAAAATATCTGGCGATGCTAGTTTGGTATCCCCTTTAATGGCATCAAAAGCCCTAAAGAACGACTCTAAATAAGACTCTTGTGCGTCTTTTTGCAATTCTTCAGCATCGTCTAAAGCCTTATTAAAAACAGGATCCTTGCTATTGTTTGCCAATCCTTTCAAGATATCTTTTACCGATATTTGAATTATAGCATTGATACCGCCTTTAAGATCAAGCCCTAGCTTCATAGCGTTGTCCTCAACTTCAGAATAACTGAATTGAGATATACCTAACATGTTGTAAACTTCAATTGATTCAAATTCGTCGCCTACCTTAATTTTTGACGTTTTTAATGAATCTAGATAATCTATTTCAGCCTGATTTCTTTTATCCTGATAATCCTCAACGGATTCATCAAATTTGCTGACGGCGTAAGCCTTGGCTTCATCTTCAATTTGGTTGGCCTTAAATGTAAAAGACAATTGGTAAATACTTACCAGACCAAATAGAAGTGCAAACAGTTTAATTATTCCTTTGTTTTGCATTTTATTGTTGTTTTATGTCGGAAATTAGTCGCGCAAATATAGAGTTTAACACCATATCCGACAATTATTTTTTAATTGTATAAATAGGCTACCGTTTTTTGATTGAAAAACGAAAATTTAAATAAAAATGGGATTGATATCAGAATTACTTATCCCAGAAATTTAGGTCCTGCACGTACCTCTGGAATTTTGTAGTCGTATGGATTTTTAGGGATACTAAGACTATATCCCTTAAATCTACTATTCTTTTGGTGAACCTTTTGATCCCCAGCGTTACCCTCGCTTGATCCAAACTTGAGTTTTGGAAAATAATATCTGTCGCTCTTATGGTTGAATTCAGAAATTTGTGTCCCCTCAAAATCCCAATTATTGATTGGTGAATTTTGAATTTCAGAAACATTTAGCTTAATAAATGGTTCATTGTCCGACTCATCTTTGTTTGAATGCGTGTCTGTTGCAAATTCAAATACAACATTGTCGATAAGACTTAATATACGCTTTATCCGGATTACATCTGAATCACTGTAATATTTAATCTTAAGTTGACCCTTGTTGTATTCTCCTATTTGAAGTTGGTCTACATTAAGTTTGTGTAATTCTTCGGTCAAAGCCTCAATTGAAGCTTCTACCTGTTCTGAAGAAATCTGTTGGTTTGAAAATTGAACAATGATTTGCTGATTAGGCGCCATAGGGTTGGTAAGATATGTTCCCAGAAACAATACCATGACCAAAAGAAATCCTAAATGCATTTTCAATTTCATCCGCCAAATATAAAAAATAAAGACTGTATTGCTACAGTCTTTATTTTCATTTTATTAAAGAAATAATCTACATTCCTTTCATTTCTGTGTAACCTTCTGGTATTGTCATATCAAACTTGTCATCCGAAACTTCAACTTGCTTTATTTCAGTAACTTCTGTTGTAATGATTATATCTGTTCCCATCTGATTTATAGTAGAAGTCATCATCATTGGAAACCCTTCTACTTGTTCATAGAGCGCCATGTTTTCACCAGAAAATACAGGTTGGATTTTGTCTGTGGCAAACATCTTCATTTTTATTTGCATTCCTTGTTGTTCCAACGTGATATCATAAGCTGTACATTCATACCCCAATATGGTTTTGGTTTCATCTGTCTTTTCGACCGACATGGTTTTCATAAGTTCTTCTACATTATCAACTTTTGTCATCATATACTTTTTACCCATTGGCCCATCCATTAAGGTAAGCGAAGACATGGACTCAGCATCTACTATCCCAACAACATTACCCGACATTGGATTTGAAATTTCACCTCTAGATTTTGCACCTTTAAAGTAGGTGGTACTAATAATATCGCCAATCATTTCAAATTGTTGTTTCATTGCTGGATTGGAGCTTGTCATGGTTTGTTTTGAGGTAATAATACCTTCGGTAATTTTTTCTTGGGCCGTTAAAACAACTGAAGTAGCAACGACACAGATGCAGATAATTAATCTTCTCATTTTTTGAATTATTTGATTAAAAAAACCCTATCAAAAACATATTGACAGGGCTAATGTTTATGGTTTTATAAAGATACTAAAATTCTAGTAATCCATTTGTTTTCTTAACACCCTCTGCACTCTCTGCTAAGTGTGCTTTTTCCGCATCACTTAATGGCACATCTACTATTTTTTCGATACCATTTTTACCCAATATTACTGGCACACCGATACAAAGATCACTTAACCCATATTCTCCTTCAAGTAATGCAGAACAAGGGAACATTTTCTTTTGGTCGCATGCTATTGCCTGCACTAATGCACTTACTGCTGCACCTGGTGCGTACCAAGCAGATGTACCTAATAACTTAGTTAATGTTGCACCGCCAACCTTAGTATCTTCTTTAACTTGGTTTAGACGGTCTTCGGAGATAAACTCAGAAACATTTATACTATTTCGTGTTGCGTGAGATGTTAATGGAACCATACCTTTATCACTATGGCCACCAATTACCATACCGTCAATATCACTAATAGGTGCATCTAATGCCTCAGCTAATCTGTATTTAAAGCGTGCAGAGTCTAAAGCACCTCCCATTCCTATTATTTTATGCTTAGGTAAATCTGTAGTTTTGTGCACGAGGTATGTCATAGTATCCATTGGATTACTCACTACTATAATAATAGTATTTGGAGAATGCTCTACTAAGCTAGCAGATACTGTTTTTACGATACCTGCATTAATGCCAATTAATTCTTCGCGTGTCATACCAGGTTTACGAGGGATACCAGAAGTGATTACACAAATATCACTATTTGCAGTTTTTGAATAATCGTTAGTGCTACCTACAATCTTAGTGTCAAACGCATTAAGGGACGCACATTGCATTAAATCCATTGCTTTACCTTCAGCATAACCCTCTTTAATATCGAGAATTACAACCTCGGAAGCAAAATTTTTCATTGCTATATATTCTGCACAACTTGCGCCAACTGCGCCAGCGCCAACTACGGTTACTTTCATATTTATTGTTTTATGACGTTAAAAATTCGGGTACAAATTTACGGTTTTAAAGCCTATTTACCATGACATAAGTCATAGTATTGGAAAATAAAAAAAGCGGCCCTTATGAGACCGCTTTCTATTGGTTTGTTCATAAAATTTTATCTGAAACTAAATGCTATACCCAAAGATGCCGTATTATATTCTTGAAAGGTATAGTCTGCAAAAATCTTAAAGAAGGCAAGGTTTAATCTTGTACCAATTGTTGCCCTAACACCATTTGCTTCAAAATCCAAATTAATTGGATCGCTAATGGTTTCATCTACAGTACCAATCTGATTTCCGCTACCATCTTCTAAATCATAGGTTAACGTATAATCGCCTTTCATTTTGGCAGTAGTTTTTCCGTTGTTATATCCAACACTACCGTAGAATGTAATGATTTTAAAATCTAGAGATGCTAATGCTTGTATAGTCCATGTGTTCATTTTAAATTCCGCCTCGCCATTATCAACAGCAACAGCATCCGATATATTCTCATCAGCAATTTTGTATGTTACTTTCATACTAGTAAATGCTCCCAAAATGGAAACACTTAGTGGTAATTTATCTAGAGGTCCAAAATATTGTGTTAAGTCATGTTGTAAACCAAAACCAATAAGTCCAGATTCAAAATCGTCATCAACACTAATATTTGGTACAAAACGAGCTTTTATATCTGTTTTAAATGGTAAACCAAAACCAACTTGTACCGTTGGTGCAGGTACTGCACTTGCCGGTAAATCTTCAGTAATACCACCTGGCATATCAAAACTCGCTACCTTAAAAGTGCCATCTCCAACAGGAATTGTAATTTCTACTTCAGTTTCTGCGTCGTTTTCACTCATAACGGTTGGTAGATCATTCTCTCCATTTGGTAACGAAATAAATTGATAATCTCCTTGATTAAATGCAAAGAATTGGGATTCATCAGGAACAAATGCAAGATTAGCACCAATAGTTAGGTCGAAACCAAAGGCTTTATGAACTTTAGCGGTGTTTGCCCAGCCTCCATTCATGCTGTACATCAATCCTTCTAAAGCGGGATTCAGATAATTCTGAGTAAGTAAACTGGCATCCTCAGATGCAAGAAGTATGGTCTCTAATTCTTGAGCTTTACTTAATTGAATACTTGTTAGAATAAGTATTGAGGCAAATAACTTTTTCATTTCTAATTAGGTTAAGTTTGGCGAAAAGTACTAAAATTAATTGAAAATTACGCTTTTTATCGTCTTAATTTGCTTTTAATCGGTAATTTAGACAAAATAATACATTGGTTTAGACAAAAAAACATCCATTAGTGGATGTTTTTTTGTTGTATTTGAATGACCCTATTTAAGCATCAATATTGGCATAGATTGCATTCTTTTCAATAAACTCTCTACGCGGTGGCACCTCGTCTCCCATTAACATAGAGAAGATACGATCTGCTTCTGTACCGTTATCGATTTGAACCTGGCGCATGGTTCTAAACTCAGGATTCATAGTGGTATCCCATAATTGCTCGGCATTCATTTCACCAAGACCTTTGTAGCGTTGAATCTTCGCATTGTCTCCAAATTCTGCTACAATTGCATCGCGCTCCTTATCTGACCATGCATACTGTTTCTTTGCGCCTTTCTTAACCAAGTATAGTGGTGGTGTTGCAATATAAACATGACCTGCTTCAATCAACTCCTTCATATACCTGAAGAAGAAGGTTAAAATTAATGTTGCAATATGGCTACCATCAATATCGGCATCACACATAATCACAATTTTATGGTAACGCAATTTTGATAAATTCAATGCCCTTGGATCTTCTTCCGTACCGATGGTTACACCTAAGGCTGTAAAAATGTTTTTGATCTCTTCATTCTCAAACACCTTATGTTGCATAGCTTTCTCAACATTAAGAATCTTACCTCTTAATGGTAGAATAGCCTGGAAAGCTCTATCTCTACCTTGCTTAGCCGTACCACCTGCAGAATCACCCTCAACAAGAAAAACCTCACATTTTGCTGGATCTTGCTCTGAGCAATCACTCAATTTTCCTGGCAAACCACCTATACTCATTACGGTTTTACGCTGTACCATTTCTCGGGCCTTCTGGGCTGCGTGACGTGCCTGCGCGGCCAAAATAACCTTCTGAACAATTATTTTGGCATCATCTGGATGCTCCTCTAAATAGTCCGTTAACATTTCTGAAACCGATTGACTTACCGCTGCAGAAACCTCTCGGTTACCAAGCTTTGTTTTTGTCTGGCCTTCAAATTGAGGCTCGGCCACCTTCACAGAAATTATAGCCGTTAGCCCTTCACGGAAATCATCACCGGAAATATCAAATTTCAGCTTATCTAACATACCCGAACTATCAGCATACTTTTTAAGCGTATGCGTTAAACCACGTCGGAACCCAGACAAATGGGTTCCACCTTCATGGGTGTTGATATTATTAACGTAAGAGTGTAAATTTTCAGCATAGGATGTATTGTAAACCATTGCCACCTCAACTGGCACTCCGTTCTTCTCTCCTTCAAAAGCGATAACGTCCTTCATCAATGGTTCTCTGTTGCCATCAAGGTATTTTACGAATTCAGGTAATCCGTTTTCAGAGTGAAATGTCTCCCCTTCAAAAGAACCGTCTTCTTTTTTATGGCGCTTATCTACTAAATGAATTGTAATGCCCTTATTCAAATAAGATAACTCACGCATACGACTCGCAAGCGTATCGTAATTATACTCGAGTGTTTGCTGAAATATTTGCGGATCTGGCTTAAAGGTCACAATTGTTCCGGTCTTATCAGAGTCTCCAACTACTTTAACAGGATACATGGTTTTACCACGCTCATACTCTTGTTCCCATATTTTACCCTCACGATGTACAGTTGCCTTTAAATGTTCCGAAAGTGCATTGACACAACTAACACCAACACCATGAAGACCACCTGATACTTTATAAGAATCTTTATCAAACTTACCACCGGCTCCAATCTTGGTCATTACTACCTCTAAGGCAGAAACACCTTCTTTTTTATGCAAGCCGACTGGTATACCACGACCGTCGTCTTCTGTGGTGATGGAGTTATCTTCATTTATGGTTACCGTAATATTATCACAATGACCTGCCAAGGCTTCATCTATAGAGTTGTCTACCACCTCATACACCAAGTGGTGTAATCCACGTGTCCCTACATCACCAATGTACATAGATGGTCGCATACGAACGTGCTCCATCCCTTCTAGGGCCTGAATACTATCCGCACCATATTGCTTTTTCTTTTCTTCGCTCATAATTTTATATTAATCAAGATTTTTAGTTTTTGTCTACACTAAAAAAGACGCTTTTCGCGTCCCTTTAGAGTACTATCAAAGATACAAATTATTAAAGCTATTTAATAGCTTTTTATGGACTTTATGCGATAATTATTAACAATTGTTAAAAACCAAAAAGTCGCTTAAAACGGCTAAAAACCACCTTAAATTGGATTTTGATAAAAATTTTACTGACTTGAAAATTGAATTTACAAATAACTCTTCTGAGGGCTTAATTTGTGTTTGGGCTCGTAATTAAATCCATTCAAAAATGTCTTTCAATAAATTGAAAATTCCTGTTTTGCAGTTTCTTTTTATCTATTCAAAAAGATAATTATCCTAATTAAAATTGAAAATAAATAAATTGCTCACCACTACCTTGTGAAATTACAATTAAAAAAAACAAAACAGCCCAAGCAACTCCCAACACCCAAGGTGGTGCTTTGTGCGCCAATTTTTTTAAAGAACTATTCCGCATAAACCAATGGCATAAAAACATGATGCCAATAACTGTACAAACTTTTATGATATCAAAATTCCCTAAAATCTTTGCACCATCCGTTTGCGCGTAGAACATAGACTTAATCATATCCCATGATTTTTTAAACGTATCTGCCCTAAAGAAGACCCAAGTTATATTTACACAGGAAAAGGTTATAAAAGCCAGAAAAATGCCATTATAGGCTGTAATCTTAAATGGTAAATATTGTTTTTGCAATCGTTCTAAAATCAGATAAGTGCCATGCAATCCGCCCCATACTATAAAAGTCCATGCAGCACCATGCCATAAACCACCGAGTAACATGGTTATCATTAAGGCTACATACATTCTGGTTAAGCCATTTCTATTACCTCCTAAGGGTATATACAGATAATCTCTTAACCATGTCGACAAACTAATATGCCATCTACGCCATAAATCAGAAAAACCTAAAGCAGCATAGGGGTACTTGAAATTATCCGGCAATATTATCCCAAGCATTAATGCAATACCTATAGCACAGGTAGAATAGCCAGCAAAATCAAAAAATATTTGTCCTGAAAATGCTATTGTACCAACCCAGGCATCAACACCGTGCAATACTTTCGCTGTACCAAATACATCATCAGAGACATCAGCAAGTAATGTATCTGCCAATACTACTTTTTGAAAGAGACCAGTTGTTAATAAAAACAGGCCCCAGAAAAACTGTTCTGTTGTTGCGCGTTTACTTTCGTAAAACTGTGTTATTAATTCCTGAGCCCTCACAATTGGTCCTGCAACTAACTGTGGAAAGAATGTTACATAAAGCGCAAAGTCTAAAAATGTTCTTGCAGGAGACATCCTTTTGTAATACATATCTATAGTATAGGACATGGTTTGGAAGGTGTAAAATGAAATACCCATAGGAAGAATAATATCCATTGGTCTTGGCTGATAGTCTAATCCTAAAGCATTAACCACTGAAACAAAGTTTTCCATTAAGAAATTACCGTATTTGAAAAACCCAAGGAAGCCAAGATTAACAAACATGCTAAGCAATAGCCAAAACTTGCGTTTTTTAATATCATTTTCTACAGCAAGTTTGTTGCCTGCTGTCCAATCTACTACGGTAGATATCCAAAGCAAAATAACTAAGGGTGGATTCCAAAGACCGTAGAACACATAACTTGCAATAAGTAGCATTCGTTTTTTGTTGGTCCAACCAAATAGCTTTGAATAGTATAGAACAAGAACAATAAGAAGAAATACAACGAAGCTTAAAGAATTAAATAGCATAATAAATGATCGGTTAGTTAATGTTTAATGCATTATCCTCTTTCATTATAGCTATTAACTCTCTAGTGAAAAATTGAGCATCTTCTGTAGCTAGATGTGACCATTCCGGCAGAAATAAATTCCGAAATTGTGGGTAATCATCGTAGTGATAAGCCTTAACGCCAACCTTTTCAACAAGTTGATCCCAATATTCCGCTCTAGGAAATCCCTTTCCTTCAATTTCCTTAAAAAATCCAGACGATGGGCACCTTAACAATATTAGATTACCTCCTCTTGCGGTGAATTTTTTGGCCAACTCTACAAAAGTAGTCGTAGTTGCTTCTTTATCTGGCGGTGGCCTATCACCACCAACCATATCTACCCAAGCAGCTTTAATAGTGTTGGCGTATGCCGTATCCTGAGTAACATATTCTGGCATTTTCATATGTCGGTTTAGTGCTATCTCCTCAAAATTGTTGAAAGGCACTGGTGGTGGTCCGGCACGCTCTCCAATATGTATGTGACGCAATAAGGTCTTCAAATCTACATCTGTATCCCATTCTTCATCTCCATCTCTAATGAATGCTAAATTGGTTTGGAGCGGTACAGACAATTTATGATTAAGGCGTTGCGCATAGGTGCGATCTTCATAATACGCTACCTTGGATTGTGCGCGAAACATTGGAAATGCTTCAGGATACACCGTTGAAAACATGAGCGGTGGCGTAATACCCACCATTAAGGTACCCTTAAAATTTGTGTTGTCAACAATGTCTTTAAATATTGGTATTGGTGAAGCCCCTTGAACAGCCAGCATAATAGGCTCGGTATCGGTAAGCTCTTCCCAAATGTCTAATTGAATGTCATAAAGTATGCGAGAGGAGCCGATAAAAACGGTCATTTTAGAATTATCGTCATCGAGTCTGGCCCGTTGATTGGCCCAAAGGTCTTTGTTATCATCTAGATAAGGTTTTACACCTTGGGAGCGCCAATATAGTTCCCAGGACGCAACAGCACCAAGACCCAAAATAAGGGCTATGATAAAGGATTGCTTTAACTGCATATGATTGATTTTAGTTGGTTAGCAGTAAGTTAAAGCACACTTGGGTTTGTTTAAAGATAGTGATTAATATATAATTGTGCTTATATAAATATCATGAACACTAGTCTATTCTAGTGTCATATTGGATTTTCCCATTTTGTTTGTTCAATTAAAGATATTCGAATATATCTGAAGAATTTAATCATCTAATCATTTTCCAATAATAGAATAGCCTCGTGTGATAATTTAATAATACGCTCACCCCTTACTTTTGCATACCTATACCAATCATCAAGAGCCTGATTAAATAAATGTCTATGTAACAAGCCCTGAATCTTTCCTTGTTTTGAATTTTTAAACTGCACTTTATCAAAGAAGTTCTTTGGATTCCCTAGTAATTGCTTACTTTTTTGTAATTCATCAACAGCTAGATTTATATAAGACTCATTAATGATTTCCACCTCTGCCTGAGCTGTTGCAAGTTTTATGAGAAAATCTCTTTGCTTATCAGATAGTAATGCACTATTGCCCGAAGCTTCCATATCCTTGAAGGTTTGGTTAACAGGATAATACTTAATGTAAAAGATATTTAGATTTGTGATGCTGTCCATTAACTGTTCTGTAGTTAGATTTAGCGTATCTGCTTTCTGAAAATAGGTGTTATAATCCTTAATCTGCTCACTATATCTTTCAGTTTTAATTATCAAATCTTTAATATTCAGGGTGTCTGTTTTGAGATCATTTATGATCTTACTCAGATACATATCTCGTTTTTTAAGCGTTTTTCTTTCTTCATTCCAATTATTAATCTGAAGTGCTATTAGTATACCTATTACTACCAATAGGATTTCTCCAATAGCATATTTAAAGTATTTACTCATATTATTTTGTTCTAGAAGTGAACGACGTATATGACGGAAGAATTTAATCAATTTGAGTCTGATTTTAAGTCTTTTTCAATAAGTCCTACCAATTCTTGGACCTGTATTTTAGCCTGCTTGTATTCATCAACAATAAGATTTGCGTCTGTAGCGAGTGCCATCAAATTGTTTAGGAAATCTTTGCTGTTAAACAAAACACGAAATTCCTTCAGTAATTCTGCAAAATAATAATCTACATCATCTTGGGAGAAGATCCGAGAAATCTTATTATGGTATTCTGAATTTATTGGCACAGTATACCGCAAACTGATTTTGGAGTTTATAGATTCTACCATATTTTCTAAAACGTAATTCTTTTGCCTGGTCCAGCGACTCTTTATGGTTAAATACCGTTTTTCTAAATCCAGTAATTTTAATTTTATAGAGTCGTTAGAAATGAGATCCAAATTTCCGCTACTCACCATTTCGTTAAAGGTTACCTGATTAATGATAAGGTCTTCGAAATTTGCTACTGGCTGAAAGTTACGAAGTACTTTTACTAAAGTGTCCTGATTGTCGCTAAAACTAAATTCAAGTAACTCCCATGCTCCCTCTAGGCGTTGCTTTTCTCGCTCGTATCGATTTTCCCATAGGATTTCGTTCTCCTTTAGGTCTACCACAAGTCGTTCCAGATAACTACGTTCTATCTGACGAAGTTTACGCGCTTCATTAGCGTTGTTAATCTGAAGTGCAATAAGAATACCAATGACCACCAATAGAATTTCTCCAACAGCATATTTAAAGTATTTACCCATTTGATTTTTTTGGATTAGTGAACGACGTATATGACGGAAGAATTTAATCATTGGTTAGTGTTGTGCTTTCGTTATTTTTCTAATTCTCTATCAATTAATTCTAAAATAGATTTAGCCTCTGCAATAAGAGTTTTAGAGTCTTCTATATTTGTATTTAAGTATATATACTTTTGTGCAATTAAACTTTCAAAAGCTCTATCTTTCAAAAGTCCTTCAAAATCATTTGGAAAAGGGCTTTCAACAATGGTTGTACCCATTTTTTGTTCAAAACTGTTAGAAAGGTTTGCTGAAGAAATATAATTACTTATAAGAGGGTTTAGTTTGTTTACGACTAAATCTTGGACAACCCTTTGTTCTTCCAACATTTCTTCCATAAAATCTGGCCAAGAAATTAGTTTTGCTTTTAGAGAATCATTTGAAATCAAATTAATTTTTCCAGAACTGTAGAGCATATCTATTATGCTAAATTCTTCATTTACTGCAAACCAGATAAACATATCTTGCAAAAAACCAAACATTTCAGTTTCAGTAACCGTTGAATCTTGATTTGATATGATTTCTCGTAATCTATTAATCCCGTTTAAATTTTTTGTTCTACCAGCATTTTTATTTTCTAATTCATTTAATTTTCTTTCAAATGACAGACTTAAGTTGGCTATCAACTCTTTCTCTTCAACCTTCAGTTTTCTTTTTTCATTCCAATTATTAATCTGAAGAGCAATAAGGATTCCTATCACAACGAGGAAAATTTCGCCCAAGGCATATTTTAAATATTTTGAAGTTTTGTTTTCCATTATTAAAGATTGGCGGATATGGCGGAAGAATTTAATCATTAACTCATATTTAATTTAAATACATTTCTATTTCATGAATGAATTGTTGATTAATATCAATGAGTTTATTTAACTTTACTATGAGACTTTGGCTTGCCAGTTCATTTCTCCTAAAAATTCCTTCGAGTGCTTTTTGACCATTGTTACTATCTAAAATTAATTCAGGTACTTTACCTTTAAATTTTGATTTATCCATATCTCCAAGGATCGACGAAAAAAGTGCTCTATTATCAACTAAGAATCCATCAGTCCATAAGCTAAACTCGGCATTCTCACTAAAGGCATTTAGGCGATTTTCCTCCAAAGTCATTTCTTTAATATTATTGATATATAGTTGTTCGAGATTATTGATTGTTGCTTCTTGTGAACCTGCATAATATTTGGTGGTTGACGACTCATTGCGCTCTATAGTACTTAAAAAATGACGCTCTACAAGAACAAAATACACCGTGTTGGTGAATGTGATTGGGTCAACATTTTCTATCCCTATATCAAGAATGTATTTACTTTTTTCGGCTTTCTCTTTTCGCACATCTCTAATCTCAATTAATCGGTATCTGTCTTCTTTGAGGTTTTCGAGTTTTTGATTGAGATAAGTATTGATTTCATGTTGAAGTTTTCTGTTTTCATTCCAATTATTAATTTGAAGAGCAATCAAAATTCCGATTACAACAAGTATAATTTCTCCGATTGCATATTTAAAATACTTTCCAGTTTTATTTTCCATCAGTAAGTCTTGTCTAATTTTTCTAAAGAATTTAATCATTGGTTATTTTGAATAATACCATTAATCTAAAATTTATCGTTTTCTGCGCTTAGCATTCCCTGCATTCTTTCAAGTTTTTGAGATAATATGACAACCATTCTATAGGCGTTTTCGCGAGTCCGAACCAAATTGACCAATGCATTTGTGAAATCTGGCTTATTACATAGATCTTCTATTTTATACTCTACTGTTGGCTGATTCACCTCGTTAAACCCAAAGACCACATGTTCTTTTATCGCTAGATAGTCTGAATTCAAATTTTCTTTGAACTGTTCAATAAAAACCTGCATGGCATCTCGTTGCCCATAAAATTCAGTGATTATGTTTTTAAAATTCTTATTCTCAATACTTGCTACCAGGTTGGCAGACAACATTTCATCATAAGTATCCCTAATCTCAAATAGGACACCCAAATCATTATAGCTTAGCAGGGCTTCATCAAAAATATTTTTATCATCTTTTGTAATCTTACACGACTGAAGTATTTTAAACGATTCTCTGGCCTCATTTAGCTTTATTTCACGATATCCAACTATGCCCTTATAATGAAATTGCATACTATCAATATCAGCGGATAGTTGCTCTAAATAGTTACTTTGCGTTCGCTTTAATTTTCTATGCTCATTCCAGTTATTTACTTGGAGCGCAATTAAAATCCCAATAACTACAAGTATTATTTCTCCAATGGCATATTTAAAATATTTCCCAGTTTGATTTTTCATAATTAAGGATTGTCTTATTTGACGGAAGAATTTAATCATAATCTTTGTTTAGGTCATTTCGAAATGTGGTATATAATGACGATTGAGAAATATCAGATGAGATTCCTCGTCGCTTAGCTCTGTCAGAATGACAAAACGTTTTATTTTGGTTTATTAAGGAGGTCCGAATATGTCTGAAGAATTTAATCATAATACACTCCTAGTTTGTTTCATCATTTAAATAGCTGTCAATTAAACCAATACAATCTTCAACAAGGGCAACAGTAGTTTCATAATCCCTCAAAAAATTTCGTCTTCCGGCAACGGCTTCTATAATTAAAGTTTCAAATTCTGCATCATTTATGAGGTGGTCATAATCAGTTGGTACACCTATAGGCCTCTTACTAAAAGGTTTTGCATCCTGATGGGTGTTTATACCCAAAGTGGTCCTGAAATGCTTTTGGTAATATGGGAATAGCAATGTAGCGCCATTTCTTCTTGTTGTTTGCTTGAATAGAATTCGGTTATAACCAGCTTCATATATTTCTGTAATGAGTAGTCTTATGCTGTCAGATTGAATATTATTCAACCCTCCAGATTTTAGCGTTTCATAATTTGAAGTTTTTGGAAAAAAATAATTGAATGTGGTCATATCATAAAAATCCACATACATAGAATCGTTAACGACAGGTTTCTCATTAATGTATTGTAAAACATCCTTGGTGGCTTTGTAGGATCTGTCCATATCTTCTAAATCATTATTCAACTCTTTAAGGGTATGCTGGAGTTCTGCTTTAATGCCTAGAAGACTTGCGCTTTCTAGAGAACGTTCTTTTCTGTTCTCATTCCAATTATTTATCTGAAGTGCAATAAGAATTCCAACAACAACTAAAAGTATTTCACCAATGGCATATTTAAAATATTTGGATGTCTTGTTTTCCATAACGAGATTCTGACGAATATGACGGAAGAATTTAATCATTTGAGTTCGTTGTTAATAATCTTAATTAATCTATCAATTTCTTCCAATTTTTCAACATAAAGCTCATTGAGTGACGAAGAATTACCAAAGATACGTGCCAAGTAATTGGAGAATAAATTATCGTTAAGAAACTCATCTCTTTTGGCAGAAATAAAAGCCGATTCCCTAAATTTTCGATTAGCCAAATCAAAATATTTACTTTTGTAGTTAATATAATCATTAGAAATTTCTCTCCCAATAGCTTCAAATTCTCTTATCATTTTAAGATTGGCTTCCCAAGAGGCAATTTTCTCTCTTAATTCATTATTACTAATCATATCTAATTTACCAGAACTTATAATGTCACTGATAACACCTTCACTAGGCATAAATACCGTAAAACCGGAACTCTTACTTGTTAGGGTATCTATTTGAGTTAAGCTAAGCTCATTTCCATTAATTTTAATTAAGGATACAAGTGTATCTGCCATTTTAGATACTCTATCTGTTTTCTCAATTACTCTTGCCAGTGCTAATTTAGATTGCTCAAAATCTACTTTTAAACTTTTTAAATAAATTGTTTCCTTTTTATTGAGTTTACGTGTTTCGCTCCAATTATTAATCTGCAGTGCGATGAGAATCCCAATAACAACCAATAGAATCTCACCAATAGCGTATTTAAAGTATTTTCCCATTTGATTTTGGTTTATGAATGAGCGACGTATATGACGAAAGAATTTAATCATAATTTATTTCAAGTTTTTAATCTTGACTAAATCTTTGGAGCAAAATATTATTCTTAATATCAAATATTTTGAGTCTATTCATTATTATTAAGATAACGAGACAGCATCTGTTTTAATTCCTCATTAACAACCAAAAAATTCTGCACTTGTATAAGATAGTTTAGACCAAAATTCTTGAACTGATTAATTGTAGAAATTGCATTTTTATCGTTGGTAATAAAATCCAAATCTTTTATCTTAACTTCAGTATTGTCCAGAAGATCATTTAATTTTTGACTGTTCGCAATTTGAAGCGGAAGGCCATATTGCTCCCTAATTCTATTACTAAGTTCTATACTTTGAACCACGTATTCATACCTTGCATTGTATTGCCGAAGTTTATGCTTTATCGAATCATTGGAAACCTGGTCATATGCATCTGGATTATTATTGATTAAGTTTGATTGATAGGCCAATCTTGAAAAGAATGGACTTGCATTGACAGATCGATTTGCTATAGAATCAGATTCTGGATTCATACTAAAATTAATAAGATCATTGAAAAGGGTGTCATTCATTTTTTGAAATTGAATTCTAGACTGAAAGAATAATGAATCTGCAATGGCATCTTGTAAAAGCTGTTTGACTAATTTAGTTTCTTGAAACTGAGATTTTCGTGATTCGTTCCAGTTGTTAATTTGTACGGCGATTAAAATGCCAATAACGACTAACAGGATTTCACCTATAGCGTATTTTAGGTATTTGCTTGACTTATTTTGCATAATTAAGGATTGACGTATATTTCGAAAGAATTTAATCATTAACCTCATCTAGTTCTTCATCTATCATAGATATAATATTTTCTATGTATGATTGAATCTGTTTTTCATTGATATGAACGTAACTTTGATTTAAATAATGATCCATAATGACACCATCTACCTCTAAAGAGTTAACAAATGTTTTATAGTTTTCTTTTGGTACAGTAATTGGATTAATTATACTATCTCTGCTATAATCTGATCTGTAGGCATATTTATCTGTATTTCTAATTGGGATATGTTTTCTTACAATAGGTGACAAGTGCTTTAACCAATGCTCTCTTCTAATCACAATATCTTCTGCCAAATCATTAAGTTCTCCTGTCCATTGACTGAGTTTGTTTTTAAGAGAATCATTTTGAATAAGGTCTAATTTACCTGAGGCAATGGTCTCATTAATTATTCCTACTCTCGCATCAAAACTGGCAAATGTGGTAAAAACACCTGTCATACTATCAATCTCACTTGGTGTTAATATGGTTTTATCGGATTGTAAAAAATTATATAACGCGTTGAGGCAGTTTGTATTAATTTGATGATCAAACGTTAGTTCATTCAAGTTAGATTTAAATTCTTGTCTTAAGTTAATGAGTAATTGTTTTTCTTTTAAGCGATCGTTTCTATTGTTATTCCAATTATTGATTTGCAATGCTATAAGAATACCAATAACCACAAGTAGTATCTCGCCTATAGCATATTTAAAGTATTTTCCCATTTGATTTTTTTCGATCAGTGATTTACGGATATGCCTAAAGAATTTAATCATTATCTACATTCAGATACTCGTTAATTAATTCTTGAATATCATGAGCCTTATTTATAGCCTCTGTGTATATTTCTTGTTGATTTTGTAATTGGTAATACCTCGCGAACATTAACGTTGACATTTTATTATCATTTTTTATTTTTTCGACGTTAAGCACTATTGGTTCTCTCTTGTCATGTTTGTAATAATTGCTCACTATAGGATGGAGATTACTTCCTTTTCTGTGATATTCGCTGTAATTATCGAAATAATAGGGCTCTAAATCTTTCTTTATAAAGGTGTTGGAAATTTCTTCACGTTCTTTTACTCGGTTTAATAAATTATAGTAATAAGTGATATTCCTCTGTAAGGCTTCTGATAAGATTATAAATTCACCACTTTGGTTTAATTTGTCGTAAGCAGAACTGTTGAAATAAAAATTCCGTTCAAACAAATTATCTATAATGTAACTTGTTGTTAAAGAATCGAAAGGTTTTATAAGTTGAAATTGAGCCGATAGATTTTGGCATGATGATAAATTAGATTTCACATTCTGATTTAATGTGTTTAAGAGGATAAGATCGGCTGAAATATTCTGGTTCAATTGACTTAATTGTACCTCTGCAGACTGTTTTGATTTGGATTTCTCATTCCAATTGTTAATCTGCAGTGCGATGAGAATCCCAATTACCACGAGAATAATTTCACCTATAGCGTATTTAAGATATTTACTTGACTTATTTTGCATAATTAAAGATTGACGTGAATTTCTAAAGAACTTAATCATCACCTTCCGTTTCTAAGAAATTAAGAATTAAATTTTCAAGGTTCAATAATTTATCCTTGAGGTTATTGAGTTTATCAAGTTGCTGGTTACATGCCCAAAATCTGTTATCCATAAGACTTTCAAATTTCATACTAGTCAATAGTGCTTTATTGTTAGAATTAAAATATGAAGCTCCAATTTCCTCACCATTAGCAGAATAAGTATAGTCCATTTTACGCCAGTTAAAGTAGTCATATAAATATGGAAATAAATTATTTCTCATATCTATATTTCCTTTAAGAATAGATTGTTCTACATCCGAAATTTCTGCCTTTATCTTATATAAAGCATTACGGATTTGTTCTGAGCCCACTAGTGCAACTTGTCCGGAGTTAAATCCTTCTTCCATGGTTGAAGTCGCCAAATCAAGATAATTGCCAAAAAGGATTATATAAACTAAACTATCAAGTTTTCTGGACGATCTTTCATGATAGTCTTTACCAATTAAATGCAAAATTTGCCTTGCACTTTCTTTTTGATTTTGTTCAATGTCAATCTGTTTATCAATTTCAAGTTTATTAGCATCAATTTCAGATAGTATTCGATTTAAAAATAATGTGGCTTCAATGTTTTTATTTTTGTCCGTATTCCAATTGTTTATCTGTAGTGCAATTAGAATCCCTATGACCACGAGCAGTATTTCTCCAATAGCGTATTTAAAGTATTTGCCCATTTTGTTCTGTTCTAAAAGTGATTTGCGTATTTGACGGAAGAATTTAATCATTGCTATTATTTGTAATGCTTATTATTTCTAGAATAATTGCTTTGGCCTTAGTGTATCTTTGTATCCTTTGTCTAATATATACTAAACAATCATCTATAGAATTTTCAAAAACAATATCAGAGAAGAAACTTATATGATTGTAATCTAATCTTGTTCTTCCCTCTCTAATATTAATACCATTTGCATCGAGGTTTCTTAATGAACCATTAATTTTAAAATAATTTAGAAGTTGATTAAAGGCAATTGTAGCATCACTATCTTTATCTTCAATATCAGTAAGGGCTAAAGAGTATTCGTAAAGTTTAGTTTTTAATTTTTGATTGGATAAACTACTTAACTGACCTGAGTTTTCTAAATTTCTTAGCGTGTATTCGCTTTTTTTCCAATAAGGATTTGCTATGGTGCTAAATAATACACTGTCCAATTGAACAGGCGTGATATCTATTATAGGTGTTTTATCAATGTTGTCAAGCACAAAGCTTAATGCATCTGCAGTCGTATTTAATAAAACCAAAGTAGAATCTAATGTGATTTTATTTTCTAAAAACTCGTCGTTTAATGTTTTTAATACCTTAGCTTCATTGTATAACTCTTTTCTATTTTCATTCCAATTATTAATCTGGAGCGCTATAAGAATCCCAATCACCACAAGTATAATTTCACCAATAGCGTATTTAAAGTATTTTCCCATTTGGTTTTGGTTTATGAGTGAGCGACGTATTTGACGGAAGAATTTAATCATTGGTTATTTCATTTTCAATGAGTGAGATGACCTCTTGGCTATTCTCTTTTATTCTCAGCAAATTTTGGGAATACCAGTATTTCTCCTCCGTAAAATTCACGACATCATAAAAAATCTTTTCGCGCTTAGCACGCTTTAAATCCGTATAGGTCCATTGCTTTTTTTCAACAGCATATGCCCAACCTAATTTTATTTCTAAATCTTTAATGGCCTCATAGTTACTTGCAACACGCTGATGGTTTTCATTATATATGCGTTGAATTTTCTCAAACAATTGTTTGTTTTTAATCAGTGTAGTTTTACCGTCTGCAATGAGTGAATTGTATGTGCCATTAATTGGTCTAAAGGATGTTGGCCTATAAAATACATGTGCATAATCTAAAGTATCTGGAGCACCAAAAAATTGGCTGAATTTCTTAGCTTGATAAAAATGCTTTTTATGAAAAACGGAATCAATACTGCTTACTACACTAAAGGATTCCTTGTTTAAACGTAATACACTATCTACAAGCAGGACATCTTTTCTTAAATCGTCACCAATTCCCTTAAGGAATTCAACACTCATTTTAAAGTCTTTTCGGTTTTCATTCCAATTGTTTATTTGCAAGGCTATCAAGATACCTATCACAACCAATAGGATTTCACCTATGGCGTATTTAAAGTATTTTCCCATTTGGTTTTGGTTTATGAGTGAACGACGGATATGACGAAAGAATTTAATCATGCAAGAATTATTTGATAATGAGGTACCCATTTTCTGGAACACCGTACTTTTTTATGCATTCGTCATTTTCACCTAGGTACTGAACAAGTATATTGTTGTCACCATCAATACCAAAATACTCAGAGCCAGGAATGGTCTTAAATTGGTAGGGAGACAAATAAAAGTCGTTCACTTTTCTTCCTTCATTGTTGGTGACATAAAGCCGAATTTCATTAGCGGTTAAATTACCGTAAAGTGCACTTGATCTCATATCGCGCTGGTGTTTTAACTCAGATGAGGGAATGTTGCAATCGTATTCCATGTATGGCGGCATCCCCAAACCTTGAAACAACACCTCGATTTGTTCGGTACTGTAGTTTGACGAAATCTGTTTTATAGTGGCCAAGGTTGCCATGGACTGAGCACGATAGCGTGAGACTTTATCATAATAATTTTGTATCATAATCCAATACCTTAAAGCCATAATCTCGTATTCTGGATTGTGTAACATATAGTCTAATCGGTTTGCGGACGACACAGAATCATTTTTTACAAACCATGGCCAAGACGAAAGTGAGTTAACGTTTTCATCGATATTCTGCTCGAGATTAGACCAGGTATCATCTAAAACCGTTTTGTATAGTTGTAATGTTTTGGCCGATTCTAAAACGGGCTTATATTTTAAAGCAATTATTTTTTCTGCATCTACAAACTGATTTAAATTCTTATCACTGGGCACATAGTAATCCCAATTTCCTGCGTAATAATTTAAATTATAATTGTCTCTATAGTCCTTTGCCGTGAGGTCTTTAGCCGCAATCAGTTTGGCAATTGAATCTTGTTTTTTGTAAAATCTTAGGGCACCATTAGCTTGATGATAATTAGCAATTAAATCCTGCTCAATGTCATTAAGCAGTTTATCTAATTCTATTTGACGCTTTCTGGTTTCATTCCAGTTATTGACCTGTAAGGCAATAAGAATACCTATAACCACAAGCAGTATTTCACCAATAGCATATTTAAAGTATTTCCCCATTTGGTTTTGTTCTATTAATGATTTTCTGATATGTCTAAAGAATTTAATCATGACTTTTAAGTTCTTCAAATATGATATCCCTTAATTGTTTTGTTTGCGCTCTCATGTTGTTGTGATGTTCAAGAAAATTGTCGCTCTCTGCTAAAATGTAAGAAAGGGTATTGATAAACTTCTTATCGTTTTTAAGGGAATTGAAATCTATCGGGACTTTATATTCTACTTCATCAAGCGTTAAAAATCTGTTGTTAAATATTGGAACGTGCTTGAGATGTATTTCCTTTCTAAATTCTAGCACCATATCGTTTAGAACATAGACTTCGTCATAAAGTTCAGTAATTTTAGATCTAAGAGTTTTATTTCTAATTAATTCCAAGCCTTTGGTCTTTAACGTCTCGTAGGCAGTTCGTCTTGGAGAAAAAACTTCATATCGTGTTACGGATCCAAAATAAATCTCTAAAGAATCGTGATAGGTTGAATTCTGGTCAAATAAAAGTTGAATTAACTTTTTGTTTCTGTCATTTTGTGTTGAATCCCAGGCATAAACAAAATCTATTTTATCTAAGTTATACTTAATGTCTTCGTATATGTTTTCTAATAATACCAACCCTTCAATCGTAGCTTTCCGTCTTTCATTCCAATTATTAATCTGTAATGCTATTAGTATTCCTATTACAACTAGCAGAATTTCACCAATAGCATATTTAAAGTATTTCCCCATTTGATTTTGTTCTAATAAAGATTTTCTGATATGTCTAAAGAATTTAATCATTGGTTGTTAGTTGATTTTCTGTGATCTCAATGCAATCGCTCAATAAGTTCTTGACGTCTTCAAAAGTGGTGTCTGGGTGATTGTTCCAGTCTTCAACCATATCTTCTACATAACGTCTGTTTTCGTCTTCCAAAAGTCTACGTAAAACCAATCTAATCGCTGGTCTATGTGGCTCATCTTCCCACTCACCAACCACTTCTTGAGAAGCGGATTTGAGTGCGCACTCAAGACTATAATTTCCCATAGCACTATTGTTATCACAATTATCATCATCGTTTTTGTTCCATTTTGAAGGATTGCTTAACAAGGCATCTGCGCGTTTAAGGATTTGCAAGTCCTCAGCTTCAAAGACTATATAATAATTATCATCGGAAAGATTTTTGCCCAGCTGATGGTATTTGCCGGAAGCAAGATATAGTTTAATCAACAACTCATTAGTGCGATTAAGAATTTCGCGGTATTTCCATGAAATATTGCGATGATAGAGATGCAATTTCTCATTAGCAACGAAAAAATTCTTATCCTGAAATAATTGAGTCAAATCCGCTTTAAACGGCACTTTTTCAATAAACTCCGGTGTCCAATTAAGATTTTTGTTATAGTCCCATTTCCATCGCCATGATTTACCCTGTGCATTAATGATGTCTTTAGAGTGATATGAACTTGGAATAGCGTCGTTTAAAAGGGCTACTCCAGGTCTAAAATAGCTTTCCTCATACCTGTTAATGTCCTTAAGCCTGTAGCCTACGGCTTCTACATAGGCTACAATATCGTTTTTAAGCTGCTTGGAACTGATGATGTCTAACCTCCCAGAATTAATAATAGACTGCATTGTTCCCAGCACAGGACTATATACGCCACTTCCACCACCACTTCTAACATACTTCTCTACATCATCTGGCAATTCGATTTTAAAAAAAGCACGTAGTACCTGCGAATATTCCCTTGCACTTCTTAAATTGCGAGATTCTCGTTCTTCCAACTCATATTGCGATTGCGACAAATCAGTAATGAGTTGCTCTATGATAACCTGTTCTGCCTTTTTTCGGTTACGTTCGTTATTCCATTCGTTGACTTGCAATGCCAGCAAAATTCCAATCATTACCAAGGCAATTTCGCCTATGGCATACTTAAGGTATTTCCCCGTTTTGTTATCACTCATAAGATTGTAGCGTATTTTACGAAAGAATTTTATCATTTAAAATTAGTTTCTTGGTCAATTAATACTATCATGTCATCAATGGTTTCAGACAATGCCAAATAGCGTCGATTTATTACGTTCAACCAGTTAAAATTATCTTTTAGCATATGAACTAATTCATCGTCCACGTGACTCAGAATGTAAAATTGTCCGCGTGTCCCTTTATTGGTGCGCAACAATTCATATAAATCAGCACAATCTTTACATCCGCTGCCATAAGCAGAATTAGCAATTAAATATGGTTTTAAAACTTTGTTGTTAAGTTCTTCTAGCTTTTCTTCTGCCCATGCTACTCTATTAAGATGCAACTGATAAAAGTCTGTAATTTCTTTTCTTAGTTTATCATTAGAAATTATAGAAATTCCTTCTGATTGTATTGCTTCGTAGGCACTTAATTTTGGATAAAGTATAGGGTATACAAGTAGATATCCTTGTGGTAATTTGAAAGGGTCAGTCTCCGAAATTTTGCCTTCATTAATGGATTTGTATAAAGCATTTGTAATATTGAGAAGCTGTGGTATTCTTTCGATATCCGTCATTAAATCTTTCTTAGTCTCTATAAGGTCATCTTTTAATTCTATTAAAAGCTTGAGTTCTTTCTCTTCAGCTTTTCTGTTTTCATTCCAATTATTTACTTGTAATGCCAATAAAATTCCAATCATTACAAGTGCAATTTCTCCAATGGCATAAATCAGATATTTACTGAATTTATTTTCTGAAAGAAGGGATTTACGAATATGTCTGAAGAATTTAATCATACTTTATCTTTGATCTAATTCGGATTCGATGCTATTAATTAACTCTTCCAACTTCAATGCAATCCGTTTACCTTCTCTTACACCTTTCGTTCTTGTAAATAAAAGAAGTGATATTATATTCGAAAATTCATCATTATCCTTTAATGCTTCAAAATTATTTGGTTTAGCTATATTTACATCTATAGAATCTCTGCGAAAATGTTTTGTGTAAAAAGGCATAGAAATGGATTGATTATTATTCCATTCCCACTTATCCCAATCACCAATTAAGTATGCATATTCATTATCGTACATATCTATGATTTGGGTCTTAAGCGAGTCATTTTGTATTAAATCAACACCTTTTATTTTTAAGGTTTCATAGGCAGAAAAATAAAGGTAAGGTGTAGTCCATGTTGGGATATTTCCAAAATATCTATAAAGTCCTTTATGTTCTGGCAAATCTTCTTTAACGTAATACAATAGTTTTTTATACATTGCAATCTGTCCTGTATTGTTAGAGACCATATCATCTATGGATATCTTAGATTGCATTAAGTCGGATTTAATATTCTCTAATAGCTCTAATTCTACAAGTCGTAATTTTCTATTCTCATTCCAATTGTTTATCTGCAGTGCAATTAAAATCCCAATAACAACTAACAATATTTCACCAATAGCGTATTTAAAATACTTTCCCATTTTGTTCTGTTCTAAAAGTGATTTTCGTATATGTCTAAAGAATTTAATCATACTTTTTTAATTCAGTTTCAATGAGCTTTACTATCGAATCATTATAAGTTTCAACTTGCACAAATCTACGTTCTGCCGCGTTTGAGACCCATAAGCGATCTGCAGTAATGTTTTGAAATTGCATATCCCGAATCAAGCCAAGCGAATCTACCTTAAAGTGCTCTTGTTTATACCTTCTTTTCATCATGGCAGTTAAAGGCACATAACGTTGGTGAATTTTGCGTTGCTGTAACAACAATTCATTCAATTCTGCTTCATCACTCTGATATAATTTGAATACAATAGGAAATTGTTTAATGGTTTGCTTTAAAGTACTGTTTGAAAGTAAATCAAAACTAAGTCCAGATTGCGTATCATTAGTTGCGTAAAGGAGTTCTACCTGTGGCGAATTTAAAGATTGAATAGAGTCGAAAACTGCAGCGGGAGGCACTTCTACCTTTGGTCCTGTATGTCTTAATATAACATCTAGATGTTTTCTATTAATGTCATAGAGCATTTTATAAGAACTAATGGCTTCTTGGTTAGCCTCGAAATCATCATGCAATTGTTCTAAAAATACCCGTTCTTGAACCTTTTTCTTTCGGTTTTCGTTGCTGTTATTAACCTGTAGAGCAATTAAAATACCAATAACCACAAGGATAATTTCACCAATGGCATATTTTAAATATTTTCCCATATTATTCTCTTTCAAAAAATTATAGCGTATTTGTCTGAAGAACTTAATCATGTTGTTCTATTTCATCATCTATTAAACCTATTAAATCCTGGGTACGCTCCAACAAAAGTGCACACTTGTTCCTGCTATTTTCCGCACTATAGTGTCTGCCTTCCAATTGTTTAATAAAGCCATACTTTTGGTCTGGCCTTAATTCACTTTTAAGAAAAAGCTGACCATCTTCACTAATCTGTATTCCCAATTTATTATTTAGCACATAGGTGCCGAACTGGCTATTCACTCTATAAAGGTTATTATGGTTTACTACGTTTTCCGTATAATCTAGAAACTGATAGTACTCAACAATTTTTTTGTGCAAATCTGGGTTAGTTATTACTGTTGTTTTTCCGCCAGAACCCATATTATCAAAAGTTACTCTATTTGATACAAAAGTGAGACGTACAGAAAGGGTATCAAGAAAAGTGGCTAGCTTGTTAACCTCAATTTTTGAATTGATCATGCTGCGACTGGAGTCCACATACGCCATAAAAAAATCTTCCTTATTAATCTGTCTCCGAATGATTTCTTCCTGAAGCATCAGATCACTTTTAAGGCTAATCAAAGTCTTTTTTTCAAGGGTTTTGTTTAAACGATTATTATTCCAATTATTGACTTGCAAGGCAATAAGAATCCCTATAACAACTAAGATAATCTCACCTATGGCATATAGCAAGTATTTCCTGAAGCGATTTTCCTGAAGCAAGCGTTTACGAATATGTCTAAAAAACTTTATCATCCTAGCTGGCCATCGCCATCGATATCTGTATTAAGATGCGTTTCGAGAGCTTCCAATGTTTTTCGTAATAAAGTTTTGGTGGTTGTTAATTCAGCTTCAAGTTGTTCAACACGCTCCTCCAAGCTATTGGCCTGTTCCTGTTGTTTGTTGAGCTCATTTTGTTGCATGAGGTCCCAGAATATTCCCATTTGGTAAAGTTTTAGCGATTATACATATCACCAAAACACAAGTGCATTAAAAAAACAGACACACAGCCCTGTTGCATGACTATGAGGGTAGGTTGGGTTAGCGTTATTATTGGTTGAACTTTGTATCTATTTGTTACACAAAGTTCAACATAATAATGTGCCACACCAAGTTAAACTGAGTGTGGCATTAGTTTTTAGTTTCCGTTTGCTGGTTTGTTAAATGGCGGCACCTTGATCTCTCTCTTGGTTCCTAATAGCTTCATTAATTCTTGAACCGCGCGTTCTAATTGAGGATCACCGCCTTGTCTTAAAGACTTGGCATCCTGTCTTACCTCAATATCAGGTGGCACGCCGACATTCTCTGCAATAAACTTATTATTGATTGGATCAAATACGGCATTGTCTGGCGATGTAAGGCGACCTCCATCAATCATAAGATAGTGTGTAGATGATTTTACTAAACCGCCCCAAGTACGCATACCAATTAACTTACCTGCTTTTTGTTGCCTGAAGACCCAAGGGAAGAAATCGCCTCCTGATCCAGCCAGCTCATTAATCAATAACACCTTCGGTCCCATAATACCAGCTGGTAATTTCATTGGTTTTCCATCTGGCACTTCATTAGTCAGTGCTGCTCTTGTATCTCTAGTCATTAAATCTACCATGTAATCATCTAATAAACCACCTCCATTAAAACGTTCGTCTATTACTGCACCTTCCTTATCCTGTTGTGCAAAGAAATAGCGATTGAAGGATACAAAGCCTGGACCACCCGTATTTGGCACCCATATGTAACCTAGTCTTCCATTTGATAGTTCCTCCACTCGACGCCGATTATCTTCGACCCAAGTTCGTTGTCTCAAAGAATTCTCGCTTCTTAATGGTTCTACGATTTCTGTCCAATGCCCTTTAAATTCAGGTGAGGAATTTAAATGTAAAACCGTTTGCTTCCCAGCCGTTCCATCCAAGAATTCAAATATGTTGTCTTCAGCCTTAAGTTCTCTATTGTCAATACCCACTATGTAATAGCCTCCCTTAATATTTAAGCCTGGAGCATCTAGAGGTCCTTCTAATCCTGGATTCCAGTTCTCTGTGGTATAAATGCGATCAATCTTGTAACGTCCATTCGAAAGACTCAAATCAGCACCTAGAAGTCCTACCTGGTTGCGTTCTACATCCGGATAATCACCACCACCAACGAAGCTATGACCAACGGATAATTCACCGTTCATTTGATCAAATATATAGGTTAGGTCTGCCCTATGTTTAACAAATGGCACTAGTGGCGCATAGCGCTTATAAACCATATTCCAGTCTCGTCCATGAATATTAGGATCATAGAAATAATCGCGTTCATAACGCCAAGCTTCTTCAAACATTTGTTCCCATTCTTTAGCTCTATCAAGTTTCATTTGAAGGTTTGGCTTGATAGATTCTGCACCCTTAGCATTGGCACCACTCGTTTTGACGAGCTTCCAACTTCCATTTAATCGCACTAGCATGTGTTTTCCATTTGCCGTGATAAATGTGCCGCTCGCGCCTGAGGTAAATTCTTTGGATTCCTGTTTCTTTAAATCGAATTTATGGAGTGTTAGACCTCTACTATTCGGAATGCGTTCTGCTAGGAACGCTGTATTTTCTGGACCTGCTAATATATAGGCATAATTACGAACAGGAACAGGTAGTGCTAGTGTGCGTCTTCCGATATTGTCAAAATCAATTTTAAGGCCATTGCCTTCCTTCTTTTTGTCATTATCCTCTTTCTTGTCATCCTTGTCATCTTTATCATCTGATGAATCTTCATCTTTAACTTCCTCCTCATCACTTTTTGGTTTAAATGGAGACTTATCCTCTGCATCCAAATTAACTACATAGGCAGCATAGGTTTCATCGGCTGTCATAGCACTTGTATTGGCCCATCCAGATCCTAAAGCAATATTTGTACTAGCTAAGAAATACAGTTGTTTTTTATTGAGGTCCCAGGCAGGTGAGAAAGAGTCTGCAAAAGGATCTGTAATTGCCGTAGATTTTCCTGAGTCCGTAGACCATAGATAAATCTGTCTGAGCATATTATCTCCTGTTTTGGCGTAGGCAATCCATTTAGAATCAGGCGACCATTTCATTTCAATGGAGCCTCTTTCTAGATTAGTGCCACCAATAGCAATGGTTTTGACCTTCTTGGTTTTAAGATCAACCACTCTTAATCGTACATCATCGTCAACAAAAGCAATGTGATTGCCATCAGGCGACCAACTTGGATCCCATCCTAATTTAGATTCTCCAATTTTTATCTTATCAAAAATTTCTGTTCCATCTTGGTTACTAATGACTAACTGGTAATTCTTTTTGTTTTCGTCTGAAAACCATGCAATTTTGTCTCCCTTTGGTGACCAAAGCGGTCTGCGATCTGCCACACCAGAAGTGTTCGTGATATTTCTGGAATCTCCAAATTCAACAGGTACCGTGAAGATATCACCTCGTGCTTCGAGGATGACTCTTTTACCGTTTGGTGATAATGATGCTGATTCAGCTCTATCTGTAACATTTTCCCATTTGGTTTCAGCCCAAGGGAAATCTCCAACTACTTCAATATTGAGCTGGGAAGTTTTGCCTGAAGAAATGTCCATCGTATGGATGTAGCCATCTCTTTCATAAATAAGCATGTTTCCATGACCAGAAACATTCTTAATGTCAGAACCCTTGAATTTGGTTACTTGAGATAGTTCTGATGAACTTGGGTCATAAGACCAAATATTGGCCACCAAATCGCGATCAGATAAAAAATAAATTTTATCATTCAACCAAAACGGTTTGATATCTGTAGTACGATCAGTATTAGGTAATAAAGTTTCATTTTGAGTATCTAAATCCATAAGAATAAGAGGTGTGTTTTGTCCTCCTCTATAAGCACGCCACTCTGCATCCCAGCGATCCATTTTATCAATAATCATTTGAGTTCCATCTGGTGAATAATCCCCATCGTAACCCCATTGAGACGAGATTAATTTGGGTAAGCCCCCTTCTACTGAAATTGTATATAAGCGCTCATAAGGACTGGGTGCTGTATCCCTTGCACTTGCAATTAATAAGGACTTGCCATCTGGTGTCCATCCTCTTACTGCAGAGCCAGAGGGATGCCATGTTAACTGTTTTGGCGTTCCACCTTCAATGGATACGATGTAGGCATTAGGTCTACCAGAACGGTTAGATGAAAAAGCTATCCATTTTCCATCAGGAGAAAAGTAGGGTTGGTATTCAATTGCTGGTGTACTTGTAATCCTTTTTGCTAAACCTCCTGTTTTGTCTACAATCCAAACATCACTACCATAGGTGAATGTGATATGTGTGCTACTCAAATCAGGATCTCTCAAAAGTCGAGTTCCTTGAGCAAAACTCAATTGAACCAACAAAATGGTTGATAGTAAATAGATCAGTTTCTGTTTCATAATTATTTGTTTATTGATTAATGATTAATTCTTATTTAAAATAATAGCAGGTAAATTCAAGTCTTTGTAAGCTTGATTATAAGCTGCCATTTCGTTGTTTATTATGGCATTGTGCTCATTTTTATAGACTTGCCAGTCCTTCATTAAATCAGCAAACCTTTCCTTGGCACCTTGAGTTACCTTAGGGTCTGCCTGGTCTATATAGCTAAGCAGATTAATGAGTTGCGCATTGAGTTTGTTATTAAAATTAATAACATCCTGGAAGGTTTTCTGTTTGGCCTGTATTAGATTCTCCTCCCAACTATTTATGCGTTTTAATAATGCTTCACCTTTTTCAATAAGCGCTTTTGCGTCGTCATTATCTTTTAAAAGTTTTGCATAACTATTAAGTTGCTTTTTTGCAGAGCGCATTTGGTTAACGGATGTATGCATATCTCTGATTGTATTTTCAATAGTTACAAGTATTTGCTGTTGCTCAGCAAAATCCTTTGGATCGGTACCTATATCCGGATTTGGAAGAATGGTAGCCATGGTCTCTACAGTTTCACCTTCTAATGATAATCTTAAGGTATAATCTCCTGGCGCCACACTAGATCCAGATAGTCCACCAAAAACAAATACCTTATTAATTGCTGGTAAGGACTCTCTATTAAAGTTCCATGTAAATCTGTTGTAGCCTTTTTTTGAGGGCAATACCTCTGGTTTACTTGGTCCACCAGGCCATGATTTAAAGTCTTTTGGTTCCTGATTAGTATACGTTCTTATAATTTTTGATCCCTCTAGAACGCTTAATTTTAAATCTAAGGTATCAGCATCTTTACCTAAGTAATAGTCAAAGGTGACACCACTCCTTGGGTTTTGACCTTGTCCTGTGGCGGATGACGTCCCTCCAAATATTCGGAAACTCGGTTTTGGTTGATATATTTCTACTGATTTGGGCGTTGCACTCATATTCTGTAAGGCACCTAAATCATCCAAAATCCAAAAGCTTCGACCAGAAGTGGCTGCCACCAGGTCATTATCTTGAATAATAAGGTCATTTATAGTAACCGTAGGTAAATTTAAGTTGAAACGTTGCCAATGCAACCCATCGTCATTTGAGACATACAGTCCTGTTTCAGTACCTGCATATAGCAAACCCTTTTGTTTTTTATCGGCTCGTACAACACGTGCAAATCCATTGGGGTCATTGAGACCATTCACAATTTTAGTCCAGGATTTACCATAATCTGTAGTTTTAAAAATATAAGAGTTCAGGTCTAAAGATTTGTAGCGCATAATGACTACATAGGCCGTTGCTGGATCATGTTCAGACACATCTATACTGTTTACTATACCATCCTCAATGCCTTCTGGTGTGATATTCTCCCAGTTATTACCGCCATCTTTTGTTATATGCAACAAACCGTCGTCAGTACCTGCATACAGAATTCCTTCCTTATGTTGCGACTCGACTAAAGACGTAATGGTATTATAGTTTTCACCTCCTGCAGCCTCATTGGTAAAAGGTCCACCACCTGGTCCATGCTTTTCTTTTTCGTTCTTGGTGAGATCTGGACTAACAACTTCCCAAGAACTACCACCATCGGTAGTTTTAAACACCACATTACCAGCATGATAAATGGTTGATCTGTTATGAGGTGATGAAATAATGGGCGCATTCCAATTATAGCGGTATTTAGAGTCCTTAGGTGCTATACTTAGGCCTAATTCCGGATACTGTTTTATGGCCTTTTGCTCCCTAGAGGTTTTGGTCCATTTACTTATATTACCTTGGTAGGTACCGCCAAATACGGTCTCTGGATTATCAGGATCAAAAGCCAGAAAAGCACTTTCTCCTCCTGCAACAGAGTACCAGTCTTTCCAATCAATACCACCATCGTTGGTGCGACTAGCAATGGCAATGGCTGAGTTATCTTGTTGACCTCCATACACGTTGTAAGGCACCAAATTGTCGGTTATTACTCTATAAAACTGAGCTGTTGGTTGATTTTGTTGGGTACTCCAACTCTTTCCGCCATTAAATGAAATATTGGCACCACCATCATTAGAATTGATGAGATTGGTATTGTCGTGTGGATTAATCCAAAGGTGATGATTATCACCATGAGGTACCGGAATATTAGAAAAACTACGGCCTCCATCAATAGATTTCATCACAGGAGCATTTAAGACATAGACCACATTTTCATTTTGAGGATCGGCAAAAACCTCCATGTAGTACCACGATCGCGCAATATTCACTCGATTACTGTTGACCTGATTCCACGTTTCTCCTGCATCATCAGAACGATACACGCCTCCTTTTTCACCTTCGGCCTCTATTACTGCAAATACACGTTCTGAATTGGCTCTTGAAACAGATATTCCAGATTTACCAAAGGTTTCTGGCAATCCTTCTTCCAATTTATTCCAAGTATCACCACCATCAACAGATTTATATAAACCTGAATGTTCGCCACCAGATTCAATAAGCCACGGATAACGACGATGTTGCCACATAGACGCATATAAAATACGAGGGTTGTTCATATCCATAGACAAGGATGATGCTCCAGTTGTAGAATTGATAAATAGAATACGTTCCCAAGTTTTACCACCATCCATGGTTCTATAAATTCCTCTTTCGTTTGTTGGGGCATATTGTGCACCTTGCGCAGTAACAAAAATAATATCTGGATTTTGGGGATGAATAATGACATCAGAAATATGACGCGATTTTTCCAAGCCTAAATGTTCCCAGGTCTTCCCTGCATCCATAGATTTGTAAACGCCATCTCCCATAGAGGTCATAACACCTCGTGCCGCATGCTCTCCCATGCCAACCACAACAATATTAGTATCACTTTCTGAGACGGCTATGGCGCCAACAGATCCCATTTTGAAAAACCCATCAGAAATATTATTCCAGGTAATACCAGCGTCGGTAGTTTTGAAAACACCACCTCCAGTGGAGCCCATATAATAGGTTTGTGGTTGCCCAATGACACCAGAAGATGCAACGCTTCTTCCTCCTCTAAAGGGTCCAATGTTTCGCCATTTTAAGCCATGAAACATGGAATCTGTAAGTTTTACAGTCGGTTCTGTGACTTTCTTTTTGCGTCTTTGGGCATAGTTTGTTATTGGCAATAATAGCATGCAAATAACCAGGAGTTTTAGTCTTTTCATATTTTGGGTTGTTATTTGTAAATTAAAACTAATCCGGTAGAAGTTAATCATTAATATTTGTTTCTATTAAGTTCAAAGTCTCATTTAGATAGTTATTAAATACTTTATAAGAATTTAAGGCATACATATAATTTAAGGCATTGTTATACACCTGATTTTCAAATTGTACAGTTCTAATTGTTTGGCTGTAGTTCACCTTAAAACTTGATTTAGAAATATTTTTAAAGTTAATATCTTCTTCAAAAAAGTCAGGAGTTTCCATATTCCTCAATAATACCTTATTTGTTAATGAAGGAATAAATAAGTCAAATAAATAGTCTCGGTAAATTACAATATCGTCTTCTGTATCGGTTTGATAATACGACCAATTAGATAGTTGTTTTCTTAAATCAGTATCTCTTATAAGGTTAATAGATCCTGTATTTAGCATTTCGTCAATGGATCCTGTTATAATATCAAGAGACATTGTTTTATTAATAATTTCATCAATTAAATGTTCAATTTCAGTATTATCAATTTCAGCATTACTTCTAATAATTTCGAGCAAGGAAGCTGATGCATCATATGCCTGCATGAAGCTATCATAAGCTTCATTAACGTTGTTAATATTGGTTTTAAAGTCTATTTGTAAGTTTTTCAAAATGACCTGTTCCCTTTTTCTATCTTTTCTTTCCTCATTCCAGTTATTTATCTGTAGCGCAATTAGAATTCCCATTACTACAAGCAGTATCTCTCCAATGGCATATTTAAGGTATTTTCCCATATTGTTTTCTTGGATTAATGAGTGGCGAATATGACGAAAGAATTTAATCATCGAGCTCAATCTCTTTATCAATAAGTTCAATTAGTTTTTGACACATATCTTTCATTTGCCTAAACTGGTTGTTCATCACAGTAAATTCATATACTGCCATTACAAAGCCATTTTTTTGCTGCGTATCTTTAAGCATGGCCTCAAACTCAACCTTTGGTAGGTCTCTATTCTCTCCGACAGCTCCTTCACTAACATAGTACATGTAGTTTTGAACTATGGGATTCATATCCATCATCTTATAGGACGGTTCATAAAGCATAATTTCGGCATCGTATCTAAAATGTTCCTCTTCACTTTTTAAGGATTTATAGAGTGATTCCATATTAAGTAGAATACCCTTAATTGAATCGTTAGAAATTAAGGCAAGATTACCCGAATTCATAAGTTCTTGAAAGGTGTTATTTATTTGTGAAAATTTTTGCCAAGTATAAATATCAATCGTTTTTCTACTAAACGCTTTTAAATCCTCAATTGGTTGACCTTCATAATGTGCTATAATTGCATTGGCGGAGTTAATTGCTTTTTGTCGCGTGGCGATGTAGTTATTTAAATGTGCGATATTAAGTTTTAAATCGGTCTTAATATTTTTCAAATAATGTAACTCTTGTGCGCGTTGCTTTTTTAGCTCATTATTATTATTAATGTTAAGGGCAATTAGAATACCAATAACAACCAATAGAATTTCTCCAATGGCATACAAAAGGTATTTGCTGAAACGATTTTCAGATAATAAACGTTGACGTATTTTTCTAAAGAACTTTATCATAGCGCAATAATTGAGTTATTATAAATGCCGCAAGTGGCTATCTTCACCAATGGTCTACTAGACCTTTGATTTTGATGAATCAAAATTCTGTTGTGATAATGACGTCTTCGCCTAAAGAATATAATCATAGCTTACAGGATTCTGCAAGCAGGAAATTAAAGTAGAATTGGATGGTTAATATATATGTACATAAATGTAGTAAAATTGTTACAAAAAAGGAGCATTGAATAAATGCTCCTTTTTATTTGTAATAGTTAAAATCAGTTTAATAGGCATCTTCATGTACTTTAGCTACTGCTCTGCCAGAAGGATCATTCATATTTTTAAACGCTTCATCCCACTCCAATGCAATTTTAGTACTACAAGCCACACTCGGTTCTTGTGGTACACTTAGAGCGGCAGCATCACTAGGGAAGTGACTTTCAAAAATTGTTCTATAGTAGTACTCTTCTTTGTTTTGTGGTGTTTGAATAGGAAAACGGAAATGTGCATTTGCCAATTGCTCATCGCTCACCTCAGCTTCAACAACCTCTTTTAAGGTGTCTATCCAACTGTAGCCCACACCATCACTGAATTGTTCTTTTTGTCTCCAAGCTACACTCTCAGGTAGCATATCTTCAAAAGCCTTACGCACCACCCATTTCTCCATACGTTCTCCATTTATCATTTTATCTTCCGGGTTGATGCGCATAGCAACATCCATAAACTCCTTATCCAAAAACGGCACACGTCCTTCTATTCCCCAAGCAGCAAGACTTTTGTTTGCCCTCAAGCAATCGTACATATGCAACTTGCTCAACTTACGGACCGTTTCCTCATGAAACTCTTTTGCGTTTGGTGCTTTGTGGAAGTATAAATAACCTCCAAATATCTCGTCTGCACCTTCACCAGATAATACCATTTTAATACCCATTGATTTAATAACCCTTGCCATTAAATACATTGGCGTACTAGCGCGAACTGTTGTGATATCATAAGTTTCTAATTGATAGATAACATCTTTTATAGCATCTAATCCTTCTTGAATGGTGAATTTTATTTCGTGATGAACAGTTCCGATATGATCAGCTACTTTTTGTGCAGCTGCTAAATCTGGAGACCCTTCCAAACCAACCGAAAAACTATGTAACTGTGGCCACCAAGCTTGTTCTTTATCATCTGCCTCTACTCTACGTTGTGAGTATTTCTTAGCAATTGCAGAGGTTATTGACGAATCTAAGCCACCTGATAATAGTACCCCATAAGGTACATCACTCATTAACTGACGGTGAACAGCATCTTCAAGCGCTTGGCGCACCTCAGCAATACTTGTTTCATTGTCTTTAACGGCCTCGTAGTCTTCCCAATCGCGCTTATACCATTGTACAAGCTCACCATCTATACTGCTTAGGTAATGTCCTGGAGGAAATAATTCTATCTTGGTACATACACCTTCTAATGCCTTTAATTCTGAAGCCACATAGAACGTACCGTGTTTATCCCAGCCCATATATAGTGGAATAATTCCCATATGATCACGAGCAATAAAATAGTCGTCTTTGTCAACATCATAAATCGCAAAACCAAAGATACCGTTCATATCATCTACAAAATCAACACCCTTCTCTTTATACAATGCCAAAATAACTTCGCAATCACTTTCAGTCTGAAACTTGTAATCAGGAAATTGAGCACGCAGTTCTCTGTGGTTGTATATTTCTCCATTAGCTGCCAAAATAAGTTTCTTGTCTTCACTAAATAAGGGTTGCTTACCAGAAGCCGGATCTACAATTGCTAAACGCTCATGCGCCAAAATTGCCTTATCATCACTGTAAATACCACTCCAGTCTGGACCACGATGACGAATGGATTTAGCCATTTCTAAAACCTGTGGTCTTAAGGTTTCACTTTTTTGTTTTATTTCAAACGCGCATACAATACCGCACATAACTTTTGGTTTTATTATTAATTATGAATCAAATATGTGAATAAACTTTCATTTATTAAATATAAATTAACTAATTGGTTATCTTTTATAATTAAATATCAAATTATTGGATAATATTATAATAACAATACGTTAAAAACAATAGGATAAGTATCAAAATGTAAATTTTAATATTTCCTTACGATTAAATGCTCTTTATAAACTCTAATTTTAGCTTCAACAAAAACAAACTTACATATGAAACCGACAAAATTATTTACAACCATTGTTTTCGCTGTAATGATGGTATTTTCATTCAATGCTGAAGCGCAAGAATTCAAACCACTTGATAAGAGCCCTATGGATGCAGCATCTTTTCCAAGCTCTTACAAAGAATCTAACAAGCTTATCAAGATTACTTATAGTAGACCACAATTAAAAGGTCGTGAAATGAGCGAGCTTGCACCTACTGGTAAAGTTTGGCGTACTGGAGCTAATGAGGCGGCAGAACTTACATTGTACACTGATATGATGCTAGGTGACACTAAAGTGAGCGCAGGTACTTACACATTTTATGTAATTCCAGGAGAAAAAGAATGGACTGCCATAATCAGTACAGATCTAAATGTTTGGGGTAGTTATTTCTACAAGGAAGAAAACGACGTAGCCAGACTAAAAGTTCCTGTAAGTATGGGCGACGAGTCCTTAGAGGCCTTTTCTATTGCGTTTGAAGAAGCCAAAGATGGTGTACACATGCACTTAGGATGGGACAAGGTGAGAGTTACTGTTCCGTTTACCAAATAAGATTTTAAACTCAAATAAAAAAGCCTTGATCTCTCAAGGCTTTTTTTATGGAATATTTAAATATTTGTGTGTTTGCAGAGAAACTTTCCATTTCGGATTGGCCATAACATAATCTACTATCAAAGGCATCATCTTATCGCGTTTGCTCCATTCGGGTTGAAGATATAAAATACAATTCTTGTTTACTTTCGATGCTTGCTCCTCTGCAAATCTAAAATCGTCCTTATTATAAATAATACATTTAAGTTCATGTGCCTTAGCATAAATTTCCTCAGTTGGAAGCTTCACCTTTTTAGGTGAAAGGCAAATCCAGTCCCAAACTCCTGTTAATTTGTATGCACCTGAAGTTTCAATATGTGTTTGTAATCCCTTTTCTTTTAGTTGTTTGGTAAGAGGTCCCATGTCCCAAGTTAAGGGTTCGCCACCTGTTACAACAATGGTATTACTGTATTTGGCTGCATTTTCAACAATCTTTGAGGTCTCAGTTGGTGGATGCAGTTCGGCCAACCAACTCTCTTTAACATCGCACCAGTGGCAACCAACATCGCAACCACCTATTCTGATAAAATATGCAGCAGTCCCTTTATGGTAACCTTCGCCCTGAATTGTATAAAATTCCTCCATTAAAGGTAGCAGCAAACCTTTGTCTATTAGCTCCTGTTGCTCTCGTCTTGTCATAGTGGGCAAAGATAGTCTTTATAGAAAGAAGAACGAAGTTTGTATTGATAAGTTGACAAGAATAAGATAACCATATTTTATTTTGAAGCAATAACATCTATTTCAATACTTGCACCACCAGCCAAGCCTAAAGCCGCGAATGTTGTACGTGCTGGTTTTTTTGTGAAGTAAGACGTATAAACTGAATTGAAAGCTTGAAAATCATTAATATCCTTTAGAATTACCGTGCATTTCACAACATGATCCAAACTTAAATTATGATATTCAAGTACATCTTTTATATTTTCAATCACTTGCGTAGTTTCAGCTTCAATACCACCTTCCACAAGCTTACCAAGTGTATGGTCCTTTCCGATTTGACCCGTTAAAAACAACAAGTTTTTTGTTTCAACTACATCACTAAATGGTACTTCTGCCCTACTTGGTTCATGAGACTTGTGAAATTTTATTTCATTTTGGTTGGACATGCACGAACACAATAGCAAAACTGCACACAGAGCAGAAAAAATAGATTTATTTTTCATAACAAACAGCGTTTTAAACTTGATTAAAATTACATTATTTTTATGCAAAATATATGAAGCATGACGAAATCGGAAAAATTCATAAATGACATAAAACAAGGCAATACTTTTAAGGGAGACTTTATCACACTGGGTGCTGCCATGTTAGGAGGCGAAACCATGACGAACGCTTTTGTTAATGTTCCTCTTAAAACAATGAACAGACATGGTTTAATTGCAGGTGCTACAGGTACTGGTAAAACAAAAACCTTACAAGTACTTGCCGAAAACTTGTCAGAAAAGGGTATACCTGTATTATTGATGGATATAAAAGGAGACTTAAGTGGTCTGGCAAAGGCAAGCCCTGGTCATCCAAAAATCGATGAGCGTCATGAAAAAATCGGATTGCCTTTTGATGCAAAAGAGTTCCCTGTTGAAATCCTCACCTTGTCCGAACAGGATGGTGTGCGATTAAGGGCAACCATCAGTGAGTTTGGACCTGTTTTGATTTCTAGAATATTGGATGTTACTGAAACCCAAGCTGGAATTATCTCAGTAATTTTTAAATATTGTGATGATCATAAATTACCCCTTTTAGACCTCAAAGATTTCAAAAAAATCCTTCAATATGCAACAGGTGAAGGTAAAGAAGAGTTTCAAGAAGCTTATGGTAGAATTTCGACGGCATCCACCGGAGCCATCTTAAGAAAGCTTATTGAATTGGAACAGCAAGGTGGCGATCTATTCTTTGGTGAAACGTCTTTTGATACGCAAGATTTGCTTCGTTTAGACAAAGATGGACGCGGGTATATCAATATCATAAGACTTACGGACATTCAAGACAAGCCGAAACTTTTTTCAACCTTTATGCTGAGCTTACTAGCTGAAATTTATTCGACCTTTCCTGAGCAAGGTGATAGCGGGAGACCTGAACTCATTATGTTCATTGATGAAGCGCACCTCATTTTTAATGAAGCTTCGGATGCTTTGCTTAATCAAATAGAAAGTATTGTAAAACTGATACGTAGTAAGGGAGTTGGCTTATATTTTGTTACTCAAAATCCAACTGACGTTCCGGAAGCAGTGTTAGGGCAATTAGGGCTTAAAGTACAACACGCGCTTCGCGCATTCACGGCAAAAGACAGAAAAGCCATTAAGCTTACAGCTCAAAATTATCCAGATACGGAATATTACGATACTGCAGAAGTACTCACTTCACTTGGTATTGGAGAAGCTTTAGTATCTGCTCTAGATGAGAAAGGTAAGCCAACACCTCTGGCTGCAACTATGATGCGTGCACCAATGAGCCGCATGGATATTCTCACAGAATCTGAACTAGGTGCTCTATTGGCACAGTCTAAATTAGCAAGAAAATACAACGAAGAAATTGATCGCGATAGTGCTTATGAAATGCTGAACAAAAAGATTGAACAAGCAGAAGCAGAAGAGGCTAAACGAAAAGCCCAAGAAGAACAAGAAGCTCTTAAAAAAGCAGAAACTAAAAGAAAAACTTCATCCTCGGGCAGACGTAGAACAAGGCAAAACCCTATCGTGAAGGTTTTATCTAGTCCTACTGTAATTAGAAGCGTACTAGGAATACTAACCAAAATGCTTAAATAAATTTAAATCTAATTATGAAAAACACTTATATTGTTTTAATACTCTGTGCACTTCTAGCTGTAAGTTGTTCGAAAGAAAATGCACCAGACCCCTTCCTAATTTCTAAGCACCAAATAGGATTGCTTACGGATTCTACACAAGTTAAAGAGCTTGACGCAATCTTTGCAAACGATTCTGTTGTGCGCTATGTAGCAGGAGACGAATTTGCAGGCTCTGTAAATAGTATAGAGATATTTGAAAAAGGCGGTAAGAAGTTACTAGACCTTACACCGAGAGAAGCTTTAGATTCTACATCTGTTGTTTCAAGTATTTCAATACTTGATAGCAGATTCAAAACAAAAAAAGACATTTCTGTTACCAGTACATTTAAAGCTATTAACGAAGCATATAATATATCAAAAATAGACAGATTAATAGACAATTCATTAGTTGTTTCGGTGAATGAAATCAATGCCTCTTTCACTATAGATAAAAATGATTTACCCACAGCATTACGATTTAGTACAGAGACATCTATCGATCCTATTCAGATCCCAGGTCCTACCAAGATAACTTATTTTATAATTCATTGGTAAGGTGAAAATTAAGAAGTATACAGTCCAAACCACACCGTTTATAGTGCCTACTAACGATGGCAAACTTATTAAAGAACATTTTGGTTTAGCTTCAGTCCGCAACTCAGAGATTAGTATTGCTCATATGGTTGCACCTCCTGGTTGGAGTGAACCTTTTCAAACACCTGAATTTGACGAATTCACCTTTATCATTAAGGGTAAAAAGCAGTTTATCATTGAAGATGAGACTATCGTTTTAGAAGCAGGGCAGTCTATAAAGATTGAAAAAAATACAAGATTGCAGTATTCAAATCCGTTCACGGAACCATGCGAGTACATTGCTATATGTATTCCTGCATTTTCAATAAATTCCGTTCATAGAGAAGACACACAATGAGTAGTTTAGTCATAAAGTCAATAGGTACAGCATTAAACGCAACAAGTTTAATTTCTTCCAAGTATGCCTCGAAAAAGGCCTTGAATCTGTTTGCATCACCTCGAAAAGGACGATACAATGAAGTTCAATTAAAAACTCTAGAACAAGCAGACTATAATTTACTTAAATATGAAAATCATACGATTGCCACTTATCACTTTGAGGGAAATTCTAAAACCATATTGTTAGCCCACGGCTGGGAAAGTAATGCATCACGATGGTCATATTTATTTGAAGACTTAATTGCCGAAGATTATAACATTATCCTTTTAGATGGTCCAGCGCATGGAAAATCTGGTGGTAAACAATTTAATGCGGTTCTTTATTCTGAATTTATCAATGTTGTTGCAGAAACCTATAAACCAGAGGCCTTAATTGGTCATTCGGTTGGTGGCATGGCCAGTGTTTTTTGTATGCATAATCACCAATTGGATTTTGTAAAGAAACTTGTCTTATTAGGCGCACCGGCCCATTTTACAGGCGTTTTCACTAGATATAAATCCATGATGGGCTACAACCATAGGATTTCCGAAGGTCTAGACCGGATTGTTTTGGAGCGTTTTGGGAAACCTACTGATTATTTTTCAGCAGCGAATTTTACAAAAGACATCGAAGCAGAGGGATTAATTATACATGATAAAAAGGACAAGATTATTCCTTACGAAGACGCGCTACTTTTTGCAAATCGTTATAAAAACGCTGAATTGATTACCACTACTGGTTATGGTCATAGTTTAAAAGATAAATCTATTACGCCTAGTATTATAAATTTCCTTAATAAGAAAAAATGACAGATCAATTAAAACGGTTAAATAAATATCTCAGTGAAGCAGGTTACTGCTCCCGCAGAGAAGCCGATCGCTTAATTGATGCGGGTAGAGTAACTATTAATGATATTGTTCCTGAAATGGGCACAAAGGTTAGTCCTGATGATATTGTTAAGGTTGATGGTGAAACGATTGGCGGACAAAAGAAAGACTTTGTATACCTCGCTTTTAATAAGCCTGTGGGTATTGTTTGCACAACAGATACACGTGTTGAAAAAGACAACATTATTGATTATATAAATTACCCTAAACGAATTTTTCCTATCGGCAGATTAGATAAGCCTAGTGAAGGTCTTATACTTCTTACTGACGATGGTGATATTGTAAATAAAATTCTCAGAGCCAGTAATAACCATGAAAAAGAATATATAGTAACATTAGACAAGCCCATTTCTCAAACCTTTATTGAGCGGATGTCGGGTGGTATTTATATTGAGGAACTCGGTCAGCGCACAAAAAAATGCAAAGTTAAAAAAATAGATAAATACACCTTCAGTATAATACTAACGCAGGGCTTAAATAGACAGATAAGACGTATGTGTGATTATCTGAATTATAATGTATTAACCTTAAAGCGTGTTAGAATAATGAATATTGAACTCGATGTTCCAGTGGGAAAATACAGAGAGCTGACATTGAATGAATTAGACAAACTGAATACCTTAATCAGGGATTCAAAAAAAACCTATCAGCCAAATAATCGAAGTAATAAAAGAACAAAATAATGACACAACTTTCACCATTCCATCTGGCTATTCCAGTAGATAATTTAGAAGAATGCCGAAAATTTTATACCAATGTTTTAAACTTTGAAGAAGGTCGAAGCAGTCACCACTGGGTAGATTATAACTTTTTTGGACATCAATTGGTCATTCATTATAAACCAAAGACTAAGGAAGATTCACACACTAACGCTGTTGATGGCAAAGACGTTCCTGTTCCACATTTTGGTGTGGTACTGCCTTGGGACTCCTTCAAAGAATTTGCCGACCGTATAAAATCAAAAGGCATTGAATTTATCATAGAACCTTATATACGCTTTGAAGGGCAAGTTGGAGAGCAGGCCACAATGTTTTTTAAAGATCCCTCTGGTAATGCTTTAGAGTTTAAAGCTTTTAAGGACATGTCTCAACTATTTGCGAAGTGAAAATAAGTACCTCATTACTTATTTTTTCTATGTTGGTCTCTAGCCAATAAGGTATTCTTTAATAACATGGCAATGGTCATTGGACCAACACCTCCTGGAACAGGTGTAATATAGCTAGCTTTCTTACTACAATTTTCAAAGTCTACATCTCCTGTGATATAATAACCTTTTTCAGAATCGTCAGGGACGCGAGTTATACCAACATCAATAATTACAGCATCATCCTTGACCATTTCTGCTTTTAAGAAATTTGGAATACCTAACGCTGAAATAATAATATCTGCCTGAGATGTGATTTGAGTAATATTTTTAGTATGACTATGCGTCAAAGTGACGGTAGAATTTCCAGGGAAGCCTTTACGACCCATAAGTATACTCATTGGTCTCCCAACAATGTGAGAACGACCTATAATAACCGTATGCTTACCATCGGTTTCAACGCCGTAACGGTCTAATAATTCCAGAATTCCAAATGGCGTTGCAGGAATGAATGTAGACATATCTAAAGCCATTTTCCCAAAATTCATTGGATGGAAACCATCTACATCCTTATCTGGATTCACGGCCATTAATACCTTTCGAGTATTAATTTGAGGTGGTAAAGGTAGCTGAATAATAAAACCATCGATATCGTCATTATTATTCAACTCATCAATCTTATCAAGTAATTCAATCTCGCTTGTAGTATTTGCCATGCGTACCATTGTAGACTCAAAACCTACGCGCTCACATGCCCTTACCTTACTACCAACATAAGTTAGACTAGCACCATCATTACCAACAATAACAGCGGCAAGGTGAGGCACCTTTTCACCATTAGCTTTCATTTTATCAACCTCTGCTTTTATCTCGTTCTTAATATCATTGCTAGTTTTTCTTCCGTCTAAAATTGTCATCACTAATGGTTTGTTTAATGTTATTATCTAGGCATATTTTTCATCATCTGCATCATACGCTTTCCACCACCACCTTGCATCATTTTCATCATTTTACTCATTTGGGTAAACTGCTTCAACAATTGATTTACTTCTTGAACTGTTGTACCTGAACCCTTTGCTATGCGCTTCTTTCTGCTCGCATTTAATACTGATGGATTTGAACGCTCACCTGGAGTCATAGAATGAATGATAGCTTCAATACCTTTAAATGCATCATCATCAATATCTACATCTTTCATCATCTTACCAGCACCAGGAATCATTCCGATGAGGTCTTTCATATTACCCATCTTTTTGATCTGTTGAATCTGTTTCAAGAAATCGTCAAAACCAAATTGGTTCTTTGCAATTTTCTTTTGAAGCTTTCGCGCTTCTTCTTCATCAAATTGTTCTTGGGCACGCTCAACTAACGAAACAACATCTCCCATTCCAAGGATACGGTCAGCCATACGTGATGGATAGAAGACATCAATGGCTTCCATTTTCTCACCAGTACCAATAAACTTAATTGGTTTATTAACTACGGACTTGATAGATATTGCGGCACCGCCTCTTGTATCACCATCTAACTTTGTTAGAATTACACCGTCAAAATTCAAGATGTCGTTGAAGGCTTTTGCTGTATTTACAGCATCCTGACCTGTCATCGAATCCACAACAAACAAAGTCTCTTGTGGTTGTATTGCTTTATGAATGTTTGAGATTTCGGTCATCATAGCTTCATCTACAGCCAAACGACCTGCTGTATCTATTATAACCACATTATGTCCATTAGCTTTTGCATGAGCAATACCTGCTTGTGCAATGGCCACAGGATCATTGTTGCCCTTGTCACTGTAAACCTCAACATTAATTTGTTCTCCAACGATATGTAACTGATCTATTGCTGCTGGACGGTACACATCACACGCAACTAATAGTGGTTTCTTGGTCTTTTTGTTTTTGAGATAGTTGGCCAGCTTACCCGAAAAAGTTGTTTTACCAGAACCTTGTAAACCTGACATTAAAATTACACTAGGATTGCCCGATAGATTTATACCTTCTGCATCACCACCCATTAATTCGGTAAGCTCGTCCTTTACAATTTTAACCATTAATTGGCCTGGTTGTAAAGTTGTCAATACATTTTGACCAAGCGCCTTTTCTTTTACTTTATTGGTAAATTGTTTAGCAATCTTAAAGTTAACATCGGCATCTAAAAGCGCACGTCTTACTTCCTTTAGGGTCTCTGCAACATTTACTTCTGTAATACTTCCATGTCCCTTGAGTACGTGTAACGCCTTATCTAACTTCTCACTTAAATTATTGAACATAATCTTTATCTCTTTTGAAGATGCAAATTTAAGAATTTACGAGAGATAAACGAATGGTAGATTTATAATTATAGAAGGCTAGTATTAATGATAAATCAATAAAAAAGAGTTGCTCAGCGGCGAGCAACTCTTTCCATCAACTTAAACTTACTAAAAAATACTAACTTACTTAATAGCGGTTCTTCTTCTTAGTCACAAGTTCGTTCTAATACAAGATTTACATTATCATTTTGTAGTTGTAATACCTCAGCAGAACATTCTACTACCACCCAGCTACCTGACAAAGCCTGAATTTCTGGTTCTGCCACATTATCAAAAGTTACGATCACTCCATCTGCAGATTCTGAAGTAGTGTATGTTGCCGTTACGGTAGTTTCACCATTAGACATTATAACAACCTGGCTATTCGCTTCAAAATCTAGAATCCAATTAATTAAATTGTCATCACCATTATAGCTTACTGGTATCCAAGTACACTCGGCTAAAATGCCATCTACATCGCCCTCTGTACAGTCACCGCCTTGTCCACAATCTTCAACAAAAATGGATAACGGGAAAACTTGAACTTGGTTTTCAATTTCCACTCTTACATATAAAACCTGTTGCACTGTAATATTTGTATATGCTTCTGGGTTGGCAATTGCATTAATGCCACTAACAGCGTCCGTTTGTGTTTCGTGATATGTCACAACATCTGCAGAGGGCGTACAATTAGCAAAAGCAATGGTTAAATCAAAGACTTCAAAGCCGTCATTACCTTCATCACACTTCTCAATTACCGCATCAAAACTTTCAAAACACTCAAATGGATTACAGTCTAGAACATTCAAGACGATTGTATATACTTCAAAATTACCCGTTTCTGATTCAACTCTTAGATAAACTTCTCCTCCATCTGAGAAATATGATTCCGAATTAGAAATAGATGCCCCACCTGACTCAGCGTCGGCCAATGTCTCGTGGAAAGAGGCTGTAAAGTTATAAGGACAATCTATTAATCCAATTGTGTTTGCACTAAGATTGAACTCTGCAACACCGTTTGGATTTGCACATTCTTCTAACTCAAAATTACTAAAACAGTCAAATACACCCTCATTACAATTCTCAACAATTAGTTCTACAGGATATTTATAAAATACGTCCTGATTTTCAAATAGTGTTACCCTAACGTATACAGTCTGCGGCGTACTTGTATTAGTGTATGCTGTTGCACCCTCTAATATATCAGTATTTGTTTCTGCACCAACAGCTGATGTATGGAACGTAATGATTACAGACTGGTCAGTATTGCAATCTGGTACAGCTTCGTAAATATTGAATACCGCAAAACCATCACCATTGTCATCACACTGTTCTAATACATAACCATCATTTTCGTAGCACTCGAATGGATTAACATTTACATCACAATCACGCTCAATTATTACATACTCATTTTCCCTAATTAATTTTAATCTGTCGTCATCACACTCAATTATTTGCCATGTACCAGATAGATTTTCAAATAATATTTCGATATTAAGAACAAGTCCTCCTGGATTTGATGACACAGACCAGTTTCCTTCTTGAACAACATCACCATTTAGCGAAACAAAGACATCATAATTTACTGTAAAGTCAAAATCAAATTCAACTAAATCGTTGCTACCATTATAGTCTACAACATTCCATACACACTCTTTTAAATTTACCTCAACATTCTCATCGCTACAGAATTCCTCATAATCACACTCTTGCTCCAAATAGATATAATTACCTTCATTTATTAGATATAGTTCATCATCTTCACACTCTGCTACTTTCCACTGACCATTGAGAACTTGGTATTCATTGTCAAATTCTAAGGTTAAATAAATATAGCCTCCAGCCAATGTTAAATCCCATGCACCAATTGCTGTTTCACTACCATTAGCATTTAATACCTGACCATCTGGGGTAAAGTATACATAAACGGCAACCGTAGTATCAACTAGATTGGTTTCCAATAACCATGGACACTCGACAATACCAGCATTGATTTCTGCGACCGAACAATCTACTTCATCGTCATCACAATCCTGATCTAATTCGATAGTAAAGTCTCCTCTTTCAATTTCTAAATAATCATCGTCGCACTCTGTGACAATCCAAACACCACCTAAGTCTTGTTCAAATGCCGTAAGGTTGGAGAGGATTAATTTTAATCCATCATCAGTATCGGTTAACTCCCAGTTTCCTTCAATAATGGCTGTTGTATCACCCTCGGTTATTTCTAGAGAACCATCTGCATTGAATTCAATTTGGTAATTATCAAAGTCATTAAACTCATCATCAATATCCCACGGACATTCTACTAGCAATTCAGCTATATTATCTTCATTACATTCGTATTCTTCATCATCGTCATCACAGTCATCCTCTGCTGCTTCAATAGCCTCAGCTAACTCTTCATTAGAATTAACTTCAATTGTTTCCCCATTAGCATATACTAATGTAATAGGATAATTTAAACTAACGATAAGTGCATTATCATCTTCCTCTAGCTCCTCTAAGAAGTTATAAAGTTCTTCATCACTACCAATGGAAACAGTATCAATGACATCAAAATCTGCATTGAAGATGGAGAACGAAATAGGATATACAAAATCAATACATTCTATTACTTCTTCATCATCGTCATCGTCACAATCATCTATAAAGTTTTCTAACTGCTCTTGATTTTCAATGACTATCTCTGTATAATCGTTAAAAATTATAGTTATTGGGAAAAGGAAGTCTAAAATATCTTCATTGCCTTCAAATTCCTCGAATAAATCTTCAAGTTCATCAAGATCTTCTACAGATTCAATAACTATTGTTATGTCACTTACAATAATAGTTACCGGTAATTCTATTGAAAAACAGCTAGCACCATCTAAAACATCATCATAGGCACCATAATTAGCAGTTGTATTGCTCATTAAACTAGCTAATACCGAACTAGGAACTATCGTTTCTTGTTCTGACGGATTGGTAATCTGTGTTTCTTCATTCTGACAAGCCGTAAAGCTCAATAGGGCAAAAAAGGCAAGTAGGATGAGTTGATTGAATTTGGTCTTCATAACGTATTTATTTTGTTGATTCACCTATATAACAACTAAGAAACAAAAACTCCTACCCGTTCTACTAAAAAATTTTTTAATTTGCCAACATAGATATGAGCCAACCTATTAAAGATAATATCTGCGAACAATCCTTATTTGAGCGTTTTTACAAGAAACACGCAAAGAATTTGCATGATTTTTTATACTACAAATTTGGTGAACGACTTAATCCAGAAGATAAGGTTCAAGAAGCATTTATTAAGGTTTGGCAAAATTGCAGCAAGATAACTCCAGATAGAGCGAAGAGTTTTTTATTTACTACAGCAAATAATTTAATGCTTAACGAGGTCGCTCATGAGAAGGTAGTTTTAAAATACAACAAGCAACCACAAAAAACTGCTACAAATGAAAGTCCTGAATTTGTGCTACAAGAGAAAGAGTACCATCAAAAATTGCAAAACGCTTTAGCTAAATTGTCTGAAGCACAACGTGTTGCTTTTTTAATGAATAGAGTTGAGGGAAAACGCTTTAAGGAAATTGCATCCCTTTTAGATATCTCAACCAAAGCTGTTGAGAAACGTATTTATGGTGCATTGAAAAAATTGAGAGAGGATATTGAGGAGTTAAAATAAAAGATTTTTCACTTTGGGGTAGGAATTTTTGAATTTAAACTGTTTTATGCTTGAATAACGATTATGAAAAGAGAAGATCTCATATTAAAGTGGTTAGATAACAACCTTAATTCTGAAGAGCAAAAAGCTTTTGAGCAATTAGCGGATTATGAGGATATCATTAGGTTAAATAATGCTGTTGGGGACTTTAAAGCACCAAAATTTGACGTAGACAAAAATCTTAAAACCTTAAAAGCAGAATTTAATGATAAAAAGTCATCTAAGGCCTGGTTTAAACCATTGTTAAGAATAGCTGCTGTACTTGCAATTGGTTTCAGCATTTATTTTTACACCAATACATTAGACACAAACATTAATACTACAGTAGCACAACAAACAACAATTGAATTGCCAGACGCATCATCTGTTGAACTTAATGCCAATTCCTCCTTACGATTTAATAAAAGTAAATGGCAATCTAATCGGGATGTCTATTTAGAAGGAGAAGCCTTTTTTAAAGTTGCCAAAGGAGAAAAGTTTGATGTGATTACAGCTGATGGTGTTGTTTCAGTCCTTGGCACCCAATTTAATGTAAAACAAAGATCTGGATATTTTGAGGTTACCTGTTATGAAGGTCTAGTAGCAGTTAAATTTAATGGCAAAACTAAAAAGTTAAGTCCCGGAAACACCATAGCTATTATTGATGGAAAACCAATTAGGTATGAAGGTGAAATTACAAGTGCTCCTACTTGGATTACAGGTGAAAGTAGCTTTACTAATATTCCATTAAAATATGTTGTTTCTGAATTAGAAAATCATTATAAATTAACCATTAATAGTGACAGTATTGATACCTCAAGATTATTCACAGGTAGTTTCACACATAAAAATTTAGATTTAGCATTGAAATCCATTACAATACCACTAAATTTAGATTACAGTAAATCAGGTTCATCTATTGTACTAAGACGTGAGTAAACTATTTTATCGTATAGTTTTATTTCTTTTTCTTGTCGCCTTCTGTAACTTTAGCCATGGTCAAAGTGAAAAGGATACACCACAACCTCTAGCCAATATTCTTCAAACTCTTGAGAGCAGATTTGATATTAAATTTTCGTTTGAACCAAAAACCATCGAGGGAAAACAAGCACTTCTTCCTAAGGAAGAACTAACTCTAAGACAGTCACTTAGGGAATTGAGTAACGTCTTAAAACTAGATTTTAAAATATTGAGCAATCGCTTTGTAGCAATAGTCCCTTTAGAAGAAAAAGATCAATTTATAGTTCAACATTTAGAGGAAATTGTGGTTAAAAACTACCTTACTAAAGGTATTTCAAAAACCAACAATGGCGTTATTACTGCAAATACCAAAACATTCACTATTTTACCTGGTTTAATTGAGCCAGATGTACTACAAATTATTCAAAAATTACCAGGAATTGTAAGCGTAGATGAACGTATTTCAAATATTAATATTCGTGGTGGAACCAATGACCAAAACCTAATTTTGTATGAAGGCATAAGGATGTTTCAAAGTGGCCATTTTTTTGGACTAATCTCAGCATTTAATCCCTACTTAACCGACGAGGTAAATATTTCTAAAAATGGCACTAGCGCTAGATATGGCAGAGGTGTTTCAAGTCTCATTTCTATAAGCAATTCTGATGACATTACAAGAGATTTTGAAGGCGGAATTGGTGCTAACCTATTAAGTATTGATGGATTTGCAAAAATTCCGATATCAGAAAAAATAGCAGTACAACTTTCGGCGAGACGTTCATTTACTGATGTTTTTGCCTCCTTAACTTATGATGCCTACTTTGATAGAATCTTCAGGGATTCTGAGCTAAATACTACCGACAACACAAATACACAACTTGCTTTAGACGAAAGATTTGTTTTTAATGACTTTAACTTAAAGTTTCTCTATGATATAGACAACACCTCAAAACTTAGAATCAATTTCTTCAATATATACAATGGTTTAGATTATAATCAGGTTTTTACAACAACGCAGAATAACATACAAGAAAGTCAGAGTGATCTATATCAAAACAGTTTTGGAGCGAGTGTTAGACATTCAAAGCTTTGGAGCAATAGTTTTAAAACAACAGTTGAAGCATATTACTCCAATTACGATTTAGAAGCTTCAAATAACGACCTGACTAATAACCAAACTCTAACACAAGAAAATAAAGTTGAAGATTCTGGTATTCGAATAGATTTATCGAAATCTGTAAGTGAAAACTTAGTAATAAATAGCGGTTATCAATTTAATGAAGCTGGTGTTACAAATTTTGAAGATGTAACAAATCCTATTTTTACAAGTTTGATTAAGGAAGTTGTAAGGACACATTCACTATATGGTGAAGTTGAATGGAACTCCCTATCGAAGAATAGTTCGGTAAGGCTGGGGGCTCGGATGAGCTATTTCGATAAATTTTCGGAAGTTGTAATGGAGCCAAGAATAGCCTTTAATCAAAAATTTTACGACTACTTTAGGCTTGAGATTTTGGCAGAATTAAAAAGTCAAACGATAACACAGATTATAGATTTACAACAAGATTTTTTTGGTATTGAAAAAAGACGATGGCAATTGGCAAATGGTAAGGATGTGCCATTGATAAAAAGCCAGCAAGTTTCAGCTGGCATAAGCTATGATAAGAATGACTTGCTTATATCAGCAGAGTTCTATTACAAATTTGTAGACAACATTACAGCCAGAAGTCAGGGATTTCAAAATCAATTTCAATTCATAAATGACATTGGGTCATATACAATTAAAGGTGTTGACTTTTTAATAAATAAACGGTTTGAAGATTTTAGCACCTGGATAAGCTATTCTTATAGTAAAAATGACTACACCTTTCAAAATTTGAATAACGGCAGTCCTTTTCCAAATACCTTAGACTTAACACATGTTGTAAATGCATCATTTACTTATAATGTTAAGAATTTTAAAATTGGACTAGGCATTAATTGGCATTCTGGTAGACCGTTTACTGAACCGGCTTCAGCGCAAGATAATTCCAATAGTACTATTGAATTCGAAGCCCCAAATAGTTCAAGAATAAGCAGTTATTTTAGAACGGATATCTCGGCCATTTATAATTTTGATATGGGCAGGAAAATCAATGCGGAGGTTGGTGCATCTGTATGGAATATCTTTAACCAAACCAATATTATTAATAGGTTTTACACCTTAGATTCCGACAACTCAATTCTTCAAATTGATAATCAGGCACTAAAGTTTACCCCTAATTTAAGTGTTAGACTAAAGTTTTAGTAATTTTATGTTTAACCAACTAAACCAAAACCAATCAAGTCGAAGCATGCATATTTTTCTGTAGCTATCGTTTTTAGCTTTTGTTGCTCTTGGGCTCAAAGTGCCCTCAATATAGATGAAGAACCTTATTTTACTCTGGTTGAATTGCACTTAGGTAAGACCTTAGAAGCTAATACAGATTTCCCTAAAACAAGTCTTCAAAAAAGTGTGTTTCTCAGTTATGGTGTCTATAATTTTAAACCCAATAAAGAATGGGCAGCACGTCTTAATTATCCTAAAACAGGAATCGCTCTGGGATATACTGATTTTGGTAATTCTGACAAAATAGGGCAGGCTATTTCACTTTACCCATTTATAGAATTTGCAATATTGAGGAAAGCAACTCCCAATTTAAACCTTCAAATTGGAATTGGTGCTTCATACACAAACACACAATTTGACGCAATTGAAAATCCTTTCAATAGGGCCATTACCACAGATTTAAATTGGTCATTCAGATCATTTTTGTATTACGATATTTACAAGAAACAAAAAACCGATTACCGTTTAGGATTAGGCTATTTACATCATTCTAACGGACACACAAGACTTCCTAATCAGGGCCTTAATTCTTTAGCCTTCAGTCTTTCAGCTAAATTTGACTCCAGATACAAGCCTAAACCAATCCATACTGCACACTCATTTTCAAACAAATCACAAACCTATATATCATGGCGGGTTGGCATAGGACAGAATGTATTATCAGAGGAGTTCAACTCAAAAAAGGAAGTATATTCAATCGCAATAAGTGCTGGAAAAATAATAAACAACACTTTTAAATTTGGAGGAGGTTTCTATTACAGATTCTATGAACACTATTACGATTACATAAAAAATGATGGGGATTTGGTTGATGAGCAATTGCCACATTTTAAAGACAACCCTTTTGGATATGCTACAAATTTTGGGCTTTTTGCAACTTCAGAATTACTTTTAGGACATATTGGATTTGAATTTGACTTAGGCCTTAATATTTATAAACCATTTTATAAAATTGATTGGCAGCTCAATCAAGGGTATTCTTTTGTTAGCGGCAATGGAGAAACAATTGTTGTTTTGGGAGAATTAGACTGGTACTATGAGATTAAACGCACTGTATCATCTAGAATGGGATTAAAATATTATCTATGGTCCAATACAAAAGCACCAAAGCACAATATATTTATCGGTGCTCATATAAATGCTAACTTAGGACAAGCAGATTTTACTGATCTAAGTATAGGGTACACTTATAGATTTAATTACAAAGAACAAACTAATAAACTGTTATGACTGAGCAAGAATTCCACAATTTAAGATTTCCAATAGGTGAGTGTCAAATACCTGAAGCCATTACGTCAAATCATATTAATGGTTGGATAAATGATATCGTAGAACTACCTGATGCTTTGGTACATATTACCGAAAACCTAAGTGAAACTGCACTCAATTACAAATATAGACCGAAGGGATGGACCATCAAACAAGTTATACATCATTGCGCAGACAGCCATATGAACAGCTTAATAAGGTTTAAACTTGCGCTCACCGAACATAGACCAACAATTCGTCCTTATTTTGAAGACCGATTTGCGAAATTAGCTGACTATAACCAGCCAATAGATTCTGCAATTGCCATTCTTAAAGGCGTTCACCAAAAACTAGGCATAATGTTAAGAGCTTTAGATACTGTAGAATTAAAGCGGGAGTTTATACATCCAGAACACAATAAAACCTATAGAATTGAAGAAGCAATAGGTTTATATGCTTGGCATAGCAACCATCACATAGCGCATATAAATCAAGCATTGAAAAATAAAGGACAGTTTAATTAAGGTAAGCTTTCCTCTAATCTTTCTTCTTCCTTTTTGATGTTCTTTATAATTTTTTCGATCGCAGATTCTATAGATTTATCTGGTTCTATAAGATTGTATTCGCCCCAGAAATCCGGGTCAGAAAATCCAGATATTGCATCTGTAATAATTACTGATGGTCGCAATCTATCTTTTGGTTTTATTTTCAGATCATCTGTATTGATTTCCCAATCCGTTACTGCCATCTCACTAGATAAGGTATAAACCTTGTTAAAGATTTCACGTTTCTTATTCACCTTAAATTTCAAACTTAAGTTTGAGTAGCTGTAGTACCATTTGTTGCCTTGTTGCTTGTAATCTACTTTATAATTAGCCTCTAAAGGATAGACCACCACGTCACGTGGTTTTCTTTTAACTAAAAGGTTTCTTGATTTACCTTTATTACTGACATCGAGCGAGTAACTCGCACTTACAAGGGCTAAAGTTTCTACGTCTATATAGAGTTTGCCAAAATAGCTTAAATCTAGAGTTTTATTTCTTGGCTTAAAGTCTACAACATATACGTTCTTGTTGTTAACCGTAGACGGCGGATCAAAAGTGAATCTGTAGGTCTCAAGTGTTTCCTCAGTAAATATATACTCAGGATATTTCATGATATCCAAATACAAAGTTGAGAATGGTCCACCCTGAAGTTTAACCGAAAGGGTATCCAATCGCTTATAATCGGTACTTTTTCTTGCCTTACCTAATTTTACAGCATCTCTATTTTTAGACGTGTAGGGTTGTTTTAAGATGTTTACCACAGCTTCTGTAAGCGAAACATTTCTATTTCTACGCTTTATTGTTTCGCGATAAAACGCCGTCATATATACCGATTCGTTTTGAATAGTTTTGTCTTTTTCTTCGAAGACTTTTCTTACCAATCTTCCTGCGTCCTTAAATGCTGAAACACTTACTTCTGAAAGCTCTGTATAGACTTCTTCCAATTTTATTACCGAAATATTATCTGAGAGGTCTGAGAGGTTTAATACTTTTTTGGAGTACCCTAATAAAGCGACTACGACTTTTGAATTACTATAGGTTTCAGGAACCTTGAGTAAAAACTCACCTTCAGAGTTTGTTACAGTACTAATGTTTGTTTCTAATACATTTAGGCTCACATACTCCAAAGCCTTATTATTTCTGGCATCAACTACCTTACCTTTAAACTCGGAATAATTTTTTTGAGCGAAGCTTGGTGATTGTAAAATAAACATCAATCCAAGGCAAATAACACTCCATTTAATTTCAACATTTAACCTTTTCATTTTTGCATTTTTAAGATTGAACATAGCTAAACTTAGCTATTATCAAAGGTACTAAATACGCAGTGTTTATTAAGTCAAAAAATGGTTAAAAAATGAAGTGTCACCCTACATACGAGAAGGTACGGCTATGCCTAACAAAGTAAATGCATTTTTAATAGTCGTCCCTACCATTTTACTCAGTGCTACTCTAAAGGTCTTTTCCTGTTGCGAATCTGCACCCAAAATCGAAACATTTTGATAAAACGAATTGAATTCTTTAACCAAGTCGTAAGTGTAATTGGCAATTAATGCGGGACTATGCTGAGTAGCTGCGTTCTGTACAACTTCCGGAAACAATTCTAATTGCTTAATAAGTTCACGTTCCTTTTCGTGTAAAGTAATCTCTTCTATTGCACTTAAATCAGCACTATCAGATTTTCTAAGTATTGATTGAATTCTAGCATAGGTGTATTGTATAAAGGGTCCCGTATTGCCTTGAAAATCTATTGATTCTTTAGGATCAAACAAGATTCTTTTCTTTGGATCTACCTTTAGAATGAAATATTTCAGAGCTCCTAGTCCAATTATTTTATAGAGTTCTTTCTTTTCAGCTTCATTGTAATCATCTAGTTTGCCAAGTTCTTTCGAAATTTCTTCAGCTGTATCGGCCATTTCTTGAATTAAATCATCTGCATCCACAACCGTTCCTTCTCTACTCTTCATCTTGCCACTCGGCAAATCGACCATTCCGTAGCTTAGATGATAAAGATTTTCGGCCCAATCAAAACCAAGCTTCTTTAATATTAAGAACAGTACTTTAAAATGATAATCTTGCTCGTTACCAACTGTATAAACCATGCCACCAACATCCGGATAGTCTTTAATACGTTGAATGGCCGTACCAATGTCTTGAGTCATATACACAGCGGTTCCATCACTTCTTAGTACAATTTTCTCATCAAGCCCATCCTCGGTTAAATCGCACCATACAGAACCATCTTCCTTTTTGAAGAAAGCCCCAGTTTTTAGTCCTTCGGCTATAAATTCCTTTCCTAGAAGATATGTATCACTTTCATAGTAATAGGCATCAAAATTTACACCTATTGCTTTGTAGGTTTCTTCAAACCCATCATAAACCCAATGATTCATCATTTCCCATAGATTCACAACCTCTTCATCTCCTGATTCCCATTTGCGCAACATGTCCTGTGCCTCTAGCAAAATTGGTGCGCTTTTCTTAGCGTCATCCTCAGACATTCCAGCATTTATTAACTCCTGTATTTCTTTTTTGTAAACCTTATCAAATTCTACATAATAATTACCAACCAGTTTATCACCCTTTAATCCACTGGTTTTAGGTGTTTCTCCATTTCCAAATCGTTTCCACGCCAGCATACTCTTACAAATATGAATCCCTCTATCATTTATTATCTGAGTTTTATATACCTTCTTACCTGAGGCTTTCAGAATTTCTGAAACGCTATAACCTAATAACACATTGCGTATATGCCCAAGATGTAAAGGTTTATTTGTATTCGGTGAAGAATATTCAACCATTACAGCTTTAGGGTCAACTGTTTTGGAAAATCCGTAGTTTTGGTCTTTCAAAATGTCATTGAAGAAGCTTATGTAATACGAATCATCAATTTCTAGATTCAAGAAGCCCTTAACCACATTAAAATCCTTTACGAGATTAACATTTTCTTTCAGGAATTTTCCTATCTGTTCTCCAATTACTGCGGGATTACCTTTTAAAATGCGGAGCATTGGGAAAACCACTACGGTAATATCACCATCAAATTCTTTTCGTGTTGACTGAAATTCGACATCAGATAGTTCATTGTCGAATAAACTTTTCACTGCCTCTTTTACACGTAGTTCTAACGTTTTCTGGAGATTCATTATGGTTTAATATTCTAGTTGTAAACGCCTGCAAAGATATGAGTTTTATTGGTTCAAAACAGTCTCAGAAAATTTAATTTCCTAACTTCAATATCACAAAAAACAAATTAATAAAAGGCCAAAAATACTTGCTCAATGGTATACCATCACAGGCTTTCTTAAACTTTAAGAATACAAGAGAATTTCATAAAATTAAACTAAGGTTTGATAGGATTGGATATCTAAATGAAAGCTATGAGGTTAGTGAAATGAATCAGTTTGTGGTTCATTTTTGGAAGTGCAATAATAAGTTATACCTGGAAAATACAAGTTTTTATAGAGATGTTGAAAACTTAAATGTTCTATCCAACGAGTTACTTGCTTTAACATAATTTATCCAATTGACAAAATTGAAAATAATCCATATAGGATGAGAGAATTTGCAATCTTAGATTGCGATGGCACCATTTAAAATTCGGTCAAGAGATTATTTAATACCAATATCTAATTGATAAATTTGTTTACACATATGTGTTTTTATGCCAATCTATTATACTTAGTTTGCCATTTAATTTATGCAAAAATATCATAAAATATTGTTAAACAGACACTTATGCCATTTCTGCATTTTATCGATAAAATGGTAGTTTTTCTATGATTTTTACCTTTAGTCGATTGAGCTTTTTTTTATCGAATTTTATCTAGCGTTTCATCTAATTTATTGGTATTAAAACCCTATAATTAGTGTTTTTGAGCGCATTGTCTGATTTTTGATAGGCTATTAACAAATGTCCCAAACTTTGATGAGGCTTAAGGATCAAACACTAACCAAGTTGTTATTGTTTTGCGTGAACTTACATTTTCTATCCCTGCATAAAAAAAGTTATTCAACTCAAAACAATTCAATTTATCGTAACACTTCGTGCGTATGAGGTGTTTACCTACATTGGTTTTTCTCTTTTTCTCATTAGTGTGTTTTTCACAAAATGAGATAATTGACAATCTTACTGTAGAATTGGCATATCAAGACCAAGACTCTACTAAAGTAGATTTGTCTATTGAACTTATCTCAGAATTACTCAAAATTGAGGATTACAAAAAAGCCCTACTTTATGTTAACCAAACATCAAAACTTGCTGAAGACTTAAACTACGTAAAAGGACTTGCCGAAAGCAGTTATTACCGTGCGTTAATTTATAGCAAACGCAATGACTACTATAATGCAATTGATAACTACAATAAATCACGTCAATACTTCCTGCAAATTAAGGACTCACTTGGTATAGCTAAAGTAAGCAACAGTATTGGGCTCATAGAAATAAAACGAGGTAACTATGTTGTTGGTCTTCAAAATTCATTGTCTGCCATTGATATTTTTGAGCAAAAAGGCTTAAAAGACGAACTAAGTAGCGCATACAATAATCTGGCAGAAGCCTATTTTAAAACCAACCAAATCGATAAAGCGATTGATTTTAATTTCAAGGCACTTGGCATAAGGAAGCAAATTGATGATTTAGATGGTATACGAAACTCCACAAAAAATATCGCTGATTTATATTCGCTGAGAAAGGAACACAGAAAGGCTATTGAGTACTATGAAAAGGTGCTAGATATGACTTTACCAAACTCTGATGAAGATTTAAGAGGGGAAATTTTACCTAAGCTAGGTAGTGAATACCTCAAATTTAAAGAGTTTGAAAAAGCCTCAGAGTTACTAGTTGAAGGTTTAAAGTATAATCGTAAAAAAGGCAATGAAGAAGGATTATTGAGGGCTTTAAATGCAATAGGTAATTTGAATCTTCAACGTAAAAAAGTAAGACTAGCAGAACTTCAACTTAACGAAGCTTATGCCATAGCGCAAAAAATAGATAATAAAGCAGCGTTACTTGAAAATTACAAACTCCACATTGCATTAGATTCTACTCGCGGTTATTATCAAAATGCATTTTTCTGGCAGAACAAATATTACGATTTAAAAGAAGAATTATCCAAAGAAGACCAACCTGTTTACCCTACTGATGTAGGGTCTATAGACCTCACTAAAAATGATCCATTTGTTGATAGCTCAAAACCTATCGTCGTCGACGATAAAAATGACAATTGGTTAAGCAAGAATCCTCTTTATCTTTATGGAGGAATTCTTGCTTTATTAGTATTAGTAGCTTCTTTGATTTACTGCTTGGTTAAACTGAAACACTACAAAATAAAAGTTAGTGAACAAAAAGAAGCTATTGAATTAGAAAAAGTAAGAAATGAAGCAATTTTAGAGCAAACACACCATCTTGAAGAAGTTAATCAAGTGAAGGACAAATTGTTCTCAATTGTTTCACACGATCTTAAAGATTCTATTTCCTCTATTAAAGCATTTCTCGATTTGTTAAAGGAAGACAGTATCTCAAAAGAAGAATTCAATGACTTAATACCTGAATTAAGCGAAAATGCTAATAATGCATCTGCCCTTCTTTTTAATTTATTGAATTGGTCAAAATCACAGTTACAAAATTTAGAACCTAAACAGGAACTATTTAATATACAAGAGGTATTTCAAAATAAAATTGAACTGGTTGAGCAAAAATTAGAAGACAAGCGCATTGTTCTCATTGACGAATCGCAACGTGATTTCGTTTACGCAGATAAGAGTATGATCGAAATTGTTATTCAAAATCTTATAACCAATGCAGTTAAGTTTAGCAGAACAGGAGATGTCATAACGGTGTCTAACCAAGATGTTAATGGCAAAGCACTAATTTGTGTAGAAGACACAGGTGTGGGCATTTCTAAGGAGAACTTGGATAAATTATTCAAAGCAAACAAAAACTTCACCACTGTTGGTACAAAAAATGAAAAAGGTACGGGTCTTGGACTAACAATTGCCAAGGATTTAGTTGAGCTTAACAACGGTAGGATTTGGGTAGAAAGCACATTAAATGTTGGCAGTAAATTCTTTATTGAATTACCTAAACAAGCGCCTTTAAACTAAATTTTACTTTTTTTAAAAGTACTAACCTCGCAAGGCTATGAGAATTTTAGTGCTATATTGGTAGTAAATTGCACTGCTAATTACTGTAAAAAAATATGCAATAAAGAAATATAGAAGAATCTAATCAAAGAAACTTATAAAATGTGTGAATTATACATTTATATCTTCCTTGGATTGACCATTGGTTATGTTGGTGGCTATGCAGGTATCGGTGGTGGTCCGTTCTTAGTTTCTTTCCTAGTTTTAATTTGTGGATTTTCTCAATTAGAGTCTCAAGGTAATGTTTTAACCATGATGCTTGGGCCCATGAGTCTTCTTGGAGTTGTCTCTCTATACGATTATGTTAAACAACAATGGTTAAATATTGCTATTGGTGTAATTTCATATTGTACCTTCTCTTATATTGGAGCAGTAGTTGCTTTCCTTATAGGTGAACAGGATATCAAATTACTTTTTGCACTAATTTTGATTCTAATAGCATTTATTCAAATAGTCCCTATTCTAAGAGGAAAGACTTATAATTCCATCAAATATAGAGATTCAATTTCATGGTTATGGATTTTGATTTTAGGCGCATTAACTGGAACAGTTGGTGGTCTATTTGGCATTGGTGCCGGTGTTTTAATGGTTCCGGTTTTAATAGGTATATTCAAACTAAAAAAAGAATTTGCACGTGCTCTGAGCCTTGCTATATTGGTTCCTCCAGTCAGTTATGGTGCTTATATTAAATATAATTTAGAGATAACAATTGATTGGAATCTAGTTTTAATCCTATTCTTCAGTTATTTTGTTGCCAACTATTTTGGCGCAAAGGCTGGTACTGAAGCTTCAAATAAACACTTCAAGATTACATATTCTTTAGTGCTTGTAGGAATTGCAATCGTGTATTTATTCTAGAATAGCTAGGCTCTCGGCAAAAACACCTCGGCCATCATGCATCGTGCACTACCACCACCACATGTCTCAATTGTTTCTAAGGAACTCGACAATATTGGGCAGTACTTTTCTATTCTATTAATTTGATCCTTGGTTAGACTTTTATGTGCTGCCTCGCTCATTACTAAATACCTTTTATTACCACTACCCTTTAGTTGTAACATATTACCAGCAAACTGATGCATTTGTCCTTCAGTTATCGAAATTATTTCCTTCCCATCTTGCTTTAAATGCTTTACAACATTCTTTCGCTCTTTCTTATCGTCAATTGTGTCTAAACAAATGACTGTAAAATCCTCAGCCAGACACATCATTACGTTGGTGTGATAAATGGGTAGGCGTTTGTTCCCAACAGTTTGGTTGGCTGTAAACACAACAGGTGTGTATTCAAAATCTTCACAGAATTCTATAAAAAGATCCTCATCTGCTCTCGGAGACAGTGCACAATAAGCTTTTCTATTTTTCCTATCCATTAAAATACTCCCTGTACCTTCCAAAAAAATACCTTCATCTTCCGCAGAGGTATAGTCAACAATATTCTCAATCTTAAATCCTTCTTCCTCCAGACGTATAAATACTTCTTCCCTACGTTCAAGTCTCCTGTTTTCGGCAAACATTGGGTATATGGCAACATCTCCATTAGCATGGAAACTAACCCAATTGTTGGGAAAAATTGAATCTGGAGTATCCATTAGCTTATCATCATGTACAACCACAACATTAATACCAACAGCTTTCAGTTTTTCAACAAATTCATCAAATTCGGTTTGAGCCTTAGAATTAATTTCGGCATTCTTCAAATCCAAATCTTCTTGAAAGTAATTATTAACTGCAGTTTGTTCGTTCATCCTAAAATTAATAGGCCTGACCATTAAAATTGAATCGGTAATCTGTTGCATTTACTGTTTTTAAAGTATTAAACAAAATTACTCATTTTTTAAGTTTGAATTTTAGTTTCAAGAAGATATTGTGGGTTAAAATCTTTAAGTTTGAAGACGCAAACCAATTAGTTTTTTCAATCTTTCACATATGAAAAAAATTTTGTTTTTATTTCTCATTGTATGTTCCTGTACAACAGATTCAAATAAATCTGATAACGGAAAATTCATTACCGTTTTTGAAGCGAGTAAAGGACTAGAAACCGCAACATACGATGAAACTATTGCGTTTTATAGCGAATTAGCTAATTCTTACAGTGAAATAACCCTTAAAGAAATAGGTGAAACAGATTCGGGCAAACCTCTTCATTTTGTTACCCTTAATACAAAAGGTTCAGGAGATAACTTTGACAAACTAAGAAAAGAAAACAGGTTTATATTTATTAATAATGGCATACACCCTGGAGAATCTGATGGCATTGACGCCACAATGATGCTTTATAGAGATATTGTACAAGGTAAAATAAATCGTCCAAAAAACACCATTTTAGTTACCATCCCAATCTACAATGTTGGTGGTAGTCTTAATAGAAACTCAGGCACACGTACCAATCAGAATGGCCCCAAGGAGTACGGTTTTAGAGGTAATGCACGGAATTATGACTTAAATCGAGATTTTATCAAATCAGATACAAAAAACGCAAAATCGTTTGCAAAAATCTTTCATTTAGTAAAACCAGATGTATTTATAGATAATCATGTAAGCAACGGTGCAGATTATCAATACACTCTTACCCATTTATTTACGCAACACAATAAGATGGGAGGTGTCTTGGGAGAATATATTCATAAGGAATGGATGTCAAATCTTGAAAATAAATTGAAAGATAAATCTTGGGATATAACGCCATATGTCAATGTGTTCAATAGAACTCCAGACTCAGGGTTTTCACAGTTTTTTGATAATCCGCGTTATTCAACTGGTTACACAACACTGTTTAATACACTGGGTATGATGGTTGAGACTCATATGCTAAAACCATATAAACAAAGAGTTGAAGGCACTTACCAATTATTGGCTAGTATGATAGAAATAGTTGAAGCAGATTCAAAAAAAATACAAGATTTAAGACAGGAACAAAACAAAATGTGGAAAGTAGGTGATGCTTACCCTGTTTCCTGGGAAATAGATACAAGCAAATATTCTATATTGAATTTCAAGGGCTATGAAGGTAAAATGCTACCCAGTCAGCTAACCGGTGGTCAAAGATTAAAGTATGATAAGTCCAAACCCTACACCAAGCAAATTACCTACCAAAATTATTTTAAACCAAAAACAGAAATCACTATTCCAAAAGCTTATGTTATACCACAAGGCTGGCACAATGTTATTGAATTACTTGAGCTAAACAAGGTAGAAATGTCTCAATTTCAAAAAGACACAATAATAAGCGTTGAATCTTATAGAATTGAGGATTACAAAACAAGAAATAGACCTTATGAGGGTCATTATATGCACTACAATACAAAAGTTAAAACTTCCATTTCTAAGGTTGCATTTAAACAAGGAGACTATCTTATTTTTACCGAGCAGAACGCATTACGTTACTTAATTGAGACTTTAGAACCATTAGCTGTTGATTCATTTTTTAACTGGAATTTTTTCGATTCCATTCTTCAGCAAAAAGAAGGCTTTTCACCTTATGTTTGGGAGGACAAAGCGAGACTAATACTAAGTACGGATGCTCAACTCCAAATAAACTTCAATCTTAAAAAAACATACGACAAAGAATTTGCAGACAACTGGTACGCTCAATTAGATTGGATACATAAAAACAGTAAATTCTATGAAACTTCGCATATGCACTATCCTGTATATAGAATTGTAAATTAAAAAATGAAAAAGCCACCAAAAGTAGGTGGCTTTTATATTATCTAGTGACGAAACCTATCGCTGAACTTGAATTTTAGTTGATATATTTCTAAACTCCGAATTAAATTGTACTATATATGTACCATTACTTAGGTTACTCACGTTTAATTGGTAGTTGCCCTTTTCTAAATTGGAAATTTCTCCAACATTTAAAACTCTTCCTTGCATATCCGCGATTGAATAACTTATAACTTCATCCTCTAACACAATAGTATTGACATTGATATTTTGCCTTGCGGGATTAGGATAAACTGTTGTTTTTGTAACCTCTTTTAGCATTGCAGTTTCAAAATCCTTGTAATTATCATACTCGTTTATCCAGTTATTCACTATATCTTCATCAGAATTAAAATCTTTACCTAAACTAAACCCACCAAATATCTGGCAGAAAAACTTAGGTAACACAACGGATATTGCACCTCTTACATCCAAAGATGCGCAGATGTTACCGCCACCTTGCTGCAATAAAGGAAGCACATCAAAAGCGGTAGTTTCTCCAAATTGAACGATACTCAAATCTAAAGTATCCGGATTATAAACCAAACTGTGGATTCTGTAAAACCCTACATGATTGACATCAAATTCAGGAACAGTGTTTACATCGAGTATTGTCAGTGTAAATGCGTTTGTTAATACAAAAAGTTGTTGGAAACCATCTGGAATTACCGGATCCACAACCTGTGTGGCATTTATCGTTGCTACACCTCCATAGAGACATTCTAATGGATGATAGGACTTCATTCTTCCTGCGTATGCACTACACTCCTCTTCCACGTGGATCGGTGCCCCAGGTACGTCAAGGGAAGCACAAAGGTCGCCTCCGCCCTGTACCAAAAGACCGTTCACGTCGAACCCT
>NZ_JAIUJR010000011.1 GCF_020166335.1 Winogradskyella alexanderae | reverse complement strand
AAAATCAGCTATGATTTTCCGCCGTAACCGAAAGATAGCAAATTGCAATGAATTCCGATTAGGAATTCAGCCGCAATGAGCTATACACGGTGTTGGCAATAGTGTTTTATTTTATTTTTTCAGTTAGTTCAGCAACAATATTTCTCAATTCCTTTTCTTTTGTTAGGTCGAATATGTCTTTTAAATAACTTATGCTTTCTAATTCCCAAGCATTTTGTAAAACGTTTTGTTTATAATGCCTTGAGAGTCTATTTAAACTTGATTTAGTTATTGTTCCACCTACTGCTTTTTCTAAAGCAGAAACGAAACTATCTAAAGTTTCGAAAGATGTTCGCCAGTCTCTTTCAGCTTCGAGGATTTTTCGAGCAATCTTTTTATCGATTTCAGTCCCAGTTTGACTTTCTTCAACAAAGTCAACTAATTGGTCAAAAGTCAAGTTGTTGTTATCTCTCAAAATGGCCATCCATCAATCATTTTATAATTTGTTTTCGGGTCAAGTTCAATTCCGATTTCTTTGTTTGGATTCCATTGATGGTTGATAAATTCCGCTGGATTTTCTGTGATGTCAGTCCAATTTGTGTTCGGGAAAACATAAAGTGTCCAATGGTCAGAATCCCAAGTTCCGTAAAGTTTTTCATTCGGCAAGTAGAGTAGGATATATTCAGGGTCATAATGTTCGCATTGGTCAGTCAGATTGATTGCAGGAATTTCGTAATAAGATTTTCCACTAATATTTCCCTCAATCCATACTTTTCCGAGTTTTAATTTATCAAAGTCAATAATTCCGACAAAGTCAGGCTCTACGGAATTGTGGTCGTAATTCAATTCCGATTTTGCTTTTAGAAATTCAGTTAAGTCTTTGGGTAAATCCATATTCTGTCCAAATATTGGTAAGGCAATTAGATAAGCTAAAATTATGATTCCTTTGCGCATTTCCGACATTATTGCCAACGGTTTTGGCTATGGTTTCGTTACGGAATGGTACGCGAGTATCATTCCGCCGTAACCATAAATTTAGCAAAAAGGCTTGAAGTTCCGATTAGGAATTTCAGCCGTAATGAACTATAGCCGTTGTTGTACGCTGGCTTTTATTCCGCAATACTTTTTATTAAATCATTTTGCAAAAATTCAAATTCCGATTTTTTCCAAAACGATAAGTTTATTAATCCTGTGGTGCTGTCCTCAATCCATTTTCCGTTGTTATTAGATTCCACAGTCCATTTTATTGGTCGATTTCCTTTTTTTGTCAATTTCAGACGACAATCTTTGGAAAGTCCAAACGCAAAGCAATTCAGAGCGTCATTTTCATTATCAAATTCTTCGTGCCAAAAGTCAAACGCAACAGTAAATCCACCATTTCCGTTATCTGTCAGAGTGACTGGAAATCCTTTTTCATTTTTCGGATTCACAGTTATTGATTCCGCATTTAATTCATATTCCGCTTCAGGATATTTCTTTAGTCGGTTTACTATTTCGTCTATCGTTTTGCTCATTTTTCAGCTTGCGTACAACGGTCTCGTATAACCGCAGTTACGGGTTAGTATGCTTTAATTTTCGTTTTAGCACAGACGTTAGCAATTCCGAGTGGATTCGGACGTAGTCGAATCCGCCGTAATTGCGGTTATACATTGTTGTGCAACGTTTTTTTAACTCCAACTCATATCAATTTTTACTTTTTTGCCTTCAATTTCTACTCGTCCACCATATGAGTCATTTTCTCCTGGATAAATTTCATAAATTTTAGTGTTGCCTTTCAATTTCGGAATGTTATTCTTTAATCGTTTACTTTTTTTTATCCAATCCGATATTTTATTTGAATCATCAACTTCAAATTCAATTATGAATTGTCTAGTAAACATACTTCCTTTTTTGTCAAGTTTTAAGTTTTGAATTTCGTTTGGCAAGTCGTTCAATCCTCCCCATTCAAGTGTTGTTTGAATTACTTCTTTTTTTTCCCAAGGTAGAACGTATGTATTTGAAACATAAAACCAGATTATAACCAAAGAGAATACTGCCATTAATAATCCGATTAATATTTTAATAATTCTCATTGATGTCATTTCAAATGTTGCACAACGGTTTTGGCTATGGTTTCGTTACGGAATGGTACGCGAGTATCATTCCGCCGTAACCATAAATTTAGTAAAAAGGCTCGAAATTCCGATTAGGAATTTCAGCCGTAATGAACTATAGCCGTTGTTACAAACAGTTTTTATTTTATTATATATCCAACACTGAAATTCACATAGGTATTTCGAGTGTCAATGTCGTCATTAAATTCACGTTCAATTTCGAGTAATGTGCTAAATCCTTGATAAAATGTTAGCTCAATTCTAAAATCTTGAATCGGATAGCCAATTCCAAAATTACCACCAAAATCAACGCTTGTTTTTACATCTCCTAAATCCAAACTCTCTGCTTTTTCTGATAGTAAGATTCCAATTTGTGGTCCAACGGTTAAATATGGTTTACTAAAAAATCTAAAGTTTAATGGAATTGAAAGATAATCCAATTTGTAATCAATTGTACTGATGTCAAGTCCACGTTCATCTACGTTTCCAAAATCTTTTTCTCGGTCGGCAATTTGATTATAGATTATTTTTGGGTAAAACTTAATCTTTTCGCTAATTTCAAATTCGGCAAATGCACCTATACTTAATCCTGTCGATGAGAAATTAAAGTAAGAACCATTTACAGTTTTAAATCCGTCTGTAAATCGTGAGGTGTTCAACCCAAGTGTAGCACCAAATTTAGTTTGCGAATAACTCGAAGTAAAACAGATGATGAACACAATAAATAATGCAATTCTATTTCTCATATTTAAATATTTCTTGTTCGTTTTGTGGAACTGGTGTTCCGTTCATTTCTGTAACTACTATTTCCAAATTATTTTCAGTTAGTAATAATATCTCATTTACGAAAGTTCCCTCTTGGTCGACTGTTATAGTTACTTGGTTTCCGTTTCTTATCCAACTGAAAGGAACATTATTAAATTCACAAGGTGTTTGTGAAATTTCTTCTGGTGCTTTTTCTGTACCTGAATTATTTGAATTGTAAACAATATTCTGTTCTGTTTGGCAGTCGATGACCATAACATCGTTTCCCTGATTTTCAATTGATACAAGGTTCCAAGTTCCAACCAAATCGTCCTGATTGGTATCGTTAGAATCATCATCGGATGAACAAGATAGAATTAGAAATCCAATTAAGATTCCAAAAAGTAATTTAGGTTTTTTCATTTCGTAAAGTTTGGTTTAAATTGTTTGTAACGGTTATGTGTATGGTTTCGTTGCGTGAAAATCCGTGAGGATTTTCAGATTAATAAACCAAGATAGTACATTTGCGAGGAAATTCCGATTAGGAATTTCAGAAGCAATGAATTATACACCTTGTTGGCACACGTATTTATTTTTATTTACCAGTTCTATAAGCAGTATTTGAATAATCAAAATCCGAAAAGTCTTTAAAGAGTAAAATCCGTTTATCTTTAGTCAGATAGTTTTTTAATATCTCATAGTTCCCTTTCGGAAAATTTATTCGGTCGCCTTTTTTTAAATATCTTTTTCCTCCAAATTCACACTCACACAATTTACCGCGAACTGCTGTTGCATAAACTGTTACTTTTTCTTTGTAGCCATTTTTCCATTCTTTCTTGATGACTTGTATTTTCTGTCTGTTCTTTTTGACCAATTCACGTAATTCAGTCAAATATTCAGTATGATTTTCGGGAAAATCAAATTCAGAAGCAGTCGTGTAAGTATAAGGGTCTGATGTTTTTCCTAAACAGCAAAATTCTAGTTGGTCGCTACTTCCTAATTCGTGTAAAAAGAGAGAATAGATTTTCGGTTCTTTATATTCATCTGCGTTTTCATATTTTTCTAATTCCGTAATCCAATAGTAAATAAAAGTTCCGTGAGAATCTTTATTTCTGTCCATTTCAAAAGTCAATATCACTAATTCTTTTTCAGTCAGATTTTGAGTAAATCCGCTATATGAAATTAGAAGTAGAAATATAAAAAGTATCTTATTTTTCAATTTGGAACGTGTTTTTTTATATGTGTGCCAACGGTTTGCATATGGCTTGTGGGGGTTTCGAAGCACTTTCCTGTCCACCGAAACCAAAGCTGGCTACGTAGCGAAAGCCTTGCTGGCAGCCGTTCACCCGCCATAAGCTATATGCGTTGTTGTACTTCGTTTTTTTATTCAATTATTTCTTTCAAATCGTCAATTCCAGAGTTTCGGGCTAATTTCTTACTAATTGTCCAAATCTCATTTTCCCAAATTTTCCAACTCTCAGAATTAGGATTATTGAGTGTCATTTTTATTTCTGTATTCGGTGCGAATATCAAATATTCATATCCAACTCCATCTAAAGTGATTCCGAGATTCGCATCAAACATATCGTATGATTTTAGGTCTCTAATCTTATCTTCAATCTTGTCAGTTATAGTTTCCGTGTATAATTCAATTATCTCTCCGTTGTTGTCGATGGTAAAGAGTCCTTGAATTAATTTTTCTGGATTTTGAAATTCTCTAAATTGAGTTTTATTGAATTTTATTGAGAACAACCAACACCAGCCTTTAAACGACTGTGAGATATTAACCAACCAGCTATAATCAATACATATTTCATTTGTTCTCCAATTCCGTTCATCTCTGATTGTGAGATTTCCAGCTCTTAAATCAGGAATGTTTAATTCAGAACATAAATTGGCAATCACTTTCTGATGAAGCTCTTGCTTTTTCAATTCATATTCTCTTATGTTTTCTGTTCTATTCGTCATTTTTTTAAATGAAGTACAACGGTCTCGTATAACCGTCAGTTACGGGTTTTAAATTACTATTTTTCGGTTAAGCACTGACGTTAGCAATTCCGAGTGGATTCGGACGTAGTCGAATCCGCCGTAATTGCGGTTATACATTGTTGGCAACTGGCTTTATTCCGTTATTATTTCATTCAGAAGCGTTATTAAATTCATTTTTGCAGAATTATTATTTCCACTTTCTTCTAAAAAGAACTCAAAATAATTTGCTCGATTATCAAATCGATATTCGGCTAAATACATATCGCTCAAGAAAATTTGGTTTTCTTTATTAGGTTTTACATTTTTTTGTAATAATTCATCATTGGTAAACTCTAAAATTTGTTCCTCTGTCAAATTCAGAGTTTGTTTTTTTCTTAAATTTTGAAATTCAGGTTTGTTGCTAAACTCGTCAAGTAAATATGTATATCGAATAGATTTCCATTCTTTTCCATTCCGCTTTATTTCTATTAATTCCTCAAATACTGCTCCGCCTTCTGGAAATCTCCAAATTCTCAAAATTTCATTTGGTTCATAGAAGTCAGATACTCCAATTTTTTTCAAGTCAGAAGGAATTGATTTTGGGTTTTCTTCTTGGTTTGAACAGAATAAAATTAAAATTAGTATGATAGTGTATTTCATTTTTCAGCTTGTTGCCAACGGTCTCGTATAACCGTCAGTTACGGGTTAATATGCGTTAATTTTCCGTTAAACACTGACGTTAGCAATTCCGAGTGGATTCGGACGTAGTCGAATCCGCCGTAATTGCGGTTATACATTGTTGTGGTGTCGTTTTTTTATTATTAATTCAGTTCCAATTTCAGGTTTTAATTTCTGTTTTTTCTTCTCAGGCTTAATTAAATACATATAAACACCATTTTTTCTCTTATTCAATTCTTTTTCCACTGCTATTTTTCTTTCCGTTAGTGTTTTGAAAACACTGTCTACGTGCATAGATTCAGTTTCACATTCAAAGTACTTTTCGGATTTGTCCAAAATTAAAATTCCGTGATGAACTCTTTTTTTAATAATCCAAGTTTCGTCAGAAGTCGAGTCAGTTATTTCAGTATTCGGTGGAATTCCGTTCACATTATGTTGCAACTCTGCTAAAAGTCCGATTCCTGTGATATTAAAACACTCAACTATTTTCACAAAGTTCGATTCCATATTTTCTTTAATTTCAGTCTTATTGAGTTTGTTGAGTAAATGCACCACAACGTGTTTGTGTATGATTAGTTGCTGTTAGAAGCGCAGCATTTTTGCGGTAGGATGAGACGCCTGCGGCGAAAAATCCCAGTGGGCAAAAATGCGAAGCTGCAATCGCAAACTTTTCAGTTTAGGTAAATGTACAAATTGTAAGATAATTTCTTCTTGTTAACCAGCTTGCGCAGCAATTAATTATACACGGTGTTGTGCATAGTTATTTCAATGACTAATTATTATAGATTGTTCAAATTTTGTTTCTTCAATATTTCCAGTTTGGCAGTCAATGGATAAGGTTGTTCCAATTCCATTTATCGTTCCGCCTTTACCATTTTCGTTTTCTAATGATTTTGTTTTTATAACATTGGAAATAACCCAATTGTAAGTGTCATTATCATTATCAAATTCTAAATCGAGATACTCACTTTCGGTAAAAGCATTTTTATGATTGATTGAACCATAATTTTTAGATTTAGCAATTTCCATTGCTTTGTCATAGCTAATATTAAATTGATAAGGTTTTATTTTAGGTAATCCTTTAGTTTCTTTCTCAATTAAATTCAAGTCAGAATCAAAATGTAATTCTATAATTCCAAATGAATTAAATTCCGATACAAAAAGCGAATATCTTAAAAGAAATTCAGTTGGTTGTTCATCTCTTTTTTCAAACCAAGTACCTGAATTATTTTCGCTGTACCAATAACTTCTTGAAGCGTTTAATTTTATTCCACTATCTATCCCAAAATGTTCGTTTATTAAATTGTCAGATTTAGATTTACAATTATTTAATAATTTGTCGAAACCTAACTGATTTCCAATTATTATTTTAGAATCCGAATAATCAATTTCAGATATTACGTCTCCTTTTTCGTTATAGACAGTCCATAAATTGAAATAATCGCCATTTAGGAATACGCCTTTTTCTTTTATTTTTCCATTCGAATAATATTCTTTAAAGGCAGTCCATTTATCTTTTTTCTGCTGTAATTCGTAAAATTCTTTGACAACACCTTTCGGATAGTTATTCCTGTCTAATTTAGTTTCTGGGTTTTTAATTATGCTATTAAATAAAGAATCAATATTAATGGTATTTTCAGATGTTTCTTGTCCAAAACTTTGGAAAGAAATTACTGAAATTAATATGATGATGATGTTTTTCATAATTATGCACAACTTGTTTATATGCGTTATTGAAAGTTCTATAATATCCCAAATTGGAGGGATAACGATGATTTTATGTGATTTTTTTCATCCATATTATTCGCTTTCAATAGTTCGATTTTCAATATAGACACTTTTTACAAATTATCGAAAGGATTTATAATCTCAGTTAAATTGGTTGAGGATACATGGGTATAGATCATTGTGGTTTTTGGACTGTTGTGCCCCAACAATTCCTGTATATACCTAATGTCGGTACCGCCTTCAAGCAGATGGGTAGCAAAACTATGACGCAGTGTGTGTAAGGTTACATATTTTGTAATACCCGTAAGCCGCAATGCTTTTCTCAATACTTGTCTGGCACTGACCTGGGTATAAGCCTCGCCCGAACGCCCTTCAAATAAAAAACGTTTAGGTTGATAGTGTTGTTTGTAGGATTCTAAAAGAGGTACAAGGCTTGGGGCAAGTAGCGTAAACCTGTCCTTACGACCTTTTGCCGACCTTATAAGGATTAGTCCTCTTGCAGTATCGATATCGTCGGGTCTAAGGTTCAGAGCTTCTCCGATCCTTAGTCCAGCGGAATAGACTACGCTCAATAATGTTCTGTGCTTTAGATTGGTGGTTGAATCCAAAATGGCTTTTACCTCTTGTTTGCTAAGGACGCTAGGTAGTTTTTTGTCCTTATTTGGTCTCTTTATTTCAACGTTATCGATATCAAGTTGTTTGAAATCAATAAACTGTTTAATACCACTGATGCATTGGTTTTGGTAGGAAACCGACTTTTTGGTTTTAAAAATAAAATCGTAATTGAACTGCTCTATACTCCTTGCTGATATGTCTTCAATCCCTTTCAGTTCAAGATAGCGTAGAAAAAGCCCTGTAACTTCTACATAGGTATGTACCGTATTCTTACTAAAGCGCTTTTGCTGAAGCCACTTGCGAAATTTTTGAATTTCATTTTGGCGGTCATTGCTCAATTCCGGCAATTTGTAATTGTCTATGTAATAGACTTCCTTTTTATAAATGGAAGTATTTTGTTTGAAAGCCGAATAATCTACGTACCACTTTTTGGTTCTAAAATACTCGAAGAGCTCATTTACCATAGTGTTGGTAAAAACCGTATAATAAGTTATGTAGGTTCTACTATAGCGCATCCCATCAAAAACTTTAACGTAGTTTTCAACTTCTTCATTAAAATCAAAGTGGACGGTAACCAATTTTCGGTTGTTGTGCCATAACGGCTTAAGTGTTATTTGTACCCTGTTTTTCATGTTGATATATCAAAATTAGGGTATTGAACAAATAAAAGCCGTATATTATACGCATAACTTGCGTATAAGATACACTTAAGTTTAAAAATGAATAGATTACAGAAAAATTGTCTTAATTGTGACAAGCCATTAAAGGGAAGAATCGATAAAAAGTACTGCGATCCGAGGTGCAAGAGTGCCCATCAGTATAAAATAGAACGTGAACGACCAGAACGGTTTTTCAACAAGGTAGACAACCAGTTAAGGTTAAACCGCAGGCTTTTAAAGGAGTACAACAAAGCCGGAAAAGCCATTGTGAGACAGTCCTTATTGATGGAGGAGGGGTTCGACCCGAATTTCTTTACTCATTATTGGAAGAACCAAAAACGGGATGTCTATCTGTTTGTTTACGAATATGGATTTTTGAGCAAGAAGGAGAATGGCAATGATAAATATGTACTTATAAAGTGGCAAGACTATATGGCTAAATAGAGCCTTAATTGGAGTGGACTATCCCTTGAACAGAAAGTTCTACCCGAATCAACCGTATAAACACGGATAAGCACGATTTAAACGAATATACTCGAGTAGTTTCGAATATCCAACATATTGGTATTTAGGTTCTACTGTTGGTTCTGTTCCATTTGTTTTAGTCAATTCTTGAGATGTGATTAGTAAGAAAAAACCTACATTTAGCAGTGCAAATGGAAAAAAATCAACTTTAATTGCAATTTTCACTGATTATTGCCAATAGACTTGTTGAATTGCTTTGAAAAAAAACTATAATGCCCTTGCTTTACATTAAAATATAAATAGCACATAACATGTATAAGTTTTTATCAAAGAAAGAAGCCGCAAAGCAGTTGAGTGTCAGTGTAAGGCAACTTGATAGATATATAAAGGATGGAAGGGTTAAAGCCTTTAAGCCTTATAACGGTATGCGAGTTTTGATTCATTCCGATTCATTAACAGAAGAAAACCTAAAATCACCTGTTCCTGTTTTCAGAAATTTTCAAGAAAATGAAGAATCTAATTCTTAGAGTCTATGGAAATTGCTAATTGTAAATTTTGCAACTCTGAATTTGAGATGAGGAGGAGTGACCAAAAGTTCTGTTCTAACAAATGTAGGTCTCGCTTCAATAACAAGAATAGATTAAGAAATAATCCGATCATAAAAGAGACCAATAAAACACTGTTGAATGATTACATAATATTCCTTGGTATTTTAGGTAATGATCAGGAAGCTTTGCTTGAAAAGCAAAAAGCTAGAATTCTTGGTTTCTCAGGAAGGCAATGTACGCGACTTGAAAATTTAGATGGTATAAAGAAACAAGTTATGGTGATATACGATATTGCTTTTTATCCATATAATGAGAATTACTTTAAAATTATAAAATTATGAGTGTAGTAAATTTTTACGATGACTACCCAACTATTTTGTCATCAAAGGACTTAAGAATTAATCAATTGGAACAAGTCGAAGAGCTTCATAAAACAAATAATTTTTTGATTGGATCAACTATAGTTCTAGGGTCAATAGTTGTATTAATGGGCCTTTATTATATTAATGACTCTATCAAGAAAAGAAAGGGTGATTAGCAACTCGTCTTACTTTTTCCTTGGCCGAGGCCTTAATGTATAACAAAACCATTTTCTCTGAACTATGTCCGGAAAACACCATAATGTCCTGTAGTGGCACACCACTGTTGTAGGCGTTGGTGCAAAAACTTCTCCGGGCACTATGGCAACTAATAAATTGGTATTTAGGCTTGGTGAGTAGTTCTGTTTTTCCACCAATAGTTTTTTCAACAGTTACCAATTCTATAACCTCACAACGTCTCAATAATCCTTTAATTTTGCGATTAATAATCGCTTTGTGAACGTAGTTCGGAAATTTACCGTTTCTTTTTTCAAGAATAGCATTTATCGAAGAGTTTACAGGTATGTAAACAGGTTTGTTAGTCTTATTTTGCTTTATATAAATATGCTTTTTATTATTGATTTTTTCTGTGGTTGGATTCTTAAGAAACTTCATCAAATCTCCGATTCTAAGTCCTGTATTGCAGGCTATTAAAAATACATCTCTGATATTATCGAGTTTATGGCATCCTATTTCTAGTTGACTTAGTCTAGAGAGCTCTTCTTCAGTTAGATAAGGATGATTTACTTCTTCCCTGAATTTTTTGAAATAACGTTTCATGAATTCCCTATTGTCATGTATGTCTTCATCATAGGCGGCCTGAATAATTGTTTTCAGTTTTTGAAGATGGGAACCAATATAGTTTTTTGAGTAACCCATCTGCTGTCCGTAATTGATAAAGTCATAATAAAAGGATTTATTAATGGATTCGAATTTGAAATCTTTAATTTTTTTCGATTCCAGGTATCGTTTAAGATAGACGCGAGTATTGTTATATGTTTTCAGGGTTTCGGAAGATAAGATACTTCCGGTATTTGGTGATACATTGGAGCTGTAAAATTGTATATAATAGCTGAAGTAGTTTAGGACGTAACGCCTGTCCAGACTTTTTTCTGTAACATCTTTTATGGCAGGTTTTGGGTTTACAATTTCTTGAATCCTACTTTTAATTTCCCAAGCATTCTTATTTTCGCTAATGTTTGATAGCTCTGAATAAACTAATGTTCTGATTTTATTAAGTTGAATATTGATGTGATCACTATCGAGAATATCGTTTGGTACTTTTATGAGTTGAATTTTAGAATCCCAATATTTGATAGAGCTTATTGGAATAGAGAATGGGGTTGATTGTCTAATCCTTAATTTTGAACCTAATCGAAGTTCAGCAATTATAGTTGCACTTTTTTTTCCCTGTCTTAATTTAAATGTAAAAACCATCTTTCATTTTGTTCGTTGAACTTTATTTTAAGATAAATGATGGTTTCTGTTGTCCCTAAATTTGTGACCATTTTTGTGACCATGTATGTCATAAAATGTCAAACTAATTGCAATTTTGATTGAAAATTGCAATTAAAAGGGCATAAAAACAGCGAATTTGACACCAAAACACCAATAATATCGTGCTGTCGAGGTCACGAATATAACTTAGATACCCAACAAACCCTGTGTATATTATAACCACAGGGTTTTTCTTTTAAATGATTTTGTGAATCTTAAACATAGTTTACTCAAATAATTCTGAGGATAAATAGCGATCTCCGCGATCACAAATAATGCTTACGACCACACCTTCTTTAAGTTCATTTGCTAATCGCAATGCCACAGTTGTTGCACCGCCACTGCTCATTCCTGCAAATATACCTTCCTCCTTGGCCAGCTTGCGAGACATTGCTATGGCCTCTTCCTTGCTAACCTCGTAAATAACATCCACTTTAGAAGAATTAAAAATTTTTGGCAGATATTTGTCCGGCCATTTGCGTATTCCAGGGATTTTTGATCCTTCCTTGGGCTGTACGCCAATAATCTGAACTGTTTTTTTCTTCTCTTTTAAATAGGTAGAAGTCCCCATAATTGTACCTGTGGTTCCCATAGAGGATACAAAATGAGTTACTTCGCCCTTCGTGTCTCTCCAAATCTCGGGTCCTGTAGTATTGTAATGCGCTTTCCAATTGGCATCATTGGCAAATTGGTTAAATGAAAAATACTCCTCATTTTCAACTTTTTTTGCAGCATAGTCTCGAGCTCCTTCAATACCTTCAGGATGCAAAGTAACTTTGGCACCATAGGCTTTCATGGTTTGTACGCGTTCACGAGTAGCTGTTTCTGGCATTACCAACTCAATATCTAGATTAAAGATGCCTGCAATCATAGCCAATGCAATTCCTGTATTTCCGCTGGTAGCTTCAATTAACCTGGTATTTTTGGTTATAGCCTTTGAGTCCAATGCAGTTTTTATCATATTATATGCTGCACGATCTTTAACGCTACCTCCTGGATTGTTTCCTTCTAATTTAAAATAGAGTTCTACATTTGGGTTAGTGTTTAAGGCAATAGATTTCACGATAGGTGTATTGCCAATTTGATCAATGATTGTATAATTCATTTTTTATCTTGAGATTATTTCAATTTGAGGACTATGGGTTACAATAGAATTTTTATCCACTGAATGGGTCAGCCAAGCGTTACCGCCAATAACACTATTCTCTCCAATAACGGTATCACCACCCAAAATTGTGGCATTGGCGTATATAGTTACATTATTTTCAATGGTTGGGTGCCTCTTTTTATTCATGAGCTCCTTTTTTACGGTTAGGGCACCAAGAGTAACACCTTGATAGATCTTAACATTGTTATGAATTGTTGCCGTTTCACCAATTACAACTCCAGTACCATGATCTATAAAAAATGATTCGCCAATAAATGCTCCTGGATGTATGTCGATACCAGTTACCTGATGTGCAAATTCGGTCATTAGTCTTGGTATAAGGGGCAGGCCAAGCAGATAAAATTCTTTTGCCATTCTATAAACCGAAATGGCATAGAAACCAGGATATGCCAAATAAACTTCACTTAGCGATTCAGCTGCTGGATCATTTCTAAATATAGCCTCTGCATCTTTTTTTAATTTGCAGAATAGATTTGGAACACCTGCTATAAAATCTGTCCAAGTTTTACAAGGCTTACCCTTAATCTCAGGGCATGCAATATCTCTTATCTTAAAAAATAAACTTTCAAGCTCCACGAGAGACTTTGTAGTATCGGTCTCACTATCAAAAAAAGTATTGAAAAGTAATTGTGTGAATCGTTTTGACTCTTCCTTTAAAGTTGAAGATATTTTAATGTCTTCTTTTTGCTTCTTTATAGCTTCTATTAAAACCTTCTGATCCATAGCATTTCTCTTTTCAACAAAGTTGAATCATTATTTTAAATATTAGTGATAAAATGAAGTGAAATTATTCCCAAAATTATCTTTAAATCGAGCCTAAAAACTTTAGAATGTAAATAACTAAATGGAGATTGTAATCTTATTAATAGTCTATTGTGATATAATGGAATTATTTGAAAAGAAAATGAATGTTGATAAGAAATTATAAAGAAAATTGATTAACGAAGAATTACTCTTTTGGCATTTATTTTGTGATTACGTTCTCATCTTACCAGTCATTTCATCAATTCTTATTAGGAATACAATAGGAACATCTTGATTATATATTTTGCTCGAAAATTCGCTTATGTAATCCAAGTCCTGACGCTCTTTTCTGAGTATTATACTTTTTATTCCCAATGAAAATTCATGAAGATAGAGTTTTGCAGTGCCTCCGCTAATTTCATCGTATCTTCCGTGAACCAAAACAGATTGCCATTTTTTTGCAGCGAAAATATCTGCCACAGCCAATGAGATGGTAATGTTCTTTCTCATAGCATTAATCTTATGCCCTAAACCCGAATAGCAAATTATATAATTCTCTTTTTCATTGTAGAAGTAGGTTATTGGTATGGTGTAAGGCGCATTATTACTTATGTAGGACAAATATCCCAAATAATTGTTTTTTAAAATCTCTGAGCACTGCGATTTTTCAATGGATTTTATCATAACGGAAATATTATTCCCTTAAGATACTCACTTGAGGCTTTTTTTTTACTGACATAAATCAGTTTTGAAAATTTAAATAATCCTAAACTAATTCAACTATTTAATTATAAATTCTCAAGGAACCACCTTAATGATATTTATCATTCATCATTTAAAACTATTTTTTTAATTTAAGGGAAAATGAAATCACCATGAAAAAAGTCCTTTTATTGACGGATTTCTCAGAAAATTCTATTAACGCAATGCGATATGCCTTGCAACTTTTTAAAAATGAGATTTGTGATTTTTATGTATTAAATGTTCAGGATTCACGAAGTTATACATCTGACGACCTTATGTTAAGTAGGGGGAACCAAAGTTTGTATCAGTCCCTAATTTCAGATAATAAGCGTAAACTCAAGACTATTGTTGGTCAGTTAAAATTGCAAGCCAATGAGAGGTTACATAATTTTAAAAGCATTGTAGATTATGATGTTTTTTTAGATTCTATAAAACAGATTATAGCGAAATACCATGTAGACTTAATAGTAATGGGAACAAATGGCGCATCAAATTTAAAAGAGACTTTGTTTGGAAGCAGTGCCTTGAAGGTTTTGCGTAATATAGATTGTAATACACTGGTGGTCCCTGATGAATTTAAATACAAGCAACCTAAAAAGTTATTGTTGGCCTTAGATTCTGATGACTATATTGACCACATTACGGTAAAGGAAATTTTTGAACTCATGGAGCATCTTGATGCTAAAATTGAGATAAAACGATACGTAACTTCTAAGGATAATATAAATGCAACAATAAATTCTGATAACTCGATATTGTTAGAACTTATCGATCAGGATAAATTCACATACGACGTTGTGACTGGGATGTCCTTATCAAGTATTTTAATCAATTCTACAAAACCCAAGGATACTGATATTATTACCCTTGTTGGTCAGTTTAAGGGTTTTTTTGAACGTTTATTTGGTACTCCGAGTAAAACGGAAATTAGTAAACACTTAGATTGCCCACTTATGATATTTCATAATTGAATTGAAAACTTCACCTTAAAAGATTAAGAATGCCAAAGGGAAAATTTTCCTTTTGCACTACAATGAACAGTTGTACTAATCAAGAGCATTCTTAGTAACATAAGCACGCCAGCCAATAATTGCAAGCTGTGATTTTGAAGCTTTGCTTAAATCTAATTGACGTTTGCTAAAAGAGGGTAATACAAACTTATTTATTTTGGCTATAATTTTAAAGAAGCTTTTTTTCATTTTTTGTCTAGCATTGGCACTTATGTCCAATATGGTGCTAAACAAAAATAGTAAAACTTATTCTAGAACTAAGTTTTACTTTTTTGATTGGTTGGTTTTTTTTAAAACATTGAAAAAACAATATCAATGATCAATTTGGCTAATGTCATCATAATTTCTTTGGTTTAGAGGTTAATATTTTACGTTTTTGTTTGATTGAGTTTTCAATATATAAGCTCCATAAATAATCTTCCAAACGATTTTAAAGAAATTCGTGAAATTGACTTTACTTATGTAAGTAAAAAAATAATAACGGTTATAAAAATTTGTCACAAATCTATAATAAGATTAATATATGTAATATAAAAATCTATTAATAGTTTTAAACTGTAAGATTTCAAGGCCGTTTTTAGTATTCTTTATTAAAATGTAGGGGCATTTCATTTCGAATTTTGGCAAATTTTGGCATTTCGTTTTTCTACTGTCTTAATGAGCCGATGAGTATTATGGGTTTATTTATATAATTCCACCTTGCAATTATATCAAACTAGAAATTTAACATTGAGACAGTCATATTCGTTTATCTTTATCAAAAAAATGAACTAATGAAATTTCGAATCACAGCTTTTTTACTATTTGTATTTAGCATTACGTATTCTCAGATTTTGGTTATTAATGAGCTTGACTCTGATAACCCAAGCACCGATACTGCCGAATTTGTGGAAATAAAATCCCAGACACCCAATTTTTCAACCGATGGCTTTATCCTTGTTTTTTTTAATGGATCTGCTAGTGGAAATGATTCAAGTTACCTAGTAATTGATCTAACGGGATATGAAACCGACAACAATGGTTTATTGGTGGTAGGTAGTCCAGGTGTTAGTCCTTTTCCTCAGTTATTAATTGCTGAAAATGTCATACAAAATGGCGCTGATGCTGTTGCTATTTATCAAGATGTGCCAAGTGCCTTTCCTGAAGGTACTGTTGCGAACATCACCAATTTGGTTGATGTTTTAATTTACGATACAAGTGATCCAGACGATTTGGGCTTAATTGATATTTTTAATGATGATCCAAATTTTGTAGACATTGCACAAATAAATGAGGGTTCTAGTGGCAGTGTAAACTCAATACAACGAAATAATGACGGAACCTATTTTACTGCATTGCCTACACCGAGACGTTTAAATGATGGAACAGGAATATCAATTAATCCGGTTACAATTTCAGTTTCTCAAAACCAATATAATGAGGGTGATACTTTCGATATTACATTCACTAGTGAAAGTAATGTAACTGCAGACCTTAACTTTGACATTACCTTGAGTAATTTTGGTTTTAATACCACAGATTTTACCGGTAGCACCAGTCTTACTATCCTAAATGGTCAAAATACTACAAGCACTACTATTACATTGGTTGATGATGCGGATGATGAAGGTGATGAAGTTTTGGAAATAAGGTTTTCCAATCTTGTTGAGCCTGTTGTACCCTTTAATAATAATATTGAGGTGAGAGTAGTGGATAATGATTTTACCATTGCACCATGGGGAACACCAATTAGTCCAACAACAGGTATTGTGCAAAGCACCCAGCCAGAAGGCTATTACGATAGCTTGGATGGCTTGTCTGATGTCGCATTAAGACAAGCGCTCCAGGATATTATCGCAGATCCAAATATTGTTAGAGCACATACATATGCCGATGTTATTGATATACTAAAGGAAGCAGATCAAAACCCTGAAAACAGTAACCAAGTTTGGTTGGTCTATTCTGAAGAAGGCAGGGCAAAACTAGATCTACAAACCACTAGTTCTAATACAGGAAAGTGGAATAGGGAACATACTTTTCCAAGATCTAGAGGTGGATTTAATGATATTGAAGAGGATGATATTGCAGATGGGATTAGTATTTTTTGGGAAACAAAGGCAGACTCCTTGCGCCATGCCAATTCTGACGCCCATGCACTACGAGCGGCAGATGCAGCAGAAAATAGTACAAGAGGTAACCAACACTATGGTGAATATGTAGGTCCAAGTGGTACTTTAGGAAGTTTTAGAGGCGATGTAGCGAGAGGAGTATTGTATTTAGAAATACGTTATAATGGCTTAGAAATTGTCAACGGCTTTCCCAGTACCACAGGTCAATTGGGAGACTTGGCTATCTTATTAGATTGGCATAGAAATGATCCTCCTGACGATTATGAGATGAACAGAAATAATGTCATTTACAATTGGCAACAAAATAGAAATCCGTTTATAGACCAGCCAGATTTGGTAGAGTATATTTGGGGAGATAATGTGGGGGAAGTGTGGAACCAGCAATTAAGTATTGATGACGCTGAAATTTCAATTATTTCTATTTATCCCAATCCAACTAAAGGGAGATTGTATATTGAAGGTAAAGATTTCATTAATTTAGAAGTATATTCAGTAGAAGGCAGACTATTAAAAAGCTTTGAGCGCGTGAAAAATTATGTGGATTTAGACATGTCTTCTGGGCTTTATCTTTTAAAAGTAATACAAGAGCAAAGGATAATAACTAAGACGATTATTGTTGAATAACAATTAAGACTGGTAAAATAAGAAAGCCAAACTTATCAAAATTAGTTTGGCTTTCATTTTTTTTGATCGGTTGATTTATTAATTTCTTGAACGAACAATTAACTTGTCGCCCATTACACCATATTCAATATCACCAATGCCATCATCATCTTTATAACTGGCACTACTTTGTTTGCCGTTATCGTTTTTCAAGGTTATTTTAATGCTCGTGATCTTACCCAATTTATTTCGTTTTAGTTTTGAATATTTTACGGAGATTCCTAAATCTTCGAGACTTGCCTTGTTGGTTTCAAGAACACTATCTGGAGTATCTTTGGTAATTATACCTAGAGTTGCATTTTTGGACATATCATCGTCACTTATAAAGGTGTAGCCAGATATTCCAGTTTTTATCTTCCAAGGACCTTCTTGTTCTGTTTCGGATTTTTCGGTCCATTCAACTTCTACATCATCGTCATAGTCTATTATTTTTGTCTTAACTTTCTTATTTTGCCCAGTTTCTTTTTTGTTGAGGTATTTAAAGTTATTGTCTTTTAGTCTAATAACGATGACGCCATTTTTAGCTTTATCTCCATATGTCTTAACCGCTTCATCACCTTTAAGCACATTGACATTTGAAATACTTTTTGGATTAATAGTTTCTAATTCTATATCTGAAACAATCTTGTCATTAATTAGGATAATTGGCTGCTGATTTTTACCCGATGAAAACACCGATACTCCTTTACGAGATGTAGTGCCAGGTCTTAGAATCTCTATAGTATCGTCCTCATTTTCTATTATAATTTCTTTGTCTTCTTCAAAGTAATTGTCTGTCTTTGTTTTAATTATTTTTTTAACCGTTGAAGTATCTATACCGTATTCTTTTTCTATGATGACTTCATAATCACCATCATTTTTTTTATTCAGGCCTTTCTTCAATTTTGGTTCTTTAAAGGTGAAATCACTGTCGGTTTTCACGATTATTTTGTAGACTTTACCACTATCTTCCTTGATTTTGACAACCTCGTCTTCATTGCCTTCTTTAAATATGAAAACATTGTTGTCTTGAGTATCATTTTCATATTTAGCAACCTCTAGAATTACGACTTCTTTGTCATTAATAGGGCCAACGCCGAAACTTCCACTGTCATTTTTGCTGAATTTAAATGGTTTTATGCCTTTATCACTAACGACGTTATAATTGGCTGAACCATTTTCGGTTTTAAAATCAATATCGATCTGGATTATTTCATTGTCAATATTTCGTTTAATACTCTTAACGGTCATTGTTATACCATTAGATTTTAGTTCTTCTTTAATTTGCTCCAATTGTTTATCTGAAGTGTTCTTGCTAAAGATAATTTCAATATGCTCATTATTTCGCATATCCATGCTATTAGAATCCATGGTCATGTAATCCTCTGAAGGCACATAAACGGTTTCCGTGTTCATACTCATTAAAAGCCCAGCCAACACAGGGAGCATTAATAAGTATTTCCATTGTTTTCTTTTGTTAGATCTAGATTTTTGTAACATAACGATTCGTTCTTTGATTAATGAATTATAAAAATTAGTTGATAATGATACTTTTTGGTGTGCAACACTTGTTTTTAATAATAAATGCTGGTATTTCTTCGTATTCTTGGTAATTGATTGTGTCTTGTAATCGGCAATATATTCTAGATTTTGACGAATATCTTTTCTGTAAAGCCACATGAGTGGATTGAACCAAAAAATAGAACAAACCAAATGGGTAAAAATTATGTCTAATGAATGCAGTTGGCTGGCATGTACCTTCTCATGTGTAAGCATCAATGCTAACTCATTGTCATTAAATGCATCAGGATTATAAACTATCCACTTAAAAAATGAAAAAGGTGAAACATTATTAGTGACGATTACATAAGTGTAAATGCCATCTTTATTTTTTGGATTGGTGAGCAGTAACCAAATCAATGAACCAAATTGAAATAGAAATTGAATTAAGAAAATACTTAGTCCGGTTAGATAAATTCCCGTAATTAGTTTGGTCCAATCAAAAGTAGTGTGGGTCTCTACACTAGCAGGTAATTGCTCCGTATAGTTTATCAATTGTGAACTAAAGGATTGTGGCTCAACGGATACATGTACTGGTATAATTACAAAAGGAAACAGCATTGCAATGATCAGGCCACCTAGCAAAAACCACCTGTTGTGATTGAAAAAGGTTTCTTTCCTTAAAAAAAGAAAGTAACAAATATAGAAAACCGTAAGAACCAATGTTGATTTTATTAAATACTCCATAGCATTACTTTTTTTCAATTAATTCAATAATTTCCCTAAGCTCTTCAACACTGATTTTCTCTTCCTTGGCAAAAAAGGAAACCACATTTTTATAGGAGTTATTAAAGTAATTTTCTATTGCAGTGTTCATAAACCGCTTTTTATAATCTTCTTTAGTTACAATGGGGAAATATTGATGCGTTTTGCCGAAGGCATTATAGCCTACATAACCTTTCTCTTCGAGATTTCTTATAATTGTAGAAAGCGTATTGTAATGCGGTTTGTCATTCTTAATTTCTGCAAGAACATCTTTCACAAAAGCTTTTTCAAGCTTCCATAAAATATGCATTATTTGTTCTTCTTTATTGGTTAACTTCTGCATAAAGCGTGTTTTGTGATTATTGTCTTCAAATATATAACTATATTTATAGTTATAAAACTAAAATAATAGTTATTTAACGAAATATTTAGTTTTAGGTAGGAATAAAATACATGTGTTATCTTCGCATATCCGTAAGTAACGGTTATATTTTAATCTTTTAAGAGCATGAGTGTTTTACTGGTAATTGCAGGTTTGGTTTTGCTCGTTGTAGGTGGTGATTTTTTAGTAAGAGCTTCGGTTGGGTTGTCCTTTAAGCTGAAAATTTCCAAGCTGGTAATTGGTATGACCGTGGTTTCTTTTGCAACGTCGGCACCAGAGCTATTAGTGAGTCTTCAAGCTGCCTTAGATGGTGTTTCTGATATTTCATTAGGAAATGTTATAGGGTCAAATATTGCTAATATTGGATTGGTGTTAGGTATAACAGCAATAATATCACCGTTAGCTGTAGATAGAGATTTTTACAGATTAAATTGGCCAATGATGATGCTCGTATCCTTTGCGCTCTATTATTGTCTAAAAAACGACAATTTGTTAAGTAGGCTTGAAGGTGTTTTGCTCTTTATTTCCTTGGTGATTTTTTTGTTTATTTTGGTTTTGGACTCTAGAAAAAAACTGGTAATTAAGGTAGAGGAAGTAGATGATGCACTTGCCCAAGTTTCAAATTTCAAAATAGCTGCATGGTTGTTAATTGGTGCTGCTGGTCTCTACTTCGGCTCAGAGTGGTTAGTTCAGGGAGCAAAACAACTTGCAGAAGCTGTTGGTATAAGTGACTATGCGATATCCGTAAGTGTAATCGCCGTTGGTACCTCGGTGCCAGAATTGGCGGCTTCTGTTATCGCGGCGCTTAAAAGCGAGAAAGCTATATCATTAGGAAATCTTATTGGATCTAACATATTTAATATCGCATCTGTTCTAGGATTAACTGCAATGATTAAACCTATAGCCGTTAATCCAAACACACCAGAAATTCTATCTACAAACATTTTCTGGATGATAGCCTTTGCGGCCATTTTGATTCCTTTTATTTTCATTCGTAAGAAGTTTGAAATTGGGAGGTTAAAGGGAATGTTATTATTTGGTGCTTATATACTATTTATAGTACTCGCTTTAAAATAAAAAAGTCCGCAATTGCGGACTTTTTAATATATCAAAAGAATTAAGTGCTAATTAAATCTTTGCACTTTTCACGGTCTTTACAATTCTACCTGCCACTTTGTATGGATCTGCATTTGATGCAGGACGGCGGTCTTCTAACCATCCTTTCCATCCTTTTTCAACTGTAATAATCGGTATACGTATTGACGCACCTCTGTCTGAAATGCCATAGCTAAATTCATGAATGGATTGAGTTTCATGTTGACCGGTTAATCGTTGTTCGTTAAACTCTCCATAAACGGCGATATGTTCCTCAACAACCGGTCTAAAAGCCTCACATATCTTTTCATAAACTTCTTTGCTTCCTGCAGTTCTCAATGTTGTATTAGAGAAGTTAGCATGCATACCAGAACCGTTCCAATCCATATCTTGACCTAAAGGTTTTGGGTGGTAATCAATATAGTAACCATATTCTTCAGTTAAACGGTCTAATAAGTAACGTGCAACCCATATTTCATCACCAGCCTTTTTAGCGCCTTTAGCAAATAATTGGAATTCCCATTGTCCGCAAGCCACTTCTTGGTTAATCCCTTCAAAGTTTAGTCCAGCGGCAATGCAATAGTCAGCATGTCGCTCAACTATTTCTCTACCATGAGTATTTCTTCCTCCGACAGAACAATAGTATAATCCTTGTGGAGCTGGATAACCTCCAACTGGAAAGCCTAGAGGTAATTGTGTTTTTCTATCCATGATAAAGTATTCTTGCTCAAAACCAAACCAGAAGTCGTTATCATCATCATCAATGGTAGCTCTACCGTTTGATTCATGTGGTGTACCGTCCGCATTTAAAACTTCTGTCATAACTAAGTATCCATCTTTTCGCGCAGGATCTGGATAGATCGCAACTGGCTTTAATAGACAATCTGATTTGTCTCCAGTAGCTTGTCTTGTTGAAGAACCATCAAAAGACCAAATAGGGCAGTCTTCTAATTTTCCACTAAAATTTTCTTCAATTTTTGTTTTACTACGCATGTTTTGAGTTGGCTTGTAACCGTCTAGCCATATATACTCTAATTTAGATTTACTCATCATTATTAAATTTATAATTTGACGGTGCAAATATTGATATTTTTTTTAATTGGTCAAAAATTATAGGGTATTTTAGATGAAATGTTATTAATAATTGTTAATAACCCTATTTTTTTTAGGGGTAGATGAAATAAAACGTTTTATTCTTATTTTTGGCCTCTAAATTCTCGAAGAATGTCTACGTTAAGATTTAATGCATTAAAAACGTCTCTTAATAGAGCACCACTACAGAATAAAGAGTCTGGAAGGCGCTCTGAAATTTTTGGGTTTAATGTCTTTAATGAAACTGCCATGCGACAGTATTTAAGTAAGCATGCACTAAATGCTGTGTTGCAAGCGGTGGAGAAAGGTACAAAAATCGATAGGGCCACTGCAGACCATATTTCTACAGGAATGAAAGAATGGGCTATCTCCAAGGGTGCAACGCATTATACACATTGGTTTCAACCTCTTACGGGAGCAACTGCTGAGAAACATGATGCTTTTTTTGAAACTATGGAGGCTGGTTTGGCTATTGAACGTTTTGAAGGTACGCAATTGGTACAACAAGAGCCTGATGCTTCAAGTTTTCCACATGGCGGTTTGCGTAATACCTTCGAAGCAAGGGGTTATACAGCTTGGGATCCTACTTCTCCAGCCTTTGTATATGGTACAACATTATGTATTCCGACGGTTTTTGTTGCGTACACAGGCGAGGCGCTAGATTATAAAACGCCTTTATTAAGAGCCTTACAGGCAGTGGATAACGCAGCAACAGCAGTGTGTAAGTATTTTGATAAGAATGTAAAGAAAGTAACCGCTTCATTAGGATGGGAACAAGAGTATTTTCTTGTTGATGAAGGTTTGGCTAGATCTAGACCAGATATCGTATTAACAGGTAGAACTTTGTTAGGTCACTCTCCAGCAAAAGGACAGCAACTCGATGATCATTATTTTGGAACAATACCAGCAAGAGCTATGGCGTACATGAGGGATCTAGAACACGAATGTATGTTACTAGGGATTCCTGTAAAAACGAGGCATAACGAAGTGGCTCCAAATCAGTTTGAGCTTGCACCAATTTATGAAGAGACAAATTTAGCAGTAGACCATAATTCATTATTGATGGATATCATGAAAAAAGTAGCCAAGAGGCACTATTTTATGGTATTAATGCATGAGAAGCCATTTGCTGGTGTTAATGGCTCTGGCAAGCACAACAATTGGAGTCTTAGCACGGATACGGGAATCAATTTGTTGTCTCCTGGAAAAACACCAATGAGTAATCTACAGTTTTTAACCTTTTTTATAAATACGATCAAGGCGGTATTGACGTATGAGGAGTTATTGCGCGCAGCTATAGCATCAGCAAGCAATGACCACAGACTTGGAGCAAATGAAGCACCTCCAGCAATTATTTCGGTATTCATTGGAGAACAGCTAACTGCTGTACTGAAGGAGCTTGAAACCGTAACCAAAGGTAAGCTTTCACCAAAAGAGAAAACAGATCTTAAGCTAAATGTTGTGGGTAAAATTCCAGAAATACTTCTCGACAATACAGATAGAAATAGAACTTCACCTTTTGCTTTCACGGGTAATAAATTCGAGTTTAGGGCTGTTGGTTCATCTGCTAACTGTGCAAATCCTATGATTGTTCTTAACTCGATAGTAGCGAAGCAATTGATTGATTTTAAAGATGAGGTCGATGAGTTAATAGAAAAAAAATCCATGAAAAAGGATGATGCCGTATTTAATGTACTGCGTGAATATATAAAAGCTTCAAAAGCTATTTTATTTGAGGGTAATGGTTATAGTGAAGAGTGGGAGATTGAAGCTAAAAAACGTGGTTTAAGCAACAACAAAACAACACCAGAAGCTTTAAAAGTAAAACTGTCAAAGCCTTCAATTGCACTTTTTGAAAACTTAGGGGTAATGAACAAGCTGGAGTCTGAAGCGCGCTATGAAATAGAAATTGAAGAGTACATATTACGAATTCAGATTGAAAGTAGAGTTTTAGGGGATATTGCTCGAAATCATGTCGTGCCAACTGCAGTGCGTTATCAGAATATTTTAATCGAAAATGTAACTGGCCTAAAGACTATTTATGGCGACATGTTTAAAAAACTGGCGAAAGAACAATTGATGTTAATCGAAGAAATTTCGGACCACATAGAAGCAATAAATTCATTAGTTACCCAAATGATCGACGCTAGGAAGCTGTGCAATAAGCAAACAGACTTGAGTAAAAAAGCGAACGATTATTGTAAAAAAGTGAAACCATTTTTTGAAGAAATTCGCTACCATTGTGATAAATTGGAGTTGATGATAGATGACGAATTGTGGCCGTTAACCAAATACAGAGAACTTTTGTTTACCAATTAGTCAATTTTTGTTAAACAAAAAATACCGTAAACATTGGTATTACAGCCGTTTATTAAGTAGCCTTACGTATATTTTCTTCTCGAGTTTCAATTAAAAGTGTTGTTTGTCGATAACATTGGCTAGTTATCGAAAAGGCCCTGCATTTATGACAAAAAACTGATTCCAATCAGTTTTAACGGATGATTATTTAGTATTTTTGAAATGCTATTAATCAATAAATAAAGATATGAAGAAGTTACTCTTAAGTGTAGCTATTCTAGTGGGTGCAACTTTAATTCTTTCACAAGATAATTCTGAAGATTTAAATAACGTTACTAAAGACGAAGTTGTTAATATACAATCAAAGCTACAGGCAGATTCTTAAAATTTAAAAAAAGACATTAGAGTTTAATTGGTCTTATTTAGATAGAAAAAGATAAATCCAAAATTATTGGTTTTATCTTTTTTTATGTTTTGGTATTAGTTGGTCATACCGATTTTGACAAATATTTTTCTATATTGCAGACATACAGCTATTAATAGTAACGCGATATACGATAAGTAATATACTATGAAGACCAAATCGAAGTTTGTTTTATTTAGTTTTTTCTTAATAGTCTTAAGTGTCAATTTAGGAATGGCACAAGAAGATGAAAAAAATAAACAGGAAGAACTTACAGAAGATGAAAAACAATTCCAAAAAATTGATTTCTATAATTTTAGAGGTACTAATGTCGTAGATGTTGGTATTGGAGGATCAACGATTTTTGGCAATTATGAGGATACAAAATTTGGGTTCTATTACCGACTTGGATATAAGAGAGCCATATCGCCTTCTTTTTTAATTGGGTTATCCGCAAACGGATATAATCTGTCTTTTACAGACGTCAATCAGAATTTAGAGTTCGATCAAAGCTTACTATCGGTAGATTTAAATTTAGAATATTTGTTTATTCCAACAGAATTTTTCACACCTCTCATTTATGGTGGGCTTGGTATGAATATGAATTCTGATAACGATACTAGTGTCATGAAAGCGCAGTTTGGTTTTGGTTTTGAATATTTGATTGTTGAAAAGTTGGCTTTTAAACTATTCTATGAGTATAATTATAGTTTTGATGATGAAGCGGAGATTCTAATTGCAGATGAAAATAATGACAAATTTATGCGAATCGGTATAGGCGTAAATTATTATTTTGGTGGTAATAAGCAAAAAGATAAATTAAAGAAAAATGTCAAAACCATCATGAATTCCAACCCTATAATACCGGATAATTAATATCTATTCTTACTTTTGCAAAAACCCTTATTTTTAAATGAGTAATTCGGTTAGCAAAAGATATGCACAACGTGGCGTTTCTGCATCAAAAGATGATGTTCATAATGCCATAAAAAACATTGATAAAGGTTTATTCCCTAAAGCATTTTGCAAAATTGTACCAGATTATCTAACTGGTGATGATGCCTATTGCTTAATCATGCACGCGGATGGTGCAGGTACAAAATCTTCGCTAGCATACATGTACTGGAAAGAAACTGGCGATTTGTCTGTCTGGAAGGGCATAGCTCAAGACGCCTTAATAATGAATATTGATGACTTACTTTGTGTCGGTGCAACCGATAATATTATGCTCTCTTCGACCATTGGTAGAAATAAAAACCTCATTCCAGGTGAGGTAATTTCTGCAATAATAACTGGTACAGAAGAACTTATTAAAGAATTGCATGAATTTGGTGTAACGATCCATTCTACAGGAGGTGAAACCGCAGATGTAGGTGACCTTGTGAGAACCATTATTGTAGATTCTACAGTAACCGCACGATTAAAACGAAGCGATGTAATAGATAATGCAAATATCGCTGATGGCGATGTTATTGTAGGATTAGCTTCATATGGTCAAGCAACTTATGAGAGCGATTACAATGGAGGCATGGGGAGTAATGGATTAACCTCTGCGAGACACGATGTATTTTCAAAATATCTTGCTTCAAAATATCCTGAAAGTTTTGACAGTGCTGTTCCTGAGGCACTTGTTTATTCAGGTAGTGCGAAATTAACAGATACTGTTGCAAATGCACCTTTAGATGCTGGCAAATTGGTCTTGTCACCAACGCGAACTTATGCACCTATAGTAAAATCCATTTTAAGCAAGTATAATCAAAAGACTATTCACGGTATGGTGCATTGTAGTGGCGGTGCTCAGACAAAAGTCCTACATTTTATAGACAATCTCCATGTTGTTAAAGATAATATGTTTGACATACCACCGTTATTCAAACTCATTCAGGAGGAATCAAAGACTGATTGGAAAGAAATGTACCAAGTATTTAATTGTGGCCATAGGTTAGAACTTTATGTAAACCCGGAGATAGCAAACGACATCATTGCTATTTCAAAATCATTTAACGTGGACGCAAAAATAATTGGAAGGGTAGAGGCTTCTGACAAAAAACAGCTTACAATCAAGAGTGAATTCGGAACTTTTGAGTATTAAGATTATGTCTACATTCAGGTATTTTGTTTTTTTGATAACAACGGTTATCGGACTTAATACAGCTATTGCACAACCAAGCAGCTTATTTTTAAACCCTAAGACTGAAAATGATTTTGGTTGGAAAATAAATGAGGAAGTTGGCTTGTACTTTAATCAAGTTTCATTTACCAACTGGAATGCTGGAGGGGCAAACTCTATCAGTGCTATATTTAATGGTAGGGCAGAGGCTAATTACAAAAACGACAAACTCTTTTGGAATTCATCTTTACTATTACGCTATGGTATTAATAAACAAGAAAATGAACCATTGCGTAAAACGGATGACGCGATATCTATTATTTCTAATTTAGGATTTCAGTCTACTCCTGATAGCAACTGGTTTTATTCCGTTAGATTTAGTTTTAATACGCAATTTGCCAACGGATTTAATAATCCTGATGATCGCGATCCTATTTCAACATTTATGGCGCCTGGTTACTTGTTTTTAGGTGCAGGTTTTGAATATGGTAAAGCAATAGAAAAATTCTCATTATATGTCTCACCATTTACAATGAAAAATACATTTGTTTTAGATGATGATTTGGCAAATTCAGGTGCATTTGGTGTTAATCCGGCAATCTATGATATGGATGGTAACCTCATTAATGAAGGTGATAAGGTAAGAACAGAGCTAGGTATATTATTAACCAATTACTATCAAGATCAAATTATGGAAAACGTTAAGGTAAACAGCCTTTTGCGTTTATATAGCGACTACCTCAACAGTTTTGGAAACATTGATATAGAGTGGGAAGTTAATTTTGATTTTAAGGTAAACAAATACATTAGTGCTACATTTGGGTCGCATCTACGCTACGACAATGATATAAAGACCGAAGTTGTTAGAAATGAAATTACCAATCAAGATGTAGTTGTAGAAGGTTCTAAATTACAATGGAAACAACTCTTAGGAGTGGGAGTGGTTATAGACCTAGATGAATTTATTGATAACGGTTACAGCTTTAATTAAGACTACCTTGGCTTAAGTATTTATAGTCTTCAAGTTCAGTTAATTTGTTGATACGTTTGGTGGCTCCATTTTTAAGGAGGTAAATTGTATCAGATACTTCAATAATATGTCTGTACATATGATCTGTTATGATAATTATTTTGTTTGATTTTTCGTCATTGATTAAGGTTTTAATTTTTTCGACATAAAGGGGTGAGATATGTGAAAAGGGCTCGTCTAGCAAAACAATTTCACTTTTAGCTTTTAATATAATATAGGTTTCTACTATTCTGCGTTGCCCTCCTGACAACTTGCTAAAGTTAAAAGTTTTAAATCCTAAAAATTCATCAAATTCCTTAATAAAAGTTTCCCAGTTAAGACCATAAGTTTTAAAAACAAAATTGAGTGTCATTCCACTTGGTACAAAATTATACTGCGGTAAAAACTTTATGTTTTTTGTTTTGTAAAGGGGTTTAAGTAGTGGTTTACCGTTAATCCTCACAAGTTTATACTTTGGTTTTAAGTTGCCAAATGCGATACGTAATAAACAACTCTTACCGCTTCCATTTGTACCGAGTATCGCCGTAACCTTTCCGGTTTCTGCTTTAAGGTAAATTCCGCTTAGTATAGATTTATTTTTAAAGTAAAGTTCTACATTATCGAGTTCAAATTTCATTTTAGTTTATGTAAACTCCCTAAATACAAGTAGGAAGATTATGGTTATAATACAGTCCAAAATAAAAACAAAAGTGAATAACTTAAATGGTGATATTCCCATATTTTTATAAAAGGTTAGTTTACGTCTATTAGGTGTTTCGCTGACATAATACCATGCAAAAACCGTTAAAAATAGTTTAGTAACAATTGCCGGAATTAATACAGGATTTATGAATCCAATAATAGCATTAACAACAAAGGACCAAACAACAAACGGTTTGTAAAATGCGAGTATAGCTAGGAAACGATACATATTGTTTTGATAACGTAGCGGTTGGTCTATTTATTTTTTAGGCCTTAATTCTAGCAGATTAAACTAGATTAAGAATTCATAAATTATCGTATTTTTGAAGTCCAATTTTTGAGTAGATAAATGTTAGAGAAAATTCAGATCGTAAAGCAACGCTTTGATGAGGTTAACGACCTTATTATTCAGCCAGATATAATTGCAGATCAAAAGCGCTATGTAAAGCTTAATAAAGAATACAAAGACTTAAAGAAAATAGTTGATAGGGGTCATGTTTATAAGGAACTCTTGGCCAATAAAACAGAGGCAGAAGAAATTATTGCTGATGGTAGCGATGAAGAAATGGTAGAAATGGCAAAATTGCAACTTGATGAAGCTAACGAAGCGCTACCAAAAATAGAAGAAGAAATAAGATTTCTTTTGATACCAAAAGATCCTGATGATGCCAAGAATGTTGTTGTAGAAGTAAGAGCTGGTACTGGCGGAGACGAGGCAAGTATTTTTGCAGGTGATTTATTTAGGATGTATTCCAAGTATTGCAGTGATAAAGGTTGGTCGGTAGACGTTGTTAGCCAAAGTGATGGTACTTCCGGAGGATTCAAGGAAATAATATTTGAAGTATCAGGAGAGGATGTTTACGGGACTTTGAAGTTTGAGGCTGGTGTGCATCGCGTACAACGCGTTCCTCAGACAGAAACCCAAGGTCGAGTTCATACAAGTGCAGCAACTGTTATGGTCTTACCAGAGGCAGAGGAAATTGATTTTGAATTAGACATGAGCGAAGTGCGAATTGAGCGCACAACATCTACAGGTCCTGGTGGCCAGTCGGTCAATACAACATATTCGGCAATTAAGTTGCACCACGAGCCAACTGGGATGATAGTGAGCTGCCAAGATCAAAAATCGTCACATAAGAACTTAGAAAAGGCATTAAAAGTGTTACGGACTAGATTGTATGATTTAGAACTCGAAAAACAACGACAGGCAGATTCTGAAAAGCGCAAAAGTATGGTAAGCTCTGGTGATAGAAGTGCAAAGATTAGAACGTACAACTATCCGCAAGGCCGTGTAACAGACCACAGGATTGGTTTGACCCTCTATGATTTATCCAATATTATAAATGGGGACATCCAAAAAATAATAGATGAATTAATGCTCGCAGAGAATACCGAACTTCTTAAAGCTAGTGACGATATAATTTAAATACAAGCCTCTAGGAAAGAGGCTTTTTTACATGACAACAAAAGCATTATTAGAACAGATTAAATCCAAGAAATCCTTCCTTTGCATTGGGTTAGATGTTGATTTGAATAAAGTACCTAAGCATTTACTTGAGGACGAGGATCCGATTTTTGCATTTAATAAAGCTATTATAGATGCGACTCACCACTTATGTGTGGCATATAAACCAAATACCGCTTTTTACGAAGCTTATGGAATTATGGGCTGGAAAGCACTAGAGAAAACTATAAGTTACTTAAATGAGAGGTATCCGGAAATTTTTACTATAGCAGACGCCAAACGTGGTGATATAGGTAATACAAGTACCATGTATGCTAAGGCCTTTTTCGATGATCTTGGTTTTGATAGTGTTACGGTTGCGCCTTATATGGGAAAAGATTCAGTAGAACCATTTTTGGCGTTTAAAGATAAGCATACCATTCTTTTGGCGTTGACGTCTAATCAAGGAGCATTTGATTTTCAGACAAAAGCTATTGATGGGTTAGAGCTATACAAACAAGTTTTGGAAACTTCAAAGTCTTGGGAAAATTCAGAAAACCTAATGTATGTCGTTGGTGCTACAAAAGCAGAATATTTGGCAGAAATTAGAAAGATAATTCCAGATGCGTTTTTATTAGTGCCTGGAGTAGGAGCACAAGGCGGTAACTTACAAGAAGTATGTGAGCATGGCATGAATTCTAATGTAGGCTTACTTATAAATTCATCACGTGGTATTATTTATGCCTCAAAAAATACAGATTTTGCTGAGGCCTCTGCTCAAAAAGCATTTGAATTACAATCGCAGATGGCAACAATTCTCCAAGAGATTTAGCCAATGCTAGTGTAGTATTTTCAATAGTTTATAAATGCACGTTTTCAAAGATCAGCTCAATAGAAAAATTAGGCTCAAAAGCGTGCCAAAGCGAATCGTATCTTTGGTGCCATCTCAGACTGAATTATTAGTAGATTTAGGTTTAAAAGACTGTATTGTTGGTGTTACAAAGTTTTGTGTACATCCTATAGATATACGTAAACAAAAGGCTGTTGTTGGTGGTACGAAGGCAATAAAGATAAAAAAAATAAAGGCGCTTAAACCAGATATTATTCTGTGCAATAAAGAAGAAAATACATTAGAAATAGTCAATTCATTGGATAATATTGCGCCAGTTCATATTAGCGATATCTATTCAATTGAAGATTGTTATGAATTAATAACAATGTATGGTGAAATTTTCGATATGGCTACTAAGGCTAAACTTTTAATTGTCAATATTGAGAATCAAAGAAAAAGCTACATTCACAAAAAAAATAAAGCTAATTCCGTAGCCTATTTTATATGGAAAGCACCTTGGATGGTCGTTGGTTCAAATACGTTTATTGATGCTATGATTTCTGAGGCTGGTTTTGAAAATAGTTTTAAAAGCAAAGTTCGCTATCCTGAAATACAGTTAGACGATGATTTACTTAAAGAGGCAGATTTTATTTTTCTCTCCAGTGAGCCCTATCCATTTAAGGCAAGTCATATTGCAGAATTAAAAAATAAATTTCCAGATAAAACCATAAAAATTGTCAGTGGTGAGTTTTTTTCTTGGTATGGGAGTCGTCTTTTGGGGTCCTTTAATTATTTCAGAAGTCTTGGTCAGTAAAGAAAAGCCGATACATAGGCATCGGCTTTGCTAACTAACTGTACTAATCTTTTTTAAGACTTATCTAACTAATCTTTTGCATTACAAAGATCTCCGTTTTTTCTTGTAACAATGTTATGTTAATATTAGCATATAATTAAATGTAGTTTAATAACTTATAATTTAACTATAGGTTTATCAATCATGACAAAAAAAACATCAATCCTAATGCTTCTTATGGCGTTTACATTTTCTTATGGTCAGAATCAAAACTGTGCCTGTTGTACAGAAAAATATTCTGAATTTGATTTTTGGATAGGATCTTGGGAAGTAATAAGCCCTAACGGCACCAAAGCAGGTGAAAATACTTTGGAGAAATTAGAGCGTAATTGCGTTCTTAAGGAAAATTGGACCAGTGCTACTCTAGGCTACACAGGTACGAGTAACAGTTTTTACAATTTAAAAACCAAACAATGGGAGCAAATCTGGGTAGACAATCAAGGTGCAAGTTTGCACTTAAAAGGCACAAAGGTTGGGAATCAAATGATCTTGGAATCAGAAAAGGAAACAAATCTAGACGGCATTAGTTTTTTCCATCGCGTAACTTGGACAGCAAATGAAGATGGAACTGTTAGACAGTTATGGGAAACATTTACCGAGGGTAAAGATGTAATAGTTGTATTTGATGGTCTTTACAAGCGCAAGGAATGCTTAGGCTAATCTTGTTTCAGAGGTAAACTCTAAGGCATTTATTTGTTCAAGAATTTTATCCGCCTCAAACGAAGCGATATCGCTTTGCGCATGATCCGCTTGATTTAAATTATAGGCTTCTTCTATAAGGTTAATGTATTGAAGGTAAAGTACTTTTTTCAGCTGGAGCGGATTTTTTAGATTGTCCACGTTTAATCAATTTTAATAATATTTTGGAAGGTAATAAAAAAACTCCTTAAACTAATCCGAATGTTTAATAAATTTAACAAAAAATTAAACAATTTCTAATCTTGTAGTGCAAATACCCGTTTTAATAAATCTGTTGTACGTGAAGAAAAATTGTTTCGGATTTCTTTTTCTTCTACAGCAATCATGGTATAAACTCCTTTTAAGGCTTCTGAAGTAACGTAATCGGTCAAATCAGGATTAACATCATTAGTAAATGGTAGATTGTTGTATCTCGTTATAAGATTATTCCATATTTCATTAGCACCAACTTTATTAAAAGAACTGCTAATAACAGGTTTAAACTTTTCATAGAGAGCCACTTTAGTTTTAGTTGTTAGATAATTAGTTGCGGCATCATCTTCACCGAGCAGTATATTTTTTGCATCACTAAACGTTATTTCCCTTACGGCATTTACAAATATTGGAGTGGCTTCTTTTACAGCATCTTCTGCTGCTCTATTAATGGCCTTAAGTCCCTCATCAGCCAAATTATCTAATCCAATTGTTCTAAGTGCATTATCCACCTTTTGCAATTCTTCAGGCAACAATATTTTAACCAACTCATTTTTATAAAAACCATCTTGTTGTGTCAATTTAGAAACCTGCATATCAATACCTTTGTTAAGTGCTTCCCTAAGTCCAGTGGCAATATCAGTATCACTTAATATGCTACCTGATTGAGGTAAATTATTTACTACATTTTGCAATTCGGCACATGAAGTTAAGGTGAAAATAAAAAGTAAGATTGCTACTGACTTTTTCATGGATTTAGGTTTTAATATCTTTAACAGAACTAAGATACGTATAAATGAATACTTTAAAGGGCATTCTGATTTGTTCATTCGTTTTGATTTTAAATTGTCAATCAAAGGCTGAAAATGAAATAATTAAGATACCGGACAACAATAAATCTGGATATGAGCACTATATAACCATATTAGGAATTGCACAAGACGCAGGTTATCCCCAAATACATTGCAAAAAATCCTGTTGTATCGCTTACTATGAAGGGAATGAGTCGAAAAAGCTTGTGTCTTGTCTTGGGCTAGTGGATACAGTAAAAAGTCAGAAGTGGTTATTTGATGCTACACCAGATATCGTAGAACAGTCCAAAATTTTGAGTAGGTACAGTAATTCAGAAACTGTGGCTGACGGTATATTTCTGACCCATGCGCATATTGGGCATTATACCGGCTTGATGTTTTTAGGGAGAGAGGCTCTTGGAAGTAATAATATTCCTGTATATGCCATGCCAAGAATGAAACAGTTTCTTGAAACAAATGGGCCCTGGAATCAGCTCGTGGATTTAAATAATATAAAACTTAAACAGTTAAAACATGACTCAGTTGTTCACTTAAATAAGTCTTTAGAAGTTAAACCATTTTTGGTGCCTCATAGAGATGAATATTCTGAAACGGTTGGTTATAAGATCATTGGAGCTAAAAAATCGGCGTTATTTATTCCCGATATTGATAAGTGGGAAACCTGGGATAAATCAATTATAGAAGAAGTAAAAAAGGTAGATTATGCTTTTTTAGATGCTTCATTTTTTAAGGATGGTGAATTAGATAGAGATATGAGTAAAATTCCGCATCCTTTTACAACACAAACAACAACATTGTTTGAAAATGAGTCCATGGAGACCAAGAACAAGATCTACTTTATTCATTTTAACCACACCAATCCTACAATAAGAGATAGTCATCCACTTAAAGATAGCATTCTAGGTCTAGGATTTAATTTTGCCCGAGAAGGCGCAATCTTTGGATTATAAACTTAGAACTATCAGAAAAAATCATAGTCTAACAATTATAAATCATTACCTACCCCATAGCATTGAATAGTAGTTTTGTTAATTCAAAAATAGAGAATCTGTCCTGTTGATTTTATTAAAACGATTTAGATTATCGTTAATTATGAATACAGTATTTTGATTATTCCTTAAATTTGCATCTTAAATAAGACATTTTTTTACGAATGGAACAAATTGCTCCTTATAAACCAAAACACAAAGTAAGAATTGTAACTGCGGCGTCACTTTTTGATGGACATGATGCAGCTATTAATATAATGCGAAGAATAATTCAAGCAACTGGTGTTGAGGTTATCCACTTAGGCCATGATAGAAGTGTTGAAGAAGTTGTAAACACAGCAATACAAGAAGATGCTAATGCCATTGCAATGACTTCCTATCAAGGTGGGCATAACGAGTATTTTAAATACATGTATGACTTGTTGCAAGAAAAAGGAGCAGGACATATAAAAATCTTTGGCGGTGGTGGTGGTGTAATTCTTCCAGAAGAGATAAATGAATTAATGGACTATGGAATAACGAGGATTTACTCACCAGATGATGGTAGGGAAATGGGACTTCAAGGTATGATTAACGATTTAGTAGAAAAATCAGATTTTGCAGTTGGAGATGCCTTAAATGGCGAAGTAAATGTTCTAAACAAAAAAGATCCAAAATCCATTGCAAGAGTAATTTCATCTGCCGAGAATTTTCCTGAAATAGCAAAGAACGCACTAGAAACGATTCATCTTAAAAACAGGAACTCAAAAACACCTGTTTTGGGCATAACAGGAACAGGTGGTGCTGGTAAGTCGTCCTTGGTTGACGAATTGGTGCGTCGTTTTTTAATTGACTTTCCAGAGAAAACCATTGGATTAATTTCTGTAGATCCATCTAAACGTAAAACAGGTGGTGCCTTACTAGGTGACAGAATACGAATGAATGCTATAAACTCTCCAAGAGTTTATATGCGAAGTTTAGCAACGCGACAATCTAATTTAGCTTTGTCAAAATATGTCAATGAGGCTGTTGAGGTCCTAAAAGCGGCAGAATACGACTTGATAATTCTTGAAACTTCTGGTATTGGCCAATCAGACACAGAGATTTTGGAGCACAGTGATGTTTCACTTTATGTAATGACTCCAGAATTTGGTGCAGCCACGCAACTTGAAAAAATAGATATGCTTGATTTTGCCGATTTAGTGGCTATAAACAAGTTTGATAAAAGAGGCGCATTAGACGCATTACGGGATGTTAAAAAACAATACATGCGCAACCACAATTTATGGCATGAAGATCCTAATACAATGCCTGTTTTTGGGACTATAGCATCCCAGTTCAACGATCCTGGAATGAATACGCTTTACAAAGCGATAATGGATAAAATCGTTGAAAAAACAGATGCAGATTTGAAATCCTCCTATGAGATTTCAAAGGAAATGAGCGAAAAGATTTTTGTAATTCCTCCTGCACGCACACGTTACTTATCGGAAATTGCAGAGAATAATCGTGCTTATGACGCAACTGCCGAAAAGCAAGTTGAAGTAGCAGAGAAATTATATGGTATTTGCAAAACAATCGAATCTGTTATCGGTAGTGCGCCACATTTAACAAAGTCAGGAATTGAGACAGGTGATATTGATAAGGACAACAAAGGATTCATAAAGTTATTACTTGCGGAATTCGATCGTGTTAAGATGGACTTGGATCCCTATAATTGGGAGATTATTACAGGTTGGTACGAAAAAGTAAATAAGTACAAGGCGCCAATTTATTCATTCAAGGTTAGAGATAAGGAGATAAAGATTGAAACACATACCAAATCATTATCGCATACCGATATTCCCAAAGTTGCTTTACCGAAGTATTCAGCTTGGGGTGATATACTAAGATGGAGCTTACAAGAGAATGTACCAGGTGAATTTCCTTATACTTCGGGATTATATCCATTTAAAAGAACTGGTGAGGATCCGACACGTATGTTTGCTGGAGAAGGTGGACCAGAGCGCACAAATAGACGTTTTCATTATGTAAGTCTTGGGATGCCAGCTAAACGATTGTCTACTGCTTTTGATAGTGTAACGCTTTACGGAAACGATCCGGATTACAGGCCAGATATTTATGGTAAGATTGGTAATGCAGGTGTAAGTATATGTTGTCTTGATGATGCCAAGAAATTGTATTCCGGATTTAATTTGGCTGACCCTATGACTTCCGTGAGTATGACAATTAATGGTCCCGCGCCAATGCTTCTTGGCTTTTTTATGAATGCCGCTATAGACCAACAATGTGAAATTTACATAAAGGAAAATGGTCTGGAGAATGAAGTGGAAAAGAAAATTGAAGCGTTGTATAAAGGAAAAGAAAGACCGAATTATAACGGAGATTTACCAGAGGGAAATAATGGTTTAGGTTTAATGTTGTTAGGTGTAACAGGAGACCAAGTGTTACCAAATGATGTTTATGAGGAGATTAAAGCAAAAACTATTGCTCAGGTTAGGGGAACTGTTCAAGCTGATATTCTAAAAGAAGATCAGGCACAGAATACCTGTATCTTCTCCACAGAGTTTGCCTTGCGCCTTATGGGTGATGTCCAAGAATATTTTATCGAGCACAACGTCAGAAATTTTTATTCTGTTTCAATATCCGGATACCACATTGCTGAGGCAGGAGCTAACCCTATTACGCAATTGGCATTAACCTTATCGAATGGATTTACTTATGTAGAATACTACTTGAGTAGAGGAATGGATATTAATAAATTTGGTCCAAACTTGTCATTTTTCTTCTCAAATGGTATTGACCCTGAATATGCTGTTATTGGTAGGGTAGCAAGACGTATCTGGGCTAAAGCACTGAAGCATAAATATGGTGCAAATCCACGAGCCCAAATGTTAAAATATCACATTCAAACCTCTGGACGCAGCTTACATGCTCAAGAGATTGACTTCAACGATATTAGAACTACACTGCAAGCGCTCTATGCAATTTACGACAATTGTAATTCGCTTCATACAAATGCTTACGATGAGGCTATTACTACACCAACAGAGGAGTCCGTAAGACGTGCAATGGCTATTCAGTTGATTATTAATAAAGAGCTTGGGCTCGCGAAAAACGAAAATCCATTACAAGGCTCATTTATTATTGAAGAATTAACAGATTTAGTCGAAGAAGCTGTCTTGGCAGAATTCGACAGAATTACAGAAAGAGGTGGTGTTTTAGGGGCAATGGAGACCATGTATCAGCGTTCTAAGATACAGGAAGAGAGTTTATATTATGAAACTTTAAAACATAATGGAGAATTTCCGATTATTGGCGTTAATACGTTTTTGAGTAGTAAGGGATCTCCAACAGTGCAACCAGCTGAAGTTATTAGAGCTACTGAAGATGAAAAAGAATTTCAAATTAAGACTTTAAAAAACCTGCATGAGTTTCATGATACTGAGCAGCTTCTCAAGGATCTGCAACATACAGCTGTTAATAACAAGAATATTTTCAAATCTTTAATGGAAGTCTGTAAAGTATGTTCGTTAGGGCAGATAACGAGTGCACTGTTTGAGGTTGGCGGTCAGTACCGAAGAAATATGTAGTTAGATTTTCAGCGTTTGAAAGTAAAGGAACTCAATACTTTTAAAATGTCTCAGCATAAATGTGTCTAAGATTTAATACATTAATTAGTAATACAGAAAAGCATCGAAATTACCATCGTCAACTAGTATGATAGCATGATTTAGCTAATAAAACTTTAAAAGAATTCAAGACAGTTAATTACAACGTCATCATCCAGCTACGCTGTAACTTTTTAAACTTTTTAAGCTCTCCACGAAGGATAGGTAAGTAATCTCTCCCATTACTTTTTGAGCGTTCTAAACGTCTGCAATTACTATACAATTTTGACGTAATCCTATTCAGGCGTTCAAAGTGTTTGAGTTTTTTATCAGAGTGGCGCTCACGCTCGGCATTTATTATTTCAGGTGCTAAGCTCGTTGATTGTTGCACTATATCTCCAGTAAAATAAATATTTGTGTCTTCAGTGCCGTCAGCATTTAAATAAGACAAATCTTGATTTAGGTACGTCGAAATGCTTCTTGAAATCAAAATAATATCCATAGCCTTCCTGTAGATAGGTAAATCTGAGAGATGCGATGGTAGGTTATAATTCATTTTCTATAGCAAGAGTCACGAAATTACATACTTATCTTATTAGCGTACCTTAAAAATTAAAGCAATTAAGTATATTTGCTTTAATAATTATATTTAATTATAAAAATACTTTAAGATAATGGATAATTTGAATAGAAAGATTCTAAAATGTCTTCAAGAAAATTCACGTATGTCAAATTCTGAGATTGGTAGGCGTGTAGGTATGTCGTCGCCAGCGGTAAGTGAGCGTATAAAAAAAATGGAAGATGCAGAAATTATAGAAGGGTATACGACCTTTGTTTCACCATTTAAGGTGGGATACCAATTAAAAGCGCTGGTAACATTAAGAGCCTTTATGGGAATGCTAAAGCCATTTTTAGAAAAGGTAAAAACATACGATGAGGTGGTCAATTGTTATAGAATTACAGGTAATGAGAATATTGTTATGGAAGTTGTCTTAAAAAACCAAAAACATCTCGAATCTTTTATTGATCAATTAATAACCTATGGTGAAACAAAAACGCAAATAGTTTTGTCTCATGTGGTAAAGCATAGTCAGATAAAACCTTTGTAATGCCAGTTGTTTTATTTAGGAAAATAAGTTTAGATTTTATTACTTTATTTTTAATTATGAGCATTAACATAAAATCAATGAAAACAATTCTATTTGTATCAGCCCTAATGCTAATATCAGCAACAAGTATAAATGCTCAAGAAACTATTATACCACCATCAGAAGGTAAGGCGGTCATTTATTTTTTAAGAACAACAAGTTTAGGGGCATTAATGAATTTTAGATTTTTTGATGAGGGAAATTTTATCGGAAAATTTAATGATAGAAATTATCTAAGATACCAATGTGACCCTGGTGAAAGAGTTTTTTGGGTAAAAGCTGAAAATATTGATGTACTAAAAACCAATCTTGAAGTGGATAAGATTTATTTAGTTGAGGCTAACGCAGTTATGGGAGCTATGTCTGCTGGTGTAAAGTTTAAGTTAGTAAACTTTGATAACGAGAAACAAATGAAAAGAATTAATAAGTTGTTAGAGACCAAAAAGGCTGTAGAATTTACCCAAGAAGAGTTAGAAACCGAGCAAGAGAAGAGTAAACTCGTAATTCAGCACGGCATGAAAACAGTGTCTAAGAAATTAAAAAAAGGGAAACGCCTAAAAATTATAACACCAGATATGGCTTATAAGCAATAATTAATCCTTTACACCAGGTTGTCTTAATTCCCAATCAGATTTTGCTTTTTCTTCATCAACCATTTGCTTTACTTCTTTGAGTAACTGTTTTGCGTCATAAATAATTCCATCTTTGATGGTATACTTCACACCTCCAACTCTAATCACTTGGTTGTCTTCGGTTAGTTTTATGGCACCTGTGCCATAAAGCGATTTAAGATTTTCTAGTGGATTTTCTTCAACGATAACAAAATCTGCCAGTTTGCCTATCTGTATGCTGCCAATTTTATCGTCCCAACCCAATGCTTCAGCACCATTTAGGGTTGCAGAGCGTATCACCTCGAGAGGGTGAAAACCAGCTTCCCGTAGTAACTCTAATTCTCTTACATAAGCAAATCCATAAAGTTGATATATAAAACCCGAATCGGATCCAGTGGTTACGCGTCCGCCTCTATTTTTATATTCATTTATAAAAGTCATCCAGAGTTGATAGTTCTTTTTCCACGCTATTTCCTGTTCTGTTCCCCAATAATGCCAATAACTGCCATGACTCACTTTACTAGGCTCATAGAATTTCCACAATGATGGTAAGGTATAATCCTCATGCCATTCGGCCCGTCTTGCCCTATGTAAATCCCTACTCGCCTCGTATATATTAAATGTAGGGTCTAAGGTGAAATCTAGTTCCAAGAGTTCATTCATGACCTTATTCCAGCGCTCGGAATAGGGCTGAGCGGCTTGTTCCCACAATTTGCCAGCTTCTTCAAAGCGATGTTGTTCATTCTGATAATTATAATCCAGAGGATAGTCCTGTACTGTTCTATCATCAAAAAGTGCTTCTGGTAATCCATACCAATGCTCCATACTGGTTAATCCAGCCCTTGCAGAATGCAATACGTTCCATCTCGCAACACTCAATTGAGCATGATGGCAGGCAGATCTGAGTCCTAGTTTTTTGTTTTCATCTAGTGCCGCAGCCATTATTTCTGGTTCTGCACCAAAAAATTTGATGCCATCAGCGCCATTTTTGGCATTTGCTCTAACCCATTGTCTTGCCTGTTCAGGAGTGCTGATCGGTGTATCATTTAGCGGATTAAAATCTTTAGTCGTTTGTCCAAAGCCTGTGTAAGCAAATATCCTAGGAGCTACAATTTCATTCTTTTCGCTTTTTCGTTTTAAATCTAGGGTCCAATCAATACTTCTGCCACTTGGTTCTCTTATTGTTGTGATACCATGAGCCATCCAAAGTTTAAATACGTAGTCCCAATCTGCACCTTGAGAAACACCGCCAATATGGCCGTGCATATCAATGAATCCTGGTAAAAGAAACATGCCGTTGGCATCCAATTCTTTACCGCCTGGCTTAAGTTTTGGTCTACTGCTCTCATTTATTTCTACACCTGGATAACCAACAACTTTCACATTGGTAATCTTATTTCCTTCAACAACTATGTCCACGGGTCCACGCGGAGGAGAACCATCTCCGTTAATTAGAGTGACACCTCTAATAATTAGTTGACTAAATGGTCCTTCACTATTGCTTTCTTGGGAAAAAGATAGACTGATAGTTGTCAGTAAAACTAAAAGGAACTTGAAATTTTTTAGGATTTTCATTCGAATTGCTAAGGATGGTTGTCGCATTAAAAATACAAATTATAAATGGTTGTTTATTCTATTAATTAGCCAATAAGATAAAATAATACCAACCAATCCATAGCTGCCCGTTACGAGCCAATTAATTTGATATCCAAATTCATTTACAATACTTAAACCAATTTTAGAACTAAAAATATGTGATAATGAAAAAGCTATGGCATAGAGAGCGAGATAACTCCCTTCAATACCTTTTTTGGCTCTATTTAAAGCAAATTTATTGGTAAAAGGGAAACCAAGCATCTCACCAAATGTTATAATAATCATGTTTACTATTAAAATTCCAATCCAAAAGTTTTGAAAAAGGATGAAGAAGCTAATACACATTAGCGTACAAGCCATCATAATATGTTTGGTTACCGGTATAAATTTCTTTTCTAGGAAATTAAGTAATGGCATTTCCAGAATAATTATAATACCAACATTGATAATCCACATTAGGCCAATTTGAAATTCATTCAGATCGAAAATTTCTTCATAGTATAAAGGCATGGTAACGATAAGTTGGAAAAATGCCATTCCCATAAAGAAACAGATCCCTATAAAAATCCAATATGTATTGTCTTTGTAGACAAAATTCTTATTTAGTATTGGCTCTTCAGTATTTTTTTCAGCAATTTCTTTTTTAGGTGGTGCCACTAAGTATCTGAATAAAATAATTGCAATTATACACGTGATACCATCAATCCAAAATAATAATCCATAGCCCTGGGTTACAATTATGAGACCTGCTACTGTTGGGCCAATAGCCATACCAGCATTGATGGCCAATCTTATTAAACCAATGGCTCTTGTTTGATTTTCTGTTGTAGTATAGGCTTTAATGGATACATAAATTGCAGGTCTAAAACAATCTGCTATGCTCATTATAATAAGTATGGCAATGCATAAGCCCCAAAATGATGTGATGTATTGTAACATTATGAAGCATAGACCTGTTGTTAGAAGGCTAAATGTCATTACTTTATAAAAGCCAAATATATCAGTAAGCTTACCACCTAACCAGCCACCAATAACGGAGCCAATGCCAAAGAAAGCTAGTATCCAACCCGCGTCATCTTTGCTAAAATCCAAGTTCTTAGTTAGGTATAATGACAAAAAAGGAATGACCATTGTACCTGCTCTATTTACTAATGAAATTAAAGCGATATACCAGATTTCGTTTGAAAGACCTTTAAAGGATTCAATATAATTTATGTAGAGTTTTTTCATTTTGGTTGTTCTATAAATTTAAAAAGTCCGACGATACCGTCGGACTTTTACATAGTGTATAATAGTATATCTGTATTGCTACAATAGATAATGCATCCGAATGTTTTCCGAAAAAATCACGGTGGTTTGTTTGGTATATCTATTGACTTGTCGCATTGTCTTTGTCATTAATTACTTCAAAGCTACAATAAATAGTGATAAGTTGTATTTTTGACATTTGGAATTTTGACTAGATGAAGTATTTATTTCTTTTACTAATTGTGTCAGTGTCTTTCAGTTGTTCTCAAAAGAAGCAAAGTCTAAAAGGAGAATCGGAATGGCAGAAGCAAAAAAATGCTGTTTTTAAGGATGCATCGAAAACACCACTAAAACCAAAGGATCTAAAGAATTTTACAGGGTTAGATTTTTTTAGTGTCGATTCTTCATTTGTTGTCAATGCGTATTTAGAAAGAACTCCTAATACGGATTGGTTTAATATGAAAACAACAGATGATAGGTTGTCTAAGGAGCGTGTTTACGGTATTTTGAACTTTGAATTAAAGGGTAAGCCAATGCAACTAAAGGTTTATCAAGGTGAGGAAAATATGCAAACTGAAGGCTATGAGGATTATTTGTTTCTTCCCTTTTTAGATGATACCAATGGCGAAAGCACCTATGGAGGCGGACGCTATATTGATTTAAGAATACCCAAAGGTGATGCTATAATTATAGATTTTAATAAAGCATATAATCCCTTGTGCGTTTATGATGAAAAGTACTCTTGCCCTATAGTACCTAGGGAGAACTATATTAATGTCAAGGTAACTGCCGGAATGAAAGATTTTAAAGGTTCCTAGTTACTTTACCAAATACATTCCAGCAAAAACGGCCATGAATCCAATTATGAAACTGCCAATTGTGTAGAGAGCAAAACTTGTGAAATCTCCTGATTTTAAAAAAACATGGTTCTCGTATGCAAACGTAGAAAAGGTTGTGAAGCCACCACAAAATCCAGTTGCCAATAATAAAGTTTGGCTTTGTGTAAGACTATCGTTTTTACTTGCTAAGCCCAATATAATCCCAATAAGTAAGCTTCCTAGGATGTTGGCCAAAAAAGTTCCATAGGGAATTCCATTACTTGTACTATTAAGCCATTTCCCAACAAGATATCTGAGAACACTTCCAACGCCGCCACCAAAAAAAACCAAGAGAAGCTGTTTCATTTAGTCTTTAAGTGGAATATAAATTTCGGTTATCCAGTCACCCGGATTAGGAAAATCACCCGGATCATTAATGTAAACCTCAAAAGGTTTCAAATCTGACTGAACTAGAGCATTTTCCGTCAAATGATTCATTGTAGTTTCCCATGCCTTTGATAGATTTGTATAATTGCCTTGTAGCGTGGCTTTTAAGACTTTGGTTTTAGGTATGTAGCCTAAGGATACATCTGCGTCATCTGGAATTGTGTGTCGCTCGTTTACGGGTAGGCCATTGCTCATTATTACATTATCTTCTTCCATAATGTTATAAACCGTCATTGGCATACCATAAGGAACTATACCATTACTACCCATAAATTGCATTACAGCTGCAAAATTTTCTCCCATTTTAGAACTAATATTTGTAGCATTGGCATTTGTAGTTTTATAGATGTAAAAACCACCACCATATTCGGTAATACCATTTATTTTAATATTATAACGTGCCATATCTTTGGTTACCAAACTATCTAACTTATATAAACCACGTTCAAAATTTGGTCCTGTTTCTGACTCAATGGAACCCATTACTGTAGTAAACAACTTAGATACAAAATCTTGTTTGCCATTCATTGCCCATGTTACTTTTGTGCCATCTTCTAAAGCTTCAAAAGTCCAGTTAATATTTGATTTGGCTTCGAACGGAGCCGTAAATTCAATTAACTGAGAAATAGACTTATCTGCTTTCACAGCAAGGGTAGTCATTTGGCCTTCACCTAAAATATCACCTTTCCACGAATAACTTGCATTTTCACCAATACTAGATTCTCCATAAAAAATATTAGCATCGGGGTCTTGTTCCATCCAAGGTGAAAAACTAGGCCACTCTTTATAATCATTCACTTTTTGATAAAGCAACGCCGCAGGAGCATTTATAGTGCGACTTCTTTCAAAACTAAATTCATTTGGCTGGACCGCCACATAAATGGAAAATCCAATAATAAAAATTAGAAGTAGTAAAATGATATACTTAAGTGCTTTCATTGATTGTTTATAATTAGTAGTAAATCAAAGATAGTAATTTTATGATATGTTAAGGAAATGTTACTTTTGTTTGAAACTAATAAATAACTAACTCATGAAAGTAAAATCATTCTTAAAATACTGTTTAATAGCACTACTAATTTTTGCTTGTAAAGAAGATGCAAAAGAGGATACTTTAAAGGTAGCAGAAACAGAATTTGATTATAATGTAGAGCAGTTTGCAGATGTTAAAATTCTTAGATATAAAATTCCCGGTTGGGAAAAGCTTTCCCTTAAGGAACAAAAACTGGTTTACTACTTAACCGAAGCTGGTCTTGCCGGACGTGATATAATGTGGGATCAGAATTATAGACACAACCTTAAGATTAGAAGGGCTCTTGAAAATGTGTACACTCAATATACTGGAGATAAAACCACTGACGATTGGAATAATTTTGAAGTTTACCTTAAACGAGTTTGGTTTAGTAACGGTATACACCACCATTACTCAAATGATAAATTGAAACCGGATTTCTCCAAAGACTATTTAAATGAATTGTTTATTGCAACCAACACGAAACTTGATGGTGAAGCGTTTGACGTAATCTTTAACGATAAAGATTCTAAAAAAGTTAACCAGGCCAAAGGTGTTGATAATGTTGCGTTATCTGCTGTTAATTTTTATGGTCCTAATGTCACCACTGAAGATGTTATCAATTTCTACAAAGCTAAGAAATCACCAGACCCAAAGAGACCCTTGTCTTTTGGACTAAATTCCCAATTAGTCAAGGAAAATGGTGTTTTAAATGAACGTGTTTATAAATTAGATGGTCTTTATGGTGAAGCCATAGAAGAAATTATAAAATGGTTGGGTAAAGCAAGGGAAGTTGCTGAGAATGATGCACAAGGCGAGGCACTAGATTTACTCATAAAGTATTACATGACTGGTGATTTGCAGACTTGGGACGATTACAATGTGGCTTGGACTAAAGCAACAGAAGGTAATGTAGATTACATAAACAGTTTTATCGAAGTTTATAACGATCCAATAGGGTATAGAGGTTCTTACGAAACAATTGTACAAATCAATGATTTTGACATGTCACAAAAAATGGCTGTCTTATCTGAAAACGCACAGTGGTTTGAGGACAATTCACCTTTAATGGAAGAACATAAGAAGAAAAATGTTGTTGGTGTAACCTATAAAGTTGTTACGGTTGCAGGTGAAGCAGGTGACGCTTCGCCAAGTACGCCTATTGGAGTAAACTTACCAAATGCCAATTGGATTAGAAAAGAAGTAGGTAGTAAGTCGGTCTCTTTAGGTAATATTATCGAGGCATACAATAACGCTGGAAGTACTGGGCGTTTAAAGGAATTTGTTCACGATGAAGAAGAATTGGAGCTTGAAGAAACGTATGGTCAATTAGCAGATAAATTGCATACAGCATTGCATGAGGTTATTGGTCATGCTTCTGGTCAGCTAAATCCTGGCGTTGGTGAGACCAAAGAAACCTTAAAGAATTATGCTTCCACTTTAGAAGAAGGAAGAGCAGACTTGGTTGGATTGTATTATTTGTATGATTCAAAGTTACAGGAGCTTGGTCTTGTTGAAGATTGGAAAAAAGTTGGTATGGCTGCTTACGATGGTTATATAAGAAACGGGTTAATGACACAGCTCATTAGATTAAATCTTGGAGATGACGTTGAAGAAGCACATATGCGAAACCGTCAATGGGTGTCTGCTTGGGTCTATGAACAAGGAAAGGAAGATAATATAATTGAAAAAGTAACACGTGACGGCAAAACCTATTTCAATATTAATGACTATGATAAATTACACGATTTATTCGGTCAGTTATTAAGAGAAACGCAAAGGATTAAGTCCGAAGGGGATTATAAAGCTGTTGAAGCCTTAGTAGAAGGTTATGGTGTAAAAGTAGACCAAGACTTACATGCTGAAATTCTAGAGCGTAACAAACAGTTTACTTCTGCACCATATAGTGGCTTTGTTAACCCAGTTTTAGTGCCTGAAACAAACGATGCTGGAGAGATTACAGCAATTAAAGTTACACAACCAAAAGGATTTCCTGAGCAAATGTTAGAGTATAGTAAAAAGTACAGTCATTTGCCTGATGTAAATTAACATATGGAATCATTACAATAAAAAAAGCAACCATTATGGTTGCTTTTTTTATTCCATAAAATGGAAGTCTTATAATTATAGAATTGAAATTTATTTTCTGTACAAAGGAATTTTAAGACCAAAAAACACATCAGCTGATTGTGTCGAGTCTGATAAAAGATTACTCAGAATTGAACCAGAGCCAATACTTAAAGGTCCAAAACGTAGACCGGCACCAGCATTAAAGCCACCATATTGCCTTAAACTCACAGGTGCATAAAGACTAAACCATTTGCTCTCAAATCTTGGCATTAAGGTAATCGTATTAGAAATGGCATTATTTAATTGCTCATCAGTGGCAACCACAGATAAGTCAGCCTGTGCGCTAATAAGCCATTTTTTGGCCAATCTGTAGTCTAATAAAAGATGAAGTGCGGTTGGTAGTTGAAAACTTGTACTCTGGCTTTGTATTGTACTATCATAATTGTTATCCAAAAATTCTTGAAGGTCATCTTCATATGTGGATGTATCAACTGTATTATTCATGTCATATGTCGTAACTTCGCCATTATCATAATTTATGGATCCGATATCTGTGATTGATACACCAATTTTTAGTTTATAAGGGTCTTGAAAGTACCGCGTTTCTTCATCTTTTCGGTTAGGATGCCACTCATAAACAAACCCTATATCTAAACCAAAACCAGCCGTTAAGTTATCAAACTCGATATCATCCAGGTCAAAATCACTAGATGTACCATAGGTGAGCAAGCCATTTGATTGCAATAACTCAGTAGACCCATTATAGTTACCCTCTAAACTATTCGCTTTAGTAAATGCACCGCCTGCTCCTTGTAAATATTTAACTGTTACTCCTCCAGTTAATAAATGTTTGGGTTTGCTTATCAAAATTCTACCATATGATAAACAGATCTCTGCCCAAGCGTGTGCTGTACCAACAAAATTTTGGTTGTCAAAGTCAAAATCATCCTCATCACCAAAATCATCGGCAATTGTCTCAAAAAGCTCACCGTTAATATTATTGATATTTGACATGACTCGAACCCTTGATGTAAAGGCTATACTGTTTTTTTTGTTCAAATTAAACATGAATGAGGGACCAAGGATATCTGCGTTAATATTGAAATTATTTGCATCGCTTTTAAATCGTTCCAGGCTATCATCAAATTCATCCCCAATATCCGCAATATTACCTATACCCAATCCCAAATAGTCATTATCAATTAGTACGCTAGTCGAAATTAAATTAATATCTGCTCTGAGATTTGAGGCTACCACATTTGCCGGATTGTAAATAACTCCATGAATGCCCGCGAAATTATCCACTGTATGCCCAGTATAGCTTTGGCTAAAAATCACAAGGGAACATGAGAATATTCCAATGATTGATAGAAATATATTTTTCATAAGTTTTTATAACATTGATTTCAAAGCTAGGCAATGTAGGAATTATTTCAGAAGTTGAAATAATAATCGTTTATCTACATAAAAATAAACTTAACCGCCGCAATAAGTCCAATAAAACTAATAAAGGCAATTAAGATCCAAACAGTGCCTTTATAATATCTTTTATGAAGGGGAAGATCTTTCCGGTATTGATATGCAATAACAATAACAAATGCTATAAAAAATAATATTCCAAAAATCAATTGACCAGTACTAAACATCTGCTTATTTTTATACAAAAATAATACTTAAGCCAAATATAAACCAACTACTATGCAAGATAAAATCAATGCTGTAAAAGCTTTTCATACCGCTTTTAAAATTGGACACAGAGAAACACCAAAAGCAAACTTAGGAATTGAAAAAAATATGTTGCGCTATAAACTAATGCGTGAGGAAAACGAAGAGTATTTAGAGGCAGCAAATGACGGTGATTTGATTGAGGTAGCAGATGCACTTGGTGATATGCTTTACATTTTATGCGGTACCATAATTGAGCACGGCCTACAGTATAAAATTGAAGAGGTTTTTGACGAAATACAACGCAGCAATATGAGCAAGCTCGGCGAAAACGGGGAACCTATTTACCGCGAAGACGGAAAGGTTCTAAAAGGGCCAAACTATTTTAAGCCACATATAAAAGAAATTCTCGAAAACTAAATTATTAGCAAACCTTTACGCGCCAGCCAAAAGGGTCTTCAATCTTATTGGTTTGTATATCTGTTATGCGCTTTTTAAGTCTAGCGCCAAAAGTATCCTTTAGTTCTGGTAATTTATAGTCTTTGCCTTTGTATCCAAAAGCAGAAATCTGTGAAACAACTGCAGCTGTTCCCGCACCAAAAAGTTCCATAAGCGAACCGTTTTCTGCAGCCTCAATTAATTCGGCAACTTTTATTTTACGCACCTCAACAGCAATACCTTCGTCTTCGGCGATTTTAAGAATACTTTTTCGGGTTACGCCATCTAAAATTCGTTCGCTAGTTGGTACTGTTAATAACGTATCATTAATACGAACAAATATATTCATTGCTCCAGCCTCTTCAATATATTCGTGGGTTGTATCATCAGTCCAAATAACTTGGTGGTAACCTCTTTCCTTAGCTAAATGTGTAGGGTAAAATTGGCCCGCATAGTTCCCGCCAGCTTTGGCATAACCAACACCGCCGTTTGCAGCTCTTGAATATTTTTCTTCAATAAGCACGTTAACCTTACCAGTAAAATAAGGTCCAGATGGTGCAAAAGCGATAACAAATTTATAGGTATCAGCAGGCGAAGCGTGGAAGCCGTGACCCGTAGCAAACATGAAAGGTCTTATGTAAAGAGCACTACCTTCAGCAGTAGGAATCCAGTCTTTTTCAATCTTAAGGAGTTCCTTAAGCCCGTTCATGAAATAATCCTCAGGAATTTCTGGCATGGCAAGGCGCTTAGCAGAAATATTCATTCGCTTGCAGTTATCCATTGGTCTAAATAGAAAAACACTGCCATCAGCGTCTCTATAGGCTTTCATGCCTTCAAAAATTGATTGGCCATAGTGAAAAATCTTTGCAGCAGGCTCTAACGAAAAGGGCTGGTAAGGTACAATTTTAGGTTGTTGCCATTTACCACCTTCATAATCGCAAACAAACATATGATCCGAGAAGATTTTACCAAATGCCAAATTTGAAAAATCGACATCATGGATTTTTGTGTTTGTTGCTCTTTCTACAAGTATTTCTTCAGTATATTCCATAGCTATTTCTCTCCTTTTCCGGTGGCAAAAATACGGAATCATTACCGTTAAAAAAAGGTAAAATATCCTTTAATTTTGTAAATTTGCACCTCGATAGAAATCAATTAAATAGAAATAAAATGAAAAAATTAATCTGGGTTTTCGTATTAAGTATAGCTGTAATTTCATGTAAAAACGAAACTAAAACTGCTGCAGCAGAAGTAGAGACGCAAACTAAAGAATTGGCCTATGCTTCATTTGGAATGGAAATCAACGATAATGATGCCTTAACAACTGACCGTATGATGGAACATTACAAAGGTTTAAAGGCTGGTGATACTGTAAATGCAAAAATGAAAGGGAAGATTGTAGAGGTTTGTTCTAAAAAAGGGTGTTGGATGACATTAGATGCTGGCAATGATGAAACAATCATGGTTAAGTTTAAGGATTATGGCTTCTTTATGCCACTTAATGCAGAAGGTGACGTTGTAATTAATGGAAAAGCTTATGTTGCAGAAACTTCTGTTGATGAGTTAAGACATTATGCAGAAGATGCCGGAAAGTCTAAAGAAGAAATTGAGGCAATTACCGCTCCTAAATTTGAATATCATTTTTTAGCTGATGGCGTACTTTTGCAACAGTAGGATTGTTTTGATTTTTGGTGTTTTAGTTTTCGCTTTTCAAAGTTGTAAAGAACAAGAAAAGGTTGAGCAAAAAACCGTTGAAAAGAAGGTTGAATATGAGATGTACACACCTTCTGAAATGGCTACGTTTATGAATGCTATGTACGCCTATAATGTGCAATTAAAGCAACAAATTATCAAAGGAGAAACACCTGTGGTAATGCCTTTGGATCTCATGAAAATGCATACTGCAGAGATGAGCAATGGGCACGGAAGAACACCTGTCTGGAATAGCTTTGTTAATGTTTTTATTGAAGCACAACAATCGGTTGCAGATACCTTATCTAATGTTGATTTAAAGGAGCGTTATAACGATGCCATTAACAATTGTTTGGCATGTCATAAAACAGAGTGCACAGGGCCTATACCCAAGATTAAGAAATTGTTGATTCAATAGGTCTTGAAACGAAGGATTATTACAACTTCAGACGGTTCTAAGACTATAAAAATTGAAGATTGGAATGAGCAATACCATTCCATTCACGGAGCAATAAATGAAGCAAATCATGTGTTTATAAAACATGGGTTGCTTTTTTGTTGTTCAAAGATTGAGGCTATTCAATCTGCCAGTATGAATATCCTAGAAATAGGATTTGGTACTGGATTAAATGCATTTCTGACTTTAATTGAAGCCGAAAAAAAGCGGATAAATATCAATTATGTTGGTGTAGAGGCCTATCCTGTTTCCAGGCAGGAGATTGAGCAATTAAACTATGTTGAATTGACTTCGGAATCACATCGGTCATCATTTAAAAAAATGCACGATTCGTCTTGGGAAGTATCGCATCAAATATCCAATAATTTCAGATTAGAAAAACAAAAGAAGTTTTTTAAGGACATAAAAGATGAAAGCACTTACGATCTAATCTATTTTGACGCTTTCGGTGCTCGTGTCCAGCCAGAATTATGGACTGAAGAGATTTTTCAGCTTATGTATAGATCATTAAAGCCAAAGGGTGTATTGGTTACGTATGCAGCTAAGGGCAGTGTTAGGCGAGCTATGCAGACTGTTGGTTTCGAGGTAGAACGACTTCCTGGGCCTCCTGGTAAACGTGAAATGTTACGTGCGCTGAAAAGGCGCAAGTAACATTCAACGAACATAGTGAGCTAAATGCCTGTTTAGCAGAAAAGGCGCAAGTAACATTCAGCGCGCATGGTGAACTAAATGCCTGTTTAGCAGAAAAGGCGCAAGTACCATTCAGCGCGCATAGTGAGCTAAATGCTTGTTTAGCAGAACCAGTTGACTAAACGTTAAATCCAATTTAAATTCCATTATAGCGGTTATGGCCTTTAGTATCTTTGCCAAAAAAGATAAATGACCGTTTTAGTAACAGGCGCGACTGGATTAATTGGAAAGGAAATTGTAAAACAATGTCACGACAAGGGATATAATGTACATTATCTAACTACTTCAAAATCAAAATTAGCAAACGAAAAAAATCATAAAGGATTTTATTGGAATCCGGACGATAATTATATAGATCATAAATGTTTTTCTGGCGTTTCAGCTATAATTAATTTAGTAGGAGCTTCTATTTCTAAGCGTTGGACATCCTCTTACAAAAACGAAATAGTAGAAAGTCGCACAAAAACTGCTCGGTTGCTTCAAGATACTATTAAGACTCATAATTATAAGATTGATTACGTTGTTTCTGCTAGCGCAATTGGGATTTATCCATCAAGCTTTACAAACTACTATGAAGAAGATAGTGATGAGCAGTCGGATTCGTTTTTAGGAAAGGTAGTAGAGCAGTGGGAAGTTGCTGTTGACGGCTTTACAGCATGTGGTTGCAAGCTTGCTAAAATAAGAATAGGATTAGTATTGTCAGCTAAAGGTGGTGCGTTGGCAGAAATTGTTAAACCTATAAAATTAGGTGCTGGAGCATCTTTTGGATGTGGTAAACAGTGGCAAAGCTGGATTCATATTGAAGATCTCGCAGGTATATTTCTTTATGCCTTAAACAATAAATTAGAGGGAATATATAATGGGGTTGCACCAAATGCGGTAACAAATAAAGAGCTAACAAAAATGGCTGCGAAGGTATTGCAACGTCCTCTAATTTTGCCCAATATACCTAAAGTGGTTATGAAACTAGTGCTGGGTGAAATGCATATTTTGTTATTTGAAAGCCAACGCGTAAGTTCTCAAAAAATTGAAACCAAAGGCTTTTATTTCAAATATGTAAATTTAAAACCGGCATTGGAGGATTTGTTGTTGTGATTTAGTTTAAGTGAATTTCAAGTTAGGGCAAGCCTCCTAGATGATTCCAGGAGGTTTTTTTATTAAAGTCCATTTAGTTTTTCCAGTTTATTCTTGCTCAATATTTTGCTATAATTATTAATCACATAAATATTCATAAGATTCTTCTCGATTAATACATTCTGCGGTATAACCGTCCTCGTTATAGGAATATTCATTTTGGTCAGTATATAAGCTACTGTTTACATTCAACACATTGTTATTTGAAAAAAATCTTGGTTCAGGAAGGTCATAAAAGAAAAATGTATGAAACGTGATATTTTTCCACGGATTGTTGTGATCATCATAGGAGTATGTCACATCATTTGTCAATTCTGATGAGTTGTCATCATTTATAGTGTAATACTTTACATTGATAATATTTCCACTCGAATTATAATAATAATCAGCAAAACGAATATTATATAGCAGACCATCGTAAAAGTCTTGCTTTACTCTTATTCTATTTGAATTGTATTCAAATGTATAAATGTTGTAAGTACCGCTATTGTAATAGTAATTTAACTGAACTAGTCTTTGATCATTATATTTCATGGAGACTAATGGATTCAGCTGACTTGTACCACTTTCATTAATTATAGTAGAGTCAACAGAAATACCAATGATATCAAAAGTTTGAGTGGTACCAACTGTTCGTTTTATCTGTAGTATCTTGTTTTGATTGTAAACAAATTCTAACTCATAAACATCACCTGAAATTTTTTTGATTTTGCAGGTGTCAGAAATGGTTTCATTATCACCAGATGTATCATCTTTTGAGCAACCACAGTAAATTATGGCGAAACTAATTAATATTAATATTCTTCTACTCATAGTATATTTTGAAGTTTTAATAGCACAGAATTTATTCATGTTTTTTCAACCAACTGTAACCGATAAGGCGATAGAAAATATAGTCATTATTAAAGATAGTTTTTCTATTTTATATTTATAGTTCCAGACATATAAAGCTTACCATGTCCACTTATTTCAACTCTAGGTTTTACATACTTGCATTTTAGATAACCTCTTCTATCTGACAGTTGTATGGCGGTCATTTCTAATTTACCTAGTTTTTTTGACCAGAAGGGCGTTAAGGTTGTATGTGCTGAACCTGTTACTGGATCTTCATTAATACCACATTGTGGCGTGAAAAATCTAGACACAAAATCAACTGTATCTCCTCTTGCCGAGACAATCACGCCACGACAGTCGAGCTTTCCGACTTTATCGAAATATGGCTTTAAGTTCTTAATATCATTTTCATGTTCATATACTAAAAGCAGGTCTGATTTACCTTTATACGCTTCTACAGGATTAAGGTCAAAGGCATCGAGCATATCTTGTGATAGCTCTATCTCTTCCGTTAAATCTTCTGGAAAGTTAAGGGTAAGCAAGTCTCCTTGCTTCGTAACCGTAAGTTCACCGCTATGTTCAGAATAAAAATGAATGGTATTTCCTTCATGATTTTCTAGATGGAACAATACAAACGCAGTTGCTAGTGTAGCGTGGCCACACAAGTCAACCTCTAGTGTGGGTGTAAACCATCTAATGTTGTATCGATTTCCTTCTTTTACATAAAATGCGGTTTCAGAAAGGTTGTTCTCCATGGCAATATCTTGTAATATGTTATCACCTAACCATTCTTTTAAGGGACAAACGGCTGCCGAGTTACCGCCAAAAACCTCACTTGTAAATGCGTCTATTTGATAAATATTTATATTCATTAATTTTGGTTTTATCTCATTTTTAATCATCAGATGTTATGGTAAAAACACAAACATCAAAAACAAGCCTAAACAAATAAAGTTATATTTAACTCTACTAACTATGCCGATTAGATTTGGTTTTTTATTCTTCAGGTATAAAAGCAATACCATCTATTTCTACTAAAAAATCTGGATGAACTAGTCCTGCGACAAATACTACCGTGATTATTGGTTGCTTTGTACTTTGTCCTAAATATTTTTGGGAAATCTGAAATCCTATTTTGGCATCTTGGCCTTGTAAGACATAAATGTTTAACTTGATAAGATGTTTAAAATTTGCTTTGCATGCCTTTAAGGCAATTTCCAAATTCTTCATTATTTGATCCGTCTGCTGTGCAATTTCGTTTTTACCTATTAATTCATGATTATCATTAACTGCATTTTGTCCACCAATATAAATTGTTTTTCCATTCCCCTTAGTTGTTACAATTTGGGAAAAGGATGGACTCTTAAAAAGTCCATTTGGATTAATATGTTCTATTTTGCTTTCCATTTTTTCTAACCATTGTTTTCAGTTTAATAATATGAATATTATAAACACAATGAAACTGTTAATTCTTTATGCTTTAAAAATACCCATAATTTAAGCACAATAGACTTGTTACAGAATTTAAAACAAGCTCCTTGAATTTTCAAGGAGCTCATCTTAACAAACGTCATGAAGAAACTTATCGTATTAATTGGTTTTTGATAGCTGTTAGGTCTTTTAATTGGCCATAGCTTCTTTTTCTTTGGTTCTATTGGTCGCGATTTTTTCAATTAAGTCTGGAACTTTTTCAAAAGCTGCAGAAAGACCGTGAGCTTTACCAGCTTCTATAAACGAGATATTATCACCTCTTGTAACTAAGAAACCAATAGGTTCGATACCCATTCCCGCTCCAGCACCAAGTCCTTCACCTCTGCCACCTTTGGCTTCTGCTCCTTCACCTCCTCCAGAACCAAATCCCATTCCTATTTTTATAACTGGCACACATTTAAATTCGCCCAATTCAAATTCTTTGCCAACTACAGTTTCGGTATTGGCCTCTGTTTTCATAAAGTCAGTAATTCTTCCTAATAATTCTTCAAAATGTAAATCCATGATTAAAATTTTAAATGTTAATATATGATCGTATAAGTCGTATAGGTTTGTTTTCAACAACTAAAACCAAAGTGTTCTGTCCGGTAAAGTTTATATGAAAACCACCTATGTAAAAATTCAGAAAGGCAAATGCAGGATAAAGTTTTGCATTGCCAATACAATCTCCTGTATCTAGATTAAGATAAAACTGCTTTATCTTAAATGTTCTTATAAGTCTTACGATTGTTTTAAACTGAAAGCGATTCTTGGATGGTTTTTTCTCTACAGAACTTGTTTTTTTGGTTGCCTTAGGTCTTTTTGTTTTTAGAGGGTGTAAATAAAGCTCAAATCCGAGAATACGCATCTGGATTTTAAAGACCTCTTGGTCATCTGCTAAAACAGAAGCGCTTATTAGTCCTTTTAACCGTACCGAATAATTATTGGTTCTTGTGTCAATGACAAGTAAAATTGGCACAAACAGCAGATACAAAACTAACGTCAGAAGGATAATGAAAATAATGGTGAGAACCATAATCTAAAGTTTGTTCAAAGGAACTTAAAGGATTACGGCAATACAATGATATTCATCAATTTAAAAACAATTTAATCGTTATTTAATAACGAGATTTTTTTGAGGAATAAATTCCACAGTATAATCTACTAGACTGTACCTCCCAAACGTTTAATTAATTGAATTAATAGTAATGAGCTCATGCCAAAGACACAAACGATTATAAACTGCTCAACTGTTATTTTTACTAGAGAGAGTACGGTTTGAAGAATTGGCATATAGTAGGCAATTACAACAATTAATAAAGAAAGCGCTATGGCTATCCAAACCCAAAGGTTTGTAGTAACTGCATTTTTGAAGAATGAAAATGAGCGGTTAGGCATATTAAAGACATTTATTAGCTGAGCCAAAACTAGTGTATAAAATGCCATATTATTTACCACTTCATATGACCATGATTTTATAAAATGTGCGTAAATGGTGACCCCAAGGACTACTGCTGTTATTGAAAGGCCATAAATAAAAGTGGAAATCCAAAGCTTTTTGGATATAATGGGTTCATCTGGATGTCTAGGTGGTTGTTCCATTATTCTAGCATCACCTTTACCCATGCCTAGAGCTAAGGCAGGAAAGACGTCTGTTACTAAATTTAGAAATAGAATTTGCAATGGTAGCAGAGGCAATGGCAACTTAGACAATGAAGCAATAGAGACCGCAATAATTTCAGCTAGATTACAGGATAACAAATAGACTACAAAATGCCTGATGTTTTCATAGATTGTGCGTCCCTGTCGGATGGCTAATTCAGTTGAAGTAAATTTATCGTCCATTAGAATTACATCTGATACTTCTTTAGCTGCTTCAGTGCCGCGAATGCCCATCGCTATGCCAATATCTGCTTTCTTTAAAGCAGGAGCGTCGTTAACACCGTCACCAATCATACCAACAACAGCATTGTGTTTTTGGTAGAATTCTACTAAATCTAGTTTTTGGCTTGGAACCATTCTGGCAAAAACCAAAGCATTCATAATTGCTTTTTCTTGTTCCTCGTCTTTCCCTTCATAACTTTCTAATTCCGAACCTCGGATAACACTTGCTTCACTGTTGTTTATAGATAGCAATCCAACTTCTTCGGCAATTTTGCGTGCGGTATTAGGATGGTCACCAGTAATCATAACTACTTTGATTCCAGCGTTTTTGTAGGTTTGTATAGCTTGTTTTACATCTTCGCGTGGTGGGTCAAGAAATCCAATACAACCAACAAAAGTAAGGTCTTTTACAAGTTCGTTCTCAATAGGTTTTATATTGGTTTCACGATAGGCAAAGGCCAACAGTCGCAATCCTGTGGCAGCAAATTTATTTATATCCTCATTCCATTGGTTCTTGTTTTTAATAGGCTGGATACCATTATTCCCTAAAATATATTTACAAGAAGACAGTACTTGTTCTATAGCGCCTTTAACACAGACAATATAATTGTTCTTAAATCGGTTAAGTGTAGCCATTATTTTAGTATCAGTGTCAAAAGGGATTTCTGCTAGCCTGGGATACTTGTTTTGTATTTCAATAGGGTTATAATCTATTTTTTTAGCAAAATCTACTAGAGCATTTTCAATAGAATCACCATTGGACAAATTGTCCTCGCCATTATAATTATTACATAGAACAGCAACTCTAATTAGATATTTAAAAGCATCATTTTCTTTTATTTGATCACATTGTGTTTTGATATCCCTATTAGTCCATTGGTTATCATTCAAAATGATATGATGCACACTCATTTTATCTTCTGTGAGTGTTCCTGTTTTGTCAGTACAAACAATAGTAGTTTCTCCAAGGGTCTGAACTGCCTCTAGTTTTTTAATTATCACTTTTTGCTTAGACAACCTCACCATACCTCTTGCTAAGGCAATAGTTGCAACTATAGGTAAGCCTTCAGGTATTGCTGCGACTGCAAGAGCAATGCCTATTTTAACCATAAGGAATAAATCTCTACCCTGAAAATAGCCACTAATTGTAATTATGATGGCTAATACTAATGTAAATAAGATGAGCCATCGACTCAGTTTGTTAAGGCGTTTTTCTAGAGGTGAATGCTCTTTTTTGGCTTTTTGAGTTAAGCGGTTGATCTCTCCAATTTCGGTATTACTTCCAATAGCTGTGACAATTGCTTTTCCGTAGCCTCTTGCTATAATGGTACCACTAAAAAGCATGTTTTTACGTTCTGCCAAGATTGAGTTTAAAGGGATTACATCATTGCTTTTTTCAATTTGATTACTTTCTCCTGTGAGCACGGCTTCTTTTGTTGCCAATCCTCTGTGTTCAATAATACGTGCATCGGCAGGTACTACATCTCCTGACTGGAGAAGTATGATGTCCCCAGGAACCAAAAAACGAGCTTTTATTGATTTAATCTTGCCCTGTCTTAAAGTATTGGAAACGGTCTGCGCAATTTTTTGAAGTGCTTCAACGGAACGTACCGCTTGGAGCTCCATAAAAAAACCAATCATAGCAGTAAGTAAAATTACTGCCAGTACAGCAAAACCCTCTACCCATTCTTGAAATGCGAAGGCCAAAATCATAGCAACACCTAAGACATAAATGATAGGATCAAGAAATTGTTCAAAAGCAATGCGCCATGCGCTTTTGGTACGATCTTCACTCAACCGATTCATACCATAAGTCGCTCGACGTTTTCTGGCTTCTATGGTCGATAATCCCGTATGGGGATTCACGTTCATTTTTTGAACTACTTCTGTAACTGGTATGGCATGAGGGTTTTTCATCATTGTTGCCAATTTCGGTGGTTACTGAATATTACCCTAGCTTTTAAGCTAGGCCTATCAGCCCAATATCCAAAAGGGCTTCTTGTTGTGTTTTCTCAGGTTCGACTTCGGTAAATTAAAAATGGCTTCCGTTTATAAATTCGCTCTAAGTACGTCAATAAATTGAAATCTCTAAATGATTTAAGTCATTGATTATAATTATTATAAGGGTTTATTTTAATGTATATCATTCATAAAACTGTGTCTAAATCCTCATATAATAGCAGGCCAAAATACATTCTAATCCCATTATTTGGAATGGGTCTCTTTGTGGTGCTATATATTTTAGCATCGCTAAATTACCCTGGTGGATCTTGGAACGATGTTAATCATAAAGGTTTTAGTTTTTGGAACAATTATTTGTGCGATTTACTGGATAAATATGCTATCAATGGCGCATTGAATAGTGGACGTTATTATGCTAGAGCTGCCCTAGGTGTTCTGTGTTTGAGTTTATTATTCTTATGGCTAAACTTACACAAACTAGTCACTGAAAGTATAAATACCAAAATTATGACCTATTCTGGTGTATTGGCTTTATTAACAACATTTTTCCTTGCTTCAAATACGCATGACATTATAGTACGCATATCTGGTGTTTTTGGGGTTGTGGCAATTCTAAGCTTGACCGTTGAGCAGTTTAAAATGCATTATATTAAACTCGGATTACTAGGGGTAACCTGTATTGTTATTTTTTTGATTAATTACTATGTCTATGAAACGGGATTTTATTTGAAATGTCTACCCATTATCCAGAAATTCACTTTTGCTGCTTTCATGGTGTGGTTCTCAATACTAAATGCTATGCTCTACTGCAAAAGCGATAAGGTTTAAGTTGTTTTAGCTTTCTTTTCATACAATGCTATTAAACCTAAAATAGGTCCAATTGCTAAAAGCGTATAAATGTATGTAGGATTAATTATGCCTTGTATTACATTAAGGATTTGGATACTGATAATTGTTATTGAGAAACCAATACAATTTACAATTGTAAGAGCCGTGCCTTTTATTTCTGCAGAAGCATTTTGGGCCACTAGAGTTGAAAAAAGAGGTGAGTCTGCTATAACCACCATTCCCCAAAAAATGAGAAAACCAATAAATAATTCTACGGAATTAGTCATAAAGATAAGAGGTGAAACTAGGCAACATAAACATGAAAAGAATAATGCCATGCGAGCTACTTGTTTTGTTCCGAATGTTTGAGAGATATACCCTCCAATAATACAGGCCAATCCACCCATACCTATGACTATAAAAGACAATAATGGAATTTTAAGTGTTGCTTCGGGGTGCACTACTCCATAAGTAGTTAGTATAATGGGCACAAAAGCCCAAAAGGCATACAGTTCCCACATATGTCCAAAATAACCGAAAGCGACAGAACGAAATTTCCGATTTCGAAACACGCTAAAAAATGCAGTTGTATTTAGTGCACTTACGGCTTTTCTATATGGGCCGTTGGGAACTAATAGTACCATAAGGACACCTCCAGTTAGAGCAATAGATGACGTGAGAAATAGAACGGATTTCCAAGGAAATGCTTCAGTGATTTCTTTTGCCAAATGAGGAAAGGCTGTACCAATAACCAATGCGCCAACTAAAAAACCAAGAGACTTGCCGAGTCCTTTTTCATAATAATCGGCTGCTATTTTCATTCCAACTGGATAAATTCCTGCAAGAAAGAAACCCGTAGTGAAGCGAAGCAGGAGAATACTTGCCAAATTATTTTGTTCCCATATTATCCCAATATTAAATAGGGAGCCAAAAATGGCACAAGTTAAAAACACTTTTGAAGGCGAAAAACGGTCGACAATAGTTAAAATTGCAAAAATCAGTGTTCCAAAAATAAAACCGAATTGGACGGCAGACGTTAAATGACCTAATGCACTTGTGTTTAGATTAAAATTTGCGATAAGTTCATTCATTATACCATTTCCTGCAAACCAGAGAGAAGTACAACAAAATTGAGAGAATACAATTACAGGAAGTATCAGCTTAGACTTTTTCAATTTTGGTTTTTTAATTCAATCTAGAGTTTTGATTACCTACATTAAAGATCACACAATCTCCTGCAATTATAGTTATAATAGACTATGGCTTATGACAAATAAAAAAATGAAAAAACAATCTTTACGATACATTAATGAACCTTTTTATCTTAGTTAAGATACACATTGGTCACCAACCGTGATACCGTAGGATGGTCGTTACCACCAGCAGCTTCTATGGTTATGTTTAAGGATTCTGCTTGGTCTATATAATTCATAGCCAATAATTTTTCGTTTTTAGATATAACACCCATATTTATCATTTCACCTTCTACATCTGCCCACATTTGGTAATCATGGTCGGCATCCAATTCCGGTAATTTTTCTGCATTAATTACAACGGACTTTGTAGTATGGTTAACATAGCTTATCAATTTACCTTCTGGCATCAAGGCATTGCCCTTAAGAATATATTGTTCTGTATCAGGATGTGAGAGTGTTGCAAATAATGCGTTGTTTCTGTTTAAGTTGTTGTTTAGTTGGTCTATGGTATTGTTCAACTCGCCATTTTTAGATTCTACTGTTTTTAATTGCTGTTGTACATCGTTAAGTTGTGAATACATCCAAAAGCTTCCTATGAGTAATAAAGTGGCGATACTCGCTGCAACTCCTAGTAAGTACCTTGCTTTTTTTGAGGAATCATTAGTGTTAGAGTTTGATGTGCTTGCAACAAATTGCATCAAATTTGACTTTACCTGTACTGGTGGTGCGATTGCGTTCTCCAATCCTAAGGTTTCAAAATCTTTCTCAATGGCATATAATTCGGCCTTTAATTCTGAATCAGAAGCAAGAACCTTCTCAATTTCTGCTCTTTTGTTCAGATCAAGTTCTCCGAGCACATATTGCTCTAATAAACCATTTTCTAATATCATCTTCTTATCCATCATCACATCACATTTAATATCAGTATGACCATGCTAATCAATTCACTGTAAGACTTTCTAAGTAATAGCAATGCTTGTCTAACATATGATTTAAACGTACCAAGAGGTACACCCATTACCTCATGTGCCTCCCTGTGGGTTAAACCTTTAAAATAGACTAATTCTATAGCATTTTTATGGTGCGTCTCTAACTTAGACAAAGCGCCTTTTAGTTCTAAAAAATCAGGGTCTAAACTAATTGTATCGTCCTCTTTATTTTTATATACACTTAAATCTTCGGTTTGGATGAGTATGTCTGTTTTTCTCAGAACATTTAATACCTTGTTTTTCGCAATACGGTAAATCCATGTGTAAAATCTACCCTTGTCTGCATTGTATTGATGGGACTTGTCCCAAACTGTGATAAATGTTTCTTGAAGTAAATCCTGTGCCTTACTTTCATCTTTAACCATTTTTAAGATTACACTGTAAATAGCACCAGAATATTTGTCGTAAAGCATAGATAGGGCACGCTCATCCTTATTTTGAAGTTGTCTAATGAGCAGTGTATCGTTTTGCATGTCTGTTAAAGATTTCCCAAAAATAAAGGGCTACTCATCTGTAGCCTTTTTGCTATTGTAAATATAAATGAAAGCACTTCAAAATTAGAACAATAGTGCATTTAATTGTATAACCAATAATTTAAAATTATGAAAAAGTTAGTTTTTATTTTAACAACGTTTGTAGCGTTATCATTTAACCAGACTGCTACAGCACAGAACACAATTGTTGACGCAGCCGTTAGCAATGAAAATTTCTCAACATTAGTAGCAGCTTTAAAAGCAGCCGATTTAGTAGGTGCCTTACAAGGCGATGGGCCATTCACAGTATTTGCACCAACAAACGATGCTTTCGCTAAAATAGACCAAGACGCATTAGCAAACCTATTAAAACCAGAAAACAAAAAAGCTTTAACAAACATATTAACATACCACGTTATACCAGCAAACTTAATGGCGAGTGATGTAGTTGCAGCATTAAAAAAGGGTAATGGAAAAGTAGAGGTAAAAGCATTGAACGGTACAGTATTAACTGTTATGCAAAAAGATGGAAAGATTTGGTTGAAAGACCAAGCTGGTAATTACAGTGAAATCACAGCGACAGATGTTAAAGGAAGTAATGGAGTGATTCACGTAATTGATACTGTAGTAATGCCTAACTAGTGAGTTTTAGTGTATTAATAGATAGAATCATTACTGCAGTGCTATTAATTGACATTTTGGTTGATGGTGGTTGATTAATAGCAGTAGCAATATGAATAATGTTGCTATGAAAAAGAAAAGCACTTACCGCTTGGTAAGTGCTTTTTATTTTGGATTAATTTGAGAAGTTAAGCTTTATTAGCTACAAGAGTAACTTTAAGCTCAATTTCATCATTGATGAATTTATCGCCTAAGTTATCAAAGAATGATTTTGAACCATACTGAACATTCCACTTTGAACGGTCAATTGTGAATGTTTCACTAGTTAATTTCATCATGTCCCCTTCCATTGAAGTGGTAACAGGGATGCTGATGTTATTTGTTTTTTCTTTCATTGTTAAGTTACCAGAGAGCATTGTTTTTCCTTCTTCAGTAGAGATGCCAGTTACTTCAAATTTTGCAGTTGGGAATTTCTCAACATCAAAAAAGTCTGCACTAGTAAGGTGACCTCTTAGCTTAGCATTACCTTCATCTTCAACGGGAATATCGGTAACTACAATGCTATTCATGTCAATGGTAAAGTTACCGCTTTCAATTGCATCACCATTTACACTTACCATACCTTCTGATATAGATATTGTACCAGTGTGTGAGCCTGTTGGTTTGAATCCTTTCCACTCAATCATAGAGTTTTCAGAGTTTGCTTGGTAAGTTACCGCAGTTTCCTTCGCAACAGCTGCCTCTGTAGCTTCAGTTGTCTCAGCTTCCTTTGCTTTATTATCACCACAGTTTGTAAACGAAACTAGGGCAATAACTGTAAAAATTTTAAAAAATTTTGTTTTCATGATAATGTGTTTTCTGTTTTAGTTTGCAAAAATAGGGATAACTTATACCACGTAGTTATAAAAAAATGTTAATGACAATTTGACATTATAATAAGAATGGCAGTACTTTTGCCAATTCTAAATCAAAGATTTAAAAACACAGCTCAAATGAGTAAAAAAGATAAAAGTAAAAAAGTAGAGGATCCTCAGATAGAGGATACCGCAACTGCAACGGCAGAAGCAGATGTAGAAACAAAGGAAGAAACAAAGTCACCAGAAGAACAGCTTAAAGAAGAGTTAGCATCTGAGAAAGATAAATTTATGCGCTTGTTTGCAGAGTTTGAGAATTACAAAAAACGCACAACAAAAGAGCGTATAGAACTTTTTAAAACCGCCAGTCAGGATCTAATGTTGTCCTTATTGCCAATTCTTGACGATTTTGAACGTGCTTTAATGCACATTGAAGAAGATAAAGAGGCAGAAGAGCTCAGAAAAGGGGTTTTATTAATTTACAATAAACTGGTATCTACTTTAGAACAGAAAGGATTATCAAAAATAATGGTCGAAAAAGGTGATGTATTTAATGCTGATAATCATGAGGCTGTTACCCAAATCCCAGCTCCAAGCGATGATTTAAAAGGTAAGATTATTGATGTTATCGAAAAGGGCTATAAATTGGGAGATAAGGTAATTCGTTTCCCAAAAGTGGTCATAGGACAGTAAATTTTAAGACCTTCAAACATTAGCAATTAAAAATTCACCCAAACCATTCGGGTCAAAAATATGAAAGAAGACTATTACGACATCTTAGGCATAAGCAAAGGCGCTTCAGAATCTGAAATCAAAAAGGCCTATCGTAAGATGGCATTAAAGTATCATCCAGATAAGAATCCAGATGATAAAGAAGCTGAAGAAATGTTCAAGAAAGCAGCCGAAGCATACGAAGTTTTGAGTAATCCTGAAAAAAAAGCTAGATACGATCAATTTGGTCATCAAGCCTTTGAAGGAGCAGGTGGCTTTGGTGGCGGTGGCATGAATATGGATGACATATTCAGTCAGTTTGGCGATATATTTGGTGGTGCCTTTGGAGGTGGTTTCAGTGGATTCGGCGGAGGTGGCAGACAACGTGTTGCCAAGGGAAGTAATTTGCGCATTAGAGTCTCACTAAGTTTAGAAGAAGTTGCTAATGGTGTTGAAAAGAAAATTAAAGTAAAGCGTAAGAAACAAGCACCTGGAACTACCTATAAAACGTGTACCACATGCAACGGTTCGGGACAAGTTACTAGAATAACCAACACTATTTTAGGTAGAATGCAGACTGCTACAACGTGTCAGACCTGTGGTGGCTCTGGACAAATCATCGATAAAAAGCCTGCCGATGCAGATGCACAAGGTATGAAAGTAACGGAAGAAACGGTTTCTGTTAAGATTCCTGCAGGTGTAGTAGATGGTATGCAACTCAAAGTTACTGGTAAAGGAAATGACGCACCAGGCAATGGTATAGCAGGAGATTTATTGGTATTAATTCAAGAAGAGGAACATCCAACCTTAAAACGTGAAGGGGATAATTTGCATTACGATATGTATGTTAGTTTGCCTGATGCTGTTCTGGGAACCTCAAAGGAAATAGATACCGTTACCGGAAAAGTTAGAATAAAGATTGAAGCAGGTGTTCAATCTGGTAAAATATTGAGATTAAGAGGGAAAGGTATTCCAAGTATCAACGGATATGGTAAAGGTGACTTATTGGTACACGTAAATGTTTGGACCCCAAAGACTTTAAGTAAAAAACAGAAAGACTTTTTTGAAGAGATGAAAAACGATGAACATTTTGAGCCTAAACCGGAAAGTTCTGATAAATCTTTTTTTGAAAAGGTAAAAGATATGTTCTCGTAAAACAGTCTCGTTTAATAAAAAATATTATCTTTGACTTATCGCTAATGCTAATTAGCGGTAATTTTTCTTTTTCATAGCAATTTTTTCCCATCCTTATTTAGTTATAAGGGTGGGTTTTGTTTTTATAGTAGAGTGAGTAAAATAAATTAAGCCAAACTGCTCTAATTTGTATTACTTAAAAATCATTAAACTATCTTACATTTAATATATTTACGTTCTAACCAAAATATAAAAAACCATACCTTATGAGCCACTTATTGGTTGCTGAATCCGTATCAAAGAATTTCGGAGAATTTAGAGCACTTAACAAAGTTTCTATAGCTGTACCCAAAGGTAGTATTTTCGGGCTATTGGGACCAAATGGAGCAGGCAAAACAACACTGATTAGAATTATAAATCAAATAACCATGCCAGATGATGGTAAGGTATTTTTAGATGGTCAGCCTCTAAGACCAGAGCATATTAAGGATATTGGTTATTTGCCTGAAGAGCGCGGGCTTTATAAATCAATGAAGGTAGGCGAACAAGCACTGTATCTTGCACAGCTTAAGGGCATGCCAAAGTCAGAAGCAAAAAGCAGATTAAAGTATTGGTTTGATAAACTAGAAATAGGAGATTGGTGGAACAAAAAAATTCAGGAACTAAGTAAAGGACAAGCACAAAAAATTCAATTTATTGTTACAGTTTTACATCGGCCAAAACTTTTAATTTTTGACGAACCGTTTTCTGGGTTTGATCCTATCAACGCAAATCTCATAAAGGATGAAATTCTAAAATTGAGAGAAGAAGGAGCAACAGTCATATTCTCTACTCACAGGATGGAGTCTGTCGAAGAACTTTGCGATCATATTGCGTTAATACATAAGTCCAATAAAATACTTGATGGGAAACTTAACGACATTAAATATAAATTTAAGACCAATACATTTGAAGTTGGTTTGCAATCCATTAATAGCCAGGAGGTTTTATCAGATATCAAAAAATCCTTTGAAGTATTACCAGCAACCTTCAAGAATTTACATGATGATATTAAGCTTAATATTAAAATTGACGATAAGACGTCACCTAACGATTTGTTGTCATTCTTAACTTCAAAGGCAGAAGTGCATCATTTTGTTGAGGTTATCCCAACTGCAAATGATATTTTTATTCAAACTGTTCAAAGCAATTAAAAATGAATCATCTACCCCTTATAATACAGCGCGAATATTTAACAAAGGTTAAAAATAAATCCTTCATAATTATGACGTTTTTAAGTCCCTTAATTATGATTGCACTTATTGCCGTTGTCTCCTATTTAAGTCAAATTAACAATGATAAAAAACGGACAATTTCGGTATTGGACGAAACAGGTTACCTGACCGATATTTTTGAAAGTACCGAAAATACAACGTATCTAAAATTAAATGGATTGAACTTAAAGGATGCTAAAGAAATTGTCAAAGAAAAGGAGGATTATGGGCTATTACACATTGCTAAGGTTTCTGCTGTAGAAGAAATAAACGATAATATTAAATTTTATTCCGAAGAAGCGCCTTCGCTAACCGTAATTTCGGGACTTGAAAGAAAGATTGAGAAAAAACTACGTGAAATAAAACTGCAAGAGGATGGTGTATCGTTAGAGCAAATTGAAGCGTCCAAAATCTATATAGATATCTCACAGGAGAGTTTTGAAGGTGAAAAAAGCTCAAAGATTGACAATGTTGTAAAATTGGCTTTTGGAGGTATAGCCGGTTACCTTCTATTTATGTTTATTATCATTTATGGAAACATGATTATGAGAAGTGTCATTGAAGAAAAAACAAGCCGTATTATTGAGGTGATAATATCTTCAGTCAAACCCATTCAGCTTATGATGGGTAAGATTATAGGTACTTCTCTGGCAGGAGTCACACAATTCGCTATATGGGTTGTTTTGGGTGGTGTTTTGCTGGTAATCGTGTCTGCTATTTTTGGTATTGATATGGCGCAGGTAAATACGCCTCAACAGGAAATTGTTAATCAGGCAATGACAGGGCAAAATGCGGACCAAGCTCAAGCTATGGCAGAAAACATCTTAACAGCTATTAGCAATTTACCAATGACCAACTTGGTTATTGCTTTTATCTTGTTTTTTGTTGGTGGTTATCTTTTATACAGTTCACTTTATGCGGCTATTGGCGCAGCTGTTGATAATGAGACAGATACGCAGCAATTTATGCTACCAATATTAATGCCACTGATTTTGGCGGTTTATGTAGGTGTTTTTACTGTAATTGAAGATCCACATGGAACAGTTTCTACAGTTTTTTCCTTCATACCGCTAACATCACCAGTAGTTATGCTTATGCGTATTCCATTTGGCGTGCCGCTTTGGCAACAAGGTTTGTCACTATTGCTTTTAGTTGGCACTTTTATATTAGCGGTTTGGTTTGCTGCAAAAATTTATCGTGTTGGTATTCTTATGTATGGTAAAAAGGCGTCTTACAAAGAATTGTTCAAATGGTTAAAATACTAGTATGGAAGGTTTAAACGAGTTATTAAAATACAGGTTTACCTTTACAGATAACATTTCTATATCGGTAAAAGGTCTCCTGTTTGTAATCCTTGTTATCGTTGTAACGTCAATAGTTTTGCGACTTTTCAGACGTATTCTTACTAGAAATTTACCAAAAGACGACAGGGCAAAATTTGATACTGTTTTTTCTTATGGTAAATGGATTGTTTATCTCATCTTCCTTCTAATAACACTTAATGCCATTGGTTTTAATGTCACTGGTATTCTTGCAGCTTCAGCAGCGTTACTTATTGGTGTTGGTTTAGCCTTGCAAACCTTGTTTCAGGATATAATTTCCGGTGTTTTTATTTTATTGGATCAAACGGTTCATGTTGGGGATATTATCGAGTTAGATGGTAAGGTAGGAAGAGTGGAAGAAATTAAGCTTCGAACGACTAGGGCTGTAACTATTGATAATAAAGTACTAGTTATTCCAAACCACTTATATCTTACAAATTCACTGTTTAACTGGACCCAAAATGGCACACTAACGCGGGAGCACGTTACTGTTGGCGTAGCCTATGGTAGTGATGTGCAGTTAGTAAAAAAATTGTTGCTACAAGCTGCAAACTCTCATCCTCAAGTTTTAGATGTACCTGAACCAATTGTTGTTTTTACGGATTTTGGAGATAGCTCCTTGGACTTTATGTTAATTTTTACGCTGAACGATAGTTTTAAAGCAACATTTCCAAAAAGTGACATCAGATTTGAAATAGATCGATTATTTAGAGAAAATAATGTAACTATTCCGTTTCCACAGCGCGACGTTCATATTAAAAATCAATAATGAGTAAATGATTAAATGGCGGTCAAAATGTTTAGTGCTTCAAGTAATTTTGATATTTTGTTGCACACATATTGTTCAGGCCCAATTAACGGATTTAGCTAAACTAGAATATTCGTTTATTCCTAGTAGCAGATCAGAAGACCAATACACCAGATTACGAGCTTCACTCAATTATCCTATAAAAATTAAAGACACCGATTATTTGCTAGTTGGTGGTGAGTACAATAGAATACTACTAAACCTTGAAGATGAGTATCCCTTTAATACGAATGAGTTAAAAATCCTTCATGTTATCGATTTTAACTTAGGCTATACTTTTAAATGGAATAACGATTGGCGACTTGGGTTAACTGTTAACCCGAGAATTGCATCAACTTTAACTACTACTCTAAAAGGAGACGACTTATTTTTAAATGGTGGTATATTTGCAATCAAGGATAGAACGGATGCTACAGATATTGAACGTCCATATCGGTTGGTCTTAGGATTAACCTATAATACAACTGCTGGTATACCTTTTCCATTACCATTTGTAAGTTATTATAGAAAAGTTAATGCGAAATGGTCGTTTAATGCCGGAATACCAAAATCTAATCTGAAGTATTTTTTTGATGAAAAAAATATGCTTCAATTATTTTCAGGTTTAGATGGTTATTTTGCAAATATTCAGCAACCAATTGATGTTAACGGTCAATTAGTAAATAACATTTCACTTTCTGTTGCTGTTGCAGGAGTTGGGTATGAATATTTTTTTACTAAGAACCTTGTAGCATATACCTATTTTGGGTATACGTTTAGACTTAGAAATGTGTTAAGGAATAGGGATAGAGAAGAAATATTTGGGCTAAATGAGCTTAATGCCTTTTATTTGAGAACAGGAATAAAATTTAAAATATAAAATATGTCAAAAATTTTAATCATTGAAGACGAAGCGGCCATTAGAAGGGTTTTGGTAAAAATACTGTCAGAGGAAAATGACACTTACGTTGTTGATGAGGCTGAAGATGGATTAGTCGGTATTGAAAAAATTAAAAAAGATGATTTTGACCTTGTTTTATGTGATATAAAAATGCCAAAAATGGATGGTGTCGAAGTGTTGGAAGCGATTAAAAAAATAAAACCTGAAACACCTGTTGTTATGATCTCAGGACATGGTGATTTAGATACAGCAGTAAACACCATGCGTCTTGGCGCTTTTGACTACATATCGAAACCACCTGATTTAAACAGGTTATTAAATACCGTGCGTATAGCCTTAGACAGAAAGGAGCTTGTAGTTGAGAACAAAAGGCTTAAAAAGAAAGTTAGCAAGAACTATGAGATGATTGGTGAAAGTGACGCTATTGAACGCATAAAGGATATGATTGATAAAGTAGCACCGACCGATGCAAGGGTTTTAATTACGGGTCCAAACGGAACGGGTAAAGAACTTGTGGCGCATTGGTTGCACCAGAAAAGCAATAGGTCAAAGGGTCCAATGATCGAGGTGAATTGTGCAGCAATACCGTCAGAATTAATAGAAAGCGAATTGTTTGGGCATGTTAAAGGTGCATTTACTTCGGCAAATAAAGACAGAGCAGGTAAGTTTGAAGCTGCCAATGGTGGAACCATTTTCCTTGATGAAATTGGAGATATGAGTTTGTCTGCGCAAGCAAAGGTATTACGTGCACTTCAAGAAAGCAGAATACAACGTGTAGGTAGCGATAAAGACATAAAGGTAGACGTACGAGTTGTTGCTGCAACCAATAAAAATCTTATGAAAGAGATAGAAGAGGGTAAGTTTAGAGAGGATTTATATCACAGGCTTGCGGTAATTTTAATTCAAGTACCTGCGTTGAACGATCGTAGAGAAGATATTCCACTTTTGGTAGATTATTTTGCCGATAAGATTTCTCAGGAACAAGGAAATGCAAAAAAGGCATTTTCAGAGAAAGCACTTAAGTTGTTACAAAACTATGACTGGACGGGTAATATTAGAGAACTGAGAAATGTTGTAGAACGCTTAATCATTTTAGGTGGCAAAGAAGTTAGTGAAAACGATGTGAAATCGTTTGCATCAAAATAATTGATATATGAATACTATAAACATTGAAGACTTTCTAATTTCCGGTAAAATAAACATTAAGGAATTACCAACTAAGTATAATTTAGACGCTGGTAAAAAGACTATTGAAAAGGAATTACGGCAAGTCAGTGAAAATCTTGCCGATATCCAAAATACTATGTATGCGCATGGAAAATATGCAGTGCTATTTTGTATTCAGGGTATGGATACCGCTGGCAAGGATAGTCTTATCCGAGAGGTTTTCAAGGAATTTAATGTTAGGGGAATTGTGGCGCATAGTTTTAAAAAACCTACCCCACTTGAGTTAAAACACGATTATCTATGGAGGCATTATATCGCACTGCCAGCTAGAGGTAAGTTTGGTGTTTTTAATAGAACCCATTACGAGAATGTGCTAGTAACTCGTGTACACCCCAATTATTTAAAGTACGAGAATATGCCTGATATAAAATCAGTGAAAGATGTGACAGATAAATTCTGGGACAGGCGTTTTGAAGAAATAAATAATTTTGAAAAACATATTGCTACAAATGGCACTATAATTTTTAAATTCTTTCTAAATATATCAAAAGAGGAACAAAAAAACCGTTTGCTTCGCCGATTGAATAAACCCAATAAGAATTGGAAATTTTCTTCAGACGATTTAAAAGAACGCAAACTTTGGGATAAATACCTGGCGTGTTATGAAGATATTCTAAATCGCAGTTCTAAAGCACATGCACCTTGGTTTAATATTCCTGCAGACGACAAACCAACTGCCAGATATATTGTAGCAAAAATTTTATATGATACCTTAAAAACCTACACAGATATTAAGGAGCCAGAATTACCAGAAAAAGAAAAGGCAAGTATTAGTCTTTATAAACAAGAATTAGAAAACGAATAACTATGCGAATCATAAAGTATTTTTTCATTTTTTTAATAAGCGGTCTATTAAGTTATGCCCAAACTGACGAGGAAGTTGTAAAAACTATTTACAATACCTCGTTAACCAATGGAAAGAGTTATGAGTGGTTGGATTATTTGTCCAATACAATCGGTGGAAGATTGTCGGGCTCAACTAATGCACAACTCGCTGTTGACTATACAAAATCAGAATTAGAAAAATTGGGCCTAGACAAGGTTTGGTTGCAACCTGTAATGGTCCCAAAATGGGTTAGAGGTGAAAAGGAAATGGCCTACTTTCAAACCGAAGAATCTTTTGAACGCATAAATATTTGTGCTTTAGGTGGCTCAATCGCAACTCCTGAGGGTGGTGCAGAGGCAGAAGTTATAGAAGTTAGTACATACAAGGATATTGCAACACTAGGTGAAGAAAAAGTTAGAGGTAAAATAGTCTTTATCAATAGGGCCTTACAACCAGAATTAATAAATACGTTTGAAGCTTATGGTGGTTGTTCTTCAGAACGTTACCGAGGTGCTCAAGAAGCAGCCAAATATGGTGCTGTAGGAACAATAGTGCGCTCTCTAAGCTCAAGACAAGATGACTATCCGCATACAGGTAGCATGAGTTATGGCGACTTACCAGTTGAAAACCGCATTCCTTCAGCTGCGATAAGTACAAACGATGCTGCGAAATTAAGTGAAGCTTTAAAGAAGCATCCTAATCTTAAATTTCATTTCGAACAAAGTTGCCAGCAATTTGATGATGTAGTGTCTTATAATGTGATTGGTGAAATAACGGGCTCTCAGTTTCCAGATGAATATATCCTTGTAGGGGGTCACTTAGATTCTTGGGATTTAGGAGATGGTGCTCACGATGATGGTGCTGGTGTAGTGCAGTCAATGGATGTTTTACGTTTACTAAAAGAAAGTGGTATTAAGCCAAAACGAAGTATAAGAGTTGTTCTTTTTATGAATGAGGAGAATGGTTTGAGGGGTGCAAGAAAATATGCAGAAGTTGCCAAAGAAAAGGGCGAAAATCACATTTTTGCTTTAGAAAGTGATGCAGGCGGATTTACACCAAGAGGTTTTTCGTTTAATACGAACGAAGCCAATTTTAATCAAGTGCTAAAATGGAAATCCTTGTTTAAGCCTTATTATATTCATTATTTTGAGCTCGGTGGGAGTGGTGCAGATGTGAGACCTTTGCAATCAGAAGGTAACGTTGTTGCTGGTTTAAGACCAGATTCACAACGTTATTTTGATCATCATCATGCGGCAAATGATACCTTTGAGCATGTTAACAAACGTGAGCTCGAATTAGGAGCAGCAACAATGACGTCTCTAGTGTATTTGTATGACAAGTATGGTGTAAATCCATTACCAGAGCAAAAGAAGATAAAAGATTAGTTTTTTTACAATTAATGTTTACGTCTGTAGTATTTACCTTGTTTAAGCTTATTGGTTTTTTGTCCTTTAAACTTAAATGGTATTGAAATACCTCCCGCTTTAAAAAGAACAAAATGTAAATGTGGCGTTGTAGTAAATCCTGTCATGCCAGATAATGCGATAGCCTGGCCTTCTTCAACTTTATCGCCTGTTGCTACAAGAGCACCGTTTTGTTTTAGATGTACATAGTGCGCCATGGAACCATCATTATGCAGAATCAATACCTTATTACCTTTATCGACGCATTTCCGTGTTCTGCAATATTCATTGGAATCTTCTTTGACATAGAATACTGTTCCGGATCTTGACGCTGTGATAGTGTCACCAATTTTGGTGTTGAAATCTATTGCATATCTTGATTGAGGTCGATTATGCGAAAACTTGCCTCCAAAAGATTGAACAATTTTGTAACGCTTACCTTTAGAATAGGGTAGTGAATAGCGATATTCGGAATCTACAATGGAATTTGGATTACCAAAACTTCCCTTAAATGTAACGTAGTCGGTGCTAATTATTGAAGACGTATCTTTTACCTTGGATTGCGGAATTACCAATGCATTAGTAAATGTGCCACTTTGTTTTAAGAGAGCGTAGGGTTTGACCTTAATAAAGTTCTTAGTGCTGTCTAGTGGCGTTAAGTTAATTTCTATCGGAGCAATAAACGGATTAACAAAATCTAAATACACAGAATCATTCTCAAAACGGGTATTTATTTTAATTGTCTGGGCATTTAAATGGGATAAAGGCCAAATGAGAACAATAACAAATATCAAAAACTTCATTTCGCAGAAATTAATTTTTATGAACTAACTACATAAAAAGGACATTATTTTAAGAGTCTTTTTTATTTTCATCATTTTCTTTTTAATTTATTTATTACATTATTACTTAGAATTAATCGCCAACTTCCGTTTCGTCTGATTTATTTTCTTTTTTCATTTTAATATATTGAGACACTAGGCGTAATCCTAATCTTGCGAAGAGAATAACAGCAATCACCATTACTATGTCTACACCACTCATTAGTCTTTTATTACTCTAATACCAACATATACACTTTCAACAGGTTTATTACTATTAGGGTCAACATAGTCGTATGCGCTAAAGCCATAAATTCCATTTTCATGATACTCAGCAACATTACCACCAAGGTCATAAACCATAGCATTACCAATCTTGACAGCTTTAAACTGGCCTATTTCTTTAATTAAATCAGGTTTTTTGTCATCGATTTTTAATTTTAATTTTTGGTAGTCGCTTGGTACAAGATCGTAACCTGCCCAATAATTGAGTGTGTTCTCCTTTGTTGCAACTTTCTTAGCTGATTTATGAAATGCTTTACCTTCTTTAGAGGTTGGTAATCTATAACTCGAGCCTGTTTGTTGCGAGAGCCAATTGACATATTTTTTAGCCATATCAATTGAAACCAAAACAGGATAGTTGTCTTTGCCTACGTCGTAGTTATGATCATTGTCATATGCTTTAAATTGGGCATTTGTTACTTCAAACCTACCGATGGATATAGAGTCCTTTTTAATGGCAACAGTTTCTGGAACTAATATCCCATTTACGTCTTCACCATACAATCCTTTGGTTTTTTTTACGGATTGCAATTTCAAGATGTAATCTAAAGGACTACCCTTCTTGAACGCTTCATTTTCGGAATTTGGTTTATCAAGTAAATAGGTATCTATCCAAGCGATTTCTTCTTTCATTTTTCGCAGTTGATGGGTAATTTTTTGTAAACCATGTGGTTGACCTGGAAACCAAAGAAAGCGGACAGGTGCTTTACCAACTTGTTGTAGCCCTCTGTAGTATTCCCAACCTTGATCTCTTGGTACAGCTCTATCTTCACTACCGTGAAATATTATCGTTGGGGTTTTTATTTTTTCAATTTCAAATAATGGTGATTTTAAAATATAATTCTCGTTGTAGGATTTACCATTGGTATCGTCCCAAGGAGCACCTCCAAAATAGTGCTGATCAAAACTAACTCCAAATCTACATGTACCATAGTCTGAAGTCCAATTAACATCGCCTGCTCCAGGTGCTGCTACTTTAAACATATCCGGATAACGAACAGTCAACATTGTACTTATTATAGCGCCGTTAGACCATCCCATTGTACCGAGTTTATCCTTATCTATTTTACCTTCATTATGCAAGACGTCTATACCTTTAATGATATCTTCCATTTCAGGTTCATAATAATTTTCTTTTATGCTTTCTACATAAGAAAGACCATGATTTGCAGAACCGTGATAGTTTGGTTTTAAAACAAACATACCACGTTGTGCCAAAAGATTAGGATAAGTACTCCAGCGTTCTGACCACATATCTAAATCCTGACTTGCAGGTCCGCCGTGAATTGACAGCATTAAAGGATATTTTTTCCCTTCCTCATAATTTTCTGGATAATAAAGAATACCAGTAACATCTTCGTTGTTATAGCCTTTCCAGACCATTACTTCACTTTTTGTTATCGATTTTTTTGAGAGTTTTTTATTGAGTTTTACCAATTCACTCTCGTTAGAGAATTTATCTCCCTTTAAGTCTGATATATAAAAACTAGGAATTCGCGACGCTGTTGAATACGTATAAACAATTTTATTACCGTCTTCAGAAACGTTGGCTACGGAAACATGATCGTTTTTTTCACCTAAATTTATCTTCTTTTTTGTCCAGGTATTATCATTCTTTTTATAATAGGCCAATCGTCGAGTAGCTCTATTGGCCAGTGAAACAATAATATCATTTTCAACGACATAGTAGCCTCCGGCATGACCTAGTTCCCAGTCTAGATTTACTTTTGTGTGTTTCATTGATTGTAAATCAAAATAGTACAATTCGTTAATCCCAGAGCCATTGTATTGTGGATTGGATCCATATTCTGAAGAAAAATAAAATCCCTTATGGTCATTAGTAAACTTGAAGCCATATGTTGGATATCCAAATTCTGAAAGTATTCTTTGTGTTTCGCCTGTCTCTAAATTTTTCAAATATTGATATGGATCAAGTTGTGCATCGGATGCGTAGCTTATGTTGCGTTGTTCACCATAAATAAGCCACTTTCCATCCTTTGATATTTGATAACCCGTCAGGGGTTTTTTGTTAGAGGTTAATCGTTCTGTAGTTTTTTCTTTTACATTATATGCATATACATGATTGGGCTTCCAGTGCAATGAGTCTTCAACTACAACAACATTGTCTTTTTTCTCTTCCTTGGTGCTTTCATACAAAGTTTTACCGTCATTAGATTGATACAACAATGTTTTTTCATCTTTCCATTGAAGATTTGAGATACCATTTTTAAATTCTTTAACTTCCAAGGCCTCACCACCATAGATACTCATTTTCCATAGTTTCTTACCTTTTTCCCTAGATGAAAGAAAGTAGATATACTCACCATCTTTAGAAAAAATAGGACTAGAATCGTTTTCATCGCCATTAGTTAGCTGAATTGTTTTGAAGGTGTCATCTTCTTTGAGATCTAGTCTGGTTAAATATATATCCGAAACAAAGCGGTCTTTCTCCTTAACACCTTTACGTTTTGTCCATACCACCATAGTATTGTTTGGTGATATAGTAACAGATCTCACGTATTCTGTATTTATTATGTCTTCTGGAGTCCACCGTGAGGGGTCCGTTTCACTTTGTGAATGTATAGCTTGTGTTAAGCTCAAAAAAACTAAAATAAGCACGTTTATTAATTTGTTCATACCATTTTTTGATTATAAGTTTAATTGGCCTAAAGTTACAAATAACCATCTACCACTTTCGTATTTTTTATTTTAAATAAAAGTCGAGTTAACTCTTCAAGGCATTCTAAATCTATAGTAATAAAAAAAGCGTTACTAAATTGTAACGCTTCCCATTTAACGGTTTAAGTTGATAGCTTAATTAACACCATATACTAAACTTGATTTTATAACTTCAACACTAAAACTAACGAAGTTTAAATCAATTTTGAATTGCTAATGCGGTTATACCATTCCGTTAAATATATTGCAAAACTTTGCAGAGTTTTATCAATTGGATGTATATGCAAGGTCTGGTCTCATATAGCCTTCCATTTCTTCGATGCTCAGAATGGTTTGAAACATTTCAAACATCATGTTTTTACCATCTTCTCCCATAAGATCTTCATGGGCTTTGCCTTTTTCTGCCATATGCATTTCATCTTTTGCAGCAACGGAAACAAGATAGTATTCCGATTCGGTTCCAAAACCACTTTTATAGACCCTGTAGTGCATTTTAGAATTATTTTTAGTAAACATTGCTTTTATCTTTTCTAACTTTTCTTTTACCACAGCTCTATTGCTGGGTGTTACATATAGCTTATAATGCTCTCTATAATCCTCGCCTTCAGGTGTTAATGTTAAGCCATTTGGCATATACGATAACTCGGCATCCAAGGTGATAATGTAGTTGCGTTCAACATCATAACATTTATCCATCCTAGTAAATAAAGGCCATACTTTATCTTCGCCAGCTTTTTTAGCAAGCTTTGCCACTGGAGAAGGTTTGTCCAAATCTGCCATTGATGCTATTGGCGATATCCAAAAGTAATGGTTGCTGCTCGATTGAAACACCATCATATTGGTATCTTCAATGGGGTTAGATTCTAATAAAGCGCCAACCTCGGATAGAACAGCTTCATACTCTGCTGTCATCCCTGGTTTAACAATATCTTCGTGTACATGATACATCTGTTGGCCCATTACATTAAGTTGGATTGAACCTAAGGCCAAGGCACAAAACAAGATTGATTTAATAGTTTTCATTTTATTATAGGTTATTAGTAGTGATAAGATTTATTCTTATTCTGTCTTAGACATATCCATATTTTTACTATAAATATAAGACCATCTTCCATCTATGGATTTATCAAATTTAGCACGCATTTCATCTGTCTTCTTTTTGCCATTTGCCTTCTCGTAAACAGTCCAAACACCGTCCATATCCTTATCTAATTCGGCATAATTTTCAAAGGGCCAGGCGACAAGGTAATCTGCATCTTGTTCACCTCCTCCTTGTGCACCATACCAATAAGCGCGTTCGTCACCTTCAGCTTTTTTCACTGCTCCAGATACAGCCTTAACAACATCCATAAAGTCGCTGGAATTGCTAACTCTGAAATAAGTTACCCAGACATTTGCAGATGGTTCTGTGGAATCGTTGCTTATCTCAGGCATACTTTTGGTAATCATGTAGTCCATTTTTTCCATGTGTGGGAGTATAAAATCAGAAAACAGATATCTACATTTACTGCCTGCTTCATCTGGACCTTCATCCATTTCGGCCCAGTTTTCCATCGTATCGGTTACAGCATAAACAGAGTTAGCGCCTTGTACACGGTTCCAAAAGTTCCATGTGCCTTCGCCTCCGTTTTCGGCATAGCACTTTTTGTACATTTTAACGCCTTCCATAAATTGGGCATCGTGGCCCATTTTCACCTTAATGTGTGTTACATTGTTAATTACAGATGAATTGTCATTTTGTCCCATAAGAAAGAATGGAACAGCAAGTAATAGAATACTTAATTTTCTCATAATGTGAATGATTTAGTTGATTAATTAATAGCCAACCAAAACATAGACTATCCAATAGAAACTATAGGAATTATCAGAGATCAGTCACATGTAGCTAGGGAGCAGTTTATGCGATTATACTTGCTAGGTAGTTTATTTATAAGGAAATATAGGATGTAAGATAGTGATATTTTCGGATTAAGTGTGAAAAATCCGATAAAAAATTAAATAGCTTTCAATTGTTATAAGTTTATAGAGTTATCTCTATTTGATTTTGCAAAATGTCGTCGAAGGTTTCTCGTTTTCTAATGAGTTTAGCTTCACCATTATGTATAAGGACCTCAGCCGGTCTATAGCGCGAATTATAATTGCTTGCCATAGTGAAACAGTAGGCGCCAGCATTTTTAAAACATAATATATCGCCTTCTTTTATCTCATTTATACGTCTGTTATTTGCAAACGTATCCGTTTCGCAGATGTAACCAACTACCGAATAAAAACGTTCTCTTCCGGTTGGATTTGAGATATTAATAATTTCGTGTTGAGAGCCGTAGAGCATTGGTCTGATTAAATGATTAAAACCAGAATCAATTTGAGCAAAAACCGTAGAGGTAGTTTGTTTTACAACATTGACTTTAGCTAAAAAGACACCAGCCTCGCTTACCAGGAATTTGCCAGGTTCAAAAGCAAGTGTAAGTTCTTTACCATAATCCTTGCAAAATGCATTAAAACGGTTAGATAATTTTTTACCTAATTCTTCGATATTCGTTTCAATATCACCTGCCTTATAGGGCACTTTGAATCCTGAACCAAAATCTACAAATTCTAAATCCTTGAAATGCTTAGCCGTTTCAAATAGTATTTCACTAGCATACAAAAACACATCAATATCCAAAATGTCGCTTCCTGTATGCATGTGTATACCGTTAATGTTCATTTGCGTATTTTCTACAATCCGCAATAACAATGGTATCTGATGAATAGAAATACCAAATTTACTGTCTATGTGGCCAACCGAAATGTTAGTGTTACCACCGGCCATTACATGCGGATTAATACGAATACAAACCGGTATATCTTGATGCTTTGTTCCAAATTGTTCTAAAATTGAAAGATTGTCTATATTTATTTGGACACCGAGTTGGGCAACAGTTTCTATTTCTTCTAAAGACACTCCGTTTGGTGTATAAATGATGTCTTCAGGGTCAAAACCCGCTTTTAGACCCAGCTGAACTTCTTGAATTGATACTGTATCTAATCCAGATCCTAAAGAATTGAATAGTTTTAAAATCGAAATATTAGATAATGCCTTGACAGCATAATTCAATTTTAGTTTGTTTACACTGCTAAAGGCATCAGTCAATCGATTATACTGCTTAATTATAGTTGATGTATCATAGACATATACTGGGCTACCATAGTCCTGGGCAATGTTTAGAAGATGTTCAGACATTTCAGTAAATTTTATTCAAAGATATTTTTTTGACGCCTCAAAAGCATAATTCTCTGAATAAATATCAATTTTTAAACAAAAAGTTAAATAATTAACATCTTATTCTATGGCAATCATAGATTTATGTTTATAATCATTGGCAAACAAAATCGATTTTAATTTGAGAAACGTTTGACTATCATTATTTTTGTGCCACCAAAAATAATATCGCAAAACAAATGAATTTACACGAATATCAAGGTAAAGAATTACTTAGTAGTTTTGGAGTACGCATACAAAGAGGTATTGTGGCACAAAGCGCCAAGGGAGCAGTAGAAGCAGCCAAACAATTAACTGCAGAAACAGGTACATCATGGCATGTTATCAAAGCACAGGTCCATGCTGGTGGTCGTGGAAAAGGCGGTGGTGTGAAATTGGCGAAAAACCTCCAAGAAGTGGAAGAACTTGCTGGTAACATTATAGGGATGAATCTTGTAACACCTCAAACCTCTGCCGAAGGTAAAAAAGTACATCAAGTTTTAATTGCTGAGGATGTGTACTATCCTGGCGATAACGAACCCGAAGAATATTACATTTCGGTATTACTAAACCGAAGCACAGGTAGAAATATGATAATGTATTCTACTGAAGGTGGTATGGATATTGAGCAAGTGGCAGAAGAAACACCACACTTAATATTTACTGAAGAAATTGATCCTGTTTTAGGTATTCTTCCCTTTCAAGCACGTCGTGTTGCATTTAATTTAGGCCTCTCTGGTACTGCTTTTAAAGAGATGACCAAGTTTGTTACAGCATTATATACGGCCTATGTAAAGTCTGATGCTTCCTTATTTGAGATTAATCCTGTATTAAAAACAAGTGACGATAAAATATTGGCAGTAGATTCAAAAGTTACATTAGATGACAATGCACTTTATAGACACAGAGATTTAGCACAATTACGAGACTTAAGAGAAGAAAATCCTATCGAGGTGGAGGCAGGAGCCTTAGGTCTTAACTACGTTGATTTAGATGGAAATGTTGGTTGTATGGTAAATGGTGCTGGTCTGGCAATGGCAACAATGGATTTAATTAAACAGGCAGGAGGCGAACCAGCAAACTTTTTAGATGTTGGTGGTACGGCCGACGCGGCAAGAGTAGAAGCAGCCTTCAATATTATTTTAAAAGACCCTAATGTAAAAGCTATTTTGATAAATATTTTTGGTGGAATTGTACGATGTGACAGAGTAGCACAAGGTGTGATTGACGCATATAAAAATATGGGTAATATTAATGTTCCAATTATTGTAAGATTACAAGGAACAAATGCTGACATTGCTAAAGACCTAATTGATAATTCTGGATTAGACGTTTTAAGTGCAACCGAATTTCAAGAGGCTGCGGATAAAGTGCAGCAGGTATTGTCTTAGTCATTCATATAAAAAGAAAAAAAAGCACCTTTTTTAAAGGTGCTTTTTTTTGCTCAATGTTAAATTTCTGCAAATCATCGTTAAACAATGTTAATAAGTGTAACTATTCAGGGTAACAAAAGTCTATTCAGTATCAATCTTATAAAAGCGAATAATTATGAAAACATTAAAGATGTTTGTGCTAGCCGTAGCAGTTACGTTTAGCGTTTCACTTTCAGCAAGTGAAAATCCGATCAAAAATGCTGAACCAAAAACAGTAACCGAGACAGTTGGAGATTTATTGAAAAATCCCGATTTACAGTTAACTTCTGAGGTTAATGCCATTGTCGATTTAGTAATTAATGAAAACAACGAGATGGTAGTATTAAATGTAGAAACAGATAATGAGTCTGTTGAGAATTACATTAAGTACCGATTAAACTATAAGAAGTTATCTAAGGAGGCCATTGGTTTTAACAGGGCTTTTAGGGTACCAGTAAAACTTATTCAAACGGATTACTAGAATCAGCTTTAGTAAAATAATTAAGCGCCTATTTAAGGCGCTTTTTTATTGCCACAAACTTAATTCTATCTCACTGTTTGTCATTTTGATAGGTGTTTAAATGAATGACGTTCCAAACAGTTTGAGATAATATTAAGGTTTCTTCTTTGGATTTTTTGGCATTGGACCTCTTAAATAAATGATTAATCCGTTTAGGAAATTTCGAAGAATCTGGTCACCACATTCCATATATTTTGGATGATCTTCACGTCTGAAAAAGGCATTTAGCTCACTTTTTGAAATCCTAAAATCAACTAAGGCTAATATTTTTACAATGTCATCGTCACGCAATTGATGTGCTACTCTAAGTTTTTTGAAAATATCGTTGTTGGTCATAATTAATATTAGTTTTTATCGCCATTGGAAAGGAGCCACTGATAAGCTTTGGGAAAGTGTTCGGACCAAAACTGTTCGTTATGTTCTCCATTTTCTATGATGTTGTTTGAAATATTATTGCTATCTATACCCTTATCTAGTAACAGAGATACCATTTTATTTTGGTTGGGTACCATTGATTCGCCTTCTGCGGTGCCAACCAGAAAGTAAAATCTACTGCCTATAGGTATAGTGGCTGATTTGACTAAGTCATATACTTCTGGATTAATCCAAAATGCAGGCGAGAAGACAATTGCATTACCAAAGGTTTCAGGATATTCTATAGCACCATAAAACGAAATTAAGCCTCCAAGGGATGACCCAAATAGAGTTGTATTATTTACATCACCGAGCGTTCTGTACTTTAAATCAATAAGTGGCTTCAATGTGTTTACGATAAATTCCAGATACCTATCACCAAGACCACCTCCATATTCTTCATGCTTAAATGGCGTTAATTCATCTATGCGTTTTTCATTCCCGTGTGCTATACCTACAATAATACTCTCGGAAGTTTCTAAACTATCCAAGTATTCGTCAATTTTCCATTCGCCAACATAGGATGTTTCGTTATCAAATAAATTCTGTCCATCGTGCATATAAATCACTGGATAGCGGTTTTTAGAATTTTTATAATTCTTTGGTAAACAAACCCAGATTTTCTTTTCGGTCTTTAGTTGAGGCGCTTCAATAACAAAAGTTGTAACTTGTTTAGAAGCAGTGCTTTGCGAATAAAATTTAGTTGATAACAATAGAAAAAAATAAAATAAAAAACGCTTGTAAGGCATGCTATTGTTGGGATTTCAAATGATGAACGTGCTAAAAACACGACCAATTACACACAAATTTTCGACAAGATACATTTTATCAACGACAATAGATTATCGTACCTCTTTAACTTTACATAAGACAAAATTCCCTCAAAAATGATAAACCGTGCTGAAAAATTGAGCCTTCTATCGGAGATGATCGCCTTCGCTCAAATAGATAATAATATTAAGACCATTGAATATAATTTCTTATTTAGTATAGCCAAGCAACTAGATATTTCTAAAGAAGATTTTGAATACTTGTTCCAGCATCCAGTGACATACGTTCACTTAAAATCACATAGTGAACGAATAGTACAATTCCATAGGCTCATTTTATTAATGAATTTAGACCATAAAGTGTCAGAGAAACAATTGGTTAAAATTCACAATTTTGGCTTACGGATGGGATTAAGTCACGAATCTATAAATAGAGTACTTGATCTAATGGACAGTTTTCCGGATAAAATTGTACCTCCAGATTTTCTTATCGACATTTTTAAAGTGCAGTACAATTAACTACTTCACTTTTAATTTTTCAAGTTTTTCTTGGTAGGCGGTTATTTCGTCCCTGAAACGAGCAGCTTCCATAAAGTCTAAGGCTTTGGCGGCTTGTTCCATTTGCTTTCGTTTTTCGCGGATTTTCTTTTCAAGCTGACTTTTAGATAGATATTCGCTCTCAGGTTCTGCAGCTAATTTCGCTTCTAACTCTGTTCTGTAAGTACTTACTGAGTTCTTTGCTAGAGCACTATCCAAACTCTTGTTTAACGCTTTAGGAGTAATGTTATTTGCTGTATTGTAAGCGATTTGTTTCTCTCTACGATAATTGGTTTCATCAATGGTTTTTTGCATACTTTGAGTAACGGTATCTGCATACATAATGGCCATACCATTTAAGTTACGGGCAGCTCTACCAACAGTTTGCGTAAGTGAACGATTAGACCGTAAAAACCCCTCTTTATCCGCATCCAATATTGCTACTAGTGATACTTCAGGTAAGTCTAGTCCTTCTCTTAGCAGGTTTACACCTACCAAAACGTCGAAGATTCCTTTACGGAGATCTTGCATTATCTCAACTCGTTCTAGAGTATCGACATCACTGTGTATATAGCGACAGCGAATAGATATTCTCGTTAGGTATTTTACCAACTCTTCAGCCATACGTTTTGTAAGGGTTGTTACTAATGTCCGTTCATCTTTTTCAACCCGCTCCTGAATTTCTTCAATTAGATCATCTATTTGGTTTAAACTTGGCCTAACCTCAATTTTAGGATCGAGAAGTCCAGTTGGTCTTATAACCTGTTCTACGTATATACCACCTGTTTTTTGCATTTCGTAGTCTGCAGGTGTTGCACTGACATAAATTACTTGATTCTGAAGCGCTTCAAATTCTTCAAATTTTAAAGGTCTATTGTCCATTGCAGCAGGTAATCTAAAGCCATACTCAACTAGATTTTCCTTACGACTGCGATCACCGCCATACATGGCATGAACCTGAGAAATGGTAACATGACTCTCGTCTACTACCATTAAATAATCATCTGGGAAATAATCCAACAAACAAAATGGTCTGGTACCAGGGGCTCTTCCATCTAAATACCGCGAGTAATTCTCGATACCAGAACAATAACCCAGCTCACGTATCATCTCAAGATCAAATTCGGTGCGCTCCTTAAGACGCTTTGCTTCCAAATGTTTACCTATGTCCTTGAAGTAATCATGTTGTTTTACCAAATCATCCTGAATCTCAATAATTGCGTTCTGAAGTACATCTGGTGAGGTTACAAACATATTTGCAGGGTAAATATTTAGTCTATCATAGCGTTCTATAACTTCATTGGTTAGGACATCAAAAGCTTCAATTTCCTCAATCTCATCACCAAAAAAGTGTATTCTAAAAGCATTATTGGCATAGCCCGGAAAAACATCTACCGTATCACCTTTTATCCTAAAGTTTCCATTTTTAAAATCAGCTTCGGTTCTAGAATACAAACTCTGGACCAACTGATGAAGGAGCTTGGTACGTGATATTACCTGATCTCTTTCTAAAGTGATTACGTTTTTTTGAAACTCAACAGGATTACCAATACCGTATAGACAAGAAACAGAAGCTACTACCAGAACATCTCTGCGGCCAGAAAGTAGGGAAGAGGTGGTGCTTAACCTCATTTTTTCTATTTCTTCATTTATTGATAGATCTTTTTCAATATAAACACCAGAAACCGGTATGTAAGCTTCAGGTTGATAATAATCGTAGTACGAAACAAAATACTCTACAGCATTATTTGGAAAGAACTGCTTAAATTCCGAGTACAATTGAGCTGCCAATGTTTTATTGTGCGCTAGCACTAAAGTAGGTCGCTGAACTTCTTCAATTACATTAGCAACGGTGAACGTTTTACCAGAACCAGTTACACCTAAAAGTGTTTGATATTTCTCATTTTGAAGAATACCTTTTGCTAATTGATCAATGGCTTCCGGCTGATCTCCGGTGGGTTTAAAGTTTGATTCAATTTTAAATCGCATGAAGCAAAGTTACGATAAAGAAGAGTCTAAATCAATTATCTTCTAAGTGCAAAATGTCCTTTTATTTGGAAGGATTCTCCATTCTGAATTACATCTGCGATGTACCAGTAATCACCAGCTGGTTGTGCTGTGCCATTAAAGGTGCCATCCCAGCCTAATGAATTATGATTCAGTTCTTTAAGAAGCTTACCATATCGGTTAAAAATCCTAACTATTGTACCGGGTAAAGTTTCCGCACCAGTGATATGCCAAGTATCAAAATCACCATCGTTATTAGGTGTTAAGTGTTTTGGTGTGTCTATGACCAAAACTTCTCTAGTTGTTCTATCGCATCCATTTTGATCTATGACCGTAATTGTGTTGTAACCGATAGGAACGTTGTTGAATGTATTTGAAAATTGTGGTGGCCCATCATTCAAGATATAAAGATAGTCGCCAATACCGTTGATGGTAACCGTTATATTGTTTGGATCAGAAAAGTCAATGGTTTCAACAAATTCAATAATAGCAGATTCAGATTCTGTTACGTTAAACGTACTCGTTTTAGAACATCCATAGGTATTAGTTATAGTAACAGAGTAGGTTCCTATTTCAGTAATTTCAATCACAGAGGAGTTTTCATTAGTAGACCATTGGTAAGTGTCACCTGGATTATTAGTTTCGGCTGAAACAAGAAGTGGTAAATTGTTTAAACATAATACCTGGTCTTGAATTGAAGCAAAGGGCAAAACGTTTATGATTATTTCAAAACTGGTAATAGCAAAGCATCTAGTTTCTATATGTTCAACGCGCGCATAAATAATTTCATTGTTTGTGGCAGTGTATTGGACTTCTAGATGGTTTGTGTTTTCAATAGCGTCAACTTCAGTTATGAAGTAAGTTACTTCAAATTCATTTGGATTTTGGCCATTTAAAATAGATGCTGTTTGTTGGTTTAAATCAACTGTAAGTAACCCATCGTTGTCATCATCACATTCTTCAATATTATTGGGCTGAAACGCAACAGGATTAGGTACAATGTTTAAGGTAAATGGATGAACCGTATAACATTTTGTCGTGCTAAATGCTACTCTTGCGAAAAGCAGTTCTGAATTATTATTATAGTTGAAATCGTAATTTAAAGCATTTTCATTGTTGTCTGCATCTTCTTGATTACTGTGATAACTAATCACTACATTAAAATTTATATCAACTAAATGACTGTTTATATTACCTAAATCAATGTTGTTTGATTCAGTTTCACAAGCTGTATAGGATTCAATTTCATTAATGGCTGGTGGTAAATTAATGTTTAAATTGAAAGGAACAATAATGAAACAACTCGTTGAGACATTTCTGACTTTAGTATAGATGGTTTCGTTTAGCCCATTACTAGTGTAATTTTCCGGATCTGTAATAGGATTGATTTCATTTTCTGCATCTGCTTCTGAATGATAATATGTAAAATCAACATTGTACTGTCGGCCGTCTAAAATATCGAGTTCAATTTCAGTCAAATCCCATGGTAAATTTGATTCAAAATAGTTGCCACATTTAGTCAGGGATTGATTAAAATTAACATTGGGCAAATCAAGAATATTAATATTAAATGTTTCAATGCTATAGCAACCTGATGCATTATTTACTATTCTAGCATATAGTTTCTCGGGATTACTGGTACTCGTGTAATTGAGGTTAACTGGATTTGTACCCAAATTAGCGTTGAGTTCAGTTGTATGAAAACTAATATTTAATTCAAGAGGACTGCCTAAGGAAATTTCATCAACTTTCTCATTCAAATCTATTTGATACGGTCCACTTCCATTTGTGCCACAAACAGGTATATTTGTTGGGCTATTATAAACAGGAGCTTGCCTTATTTCAATTTGCATTGGGGAAATGGCGACGCAACTGTTCTGATTCTCATTTTCTACCCTAACAAAAATGGTTTGAGGGTTTGAAGTGTTTTGGTAGGGCAGTGTTTTGTCTATAGGATTTATGCTATTAATTGCATCAGTCTCATTCTCATAATATGAAACTTGCATATCTTCCTGTCCGTTGATAATAGAGTCATCTTTTTCTTGGAAAACGAAACCCGAAACTTCATTAAGATCTATTTGACATTCAATAAAGTCTTGAATTTCAACATTTTGAGGATTGTTAAATACTCTGACTTCGAAATCAACTATGGCAAAACAGTTTAATTCTGCACGTTCAAGCCTTACAAAAATTGTCTCCGTTTCAGAAGCATAATTACTTGGGTTAGTGATTGGATTTCTATCTCCAAAAGCGTCACCAAAAGAGGTGTAAAATTGAGTTGTGAAATCGTCCAATTCTGTTGAAATAGTTGGTAGAACATTAAATAAGTTTATAGTTGTAAATCCATCCTGATCATCGTCACAGAAAATTAATGGTTCTGGAGACTGAAAATCTAGACTTTCTACCACATTTATATCGAGAGTTGTTATTGAATAGCATCCTGTTAAACTATTGGAGACTCGAGCAAAAAACTGTTGTGAATTACCTAATATGTCATACGTCTCTGTGATCTCGTTTTCATCATTATCCGCATTTTCATATGTTTCGTAGAACTTTACAGATGGTGAGGGTGTGTTTTGAGACATAATATCTCTATAATACCGTAAGTTCACGGTAGTTGTGCCATCATTAGGATTAAAACTACCACAGGCATCGGCAGTTTGGGGTTCTAATGTTGGTACGTCGTTGACTCTTAATGTTACTGAAGCTAAATCTTCACATTCATTTTTATACTTAACTTTTAAAAAGAGTTCAGTGTTATTTGTGTTTATTGTAAATGGGGTATTAATATCTAAAGGATTGGTGCCATTTTGTTGGTCTTCTGCTGTCTCATAGAATATGAGAGTAAGGTCGGCGTAACCACCAATTAACTCTTCGGTTACCACATTTAAATCAAAATCAAAAACACCATCATTTGAAGGATCATCGCATCGATTCACAATTGTGTTTGGACCAATAACATTTCTAGTAACATTTTTGTGCAGTTCAAGAGGAACAATAGAAGTACAATAGCCACCTTGTTCTGCTATAGTCATATATATTGTGAGCTGATTCGTGGTTAATGTTAAAATTGGATCGCCAACAAATAAAAATGCATTGGTTTGGGATAAGGCATCTTCAACGGAAGGGAAATAGTTAACCCTTGGTTCTGGTATCCATTCCGTTATTTGTTCAACTGCTTCATTTAGATTATAGATTTCCTCTGCATCTTCATAGAACTCGTCAATGGGCGTACACTTATTAATTATAAATCTGTCTTGGCCAACAAAAGGACTCTCATTAAACTCCATGGTGAAAGGGACAACAGAATGACATCCGTTAAAATCGTCTACAACCCTCGCATAAAGCGTTTCAGTTTGTTCTGGATATGGATAAGGTGAAGGAATAGCATTTTCACCTAGTTCTGCCTCTTCTTCGGTATAATGAAAGGTTACGGTTCTATTAAACTCAAAGTCTGCCACCCAGAAATCATAAAACTCAAAATCAACACTAGAAATAGATGGAATATATAGCTCTTCGCAAACGATAATAGGATCTATAATTCTTGTATTTGGAGCAGGCTTTATTATAACATCAAACGAACCGATTTGTAGACAGCTATCATCCAAACTTTCAATCCTAAAATAAATAGTTTCAAAATCCTCGGTATTTTGGTAAATTCCATCAATTCCATTGTTATTTGTTTCTGCATCTTCTAATGACGTGTAATATGAAATAATATAATCTTCAGATAGTAGATTGTCAAAAATGTCGTCATTTCTAAGTGTAAAATCAAAATCATAAATACCATCACTTGGTGCTGGATCACAAACTGTCATATCTGGTATGGGAGCTGCGCTTTCAAAACCTAAGACATCAATTTCAATTGCATCTTCCAATGTACAGGTTCCCCCAGCAATAGGTAAGGTGATTTCAACATCATATATACCACTTTCTGTGACTTGAAGTGTTGGAGTATTGGCATCATTAATTTGTACGCCATTTCGATACCATGCATAAATGGCCTGATTATTATTTATGTCTGCATTTAATACCAATTCATTACCACATACTGCTTGGTCAGGACCAAGATCTATTGCATCGCCGAAGCTATCTGCTTCAATGAAAACAGCCGAGTCAAATCGTTGATCAATATGATCAGCAATTACAAACTTCATGTCGTACATTGCACCAGGAATAACACTGGTTGTTGCTGTTAGTACAGTTGTACTTGCATTAAAATTTGTACCAATTGGATCATACCCTAAAAAATAAGCTTCATTTTGCGCCTCACAAAAACCATCGATATTAGGACGTATTGAACTTGTACTGACCTCAATTGCTGTATTCGGGACAAGCGCAATATTTGTATATGGTTCATTGCTTCCGGTTGGTCTTATCAGTATGGCGAAAACATCCTGAAAGCTACATGGATAATCTTGCTGATACTCATCTGATGCAAATAAATACTTAAATGCAACAAAACTATTTGCTGCAACTAAATTGAACTCTATAGAAGTTGCATTTAGTGTTTGATCAATACCTAAAACATTCTGAATCTCTGGATCTGTATTCCAATTGATTTCGCCTTCGCTTAAGGATTGAGGTATGAAAGCATTTCCGGTAGAGTTAACGCTTCCAGTAGATAGTACCAAGCCACTTGCAAGAGGAAAATTAGAATTCCCTCTTTCAAAAGAGCCAAAACTACTTATGTTATTAACTTGTCCGTTGAAGTTTGAAGAGACATTGGTCGCTATGATACAACTTTCGCCAATAAGATCATTTATTAATTGTTGCGGCTGTAAGGAGCTATCTGTAACGATTTGTTGCGCAAATACCAAAGTAAGATGCGCAAAAAAGAAGAGAAATATGTAAATACTTTTCTTTTTCATTCGGTAAAACAAAAATAAACAGCAATAAAGAGAGGTCCTTAGTCTTCTTTTTTGGTTTTAAAGATAACAAAAATGAAATGAAACGTCGATTTTTATTGTAGTTCTAAGTCGTTAAAAAGGATTGCAAAAACCTAACGTCTTAAGGTAAAATGACCTTTAACTTCGAAAGCCTCATTACCCTGCTGAATTTTTGCGACGTACCAATAATCTGTTGCAGGCATTTTGTTACCGTTGTATGTACCGTCCCAACCAGGTGTACTTGAACCCAATTGTTTTATAAGTTTGCCAAAACGATCAAAAATATAAACGATACTTCCTGGTAAGGTTTCAATACCCACGATGTGCCATGTATCAAAATCCCCGTCGTTATTGGGTGTCATGTGCTTAGGTGCATCGATGACTATAACTTCCTTAGTTACATCCGCACAACCGTTTAGATCTATTATGGTAATGGTATGGTA
>NZ_JAIUJR010000010.1 GCF_020166335.1 Winogradskyella alexanderae | reverse complement strand
TTCGGGTGGGCGCTGATCGTTACCTCTCCAGTGGAGCATACCTGCGTCGAGCCCGCCGTAAGCGTTCCCGCATCGGCCAGACAAGACTCCTCTTCTGTTATTGTAAATTGAATATAATCGGTGTCGCAAGACCATCCAAGAGCATGATCGAAGGCATGTAACGACGCCTTAACTCTAAAAGTTCCAGCACCAAGATTCCATGCCCCATTGCCTGCTGGAAAGGTGTAAGGCAAAATGTTCTCTACTACTTGATAATTCTGATTGGTGTCTAGATTAGTAATTATGTATCGTAAACTTTGAGAATAACCATGTATGGAAGCATTAATATAGAACCCTGATGGTAATTCGTTAAGATTGTAAGTGGCATAATCGTCTATCGTGGTTGATTCTTGTCCATTTGTAAACTCAAAATTCTCGATGTTGCCACACCATCTTGAATCGTTTTGAGAAAAACTCATCATGAACAAACTCAACATTAAAACAAATAGGTTAGTTTTCAGATTTGGGGTTCGGAAAAGTAACTTGTTCTTCATTGCTTTTTTTGTTTAATGTTATTGAATATAAAGTTAAACAATTTATAAAATCATATAGTTTGAGGATTAAAACTTTATGATTTATTAACATGTAATAAGATAAAATGCAATGAATGTAAGACCAAAGGCTTTAAACCAATATTCTGATATTGGCATAACTGTTTTTAAGTGCCTTTTGGGAAGCTTCATTATTAAGCCATTTCACATCAGTAATACCTTCCTTTTCTTGAGGAAAGAGTTTCCCGTCAAAATTGGTTTTCATTTCGAACCAATAGGTTATTTTAATCTTATGCCTACCATTTCTTTTAAAAATATGATAGGTTGTAGGCAGTTGATTCGTAATCTTTAAACCTTCCACACCGGTTTCTTCCTCCACCTCTCTCTTGGCTGTTTCCTCTATAGACTCCTTGCCTTCAATTTTTCCTTTTGGCAAATCCCATTTATTGTTTCGGTATATGAACAAAACTTCATTATTTGAGTTAAACACCTTGCCACCACCAGCTACAGTATTGGGTAATAGCTTTAAAAAATTTGGCAAGAGTTTATCTTCATTCTTATGAATTAAATGAACACCTTTTAAATCTGTTGTGTTCAATATTTTTATAACCTTACCAATATTAACCGTCTTTAACAGAAATGACCTAAAGTCCGTTTCTTTCTCAATATTGGTAGTTAAAATAATGGGCTTGTTACCTACGTAAATGGTATACATCAAAAAAGTGACTTGTTTACTCTGTTCTGCTAAATTATAATTTTTTAATTGGCAATTTTAAAATTGCAATTAAATTAAGTTTAAAATTTAAATAGTGTTGATTTTGATTAATTTTGCAACATGATTTTTAATAAAGAAACTGCCAAAAAAACCGCCGAAGTATTGCTTCAAATTAATGCAATAAAACTTCAACCTGAAAATCCATTCACATGGGCCTCAGGATGGAAATCTCCTATTTATTGTGATAATAGAATTGTATTATCATTTCCTCAAATTAGAAATTATGTGAGGGAAAGCATGGCAAAGCAGATAGAGAAACAATATGGCAAACCAGATGTGATTGCTGGTGTTGCTACTGGTGCTATTGGCATTGGTGTATTAGTTGCAGAGTATCTTAACCTACCTTTTGTCTATGTTAGGCCAGAAGCAAAAAAGCACGGCAGGAAAAATCAGATAGAAGGTTATATTGAGAAAGGTCAAAGTGTTGTAGTTGTTGAAGACCTCATAAGCACGGGTAAAAGTAGTTTAAATGCTGTTAAGGCATTAGAGGAGGCTGAAGTAACTATAAAGGGAATGGTTGGAATATTTTCCTATGGATTTAAGATAGCAGAGGATAATTTTGAAAAAGCAAACGTTGAATTATTTACCTTGGGGAATTACGAAACATTGTTGGAACAAGCTTTAGACACGCACTACATTAACAAACAACAACAAGCTATTTTAGCACAATGGAATGCAAATCCAAGTGAATGGAAGGCTAATTGATAAGGTATATAAAACACAAATTATGAATTTAACATCATCCAAAGTCATTTTAGATAAATCTGCTGAAGAAACATTCAATTTTTTAAAAAAAGTAGACAACTTTGAATCGCTTATGCCAGAAACTATTAATAAGTTCGAAGTACTAGACAATGACAAGTTTCTTTTTGCTTTAAAAGGAATGCCTGAAATTATTTTAAAGAAAAAAGAAGAAACGCCTTATAACGAAATCAAACTCGGTGCAGCAGGCGGAAAAATTGATTTTTCACTTTTTATACATATGACTGAAATTTCAGCTAATCAGAGTGAAATTCAATTGCAGTTTAGTGGCGAATTTAATGCTATGATGGCAATGATGATAAAAGGTCCCATAAGTAAGTTTATTGAAACTTTGGCTACGAATATGAAAACTGCTTTTTAGTAAAGTAATCGTATTTCTTTCAAGTCAAAGGTTTGTATCACTTCGTCTTCGGTCCAAACAATTAATTTCCCTGATTCCTCAACGCCCTTAATTATCCCTGTTAATCTTTCCTTATTCTGGAGTTTGAAGGTTGATGGTTTTTCCATCCTAAATAGGTGGTTGTGATATTTGTCTTTTATTTTTTTTAAACCATCCTTTTCTAAAAGTGTGAAATAATATTCCAATTGTTGTAAAATTTCTGATAGTACTTCGTCCTTGTCATATAGGATTCCTGTAAGAAGACTTAATGAGGAAGCGTGTGGTAATGTTCTAAAATTTTTCTGATTTATATTTAGCCCAAAACCAATCACACTACCTACCAATTTGTTGTTCTTTACAATATTTTCAATTAAAATGCCGCAAATTTTCTTATTTGCTGACAAAATGTCGTTTGGCCATTTAATCTTCAATTGACGAATTTGAAACTTTCTAAGGACATCTAATATTGCCAATGAAACGCACATGCTAATGTAAAATTGCTGTTCTATTTTTAGTCTTTCAATTTTCTTAAACACACTAACTGTGAGGTTTTTACCCGCCTCAGCATCCCATGAAGTACCCATTTGACCTCTGCCATTTGCTTGAAAATCTGCAACCGCTACTGTAAAGTCCTTCGGCAGTGATTTTGAAGTCATCGCTTTTATATAAGCATTTGTAGAGTCAATGGCATTAAGTTTGATTATGAACATGTCTATGCACGTTTTATTTTATGGTTTTCTTATGACATTTTTCAACACGCAAGAACCAAAAAAATAATAACTTTGCATAAATTTAAATTAAATTAATGACGAAAGAAAAACCTAGTGCAGACCAACTCATTACAACGATAATTGGTGGTATAGAGGAAGTTAAGGGAAAAGAAATTACAATTTTAGATTTAAGAGAAATAGAAAATACCGTTTGTGATTATTTTATTGTTTGTGAAGGTACTTCAAATACTCAAGTTAACGCTATAGTTAACTCCATCCAAAAACAAGTTAGCAAATCATTGAAAGATAAACCTTGGCATGTAGAAGGTGAAGATAATGCCGAGTGGGTTTTAATCGATTATGTCAATGTGGTGGTTCATGTATTCCAAAAGCAAGTAAGAGACTATTACGACATTGAAAGTCTGTGGGGAGACGCTAAAACTACCCTAGTTGAAACAAGTTATTAAAAAGAGAAAAGTGACTGATGGCAAAGGACAATAAAAATTTAAATAAAAAACCAAAGTTTAGTCCGTATTGGGTATACGGTGTAATAATCGCTGTGTTTTTATCCATACAATTATTTTCAGGTGGTTTTTCAAGCTCAACAGCAACCCAAACCACACCTGCACAATTTTTGGAATATCTTGAAAATGGTGATGTTGAAAAAGTTGAAATTGTTAATAAACGTGAGGCAAGAGTTTATTTAACGAAAGAAGCACAGCAACTGGAAATACACAGAAATTCAAAACCGAAAACGTTTTTACCATCTGTTACGGCACTTCCCAATTATAAATTTGAATTTGGTGATCTTCAAAATTTTGAAAAGGATATAAATAAGATCAAAGCAGATAACAATCTCACAACAGAGGTAAAATACGAAACCGAGCAAAATCTTTGGGGCGATTTTCTACTCACGCTATTGCCGTTTATTCTCATTATTGGAGTTTGGATTTTTATAATGAGAAGAATGTCTTCTGGCGGCGGAGGTGGCGCAGGAGGTCAGATTTTTAATATTGGAAAATCGAAAGCCAAATTATTTGATGAAAAAACCGATACTAAAACATCATTTAAAGACGTAGCTGGATTAGAAGGCGCCAAGGAAGAAGTGCAAGAAATAGTTGATTTCTTAAAGTATCCTGAAAAATATACTGCGCTTGGAGGTAAAATTCCTAAAGGAGCTCTCTTGGTAGGACCTCCAGGTACAGGAAAAACTCTATTGGCTAAAGCAGTGGCAGGTGAGGCACAAGTGCCTTTCTTCTCTCTATCGGGTTCTGACTTTGTTGAAATGTTTGTTGGTGTTGGTGCATCGCGTGTTAGGGATCTATTTAAACAAGCAAAGGAAAAGTCTCCATCTATCATTTTTATTGATGAGATTGATGCTATTGGTAGAGCAAGAGGAAAAAGCAATTTTTCAGGTTCTAATGATGAAAGGGAAAACACATTAAACCAACTTTTAACCGAAATGGATGGGTTTGGCACTAACACAAATGTAATAGTGCTCGCTGCGACAAACCGTGCAGACGTTTTGGACAGCGCCTTGATGCGAGCAGGTCGCTTTGACAGGCAAATTTATGTAGATCTGCCGGATGTAAGAGAACGAAAAGAAATCTTTGAAGTACACCTGAGACCACTTAAAAAGGATGATTCCTTAGATATTGATTTCTTGGCTAAACAAACACCAGGTTTCTCAGGTGCCGATATTGCTAATGTATGTAATGAGGCTGCTTTAATAGCGGCTAGAAAAGGTAATAAAACAGTAAACAAACAAGATTTTCTTGATGCTGTAGATAGAATAATAGGTGGGTTAGAAAAGAAAAATAAGATTATTACACCAGAAGAAAAACGCGCAGTGGCATTCCATGAAGCAGGACACGCAACTGTAAGTTGGATGCTAGAGCATGCTGCACCACTGGTGAAAGTAACTATTGTGCCAAGAGGTCGTTCACTGGGTGCTGCGTGGTATTTACCAGAAGAGCGTCTAATTGTAAGACCAGAACAAATGCTTGATGAGATGTGTGCTGCACTAGGTGGCCGTGCAGCCGAGCAAGTTATTTTTGGCAAAATTTCTACAGGTGCGCTTAGTGACTTAGAAAAAGTGACCAAACAGGCAAGGGCCATGGTAACAGTTTACGGCTTGAGTGACAAAGTAGGTCATCTTACATATTACGATTCTTCTGGCCAGTCTGAATATGGATTTACAAAACCGTACAGTGAACAAACGGCAGAATTGATTGATAGAGAAATATCAGATATCATTGAAAAGCAATACGATAGAGCTGTAGCTTTATTAGAAGCAAATAAGGATAAACTCACAGAACTTGCTCAAGTACTATTAGATAAAGAGGTTATTTTCAAAGACAATCTCGAAAAAATATTTGGAAAGCGTCCGTTTGATAAAGAAGAAAAAATCAGTGACGAAGAAGAATAGTGTACTTTGACCATCTTATAAAAAACTTAAATTGACCAAATGTTAATTTAAGTTTTTTTATATTTGATAATCACGCGTACAACGGCATTAATAGCAACAATTGAATGAGCTTATTTCGTAAACTCTTCGGAAAAAAAAAGACACATTCTGAAGAAAATATTCCAAATGAAGAGCGAGGCAAATATATGCCAGAAATAAAGTTGCCTGCCGATGAGCGATTCACTATAAATTTCAAAGCAAATGGGGGTAAATTTCTGTATTGCGAAAATATGGATGAAATTAAAGATAGTTTCAATGCCATATTAAATGAAAATGATTGGCATGATAAAAAAGCTTTAATTCTTGATAATCGATTAGAAGAACTTTTTAAAGGATTTAAATTAAAGAGCTCAAAGAAAATCTCTGATACCACTTATTTTCTCTCCACTTGCGAATATCTTATTTCAGATGACGGTTCACTTTTGATTTCATCTAATCAAATTGCAGAAAAAAAGCTTAAGGAACTTCCTCACAACTTTATCATTTATGCCACTACAAGTCAGTTTGTTGAGAATATAGGTGAAGGTTTAAAGGGAATTAAGGAAAAAAGTAAAACGACGATCCCTACCAACATTACTACTATTAAGCATTTTAAAGCGGCTGATGATAAGGACTTTTTAACTTATGGTAGCAGTGCAAAAAACTTGTACTTACTTCTTTTAGAAGATTTGTAATGAAAGAATTATCCATCAGGGCCATTTCTGGAATTATTTATGTTTTGTTGTTGGTGGCTTCACTTTACTACCAGAATGGATTAGTAATGGTATTAGGCGTCTTTGGTATATTATGCCTAGCTGAATTTAGTAAACTAATTAATCTACGTTCTATATTACAATATATCATTTTTGTCATATTATACTCTACGTTTTGGTATGTGTGCCTTTGGAGTAATATACCTAAGAACAATGAAATTGTTCAAATTTTACTTGTGGTAACCATTTTTGTAAACCTCCTATTAATTAAAGACTTATTTACTGAAAATACCATACCCTTGTTTGAATCAAAACAGTTTATCCTTACGACATTTTACCTAACAAGTGGTTTTATCTTTTTACTTTTAATCGCTAATTTCAGAAACAACTTTACACCAATGCTTTTGCTCGGTTCATTTATACTTGTCTGGGTTAACGATAGTGCGGCATACCTAATTGGCAAGAACTTTGGTAAGCAAAAATTGTTTTCGAGTATATCACCAAAAAAAACAGTAGAAGGATTTTTAGGTGGCTTATTTTTTGCCTGTGTATCCAGTTATTTTATTTTCACTTACACAGAGACCCTAAGCTCAACAAATTGGCTTATTCTTGCTATCATTGTTAGTGTAATGGGTACCTTTGGTGATTTAATAGAGTCAAAATTTAAACGACAAGCAGGCGTAAAAGATAGTGGCGTGATAATGCCAGGTCATGGTGGTTTATTGGATCGATTGGATAGTCTTATCTTTGCTTCGCCATTTATCTATTTATTTTTAAGACTAATGAATTATGTTTCATAAAGAAGGCCATAAAATTATATTTATCTCACTTTTAATCGTGGTAGGTTTGTTTTTTTTAATCGATGGTTTAGTCAGTATTGAATGGCTAAGAAAAACACTACTGATTGTTGTATTAATCTTTTTCATTTTAATCCTTCAATTTTTCAGAAATCCTAAACGACATACGCACGCCAATGAGCAACACGCAATATCTCCAGTTGATGGTAAAGTCGTTGTTATAGAAGAAGTTTTTGAAAAGGAAGTTTTTAATGAAAAGCGCATACAGGTTTCAGTATTTATGTCTCCTTTAAATGTTCATGTTACTAGATATCCAATAAGTGGTAAAGTAAGTTATTCCAAATATCATCCTGGCAAGTATTTAGTAGCATGGCATCCTAAGGCTAGTGAGGAAAATGAAAGAACAACTGTTGTTGTTGAGAATAGTTCTTTTGGCAGAATTCTTTATAGACAGATTGCTGGAGCACTTGCAAAACGTATTGTAAATTACGCAAAACAAGACATGCAAGTTTATCAAGGGGAGGATTCTGGATTTATTAAGTTTGGCTCACGTGTGGATTTATTTTTACCTTTAAATGCAAACATTAAAGTTGAACTCAACCAAAAAGTACGTGGCGGGGAAAGTATTATCGCAGAAATGTCATGACCTCTAAAGAATTGGAAATAGAATTTGATGAAGCCGTAAAAAGGGTTAATGAACACACCGAACCGTTCCCTGCTGACTTTTTACTTCGACTTTATGCTTACTATAAAAAGGCAACTAATGACTATAGTAGACCAAATAGTAGAAAACCAATCATTAATGCTTTTAAAACTAACGCATTATTTCAAGTAAAAGACATAAGTGAAGATGATGCCAAAAAGGAGTACATTAAACTTGTATACAACTACTTCTTATATAGAACTTAGAAGTTTTTATATCAACCTAAAATTATTTATTCAGCTTTTTGATTTGGCAAGTGTACACCTTGTTTTAAAATAACGGCACCCATAGCAATTAGCCATATTACTTTTACATGAAAAAGTGGTTTATAAACCTCAAAATTATCAGGAATCCCTAAAATAATACCCATAGCAGCTAATCCCAATAAAAGAGTAAATACTCCTAACCACTTACTAACGATATGCCATTTTAAAAAGGCGTAACCCAATAAAACCAAACCTACACCAGAAAAAATACGACCAAACCGTATAAAACAGGTTACATATTGGTTGGTGAATAAAATGTCATTCATGAAAGCTTCTATCTCAGTTGGAGACATTGAAGCTGTTTGACCCACTCCCCAAGCTCCAAAATTATAGAAGTACGCATTTGCTATCGCCAGTGAAAAGGTTCCTATTATCACCATACCCGCTCCAGGCAAAATGAGTACACGATATGGTTTTCTTGCTGTAACAGACACCAATGCGAATAATGCAATTCCCATGGTTACCCAGCCAAATATATGAATACGATACATCCAAATCCAGGTCCAAACATTCTCACCTATGGCATCAAAATCTGTTGCATTAATATACTCACCGATATGGTGAGGTGACAGAGCCCAGCCTAACCACAGCATTAAGGCCCCTGCAATAAAGGCCCAACCAGTAAATCTTGTTTCAAAATCTTTTTGTATCCTACTCATTTTTTTATATTTAAAAACAGAAGGTCAAGGTAGATATACCATATCATAATTTATGTAACGAATGTTACATTAGGTGTTGCAGGGAATTCGTAATTTAATAAATTGAAATAGAAACATTCTAACAGAAAATTATCTTGGAAAGAAGAGAATTTGTAAAAAAAACCATGTTAAGCTCCATTGCAGCGCTCATTGGCACAAAGATAGTCTTTGGGTCCAATATGCTCGAAGGTTATGTGCCACTAGGCCTACAAGATCCAGATCCTTTTAAGCTTTTCAATAAGCATAAAGATATGATTGTCCTTAATGACAAACCATGGAATATTGAAGCTCAAGCTCATTTATTGGATGACAAGGTTACACCAAATTCCTGCATGTTTATAAGAAACAACGGTTTAGTTCCTGAAAATATTGATCCTAAATCATGGACGCTAACTATAGATGGTGAATCTGTTAGAACAAAAAAAACATACACATTAGCAGAACTGAAATCGAAGTTTGAAGAATATACTTATCAACTTACTATAGAATGTGGTGGTAATGGCAGAGCAGAATTTGACCCACCGGCTAAAGGTAACCAATGGACTGTAGGTGCTGTTCATTGTGCCTCCTGGACTGGAGTGCGTTTACGTGATGTACTTAATGATGCTGGTATTAAAGATAATGCAGTATATATAGGATTTCATGCTGTAGATCAGCATTTAAGTAGAGATCCTAATAAGGAAGCTATTTCTAGAGGTTGCCCAATGTCTAAGGCCCTACAAGATGAAACTTTGTTAGCTTATAAAATGAATGGTGAGGATATTCCTCTTGTCCATGGCTATCCACTTCGATTAGTTGCTGGAGGTTGGCCAGCGTCAGTGTCTGGTAAGTGGGTGAATCGAATAAGCATTCGCAATAAAGTACACGATGGTGCAAAAATGACTGGTACCGCTTACAGAATTCCATGCGAGACCGTTGCGCCTGGTGAAAAAGTAAAAGATGAGGACATGTGCATTATCGAATCCATGCCTGTTAAATCATTAATTACCTATCCAAAAACTGGTGCAGTCTTAAAGCAGGGTAAATCATTGGAAATTAGAGGTCACGCATGGGCAGGTGAACTAGAAGTTACTAAAATGGAATATTCAATTGATTTTGGATCTACTTGGAACGATTGCGTTGTTGAAAAACCGGTTAATAGATTAGCTTGGCAACATTTTTCAGCACAAGTGGATTTCCCAAAGAAGGGTTACTACGAGGTATGGGCAAGAGCAACAGATTCTAACAACAAATCCCAGCCAATGCTATTGCCTGGATGGAATCCAAAAGGCTATCTCAATAATGCTTGCCATCGCATTGCTGTAAAAGTTAAATAATGAACGAGGAAAAATCATTTAGGGATCAAGTGAATACCATTTACAATTTATTAATGGTATTATTTACCCTATTTGTTTTAGCAGGAGGAGGTATAATTTATTATGCCAATAATCCAAATATGCTCAATTTTAATAATAAATCTGAAACACTCGTAAATGTTCCTGTAGAAGACGATTCAGATTTAATTGAGAATGGTATCCACAAAAGAACCGGATTAATTGATGCAGAAGGTTTAATGACCGTTGTGAATAACTGTACAAATTGCCATTCTGCTAAATTGGTAACACAAAATAGAATGTCTGAGGAAAGATGGATTGCAACTATTAAATGGATGCAGGAAACTCAAAACCTATGGGACTTAGGAAAGAATCAAGAGATAATTGTAAACTACTTAGTTACCAACTATCCTCCAAAAGCCAAAGGCAGAAGAATGAGTCTAACTAATATTGAATGGTATGAGTTGGAAGATTAGTTATATACTTTTGACTTTTGTTTTGTGTTCATGCGCAAAGGATAAAATTAGCGCTAAAACTAATACTGACCCTAAGAGCCTAATTGAAGCACACGAAGTACAGTCTTTGTACAAATTACAAGACATAAAGCTAATTGACTTTAGAACTGAAACTGAATACAATAACGGACATATTCCAGGAGCTCAAAACTTATGGCGAACTGACATTGAAAATAAGTCATACCCTTACAAAGGGATAATGGCGAGTAAAACACAAATAGAAGCCTTATTTAGTGAACTTGGAGTAAGTAATAAGGATGACATTATAATTTATGATGACCGAGGTATGTGCGAAGCTACAAGGCTCTGGTGGATACTTGAAAACTATGGTTTTAAAAATATTAAACTTTTAAATGGAGGTTTTAGTGCTTGGAAAGCAATTGATGGACAAGTTGATACTATAACACCAGTATTTGATAAGACGAATTTTAAACTATCCGAAAGCCCTGAGATGCATCTATATATTTCCAAAGAACAACTAAAAGAGTTGTTAAATTCAAGAATTAAAATCGTTGATACGAGAAGTAAGAACGAATATCTTGGTAAATTTGCAAAAACAGGAGCAAATAGACCCGGAAGAATTCCTGGAAGTATTCATTTGGATTGGGCCGATTTAATTAATTTTCACGGTGATAAGCGGTTAAAACCAATAAATGAACTAGAAAGAATAGTAAGTAAATTAAATATTAATAAAAATGACTCAATAGTTTTGTACTGTCACAGTGGTGTTCGTTCTGCGCATACTACTTTTGTACTTAGACAAATTTTGGGGTATAAAAATGTTATGAACTATGACGGATCATGGACAGAATGGAGTTATTACAATGAACTACCATTTGAAAATGATTATGTCGCAATAAACAAAAATTAAAATGGAAAAGTATTTAGACGCATTTATTAATGCCTTTGAAGGCACACTCAATTGGACATGGAAATCAATACTATTTGAAGTGCCCTGGTACACAAATTACTTTTGGGGACTTGTTGCAATTTCGCTTTTTGTATGGCTTTTAGAAATTGCATTTCCTTGGCGAAAAAACCAATCTATATTTAGACGCGACTTTTGGCTAGATGCATTTTATATGTTTTTTAATTTCTTCATATTCGCGATTGTTATAAGTGGTGTTTATGAAGTATTAGGGTTGCTATTTGCCGAATTTAATATCACTGCTAAGAGTTTTGCACTTATAGATATGTCTAATTGGTCTAGCGGCTTGCAGTTGTTTGTATTCTTTATAATCCTAGATTTTGTGCAATGGTTTACACATGTGTTGCTCCATAGATATAAGTTTCTTTGGAATTTCCATAAAGTACACCATAGCGTTAAAGAAATGGGTTTTGCGGCGCATCTAAGATACCATTGGATGGAAAACGTTCTCTATAAGCCACTTAAGGTTTTTGGTGTAATGATTCTGGGAGGCTTTGAACCTGAACAGGCTTATATCGTGCATTTTGCTGCAATTGCCATAGGACATTTAAATCACGCAAATATTAAGATAACCTGGGGACCATTAAAATACATTTTTAATAACCCGGTTATGCATTTGTACCATCATGCTTATCATTTACCAGAGGGCAAGCATGGTGTAAATTATGGCATTAGCTTAAGTCTTTGGGATTACATTTTTAAAACCAATTACGTACCTGAAGATAGCGGTACCATAGAAATAGGATTTAAGGGAGATGATAAATTTCCTCAAGATTTTATTGGACAAAATACTTATGGGTTTGGGAAAGGCAAAGGATAGTATTGAGGATTCCACACTAGCGCTACAAGAGCAAAATAAAAAACACAATTTCCTTTAATTCGAGATTTAATCTCGGATTAAAGGCATTGTAGAACAACGCAGTAGACCACCCTGTTTTCCTATTTCTGCATAAGGTACTTTTTCTACAGTTATTCCTTGCGCCTCAAACCAGGTGTTCAAACGGTCAAAATTAATTTCAGAAATCACCACATCTGGTGCAATTGAAAATATGTTACTTTTCATGTTGTACATTTCATCCTTGGTAATTTCAAACACATTTTCTTTTCCAAAAAAATCAACTAACCACTCATATTCTTCTTCAATAAAGAAACCGTTCTTATGCAAAATGGCCTTACCATTACCAACCGGTTGAAAACAGCAATCTAAATGCAACGCATTGTTTCTTGGATCTGTATTGCTTTTTCGTAACTCAAAGGATTTTACGGTTTTATTAGGAAAATGTTCTCTAAGTAACTTTACAGCTAGACTATTTGTTCTGGCAGTAATTAAGTCTTTGTAATCTGGTCTTGTACAAACGCCCACAAATATATAGTCATTATGCAATATCACATCACCACCTTCTATATGTGCTTCGTGAGGTAAGGTTATTATGTTTCTTCTGTCAATCTGATCAAACACGTAACGAATAGCCTCAATCTCCTCCTGTCTATCTGGTAAAATGTTACAGTCAATTATCTTATCTTCTATAACCAATGCAATATCACGAGCAAATATCTGGTTAACATTTTCAATCACCTCAGGGCGATATACTTTTATATCATATTTCTTAAAGACTTCGCACACAGCATCCATTTCCTTTATCATATCCTCTTCCTTGGGATAGGTCCCTGCCATGATATGTTCTAAAGATTTTGGGTCATAAGCCTCTTCTGGAGTTGGTATTGGACCACTTCCTTTGGCAGTACCTAATACTACAGCTCTTAGTCTAGACGTTTCGTTTTGAATGTTTAATTTCATAAGGTAAAAGAATAAAAAAAAGCTTCATAGGTTCTATGAAGCTTAATGCACTGTAATAGAATTAGCGCTTATCTATAGTTTTAAACTCTCTGTAAGTTGCACCTGTATACAATTGTCTAGGCCTTCCTATTGGTTCTTTACGCATTCTCATTTCTCTCCATTGCGCAATCCAACCAGGTAAACGACCAAGCGCAAACATTACCGTAAACATCTCAACAGGTATACCCATTGCCCTATAAATGATACCAGAATAGAAATCTACATTTGGGTACAATTTTCTATCTACAAAGTACTGATCTTGCAATGCTTCTTTTTCAAGACCTTTAGCAATATCTAATATCGGATCTTCTACACCAAGGTCTCCAAGAACCTCATCTGCGGCCTTTTTAATAATTCGCGCTCTTGGATCAAAGTTTTTATAGACTCTATGTCCAAAGCCCATTAAACGGAATGGATCATTTTTGTCCTTTGCCTTGGCCATATATTTTTTAGTATCGCCACCATCTTCTTTAATTGCCTCAAGCATTTCTAGTACAGCTTGGTTGGCACCACCATGTAATGGTCCCCAAAGGGCTGATATACCAGATGCTAGTGAAACAAATAAACCCGCATGCGATGAACCTGTTATTCTAACTGTCGAAGCGGAACAATTTTGCTCGTGATCCGCATGGAGTATCAATAGCTTATCAAGTGCGTCAATCAAGACCGGGTTTTGCTCATAATCCCTATTTGGGTTTTTAAACATCATTTTGAGTACGTTTTCAACATACCCAAGGTTATCATCACCATAGTCTAGAGGTAGTCCTTGCTTTTTTCTCATACACCACGCCACTAGGACTGGGAATTTACCCATTATCCTAACAATAGACTTATACATAGCTTCTTCAGAGGTAACATCAACTGACCTAGGATAAAACGCAGTTAAAGCAGCAGTTAAGGAGGATAAAACTCCCATTGGGTGTGCAGATTTTGGAAAGGCATCTATAATCTTTCTAATATCGTCGTCTACCAAAGAATTTTCTTTGATGTCTGCCTCAAATTTATCCAATTGTTCTTGAGTAGGTAATTCACCAAAAATCAATAGATAAGCCACTTCAAGGAAATCTGCTTTTTCAGCGAGTTCTTCAATAGAATAACCTCTGTATCTAAGTATACCTTTTTCCCCATCAAGAAATGTAATGGAGCTTTCACAACTCCCCGTATTTTTGTATCCAGGATCAAGCGTAATTACACCACCTGTATCACTTCTGAGGGTTTTTATATCAATAGCAACTTCATTCTCTGAACCTACCAGCAATGGGAATTCGTACTTTTTTCCTTTAATTTCGATTGTAGCTTTTTCTGACATTTTCGTACTGTTGTTTTTTAGTTTGAAGAATTACAAAAATACGAAATATCAAACGATTTCGCTAGTTGATTTAAAACGGTTTTAACAGAATAAATGGATAAAAAAAACTGAAACCTTTAACAAGATTTCAGCCCTTAAAAAAGTAAAATATGTATTTCTATTTTTTAATGACTAGCTTTTTTTCTAGTACTAAACCATCTGCGTTTAATCTAACCAGGTAAACACCATTTGAAAGATTTGTGCTATTTACATGTAATGCCCTTGTATCACTAGTAAAGCTCCTATTAAACATTATCCTACCTTGTATGTCAAATAATTGAATGTTAATTTCTTCAAAGTTCTTGTTTAATACAATATTGAAACTTCCTCTATTTGGATTAGGATATAATGCTATGTCGTTACTATTAAATTCATTTACACCCAAAACCGGCACAACATTAAAATTGAATTGTTGATTACCAAGTATTGCATTATCATTTCCCACAACAGAGAATTTAAAACTATCGGGATCGGTATTAGATCCGTCATGAGCATATGAAAACAAACCATTTTGAATATCTGTCTGGCTAAATGAATCTCCATCATTGATTGGTGTAGCATTTAATAAAAGTGTTCCATTTACTGGTAATTTTGTTAACACATAAGTTAAATCATTATTTGATACTCCAGGTTGTGCTACCTCAAGCTCAGTCAGATTGATTACGGTAGATGTGCCTTGGTCTAAAGTAATATCTGTTTTATTAACCACTGTAATATCATTTACTATTTGTAATTCACCACAAATGGTAACACTGAACTGGTTAAAGGTTCCTCCAGCACTATTTGAGGTTCTATCAGTTGCTAATAACACCCAGGTACCTTGACCACTTGACCCATTGAATCTTGAGAATGCTTGACTTGGTAAAACACTACCGCTAACAGTTGGATTTCCTGAACACGATAGGGATGAACCAGAATCAGCAAACGTGACATTAAAATTGTTACCATTTGCACAATCTCTATTGTAAACCTCAGCAAAAATTCCTGTAGGCGAACTAAATTGCATCTTTATATCTCCAACGTCGTTGTGAGTTGCATTCATGTAAAATGAAACCTCACTAACAATAATATTATCTGGAACATCTACTCTTGCACTAACTGCGTTATTTGAAAAGGTTTCCCAAGTGTTGTCATTATTTTCAAAATAATCATTGTCGTATGTATTACAGACATCATTAGCTGTTTGAAAGATAAAAATCTCACCAAATTGACCTGCTAAGCACGTATTTTCGGGTCTTACTCTCCAATAGTAAATATTTCCAGCAGTTACATTTGTCGTTTGATATTCTGTAGCATTAAGCACTGTTGCAGATTCCACAATCGATGAAAAATCTGGTGTATCAGATACCTCAACATCATATTGTGATGCACTACTTAAAGCATTCCAAGACAATAATGGATTTGATGTTTGATTCTGAGCACCATTTGCAGGCGATAAAAGGCTAATCTCTCCTATGTTGTTGTTAAAAACATTTAATAAAACCTCAAGGGTTTCCGTCACAAAAGTTGTTTGACCTTCACCTTGAATTGTTAGTGGATAGTTACCTGCAACTATTGTACCTGTATTGGAAATTGTCATGGTAAAAGTACCTCCAGAACTAATTGTCGAAGGCGAAAATTCAGCTGTTGCGCCACCAGGTAAACCCAATACAGAAAATGTCACATTTTCAGTAAACCCAGGAGCAGGAGCATAATTTAAATTGAAAACAGCATCAGCTGGTTGACAAACCGATACAGTTGGTTCAGTTGTTGTTAATTCAAACGTTCCAGCTTTTATTTCAAAATCAGCATTGGATAAATCAAAAAAGATATTACTCGATGCTTCAATTTTAATTCTGTTTGTAACACCCACATTATCTGGTACTGTAATATCGTGGGAACCATCATTGGTTACATTTGATGCTAAAGTTATAGGATATGTATAGCCTCCATCAGTTGAAAGTAAAATATTTACGTTTGAAGATAAAGAGGCTGTATTATTAACATTCCATGTTATGGTCTTTGTCTCACCTGCATACCATATTTCGCTTCCAGTATTTGGCGATGTAACTAGAAACGGTCCTGCCGATCCTGAAACTGTAATGACAGTGTCGTCTTGATCCGTTTGGCCACCTAAAACTGAATTATCTCTAACCGTTAACCTGAAGTCCATTTGACGTCCCACGCTTGGTAAGACTTCCCATGTCGGAGTCTCGTTATTAATTATTGCTTCTAAATTTGGAAATGTTCTCGTTGGGTCACTAACAGGAAAGTTAGTCCTAAATACTGGCCCACCAGCATTTGTTGGTAGTGGTGGCTGGGTATAAGTGCCATCATTATCATACTGTTCCCAAGTATAGGTTAAAACATCACCAGAATCAGGGTCCGATGAACTACTGCCGTCTAGAACAAATGGTGTGGATCTTGGAATTGTATAATTTGAACCAGCATTTGCAGTTGGTTGTATATTGGCGATAGTGATTTCTGTCTCACAAGCATCTGCGAGAATTGATGCTGACATTTGTACAATACTTCTGGCATGGAAATACCCATCGCTATTATCCTGAACATTCGGAGCACAAATTCCTGCATAACCCATTATTGTTGATGCAGAACCTGGTTCGTAGTCGTCACCTACTTTAGAACCAAAACAAGGGTTATAGTACGTGTGTGCAGCTCCATACTGATGGCCAATTTCATGTGATACATAATCAATGTCAAAAGGATCAAATTCTGGAGTAACAATACCTGTAACACCTCTTCCTTTCGATGAGGTTGCACATGGACTTGTACCAGCAATACCTCCACCACCAGTACTAAATACATGACCAATATCATAACCACCAGATCCTATTAATCCGGAGATATTTGAAGTATTTACCCCAAGCATTTGGCTACCACTATAATTGTCATAGGGTTCAGGATCTCCACCAACTGAAAATCCGTTTTGATAAATTAGCAAATCATTATCAGCTACCAATTGGAAGGTAACTGCAAAATCGCGCTCGTACACTGAATTTACTCGAGCAACTGTAATTACCATTGCTGCTAAAGCATCTGCCCTTGCATCGCCATTACCAGCATTGCCATCGTCATGATAAGCTGTATATTCAGAAGTACATGCAATTGCAAGGTCATAGCGTCTTAATTTTCCATCTTGAATATTTCGATTAATCAGACTTGTATCAAAATTCTCATTGACCTCATTCTCAACATCATCTGCATAACATCTCCAATTGTCAGTAGAATTTCTCTGATAATCCTTTCTGTCGTAAACTATATAATTGATCTTATCGCCTTTTGCATAAGGATCAATGTAAACCGTCTTTTCGCCTGTTATTAGTCCCCTGAATCCTTGAGGCGTGATTGTAAAATAAATTTTCTCAAGAGGATTAGTTATACGCTGCCCAAAGTAAGTTGAAATATAAGGAAACTTTGATGCAAGATCAGGGTGCATAACATCCGTTTTCTGAATTCTATAATCGTCTAGTGTACCTTTAGAATTAGGAAATTTCATTATAGTACTGCTTCCTGAGTGACTATTTGATACTCGCTTAGGAGCACTATTGATATTATCTGTAAGCCTATTTAAATCTAAAGAAAAGATATGATAAGCATTTGGAATAATAACACGCTCTAAATTCTGGGATTTCTGAGAGAGTTCAGATTCAGATTTTTTAACCCAAATAGATTTTTGGTTTTGTGCAGTAATGGGCAACATCATAACAGACGATACCAATGTGAGTAGTAGTCGTTTCATAGTAGGTAAATTAAGTTTGTTTAGAAAAGGGCTAGCTTATCTAAATTTTTAGCCTAGTAAAGGTAGAATTATAAAACTCAAATACAAGGAAAAAAAGCATTTTTTAACGATTAAATGCTATTTTTAATCGTTATAACGTCATTTAATCTCACTTTTTGTAAGAATTTAAAACAAAAAAAGGCAACATTTATCTGTTGCCTTTTTTCATATTTTGTTATTTAACTTAATGCTTCACCTTAAATGCTTTTTCCTGAGGAAAATAAGCTACATCACCTAATTCTTCCTCAATTCTCAATAATTGATTGTATTTAGCCATACGATCACTTCGTGAAGCTGAACCTGTTTTAATCTGTCCTGTATTTAGTGCAACAGCTAAATCTGCAATGGTATTATCTTCGGTTTCACCCGATCTGTGGGACATAACACAAGTATATCCAGCATTTTTTGCCATGTTGACCGCAGAGATAGTTTCGGTTAAAGAACCTATCTGGTTTACTTTAATAAGTATTGAATTACCAATTCCGTTTTCTATTCCTCGAGACAATCGTTCTACGTTGGTAACAAACAAATCATCACCAACTAATTGGACTCTATCACCAATTCTATCCGTTAAATCTTTCCAGCCATCCCAGTCATTTTCGTCCATTCCGTCCTCAATGGAAATTATTGGGTACTTGGATGCCAATTCTGCTAAATATTCAGCCTGTTCAGCACTTGTTCTAACAACTCCCTTGTCACCCTCAAAAATGGTATAATCGTACTTCCCATCTTTATAAAACTCTGCGGCAGCACAATCTAGAGCAATCATAACTTCATCGCCAAATCGATATCCAGCTTTCTCAACAGCTTTGGCAATAGTATCTAATGCATCTTCCGTACCATCCAAAGTTGGTGCAAAACCACCTTCATCGCCAACAGCAGTGCTTAATCCTCTATCGTGTAAAACTTTTTTAAGATTATGGAAAATCTCCGTTCCCATTTGCATAGCATGCGTAAAGGTCTCAGCTTTAACAGGCATAATCATAAATTCTTGAAACGCAATCGGTGCATCACTGTGGGAACCGCCATTAATTATATTCATCATTGGCAATGGCAAAGTATTAGCAGAGACGCCTCCAACATATCTATATAACGGCATACCTAGCTCATTTGCAGCAGCTTTTGCAACAGCCAATGACACACCTAAAATAGCGTTAGCTCCAAGTCTTCCTTTATTTGGAGTGCCATCAATCTCAATCATCAATTGATCAATCATGTTCTGCTCAAAAACTGATATACCCAATAATTCTTGAGCAATAACAGAATTTACATTTTCGACCGCCTTTAAAACGCCTTTACCCATGTACGTATCGCCACCATCTCTCAATTCAACAGCTTCATGTTCGCCTGTTGAAGCACCAGAAGGAACAGCTGCTCTACCCATTACACCACTTTCTGTTATAACATCTACTTCTACGGTTGGATTACCTCTCGAGTCTAAAATTTGTCTTGCGTGTACATTAATTATAATGCTCATTATTAATTGGTTTTAGTTATAAATTTAAACTACGAGCTACTGGAATATGCTCAGTATCTCAAGCTTTTACGCGTCAAAATTACGAAAATCTGTAGTGTTAAACAGAACAAAAATCATATTTACGATTAATATTTACTACAATGTTTTCGTAACTAAAAAAACGCAATAAATTATTCATTTTGTTATTTAATTTTTAGAATATTTTTAGTGATTAATCTCAATAACAAAGATTAATATTTGAATTACTATGTATTTCATTTATTTCGTGAGATAATTCGAAAAAATAACCTTTTTTATCCGTTTTTAAATTTTTGTATAATTCAATTGCATGAAAATAATTTTCATATTTCAAGTCTTTACTAAACTTAATGAAAACTACATCATATGAATGAAAAAGTTCATCAACTTTATCCTTATTTTTAAATTTTATTATTTCATCCCCTCTTTTGAAACCTTTATTAGTTAGAGTATAGCAACTATAATCTTTATTTTCTAAAACTTCTTCGATAGCATTTTTACTATCAGAATAAATTATTTGTCGGGACTCGAAAAACCAACTAGCAGGAGGTGGTGGAGGTGGAGGTGGAAAAAAGTCCATTCCAATGGCTTTTTGCAAACTATCATTGAAGCGTTTATTTCTCTCTTTTTGTTTTTTTGTTAAAATCTTCTGTGGAAATTCAAGATGATAAAAGGAATAGTAATTCGTCCATGACAATCCTACCAAAATATCCTTATCTTCTATAGAATTAGTTTTATAATAAATTCTTTCAAAATATGCGCTAGCAAGCTGAGATTTAATTTCATCGACGATTTTGTAATTTGCTTTATTATCAATGTATAGAAATATCTTGATTTGTCTTTGAATGTCACGTGGTAGCTTAAATCTAGTATAAGTTAATTTTTTCGCAATACTACTAGTATTAACGGGCTCATATTCTATATAAACTCTATCCTTAGAGTCAACATAGATACTAACAATAGGTACGATCCTACTTATTTTTATTTCATCATCACCTAGAGGAAGGTTAATTGATTTTATTTGGGCATCTAGTGATACACAAATTAAAATTGCTAAAAAACACACTTTTCTTACTTGGCTCATTTTGAAAAGTCAATAAATTAAAATTGATGAAAAAAATTAGACTACTTTAAAGCTAGCCAAATTAACAATAAAAAAACGCAATAAAGATTGAGTTTTATTGCGTTTCTTCTTTGCTAGGCGTTCTTAATATTGTCTATAAACTGGTCAAAAAGATAAACAGAATCATTTGGACCTGGACTCGCCTCAGGATGGTATTGAACTGAGAAGCAGTTTTTTCCTTTTACTTTTATTCCTGCAACGGTGTCATCATTTAAGTGTAAATGAGTAATCTCTACATTTGGGTTTGCTTCAGTTTCTTCTCTATTGATTGCAAAGCCATGATTTTGTGATGTGATTTCGCCCTTACCAGTAATCAAATTCTTCACTGGGTGATTAATACCTCTATGACCATTGTGCATTTTATAGGTTGAAATACCGTTTGCAAGGGCAATAACTTGGTGCCCAAGACAGATGCCAAATAGGGGTTTATTTCTTTTAATTATTTCTTTTGCAACTTCTTGAGCTTCCACCAATGGTTCTGGATCGCCTGGTCCGTTTGATAAGAAATAACCATCTGGATTAAAGGCCTCTAAATCTTCAAATTTAGAATTGTACGGAAAAACCTTTATATAGGCATCGCGCTTTGATAGGTTTCTTAGAATATTCTTTTTTATCCCTATATCTAAAGCTGCAATCTTATACGTTGCATTTTCATCACCATAGAAATAAGGTTCTTTTGTAGACACCTTTGAAGCCAACTCCAAACCTTTCATATCTGGTTGCTTGGCCAATTCCTTTTTTAAGTTATCAATATTATCCACATCTGTAGAAATAACTGCATTCATTGCACCATTGTCCCTTATATAGCTGACCAAAGCTCTTGTATCCACATCAGAAATAGCTAATGTATTGTGTTTTTCAAAAAACTCTTGTAAGGAGGCATCGCCACCTGGCCTGGAATACTCAAAACTGAAGTTTTTACAGATAAGCCCGGCAATCTTTACACTATCTGATTCTACCTCATCTTCCTTTGTCCCATAATTACCTATGTGTGCATTTGTAGTTACCATAAGTTGTCCGTAATAAGATGGGTCTGTAAAAATTTCCTGGTAACCGGTTGTACCTGTATTAAAACAAACTTCGCCAAAAGCAGTACCGTCCTTACCTATAGATTTACCATAAAAAATTGTACCATCAGCAAGTAAGATAAGGGCTTTTTTTCTTTGTTTATATTTCATAGTTTTTGTCTGAAAATAGGTTTTGTAAAAATCAAAAAAAAAGGATAAACTAAATAAGTTTATCCTTGATATTTATTAATGCTTATTAACACTCGATAATCGAGATTTGAAAATAGTGATTTTAATCCCCGATTTTTTTCTCAAATGAATTGAAGCTAACCACATTAACTTTTGCATTTTACTATTCTTCCTCGTTTGAAGCTTTAGTATCTACCGGCGGAACAGTTGTAGCTTTCTTACCTCCCCTTCTACTTCTGCGAGTTGATTTCTTGGCAACCTTACCAGCATTGTAAAGCTCGTTATAATCTACTAATTCTATCATTGCCATATCTGCATTATCACCCAATCTGTTTCCTAACTTGATGATACGTGTATATCCACCCGGACGATCGCCTACTTTGGCTGCAACATCTCTAAATAATTCTGCAACAGCTTCTTTCTGTCTAAGTCTTGAAAATACAATACGTCTGTTATGTGTTGTATCAGTTTTAGACTTTGTAATCATAGGCTCGATAAATTGCTTTAATGCTTTTGCCTTAGCTGTTGTAGTGTTAATACGCTTGTGCTCAATTAACGAACATGCCATGTTAGCAAGCATTGCTTTTCTGTGAGCTGATTTTCTGCCTAAGTGATTGAATTTTTTTCCGTGTCTCATGACTTTTGTTTTAAACCTTTATCTTGCTTCTATACTCTTTTGAGGAGCAAACTATAAAGGAGTTTATAATTAATCTTTGTCTAATTTATACTTGCTTAAATCCATTCCGAAATTAAGACCTTTAACACTAACTAATTCTTCTAGCTCAGTTAAAGACTTCTTACCAAAGTTTCTGAATTTCATTAAATCGTTCTTGTTAAAAGATACTAAGTCTCCTAATGTATCTACTTCTGCGGCTTTTAAACAATTTAATGCACGTACAGAAAGATCCATATCAACTAATTTAGTTTTTAACAATTGTCTCATGTGAAGTGACTCTTCATCATAAGTTTCAGTTTGTGCGATCTCATCTGCCTCAAGAGTAATTCTCTCATCAGAGAATAACATAAAGTGATGGATTAATATTTTAGCCGCTTCAGTTAAAGCATCCTTTGGATGAATAGATCCATCTGTAATGATCTCGAAAATTAATTTCTCGTAATCGGTCTTCTGCTCTACACGGAAGTTTTCAATACTATACTTTACATTCTTTATTGGAGTATAGATTGAATCTGTAAAAATTGTTCCTACAGGAGCAGATGCCTTTTTATTTTCTTCAGCTGGAACATAACCTCTACCTTTCTCGATAGTAAGTTCCATATTGATGTTCACCTTAGGATCTAAGTTACAGATTACTAAATCTGTATTCAACACTTGGAATCCGGAGATAAACTTCTGGAAATCACCAGCAGTGATTTGCTCTTGCCCAGAAATTGAAATAGTAACCGTTTCGTTATCTATCTCATCTATTTGACGCTTAAAGTTTACTTGCTTTAAGTTCAAAATCATTTCAGTTACATCTTCAACAACCCCAGAAATTGTAGAAAACTCATGATCTACACCTTCTATTCTCACTGACGTAATCGCGAAACCTTCTAAAGAAGATAAAAGTACTCTTCTAAGTGCGTTCCCTACTGTCAATCCGTATCCTGGTTCTAAAGGTCTGAATTCAAACTTACCTTCAAAATCAGTAGAATCAATCATGATTACTTTATCAGGCTTCTGAAAATTTAATATTGCCATATTGTCTTCGTTTTAATTGTTATTCAGTTGCGCGGTTTAGCGGTTTGAAGAAGACCAATAAACCCTTTGGCTAAATACCAATGTTATTAATTTTTATTTAGAATAAAGTTCGACGATGAACTGTTCGTTGATTTGCTCTGGAATTTGGATTCGTGCAGGTACAGAAACATAAGTACCTTCCATTGTATCGTTATTCCATGTAATCCATTCGTAAACGCTACTAGCGTTTGCTAATGAACTTGTAATAGTCTCCAGAGATTTAGACTTTTCTCTTACACCAACAACATCACCTGCCTTAAGCTGGTAAGAAGGTATATTTACCTTTTCGCCATTAACTGTGATGTGTCTGTGAGATACTAATTGTCTTGCGCCACTTCTTGAAGGTGCAATACCCATTCTGTAAACTACATTATCTAAACGTGATTCACACATTTGCAATAAAACCTCACCTGTAATTCCTGGTGCAGCTGTTGCTCTTTTAAACATATTTCTGAACTGACGTTCTAAAATACCATAAGTGTATTTTGCTTTCTGCTTCTCCATTAATTGGATAGCATACTCCGATTTTTTACCTCTTCTTTTGTTAGGACCGTGTTGTCCTGGAGGATAGTTTCTTTTATCGAAGGCTTTATCATCTCCGAATATAGCTTGACCAAATTTTCGAGCTATTTTAGTTTTAGGACCAGTATATCTTGCCATTTTAAAATTAATTTGAGAGTGATTGTAAAATTAAGGTCTTAAGCTTATCCTCTTACCCTCGTTAACCTCTCTGTGATACTTGTTTATTTTTCAGTTTGCAAATTTACGCAATAAATGCGAAAATTGATACTTATACTCTACGTCTTTTTGGTGGACGACAACCGTTGTGCGGTAATGGAGTAACATCTATTATTTCTGATACTTCAATACCAGCATTGTGAATAGATCTTATGGCAGATTCTCTACCATTCCCAGGACCCTTAACGTATACCTTTACTTTCTTTAATCCAGCTTCCTTTGCAACTGCAGCTGCATCTTCTGCTGCTAACTGGGCAGCATAAGGTGTGTTCTTTTTAGAACCTCTAAATCCCATTTTCCCAGCAGATGACCAAGAAATAACGTCACCTTTTTTGTTTGTTAGAGAAATGATGATATTATTGAAAGATGCCGTAATATGAGCTTCTCCAATTGCATCAACAATCACTTTACGTTTTTTTGTACTTGACTTTGCCATGTTTCTTAGTTTCTAGTTGTCAGCTTTTAGTTGTTAGAATCCTAAACTTTTACATTTCAGACAGATTCATCTAACCACTAATTACTAATGACTAATGTCTTTTTTAATTATTATTTAGTTACTTTTTTCTTGTTAGCAACTGTTTTTCTTCTACCTTTTCTTGTACGAGAGTTGTTCTTAGTACGTTGTCCTCTTAGAGGAAGTCCGGCTCTATGACGAATACCTCTATAACATCCAATATCCATCAATCGCTTAATGTTTAATTGGGTTTCTGAGCGCAATTCACCTTCGATTTTGTAAGACCCAACCGCTTCACGGATAGCGCCTATTTCATCATCAGTCCAGTCTTGGACTTTAGTGCCTTCATCAACTTTAGCTGTAGCTAAAATTTCCTTAGCTCTACTTTTACCTATTCCATAGATATAAGTTAAAGAGATAACTCCTCTTTTTTGTTTTGGTATGTCTACACCTGCAATTCTTGCCATAATTACCCTTGTCTTTGTTTGAATCTTGGATTCTTTTTGTTAATTACGTAAAGTCTTCCTTTGCGTCGTACTAATTTACAGTCTGCGCTTCTTTTCTTTACTGATGCTCTTACTTTCATCTGTATTAGTTTTAAAATACTAATTATTAGTATCTATAAGTTATACGAGCCTTAGTTAAATCGTAAGGACTCATTTCTAATTTTACCTTATCACCTGGTAATAATTTAATGTAATGCATACGCATTTTACCAGAAATGTGTGCTGTCACGATGTGACCGTTTTCTAATTCTACACGGAACATTGCATTAGATAATGCTTCTATTATTGTTCCGTCTTGTTCTATTGCTGCTTGCTTTGCCATAATACCTGTTTATTGCGCAACTGCTTTTCTATTCTTACCTGTTTTCATCAAACCATCATAGTGCTTGTTAAGTAAGTATGAATTGATTTGTTGCATTGTATCAATAGCTACACCTACCATAATCAAAAGCGATGTACCACCAAAAAACAATGCCCACCCTTGTTGAACACCCATAAGCTTAACTATAAATGCTGGGAACACAGCAATAAGTGCTAAGAATATAGAGCCAGGCAGTGTTATCTGCGACATAATCTTATCTAAATATTCCGATGTTTCTGTACCTGGTCTGATGCCTGGTATAAAACCACCGCTTCGTTTTAAATCATCAGCCATTTTGTTTGTTGGTACAGTAATAGCCGTATAGAAGTAAGTAAATACAATAATTAACAAACCAAATACAACATTATACCAAAGACCAAAGATGTCAGAAAAATTAGTTTGCATCCATGCACCAGCAGTGGTTTCTTTCAATAATGATGATCCACCAATTAGACTAGGTACAAACATTATAGCCTGAGCAAATATAATTGGCATTACGCCCGATGCATTTAGCTTTAACGGTAAAAATTGCCTAGATCCAAATACATTTCTTTCATATCCACCTGAGGCAGTTCTTCTTGCGTATTGTACAGCAATTTTTCTAACAGCCATAACCAAGAACACAGAAGCCAAAATAATTAAGAACCAAATAACTAATTCTATTAATATCATCATAAAGCCTCCATTGCCCTCAGTTCTTGACAATGCATTCTGCATGAACGACTGTGGCAATGTTGCAATGATACCAACCATAATTAATAATGAAATACCATTTCCAATTCCTTTGTCTGTTATTTTCTCACCTAGCCACATTGCAAATACACATCCTGTAACGAGAATTATTACCGAAGAAAAGTAAAATATTGTTTCATTAAATCCTGGCATTAAAAGCGTACTCATGGACGGTGCACCAGATAAGCTCGGCACGGTTGCCAAATAACCAGGTGCTTGGACTAGACAAATACCAATTGTTAACCAGCGTGTAATTTGGGTAATTTTCTTTTGGCCACTTGCACCCTCTTTTTGAAGTTTTTGTAAATAAGGAATTGCAATACCCATTAACTGAACAACAATAGATGCTGAAATATATGGCATTATTCCCAATGCAAATACAGAAGCATTCGCAAAGGCTCCACCTGTAAAGGCATTTAACAATCCTAATATTCCACTGTCAGTACCAGCTCGTAAACCACCAAGCGCATCGATATTGATGCCAGGTAATACCACCTGAGCACCAAAACGATAAACCAATAACAAGCCTAAGGTTAAAATAATTCTATCCTTAAGCTCTGTGATTTTCCAAACGTTTTTTAATGTTTCTATTATCTTCATCCTATAGTTCTTATAAAGTTACAGCTTCACCACCAGCAGCTTCAATAGCAGCTTTTGCCGTAGCAGTAAATTTATGAGCAGTTACAGTTAACTTGGCTTTTAACTCACCTCTTCCAAGGATTTTCACTAGATCGTTTTTTCCAGCCAAACCTAAAGAAACGATTGTTTCAAAATCAACCGTGTCTTTAATCTTCTTGTCATCCACCAATTGTTGCAAGGTATCCACATTTACACCCTGGTAAGCAACACGGTTGATATTCTTAAATCCGTATTTTGGAACACGTCTTTGTAATGGCATTTGTCCGCCCTCGAATCCTAATTTCTTAGAATATCCTGAACGCGACTTTGCCCCTTTATGTCCTCTTGTTGCAGTACCTCCTTTACCGGAACCTTGACCACGACCTACACGCTTGCCTTGACTTTTAACTGAACCTTCTGCAGGTTTTAAATTACTTAAATCCATTCTTAAGTTTATATTTTTAAGCTTCTTCTACAGAAACTAAATGTTCAACTTTCTTAACCATACCAAGGATATTTGGCGTGGCATCGTGCTCTACTACTTGCCCGATTTTTCTCAAACCTAAAGCTTCTAACGTTAGCTTTTGTTTTTTAGTTCGGTTTATTGCACTTTTTACTTTTTTTACTCTAATCTTTGCCATCTTATCCAATGATTATCCGTTATATACTTTTTCTAAAGAAATACCGCGATCTTTAGCAATTGTTCTGGCGTCTCTTAATTGTAAAAGAGCATCAAACGTAGCTTTAACAACATTGTGCGGGTTAGACGAGCCTTGAGACTTTGATAATACATCGTGTACACCAACTGCTTCAAGAACAGTTCTTACTGCACCTCCTGCGATTACTCCCGTACCTGGGGCAGCAGGAATAATATTTACTCTTGCACCACCATATTTACCTTTCTGCTCGTGAGGTAATGTCCCTTTTACAATTGGTATTCTTACTAAGTTTTTCTTAGCATCCTCTACTGCTTTGGCGATTGCAGTTGCAACATCTTTAGATTTTCCTAAACCGTGACCTACAACACCAGCCTCATCTCCAACTACAACAATAGCCGAAAAACCAAATGCTCTACCACCTTTAGTTACTTTAGTTACACGCTGTACACCTACCAAGCGATCTTTTAATTCTAATCCGCCTGGTTTAACAAGCTCTGCGTTTTTATATTTTTGATACATAATGTCTTAAAATTTAAGTCCTGCTTCCCTAGCTCCTTCAGCTAATGATTTTACCCTTCCATGATATAAATAACCACCTCTATCAAAAGAAATAGTTTCAACACCTGCTTTTAAAGCCTTTTCAGCAACCGCCTTGCCCACTAATGCAGCAATCTCTGTTTTGTTTCCTTTTGACTTTGCTAAGTCTTTGTCTCTTGAAGATGCAGCAGCTATAGTTTCACCAGTTACATCATTTACAACTTGAGCATAAATCTCTTTATTGCTTCTAAAAACAGATAATCTTGGTCGTATTCCAGTACCTGAAACAACCTTGCGGATTCTGTTCTTAATTCTTATTCTTCTTTCGTTCTTTGTCAATGCCATAACTTATTTATTAAGCTGTTTTACCTGCTTTTCTTCTTATTTCCTCACCAACAAACTTAATCCCTTTTCCTTTATAAGGCTCTGGTTTACGGAAACTACGAATCTTTGCAGCTACCTGACCAACTAATTGTTTGTCGTGAGATGTTAATTTAACGATTGGGTTTTTACCTTTTTCTGTGATAGTCTCAACTTTCACCTCTGGTGCAATATCCATTACAATATTGTGCGAGAAACCAATTGCTAAATCTAACTTCTGACCTTGATTTGAAGCTCTGTAACCAACGCCTACCAATTCTAATTGCTTGGTAAATCCGTTAGATACACCTTCTATCATATTAGCGATCAATGCGCGGTATAAACCGTGCTTTGCTCTGTGATCTTTCTTCTCAGAAGGACGCGTTAACGAAATGGTACCGTCCTCTATTTTTATTTCAACATCTGAATACTCTTGAGACAATTCACCTAATTTACCTTTTGCAGTAATTACATTATCGTTAATCTCAACTGTAACGCCTTCAGGAACTGTTATTGGGTTATTACCTATTCTTGACATAATTTCCTGTTTTTAGTAAACGTAACACAATACCTCGCCACCAACGTTTTCTCTTTGCGCTTGTTTACCTGTCATAACTCCATGAGAAGTAGAAACAATTGCAATACCTAATCCATTTAAGATTCTAGGCATCTCGTTAGCACCAGCGTACTTACGTAAACCTGGTTTACTGATTCTTTGAATTTTCTTGATTACTGACTCTTTGGTTTCTTTGTTGTATTTCAAAGCAATTTTAATTGTGCCTTGAACCGAAGAATCGTCAAACTTGTAACTTAATATATAGCCCTGATCGAACAATATTTTAGTTATCTCTTTTTTTAAGTTAGAAGCCGGAATCTCAACAACCCTATGGTTGGCCTTCACAGCATTTCTAACTCGCGTTAAATAATCCGCTATTGGATCTGTGTACATAGTTTTAAATTTTGGAAAATGGTTTTCGAATCATTTCGAACCTAAATCCCGATTATACAATAATTATATTGATAATTGTACAGAAGCTTACTCGCTTCCTCAATTGTTACCAACTTGCTTTCTTCACACCAGGAATTAACCCTTTATTAGCCATTTCCCTAAACATTACACGGGAAATACCAAATTGTCTCATGTAACCTTTTGGCCTTCCAGTAAGTTTACAACGGTTGTGCTTACGTATTGGTGATGCGTTCTTTGGGAGCTTTTGTAATGCCTCATAGTCTCCAGCTTCTTTTAAAGCTTTTCTTTTTTCAGCATATTTAGCAACCATTTTTGCTCGCTTCACCTCACGAGCTTTCATTGATTCTTTCGCCATATTTAATTTCTTTTAAATGGTAATCCTAGTTCTGATAATAATGACTTTGCTTCCTTATCTGTTTCAGCAGAAGTCACGAATGTAATATCCATACCAGAAATTTTATTGATTTTGTCAATATCAATCTCTGGGAAAATAATCTGTTCTGTTACACCTAAGTTATAATTTCCTCTACCATCAAAACCATTAGCTTTGATACCGTTAAAATCTCTAACTCGTGGTAATGCTGTAGTAACTAATCTGTCTAAAAATTCGTACATACGCTCTCCTCTTAAAGTTACTTTAGCACCGATTGGCATACCTTTACGTAACTTAAACGAGGCAACGTCTTTCTTAGAAATAGTTGCAACAGCTTTTTGTCCTGTAATTTTTGTTAGCTCATCAACGGCATGGTCAATTAACTTTTTGTCTGCAACAGCAGCTCCTACACCTTTAGATAAAACTATCTTTTCAAGTTTAGGAACTTGCATCACATTTTTGTATCCAAATTCTTCTGTAAGAGCAGGTATTACTTTATCCTGATACTCTTGTTTTAATCTTGCAACGTAAGCCATAACTAAATTACTTCATTAGATTTTTTAGAAAATCTTACTTTTTTATCACCTTCCATTCTATGCCCAACACGTGTTGGTTCACCTTTACCAGTAAGTAAAGATAAATTAGAAATGTGGATAGATGCTTCTTTCTCTACAATTCCACCTTGAGGATTTTGTGCACTTGGTTTGGTATGTTTCTTAACCATGTTTACACCTTCAACAATGGCTTTGTTTTTATCTCTAAATACTTTGAGCACCTTACCTTCAGATCCTTTATGGTCTCCAGCAATTACTTGTACAGTATCTCCTGATTTTATTTTAAGCTTTGTCATCTTATTTATCAATTAAAGCACTTCTGGTGCTAATGATACAATTTTCATGAATTGTTTATCACGAAGTTCTCTTGCAACAGGACCAAATACACGCGTACCTCTCATTTCACCCTGTGGGTTTAATAATACACATGCATTATCGTCAAATCTGATGTAGGAACCATCAGGACGCCTAACTTCCTTAGCCGTACGTACAACAACTGCTGTAGAAACAGCACCTTTCTTAATACTTCCGTTTGGCGTTGCATCTTTAACAGATACTACAATTTTATCTCCAACAGAGGCATAACGCTTTTTGGTTCCTCCTAAAACACGGATAGTTAATACTTCCTTAGCACCTGTGTTATCCGCTACTTTTAATCTAGATTCTTGTTGTACCATAATTACTTCGCTCTTTCAATTATTTCTACTAATCTCCAACATTTAGATTTACTCATAGGTCTTGTTTCCATGATCTTTACAGTATCTCCTTCGTTGCAGTCGTTTTTCTCATCGTGTGCGACGTATTTCTTTGTCTTTAACACGAATTTACCATACATAGGGTGCTTTACTTTCTTAACTTCTGAAACCACGATTGATTTCTCCATTTTGTTACTAGTAACAACTCCTATACGTTCTTTTCTTAAATTTCTTTTTTCCATCTTTCAGCAGAATACAATTATTGTCCTTCTCTATTAGTTAATTCAGTTGCCAATCTAGCCACAGTACGTCTTACGGCACGCAACTGAATTGGATTTTCTAAAGGAGAAATTGCGTGAGCCATTTTCAGGTCTGCATAACTCTTTTTAGTCTCACTAAGTTTTTCTTGTAACTCAGCTGTAGATAGCTTTGTAATTTCTGATTGCTTCATAATTTCTTTTTATTAAGCTTCGTAATCTCTAGCTATGATAAACTTAGTTTTTACTGGAAGTTTCTGTGCTGCCAAACGCAAGGCTTCTTGAGCTACTTCTAATGGCACACCACTCACTTCAAATAATATACGTCCAGGTTTTACAACAGCTGCCCAATATTCTACAGCACCTTTACCTTTACCCATACGTACTTCAAGAGGTTTCTTTGTAATTGGTTTATCTGGGAAAATTTTAATCCACAGTGAACCTTCTCTCTTCATGTAACGTGTAGCCGCGATACGTGCTGCTTCTATTTGACGAGAAGTTATAAAAGATGAATCTAAAGACTTTATACCAAAAGTACCATTTGATAATAAATGACCCCTTCCGGAATTACCTTTCATCCGACCTTTTTGCTGCTTACGAAATTTTGTTCTTTTAGGCTGTAACATTTTTTCTTTTCTTTAAAAAATTACTTTCTACGACGTTGATTTTTTGCTCCACGTCCACCTTTTCCTTTTTGCTTTGAAAGACCAACTAATGGAGAAAGTTCTCTTTTTCCATAAACCTCGCCCTTCATGATCCACACCTTAACACCTAATCTACCATAGGTAGTGTGTGCTTCAACAAGAGCATAATCAATATCAGCTCTAAATGTAGATAACGGAATACGTCCTTCTTTATAGTGCTCCGAACGTGCCATTTCAGCACCGTTTAAACGACCACTTATCTGAATCTTGATTCCTTCAGCATTCATACGCATTGCTGCTGCGATAGCCATTTTTATTGCACGTCTGTAAGAGATTCGGCTTTCTATCTGACGGGCAACACTTGCAGCCACTAGATGCGCATCTAGTTCAGGTCTTTTAATTTCAAAGATGTTCAATTGAACTTCTTTTCCAGTAATCTTTTTAAGCTCCTCTTTTAACTTATCTACCTCTTGACCGCCTTTACCGATAATAATACCAGGTCTTGCAGTAGTGATAGTAACGGTTACAAGTTTAAGCGTACGCTCAATTATTACTCTACTCACACTAGCTTTTGACAAACGAGCATGTACGTATTTTCTAATCTTATCGTCTTCGGCAAGTTTATCACCATAATCGTTTCCTCCATACCAGTTCGATTCCCATCCTCTGATAATTCCTAAGCGATTTCCGATTGGATTTGTTTTTTGTCCCATATCTCTGTTCTAGCTTTGTGTTTTGTTTAATGAATCAATAATCACTGTTACATGATTTGATCTTTTTCTTATTCTGTGTGCTCTACCTTGAGGAGCAGGACGTAAACGCTTTAACATTGTCCCACCATCTACTCTAATTTCCTTAATGAATAAGCCCGCTTCCTCTACGTCTGCGTCCTCATTCTTTGCCTGCCAGTTTGCAATAGCAGACATAACAAGTTTCTCTAACCTTCGAGCAGCTTCCTTTTGGCTAAATCTAAGAATATGAAGCGCTTTTTCTGCCTTTTCGCCTCTGATAATATCTGCTACCAAACGCATCTTTCTTGGAGATGTAGGACAGTTATTTAGCTTAGCAAAAGCAACCTGCTTTTTCTCTGCCTTAATAGCTTCAGCCATTTGTTTTTTACGACTTCCCATGATTCTTATTTTTTACCTTTATTTTTTGCACCCGCGTGACCTCTAAAAGATCTTGTTGGTGAAAATTCTCCTAATTTGTGACCTACCATATTTTCAGTAATATAAACCGGTACAAATTGACGACCGTTATGAACGGCAATTGTCTGGCCTACGAAATCCGGAGATATCATTGAGGCTCTTGACCATGTTTTAATTACTGTCTTTTTGTTAGATGCTACATTCTCAGCAACTTTCTTCTCTAATTTATGGTGGATATAAGGTCCTTTTTTTAATGAACGTGCCATACTATCTTACTTATTTCTTTCTACGTTCTACAATATACTTATTACTCGCTTTCGACCTAGAACGCGTTCTGTAACCCTTTGCAGGTATACCATTTCTTGATCTTGGGTGACCACCTGAAGACTTACCTTCACCACCACCCATAGGGTGATCTACAGGGTTCATCACTACTGGTCTAGTACGTGGACGTCTTCCTAACCATCTACTTCTACCAGCTTTACCTGATACAATTAACTGATGGTCTGAATTAGAAACAACACCTATCGTCGCCATACAAGTTGCTAATACCATTCTCGTTTCTCCAGAAGGCAATTTAATTGTTGCAAACTTTCCATCTCTAGCCATTAACTGAGCAAATGCACCAGCACTTCGTGCCATAACAGCTCCTTGTCCTGGGTGTAATTCTATACAAGATACAATTGTACCTAATGGAATTTCACTTAATGGCATTGCGTTACCAATTTCTGGTGCAATACCACTTTCTCCAGAAACTACTTTTTGCCCTACTTCTAAACCATTTTGGGCGACTACATAACGTTTTTCACCATCTTGGTAATTTAAAAGCGCAATAAAAGCTGTTCTGTTTGGATCATACTCAATTGATTTTACCTCAGCTGGTATTCCAGTTTTGTTTCTCTTAAAATCAATGATACGGTACTTCCTTTTGTGACCACCACCTTTATAGCGCATGGTCATTTTTCCTTGACTGTTTCTACCACCAGACCTTTTTTTCGGAGCAAGCAAGCTTTTCTCCGGCTTATCAGTAGTAATTGCGTCAAATCCATTTACTACTCTAAAACGCTGGGCTGATGTAATCGGTTTTAATTTTCTAACTGACATTCTTGTCTAATTACATGTTAGCGTATAAATCTATTGTTTCACCTTCCGCCAGTTGTACAATTGCCTTTTTAACAGCATTTGTTTTACCATGTTGAATTCCCGTTTTTGTATAACGCGTTCTTCTATCTGGACGGACATTTATAGTTCGAACTTTTTCAACAGAAACACCATAGGCAGCTTCAACTGCTTTCTTGATTTCTACCTTGTTTGCCTTTGTGTTCACCTCGAATGCGTATGCATTTAACAACTCGCTTTGCGTAGTTGCTTTTTCAGTGATGATAGGTTTGATTAAGATACTCATCGTTGTTCTATTTACTTAAATTCGTTTCAATTCCTTCTAATGCACCTTCTAATAGAACAACTTTATTAGCGTTCATTATTTTATAAGTGCTTAATTCTGAAGCTTTTATGACTTCTGAACCCTTTAAATTGCGGGACGACAAATATACATTATTATTTGTGTCACCCAATACAAACAGAGATTTTTTGTTCTCTATTTCAAGTGCTTTCAATACATTGACAAAATTCTTAGTCTTTGGAGCTTCAAAACTGAAGTCTTCTAATACCATTATTGACTTGTCGTTTGCTTTTATTGACAATGCAGATCTACGTGCTAATCGCTTAACATTTTTATTAAGCTTAAAACCGTAATTTCTTGGTCTCGGTCCAAACATACGACCACCACCTTTGAACACTCCGGATTTAATACTACCAGCTCTGGCCGTACCTGTACCCTTTTGTTTTTTAATCTTACGTGTACTACCTACAATTTCTGCTCTTTCCTTAGCCTTGTGCGTACCTTGTCTTTGATTAGCCAAATATTGCTTAACATCCAAATACACAGCATGATTATTAGGCTCTATAGCGAACACTTCTTTAGAAAGCTCAGCTTTTCTACCAGTGTCTTTTCCGTTTATATCTAAAACTGCTACTTTCATTACTTCTCAATAATTACATAAGAGTTTTTATGACCAGGAACACATCCTTTAACCACAAGTAAGTTCTTTTCAGGAACTACTTTATAAACTCTTAAATTTTGAACTTTAACTGTTTCGCCACCCATTCTACCTGCCATCTTCATTCCCTTGAAAACTCGTGCAGGATATGAAGCAGCACCAATAGAACCAGGAGCTCTTAAACGGTTATGTTGACCATGCGTTGCTTGTCCAACACCACCAAATCCATGACGTTTTACAACACCCTGAAAACCTTTACCTTTTGAGGTACCGGATACATCAACGAATTCTCCTTCTACAAAATGCTCTACTGTTACAGCATCTCCTAATTTGTACTCCTCCTCAAAACCTTTGAATTCAACGACTTTGCGTTTAACAGAAGTACCCGCTTTCTTAGCATGGCCCAAGGCCGCTTTAGAAGCGCTTTTTTCTGTCGCGTCATCGAAACCTAGTTGAACAGCATTGTAGCCATCAACTTCTTCAGTTCTGACTTGGGTAACGATACATGGACCTGCTTCGATTACTGTGCATGGAACATTCTTTCCATTTTCATCGAAAATGCTGGTCATACCGACTTTTTTTCCAATTAACCCAGACATATTATTATTTATTAATTATTTACTTTTTATCGTTTAAAACTCAAGGCTGAAAATACGCTTCAGCCTTGAATTGTATTTTTACCGTTTTTCCCTCGACCGCATCGGTGGGACATGTTAATCTTACTTATACCTTAATCTCAACTTCAACACCACTTGGTAATTCAAGTTTCATTAAAGCATCAATTGTTTTTGAACTTGAAGAATAGATATCCAATAATCTCTTATAAGAGCTTAACTGAAACTGTTCTCTTGACTTCTTGTTCACGTGTGGTGAACGTAATACAGTGAAAATCTTCTTATGTGTAGGTAATGGAATTGGCCCAGTTACTACAGCACCAGTACTTTTTACTGTTTTTACGATTTTATCAGCAGACTTATCTACTAAATTGTGATCGTAAGACTTTAATTTTATTCTAATTTTTTGACTCATTTTCTAAAATTTTAAGCTTCAACTCCTTTTGCCGCTTTAATTACTTCTTCAGAAATATTCTGAGGTGTTTCAGCATAGTGTGAGAATTCCATAGTTGACGTTGCTCTACCAGATGATAACGTTCTTAATGCAGTAACATAACCAAACATTTCTGACAATGGCACATTCGCCTTAACAACTTTAGAACCTGCCCTGTCACTCATGTCGTTTACTTGGCCTCGACGACGGTTAAGGTCACCTACAATATCTCCCATACTTTCCTCAGGAGTTAACACTTCTAATTTCATTATTGGCTCCATGATTACAGCTTTGGCAGCTTTAGCAGCCGCTTTAAATCCTAATTTTGCAGCCAATTCGAATGACAATTGATCTGAATCAACATCATGGTATGAACCATCAGTTAGGGTAACTTTCATAGCATCTACCTCGTAACCAGCTAATGGACCATTAACCATTGCCATTTTGAATCCTTTTTCTACAGATGGAATAAATTCCTTAGGAACATTACCACCTTTGATTTCTGAAACGAATTCTAAACCTTGCTTACCATCTTCAGCTGGTTCAAGCGTAAACACAATATCAGCGAATTTACCACGCCCTCCAGATTGCTTTTTATAAACTTCTCTGTGTTGCGCACGTTGTGTAATTGCTTCTTTGTACTCTACCTGAGGTTGACCTTGGTTTACCTCTACTTTAAACTCACGTTTAAGACGGTCTACAATAATATCTAAGTGAAGCTCTCCCATACCAGATATAATTGTCTGGCCAGATGCTTCATCTGTTCTCACCGTAAATGTTGGATCTTCCTCAGCCAACTTAGCCAATGCCATACCTAACTTATCTACATCTGCCTTTGTCTTAGGCTCAACTGCAATACCTATTACTGGATCAGGGAAATCCATAGACTCTAAAACGATTGGCGCTTTTTCATCCGATAAGGTATCACCTGTTTTGATATCTTTAAAACCAACTGCAGCTCCAATATCACCAGCTTCGATGTATTCTATCGCATTTTGCTTATTAGAGTGCATTTGGTAGATACGTGAAATACGCTCTTTTTTACCTGATCTATTATTTAAAACATAAGACCCAGCATCTAATCTACCAGAGTATGCTCTAAAGAATGCTAAACGACCTACAAACGGATCTGTGGCAATCTTAAACGCTAATGCGGCAAAAGGCTCTTTAACATCTGGCTTACGTGCTATCTCTTTATCTGTCCCTGGCTGTGTTCCTACTATTGCTTCTTTATCCACTGGAGAAGGCAAGTAACGGCAAACAGCGTCTAGCAAGAACTGTACACCTTTATTTTTAAAGGCAGATCCACAAATCATTGGTATGATAGACATATCCATAACTGCCGCTCTTAATGCTGCATGTACTTCTTCCTCGGTGATTGAATCTTCATCTTCCATGAATTTTTCAAGAAGATTTTCATCATAAGTAGCAACTTCTTCAATAAGCTGAGCTCTTAATTGCGCAGCTTCTGCTTTAAGTTCTTCTGGAATATCAATTACATCAAATGTTGCTCCTTGAGTTTCATCGTGCCATACAATTGCACGGTTCTTAACCAAATCAACAATACCCTTGAAGTCCATCTCGTCACCAATATTCATTACAATTGGCACAGCGTTAGACCCTAACATATCCTTTACCTGTTGGCATACTCCCATAAAATTAGATCCTTGACGGTCCATTTTATTCACAAAACCAATTCGTGGCACTTTATAGTTATCTGCTAATCTCCAGTTAGTTTCAGACTGAGGCTCAACACCATCAACTGCACTAAATAAGAAAACTAATCCGTCTAGTACACGTAAAGAACGATTTACCTCTACAGTAAAATCTACGTGACCAGGAGTATCGATTATATTAAAGTGGTATCCTTTTGTGTCTGGTGTAGGTTGTCCATTTTCTAACGGGAAATTCCAAGTACATGTAGTTGCAGCAGAAGTAATAGTAATACCTCTTTCTTGCTCTTGCTCCATCCAGTCCATAGTGGCAGCACCGTCATGTACTTCTCCTATTTTATGCGATACACCTGTGTAATAAAGAATACGCTCTGTAGTCGTAGTTTTTCCAGCATCAATATGTGCTGCAATACCTATGTTTCTTGTATATTTTAAATCTCTTTGTGCCATTTCAATTAAAATCTAAAATGTGAGAATGCTTTATTTGCTTCTGCCATCTTGTGAGTGTCTACTCTCTTCTTTACAGCAGCACCTTCTTCTTTAGCAGCAGCTAGGATTTCAGATGCTAATCTTTGTGCCATAGATTTTTCATTTCTCTTACGAGCATAACCTATTAACCATTTCATTGCAGTTGAGACTTTACGGTCTGGACGAATTTGCATTGGAATTTGGAATGTTGCTCCACCAACACGACGACTACGCACTTCTAAGTGAGGCATCACATTTGATAAAGCTTCTTTCCAGATTTCTAAGCCTGTTTTTTCGTCATCATTCTTTTTCTCTTCAACGATATCAATCGCATCATAGAATACTTTAAACGCCACAGACTTTTTACCGTCCCACATCATCATGTTAACAAAACGTGTTACTAACTGATCATTAAATTTTGGGTCTGGTAAAAGCGGTCTTTTTTTCGCTTGTCTTTTTCTCATGTCTTCTTCTTAAAGTTTAAATTACTTCTTAGGGCGTTTTGCACCATATTTAGATCTTCGTTGCGTTCTGCCAGATACACCTGCTGTATCTAAAGCGCCACGTACAACGTGATATCTAACACCTGGTAAATCTTTTACCCTTCCACCTCTAACCAATACTATCGAGTGCTCTTGTAGATTGTGACCTTCACCTCCGATGTATGCATTAACCTCGTTTCCATTTGTTAAACGCACCCTTGCTACCTTACGCATTGCTGAGTTTGGTTTCTTAGGTGTTGTTGTATAAACACGAGTACATACACCACGTCTCTGCGGACACGAATCTAAAGCAGCCGATTTACTCTTCTTGGTTATTTTGGCTCTTCCTTTTCGTACTAATTGTGAAATTGTTGGCATATATTTCTAAAAAAAATTTAATTATCCCTCACTTTAGAGGGCTGCAAAGGTAGAAATATATATTAATTAATCAAACACTATTGAATTAATTTTGACTAGAAAATCAAACTTTTATTTCGAACGTATATATTAAGGTCTATTTTTACGTTAACTAAATTGAATTACCGTCTTTTAAATAATGAAAGGATTTAATGCTTTTTTTCTATTTCTTTTCTTTTTGATTTGCATAAATCAAACTCACAGCCAAACCATTAAACTTAATATTCTTTCTAAATCGGACAAAGAACTTAAACTAATCGATTCTCTTGGATACAATTCCTTATTTGAAAACTATAAATCACTTTCTAATGAGATCTCTAGATTTAGAAAGCGCTTAACACGAAATGGTTATATCGACACAAAAATAGAATCGGTTACAAAGAAAAATGACACGCTTTATGAAGCATTCATATATTTGGGAAACAAAATTGACAAAATAAGGATAAGATACGATGCAAATTTTAATCTTGACTTACTTAATCTAGTAGATCACGTAAAAGGTGAAAATTACTTTGACATTGGTATAACAAGTCTCGAATCTGTTCTGATGACTTTAAACACTTCGATTGCAGAACAAGGCGATCCCTTCTCCTCTCTTCAACTTAAAAACATCGAGAAGTTGAATCCAAATCTACTGGTGTCTGATATCTCCATTACTATAAACGAAAAAAGGCGAATAGATAAAATCATAGTAAAAGGTTACGACAATTTCCCAAAATCTTACATTAAACATTTCCTGAAATTAAAGGAAAAACAATCGTTTCGATTAAACGAAATAAAAGAGAAAGTTGAACAGCTGGAAGATCTGAGATTTGCTAATAAAATAAAGGACCCCGAGGTTCTCTTCACAAAAGATTCCACAACATTGTATTTGTACATTGAAAAAGCTAGGTCTAATAATTTTGATGGATTCCTCGGTTTTGGAACCAATGAAAATACCAATCGATTAGAATTTGATGGCTACCTTGATTTAAGACTAATCAATAATTTAAATTTTGGTGAAACCTTAAACCTGTTTTATAAAAGTGATGAAATTGATCAACAAACATTTAGAATAAATACAAGTCTGCCCTTTCTGTTTAAATCACCCATTGGTTTAGATCTTGGCCTTAATATTTTTAGAAAGGATTCTACCTTTATTACTGTTACTCAGACTGCAAATATTAATTATCAAATTAATGCCTTACATAAAATTGGAGTTGGTATTAATGCCGTTAACTCTAGTAATTTGTTAGATCAGGACACTTCTATTCTAAACGACTATAGCTCAAATTATTTCACGGTGAACTATACATTTAACAAGCCTCAATTTTATGATCCACTTTTTCCTTATAATTTTTGGATTGACCTATCCTCTGGCATTGGCAACAGAAATAATGATCTCGGTAAAACAAATCAGAGCCTCTATCGAATAGATACCTATAAAATTTTCAACCTAAATAACAGAAATAGCATATTTACAAGAATAAATGGCGCCGTACTTGTTTCAGACAATTACCTGGACAATGAGCTTTTTAGGTTTGGAGGAATCAATTCAATTCGAGGTTTTGAAGAAAACAGTCTAGTGGCCAATCTGTATGGTGTCCTTAATACAGAGTATCGTTATAGGCTCAGTAATACTATCTATGTGCATTCTGTTTTTGATGCCGCATATTTTGAAAATGATTTAACCCAGAATAAAGAAAAACTTTTTGGTTTTGGTTTTGGACTCGGATTATTAACCAACGCGGGACTGTTTCGATTAAATTATTCTAGTGGTAAATCCGAAAATAGACAATTTAGACTTGCAGATTCTAAGGTACACATAAGTCTAACAGCCACCTTTTAAAATTTAGGCCAAATTTGACATTTATAAGTATATTTACAGCCAATGTAAATTGTTTCTATGCTAAAAAAATTACTCTACTTTGCCGTTTTAATAACGTACTTAAGCTTTAGTCAAAATACTGTGGGGATTATATCCGTAACCAATGATGTTTATGACGGCTATACTCTATTTAATATACACACAAAAGCCTATTTAATTAACAATTGTGGCGAGGTGGTCAATGAATGGAACAGCGCTTATTTACCAGGAAACTCTGTTTATCTATTGCCTAATGGTAATTTGCTAAGGGCAGGAAGGTTAGATGACGGTAGTAGTAATATAGGTTTTGGCGGACAGGGTGGTATCGTGGAACTCTTTGATTGGGATGGCAACATAATCTGGTCATTTACATATAGCTCCAATCAATTTCGCCAACATCACGACGCACACCCTCTTCCAAATGGCAACGTACTTATTTTGGCAGCGACTGTTGTATCTGGTCAGGACGCTATAGATATGGGGAGAGATCCTGCTTTGTTACCTGATGGCGAATTGTATAATCAACAAATTATAGAAGTTGAACCTGTTTTAGGTACAACAACTGGAAACATTGTTTGGGAATGGAATATTTTTGATCATCTAATCCAAGATTTTGACAACACCAAACAAAACTTTGGTGTGGTTGCTGATCATCCTGAAAAACTTGATATCAATTTCATTAATAATGGCTCTGGCGGAAACAATTGGTTACATGTCAATTCTATCCAATACAATGAGGAACGTGATCAAATAACAATTAGCTCCAGACGGGTCAGCGAAATCTATGTAATTGATCACTCTACTACTACGGCCGAAGCTGCCACCGGTTCTGGCGGAACCTACGGTAGAGGTGGCGATCTGCTTTATAGATGGGGAAATCCGCAGGCATATAGACAAGGTACGGAAGCAGATAGAACTCTATTTGGCCAACATACACCTTATTTCATACCGAGCGGTTTACCAAATGAAGGTAAAATAATATTGTTTAATAATGGATTTCAGCGTTCTCCTGAATTTTCACAAGTAGATATTATTTCCCCTCCTGAAACATCACTTGGTGTATTTGACTACACACCAGGTACGGCATATGGGCCCTTGACATCAGATTACACTTATTCTGAACCAGGTTCCGATCCCTCAGATTTTTACTCTGTAATAGTAAGTAACGCACAACAGCTTCCAAACGGAAATATACTGGTGTGCGAAGGTAATAAAGGCTATTTCTTTGAATTGGATAGTAATGATAATAAGGTTTGGGAATATGTGAATCCAATCAACAATATTAATGGAACTTCAACGCCTCAAAATGATAATGCAACAGGTAATCTAACGTTCAGGGCATTAAAATATGGAATTGATTACCCTGCTTTTGTAGGTAGAGATTTAACGCCAGGACAACCTCTCGAGATTAACCCTAATTTATCACCATGTGATAATTTAAGTATTGAAGAATTTGATATTAATTTGGTAAATATCTATCCAAATCCAACAAAAGATAAAATAACTGTTGAAAGTCGAATACCTATTTTAAAAGTTGAAGTAACAAATCTATTAGGTGAGATAGTTACTAGGACCTACAACGACGAAATTGATTTGAGCAACCAACAAAATGGGATTTATCTATTAAGAATTTTCACTAATAATTCTGTAGTGAATAAACGCATAATTAAAAATTAAAGCGTCAAAACGTATTTTATCAACCATCCTTTATGAGGATGGTTTTTTTATACCTTTACCACATGAAAAATGAAACTACAGTATTTGGAATTAGAGCAATTATTGAGGCTATTAAGTCTGGAGAAAGTATAGATAAGGTATTTCTGCAAAAAGGATCTCGCGGCGAACTATTCCAAGAACTGGAGCAACTTTTACGATCAGAGGGTATTAATACCTCTTACGTACCAATCGAAAAACTCAATCGGTTATCTCGTGGTAATCATCAAGGTGCTGTTGCCCATATTTCACCAATTGAATTTCACCATATAGATAACCTCGTTTTAAATGTAATTGAGTCCGGAAAAACTCCTTTGTTTTTACTATTGGATCAATTAAGCGATGTAAGAAATTTTGGTGCAATTGTAAGGACTGCAGAGTGCACAGGTGTTTCTGGAATTATTATTCAAAAGAAGGGTGGAGCACCAATAAATGGTGATACGATTAAAACTAGTGCTGGTGCAATATTTAAAATCCCTATCTGTAAAGTAGATCACATTAAAGATGCGGTTTATCACCTTCAGTCTTCGGGTATTAAAGTAATCGCAGCGACAGAAAAGGCTAATAAATTGATTTATGATATTTCTCTTGATGAGCCATGTGCAATAATAATGGGATCCGAAGGAAGAGGTATTAATCCATCGGTTTTGAAAGCAGCAGATGAACATGCTAAACTTCCTATTCTAGGCCAAATTGAGTCACTCAATGTATCAGTAGCATGTGGCGCTTTTCTATACGAAGCTGTTAGGCAAAGGGCTTAATCCTTTTTCTCTCTAAAGTCGTATTTAACTTCGATATTATTATGCTCTGTGGTAGAAATCGCCTCATCTGGCGGATCAAATTCAATGAAATTACCATTTTCATCAAAATGTTTCATAAACGGATCGTTTTCTTCATCGTAGCCTGGTTGCTCCCAATAGTAGCGCTCTGGTTTTGCCACCTGCTTTCTGAATATTATTGCGAATAGCAAACCAGTTATTAGGCCTCCTAGATGGCCTTGCCAAGACATTCCTACTTTTACCGGAAATACATACCAAATCAAACTTCCGTACAAAAAAACAACCATTAAGGATAGGGCAATGAGTCTGTAATGTTTTGCAAAAATACCCTTGAAGAAAATAAAGCTAACTAAAACATAAATTAAACCACTTGCACCTATATGATTACCCGATTTTGCAATAAACCATGTTAGTAAACCAGATAATAATATACCGTAAACTATCACTTTCCAAGCTATTTTTTTGTAGAAATAGAAAAGAGCCAATGAAAGCACAAAAAGTGGGATGGAATTATTGTACAAATGGTTTATGTCCCCATGTAAAAAAGGACTTGAAAATACACCTAGTAATCCTTCTAATTTGTGTGGTCTTATTCCAAAAGCTTTTATGCTATAATCCACTCTTGCTTGGTACCAAAAGACCAACCAAATACTTAAAAGAATGGTAAGTGGATATATAATTACACTAGTAGAATATTTGAACTGTTGCTCTTTTGCCATGGTATTAACCTTATCACCAAATTTAAAACCAAATTGGAGGAATCTGAAATATTGTCACTTCCTCTACAATTTTAGGCAATTGTTTTTGAACAGCATTTTGTACTTTTAAGGCATGAATACACCTCTAGCTGAACGACTAAGGCCTAAACAATTAGATGATTATTTAAGTCAACAACATTTAGTAGGAAAAGATGGGATGTTATATCAGCAAATAAAAAGCGGTGTAATTCCGTCAATGATATTATGGGGTCCTCCAGGTATTGGTAAGACCACTCTAGCAAATATAATTGCAAACGAATCCCAACGGCCATTCTTTAAGTTAAGTGCCATAAATTCTGGAGTTAAGGATATTAGAGAGGTTATTGAAAAAGCAAAAAAAAGTGGCGGTTTGTTCACAGCAAAAAATCCGATTTTATTCATTGATGAAATACATAGATTCAGTAAATCACAGCAAGATTCCTTACTTGAAGCTGTTGAGAAAGGCTGGGTTACTTTAATTGGTGCCACAACCGAAAATCCCAGCTTTGAAGTAATCGCTGCACTACTTTCACGATGCCAGGTTTATACGCTCAATGCATTTAATAAGGAAGATCTTGAATCACTATTAAAAAGAGCAATTAAAGAAGATGACGTTTTATCTAAATTAGACATTGAATTAAAGGAAACTGAGGCATTACTGCGACTGTCAGGAGGTGATGCACGAAAATTACTCAACATTTTTGAGTTAATTGTAATGTCATTAGATGGTAAATCCATTAGTATTTCCAATGAACTTGTAATGAAACAAGTACAGTCTAAAGCGGTGCGATACGACAAAACCGGCGAACAGCATTACGATATTATTTCCGCATTTATTAAATCTATTCGCGGTAGTGATCCGAATGCCGCAATATATTATCTAGCTCGAATGATTGAAGGTGGTGAAGATGTTAAATTTATTGCGAGGCGACTAATTATTTTGGCAAGTGAAGATATCGGCAATGCAAATCCAACAGCACTGGTAATTGCAAATAATACATTTCAAGCAGTCTCAGTCGTGGGCAATCCTGAGTCTAGAATTATTTTAAGTCAGTGTACTACTTATATGGCAAGCTCTCCAAAAAGTAACGCTTCCTACGAGGCAATTAACAAAGCTCAACACTTGGTGAGGGAAACAGGCGATTTATCAATTCCACTTTCAATTAGAAATGCACCGACGAAACTTATGAAAGAGCTCGGTTATGGTGATGACTACAAATACGCCCACAATTACGCTAATAATTTTACCATGCATGAATTCATGCCTGAAGAAATCTCCAATACGATACTCTACAATCCTGGAAACAATGCAAGAGAAGAGGCTATGAGAAAACACCTCAGAACTTTGTGGAAAGATAAATACGGCTACTAAAATTTAATGTTTAAAGACACTACCTGAACTCCATCTTTTCCATTTTTTGAAAGTATCCAATCACCCTCTTTTTTAAATACTATAGCGTCCCCTCCTTTGACTAAAAAAACATTATCTAGTGCAGTATTTAATAAAACCATTTCAGTTTTTCGTTCTTGATTAACCAGTTGAAAACCGTTTTCTATTTTCTTTGCGTAGAAAACAATCATTGGTGTTTCTTCTTTATCAGTATTGTCCTCGGTCAATTTGGTACTGCTTTCCAATTTATCGTCTATTTTAGATTCTTTTGTGGTCTTCATTTTCTTATTTGAAGTTGCAACAACATTAGTATTTACCGTCTCCTCAATTTCATTTTGAACATCTGCTATTACAGTTTCTGATTCTGAAGAATACAGTTTACTATTTTCTTGGTAGAAGAGTCTATCATTTACGGTTTCGTACGCATTTCTGAGTGCAGTTTGATACCTTTCTTCATGCATATTTATGCCAGACGTTCCTAAATCAGACTTCAATATAAGTTTACCCCTGCAATCCTTTAGCTCTATCTCTAAATTGGTTAGTCTGAAGCCCTTGTCAACCTCATTAACATCGACATACATAGCGAGACACCTGTCTTCAAAAACATCATCTGGCAACAATTGGTTATCGTAATACACCTCATAACCACTTTTCAAAAACAATTGCTTTGTGAGCGTATTAAGGCGATAAGCATTTTGACCCTTTAAGAATTTATATTGAAGTGGCACGATCACGTATTTGTATGTATTGACTTTTGCCTGTGCATTTGTTTTGGTTAATGTAAAGGATAAGATTAGTAGTAGTAGAAAAAACTTTTTCATTAGAGATGATTTTTTAATTCATTTAAATGTTGTATAACTTCAACCTTATTGGTTTGACTATTCCTATGGTTGAACAAAATAGCGCGCATACCAACGCTTACTGCCCCTTCAATATCTGCCTCGATACTATCACCAATCATAATACTTTCTCCTGATGATGCATTAGCTTGTTGAAGCGCAAAATTAAAGATTTTTGGGTTGGGTTTTTTTACACCTACCATTTCAGAATTTGTAACGGTTTTGAAATACGTCCTTATGTTAGAATTCCTCATTTTTCGTTCCTGAGCTTCTTCAAAACCATTAGTAATTATGTGCAAATGGTACTTATATTGGAGGTATTCGAGTATCTCTATTGTGCCGTCATAAAGGTGATTAAATGTGGTTAAATACTCAATATAAGCTACGGATAGCAGATTTATTTTTTCGTCCGAAACATTTACACCAATTGCATCGAACGCCTCCTTTAGTCTTCCATAGCGCAGATTTGGTTTTGTAACACGCTCTTCACGATATAATTTCCAATATTTGAGATTTATGGGTTCGTAAACCTCAAGAAATTCGCTTAATTCAACATCAATTTTATTTTGTTTAAAGATTTTCTTAAAAGTCAAGCCAGAATTTTTGTCAAAATCCCAAAGCGTGTGATCTAAATCAAAAAAAATATGCTTTATTCCGTTTTTCATTCTTCAGATTCTAGTATTAAATTAAACAATGTTCTGTACCCTTTCCATCGTTCAGAGTCGCTAAATGTGTAATTATGGAATATTGGTGTAAATGTACCATTAACCGCCTTTATCTGGTCTATAAGTTTTTGCAGGTGCTCCGTTTTGTCTAATTGTGATTGGTACTTTAACAAAGCAAAATCCATACACTGATAAGGATTTATTTGTAATGGCGTTTGTACCTCGTAGTCCAAATCGTAAAACTGAAAAGGCGTACATGTTCCAGCCCTAAATCCTAGGGTATCTACATAGCCCATGGTGTAATCGTTATGTATTTCTAGTTCTACTAGATTCCTGTATGATTTCGGTAAATTCAGCTTGGAAAATGAATGCCTTATGGCACATAAGTCCTTATTTATTATGGATTCTATTTTCTGTTTTTCTTTCTTTAAAATAGAAATATCTTCCAAAGCAAAATACGAAGCTTTAATACCAACTTCGCAATAATCCGCAACGGACTTAATTAAGGATACAAATTCCTTTTTATTTGGACTTATGTTTTTATCATAAGTAGAATAGTCTCCCAGCAAAAACAACACTACAAATTTACTTTTGGATTGTTTTTGCTTTGTAGTAATCCATTTAAACGTATCATAAGGATCACGCTTAAAACCCATTAAAACCGAATAGCGCTGGTATAATTGTCTAAATCGTAATCGCCCAATATCCGCTAAGGTACCTCCTATAGTTCTCAACAAACCTTTTTTCTTAAAAAAATATGCCATAGGTACGTCAATAACTGGTCTAACATTATACCTTCTTTCTTTAAACTTGAATTTTGGAAATTTTTTAACTAGCAGATCTCTAAGCCTATAAGCCCAAATATCTACAATAGGTTGGTTTAAGAACCTATGCGTGTACGCTAGACTTTCTTTTGCCATAAATCTGCCAAATTCGTCCCTAACGTGTGGTAAATACTCTTCGTATCTACTTAATAGGTAAAAAGAGGCTGCAAAAATATCATAAGGCAAATCACTGCCTTCACCTGTGGGAAAAAAACCTTTAGTATCTTCCCAAGATTGAACATTAATATCAATGTCAGAAAGTCCCTGTTCAAAAAGAAGAGAATGGCTTCTAACGAATAATTCACTACTCAGTGCTTGTTTAGTGTAAGACATTTTTATGCTTTCGTGAGCAATAAAATCTTCTACTTTAGAAGTATACTTTACATCTACATCCAAAATCCTCTTACAAATGTGATTGAAGGTGTATTTAAGTCGTGGCGTTATTTTATGTGTGTAAACTAAAAGCATTAAATCAATCCTTCATCTGCAAAACTGAAGTAGGCCTGCTCTGTAATAATAAGATGGTCTAACACCTTAATATCCAAACTTTCTGATGCCTTCTTCAATTTTACGGTTATGTCTTTGTCTGCCTGACTGGGCTTTAAGGTTCCGGATGGATGATTGTGGCATAAAATCAATGCAGTTGACCCGTTTTCCAAAGCAGTTTTTAATACTAATCTTATATCCACTAATGTTCCTGTAATACCACCTTTACTTAGCTGGTTTTTATTAATGATTTTGTTGGAGTTATTTAAATACAAAATCCAAAATTCTTCATGAGGTAGTTCGCCCAAAATGGGCTGCATGACCTCAAAAACAGATTTACTCGAAGTGATTTTATTTAATATCACAGCATCTTCCATGCGTCTTCTTCTTCCAAGTTCTAAAGCTCCAACAATGGTAATGGCTTTAGCCTCACCAATACCCTTAAATTCCATTAATTGTTTTATTGAGAGTTTACCTAGTGCATTTAAGTTATTGTCAACACTGGCGAGTATTCGCTTACATAAATCTACAGCACTTTCTTCTCTACTACCTGAACCAATTAAAATGGCTAGTAATTCTGCATCACTTAAAACCTTTTTCCCTTTATCTCTTAATTTTTCGCGCGGTTGATCATCTTGAGACCAATTTTTTATTGAAAACGAACTTGGTTTTTCTGACATGCACTAAAGATAAAAAATTGTAATTTTCAGAATCAATTAAATGCCAATAATTATGAAATCGTTTTTTGAAGATGGTGTATACGAGGAAATAACCTCTAGAATCAATAAACTTGACAAATCCACACAGCCAAAATGGGGTAGAATGAATGTTAGCCAAATGCTACACCATTGCCAAATGCCATTAAACATCATCTTAGAAAAAAAGGATTACGGTGTAAAACCCAATTGGCTCGTAAATTTATTATTCAAAAAGGCTATGTACAGTGATAAGTTGTGGCGTAAAAACTTGCCAACGGCACCTGGTTTTAAGATTACAGAAGAAAAAGATTTTGAGCAAGAAAAGTGCGAAATTGTTAATCTGATAAACGAACTTAATAACCAGAAAGATCGGCAAGATTGGCAACCGCATCCCGCTTTTGGTAAACTAACAAAAGACCAATGGGGCAAAATGCAATACAAACATCTTGATCATCATCTTAGACAATTTGGAGTGTAATGAATTATCCACCAAAACATCACCAGGATAATGATAGAGATCACATGATTGAGGTTATTAAAACCTATCCTTTGGCTACTGTTATCTCTGTAGATAACAAAACTCCCTTAATCACGCATTTACCTTTAATCTATGAAAATGGCAAACTTATTGGTCATATAGATATCTATAATCCCCAAGCCAAACTCTTAAAAGATAACAATGATGTGACCATTTTATTTACTGGACCGCAATGCTATATATCACCTAGTATTTACGGTACTACTCAACTACCAACTTGGAATTATATTAAAGTACACCTAAAAGGCAAGGTGCAGGCAATTGAAAGCAAAGAATCTTTAAAGCAGTCTTTAATTACCATGACCGAATTTTTAGAAGCACCAGATCACAAGTATGTTTTAGAGCCTAATAACCCTAGACTAAATAGAAACCTGAATTATATAGAAATGTTCGAGATTACTATTACAGATTGGGAGGGCAAGTTTAAACTCTCGCAAGACAAAAAACCAAGTGATAGAAATTTTGCAAGAAAAGAATTAATTAGGGCCAATCAAGAAAGTATAAGTCAATTTTTAGACAAGGTGTTCACCATAACTAACAACAAATAACAAGGATATGAAAAACATTAAAAAAGAAGATATAAAACAAGAGGTATTTGATCTATACGATGACTATGCGCATAATAAATTAAATAGAAGACAATTTGTTGAAAAGCTTTCACTCTATGCTGTTGGTGGATTAACGGTTTCTTCACTATTAAGTTTTATGTCTCCTAATTATGTAGATACCTTATTGGTAAAGCCAGATGATCCAACTTTAGATTCCAACTATGTAAACTACGAATCTCCTAATGGTGGTGGTATCATAAAAGGCTTACTTTCAAAGCCCAAAAATCTAGATAATAAAATATCAGGTGTTGTTGTAGTACATGAAAATAGAGGTCTTAATCCTTACATTGAAGATGTAGGACGAAGAGTTGCCAAAGCAGGATTTATCTCTCTTGCGCCAGATGCACTGACTCCACTTGGTGGTTATCCAGGAAATGACGATGACGGCAGGGCAATGCAAAGACAGCGCGACAGAAATGAAATGTTAGAAGATTTTATTGCTGCCTATGAATATTTAAAGAACCATAAGGACTGTAATGGCAAAGTTGGTGTTGTTGGGTTTTGTTTTGGTGGTTGGATTTCAAATATGATGGCTGTAAGATTACCAGAATTAGGCGCTGCTGTTCCATATTACGGTAGACAACCAGAAGATGAAGATGCCAAAAAAATTAAAGCACCTTTATTGTTGCAATATGCTGAATTGGATAAACGGGTAAATGCGGGGTGGCCTAATTTCGAAGCCGTATTAAAAGAAAACAATATTGAGCATGAAGCTTACATTTATCCTGATGTTAATCATGGTTTCCATAACAATACAACCCCGCGATTTGACAAAGAAGCAGCTAATTTATCTTGGGAAAGGACAATTGCTTTCTTCAAAAAGCATTTGACTTAAAGCTTAAAACAAATCTTTAAGTTCATTGAAGTTTAAACCACCGTAGTTTCCTGAGCTCATTAATAGTAATGATTTGTTTTCAAAGTTTTGTGAAAACAAGAAGTTTTTAAAATCTTCTGGGTTGGTATAAATAATCAAATCGTCACGCTGAAATGCACTAGCGATTTGGTTATGCGTTACTTCCTCCAACTTTTTAATTTCAACCGCATGTGGTGAATAAAATACTACTGCAACGTCCGCTTGATCCAATGCGCCCTTATATTCTTTCAAAAATTCAGAATTAAGGCTGCTATACGTATGTAATTCTAGACAAGCCACTAAAGTTCTATCGCTATATTGGTTTTTTACCGCTTTTGTTGTGGCTTCTACTTTACTTGGCGAGTGCGCAAAATCCTTATAAGCAACGCTATTATTAGTTTCTGCAATTTTTTCCAATCGTTTGCTCGCCCCTGTGAAAGTTGAAATGGCCTCATAGAAATCATCTTCATCAACTCCCATATGCTGACAAATCCATTTTGCACCTGCTAGATTATTGAGGTTATGTGCACCAAAGATTTCTATAGGCATTGGGCCGTCAGGTGTTTCCAACATTGTGGTACCTTCTTCAACTGAATATTCTGGTGTTTGGTATGGTAGTTTGCGTATTTGATTTTCAGATTCAAGGACAATCCGCTTTACCTCTTCATCCTCTTCATTGTAGTTAATACTACCACCACGTACTATAGAATCAACAAAGATTTTGAATTGCTCAACATAATTTTCGTATGTCGGAAACACATTAATATGATCCCAGGCAATACCGCTAAGTAGCGCAATATTTGGTTTGTATAAATGAAACTTTGGTCGTCTATCTATTGGAGAACTTAAGTATTCATCTCCCTCTAATACGATGAAGTCGTTGTATTCGGTAAGTTTTACCATAACATCAAAACCTTCGAGTTGTGCTCCAACCATAAAGTCAACATCTTTGTCGTGGTAATGCATTACATGTAGAATCATAGAGGTAATAGTAGTTTTACCATGGCTACCTCCAATAACAACACGTGTTTTATGCTTTGATTGTTCGAATAAGAACTCTGGATAACTGTATATTTTTAATCCTAATTCTTGTGCTTTGAGTAATTCAGGATTGTCTGCCTTTGCATGCATACCAAGAACTATAGCATCTAAATCTCCTGTGATTTTTTCAGGAAACCAACCAAACTCTTTTGGCAATAGGCCTTTGGCTTCTAACCTAGATTTTGAAGGATCAAAAATGGTGTCATCGCTACCCGTAACGTTATAACCTTTGTTCTGTAAAGCCAATGCTAAATTGTGCATTGCGGCACCACCAATAGCAATAAAATGTACATTCATGAGACAAATATCAAACTACAAAAACCAAATTCCAAATAAGGTCACGAATTATTATGCGATCAACTCATTATAGGTCGGGATTAATTGCTAGACTATTAAACAACTTGGCCTTGGTACTAAAAAATTTATTCTGAATTGCAATTGCCTTAAGTTGATTTTCGATGAGTTTAGACTCACGCGAATTCACCAGAAACAAAGAACTTTCTCCCAGTTGAAATTTTCGTTCTTCAGCAATAAGCATTTGCTCAGAATCGTTTACCATTTGAAGTGTAATATCATTTTGGATTACGTAAGAATCTAACTCTTGCTTTAAAGCATCTATCTTATTTTGAAGATTCACCCGCGTTGCATCTCGCTCAAACTCCGTATCTGATAATTTAATCCTGGCCAATTTTAAATCGCCACGCTCCTTTCGCAAAAACAAAGGAAAACTTATGTTTAGACCACCTTTGTACTCCGCTGTATTTAGACTTCTGGCAACCTCTGGCACTTCAGTTAAAAAGTTATATTCCACATCAACTCTAGGTAAAAGTCTGTTAGCTTTTAATCTGGTATCGACTTCAAGGCCCTGGATTTTATAATCTAATGATATCATTTTTGGATGTGTATCGATTATGGCCTCTTCTTCTCTCAATTGATTAATATTGAAAGTTGAATCGACTATTGGCTCGGTATTTACATCTGGAATTACATTAGGTTGCAATTCCACGGGTGTGTTATTCTCTAACCATAAAAATGTAGAAAGTTCTAAAGAGGCTTTAATTAATTTTACTCTAGACTGCTCTAAACTCAGCTTTCTGCTATTTAATGCAATTCGGGCCTCTGTAGCATCAATCTGAGCATTTTCACCAACCTCAACGCCGCGTAAAATCCCACGATAGCGCAACTCTGCGTTGATTAAAAAGTCTTCAAAAAGTCTCAACTCATTATAGGCCTGTAACCACTTAAAATAGACTAAAGACGCCTCAAACAAAATGTTGTTTACAAATATATCTCTATCTGCCTTGGCTTGCTCCCTAAACAAGCGCGCTTGCTTAAGTGATGCCATCCTATCATTGATTAATAGACCTCTAGCCAATGGTACTGCAATACCTGCACTGTACAATCCTTCATCCGGGACGAAAGCTTCTGGATTTAAAAAATCTCCTGTGTTTTCCTCAAATGCTGCCTTAAGCTCTACTCCAAACCATGTAGGTATTTTAAAGGTACCATTGAGTCTATCAAAATATTCCGTACCCTTAAATTTTTTCCGATCGTAATCTACTTCCAATTTAGGATCAAAAGCACCTCTTGATTTCATAAGCTTTGCTTGGCTTTCATCTATTACAAGCTCTGCTTGCTTAACAATTGGATGAAATTTTTTAACATACCCGAGGAACTCATCAAATCTGAGAACATTAGCCAGTTCTTCCGTTTGCGCACCGCTTAAAAACCCAAAACAAACAAGTATTACAAATAGTTTAAAACGCATGTTTTATTTCATTTTAGATTTTGTATCCTCAACAGGCTGATAATAGTTTGGAGGGAAACCATTTAGTTGTCGCCATAGCTCGAACCAAATTGGTACATCCTCCAGTAAAGCCATGGTAAAAGCCCCTGAGCCAGCTCTAATTTCCTTTGGCCAAGGGTGATCCTCTGGATCTGGCTTTAACAAGACCCTAAATCTTCCATTTGGACTAATAAAGCGCTCCACCGCAACGACCTCAGCGCCATAGGTACCATAGGATACATTTGGCCATCCACTGAAGATAATTGCAGGCCAACCATCAAACTGAACCCGTACTTTCTCTCCCTTATGAATTAGTGGTAAGTCTATCGGGCGGACAAAGGTTTCTACAGCCAATTCTATATTTTCTGGGATAATTCCCACCAATTTCTCTCCTTCCTTGAACGTTTGGCCAACGCCACCGCGAAAAGCCGTATTTATAAAACCATCATATGGTGCTGTAATAAACAGCATGTCTCTTCTGAGAGAATAATTAGAAACCATGTTTTCTAATTTTTGAACATCAGCTTCAGTACTAAATTGGCTGGATTGGGCTGAAAACTTTTCACTACGCGCTTTAGAAATCTTATCTGCAAATTCTTGCTCTACCCTGTTTATTTCTAGCTTGGCATTTGTAACTTCGGTTTTACTCACCAGTAATTTAGCTTCTTGAGACGTTTCTTTTGCTTGAGTCTCCTGTAGCTTAATCGCCGCATCTTCTACATTTTTTCTTGCTGTGAAGCCATCTTGAAAAAGACTGTCTGCTCGGTTATATTTAATTTGTGCTATTTTCAAATTGGTACGTGCAGCAACCAAATCTATACTATCTGCCTTTACTTTCTGCTTCGCCTGCGCCAACTTGTTTTGTGCCTGCTCCAATTTTAAAACACGTTCAGATTGAAGCGCCTTTATTCTTATCTCTTGTGCTTTTACTTTTTCTTGATAAGATCTCGCTGAAAATTCCTTTGAATTACGTTGTTGTTGAGTACGTTCAACAAGATTAGGATCAAAATACTCACTTTTTATCTCGGAAATTTGCATTATGGTATCACCTTTCTTCACTGTTTGCCCTTCTCTCACATACCATTTCTGTATACTACCAGGAATTGGTGACTGTATGGTTTGTGGTCGCTGTCCTGGTGTAAGTGACGTTACTTGTCCTCTACCAGAGATATTTTGTGTCCACGGCAGAAACAAAATTATTATACCAACTATCGCAAATGCTGACAAAAACCTTCTGAAGTATTTATAGTATGTTTTATTAAATACATGAACACTAGACTTATACTTGCCTAAATCTACTGACTTGTTTAATGGATTTCTGGATATATTTAGCATAATCTTTCCTCTTTAAATTATTTCACCTTTCTCAAGTGTAATCACATCTGTACATTGACTAGCCCAATCTGGATTAAAACTTACTACAATTAAAGCCCATGGATTGTTAGCATCAGTTAATAAGGTTATTAATCGTTGTGCTTCTTTCTGCTCAAAGTGCTCTAAAGGTTCCTCTAAAATTAAGACCTTTGGTTTTTTAAGAATAGCACGCGCCAAAATCATTTTCTTAGCCGTCGTAAAGGACATTTGCCTACCTTCTGGATAAATTATGGTTTCTAGGCCTCTTTCTGTTTCTTTTAAATAATCCCTCAAACCTACTTTTTCAATCACATCTTGTATTTCATGGTCTGAAATATTGGCATCAGCTAAGGTTAAATTGTCTCGTATACTTCCTTCAAATGGTGTTTCTTCAGATAAGGTAAGACCTAATAGTGAACGGTAACTATTTAACTGTATATTCTGCAATGCTTCGTCGTTAACAAATATTCGTCCTGATGTAGGTTCTATAATACCAGAAATAATTCTTAATAAACTTGATTTTCCTGAACCACTTGGACCTTGAATTAAAACTCTACTAGCTGGTGTAATCGTCAACGAAATATCCTTTAATATATGGATAGATCTATTAGGAACATGATAACTAACCTTTTCGAGTTCTATTTTAAGGTCTTGTGATTCATCAATTTTAATACCTTCAAGACCCTCTATTTTTTTATCTACGACCTGACCCATTTTTTCTAAAGACGTTAATACATCATAGAATGGCTCTAAACCAAGAATGAGCTTCTCCACCGATCCAATTACCAATAGTATGATTAATTCTGCTGCAACAAATTGACCAATATTCATTTCTTGGCTTAAAACTAGTAACCCACCTATTAATAAAAGGCCTGCAGTAACAATTACCTTAAAACCAACCATCTGGATAAATTGTAAGATCAAAATCTTGAAGTGACTTTCTCTTGCTACGAGATACCCGTCTACTAATTTGTCGTTTTTATCTAGGGCTAATGATGTTTTGCCAGATACTTTAAAACTCGTTATTGCACGCGCAACTTCTTGAATCCAATGTGCCACCATATATTTTTTCTTGGATTCTTGTAGACTTGTCTGCATACCCTTTTGGATGGTAAACTTAAAAACAATGTAAATGAGAATTATTAGCAGAATACCAAAAGCAATGAAAAATGGATGGTAAAATGATAATAAAATTAATGCAAACACAATTTGAAGTACCGCAGTTGGTACATCAATAAGTAGTTTTGCCAAACCTTTTTGTACTGTTAAGACATCAAAAAATCGGTTGGCTAACTCTGGTGGATAGTAGTTACGCAACTCATCCATTCTTATTTTAGGAAAGCGGTATGTAAACTCAAACGATGCACGCATAAATATGCGCTGTTGTACAGTTTCTATGATACGCATTTGCATAACTTGTAAAACACCAACAAAAGCTACACCAAGTGTTACCAATACAACCAATACAATCCAAGATGTGCTTACCTGAGCACCTTGAATTAAGTTTATAATTGCCTGTATTCCAAGTGGCAATGTTAGGCTAATAAGACCAGAAAAAACAGCATAATAAATAACCTGGAGTAAATCCTTCTTTTCTAATCTCAAAATCCCAATGAATCTCTGCCAAGGTGTTAAGATCGTTTTTTTTGTGTTCATCTGTTAAATATTTAAAACTTTTATGGTTAGGTTCGTAAAGAAATCAGTTGGTGTAATATCTTGGTCGCAATCTGTAATTGTCCTAAAATGCGATTTTAAAAAATGCTGATGTAATGCACCCTCAACAATTGTACTGGCTAAACTCAAAGGGTATTCATAAGAGTTATCTACATTTGAGATAATACCGCTTAGTCGTGTTATTAGTCGCTTATAAATTGCAAAATATCCCTCTTCGTTCTCATTATCTACCTCTTTAGTCAGGTAGCTTTTAGAATATTCATTTACAATAATTCTATTTAATACAACCTCGTTTATATGGGAAAAAGCTACATCTTCTTTTATTGATTTAGTTACAACTTCAATTGCCTTAAATAATTGTTCCTTTTTATTTGGGATATTATGCGTTGCAAATACCAATTGATATTCAATCCATGCCCAATACCAAGATGTGAGATAAAGTAATAGTTTATGTTTGCTTTCAAAATAACGATAAATAGAACTTTCGTTAGAACCTATTTTGGCTCCTAACTTTTTAAAAGTGAAATTGTCAAATCCAATTTCTTCAATCAATAAGATACTGTGCTCAATAATACGCTTGCCTAAATCAGAAGACTCTGGATCTTTGATGAAGATTTTATCTGGAACTGATATCTTTAAATTTGATAGTAAATTTATCATACTTAAAATATTTGTCTGCAAATATAATAGTATTACTATCATAAATTCGTTTTTAACAAATAATTAGCAAAATAAAAACACCTAAATAGTGAGGTATGAATTGATAAAAATCTTTTAGAGTTTTAAAATAGCCTCTTGTTCAGAATGAAAGACATCTATATTTGGCAAGCCTGTAATTGCCTTTTCAATCCAAAAAAGCGCGTTGGATTTGTCATTTTTATGTCGATTTATTTGCGCCAAGCGATAATAGGCCCATTCCTTAGGCACACCGTCTTTTGCCGAATAATTCGCCAGATATACCGCTAGAGATTTTTCGCCTTTGTCCAATTGAATATTGTATTCTGCACACACCTTTCCGATTTGGTAATGTATGGCATTGCGCTGATGTTTCTCTTTAGATATTTCTAGAGTACCTAATGCTTTATCTGGTCGTTTTTGTTTATCATAAAAATTAGAAAGTTTCTCATAACAGGTAACTGATCCACCAACTTTAATGGCCAATTTATAATACTTCTCTGCTAACTCTGGTTCATTATCATATTCATAAACGTATCCTTTCGCAAGATAACCGTCCACCTTTGATAATTTTTCAAGTTCTTCAGCGTACTTTAAAGCTTTAGCGTAGCTTCCTCCAACAATTCCTGGCAAAGAGACATACAAATCTACCAAGGCCCAACGTGTGTCTATATGCGATTTGTCTAATGAGGACGCAGTTAAAAAGGATTGCTTTATGTCTCCTATAATTCCTAGTGCTTTAAATTTGCTAATACTTCTTGCTTTCATGCCTAAAGCACCTCCATATTTGTAGTGGTAGTTTGCATTATTAGGATAATTTTCTTTAAGCTTTTTATACTGCTCAATCGCTCTATCCCATTTGCGTTGGTAGGCGTAAGAATCTCCTAACAACTCTATAGCTCTAATACTTTTTGGATTTAGTTCAAGATAGTTTTGTATTTCTTGTTGGGCCATAACATATTTTTTGGCCTCCATAAAACTTTGAGTCTTTTCAATAGCACTTTGACCAAAGCCTATATGTGAGAAGAAAACAAAGCATATTAACTTGTACATAACAATTAGGAATTAATATTAACCCTTGGGTGGATACTTACTAAATATTCTTCCTATTAATTTATTAAAATGTTCGTCTCGCTTTTCAGGTGTATCATTTGGTTTGTAAAGTGACTCGCAGACGGCTTGCCAAACGAGTTTTTCGCCTTCACTCAAATCTACAAAATCTATTGTTATCTCTCTAGACAGTAAATTGCCACCAACAGGCACACCAACAGATATTGCACCTCCTACATTTCCACCAGTGCCTCCCATTCCAATTCCGAAACTAGAATTGGTTGTTGGCTGTATATCTCTGCTACTGATGTCAATATAAAAATCAGCATTGGTTTTACGTTCTATACCAACTTTCTGTAATTCAGCATCTATAGCTCGCATAATGCGCTTTTGGTCTAACACACTAAGTCCAGTCTCCATATCATCAAAATAACTATAAGATTTGTATTGAGTAAAATCTGTGGTTTCCTCGTAGTCATAATAAATTAAAGGACCACAGGAACTCATAAATGCAAAAAGTAAGATGTATTTTAACGCTTTCATTTTTAATTTAAAGATATTAAAAAAAGAAGGTTTTCAGCTCAATTTTAACTATTCCAGTTCACCCTTGGATTCTACGACTTTAGTCAAAGAGGATGAAATTATTCCTGTTGGTATAGCTACAATACCAAGACCAATTAAGAGTATAAAAAAAGTAAAGATTCTTCCACCTACTGTTATAGGATACACATCTCCATAACCAACCGTAGTTAAGGTTACAATAGACCACCACAAACTATCAAAAATTGATGAAAAGTGTTCTGGTTGTGCTTCATTTTCGAAATAATAAATGCCAACAGCAGCAAAATATATAAGGACAAGTGTAATGGCCATAAACAATATTATCTGCTCCTTGGCCAAAAGCATGGCTTTACTAAAATGACGCATGGCTCTGTTATAGCGTACTAATTTTAAAAGTCTAAATAACCTAAACATTCTTAAAACCCTCAACGATCTGAGGTCTACGCCAAAAGACAAATAGAATGGCAGGATTGCCAATAGGTCAATTATTCCAAAAAAGCTAAAAATGAATCTCAATTTTTGGTCTGCCACATAAATTCTTGCCAAATATTCTAAGGTAAATACCACTACACAAAAGATTTCAATAGATTGCAAAACAACTTTCGTTCGTGGTTCTAAACTTGGTAATGTTTCTAAAGAAAATGTTATAACAGATAGGACAATTAAAAACTGAATAAAAAAAGCAAAGCCCCTACTAAGTCTGTTATCGTTGTATTCTACAATACTCTTTAAGTATGCCTTCATAGCTTACACTATTGGTTTAACATTGCCCAAAGTTTATCTTTTAATTCAGTTAAACCCTCCTGTGCTACTGAGGAAATAAACATATAATCAGCTTCAAGATCTCTATCTAAAATAGTTGATATTTCAGACTTTAATTCTTCATCTAACATATCCGATTTTGAAATTACTACGAATCTCTCTTTGTCTAGCATTTCGGGATTATAGCGTCTCAATTCGTCAATTAGGATTTCATATTGCTCAACAATATCTTTTGAATCAGCCGGAATAAGAAATAGTAATATTGAATTTCGTTCTATATGCCTTAAAAAATAGTGGCCAAGACCCTTTCCTTCTGCTGCACCTTCAATAATACCTGGTATATCTGCCATTACAAACGACTGATAATCCCGATATTTCACAATTCCCAAATTAGGTTTTAAGGTTGTAAATTCGTAGTCTGCTATTTTGGGTTTTGCTGAAGTTAATACAGATAGCAATGTAGATTTTCCTGCATTAGGAAAACCAACAAGACCAACATCTGCAAGGACTTTTAACTCTAGTGTAATATTTTTTTCTTCAAGTGGAATACCTGGTTGGGCATAACGAGGTGTTTGGTTGGTGGCACTTTTGAAATGCCAATTACCTCGGCCACCTTTACCTCCTTCTGCTACTATTTTTTCCTCTCCATCTTCGGTAATTTCAAATAGTATCTTATTTGTATCAGTATCCCTAACAACAGTTCCTAACGGAACCTCAATAATGGCATCTTGCCCATCAGCACCTGTACTTCTGCCTGAACTGCCGTGCTCACCGTGACCCGCTTTTATATGACGCTTAAACTTTAGATGAATTAGTGTCCAAAGATTAGAATTTCCTCTCAGAATAACATGGCCTCCACGGCCACCGTCGCCACCGTCTGGACCACCTTTTTGGATATATTTTTCGCGGTGTAAATGCGCAGATCCCTTTCCTCCATTACCTGAAGCCACATGCATCTTTACGTAATCTACAAAATTTCCTTCTGTCATGTCAGTATCCCACGAAAGTGGAAATTTTAATCAATTTTTGGTGTTAATTTTCACGAGAGTCTTTTCTTCCGACCTATGATGAAATATATGATAGATCCAAAATAAGGAAGTAATAAGACCACTATTACCCAAATTAACTTGTCATTGTCTTCAAATTTATTTCTTAAAATGCTAATGAGAGCCAAAATTGGCAAGAGAAAAAATAAAACAGACAACACTATTATGATTAAGGCTCCTAAAGGATTAATAAAAAACATGCGTTGTTATTTATAATTTATCTATAACCCCACTCAAGCGTACCGTGATTTCCTCAATGCTACCAACACCATCAACACCATAATATTTATCCTGATTTGAGTAGTAGTCTTTAAGGATGGCGGTTTTATCGTAGTATTCCTTAATTCTATTTCGAATGATGCTCTCATCTGCGTCGTCTGCCCTACCACTTGTTTTACCACGCTCTAACAAGCGTTGTACTAAAACCTCATCATCCACCTCTAAGGCTACCATTGCATTAATCTGCGAATCTTTTGACTCCATTAATTGATCTAAGGCTTTAGCTTGCGCATTTGTTCTGGGAAAACCATCGAAAATAAATCCTTTTGCATCAGAATTTTTCTCAACTTCTTTATTCAACATATCAATAGTGACCTGATCAGGGACTAATTCTCCTTTGTCCATATAGGATTTAGCTAACATACCTAAGGCTGTTTCGTTTTTAATGTTGTACCTAAAGACATCTCCTGTAGAAATGTGTACTAAATCATATTTTTCCTTTAAAAAATTAGCTTGTGTTCCTTTGCCTGCGCCTGGAGGGCCAAATAAAACAAGATTAGTCATATATTGCGTTGTTTTTAATTGATATACAGCTGGCATGTCTCTCCCTAATCCTTTGTAATCCAAACCATAGCCTACTATAAATTTATTCGGTATTTCCATTCCAATATAATGGAGTTTGTAGTCTTTATCGTAAGCTTCTGGTTTATAGAAAAGCGTTGCTATTAAAAGCTGTTTTACGTTTTCATTTCTAAATATTCTATGAACCTCTTCTAACGTATTTCCAGAATCAATAATATCTTCCAAAATCACTACTGTCCTGCCTGTAAGATCTTGTGTTAAACCTATTAAACGTTGAATGTCTTCTGTTGATTTAACCCCTTCGTAAGAGGCGAGTTTAATAAAAGTAACTTCACAAGGTTTGGGGTACAACTTCACAAAGTCACTAACCAACATAAATGATCCATTGAGTATCCCAACAAAAACCGGCATTTCATCTCCCAGATCATCAACAATTTCATCCACCATTTTTTGTATGGCCTCTTGAATTTCCTCTTCAGAAATAAAAGGCTTGAAATATAAATCGTGAAGCTTAATCAAGTTGTATTAAATTTTAGAAAAACAAAGATAATCATTTGATTAACGTTAGACTATTTTTGAATTGTGATTTTAAAAAAATGTAGCATAATTAGTGTATTTTTGCCACAAACTTGATAATTTAATTATAGAACTCCATCAAAGTAGAATTAGCAGATGAACTACTTTTCTTCAAAATTTAAACTTGGGATTTTAGGCGGTGGCCAATTAGGCAAAATGGTGTTGTACACTACTCGTAAATTTGATGTTTATACCTGCGTTATAGACCCAAATAAAGATGCTCCGGCAAGATTAGCATGCGATGAATTTATGGTTGGTGACTTAATGGATTTTGAAACGGTTGTTGCGTTTGGCAAAAAGGTTGATGTTCTCACTATTGAAATTGAAAATGTTAATGTAGATGCCCTTGAAGCTCTAGAAAATGAAGGCATAAAAGTATATCCATCTTCAAAAACACTTAAAACCATACAAAACAAGGCGCATCAAAAATTATTCTATGTCGATCATAACATTCCAACGGCAGATTTTTCACGTTTTGCATATACCTCAGAAATTGATGAAGCAGTAGAAAACGGAGGCCTGAGTTATCCTTTTGTTTGGAAAAGTACACGATTTGGGTATGACGGACAGGGTGTAAAAATTGTTAAACGCTACACTGATCTTTTGGACCTACCTAATGTAGAATGTATTGCCGAAAAAATGATACCTTTTAAAAATGAACTGGCAGTAATTGTTGCTAGAAATACCTGTGGTGATCTAAAAACATATCCTGTAGTTGAGATGGAATTTCATCCCGAAGCCAACCAGGTAGAATATGTAATTTGTCCTGCCAGAATCCCTGATGAAATTGCAAAAAAGGCAGAGTTGGTTGCTTTGAAAACCGCAGCTGCCTTTGAACATGTTGGCTTATTGGCCGTTGAAATGTTTCAAACAGAGGACGACGAAATATTGGTCAACGAAGTAGCTCCTAGACCACATAACTCGGGCCATTACAGCATCGAGGCAAGCTATACATGTCAATTTGAACAGCACCTTAGAGCCATATTAGGATTACCTCTAGGAAGAACAGACAGCAAGGTCGCTGGTGTAATGGTTAATCTTGTCGGTGCCGAAGAACATACCGGTAATGTTGTCTATAAACATATCGAAAAAATAATGGCGATGGATGGTGTGACACCACATATTTATGGCAAAAAACAAACACGCCCGTTCAGAAAAATGGGACATGTAACCATTGTAGATAAGAACATTGAAAAGGCGCGGGAAATTGCAGAAAAAGTTAAACGAACAATACAAGTAATAAGCGAATAAATGATGAGTAAAGTTGGTGTAATAATGGGTAGTAAAAGTGATCTACCAGTAATGCAAGATGCAATTGATATTTTAAAGGAATTCGATATTGAAGTGGAAGTAGATATTGTTTCCGCACATAGAACGCCAGACAAATTATTTAATTATGGTACAAATGCGCACACGCGAGGAATAAAAGTAATAATCGCTGGTGCAGGTGGCGCCGCCCATTTACCTGGAATGGTTGCTTCGCTTTCTCCACTTCCTGTGATTGGAGTACCAGTAAAAAGTAGTAATTCAATTGATGGATGGGATTCGGTCTTGTCAATATTACAAATGCCAGGCGGTGTCCCTGTGGCAACTGTAGCTCTTAATGGTGCTAAAAACGCTGGTATTTTGGCTGCACAAATTCTTGGTAGTGCAGACCAAAGTATTCTAGATAAAATTTTAGGTTACAAGGAAGGTTTAAAGGCTAAGGTGTTAGACTCAGCAAAGGACCTATAAAAAAAGCCTCGACAACTGTCAAGGCTTCTCGCTATTAACCAATCCTTTTTGAACAAAAGTCTTTGCTCTAAAAGAGTTACAAAAATAAACAAAAGATAAATACTAAAAAGAATTAAACGGTATTAAAAAACCGTTAAAGTTCAGATTATCAACAATATAGTAAGAAAATTAAGACGTAACACATGACAATCCTAAATAAACCCTTTGATACCCAACATAATACAGCACCATTTTCAAAAATAAGAAATGAAGATTTTTTACCTGCTTTTAAATTTGCGATTGGAAAAGCGAAATCAGAAATAGCTGCAATAGTAAAAAACACTGAATCACCAACATTTGAAAATACTATTGTGGCATTGGATTATTCTGGAGAAGAATTGGATAGAATTTCAAGTATCTTTTTTAATCTTAATTCTGCTGAAACCAATGATGAAATTCAGAAAATTGCTCAAGAAGTTTCACCATTACTTTCTGAATTTAGTAATGATATTACTTTAAATCAGGATTTATTTAAGCGTGTTAAAAGTGTTTACGATTCAAAATCTAAACTTGATCTTAATACTGAACAAACAACACTTCTTGATAAAAAATATAAAAGTTTTGCACGCAATGGAGCAAACCTTTCTGAAGATCAAAAAGTCAAACTAAGAGCAATTGATAAGGAGCTCAGCCAGCTAAAACTTAAGTTTGGCGAACACATTTTAGCAGAAACCAACAAGTTTGAGATGCTAATTACAGACGAAAAGGACACGGAAGGACTACCCGAAGGCGCCAAAGAAGCGGCTAAACAGTTAGCGGAAAGCAAAGGACTTGAAGGCTGGTTAATAACATTAGACTACCCGAGTTATATCCCATTTATGACCTATGCGAAAAATAGAGAGCTAAGAAAACAACTATCTATTGCGTTTGGTAGCAAAGGTTTCAACAACAATGAACTTGATAATAAAAATATTGTACTAAAGATTGCCAATCTAAGATACGAACGTGCCCAACTTTTAGGATATAAAACTCATGCGCATTTCGTTTTGGAGGAGCGCATGGCCGAGACGCCAGAAAAGGTAACTAATTTTTTAAACGAACTGTTAGAAAAAGCCAAACCAGCAGCAAAAGCAGAATTTGAAAGGCTCCAAAAATTTGCACATGATCTTGATGGCCTCGAGAAAATTCAAAAATGGGATGGTGCTTTTTATTCAGAAAAGCTAAAACAAAAGTTGTTCGATCTGGACGATGAGCAATTAAAACCTTATTTCAAACTAGAGAACGTAATCAATGGGGCATTCACTGTCGCTAATAAACTCTTTGGCCTTAATTTCAATAAAATTGACACTATAGATACGTATCACGACGATGTCATGACCTATGAAGTGGTTGATGCCGAAGGTGAATTGGTTTCAATATTCTACGCCGACTTTTTCCCAAGAGCTGGTAAACGAAATGGTGCATGGATGACCTCCTTTAAACCTCAAATGATTAAGAATGGCTTAAATGAAAGACCACACATATCTATCGTTTGTAACTTTACTAAACCTACAAAGAGCAAACCCTCTTTACTGACTTTTAATGAAGTTACCACCTTGTTTCATGAGTTTGGACATGCCTTACATGGTATGCTTGCCAATACAACTTATCCAAGTCTCTCTGGCACTAGTGTCTTTTGGGATTTTGTTGAATTACCAAGTCAGATTTTAGAAAACTGGTGTTATGAAGAGGAAACCTTAAAATTATTTGCCACGCATTATGAAACTGGTGAGATTATTCCAATGGAGCTAATTGAAAAAATAAAGGCTTCAGCGACATTTAATGAAGGGATGCAAACCTTAAGACAATTAAGCTTCGGACTGTTGGATATGGCTTGGCATGGTGTTGATCCATCAAATATCAATGATGTCAAATCTTATGAAAAAGAAGCTTTTGGCGATACGCAACTTTATCCGGAAGTTAAAGAAAATTGCATGAGCACAGCTTTTGCTCATATTTTCCAAGGTGGATATTCATCAGGTTATTACAGCTATAAATGGGCGGAAGTCCTAGATGCAGATGCGTTTGAATACTTTAAAGAAGAAGGTATTTTTAACAAAACGGTTGCCAATAAGTTTAAAACTTATGTATTATCGCAAGGTGGTACTGAAAACCCAATGACCTTATATATAAAGTTTAGAGGGCAAGAACCAAAGCCTGAGGCCTTGTTGAAGCGTGCAGGGTTGATAAAATAAAATACTATTCATTATGGATTTAATTTTTTAAATTAGTAATGAAAAAAGCAATGAAAAACGAGAATGCCGAAGCAGCAGTTAGATCCAAATAAATGGGTTTCCAAATATTCAGATTACCTTTTTAACTATACAATAAGTCGTGTGAGTGATAGGGCAATTGCACAAGATTTAGTTTCGGAGACATTTCTAGCAGGCTTAAAATCAATGGCAAATTTTAAGGGTGATGCCAGTGAACGAACGTGGTTAGTTTCGATTTTAAAACGTAAAATAATCGATTATTACCGAAGAATAAATTCGAACAAAGGAAAAGCAGAGGTGAGAATGAATTATGGCACTAGTTCCGAAGCTGAGGGTGATTGGTTAGAAGAGCGCATAGCTGACCCCTTTGATAAAACAGCTGAAGACAAGATGGAAAACACTGAACTGGGTGAGGCTATATTAAGTTGTTTGGATCAACTGCCACAGAAACAGGCAGAAGTATTTAAAATGAAAACAATTCTTGGTTATGACACAGAAACTATTTGTAAAGAATTGGATATAACTGCGTCTAATCTTTGGGTAATCATCCATAGAGCTCGTGCAGCTTTAACTGATTGCTTAGAAAAAAACTGGTTTTAATTAAATGAAAAAAAGTTTTTTATTTATTAGTTGTGATGAGGCAAAACATATTTGTGACAAAGCTCAATATGGTGAAGCTTCATCTTGGGAACGCTTAAAATTAAAATTAAGAATCTCTTGGTGTCACATTACAAAATCCTATACCAAAAAGAACACAAAACTTACCGATGTCATGCAAAAAGCAGAGGTTAATTGTTTAAAAAATGATGAACGTGCCAACATTCAAAAGAAATTCAAAAAACAATTAGCGAAACACCAAAACTAAAACAAGCCAAAATAAAGGTAAAGCCTCTACCCAAAATGCACTATAATATTTTGACTGCTCCTTATTTGAAAAAACTAAAAACAGAGCAGTAATAAAAGTGATTATTAAATTGATGATTATTTGATTAGCCTTTAATTCATCCTTAAAATACTCCAGAAAAAAGAAAGGGATTAACATTAAAATACCTATAATTTTAGTCTTCTTTATACCTATTCGTTGTGGAATTGTACCCAATTTTATACTATCATAATTCAAATCTCTAATCTCAAAGGGCATCATTAAAACAAATACATATAAAAACCTCTGAATAACAGTAATTAGTACATCGTTATTAACTATTATTTCATTTTGAAGGGTTGGTAATAATACAGTGGCAAGCGACCATACCAGTGCAATAACATATACCTTCAAACCACTAATCTGCCTAAGATTACTATTGTCATCAACAAAATAGGTTCTGGGTAAAAGGGGTATGGCGTATAAGAAGGTGATTATTCCAAGTATTGCAATTAAAAACTTGGTATTTAGAATAAGGTAGTAAGCATAATATGCTAATCCAAAAAAAGAGAAAAGTGAAAAAACTTGTATTGCTTTTAACCAATTAGCCAGTCTACGATGATGAAATTTTGCTATGCCGAAATACTTTACAAAATTATACCCAGTAATGGTAGCAAAAAACACAAAGTAAAGACTGATTTGGTCGTAGTCTAAATCAAATTGCAATAATGTAATCCAGGTCAGCGAATATGTTGCTAAGGCCACATGTATGCTGCTATTAATATAAAAATGAAAAATTTGCTTATACCAACTCACCTTACAAAAATAGCCATTGTGTTAATAAACCAATTAATCCGTTAAAAACTTTAGTTTTCGTTAACTTTTAAAAGAGTGTATTTCCGTATTTTTGCATATCAAAAAAAGCATTAAAAAGAATGGATACGACCTCTTTCGCACTTAGACACATAGGCCCGAGTTCTAAAGATCAGAAAGCCATGTTAAACACCATTGGTGTGACAAGCATAGAGCAACTAGTTTCAGAGACAATTCCTGCTGGAATTAGGTTAAAAAAGGATTTAGAATTAGAGCCTGCGATGAGCGAGCAAGAATACCTGAATCACATTTATAAACTTTCACAACTCAACAAAGTTTTTAAATCTTATATAGGCTTAGGATATCACCCAGCAAATTTACCTGCGGTAATACAGCGTAATATATTGGAAAATCCTGGCTGGTATACAGCTTACACACCATATCAGGCAGAAATTGCTCAAGGCCGCTTAGAGGCGCTTTTAAATTTCCAGACAATGGTTATCGATTTGACTGGAATGGAAATTGCCAACGCATCACTACTAGATGAAAGTACTGCAGCTGCGGAAGCAATGGGATTGTTATTTGCTGTGAGAGATAGGGCTCAGAAAAAAGCAGGTGTGTCTAAATTTTTTGTTTCAGATTTAGTATTGCCACAAACCATAGCATTGCTTGAAACTAGAGCTACGCCAATTGGAATCGAACTGGTAATTGGTAATGAAGCTGATTTCAATCTAAGTAATGAGTTCTTTGGAGCGCTTTTACAGTATCCTGGCAAAAATGGCCAGATAACAGATATCAAATCATTTATTGAAAAGGCAAATGCTTCAAATATTAAAGTCGCTGTCGCTGCCGATATTTTAAGTCTTGTTACGCTTGAAGCTCCAGGAAATTTCGGAGCAGATGTCGTAGTGGGTTCCACGCAACGTTTTGGTATTCCGATGGGTTATGGTGGTCCTCATGCTGCATTTTTTGCAACCAAAGAAGCCTATAAACGCGATGTTCCAGGAAGAATTATTGGCGTAACTAAAGACACCAACGGTAATCGTGCACTACGTATGGCACTTCAAACACGTGAGCAACATATCAAGCGCGATAAAGCAACATCGAACATATGTACGGCACAGGTTTTATTAGCAGTAATGGCAGGTATGTATGCTGTTTATCATGGTCCTGAAGGCTTAAAATTTATTGCGGCCAAAGTAAAGAACTCAACTTCTACACTTTCAAATTCCCTCAAAAATTTGGGATTGGAACAAATTAATACACACTATTTTGATACGCTTCAAATAAAAGCCGATCCCGTTAAGGTTAAATATGAAGCAGAAAAGAAACAAGTTAATTTCTATTACCCAGATAACAATACTGTAACCATATCAATTAATGAAACAACAACTATTGAAGATTTAAACGAAATAGTTTCAATATTTGAAAAAGTAACAGGAAAAACAACAGATAAGATTACTGTTATTTCAGAAGAAAATACAATACAAGATCAGTTAAAGCGTCGTTCGGAATTCTTAACCTATGACGTGTTTAATTCCTACCATTCTGAAACAGAATTAATGCGCTATATCAAAAGGCTAGAGCGTAAAGATTTGGCTTTAAACCATTCTATGATTTCTTTAGGTTCGTGCACCATGAAGCTAAACGCAGCTTCAGAAATGCTACCGCTTAGTTGGGGTAGTTGGGGCAATATGCATCCGTTTGTTCCAAAAGAACAGGCTGCAGGCTACAATCTTATGCTCAATACCTTGGAAAATCAACTAACTGAAATAACAGGATTTGCCGCAACTTCCTTGCAACCAAATTCTGGTGCTCAAGGAGAATTTGCTGGTTTAATGGTTATTAAAGCCTATCACGAGTCTCGTGGCGACCACCACAGAAATATCTGTTTAATTCCATCGTCTGCTCACGGAACAAATCCGGCAAGTGCAGTCATGGCTGGAATGAAAGTTGTGGTTACTAAGGCATCTGAAGATGGGAATATTGATGTTGATGACTTGAGACAAAAAGCAGAGATGCACAAAGATAATTTGTCCGCATTAATGGTCACTTATCCATCAACTCATGGTGTATACGAATCTGCTATTAAAGAAATAACTCAGATCATTCACGATAACGGTGGGCAGGTTTATATGGATGGCGCCAATATGAATGCTCAGGTAGGTTTAACAAATCCAGGAAATATTGGGGCAGATGTTTGTCATTTGAATTTGCACAAAACATTTGCTATACCTCATGGTGGTGGTGGACCTGGAGTTGGACCAATTTGTGTTGCAAAGCAGTTGGTACCGTTTTTGCCTGGAAATCCTATCATCAAAACTGGAGGCCATCAAGCTATCTCAGCCATTTCCGCTGCACCTTTTGGTTCGTCTTTAGCGTGCATCATTTCATATGGATATATAAAAATGCTTGGTGCACAAGGATTAAAAGAGTCTACTGAGGTAGCAATCTTAAATGCAAATTACATTAAAGAGCGATTAGAAGGTTATTTCGATACCTTGTACACAGGTGAACATGGTAGAGCAGCACACGAAATGATTATTGACTGTCGCGATTTTAAATCTAGAGGAATTGAAGTTGTTGATATTGCAAAACGCCTTATGGATTATGGATTCCACGCACCGACAGTGTCTTTCCCAGTTGCAGGTACAATGATGATTGAACCAACTGAAAGTGAAAGTAAAGCTGAAATGGATCGTTTTTGCGACGCTATGATTTCAATTCGAAAAGAAATTGATGAAACAAGTATTGAAGAACCAAATAATATTTTAAAAAACGCACCACACACACTTGAAATGTTAACAGCAAATGAATGGCTACTGCCTTATTCTCGAGAAAAAGCGGCATTTCCATTAGACTTTGTTAGAGACAATAAGTTCTGGCCAACTGTAAGACGTGTGGATGAAGCTTATGGCGATCGTAATTTGGTATGCAGCTGTGCTCCTATTGAAGAATACGTCGAAGCTTAATATTTTAAAATTTTTAAATAATCAAAAAAGCACTTAATTAAGTGCTTTTTTGCATTTTATATAGTAATTCTAATTTTTTTTAAGAAATCCCTAAAAATTTATGTAATCAATACCAAAACCAAAAATTACTCTTTAATATTGGTTAGTTTCGTAAATGTGAAAATGAATACTTATGGCAATTAGAATAACAGGAACAGGTAGTTATATCCCAAAAAATATTGAGAAAAACGAAGATTTTCATCAACATAAATTTCTAAACGCAGATGGAAGTTCCATCAACCATCCAAATGAAGTGATTGTAGAAAAATTTAAAGCAATTACTGGTATTGTTGAACGTAGATATGCAGATGATAATCTAACCGCTTCTGACCTAGGATTTTTAGCGGCTCAAAAAGCGATAGATGACGCGAATATTGACCAAGAAGAAATAGACTATATAATTTGTGCTCATAATTTTGGCGATGTAAAGGCAAATGCCATACAAAGTGATATTTTACCTTGTCTAGCTTCAAGAATTAAACATAGATTAAAGATAAAAAATCCAAAATGCGTTGCATATGATATCTTATTTGGTTGTCCTGGATGGATTGAAGGTGTTATCCAAGCCCATGCATTTATAAAAGCCGGAATGGCTAAAAAATGTCTTGTTATAGGTACTGAAACCCTCTCAAGAGTTGTTGATAAACATGACAGAGATTCAATGATATACTCAGACGGTGCAGGTGCTGGTATTGTAGAGGCAACAGATGAAGAAGGTGGCATATTAGCACACGAGTCGGCGTCATTTACTTATGATGAAGCCTATTACCTATATTTTGGCAACTCTAACAATAAAGACCTGTGCAAGGATACACGTTATATAAAAATGCACGGTCGAAAAATTTATGAATTTGCACTTACCAATGTTGCACAAGCCATGAAATACTGCCTGGATAAAAGCGGTGTGGATATAGCTGACGTAAAAAAGGTATTGATTCATCAAGCAAATGAAAAAATGGATGAAGCCATCATTAAACGTTTCTATAGACTTTACAAAGCAAAAGCACCTGAGGGCATTATGCCTATGAGCATCCATAAGCTTGGAAATAGTTCTGTTGCTACTGTACCAACACTTTTTGATTTAATCCGAAACAACAAACTTGAAGAGCATCAAATTAATAAAGGCGATGTAATTATTTTCGCAAGTGTAGGTGCTGGTATGCATATTAATGCGGTTGTTTACAAGTACTAGTATGGCAAAAACCATAGCAATAATTGGTGGAGGAAATCTGGGAAAATCAATTGCCGATGGTTTATTATCCAATGATTTTGAGGCTTCAAAACTGACCATTACCCGAAATCGAATTGATTTTCTTAATGCATACAAAGACCAAGGTGTTGCCGTTACTAAAAACAACAAGGAAGCGGTAATTAATTCGGATATCATCATTATTGCCGTAAAACCCTATAAAATTGAAGCAGTCCTTGAGGAGATTTCAGATGAAATAACAACTGATAAAATTTTAGTTTCTGTAGTGAGCGATTTCACAATAGAACAGATTTCAAATTGCCTTAGCGTGCAACCCTCCATAGTAAGGGCTATGCCTAATACTGCTGCTTCGGTTAATGCATCCATGACTTGTATGGCATCAAAAAATGCTTCTCAAAGTGATATGGAAGAAGTCACTTCTATTTTCAATGCATTAGGTGAAACCATCCTTATTGATGAACAACTAATGGATGCCGCAACTGTTTTGGGTGCTTGTGGTATTGCATATGTTTTGCGTTTTATCAGAGCAATGATACAAGGTGGTATTGAAATAGGTTTTGATGCCAAAACTGCAAACAAAATTGCTACACAAACTGTAAAAGGCGCAAGCGAGCTGTTGCTAAAAGGAGGCAACCATCCTGAAGCTGAAATCGATAAAGTCACTACACCAAAAGGTTGCACCATTACTGGACTGAATGAAATGGAACATAATGGTTTTAGCTCGGCATTGATAAAAGGAATCAAGACGTCTTTGGATAAAATTTCATAAGACATGTACGAAAAAACTTTTCCCAACAAACGTTTTAAGCTTACCCTTCTATTTTTAAAAAAACATATTAAAACTTCTGAATCTATCCTAGATCTAGGTGTAAAAAATCCTATGTCTGAAATTATGATAGCCAATGGCTATGAGGTTTCAAATACAAACGGCGAAGATCTTGATGAGGACAGAAGTGCCATTGAAAATTCTAATGCTGATGTCATAACGGCCTTTGAAATTTTTGAACATCTTCTTTCACCTTACGAAGTTTTAAAATCAATAAAGGCTAATAAAATTATCGTTAGTGTCCCTTTAAGACTTTGGTTTGCGTCTGCCTATAAGAGTGAAACAGATGAGAGAGATAGGCACTACCATGAGTTTGAAGATTGGCAATTAGACTGGCTGTTAGAAAAGACTGGCTGGAAAATTAAAGATACAGCAAAATGGACCAACCCTGTAAATAAAATAGGACTAAGACCATTCCTAAGAAGATTTATAAACAGGTATTATATTGTTTATGCCGAAAGAGTTTAACTTTGAATTTTATTATTCGATTAATTGAACTTTTACATTGTCATACCTGCTCATAACGAAGAAGCGTTTCTAGTAAAGACACTAGATTCATTAATTAACCAAACGTTATTACCCAAGCAGGTCATTGTTGTAAATGACAATTCTACTGATGGCACAGAAAACCTTTTGAAATCATACTCAGAAAATTTTTCATTTATAAATTTCATCAATAACCTGTCGAGCGAAGCCCATTTACCCGGTTCAAAAATTATCAAGGCATTCTACAAAGGATTAAATCAGTTAGATGACAAATACGACATAATTTGCAAGTTTGATGCGGACCTCATATTTCCAGAAAACTATCTCGAAAAACTAGCTTATCACTTTGGTACAAGACCTAAAACAGGAATGGTTTCCGGCTTTTGCTATATTGAAGAAAATGGCAAGTGGATTTTAGAAAATCTAACCCGTAAAGACCATATACGAGGTGCATTAAAAGCTTATAGAAAAGAATGCTTCGAACAAATTGGGAGATTAAAGCCTTCAATGGGATGGGACACTGTAGATGAACTCTTAGCCAAGTATCATGGTTGGAACGTCATTACTGATGAATCGCTTCATGTAAAACATCTCAAACCAACAGGTCAATCCTACGATAAAGCCGCAAAATACTTGCAAGGTGAAGCCATGTATAAAATGCGTTATGGTTTTTTGATAACATTAATATCAGCTATTAAACTAGCCTTTAAAAAAGGTGGTTTTAGTCTGTTTAACGATTATATGAATGGTTATTTTAGAGCAAAATCAAATAAATCTGATTACCTAGTTTCAGAAGATGAAGGCAAGTTCATAAGACGGATAAGGTGGGAGGGTATTTTAAAAAAAATCTCCTAATCCAAAAGAAAACCTAAGGGCTGTCCTGTTGCACCATTTGGAAAACTTATACCCAGTAATGCCGAAATAGTAGGCGCAATATCAGGTATTACCGTCTTTTCTAATGTTTCTCCGTGCCGTATACCCTTTCCCATAAATAATAATGGTACATGGGTGTCATAATTTAATCCACTTCCGTGTGTAGAGCCAGTACGGCCATAGGCAATATGGGCAATATCGTCTACCACAATAACATCACCTGAGCGCTTTTGATTGAATCCGTTTTGTAATAAGGACTCTATTCCAGTAGTGAAATTTGTACTATTCATAGTAGTAGCCGTGTAGACTTTAGCAATATTCGGATAACTAATTTGCTCGTCTACCAAGGCTTGTTCAACATCATGAATATTCAAGCCCAACTCGTTCAGTTTTGCTTTGTTGAAAAATATCTGGTTGTTACTTACATTTTCCACAATTTCAGTTGTACCATATGTGTCATTCAAGAACTTTTGAAATCGTTGCTTCCTATCATTATAATTCAAATATCCCGCAGGAATATTTACCGATTGTAAATATGCAGGCACCTCAACCGCCCCATGGTCTGAGGTCAGAAATACAGTATACTCACCTTTACCAACTTTTAAATCCAAAAAGATAAAGAGTCGCTCTAAATCCTTATCCAATCGTACATAAGTATCTTGTACCTCTTTTGAGTTTACACCGAAGTTGTGACCTACATAATCAGTGCTTGAATAACTCACAGTAAGTACATCGGTTATATTGTCTTCGCCTAAATCTTCCCCCTCAATCGCTGCTAAAGCAAAATCCGTGGTTAAACTATTGCCAAAAGGAGTTGGCTTTAAGATATCAAAGCCTCCGTTTTTGTCCTTTAAGCTATCCAAGTCATATGGAAATGTAGCCATCTCCTTACCCTCAAAACCGCCTTCAAAAGTGTTTTGGTCTGGCCCACTTTCAGTATAAATATTAATGTCATAAAAAGTGTCCCAAACCTTAAAGTAAGATTCGGCTTGTTTAGATGAATTAAACTTTTTCACCCAATTTGGTAAGTCTTCCATGTAAAACGAGCTCGAAATCCAAACACCCTCTTCTTTTCCATGAAACCAGTATGCTGCATCTGCTGTATGACCTGCAGGCAAAATTGCGCCACGGTCTTTTATTGCGATACCAATAGTTTTACCTCTATGTTGTGTAAACAATTTGTTTTCATCTCCAAAAGTAGTGGTAAGCATTCTATGTGGTGACATTTTACCTGAGTTGCTTTCAGTCCCAATAGAATTTACGGATTCATCGCCAGCACAATACACTACGCTTTTAATCTCTTTGTCATACCAATTATTACTAATTATACCATGATATTTTGGCGTCGTACCCGTATATACCGACGCATGACCAGGCCCTGTATAGGTTGGCACATAATTAAAATGATTATTCTTACAGTTGAATCCTTCATTTATCATTCGTTTAAATCCACCCTCACCAAATTTCGATTCAAATCGCGTTAAATAATCATAGCGCATTTGGTCTACAACAATACCAACAATTAACTTTGGCCTTGAATTTTCTGGTGTTGTAATTACCGATTTACTTTGAGCTAAACATGAAGCCAAAATTAGAAAACAAATGAGTAATGGTAAGATTCTCTTCATGATAATTTATGTCATTAAAACCTTTTCAAAAATACAGTTTTTAAGTCATCTTCGATTAAATTAACATTAATAAACTAATCATTTTTTATACTTTAGCGTTAAGAATTTCTTACATGAAGTACCTTCATAATATTGGCACTTACTTTATAATGATTAAAGACATGTTTCGCAAACCAACGAAGTGGTCTGTTATGAAAACGCTAATATTAAAAGATATTGACGATCTTATCATTAGTAGTCTCGGTATTGTAGCATTTATTTCGTTTTTTGTTGGTGGCGTTGTCGCGATTCAGACCTCATTAAATATCAGCAATCCATTAATTCCTAAGTATCTCGTTGGATTTGCCACCCGACAATCTATTATTCTTGAGTTTGCACCAACCTTTATATCCATAATTATGGCTGGTAAAGTTGGATCATTTATTACCTCGAGTATTGGAACCATGCGTGTTACCGAACAGATAGATGCCTTAGAAGTGATGGGTATAAATGCAATAAACTATTTAGTATTTCCAAAATTCATAGCCCTTACATTATATCCTTTTATTATATCGATTGCGATGTTTTTAGGCATACTTGGTGGATTGGCCGCTTGTGTTTACGGAGGATATGGTACTCTAGAGGATTATATCGAAGGGGTTCAGAATGATTTTATCCCATTTCATATGGCCTATGCCTTTATAAAAACAATGTTATTTGCTTTTATACTAGCGACCATTCCTTCCTTTTATGGTTATTTCATGAAAGGGGGCGCACTAGAGGTAGGCAAGGCCAGTACAACCTCATTTGTCTGGACTAGTGTTGTGATTATTCTTGTAAATTATTTAATAACCAGTTTACTCCTTGGCTAATGATAGAGGTAAAAGATTTACATAAATCGTTTGGGGATGCTCACATTTTAAAGGGTATTACAACCTCCTTTGAAAAGGGTAAAACCAATCTCATTATTGGGCAAAGTGGCTCTGGAAAAACAGTTTTCTTAAAATGCCTTTTAGGTCTATTTACGTTTGAACAGGGTTTCATTTCCTACGACGGTAAAATTCTTAGCGAATTAAGCCACGACGAGCGACGCGATCTGCGATCTAAAATGGGTATGGTGTTTCAAGGAAGTGCACTTTTTGATTCTATGACTATCGCTGAGAATGTCATGTTTCCATTACGTATGTTTACAAAACAAAGCAAAGGGGAAATGGAAGATAGGGTAAATGAAGTTTTACAGCGCGTTAACCTGCCCAATGCACATAATAAAATGCCCAGCGAAGCTTCTGGTGGTATGCAAAAACGAGTTGCCATTGCAAGGGCTATTGTAAACAATCCTAAATATCTTTTTTGTGACGAGCCAAATTCGGGCCTTGATCCTAAAACAGCCATCGTAATTGACAATCTTATACAGGAAATCACAGATGAATATCAAATCATCACAGTAATAAATTCTCATGATATGAACTCCGTAATGGAAATTGGAGAAAAAATAGTCTTTCTAAAAGATGGTTATAAGGAATGGGAAGGTTCTAAAGAAACCATATTTAAAACAGATAATAAGGCTGTTACCGATTTTGTATATTCCTCTGAACTATTCAAAAAAGTAAGGAGAATGTATATTGAGGAAAATGAGTAACTTACTAATCCCTTGCGATTAAGACAGTATCAACGTCTAATTTAAATCTTAGCCATTTCTCTAATCTTCTTTCCTCTTTAATGATAACATCTGAACTAAGTGAATCTTTCCACTTAACCCGAAACATAAGCGTGGTGTCAAGTTTTTTAAAGTCTGAAGAAACTACATTGGCAAGCGCAAGCCTCTCTATGTTCTCATAGTTTAGCTTCACTTCCTCAGAAATACTCGCAAATGGTATCTGGTTTTTTTCAAAAATTTCCAGCGCTTTGACTCTACTTTGTAAATAATTTATTCTTTCATCTTTCGATAAAAGATCGAGAGAATCGCGCAAACGCAATTCCTTCATATATTTAAATCCCTCCACATCAGAGTTCTTTATGGGATCATAAAAAAGTTGCGTTTCATTTCTTACTAGTGCTGGGTAATCATTAATACGACTTCTTAACAATGCAATAGTAGACTCAGGTATTTCGTCTAACCCAAATGAATTTAATTCTAAAAATGAGCCACGATCACTATTATACCTAAACACAAAGTTTCTTTTAATATAATCTGCATGTGGTAAACCACTTAATTCTGAATCACGGAATGATTCTGCCTCCATATTAAAATTACTTTCTTTATAAACATCCCAAAAAGTAATACCAGCAGGTATCATTACTATTATTGCTACCAAGGTTGCTAATCTGGCAATCCTTTTTCTCTTGGCCGAGTTGGCATATTTTAGCATTGGGAAGCGCAATAGCTTTAAAACAATAAATGTAGCTAAAGCAATAAAAATACTGTTAATAGTAAAGAGGTACATGGCGCCAATAAATGCAGACCAGTCGTTAGCTAATCCATAACCAGCAACACACAAAGGAGGCATTAAAGCTGTTGCAATTGCTACGCCAAATATTACTGAAGCAATTGTTCCTTTTTTGGTACGAGCAATGATTAACGCTAAGCCACCAAAAAATGCTATGAGAACATCTCTAAAGTCTGGTTTTGTTCTACCAAAAATTTCACTGTTACCTACATCTGCGGTTGGAAAAAACTTAAAAAATAAAAAAGCAGTTAATAAACTCAGTACTATCATTGTTACTAGGTTTATTAATGACTTTCTAAGCGTATCAATATCATTTATGGCAATAGACATACCAACTCCAAGGATAGGACCCATTAATGGAGAAATAAGCATGGCACCAATTACAACCGCTGTACTATTTGCATTTAGCCCGACAGAGGCCACCATAATAGAACATATTAATATCCAGGCAGTTGCTCCTTTAAAAGAGATATCACCTTTAATAGCATCGATTGTGGCATCTCTATCTGTGTCTTCACGAAAATCAAGAAGTTCACTCAGGAAAGATTTTATACTCGCAAATAGCCCTTTGGCATCCTTTTTAATGGCTTCTTTTTGCTCTTCAACAGCTTTGTCTTTGTCTATTTGTTTTCTTTCTTCCTCGTCGGAAAAATTAAATTTATTCTCCTCCATGAAATTTTAACCATAGTTTTCTCCAAAATTGGCTTTCACATTTTGAAGAACTTTTTTAATGTCTTGTTCTTTAGCCTTAGGAAAGATAAGTAAAACTTCGTCTTTATCAACAATTATATAATCATTTAATCCGTCTACCACCACTACTTTATCCTTTTTTGTACGAATCATATTTCCGCTTGATTGCTCCAAGAGAACTTTGGAATTAACCACGGCATTGTCGTTATCATCCTTCTTTAATTTATCGTATAAACTTCCCCAAGTTCCGAGGTCATTCCAATCAAAAGTTGCGGGTATTACATATACATTTTTGCTCTTCTCCATTATAGCATAATCAACAGAAATATTTTCTGCCTTGGCATAATTTTCTTTAATAAAGTCATCTTCAAACTCTGTATTGTAAACGCTATAGCCATTGTTAAATAGCTCAAATAACACGGGTTGATTCGATTTAAAAGCATTCACTACCGTTTTTACTCTCCACATAAAAATCCCTGCATTCCAAAGGAAATTTCCTTGCTCTAGAAAAGACTTGGCCGTCTCATAATCTGGCTTTTCTCTAAATTGATCAACAGACTTTATTTCATCATTTGTTGATTTATTGTATTCTATATAACCATAACCAGTGTTTGGAAATGTTGGTGTTATTCCCAATGTCATCAAAGCGTTATTTGATTGGCAGAAATCAAATGCCGTTTTTACGTTTTTTGAAAAAGCACCTTCATCTTCTATCCAATGATCACTCGGAGCAACAATCATTACTGCGTTTTCGTTTTCTTTTTGGATTTTTAATGATGCGTACAATATACATGGCGCTGTGTTACGCATTGCAGGTTCTAAGACCACTTGTCTCTTAGTAATACCTGGTAATTGTTCATAAACTAAATCATTATAACGTTCATTAGTTAATATGAAAATATTTTCTTCTGGTATAAGTTTGGCCAGTCTTTTAAATGTTTTTTGAATCAAGGTCTCTCCCGTTCCTAGCATATCATGAAATTGCTTAGGGAAATTCTGTGTGCTCACTGGCCAAAATCTAGATCCAACTCCGCCAGCCATTAATATGGCGTAATAATTTTTATTTTTCATGCATCAATAATTTCTACTTCAGCATTGGGATTAAAAAGGTACAGTTTGCCTGTTTTAACCTCAACACATTCAATACGTTTTCGTCTTAATTGTCCTTTTTTAAAAACCCTTCCATTGTAGAGCTTAAAATTATACCCCAAAGGTACTTCAAATACATAGGTTTTTGGTTTGCCTTCGTCGAACAGCTTTAAGGCTAAGGCGAGTTGCGTATCTGTGTCGCTGGATGCTTTTGGATTCTTAAAGTGTTTGGCCAATAAGGGTAATAGCTCATTTGGAAATATCGATGGCCTTAAAAATGGTAACATTAAATACTGAAACGTCTTTTTCCATTCTTTACCATGTGGTTTTATAGTTCTTCCATAATTCTCATAAGCTTCAAAATGGGCAATTTCATGAATTAAGGTTATGAGAAATCGATACGGATTGAGATTAGAATTAATGGTTATTTGATGTTTCCCATTTGGCAATTCTCGGTAATCCCCATGCTTTGTCTTTCTTTCATTTTTAATTTTTACAAATAATTTATCATTTGAGAGAATAGTATCAACCAAAGAAATTGCTTCGTTTGGTAAGAAATCAGACAAGGTTTTTTGCATAATTTAATAGTAGACGTGATATCCTTCAACTAGTTCTTTACCACTATCATCTTTGAATTATTGTTTATACTAAGCATATAAAGACCTGGTGTTGCCGAATTTACTCGGATAGAAGTAATATTGTTTATTGCATCATAACTCGTATTGTCAATACTTATTTTACGACCTCTAATATCAAATAATTCAATGGTTTCAGTGCTATTTGTGTTTGTAATATTAATCTCTTTATTGGTAGTAGGATTTGGATAAATTGAATAATCGATAGATTCTACTTGCTCTATATCCAGAGAACCTTGGAAATAAGGTACTGCAAATGTAAAAGCATCCTCAGCAACTTCTTGGCCAATAAATCTTCCAGGTATATCGTCTGCCGGAGGATGAATACCACCCCAAATCCTACTTAAACTAGTTTGATCAGAAGCATCTCTGTATGTTGCCCATTGTAATACAACATCTACTGAAGGACCTTCTTCAAATACCAAGAACTCATTGGCCTTGGCGACAAACTCACCGAGTCCTCCTGGAAAATATTCGCTACCTGTCATCATTGTTAACAGTTCTGCCGCCGCACGAGAATAAGTTGAATGTCCTGAAACATAACCAGCAAATGGTGGTGTAACAAAAGTTGGCCTTTGGTATGGATACCAATCTGAAGCCCTTATCCAACCAACTCCCGCTTGGTCTATCTCTGTATCTTCGATGAAATCGTGACCTTTCCAAGTGTAGAGTTTAATTTGCCCAACGTATTGATTTACGAAGCCAGCCAAAGGATCACCTTCCTCAATAACTTCAATATAACCATCTATTAATGGGATCCCTGAAACATCGTAATTGTCTAATGTAGGATCAGTACTCTGACCACGTTCTGCCATGGATCGAATTGCAGATATTGGGCGTATGTAATCATACCATCCTTTAACACTCCATGCGGAGATTGCAGCATCATGCATACCACCTCCCAGAATAAAGTATGCTTTGACGTCCCATTCGAGCGCATCTAACACTTCTCCTTCCCCTTGAAAACGTTTTTCAAAATTAGGATGATCATTTACATAATTCAAAATGGTAAACCAATGACCAGGTGGTGTTTCCGAATCAGGACCGTCTGCCCAGAACTCTGCAAGCACTCTTCCATAATCACCCCGTGGCACCATGTTGATTTCGTATGGATTTCCTGTAAACGGATTTACAGTGTGGCCTGCACTGACACTTCCTCCTTCAAAGAAATCATAAAAATCCGGATAATCTGTATACTCAGTTGGAAATGTACTAATATCAACATTTCCAATTGAATTTGGAGATATATCCCACATTACGCCATCACTCGGATCTAAATGTGCTTGCCATACAGATACCATTGTAAAGCCCCATTTGTAAGCATCGCTCATTACGTTATTTTCCGTTAAACTTATATATGGTGGATCCGAGGGATCATGGAACACATGATATTGGTTGCCATCTCTTTCGTATGTAACCTTGTCCTCTTCTTTTAAAGCAAATGAAAAGACATTTCCCCATTCTGGACTTAAAAAAGGAGGTACATTGCCATCTACTAGATTACCACCTTGGTCAATAAAAGTATCTAATCCAAGAGGTTGCCATCTATTAGGGTCATTAATTGGTGGGTTATCATTAGAATCTAATGCATAAGGTGCATTTACTGGTTCATAATATGCATTATCATAACCTGTTGCCTCTCTTGAACCATCTTGTAAACCATAATCTATTATAGTCTGGGCAACATAGTTACCCAATGCTGCAGCATTACCAAATTCATAAAGCAATGATGTATAACTTGTATCATAGCCTAATTTGTTCATTAATAAATCAAAACGTGCTTGAGTTGTTTCTGCACTTGGAGAATTTTGGAATCGGTGCGTTAATATGCGATACATTGCATAGCTTATGGCTTGTTTTAAAGATTCCTCTTTACTGTCAATTAAAATAAAATCTTCGAGTTCACTGTTAAAATCATTAACAGTGTTACCAATTAAATAAGGTTCTGCAACCTCATCATAAATAGCCCAGATATCGTACATGGCAACACTTGTATGAAATAGGTTTCTTGCATGAACAGTTGGCCTTGCAAAATCCCCTCTTATAGCATCTAACAAAACTTCATTCCATAATCTTGCAATAGATATATTCTCTGGTAATTCATCTGTATTCAATTCCACATTTATCGAAGCTTGTAAACTTGAACACTGGCTATCGGATTCAATAACAGAAACGAAACCTGCCTCTTCTATTCCCCAGCTTACAGTTATAGTGCTTGTGCCTTGACCATTAAGAATTTCACCACCAACCACTTGCCATTGCGCTGTTGATTCATTGGCTATAGCATAGCTATAAGTCTCAGTTTTTAAAAACGAAGATACTGTTGGCCCAACAATACTTTGAGCCTCTAAATAGGTGCATGAACCATCATCTAAAGTTGCATCCGGATTGTAGTTGCAAGAAACAGGATCTGTACACCCATAGACCTTTTGACTTGGTTCTACATCTAGAATCTCATAACCTTGGCCTTCAGTTACTTTAATTGTAATATTGGTTGAAATAGAATTAAAGGTTTCGATAAGCCCAGAAGGCCATTTAATTTCTAATTCGGTAATATTAGTTGCATCGCCTAGACCAAAGTGAACACCTTGTAGACTTTGACTCATAAAACCGACACCGGAGTAATAGCGCTTTAATGTGCCCGTTGAAGTTGTTAATGTAATTGTGGTACCAATTGCATCACGATTGGAAACCGTACCCTCAAGCTGAATTTTAAACCAGTTTGAAGCTGGAGAAACATCATCAAAATTAAGGATTTTGTTTTCATAGAATAAAACTGAGCCATCACCATTGGTAACTATTAAGTCTAAATCACCATCATTGTCATAATCAAAATCTAATGCTTCAACACTTTCAGTTTGATCGTTTAATCCAGAAATTACTGATGCATCTTCAAAGACAGTTTGTCCTTGACTGTGCAAATTCCTGAAATACTTATTTGCCTCAGCTCCTCTAGTCTCAAATTCATAACCATTGGCCACAAACAAATCCTCATCACCGTCCAAATCAAAATCAGCAAATCGAGCTCCCCAGGCCCAACCAGTTTGTTCTATTCCATAGTTGGTAGCTGTATCGGTAAAGCTATTTGATCCGTTGTTTTCTAACAAAGAATTTTCATCAATTCCCGTTACAAAAAAATCGAAATCCTGATCTAAATCAAAATCACTTATTGCCACAGCCATATCATCAATCATATTATTAAGACCGTACGTGGCTGCATCTTCAACAAAACCAGTGCCGGATTGATTAATATAAAGGTAGTTAGCATCTTCAAAATCATTGGTAACAATCAAATCAATCCACCCATCATTATTAACATCAAATGGTAGTGTAGTATAACTATAGTTAGAATCAACTTCAGTAAGACCAAGTTCTGCCGTGGTATTAGTAAATGTACCATTGCCATTATTTCTATAAAACGAATTAGAATTACACTCATTCCAGTCAGTAAAATAAATATCTAGGAACCCGTCATTGTTATAATCTAACCATGTTGCACCAGTATTAATACAATCATTTGACGTTTGAAAACCAGATATTCCAGTAACATTTGCAAAAGTTCCATTCCCTAAATTCCTCCAAAGTTCTACTTTAAGTGAATAGGTTAAAAATAGATCCGGAAAACCGTCATTGTTATAATCACCCCAAGATGCGCCAAACCTATAACCTCGTTGAGCAAACGTTTCTTGTATTTCATCTTCTGAAGTCAATAAATCGGTCAAACCAGCAAATTCTGTAACATCGGTAAATGAACCATCATTATTATTTCTAAACAAGCGACTAAAAGTGGACAGATCATCTTGGTTTTCAACCGCATTTGCAACAACAAAAATATCGAGATCATTGTCTCCGTCATAGTCAGCCACGGCAACTCCATTATTTTCTCTAAGGATACCCAAACCTACTGTATTCTCAACTCTGTCAAAAGTCTGCCCACATATAATACCGGTTGAGAAGCACACTATAGTGAAAATGAAAGAAGATATTTTTAGGGGTAAAATTCTTCCCATAATTTGAATTTTATATAAATATAAAAATTAGGTTTAAAACTAGAGTAGCTCCGGAAGAATTAACATTTCTGAGAATGTTTTTGTCGCTTTTTTAGGCAGTTGGTCTAGGTAATCGTGAGCTGTATAACCAAAGACATCAAAACCTCCTCGTATTGCGGCCTCTACACCAATTATGCTGTCTTCAATGACAAGGCATTCTTTTGGTTCAAAACCCATAGTGTTGGCTGCCCAAATAAAGACAGAAGGATCAGGCTTCCATTTTCCTATCTTATAACAACTAAAAATATTATCTGTAAAATATTTAATTAGACCTGTTGCCTCTAGATTAAGTTTTATTTTAGTTTCAGGACCACTTGATGCAACACAAAATGGTATTCTTAAAACCTCTAGAACCTCCTTAACACCGCTTATAGGCTGAATTTCTTCCTTAAATTTTGTGTAGGAGCGTTGACGATATATTGTTTCAAAATCGTTAGGCACATCTTTCCCAATAAGTTTAGCGATGTGATTTACACAATTACGAAAAGAGTTACCCTTAAAATTCTCAAAAGCATACTCAAGGTTAATATTTGCTCCTAACTCGTTTGCAAGATCAACCAATACCTGATTACCTATTGGCTCACTATCTACAAGTACGCCATCGCAATCAAAAATTATACACTTGTATTTATTCATTTTACGGTGTGGAGTTAGATACTTGTAACACCTTGCCATTGTAATATTTATTCCCAGATAGAGCAAAATCCTTGATATAATTTGCCATTTCTAAAGCTGTTGTTGGGGCTGTGTAATCTGGAAATGCTTCCTTAAGCATTTCTGTTTGCACAGCACCTAACGCTAAAACATTGAATTGTGGGCCTGTCTCTTTATACTCCTCTGCTAACAATTCACTCAGAGTAATAACTGCCCCTTTACTGGAACTATAAGCGGCTAGACCAGGAAATTTCATACTTCCTTGAATACCACCCATTGAGCTTATAGTTATAACATGACCATCTCTTGGCATAAAAGGCAAAACAATCCTTGTTAATTCTGAAACGCCAAATACATTTGTTTCATAAACTTTAGTGAAGTCACTAAAGGTCGTTTCAGAGAATGGTTTGTTCAGTAACAACCCAGCGTTGTTTATTAGAATATCTACATGATTCCATTTAGTTGAAATGAAATTTTCGACATTTTTATAGTCATCGAGATTACATAAATCACAAGGGAATGCATTGATATTTTTATGTTTTAAATCTTCAATTGGTTTAGCATTTCTTGACAAAGCCAATACGTTGTGGCCTGCATCTGCAAAAAGTTTTGCCAATTCATACCCAATACCTCGACTTGTACCTGTAATAATAATATTTTTATTCATCATTCAAATATAATTCTTTGGTAGGAGCATTTAGTATGCCCTCAAAAGCTTTTATCATTTTGTTAGTAAAGTCTGCCATGTGCTCGTAGTTCATTTTTTCCGCTTCATCATCAACATGGTGATAGTACTCATAGTTTGAAAAATCAAAGGTCGATATGGCATGGGCAGGTTTGGTGAATTCTTTAAAGAAAGGATAATTATCAGATCTAAAAAACAACTGAAACTCCTTTGCTTTGGGGAAAAATCCGACTACTTCTTCACCCACATAATCGTTTAATTTAGATGCTAAATTAGATTTGTTATAACCACTCATATAAGACATTGATTTTCCTTCTGCTCTAGGTACACCAACCATTTCAAAGTTTACCATTGTGTACAAATCCAATCCTTGGTTTTTTAACCGAAATGCCAGATGGCTTGACCCTCTAAGCCCCAATTCTTCCGCATCATACAAGGTAATTAAAAGACTTCTTTTGTTGGTTTTTGTACCTGCAAAATATCTGCCAATTTCCATAGCAGCAACCGTACCAGAAGCATCATCATTAGCTCCGTTTGCGATACTATCATTATTGATTAATCGCCCAAAACCTATATGATCATAATGACCGCCTAAAATAACATATTCATTTTTAAGAGCTGGATCATTACCTTCAACTATTCCTACAATATTATAGCCTTGAATTTTTGGGAATTGATTATTTACTTTTTTACCGCTTTTATTTTCAATTTCAAAACTATCGCGATACGTCTCAAAAAAGGGTTTGATTCCGTTGTCTTTTAAATACTTTTCTATAAAAATTGCTGCTTTTTCGATGCCAACAGTCCCAGTTCCTCTTCCTTCTAATTCATCCGAGGATAAATACTCCATGCTGTTTTTTATCGTTTCAGGGGTAATTTTTACTTCAGTAAGTGCTGAATCCTTGCCAGCTTTAACGTCTGCCCCTTTCTGTTTTACAGAACAAGACACAAAAAAAAGTAATAGTAACAGATTCAGTAGTAACAGCAATCTTTTCATTCTCACTATATTTAAAAAAATAAATCCTGCTTCAAAATCAGGAAACAGGATTTATTGATTCTATAATCTTTGTTTCTTCTTTATTAGACCAGCATAGTCACTGGATTCTCAATATAACCTTTTAAAGTTTGCAGGAATTGAGCACCAGTAGCACCATCTACAGTTCTGTGATCGCAAGCCATTGTTAATTTCATGGTATTGCCAGGAACTACTTGTCCGTTTTTCACAACAGGCTTGGATACAATTGCACCCACTGATAAAATTGCAGAGTTTGGTTGATTAATGATAGACGTGAAACTTTCAATACCAAACATACCTAGGTTTGAAATTGTAAATGTACTACCCTCCATTTCATCTAAGGATAGTTTCTTGTTTCTTGCCTTGCCTGCGTATTCTTTAACGGCCGCTCCAATCTGTGTTAGATTCTGTTCATTTGCAAACTTTACAACGGGAACTACTAAGCCATCTGGCACAGCAACTGCAACGCCAATATGAACGTGGTTGTTCAACACCATTTTGTCATCAAACCATTGCGAATTAACTTGAGGATGCTGCTTCAATGCCAAAGCACATGCCTTAACTAACATATCATTAAATGATATTTTTGTGTCTGGAATTGAGTTATATTGCTCTCTAAAAGCGATAGCGTTATCCATATCAAACTCTACATTCAAATAATAGTGCGGCGCCGTAAACTTAGATTTGGCTAAGTTTTTGGCAATTGCTTTGCGCATATTTGAATTTGGCACTTCATCAAAATCTTCTTGCCCCATTGGTACAAATTTACCAACTGATGCCCCTTGGGTGACCGGTTTGAAATTCTCAATATCACGTTTAATAATTCTTCCGCTTTCTCCAGTCCCGGCCACTTGAGATAGGTCAATTCCTTTCTCTTCAGCCATTTTCTTTGCAAGAGGTGAAGCAAAGACTCTACCACCAGCCGATACTGAAGACTGCGCAGTTTGAACTGCTTTTACTTCTTCTTTTTTAGTTTCAGTTGGTTTTGCCGATTTTGATTCCTCCTTTTTAGCTTCTTCTTGTTTTGATTCCTCTTTTGTTTCGGAACCACTTACTTTAAAATTTTTAGCAATGTTCGAAACGTCAGTACCTGCAGGTCCAATTATAGCCAAAAGTGCATCTACCTTCGCTGACTGACCTTCTTCTAAACCAACATGAAGCAACGTTCCAGATTGAAACGACTCAAACTCCATTGTTGCTTTGTCAGTTTCTATCTCTGCCAAAATATCGCCTTCTTCTACCTCGTCGCCAATTTTCTTTAACCACGCTGCAACTGTACCTTCTTCCATTGTGTCACTTAATCTAGGCATAGTAACCACTGTGACACCTTCAGGAATTTCAGTGCTACCAGAATCTGGAGTGTCATTACTTTCCTCTTCTACAACTTCAGTGCTCGATTCAGTTGATTCTTCCTTTTTATCCTCTTTTCCGTTTAACAATCCAGAAATATCTTCACCCTCTTCACCAATAATGGCCAATAGTTCATCAACTTTTGTAGTCTGACCCTCTTGAACTCCAATATGGAGTAATGTACCTTCATGAAAAGACTCAAACTCCATTGTGGCCTTGTCAGTTTCTATTTCAGCTAGTATATCACCTTCTTCAACTTTGTCACCAACTTTTTTCAACCAAGCAGCAACAGTTCCTTCTTCCATTGTATCGCTTAAACGCGGCATATTTATAACTTCTGCCATGACCTATAATTTATGTGGTATAAATGGATATTCTTCTTGCTCGTATACAGCATCATACATTACATTTACCTCCGGATATGGTGATTCTTCAGCGAATTTTTCACATTCAGAAACTCTTGCTTTGACCCGTTTATCAATTTCTTTTATTTCCGCTTCTGAGGCATATTTCTTTTCCAGAATTATATCCTTAACTTGAGTTATTGGATCAATCTTTTTGTATTCTTCTACCTCCTCCTTTGTTCTGTAATGCTGTGCGTCAGACATAGAGTGACCTCTGTATCTGTAGGTTTTAACCTCCAAGAAAGACGGTCCGCCACCTTTTCTTGCGCGTTGTATAGCTTCATCAAATGCTTCAGCAACTTTTACCGGATTCATTCCGTCAACTGGGCCAGAAGGCATCTCATAACCAAGTCCAAGTTTCCAAATATCAGGATGATTGGCGGTACGTGATACAGAAGTACCCATGGCATAACCGTTATTTTCGCAAACAAAAACTACCGGCAAATTCCAAAGCATAGCAAGATTAAACGTTTCGTGAAGTGAACCTTGTCTTGCAGCTCCATCTCCAAAACAACAGATCGTAACAGCATCACTCCCATGATACTTATCCCCAAACGCAATACCTGCCCCTAAGGGTATTTGGCCACCTACAATACCATGACCTCCATAAAAGCGATGTTCTTTAGAAAAAATATGCATTGAACCTCCAAGGCCTTGAGACGTGCCTGTTGCCTTGCCAAAAAGCTCAGCCATTACACGTTTTGGATCTTCACCCATACCAATAGGCTGGACGTGATTACGATAAGCCGTAATCATTTTATCCTTTGTTAAGTCCATAGCATGTAAGGCACCTGCTAATATAGCTTCTTGCCCATTATAGAGATGTAAAAATCCTCTAACTTTTTGTTGAATATAAACTGCTGCTAACTTGTCTTCAAACTTTCTCCAAAACAGCATGTCCTCATACCATTTTAGATAAACCTCCTTAGTTATTTTACGCATTATATGATGAATTCTTTTAAACGAAAAACAAAAATAACACTTTAGATAAGAATTGAGAAAAAGTAATCCTTAAAAAATAGTTGATAAAAACAGAAAATTACTAACGAAAAGGTTATAGTACAGAGCTGTCGAAAAGAAAAGGTAATAAATTTACGAGTGAATTGGATTTGGCAACTTTTCCCGTAGCACCCATGAAATAGATTTCAATATGGTGGTCTTGTTTAATCTCATACTCCGCAATAGCTTGCCGGCATGCACCGCATGGTGGTATTGGCTTGTCTGTAACTTTATTTTCAGAAGATGCAGTTAAGGCTATCTTTAATATTTTGGCATCTGGAAAATTTGCACCAGCATAATAAATTGCTGTACGCTCGGCACATAAACCTGAAGGATAGGAGGCGTTTTCCTGATTACTGCCGGTTATAACCTCATCATTATCCAATAAAATTGCCGCACCAACTTTAAATTTCGAATAGGGTGCATATGCTTTTTCCCTGACCTTAACAGCATGTGACATCAGAGATTGAACATCCTTAGGAAGCGCATTATAACTGTCAAATACCTGTAATATGGATTCAATTTTTACTTCCTTCATTTTACTAGTTCTATTAGATAAAAAAACTATTGACTTTTACAAGACAATAGTTTCAATTTAAAAATTTACAAACTTCTAATATTCGTTATACTCACCATCTCCAAAATTAAATGTTAGTGAGAATCTCAAAGTGTTTTCAAGAGGGCTCTGCACACGCGAAGCGGAGAACAAATATGAAAGATCTATATTGATAGTTGTATACTTAAAGCCAGCTCCAAGAGCAAAAAACTTACGTGCGCCTTTGTCATCGGCCTCATTAAAGTAACCTGCTCTAAATGCAAAACTATCCTGATATGTATATTCTGCGCCAAGAGACCAAACAAACTCTCTTAGCTCTTCGCTAAAACCTCCTGGTGCGTCTCCGAAGGATTGAAAAATACCATTTATAAAACTTACGTTATTATCTTGCCCTTCGGTAATAATTGTTGGTTCACCTTCATCAATATCTGGAGTACTTGGGTCGTCCACAGTTTGTTCACCATCTCCGTTTGTATCCACAAATCCGAATTTTGGTGGAGTTGGCACTAAATATTTGGAAACTTCAGCTGTTAAACCAAGTTTATTGTATTCATCAAATATAAAATCGAATCCTGCACCCAACCTCAAATTTGTTGGCTGAAACACTTCTTCTCCACCATCATCATACCTAAACTTTGGACCTAAATTTTGAATGGCAAAGCCCATTCTCCATCTTCCATTAAAATCATTGTATGCTTCTTCCTCACTTTGGTAATAGCCTGTGATGTCTGCACCAAATGTACTTCCTGGATTGGCATTTGGATCTACAGTATCTATTCGCAAGGCAGATCGTAAATATCTAAGAGCGACTGCCATTGAAAACTGCTCCCCAAGTCTTAATGCATAGGCAACATCAATTGCATATTCGTTTGGTTTAACAGCAACGCCTGGATCGTTGGCATCTTGCGTTAGGACAATCTCTCCTAAGGAAAAATACTTAACACTTGCAGAAACTGCACTGTACTCGTTGATTCTATTAAAGTAGGTAGCATAACTTAACGATATATCATTAACTAATCGTGTTAAATATGGTGTAAAACTAACACTTAAACCAGATTTTGCCTCTGAAAAGGCATATTTGGCAGGATTGTATTGTTGTGAGAAGCCATCTACCGAAGTAGCTACTCCCATATCTCCCATGGATGCCGATCTCGCGTCTGGAGCTACAAGCATAAAAGGAAGACCGGTTGTTATTACAGAAGATTGATCTGGAAACGTTATTGTTTCTTGACCAAATGTTAGGTTAAGTGTTGCAAAAGCAATTAGGGTTAGTACGTAATTCTTCATGGTCGTTTTGGTTATTAGTACTGATAAACAGGGACTAAATCGTTAACAAATATAATTTTTTATTAGAGTATAACAAGTTTTTGAATTTTTTCAACTTGCTTATTTAAACGGTTAGATTTCACTTTTAGTTTATAAACGTATACACCTTTTCCAATTTTATCGCCAAAATCGTCTCTTCCATCCCACACAATATCCTTTGATAGTGAGCTTACGCCTTTGTTGCCGCTGGAGGTTTGTCCGTTTAATGTTCTAACTAATTTTCCTGATACAGTAAAAATCTGAACAGAAATATCCAGTGGTTCCGCACTGTTATGATTAAACCAAAATTCCGTGTAGTTCACGAACGGATTTGGATAATTGAGTACATTATCAATTACAAGCTCTTCATCTTTATCAAATACATTAAAAAGAATTTCTGCAGTTGATGAATTGTTATAGACATCCCAAGCTTTTAAGGTTAAAGTATGAATTCCAGGTTCTAAATCGCGAAAGGCGTAGGATACAACACCATTAGTGTAGTCATCTACATTTGCTTGGTAATAATCATTTAAAACAAACGGATTGGTTTCATCACCATCTAGGATCGCCGTTATGTCATGACCTATTCCACTGGCAGTATTAATCCCATTTTCGTCCTGTAGCTTAACTAGTAACGTGGGAGATTCGTTGGTGATACCTCCTGAAACAAAATTTTCGTCATTCATGAATAGATTTATAACTGGGCCAACATTATCCTCTGGTGCATTTTCGTTGATACCTCCTATACTGATATCAAAATTAGAGCCTGCCTTATCTGTCGTGGAATTGGTATTTTGAGCATAGAAGCTAACTTTTCCGTTTCCAACTGGGATTCCGATATCTCTTGGAACAATAAAATCAAATTCAAACTGGCCATTTTCTATACTTGCCTGACCTTTGAATAAGACTTCTCCTAGTGTCGTAAAGTCTAGTTTTATCTGTTGTCCGTTCTCAGTTATACCGTCGTTAGCTAATGTTTGTCTTTCAATTGGCTTGTCAAAAACCGTAGCTGTTAATGTGCCATTGAAATTGGTCACCACATTGCCATTAGTATCTACGACTTCTCCAGCTAACTTAGCATAGCTCAGTGCTTTTAAGGTATCGATTGGTTGTGAAATAGGCACATCATTAACTTGTGTTAACCTTATGTCGGGTTTTGGAAAGGCAAGTTTCATAGCAGGGTCACCGATAAGAAAAACAAGACGTTTCTGGCTAATTCCAGATATATTATCATCTGTTTTTGTTAATCTCAAGGCTTCTCCAATACTTGGGTAGTCATTAGATCCAAAAGCAAAAAGGTAATCATCTAATACCTCATTGTATGAAACACCAACTGTCACAAATATTTGTCTTGTTGTTGTAATCAGTGCTGTAGCACCACCATTCTTATTCCAAAAGGTGTATTCCCCAGCGGTAGGCCTACCTGGATCATCAAATTTTGTGTATTCACAAGTAACCGTTACAAATAGGTTAAACTTACAAATGTTATTTATCTCTTGTGCGTCATTCTTATCAAATATTCGCTCCTTGGCCAAACCATCTTCACCGCCATGTCCAAAATAATTTACAACCAAGGCTCCGACTTCAATAGCATCTTTAATCGCTTCATTTACTTGTGGATATCTATTCCCTGCAGACGATGCCTCTTGCTGAAATGCATCAGTGTGAATTTTCACAACATTCATAAATGGTTTTTCTGCTTCAACTGTCGTACCAATGCCATCTGTTGTTTCTTGAAGAATCTTCTCCCAAGCAATATCAACGTCGTCACTTATTAACAATAGATTATTCCTCCAACTACCGAAGGCATCAGGCTGATAGTATGATTCAATTTTATCTACCATTTCCTTGGCACGTTGCACGTCTTCTGCCAAAATTCTACCTACTGCAATATCCATTCTGTCACCACCACCCATTGTACCTTCGTTGTCATCCATCATACAATAAAAATCATCTGAAACGAAAGAACTTGTTAGGCTAAAACTACTATTGGTATACCATGAAGGTACGAGATTGGTATTGTTATTTAATCTGTCTTTGTAATCATAAGATCCATCCCCGAATAGACACAAGTACTTTAACTGCCTTTCATAACCGTTATTAGGATTTAGGGAAACATCATAAACGTATTTTACAAAATTTCTCAGCGCTGCAATATCCTGACTTCCAGTGCTAAATTCATTATATATAGCCTGTAGATCAACTACCTTTACAACCAGTCCATTTTGATCTCTATTAATTTGAGCAAGACGTTCTGCTTGGGAAACAAATTGTGTAGGTGCCAAAATTATGTAATCTATACCCTGTGAAGCACCATTAAAAATAGTTCCTTTTAAATCTTGATTAGCAACAGTAGAAATTGCGTCCTTTTTTGGTTGATGTACGTCTGAGTATGCAAAAGCAATGTAATTTCTTAATTCTCCAGCTGGCGCTTTAAAACTAATGGTGCTTGAAGCTTCAGTATTAATTAAATTTTGAACATTAAATCGGTCTGTAATATCCCAAACCTCACGAATCGAAGCTGTGTTCGAAATGTTATATTGTGCTATACCTGGCGAATTTGCAACATTTCGATTCATAAACCTGAGTTGATCGCCTACATAAGACAACTGTCTTGTTGCCTCTATATTAATATAATCAAGATAACCATTAGCGGAAGGATTTCCGTTATTTATATAGTCAAGAACTACAGTAACATTATCTGAAGAGATGTTTATATCGTCTACAAAACTAGCAGATGACCCAAGTATAGACCCCTCTGTTATGGCATTTAAGTTTAAGGTTGATACTTGATTACCATTTACAGTTACAATCATTGAGGTTTCTGTTTCAGACACAGCACCTACTGCCACATTGAATCTTGCAGGTTCACTTGCAACATGATTTGGAAAATTAAAATTGTAGGTTTTCTGGTTTTCTATATCAAACCGATCTCCAAACCATCTTCTCCCAAGCTTAGCCAGATTATATTCGTCAATTTCATAGAACTGATAATCCTGAAATGTAGTAACTTCAACATCAGCAGGCTGATTTATTACTGGCATTGATTGTATACGTTTGCCGTTACCAGAACTTATATTGACATAATAATAAGTCTTGTCCACATATAGGTTTAAATTGGTATTGCTTTCCTCACTATAGGTTGTAGGACCTTCGCCATAAAAAAGTATAAAGTCCCCATTGTCAAAGCTTCCATCCTCCTCGCCGACAAATTTTATAGTATTCTCTACAACATCAAATGGATAGTTTTCTGCATTGGAAAGTGGTAACATCCTACCACCGTTACCATAAATTTTTATGGTGCGTGGATCTACTGCATTAGTATTGATACCCAAACTGCTTAAAAAGCTTTTTGTAAGCTGAAATATTCCGGATTTATCTATATAAAAACGATACCATTCTCCACTGCTCAAAACGGAGCTAGTAATTTCACTTAACCTTTTTCCTCTAAAACTAGTCGATCCCGTATTTGATGAATAACTAATAGAAAAAGAAGTAATTTTTTTATAAACCCCATTTTGATTTACTATAGGAGATATTTCAATATAGGCCCCTCTTTTACCTCTAGCACTTGTGTTATATATCTTTAATATTGGTTCTTTTGGAATTAGATTTTTGTTTAGATCAAAAAGCTCACTTGGTGTTATGCTGCTGTAATTTACATTGGACAACACAACAGACTTTTCGTTAATACGCCCTGCATTATTATTCCATTGTGCAAAAAATACCAATCCCTTTTCTGTTGTGTAACTAAAATGCTTTTCGTCAAATCCAGGCACTTTAATTTTTCCAAAGTCATTCTCTAAAAATTTAGAATTTTCCCAAAGGATTTGGAAGTCCTTTTGTTGTCCGAATGCAAAAACAAAAAGGTTAAAAATTAGAAGCGTAAAGATATATTTCATTAATCTGTTTCTTTTAAGTCCAGACCAAACCCAGTCTTTTGTAGCAATTTTAGTAAAATAACGCCTTGATTTTTGACTTATTATGATGTGCAAATTTTTATTTCAAAAATACAACAATATTTTATTTTTAGGCTCGTTATTAGAGAGCAATAAACACTCGAAAAACGGCCAAAAATCCGTTATATTGTTAAAAAAAAGGGATGAAATGCACATTTTTTAGCATTTTGTCTGAAAAAAAAGTTGTCAGTTTACCTTTAATTGTTATATTGCGAATCTAAATTAAAACGAGCTTACTTAAATATATGGATATGAAAAATGTCTTAAACCTCAAATTTATCATTGCTTTGATGCTTTTTGCCTCAATCGTTGGTTGTAAAAGATCATCTGGTTCTGGCAATGTAGACACCGCTACAGGTTGGAAAATTAATGCCAAGCAAGGTGGTTTTCAGTACAACACAAGTTACAAAGAACAAGAAACACCTCCAGGGACAGCATTCATAGAAGGTGGTACTTTTACCATGGGTAAAGTACAAGATGATCCTTTGCATGATTGGAACAACTCTCCAAATCAGCAACATGTTCAATCCTTTTACATGGATGAAACTGAGGTAACAAACCTTAACTATTTATTCTATTTAGATTACTTGAAAGGGGTTTATCCACCAGACGATCCAAATTACGCATTAATTTATAAGGGTGCTTTACCAGATACTCTTGTTTGGAGAAATCGTTTGGGTTATAATGAGATGATGACAGAAAACTATTTACGCCACCCGGGTTATGCAAATTATCCTGTAGTTGGTGTTAGCTGGATACAAGCAGTAGAATATGCAAATTGGAGATCTAATAGAGTAGCAGAACTTGCATTACAAGAAGCAGGTTATTTAAAAAGAGACGCTCAGTATACAGACTTAAGTGCAGAAAGCACATTTGATGTAGATACCTATATTAATGCTCCATCACAGACTTATGGCGGTAACGAAGACGTTATTAAGGGAGGAAGACGTAAGCCGCAAACTGATGCAGATGGTAATGAAATAAATGTATTTGCAAATAGAGAAACTGGTTTAATTCCAGTTAAATATAGACTCCCAACTGAGGCAGAATGGGAATATGCTGCTCTTGGTATGAGTGAGTTAAGAAGTTACAATGTTTATCGAGGACGTAAAAAATATCCTTGGGACGGACAATATACCCGCTCAGGTAGACGCGTTAATCGTGGTGATCAGCTAGCAAACTTTAAGCAAGGGAAAGGAGATTACGGTGGAATAGCAGGTTGGTCTGACGATGGCGCTGATATTACTGCTGAAGTAAAATCATACGAACCAAATGATTACGGCCTTTATGACATGGCTGGAAATGTTGCTGAATGGGTTGCTGACGTATATAGACCTATAGTAGATGATGAGTTTAATGACTTTAACTATTATAGAGGTAATGTTTATACTAAAAATGCGCTTAACGAAGACGGAACTGTTAAAATTGTAACGGTTGAAGAGATTGTATACGATACGTTAAGCAATGGTAAAATTATTGCCAGAAATTTACCAGGTGAAATTGCTAAGATTCCTGTTGATGATGAAGAAACGTATTTAAGAACTCAGTTTGATAAAAGTGACAATAGAAACTTTAGAGATGGGGACAGACGTTCTTCGCGTTATTACAGAGAGAATTTTGAAGAAGAAAGAGATGAGAATGCAGATCTTACAAGAAAAATGTATAACTCTCCTAAGCACAAAGTAGAAATCGACTCTGCAGAAGGTAGATTGTTAAGAGAGTATGATAAATCTAGTAGCAGAACATCCTTAATTAATGATGAAGTAAGAGTTTATAAAGGAGGTTCCTGGAGAGATAGAGCTTATTGGATAGACCCTGCTCAGCGTAGGTACTTCCCTCAAGACATGGCTACCGACTACATTGGTTTTAGATGTGCAGTTTCTAGAGTTGGATCTAAATCAGTAAAGAGTAGTAAGAAAAGAAACTAATCTTAAGAAATATTTAAGTAAAAGTCCTGATGAAATTCATCAGGACTTTTTTTATTTTTAGCCTCATGGAAATGGTAGAACTATACAACAAATTTAAGGGCTGCATCAATGTATCAACGGATACGAGAAAACTTAAAAATGGCTCAATGTATTTTGCACTTAAGGGAGACAACTTTAATGGAAACAACTTTGTTGAAGATGCTTTTAACAAAGGCGCAAAATATTGTGTTGTTGATGAACCTTCTGCGGTAGTAAATAAAAATTGCATCTTGGTTAATGATGCCTTAAAAACGCTTCAAGAATTGGCTAAATTCCACAGGGCCAAAATAAAATATCCAATCATTGGACTTACCGGCAGTAATGGTAAGACCACAACCAAAGAACTAATTTATTCTGTACTATCAGCATCATTTAAGGTAAAGGCAACAAGTGGAAATCTCAATAATCATATTGGTGTTCCTCTTACCCTCTTAGAGTTTCAAGATGATTTAGATTTTGGAATTGTAGAAATGGGTGCTAACCATCAAAAAGAAATAGAATTTTTAAGCAGTATTTCCCAACCTGACTACGGTCTAATTACGAATTTTGGTAAGGCACATTTAGAAGGATTTGGTGGCGTAGAAGGTGTAATAAAAGGGAAATCAGAATTATATGATTACATAAGAGCCAATCAAAAAACTGCAATTATTAATACAGATGATGAAAAGCAAATTAATCAAATTGGAAACTATAAAAATATCATAACCTTTGGCTCAAAAAATGACAATAATTGCCAGATTGAATTTTTGAATGCCGATCCTTTTGTAACCGTTATGTTTAATACTTTAAAAATTCAAAGTCAATTGATAGGTGCGTATAATTTTGGCAATATTGCCGTTGCAATTGCAATTGGAAATCATTTTAATGTTCCTAAAGAGGCAATAAAAAAAGGGATAGAAGACTATCAACCCAAGAACAATCGTTCTGAAATAATCGAAAAGAATTCAACTAAGATCATTTTAGATGCTTATAATGCTAATCCTTCTAGCATGCTTGGCGCTTTAAAAAATTTAAAACAACTTAGCGCAAAGAATAAGATGTTATTCTTAGGAGATATGTTCGAATTGGGTGAAGAGGCCCATGCCGAACATCAAAGTATCGTAGATTTTGCAGAAACTAATTTTGAAAAGAACGTCTATTTGATTGGTGAAAACTTTTATAATTGTGGCACTAAATCCTCTACTAAAAAATTTAAAACTTTTGATGATATCAAATCCATCTTAGGCTCTATAATGCTTGATAATTCAACAATATTAATAAAAGGCTCTCGTGGCATGGCATTAGAACGCATTTTAGAACACATTTAATTCTAGGATTATAAAAATACTTGGGAATAGTATTTAAATTGTAATACGAACTTCGTTCTAATTGTAGTGAAATACAAAAAAATCCAAACTAATGTTTGGATTTTTTTTGCATGTGGGTCATACTGGATTCGAACCAGTGACTTCTACCCTGTCAAGGTAACACTCTGAACCAACTGAGTTAATGACCCTATTATTTTCAAAAATATAAAAACGGGATTACATTTACCTATTGCGAAACCGCCTTTGCAAATACAATTGTTAAATGCCTAAGCATTTACTTTGGTTTTTGTTTTCAACTTAGATTTTGAGCCAAACTCAATCTAATTCAAAAACAAAAAAACCGATTTGAAAAATCAAATCGGAATTGTATTTGAAGTGGGCGCGAAGGGATTCGAACCCCTGACCCCTTGGGTGTAAACCAAGTGCTCTGAACCAACTGAGCTACGCGCCCGATAATTGGACTGCAAATATAGATTAGTTTTTAAAATCTCAAAAGGATTTACTTAAAAAAATTAAATTATTTCAGCGACTACAAATGTACTCCCACCAACAAAAATAAGGTCATTTTTATTGGCGTTTAGTTTTGCTCCATCCAATGCATGACTTACAGAATTAAACGGCTTTGAATCCAGTCCAAACCTATCAAAATAATCCTTTAGTTTATTTACTGACCTCCCTCTAATTACATTGGGCTTACATAAATAATAAACTGCCTCTTTTGGCAATAAAGGCATTATCGTAGATAAGTCCTTATCGTTTACAGTGCCAAATACAATATGTAATTTTTCAAAATCTTCTTTTAACAATTGTTCCACAACGTATTCTAGGCCTTCCTTGTTGTGAGCTGTATCACAGATAATTTTGGGATCAGTACCAAGAATTTGCCAACGCCCTTTTAATCCGGTGTTTTTAGCAACATTTAAAAGGCCTTCTTTAGTTTGGGTTGGCGAAATATGATATTTTTTAGTATTTAAAATTTCAACAACTTGAAGAACTGTTTTTATATTCTTTTTTTGATAAGAGCCCGTCATATCGCTATCGTAGACCTCTACAATATCTTGGTCTGCAAAGTAAATTGGGGAATTATTAATCGTTGCTTTATCAATAAAAACTGGTTTTGTTTCAGATTGGGTTTCTCCTATTACAACAGGAATATTTCGCTTTATAATACCTGCTTTTTCTCCTGCAATGGCTTTAAGTGTGTTGCCTAAAAACTGCATATGATCAAATCCTATATTTGTTATAACAGATATTACTGGAGTAATAATATTTGTAGAGTCCAGTCGACCTCCCATCCCAACTTCTACAACAGCTATATCAACATTCTCTTTTGCAAAATAATCAAATGCCATACCAACGGTCATCTCAAAAAAAGAGAGTTGATTCTTCTCAAAAAACTCCTGGTTTCTTCTAACAAAGCCTATAACAAATTGTTTACTAACGGTCTTACCATTAATTCTTATGCGTTCGCGAAAATCCTTTAAATGTGGTGAGGTATAAAGACCAACTTTATAGCCTGCCACATGCAAAACTGAGGCCAACATGTGGCTTGTGGAACCCTTTCCATTTGTACCTGCAACATGTATAGATTTAAATTTATTTTCGGGATTATTTAGATGCTTGGCTAGTTTTATGGTATTGCTTAAGTCTTTTTTGTAGGCAGATTTACCTTGATTTTGATACATAGGTAACTGCTTAAACATCCATTGAACAGTTTCTAGATAGTTCATTGTTTATTGTCCCAAATCGAAGTTAATACTAACAAAGCCTATTTGTCTTGTCGGAGCATTTGGGTCTGGTGGCCATTTATGCGATTCAGCAATTTTTTTCGCAGGCTCTAATAAACACGGATGTGTATTTGTAGTTCCCTTTATACCAGGTTCTGCCTTAATAACACTTCCTTGTCTATTAACTTCAATTCTAACGACCACTAAACCGTACTCATTACAATCCTGTTTATATATTTTTCGTGAAGGTTTACCTCTGCCACCTAAGCCATAACCAACCCCTCCTTTACCTGGTCCTGAACCACCAAAATAACTAGGCGCATAAGGATTGCCATCTAACTGGCCCTTGTTACCAGGTCTGTCGTCATTACCTTCACCAGCATTATTAGGACCTTCTGAGTTCTTTACCCCTCCTATTAAGTTATCTAATTTTTTCCGCTTCTCCGCCTCCTCCTTGCGTCTACGTTCTTCTTCCTCGTGCTTTTGACGCTCTATACGCTCAGCCTCAGCTTGTGCTCTTGCCTCTGCTTCTTTTTGTTTTCTTAGTGCTATTTCCTCGGCATTATCTTCTGTAATAACTTCTTCTGTTTTAGCTTCAGACTTTGAAGGTTCTACTTTTGATGGTGTGGGCTGAGCTTCTTGAACTTGCTCTTTAATTGCTTTTCTTGGTTGGCTCAATGGTTGGTTACCACTTCCAACATCCGTAGTACCAAAATTAACCGCCACACCATATTCTTCTGGTGGATCTAAATACTGAGGACCAACCACAAAAAGCAACAACAACAAAATAATAGATATTAACGTTGTAATTCGTGCTGCATTACGTTCGTGTTTAGTTTCTAAGTATTTCACCTTTAATTATTTAATGCATTCTATTCAAAAATGGTACCGTTTAATTGGGTTTGACTGCCAAAATAACCTTAAACTTATTACGGTTGGCAATATCCATTACTTTGACGACATTTTCGACAGGTACAGATTTTTCTGCCCTTAAAACTATAGTAGGCTTTTCTAAATCCGATAAGGCAGCCACAAGCTCGTTTTCTAAAATACTTTCTCCAACTCTTTTTTGGTCTATATAATAGGTAAGATCTTTTTTGATACTGACTGCAACAGACTTTTTGTTTTCAGTTTTCCCGCTAGCCTTTGGTAAAATAATATCAATTGCACTAGTTGTTACAAGTGTGGAAGCAATCATAAAAAAGATGAGTAAGAGAAATACAATATCCGTCATGGAGGCCATATTGAATTCTGGAGTAACCTTATTTCTTCTTCCTCTAATATTCATATTAGATTGGTTCGTTTAAGTGGTCTAAAAATTCAACAGAGTTTGCTTCCATTTGGTAAACTACCTTGTTCGTTTTTACAACGATATGATTATATGCTACATATGCAATTATACCCACTATAAGTCCGCCAACTGTCGTTGTCATCGCAGTATACAAACCGCTTGCTAAAACATCCATTTGAATGGTTCCTCCAGCATTGGCAAGTTCAAAAATTGATAAAATCATACCTATTACAGTACCTAAAAACCCAATCATTGGTGCTACACCAGATATTGTTGCTAGCACACTTACGTTTCGCTCCAAACTATATATCTCAAGTCTTCCTGCATTTTCAATAGCAGTATTGATGTCTTCCAACGGCTTTCCAATTCTAGTTATACCTTTTGAAATAAGGCGGGATACAGGCGAGTTAACTTGAGCACAAAGTAGCTGTGCCGAATCAATTTTTCCATTACTAACATGATCTTTAATTTGATTCATGAAATTTGAATCTACTTTTGAAGCGGCTTTAATTGCAAAAATGCGTTCAAAATAAATGTATGTCGCGACAATTAGCAATAGGAATAATATGAGAATTATCACCATTCCAGAGGTACCTCCACTAGTAATAAGTTCTATGATTGAAAGGGTTTTTTCCACTGATTCGCCGTCAACTAACGGTTCAGTGTTATCTTGAATATTACTCAGTAATATCATATGATAAAATTTAAGTTTTAAAGTTCTTGTAAGTAATAACGTTAAGTTTTATACTTAAGTATATTAGAAAATTGCTCTTGTAGCCATAAAGGCAATTGCTCCGGCAATAAATCCAACCAAAGCGAGCCATGATATTTTCTTAAGGTACCAGAAGAAGTCTATTTTCTCCATTCCCATGGCCACAACACCTGCAGCTGAGCCAATTATTAACATACTTCCGCCAGTACCAGCAGAATATGCAATAAAATGCCATAATTGATTATCCAATGGTTCTGAAAACATGCCCAAACTTGCGGCGACTAGCGGAACATTATCTATTACCGCAGAACCTACCCCAAGCAAAAGAACAACTAAATCCGATACCACAGTACCTGTTGGCTCAGTTCCGATTAAGCCTATATTTTCTTTAAGTCCATCGGCAAATCCAAATAAAATGCCTAAAGATTCTAATGCAGCAACGGCCATTAAAATACCTAAGAAAAATAGAATACTAGGTAATTCTATTTTTGACAAGGAATAATGAACAGGACTATGACTTGAATGTTCGAGATGATGATCATCAATATGAGCCGTTGACATAGCAAATTTTGAATTACTGTAAATCTCAGCGAAAACTGCAACAACACCTAAAGACAACATCATGCCAACGTATGGTGGTAGGTGCGTAATAACCTTAAATACCGGAACAAATACAATTGCCCCTAATCCTAAAAATAGCATGGTTGAGCTATATCTATTTTTCGGTTTATTATCATCTGCTTGAAGTTCTAATTCCCCCTTAAAAGTAGGAAGCAAGGATGCAATAAATGTTGGCACAACCATACACAATAAGGACGGAATGAATAAGTAGATAAATAACTTACCTGTAGACACCTTATCTCCAATCCAAAGCATCGTAGTTGTTACATCGCCTATTGGCGACCAAGCACCTCCTGCGTTTGCAGCAATTATAATAAGACCAGCAAACCAAATTCGTATGTTTCGGTCTTTGACAATTTTTTGAAGTATAGATATGAGAACAATAGTAGCAGTTAAATTATCAATTATGGCAGAGAGTAGAAACGCCAGAACGGCAAACATCCAAAGTAATTTTTTTCGACTGTTGAAATTTACGGCAGATTTGATCGTAGAAAACCCATCGAAATAATCAATAATTTCTACAATGGTCATCGCGCCAAGAAGAAATACCAGAATTTCGGCAGTTTTACCCAAATGATGAAGTAATGTCTCCTCCATAAGATGCATCTTCTCTTCATGCCCTAATACTCCAAAATTTTCCATTAGGTTGTGCTTTGTAGAATCAAACCATTGAGAAAAATCATCAATGCCCAATGATATTAAAGCCCAACTAATAGCCATCATTACCAATGCAGGAATTAACTTATCAATTTTGATGCTATGCTCTAATGTTATGGCCAAATAGCCACCTATAAAAACAAGAATTATTACGGTTTCCATACTAAGGGATATTTATATTAATTGCCTTAATGCTATTTCGAAGGCTGTTTTGCTTATTTCAACTCTACCGGAGTTTTTCTTTTTTACCTCTTTGAGGGCCTTTTTTATTACTCGAGAGGTATCTTTAAATATTGCTTGGTCTGTCATTTGTACTCTTCGTTCCATAAAATAAGCAAAAACCCTTGCCATTCCGCAATTAGATATGAAATCTGGTATTAAACTTACTCTTTTGTCGGTATATTCCATAATAGGACCGAAGAAAATTTCTTTATCAGCAAAAGGTACATTTGCGCCACATGTTATTACTTCAAGTCCTGTATTAATCATTTGGTCAACCTGCTCTTTGGTTATTAACCTTGAGGCAGCACATGGAGCAAAAACTTCTGCCTTTAACGACCATATTAAGCTATTAATTTCATTAAAAGGTATTAAATTTTCTGCAACCAAAAAATTACCTGTTTTATTAAGAAAAAGTTGCGTTATTTCTTGAAGCGTAAACCCGTCAGGTTTGATTAAACCACCTGGCCTATCAATAATACCAACTATCTTAGCTCCCATCTGAGCAAAATAAAATGCTGCAGCCGCGCCAACATTTCCAAATCCTTGCACAACTACCCGCTTTCCTTTTATTGACTCCTCATTTAACTCGTAGAAATGCTTTGCTGCTATTGCCACACCATAACCAGTAATCATGTCAGCAACAGTGTACTTTCGTGATACATCAGGTGAATAATTTGGGTTTTCAATAACCTTAATTACGCCATACCTTAACTGTCCAATTCTATTTATTTTATCTGCTTGAGTTGGCTTAAAATGGCCCTCAAAAACACCTTCCTGAGGATGCCAAACACCGCTTTCTTCAGTTATTGGAATTACTTCGTTTATTTCATCAACATTTAAATCGCCTCCTGTTCCATAATAACTCTTGAGCAATGGTGATACGGCTTGATACCAACGTTCTAAAACCCCCTTTTTTCTAGGATCTTTTGGATCAAAATTAATTCCAGATTTTGCACCGCCAATTGAAGGACCTGAAACTGTAAACTTTACTTCCATGGTTTTAGCTAGGGACAACACTTCGTTCATATCCAACCCCTTCCGCATGCGTGTACCACCTCCCGCAGCTCCTCCTCGTAAGGAGTTAATTACGACCCAACCTTCTGCATCGGTTTCTGGATCATTCCAATGAAATACGATTTCAGGTGCTTTATTTTCGTATTTCTGAAGTAATTCCTTTATCAAATTGATTGATTTGTTTAGATGTAACAAATATAAAAAACAATAAAAGCTATCGAGTGAAATAAAAATTAAATTTGAGGTTTTGGATACAATATCCTACCAGACGAATGATCCCTTTTTGCACCAGTAACACTTGCGAGACAATTGGCTTCATTTCTGGCTTTTAAAACACCTAAAAAGGCAAATATTAATGCTTCCTTAAACTCAACAAGATTGTTTTCTGGTATTATAATCTGAGCAGGAACATAATGCTTAATTCTTGAGATTAAGTAAGTATTATAAGCACCTCCTCCAGTAACTAAAACTTTTCTGTCACGAACATTAATTATGTCTGAAATTTGAATTGCAATGTGCTCTACTAGAGTACACTGTACATCTTCAATTCTTAGGATATGACTTTTGATCAATGGAAAGACTTCTTGTTTTACCCACTCTAAACCTAGGGATTTCGGAAAAGTTAGATTATAAAAAGGTAAATTATTTAACTCGCTCAGTAGTTGGCTGTTGACCTTTCCACTAGAAGCCAACTCTCCGTTTTTGTCATAGTCTAATCCAATTTTTGAAACTATGTGGTTAAGGACAATATTTACCGGACAAATGTCAAACGCTATTCTTTGATTGTTTTGCTGAAAGGAAATATTCGCAAAGCCACCAAGATTTAAACAATAATCAAAAACTCCAAACAACAGCTTGTCACCAATAGGAACTAAAGGTGCACCTTGACCTCCCAATGTTACGTCTTGAGTTCTAAAGTCACAAATTATTTTATTCCCTATTATATCGGCCAGTTCTTGATTGTTTCCAATTTGATATGTTAGACCTTGATCTGGCTTATGAAGTGCCGTATGTCCGTGTGATGACACAAAATCGATACCAACTAAATTATTTCTTGCAATAAAATCTTTAATAGTAAAACCCAAATATTTTGTATACGAACTATCTATTTTGTTTAATTCATCTTCAGACAAATCAATTAATGATTTGAGTTTGTTTACCCATTGTTTTGAATACGAAACTGTCTCACAATGTTTTATTTCAAAATTCCATGAATTAGAGAACTCGAATTTCACATAGGCTAAATCTATGCCATCCAAGGAGGTTCCCGACATAACACCAATAACATTATAAGACGAATTTATCATATTAGTAAAATTAGTATTAGTTATTGAAAATACAGCAAATATCAATTATCTTTGCACCAAATTTTTATCAAATTATTAATCATTTAAACATATGGACTTTAGCTTAACCGAAGAGCATTTGATGATACGTGAGGCGGCAAGAGATTTTGCGCGCACAGAATTACTACCAGGAGTTATTGAAAGAGATGAAAACCAAGTATTCCCTGATGAGTTGGTAAAGAAAATGGGAGAACTTGGATTTATGGGAATAATGGTAGATCCAAAATATGGTGGTAGCGGTATGGATACAATTTCCTACGTGTTGATTATGGAAGAACTTTCAAAAATTGATGCTTCTGCTTCTGTTATTGTATCGGTCAATAATTCTTTGGTCTGTTATGGTATTGAGAAATATGGCACTGAAGAACAAAAGCAAAAGTATTTGACTAAGCTGGCGACTGGTGAGTATGTTGGTGCGTTTTGTCTTAGTGAACCAGAAGCAGGTAGTGACGCAACATCTCAAAAAACAACTGCAATAGACAAGGGTGATCATTATGTAATTAACGGCACTAAAAACTGGATTACAAATGGTGGTAGATCTGATGTTTATTTGGTAATTGCTCAGACTGATAGAGAAAAAGGGCACAGAGGTATTAATGCATTTATAGTAGAGAAAGGTACTCCGGGTTTTGATATTGGTCCTAAAGAAGATAAATTAGGTATACGTGGTAGTGATACACATACGCTTCAGTTTAATGATGTTAAAGTACCAAAAGAAAATAGGATTGGTGAAGACGGTTTTGGATTTAAGTTTGCCATGAAAACACTTTCTGGTGGTCGTATAGGTATCGCGGCCCAAGCTTTAGGAATTGCTTCTGGAGCTTATGAATTGGCATTAGAATATTCTAAGGTAAGGAAGGCATTTGGTACTGAAATTTGCAATCACCAAGCTGTAGCATTTAAGCTGGCTGACATGTATACTGAGATTGAAGCTGCACGTCATTTAGTAATGAAAGCAGCTTGGGAAAAAGATCAAGGATTAAATCATGATATGTCAAGTGCAATGGCAAAATTGTATGCATCAAAAGTTGCTATGGAGCAAACTGTTGAAGCTGTTCAGATACACGGTGGTAATGGTTTTGTAAAAGAATATCATGTAGAACGACTAATGCGTGATGCAAAAATTACACAGATTTATGAAGGGACTTCAGAGATACAAAAAATTGTAATCTCTAGGGGTGTAATTAAAGGATAAATTGTATTAGCACAACAATAAGAAAGTCAAGTTCCTACCTACACTTGGCTTTTATTCTTTATAAGTTTATAGGTCTGCATTGCGATTTCGAGCTCTTCGTTTGTTGGTATTACCAATATTCTAACTTGTGCTTCAATGTGACTAATATCCCGAATACCTGATGTCTTTGCTCTGTTCTTTTCAATATCTAGTTTTATACCAAAAGTTTCCATATCAGAACAAACTAATTCTCGTATCATTGCAGAGTTTTCTCCAATTCCTGCCGTAAATATTAAACAATCTAAACCATTCATGGAAGCAATATAGCCACCAATATACTTTTTGATTCTATAAGCATTCATGGCTAAAGCAACTTTACACGCTTTATCTCCTTTTTCAGCTTCAGATTCAATATCTCTCAGATCACTAAAACCTGTTAAACCTAGCATTCCGCTTTCCCTTTGTAAAATATTATCTACTTCGTCTAGATTATAACCTAAAGTATTTACCAAATAAAATATTAATGAGTGATCTATATCACCGGATCGCGTACCCATTATTAAACCGTTAACAGGGGCAAAACCTAAACTGTGATCTATACTTCTTCCATTTTTAATAGCTGTAATGCTACACCCATTACCAAGGTGAATTGAAATGATTTTCGAGTTCTTTTTTCCTAAAAAGTTTACGGCTTTTTCAGAGACATATTTATGGCTTGTTCCATGAAATCCATAGAGACGAATCTTATGGTCATCAAAAAATACATTTGGAATTGCATATTTATGGGCTACCTCAGGTATTGTTTGATGAAATGCAGTGTCAAAAACTGCTACTTGTTTTGCCTTAGAAAATGCGGCCTCGGCAACACTAATTCCTTTTAAGTTTGGTGGATTATGTAAGGGTGCCAAAACAGACAACTCCTCGATAGTATTCTTAACGTTCTTATTTATTTCTATTGTATCTTTAAAATCATTACCGCCATGAACAACTCTATGGCCAACAGCGTCAATTTCTTCGACAGAAGTTATAACACCATTATTATGGTCAAGTAACAATTTAACAATATAATCTAGGGCTTCTTTATGATTGGCAATTTTAATTTGTTCATCAATTTTAAATTCGGTAGAATTAAACTTAATGCTAGAATCTAATTGACCTATTCTATCTATAACACCAGAACAAATAACCTTTTGCTCAGGCATTAAAAATAATTGATACTTTACAGACGAACTCCCTGAATTTAGAACTAAGATTTTCATTATTAATGTTTTAATCTTGTGCTTGAATTGCAGTAATTATTACTGTGTTAAATATATCATCTACAGTACAGCCTCTGCTCAAATCATTAATTGGCTTGTTAAGACCTTGTAACATTGGTCCTATTGCAAGAGCCCCCGTCTCTCTTTGAACTGCTTTATAGGTATTATTACCCGTATTTAAATCAGGGAAAATTAATACACTTGCTTGACCCGCAACTTCTGAATATGGTAATTTTTTTCTGCCTACTTCAGGATCGACAGCTGCATCGTACTGTATCGGACCTTCCACTTTCAGGTCTGGTCGTTTTTCTCTCACAATTGCTGTGGCTCTTTTAACCGTATCTACATCTTCTCCTTGCCCAGAGACTCCTGAAGAATAAGATAGCATAGCTACTTTGGCATCTATTCCAAATGCGATACTAGAGTCTGCAGAAGCTATAGCAATATCTGCTAGCTGTTCGGCCGTAGGATTTGGATTAATTGCACAATCGCCAAAAACACTAACCCTATCTTCTAAACACATAAAAAATATTGATGATACTACAGAAAATCCAGGCTTGGTTTTAATAAATTGAAGTGCAGGTCTAATGGTATGCTGGGTGGTATGAATAGCTCCTGACACCATACCGTCGGCTAGTCCTTTATAAACCATCATCGTACCAAAGTAAGATACGTCCCTTATCAAATCTTCTGCCGTAGCAGGACTAAGTCCTTTATGTTTTCTTAACTCATAGAGTGTACTAGTAAAATCTTCTAAATATTCAGATTCATTGGGATTTATGATAGAAGCCTTATCAAAATCAAAAGGTATATTCAATCGCTCAACAGAAGCCTTTATCTTAGTTTCAACTCCTAAGAGTGTTAAATCAATAATATCTAATTCTTGAAGTTTAGAAGCCGCTATTAAAATCCTATCGTCATTTCCTTCAGGTAACACAATGTGTTTTCTGACTTGCATTGCGCGTTTCACCAAATAATACTGAAACATTCGGGGTGTCATTATCTTACTAACTTCAAAAGACTCTAAATGCTTCATCAATCTGTCCACGTCAATGTGACGTTCAAACACATCAATAGAAATTTTAATTTTATCTGTATTTGTAGAATAGATATGAGATCTGACATTAGCCAATTGGGATGCGATGTTAAACGTTGGTTCTTTTACTCTGACAATTGGAATTATCTTATCCAGTCCATCAATAAGCCTAATTATAGAACCTGACAATTCCATTTTACCACTTAAAATTATTCCTGCTATACTAGGGTAATTCGTAGAAATATTCGCCTGTAGTGTCCCCATAAGAATATCTTCACGATCAGCAGGTGTAACGATTACTGCGTCTTCTGTCAAGTACTCTAAGAAGTGCTGTAATTGCATAGCTCCTATTTCTATTTCACCAGTTGGTCTATCCAGTAATTCGGATCCAAATAAAATATCAGCATTCATATAATCCACTAATTCCTTCATAGTTGGATTTTTCAACTTATGATAAATAGGGATTACATTGGCAATGACGGATTTTGGAAAGAGATCTTTCATTTTCTCTTTCACAGTATCAACTTGATTCTGTTCTACTTTATTAGCGACCGTAGCAATGACATTAACATCTTTTTGTATAAATGAATCATAGGTGAGATGCAAGTTGTCAGCAAAATCATCAAGTCGTTTATCTAGGGCACTTGAAATGATTATGACTGGTATTCCGAGGTTTTTTGCTATAAGTATATTTAAATCAAGTTCTATTATCGAACTAAGATCAGAAAAATCACTACCCTCAACAATAACAAAATCAAATCTTTCTTCAAGTTTTTTATACTTTTTTATTATTGTATTCAAAATAGCTTCTTTCTTGTCATTGTTCCACTTCTTAATGAGCTTCGAAATGGGATAACCATAAGCATCTTCATAGCCAATATCTATTGAAAAGTAGGTTAGTACTGTGTTTATATGATTATCTCTCTTATGTGTTGTATCGTCAATAATCGGTCTAAAATATCCAACACTCGGTTTACTCCTTAATAATGAATTCATTATTCCGATAGTCAAAATTGATTTACCACTATCAGAATCATTTGAAGTTATGTAAATTGCTTTATTCATTAAAACTTAATTGATACTGTCAAATAAAATAAAAGGAATTATCTATATTCTAAATTAAGCCGAAGATAGTAAAATCTAGACCTTATTGATACTAAGTATAATAATATTTCTGTAGCAAAACCTATTAAAAATATGTTTAAATAATACCTGTTGCGGAAGGCTGTTTTAGCACCATAAAAAAAGCCCCTTGCTATTTGCAAGGGGCTTTTCAAAAGAAAGGCGGCGACCTACTCTCCCACAGAAAGCAGTACCATCGGCGCTAACGGGC